>NZ_CP011318.1:0-4399611 GCF_001865655.1 Maribacter sp. 1_2014MBL_MicDiv
TTTTTTTTAAATAATTTGTTCACATATTTGCCCAAGTTGAACGAGAACTTAGATTGAAAAAATTCAATCTCTTTTAGCTAAAAGCTAACCATTAAAAGAGTATAGATTATTATGAATGTTACTGCTAATTCCGTATGGAAAAACTGTTTGGTGTTTATTAAGGATAATATCCAACCGCAGGCATTCAAAACATGGTTTGAACCCATTAAACCTATAAAGCTTACAGAAAATGCCTTAAGCATTCAAGTACCAAGTAAATTCTTTTACGAGTGGCTAGAAGAGCATTACGTTAAACTGCTAAAGGTTGCATTAACTAAAGAATTAGGAGAGACTGCGAAATTAGTATATATCATACGTATGGAAAATACGTATGGCAATAAAGAGCCTTTTACAGAAAAAATTCCTAGTTCAAATAGAGGTGCAATGGCCGCCCAGGAAATGGATGTACCCATTAAATCTAAAAACCCTGAACTACGCAATCCGTTTGTTATTCCAGGGATTAGAAACATAAAGATAGAATCTCAATTAAATCCTAATTATAATTTTGATAATTTCCTTGAGGGAGATTCTAACCGTTTGGCACGTTCTGCCGGTATGGCCGTAGCCAACAAACCGGGAGGTACATCTTTCAACCCGTTATTGGTTTTTGGTGGTGTCGGATTAGGAAAAACACACTTGGCACACGCCATTGGTGTTGAAATAAAAGACAAGTACCCTGAGCGTACAGTGCTTTATATTTCTGCAGAAAAATTTACCCAACAGTATATTGAATCCGTAAAGAAAAACACTAGAAATGATTTTATCCATTTCTACCAGTTAATAGATGTTCTGATTATTGATGATGTACAATTCTTATCAGGTAAGTCTGGTACGCAAGATGTTTTCTTCCATATTTTCAACCACTTACATCAAAACGGAAAACAAGTAATTCTTACATCTGACAAAGCTCCTGTAGATATGCAGGATATTGAGCAACGGTTGTTATCTCGTTTTAAATGGGGATTATCCGCAGAATTACAAAGTCCGGATTACGAAACAAGAATCTCTATCTTAAAAAACAAGTTATATAGAGATGGTGTAGAGATACCAGAAGATATTATTGAATATGTTGCTAAACACATTAAAACCAATATTAGAGAACTTGAAGGTGCCATAATTTCACTTATTGCACAATCAACCCTAAACAAAAGAGAGGTTACCATTGAGCTTGCACAACAAGTAGTTGAAAAATTTGTAAAGAACACTAAACGTGAAGTTTCTATTGACTACATACAAAAAGTTGTTTCCGATTATTTTGAGATGGATGTTGCAACATTACAGTCCAAAACAAGAAAGAGACATATTGTACAAGCTAGACAATTAGCCATGTTCTTTGCCAAGAAGTTCACTAAAGCCTCATTGGCAAGTATTGGTTCACAAATTGGAAAGCGTGATCACGCTACGGTACTTCATGCATGCAAAACAGTGGATAACTTAGCCGAAACAGACAAGCAGTTTCGCAAGTATATTGATGACCTAACTAAGAAATTCTCTTAAATTCTATACTAAATGAAGGTGTTAATGGTTTGCCTAGGTAATATTTGCAGGTCTCCATTGGCAGAGGGTATTCTTAAAAGTAAAGTTGACACAACAAAAGTACACGTAGACTCAGCAGGTACAGCAGGATATCACATTGGAAATGCACCTGATCCAAGATCTATAAAAGTAGCACAAAACCATAACATCGACATTAGCTCACAAGTTTGTAGAAAATTTTTGGTATCTGATTTTGACACTTTTGATGTGATATATGCCATGGACAAAAGCAATTATGGCAATATAATTGGTATGGCCAGAAATAGAGCAGATGCCGAAAAGGTAAAGCTTTTGTTGAATGAAATTGACCCCATGGACCAAGAAGTGCCAGACCCCTATTATGATGCAGACGACGGATTTGAAACCGTTTTTCAAATGATAGATAAAGCTTGTAATATAATTGCAGCCAGATTAGACCATTAATAAATGAGCACACAAAACGGTAAAATTGGAAAAGTTTATTTGATTCCTTCTACGCTTGGCGATATGCCACCGTTAGAAGTATTACCCATTTCTATAAAACAAACCATAGAGAGACTTGATCATTATGTGGTGGAGAACGAAAAAACCGCTCGACATTTTATAAAAAAAATAAGTCCCAGAAAATCCCAACCTGGCTTAAAACTTTTTGTTCTTAACAAGTTCACTGAACCAGAAGAAATTCCCACTTTTCTAAACCCTTGCTTGCAAGGTAACGATGTAGGCATACTATCTGAAGCTGGTTGCCCAGGTATAGCCGATCCTGGTGCCGCCGTGGTAAAAATAGCCCATAGCAAAAACATTCAAGTTATTCCATTAGTAGGTCCCTCTTCCATTTTATTAGCTTTAATGGCAAGTGGCATGAACGGTCAAAATTTTGCATTCAACGGGTACCTCCCTATTGACAGTTCTGACCGAAAAAAATATATTAAAAATTTAGAGCGTAGATCAAAAGAAGAAAACCAATCTCAAGTATTTATAGAAACACCTTACAGAAACAATAAAATGCTTGAAGAGTTGATTAAAACCCTTGCACCAAGCACAAATATATGTGTTGCTGTCGATATTACATTACCTACCGAATACATTAAGACCAAAACAGCAATTAACTGGAAAAAAGAAAATGTAGATCTACACAAAAGACCGGCTATATTTATAATCCAAGCATAAAAAAACCTTGACAAACTAGTGCCAAGGTTTCACATTTTCATATCTACTTAAACTCTTAGATTCTTGGGTTACGTTTTGCTTCAATCATTGAGACATCATAACCTGCAAACTTTTTCATATAGTTAGAAATACTTGTACCGTACCCGTCGGTGATTTCCATACGACCATGAGACCTTAAATATAATTTCACATTACCCGGTCCTGCAAGGTGCGCTGCTGCCAAAATACCCGACTCGGTAATTTCAACACCGTTCATGCGAACACCTACATAGCGTTTAATATCCCTTCTTAAAATCCACTTGTTACGTGACGTGTTAACATGAAAAACTTTTTCCTGTAATTCAGGATTATTCAAGAATTCATTTCCATTGTAAACACCGACCAACTCTAAAGTGCCCAACCCAAATTGATACTTACCTAAGTAACCAAAAGTATTGGTTACAAAATAGTTTCCTTGAGACTCCTTAAAAGCTAAAGCTTCTTTGAAACCTATAAATTGGCGACCAAGAAAAGGGGGAGCTATTTGATAATTTGACAATAGAGCTTCATCTTCCGGAAAAGAAACCAGCTCTGGCTTGTTTACTTTTAACTGATTAGGCACATCTACCTTAAAGGGTTTAAACCCATAACCAGAAATTATAAACGTAACAATTAGAGGACAACTTGCTAATATCCATCTTCTCATACATATAGTTTCTTAAGACTTATGGCGACTACTATTTGCCTGCTTAAATTTCTGAGGCAAAGGTAGGTCTGAAATTTTAAGAGTTTTAGAAGGTTCTGTTAAAAGAATACAGAATTAGTTAACAAGTTCTAAAATTCGGATGAAAGCTTACCTGTTGATTTTCTGAGCGTTAATCCATCGGATGTACTGCTCTTTATTTCGGTTGTGTTGCGTTAAATTCTCTGCAAACATATGATAACCGAACTTTTCAACATTGGCTACAAAATAGTAATAATTGTGTTTTTTAGGATTTAAAACCGCATCAATTGCGGTTATATCCGGCATTGCAATTGGCCCTGGCGGCAATCCTGCATACTTATAGGTATTATAAGGTGAATCCATTTCCAAATCCTTATACAAGACCCTTTTAATAATGGTATCAAAATTACCCGTTTCTTTCTTTATCGCATATATAACGGTAGGATCGGCTTGAAGCAACATCCTTTTTCTTAACCTATTCAAATACACCCCGGCAACCGTAGGACGCTCATCAACTTTTGCCGTTTCTTTATGTACTATGGATGCCAAAGCAATAACTTCATTTGGTTTCAAGCCAAGTGCTTTAGCTTTATCCTTACGTGTATCCGTCCAAAATCTATTATACTCCTTTAACATTCTACTCCTAAACCCTTCAGCCGATGTATTCCAGAAAAATTCATAGCTATTAGGAATGTACAATGATATTTTATTGGCATCATCAAATCCGTTCGCCTTTAAAAACTCATTATCGCTAAATGCCGCAACTAAAGAAACGCTATCAGCCTCAATTTGCCCTGCAATTCTTCCTGCCAAATCATTAATATTTTCTTGATTATTGAAAGATACCTTTACAGGCAAATTGCCACTTCTTAATGAGTTTACAATCTCATTATTATTCATACCCTTCTTTATCTTATATCGACCGGCCTTTATATTACCCAAGTAACCTTTTCGATCGGCCGCAGATTCAAATGAACTAAAGTCTTCTAAAACAGGAGAAAGACGCTCTTCCAAATCCATCAAAGTAGCATCGGTCGGTACAAATACAATGGCCTCATCATTATTAAAGCTGGTATTTGGGGTAAAAAATGTACCATAAACCATAAAGGCAAAAATTCCACCACCTATCAACCCTATGAGCACCACACCCAATAAAATACGTTTGATATACATCAATTATTTATTTTTTGTAATAATATTTCGTTCTTAAAGGTATTTTTAAAGCGCACCCAATCTTTCTTGACCCCAACTTGTTGAAATCCTAACTTGTGGAACAAATGAAGGCTAGCCAAATTATCTTCTAATATATTGACATATACCTGTCGTAATCCTAAGGCTTCGAACAAATACTCCGTAAGTAAGGTAATTGCTTCTGCCCCAATCCCCTTATTTCTTTCTGCCTGGTTCAATATCACAATACCAATACCAGCTCTTTTGTGATTTGGCTCAAAATCAAAGACATCTATCAACCCCAATGTGTTATGCTCATGTGTACAAATGACCAAACGTAACTGTTTAACATCAAAGATATCCCTATGCGCATTCTCCAAATAAAATCTAAGCACGTCTTTTGAATATGGAGTTACCGTTCCACTAACTTCCCATACGCTGGTATCATTCTCCAATAGATACAGAAAATCAAGGTCTTTTTTTTCCAAAGCCCTTAGATAAATCTGTTTTCCTTTCAATGTTACCACGTTAGTTCACCTTTAAAAACCTGTTTAGCTTCCCCTTTTAGGTAAATATCCGAATAAGAACCGTTCTGTTCTTTGAATGAAACTTCCAAATTACCACCAAGGGCTTTGATACCGATCGTATTTTCTTTTGTATTCCCTAGGTGATACATTCCAAGAGCCACCGCAGTTACTCCAGTTCCACAAGACAAGGTTTCATCTTCTACCCCACGTTCATAAGTCCTAATATCAAAACCACCTTCGTCATTCTTTTCAACAAAATTAATATTACTGCCCTTTTCACCATACACACCATAGCGCATGCGCGCACCTTCCTTTACAACATTAAACGATTTTAACCCATTGACCAATTGTACATGGTGCGGTGATCCCGTATCCATAAAAAGAGCATTGGTTTTTTCCTTTATTTCTTTAACGTCCAACATTTTAAGACTTACCACATCATCTGTTATTGTAGCTTCATGTAAACCATCAACCGCTATAAATACAGTTTCCTTTTCAATAACCTTTAAAAAATGTGCAAAAGCAACAATACATCTACCACCATTACCACACATACTCCCTTCTTTGCCATCCGCATTGAAATAGACCATTCTAAAATCGGTTTCTGCATCATTTTCCAATAAAATTAAACCGTCTGCACCTACGCCAAATCGTCTATTACAGATTTTTGCAATCAATGGATAATCGTCTTTTGGAAACTGTCCATTACGATTATCTACCATTACAAAATCATTACCTGTACCTTGATATTTATAAAATGTATTTTCCATGCTTTAACAAAGCTCCAAAGATAGTACATTATTACTTTTTAAAGTGTAGTTAAAAAGTAGTTAAACGCTTATATAATAGCATAAAATCAAGTAATTTTGTGTAGAATACGTTAAAATATTAATGAATATGAAAAGAATAGCTAGTCTCCTATTTGTATCCGTTTTTGCAGGTGCGATTACATTGGGTGCTTATAAACTATTTTTCGAAAAGGAAAATTTTACCATTATTACCCAAGATAATAATAACGGAATAGTAAACGCAAGTTATACACCTACTTCCGCTAGAGGTGCGGGTATCAATGAGGTGGATTTCACTAATGCCGCCGAGAATACCGTGAATGCCGTTGTCCACGTAAAGAACATAACCATTAATAAGGCCCCTACCAATATATTCGACTTTTTTTACGGTACCAGTGGAAAAGTAGTACCGCAAGTAGGTACGGGATCTGGAGTAATAATTTCTTCTGATGGATATATTGTCACCAATAATCATGTAATTAGTAGAGCAAATCAACTACAGGTTACTTTGAACAATAACAGAACATACAATGCCGAGTTGATAGGAACTGATCCAAATTCTGATATTGCCCTTATAAAAATAGACCCAAATGAAAAATTGCCTTACTTGGCATTTGGTGATTCCGACCAAACCAAAATTGGCGAATGGGTATTAGCTGTTGGAAATCCTTTTAACCTGACTTCTACCGTAACTGCGGGTATTGTCAGTGCAAAAGCTAGAAATCTTGGGAAAAACCAATCTTTCATTCAAACAGATGCCGCCGTAAACCCCGGAAACTCAGGTGGTGCATTGGTAAACACTAATGGGGACCTCGTAGGTATCAATACAGCAATAACCTCGCAAACGGGATCTTATGTAGGTTATTCATTTGCGGTACCCAGCAATATTGCAAAAAAAGTAATTCAGGATATTTTAGAATACGGCAATGTTCAAAAGGGATTTATGGGCATTAGACCTGCACCTGTAAACACAAGAGATGCTATAGAAAAAGGCATAAACAATATTGATGGGGTGTACATTGAATTTATTGAAGAAGAATCTGCAGCCCAGGAGGCCGGAATCGTAGTCGGTGATATTATCAAAAAAGTTGATGAAATCGATGTGCACAAATACCCTGATCTAACAGGATACTTATCCACAAAAAGACCAGGTGACACTTTAGAAATTGTAATAGATAGAAAAGACGAGCAGCTAATATTACCATTAACCCTTAAGGAGAGACAAACCTTAGTGGTTCCGGAGATGGGCTTAGAAGTTAAAAACCTAACGGAACAAGATAAGAAGGTATACAAAACCAAAACGGGTGTAAAAATTATTGGAGTACCGGAACGTTACAGAGGTTACGGCCTATCAGAAAAAGTAATCGTCAAAATCGATGATCAAGAAATAGGAAATATTGACGATGCATATACAGCATTTGGCGGCATTTCAAAATATGGAAAAACCGTGATTACCATGTTAGGATCCAATGGCCAAAGAGACCGCCTCATATTTCAATAACAAAACCCAATAAAATACAGCCTTCGCAAAAACGAAGGCTTTTTTTTGAAAAATATTTATTTAAAGTGCTTAATTTTTCTAGTTTTGTGCGAATTATAAAATTAATCAACTAATTATGGCTCCACAAACCACTTTTGAAAAAGAGCTGGCATTTCAAGCGGATCGTAGAAAAGCTACAACGGAATTTATCAAAATCGTAAGTGATCTTTGGTATGACAAATCCATTGAAATTGTCCTTTTTAAAAATCAGGTTATTGACAAAAATGTAAGCGATATAATGCACTTGCATGAGTATGCTGGTGAATTTGTACAAAAACCCATTTCTATTTTTGATTCTGTAGAAATACTAAGGTCAATTTCAGACATGGCGTTGCCACCTTCTAAGTTAGATATTGGTAAATTAACCTACGAATACCATTCTGACACCAACATTCTTAACAATGTAAAATCTTTTGTGATAGATAAATTACAATCTGCTCAAGACTTCAAAAGTATAGAACCTAAAGATGTAGTACTATATGGTTTTGGAAGAATAGGTAGATTAGTTGCAAGAGAGCTTATGTCCAAAACAGGAAAAGGCAATCAATTAAGACTTAGAGCTATTGTAGTAAGAGGCAAACCTAGTATTGAAAACCTTGAAAAAAGAGCCAGCCTACTTAGAACAGATTCTGTACACGGTATTTTTAATGGCACCGTAAAAGTAGACTACTCAAACCTAAAATTGATCATCAATGGCACAACTGTACATGTTATATATGCCAATATGCCAGAAGAAATTGACTATACGGAGTACGGTATAAACGAAGCTTTGGTGATAGACAATACAGGAGCTTTTAGAACTAAAGAACAATTAGAAAGGCATTTACAAGCCAACGGAGCCGCCAAAGTTTTATTAACCGCTCCAGGCAAAGAAGTTGCCAATATAGTACATGGTGTAAACCATTTAGAATATTCACCTGATGACACAGATATATTTTCTGCAGCATCATGTACCACAAACGCCATAACTCCTATTTTAAAGGCAATAGAAGAAACTTTTGGCATTGAGAAAGGACATTTAGAAACCATACACGCCTATACCAATGACCAAAATTTGGTAGACAATATGCATGGTAAATACAGAAGGGGCCGTGCTGCGGCACTCAACATGGTTATTACTGAAACCGGTGCAGGCAAAGCAGTAACAAAAGCCTTACCTTCTTTGGAAGGCAAACTTACCTCTAACGCCATTAGAGTTCCTGTACCCAACGGATCATTAGCTATTCTTAATTTGGAAATCAATCAAAAAACATCACTAGAAGGTGTAAACTCCATGATCAAGAAATATGCATTAGAAGGAGATTTAGTTGAACAAATAAAATACTCACTTGATAAAGAATTGGTTTCTTCCGATATTATAGGAACCTCTGCCCCATCTATTTACGATAGCATGGCTACAATAGTTTCCGGTACAGGAAAGAGTGTTATATTATATATATGGTATGACAATGAGTATGGTTATTCTCATCAAGTAATTCGTTTAGCCAAATACATTGCCAAAGTAAGACGTTTTACCTATTATTAATTTTTAAAAAGAAAAGATCTATTTGTTAATTAAGAACGTAGGTAAATAAAGAATGTTTAAGCTTTATATTTTTTTCATAATTCAATATTTATAAAGTACTTTAGTCAACTCTAAATTATTCAAATTAACCTAAGAATCTATTACATGAATTTCTATAGAATACTATTATTACTAGCCTTATTATTAGCTAGTAATGTACAATTTGCACAAAATGCCGAAGAAGAGGAAGATAAGTTATCATTAGATGAAGGACCGATCAGTAATCAATTCGATTATATAGCCAAGCGATCAGGAAACTATAGAGCAGATGGTGTTAGATATGAAGTGGTAAAAGAATCTAATTTATTTAAAATTAGAAAAAATGTTCTTGACTCCATTGCCGCCATGAATAAAAAAACAGGTGAGTTAAAGGCTACAATTGCAGAACACGAAACTACAATTACATCTTTAAATAAAAAATTGGAGGAGACCACCACTAATTTGGGTCTGGTTACCGAAGAAAAAGATAGTATGTCTTTTCTTGGCTTACCAGTTTCCAAGGGAACATATAATTTTGTACTATGGACTATTATAGGCGCATTGTTTCTTACCCTTGGTTTATTTATTTATAAATTTAGAAATAGTAATATACTGACTCAAGAAGCCAAACAAAACTTATCTGAATTAGAAGTTGAATACGAAGATCACAGAAGAAGGGCATTAGAGCGTGAACAAAAAATAAGTAGACAGCTACAAGACGAGATTAACAAACAGAAAAAAACTAAGTAAATTTTTAAAGCTCCATTTTGGAGCTTTTTTTTTATATGGTCAAAATAGAACAAGTAACGACATCAGAAATTAACGACATTATACCTCTTTTTGATGGATATAGGGTTTTTTATAAAATGAAATCTGATTTAGATGCCGCAAGAATATTTCTGCAGGACAGAGTGACAAATAACGAATCCGTAATATTCGCTGCTTATGAAGGAAAAAACGCCATTGGCTTTGTTCAGCTCTATTTCACCTTTTCCTCGGTAAGCATAGAGAAATCGATAATATTAAACGATTTGTATGTTGCAGCCGAACATAGAGGTAAATCCGTAGGACTACAATTACTACTAAAATCCCAAGAATTCTGTAAAATAAATGGTTATAAAGGCCTTGCCCTGGAGACCGCTATTGACAACCCAGCTCAAAAATTATATGAAAAGCTTGGCTGGGAGAAAGATTCCCACTGTTTTCATTACTTTTGGCAGGTTAAATGAAGATGCACATCAAAAAATGAGAATAGACATAATTACAGTATTGCCCGAACTACTCACTAGCCCATTTGAAGCTTCCATTTTAAAAAGAGCTATAGAAAAAGATTTGGTTGAAGTCCATTTTCATAACCTCAGGGATTATACCGATACAAAATATAGAAATGTAGATGATTATCAGTTTGGAGGAGGAGCCGGTATGGTACTTATGATAGAGCCCATTGACAAATGTATCTCTAGCTTAAAGTCTGAAAGAGCATACGATGAAATCATTTATATGACTCCAGATGGCGCAACCCTAAATCAAAAAACCGCCAACACACTTTCGTTGGCAAAAAATATAATAATTCTTTGCGGTCATTATAAAGGCGTTGACCAACGTGTACGCGATCTTTTTATAACCAAAGAAATATCCATTGGCGACTATGTACTTTCAGGTGGAGAATTGGGTGCCGCAGTTTTATGCGATGCAGTCATTAGATTATTGCCAGGCGTACTTAATGATGAAACATCAGCACTAACTGACACCTTTCAAGATGGTCTGCTTGCCCCACCCGTATACACTAGACCTGCGGAGTATAAAGGAATGACTGTGCCAGACGTACTATTAAGCGGTAACTTTGGCAAGATTGAAGAATGGAGAGAAAACAAAGCATACGAACGTACCGAAAAATTACGTCCAGATTTGCTAGAGTAACATAATTTTGAGAATTAAAGAAAAAGCAAATAAATACTTGCGTGATTAAATTTAAATACTAATTTTGCAGCCTGTTAGAACAACCTCTGACGATAATCGTGAACGTTGCTCTGATTTAATTCCAATTTTAACTATACAATGGAATCATTAATAAAATTTGTACAAGACGAATTCGTAACTAAAAAAGAATTTCCAAAATTTTCTGCTGGTGATACAATCACTGTTTACTACGAAATTAAGGAAGGTGAAAAAACAAGAACACAGTTCTTTAAAGGTGTTGTAATACAACGTAGAGGTACCGGTTCTACAGAAACATTTACTATTCGTAAAATGTCTGGAACAGTTGGTGTTGAGCGTATCTTCCCAATTAACTTACCTGCACTTCAAAAAATTGAAGTTAACAAACGTGGTAAAGTACGTAGATCTAGAATTTACTACTTCCGTGAATTAACTGGTAAGAAAGCTAGAATTAAAGAAGTAAGAGGATAAATTTTATATCCAAATAAATATAAAGCACTGTTTTATTTTAGAACAGTGCTTTTTTTATGAACAAAAGTGAATAACACCTGTTTATAACATGTTGATTAATAAAAGATTACATTTTTAAGCTTTGTATTATTATTTTTTGTAAATTAGAACATGGTTACGAAATAGAGATTTAGAAAAATGCCTATTTTAAAATCATTACGAAGTTTGCGTTCTATCGTATTATTGTTTGACCAAAACATTTAATGATTATTAAATGTGGTAAATTTTAAATTTATTGGCTGTCGCTAATTAAATTTAAGATTAGTTGAATAGTAAAGAGACTATATATTAGGTTTTTATTATTCAATGATGACAATAAAAAAGAAATGCTGTGTAGATGCCGGGTTGCCTAACCTGGGAATCGAAAAACATTTTAAACGTTGAATCAGTAAAGCGGATGCAATCAAGGGTTGCCGTTTTGATGAAAAATCAAAACAAACTGTCCGTAAACTTTTTCTAAAAAGCCATATCATTGTATGCGTACATTGATATGGCTTTTGTTATTTAACAAAACTTCCCTCCTGCCTGAAATATTAAGCCATTTTCAACACTTTCATACCTTTAGAAAATTGTATATTTGTTCCGCTTAAATTAAAACAAACTGCAAATGTCCAAAATTTTTTATACCAAAACAGACGAGGCGCCTGCATTGGCTACAGAGTCTTTTTTACCTATTGTAAAAGCTTTCACAAAATCATCAGGAATTGAAATCGAAACTAAAGATATTTCTTTAGCCGGCAGAATTGCTGCTACCTTTCCAGAGTTTTTATCGAAAGAACAACAGGTGTCCAATGATTTGGAAGAATTGGGCAACATGGCAAAACAGCCAGAAGCAAACATTATAAAATTACCTAACATAAGTGCATCGGTTCCCCAATTGAACGAGGCTATCGCAGAATTGCAAGCTAAGGGTTACAACATACCAAACTACCCAGACGAGCCTAAAACTGATGAGGAAAAGCAAATAAAGGCGAAGTACGATAAAATTAAAGGTAGTGCCGTAAACCCTGTTTTAAGGGAAGGTAACTCTGACCGTAGAGCTCCTAGAGCTGTAAAGAATTACGCAAAGCAAAATCCTCATAGCATGGGCGCATGGAGTTCTAGCTCTAAAACTCATGTAGCAACAATGGGCGATGGCGATTTTCAGGCCAATGAGAAATCAACAACATTAGCCAATGCCACTACGGTACAGATAAAATTGGTTTCCGAAGGCTCAGAAACTGTTCTAAAAGATAATTTAAGCCTGCTTAAGGGGGAAATTATCGATGCAACGGTAATGAACAAAACAGCCTTGCTAGATTTTCTTCAAGCAGAAATTAAAGATGCAAAAGATAAAGGCATCCTTTTTTCAGTGCATTTAAAGGCTACAATGATGAAAGTTTCCGACCCTATTATTTTTGGTCATGTTGTTGAAACTTTCTTTAAACCCGTATTTGTAAAATATGCAGATACTTTCGATGAATTAGGTATTAGCCCTAATGACGGACTTGCCAGTTTGTACCAGAAGATTGAAAAATTACCCACCAGTGAAAAAGATGCCATTACTAAAGATTTAGATGAAGCTTTGGCTAAAGGACCAGATCTAGCAATGGTAAATTCAGACAAAGGAATTACCAACCTACACGTTCCAAGTGATATTATTATTGATGCATCTATGCCAGCTATGATCAGAAACTCTGGACAAATGTGGAATGCGGAAGGTAAATCTCAAGACACCAAAGCTGTAATACCAGATAGTAGCTATGCAGGTATTTATACGGCTACCATTGATTTCTGTAAAGAACATGGTGCGTTTGACCCTACTACTATGGGTACCGTACCAAATGTTGGTCTAATGGCACAAAAGGCAGAGGAGTATGGCTCACATGACAAAACCTTTGAAATTAGCCAAAGCGGAACTGTACAGGTAGTTGACACCACTAGTGGTAAAGTATTACTTGAGCATACCGTAAGCAGTGGCGATATTTGGCGTATGTGCCAGGTTAAGGACGCTCCTATTCAAGACTGGGTAAAATTGGCAGTTTCTAGAGCAAGAGCTACCGATGTGCCTGCTGTTTTCTGGTTAGACGAGAACAGATCACATGATGCCGAGTTAATTAAGAAGGTAAATACATATTTAGCACAAGAGGACACTAATGGTTTGGACATCCAAATTATGTCTCCAATTAAAGCCACAGCTTTCACATTAAAAAGAATGAAAGATGGCAAGGATACTATATCTGTTTCCGGAAATGTATTAAGAGATTACCTTACTGACCTCTTCCCTATTTTGGAAGTAGGAACAAGTGCCAAAATGTTATCGATTGTTCCTTTAATGAACGGCGGTGGACTTTTTGAAACAGGAGCAGGTGGCTCAGCACCAAAGCACGTAGAACAATTCCTAGAGGAAGGTCATTTAAGATGGGATTCTTTGGGTGAATTCTTAGCATTAGGCGTTTCTTTGGAGTTCTATGGAGAAAAGAATGGAAATGCAGCAGCAAAGGTTCTTGGTGACACCTTGGATAGCGCTACCGAGAAATTTTTATTGAACGACAAGTCTCCTTCAAGAAAAGTAAAAGAACTGGATACGAGAGGTAGTCATTTTTTCTTGGCAAAATACTGGGCAGAAGCATTGGCGCTACAAGATGATAACGCTGAATTAAAAGCTATTTTCTCTAAAGTAAGTTCAGAAATCAATAACAAGGAAAATGATATCCTTTCAGAATTGATAGATGCACAAGGATCAGCACAAGATGTGGGTGGTTATTATAAGCCAGACACCGCTTTGGTTCAAAAAGCAATGAGACCAAGTACTACTTTAAATGGAATATTAGAATCCATTTAATTCAACTTTAACTTCTATGAATACCCTTAATTAAATTTAAGGGTATTTTTTTTGACCTTTAATTACTTTTAGGAGTATAGATCTATTCTAAGTATTTTTACACTAAAAAATTGATGAAAGTACTTTTACCGATTCTTATCATCTTATTTTTAAGCTTACCCCATAATATTAAGGGCCAACAAAAATATACACTAAGCGGTACTATATCTGAAGTATGCAGTAACGAAACATTAATTGGCGTTACAGTGGCAATACCAGAGTTAAAAACCGGTGTCACCACTAATGAATACGGTTTTTATTCCATCACCCTTCCACAAGGTACTTATACGGTACTAATAAGTTATTTAGGTTTTGAGGATATCACTCAACAAATAACATTGACAGAAAATAGACGTAAAGATTTTTTGTTAAGCGAAGAAGCTGAACAATTAGAGGAAGTAGTGGTTACGGAAAATGTGGAAAAAATGGATATCAGAAAGCCACAAATGAGCGTTAACACCCTTTCAGTAGGTACTATTAAAAAAATACCGGTGATTTTAGGTGAAGCAGATGTCATAAAATCCATATTACTACTACCCGGTGTAACCAATGCCGGTGAAGGTGCCTCGGGTTTTAACGTGAGAGGTGGAGCAGCTGATCAAAACCTTATTCTATTAGATGAAGCCATCATCTTTAACTCTTCTCACCTTTTTGGATTCTTCTCTGTATTTAATCCAGATGCCATTAAAGATGTAAAACTATATAAAGGTGGCATACCTGCCCGCTATGGCGGTCGAGTTTCATCTGTGCTAGATATATTTCAAAAAGAAGGCAATAGCAAAGAGTTTAAAATGAATGGCGGTATTGGTGCAGTTGCCAGTAGATTTTTGCTAGAAGGTCCCATTAAAAAAGACAAAGCAGCTTTTTTAATTGGCGGTAGAGCTTCTTACGCCCATTTGTTCCTTCCGTTGTTCGATGTTGATAACACAGCATATTTCTATGACCTAAACACCAAATTCAACTATAGATTAAATGAGAAAAATAACATTTTTCTTTCTGGATATTTTGGTAGAGATGTCTTTGGTATCAACGATAGTTTTGTAAACACCTATGGTAATGCTGTGGGTAATTTTAGATGGAACCATTTATTCTCTGACAAACTTTTCTCCAACCTATCTTTAATTTACTCTGATTACTATTACGGGTTAAAACTAGATTTTGTAGGGTTTAATTGGAACTCAGGCATAAGAAACTTTAATCTTAAATATGACCTTAAACATTACGCCACAGACAAATTGCAGATCAATTACGGCATTAACAACGTCTACTACCAGTTTAACCCAGGTAAAATTGAACCAAGCAATTCAGAGTCTGGCATTATTGAAGAACAACTAATTGAAAAATATGCTAATGAATTTGCCGCTTATGTTGATTTTGAACACAGATTAAGCGAAAATTTGAGTGTAGGTTACGGGCTGCGTTTTAGTCACTTTATGAGACTAGGGCAAGATGAATTAAATGTCTATGCCAATAACAATCCGGTTACTTATGATCCCTTTTTACTCATCTATCAAGAAGCAGACCCTATAGATGTTATAAATCCCGGTAGAGGAACTACGCTGTCTCATTTTAGCAATTTTGAACCAAGAGTTTCCCTTTCATATACCTTAAATCAATCTAGCTCTATTAAAGCGAGTTACACTAGATTAGCTCAATACCTACATCTACTTTCAAATACCAGCTCGCCTACCCCTTTAGACGTTTGGACACCAAGTGGACCATTTACAAAGCCACAGCTATTGTATCAATATGCTTTTGGTTACTTTAAAAATATTAATGATGGAAATTTCTCCTTAGAAACTGAAGTCTTCTATAAAGATGTCCAAAATAGAATAGATTATATAGACGGTGCTAATCTTATTGCCAATAATGCCATTGAACAAGTAATTCTAAATGGCGAAGCGCGTGCTTATGGGCTGGAGTTTCTTTTGCGGAAAAATGAGGGAAAACTACAGGGTTGGCTAGCCTATACCCTGTCCAAATCCGAACAACGCACACCTGGTAGAGCGCCTGTTATAGACAATGGTCGTAGCAATGTTGAAACCGGAATTAATTTTGGGAATTGGTACAATACGCCTTACGATAAAACGCATGACATTTCTTTGTTCATAAGTTATGATCTAACAGATAAATGGAGTTTTAGTGGAAATTTCACATACCAAACCGGGCAACCTACCAATTACCCCGTCGGTCAATTTGAATTTCAAGATTTAACCGTGCCTTATTATGGTTTAAGAAATTCTCAACGATTACCGGCATACAATCGCCTTGACCTATCGGCTACTTTGAAACCTAAAAAAAATAAGAACCGAAAATTAAAAGGTGAATGGGTCTTTAGCTTATATAATGTTTATAATAGACGAAATGCAGCTTCTATTAATTTTAGACAGAATGATGACACCGGAGTAAATGAGGCTGTAAGAACCTCTATATTTGGCATAGTGCCGGCAGTAACTTACAATTTTAATCTTTAGGAAATGAAACGCTTTATATTAATCATATTAGGCTTTATTCTTTTTATCTCATGTGAAGATGTCATAGAGGTTGAATTACCGGAAAATGACACCAGACTAGTTGTTAACGGTGTAATACGCGTAGATGAAAATCAAGAATTTCTACCCATTGAAATAGCTGTTTCTGAAAGCAGCTCTTTTTTTAACGAAAACACGGTAGCATCATTAAAAAGTGCCATTATCTATTATGGTACCCCTAACCCCGATGCCCCGGAAATTTTAGAAGGAGGTGGTATTTCCAATTTAGCTGAAGTAGAACCAGGTAGCGGTATTTGGGTACCTGACCCTAGTTTTGATAGTGATCAAAGAATTAGAGTTAGCAGTATTGAAGAAGGAGATGTTTTTCAACTTATTCTAGAAACAGAAAATGAGCAATTTTTTGCTACGACTACCTATGTGAAATCTGTGCCTATAGATTCTTTAGAGCAAGGTGACGAAACCCTATTTTCAGGTGATGAAACAGAAGTAATAGTAACATTTACAGACCCGGGGGAAAGCAACGATTTTTATTTGCTCGACTTGGATTTTGGAGAGTTTTTAGTAACAGAGGATGAGTTTTATCAAGGACAGACTTTTGTATTCTCATATTTTTACGATAATGAATTAGCAATAAATACAAGCTCTGTAGTAAATATAAGTTTACTGGGTGTAGATGAACAATTTTACAATTACATGAACCAAATCATTGTTCAGTCCGGTGGCGATCAAGGTCCGTTTCAAACCCCGGCAGCTACTGTTCGTGGTAATATAATAAATGTTACCGGAATTGATAACGACGAGGTTGTTGACAATGTTGAACGTTCAGATAATTTTGCATTGGGTTATTTCGCCATTGTAGAAGAATATACAGATAGCATAACAATTACAAACAATGAGGAGAACTGATAAAGATTTACTTGTAACAGGTTTAAAAAGATTGGCATTCACCGTTTTATTAATGTTCACTGCCCCCTTTGTACTATGGCAGGCTTTCAAGAACCAAGACCACTCTATGTTCTGGCCGGTTTGTATTTTAGGATTGGTTCTTGCCGCATATGCCGTTTATATGGGGTTTAAGGGCATTATGACAATAATGGATTCAATGTTCGGTAAAAAATAAAAACTTTAGCCTTTTGGTATTTTGGTCTTTTTCTTCCACTTATTATAAAGCTTATCGTAATCGTAGTCTAAAACCGTTTCTTGTCGTTCTAATTTACCTTTTGAAAAAGCGCGTTGCAAAATATCTTCTATCAAATAGTCTTCTTCTACAAGGTCTGGATGAAACTCTTCCTTAATGCTTATATTGAACAATTTGGCCGTGGTATTATACCAAAAAGCTCTCCAACCATTTCTAAGATCCTTGACCAAATCAAAAGCGGTAGTACCCGTTTGCCTATAAATTAGTTTCACCAAAATTTGACCTTCGGTTCTAGTTAATTTTTTCAACTCTTCAGAAAATTCTTCTTCAATAAATTTCTGTACTTTTTTAGTATACTTTTTGCGTTTACGGTTGTTCTTCATATTCGCCAAACTATCGTTTAGCTCAACCAAACGCTCCGCAGCCATTTTAGCGTATGGATATACTTTTTGCGTTTTTCTCCTTAAAATATAGTAGCGTAATTTTTCATCATAAGACGAGAACTTAAGTTTACCAAAAACATACGCTTCCTCTAATGCTATAGAACTTTGCAGCAATGAGTCCCCTGTTACGATAATCATTTTTTCCGCAACAGAATCAAGCTCTTGTTCCTCAACCTGAGCTGTACAGATAAAAACACCGGAGACCAGTAGATAAAGTATTAAAAAGTTATATTTCATTACCATAGGCTTAACAAAAGTCCTGCCAAAATTAACGAATATTAAAGAAGGTTATTATTAATACAACGCTAATATTCTTAAGTTTGTATCTTAAATTAACATTGATGGCTGAGAAAAAAATAATTACCAAAAAGTCTGAAGACTTTTTTGAAAAATACTTGAACAATGCCGCTCCTACAGGTTATGAGTGGGAAGGGCAAAAAATTTGGATGGACTACCTAAAGCCTTATGTAGATACATTTATAACAGATACTTATGGTACTGCGGTAGGAGTTATAAATCCTGATGCTAAATATAAAGTGGTCATTGAAGGGCATTCAGACGAAATCTCATGGTACGTTAATTATATTACGGATAACGGACTTATTCACGTTATAAGAAATGGTGGAAGCGATCACCTAATTGCTCCTTCTAAATGGGTAAACATACATACTAAAAACGGAATTGTAAAAGGTATTTTTGGCTGGCCAGCTATTCATACCCGTAAAGGGGATAAAGAGGAAACTCCAAAAATTGAGAATATTACCGTTGATGTTGGTGCAACCACCAAAGAAGAAGTTGAAAAACTTGGTGTACATGTAGGTTGTGTAATTACATACCCAGACGAATTTCAAATTCTTAATAAGAACAAATATGTTTGTAGAGCTATAGATAATAGAGCTGGTGGTTTTATGATTGCCGAAGTTGCACGTCTATTGCATGAGAATAAAGTAGAATTACCTTTTGGACTTTACATTACAAACTCTGTTCAAGAAGAGATTGGATTGCGCGGTGCGGAAATGATTACACAAACTATTCAGCCAAACATTGCTATTGTTACAGATGTTTGTCACGATACGACAACTCCAATGATCAAAAAAGAGGTTCAGGGACATACCGAAATTGGAGCCGGACCTGTAATTTCTTATGCTCCAGCGGTACAGAACAAATTACGTGAACGTATCATTGAGACCGCCGAAAAGAAAAACATACCATTTCAACGAATGGCTGCATCTAGATCTACCGGTACAGATACAGATGCATTTGCCTACAGTAATGGCGGTGTTGCTTCTGCTTTAATTTCTTTACCGTTACGTTACATGCACACTACCGTAGAAACGGTTCATAAAGATGATGTTGAAAATGTAATTCGTCTGATCTACGAAACATTGTTAACGATAAAGGATGGCGAAACTTTTAGCTATTTCGAATAATCTTATTTAATCCCTCCACCAATTTGGAGGGATTTTTTTTTACGCTATGGATGAACTAATTGATATTTTAGATGCCGATGGAAGAATGACCAATAGAACGGCAATGAAAAGTGAAGCCCATAAAAACGGATGGTTTCACCAAACGGTTCATATTTGGTTTTACACCTTAGATGGCAAAGTTCTTTTACAGCAACGAGGTAAGAACAAAGATGTTTACCCCCTACTTTGGGATGTTAGCGTTGCAGGTCATATTGGTGCTGGCGAAAATATAATTACCTCTGCACTACGTGAAATAGAAGAAGAAATCGGTTTAACCATTCAACCTGACAAATTGCAAAAAATTGGAGTTTTTAAATCTGTACACAATCATTCCAAAAATTTGATGGATTATGAGTTTCATCATACATTTTTGGCTCCCTTACATTTATCATTACATGATTTACGAAAGCAAGAAAGTGAAGTAGAAAACTTAAAATTGATTCCAATGGATCAATTCACTAAAGAATTAGGTGATATTTCAAAGTTTAAATACGTACCACATGAAATATCGTACTATAATACAATCACCAAGGAAATTTCTAAATGTATGGCAACAAGCAATTAAAAGCCAAGATTTCAATGTTACCTCTTATAGTTTAAAAACTGCTTTCCTCAGCCATTTTAACTACCCCAACCGTTAAAATCAAATTGGCAAAACGTCGTTGTTCACCTGTCTGTATGATTAGTGTAGTGGTCTTATCACGGATTTGGTCGTAAAATGCCCTCCTTTCCATTTCACTCCAACTAACATCTCCCAGCAATTCTTTATATGCCAAATGTATTTCAGCATTTGCTTCAGGTGGTTTTTCCATTACAATTGCTCCTTGTATTGGACAAACCTCAAGTATACCTTTAAGAACAGTCAATGCATCTAGCAAGCCTGGTTTAAAATTTAAATGTACTGTTGTGGAATTTGGACCGTTCATTGCGGCAACAGGTAGATTACCATCTGCAATAACAACTTGGGCAAAATGCCCAGAACGTGCAAGAACCTCCATTATAGTAGGATGAATAACCGGAGTCTTAAGCATAATTATATTTTTAAAAGAAATATGAGAATAAAACACTAGCTACCAAATGGCAACCAGTGTTTTATTTTTAATCGATTTTTTACATATTGTAGACGCCACCATTGATGTCTAACGTAGCTCCAGTAATAAAGCCATCGTATTCAGATGCCAGATATAATACAGCTCTAGCTACATCATCAGCGTTACCTGCTCTTTGAATAGGAATACCTTTTGTAGTTTCTGCAGCTGATTCCTTTGTTGTATGCGTATTGTGAAATGAAGTACCTAAGATGAGCCCTGGCGCAACAGCATTAACTCTTATTCCCTGTGGTCCCAATTCTGATGCAAGTGCCCTTGTATACGTTAAAATAGCTCCTTTACTGGTTGAATATACCAATGATCCCGGGTGACCGCCTTTACGACCTGCCAATGATGCTAAATTGACCATACTACTATTCTCATTCTTTGCCAAATATGGTGCTGCTGCCCGTGTAACGAACATCATTGAAGTCATATTAATATCCATCACCTTGTGCCAAAAATCCGTTTCCATTTCACTTAGCATTTTACGGGCAACTAAAGAACCTGCATTATTGATTAAAATATGAAGTCCGCCCAATGCTTCAACTGTCTTTTCTACCAATGCATTTGCATCGCTTTCCTTTGTGAGATCACCACTTACCGCAATTGCTTTTACACCTTTATCCTTAGCATAAGCCACAAGCTTATCTGCGGTATCTGCACTTGAGAAATAATGAATGGAAACATTTGCGCCACTATCAATGAAATGTTTGGTGATAGACTCTCCTATTCCTTGTGCACCGGCGGTAATCAATACATTTTTACCAAATAATTTGTTGCTATTCGTCATGATTCTTTTAATTATAAAACTTGATTGTATTTTGGTTCTAAACCATTTTGATCGTCAATTGAAAACTGCACAACCAAATTGGTTAACCAAATATAATCAAAAATGACTCAGTAAGCTTATATTTGATTTTAAGGTACTTAACTCAAATAATTTATAAAAGCACCAACGTTGTTTAAGCTATATTCTAGTTGAGAGCCTTCATTCATGTTCTTTACAACAAATGAATTTTTACTCAACTCCTGCTCCCCAATTAATATAACATAAGGTACATTGCGATTATTGGCATACTTCATCTGCTTTTGCATTTTGGCACTTGAAGGATACATATCTGCCTTTATGCCGGCTTTTCGCAACTGAGTAACCAATTTTAAGGCCGCCATAGCTTCCTTTTCCCCAAAGTTGACACAAAGTACTTGTAGCGAGCGATCAATTGCTTCAGGAAAAAGATCAAGTTCCTCTAGTACTAAATAAATACGATCCAGACCAAAGGAAATTCCCACACCACTTACATTCTTTAGACCAAAAATTCCCGTAAGGTCATCATAGCGGCCACCACCTCCTATAGATCCCATTTTAACTCCCTTAGGCGCCGCAACTTCAAATATAGCGCCGGTATAATAGTTTAATCCGCGTGCCAGGGTGACATCTATTGACAATTTAGCAGATTGTAGACCCAGGGCTGAAATAGTCTCTAGAATAAAACGCAGCTCGTCCAATCCTTTTTTACCTTCTTCAGAATCTTTTAAAAGACCATCCAAGCGTTCTAATTGTTCGTTGTTACTGCCTTGTGGTAAAAATAATGGTGATGCTTTTTCAATTGCTTTTTCGGTAATACCCTTAGCGAGCATTTCTTTTTTGACTCCGTCCTCCCCTATTTTATCTAGCTTATCCAATGCAACGGTAAAATCTATCAATAAATCCTTAGCTCCAATTACTTCTGCAATACCTGCCAAGATTTTTCTATTGTTCATTTTTATAGTTGCACCTTCCAATTTTAAATCGGAAAATACGGCATCATACAACTGAACCAGCTCTACTTCTTGAAGCAATGAATCTGAGCCAACAACATCGGCATCACATTGAAAAAACTCTCTAAATCTACCCTTTTGTGGTCTATCAGCTCTCCAAACTGGTTGAATTTGATAGCGTTTAAAAGGAAAATCCAACTCATTTTGATGCATAACCACGTAACGTGCAAAAGGTACAGTTAGATCGTAGCGTAATGCTTTCTCAGTAATTTTAGGAGCTATATTGTTAGAATTCTTTTCCGCATACGTAGCATCATCAACCTTTCTAAGAAAATCACCGGAATTCAATATTTTGAAAATCAAACGATCACCCTCTTCACCATATTTACCCAACAACGTATCTGAATTCTCAAAAGAAGGAGTTTCAATAGGTTGAAATCCATAAGTTTGAAAGTTCTTTTTGATAGTATCAAAAATGTAATTACGTTTTGCTATTTCAGAAGGATTAAAATCTCTGGTGCCTTTAGGTATAGATGGTTTCTGTGCCATTAAATTTATATTGTATTGCAAATATAACCTTCCATAAAATAAGGCTACATTTTAATAGTATGGATTTTAGATTTTTATTGTTCTATTTGGTAACGATAACTTTCTCGAACCATTGGTATAATTCTCCCTTGGTAATTACCGCTCCTTGCTTTATCAATAAAAACTTATCTACGTTTTTATCATCAGTGTAGGCTTTAGATGCAGTTAAATACTCTACAAAATCCGATTGCCAGTTTCTCTTGAACCAATCGAAACCAACAGTTGTGGTTAAATCAATTTCAGGATTCATCACCTTTACGGAAATCAATTTCATTTCTTTATCCGTTAAATGAAATAAGTGCATTTGATTGTTGGAAATATTCTCCAAGTAGGTCACTTTTGCTAAAACACCTTCCCATACCAAATCGCTAAACACATCTAATTCTTCCTCAGCAACCTTGGGCTTGTTCTTTTTAATATCATCCCATTCATCGCCTGTGATTGATTGTGTCGCAAGAAAATTGATAAATTCTGGATGCAATTCTTCCAGTTGCTCTTTTGTTAGCCGCGTATATTTCATTTTGCAAAAATAAAAAGCCCTAACATATTTGCTAGGGCTTTTACAACTTAATTTTATAAACTTAAAAGATATATCTCAATCCTACTTGTGCTTGCCATCTAGACAACAGACTTGCATCGTACCCAAATGTCTCTGTCAATTCAGGATTAAATGTGTAGGTAGGCACATTAGTATCCGGATCTACAGTTACACCAACAGGTTGAACATTATTTGGCTGTTGTACCAAGCCCCAATCAGAACTGATCAAATTACCTATATTCAATACATCTACACTAAATTGTATAGTATTGGTTTTTCCTTCGGATACGGTGATTTTGTAATCTTGCAAGAATTTCACATCCCATCTTCCTCTCCATGGTGCTAAAGCTCCGTAACGCTCTGCATACTGACCTCTACGGTCACTTAAGTAATCATCTTGTGCAATATAGGCATCAAAAGCCGCTCCTTGACCTGCACCGGAAAATTGCATTTGACCAATTTCAGCTGAGGTAGGAACATAAATAAGGTCATTAATACCAGATCCATCTCCATTGATATCACCACCGTACGTATAATTGAACCTACCGCCTTGAGCATATTCAAAGAATGTGGAAAGTGTAGATGCCCATTTACCATTACCATACTCCCAGTTTTTGCTAGCTACACCAATAAACCTATGTTTATCACCATATTTTGATGGTGCTAATATATCTGCGTTGGCGTCATTAATAATTGGGTTACCTGCAAAAGCATCTGAAGTAATTTCTGCTTCAATGGAGTTTACATCCTTGGCATCTAAATAACTATAAGCCAACATTGTATACAGACCATTATTAAAGTTTTTCTGGGCCTTCAAAGATGCATTCCAAATTCTTCCTTTATTTGAGTTGGTAAATACATATGGACCAGCACCTAAACCAAAGCTGTTCAATAAATCATCAGCAGTATAGGTTGCTCTTGTATCTACACCTGATAAATTACCAGATGGTGATGTCAATGCCCAGTTTTGAACGTGTGGACCATTGATATCTTTTGTATAAGAAAGGTCTGCAGTAAGCACCATACCATCATCTAAACGCTTATCAACACCTAAATTAGTTCTCCATACTTGTGGAAATTTGTAATCTGGATCAACTGCCTGCAAGAAAAATACATCTGGATTAGCAATTTGGTTTCCTAACCATACAAATGGAAAACGTCCTGTAAACAAACCTGATCCACCACGAAGCTGTAGCGACTTATCCCCATTTACATCATAGTTAAAACCTACTCTTGGGGAAATTAGCCAATCATTAGTTGGCATTTGTGTATTATCAATAAAAACCGTTTCGCCTGTATTAGGGTTTTCATAAGGTTGATCAGCAATTACAAAACCTCTATCAATAACATCTTGTGCTTTCTGTGCGGAATCAAAAAACAAAGGCTTATCAAAACGTACACCATAGGTTAATTTAAATTTCTCGTTTACGTTCCATTCATCTTGTACATAAAAAGCCAATTGACCTACATTTGTTTCTGCCAATGCCCAACCTTCGCCATCAGGTACAGCGTTATTGGCATTAAATGTTGCTTGCGGTCCTGCAAAGTCATACGTAGTTGCATCGAAATCGGCTATATCTACGCTTCCAAATTTTGAAAAACCATATGCCGTAAGGTTAAATGAATTATCGAACATGAATTTCTCAAGAGAAAACCCTACTGTATACGTATGATCTCCTTTGTAAAAATTTAGGTTGTTCGTAATTTGAAATACCTTTTGATCCAATCTATTGTGAGCAGAAAATGGCTCATGACCAGCAATAATGTAATTAGACCCATCTTTAGCAATATTGATTGATGGAGCAGGAGACGAAAATGGATTTCTATAGTCATTAAAATGAGTATACCCCACTTGAAGCTTGTTAGATGCTGTTTCGGATAATGATGAATTTAATTCTACCTGAACAGATTTAAGCTCGTTATTTTGCTCATAACCAGAATTTTGAAACTGTAGCGTATTTGCATTAGGACCTCTAAACTGTATTGCCGTAGGGTGTGCCGGTTTTTGCTTGGATGCATTCAAAAAGTTATAAATCACCGCTAAACGATTATTATCGTTTATGTTCCAGTCTAATTTAAAAAGCCCTTTTGTAGATTCCGCATCATGGGTAAAACCTTCATAAGCACCTGGATCGTATCCTACTGCCAGTAATTGATCCCTAACAGCTATTAAATCACTTTCCAATACTCTAGATTCATTGATAGCTCCCGAACCTGTGTTTGGTACCCAGCCATTAGTTCCTAAATCTGTTCTCTCATCTCTTTCGAAATTAGCGAAAAAGAATAGTTTGTTCTTCACTACCGGACCACCAATACTTACACCGTATTGACTTTGGTCTAATTTTGGTTTTACAATGTCATCACCTTTGATTTTTCCCCCGGTCATATCTTCATTTCTGAAAAAACCGTAAACAGTACCGTGAAATTCGTTAGATCCACTCTTGGTTACGGCATTAACTGAAGCCCCCGTAAAACCGGACTGAGTTACATCATAAGGTGCTGTTGATACTTGAATTTGTTCAATAGCATCCAATGAAATTGGTTGAGAATCTGTCTGACCTCCTGGTGTAGCTGCATCTAACCCAAATGGGTTATTGAAAATTGCTCCATCTAGAGAAAAATTATTGAATTGGTCATTTCTACCACCAAACGAATTTCCGCTTGCTGTTGGCTCTAAACGTGTGAAGTCTGCAGCAGAACGTGAAATTGTAGGTAAACGCGTCAACTCTCTTCTACCCACACTAGTTTCTGCACCAGTTCTATCACTGCTAAAAGTACCAGAACGATCAGATACTACCGTGACCTCGTCCAATGCTTGACTTTCACTTGCCAATTTGACATCAACATTAAATGTTTGGCCTAATGATAAATTAACATCTGTAAGTAAATAAGGTTTAAATCCTACATAAGAGATTTCTACCGTGTAAGGACCACCAACACGAAGGTTAAGTAGGTTAAATCTACCATCTTCGTTAGAAATAGAACCATACTTAGTACCTGTAGGGGTATGTATGGCTACAATATTTGCTCCAAATAGTGGTTGATTTTGGTCATCCATTACCAAACCTCTAATGTTAGAGGTGGTAACCTGACCGTAAGTTGCGCTTACAAAAAGCAACAACAACAATTGAAAAAACAAGTTGTTTTTCATGGAATTTTTGGTTTAGAGTTATTTATGAGTTCTTTAACAAAAATACCAAAAAAAAAGAGCTATGCACGCATAGCTCTTTAAAGTTATTAACTTAGAGAGTTAATTATTTCTGCTCGGCAACAACTTCGAAACCAAAATCAACAATTACCTCGCGGTGTAATCTGATTTGAGCATTATAAGGACCGGTTCTTTTAACGGCACCACCTTGTATGCTAATATATTTCTTGTCAATTGCGTGACCTTCTTTTTCAAGAGCACCAGCTAAATCACCATTTGTAACAGAACCGAACAATTTGTCGGCAGCACCTGTTTTAGCGGTAATTTTTAATTCTAAAGCTTTTAATGCCTCTTCAGTTTTCTTAGCTGCATCAATTACTTTTTTCTCTTTATGTGCTCTTTGTTTTAAATTTTCAGCTAAAACTTTTTTAGCTGAAACCGTAGCCATAGTAGCCAAGCCTTGTGGTATAAGGAAATTTCTTCCGTAACCGTTCTTAACATTTACTACGTCGTCTTTAAAACCTAAATTTTGTACGTCTTCTTTTAATATAAGCTCCATGATTCTTTGTCTTATTATTTTAATAAATCAGCAACATATGGCATTAAAGCCAAATGACGAGCTCTTTTTACGGCTTGTGCCACTTTTCTTTGATACTTCAATGAAGTTCCTGTAAGTCTTCTAGGTAACAATTTACCTTGCTCGTTTACCAACTTCAATAAAAAATCAGCATCTTTATAATCTACGTATTTAATACCAGATTTTTTAAAACGACAATACTTTTTCTTAGTGTTGGTCTCAATGTTCAATGGAGTTAGATACCTGATCTCTCCATCTTTCTTTCCTTTTGCCTGTTGTTGTAATGTTGCCATAATACTTAAGCTTTAGCGGTTTTGTTTCTTGTTCTTCTTTTTTCTGCCCATGCAATTGCGTGCTTGTCCAATTTAACGGTCAAGAAACGCATAACACGTTCATCTCTTCTAAATTCCTGCTC
This sequence comes from Maribacter sp. 1_2014MBL_MicDiv, assembly GCF_001865655.1. Taxonomy (NCBI): domain Bacteria; kingdom Pseudomonadati; phylum Bacteroidota; class Flavobacteriia; order Flavobacteriales; family Flavobacteriaceae; genus Maribacter; species Maribacter sp. 1_2014MBL_MicDiv. The sequence goes on from NZ_CP011318.1 coordinate 27,964, forward strand.
GTAAGGTGATACTACCTCACCATCGCTAGTGAATTCAAACAAGTGGTAAAAGCCACTCTTTTTGTTTTGAATAGGATAAGCTAATTTCTTTAGCCCCCAATTCTCTTTAGCTACCATTTTGGCGCCATTGTTAATTAAGAAATCTTCAAATTTCTTAACTGTTTCCTCTATCTGAACATCAGATAGAACGGGATTCAAAATGAAAACAGTTTCGTAATGGTTCATATTATATTTGTTTTTAAGGAGTGCAAAAATAGATATTTTTTTAAAATAAATATAAGAAATGCAAATATTCTTCGTTATTGAATGGTATTAACATTTAAAAATTAAACCAAATCTTAAATATATCATCATTACCAATTACACGATCAACAGCGCATTGTTCACATCTTTTGTTGCAGTTCAGCATGTTTTTTCGGTTCTTTGTCGATGATTTAACCCCACAAATCAACCCTTATGAAGTTAAGAAGTATCATCGTTGACGACTCATCTATGCAAAGGATGGCCGTTGCCAAGTTGGTAAACAATCATCCAAATTTAACTATGGTAGCTGAATATAGTAATGCTATCGAAGCTAAAAATGGAATCAAGAACCATGAGATAGATCTTATATTCCTTGATGTTGAAATGCCAATTATTACAGGATTCGACCTACTCGAGTCACTAGAAAACAGTCCTCAGGTAATTTTAATTACCGGTAAACCTGATTATGCCCTTAAAGCATTTGATTATGATGTAACGGATTATTTACATAAACCGATTACCATGGCACGTTTTGATGCTTCTGTAAAAAGAGCCGTTGCCAATTACGAACAAATGCATAGAGTCAATGAAGACGAAGAGCATATTTTTGTAAAAAGTAACCTCAAGAAGAGAAAGGTCATTTTAAATGATATTAAGTGGATCGAAGCTCTTGGTGACTATATTAAGTTGGTAACAGACGAAGCTAATATTGTAATCTTATCAACAATGAAGTCTTTTGAAAAGCAATTGCCAGAAGATAAGTTTTTAAGAATTCACAAATCATATATCATTAACCTAGAAAAGGTTGAAAAATTCAACAGTAAAAATGTTGAAGTTAGCGGTAGATCAATTCCGTTAAGTAGAAATAAGAAAACAGAACTTGCCGAAGCGCTTAGTAACGTATAATATATGGTATAATTTTACTCTCAAAAAAAGACCGCTGATCAGCGGTTTTTTTTTATATATGGTCTACATTATAAATAACCCGAACACTTCTATACATAGCAACAGATTTAAATGACTTCTCTATTCTTCTAATATTCGCTTTTGTCTGCACCAAAGAATTTGCCTTTTGAACCTTTACTACTATATGCTTTAAGTACTGATTTCTAATTCTTGCTACCGGTGGGTATTCCGGTCCTAATACCGTACCGCCAAAATTGGTACGCAATGCACTTGTAAACCAATCTGCAGCCTCATTAAGCACATTGTAGTTTTTATGCTTGAACGTTACTTTTATAATTCTATTTACGGGCGGGTATTTAAACTGTTCTCGCTCATATAGCTGTTCTTTATACATATTCACGTAATCACCCGTTGTCACCTGTTTTAATATTTGATGGTACGGATTATAGGTTTGTATTAAAACCTTTCCCCTTTTCTTGGTTCGCCCTGCCCTACCCGATACTTGAGTTAACAATTGATAGGTTTTTTCATGCGCTCTATAATCGGGGAAATTCAATAATGAATCTGCATTCATTACCCCAACCAAATTCACATTTCTAAAATCCAGGCCTTTGGTCAGCATTTGGGTACCCACCAAAATATCCAGCTCTTGTTGCTCAAAGGCATTAATTATCTTTTCATAACCATGTTTGCCACGAGTAGTATCCAAATCCATTCTCCCTACCCTGGCCTCTGGAAATAACTCCTTAACTTCCTTTTCTATTTGTTCGGTGCCAAATCCTTTGGTATCCAATTCTGGACTACCACAAGCAAAGCAAGCTTCTGGTAATGCCGTATGATGACCGCAATAATGACAGCGTAATTGGTTCCTATATTGATGATAGGTTAAACTTACATCACAATTTGGACATTGGGGAGAATGACCACATGTTAAACACTCCATCAATGGTGCAAACCCCCTTCTATTTTGAAAAAGTATGATTTGAGAACCCTCCTTTAGGGTTTCTTCCATCTCCAAAAAAAGACGTTCAGAAAAATGTCCTTTCATTTTTCTTTTCCTTTGCGCTTCTTTTATATCAACCAATTCCATATCTGGCATAAGCACATTGCCATAACGCCTGGTAATTTCAGCATAACCATATTTACCGGTTTGGGTATTGTAATAACTCTCTACACTGGGCGTTGCAGAACCCAATAAAATATTCGCTTTATGAAAATGCCCTAAAACAATAGCCGCATCTCTTGCATGATATCTTGGTGCCGGATCAAATTGCTTAAATGAACTCTCATGCTCCTCATCAACTATTATAAGCCCCAACTTACCAAAGGGCAGATACATTGCCGATCTTGCGCCAATTACAAGCTGCGCTTTGGGTTTAGACTGTAATACATTTTGCCAAACCTCTACCCTTTCCTGTACATTATATTTTGAATGATATATGGCTATTTTCTCACCAAAATATTCTTGGAGTCTACTAATTAGTTGAGTAGTTAACGCTATTTCCGGTAACAGATACAATGCTTGCAAGCCTTTTTCCAGACATTCTTCAATCAATTTCACATAAACTTCAGTCTTACCAGAGGAAGTCACACCTTTTAACAACGTAACCTTACCCGCCTCAAAAGAAGATTTGATATCAGCTAAAGCCGCTTCTTGATATTCATTTAAATCTTTAGACTCAGAATTGTCATTTTCCCCTTCATAATTTACTCGGTCGGTCTTAATAAAGTACTCTTCTAAAATCCCCTTATCAACTAATGATTTAATTACCGCTTTTGAAGAATTGCTAGCTTTCTCTAACTCAGAAACCTTAATAGGTTTTTGACTTTTGCCTTGCAATTGAAACAATGACAAAACTACCTGGCTTTGTTTTGGCGCCCTGGTCAATAAATTTAAAAGTTCTTCTAATTTTTGATCGGATGTATGCTCAGCTCCTAATTTAACGTACCTGACTAATTTAGGTTTATATTGCTCATACACCTCTTCTTTCAGTACGATTAAGTTTTTATCTAGTAACCTTTGCAATATGGGCAATACATTTTTACGCTCTATGATTGCCGATACTTCTTGAACCTTTAAAATAGATTGATGCTGAAGTGCCTCGAAAACCAAAAACTCATCATCTAAAAGTTCATTTTCATCAATTTCATATGCGGTATTCCTCAGTATCAAAGTCTCACTTTCCAATAGAAAAGCTCCCGGCAAAGCACTGCGTACTACTTCTCCTAACGTACACATATAGTAGGAAGCTATCCACTCCCAATGTTTTAGTTGAACAGGGCTAACAATTGGATAATCATCTAATATTTCATGAATTTCCTTTGCTTCATATGCCTCTGGTGGATTCTGGTGTACGCTATAGATGATTGCGGTATAAATCTTAGACTTCCCAAAGGGAACCGCCACACGCATACCTGGCTGTAAAACCAATGCTTCTTCATCAGAAATAGCATAAGTAAAACTACGCTCAAAAGGTATTGGCAATATTACATTAACAAAGTTCAACATCACTATCCTTGCACCCGTAACCATGTTTGGGTTCTATAGATAAAAGCCAAATACCCTCTGACCTTTAATTCATCTGGATTATCTGGGTTCAACCATATTTTAAAACGAAAGGTCATTGCTTGTTCTGGATCAAACAATCTTTTTCCCTTCCATTCACCATCATTATTTTTTTCGCCACCAGTAATAATCTCCATTCCTTTTACAGGCTTATCCTTTAAATCCCCATCACATTTATCACAAACCTTATTTTCTTTTCCCTCTTCTAGAATATCAACCACCTTACCATACATTAATCCATCTTTTTCATAGATTTCAATAAGGCCTTTTGGTTTACCCGTACGATCATCTATGGTTTTCCACGTTCCAAATACAGATTGTGCAGAAATACTCATAGAAATAAATAATGTAAAGAAAATGCTTAATTGTACGGTTTTGTCTATCATTCTTTTTTTGTGATTTTACGTAATGTATTGAGTGATGCATTCAACTCAAACCCAAGTAGCAATATATTAGAATTTAACCAGATGTATACCATTAAAATCAATAATCCTCCTAATGCCCCATACAATTCATTGTATCTAGCGAATTTTTCAACATAAATACCAAAGAGATATGATGTAATTAAAAATAATATAGTGGTCATTAATGCCCCTACAGAGAAAAATTTTGCCTGCTTACCCTCTCTGGTTCCAAAATAATACAGAATAGCCGTTGTAAAATATGATAGAATGATAAAGAAAAGCACTTTGGCGATCTGCACCCCTATTACCTCTTCTTCGCCTAAAATATAGCCTCCTTGCTTTGCCGCAAACTCAGATAGGTAGCCAAGCACGTAGAATTCAAAATAAATGAAAGCTACAAAACCTACAATAATTAGGATAGCCAATATTAACCCTACCATTAAAGCATATAGATATTGTCTAAAAAAATGGCGCGTAAGTTCTATATGATATGAAGTTTCAAACCCTCCAAAAATAGAATTCACCCCATTTGCTATTAAAAAAATGGATAACAAAAATGCCGAAGACAATAGACCTCCACGCTTTTGATCTTTAATCTGAGTAAACACTTCTCCAAAATAATCACCTGTTGCACTTGGTAAAAACGACTCTAAGAACAATTGAAACTGAACATCGAAATCACCATGCTCAATACTAATGTACGACACTAAAAACGGCACCAATGTTACCATAAATATAATCAATGGAAACAATGCCATAAATAAACTGAAGGCAATTGCACTGGCTCTTGTAGAGAGTGTACCTTTTAAAACCCCCAAAACATACATTTCTAAAAGGTCGTAAATAGAAAGCCCTTCAAATCCTGGTAACCTGATTTGTTTTAAAAATCTGACCACCCAATTTACAACAGGTATTTTTTCAAGTTTCTCTTCGACCTCTAAAGACATCTACACGGCTTTTAAGCTCAAATCTAAGTTATAAACGGAATGTGTTAACGCTCCTGACGAAATAAAATCTACACCACATTCCGCATATTCACGTATGGTCTTTTCATTAATACCTCCAGAAGACTCGGTCAAACAAGTATCACCAATCAATTGGACCGCTTTACGGGTATCTTCATAATTAAAATTATCTATCAAAATACGATATACACCTTCTGACTGTAGAATCTCTTCAATTTCCCCTAAATCTCTCGCCTCAACAATAATTTTTAAATCGCGACCCGTTTCTTTTAAGTAATTTTTGGTTTTTTCTATTGCCTTTGTAATGCCACCAGCAAAATCAATATGATTATCTTTCAACATGATCATATCATATAAAGCAAACCTATGATTTTCACCACCACCTATTTTCACTGCCCATTTTTCTAAAGCCCGTATACCCGGTGTTGTTTTTCTGGTATCAAGAATTTTTGTGCCCGTACCCTTTAATAAATTGACGAACATATTGGTTTTGGTAGCAATAGCGCTCATTCTTTGCATGGCATTAAGCACAAGACGCTCAGCCTTTAAAATGCTTTGCGAGCTTCCTTCTACATAAAACACAATATCACCATGTTTTACCGGAGAACCATCTTTGATCAATACTTCTATCTTTAAATTGGGATCTACAAAATAAAAAACAAGTTCAGCAAAATCTACTCCGGCAATAATACCTTCATCTTTAACCAGCAATTTTGCCTTGCCAGTTGCACTATCCGGTATACAGGCCAGTGAACTGTGGTCGCCATCACCAACATCTTCACGAATGGCATTTGCTATGATTAATATTATCTCTTCTTTAAACTGGTCTTCTGAAATCATATATTTAAAATCTATTGTATTGCTAATTTACAAATCCATTTGCGAAATTGATTTACTTTTGACATATGACTATAAAACTTTTAGCCATTGGCAAGACCGACAGCGGTCAATTACAAGAGCTTATTGAAGTATATGAAAAGCGATTACAGCATTATGTAAATTTTGAAATAGACATTATACCCGATCTTAAGAAAACCAAAAACTTGTCTGAAGACCAACAAAAAGAAAAAGAAGGTGAGCTTATTCTGAAAAAATTAGCACCTACCGATGTTCTTGTTCTTTTTGATGAAAAAGGAAAACAATTCAGCTCTGTTGAGTTTTCTCAATATCTACAGAAAAAAATGAACTCTGGTATAAAACAGTTGGTCTTTTTAATTGGAGGGCCATATGGATTTAGCAATGCTGTGTACGCCAAGGCATCCGGTAAAATTAGTCTATCAAAAATGACCTTTTCTCACCAAATGGTTCGCCTGTTCATTACCGAGCAAGTATATAGGGCATTTACCATTCTAAAAAATGAACCATATCATCACAGATAATTGTGAATCGCCATTAATCAAGCTTGTTTTTCAAGGGATTTCACCATATTATCTGAAACTCCCTCTAAATCCGTAAGCTCTTCCATTAAATATGAAATTAGCTCTTCTTTATGCGCCGTATTCTTTTCAATTTTTAGCACATGGTTGTAATTTTTGATATTCTTCATGTGCGATTGAAAGGCATGTGTTTGGTGCCAATTAATTTCTTTTAACTTCTGATTTTGAATAGCCATTTTCTTTATGGACGGATTGATAAAGAAAAATATTTCAATAATTAATATGATCAAAGAAAAAACCGCCAACTCCAATTCAATGATCATCAACGTCTTTATATCTTCTTCGGATGCTTTCTGAAATTGACCAACAATGGTATCCATCAAAACCAAAAACTTATCCGTTTCAGCAGACAGTTTTTCCATATCTACAGTCTGCAGTTGATTGAAATCGTCTAAAGTTTCAATGATATAGTTTAAATGCGGCTGCAGAAGATCAAAATTTTTCTGAATTTCCTCATTGTTCAATTCAGGAATGCCTGTAGCCTCATTCCCAATTTGCAAAGCAATATTTGCATTGGCCAATTTATTCATTGCTAAACGCAACTTACTATAATCACATGTGCCATACTTACATTCGTAAACATGTTTCATTATTGATTGCGATAACATTCTTTGCCTACCCGCCTCATTGATCCTAAGAGAGTCTTGACGTTGTCTTGACAAAGAATATTGAATAATTGACTGTATTAATATTGTTAATATTATCACTGTAAAGACCAGTAGATAATAATTATTAAAATTTTTATTAGATTTTAGTTTCGACAAAATCTTTTCAAACATAACTAAAGATATTTCCTACAAAATAACATGTATCTATACCATAACTATTTTATGTAAATAATGTTGTAAAAAATTTGAATAACACAAACAAAAAAAGCGCAAGTAGTTAAACCTGCACTTTTTTATATACTTTTTAAATGTATGAAGCTTTCTCTAGCGAATACTAGTACAACACCCTAAATTTAATAGTGTTCTCTACTTTCTTTAATTCTTTGATCACTTCTTTATTATACTCCTTGTCCAGATCGGTAATTACGTAACCTACCTCATTATCCGTAGAAAGGTATTGACTATTGATATTCAGTTCGTACTGCGCCAAAACCTTATTAATCTTCGCCATGATACCCGGCACATTTTTATGAATATGCAAGAATCTGTGCGATTTGTTTTGCTTTGGCAAACGAATATTAGGGAAGTTTACTGCATCTACAGTATTACCAGAATTAATGTAATCCATGATCTTATTAGGTACAAAATCCGCAATATCCCTTTGGGCTTCTTCTGTACTACCACCTACATGAGGAGTAAGAATTACATTGGGAAAACCTTGTAATTTGGTCTTAAAGTCTCCGTTACTTCTTGGCTCGTCTGGATAAACATCTATAGCCGCACCACCTACTTGACCAGATTTTAAGCTTTCTGCCAACGCATCAATATCAACAACAAACCCACGGGAAAGGTTGATTAGCATGGCTCCTTTTTTCATTTGGTTCAATTCACGCTCACCAATGAAGTTCTTGTTTGCCTTATTGTCGTCTATATGCAAAGTAACAACATCAGAAACACTTAATAAATCCTCTAATGAATTACACTTAACCGCATTACCTAGAGCCAACTTATCATCTACATCATAGTAATAAACGCGCATTCCCATTGCCTCGGCCAATACAGATAATTGCTTACCAATGTTACCGTAACCTACAATACCTAAGTTCTTACCACGAACCTCGCGAGAACCAGCAGCCGTCTTCTGCCATTGACCTTCATGTATTTCCCTGCTACGGTCAAAAACACTTCTCATCAACATGATAATTTCACCTATAGCCAATTCTACTACAGATCTGGTATTGCTATAAGGCGCATTAAATGCAACAACACCTTTTTTCTTGGCAGTTTCAAGATCTATTTGCGTAGTACCTATACAAAAAGCACCAACCACCAATAACTTATCGGCTGCGTCTAAAACAGCTTTTGTTACTTGGGTCTTAGAACGGATACCAAGAACGTGAACGCCCTTTATCTTTTCTATCAGCTCTTCTTCTGGCAAGCTATGCTTGATCAGCTCAACGGAGAAACCGTCTTCTGACAAATTATCAAATGCAGCTGTGTGCACATTTTCTAATAAAAGGACCTTAATCCTATTCTTTGGGTACGAGATATTTCTTGGCAACTTGTTCACAAATAAAAATTCATCTAAACTTGGTGTAACATAATCCGCATTGTTAGCGGCTTTTTCTCTATGCACATTTTCGGTATAAGCAAAAAACTTATCTGCTATACCCGCTTCGCGCATTACATAATCACTATAACCATCTCCAATAACCTGAACTTCTCCGTCCAAATTCATCTGTTTTAGGCAATCAATTTTACCATTATGCTGAGACAGTACATTTTTTTCATCAAAACCTATGATATTACCTTCTTCATCAAATTTAAACGTATTTGCATAAACACGCTCAGAAGGTATATTATATTCTTTTACAATGGGGACTATAAACTCTTTAAAACCACAAGATATTACATAAATATCATCTGCATATTTTTCAAAAAACTCCTTATTGGCCGCAATAGATTTAGAAATTTTATTTCTAAGGTTTTCTACCAAACCATCTAAGTCTTCCTTTTTGGCATGTAACAACTTAATTCGACGCTCTAAAGACTCAGTAAACGAAATATCACCATCTATACCTAAATTGGTGATTTTCTGAATTTCTTGAATAACCTCCTCTTTATTTGATCTTCCCTCTAAAGTCATTTCTGCAAGTACATCTAGAGCCTCTACCCTTGTTAATGTACTATCGAAATCAAAAACATATTTTCTACTTACTTCTACCATCATTTTCTTTTGGTTAGATAGGAATATTAGTTTCTAAAAATAAGAAGCAAAAGTAAAAATTTAATTTATCCTGATATGTGATATTTTGTAAATAAAACAAAAAGGATATGTTATGATGTAAATTAACAATATACCCCCATTTATTCCAAAAACCGAATTATGAAATTTGAAAACGCTGTAGTCTTATATGTGCCATTATGATCACCGGGGACTTTCTCCAATTTACCTTTAACAAAGCTATTTTTTAAGTCTTCTGCACTTCCGTTATCCAAATCGTCCGTGCCGGATATCACCAAAATTTCAATGACCAATTCATTTAGCTCTTTTACAGAAGTTACAGGTTGATATTTTTGTTGTAAATAGAGTGAACGAAAATCAGCATTTATGGACTTTGCATAATCTACCGCGCCTTTGGTGAGTTGGTTCACTTCACCCTTGAAAGCGTTAGCGAACATAATTTTTCTATCCCATTCAGGATTTGTAAAATCTATGCCCATGCCACCTAAAACCGCTTTTTCAATACGATCATCCTCTGTTAATAGTTTCGCTAAAACAATACTTCCTCTTGAATAGCCTACTGCCTTGTATTTTTCAACTTTTAGGTGATTCATTAATAACACCAAATCCTTAATCTCTGCCCCATTCCCATATGCCCCTTCATCTTTAGGTTTATCAGAATCTCCGTTACCTCTTAAATCTGGAATGATCACCCTGTACCCCGTATTGATCAATTGTTGTTTAAGTACAGTATTGTCCCATGATTTTCTAGAATTTAAAAATCCATGTAGCAGCAATATCGGTTCACCATAACCTTCATCTGTATAGGCAATTTTAACTCCATCAAAAGATTCAAATGTGTTTACTTGAGCCGTTGTTTTTTGCATAAACGCAATGACAAGAAGACAGCTTATTAAATGCTTTTTAAACATCGGTGTTTAGTTAAGAAACGTATAGTAAGCCAGCTAAAATTGCTAGACCAAAACTTACTAATGTCCCTATTAAAATATATTCCGTTAGCTTTCTATTGTTTCGCTCCTTTAAATCATTAAACCTAAAAACAGATTTAGCGGCTATTAATAAGCCGATAACTTCCCACCTACCAATTACTATAAAGATCAACACAAACAGTCTTTCAATAATTCCAATATACTTACCGGCATTTGGTAAAGATTTATGATCAGTTTCAATTTGGTTGGACATGCCTTCTAAAATCTTTCCCATTATTATTGAAGCCGGAAATGTCACAAATACTATTGCCGTAATTAAATACCAATCTAAATTTTCAAAAAGAGCCAAGGTATGCGCATACAGATCAGCATAAAAAGCACAACAGTAAAGCACTATAATATGTAATGCCTGGTCTATAAAAAATGGAATACTTTTATTCTTGAACATGTCATTGGCATATAACTTCAACAAGTCGATTATAAAATGTAGTACCGCTACCGTAGCCGCTATTTTCCAAAGTGACAAATTCCACAACACCAGCATATACAAAACAAAATGTAAAAGCACATGCAAATACAAAAACTTAGATGTTATTTTATTGGATTGTTTATGGAGTACCCATCTTGTAGGCTGTAAAATAAAGTCTCCGACCAAGTGGGCCAGTAGTAATTTAATAAAAATCAACATATTTATTCAGTGGTAATTAATTCTTTGTAATATGCCAAGACTTCTAAAACCAAGTCTAACCTTGCCCTTTTTAACCTTTGGCTTACTGCCGATTGCTTTATACCTAACATTTGTGCCACCTCTTTTTGTGAAGAATGCGGATTATCGAGTACTAAGGTGACAATTTCTGCGGAAACCACACTCCAATCATCCATAAAGTCTAAGGCCAAGCGCAACATTAAATTTAACGTTCTATCATTTTTAGCATCACCGGTAGCTATGCTTAGGTTTACCTTACTTTCTTTAAGTGTTTCAAAATTTCTTCCCGATCTTTGGTATGCCGGACCGTTAGATTCCGTTACTCCTGTACCAATATATGTTTCTAGGCCAATACCTATACCCATTCTTACATCTAAACCTTTTATGGTTTTAAGCATAGATTTAATACGTATTGCCGTGAATAAAGCATTCTTTTCAGTGACCTTTAGCTGAAATTCGTCTCCGCGATAAATCTCCCAATTCATTGGCGATTCGCCAAATTGGTTGAAATAATTCTTCAACATACCAATCCATTCAGAACTAGGATGATTTTCAGAATTAATTATATCGCCAGTAATTATAGCTATCATGATTATTAGTTAAAATGCTAATATATTAAATTATAAGCTAATTAATTAATATTTGCTGTTATTAGGTAATTCAGTAATCCAAATACAGGAATAACTCCCTCATAACCAACGCCTTGTTAAGATACAATAATCTTTGAAGGAATGCCCAAATTTGTTCAAGAGAATTTGTTCTTCGGGAATAATTTGAAAACGATTCATATAGGCTACAAAACCAGCAGCAACCAACGTATTAAAAGCATTGCCCAAAAATATACCCAATGCCAATAAAATCAGTAACAAGGCCAAATACATTGGATTTCTAGAAAATTTAAATACTCCGCTAATTACCAAACTTTGTGCCTTATCAGGTTTTGTTGGGTCTACCGTGGTTATTGCCAATCTAAATTGTATCAGTGCCAAAAGGGCAATTACCATACCTATACCCACTAAAAACTTAGCCAACATTAGTCTACCAAAGAAATCAAAATAGCCAATAGGCAATACTAAATCCAACAAATACATTATTGAACCAAAACATAAAAAAACAATTACCGGCGGCACTTTTAATTCCATTTTATAAAATTACTACTTTTGATACTGAAAATTATCATACTAGATTTCAAATTGTTCCCATGAAGCTTGTTTTTGCCACCCACAACCCTAACAAATTAAAAGAAGTTCAACAGATGGTGCCCGATCATATTGAACTCATTAATTTAGAAACCATAGGTTGTACGACCAACATACTAGAAACCGCCAATACATTAGAAGGTAATGCAAAAATCAAAGCAGACTTTGTAACCAATACGTACCAATTATTTTGTTTTGCAGATGATACGGGACTACTTGTAGAGGCCCTTAACGGTGAACCAGGTGTTTATTCCGCTCGCTATGCCAGCGAACAAAATGATGCTGATGCCAACATGAACAAATTACTAGATAATTTGAAAAATGAACAAAACCGTACCGCCCATTTCAAGACGGTAATAGCTTTAAACCTAAATGGTAAAACCCATATATTTGAAGGCAAAATAGAAGGTGTAATTACAGAAAACAAACGAGGTCATAACGGTTTTGGCTATGACCCCATTTTTCAACCCAATGGATATGATAAAACCTTTGCAGAATTGCCTTTATCCATTAAGAACAACATAAGCCATAGAGCAAAGGCATTTAAAAAATTGATAGATTATTTAAACACTACACATGTTACAGGGTAAAAACAATAAAGAAACAGTAGAAGTATCGGTTGCATCTGAACGTGCAGAAGCTATTGGTGGTGTACTAATTGCTTTGTTTGCTGCCCTAATGGCCATATCACAAATGGTGAACGGCGAGCTAGAGGAAGAAATGATGATCGCCCATAACAATGTAGTGAGCTATTCTAGCTGGTATCAATCTAAAAGCATTAAAGAAAGTTTAAAAGAAAGTGAGCTAGATTATTTGCATGCCCTAATTGAAAGTGGCATTGTTTCTGGTGACAAAACCAACTTAATTGAACAAAAAATTTCTGTAGTCGAAAAAAAAATAGAAAAGTATGACGCTGAAAAAACTGAGATTCTTTTAGGTTCATCACAAGTAGGAAAAGAAAATTGGGTACAGGACATTGAAGGTGAAATGGGTAAAATAACCGGAGTAAAAGAATGGGAACAATTGACCCAAACCTATGACTACGCTACCAAGAAATTTGATTATGCCCTTCTATTCTTTCAAATATGTATAGTACTTGGCGCCGTATGTATCATCATTTATGATAGCCCCGCACTGCAAAAAGGGTTAATTGTACTTATGATCATCTTCGGTATAATTGGCACTTTTCTTTCCATTTATGGGTATACTTTGGCTCCATAACATAACTTTTCAATTAAATTATACTGAACCAAATATTAGCAGTACCTTTGCCGCTTAATTAACGCCGCTGGTATAGCATGTGTTGCGCTGAGTCTAAATAGGTTATAAACGATAATCGCTCTATGCAACATTCATATTTGCGATTTAGTATAACATATTTATGACAAAGTTTGAAGCACTGGGACTAGAAAAGTCCTTATTAGATGCTATTACTGATATGGGTTTTGAAACCCCATCAGAAGTACAAGAAAAAGCAATCCCAATTTTATTGGAAAGTGAAACCGACCTAGTTGCCCTTGCGCAAACAGGTACCGGTAAAACAGCCGCTTTTGGTTTTCCATTAATTCAAAAAATAGATAGTGACAGTAGAACCACACAAGGTTTAATACTTTCACCTACTCGTGAGCTTTGCTTACAGATCACCAAAGAAATGCAAGCGTATTCTAAATACGAGCGCAATATTAATGTAGTTGCCATTTATGGTGGTGCTAGCATTACAGAACAAGCAAGACAAATAAAAAGGGGTGCTCAAATTATCGTAGCTACACCCGGTAGAATGAAAGATATGATCAGCAGACGCCTTGTTGACATATCTAAAATTGACTACTGTGTACTTGATGAGGCAGATGAAATGTTGAACATGGGCTTTATGGAAGATATCAAAGATATTCTTTCCGGTACACCTAACGACAAATCTACTTGGTTGTTCTCTGCAACAATGCCAAGAGAAGTGGCAACCATTGCCAAAAAATTTATGCACTCTCCTCAAGAGATTACGGTAGGTGCTAAAAATTCTGGTGCTTCAACGGTACAACATGAATATTATGTTGTTGGCGGTAGAGATCGTTACCCTGCACTTAAAAGATTGGCAGATACGAATCCTGATATATTTTCGGTTGTTTTCTGTAGAACAAAACGTGATACTCAAAAAGTAGCTGAGAAATTAATCGAAGATGGTTACAATGCAGGTGCACTACACGGAGATCTAAGCCAAAACCAAAGAGATTTGGTAATGAACTCTTTCCGTAAAAAACAAATTCAGATGTTGGTAGCTACAGACGTTGCTGCCCGTGGTATAGATGTTGATGACATTACACATGTTATCAATTACCAATTACCAGACGAAATTGAAACGTATACGCACCGTAGCGGTAGAACCGGTAGAGCAGGTAAATCCGGTATCTCTATGGTTATTGTTACACGTAGCGAGCAACGTAAGATCCGTGCTATTGAAAATAAGATCAACCAGAAATTCATATCCAAAAAAATTCCTACGGGAATGGAAATCTGTGAGATTCAATTATATCACTTAGCAAATAAAATTAAGGACACTAAAGTTAATGACGAAGTAGACACCTACTTGCCCGCAATTAACGATGTTCTTGAAGGTATAGACCGTGAAGAATTGATCAAGAAAATTGTATCTGTAGAATTCACAAGATTCTTCAATTACTATAACAAATCTAAAGATTTAAACTCTTCTGACAGTGGTAGAGATCGTGATAACGGCAAAGCAGAAATACCAACTAGTGGTTCTGTTCGTTATTTCGTGAACGTTGGTGAAAGAGATGGTTACGATTGGATGTCTTTAAAAGACTTCATTAGAGATACCGTTGGTCTAGGTCAAGAAGATGTATTTAAGGTTGATGTTAAGGAGAGTTTTTCTTTCTTCAACACTGAAGCAGAAGTTACTCAACAAATTTTAGACAAGTTTACAGACTTTAAAGTTGACGGACGTTTTGTTAACGTAGAGGTATCCAAAAACCCAGGCGGTGGCGGTGGCGGCCGACGCAGAAGCGGCGGCGGTGGCGGCTTCAAAGGCAAGAGAAATGCTAGAAAAGATGGTGGTTCCCAGTCTAAAGGAAGAAGAAGAGACAGAAGTGAATCTAGCGCTCCAAACTCCGGAAAACGAAGAAGCAACAAAAGAAAAGGTAATTTCTTTTAGTTAATTGTATATTAAAAATACGCTTCGGCGTATTTTTTTTATTTTGTTTGCAACTTAAATTACGCTTTAGTACAATGAAATATTTTTTATCGATCGCACTTATTGTCATTTCATTTTTGGGTTATTCGCAAGATACCAATGAAAGCCAACGTCTTAGTGCTGTCGTAAAAAATGCCCAAACAGATGAACTTCTTGAAAGTGTTCACGTTGTTAATCTAAATCAAGTATTTGGCACAATAACCAATGACAAAGGTGAATTTTCAATTACTGCCGCTGTAAACGATACTTTATATTTTTCTTTTCTTGGTTTTAAATCTCAAAAAATTAGGGTAACGAACGATATGTTCAAATTTGAGAATACAGAAATTGCCTTAACAGAGCTGGCCTATGCATTGGAAGAGGTCATTGTTAGACCTTATCAGCTTACCGGGTATTTAGAAATTGACGTTAAAAACCTTCCTATCAATAATGCCTACCAATACAGCATATCTGGTTTAGGGGTAAGTTATGAAGGTGGTAACAAAAACCCTAGTGCCGTTACAAAAGTTTTGGGGGCAATACTAAACCCTGCAGATCTTCTACGGAATTTATTCGGGAAAAAACCTGCGCAAATGCGAAAGCTTAGACAAATGCGTGAAGATGATGACATACGTAATCTATTAGCTTCAAAATTTGATAGAGAAACACTTACAGAATTTCTTCAACTGGAAAAAGTAGATATTCAGGATATCCTTAACAATTGTAATTATTCCAAATCATTTATTACCACAGCCAATGACCTTCAGATACTTGACGCCATTAGCAGCTGTTACGAGGAGTATAAAGTTCTTAACAGAAAGAAATAATATTTTTTAATACGAAATCCTTGTTATAGCTTTAATGCAAATAACAGGAAAATGAAAAACGTATTCTTTCTAGGACTATTCACACTTATCTTAATTTCTTGCCAATCTAACAACAAACAAAAGTTAGAAAGCAGTACCAATATCCAAGATGTTGTACACCAACCTAAGAAGAACCCAAATTTTCAATGGGAAGCTGCCACCGTTTATTTTCTATTGACAGATAGGTTTAATAATGGGAACCCTAACAACGATATCAATTTTGACCGTGATGAGGAAACCGGAAAACTGAGAGGTTTTCTAGGTGGCGACATACAAGGTATTACCCAGAAAATTAATGAAGGTTATTTTTCAGACCTAGGGGTCAATGCCATATGGTTTACTCCTGTTGTGGAACAAATTCATGGCGCTACGGACGAAGGTACCGGTAATACCTATGGCTACCATGGTTATTGGGCAAAAGACTGGACGGCGCTAGACCCTAACTTTGGAACCGATAAAGACTTAGAGACCTTAATAAAGACCGCCCACGAAAACGGAATTAGAATTTTGTTGGATGTTGTTTTAAATCACACTGGTCCTGTTACCAATGAAGATCCAGTATGGCCAGAAGAATGGGTACGCACCTCGCCCACTTGCGAATTTACTACCTATGAGAATACTACCGCTTGTACCTTGGTTGCAAACCTTACTGACATACGAACGGAATCTGATGCTGCCGTAAATTTACCTGATGCCTTACTTGCCAAATGGAAATCAGAAGGAAGATTAAGCGAAGAACTTGATGAACTTGAATTGTTTTTTGATCGGACAGGCTACCCAAGAGCCCCTCGTTTTTATATTATTAAATGGCTTACGGACTACGTTAACAAATACGGAGTAGATGGATTCAGGGTAGACACGGTTAAGCATGCCAATGAAAATTCTTGGGCAGAACTATATAAAGAAGCTGCTGCCGCTTTTGAACTATGGAAAAAGAAAAACCAAGATAAGGTATTGGACAACAATCCTTTTTATATGGTTGGCGAAGTGTACAACTATGGCGTTTCTGGCGGACAAGAATTTGATTTAGGCGATAAAAAAGTCAATTACTTTGAAAACGGATTCAAAAGTCTTATCAATTTTGAATTAAAGACCGATGCCGAAAAAGATTATGAAACCATTTTTACGAAATACAGCAAATTACTACACACCAAGTTTAAAGAAAAGAGTGTATTAAACTACTTAACCTCTCATGATGATGGTCAGCCATTTGATAAAGATAGAAAAGACTCAAAAAGAGCTGCAAACGTGCTGTTACTTACCCCTGGCGCTTCACAAATATACTACGGAGATGAAACAGCCCGTAGCTTAACCATAGAAGGCACGGAAGGCGACGCTACCTTACGTTCTTTCATGAATTGGAACGAGTTAGATAGTTTACCCAAAACCAAAGAAATTTTGGCGCACTGGCAAAAATTAGGAACGTTCCGAAATGACCACCCCTCAATTGGTGCAGGTATTCATAAAAGAATTACAAAATCTCCCTATGTTTTTAGCAGATACTTTGCTAAAGAAGAATTTGTGGATAAGGTTGTGATCGCCTTAGATGCTCCTAAAGGCAAAAAAGAAATATCGGTCAAAGGTATTTTTGGCGACGGCACAAAATTGTACGATCGCTATTCTGAAACAGAAGTTGTTGTAGAAAACAACAAGGTAATTCTAAATAATGAAAATGATGTAGTATTACTGGAGCTGCTCAAGTAAGCTTAATTTAGCTATTAGAGTGCAACGCTATTCTATTACCTTCGGTATCCCTTAAAAGACCCATAAATCCATGCCCTTCACCAATTTCGGTTTTGGGCTGTAATACTTGTCCGCCTGATTTTTCAACTTTATCTAGCACAACGGCTAAATCATCACATGCAAAGTAAACCATGGCACCGTGTGTCATACTAGGTACATATTGTTCATGTTCTACCAAAGCACCACTAGATTGCCCCATACTTTGCTTATCTGGGAACAACCCCATTACAAATTCGCCAAATTCGTTCACCGTAATTGTAATTCCAAATATGTCTTCGTAAAACTTTTGTGCTCTCTGCATACGCTGCACTGGAATTTCAAACCAAGAAATCATATATCACTATTTAAGTTGTTCTTTAAATTTTGCAGTCCTTGCTCAAAATCTTTACCTACCATTTTATCCATGGACATGAAGAGCATCATAATACTCATGGGAAATTTGTTTTTACCTGAAAAGCCCCAGGTAACCTTACTTTTAGTTCCATCTACAGCATCTAAATTCATATAGCAATCAGATTGTGATTTATATGGTTTAAAAAAGCGTAGATCCTGCTCTATTCTTTCCCCTTCCTTTATTTTTGTAATCTCTTGCTCACCTTCGCCTACATCTTTATTACCGTTCCAGTGGCTAATTGCACCTATTTCACCATCTACTCCAGTAAATGTCAGTTCCATATTTGGGTCTTTTTTGGCCCAAGGTGACCATTCTTGTTGTTTTTTTAAAAATTTTAAGTGCGGCCAAACTTTAACAGGGTCATGGTCTAAAATTATACTTCTAGAAACATGATAGGTTTTAGGGGCAATCAAGGCTAGTAGAATAACCAAAGCCACTAACACTCCAAGAATAATTAATGCGGTATACATATTTTTTTAAATTGTTGTTGACCAACAAGTTAATCTTTTTTTTTATTATCTGACTTGTACCTTTTTAAAATTTCATCTATACTTTTGATTGATTTTTTTGTCCAATCTAATCGTCTTTCCCACAACTCATCTTCCGTCAGTTGCCAATCTATATTAGAAGATTTTAGCTGCGTAGTTACATGTTGCAAAATAATTGCGGCCGATACTGATATATTTAAGCTTTCAGTAAAACCAACCATCGGTATTTTTAAAGAAGCGTCTGAATTCTCAAGAACATAATCACTAAGACCATTTTTTTCGGTTCCAAAAAACAATGCTGTTTTGCCATTTAATTTAAAATCTTGTAACAATGAGCTATCTGCATGCGGACTAGTGGCTACAATCTTGTAACCTTTATTTTTTAATGTATCAATAGCTTCTTTTGAGTTCTGATATCTTTTGATATCTACCCATTTTTGTGCCCCCATGGCAATTTCCTCATCTAATCTCTTACCATATTTGCCTTCTATCAAATGAGCGGTTTGTACACCAAAAGACTCACAACTTCTAACAACCGCACTTGTGTTGTGCATTTGATATACATCTTCAACAGCAACAGTGATATAATTGGTACGTTGCCTCAGAATTTCTGTAAACCTTTCTTTTCTGTTTTCTGAAATAAACTCTTCTAAATAGTTTAAAAGCTCCATATCTATCATGCAACCAAGATAAGAAAAGTATATTTTTAAGCTTAATTTCAAATGATCATGAAAAATATAGTGGTTTTAACAGGTGCAGGAATTTCAGCAGAAAGCGGATTGAAAACTTTTAGAGATTCCAATGGTCTATGGGAAGGTCATGATGTTATGGAAGTTGCTACCCCAGAAGGCTTTCAAAGAAACCCTGAATTGGTTTTAGAATTTTATAACCAACGAAGAAGACAACTGTTGACCGTTGAACCTAATAGTGCGCATAAAGCATTGGCTGATTTAGAGTCTCACTTTAACGTCAATATAGTTACTCAAAATGTAGATGACCTTCATGAGCGCGCAGGTAGCTCAAATGTACTTCACCTACATGGCGAACTTTTAAAGGCTAGAAGTGTAAATTTTGAAAATGAAATTTTAGATTGCAAGAATGATATTTTATTGGGAGACACTTGTATAAATGGTTATCAGCTTAGACCACACATTGTTTGGTTTGGCGAAGCTGTACCACTTTTAGATAAGGCAATTGAAATTACCAAAAATGCAGATTATTTAATAATTATAGGAACTTCAATGCAAGTTTATCCTGCAGCCAGTCTAATTGACTTTGTAAGACCAAGCACTCCTGTATTTTTTATAGACCCAAAACCCGCATTGGCGACTAAAAACAATGTTACGACAATTGCGGATACCGCTGTTAATGGTGTTCCTACTTTGGTTGCTTCCCTAATTGATAGATAATTCTTGTTTGCTTTACCCACTCAACAAGATCATTGACTTGACCTTCGGTTAGTTTTGCATCGCCATGAGTGTAAGTGTATTCCAATAACGGCATTTTACCTTCTACTACTTCCTCTTCTATCTCTTCTAATAAATGATCTTTTTTATCCAAGGAATATTTCTCCCATTCAGAAAAATTTAAATGTTCCTTACCTTCATTAACATGGTTTGCCATCCAATATGAAATTGGCGCTATATTATTGTACCAAGGGTATTCCGTGTTATTACTATGACAGTCATAACAAGAGTTCTCAAAAATATTCTGAAGTTCTGGCGTTGGGTTCGTTTCCGTTATAAAAATTTTGGTATGGTTGCCTGGAGATACATTTTTGGTAGGACTAAAAAATTGCATGGCTATAAATACGACCACTACAAGTAAGCTAATTCTTTTTAGTAATTTCATATTTGGGGGAAATAAGTAATAAAGATACAATTTTATGAATAAGATAGAGCTGTGTGAAGCACTGAATTATGTTACCGCTTTAAGGGAAAAACGGAGTAAAATGGCTTCTATTATACTAGCAGACCCTAAATTAGTTCCTATTCTGATTTCAATCATAAAAGATGACATCAACCCGGTATCCTGTAAAGCCAGCTGGATTTTAGAATACGTCGCCAACAAAGACATAAAACCAATTTTAATTTACATCAATGATTTCATTACTATACTTAACAGTATTTCACTGGAATCATCAATAAGACCTGCCGCTAAAATTTGTGAACTGTTAGTATTGAACGAATTTTCAGAAAAAAATAAAATATGTGATCCAAAATTAAATAATGAACATTTAAATGCCATCACGGAAGCTGCATTTGATTGGCTGATGGGAGAACATAAAATTGCTCCTAAGGCTTATTCCATCACCATTCTTTTATGGCTTGGTTTTAAAATTGATTGGATTCACCCTGAGTTAATTCCCATTTTAAAACAGAATTACGAAGATGGAAGTGCCGCTTATAAAGCAAGGGCCAGGCAAACACTTAAAATTCTGGAAAAAAAGTCTTCTAACAAAGATTAAGTTACAAACCTTAAAAATGATGCCGATACATCTATAACTATTAGCATTTATGGTTTTAAACTTTAATTCGAATAGGTATATTTGCCCCTTAATAATTTAACCATTGTTTATGTCTCTCAACGCATTAAGTGCCATTTCTCCAATTGACGGTCGTTATAGTTCTAAAACCAATTCTTTATCTGCATATTTTTCAGAAGAAGCGTTGATAAAATATAGGGTAAGAGTTGAAATAGAGTATTTTATCGCTCTATGTGAAATTCCACTTCCGCAACTATCTTCCTTTGATTCTTCAAAGTTTAAAACACTTAGAAAAATATATACGGATTTTACAACTGCCGATGCGCAGGAAATAAAAGAAATAGAGAAAACAACAAATCATGATGTAAAGGCGGTTGAGTACTTTATCAAAAAAGCCTTTGACAATTTAGGGATATCAGAATTTAAAGAATTCATTCACTTTGGACTGACTTCGCAAGACATAAACAATACTGCAATACCGCTTTCCATTAAAGAAGCAATGAACAATGTTTTTGTTCCTCAATACTTTCAACTTGTAGAAAAATTGGAAGAATTGACCAAAGAATGGTCAGATATACCAATGCTTGCAAGAACACATGGGCAGCCAGCATCCCCTACTCGTTTAGGGAAAGAAATAATGGTTTTTGTAACCCGTTTAAAAGAACAGTTTAATTTATTGAACGATATACCTAGTGCCGCCAAATTTGGAGGTGCTACCGGTAATTTCAATGCACATTTAGTGGCATATCCTTCTATTGACTGGAAAGCATTCGGTCAAAAATTCGTTCAAGAGAAATTAGGATTACAACATTCGTTCCCTACAACACAGATAGAACATTATGACCATATGGCCGCCTTGTTCGATACCCTAAAGCGCATTAATACTATTATTTTAGACTTAGATAGAGATTTTTGGACCTATGTCTCCATGGATTACTTTAAACAGAAAATTAAAGCGGGCGAAGTGGGCTCCTCTGCTATGCCACATAAAGTAAACCCTATAGATTTTGAAAACTCCGAAGGTAATCTTGGTATTGCCAATGCCCTATTTGAGCATTTATCGGCTAAACTACCAGTATCTAGACTTCAAAGAGATTTAACCGATAGTACCGTATTAAGAAACGTAGGCGTTCCTTTTGCGCATACAATCATCGCTTTTCAATCTACTTTAAAAGGCTTGAACAAATTACTTTTGAATAAGGAAAAATTTGAACAGGATTTAGAGAACAATTGGGCGGTAGTTGCTGAGGCCATTCAAACGATTTTAAGACGTGAAAATTACCCTAATCCGTACGAAGCCTTAAAGGGTCTAACACGTACCAATGAAAAAATAAATAGAGATTCCATTGCAAATTTTATAGACACTTTAGAGGTTTCTGACAGTATTAAGAATGAATTAAAGCAAATTTCACCCAGTAATTATACCGGCATTTAAGCCAATTTTAATGCATTAAAATTTTTCTTTAATTCAAAGACTTCATATCGCCCGTTTTGGGCGATTTGCATTTTAGATTGTGATTCGTATCCTATATATTTCTTACGAACACAAATCTAAAATTGTATGCAAACAAATTTCTCAGTTGAAGAATCCATAAGTAATTTATGGGATAAATTAGATGGATGGCTAGAATCCATCATTTTAAAATTACCAAATTTCGCCATGGCTGTTTTGGTAATGTTCTTATTTTATTTTCTAGCAAGAGGAATACGGAAATTACTTAAGAAGACCATACTAAGAAAAATATCACAAGTTTCTATTCAAGAAATTATAGCCAAAGTAGTTTTTGTTGTCATTATTTTAATAGGTTTCTTTATAGCCCTTGGGGTTTTGGACTTAGATAAGGTTTTAACAAGTATTTTAGCAGGTGCAGGTGTAGTTGGTTTAGCAATTGGTTTAGCTCTACAAGGTACCTTGAGCAATACCTTTGGCGGACTCATACTCTCGTTCATGCCACAGCTAAAAATAAATGACTTTATTACGGCAGATGGTGTATCTGGTTTTGTTACGGAAATTAGCTTACGAAACATTATTCTAAAAAAACCCGACAATAATGTAGTAGTGATACCAAATTCCAAATTTATAGATGGATCGTTCACCAATTATTCTATGAACAATAGAAATAGAATATTTGTAAACTGTGGTGTTGGCTATGAAAGCGACTTACAAATGGTAGAAGACCTAACCGTAAAAATTATCAGCGACAACTTTCAACAAAACGACGGTGAAGATGTAGAATTCTTTTTTACGGAATTTGGAGATAGTTCCATCAATTTTATGGTGCGCTTTTGGGCAGACTGTGTAAATGTAAAACAGGAACATGCAGCAAGACACAAAGCCATTAAAATAATTAAGAAACATTTTGACGAACGCGACATCAACATTCCGTTCCCGATCAGAACCTTGGATTTTGGAAAAAATAATCTACAAATTGCAAAAGATTAAATGAATTAAGATAAGGCTCAAAGTATTTTATATGAGACTATCGAATAAAATTAAAAAAGCCCGTTGAGCAAGTTCAACGGGCTTTTTATTAACTAACTAGACTATATTATTTATTAATTTGAACTTCATGTGGGTAAGGTATTTCTATACCTGCACCATCTAATGCTTTCTTAGTACCTTCAATAGTGGCAAAGTAAACATCCCAGTAATCTTCTGGCTTACAGAAAGGGCGTACGGCCAAGTTTACTGAACTATCTGCCAATTCAGATACATTTACAGATGGAGCCGGATCTTTAA
This sequence comes from Maribacter sp. 1_2014MBL_MicDiv, assembly GCF_001865655.1. Classification (NCBI taxonomy): domain Bacteria; kingdom Pseudomonadati; phylum Bacteroidota; class Flavobacteriia; order Flavobacteriales; family Flavobacteriaceae; genus Maribacter; species Maribacter sp. 1_2014MBL_MicDiv. The sequence goes on from NZ_CP011318.1 coordinate 52,071, forward strand.
GCACTTTTGGATTAGCTTCTAACATTGCCTGTAACACTTCTTTTGTTTTCTGTAAATCAGAACCATAATCTACACCTACTGTTGTATCTACTCTAATTTTACCTTCTGCCGTATAGTTTACAATGTTTCCGTTTGCCATTGCACCATTAGGTACAATTGCCAATTTATTTTCCGGGGTTATTAGTTTGGTGGTAAAAATCTCTATTTCCTTTACACTACCCAATACACCCTGAGCTTCAATTAAATCACCTATTTTATAAGGTTTAAAGATGATAAGCAATACACCGCCCGCAAAATTAGAAAGTGACCCTTGTAACGCTAGACCAATTGCAAGACCAGCCGCCGCAATAACCGCTGCAAAACTTGTTGTCTCTACTCCTAACGTTGAAATAACGGTAATTATCAAAAATACGGTAAGTGCCCATTTCGCCAAATTCAGTAAGAACTTTCTAAGCGACTCATCATACTGTTGCTTGGTCATTCCTTTATTTACAACTCCTATCAATTTCTTGATTATCCAGGAACCAATAATATATATTAAAAGAGCTAATATAATTTTAGGACCGTATTCCATAGCTAATTCAATCCCTTTGTCAATCCATACTTGTGTTTTTTCCATTTTTAATGTTTGTTTAGGTTGTTATTTAATTGTTCTCATATATTATGACACCAATTTTATTGAATGGTCACATTAAAAATAACTGATGCTCAATTTTACAGCAAATAAAAACCCGTTACGTAAACGTAACGGGCTGTTCTTAAACAAAATAAAACTTGCTCTTAACCTTTTATTAAATCGCCAAGTTGTTCTAAACCTTTACCTTCAAAATTAGATTTCTCCATTGCCTGAATTAATTGAACAAAACTGGTCGGATTCATGTCATCTCCTAAAACACGAACCAAAACAAGTCCTTTCTCATCGTTATCACCGTAAATAATAACCTCATCAATAGTGTCTCCATCTTCCTTTAGCTGTAGAGTCGCCTTACCAAAAGGGGTATTCATTTTCATCAGCTCACTATAATCTGAACCTTTCAGTATTGATTTAATAGTCTTTTTTTGTACCAGATAATCTGCTTCGTTATCAGGTTTTTTTTGAAATGCCAAAATATTCAACTTCTTAAGGGAAGAAGCCGCTTCTTTTTCAGATGCACTCAAATTTGCCTTTTCCAAATTCAATAAGCTGGAAGGCAAATCAAAAGACATAAAATTCGGATTCTCTGCATTGGCAATATAATATTCTTGTAAACTCTGTTCAGATGAACACGATGACATGGTTAAACCAAAAATTACAACCATCATCCAATATACATATTTCATACTATGTTTTTTTTTAGGAAAAAGGTCCCCTAAATATATAGAAGACCTTTTCATTAAACTTTTACTTTCCAGATGCTTTGTTCAAATCCTTTGGCAGATCCATTTTACTAGTCAATGTTCCTATTTTATTTAAATCTATATCTCCTGTAAGACTTACAAGTACGGTTTCAAGTTTTCTACCGTTATGACCAACATCTACATTTTCCAAACCACTAACGAACATTAACAATTCTGAGACATGGTCTTTCTTTTTGCCGTCTTTTATATAGAACTTTACATTTACATCTTTATCCTTGACCCGCATTAATTCTTCTAGTTTAGAAGATTTCAGGTACTTCTTTACCGTAGATGACATGTCCGCAGATACGCTTGCATCTTCAGTCATAAAGACCTTCACATTTTTTAATCCGCTGGCTATTTCCATAAACTCTTGAGCCTCTTTGTCATCACTAAGATTTCCAAATTTAGATACAAGGTCTATCATACCTTTATTTACTATTACGGACCCTACGTTATCCATATTTTCATATTTATCGAATACGGATTGTGAAAAACCCAACGCGGGTAAAATTGCCATTAAAAATACTACTGCTACTTTTTTCATGATTGTTGATTTTAAATACCTTCACCCGTTACAGGATCTGGTGATTGATGAATTATTGACTTATAATTAAGCGTGCCCTGTAAAATATAACACGATTAATTAATTTTTAATTTCCGTTTTTAGCTGCTTTACCCAGTTGGTCACCACCCGGCAAATCCATTTTATCGGTCAACTTAGATACTGACCTTAAATTGATATCTCCGGTCAAGGATAACAGGACTGTTTCCAATTTCTTACCATTTACATCTATATCCATGTCTTTTAACCCTGTTACGAACATCAATAGTTCTTTAACGTGATCACTGTCCTTACCTTCTTTTACATAAAACTTTACATTAGAGCTACCGTCACGTACTCTCATCAACTCTTCAAAAGAAGAACTCTTAAGTCTATTGGTTACCCAACTATCCACGTCTTTGGAAATTGCCGCATCTTCAGTTGTGATTACCTTAAAACTGGTTATGGAATTTACTAACTCAAAAAATTCCTTTGCCTCCGGATCGTCTGAACTTACACTCATTTTACCCAACATTTGAAACATTTTGGGCTGCATGGCAACAAAGGTTACCTTATCATTATCCTCATATTTTTCAAAAATATCTTGAGCGTTAATTATTACCGGGGCTAACACCAACAGTGTTAATACTAGTATCTTTTTCATTTTAATTACTTTTCGTTAAAAATTTATTCGTTGTCTTTTCAAATTCATTTAAATGGTTCAGTTGCTCTGTACCCTTATTAAAATTCATTGCCAATAAGGCCAAGGCCTCTTTTGCAGATGCTATTTCCTCTGGGGTGTACTCATCTGCCAAAGTAACCGGAGGTGGTGTAGGTTCATAAAAATATAGCCCTACCATAAAGATTGCAATTGCAGCAACGGATGCCCATTTCAAATAATTTTTTCTAGGTTTTAATGGCACCTGCTTTGTAAAGCGCTCTTCTTTTGCTTTTGTGAAGTAATTGAACAAAGGTGCATGCTGCTCTAAATGCGGAGCAATGTTACCCTCTGAAAAGTACTTCCTAAGTATTTCTTCTTCTGCAATCGTTGAGGTCGCATCAAAATACTTTTCTATTAATTTTTCTATGTTATGCAATTCCATAATTATGCTTTTCCATTAATTTTTCCCTTACGGTTTTTCTTGCTCTGGACAAAGCTACCCGTATGGCCGTAGGTTTCATATCCAATAATTTTTCTATCTCTTCATATTCATATTGTTCAACATCTCGTAATTGTAATACCATTTTCTGCTGCTCAGGTAATTCTGCCATAATTCTCTCAACCCAATCAATACTATCTTTTGCCTCTAATTCGCTTTGCAAAGATGTACTGGCATCGGTATAATTACTATGTACCAATTTTAAATTTCCCGCTTGTTTAGATTTTAAACGATCTAAGCAAAAGTTCTTGGTCATGGTCATGGCAAATGCCTCTATATTATTATAACTTTCCATTTTATTCTTTTTTGACCAAAGCTTAATCAGTATCTCTTGAGTTGCATCTTCTGCCTCTTCTGTAGACACCAACAACCTTTTGGCCATACGGAACAACTTATCCTTAAATGGTAATACAATATTTAAAAACTCCGTTTGTTTCATTTTGGTTTGGCTGTCTGTAACCTTTCTTACAGGTTTACAAAAAGAAGACGACGCTGAACGATTTTTGTTACAATTAATTTTTATTTCCTTGACTTGTAAGTAAATTTAACATCCTATTACTAATTATATACGTACTTATTTAAACTTCTGTTTTCGGTATAGTTTATGATGGCTTATAAATTGGCTAAAGCAGTACACTTTAATTAAAATTAAAAATAACTATGAAAAAATTTTTCTTGTCCCTCCTTTGTCTAGGTCTTATTACAATGTCATGTAGTAATGATGATAACGACCCCGTAGTTGAAGAAGAAGAAATTGAAAATCCTGAAGAGGAAGAAGAAACGGTAGAAGTTGACATTGAAGTCCAAAACTTTTTTTGGCAAACACTGAACCTTTATTATTTCTGGCAAGGAGATGTACCAGATTTAGCAGATGATCGATTTGATACACAGACTGCTTACGAAGAATATCTAGCAGAAAATGATGATCCGGTTGCTTTATTAGAAAACAAATTGTTGTTTTCCGAAGATAGATTTACCTTTTATAGCGATGATTATACCGAATTGGTAAACAGTTCTGCAGGTATTTCTAAAAGTAATGGTCTACAATTTGGTTTAGGTCTTATCTCTGGTACCGAAGACGTATTTGGTTTTGTAGAGTACATTGTAAAGGATTCTGATGCTTCGGGCAAAGACATTAAAAGAGGCGATTTATTTATTGGGGTTGATGGTCAAACATTAAACCTTGATAATTATATAGAATTACTTTTTGGGAATAATGATACCTACACACTTAACATGGCTGATATTGTTGATGGTGGCATAAGCCCTAGTGATAAAAAAGTAACCCTAACCAAAACTGAAGGATTAATTGAAAATCCTATCCATGTAAATACCGTTATTACATCTGGAGACAAAAAAATTGGATACTTAATGTACAACCAATTCGTATCTGGATCTGAAGATAACCTTAATTCAGTTTTTGCGGATTTCATAGCACAAGGTGTAAATGAACTGGTATTGGATTTACGTTATAACCCAGGTGGTAGAGGATCTACTGCCGCTGTTTTAGCCAGTTTAATCAAAGGCACCAACACCAACGACCTTTTATTTAAAACAATCTATAATGCCAAATTACAAGCAGAATTTGATAGTAGTTTAACGGATAATTATTTTGTTAGCACCACCGGTACTGCAGATGGTAATTCAGGTGCGGCACTGAATACATTAAATTTAAATAAAGTGTATATCATAGCTACAGAAGCTTCTGCATCTGCTAGTGAATTAGTGATGGTTGGTTTGGAACCTTATATTGATGTAGTACATATAGGTGGTACTACCGTTGGTAAAAATCAAGGCTCTGTACTATTTGTTGATGATCCAGAAGGTGGTAATGTCTATGACCCTGAAAGAGTTGACAATATTAATCCTAATGTACAGTGGGGACTTCAGCCAATAATAAGTAGGGTTGAAAATAGTGCTGGCTTTTCTGACTATGTGGATGGATTAATTCCTGATATTGAACTTTCAGAAGATGTTACCAACTTAGGAGTTTTGGGTGATGCAAATGAACCTCTATTGGCAAGAGCCATACAGGAAATCAACGGTAATGGAGCTAGAAGAAATTTTGATGTGATTTTACCAGCCAATGTTGTTTCTAGTTCAAAACTATATAACCCGAGAAATACAACACTATTATTGAACAACAGTGTTCCTGTTGCTAAAATACCTGTATCTGAAAAGAAATAAAATCAAAACATTTTAGTTACACTTAGTATGAAGAAGATAATAATAGTGTTTGCTGCCGTACTAGCATTTTCATGCTCAAAAGATGATGATCTTTCATTACCCAATACGGTAGACCCAGATGGCTCTGCAAATGTAGAAGTACAGGATTTCATGTGGAAGGCCATGAACTTTTGGTATTTCTGGCAAGCTAACGTAGATGACTTAGCAGATGATCGTTTTGAAAATACGGAAGAAGGTAGAGCTGAATACACCGCATTTTTAGATTCTGAAGATGACCCTGCATCATTTTTCGAGAATAAACTACAATATATAGAAGACAGATTTAGCTTTTTTAATGAAGATTATCGTGAGCTTACAAATTCGTTGGCAGGTATTTCTAAAAGTAACGGCCTGGAGTTTGGTCTTGTCCAATTTCAAGATAGCGATGAAATTTTTGGATTTGTTCGCTACATTATTCCCAATTCCAATGCAACCTCTGCCAATATTCAACGTGGAGATCTGTTTACCGGAGTTGATGGCCAAACATTGACCATTGACAATTACATTGATCTACTTTTTGGCGATAACGATACGTATACCTTGAACATGGCAGACTTTGAGAATGGTAATATTGTTCCCAACGAAGAAGAGGTAACCTTAACAAAAGAAGAAGGTCTGGCTGAAAATCCTGTTTTTCTTTCCAAATCTTTTACCATTGCCGGGGAAAATATTGGCTATATCATGTACAACCAATTTACCAATGAATATGATGACGACCTGTACGCGGCAGTTCAAGATTTGAAATCTGCCGGTATTACCAATCTAGTTATGGATTTACGCTACAACCCTGGTGGATCTGTAAATACTACAAGATTATTAGCCAGTATGATTTATGGCACCAACACATCCGATATTTTTCTTAGAAAGAGATACAACGATAAACTACAAGAACAATTTAATGATAGTCAGTTAGAGGTATATTTTGCCGATAAGATTAATGGGGAGACCATTAATTCTTTAGGCTTTAACAAATTATATGTTATTACATCTGCTAGTTCTGCTTCTGCCAGTGAATTATTGATCAATAGCTTGGAGCCTTATATAGATGTTATTCAAATTGGTGATGTTACCAGAGGTAAAAATGAATTTTCCACCACATTGGTAGATGATAGGGAAAACTCATATTTATACACACCCTCAAGAGTCAACAATATCAATCCAGACAATCAATGGGCAATACAACCCTTAATTGGCAGGAATGAAAATGCCGATGGTTTTTACGACTTTACAAGCGGTTTACAACCAGATTATGAGTTGAAAGAAGATTATAGCAACCTTGGTATTATTGGGGAAGAAAACGAACCTTTATTGGCAAAAGCCATTGAGGTAATTACCGGTACTACCGGTAAACGCGACTTTACGGTTAAATACCCCATCAATATTATTAGTAGTTCTAAGGAAAATAGTTTGATGAGCGATAAGATGGTGGATGATACCGTTTATGATTTGGAGTTTTAACTTATTCCAATACCTTATTTAAAGCATTGGCTTTAATATTGCGCTTTTAAATACAAGATTACCTGAAGCCAAAAAACGAATTAAAAAAAGCTGAACAATGATACTATTGTTCAGCTTTTTATATTATCAAATTTTACAATAATCTGTTATTTAGACTATTGAAAATTGTACTTTTTAATTAGATTTTATCTTGCTGCTGTTTCATTAAAATATATACCTCCTGGAATTATAGAAACTGTTTTAGAAGCCAATAAGTTATTATCTGATAAATCATAAACCTCTAAAGAGCCATTGCTGACAAAATCTTTGGCATCTACCCCATAAAGTTTACCATCAATAACAGCCATATCATAAAAATTAAGACCTTCAATTTCCGCAGTTGTTGGCAATACACTTGTTGTAGTATCCATAGCATACACAGACCCTCCAGAATAATAATAAAGAGTAGCTCCATCAATTTCTAAATTACCTGGATGTTCCGTAAGTGCATAATTCATAGTTGTTGTAACCGTATTATCCGTAGTATTAATATAATCTATTTGTCCGGCAGTCTCATTTCCGGTCCAAGATGGATTTCCACTTGATAACACCCAAAGATTTCCACTAGCATCTAATTGCATTGAATTAGGGCGATCTCCTACTGTAATGGTCGTAGTAACCGTATTGGTGGTAGCATCAATTACAGTAACCCCGTTATTTTGATTAAAACCTCCTTGAAGCGCTACATAAACGGTATTATCCTTCACTATAATTTTCTCTGGCCCTTCCGCAACTGAAATAGTAGATTCAACGGTATTTGTTTCTAAGTCGATCACAGCAACATAATCATCATCAGGATTAGAACCGTCTCCCCAATTTGTAACATATCCTTTACCATTAGCTATTGCCATATAACGAGGGTTTAAAAAATCTGTCTCGCTTGGCCCTCCAATTGTGGCAACAGACTCAAAAGTATAACGATTTACAACTTCTATCTTCTGGGAACCATTCATTACTATATAAGCCATATTTTCGTAAAAGGACATACTCTGTGCATTGTCCCCTAATGCATCTGCATTATTTACTGTTTTAAAAATATCGTTTTCCACAGTGGCTAAATCATCCGAAACAAAAGAAATAGAAGCATTTCCTTGCATAAAATTTCCTTCATGAGAAACCAATATCCCATTTTCAAATGGGTAAGAATCATTATCCGTAATTGTTACTATTAAAGAACTATTAGCTCCCACAATATCCTCTTCATTACTAGTAGATGTAATAGTAAAAATTACCTCTTCTGAAGATTCCACCTCCGTATCATCAATTAAAATTAAACTTTCTTGTATTGATGTTTCCCCTGCCGGTAAAACCACCGACCCTGATAAAGATTGATAGTCCTCCCCTTCAGTGGCTGTTCCTGTTACTTCATAATTAATGGTTACATCCATAGCATTTACGCTTGTAGTACTGATAGTAATTCCTACTGTTCCTTCTCCCTCATCATAACTATCTTCTGTTGTAGCTATTCCTATTGTTCCCGGTGTTGGCATATCATCATCATCACTACAAGATGTAAGTATAAATGAGGCTAAAGCCGCTGTTAACATAAAGTGTTTCAATTTCATTTTTAAAAATTTAATATTAATTGTGTTTGTATATTTCTGTTGGGCATAGGACGTAATGCTACGTTTTCGTAATATGTATTAAACACATTGTTAACAGTAACTCCTATGGTATATTTTAAATCTTTTTTCAATATATCCGCCGTATAAGTTGCCCCAAGATTTGCTACTTGATATTCTTTCAATTCCCCTCCAACAATAGATACAGAACCATTATACAAATGCTGATAAAACAAATTTAAGTCTGCTATTCTATATTCTAACGAACCGTTTGCCGTATGGAATGGCACATAAATTAACTGTTCATTAGTACTCTTATCTTCTGAGACGGTATAGGCATAATTTGTCTTAATCCCTAGATCTTGGTTTTTACCTAAAGAATAATTTGCTTCTATTTTTGCCTCGGCTCCGTAAATTTCAACATCGTCTATATTTATAGGAGACCAAACCCCTTCATTATTGGGCAACCATTTAATCATGTCTTTTGTTGAAATATAATACCCGTTATATTGCATAGAGACAGCCCCAATATTTAAAACATTCCCAAAATCTAACTGGTATGATTTTTCAGGAATAAGCTCTAAATTTCCACCTGGTTGCCAATACAAATCATTGAAGGTGGGAGTCCTAAAATTTTTTGATGCATTTATCTTTACCTGGTAATTGTCCGTAAGACTATAACTACCATCGAACGAAAAAACCAACGGACTTGAAAAATCTGAAGAAAAGTCTTGCCTAACACTCAAATTATAGGCTATTGTAGATGAAATAATATGTTTTAATAGGGCCGTCGCAGAAAAATCATCCCTTTCTGGACTTCCAAAACTATCCCCCGCGCCTTTATAGTTATTAAATTCCAAAAAAGAGTTAAGTCTAAAAAATTTAGAAATCTTATAATCCAGAGAATATCTTGCTAAAAAATTAGACACCTTCCCAAAGGAGTAAATAGCTGCATCTTTATTCTCAAAATATTTATACTCTTCTTGCAAGTAGGCTAGTTTTATTTTAGATATCGCTTTTGGTCCATAACTCCCCCACTCTAACTGAGTTCTATACTGGTTATCTTTATACTTACTTCTACCTAAAACCACCAAGTTTCCCGACAAATTTCTATCACTAATAAAAGTTTGATGGTATAACTTTAGTATCTGATTTTCAGAAAGAACATAACCTATATTCCAATTTAAATTTAGATTATTAAACTCGCCATTTTTATTCTCCTCACCGATGTTTAAATACTTATAGTTATTATCCGATGCATTACAATTAACCCCTAAACTGTAGGATATTAATCGGCTACCATAACTCTGATTAAAATTTATTTTTTTTGTTTTATAACTTCCATAACCAATAGAAACTTGATTATCAAAGTGCTCTTTAAATAATAAATCGCTATTTAAATGAATACTACCGCCTATAGCTCCTGATCCATACTGCACGCTTCCACCACCACTACGAATGCTAATAGAATTGTAGTTAAATGGGTTTATGGTATTAAAATCTACTTGTCCGTTTAACTGTGAGTTTATATTTATACCATTCCATATAACTGCGGTATGAGACGCATTGGTTCCTCTAAAAGCAGGAGAAGAAACCATTCCAAATCCATTCTCTTTAAAATAAATGTTAGAATTAAATGCCAGTAACGAGGTAAGAAATCCGTTAGTACGTTGTATTATACTATCTTGTAATACAGTTACTTTATACCCCTCAGCATACTGCTTAACTCTACTATCGGACACCACAACTTCATCCAACTTTAAAATGGAATCTCGTTGTGCATACCCAACTGTAGCACAAAACACTAGTACTATTGAAATTAACTTTTTCATCACAACAACGACTTTTTACCCGAAAGTCCATGCATTTAAATTAAAAATATGGCAGGTCTCCTGACTTACGTACTACTATTCACCTTCCCATTAAACTAATAACAGTGGTACCGAAGAAATAGTAGCCATCTTTAGAACAAAGACTAAGCTTACAGTTGCGGGAACAGCTCTAGATTTTCACTAGATTCCCTTTTAATTTCATTACAAAAAATAATGAAAACCAAAATTCATGACGAAAGTAAACATTTAGTTTAATCTTTCTAAGTAAACTTTTATAATACTACTTTTGAAAAATAGACGAATTACTACCATGTTAAAACACTTGCTTTTTATTAGTTGCTTTATTTTGTTCTGGGGATGCAAACAGGAGAAAAAAGAAGCATTTCCCAATCAAACCACGGTTAATAGGACATCTATACAATATGCGAATGGTTTTGAAATTCAAAATCAAAGCAACGGTATTACCATTATCAGGGTACTAAAACCTTGGGCAAATGCCAAAACTACATACACCTACGCTTTGGTTCCTAAAGAACTACAAGCAAGTGTCACTTTAAACAAAAATGAATATGACGCCATAATTTCAACACCTGTTGAACATATTGTGGTGACCTCAACTACCCATATTCCCGCATTGGAAGAATTAGGAGTTTTAAACCAACTTATTGGCTTTCCAGATACCAAGTACATTTCTTCTACAGCAACAAGAAAATTAATAGATGCCGGTAAAATTAAAGAATTAGGTGTCAACGAAAGTATAAATACCGAAGCTGTCCTGGCATTGCAACCAGATTTAATCTTTGGCTTTTCGATCAACAATGGCAACAGCACTTATGAAACCATACAACGCGCTAATATCCCCGTAGTTTACAATGGTGATTGGGTAGAAGAAACACCCCTAGGAAAAGCGGAATGGATTAAATTCTTTGCTCCTTTTTTCAACAAGGTCCAAGAGGCAGATGCCATCTTTAATGATATTGAAACATCCTATCTAGAAGCCAAAAAACTAGCTGCCGGAGCAAAAAATAAACCTACCGTTCTTAGTGGTGCCATGTACAATGATGTTTGGTATTTGCCGGGAGGCAAAAGCTGGGCAGCGAATTTTTTAAAAGATGCCAATGCACAGTATTTATGGAATTCTACCGATGAAAACGGAAGTCTTTCCTTAAGTTGGGAAAGTGTGCTAGATGTTGGGCAACATGCCGAGTATTGGATAGGACCTGCCCAATTTTCCTCTTACCAAGAAATGCAAGGCGCAAGCGAGCACTACATGAGATTTGATGCCTTTAAAAAAAGAAAAGTATTTACTACGGCAAATACAAAAGGAGAAACAGGTGGCACGTTATATTACGAACTGGCACCACAAAGACCTGATCTAGTTTTAAAGGATTTAATTCATATTTTACACCCTGGTTTGTTACCCAACTATACACCATACTTTTTTAAACCCCTGCTTTAATTGTTTAAACAAACTACATATAGCCTACAGTTCATTTTACTTTTAATTCTATTAATTGTTTGCCTTTCCATTAATATTTGTCTGGGATCTGTTACTATTCCTTTATCAGATACTTTTAAAATTATGTTTGGCTCTACACTTAAAGAATCTTCTAGCTATTATATTATTTGGGAGTATAGGCTACCAAAAGCAATTACGGCCGTTATGGTTGGTGGTGGTTTATCATTAAGCGGGTTGTTAATGCAGACTTTATTCAGAAACCCTTTGGCAGGACCTTACGTTCTGGGCATAAGCTCTGGAGCCAGTTTAGGAGCGGCAATTTTAATAATGGGCACTTCACTATTCTCGGCAGTCTTCAGTTTTTCCGCTTTTAACGACTTTACACTTGCAATTGCATCTAGCCTTGGTAGTTTTTTAGTTTTATTCTTGGTATTGATTGTGGCCGCAAAGGTTAAGGATACCATGGCATTGTTAATTATTGGTCTAATGTTCGGTAGTATTACTGCTGCCATAGTTAGCGTACTATCTTATTTTACAAAGGCCGAAAAACTACAGCAATATATATTTTGGTCCTTTGGCAGTTTAGGAAATTTATCTTGGCTACAATTAAGTATCGTTGCCTTATGTACGGTTTTAGGAATTACGCTTAGCATTGTTTCCATTAAGCCTTTAAATGCATTATTACTTGGTGAGAACTATGCAAAAAGCTTAGGCATTGCTCTAAAAAAATCGCGATACATTATTATAGTCGCCACCGGACTGCTTGCAGGATCAATTACGGCATTTGCCGGTCCTATTGCATTTGTAGGTCTGGCGGTTCCCCATATCACTAAACAGATATTTCATACGACCGACCATAAAATTCAAATTCCCGCTGTACTTATTTGCGGAGCCGTTTTAATGTTGTTATGCGATACTATTGCGCAATTACCAGGTTATATGAGTGTTTTACCAATTAACGCCATTACAAGTATTTTTGGTGCGCCAGTAGTTATATGGTTACTGTTACGTAAAAGAAAAATGATTTTTTAATTAAAAACAGGTATTATTAATAAGAATACATCAAATAGCACATTTCTTGTCAACGACCTTGATATTGGTTATGATGAAAACATAGTGGTTTCTAACATTTCATTTCATTTAATGAAAGGGGAACTTGCTGCTATAGTTGGTGTAAACGGTATTGGCAAATCTACACTGTTACGTACCTTAGGTAATTTTCAACCAAAACTTTCTGGATCCATACAAATTGAAGGAAAAGAACTTACAGACTATAGTGAATTACAAATTGCATCTAAGGTCAGTGTCGTTTTAACGGAACCAATTGCTTCTAAAAACTTATCTGTGTATGAGTTATTGGCGCTGGGCAGACAACCTTACACCAATTGGTTGGGTAAATTGACAGCTAATGATACTGCCATTATCAAAAAAAGTGTTGCACTCTTAGCTCTTGAACCGTTATTATCCAAAAAATGCTTTCAGCTTAGTGACGGACAATTGCAACGTGTTCTTATTGCCCGTGCCCTTATTCAAGATACCGATATTATTCTACTTGATGAGCCTACCTCTCATCTGGATCTTTATCATAAGGTATCTATTTTAAAACTTCTGAAGTCCCTTGCGCACAGCACAAATAAAATTATTTTATATACCAGTCATGAAATTGAATTGGCTATTCAATTATGTGATAAAATGCTGATTTTAGACGGAGGCAACAATGCTTTTGACCAACCATGCAATCTCATAAAGAACAAGAATTTTGATACACTATTCCCTAACGATATGATTTCTTTTGACTCCAATACGGGCTCTTTTAAAATCAAAAAATAGGTTTTTCAACATTTATAAGAAATTAAAGCAGGTATGTTAATTAAAAACAGACCTGCTCTTTTAAACTTTATTGAGCAATCAAGTATCTTTACATGATTACTGCAGTGCACATATGAACGAGATTTACATTTACTTAATTATCGCTATCCTTTGTCTTGCCATTGGATACTTCTTAGGTAATTACATTCAGTTTCTAAAAACAAAATCGCGCCAAAGCACTTTAGAGGAACGAGAGCAGCAAATGTTAAACAACCTTTCTGTCTTTCAGGATAGATTAAAGGAAAGTGAAAACCAAAAATTCAAATTACAAACGGATAAAGAACAGCTGGGAAACCAAATAGTGCGTTATCAAGCTGATTTAGATAATTTACGCTTAAAGAACAAAGAGCAGAAAGTGGAAGTAGAAAAGCTTCAAGAAAAATTCACAAAGGAGTTTGAAAATCTTGCCAATAAAATATTGGAAGAAAAGAGTTTAAAATTCACGGAACGTAATGAGAAGAACATCAAGAATATTCTTACTCCCTTAAATGAAAAAATTCTTCTGTTTGAAAAGAAGGTAGAAGAAAGTCAGAAAGAGAATATCAGTATCCATTCCGCTTTAAAAGAACAGCTACTACATTTACAAACCCAGAACATTAAAATTACCCAAGAAGCCGAAAATTTGACCAAGGCATTAAAGGGTGATAGCAAGATGCAAGGAAATTGGGGAGAATTGGTATTGGAACGCGTATTGGAGAAATCTGGTCTAGAGAAGGATCGCGAATATATAGTTCAGCAAAGCTTTAAACGAGAAGATGGTAGTCGTGTGCTACCAGATGTCATCATCAATTTGCCCGATGGTAAAAAAATGGTAGTCGATTCTAAAGTATCTCTTACCGATTACGAACGCTATGTTAATTCAGAAGATGATTTTAAGGAGAAATTCTTAAAAGACCATATAAACTCCCTAAGAAGGCATGTAGACCAATTATCCGCCAAAAAGTACGAAGACCTTTATGAGATGGAGAGTCCAGATTTTGTATTGATGTTCGTTCCTATAGAACCTGCGTTTGCAATAGCCATAAACCAAGATAGCTCTTTATACAATAAAGCATTTGAGCAGAACATCATTATTGTTACCCCTTCTACCCTTTTGGCTACTTTACGTACTATAGATAGCATGTGGAACAATGAAAAGCAACAACGAAATGCCATTGAAATAGCAAGACAAGCAGGTGCTCTTTATGATAAATTTGAAGGTTTTGTAAATGACCTGACCAAAGTTGGTAAAAAGATGGATGAGGCCAAAGGTGAATACCGTGGAGCAATGAACAAATTAGTAGAAGGCCGCGGTAATATTGTTACCAGTATAGAGAAGCTGAAAAAAATGGGTGCCAAAGCAAAAAAATCAATTCCTGAGTCCATCCTAAATCGTGCTAGCGAAGATGATGAAAATGAAGAAGAACCTATAAAAACATTAGATAACAACCATTAATTCAATTTTAAATTAAACACATGAAAAAAATAGTATCATTACTTTTATTGGGCATAGTACTCATAGGAGCTCTTTATTATGCCTTTATCTACTTTGTAACCTTCAGTGAAGGTGTTAGATCTGGCGAACTTATTAAAATAAGTCACAAAGGGGTATTAGTGAAGACTTGGGAAGGCGAAATAAGCCAAGGAATCTCTGGTGCTCAGATATTTTCATTTTCGGTATTGGACAAAGACAAGGAAGTTATAGACAAGTTAAAAGAATATCAAGGGCAATATGTAAAAGTAAGTTATGTTGAGCGCTATGCTACCTTCTTTTGGCTAGGAGACACTAAATACTTTATTACAGAGGTTCATGCAGAAAAATCTCCTCATTTTAGAAATTAAATAACCACATTATAGCGAGAAGTTTATGGAAAAGTTCAAAAGCGTAAAAGAATCAAGAGTTTCTATAACAGAATTGATGCTGCCGTCCCATTCCAATTTTGGGGGCAAGGTACACGGTGGCCATATATTAAACTTAATGGATCAAATTGCCTTTGCCTGTGCCTCTAAACACTCACAACAGTATTGTGTAACAGCATCGGTAAATCGCGTAAACTTTCTAAACCCTATAGAAGTAGGAGAATTGGTAACCCTTAAAGCCAGTATTAACTATACCGGCCGTACTTCTATGGTGGTTGGTGTTCGTGTAGAATCGGAAAACATTACCTCTGGTACCAAAAAACATTGCAACTCATCTTACTTTACCATGGTAGCCAAGGGAACAGATGGTAAAAATGTTCCCGTGCCCGGTCTTATAATTTCAGATGATCAAGGGGTCAGAAGATTTGCAAGAAGCAAATACCGCAAACTAGAAGCTCAAGAAAGAGACACTAAATTCGAGTCAAAATCCTTTAACTCTCAAGATTATATCAAAGAATTGGAATCTGAAAATATTAAGATCGATATGAAGTAAGAAGCTTTGCCGCGGCAGCATCTAAAAACCAGACCAAGTCTTTTGTTTTAGGTGCTACGTGACTTGCCGGGTATTCTAAATAACCTTCTTCCCTATCAACAATTACCTTTACTTTCTCTGCCTTACTTTCGCCGGTGACCAAAAATGCTACTGTTTTAGCATTATTGATTATCCTACCCGTAAGAGATACTCGTCTTTGACCGGATTCTGGGTGAATAGCGACTTCGCAATTATCCGGTGATACCCATAAATTGATTTCATGTGGAAAAATAGAAGCTGTATGACCATCATCTCCCATACCTAAAATAACCAGATCAAATTGTGGTAAACCTAATTCCTTTGGCAGTTCTTCCTCCAATAATGCACCGTAACGCTTAGCTTCTTCTTTTGGATCTTCCTCACCTTTAATTCTATGTATATTTCCCTCTGGAATAGCAACCTTAGAAATAAGGTGTTCTACTGTCATTTTATAGTTACTTTCAGCATTCGTGGGTGCCACACACCTTTCATCTCCCCAATAAAAATGAATGTTGTTCCAATTAATATCCTTTGAAAATTGTTCAGCAAGAACGTCAAAAACTATTTTTGGGGTGCTTCCACCAGATAAGGCAATATGTAAAGCCTTCTGAGTACCTGATTTTTCAATTAAGTACTTAGAAAACTCTTCCGCTACCTTGTTTTTATTTTG
This sequence comes from Maribacter sp. 1_2014MBL_MicDiv, assembly GCF_001865655.1. NCBI lineage: Bacteria > Pseudomonadati > Bacteroidota > Flavobacteriia > Flavobacteriales > Flavobacteriaceae > Maribacter > Maribacter sp. 1_2014MBL_MicDiv. The sequence continues at coordinate 68,677 of NZ_CP011318.1, forward strand.
ATATACTTTTAATTCCATTTTATTCTTTAATATTATTTCTTGCGCTTTGACTAACAAATAACACAATAGCCAGATTCATCTGCCAGATTCTCGCTTGGATTACGCCATTCGCCTACACCTTCTATAAGATCATTTGCGTTTTCAGGTCCCCAAACACCAGCTGCATAACCGTACATTTTTACATCCTTACCATTTTTCCAATACTCTAAAATTGGATCTACAAATGCCCAAGCAGCTTCAACTTCATCTGCCCTTGCATATAGGGTTGCATCACCCTGCATTGCATCTAATAGTAATCTTTCATAAGCTTCCATCACATGAGTTTCGGTTAAACTAGAATAGTAGAAATCCATATTGGCACGCTCTACTTCAAAACCTTGACCTGGCACCTTTACTCCAAATTTAATTAGAATGCCTTCATCGGGCTGTATTCTAATAATTAATTTATTGTCTTTATTGCTAATACCCGACTCTTTGAATATTTGATGATGTGGTGTTTTAAAATGTATAACAACCTCGGTCACTTTGGTAGGCATACGTTTGGCTGTCCTTACATAAAACGGTACATCTGCCCAACGCCAATTGTCCACAAAAAACTTAATTGCAGCAAAAGTTTCTGTCGTGGAATTTTCATCTACGCCCTCTTCTTCGCGATATCCCTTTACTTCTTGACCATCTATTTTAGAAGCAACATATTGTGCTCTTATGGTATTATCAAAAAGCGTTTTCTCATCGTTCATTATTTTTAACGACTTTAACGCTTTTAACTTCTCATTTCTAATTTCTTCGGCATCGGCACTTAATGGCGGCTCCATAACGATCAAAGCTACAATTTGCAATAAATGACTTTGAAACATATCTCGTAATGCCCCAGATTTATCATAATAGCCACCTCTTTTTTCAACACCCACGCTTTCAGCATTTGTAATCTCCACATGGTGTATATAGTTTCTGTTCCAAAGAGGCTCAAAAATACTATTGGCAAAACGGGTTACCAGTAGATTCTGTACCGTTTCTTTACCTAAGTAATGATCAATTCTAAAAATCTGATTTTCCTTAAAGTAAGTATGTAGTCCGTCATTTAATTCTTTAGCAGATTGTAAGCTATAACCAAATGGTTTTTCTACAATTAGTCTACGCCAACCATTAGAATCATCATTCAATCCTTGATCGGACAAGTTTTTGGCTATTGGCTCATATAAACTTGGTGGTGTTGAAAGGTAAAATATATGATTTCCGTTCGTACCGTATTTCTGATCTAAATCCGAAATTCGTTTTTCCAATCGTTCATATGATGTGTCGTAATCAGAACCTAAATCTTCATAAAACAATTTTTCGGCAAATTTTTGAATATAATCCTCATCAAACTCCTTTCGTTCATCTTCTAGATAGGGACTTTCTAAAACTACCTTATTCCTAAACTTTAAATCGCCCAAATCACTCCTACTAACGCCAAGTACCACAAAATTTTCAGGAAGATCATTTCCTTTATATAAATTGAATATGGCAGGTATCAGTTTTCTTGCCGTTAAATCTCCAGATGCCCCAAATATTACGAGCATATGATTTTCTGTCTTTTTCATTATAGGTTGAAATTCTATTTATTTGTAAATATCTTAAAAAGTAAGCCATTATTAGGCTTGTTTAAGATGTTATTTAGATTTAAAGTCAATATTTTAAATTATTTTTGATTCACATTATGTTAGCAACAAAGTATAACTAAAGTGTTGTAACATTTTAATGTCTTTTAATTATAAAACATACAATTTATGTACGATTTTGGTTTAGTAGGTCTTGGGGTAATGGGACAAAATTTTATCCTCAACGTAGCAGATAATGGCTTTTCTGCTTTTGGATATGATTTAGATGATGAAAAAGTAGAGGCCTTAAAGACTTTAGGTGGAGATGTAGAAAAAGTCAATGCCTCTAGCAACATAAAAACCTTTGTAAAGAACTTAAAGCAACCTCGTAAAATAATGCTTTTGGTTCCTGCAGGTAAAATTGTTGACGGCGTTATAGAATCTCTTTTACCACATATAGATAAAGGCGATATTATTATTGATGGCGGTAACTCTTTTTTTACCGATACGGACAGAAGAGAAGCGCAATTGCAAGAAAGGGCTATCAACTTCTTTGGTGCAGGGGTTTCCGGTGGTGCAAAAGGTGCTAGAAAAGGACCTAGCATTATGCCCGGAGGTTCTAAATCTGCGTACGAGCATATTAAACCTATTTTTGAAGCGGTTTCCGCTAAATACAATGGAGAGCCATGTGTTGCCTATTTAGGTCCAAAATCTGCCGGGAATTATGTGAAAATGGTTCACAATGGTATTGAATACGGCTTAATGCAGCTGACTTCAGAAATATACGATGTACTTAAAAAAGGAGGCGATTACAATAATGATGAATTACATAACACTTTTGCCAAATGGAATTCTGGTAGGTTACAATCTTTCTTAGTTGAAATTACATCTGAAATTTTTAAACAAGAAGATGATTTGACCAAAGGACGTTTAGTAGATCAAATTTTAGATAAGGCAAAGCAAAAAGGTACCGGTAAATGGACGAGCCAAAATGCGATGGACCTGGGTATACCTGTACCATCTATTGATGTTGCGGTAAGCATGAGAGAACTTTCCGCATTAAAAGATGAGAGAGTAAAAGCAGATGCACTTTATGTTAGACCTACCGTTGCTCATATGGATAAAGAGAAATTAGAAGCGCTTACCGAAAAGGCTTTGTACTTCTCTTTTATCATTACCTATTCTCAAGGATTGCATCAATTGGCAGATGCCTCAAAAGAATATGGTTATAATCTAGACATTGCCGTAATTGCAAAGATTTGGAGGGCAGGTTGTATTATTCGTGCAGGTTTATTAGCTGATATTACCGAAGCTTTTAAAGCTGAGCCAACATTACCGAATCTTTTACTTTCTCCTAATTTTGTAAGCAAAATAAAAGAAACGGTAGATGCGGCTAGAGAATTAGTGGCATTTGGAGCACAAAACGGAATTCCATTACCAGGGCTTTCAAATTCACTTACTTATTTTGATGCCTATACTTCAAGTAAATTACCTTTAAATTTAATACAAGCGCAACGAGATTATTTTGGTTCTCATACGTATGAGCGTTTAGATCGCGAAGGTATTTTTCATACAGAATGGGAAGATTAAAAAATAACATTTGAAAAATACAAAGTTTATAGGTGGTATTTGTCTTTCGTTGGTTTTTGCTATGAACGTAATGTCATGCAAACAAAAATCTACGGAAAATGTTCCCGTTGAAATTTTGGACAACCACACCCTGAGCAGAAAGGCAAATACCATCTCAAACGATTCTTTGAAAAGACAGGTTTACGTACCTATTTATTCTGATATCTATAATCAAACAAGAGATACCAGAACTTTATTGACCGCTACTTTGAGCATTAGAAATACCAGTTTAAAAGATAGTTTGTTCGTAAGTAAGATCGACTATTACAATACAGAAGGTGATCTTGTAAGAAGTTATATAGACTCCCCTATTTACCTTACTCCAATGGAATCTATTGATTATGTCATTGAGCAACAAGATACATCAGGTGGTAGTGGCGCAAATTTTATGATTGATTGGTATTCCAAGAGAAAATTAAATCCATTATTTCAAGCTGTTATGGTGGGTGGTTTAGGTGCACAGGCATTTTCATTCACTACTGAAGGTATTGAAATTTTTGAATAATAATCAAAACCTAATATTTATATTAAAGTCCATTTCCCATACCTATTTTTATGTATACCGTTTATGTCATAGAATTATCTAAAAAAGTATACTCCGAGAACAGAAAATTTAGGGAAGCCAATCCACAATTTAACGGAGTTCTAGAGTGCCTTTACGTTGGCATGACCAGCAAAACTCCAAAAGAACGTTTTGAACAGCATAAAAGTGGTAGTTTAAGCAAAAAAGGACACAATATTTCTTCAAAAATTGTAGAAAAATATGGCCTTTACTTACGTGGTAGTTTATTTAACCACATTGACCTTGTACAAACAAGAGCCGAAGCTTTAAAACTTGAAAAAGCGCTAGCACTGGAATTAAGAAGAATGAAGTATGCTGTTTGGTTTAATTAGCCATAGCTTATTCTTTTGGCAAAGGCGTTACGGCATCTAATAGTTCGTCTTCCATTCCATAATATTTTAATGCGAAACCAAAGGCAATTACAGAAAGTATTATACCCACAAGAAATACCGTATAGGTCCACCTTAACAACCTATATTTTTCTTGTAGCACCTTGCCCAAGTAATACAGATCCATACTCAATGAATCATAAATAGATTCTTTGCTTTTTATGATATCCCTTAATTTTGCTTTAAAGTCCATAATTTCCATAGTGTGGAAATTTCCAAAAAACAGATAATTCGTATCCTTTTTATTAATATCATTTTCAACCACCTCGGCATTATCCACTTTTGGTCTTGTAGCCAAAACCGACATTATCATAGAAGCTATACTAAATAGTACAAATATTACCGTGGGATAAATTAAGTATGAATTTGAAGGCGAGTCTAACTTAGGTAAAAGGTTAGCCAATAAGAGCGAAATTATAATGGCATTTACCGATAAAAGAATATTGGCTTTAGTATCTGCTATATCACTCAGTTTTATATGATTTCTTAGTTCTATGCGATATAATGATTGTATAGCCCTCTGCGGGCTCTCATCTTTTAATCTAGCCTTTAAAATTTCTTTCTTTTCTGTTTTTTCCGCCTTTTGTAATCTTGAGATCAAAGAAAGTATATTATCCTCTTTCTGCTCTTGCCAATTTTCCTTGGCATAATCAGAATAAAACCTGTGCCTAACCCTAAGTTCTTCAACATAATCTAATCGCCAAGTATCTATATCAGGAACGGATTTGTTAAAATTTTCAAGCTCAAGTCTTAATAGCTGTAACAGTTCCTCAAAATCACTAGATGCATAAAACCAGGTTCGCACATCCTTCATAATTTTTTCTGATTCGCTTTTAGGTTCATCTTTGCTCCAAGCACTCGTAATCAACTCCAATACCTTGTTGATATTTTCATTATCAATACCATCATTTTTTAAAAAATCCGTGGCTAAGCTTAAGCTCTCGTTTAAATGATTTTCATAATTCACCGCATAACCAGAATGCATAAACCATGTTGCAATTAAAATAGAATTGACCTCAACATTGGTAACATCAGTTGTTTCCAATATTTTCTTTGCCTTGTTTATAGACTTCAAGGCATAACCCTGGGTATGAAAAAGAAAATTCTTGTTCATTTGTTCCGCCAATAAATTCTTAACGAATTTTTCAGTTTTATTTACTAGTTTGTTGGTCATAATATTCCTTTATAATTGCCCTTAATTACCATTACACTGCGTTGATTATTACTTATTGAAGCTTAATTATCAACACAATCAAAGCATTCCATTTCCTCATTGGTCATCTCTATATCTTCTGAACCTTTTAATGCTGTAGTCAGTTTTTCACTTTTATCCAATTGATCATAAAATTGCCCAGCATATTCCACAAGTTGATTGCGCCTATGCTTAATTTTTGATATCAATTCCTTTCCATCTAATTCAAAAATAGATTCCGGCCATACTGAAAAAGATTCCTCTATAACTTCATCTGTTAACAGCAATTGTAATTTTTCCGCCTCATTCTTGAATGTTGTCCTTGGGATGCCTCGCATAAAATAAATATCGAACGAAGAAATCAATCCCGGTAAAAAATCTATTTCATTTTCAAAGCTTTGAACTTCCGGCAAAAAGACATTATTAGATATAAGTGTCGGCAGTATTCCTTCTAAATTAAAGAAGGCATTATCTCGATCACATGGTAGCGGTGTTGCCAGAAAAGAATCGCCCTTATTTTCAAGTGCCCATCCCCATTGCTTGGCATGCCTATCCCAATCCCCTATCAACAAATCAAACAATCTTGCCTTTACCAGTGCTTCGGAATTAAGAACTACTTTGTTTGAGTTCTTAATTTTAAGCTTTTGTAGGTTATCGGTATCTATAAGAGAATCAACATTCTTTAATTCTAACCACTGAGCGTTTCCTTCGGTTTCATACTCTAAGAGAAACAACCTATTACCAAATTTATCATTATACTCTGCAAGCTGCTCTTGCTTTGGCACGAACACTAATTTTGGTCTAGTATTCAATATTCCCGCCTTATCTGAAAGTTTAGCAACAACTAATGCCGCATAAGGGTGCTGAGCCGATATACCGTCAACAATTATGTTTTCTATTCCCAAAGTCTCCGCTACTTTAGGCACTAAAGGAGATGGGTCTTTAGTCACACTTCTTAATGTCATTAACACACCATTATCTAGTCGTAATTTTAAAGAATGTGTCTGCTTGCCTCCTCCTTCTTCCATGATTGTTACCTTACCTTCCATTTCATTTAGAAACAAAATTGGAACCTTTACCGGAGTAGACCAAGCTTTTCTATATTGCTCGCCTTGCATTATGGTTTTGACCGCATTGCCTTCGTATAAAGTACTTGCTGCAACCAATACTGAATCATAATCCCGAAAATTAATTTGATCAACATCAGGCAATTCTAAAATCTCACAAGTCTTAAATGATTTTGAAGTACTTGATAGCGAAAAATAAGTCATCAACAAAAAGACCAACCCCAAAACCCCAAGACCTAATAGTAATTTTTTCAACACATACTCTTTTAATTCCTTCAAGTTTACCTATAAAATCAAAAACTAGATTACCTGATAAAATTAATTTTTAACCGTAAAAACAGCCTTACCACAATTCCCTCCCAAACAATATATTTATTGAATATTTATTGTTAAATTATTGATCATATACTAGATTAAACACTCGTTTATTTTACTTTAATAATCAACAAAGAAATACACCTAATTATCATGAATGGACTAATAATGGATTATCCCCTAACTACGACCACCATATTAAATTATGCAAATAGTGCTTTTCCTGATAAAAAATTAATATCATACTTACCCGATGGTTCTAGACATGAGTATTCTTACGCACAGCTTTACAAACGCTGTTGTCAATTAGCCAATGGACTAAGAAATAAATTAGGAATTGAGAAAGGTGACATGGTCGGTACTTTCGCTTGGAACCATTATCAGCATGTTGAACTATATTATGGAATTCCAGGTATTGGCGCTGTTTGTCACACTATAAATATGAGACTATCAGCTCAGCAAATAGAATTTATTATCAACCATTCTGAAGATAAAGTCATTTTTGTGGACGCTACTTTAGTTCCCCTTTTAGAAAAAATTGCACCTAAACTAGAAACCGTTGAAAAATATGTAATAATAAACGCCACAAAAAACTTTAGCACCAGCCTTGGCAACATTATACATTATGAAGATTTAATTGGCGAACAGTTAGACACCATAGATTGGCCCGAAATAAATGAAAACGATGCAAGTGGCATGTGTTACACAAGTGGAACCACAGGCATGCCTAAAGGTGTACTATACTCCCACAGGTCTACATATTTGCATGCTATGACCATTCTTTCACCCAATGCCGGCAATTATAATTTTAGTGATAAAATTTTATTAATTGTACCACAATTTCATGTCATGGCTTGGGGATTTCCATACATGTGCCTACTGACCGGTTCTGATATGGTGATGCCATCTCTTCATTTACAACCTAAAGCAATCATTAATATTCTTGAAAGTGAACAGATCAACAAAGCAAATGGCGTACCGTCTATTTGGAGAGGGGTGTACGAAGAAATGAAAAAAAATCCGCCCAAAACAAAATTAGCCTTAGAAGAATATTTGGTAGGTGGCTCTGCCCTCTCTGCAAGTCTAATAGAGAATTTTGAAAAAGATTTTGGGATAAAAGGTGTTCAAGCATGGGGAATGACGGAGACATCGCCTTTAGGTACCGCTAGTAGACTACAGAAAAAGCATGAAAAATTGACCAGAAAAGAACAATTGAAAATTCGTGCAAAACAAGGATTTGAATTTCCTGGAATAGAAATGAGAATTATAGATGAAAATAGAAATATAGCACCTAGAGATGGTGAAACCATGGGAGAATTACAAGTTAAGGGAGCCTGGGTAATTAAGTCTTATTTTAAGACTAATAGCCGAGATAACTTTACTGACGATGGATGGTTCAAAACTGGAGATGTAAGCACCATTGATGCTGATGGATATATGCAGATTACCGATCGCACCAAAGATTTAATAAAAAGTGGAGGTGAATGGATTTCAAGTGTAGCTCTAGAATCTGCCCTAATGTCACATTCCAAAATTAGCGAAGCCGCCGTAATTGCCATTCCTGACGAAAAATGGTCTGAAAGACCTTTGGCAACTTTAGTTTTAACCAATGAAAGTAGTACTGTTTCTAGCGAAGAATTGAAAGAATATTTATCTAAAGACTTTGCAAAGTATCAAATACCAGATCAATACATTACCATAAAACAGATACCAAAAACAAGTGTAGGGAAATTTGACAAGAAAGAAATAAGAAGGTTGTATGCAGAAGGAAAACTCTAAAATTTAGAGTTTTCCTTTGCTTTATAAAATTAGTCTAATTACAAGACTATTTACTTAAATACATTTTACGTCTAGCGTAAAGATTGTAAAATTCATCATCCTTTAGGCTGTCAATAAATAAAATACTTTCTCCCGTACTCTTCATTTCAGGTCCTAAATTCTTGTTCACATTTGGGAATTTATTAAAAGAGAATACTGGTTGCTTAATTGCAAATCCTTCTAATTGAGGATTAAAGTTGAAGTCTTTCACCTTCTTCTCCCCTAGCATTACCTTGGTCGCATAATTCACATAAGGTTCTTTATAAGCCTTTGCTATAAATGGTACGGTACGAGATGCTCTTGGGTTTGCTTCAATGATATACACTACCTCATCTTTTATAGCAAATTGTATATTGATCAAACCAACCGTATTCAATGCCAAAGCGATTTTCTTAGTATGATCTTTTATTTGTTGCATTACCAATTCACCAAGGTTAAATGGCGGTAATGTTGCATTAGAATCACCCGAGTGAATTCCACATGGTTCAATATGCTCCATGATACCAATGATATAAACGTCTTCGCCGTCACAAATAGCATCCGCTTCCGCTTCAATAGCGCCATCTAGGTAATGGTCTAACAACAGTTTATTGTTTGGTATTTTTCTAAGAAGATCCACTACATGTTCTTCCAACTCTTCCCTATTAATAACAATCTTCATTCCCTGACCTCCTAAAACGTAAGACGGTCTTACCAATAATGGAAAGTCTAATTCATCCGATAGCGCTAAAGCTTCATCAGCTGTTTCTGCAACACCAAATTTTGGGAATGGAATATCATTTGCTTTTAAAAGATCGGAGAAATTTCCTCTATCCTCTGCTAAATCTAGAGCTTCAAAGCTTGTTCCTATAATTTTTATACCGTATTTGGATAATTTTTCAGCAAGCTTAAGTGCCGTTTGCCCTCCTAGTTGAACAATTACTCCTTCTGGCTTCTCATGACGGATAATATCGTAAATATGCTCCCAGAATACCGGCTCAAAGTACAATTTGTCGGCAGTATCAAAATCAGTAGATACAGTCTCTGGGTTACAATTGATCATTATGGTTTCATAACCACATTCAGCTGCTGCCAATACTCCGTGTACACAACAATAATCGAACTCTATACCTTGACCGATTCTGTTTGGTCCTGAACCAAGAACTACTATTTTCTTTTTATCTGTAACTATGCTGTCATTTTCCACATAACGCGTACCATCTGGCTTTTCAATTTCAGCTTCAAAGGTAGAATAATAGTATGGCGTCATAGCTTTAAACTCAGCTGCACAAGTATCAACCAACTTATATACCCTATTAATATTAAGTTCTGTTCGCTTATTGTATACTTCACTCTCATAACAATCTACCATATGCGCAATTTGTCTATCGGCAAATCCTTTTTGCTTTGCTTCTAACAACAAATCTTTTGAAAGCGTAGCAATGGTATATTTTGAAATTTCTTTTTCCAAAAAGTGCAGTTCCTCATACTGCTTTAAGAACCACATGTCAATCTTAGTGATTTCATGAATGCGACTTAATGGAATACCCATTTGGATAGCATCATAAATTACAAAGACGCGATCCCAACTTGGTATAGTTAGTTTACTAATGATCTGCTCATAATTCTTATAGCCCTTACCATCTGCACCTAAACCGTTTCTCTTAATTTCTAAGGATTGGGTTGCTTTGTGCAAGGCTTCTTGAAAAGAACGACCTATTCCCATTACCTCTCCAACAGATTTCATCTGAAGACCTAAGGTACGGTCAGAACCCTCGAACTTATCAAAGTTCCATCTTGGAATTTTTACGATTACATAATCCAACGTTGGCTCAAATAACGCCGATGTAGACTTTGTAATTTGATTATCCAATTCATCTAAAGAATAACCTATAGCTAATTTTGTAGCAACTTTTGCAATAGGGTAACCGGTAGCTTTTGAAGCCAACGCAGATGACCTAGATACACGTGGGTTAATTTCAATAGCTATAATATCCTCTTCCTCATCTGGACTCACAGCGAACTGAACGTTACATCCTCCTTCAAAGTCTCCAATACTACGCATCATTTTGATGGCCATATCACGCATTTTCTGAAAAGTCCTATCGGATAATGTCATAGCTGGAGCTACTGTAATGGAATCTCCGGTATGTATACCCATTGGATCCATATTTTCAATAGTACATATAATAACTACGTTATCATTTTTATCACGTAAAAGCTCTAACTCATACTCTTTCCACCCCATTAGGGCTTTATCTATCATTACCTCGTGTATGGGTGAAATTTCTAGACCGTAACTTAACTGTTCGTCAAAATCCTCCGGTTTATACACTATAGATGCACCTGCACCACCAAGAGTATATGAAGCTCTAATTACTAAAGGAAAACCAAACTCTTGAGCAATTTCTTTTCCTTTCAAGAAAGAGGTCGCAGTGGCTTGTGGTGCCATGCCCACTCCTATTTTCAACATCAACTCTCTAAACTGCTCCCTATCTTCAGTAATATTAATTGCATCAATATCAACTCCGATCAATTCTACTCCAAAATCTTCCCAAATTCCTTTTTTATCTGCCTCTATACACAAATTCAATGCAGTTTGACCTCCCATTGTTGGTAAAACAGCGTCTATTTGCGGATGCGCTTTTAATATTTCTACAATAGATTTTGTGGTAAGTGGCTTTAGATATACATGATCCGCCATTGATGGATCTGTCATAATAGTTGCCGGGTTACTATTTATCAAAATAGTTTCAATACCATCTTCACGTAATGAACGTAATGATTGACTACCTGCATAATCAAATTCACATGCTTGACCGATAACTATAGGACCTGATCCTATTAATAAAATAGAGTTTAAATCTTTTCTTTTTGGCATTTTATAACAATTTAATATGGGAATTGGACAAAAAAAAGGTGTTACTTTCAGAAAAGTAACACCTAAATATTTTTAAAACAATGAAATCATTATTTTTTGTGGCTTGGTTCAGAGGAAACAGTTAATTTCTTTCTTCCTTTTGCTCTTCTTCTTGCAAGAACTTTTCTTCCATTTACGGAAGCCATACGCTCACGAAAACCGTGTTTGTTCTTTCTTTTTCTCTTTGATGGTTGAAACGTTCTCTTGCTCATCGCCTATATAATTAAATGCTTTGTATTAATTTTGAAATTTGTCCTTTTCAAGGGACAGGTAAAACTGGGCGCAAATATACAAAGAGTTTTTGCTTTAGCAAGGGTTATGAAAAAAAATATTTTTATAAATCCGTTCGTCTCAAAACCAAGCTTTTGATTAATTTTGCCCGAACTGAAATTTAGCGCCGTAATCACTATATTTTAATAGGGTTTCAATAAAAACCCAAAACTTTTCTTAACTATCTATTAGATTAAAATAAATTAAATATGTTCAATAAAAATTTAAAATTAATCATTGCAGGACTTATAATTGCCTATGCCGTGTACCAATTTATAGAAGGTAATATTGGAAATGGTATATTTCTAATCCTACTTTCCTTAATTTTTATATTTCTTTATTTTAGAAATGAAATTATTCTTTTAGCATTTTTAAGAATGCGTAAGCAAGATCTGACCGGTACTAAAAACTGGTTGGACAAGATCAAAAATCCCGAGGCTGCACTAACCATTAAACAACAAGGTTATTACAATTACCTGCACGGTATCATTTTTTCTCAGACCAATTTGACCCAAGCGGAAAAATACTTTAAGAAAGCCTTAAAGCTTGGTCTAACGATGGATTACGATGTAGCCATGGCAAAACTAAGCTTAGCTGGTATATCTATGCAGAAACGACGTAAAAGAGAAGCAACTACTCTTTTGAACGAGGCTAAGAAATTAGACAAAAACAACATGTTGACCGATCAAATTAAAATGATGCAGCAACAGATGAAAAAAATCTAATTTATCATTTACCTATATGGTAATACCCCTTATTAGGTATTTCAATAGCATACTTCTTACGAGAACTATTATTTAAATGCGCCTCTCTCAACCATGGGTTATGGCGCTTTAATATTTTGTAGTTTATCTCATATTCTTGAGCAAAATCCGCAAAATCACTTACAGGCTCATCTATTTCTACAGTGAACGTTGGCACAGCCTCATACATATCCTCTTTTTCTATATGAAAACCATATTTTTCAGGATTAGACAGTATTTCTTTGATTGCCATAATTCTAAATACATATCTACCGGTTTCACTACCCAATAACAGATCCCAATAATTATCTACTTGCTGTATGCCCATAAATTTGTTAATTGCTCCTGGACCGGCATTATATGCCGCAGCGGTCAAAGCCCAACTTCCATATTTATTTTTCCATCTATTTAAATACTTACACGCAACTTCTGTTGACTTCTCTAAATGGTAGCGCTCATCTACATTTGAATTAACTTCTAGACCATACTCCCTACCCGTATCTCTCATTATTTGCCAGAAACCGGTAGCACCTGCAGGAGACACCACATTGGTTAAACCACTTTCTGCAACTGCCAAATATTTAAAATCATCTGGAATACCATTTTTTGCCAAAATAGGTTCTATTACCGGAAAATATTTATGAGCCCTTTTTATAAGCAATACTGCATTTGACTGCCAATAGGTATTAACCAAAAATTCCCTATCAATACGTTCTAAAATTTCCGGGTCTTCTTGAGGAACCACCTCTCCTGCAAAATTTAAATTTTCAGGAATTTCTATGGATGATATTTTATATGATTTAGCTACATTTTTTTGAACACTATCATTAACCACAACATTATCTACTACAGCCGTATTGTTGGTATTACCCACCGCAAATATCAATGTACCCGCAACAAAAACAACCCCTAACAACATCAATATATTCTTAATAGTTTTCATGAATTTTATATTTTAAATTATTTCTTCCGATTATAAGTCTACCAAAGGTATATATAGAACTATCTTATTCCAAAATAATTGTTGGCAAGTTCTCGTTAAACCATTTTGCCCTATGTATGATCATGGTATGTGTCCCCTTCTTAACAGGTATACAATGAGCAATATTGCTCATAGGAAACACCGTGTCTTTCTCCCCATGAATATGAACCAAATTATCACACGGTACTTCTTGCGGCCAATTCACCAATTCATGTATGCACCAATCTATATAACCCTTATCCCTTACGGACAAATATCGTTCGTATAAAGACAACCTTTTTGTCACACTTTCACCAAATGCATATTTGGCAACTAACTCCACATTGTTGATGAGCCCGGTAGGAAGCAATTTATGTATACTGGTATATCTTGCAAATAACATCCTTTTAGGTAATTCAAATCTCGATTTTACACTTGAAACAATGACAACCTTTTTTACTTGGATATATTTGACCATTTCTTGCACCAAAAGACCACCCAAGGAAACACCCAGTAAAACCACATTATCCTCTTTTACCTTTTCGCTCATTTTCTTTGCATAATCAGTAAAGGATATACCCTTTGTAGGAATATCCCACTCCAGCAAATGAACTACAAATGTCTCTTCCGGTAAATTTAAATATTCAAAAATTGAAGAACTCGCAGCCATACCCGGCATACAATACAAATGAATTTTATTATCTTCCATAGCCATGAAACGTAGTAAAAACTAGGAAATTAAGTATTTTTTAACTAGTTTTGTAAGAGAATGTGAAAAACACTTTCTTTTCATTGTGTTTTAATCTTTATAGCATTTCTAAACGACAAAATTACGATATGAGAACATCGTAATTTTTTTGTCTAACAACAACACTAAAATTACCTATATGAACGATGTTATCATTAATGACAATTCTTTTCTGCGCCAGTTTGAAACTACGGTAAACGGTCATCTTGCTAGAATAGAATATTCTTCTCAAGAACGAAAAGTCTTTCTTACCAAATTGGTAGTTCCAGAAGAAATTACAGACGAAAGTTTTAGGGAAAACTTCATCAAAGCCGTTCTAAGTATTATTCAAGAAAGAAATCTTAGAGTTGTTCCAACAAGTCCTCATATTGCAGGATTTCTACGTAAAAATAGAAGACAATACAAAGAGATGCTACCTATAGGTATACGCATCTAACAAATTTTAAAAGCCTTTCTTCGGAAAGGCTTTTTTTTTACGCTTCAACTTCTTCTTTTACAAAATTGAACCTAACCAAACCATCATTGTCTATTTCTGTTAGCTTCACTTTATGCAAGGTATTAACCAACGACGGATTCCAGGGTGATTTCACCTTAACATAATTCTCCGTGAATCCATGAATATAACCTTCTTTATTCTCGCCTTCAAATAAAACAGTAAGATCATTGCCCAATTGACTTTCATAAAAAGCCCTTCTTTTCTTTACAGACAAACCTCTTAACATTTTGCTTCGCTTGTTACGCACTTTATTAGGCACTACCCCATTCATTGTGGCAGCTGGCGTATTATCTCTTTCTGAATAGGTAAAAACATGTAAATATGAAATATCCAAATCATTTAAGAAATGATAGGTCTCTAAAAAATGTTCTTCGGTCTCTCCCGGAAAACCTACAATAACATCAACACCAATACAGCAATTTGGAATTACCTCCCTAATTTTTGCAACGCGCTCCTTATAAAGATTGGTCATATACCTACGCTTCATCAATTTCAAAAGATCATCACTACCGCTTTGTAATGGTATATGAAAATGAGGTACAAAAGTTTTACTTTGAGCAACAAACTCAATGGTTTCGTTTTTCAAAAGATTGGGCTCAATTGAAGAGATTCGTAGCCTATGAATACCATCTACATCATCTAACGCCTTTACCAAATCTAAAAAAGTGTGTTCGTGCTTTTTATTACCGAATTCACCTTTACCGTAATCGCCAATATTTACTCCCGTCAATACAATTTCCTTAATACCTTGTTCAGATATATCCGCAGCATTTTTCAGCACATTTTCCAAGGTATCACTTCTAGAAATTCCACGAGCAAGCGGAATTGTACAATAAGTACATTTATAATCACAACCATCTTGAACCTTTAAAAAAGCTCTGGTTCTGTCACCAATTGCATAGCTACCTACATAAAAGTCGGCGTCGGCAATTTCACAAGAATGCACTTGACCATGGTCATTTTTAGTTAAATCGTTTATATAGTCGGTAATCTTAAATTTTTCGGTAGCACCCAACACAAGATCTACACCATCAACATCAGCTAACTCTTCAGGTTTTAATTGTGCATAACAGCCAACAGCAGCTACAAAGGCATCTGCATTTATTTTCTGAGCTTTTTTAACAATGGTCTTAAATTTCTTATCTGCATTATCTGTTACAGAACATGTATTTATTACATACATATCTGCTTTTTCAGAAAAATCAACCCTTTCAAATCCTTCATCTGCAAAACTACGGGCAATTGTAGAGGTTTCCGAAAAATTCAACTTACATCCTAAAGTGTAAAATGCCACTTTTTTCTTCATCTAATCTTCTCTTTTGAGAATGTAAAAATACTTAAACTTCAACTAGTTTAAAAAAATACAACTAATTGATATTCAGATTTAAAGACTTAATACTTTCTCCATTTTTTAGTTATCTCGAATACATGGGCAAGAATATCGGCTTCAATTTCATTGAACTCCACCCCTCTTCTAGCCATCATTACCTTAGCAGCATCATATGCTTTTGCGGGCTGATAAGCTGTAAAACCAGAAGCTCCGCCCCAACTAAAACTAGGAACAAAATTTCTAGGAAACCCTGGCACATAAATATTGGAATTTACCCCAATCACAGTTCCCGTGTTGAACATGGTATTAATGGCCGTTTTACTATGATCACCCATCATTAAACCGCAAAACTGGAGACCTGTTTGCTCAAAACGCTCTGTAGCGTAATCCCACAAGCGCACTTTTGCGTAGTTATTCTTAAGGTTAGAGTTATTGGAATCCGCACCAATATTACACCACTCTCCCAATACCGCATTACCCAAATAGCCTTCATGACCTTTACTGGAATAACCAAAAATAACAGAGTTACTAACCTCACCACAGACTTTACTATAGGGACCAATAGTTGTTGCCCCGTAAAGCTTACCTCCCATTTTTATTATTGCATTGTTACAAAGTGCAAGAGCACCTCTTACAAGACTTCCTTCCCAAATTTCAGCATTCTTACCTAAGTAAATAGGTCCGTCCGTTGCATTTAGGATACTGAATTCAACTTTTGCCCCTTCTTCAAGAAATATACGCTCAGGATGTATTAATTGATTGGTTTCTGAAATAGGCTGACTCTTTCTTCCTTTTGTAATAAAATCAAAGTCCGATTGCAAAATGTCCGCATTCTTATCAAAAATATCCCAAGTATTATTGATCTGGACAAAATCATTATTAAATTCTACAATAGAAAATGAAGCCAACTCTTCCACCCCCTTAACATGACTACTACAATAAGCAATCGTTAAATTTTTGGATTTCAGGACTTGCCCATCTTCCAATACATTTAAGGCATTTACCAAATCTGGAGTAGGCAAAACCGATGCATCTATAAATACATTTTCACTTTCAATATTAACGGGATATTTAATACTTAAATAATCTTCCGTAAGAGAAGAAACAGCCACTTTCAAATAAGCCTCCCACCTTTCTCGTAGAGTCAAAATACCAACTCGAATTTCCGATACCGGACGGGTAAAAGTAAATGGTAATAAATGATCTCTACGCGGACCATCAAAAAGAATAAAGTTCATACTAGATGATTTTTTTCAAAATTAACAATTATCCCTTGAGCATTTTTAAATAATGGATGACTTCCATTATTTAAAAATTAAAAGAAAAAGAAACGCCCTCGAAAAAAAATTCGAAGGCGCTATATTTATAAAAGAAAGAAAATGATTATTTCTCTTCTTTCGAGAATTTCTTGTACTTGTTCTTGAACTTATCAATACGACCAGCAGTATCCAATAATTTGGCTTTACCAGTGTAAAAAGGGTGAGAAGTTCTTGAGATTTCCAATTTTACCAATGGATACTCAACACCATCAACCTCTAAAGTCTCTTTAGTATCCGCTGTAGATTTTGTTAAAAATACCTCTTCGTTAGACATGTCCTTAAAGGCCACGATTCTATAATTTTCTGGGTGTATATCTTTTTTCATTTTAAAAACTTTAACGCACCCATTCCGACGGGCACTCATTTTAAGGCTGCAAAAATAGTGAAAATCTATAAATGAGCAATTACAAATCGTAAAAAAATCAAAAATAATATTTCATCACATTTGTAACAAAATTGAGGACCACTATACTAATAGATAAAACAACCTATAATCTCTTTATACAATGGAAGAAAATCAACCCAAAACAGGAAAATTCGCTTTAAATTATGGCTTACTCACTGGTATTATCGGTGTAATATTTGGCATTATGCTTTTTGCAATGGACATGCACTATGAACAAGGTGCTGCTATTCAAATTACCCAGACTTTAATTTTAGCTGCAGGTATTATTTTCGCAATCGTAAAGTTTAAAAAAGCCGGTGGCGGATTTTTAACTATTTCAGAATCATTAAAAGTTGGAGCTGGTGTTGCATTAATAGCTGCTATTGTAGGATTATTATATTTCTTTTTGCTTTCAAACGTTATCGAGCCTGATTACCTGGACAAAATGTATGAAATTGGAAAGATCAAAACTATGGCTGACAACCCTAGTCTTACCGAAGAGCAAATTGACCAAGGCATAGAAATGCAGAAAAGTTTCGCATGGATTTCATATCCTGTTATAATTATTATAAATGTTATTATAGGATTAATCATTGGTCTAATCACCGGATTAATCTTGAAAAAAGAAGATACAGCTTATTAATACTAAGTAATTGTAGTATTTTTGGAGAGAATACCAGAAGTCGCGCATGCAATTATCAATAGTAATTCCATTACTTAACGAAGAAGAATCACTTAAAGAACTTCATGATTGGATTGTATCTGTAATGCAATCCAATCATTTTTCTTACGAAATACTTTTTGTAGATGATGGTAGTAGGGATAATTCTTGGAATATCATTACAGAATTATCGCAACAAAACCCTTCCGTAAAAGGAATTCACTTTTTACGCAATTTTGGAAAATCCCAAGCATTACATGCCGGTTTTAAAGCCGTAAATGGCGATGTCATCATTACCATGGATGCCGATTTACAAGACAACCCTGAAGAAATTCCCGAGTTATATCATATGATAACCCATGAAGGTTACGAATTGGTATCTGGCTGGAAAAAGAAACGTTACGATTCAATCATTTTTAAAAACACTCCTTCAAAACTATTTAACTGGGCCGCAAGACGCACTTCTGGAGTGCGCCTACATGATTTTAATTGCGGACTTAAAGCCTATGCTAAAGATGTGGTAAAGAACATTGAAGTATCTGGCGAAATGCATAGGTACATACCGGTATTGGCAAAAAATGCGGGATTTTCAAAAATTGGAGAAAAGGTTGTAAAACACCAAGCACGTAAATACGGTAAAACAAAATTTGGAATGGAACGTTTCATCAATGGTTTTCTAGATTTATTGACCATTTGGTTCGTTTCTAGATTTGGTAAAAGACCCATGCACCTTTTTGGAGCTTTGGGCGTTTTAATGTTTTTAATTGGATTTGGATTTGCAATATATTTAGGTATTGACAAGCTATTTATAAATAAATTCGGCAGGTTAATTACAGACCGACCACAATTCTATATTTCCCTTATAGCCATGGTCATTGGAACCCAATTGTTCTTGGCCGGTTTTATTGGAGAAATATTAATACGTTCTAAAAAAGAAGAAAAGAGATATATTATTTCCAAAGAATTGAATACGACTCTTTTAGAATAATAAAATTCTCATTAACTTAAATGCACATAAAACTATAAACCTATGGATAACATCCTAGATACCGCAAAGACCTGGCTAACCGACTTTTTTGATCCAGCCGTAAAAAAAGAAATTGAGCACCTAATTGCCAACGACAAGGAAGAATTGAACGACCGTTTCTATAAAAATATGGAATTTGGAACCGGTGGAATGAGAGGCGTTATGGGTGTTGGCACCAACAGAATCAACAAATACACTCTAGGCAAGAGCACCCAAGGTCTTAGCAACTATTTAAACAAAGTGTACAAAGGTGAAGAAATCAAAGTAGTCATTGCTTTTGATTGCCGTAATAATAGCGATACGCTGGCAAGAACGGTTGCCGAAGTATTTTCTGCAAATGGTATAAAAGTTTTTCTTTTCTCAGAATTACGTACCACACCAGAACTTTCATTTGCCGTTAGGCATCTAAATTGTCATGCAGGTATTGTTTTGACCGCATCTCACAACCCACCAGAATATAACGGATATAAAGTGTATTGGACCGATGGCGGACAAATTGTTCCACCACAAGATGGGGAAATTATTTCTGAAATAAACTCGCTTGGTTTTGAAGATATTAAATTCACCCCTAATGACAGCCTTATTGAGGTAATAGATAAGGAAGTTGATGAGGCTTTTATTTCTCAGTCTGTTGCTGCTGGTAATTTTAACGCTGCAGGGAAAGAAAATTTTAAAATTGTTTTCACGTCTTTACACGGTACATCAATTACTGCCATACCAGAAGTTCTGAAAAGAGGTGGGTATGAAAATGTAACCATTATAGAGGAACAAGCGAAACCAGACGGAAATTTCCCAACGGTTAAATCTCCTAATCCAGAAGAGTCAGAAGCGCTTTCAATGGCCGTTAAGAAAGCCGAGGACATTGGTGCAGATATGGTTGTAGGTACCGATCCAGATAGTGATCGTTTAGGTATTGCCGTGCGTAATCTTGATGGAGAAATGGAAATTGTTAACGGGAACCAGGCAATGGTACTTATGACAAAATTTCTTTTGGAGAAGAGAAAGGAAAAAGGATTCAAAGGAAATGAATTTATTGCTACAACTATAGTTTCCACACCAATGATGGAAGCCATGGCAAAAGCGTACGGTGTAGAATTCAAAACTTCTTTGACCGGATTTAAATGGATCGGTAAAATGATCAAGGACTTCCCTGAATCTGACTTTATTGGTGGTGGCGAAGAAAGCTTTGGTTACATGGTAGGTGATTTTGTTCGCGATAAAGATGCGGTTACCTCTACCCTATTGGCTTGCGAAATTGCCAGTCAAGCAAAAGCTAATGGCAGTTCTTTCTATAAAGACCTAATTCAATGTTATGTTGATTATGGTTTCTATAAGGAGCACTTAGTTTCTATTACCAAAAAAGGTATTAGTGGTGCAGAAGAAATTAAGCAAATGCTTAAAGATTTTAAAGAGAACCCAGTAGAATCAGTTGCTGGATCTAAAGTAAAGTGGATTGAAGATTACAATACTTCTACTGCCAAAAATGTACTGACAGGTGAGGAAAAAACTATTGATATTCCGAAATCCAACGTTTTAATCTACGAAACCGAAGATGGCACAAGAATTGCCGCTAGACCAAGTGGAACGGAGCCAAAAGTGAAATTCTACATTAGTACCAATACAAAATTGGAAAAAACCGAAGATTATAAAAAAGTGGCGGCAGAACTTGACAATAAAGTCAAAAGCATTCTTGCTGAGCTTAATTTAGCTTAATGAACTATTTCAAAAAGATTCTTCGCTTTGCGAAGCCTTACAAGATATATGCAATTTTAAACATTATATCTAACATCTTTTACGCACTGTTTTCAACATTGGCAATGATATCATTATTTCCAATGTTGAACGTGCTTTTTAACCAAACGGAAAAAATACATACCAAACCAAAATGGAGCGGTATAACCGATCTAAAAGATTACGCAACAGATTCCCTAAACTTTTACATAACAAAACAAAGCCAGCAAACAGATACAGGCGAAGTTCTTATGTACATGGTTGGGCTGATTATTACCATGTTTCTATTAAAAAATCTTTTCAATTATTTAGCAATGTATTTTATTACGTTTCTACGTAACGGTGTCCTTAAAGATTTACGTAATGAACTATATGATAAAACTGTAGAATTACCTATTTCGTATTATTCTGAAAAACGAAAAGGTGATACTATTGCCCGTATAACTTCAGATGTACTAGAAATTCAACATTCGTTTCTATCTATATTGGAGCTAATCGTTAGAGAGCCCTTAACTATAATTTTTACGATTATAGCAATGCTCACCATTAGTCCAAAACTGACGTTGTTCGTTTTTCTGTTTCTTCCACTTTCAGGATTCTTAATTTCTTTGATCGGTAAATCGTTAAAACGTAAATCGGACAAAGTTCAACAAGAGCAAGGTTACTTCTTATCCATTTTGGAGGAAACTTTGGGGGGACTTAGAGTTATAAAGGCGTTTAATGCAGAATCTGTATTCGCCAGAAAATTTCAATCTTCTACGAAAAGATTTTTTAATTTTTCGAACAGTTTGCTAAACAGACAAAACTTGGCTTCCCCAACAAGTGAATTTTTCGGAATTGCAGCCATTGGTGTAATTCTATGGTACGGTGGACAAATGGTTCTTGTTGAAAAAACACTTGAAGCTGAACTTTTTATAACTTACATGGCTTTGTCTTACCAAATTTTAACGCCAGCGAAAGCAATAAGTAAAGCATCTTACGGAGTTAAAAAAGGAAATGCTGCTGCAGAACGTGTTTTAGAAGTCTTAGAAACGGAAAACCCTATTTCCGAAATTGACAACCCTATTCAACAGGACACTTTCACCAAGGCTGTGAAGATTGATAATATTTCCTTTAAATATGAAGATGAATATGTGCTAAAAAACTTCAACCTAACCGTTGAAAAAGGAAAAACAGTAGCCCTTGTGGGGCAATCCGGAAGTGGAAAAAGTACTATCGCAAATCTTGTAACTAGATTTTACGATGTGAATGAAGGCGAAATCAGCATTGACGGAAACAATATAAAAAGTCTAAGTAAAAAATCGCTCCGAGGTCTATTGGGTCTGGTTACACAAGACTCTATCCTATTTAATGATACGGTTAAGAACAATATTGGCCTAGGTAAGGAAAATGCTACTGACGAAGAAATTATAGCTGCCGCAAAAATTGCCAATGCACATGATTTTATAATGGATCTTCCAAAAGGTTACGATACTAACATTGGGGACAGCGGCAATAAATTAAGTGGTGGTCAGAAACAACGTTTATCCATTTCTAGAGCGGTTCTAAAGAATCCTCCAATTATGATATTGGATGAAGCTACCTCTGCCCTAGATACTGAAAGCGAACGTTTGGTGCAAGATGCGCTTGAAAAAATGATGAAGAACAGAACTTCTATCGTCATTGCACATAGGTTATCAACCATTCAGAACGCTGATACAATCGTGGTACTGCAAAAAGGAGAAATAGTTGAACAAGGTACACATGCTGCACTTTTAGAATTAAACGGCACTTATAAAAAGCTGGTTGAGATGCAATCGTTGTCTTAACACATAAATATTGCTAAAAATAAAAAGCCATCTATAAAAGATGGCTTTTTTCATATTATCTGAATGATGTTTACCTCGCAACTTTAATATCTACTACCATTATTTCACCATTGTTACTTTTCATCTTAATGGCGCCTTTATGACCTGCTGCATTCTCAAATAAAACTACAACCGGGTAATCTTGTGGTCCCATTGCCTCATCCTCATTTTCAATAACTAAATCTATTAATTGACTACCTTCATTAATGGCATCAAATTCTTCTACCGTCATTTGATCAGCCGTATTTTCCATTTTTGTAGTTGTTGCTCCTTCAATTTGCTCATCTTGAAATAAATCATCGGGACTCATCCAAAACAAAAACCCCGGATTCGACGGACTCATATCATACCATGCCAAATCTATAGTAGCACCTTTTTCAGCGTCAATTTCGTTATACGTATATATTTCACCTGTTATGGTTGAGAAAAATCTCTTTGTGTCCAAACCATTTGTGTCAACATCAAATGCTACGTTCTCATAAACCATAAAACTATCAAGTTCTTCGGCCTCCTCTTCAACAACTTCTTCCTCAGTTTCTGTTTCAGTTTCTGTTTCGGTCTCTGTTTCAGTTTCGGTTTCTGTCTCTGTTTCAGATTCGGTTTCTTCAACTACATCAGTAATAATTACATCTTCATCACCATCACTACAAGAAATAATAGAGATTGATACGAACAAGATAAGCACATAGTAAAATTTTTTCTGTAAAATCATTAAATCTAATTTTGGTTTATCTTACAACGTAAAGAACCTTATTATATTGAAAATCTTCGTTATAATGATAATAACTCTTTTCAACAATTAAACCTTTGACTAAATTCATTGTCTAAGTATAAACAAACCTCAATTTTTGGTGATCGAAGAGGAAACATTAGTTATCGACTTAAAAACAAAGAGCAGACAAGCTCAGGCTTTTGAGGTATTGGTAAATACCTATAAAGAACGCTTGTACTGGCAAATACGTAGTATTGTTTTAAATCATGATGATGCTGATGATGTGCTACAAAACACCTTTATTAAAGTCTATAAAAATATAGACGGATTTAAAGGAGATAGCAAACTATTCTCTTGGATGTACCGTATTGCCACCAATGAAGCTTTAAATTTTATAAAACAAAAAGCAAAGTTACAGGGCGTATCGGATACCGACTACCAAGATAGATTGGTTGAAAATTTGGAAGCAGACGTTTATTTTGAAGGAGATGAAATACAACTTCAACTACAAAAAGCGATAGCCACGCTCCCTGAAAAGCAAAAATTGGTGTTCAATATGAAGTATTTTCAGGAATTGAAATATGAAGAAATTTCAGGAATTTTAGATACCTCCGTTGGCGGATTAAAAGCATCGTATCACCTAGCAGTAAAAAAATTAGAACAGTATTTAAAAGAAGATTAAACCTTTTATACAATTGATTGTCAAACGTATATCATGAACAAAAAAAATAACATTCCGTTTAAAACTCCCAAAGGCTACTTTGATAGCTTTGAAGAAAGTTTGATGGATAAATTGTCTCAACCAGAAAGTACTTTTCCAGAAAAAAGTGCATTCAAGGTGCCCGATAATTATTTTGAAACGTTCAATGACAGGCTACAAAACAAGCTTGAGACAGAGACGAAGGTGATTCCTCTTTTCCCATACAAGAAAATTTTTGCCATAGCAGCATCTATAGCCGCAATTGCCATTATAGCTTTAGGATACAATTGGGACAGTAGCCAAGAACTAAGTTTCAATGATTTGGCAAATACCGATATTGAAGCCTATTTTGAAAATAATGATTTTGAATTATCTCCTTATGAGATAGCTGAAGTACTACCGGTAACTGATACCGAGTTTTCAGATTTTTTAAGCTCTCCTATTGAGAGCGATAACCTTCTAGATTACTTAAATGAAAATGTAAGTGATTTTGACGAATTAAATTTTTACGAAAATGAATAGACTTGTACTTATTATATTTCTGTTTATCACCACGCTTTCTTTTGGACAAAGAAACCAAAATTGGGAAAAAATAAACACGCTTAAAGTTGCCTTTATTACCGAAAAACTCTCATTAAGCAGTAAGGAAGCACAAGATTTCTGGCCCGTTTACAACGAGTACCAAGAGAAAAGAAATGCCTTAAGGAAAAAGAATCACGACCAAATAAGAGGTAAAATAAAGGATGCCGATGCGCTTACCGAAAAAGAGGCGGAAAGTCTTTTAGCACTTCACATTAAAATTGAAGAAGAAGAGGAAGCATTAGACACTAAATTCTTAAAAGATGTCAGTAAGCTAATTACGGCAAAAAAAACACTGTTATTACTACGATCAGAAGAAGAATTCAAACGTCAATTAATGAAGCAGTATCGTCAAAACAAAGGTGGCAGATAACTACTTGAACACTAGTTTTGCTATGCGATTTTTACCTGCTGCATAAGCAACCGAATCGTTTTGAAAGCGCACGGTATAGAAAGATTCATTGGATAATTTTTTCCAACTTTCTCCCATATCAGAAGAGTAAGATATGCCCGTAAAACCTACGGCAACGATTTCTTTACCTTCCCTTCCTGGCACAAACTGTACACAACTTTTGTATCCTGGCTGTTTACCATCTGCCAGTAATTTCCAAGTTTTGCCCCCATCTTTTGTGATTGCTTTGTTCGCAGTTGAATTATCTGGCTTGGTGTAATCACCCCCAAAGGCTATTCCTAAATTTTTGTCATAAAAATCTATAGAATATATACCGTGTGTTGGTTCTGTATGTTGTATGGGTGTCTGATAAACTTCCCAAGATTTTCCTTTATCCGAAGAAAATAGAACCCTACCAGTTGTCGTCGCCATCCAAACCTTATCTCCAACTGACTTAATATTGGTATTGCTTGCCGCAAAGGCACCCTCACCAATAATTCCTTCGGGCAATTGACTGCAAGGAACTTTAGTCCAGGTATTACCTCCATCTTTAGTTATAATAACACTTAAGCAATCACCAACTGTATCACCTATTGCAATACCGTCCATATCATTTAAAAAAGTCATGGCATCATAAAAAACACCCTCACCTTCCTCTTTATAAACTAATTCCATTCGTCCGCTATCACCTGTTTTATAAAGTAAGGCAGGAGATTCAACTGACAACATGAAAAAATCTGTTGACGTATAGCCCACAGACCTAAAAGCAGGTATTCCCGTATGATATTTTTGAACGTTTGCCCTGATTTTACCAGAGATTAAATCTACTGTACCAAAGGTGCCCTTATTAGCAGCAAAAGCCACATTATCCCCCATAACCTCAATTGCCCTGATACTTATAGAATCTGAATAAATAGTCTCAATTTTAACAGAATTAAAAGGCTCATGTTCCACACTTTCTGAACATGAAACCATTAAAATTACCAGAAGAATGACATAACGCATGTAAATAGGGTATAAAGTTTATCAAAAATAAATGGAATCGCTTCTAAAACAATACCTTTGCAGCCATAATTTTTTGGAGGACAAAAGCCTATATCAATAACATTGAATTCATTAACGGCTTCAAATCTTCTGACTTGTAACAATAACACTTCTAATGAAATTACACAGAAATTTGGTGTTTGCTGTAATAGACGCCTTAAACCTAATATTTAACGAAAACGAATATGCCGACAAGGTTGTTCAAAAAGTACTAAAGTTTGATAAACGCTGGGGTTCTCGTGACCGCGGTTTTATTGCTGAAACAACTTATGAAATGGTTCGTTACAAACGTCTTTATACTGAAATAGCGGAAGTTAAAGCGCCTTTCAGCAGACCAGACCTGTTTCGCATGTGGGCAGTTTGGGCCGTATTAAAAGGTATAAAGTTGCCAGATTGGAAACAGATAGAACCTACACCAGAAAGAAGGATCAAAGGAAAATTCGATGAACTTTCTCAAATAAGAAAATTTAGAGAGGCAGTTCCAGATTGGATCGACGACCTTGGAGAAAAAGCTCTTGGTGATAAATTATGGACAGAAGAACTTGCTAAACTAAACGAGCCGGCAGAAGTAATTTTACGCACCAATACGCTGAAAACTGACAAAGAGACTTTACGAAAAGCGTTATTAGATGAAAATATAGTAGCAGAACCAATAAGAGGCTACCCTTCTGCGCTAAAATTAGTAGAAAGAGCTAATGTTTTTGTGACCCAAGCTTTTAAGAACGGAATGTTCGAAGTACAAGACGCATCTTCTCAACTGGTATCTGACTTTTTAGATATTGAACCAGGACAACGCGTGGTAGATACTTGTGCGGGTGCAGGTGGAAAATCATTACACTTAGCCGCTTTAATGGAAAACAAAGGGCAGCTAATATCTATGGATATTTACGGAAGTAAATTGAAGGAACTTAAAAGAAGAGCAAGAAGAAACGGCGCGCACAATATCGAAGTACGTGAAATAGATTCTACAAAGGTTTACAAGAAACTTTACGGAAGTGCAGATAGGGTTTTGATCGACGCACCTTGTACAGGATTGGGAGTACTTAGAAGAAACCCAGATTCAAAATGGAAAATGCAACCAGAGTTTTTAGACAAGATTGTTAAAACTCAACATGAAATTATTAGAAACTACAGTAAAATTGTAAAACCCGGTGGTAAAATGGTGTATGCAACTTGCTCTATTTTACCGCAAGAAAACAGTCACCAAGTCCAGTCTTTCTTAAAGTCTGAAGAAGGGAAAGATTTTACTTTGGTAAAGGACAAGAAAATCTATGCCTCTAAAAGTGGCTATGACGGTTTTTACATGGCTTTATTGGAGAAAAGCATATAAATCAATTATTAAAAAGGCTTTCTGTTTAAAACAGAAAGCCTTTTTTTTTAAAATAGACATTTGACAACCTATTCCTTTAACGTTGGGTATTCAACACCTAGTTGTTCCAAATATGTATCGTATTTGGTTTCGTCGTAATAATATTTTTCCAAAGCCGGTCTAAATTTATCTTGCTTGTCTTTATTTAAGTAAATAGGCGGCATATCACTTTCTGATATCATCGGCTGATATTTGGTTTCTTTTTGCTGTTCATTATTAAAATAATCCCATGCGCCTTTCATAAGTTTCGGCTTCAGTAAAAAGTCGATAATGGTCATAGCCTCTACCTTGGCTCCAGCAACCACTCCCTTATGTGCAATTGGCGTAGCCATGGCAATAGCATTACTCCAATGATGACCCTGCAATCCGGGTATATTTGAAGGATACCTTAAAGTTACCGTTGGTACTTTCCATGAGATATCCCCAATATCATCAGAACCTCCGCTTATTGGATCTACAACCGGCAACCCTAAATCATCCAATTTAGTGGGCAATCCCTCTATTTTTTCAGAGTTCACTTCTGTCTGCACCGCTTTAGCCAATTTTTGGTCAGCTGCAGACCATTGCGGCAGACCAACTTCTTTTATATTATCGTACATGGTTTCGGCAATCACCTTATTATAATGCCTTGGCCATGCCGTACCCAACACTTTAGACGTCATGGTCGTACCTGTCATCAACGCCGCACCCTTGGCCATATCATTGGCCATAGCATACATTTCCATGATTCCTTCATACTTAATATCCCTAAAATAAAACCATATAGAAGCTTTTGATGGTACAACGTTTGGCTGATCTCCCGAATCTGTAAATATAGAGTGAGAACGTTTTAGCGGATGCAAATGCTCTCTCTTATAATTCCAGGCAATGTTCATAAGCTCCGCAGCATCTAAAGCACTTTTCCCTCTCCATGGTGAACCGGCTGAATGTGCTGCTTCCCCATCAAAACTATATTCAACAGAAATTAAACCCGTACCTCTAGTAGGACCGTAAGAAACTCCTAGGTTGTTACCCACATGGGTAAAAATGCACATATCAATATCATCAAAAAGACCGTCTCTTACGTACCATGCTTTAGCGGCGACCAATTCCTCTGCAATTCCCGGCCATACCAATAATGTTCCGCCAATATTTTCACGCTCCATAATTTTCTTGACCGCCAGGGCAGATGAAATATTCATGGGTATTCCAGAATTGTGACCTTCCCCATGCCCAGGAGCCCCTTCTACAATAGGTTTATGATATGCCACACCAGGATATTGAGACGCTTTTGGTATACAATCTACATCACTGCCCAAAGCAATTACCGGTCCGTCTCCATTGCTCCACGTTGCAAACCAAGCCGTAGGTATACCTGAAATGGAATGCTCAATTTCAAATCCGTTCTCAGCGAGTATTCCCGTTAAATATTTAGAAGATTCAACTTCTTGAAACCCGAGCTCAGAAAAACTAAAAATTTTATCGACCATAACTTGCGATAATTTTTTGTTCTCCTCCACTAAGACCGCGGCTTCAGATTTTAACTTTTCAATCTGTTTATTAAATCTTTTCTTTTGTGCATATGTCCCCATTAAAGTAAACAAACAGCACATAAATGTACATAAGGTAGTTTTTTGTTTCATTTTAGTTTGAATTAGTTACTAAAAGGTACACAAATTCATTGGCACAAAATGCACTAGCCTTTATTTTTATCTAATTGAAAACTTATTTACCTTATTTTGAAGAAATAGGAATTTTACCCCAATTGAAATGATGTTATCAGAAAGTAGTGTAAAATTTGCTAAAAAAGGGGTAGTTGTTGATTTTGTGGTACTTCAACCACCTCAACTTTCTCTTTTATTTGTTTTTGCCCCCATTTGGTCATTGCTTGAACTACAGGCAAAAGTGATTTTCCCAAAGGCGTTAATGTATACTCTACACGAGGAGGAATTTCTCCGTATAGCGTACGATCAAGAATACCAGACCTTTCCAATGATTTTAATTGCTTACTTAGCATTTGTCTATTTATACCCTCAATTTCATTAAAAAGTTTATTAAAACGATTGGTTCCTTTAGAAACATGATAAAGAATAATAGGCTTCCACTTTCCACCTAACATATCCATACAATATTCAAGAGCCTTCGTTTCTATATTTTCTTTTGCCATGCTTTTTACTATAACTTCTACTTAATACAATGCTAAATCAGAATATTCTACATGAGTCTAAAAATCAAACTTAAATATATTTAAAAACGTTAATCTAAATTTTAGACTTAAAAGTAATACTTGAATAGGTGTTTTATTTTGATGGATAAAGATAAAACAATATCTCATTATTTTCATTAACAATCAGTGTTTAAAAGTGTTTTAAATTCCCGTAAATAGTAGCGGGTAAAACCTTAATTTTGTACTTTAAAAATCAATACCAGACACACGAAAATGATTCACTTTTTTGGGGAACCTACGAACAAGGTTTTTGCGGTACAGGCCGCTAAGGAGCTTTCATCAGAAGAAACAAATAAATTGATATGGTTGTTTGGCAACCAACCTAAAATAAATGCGGCGTCTCTAGACGCCTTTTTTGTTGGTCCTAGAGCCGCTATGATTACTCCTTGGAGTACCAATGCTACTGAAATTACCCAAAATATGGGTATTGGTGGTATTATTCGCATTGAGGAATTCAATAGTGTAAAGGAAGACTTTATAGGGTTTGACCCTATGATTTCTCAAAAATATAAGGTACTTGACCAAGAAATCTTTACTATAAATGTTGAGCCAAAACCTATATTGAACATAGAGGACATTAGCGCCTTTAACCAACAGGAAGGATTGGCTCTTAATGATGAAGAAGTTGCTTACTTAGACAATCTTAGTAAAAAACTAGGTAGAAAATTAACCGATTCTGAAGTATTCGGTTTTAGCCAAGTGAACTCTGAACACTGTAGACACAAAATTTTCAACGGTACTTTTGTTATTGATGGTCAAGAGATGCCTACTTCCTTATTCAAATTAATTAAGAAGACATCACAGGAATTTCCTAACGATATCGTTTCGGCATACAAGGACAACGTGGCATTCGTTAAGGGACCTAAAGTGGTACAATTTGCCCCTAAAAGTGCAGATAAACCCGATTTTTACCAAGAAAAAGAATACGACTCCGTTATTTCCCTGAAAGCGGAAACACATAACTTCCCTACCACGGTAGAGCCATTTAATGGTGCCGCAACGGGTGCCGGTGGCGAAATTAGGGATAGATTGGCCGGTGGTAAAGGTTCATTGCCATTAGCAGGTACTGCAGTATACATGACCGCATACAGCCGACTAGAAAAAAATCGTACTTGGGAGCAAGGCATGACAGAAAGAGATTGGCTGTACCAAACCCCAATGGACATATTAATAAAAGCCTCTAACGGAGCATCCGATTTTGGAAATAAATTTGGTCAGCCATTAATTTCCGGTTCGGTGCTCACTTTTGAGTATGATGAAAATTCCACTCCTTTTGATTCATCCGAAGAAAATAACACATCCACTTCAACAAGTAAACGAAGATTAGGCTTTGATAAAGTAATAATGCAAGCCGGTGGTATTGGTTATGGCAAAGTGGAACAAGCTATTAAAGCTGAGCCTGAAACCGGTAATAAAATTGTAATTCTAGGTGGTGACAACTACCGTATTGGTATGGGCGGTGCTGCAGTATCTAGTGCAGATACGGGAGAATTTAGTTCTGCCATAGAATTGAACGCCGTTCAACGTTCTAACCCAGAAATGCAGAAAAGAGCAGCAAATGCTATTCGTGGCATGGTAGAAAGCGATGAAAATACCATTGTCTCCATTCATGATCACGGAGCTGGTGGCCACCTTAACTGTCTTTCTGAACTTGTTGAGGAAACAGGTGGAAAAATAGATTTGGATAAATTACCAGTGGGCGATCCTACCCTATCTGCCAAAGAAATTATTGGTAACGAATCTCAAGAACGTATGGGTCTTGTCATCGGTAAAAAAGATATCGATTTACTAAAACGTATTGCGGATCGCGAGCGCTCACCAATGTATGAAGTAGGTGATGTAACCGGTGATGACCGTTTTACTTTTGAGTCGAACACCAATGGTGCCAAGCCTATGGATTTGGAATTATCGGATATGTTCGGTAGCTCCCCTAAAACCGTAATGACAGATCATACGGTTGAACGCAATTACGCCAATGCCAATTATTCATTAGAGTTTTTTCATGATTACCTTGACGACGTTCTACAACTAGAAGCCGTTGCCAGCAAAGATTGGCTAACGAACAAGGTTGACCGTTGTGTAGGTGGCCGTGTAGCAAAACAGCAATGTGTAGGTCCATTACAATTACCCTTGAACAATTGTGGTGTAATGGCTTTGGATTTTAAAGGTAAAGAAGGGATAGCAACCAGTATTGGCCACTCCCCCATTTCTGCACTTATTGACCCGTCTGCAGGTAGTAAAAATAGTATTGCGGAATCTTTGACCAATCTTATTTGGGCTCCTTTAAAAGACGGATTGGCTTCTGTTTCTTTATCTGCCAATTGGATGTGGCCATGTAAAAATGAAGGGGAAGATGCCCGTTTATATAAGGCTGTACAAGCGGTTTCTGATTTTGCTATTGAACTAGGTATTAATGTACCTACCGGAAAGGATTCGCTGTCCATGAAACAAAAATATAAGGATGGTGATGTCATTTCCCCAGGTACCGTTGTCATTTCCGCTGCCGGAAATTGTAATGATATTACCAAAGTAATAGAACCGGTATTACAAAAAGATGCTGGATCTATCTACTACATCAACCTTTCTAAAGATGCTTTTAAATTAGGTGGATCTTCATTCTCACAAACCCGAAATAGTATTGGTAACGAAACGCCTACAATTACAGACTCCGCTTACTTTAAAACTGTGTTCAATACGGTTCAATCTTTAATTAAAGATGATAAAATTGTTGCTGGGCATGATGTTGCCTCTGGCGGATTGATCACCACCTTTCTTGAACTGTGCTTTGCAGATACCAATTTAGGAGCAAACCTTGACCTTACCGCTTTGGGTGAGACCGATACTATAAAAGTTTTGTTCTCAGAAAATGCAGGTATTGTGTTGCAAGCAGAAGATGACAGTATTGAATCTGTTTTTGAATCGAATGCTATAGATGCCGTTAAACTAGGAACCGTTTCTAATGAAGCTGTTCTTACCATTAAAAATAACGGGATGGAAATGGGGCTTAACGTTGAGACTCTACGCGATACATGGTTTAAAACATCTTATCTATTGGACAATCAGCAAACCGCAAACGGTTTGGCAAAAGATAGATTTGAAAATTATAAAGTACAACCGTTACAATATACTTTTCCCACTTCAACTCAATTAACCCTTCCTAGCCGTGCGCTTAACACTGGCGAAAGTAGACCAAAAGCAGCTATTCTGCGTGAAAAAGGAAGTAACTCTGAACGTGAAATGGCAAACGCCATGTATTTAGCTGGTTTTGAAGTTAAAGATGTTCACATGACCGACCTTATCTCTGGTCGTGAAAATCTAGAGGATATTCAGTTCTTAGGAGCCGTTGGCGGTTTCTCTAACTCAGACGTTTTAGGTAGCGCAAAAGGATGGGCAGGCGCCATTAAATACAACGAAAAGGCAAATACGGTTATAAAGAACTTCTTTGCTAGACCAGACACCTTATCCGTTGGAATTTGTAATGGATGTCAATTGTTCATGGAATTGGACCTAATTAATCCGGAGCATGAAACACATGGCAAAATGACGTACAATGATTCTCACAAACATGAGAGCAATTTTACATCAGTAGAAATACAAAAGAACAACTCCGTTATGCTTTCATCATTAGAAGGCAGTAAACTTGGGGTATGGATTTCTCATGGCGAAGGTAAATTCTCTTTACCACTCTCAGAGGACAATTATGATATCGTTGCTAAATACGGTTATGAAGGTTACCCGGCAAACCCTAATGGTAGTGATTTTAACACAGCAATGCTTTGTGATAAAACCGGTAGACACCTTGTGACCATGCCACATATAGAACGTTCTATTTTCCCTTGGAACTGGGCACATTACCCTGAAGACAGAAATGATGAAGTTTCACCTTGGGTTAGCGCTTTTGTAAATGCCAAGGAATGGATCATAAATCAGAAATAATTACAACCTTTTAAAACCACAAAAGCTGTGTACTACCAATAAATGGGTACACAGCTTTTTTTTACAACCAAAACATATTATCTCACCAATAACCTTCCGCTCCAAGTTTTTTCTTTGGAGTTTTGAAGTTTGTATAGGTACAGGCCTGGGCCCAAATCTTTTCTTTCTACAATAATTTCATTTTGCCCGGCAATACTTTCACCTTCCATATGATGGCTGCCAATAAGCTTACCACTTAAGGAATATATATCCAACTCATAAGTATCTGCATTTTCCTCATAAAAATAAAGGCTGGCACTTTCGATCATAGGATTAGGATACACTACCGATTTATTTAAATCTGTGTCTACAAATTCTTGACCTGGCTTTCTATTGTGGAAATCAACATTTTGCAACTCTAAAGATTTTTCTTCAGCATAACCATTCTCTGCAACCAAATTAAAGGACAACACTTTTATATCTGAAAAATCAGTTTCTTCACCTGCATCATTCTTAAAATCAGTTTCAGACAAGGTGTACACTTTAAGTTCATTCTCTAAACCAACGTTGGTCTTATAGATGGTACCGTCACCTTTTATCAATTGCACATCCATATTGGCAGTACCCTTTGCTTCAAAACTAATTTTAGAATAATCACTTAAATCTACCGCCGTAAACCTTGGATTCAGAGCCCTGTACACTCCAACGTAATTACTTGTTGTAACTGATAATTTAATATTACGTTCTATAGGGTAACCATCACCAACATATGGCCCTTCTGCCGGCAACACCTCATAGGTAGATACCGTAGTGGCATCTGCAGAATCATCTAAGCCCCATGGAGCATCTGCCACAAATAAATCATCTGGCGTTGCACCTGATCCAGAACTAATTCTAAAACCTAGATCAAATAAAGTACCTGTTTTTAAGGCAACAGAATCTAAATACCCATCTATTTCCGCAGATACGCCCAAAACTTCAGTAACACTGGTTTCCGTAAGTTTTAAACCGCCTTCAAGGTCAATGCTTTCAGAATTATTATTGTTTACGATATTCAACAATACTTCTCCATTCTTATAACTGGCCGATTTTACAAAAACAGGCGGTGGTGTAGACCCGGTATATCCGGATATTTCTGAATTGGCTTCCAACAAATCAAGAATCTCGTCTGCCAACAACAATAGGTCATCTACTGAATTAGACCAGATTTGAAAATTATAGTAAGCGGTATTACTGGTATAAGCATCAATATTCCAATGCGATTCTATTGTAAAGTTACCTTCCGCGTTTACTCTGGCAGAAAATGTCAAGGCGAATTCCAAACTACCATCTGGCTGCTTAATAATAGACTTTATAAAATCTTTTTCCCTTAATTGAATATTACTTACCGATAGCAATTGTGCTCCTAGAAAACGGTCACAAATAAATTTACTGTGCTCATAAACGGTGTTATCTGTTTTGATCACCATTAAAGAACCTAAGTTTGTTGAACCATTTAAATAATCTACGGAATAAATATCCGATGCATTGGTCAAATCCAACAAATCACTTGGTGAAGATTCAATGGTACTGGTTTCTCCTACTACACCCAAAGGAACAAGGGAATTTAAAGGAATGTTATTTACGTCGTTCTTAGAACTTAATCCGTACAGCGCACTTTTAACCAACTTTTTTGCTTTGGTTTTATCAAAGATATAGTTGGATTTAGCTCGGTTAAAATTTCTTTTGCTGATTAAGTTCGCCAATCTATCATTGCTTTCCAACCCTCCCTTATTTGCACTAGAGGTAGTAACTATCACAGGACAGGAAGCAACACCTGAACAAGATGGGTCATCGCAATCCACAAGACCATCACCATCGTCATCAATACCATTTAAACAATCTTCTTGAGGCACAGGTGCCGTAGGGCAACGTGCACCGTCATTACTAGAAGCTGCAGGACCAAATGCAAATATGTTAGACTTTATAATACCTAAGGTAATATCTTGAACATTATCAATTTTATAAACAGAACCGGTTTGGTTGGCAGAAATGTAGAAATTACCATCCACATCAAAATAAACGGCGCCAAAAGTATACTTTAAACCATCAAGAATTGGAACGGCTCCCAAGTTATAGACCGTACCTGTAGCAGGGTCTATTTTATATAACAATCTTGTACTTCCCTCTACAGTATACAACATACCATCGGCAGCATTAAAAGCCCAGTCTGCAATATTTAAACTCTGACTTAGTTCAAAAGCACCTAAATATTGTAGATATGTATCTGAATCTGGATTAATATCGACTTTATAATATGAAGAGCCACCTGCCTTAAAGTAGTAAATACCATCGGGCGAAATATCACCTACATATTTATTTCCAGTAGGTAATTCCGGAATGGTATATTGATCAACAGAATAATCTTTACCTATCCTTACAATAGTGCTTGAAGGTGTTTTTAAATAGCCCCATAAATAACCATCCGTCGGGTTATAACCTACTCCATTTACATTACCGGGAGTAATATTTTCAGCAACTAAATAAGAACTACCTGAAGCTAGGTCCAATGCATAAATATCATTATATTGAAATAAATAGGCATTGTAATCACAATTGAAAGGTTCTGATTGCGCCTTAGCCTTCCCTCCTATTAATAACGCGAAGACGGTTGCAAATTTGAAAAAATAAGCTGTTATGTAGTTTTTTTTCATGTTTTCTACGATTTGGGTAACATTTATTGAAACAAACTTAACTATATTTGATAAGGAAAATTCCTACAAAAAGTTAGGTTGATTACATAACACGCTCAAATACAATTTATTGTAGACAAATGGTTAAAATCGATATATTTCTACATAAAAGGCTAGAATTAAGAATATTGTAATGAGAAGCTGATTTATTTAATAATACAATTTTAAAATATGGAGTTCTTTCACTATTTTGCAATTCTTATTAGAAATTAAGTATGCAAAAAGTTACCCGTCTTTTTGACTTCCCATATTATCAGCTAGAAAAGCATGCCTTAGATAAGGCCTTGGTGTCAAAAAAAAATGGAAAGTGGATTAGTACATCTACGCAAGAGTATATCAACAAAGCAAATGCCATTAGTCGTGGGTTGTTGCGATTAGGCGTGCAGCCTAACGATAAAATCGCCGTTATTTCACTTACCAATAGAACCGAATGGAATATTATGGATATTGGCATTCTTCAACTTGGTGCACAGAACGTACCGGTGTACCCCACTATATCTGAAGAAGATTATGCCTATGTGCTAAACCATTCTGAGGCAAAATATTGTTTTGTTTCCTGTGGTGAAGTACATGAAAAAGTAGCAGCGATCAAAAATCAGGTACCTAGTTTAAAAAACATCTATTCATTTGATGACCTATCGGATTGTGAAAGTTGGGAAAAAGTATTGGAACTAGGCGAAGACACCACTAATCAAAAGGAAGTCGATAGACTAAAAGATGAGGTTTCTCCAGATGATTTGGCAACGTTAATTTATACTTCCGGTACTACAGGAAGGCCTAAAGGTGTTATGCTTTCACACAACAATTTGGTTAGTAATGCCATTGAAAGCTCTAAACGTTTTCCTATTGTTGATGGTGAAACCAAGGCGTTAAGCTTTTTACCTCTGTGCCATGTTTACGAGCGCATGTTAATTTACCTATACCAATTTAGAGGCGTAACCATTTATTATGCTGAATCATTGGATAAAATAAGTGACAATCTAAAAGAAACCAGTCCGCATGTTATGACAGCGGTACCACGACTTTTAGAAAAAGTATATGATAAAATTTATGCCAAGGGTACAGAACTTAGCGGCATAAAAAAGAAATTGTTCTTCTGGGCCGTGGAGCTCGGATTAAAATATGAACCATACGGTAAAAATGGTTGGTGGTATGAAACACAACTTTCAATAGCCAGAAAACTAATTTTTAGTAAATGGAAAGAAGGACTGGGAGGCAATCTTAGTTTGATCGCCTCGGGTAGCGCAGCCCTACAACCAAGATTATCTCGAATTTTCAACGCTGCCGAATTTGGATTAATGGAGGGCTATGGTTTATCTGAAACTTCTCCCGTGATTTCAGTGAACGATATGCGTGATGGTGGCTTTAAAATTGGAACTGTTGGTAAACCTATAGACCGTACAGAAGTAAAGATTGCAGCAGACGGTGAAATTTGCATAAAAGGTCCTCAGGTAATGATGGGGTATTACAAAGACCCTGAAAAAACCAAAGAGGTTATTGTTGATGGCTATTTCTTAACCGGTGATATAGGTGAGCTTGATAGCGAGGGGTTCCTAAAAATAACCGATCGTAAAAAGGAAATGTTCAAAACCTCTGGAGGTAAATATGTAGCACCGCAATTATTGGAGAACCGATTTAAGCAGTCTAGATTCATTGAGCAGATAATGGTAGTAGGCGAAGGCGAAAAAATGCCGGCTGCACTTATTCAGCCAGATTTTGAATTTTTAAAAGAATGGGCGGTAATACACAAAATTGATATTAAGACGAATTCAGATATTATTAAGAACGAGCAAGTATTAGCAAGGTATCAGCAAGAAATTGACGAGTCCAACGAAAAGTTCGCAAAATGGGAAAAGGTAAAACAGTTTAGACTTACCCCGGATATTTGGAGTATTGACGGTGGACATTTAACCCCAACCATGAAGTTGAAGAGAAAAGTTATAAAGGAAAAATACATTTCTCTGTATAATGATATTTATGAGCATTAACAGATAAGAAACCATTTTACATTATAACAATGACACCCAACTGAATCATCATTTAATATTTAGTTGGGTGTCTTGCTTTTAATTTATTAGCCCGCATACCTGATAAGAATACGCACAACTTTAACTAACTATATAGCAACAGTTAAATTATACTAGCTTAAATAACTTTGGTAACGCCCAATTAAATAAAATATAATAAAATTTATTATGCATGCATAATAAATTTTATTATATTTGGGAACCAACTAAAGGAGTATGAAAGAAGTAACGATAGATTATGCGTTGAGAGCTACATGGCAAGCTGTAGCAAGAATGTATAATGAGGAAGCAAAGAAATTTGATTCTACTATGGCTGTTGGCTTTACTTTATTGAGCATTGACCCAAAAGCAGGTACACCTTCAACTTCCCTAGGACCAAAAATGGGAATGGAAGCTACCAGTCTCTCCAGAATTTTAAAGAGTATGGAGCAAAAAGGTCTAATTATAAGAAAACCAAATCCTAAAGATGGTAGGGGTGTTCTTATTTATTTGACAGAATTTGGATTGGAAAAAAGAAACGATTCAAAAAACACGGTCATTAGATTTAATGAAGTAGTTAAAGATGAAGTTACCGATGAAAAGCTTGCCCATTTTTTTGAAGTTACCGAAGCCATAAACAAGCTTATCGCAGACAAAAAATTATTTTAATTCAACTTATCAATTAATACAGCATAAAGTACATGAACAAGCACATTAAAAAAGTAGCAGTAATTGGCTCAGGGATAATGGGTAGTGGTATTGCCTGCCATTTTGCAAATATTGGCGTAGAGGTTTTATTGCTAGATATTGTTCCTCGTGAACTAAATGATAAAGAAAAAGCCAAAGGCTTAACATTAGAAGACAAAGTAGTACGCAATAGAATGGTGAACGATTCTTTGACGGCAGCGTTGAAATCAAAACCATCTCCTATTTATCATCAGAAATTTGCAAATCGTATTACAACTGGAAATTTAGAAGATGATATCGCAAAAGTTTCTAAGGTAGATTGGATCATTGAAGTAGTTGTTGAACGTTTAGATATTAAAAAACAAGTATTTGAAAATTTAGAAAAGTACCGTACACCTGGTACGCTAATTACTTCCAACACTTCTGGTATTCCGATCAAGTTTATGTCGGAAGGTAGAAGTGAAGATTTCCAAAAGCACTTTTGTGGCACTCACTTTTTTAACCCAGCACGTTACCTTAAGCTTTTTGAAATTATTCCAGGTCCCAAAACTTCGCCTGAGGTATTAGAGTTTTTAAACGGTTACGGAGAAAAATTCTTAGGAAAAACTTCAGTTGTTGCTAAGGATACTCCTGCATTTATAGGTAATAGAATAGGAATATTCAGCATCCAGAGCCTTTTCCATATGGTTAAGGAAATGGACATGACTGTTGAAGAAGTAGACAAACTTACAGGTCCGGTTATTGGTAGACCAAAATCGGCCACCTTTAGAACAGTTGATGTAGTTGGCTTAGACACCCTTGTTCATGTTGCTAATGGTATATACGATAACTGTACCGATGATGAGCGCCACGACCTGTTTAAATTACCTGATTTCATCAGCACCATGATGGAGAATAAATGGCTGGGCAGTAAAACCGGACAAGGATTCTATAAAAAGTCTAAAGATGATAAGGGCAAGACCGAAATTTTGACCCTTGATTTGGATACGATGGAGTATCGCTCTAAAAAGAGCGCAAAATTCGGCACTTTAGAGTTGACCAAAACTATTGATAAAGTTGTTGATCGTTTTGCTGTACTCGTTGGTGGAAAAGACAAGGCAGGAGAATTTTACAGAAAAAGTTTTGGACAATTATTTGCATATGTATCACACAGAATTACTGAAATTACCGATGAGCTTTATAAGATTGACGATGCAATGAAAGCTGGTTTTGGTTGGGAACATGGTCCTTTCCAAATTTGGGATGCCGTTGGAGTTGACAAAGGATTGGAGTTCATCAAAGCAGAAGGTCTAGAAGCTGCTGCTTGGGTACATGAAATGAAAGCGTCAGGTAATAATTCTTTCTATGCCATTAAAGATGGGGCTACCTATTACTATGATATCCCTAAAAAATCCGTAGAAAAAATACCAGGACAAGATTCCTTTATTATTCTTGATAATATTAGAAAATCCAAAGAAGTTTTCAAAAACAGCGGTGTTGTTGTTGAAGACTTAGGAGACGGAATCCTGAATGTGGAGTTCCAATCTAAAATGAATACTATTGGTGGTGATGTTTTAGCCGGACTAAATAAAGCCATTGATATGGCCGAAAAGGATTTTCAAGGTTTGGTCGTTGGTAACCAAGCTGCAAACTTCTCTGTTGGAGCCAATATTGGTATGATTTTTATGATGGCGGTAGAGCAGGAATATGATGAGCTGAATATGGCCATTAAAATGTTCCAAGACACCATGATGCGTATGCGCTATTCCGCTATTCCAACAATATCCGCCCCTCATGGTATGACATTAGGTGGTGGTTGCGAACTTTCTTTACATGCAGACATGGTAGTAGCAGCAGCTGAAACCTATATAGGACTTGTTGAGTTTGGTGTTGGGGTTATTCCTGGCGGTGGTGGCTCTAAAGAATTTGCCGTTAGAGCACAAGACACTTTTAAAAAGAACGATGTAGAATTAAATGTTCTTCAAGAATACTTTTTAACTATTGGTATGGCAAAGGTTTCCACTTCTGCATATGAAGCTTACGACCTAGGAATACTACAACATGGCAAAGATATAGTTGTGGTAAATAAGGACAGGCAAATTGCAACTGCTAAGGCATATGCAAAATTAATGGCGGAGCAAGGATATACGCAACCTGTAAAACGTTCAGATATCAAAGTCTTAGGAAAACAAGCATTAGGTATGTTCCTAGTTGGAACAGATTCTATGGAGGCTAGCCATTATATCAGTGAACATGATAAGAAAATTGCGAATAAGCTTGCGTATGTAATGGCAGGTGGCGATTTATCTGAACCTACTTTGGTAAACGAGCAGTACCTGTTAGATTTAGAAAGAGAAGCTTTCCTTTCACTGTGTACCGAAAGAAAAACGTTAGAGAGAATTCAGCACATGTTGAAAACCGGAAAACCGTTACGTAATTAATTTACACAGCTATATGCCATTAGCTTATGGTTATTGGCAATCTTATTTAACAACAAATAATGCTATGAGTGTAAAGCTGATAGCTAAAAGCAAGAGTAAAAAATGAAAACAGCATATATAGTTAAAGGTTATAGAACAGCGGTAGGTAAAGCACCTAAGGGAGTTTTTCGCTTTAAACGTACCGATGAATTGGCAGCGGAAACCATCGAGTATATGATGAAAGAATTGCCAAATTTAGATAAAAAACGAATTGATGACGTCATCGTTGGTAATGCCATGCCAGAAGGTTCTCAAGGTTTGAACATGGCACGTTTAATCTCACTTATGGGATTGGACATTGTTGATGTTCCTGGAGTTACCGTCAACAGATTTTGTTCATCTGGTATTGAAACTATTGGTATAGCAACTGCAAAAATTCAATCTGGAATGGCAGATTGCATTATTGCAGGTGGTGCTGAAAGTATGAGTTCAGTACCTATGACCGGCTACAAAACAGAATTAAATTATGACGTTGTAAAAGCAGGTCATGAGGATTACTACTGGGGAATGGGAAATACCGCAGAGGCAGTTGCCAACGAGTATAAAGTATCTCGTGAGGATCAAGATGAATTTGCCTATAATTCACATATGAAAGCCCTTCGTGCTCAAGCGGAAGACCGCTTTCAAGACCAAATAGTGCCTATTGAGGTAGAAGAAACCTATGTAGGTGCCGATGGTAAAAAAGCGACCAAAAAATATACCGTAACAAAAGATGAAGGACCAAGAGCGGGAACATCAACTGCTGTATTAAACAAGCTTAGACCAGTATTTGCAGCCGGTGGTAGTGTTACAGCTGGTAACTCTTCTCAAATGAGTGATGGTGCTGCTTTTGTAATGGTGATGAGCGAAGAAATGGTAAAAGAATTAAATCTTGAGCCTATTGCCCGTCTTGTTAATTATGCCGCTGCTGGTGTACCACCAAGAATTATGGGTATTGGTCCTGTAGCCGCGGTGCCAAAAGCACTTAAACAAGCCGGTCTAAAACAAGATGATATAAAACTGATTGAATTGAATGAAGCTTTTGCATCTCAATCCCTTGCAGTTATTAGAGAACTAGGCTTAAATCAAGATATTGTAAATGTTAATGGTGGCGCTATTGCTTTAGGTCATCCGTTAGGTTGTACAGGAGCTAAATTATCGGTTCAGCTTTTTGATGAAATGCGTAAAAGAAATATGCAAGGACAGTACGGTATGGTTACTATGTGCGTAGGTACTGGACAAGGTGCCGCAGGCATATTCGAATTTTTAAAATAACAAACTTATTTTTTGGAATAGGGTATTCACTTAATACTTATTACCAAATACTTTATACTAAATACAATTAACAACATGAGTACAGAAACATCGGATAAAGACATTCTTAGAGGAGGACAATTCCTTGTTAAAGAAACCAACTGTGATGATATTTTCACTTTAGAGGATTTGAACGAAGAACAAAAAATGATGCGTGAAAGCACCAAAGAATTCGTTGATAGAGAATTATGGGCACACTGGGAACGTTTTGAGAAAAAAGATTACGCATATACCGAAGAAACCATGCGTAAAGCCGGTGAACTAGGTTTGCTGAGCGTAGCAGTACCAGAATCATACGGTGGTATGGGTATGGGGTTTGTTTCTACAATGCTAGTCTGTGATTATATTTCTGGTGCAACCGGATCCTTTAGTACTGCATTCGGGGCGCATACTGGTATTGGTACTATGCCAATAACTTTGTACGGTACTGAGGAACAAAAACAAAAATATGTACCTAAACTAGCCTCAGGTGAGTGGTTTGGCGCGTATTGCCTTACCGAACCAGGTGCTGGATCAGATGCAAATTCGGGTAAAACAAAGGCCGTTTTATCAGAAGATGGTAAAACTTATAGTATTACCGGTCAAAAAATGTGGATCTCAAATGCTGGTTTCTGTAACTTGTTTATCGTATTCGCACGTATTGAAGATGACAAAAATATAACCGGGTTTATCGTAGAAAATGACCCTAGTAATGGTATTACCTTAGGTGATGAGGAAAAGAAATTAGGTATTCACTCCTCTTCTACCCGCCAAGTATTCTTTAATGAAACAAAGGTTGCTGTTGAAAATATGCTTTCCACTAGAGGAAACGGTTTTAAAATTGCAATGAATGCCCTAAACGTTGGTCGTATTAAATTAGCCGCTGCTTGTTTAGAGGCACAAAGAAGGGTAATCAACGAGGCTGTTAATTATGCAAACGAAAGAATTCAGTTCAAAACTCCGATCGTTAACTTTGGTGCCATAAAAGCAAAATTAGCCGATATGACCACCAATGCTTATGTTGGTGAATCTGCTTGTTACCGTGCTGCAAAGAACATTGAAGATAGAATTGCAATACGTGAAAGCGAAGGCAATACTCACCAAGAAGCTGAATTAAAAGGTGTTGAAGAGTATGCTATAGAATGTTCTATTTTAAAAGTGGCGGTTTCGGAAGATGTACAGCATACAGCAGATGAAGGTGTGCAGATTTTTGGAGGTATGGGCTTTAGCGCAGATACACCAATGGAATCCGCTTGGAGAGATGCAAGAATTGCACGTATATACGAAGGAACCAATGAAATCAACAGAATGTTAGCTGTAGGTATGCTTGTTAAAAAGGCTATGAAAGGTCATGTAGACCTTTTAGGACCTGCAACCGCAGTTGGCGAAGAGCTCATGGGAATTCCTTCTTTTGATACTCCTGATTTTTCTGAACTGTTTGCAGAAGAAAAGGATATTTTAAAAAGACTGAAGAAAGTGTTCTTAATGGTCGCTGGATCAGCAGTTCAAAAATTTGGTCCTGAATTGGAAAAGCACCAACAATTGATGTTAGCTGCTTCTGACATTCTTATTGAAGTTTATATGGCAGAATCTGCATTATTAC
Organism: Maribacter sp. 1_2014MBL_MicDiv; assembly: GCF_001865655.1. Classification (NCBI taxonomy): domain Bacteria; kingdom Pseudomonadati; phylum Bacteroidota; class Flavobacteriia; order Flavobacteriales; family Flavobacteriaceae; genus Maribacter; species Maribacter sp. 1_2014MBL_MicDiv. Next base: position 113,321 of record NZ_CP011318.1, read on the forward strand.
GTACAGAGAAAAACGCAAAACGTTTTGGAGAAGAGGCACAGGCCACCCAAATTGCGATGTCTAAGTTATATTTGTACAATGCAACCGAAACTATCATTAAAAAAGGTAAGGAAGCCATTGTATCTTTCGCTGAAGGTGATGAACAAAGAATGATGTTAATGGGACTTAAACGTTTTACAAAATATACAAATTACCCTAATGTAGTAGCTTTACGCACACAAATTGCCGATAAGGTAGCTGCAGATAACGGGTACACCTTTGACTAGTTCAGATTACTTTTGTTGTTTGGTAACTTGAATGTTAAACCGTCCCAATTGGGGCGGTTTTTTTGTTTGGTATAAATCGTTATTGCGACTACTTTTGAGCCATGCATAAAAAATTACTCCAACAAGTGTATTCATCCTCTGATTTTAACACCAACGGGCACGCACTTATAGACCAGTTGACCGCTCATTTAGAGGATAAATTAAATGGAAAATCCCCAAATGCCATTCATTGGAACGACCCTGAGGATGAACTCCAGTTTTGGAAGGATTTTCTATATCACGGAAATAGCAAGAATTTGTTCCAGGAAATCAACAAACGTACCACGCACATTCACCATCCACATTACCTTGGTCATCAGGTGAGTCCTCCAGCCCCAATTACCGCACTCACAGGATTATTGAGTTCGCTATTAAATAACGGTACTGCGGTATATGAAATGGGCATGTCTTCCAATGCTATTGAACGCATTATCATTGAAGCGATTTGTAATAAAATTGGCTTTAATAATAATGCTGGAGGTTTTTTAACATCTGGTGGTACACTTGCCAATCTTACCGCATTATTAAGTGCTAGAAAAACGATTACCAATAAGGATATTTGGAATGATGGCAATCAAAATCAATTAGGTATAATGGTCAGTGAAGAAGCGCATTATTGTGTAGACCGTGCGGCAAGAATTATGGGTTTAGGGAATCAAGGCATAATTAAAGTACCCGTTACCAAAGATTTTGCAATGGATACCCATGTTTTAGAAGCTAAATTCAAGGAAGCGCAAGAAAGCGGAATTGAGGTCTTTGCCATAATCGGTAGCGCACCATCTACTGCTACAGGTATTTTTGATAATCTTGAGTGCAATTCTGAATTTGCCCAAGAACATAATATCTGGTTTCATGTTGATGGTGCACATGGAGGTGCCGGTATTTTTTCTGAAAAATACAAGCATACGCTAAAAGGCATTGCTCAAGCAGATTCAGTAGTTATTGATGGTCACAAAATGATGATGATGCCAGCATTGACCACCGCCCTACTCTTTAAAGATGAAAACAATGCCAAGGCTACATTTAGTCAAAAAGCGGATTACTTATTGACCGACTCAGAACATGAAGATTGGTACAATTCCGGCAAGCGTACCTTTGAATGCACAAAAAATATGATGGCCATACATTGGTTTACACTTCTAAAACTCTATGGTGAAGAAGTTTTTGATGCCAATGTTACCCTATTATATGATTTGGGTTCCTTATTTGCCGACATTATAGAGGCTGAACCTAATTTTGAACTGGCATTACGCCCAATGTCAAATATTGTATGTTTTAGATATGTAAACCCTAATTTCAATTTTGAAGAGCAAAACAATTTAAACATAAAAATTCGCCAGTATCTTTTAGAAGATGGCGAATTTTATATTGTACAGACCAAATTAAAAAATGTTCATTTCTTACGAGTAACCGTTATGAATCCGTTTTCAACGGAAGAACACTTTAAAGCCCTAATCCATAAAATTAAGGCTTATGTTATGAGGTAATTATTCTCTCAAAGTTTCTAACATTTGATCCTCACTTTCTTTCTTAGAAAAGTTGATGGCACATTCTATCAACGCTAAATGTGAATATGCCTGAGGGAAGTTTCCTAGTAACCTTTTAGTCTTAAAGTCAATATCTTCACTAAATAGACCTAAATGATTACTATAACCTAATAATCTCTCAAAATACTCCAACGCCTTCTTCTCTTCCCCTATTTTAAATAAACTATTAATGTACCAGAATGTACAAACCGTAAATGAAGAAGATGGCAAACCAAAATCATCTTCATTCTTATATCTATACAACAATCCATCATTACTTAATTCGTCTCCAATGGCATTAACGGTTTTAATATATCTTTCATCTTTTGCATCAACACATCCGTAAGATTCCATTAATAAGACAGAAGCATCCAAATCTTTGGAACCATAAGATTGGGTATAAGCCCCAACTTCATCGTTCCAGGCATTATCATAGATGTCTTGCCAAATTTCCGCCCTTATTGGTTCCCATTTATCAATTTTATGCTGCTTGCCCAGCATTTCAGCAACTTTTATGGCACGATCCAAGGCTGTCCAGCATAATACTTTAGAAAATGTAAAATGTCTATCCTCTGTACGGAACTCCCAAATTCCTTTATCGGCATCCTTCCAATTATTGCTTACGATCCAAACAATACCTTTGGTAATGGCCCATAAGTCCTCACCATTTTCTATGTCTATGCTGAATTTCACCATTTGTTCATAAATCACATCCATCAGAATACCATAAATATCATTCTGCTTTTGGTGATATGCCGCATTACCTATACGCACCGGTTTAGAACCTTTGTAACCAGCCAAGTGCTCCAAGGTTTCTTCGGTCAGTTTTTTCTCTTTATTGATCCCGTACATGATCTGTAACTTCTCTGCCTTATCGGGTATCAAATCTATAATGAACTGTAAATATCGTCTTGCCACGTTCTTATGTCCCAATTCAGATACTACTTTAATCACCATTGATGCATCCCTTATCCAACAGAAACGATAATCCCAATTACGTACTTCACCAATGGTTTCTGGTAAAGATGTGGTAGCTGCAGCCAAAACAGCTCCGGTCTTATCATAGCTCAATAATTTTAAGGTCAAGGCACTTCTGGAAATTTCATCGTTAAATTTCTTGTAAGTTGGGGTTAAATCTGTCCAGTTTAACCAGTAAACCTTGGTGTTCTGTAAATCAAGATAAGCCCTTTCTGTGGTTGGCAACAACAATTTTTCATTGTAGCCCATAAGCATGTACTCATCTTGAAGAAGTTCTACTTCAACACTATTGACTATAGATTCTTGATCAAAAGAAGTGTATAGAAATACAGTATCGAACTTAACATCGTAAGTGAGACTGGCTATAAAATCCTTTTTAATAAAAGTTTCGGTTTTCCCCATGGCATATTCCAATCTTGGATCATACAAAACAGAAAAACTTGGCTTACCTGAAATTAATTTAAAATACCTGATCAACTCTGGTGGCGCATGGTGACTTCCATCCAACTTACGATATCTGGGCATGAAGTCATGAATTTCAAAGTGATCTTCGCCAGATTTAAAAGAGGTAATCAATATATTGGTGTACCTCTCATATTTCTGAGTAATCTCATAGCTGTCATCAACCCTTATTTCAAAACTTCCACCTATATTTTCATCCAGTAATTTGGCAAATACAGACGGACTATCAAATTCTGGCAAACAGCACCAATCTATGCTTCCTGTCTTTGAAATTAATGCTGCACTTCTGCAATTCCCTATTATTCCGTAGTCTAAATTATCCATTCAATAAAATTCTTGATTCATTTGAGGTTTCAATTGGTATTGCCCTCCTTTTTCCCGAAATTTAGAGAAATAATTATCAAGAAGAAGCAAAAAATTCTCTTTTATGGCGAAAACTATCATTATCTCAAATAGACTACCTGTACAATTACAAATTAGCAATGGCGACATTACTGCGGTACCAAGTGTAGGTGGACTGGCCACAGGAATGAAATCTGTACACTCCGGCGGTGATAGCCTTTGGATTGGTTGGAGCGGATTAACGGATGAAGAAATTCCCGAAGAATTGGTTCCTAAAATTGATAGCGCCTTAGCGGAGCATGGATCTTCAAAAGTTAATTTAACGGAGAAAGAGGTAGATGGTTTTTACTATGGATTTAGTAATAGAACCATATGGCCTTTATTTCATTACTTCTTAGAATATTCTGAATTTGAGCTGGATAGCTGGGAAACATACAAAGCGGTAAACCAAAAATTTGCCGATGCCATCCTTGAAAAAGCAAACAATGAAGACACTATTTGGATACATGACTATCAATTAATGTTGGTGCCCCAAATGGTAAGAGCAGAAAGACCGGATATTTCTATAGGCTTCTTTTTACATATTCCCTTTCCATCGTATGAGATTTTTAGAACCCTACCTTGGCGACGTGAAGTATTACAAGGGTTGCTGGGGTCTGATCTGATCGGTTTTCATACCTATGACTACGAACGCCACTTTTTAAGCTCTGTTAGAAGGCTACTAGGTTTAGAGGTAAGCTTTAACGATATCTATTTAGATGATAGGGTTATAAAAGTAGACTCTTTCCCTATGGGTATCGATTATAAGAAGTTTAGCGATGCAGCAAAAGAACATTCTCAACGTACCGAGGATCAAAAGTCTGAATTGCAGAAACGACTGGATACTCATAAAAAATCTGCTCCCGATGCCAAATTCTTCCTTTCTATAGATCGTTTAGATTATACCAAGGGTATTGCAAAACGCTTAAATGCCTTTGAGTATTTTTTAAAGAAATATCCGCAGTATAAAGAGAAAGTAAGACTTATTATTCTTGCGGTTCCGTCTAGATCTAACGTACCACAATACCAATTATTAAAACGGGAAGTTGATGAACTTGTAGGACGCATTAATGGGGAGTTGTCCACTGTAAGCTGGACGCCAATATGGTATTTCTATAGATCTATGCCTTTTGAAAACCTAATTGACCTTTATACCTCTTCTGATATTGCCTGGCTAACGCCCATAAGAGATGGTATGAATTTGGTAGCTAAAGAATACATTGCAACTAGAACAGATAAGACAGGGGTGCTTATACTAAGTGAAATGGCAGGTTCTGCAAATGAAATGAACGAGTCATTATTAATTAACCCCAATAATTTTGAGCAAATTGCCGACTCTCTTTATGAAGCTATCAATATGCCCGAAGAAGAGCAGGTATCAAGAAATACATTGCTACAAAAAAGACTTGAACGCTATAATGTAGAAAAATGGGCCAACGATTTTATGAACTCCCTAGTGAGCCAGAAAGAAAAAGATCAGACTTACCGATCTAAAAAATTATCGGTTGACCTTATGAATACCGTAATGAGCAAATATAAAAACGCCAAAAGAAGATTGGTCTTTTTAGATTATGACGGTACTTTAGCAGGGTTTCATAATGACCCGCAAAAAGCGTCACCAGATGAGGAGCTTTACGCATTATTGGACCAAATTTCGTCTCAACCCAATACAGATATGTATTTAATTAGCGGAAGGGATAAAGAGACCTTTACCAAATGGTTTCTTCCTAAGAAATACAATATGATCGTTGAGCATGGTGTTTGGATCTCTCAAGGTGGTGAGGAATTTAGAATGCTAGAAACGGTGAAAAAAGATTGGATGGAGAAAATATTACCAGTTCTTGAATCTTTTGTAGATCGTACGCCAGGAAGTTTCGTGGAAGAGAAAAACTATTCATTGGCTTGGCATTACCGAAATACAGATCCAGATTTTGGTCAGAAGAGATCGGTTGAATTGAATACGGTATTAACCAGTCTTATTGCTAACGATGACCTTAGCGTACTCAATGGTAATAAGGTAATGGAAATCAAAAGCAGCAACGTAAATAAAGGAAGAGCATCTATGCGTGTGTATACAGAGCATGACTACGATTTTGTTTTTGCCATAGGTGATGATTGGACAGATGAATTTATGTTCCAGGAACTGCCAGAAGATGCTGTTACCGTAAAGGTGGGCAGACAAAAAACCCAAGCAAGATACTTTGTTGACAATACTAAAAATGTACGTGCCATCTTAAAGAGATTTGCAGAAAAACACTAATCTAAATCTCTTTTTATGTCCTTGAAATTGAAGTGCTTTATCCTTTTGCTAAGTGCCATATCTTGCATACAGCTACATGCACAACAGAGCACAGAAGTATATTTGACCAATTTAGGGTTGGAAAAAGATTCGGTCATTATTAATGGTGCAATAAATATATCTAAAAATGAAGGCTATGACAATCAGCCTTCATTTTTGGATAATGACAGGGTCCTATATGCTGCAACAAGAAATGGACAAACAGATATTGTGCTGTTTCATATAAAAGATAAAACCCTTTCATGGATTACAGATACCCCAAGTGGCAGCGAATATTCACCATTAAAAATACCCGGAAAAAATGCTGTTTCGGCAATTAGATTAGATGAGGATGGATTGCAAAGACTTTATGAATATAACTTAGATACCAACGAACAAAACCTTCTTCTAGAAGATTTAAAAGTTGGTTATCATGTTTGGTATGCTGAAGATATTATAATCTGTACAGTTCTTCGCGAGAATAGAATGGACCTTGTAATAGCTAACTTAAAAGATCATACCAATATAACGGTTCAACAGAATGTAGGCAGATCACTACATAACATACCAAATAGCGACCTGGTAAGCTACATTTTCAAATCGGATAATGGGAATATGGTAAAATCACTGCATCCAATATCATTAAAAACCGGGGATATAATTTCATTACCTAAAATCACCGATGACATTTGCTGGATGAGCAGTAATCAATTAATTACTGCCATTGAATCAACCATTCTTTCCTTTGACCCCAAAGTAGATACAGAATGGAAAATAGCTCATGAAATTAATAACCCAGATGTCAATGGAATCTCTAGATTAGCAATTAGTCCAGATGGAAATTATCTAAGTTTCGTTTCTAAAGATTCGCAAAAAAATATTGTGGACAAACAAGTAGAAACATTCAACGCACGAGAATTACAAGCATTTGCTAACTGTTTTTCAAAAAATGTTGTGGTAAAAAACTACCCAAAAGACACCCTGTACATTGGGCGGGAAATTTTAAAGGAAAAATATCAGAGCTTTTATGACCGTACGCCAAATATTGATGTAAAAGTATCCTCTAGAATTCATTTGGGAAAGACCGTTATTGATCAAGAACAGATAACCATTGGCGATAAACAATTTCAACAAGTTGCCATTTATGAGGTTGACGGACTTATAAATAGCATGACTTTCATAAAAGATAAGTCCATCAATGAAGATCCAGAAATACCTGTACAACAACAACTTGAAGGTTATAATACTAAAGACATCAACGCCTTCTTAGGTCCATATGCCAAAAACGTGAAAGTTTATGGTGCTAACGGCGAACTAAGAACCGAGGGTATTGAAAATATGCGAAATGGCTATGATCGCTTTTTTAGTACTACCCCAAACCTTCATTGTGAAATCAAGAATAGGATTGTAATCGGTAATATAGTTATTGATGAAGAATTCATTACCGTCAACGGTGATTCTTATACTGCAATAGGTATTTATGAAATAGAAAATAATAAAATAGCCAAGGTTACTTTTTTACATTGATCTATTGAAGCAAAAGTTACATATTCTCCCCATAATAATTATTTCTCAGTTTGCCTGTACCTCTACATGGTTTGCAGGCAATGCCATCATAGAATCGTTGACCAAAAAATTAGATTTTGGCGCAGATATTGTTAGTTACGTCATCTCTTCGGTACAATTCGGGTTCATCATAGGCACATTGATTTTTGGAATTCTAATGATTGCCGATAGGTTTTCACCTTCTAAAGTCTTTATGGTCTGTGGATGTTTAGCGGCCTTATCTAATTTAACCCTAATTGTTCCACAATTAAATGTGACCGGCTTGTTGATAGCCAGATTCGGAACCGGCTTTTTCCTCGCTGGGATCTATCCTGTAGGTATGAAAATAGCAGCCGATTATTATGAAAAAGGGTTAGGCAAAGCATTGGGCTTTTTGGTTGGCGCATTGGTTTTAGGCACTGCATTTCCGTTTTTAATTAAAGGAACCTCATGGGCAAATGATTCAGATAGTGTTATTAAACTAACCTCTGGCATTACCGTTATGGGTGGTTTACTGTTGCTAGGACTTGTACCTAACGGTCCTTATCGGGTAGCAAGTACGTCATTACAGATCAACGCGGGACCACGACTTTTTAAGAACTATGATTTTAAGAAAGCAGCTTTTGGGTATTTTGGTCACATGTGGGAACTTTATGCCTTTTGGGCCTTTACCCCTATCGCCATACAATGGTTTGCCATTGAAACCGGTAGTGATATATCGGTATTTTTATGGACTGGGATCGTGATTGCATTTGGCGGATTGTCTTGTGCACTAGGCGGTATTATTGCTCATAGCTTAGGAAGCAAAAAAGTAGCATTAACTGCTTTGATTATTTCTGGTGTGTTCTGTTTTATTTCTCCTGTTTTGTTCCTATTGCCCCAATATCTCTTTTTGGCAAGCTGGTGCCTATGGGGAATAGCCGTTACTGCAGATTCTCCTCAATTTTCCAATTTGGTGGCATCATCGGTAGCTCCGCAATTAAAAGGTACGGCATTAACCATTGTAAATTGTTTAGGTTATGCCATCACTATAATTAGCATTCAACTTCTAGGATTACTTCAAAATAGTATCCCGATAAATTTTTTATACATTCCACTAGGTCTAGGACCATTGCTGGGCGTTTATCACCTCATAAAAAAGAAAACGAAATAACCCGTATTAAACAATGCTACAATACTTTTTAAATACAATCTGGTAAGCTATAGAATTGCACATCAAATTATGGTCGTCCCTATATTTTACTTAATTTTAGAAACCGATTACCCAAACTAACTTTACTTACTCAAAAAAATTGAAATGAAAAAATTTTTACTACTCGCTTTATTCATATCGGCTATTCACCTTTCAGCACAAACGGACCAACGTATTTATGATATTATTGATGCGGTTTCTGCCGAACGTATAGAAAACGACGTTACCAAACTCGCAAATTTTGGAACAAGACATACGTTAAGCGATACAGTTTCCAATACTAGGGGAATTGGTGCAGCAAGAAGATGGATCAAAAGTGAATTTGAAAAAACCTCTGCAGCTTGTAACAGTTGTCTTACTGTTTTTTTTCAAAAAGACTTAGTCAAAAAAGGTGCTAACAACCGTATTGTAAAAGATGTTGAAGTGGTAAATGTGCTTGCTATTCAAAAGGGAACAAAATACCCTAATCGTTACATTATTATGAGCGGTGATATTGACTCTCGCGTTAGCGACCCAACCAACTACACTGATGATTCGCCTGGTGCAAATGATAATGCAAGTGGCATGGCAGGTACGTTGGAAGCCGCTCGTGTACTTTCTAAATACACTTTTGAAAATAGTATTATCTACATGGGTCTTTCAGGTGAAGAACAAGGTCTTTTTGGCGGTGGCGGTATAGCACAATATGCCAAAGATCAAGGCTGGGAGGTTATTGGAATATTCAATAATGATATGATCGGTAATATAAAGGGAGTTGACGGCACTATCAGTAACGTTGATTTTAGAATATTCTCTGAACCCGTACCTCCTACAGAAACAGAGGAACTACGCAAGGCCAGAAGGTTTTACGGCGGTGAGGTGGATGGTGTTTCAAGACAACTGGCACGATACGTACACAAAAACGTAAAGCAATACATGCCAGAAATGAACCCAATGATGATCTATCGCTTAGATCGTTTTGGTCGTGGCGGTCATCATAGACCTTTTAATGATGCTGGTTTTCCTGGCATACGTATTATGGAAGCTCACGAAAACTATACGCAACAACACCAAGATATTCGTCTAGAGGATGGTATTGCCTATGGTGATGTGTTAGAGCATGTGAATTTTGAGTACGCCGCCAAATTGACCGCGGTAAACGCAATTAACCTGGCATCTATAGCATGGGCCCCACCTTCACCAAAAACGGTTAAAATTGGTGGTATTGTTGAACCTGCAGCTAAATTTCAATGGAGTAAGGTTGATGGTGCAAAAGGCTATAAAATTTACTGGAGAGACACCACATCCCCTACTTGGGATTATAGCAGATACGTTGGTGATGTAACCGAATTTGTTTTAGACGGCATCGTTATTGATAACTATTTTTTCGGAGTTTCAGCGGTTAGTGAAGACGGATTTGAGAGTCCGGTCGTTTTTCCAAACGGAGTATTCAGATAAATTCTATTCAAACCATACATGAACAAATTCATACTTTTTCTTGCTCTGGGAACTTTAAGTTTCTCACAGGCACAGACTTTTACTAAACAAGATACGTTAAGAGGTAGCATTACCCCAGAACGTGAATGGTGGGATCTAAGTTACTATCATTTGGATATTGCCGTTGACCCAGATGAGAAATTCATAAGTGGGAGCAACACAATTCGCTATAAGGTGCTAAAATCCCATCAAGTGCTACAAGTAGACCTTCAACCTCCTTTAAGCATTGAAAAGGTTACTCAAGACGGAAAAGAACTTACTGTAACCCATAATGTAAATGCACATTTTGTACAGTTGACCAAACCCCAAGTAAAAGGAGAGTTCAATGAAATTGTTGTTTCCTATTTAGGGCACCCAAAAGAAGCGGTCAATGCACCATGGGATGGCGGATTTTCTTGGAAAAAGGATAATAATGGTAAAGATTTTGTGGCAACCTCTTGTCAAGGCTTAGGGGCAAGTGTCTGGTGGCCCAACAAAGATCATATGTATGACGAGGTAGATAGTATGCTGATCAGTGTAAAAGCTCCAAAAGGACTTATGAATATTTCTAATGGTAGATTACGAAGTGTACATAAAGAAACCAATACTTATAACTGGTTCGTGGGCAACCCCATCAATAATTATGGTGTAAATGTCAATATTGGTGATTACGTTCATTTTGATGAAGTATACCAAGGAGAGAAGGGTGCCTTAGATATGGATTATTATGTTTTAAAGGATAATCTAGAAAAGGCTAAGGAACATTTTAAAGATGCCCCAAAAATGATGAAGGCGTTTGAGCATTGGTTTGGTCCGTATCCATTTTATGAAGATTCGTTTAAACTGGTTGAAGTCCCTTATCTGGGTATGGAACATCAAAGTTCGGTCACTTATGGTAATCAATACTTAAAGGGTTATTTGGGTAGAGATCTTTCTCAAACCGGCTGGGGCTTAAAGTTCGATTTTATCATTATCCATGAAGCTGGCCATGAATGGTTTGCAAACAATATCACCTATAAAGATGCTGCAGATATGTGGGTGCACGAAGGTTTTACGTGCTATTCTGAAAGTTTGTTTCTAGATTACCACTATGGTACAGAAGCTGCCAATGCCTACGTTCAAGGTATTAGAAACAATATTAGAAACGACAGACCCATAATAGGCATCTACAATGTAAATTATGAAGGCAGTGGAGATATGTATTATAAAGGTTCCAATATGCTACATACGCTACGTCAAATAGTAAATGATGATAAAGAATGGAGAACAATTTTACGTGGACTCAATTCTGAATTCTATCATAAAACGGTTACTACCGCACAGATTGAAGAGTATATTGCTACTAAAATGAAACGTGATCTTGATCCTTTTTTTGACCAGTATTTACGAACTGTCAAAATACCCGTATTTGAATATACGATCAAGGGTAAAAAAATATCTTATCGTTTTACTAATACGGTCAAAGACTTTAAAATTCCATTAAAAGTTTTTGTTGATGACCAACCTGTGTGGTTGAACCCGTCTACAACATGGCAAAGCAAAAAGATGAAAGGCAACTTAGAATCCTTACGTATAGATTCTAATTTTTACGTTGAAACCAAAAGTTGATATTAACACTTTGTCTACGTGAACTTTTAACGTTCATCAAATATTATTTACGGTCAATTGTAGTGCTTTTAAACACCTATTTTTGCTCAGCACCTAGACCAACATGAAAAAGACCCTTGCCAGATATAGAAATAGCGCTTTTAGAAGCTTTATTAGAAAGCACACTAAGTATGCCCCTATTCTTTTCTTTATTGGTGGTTTTATTTTTGACACCCTAACCTTAGGTCGTATTGACCGTACCTATGATTTAACGGTTTTATGTTTGCATATGACATCGTTATCCATCACACTATACTTATATAATTTGGTAGACGATGGCAAATGGCAGGGCACCTTACTAGAACGATATGAAGAATACCTACCACTGGCCATTCAGTTCTTTTTTGGGGGATTATCAAGTGCTTATGTCATCTATTTTTCAAGAAGTGTGTCTTTATCCAAAACGGCATCATTCTTTATTATCCTTGTTTTATTACTAATTGCCAATGAGTTTCTAAAAAAACGGATCTCCAACAAATATTTACAATTTGGGGTGTACTACTTTATTAGCTTCACTTTTTTTACGTTCATGATTCCCGTATTTCTAAAAGAGCTCAATTCTACGATATTTTTAATATCAGGTGCCGTTAGCTTAGTAAGCACTTTAGTGTTGCTTACATTCATTTATGGCAAAAGCCCAAGTACGCGTAAAGAAATAAAACTAGGTAAAATGATCTTCATTATCATTGCCATATACGGTTTGATCAATCTTTTCTATTTTTTAAGATTGATACCACCGGTTCCCTTGGCGTTGGATAAAGGAATAGTAGCCCACAACGTTGTTCAAAAAAATGGCAAGTATGAAGTAACCTATGAGTCTGAAGAATCACACATATTTTGGCGCAAACACAAACTAGATTTTAGTTATTCTCCAGACCAACGTGTGTATATATTTTCTTCCATTTTTGCTCCTACAGATTTAAAGAAGTCAATATTTCATCGATGGAGAAAATACAATGAACTTACCAAGGAATGGGTAACGGTAGAAGATATTGGCTATGATATTACGGGTGGTAGAGATGGTGGTTTTAGAGGCTATACGTATAAATCAAATATTACTCCCGGTGAGTGGGAAGTACAAGTACTGACCGAAGAAGAACAAGTATTAGGCGTTATTGGTTTCAATATAGTCTTGAACACCCATCCAAAACCCCTAAAACTTAAGACTTCAAAATTTTAATTATTTATTTATCAGTAATTTACATTCTTAAAATTACCATCTAACAATAGTTTATTTTTATGATTTTTGTATGAAAACTTAGACTACCTTCGCGCAACTTTTTAAACTACTTGTGAGTATATACCATAAAGTTCGAGCGGTAGACCGTATGTTCTACCAATTGGAAAAGGAGTTGGGCTCCTTTCAAAAATCCACAGGTTTAGGCTGCGTAGCCAATTGCGGAAATTGCTGCTTAAAACCGGATATTAATGCCACAGTGCTAGAATTTTTACCCCTAGCCTATCATCTTTTTAAACAAGGTGTAGCAGAAACTTGGTTGCAAGATCTTGAACAAGATACCTCAACCAAACTATGTCCCGTTTTAAACAAACTAATTGCCCCTGGTGCAAAAGGATTTTGTTCAGAATATGCCCATCGGGGTCTTATTTGTAGACTATTTGGTTTTTCTGCCATGTTGCATAAAAACAATACCCCTACTTTAGTAACCTGTAAACCTATAAAGGAACAAAAGCCGCAAGCCGTAGCAATGGCAGAAATTCATATTTCGTCTAAAAAGAACTATCCGCTTATTAGCAATTACTATATGCAGTTACGTTCAATTGACGAATCATTGGGCGCCGAATTGTTTCCTATACGAATTGCCATAGCAAAAGCATTGCAAGTTGTTTTAGGTTACTACGCATACCGCAGACCACCCAGATATAGAAAAGTGGCGTAATAGTCTCATTAAAAAAAGGAGATAAAATGTATCTTTACGATGAACAAGCCTAATATCGAACTATAACTTGGCGATATTAGAAAAGAGCAGATTAATGAACAGCGTAAAAGAAATTAAATCAACCATACAATCAGAACTCGAAAAAGACGCTCCTAATTGGGAGCTTCTACTTAAGGCAATCTTGAATCATTTTGATTGTTCTACGGGTACCTTACATTTTTTGGATGAAAGCAAACTATTACAACTTCAATCTCAAGTTGGTATTCCTGAATTCTTAATACCTAAATTATCTACCATTCCTATTGGTAAAGGCATGGCCGGTATTGCTGCTGAAAGAAGAAAACCTGTTGAAATGTGTAACCTACAAACAGATGATTCCGGTGTTGCCAGACCATCTGCAAAAGACACCAAGGTTGAAGGTTCCTTAGCCGCTCCCTTAATTTATAATGAAACACTTTATGGCACTATAGGTATCGCAAAGCCGATTCCCTATGATTTTACACAAGATGAATCAGATTTGATTATGGAGATAGGAGAACTAATGGGCAAAAGATTGGTTTAGCTTATGCTCTCCTAATATTATAACTAAAAAAAGCCCGCTATACAGCGGGCTTTTCATTTCAATTAAGTCATTTCTATTTAAATACTGCTCCGGTAAGTGCTACTTGCGCCAGCTCTTTACCTTCTTCGCCTTTAAAGGTTATATAGTATGGACTATCACCCGATACTTTACCTGTTATTGGTATTGTAATCATAGTACCTTGTGATCCCTGTTGTTGTGCCGGCATTTGACCTTTGCCCAACAATGGACCATCAGGAATATTTTCATGTATTTCAAAATCAAAATACATGTTTGGTGCTTCTTGCCATCCGGCAGTTAAACTAACGGACTTTACTCCTTTTAATGACATGTTCTCCAACATGAACCAACCGGCAGCCTTATTGATCAATAATAAGTCCATTCCACCAAACTGCATTGCTTGCATACCGTCCAATTTCATTTGATCATAGAACTTTACCGTGCTGCTAGGTATTGCAATGGTCTTAGAACCGGTCAAAGGAATAGTACCTTCTGCCCCAGCATCGGTATAACTAGCCGTTATCACTAACATGTTACCTGGTGCAGATGATTCTGCCGTAATTGTACCTTTTGCCGGTAACGACTTTTCTTTCTTTTCATCTCCGTTCAAGGAAAGTATGTAAAGAGCAATCTGTCTAGATTCATCGGTTGTAATATTTGGATGTGCCGGCATGGTCACTTCTCCCCAAACACCATTTCCACCAGTTTTGATTTTGCCTTGAATATACTTTAACGCATCTCTACGTTCTTTATATTTTGCGGCAACATCTTTGTAGTTTGGTCCAATGGATGCTTCTGCTTCTTTATGACATGTTTTACAATCCATCGCTTGGGTTAAGGCTTTACCAGTTACCGCTGCCGATACTTGTTGGTGCCCCATATTCATAGCAACCTTATCCATACCTTCCAAATAATCCACACTTACAAAAATATTGTTTGGATCTATAGCTGTGCCATCTGGATCGGTAACAGAAACGTCGTATGAAATTTTCTGTCCCGGTAGATAAAAAGCTGGTGCGCCACCGTCTATAGCTATAGCAACTTCTGGTCTAGAATTACCCGCAATAATACCAGTGCTTTCACTTATAACTTCGGCTCCTTTATCGTCCGCAACAGTTACCTTTAGCTTGTAGGCTCCGGCATCCGCATAACTATAACTAACATTTGTCTCTGTAGTTTCTTTAGTATCTCCATTTCCAAAATCCCAGATGTACTTTATAGCGTCATTTTCACGATCACTTGCTTCAACAGTAGCGTTTACCGTTAACGGGGTTTTACCAGCCGTTTCACTTACAGTAATATTATCTATTAACGGAGGTCTATTTCCGCCATTAAATTGAATATAGCCTAAAGCGGAGTTAGCGTTTTGTGAAAACCAACCGCTACCATATTCCAATAGGTAAATTTTACCATTTGGACCTACTTCCATATCAATTAAGTTGTTGACCTTAATATTTGGAGCAAACGGTTCCATTTTACTGAAATCACCATTTTCATCTAAATGAACAGCGAACATCCAACCACGCATCCAATCGTAGATAATAACTTTTCCATCGTAATAGCTCGGCAATTTTTCATCGCCTTGAAACATATCTGAATAATAGGTAGGTCCGGCCATGGCATTTCTACCTCCTGTTGCCGTTTGTGGAAAAGCTTGTGAATCATCATAAGGATAATAAACATAGGCTGGCATTGCCGGTGGCAATTCCGTTAATCCCGTATTGTTGCGTGAGGTATTCATTGGTTTGGCTGGATCATACTCCGGTCCGCTCTCACCTGTTTCGTAATTGTATTCATTATAGGCATAGTTATCGCCAATGAACATGGGCCAACCAAAATTCCCTGCCTTTTTGGCCTGGTTCATTTCGTCATATCCTCTAGGACCTCTTGTACCTAAACTATCCGCTCTTGCATCTGGACCAACATCTCCCCAGTATACATAACCCCTTTTCATATCTACCGAAATTCTGTACGGGTTTCTATGTCCCATAGTATAGATTTCCGGTCTGGTCTTTTCCGTACCTACAGGAAACAAATTTCCTTCAGGAATATCATAAGAACCATCTTCTTTTACTTTAATTCTTAAAATCTTACCACGTAGGTCATTGGTGTTACCTGACGACCGACGAGCATCATACTGTTCATGACCTGGTATATCATTCATTGGTCCAAAACCACTATGAACATATTTGGCTCCTTTTTCGTTAAATGGCGTTGTATTATCCCCTGTAGACAAATAAAGTAAACCATCTGGCCCAAACGCGATAGAACCACCTGTATGGCAGCAAATTTCCCTTTGACTATCTACATCTAAAATTACTTGCTCAGAGTCCGTATCAAACTTACCATCTACAAATTTAAATCGTGATAAACGGTTGACCCACTGATCACCTGTTGGTGCATAGTATAAATAGATCCAGTGATTGTTGGCATAATCCGGATCTTTCTGCAAGCCCATTAAGCCTTCTTCGGCATTTACACCGGGCGTATTCAATGTTTTACTGTACACATCTAACTTTAGAACCTCTGTAAGCTCTTGCGTTTGATCATTATACAGCATTACCTCTCCCCTACGTTGAGCCACTAAGACATCTCCGTTGGGCAATACCGCCATTTCGGTAGGTTCAAAAAACATACCTTCACTTAAGGTTACCTTAGTAAAACGATCGGCATCCGGTGGTATTTGCGAAGTAGCTTTTCCATAATCCAATACCAAGTTCTCACCAATAGCATACTGAATACCACCTAATAAATGTTTTAAGAACAGGTCTTCTGAATAGCTGGCATCGGCATGTCCGCCACCCGTGTAAAATGCTCGTCCACCATCATAATCATGATACCAGGCTATGGGGTGAAAATCTCCGTTTTGCCCACCTTCATAAGAAGATTCGTCCAAAGTCATTAATACGTTTACATCTGGATTGATGTTCTTGTAATTATACAATTCATCCGTTCTGTTCCACACAGAGTCGGTAAAAAACTGTGTAGCAACAAAATTCTTGTCCTTGATAATAAAATCCGCATTTGGCATTCCTCTTGGGTGACTCAAAAATTGAGCTCCTGCTAAGTCATTGTACCAACCCCAGTCATATTCAGTATCTGCCGCAGCATGTACACCTACATAACCGCCGCCGGCTTGAATGTAGCGCTCAAAAGCCGCTTCTTGGTATTGGTCCAAGACATTACCCGTTGTACTTAAAAAGATAACAGCTGAATATTGCTTTAAATTTTCATCAGTAAACAGTTCTGCATTTTTGGTAGTATCTACTGCAAATCCATTTTCTGATCCTAGCTTTTGAATTGCTGCAACCCCCGCTGGTATAGATGCATGCTTAAAAGCCATTGTTTTGGAGAACACTAATACCTTTGGTTCTCCTTCTCGTTTATTGCCACCACATGAGACAATAATAAGCGCAAAGCCCAAAAGCAGCGCATTGAAGATTTTTTTCATACGTTATTCGTTGTTGTTTAGTTGATTTTAGAATGCATAAAAATAGGGCGTGCAGTTGTATTAACCAATACTTTCTATATTAAACATTGTACATTTATGATAAATTAATGCCCTTTTAATAGAATTATGTTAGAAATACCCGAACTATACTTTAAAAATGACACTGAATTCAAAAATTGGTTACATAATAATCATTCCGACTATAAAGGTATTCACCTGATCTTCTACTCCGTTGCCCACGAAAACGAAAGTATGCGCTGGGAGGAAGCTGTTAGGGTAGCACTTTGCTATGGATGGATTGACAGTACGGTAAAAAGTTTAGGTGACGGTAAGCGAAAACAATACTTCTGCCCAAGAAAACCCAAAAGCGTTTGGAGCAAGGTCAATAAAAATCATATTAAAGATTTAAAATCCAATGGCTTAATGCATGAAGCAGGATTAGCTTCGATTAAAATTGCAAAAGAAAACGGATCATGGACTTCTTTAGATGATGTTGAAAACGGAGTCATACCCGAAGCATTACAAATTGCTTTTGAAAAAAATAGCCAGGCACATACCAACTTCAAGAACTTTACCCATAGCCAACGTAAAAGCTACCTATATTGGTTAAACCAAGCTAAGCGAGAAGAAACCAAGGCGAAACGTATAAAGGAAATTATACAACATGCCCATGAGAATATCAAATATAGAAATGACGGTGGTTGGCAGGCTATTAAAAAATGAAATTAACCCGAGTTTTTTAATCACTTTGGTAATAAATAATACATTCATTACCAATGTCTAAAATGCCATAGGATATAAGGCGTAAACTGTAATTTACCGCATATTCTTTTTACCTTACCGTTGCAAAATCGCAGATATATGATGAGCGTATTGAAAATGATGAAATCTATTGTCTTGTGTTTACTCATGGCAATTGTAAGCTGTAATAAAGAGAAAGAGGCTACCTATGACACTTTGATTAAAAATGGTGCTGTCATCAATCTAGAAGACGGATCGGTCTCAATGGCACATATTTTAATTTCCAATAATAGGATTACCAAAATTACTAAAGACATTGATGCTGATCATCTAAAGGCCAATACGGTAATAGATGCCACAAATAAATTTATAATACCCGGTTTTTGGGATAATCACACCCATTTTAGGGGTGGAGATTCTTTAATTGATACCAATAAGAACTTTCTTAAGCTTTTTATGGCCAACGGAATTACTACGGTGCGTGATGCTGGCGGAGACCTAACCTCATCGGTTTTGAAATGGCGTAAGGCTATTGAAAACAAAGAACTTGTTGGACCACGCATTTTTACATCTGGACCTAAAATAGACGGACCAAAAGGTACATGGGCAGGTTCATTGGAAGTTGAAACCGATGAAGATATTATCACTGCCTTAGATTCTTTGCAAGCTATACCGTCTGACTTTGTAAAAATCTACGATAGCCGAATTTCAGGTGAAAATTATTTGAAGGTGATTCAGGAAAGCGAAAAACGTGGCTTGATCACTTCTGGACATATGCCCTTTACCGTTGAACTAGACGCTACTATTGATGCAGGTATAGATGCTGTAGAGCATTTATATTACATCATGAAAGGATGCTCAAGCAATGAAAAGGAAATCACCCAAAAACTGATAGACAAAGAAATCGGATTTTGGGATGCTATGCCCCTACTCCAGTCTTCATATGCCGACTCCACCGCATTAAAAACATTCGGCAAATTGAAAAGGAACAATGTATTTGTTGTTCCTACACTACACATTGGTAGGGTTCTTAGTTATTTGGATGAAGTTGACCATGCTGATGATGACTACTTAAAATATATGGGTCTTGGAATACAGCAAACTTATAAAGGCAGAATTGACCGGGTAAAAAATGCTTCTGCAAAACAGGTTGCCGACCGAAAAGCACTAGATCAATTCTTTGGCGAACTGGCTTTTAATTTGAATATAAACGGTGTAACACTTCTGGCGGGATCAGATAGTGGGGCTTACAATAGCTATACCTACCCAGGCATATCATTACATAAAGAAATGGAAGCTATGGTTGCTACAGGAATTTCGCCGCTAGATGCCCTTAGATCTTCAGCCTATAACGGAGCATTATTTTTAAAACAAGATGCGGACTATGGTTCTATTACCGAAGGTAAAGTAGCCGATATTGTTTTACTCAACAGCAATCCGTTAGAAAACATTACAAACACACAAGATATTTATATGGTGTTATCCAACGGAAACCACCATTCCAAATCAGACCTGGACAGCCTTTTAACATCTGCTATTGTTCACTAAACCCACTATTGTATGAAATCCTTTTTTATCGTTCTACTATTCTCTTGTTATCTTGGTTTTTCACAAACACTCTTAAAACCAGACCGGGTATTTGATGGTACGGAAATACATGAAAATTGGGTGGTTTTAGTAGAGGAAAATTTAATAACATATGCCGGTAAATCTTCTGGAATAAATCTACCTGACCATACCACTGAAATTGAATTGGAGGGAACTACTTTAATGCCCGGTATTATTGAAGGGCATTCCCATATTTTACTGCACCCATACAACGAAACCGATTGGAACGACCAAGTTCTCAAAGAGTCTCCGGTTGAACGTGCCGTTAGGGCTACGGAACATGTAAAAAATTCTTTAATGGCAGGTGTAACCACCATGAGAGACCTTGGGGCCGAAGGTGCAGGTTATACAGATGTATACGTAAAGAAAACCATTGAAAACGGTATTATTGACGGACCGCGATTATTGGTTGCAGGACCTGCTATTGTAGCTACGGGCGCTTACGGTCCAAAAGGTTTTCATGATGGCGTAAAGGTACCCTTAGGTGCAGAAGCTACAAGTGGTGTTGACAATTGTATTACCACCGTTCGTAGGCAAATGGGTAACGGTGCAGATTTGATAAAAATTTATGCCGATTACCGATGGACACCGGGTGCAGATTCCAAACCTACATTTTTACAAGAAGAAATCAATGCAATGGTGGCTACAGCTACTACGGCGGGCAAATATGTAGTTGCCCATGCCAGTACCCCAGAAGGTATGAAAAGAGCCATTCTTGGTGGTGTAGAAACCATTGAGCATGGTGACGGTGGTACAGCTGAAATTTTTGAAATGATGAAAGAAAAAGGTGTTGGTCTATGCCCTACCCTTGCCGCCGGTGATGCCATTACACAGTATAGAGGTTGGAACAAAAGCACCGATCCTGAGCCGGAACGAATTCAACAGAAACGAAAATCATTTAAAATGGCGCTCGATTCTGGCGTGCAAATAGTTTTTGGTGGCGATGTAGGTGTTTTTCCCCATGGAGAAAATTATCGAGAAATGGAATTAATGGTGGATTATGGTATGAAACCCTTAGACGTTTTAATTTCCGCCACTTCTAATAATGCCAAAATGTTTCACTTAAATCAATTAGGCAACTTACAAAAAGGCTTTCTAGCCGATATCATTGCCATTGAAGGGAATCCTACCAATGATATTTCCGTAATAAAGAATGTATCTTTTGTAATGAAAGATGGGGTGGTTTATAAGGAGTAGTTGTCCGTTCACTTCGGCTCCGCTCAGTGACCTGGATCTTTATTCTTTGTTCGTTGTTGGTTGTTCGTCATTGCGAGCAAAGCAGGGCTCATTGTCTTTTTGAAATATCTTCCATTCGGCTTTGCTCATTGTTCTTTAGTCTTGACACTTATACTTGATACTTTGCACTTAATACTTCGTACTTATTACTTTGCACTTCTTCCTTCAGAACCCTCTTTAATTCTCAAAGCACTAGAAACTATAAATACGATGAAACAGGTTTCTATTATACGTTGTAAAATACCTCTATAGCCAGATTCCGGATTAGAGAATAGCGCGAATATGAAAATACCGCTGATGATTCCCGTAACAATCGCTATTTGGGATAAGCGATTATAGTTCTCAGATTTCTTTAAACCCAACCCGATTCCCATCAAACAAATAGGAAAAAATATATACGTTAAAGATGCCACTGCATTATGTATAAGTTGAGCTAGGCTGGAGTCCATTACATCTGTTGGGCATCCGGCATCACATGGAAATAATCCTACTAAAGTAGTTCCCAATCCGTAGAAAAGTGCCAAACCAAAAAATCCCGCTACCACTAACTTTGAACTTGGAATTTTTTTTGGAGCACTAAAACAATACATAGTAAGGAGAATTCCGCTAGGTACATAACCCAAATACTGTAAATAGGTACCATACCTAGTATCAACAGCAAAAGATTCACTGATGTACTGACTTACTACACTATAATCTTCAATTAATAATGGACCAACAATAGCGGCAATCGCAAATAAACTAACTCCTAAAATTCCTAAATACGCTATTAGCTTATTTCTCATATTGAAAATTGAATCGATTGGTTGGTTGTTTATATGACGATAATCATTCAGTATTGTTACAGCAATTACAATTCCGCATTCTTACTTTCTTCCCAATCCCTCCGCAAATCTGTTGATAGAATACTAGTGCCATCATGTTTCCATCCGGGTGGTTTTGTCAAGTATTTGAACCTATTTACCAATGAGGTTTTTGAAGTAAAGAAATCGCCCAACATCTTGTACCACTCTCCAAAAGCAATTTTTAAAGGATTATAGGTATCAATATTTGTAACCAAACCGTATACGGGTTTTTCTACCTCTGGCTCAAAGGTGCCGAACAATCTATCCCAAATAATAAAAATACCGGCATGGTTTCTATCTAAATATTGTGGATTGGTGGCATGGTGTACCCTGTGGTGACTGGGCGTATTAAAAACGGCTTCAAACCATTTGGGCAGTTTGGTAATATATTCTGTATGAATCCAATATTGATAAATAAGACTAACGGACATCTGTACCAAAACCATCACCGGATGAAAACCGATGAGTATGAGCGGAGTCCAAAAAATAAAGGTGTAAAATCCGCCAGACCAAGATTGTCTTAAAGCCGTGCTTAGATTGTAATTTTTAGAGGAATGATGCACCACATGGCTAGCCCAGAAAAACCGACTTACATGACTGGTTCTATGAAACCAATAATAGCAAAGATCTTCTGCAAATAGGAGTATTAACCAAGACCACCACGCAAACGGAATTTCAAAAATATGATAGAAATTATACAGCAAATAAAAGAACCCTAATGCAATGCCCTTGGTTACCAAGCCAATGCCCACATTGCCCAACCCCATTACAATTGAAGTACCCGCATCTTTAAACTCATAATCATGGAGCTTGATCTTTACCGACAGTATGACTTCTAAAATTACCGTGACCGTAAAAAACGGAATGGCATAGTGTATTAAATTAGGTATTTCAGGTATTTGCATGGCGGTTCGTTATCTATATTAACCTTTCTAATTTACGAATCTATTTGGTCAACTACAATTGCTTAAAAAGACAACTTTTATCACTCATAAAAAATGATATCAGTATAAGAAAATCATATGGGTTATGTAACATTTGTCACCCATAAACAGGGGCTTTATTCGTAGTTTTACATCAAGAAATTAAAACAACATACTTATGGAAACTTTACATAAAAACGTGGGAATAGACCAAGATTACAAAATAGAGATCAGTGATAAATTAAATCTTCTTTTAGCTAATTATCAAGTTCATTATATGAATTTGAGAGGGATGCATTGGAATGTAAAAGGAAGCAATTTCTTTCTTCTACATGAAAAATTTGAAGAGTTATACACCGAAGCTACTGAAACCGTTGATGAGATCGCTGAACGTATTTTGACCCTAGATCAACAACCTTTACATACGTTTGAAGATTATTTGGACAACAAGACTATTAGAATCATTAAAGAAGTGTCTGACGGTGCTACAGGTATCTCTTTATTGATAGATAACTTGAACGAGTTATTGATTCAAGAGCGAGAAATTTTGGAATTTTCATCTGACAACAATGATGAAGGTACCGCTACGTTGGTTAGCGATTTAATATCCGGACAGGAAAAACTAATCTGGATGCTTAAGTCTACCTTACAATAGCACATAGTTTTACCTAAATAAAATGGCAAAAGTCTACTTAGATTTTTGCCATTTTTTTATATCCCTTTTCCACTTAAAAGATAGTAAGATTACTATGTATTTGTTGGGGAACGTTTTTCAATTTCCAAAGCGCGACTATAAAAGTCACGAAATTGGACTTTATTATATTTTGCACGCATGGCGCTTAAAACATCAGATAGGCTTAGACTACACCAATCCCAAAGCATGGTATCAAAATTATAGGCATACATTTGTTTTTTCACTTCGGCTCTTATATCATCTATTTCAGTGGCAGTAAATCCGTTTTCCAGAAGTCTCTCCAACACCCGTTGCTCGTTCTCTTTGGTAAACTCTGTATCTAAGTATGGTTCTAGAAGCCTATCCCAATTCCAACTATAGGGTATCAATTTTAAATTATGAACTTTGGCAAAAAGCTCTAGTTCCTTCTTCTTTTCAGCGGACACAAAAACAATATCATCTTTTACATATAGTTTACACACACCAAACTCTAAGGAAATAGCATCAATCTCATGGGCTTCTATGCTTGCTGAAGGATAAACGACCGAGGGTTCAAAAGGGTAATCCGTAATTTCAATACTGCTTTCTCCCATGCTAGAAGTTCCAATACCACAGAGTAGCCTTTTAGCGGTTATGGCATTTCTAGAAATGGTAAAACCGGTGAGCCCGTTTAACTTGAACATATTTTTTAAAAACTTCAGCACTATCTTCTTTGGTTTGAAATGTACCTATAATTAAGAAGCAGGTTCCAATAAATCCCATAGGTTGCCATATA
The DNA here is from genome assembly GCF_001865655.1 of Maribacter sp. 1_2014MBL_MicDiv. Lineage (NCBI taxonomy): Bacteria > Pseudomonadati > Bacteroidota > Flavobacteriia > Flavobacteriales > Flavobacteriaceae > Maribacter > Maribacter sp. 1_2014MBL_MicDiv. Next base: position 137,820 of record NZ_CP011318.1, read on the forward strand.
GGTCTTTGAATACGGCTACCATACCATACGGCATCTTTTCTGGCTCTCTAACAAACTTTACGCCTCTTTCTACCATGGCATAGTAATCTCGCCAAAAATCATCTGTATACAAAAATAGAAATACCCGTCCGCCTGTTTGGTTTCCTATCCTTGATTCCTGCGCTTCATTGTCCGCCTTTGCCAAAACCAAAGTGCATTGTCCATCCCCTGGTGGCGTAACTATGACCCAACGTTTATCCCCTTCTAACGGGGTATCTTCCACCAGTAGGAAGTCTAATTTTTTAGTATAAAATTCAATGGCTTTATCGTAATCATCAACGACCAATGCTATGCGTGCTATGGATTGCTTCAATATATTGTTTATTTTATCTGTTAGTTTCCTAAAATATGGGTTTCAAAACCATCTATACTTTTGGTATTCTTATTTTTCCAATATTCTTTGATCTTTTCCTCACCTTGCTTTTTAGACCAATCGTTCAAGGTAGTTCGCTCTTCTTTAAAATCCATGAACGGAACGGCGAATCCGCACGAGGTCTGTACCAAGTCCACTTTCATTTCTATAATTTGCCTGGACCCTGTATTTTCAGGAAAAAGGTTAATGTACTTTGAAAATTCTTGATTCCTCCTATGGTATATTTTAGCTACACCGTACAATCTCAAAATTATAGGTTTACCCTCAAAGGCACAGAACATTATGGTCATTCTATTATTTTTGATCAGGTGTGCAGCCGTTTCATTACCACTACCGGTTAGATTTAACCAAACAATTTTATTCTTGTTAATGACCCGAAAGGAGTCCGTTCCCTTTGGCGATACATTTACATTACCCTCTGCAGCCGCAGTACCCACAAAAAATACTTTTTGCTTTTCAATAAATTCCTGTAATTGGGGTGTAATGGATTCTAATTTCTTTCCCATGGTTATTTGTTTGGTGGGTTTAGATTATATTTTATTTGACCAAAGTCAAACTATAAAATTCTAAAACAATATTAGAGATAATTCAAATCTATAAACATCCAAGCATATAATAGCAACTTCAAGGTCATTACTACAGCGAAAGAAGCTAGTAAACTATATAAAAACTTCTTCCTGTGATTTTTAAATTTACGGTTTATATAGTACACTTGAACAGGAATGAACAGTAACAAAGCAACAATAGCCAAGACTATAGCTGTATATAAATAGAACACCAAAACCATGCCTTCAAGGATGTTAAATACTACATTGAGCGCTTCTAAAACATCGTCTACGGATTCAAATCCGCTACCGCCTGTAAAACCATCATTCGTAGTGAACAACACACTTACTTCAATAAAAAATAGCACTGCATTGAACAGTAGGTAAAGAATAAACCAGGATAGCTTTTTTAGTATTTTTCTTATCATTGATTTTATCTAAAAACCGACTAATATTTAAAGGAGGTTGTAGTATCATTTCGCCTTTATATTTTATGAAACTAGAATAGTTCCACAAAAACTACATGTTATACGTTTAACAACTTCTCTTCAATCATCATTTTCCTAGCCTTTTCAGTCTCATTCTGCCCATTGCCCATTATACCTGGCAACATAATTATACGCTTTTTAATAGCCCCATCCTCTTCAAAAACAACTTCAAATCTAGACCGGGTAATTGCCAAAATCGCTTTCTTAAATTTTACACTTTTAATTTTATCTCTTTGGATAATTGGTGTGGCTGAATTATTCAGACTTTTAAAAATTCCATATACCAAAAACAGACCAACTATGCTATACACCACGGCAATAGGTATCTCTCCTTTTTGAAAACTTTGAAATGCCGAAAACAATAAAAATGCAGCTATAATACCGTAAATAATTAAAACTCTAGTGATACTTTTACCAACAGTAGCATTTGCAACATTACCTTTAACTCCATCCCTTGTAAGTAAAATTCTGTCCGGTAAAATATGGCAAAATCCAGTTTTGGTTCTAAATACTTTTTCGTTTTTCATTAATTCTAATTAACGCTTATGATGACAAAATACATTTCATTGCTACTATTTTGCAATGAAGTTTATTGATGATTTAATGCGGTACTCCCTGTTCCCTCTTATTTTTAAAAAACAGAATGGTGATCAAGGTTGAAATCCCTATACCGATCCAATTGGATATTTGAATATCCAATCCCAACCCAACATTTGGGTCATAAAATATGTAAGAACCCACAACACTGGTAATAAAAAATGCGGGTACTAAGGCTATTAAATAATACGCTTTCTTTTGATATAAATAAACCGCTCCGATCCACAGGGCAATGGCAGCCGTAACTTGGTTTGCCCATGAAAAATACCTCCACAATAACTGAAAATCCATGTTGGTTAAAATGAACGAGATGATAAACAACGGAATTGCCACCATAAACCGATTCTTCAATACTTTTTGGTCTATCTTCAAATAATCGGCAATAATCATACGTGCAGCCCTGAACGAGGTATCTCCCGATGTAATTGGCAAAACAATGACTCCAAGTACTGCAATGGTACCACCAATGGCTCCTAACGAGGCTATGGCAATTTTATTTACAACGGCTGTAGGACCTCCGTTTTGCAACAGCTCATTTAACTGGTCTCCATCTAAAATACTCATGGATGCCGCTGCCCACACCATTGCAATGGCTGCCTCAAGAATCATCATGCCATAAAATACTTTTCTACCGTCTTTCTCATTATTGATGGTGCGCGAAATAATGGGCGATTGCGTGGCATGAAAACCCGATAAAGCCCCACAGGATATCGTTAAGAAAATAACTGGAAAGTAAGGAATGTTCTGCGGATGCATATTTTGAAACGTAAGCTCCGGAATAGGATTTCCAATGACGAACATACCTATGCAAATACCTATGGCACTTAATATAAGTAACAAACCAAGTACAGGATAAATTTTACCTATGATCTTATCTATAGGCAATAAGGTTGCGACTATGTAATAAAAGAATATGGCAAAAAGAACTATGGTCAAAAAATTGGTTTCCGAACCAATAACATCATTGATCATATTTGCGGGTGCGGTTACAAATACGGTGCCCACCAATATTAAAAGTAATAGGGCAAAGAAATTAACCACGTGACTAAATGATTTCCCCAAAAACCGCGATGCCAATGCCGGCAAGTGTGCTCCGCCAAAACGTAAAGAGATCATACCGGTAAGGTAATCATGAACGGCACCTGCAAAGATAGATCCAAGCACGATCCAAATAAAGGCTATGGGACCGTACAAAGCACCCAATATGGGACCAAAAATAGGACCTACCCCTGCAATATTCAAAATTTGAATAAATGCATTTCTATTACTGTTCATGGGCACAAAGTCTACCCCGTCTTCCATTTTGTGTGCGGGAGTATCTTTGGTTTCATTGGGCTGAAAGGTTTTATCCACGAACTTGCCGTAGAACATATACCCCAATACCAATAAAATCATTGACGTAATAAATGTAATCATGAGGTTATTTTAGACTTGGTATAAAATGAATTGAATGTTTGTTTTAACTAGTGACCGGTATAGGAGTAAGAAGAATTTTCTAGCCTTAAGTCGAAGCAAATTTAATCCTATTTTTTAAGCCTATCAATCCCAAACATTATAACCACAGACAAAATGGCCACAACAATTGCTTTTACCCAGTCAATTTCATCTTTTGCAAAGGCATCATAAATAATAAATCCGGTTGCTAAACCTAATACGAATTTTAAATTATGAAGGGTGAATAGTTTTTTCATTTTGTGTGGAATAGTTAAAACAATGATGTCAACAATTACAAGTAGATTGATATAAAATCGAATCCGCAATAGCTGCGTTATTACACTTTTATAGGTAGTTTTTTATTTCTTTAAATGCTTATACATAATATAGGTATCTACCAATCCTAATTTAGGGTGTCTAAATCCCTTAGGCGTAGTTCCAATGATTTCAAATCCATATTTTTTCCATAATTCAACTGCTCCTTTATTCGTACTTACTACGATATTGAATTGAATTCCTATAAATTGATTTTCCTTTGCTATTTCGAGAGAATGTTCACAAAGTTTTTTTCCAATGCCCTTTCCGTGAGAATTGGGATTTACCATATAACTGCAATTTGCAATATGGTTTCCTAAATCAATTTGATTGGGTTTAATAATATATGTACCAAGTATTTGTCCGTTCTCTTCAATAACATAAGTTTCCATATAATCAGCAAACCAATGCTTTTTCAAATCCTTTTTCGGTGTATTTGGATTGAAAACATAGGTATCTCCAGTTTCAATCACTTTTGAGAATATTTCCCATACTTGGTCAATATCAGTTTCTGTTGCTTTTCTAATTTTCAATTCAAGTGGTCGTTAAATTATTCAAAACGGTTAAGAAATTTCGTTTGCAAATCCGAGCGGATTCAATTGTAGTCCAATTTGCTCTAGATGCACTATACGTTATTGGCAATAGTATTTTTTACTATTATCTCATTCAGTTTTTGAGAATCAGTTTCCTTAATTTCATTCAGGTCAAACGTAACTGTATCTCCATTGTTATTTGTAATTATTAATGTATTCTGAATTAATTCGGTCTTTTTGATTTGGTCAAAATTCAATGATTTTGAAATCCAAGAGTTTACCCGAACAACAGCTCCTTTCTTGTTCCATTGAACATAATTCTTATACCAAAACATTTTACTGAAATAAACCACTTGTAGAAAAAACCCAATAGCACTTATTCTTTTGTTCAGTTTTGGATTTTCAAATTCAAATAATTCAGAAAAACCCACCAAAATAAAAATTAGAGAAAGGAATAGAATGAATATCCAAATCCAACTTTTCATATGGTCAAAATGTATTTTTTTCTTTTCCATTTGCGTTTAAATTAGCATGATTATAAAAAGAATAATTGAAATATCTTTTTAAGCTAAATAATCAGTATTAGAATTAGGCATTATGAAATTTAAAATAGTATAAATTATAAGTCCTGAAGCTCCTAATAATGTTGCGATTAAGAAAATTGTTCTTACGTGGTTGGTTTTCCAATCAAGATACTCAGCCATTCCAGAGCAAATTCCAGCTATCATTTTATCATTAGATTTTTTAAGTCTTTTGTTATTCATATTCTTATTTTAGGTTCGGTCATTTAGTTGCACACAACGGTCTCGCATAACCGTTAGTTACGGATTAAATTAACGATTATTTTCGGTTTATCAAGAGCGTAAGCAATTCCGAGTTGATTAGCACAGCCTGTTCCGAACTTGTTTCGAGATAGTTGAATCTGTCTAAATTTCAATTACCTTGTTCTGCTGTCGTACATTTTATTCCGATTTATGTACTTCGAGTTCTATTTCGACCATAAATTCAGGAAGTGCTAATCCTTTTACTTCTAGCCAAGAGCCAGTTGGAAATCCATTTTTATAAATTTCAGCACGATAAGCTGATTTTTCCAACATTTGTGCCATATCAGTGGTAAAAACATCTTCTTTTACAACATCGTCAAATGTGCAACCAAAGTGTTTCAATATTTTTTCCAAATCAGCATAACAATTCTTCATCTGCTGTTCCATATCGCCAATAGCAGTTGGATTTCCCTCATCATCCATACTTACAGCACCAGAAATTTTAATGCTATTCCCAATTTTCACAGCGTGAGAATAGCCATAAGCTTTTTCTACTTCTGGTCGCAATAAAAAATATTCAGGTTTCTCTGGTTCAACAATTACCTCTTCTTCCACTTCTCTAGTTTCCTCCTTTTGTTTTTGTTCACAACTTTGGAATACAAAAGCCATTGCAAAAAGTGTTGCGATTAATGTCAATCGGTTAGTTCGTATTTTCATAATTCTGATTGTTTAGTGCCTACATTGGTCGGTTTTCGGCTTTCCCGTTTATATTATCCGTTTCGTTTTTCAGTATGAAGTACAACGGTCTCCATATTTAAATTAGAGCTTGTTAAAAGATGCTTTCGTTTCGGATTATACATGAGCCAATAACTATTTTTTCAGTATTTCATTAATATATATTGAACGATATTTTTCTGGATATTCTACCTGTACTCCATGTGTGCCATTCTCAAATAAAAACCATTTTTTTGAAGGTGCCCTAATGGAATCAAAATACATCTTTGCTACAGTCGTTTCGGTAAAATGATCATTGTCTCCCTGTAATATATACACGGGTACTTTAAATTCTGGGATATCACGCATTAAATTCATATCTATTGCAGTGGGTTGTAAAATCTTAGCTGCAGGATAGTAAGATTCTGGACTATTGATCATATCCGTAAATTTTTCGCTAAACGTTAATCCATTATCTAAAAACATACTTTTAATAAAATTGAAGTCGGTCTCTAATTTTATCGGTGCATACTTCATAACAATTTGTCGTTCTATTTCAAAGGCTTCTGCTACTGAATTTTTTGAGTTTTCAATATAAGGTGGCCTTCCAATTTGTTTTAATAGATTGACTGAAATAGTATCATTGTGCTTTTGTGATTCCGATAGTGCAAATTCATAAGATAATTCTTCTGAAAGTGATAGATGCGCCATTAGACCACTACCAATATAGGCGTGGTATAATTCAGGCTGTTTTTGTACCATATAAGCTGCTACCGCTGTTCCCCATGATAAACCTTCAATGTAAATCTTATCCTTTTTAAAAGTCTCTTTTAAATGTTCCGATAGTTGCAAACCATCTTCCACAATTTGGTTTAAGGTAATTGCTGAATCAGGTATGCTATCATTATAATCTAGTCCAGACCCTCTTTGATCCCAATAACAAACCGTGAATATATCTTCTAAATCAATCCCAGTGAGTTTGTAAATTACCGGTAAAATTGGTGCACCCGGTCCGCCGTGAACTATTAGTAGCACGGGATTATTTTTGTCTTTTCCCCTAATCGTAATTCGTTGTGGCACTCCGTTAATGGTCATGTCCTCGTGCATAGCAATACTATTTGGAAGCACATTACCTTGTTCATCTAAGAAAGGCTCTTCTTCTCCAGAACTATTGATTCGGATAACTAATAAAACTACTAAGATAAATGCAACTAATATTCCCAGTAAAACCAAAAACCACTTTCCTATTTTCTTTATTATTTTCATATGTTCTCCATTAGTTTTACGGTTTTCTTATTGCTGCCAGTGGTCTTGTGTATGGAACGTAGCGTGTAAAAAGACACTAATTTTTCGGATTATAACAGACCTTTATTTTATTATTTAACTTTCATTTACGCACTAAAATCGCTATTTTTTAAAGACGTTGTTAGGCCTATTTAATAATTTCATTTTTTCTTAATAGCCCTTTCGTTTTACGTTACCCAAGAATAATGTCCAGTCAGGTTTTCATTCTATATAATTTGAAAATATCGATTTCGAGTTTACATAATCTTAGGTTTCTACTTTCAAACCAATCCATAATAATCAACCTCCAATATCGATTAGAAAATATTTAATCAGTTTTTTTATCATCAAAAACTACTTCTCCACCAATAATTGTCATTGCTACCTTAGTTTCTAATATTTGATTTTCCGGAATAGTCATTATGTTTCTGTCGAGTATGGTGAAATCTGCCCATTTACCAACTTCTATACTTCCTTTGTCATTTTCTTGAAACGCTGCATAGGCGGCATCCAATGTATAAGATCTGAGTGCTTGATTTCTTGTCATTTTCTGTAGGGGTTCATAACCACCATCAGGCATGCCTTTTAGAGTTTTTCTTGATACTGACGCATAAAAGCCAGCCATAGGATCAATGGGTTCTACGGGTGCATCGGTTCCGTTCACAATCTTTGCTCCAGACTTTAACAAGGTCTGCCATATATAGGCACCTTCCGTAATACGTTTCTCTCCTAGACGATCAATGGCCCAAGGTCTATCTGAAGACATATGAATAGCCTGCATTGCAAGAATAACATCCAATTCAGCAACCCTAACAATGTCCGCTGGGTCAAAATGTTGGGCATGTTCTATTCTAAATCTTGCATTTTTTGGACTATTTGTAGATTCAGTCTTAAATGTGTTTTCATAAATATCCAAAACCTCACGAGTTGCCCTGTCTCCTATGGCATGTATACCCACTTGAAAACCATTTTTGTAGGCATTATTGACAATTTTATTAATATCCTCTAACGGAGTAACATTGTGACCATGCTCTCCCGGCGCATCTGTATATTCTTCCAATAACCAGGCACCTCTAGAGCCTAAAGCCCCATCTGCCATTAGTTTAATAGACCGGATGGTTAGTTGATTGTCGTATAAGTTCACTTGAATACCTTCCTTAAAATAATATTCTAGAAGTTCAGAATCTGTTCCGCGAAGCATAACATACAGCCTTAGTTTAATTAGGTTTTGTGATGCCATTTCTTTAAAAAGGTTTATCATGTAGTCATCAGAACCTGCATCATGAAATCCGGTGATACCATTTTTAAAGCACTCTTCTAAAGCTAAAGTTACTGCTTCTTTTACATCTTCCTTTGTAGGTTCAGGTACAAACTTGAACACTAAATCTGTTGCAGTTTCATTAAGAACTCCGGTTGGTTCACCATTAATATCCATAATTATTTCGCCGCCATCTGGTTGAGGTGTCTTTGAATTAATACCCGCTATATCCATAGCTTTTTGATTTATAATTATGATATGTCCAGAAGCATGTATAAGAATAACAGGATGATCTGGTACAGCAGCAGAGAGCAACTTATTTGTGGGAAACCCATTGATTATAGTAGGTTGTGTATCCCACTTATCATGATGCCATCCGTTTGCTATTATCCATTCTCCTTCCGGAATGTTTTTTGCCTTTTCTGCAACTCTTTCAATGGCTTCATCATAACTCTTAGCACCAGTCAAGTCAACTTCCATTAAATTTAATCCAAGATAATATAAATGGGCATGCCCCTCTATTAAACCAGGAATCATGGTCTTGCCTTTTAAATCAAAGAGTTGGGTTTTATCCCCTTTTAACTTCATGATATCTTCCTCACTTCCTACAGATAGAATTGAATCGGCTCTTACGGCTACAGCTTCCACCATTGGCCGGTTATCGTCCATTGTATAAATCTCTCCATTAAAATAAATTTGATCTGCTAATGTGCCAAGTTCACTAGTTTGTGCTTTTGAGATTACGGTGATCAGTAAAAAGAAAATAATTAATTGTGTCTGTTTCATTGTGGGTTTATTTTGGAGTCCAAGATTATTAGATTTGTTTAAAGTTTCGTTAAAGGTTTTTCAATTGTGCCTAACAATTGTGTATGTGCATAATTGTCCATATCACTAATAATAAAAATATTTGTCAATGGTAATTATCCCTAATTAATAAATTCAGCGTTACTCCACCTCTTTCAGTAACACCTCAATTGACTTCTCCAGTTGCTGATCAATGCCGTTTGCAATAACACCGGGTTGGTTTTTAACAATGAATTCTGGATTGGTCTCGTTGTTTTCCATCCACTCGCCTGCTTTGTTTTTGGCACTTACGGGTACTACGCCCCAAACACCTCCATTGGGCAAACGTTCCCAACCGGCAAAGCTACAGGTACCCGGTACGGGCATTCCCACGGTCTTACCGATCTTTAGATCCACATAACCGCTCGCAAAGCAAGAACCGTCACTATACATAGATTCGTTGAACATGGCCAAGGTTGGTTTTGTCCATCTAGAAGTTGGCTCGCCACCTACTACCCTATCTTCCGTTTCGTAAGATAAAAATGGTATACCGGTAAAGAACATGGCCAGGTCTGCTACTAAATCGCCACCACCATTAAAACGGGTATCTATAATGACCGCTTTTTTATCATTGAACTTGCCCAACATTTCTTCATAAATGGTACGGTAGGGTCCGTCTGCCATACCCGGTATATGCACGTAGCCCAAGGTTCCGTTGCTCTTTTTTAGTACTTCTTTTTCATTGGTTTTCACCCAACGATCATACAACAGACCTCCTTCTTCCCTTAGCGAAATAGGCTTTACGGTCAGCTGTTTCTTTTTGCCTTTTTCATCCACAATATCCAGCAGGGTAAAATCTCCGGCAATGCGGTTTAAATAGCGCGCCACATCCGTGCCCGCACCAATAGTTTCACCGTTTATTTTCTGTATGATCATGCCGGGTGAAATGTCAAAACCAGCCTTATCCAACGGACCGCCTTTTATGACTTCGGTAATTTTTATTCCGTCGCCTTTATAATCATAATCCATAAAAATACCCAACGATGCGGTTTCATCACCATTTTCAATGGCACCGTAGAAGCGCCCGCCGGCGTGACTCACATTCAGCTCTCCCAACATTTCCGATACCATTTCCATAAACTCAAAGTCATTGCCAATATGCGGCAGGTATTTTTCATATTCGGAACGCATAGCTTGCCAATCAATTCCATGAAAGGTAGACGTATAAAATATGCCATTGGTCTTTAGCCAAATGTGATCGAACATAAACTTACGTTCGGCATCGGCATCCAATACCATTTCGGCATTCAGTTTTACCGGTTCTTTTTTACCGCCCGCAACATCTACTTTAGAAATGCTACCATCTGATAATAGAAATAAGTTTTCCTTTTTGGCATCCCACTGTAAACTTGCCGATTTTGCACCTAGTGCCACCAACATTTTGGTGCTTTTAGTACGTATTTCGGTTTCCCAAAGATTGTAGTCCTTTTCAAATTTGGTCAGGTAGTACAGTTTTTCCCCATCTTTAGAAAGTACGGCATCAGACAGTTTGGAGGAGTGTATGGTTAATCGGGCCTTTCTTCGGTCTACGTCCTCCAAATCGAACTTTAAGGTGTTTACCTTTGGCTTCTCATCCTTCTTACCCTTCTTCTTTTTATCGTCTTTATCCTCGCCTTCTTTTTCTTTTTTAGTCTCTTCTATCATTTTCAACAGATCATACTCTTCTTTGGTATTGTTGAATTTATCCCAAGACTCTTGGGTCAAGAACATGGTATATACATCGGTCTCAAAAGAACCACTGGTGGCATAACTTTTTAGACCGTTACGGTTTGTGAAATACATGATCTGACTACCATCGTTCACCCATTTTGGGTAGTACTCATAATAGCCACTTTGGGTCAGGTTTTTACGCTTTTTCCCATCCTTGGATATCAAAAGCACCTCCGTGTTGTTCAATGAAACACTCCAGTCTACCAATAGCCATTTGCTATCCGGACTCCACTGGTAATACTGATCTCCGTCCCTCATATGGATGATTTCATCTGGAGTCAATAATGTGGTGACCTCTTTTGTCTTTAGATTCTTGACCTTTAAGGTCTTTCTATCTTCTATATATGCCACATAGGTACTATCTGGAGAAAACTCAGGCAAATAGATATCATTTTCAGACGTCACCAAAGTATCTTCTTTGATCAGGGTAGCCGCAAAGAAATAGGGCTCTTCCGATCGCACCTTTGAAGATTTAAAAATGCTCCACTTGCCATTGCGTTCACTACTGTATGCTACAGATGTGCCATCTGGCATAAACTTTACAAAGCGTTCCTGTTCCGGGGTATTGGTGATACGCTTGGTCAAAGAACCATCTACAGAGGTCACAAATACTTCTCCCCTACTTATGAAAGCAATTTCCTTGCCGTTGGGGGCTACATCCATTTCCTGCACACCACCGTTGACCGATTTATAGGTGATAGCATTACTATCCTCTTGCGTTCTAACTATTATTTCTACCTTCTTAGCACCTTCACCGGCTTTTAGCGTATAAATTTCGCCATCATAACCAAATGCCAAGGTATTGTTCCCAATACTTAATGAGCGTACCGGGTGAGTCTTAAAACTGGTATGTGCAGCAGTTTCAGGTGCTCCCGTCAACGTCATGGAATAGACATTAAAAGAGCCATCTTGCTCGCTTAAATAGTAAATGGCACTACCGTCTTTTGAAAATACCGGATTACGGTCCTCTCCCTTAAAATTGGTTAATTTAGTATGTTTTCCCGTTGCAGTTTCATACGACCAAATATCTCTGGTAATGGCAGATGTGTGATGCTTTCTAAAGGCATCTTCATAGCCTTTTTTATCATGATATACCATTTTAGAACCATCGGCATTTACTTGTACATCTTCTGCTGGAACGGTCAACACCTGATCTACCCTGCCCCCATTTGCGGGAACACTGTACAGTTCTGGTTGTGATGCTGTTGGGTATTGGCGATGCTCGGCATCATCCAATCGCATGGCACCAAATAAAACTGCGGTATCGTCAGCAGAAAAACTGAACGCCTTTTCATCGTTACTATGATAGGTCAATCTAGTTGACGGTCCGCCTTTGGCATCCATGATATACACATCAAAATTGCCGTATCTGTCCGAGGAGAAAGCAATTTTTTCTCCGTTCTTGCTCCAAACCGGTGCATAATCATTAGCAACGTGGTATGTTAGTTGTTTTGCCACGCCACCATCTACAGGCACTGTAAAGAGGTTTCCTTTGTACGTAAACGCTATAGTTTCACCGTTGGGAGAAATGGCCGGGTAACGTGCCCATTGTGGATTTGTCTGCGCTGAACATACGTACGTTAGGCAAATTGCCATTACCGATAAAAAAGAGTATTTCATGTATTTAAGTAGTTGGTATTTAGTAGATACGAAAGATAGGTATTTGATTTATCTACGGCAATGAAACTATGATCAATGGTATTCAATTCTACATAGATGGTAGAAATTGGCTAATTCTGATTAAATTTACTGTACCGACAAATACTATATTATCTTGAAAGAAGAAGAGCATTATTGGACAGAAAGGTATATGAATAAAGATATGGGTTGGGACATTGGCTACCCTTCTACGCCCATTAAAGAATATGCCGATCAATTAACCGATAAATCGATACAGATTTTAATTCCGGGTGCCGGAAATGCTTACGAAGCCGAATACCTTTGGAAGCAAGGATTTACCAATGTCCATATTCTAGATATCTCTGAAATTCCGCTTAAAGAATTTAAAAAAAGAAACCCCGATTTCCTCGATGAAAACATGCACCAATCTGATTTTTTTGAGTTCAAAGGCCAATACGATCTAATTTTAGAGCAAACCTTTTTCTGCTCTTTTGTACCTACCGATGCCAATAGAAATGCCTATGCCAAACAAATGGCAAGCCTATTGAAACCTAATGGGAAATTAGTGGGACTCTGGTTCACTTTTCCCCTTACCGGTGATATGGAAAAACGCCCTTTTGGCGGAAACAAAGATCTGTACACCAATTATTTATCGCCCTATTTTAAAACGATCACTTTCGATCCTTGCTATAACTCCATTAAACCAAGACAAGGGAACGAGTTGTTCGGGATATTTCAAGTTCTTTGATTGGTTGTTGGTTGCTCGTTGCAAGTTGCCCGTTGCTCGTTGCTCGTTGCTCGTTGCTCGTTGCTCGTTGCTCGGTCACTTCGGCTACGCTCAGTGACCTTGGTTTAGGAGAAACGCATGGCTCAACTATTGGTGGAGACTGAAAACTGATACTGCCAACTGAACAAACTATCACTTCGGCTACGCTCAGTGACCTTATTTAAAATGTGGTAAAACAAGAATGAAAAACTCATAGCGAAACTGGTTTTTGAAAACTGCTACTGTTAACTGAAAACTGAAAACTGAAAACTGATACTGCCTACTGAACAAACTATCACTTCGGCTACGCTCAGTGACCTTAATCACTATTTGTCAGTTCGAGTGAATTTCGAGGAACGAGAAATTTGTATCGAGAACCTTTATGTGTTCCAAAAATTCTCGATACCTGCCCGTCGTCAGGCAGGCAACTTTTCAGTTTCCGCTATGCTACAACTAAAAAGCCACTCGAACTGACCATTCAGCACCATAAATTACACTGTAACCATCAACTGAAAACTGATACTGCCTACTGATCACTGGACTGCAAAACTGTTAAAGGATTACGGATTCTTCAAAACTACATACTGTTAACATCCTTTTAAGAATACTTCCTTTTCTTTTCCGCTATTTTTAGAAACATAACTAACAAACCACTCAAATGACAAGAAGATTACTCTCCCTGTTGATGCTTTTCGCATCTATTTTCGTTTCTGCACAAGATTTTAAAATGGACCTGGTTCAAGACTTAAAGCCCCGTAATATTGGTCCCGGTGGTATGAGCGGCCGTGTAACCGCCATTGATGTTGTCAATGACAATCCGGATATTATGTATGTAGGTACCGCTTCTGGCGGATTATGGAAATCTACTTCCGGTGGCGTAAAATGGGAACCTATTTTTGATAAAGAAGTGACCGCATCTATTGGTGCTGTTGCTATTCAACAAAGTAATCCGTCCGTAATTTGGGCCGGTACAGGTGAAGGTAACCCAAGAAATAGCTTAAACGGTGGTTACGGAGTATACAAATCCCTTGATGGTGGAAAGACCTGGAAATCAATGGGTCTTGAAAAAACCAGACATATTCATAGAATCAAAATAGACCCCATGAACCCTAACACCGTTTATGTAGGTGCTATTGGATCTCCTTGGGGAGAACACCCAGAACGCGGCGTTTTTAAGACTACCGATGGTGGCGAGACTTGGGAAAAGGTGTTGTTCGTAAATAACAAAACAGGAGTTGCAGATCTTATTATGGATCCTACTAACCCTAGTAAATTGATTGCTGCCATGTGGGAACACAAGCGCGAACCTTGGTTCTTTAACTCCGGTGGTTCCGGTAGCGGACTTTATATGACCCACGACGGTGGTAAAAATTGGAAGAAATTAAGCGAGGAAGATGGTTTACCAGCTGGTGACCTGGGTAGAATTGGTGTAGCCATTGCCCCGGGAAAACCTGAGGTTATCTATGCATTGGTTGAAGCCAAAAAGAATGCGTTGTACAAATCTGAAGATGGCGGCTTTAAATGGAAGAAAGTAAACGACAAAAGCGATATAGGTAACAGACCTTTCTATTACTCTGAAATTTACGTAGACCCAGAAAATGAGAACAGAGTATTCTCCGTATTCACCTATGTGAACGTTTCGCAAGATGGCGGCAAAAACTTTTCGCAATTAATGCCTGCATACCGTGCGGATAACGGGGTACACCCCGATCACCACGCCTTTTGGATCAACCCAGAAAACGGTCAGTTTATGATGGACGGTAATGATGGCGGACTCAATATCTCTAAAGATGGCGGAAAAACATGGCGTTTTGTGGGCAACCTTCCCGTTGCGCAATTCTACCATATTGCAGTAGATAATGAATATCCATATAATGTCTATGGTGGTATGCAAGATAACGGTTCTTGGAGAGGACCTGCCTATGTTTGGAAAGCACAGGGAATTCGTAATAGCTACTGGCAAGAAATTAGTTTTGGTGATGGTTTTGATGTTGTTCCAGATCCTGTAGATTCCAGATATGGGTATACCATGAGCCAACAAGGTAACGTACAACGTTTTGATCATGTAACCGGTGATAACTACATTGTACGCCCTACTCCACCAGATGCGGATACCGAACTACGTTTCAATTGGAACTCGGCCATTAGTCAAGATCCTTTTGATACCAGTACCGTTTATTTTGGCAGTCAGTTTGTACATAAGAGTACGGATAAGGCATTGACCTGGAAAGTGATTTCACCTGATTTAACAACGAACGATCCAGAAAAACAAAAACAAAGTGAAAGTGGTGGCCTATCTATGGATGCAACCGGTGCCGAAAACCATACCACAATTTTGGTTATTGAACCCTCTGCAGTTGAAAAAGATATGCTTTGGGTAGGCTCTGATGACGGTCGTGTGCATTATACCCAAAACGGAGGTGGAACCTGGACAGAAGTAACCGCAAATATCAAAGGCTTACCTAAAGGAAGTTGGATTCCGCAAATAAAAGCATCTACCCGAAATAAGGGTGAAGCATTGTTGATTGCCAACGACTATAGAAGATTCAATTATACGCCATATGCGTACCGCACCAAAGACTATGGTAAAACTTGGACAAGAATTGTTGACGCCACAGATGTAGAAAGCTATACCTTATCTATTATTGAAGATCCTGAAAATCCTAATTTATTATTCTTGGGTACCGATGACGGATTGTATGTTTCCTTCAATGCCGGAGAAAAATGGCAAAAATGGACCGAAGGTTTCCCAACGGTTTCTACCAAAGATTTAGCCATTCACCCAAGAGAGCAAGATTTGGTGATCGGTACATTTGGTCGTGCTGCGTGGGTTTTGGATGATATTCGTCCGTTACGGGCTCTAGCTGCAGATGCAACCATTTTAAACAAGGAAATAGAATTATTTACTCCGCCAACGGCATATCAGGCATCCTACCAACAACCTACAGGCAGTCGTTTTGGTGCCGATGGTCTTTACCAAGGTGAAAACAGAAAGTCCGGTGCTATGATTACCTATTATTTAAAGGAAGGTAAAAAAGCTGCCAAAAAAGGCAAGGGCATGAAGGGTAAAAAAGAGGATTCATCCGAAGAAAAAACAGAAGAAAAAACAGATAGCGTTGCGTTGACCGGAGTTCAAAAGAAGGATTCCGTTCAGTTCGATTTTTACGATGGCGATAGACTGATCCGTACTTTAAAATACAAGACTCCTGAAAAAGCAGGATTTCACAGAATTTACTGGGGAATGGATGAAAAAGGCGCGGATAGACCTTCTAGAAAAGTACAGACCAAAAAGAAAGAGTCTGGCGGTTTAGACGTAAAACCAGGTACCTATACCATAAAAATGTTATACGGTGATCTGGAAGAAGAAACTACGATTACGGTAAAATCAGACCCACGTTTAGAAGTTTCTCAAACAGGGATCAATGAAGCCTATGCAAACGGAAAAGAATTGGAATCATACATGCAGACAGCAGCAGATGCGGTACAGCAATTGGCAAAAAGTAAAGAGGTTGCAGAGAAATTTCAAAAAGACCTGAAAAAAGAGGACGATAAAAAGTACAAAGAACAAATAGACGCCTCTAAAGACATCATTAAACAAATAGATTCTATCACCGCTATATATTTAGGTAAGGTCGATAAAAGACAAGGAATAACCCGTAGTAAAGAAATGACGGTAATGCAACGTATTCAAATTGCAAGGCGCTACGTAGGATCTAGAAAAACCGGTATGACGGCAACGGAAAAACAATTAATGCAATTTGCCAAAGATGATCTGCAGAGCGCGCTACAAAAAACAAATGCTTTCTTCGCCAAAGAATGGGTAGAATACCAAACTAATATGAAAAGCTTAGATATATCACCTTTTAAAGAAACAGAAGTTTTTAATTTGAATTAATATGTAAAAGTCTAACAATCTAAAAACCACTACTATGAAGTACCTAATGGCTTGCTTTGTGTTTACGCTTATGTTAAGCTGTAAAGAAGAACCTAAAAAACCTTCTATTGCAGAAACGATGAAGACCTATACCATCAAACAAATGATGGATAACGAAGCCATTGGTGGCGGTAGTTTTTCCCCTGATAATTCTAAATTACTTATCTCAAGTAATAGATCTGGTATTTACAACATGTACACGGTGCCTACAAGCGGGGGTGAATTGACTCCTGTTACTATGTCTGACAGTGCATCTGTATTCGCCATATCCTATTTTCCAAAAGATGAACGTATGTTGTTTAGAATGGATGGAAATGGTGATGAGATATTTCATATTTACGTCAGAGATCTAGACGGTACGCAGACCGACCTTACACCGGCAGAAGGTGCCCGTGCATCGTTCTACGGATGGGCAGAAGATGAAATGAGTTTCTACTATACTTCTAACGAGAGAAACCCTAGAAATGATGATATCTATGAAATGGACTTAGAAACTCTTGAGCCTACCCTGATCTATGAAAATACGGAAGGTTATAGCATTGACGGAATTTCCGAGGACAAGAAATATATAACCTTGGGCAAGCCCATCAATACCAATGATTCCGATTTGTTTATTTACACCGTCGCAGATAAAAAGCTGACCAAAATCAATGAAAATCAAAGCGCCAACAGTAGCTCTGGATTTTCCAATGATGTTTCTTCCTTGTATTATACCACAGATGATGGAGAGGAATTCTCTTATTTAATGAAGTACGATATTGCCACGGGCAACAGAGAAAAGGTGATGCAGAAAAATTGGGATATATGGGGTACCTATTTTACGGAAAACGGTACCTATCAGGTAACCTATATTAACGAAGATGCCAAGAATGTCATTGAAATAAAGAATGTTAGCACCGGTGAAAATGTTGCTCTTCCTTCTTTGGATGGTTTGGACGTAACCAGTGTAGATTTCTCAGATGATGAAAAACTAATGCGTTTTTATGCGGGTGGGTCACACACACCTTCTAATTTGTTCGTTTATAATTTAGAAACCAAAGAACAGACCCAGTTGACCAATGTTTTAAATAGCGAAATAAACGGTGAAGACTTGGTGAACGCAGAAGTAATACGTTATAAATCTTTTGATGGGGTTGAAATTCCTGCCATTTATTACAAGCCGCACCAGGCAAGTGCGGACACCAAAGTACCTGCATTGGTTTGGGTTCATGGCGGACCGGGCGGACAAAGTAGACAGAACTTTAGCTCATTTATTCAATATTTGACCAATCATGGCTATGCCGTACTAGCCGTTAACAACAGAGGTAGTAGCGGTTATGGCAAAACTTTTTATCAAATGGATGATTTAAACCATGGCGATAAGGATTTAAAAGATTGTGTAGAAGGTAAAAATTGGCTTGCCCAACAGCCAGAAATAGATGCTAATAAAATTGGAATCATTGGCGGCTCTTACGGTGGTTACATGACTATGGCGGCATTGACCTATACCCCAGAAGAGTTTGCCGTTGGGGTAAATTTGTTTGGCGTAACCAATTGGGTACGAACATTAAAAAGTATACCGCCATGGTGGGAGTCTTTTAAAGATGCCTTATATAAAGAATTAGGAGACCCATACAGTGCAGATTCCGTTCGGTTAAAAGAGATTTCCCCTTTGTTTCATACCGATAAGGTGACCAAACCCTTAATTGTTTTACAAGGCTCGCAAGACCCTAGAGTATTACAAGTAGAATCTGACGAAATTGTTGCAGGTGTAAAAAAGAACGGTGTTCCCGTGGAATACGTGCTCTTTGAAGATGAAGGTCATGGTTTTGTAAAAAAAGAAAATCAGATCGAAGCGTATAGTAGGGTTTTAGATTTTTTAGATTTGTATTTGAAGAAGGATAAAGCAACACCTATTGAAGAAGGCGATAAGTAAAGCCAAAATTTTAAGTTTCATATTAAATTAAAGAATGAAGAAAGTTTTTACGTTACTAGTATTATTAGCAACTATTAATCAAATAAATGCTCAAAGTGGTGGTACAGGAGAAGACGATTTTGGTAGTTGGTTCATGTATTTTGGAACCAATAAAATTGCCGATAAATGGAGTATACATACCGAAGCTCAATTTAGATATTATGAAATGGCTTCGAACTTTAACCAGTTGCTTCTAAGAACTGGGGTGAATTATCATATTAACCCTGATGCTATCGCTACTTTAGGCTACGGATTTATTGAAACAGACCCTACTTTTACGGAATTTGATGAACTTGGTGTAAATACCTTAGTCGAAAACAATTCAATTTCCGAGCATCGCATATTTGAGCAGTTCATTCTTAAAAATAAAGTGTGGGAATTTAATTTTGAACATCGTTACCGCCTAGAGCAGCGCTTTGTACAAAACAATTTTACCGGTGAAAGCAACATATTGCACAGAACTCGTTATAGAATTCAAATGACCTTACCCCTAACCGATATCTTTTTCTTGAATTTCTATGATGAGATTTTCATAAATCTACAAGACAGTGCATTTGGTCAAAACCGTGCCTATGCTGCACTTGGGGTTAACGTTACCGAAGATTTAAGTATGCAATTTGGCTACTTAAAGAATCACTTTACAGGGGCTAATTACGATCGTCTACAAATTGGTGTTTTTTATAACACCGATCTGCGTGGCATTTTTAAAAAGAAGAAGTAAATTTATACCATAAACAAACTACATTATTATGAAAAAAATAGCATTGTCTTTCGCGAGTGCATTATTGATCATTTTCGCAAGTTGCAAGGACGCTAAAAAAAGTGAAGATTCTAAAAATGTTGAAGCCACAGCAGAAACTACTGATATGTACAGCTTGGTTCAAGACTCTACCAAGGTAAGTTTTACTGCATACAAAACAACTGATAAAGTGCCAGTTGGCGGTATGTTCAAAAAGATAAACTTTACTAATACAACAAGTGGAGCAACTGCTATGGAAGCTTTAAACGGAACTGAATTTAGCATTCCCGTAAGCAGTTTGTTTACCAATGACCCTACCGGTACTAGAGACCCAAAGCTTTTAGAATTCTTTTTTGGGGTATTAAAAGATACCGAGCTTATTTCTGGTGTGGTTAAGGTAGAAGGCGAAAATAGCTCCATAGACGTTACCTTAAATGGTGAAACCCAAAATATACCCCTTACCTACGAAATGGATGGCGACAACAAAATTACTTTTAATGGTGTAATGGATTTGGAAAACTGGAACGCTTTAGATGCCGTTGCCTCTATAAACAAGGCTTGTGAAATTTTACATACCGGTAAAGATGGTGTGAGCAAAACTTGGAGCGAAGTTGCCGTTAAAGCAGAAGTGCTTTTGGATAAAAAATAATACCTATTATATATGTATAGATAAAGAGGAGCGTTAACGCTCCTCTTTTTTTATCACTAAAGATTAAAAGTATTGCTCTATGCACTTAACTACTTGATATTACATTAATTATTGGCTAATTTGTTGCTTCACACTAAAATAGATTAACATGAAAATATTGAAAGTTGAATTAGCACTGTTGGCACTATTGGCTGTCTTCAGTTGCAAAGAAGTAAAAAAAGAAGCATCAGAGGCTAAAGAGGAAATGGAAGAATTAATGGATGAGGCAGAGAATGAAATGACAGAACAAGATACTGTTGTGAAGTTTATGCTTGAACCAAAAAGCGATAGCAATGTTAAAGGTGAAGTCATTTTTACCGAAGATGATGGCGAAGTTGATATGGTAGCCATGTTATCTGGCTTGAGTGAAGGCGAACATGCCATTCACATACACCAAACGGCAGACTGTACTGCAGCCGATGGTTCTTCCGCAGGAGGACACTGGAACCCAACTAATGAGCCACATGGTAAATGGGGAGCAAGCGAAGGATATCATAAAGGTGATATAGGTAACTTTACCGCAGATGCCGATGGTAACGCCAAAGTTGAGTTTTCAACAGACGAATGGTGTATTGGCTGTGATGATGAAAATAAGAACATTTTAGGAAAAGGGGTTATTGTACACCAAGGTGTTGATGATTACACTTCTCAACCCAGTGGTGATGCAGGTGCACGTGTTAGCTGTGCCGGTATTATTGAATAGGGTTAAAAATATGATGGATAAAAGCTGTTCTAAGAACAGCTTTTTCTATTTTTAACCGTTACAAAATATTTAATATGCAATTAGACCTATTGGTTGATCAATTTAAAAAGAAAGACCCTTTGGCTTTCGAAAAGCTATATGGTATGTATAGTGAAAATATCTGTGGTGTTATCAATACCATAGTAAAAAACGATGCCTTGGCCCAAGAAATCTGTCAAGACGTATTTATAAAGATTTGGAATAACTGTGAAAGTTATAATTCTTCTAAAGGTAGATTTTTCACATGGATCCTTAACATAGCCAGAAATGCAGCTATCGATGAAATACGCAGTAGGTCGTATAAAAATGACAAAAAGAATCTTTCCGCAGATTACTTCGTAGGTATTTTACAGCACAGGGAAGAAGAAGAAAGTTCATCTGTAGATACTAAAGGTCTAAGAAAACTTGTTAATAATTTAAAGGAAAAATGTGTTCAGATCATTGAACTGTTATACTTTAGAGGTTATACACAAAAAGATGCTGCAGAAGAATTGGAAATTCCCTTAGGCACTGTAAAAACAAGAAATAGAAGTTGCATTTCCCAATTAAGGGAGAATATGGAGGTAAGATAGTATGGATGTAGAAAAATACATAGCATCGGGAATTTTGGAGCTTTACGTAGCCGGTACACTCTCAGAGAAAGAAAATCTTGAGATTGCCAACTATGCCAAGGAGTATCCAGAAATAAAAAAGGAGATCGAGGAAATTGAGGCTTCAATATTAGAATTGTCCAGAAAAGCTTCACCAGGATATCATTATTCTTTTAAAGCATTGATGAATAGAATTAATGGTGAGGTCAAGGTAGTTGATATGAATGAAAAACGTAGTACTCCATTCTTATCTTATATGGGTTGGGCTGCATCTATTTTATTGGCTGTAGGACTCTTCTGGATGTATCAGCAAAATCAAGATTTGAAATCTAACATTGAACTAGTGGAAAAGCAGAATGTAGATTTGGAGCAGCAAATTGCCGATACCGATTCTTCTTTAGAACAGACCCAAGAATTATTGAATACACTTAGGGATAAGAATATTAGTGTAATCCCTTTAGGAGGGCAAGACGTTTCACCTACTTCATACGCCAAGGCGTATTGGAACAAACAAGAAGAAAAAGTATTTATAGATGCCAAAGGGCTGCCAGAACCGCCAGATGGTTTTGTTTACCAGGTTTGGTCTCTTAAACTTTCACCGCTTACACCAACCAGTATGGGTCTTCTTGAAGATTTTGCAGCAGATGAAAACAAAGTCTTTGCATTAAATAATCCTAATGACTCAGAGGCATTTGGTATTACCTTAGAACCTGCTGGCGGTAGCGAATCACCAACCCTTGAACAATTGTATACCCTTGGGGTCGTCAATGCTTCATAAGAAGTAAAACACCTCCGGGCAAGCCCATGAGGCATATAAAGGAAATAAACGTTTAAACTAGAAGGCAAGCCTAAGGGGTGTTAAACCCTTTGGCGGTGCCAATAAAAAATCATGTATTAATGGGCAGTTTATAAAAACTGCCCATTTTTTTTATTATTTTTCCACCATGGATTTAAAGAAAATTTTTGGAACGGTGCTTACCTTATTAGGAATCGGTGGGCTGGTTTATACTGCAATATTATTCGCTAATAGCAGCGGAACAACAAAACAACTTATTGTCTATGGTGTTTTAGGTGCCATTTTCTTCTTTTCGGGTATAGGACTCATTAGAAATACCAGCCAAAATTAGCCCATAGAATCAACGGTCTGTATTAACCCTGTGTAGGGCAAGGCTCTTTACTAGCCATTTAGGTAAGGTCTTATTTGGATTTCTTTTCTTTAGGTTTAGATACAAACCTAGCGCTTTAAAGATAGGTACCTTATGGGTCTCTACCAATTCTATCAACGTGCCATCTGGGTCTTCCATATAACTAAAATGACCGGCGGCGTCGCCCATATCAAAACTGTTGGCACTGTCTACCGTAAAAGGACAGTTATTATTGATTGCCTTTTCCCTTATCACAGCCATACCAGATACATCAAAACATAGGTGAATGTAACCCAAATCGCCCCATAGCCTATTTTTAAATATCTTGTTTGGCCTTTCATCTAGTAGCTGAACAAGTTCTAGTTGCGTAGGTCCCAAAAGGTCTCCAAAACCACCAACAGACGTACGTTCTTGCTGTAATATTACTCTTCTACACTTTTTCTTATCGGTGGACAAAACTGAATCTATCGCATCGTACACCACTTTAGTATACCCCAGCATAGTGGAGTAAAACCCCATAGATTTCGTAATATCACTTACCCCTATAACAGCACCTAGCACTCCCCCATTTAATGAAGACTGCTTAGAGAAGGAATACATATCTTCTACCAGCTGAACACGGTTTCTAAAGGGGTCGTTAAAATAGAAATTTGGCTTATGTGTATGGCTTATCTGCGATAAATTAAGTACCCCTAATTCTTTTAAGTACGTGTGCATTTTCATAAGATTACCACATCTTATCTTCATAGCGTATATACCTAAATCGCCAAATTTTATAGGATTTTCAGATGCTACAGGAATTCGGTCTTTAAATTGCCAAATTTCCAAACCACCACCACCGGTCATGTTGAGCGATAGGTACGCTTCCCTTTTCTCAACCTTATTATTGGTATATTGAGACATCAATGACGCAACTGCCTCATCTTCAAATAATAAAATATCAAAACCTAAATGGTTTCTATACCAATTAAATACTTTTTTGACATCTGATACTCCAATGCCTATTTGTTGAATACCGTTAATTATTTCAACCATTATATGGGGTGCGTATCAATTTATTATGAAGCGATTTTAATTTATTTCCTGGATATCCCAACTTAAAAAGTACCACTAAGATGAAATTGGACAAATTGACCCGTAAATACGAATTAGATTCATATTTACGTGCCGAAACTACCAAATCGTTCTTTATTATGGTGTAAGATATCCGCTCTTTCTTCATCCTTGCAAAAAATTCAAAATCTTCCATAAGCACCTGTTGCTCATTAAAACGGCCTAGCTGTTCAAATGCTTCTTTCCTAATGAATAGGCATTGATCACCGCCACCCGTAAACAAGCCGTCTTTAGCCGTAAAGGCTGCATTTATTCGTAGATACCATTTATCCTTATCAAATCGGTAAGAGAAAAATCCTGCATCATAGCCGTCTTCTAAACTTTGCAATATGTTATCTATAAATTCAGCAGGCGGAACTACATCTGCATGTAAAAAAACCAGTGTATCGCCTAATGCCAAACTAGCCGCTTCATTCATTTGAGAAGCCCTACCCTTATTCTTGCAACGCAGTATTTTTACCTTGCCATTACATTCAAGCAATTCAATATCGTCAGAATTACCGGGTGACAAGGCTACAATTACTTCTACTAATTTATTATGCTCTAAAAAACATGCAATGCTAAAAAGCCGCTGTAGATTATCATATTCATTATGGGCAGGTATAATTATACTGATCATATAACTGGTTGATTCGTAGAAATTTGGTTAATTACTATTGTTTTGATTGACACCAACTTTTGTTTATTTACGTAAGTTGGTCAAAATAGTTTTAATACTGGCTTTATAATTATAAAAAAGTTAACGTAATCAATTAAACATATACTCGACCAAGATGAAACAAACCTTTCAAATACATTTACGTAAGTAAGGTGATCTAAAACTACATTATGAAATTAAGACTATATTTTTTAGCTGCTCTATTTGCATTATCATGTACGGCTAAAACCAATTTACAGGCACAAACGGAAGCTGGTGACAAAAGCGTTGACTTCAATGAGCTATCAGAATCTTTCTTGCATAAAATAAAAGCCGAAGAAGATACTCAGGAAATACAAAATATTTTAGCAAATACCACCATTAAGGAATTGGATGCCGCTCTTGACACCAATGATAAACGTTTGGCGTTTTGGTTGAATATTTACAATGCTTATATACAGGTTATTTTGCAGAATAATCCTAAACTGTATGATGACCGTGGCAGTTTCTTTAAATTGGAGCAAATTAAGATTGCCGGTGAAATGGTTTCGTTTGCAAAAATTGAACATGGTCTTATTAGAAAATCTCAATGGGAATATGGTTTAGGCTATATACGCAAATGGTTCCCTAACAAATTTGAACGAAAACTAAGAGTTGACAAACCTGTGTACAATATACATTTTGCGTTGAACTGTGGCGCCAAAGATTGTCCGCCAGTAGCCATATATGAATGGGAACGCCTACCAGAACAGTTAGAAATAGGCACAAAAAAACATCTAGAAAAAACAAGTGAGTTCAATACAGATACCAATGTAGTTAAGGTAACATCATTATTCAATTGGTTTAGGGGAGATTTTGGCGGAAAAAACGGTGTTAAAAAAATCTTGAAAAAAAACGATATCATACCTTCTATAAAAGATGTAGATATTGAATACACCAACTATGACTGGACCCCTTATTTGGACAATTTTATAGAATTGTAGCCATAGTATGGTGTTTTGGGTTCTTTAGTTATTAGTTACCCCAACATAAGAAATATTCTTATTTGGTTCTTAGTACGTTGATTAGCTTATAGAGTGTTAAATTTGCACCCGAAATAGATTTATACTTTTCTATGAAGGTTGACTTTGGTTTCCTTAAAAAGTTTTTTGTTGTACTGTTCATACTACTAGGCGTATTGGCGGTCTCTAAATTGGATGAGCTCCAATTTTCATTCGATTTTAGTCAGTTTTTTCCTGAAGAAGATCCTGATTTGGCTTTTTATGATAAGTATGTTGAAGAATTTGGTACTGATGACAATTTTTTACTTATTGCCATAAAGAACCCTACAGACGTATTTCAAGAAGACTTTCTAAAAAAGTTCCAGGCAATTTCCGAAGAAAGCAAGGATTTTGAATTTGTATTGGAAAGCAGCTCTATTACCTCGTTATCCTACCCTCTAAAGACATCTTTTGGTTATACTACGTTGCCCATTGTCCATATCAACGACCCCAGTTTATATGAACAAGACTGGGACAAAATAAAATCTGATTCCCTATTCATTAATACGCTTATTGCTAAGGACAGAAAATCACTGGTACTGGCCTTACAAACCGTAGACAACCTCAATTACCAGCAGTCTAAACAACTTTTAAATCAAATTAGGGCATCTTTAAAAGCGAATAATCTGCCCGATTACCATATTCTTGGTAGGGCCTTCTTTTATGAAGCTATTGTAGAAATGCAAAAGAGCGAAGTATTGACAACCACTATAGTAGCTTCTATTTTGGTGTTTATTATTCTTCTACTGGTTTACCGAAGTATGCCCGTAGTTTTAATTTCGGTTTTCTCGATAGCCATGTCACTCTTATTGTTTATGGGGCTTTTGGGCTGGCTAGGCAAAGAACTGAACGCCATGGCAGCATTTTACCCAGTATTAATGCTTATTGTAGGTACTTCTGATGTTATACACCTAACCGATAGTTATATACGAAAACTACAAAGCAACATTCCACGATATGCCGCCATAACCTCATCTTTAAAAGAAGTGGGTATGACTACCTTACTTACCTCCGTAACTACTGCCGTTGGTTTTGTGACGCTTTTATCATCTAGATTAGTGAGCATTCAAGAATTTGGAATCAATGCCGCCATTGGTGTTTTGGTAGCTTATATCACGGTAATATTCCTAACAGGATCATTGCTAATAAGTTTACCGGAAAAATCGTTGGTGGGGCGTAAAAGCATATCAGAAAATTGGGTCAATTACTTATTAAAGATCAATACGTTCACCAAAAAATTTCCTAAAACCATTATTGCCGGTACTGTACTTTTTACCGCACTCTGTATTTTAGGTATATATATGGTGCAGACCAACCAAGAACTTAAACAGACCTTACCTTCTGAAAGTAAAATTGCCTTAGATTTTGAATATTTTCAGGACAATTATGCAGGATTTAGACCCTTGGAAATTGCTGTAATGGGTGTTGATGACCATAAGGTAACCGAATATGAAGTGGCTTTGGAAATTGAAAAATTGCTTACGTACCTTAAAACAATTGAAAGTATAGGGAGCTTACAATCTTCTAACCTTGCCTATAAAATATTGAACAAGGCCAATAACCTAAACAACTCGGCTTTCTTTAAGCTTCCACAGGACAAAAAAACGTTCTTAAAATATCAAAAAGATACGCGTAAACTTGCACGTAAACAGCTTGCAAAATTTGTAAATGCAGATGAATCTATTGCACGTATCAATGGCCGGTTACAAGATATTGGAACAGACAACTTAAAAGTGGTTTATGAAAACATTGGCGCTTTTGCCAAAACCCAATTAGACACCGCTCTGGTTAAAATAAAAGTAACGGGTAAGAGTATTTTGTTGGATAAAAATTCCGAATACATAAGAAGTAGTCTTCTTGAAGGATTACTCTATGGTTTATTATTGATAGGGGTCATCATGGCTTTTGTTTTCAAGGATATTAAAATATTCTTGATTTCATTGGTGCCCAATATCCTACCTATTTTATTTGCAGGTGGCATGTTGGGTTTTCTGGGTATTCCGTTAGAAGCATCGTTATCTGTGGTATTCGCCATAGTATTTGGAATTGCGGTAGACGACACCATTCACTTTTTAGGAAAATACAAGTTAGGTATTACCCAAGGGCTGGAAAAAGAGGCGGCCATTGAAAAAACCTTTGCTCAAACAGGTAGAGCCCTGGTCATTACAACCATTATATTGTTCTTCGGATTTATGGTAATGCTGTTTTCTATTCATCAGCCCAGTGTTACCATTGGATTGATCATTAGTGTAACCTTGGTAACAGCGTTGATATTAGATTTACTATTATTACCGGTGCTGCTAAGAAAATTAATTTAGATAGAGCTATTGGTACGATTTAATGTCTTTTGCAAAGACCTGTAGGCAACTATAGTTTTGCCGACCAATAAAATCATTAAGCTAATCCATAATGTAAAGAGTAGGTATTCCATAACACTAATTGGTTTACTTGGTTACTTTTAGTTCACATTTTAAAGTCGTGGGGCGCACATTAAAATGTATTTGGTCGATAAATATATGTATTTCATCTATGCGCCTGTTAAAAAAAACCAAAAATTCGACGAAATGCATAATAATAACAACGCCACGACTTTACATCGTGGCGTTGAAAAAAAAACAATCCAACCTAAAACAAACATGAAATGAAAATAATTGGGCTATCAATTACAGATCATGGACTTGCTTTTCCATACCAGGACCCAGTTCATAAATGGCTCCTATTAATTCTCCTTTAATTTCCTTAACTCTGTCTTCTTTTCCGTTTGCCTTGTATACCTCGGCAGCTTGGTAAAGCAGCGCAGGTTCAAATGTTTTTCCGTATACGTAGGTATCCATAATCTTCATAGCCTGTTCTTTGTCCCCATTTTTAAGGTGACTATAGCCCAGCCAACTATAAGATTCTGGAGTAGGCCTATTATCTACCTCCCTTTGTGCCAAAATCAAGGCACTGTCATATTGTTTGGTTTCACCAATGTACAAGCCCAGATTATAGGCATTATACATATCACCATATGCTTTATCTTTTACGCGGGTAAAGTACTCGTCCAAATTCTTTGTACGAATTAAGTCATCACCGGAATAGTCGGCAATTTCTGCTTTTAACAGAAAATAATCTGGTGCATCATAGGTTTTGGTAACGGAGTCCAAAATGCGAATGGCCTCTTTAGAGTTCTTATCATTGGAAAATACGATCCATGCAATACCTTTTTTAGCGTATGCATTGTTGTTATCAATTTCCAGCGCTTTTAAATAATGATTGTATGAATCCTCAATTCTACCGGCATGCCCGTAGTAATCGCCCAAATTGGTGTAGCTCCATAACATTAGATCATTATTTTTAGACAATTCGGCCTTCGTTCTAGCCTTTTCCATAAAATTTATGGTCGTATCTAAATCTCCCTTGTAATCGTTCCATTTTGCTACACGGATCATGTATCCAAAATCTGACATGTTCTTTAAACTATCTAAATAGCTTTCTGCTACATCATAGTTTCCTAGTTCCATATGAACATCAAAGTACAAACTTTGGGTCTCTGTTTTATCACCACCTATTGCCGCTGCAGAATCTGCTAACTGAAGGGCTTCTTTAAAACGATGCTGGGAAATATAATTTCTGGCCAGCGACCTGTAAAATCCGGGTTTACCTATATTGGCAATATCAACGGCTCTTTTTAAACTTTTTTCAGCCTTCTTTAAAAACGCTATATCACCAGTTTGTTGAAAATACCTGCTGTACTCCCCGCCTACTACACCAAAACTGGTTAGCTGCATACTGTCTGATCTAATTTTAGAGTTCCAAAGATCAAAATATTTTGATGTGGTCTTGACCTCGTTAGCTACTAAATATTTATCGTAATCTTTTTTGTTTGCAATTGCATCATGATTCTTAGTATTACAAGATGATACCAGTAACACTACTATTAAAAGCTTTATTAATTTCATAAGGTTGTTTTTTTGTGGATCGTTTAAAATAGGGAGGGCCTTTCAACCCTCCCTTCCCTTCTCTTTCATAAACAATTTAGGGATGTGCCAATCTTACTCACCGTTAACAATAAGTAAAGTGAAGGCAACTTCTTATTCTGGTGCTCCCAAATATGGGAACGTAGTACCTACAGTGGCCGTTAGCCCAACGCCATCTGAGGTTAATCTTGGTAAATCTGCCATACCATCATCATCGGTATCTTGACCACTAAAACGGTCTCCTTCCATACCACCGAACAATAAAATCAATGACACATCAATAACATCATCTTGTGGAGTTCTACCTGTCAAAGCAACCTCATCACCATCTGGAACCAAAATTCTTCCATCATTATCAAAATCGGTACCCGGATTAAAGTATGTGGTAGGTAAGTTAGGAGCAACCTCTAAAACATCGGCAGCCAAGTAACCTGTTAATGTAGGTGCATCTAAACCTAATATGTTGTTTTCATAGTTTACATCTGCAGGATCAGCTCCTAAAATGTTAGCATACACATCATGATATGCCTCTAACCTTGCTTCAAAATCTGCTTGAAAAGTTGCAGCCATTTCTGAAGGAATAGACATGTTATGAGCATCTTTAATATCACCATCTGCACTTAATACCGTATTGATACCTGGTCTACCCATAAAATCTACTTGGGCATAAGTACCTGTAAAGTCTGGCTCCATTGGTTCCATAGCATCTTCACATGGGGTACATGTACCACCACAATCTACTCCGGTTTCGTCACCGTTCATAATACCATCATCACATGTTGGTGTAACCACTACTGGTGTATTGTCATCATCATCGCTACAAGAAGCTAATGCGGCTACTGCCAAAAGAGACAAAAACGTATATTTTATATTTTTAAATTTCATCTTACTATTTTTTTAAAAAGTTATTATTGCTTAACATTTGTAGTTACCCAAGTCTTATATACTTCTAGACCCAAAGCATTTTGACCCGTTGTAGTTCCTAAAAGACTATTAGGAATTTCAACAACTATTGCCATTGTATTGGCGCCATCAAAAGTATCGACTGCAGTTTCATCGTCATCATCTGTAGAATCTGGATCACCCGCTGGTTTAAAACCTAGTGGGGCCGTACCACCAATTACTTCATTGAACTGAAAGAAGTCAAAGAAAAAAGCATCTTGTCTAGGACCTGCAAATAAAGAAACTCCACTATCCGTAGTTTCTACAATAGCAGTTTCAGCAGAAATGTCAACTGAACCTAATGGCGCATCTACCATTACTGAACCGTTCAAACCTGTTTCGCTTGGTGCAACCGGACCAAAAAAGTACATTTTACTATCTCTTGGTATAGCTTGTATTACCAAATCTTCTACCAAATCATTATCGGTATCAATATTTATTTCCAGTAATACATTTTCATCGAACGTACCATAAGCCAAATCTGGCAATACATTAGATTGAAGATCTACCGCAAAAACGGTATTGTCTGAACCTTCAGTTGGTTCAAAAGCATAAAAATCGGCAATATCTGCCGTGGTTCCCATAGAGCTAGGCGCATCAATATGATCTGCCGCCACTAAAAGACCTCCTACTAGAGCCAAAGCCCCAAGTCCCATAAACAATTTTGATTTTTTCATTATCTCTTTTTTTAGATTAGAATCACCCTTACTTACGGAGATAAAAATGGAAGGTTCATTTTTTCTTAAAAAAAATTTAATTTTATTCCAAATCCTTAAAATTCATATCATCAAAAAAACCATTTATAGTGTAGAAGTACTTATTTATAAAAAGGTTTGAATTAATAATTAGCTAACTTTGCAGTGTTAAATTATTAAGATTATGAACCCGTCTTCCTCTGGTTGGATCGAGAAATATGGTTCGTTGGTGCAAAAACACCAAGATGCATTCCCCACTTTTGAAGCGCTATACACTACCCTAAAGAAAAGCGGTTTTGTATACGGGCTAAATGCCAGCATACCAGATTTTATTATATTGGAGCATACCCTTTCTGAAGATGAGAAGGCTAAAATCAACCTACTACATGCCCTGTATTTTACCTATCGTATTGAAGGTGGCGAAGACTATTCCATATTTATAGAACAGGTATTCAAATTTTATGAAATTTTAAAAATCAACAACGAGAGCTTTTTTGATAAGTGGTTTACCGGTAATAAAACTTCTGCCAAACTAGAAAAGTTGATGACCTCTAGAATATATATTGAGGATAATATTATCAGTAAAACTTTTAATAGTCTTATTACCAATTCATTACTGTTTATAGATGTACTACTTTTTAAACATTTTTTAAACGACTACCCCGCTTTAAAGGAAAAGGCGGAAGAAATAGAATATTTGGCCATAAATATTAGCTACCACGCTTTAAGTTCTAAGGAACTGGACAGAAAAGACAATAAGCTTTCGCAATTATTGGCATCATCATTAACCTATATTAACTGTGCCGAAAATAATTTTGATGGTACTTACAGGGAAAGACTATTGAACAATAAGGATAATTGGGAAAACAGATATTTACTTGATATGGCCTGTTTAACCGTTTGGGAAGACCATTCTTTAGATTATACGGAGTCCGATTTTATTTTTGGCATTGGTAAAGACCTTGGTTTTGACAATACTATTATCTCAACCTCTATTACCGACGTTACCGAATTTTTTAAACTTAATTTTGATACCATTCCTTATTTAAAGGAAAAGAATTTAGCCAAGCAATTTTACGACAGCATGGGTAAAATTGTCAAGAAACTTATTTTACGTAACAGCAAAAGATTACATAAAGAACTTTCTCAAAGTGCAGAATTGGTAGCCCTTTTATCTAAATCTACAGTAAGAGATCTAAGTGATGAGGAAAAGAGGAAGGTTCAAAATCAACTGTTGGATATTTTTAAGAGCATACCTTCTTTAGCGATTTTTATATTACCGGGCGGGGCAATTCTGCTTCCTATATTTATTAAGTTAATTCCAAAGCTGTTACCATCGGCCTTTGATGAAAATAGAATTGACGAAGAAGAAGACCTTTATCGCAAATAGTTCACATAATTGAAATTATTATTCTAACCAAAGCTTAAAGTCCTTAACTTTTTCCCTGCTCACAATAATCTCATGGTCGTTATTGTTCTTTAGCTTGATCTGTAACCTAGAGTTCGTATAGGATACTATATCCTTTATATGGTCAATATTCACAAAGAACTTTCTACTTACCCTAAAGAATACCTGCGGTTTAAGTTCATCTTCCAATTGCTCTAAAGTGGTATCCAATAAATAATTACGACCATCTTTTGTTGCCGCGTAAGTGCCTTTGTTCTCACTATAAAAACACTCTACATCTTCCGAATTTATAATCTTTAAATGCTGTCCTACTTTAGCGGTAAAACGTTTTTTATACTCGCGCTCTAGCGGATTTACCAATAACTTTTTAATATCCTCAAAATCTAAGGCAATTTTATTAGGCTCACTTTCTACCTTAAAGCGTTTTCTATATTTCTTGACCGCCTGCTCCAAATCTTCATCATCTATTGGTTTTAGCAAGTAGTCAATACTATTCAATTTAAAGGCCTTAAGCGCATACTCATCAAAAGCAGTAGTAAATATAATGGCACTGTGCACTTCAATTACATCAAAAATCTCAAATGAGAGTCCGTCAGATAGTTGAATGTCCAAGAATATCAAATCTGGATGTTCATTCTCTTGAAACCATTGTATAGCCTCATCAACAGAATGTAACATTGTAGAAACTTCAAGCTCTAAACTTTCTAACATTCTGCCCAATCTACGCGCTGCAGGCTTTTCATCTTCTATTATAATGGTTCTCATAGGTAATTTGGTTTGGTGGGTATATGTAAGATAATTGAAAATTATAATTCTTGGTTAATGATCATTGCGCCCTAAAATTTCATTGATTCTTTCTTGCTCCCAATTTTTTAAAAATTTGGGTTTGAACACAGACCAATCTTTATACTTTAATACATAAACATAAAGTGCATGAAAGGCTACAACAACACCCCAAATAATAGGTATACTGTAAATGTTCCACTCTAACCAATACACAAATTTGGCGTCTAGATCCATATCACCTATAAATCTATCGAACACTTGAATTTTAAATAATAGCACTAGAAAATTCAACTTTAAAAATGTACCTAGGTGTTTATAAAAATTCTTGATTTCAAGAACTCTTTGCTTGGCATAAGCCAGTTTATGGTTGTTTTCAATTGATGTAGTTTCCATATTACCTGTATTTATCCGCTTCTTTTTTATCCTTTTCCATCAATTTCTTGATCTGTCTTTCTTCCCAATCCCTACTGAACAACATATTTTTGTTGTAAACTTTGGCGGCATGGAATGCCAAACCTATTCCCCAGAAGAATGGCGTGGAAAACGTAGCAAAATGAAAGAACGCTTCTGAAAAAGACTCTCCACCGGACATTCTTGCCGAAACCGTAATTATAATAATAAATATGTTGACCAATACGTATACCGTAGCATGTCTATAAAATGCCTTTATATCATTGACCTTTTTACGGGCCCTTGCCAATTTGTCCGCGTATTCAAATTCGTTGAGTTCCATTACTTCCATCTTTTTGCGTTTTCTTCTTCCTGTAGAAATTCTTCCATCTTTCTCTCTTCCCAATCGCGATCCATAAACGGATTCAAGTTAAAGATTTTATTTGCTTTAAAAAACAAGTTTATGCTTAAACCTAATACCACCCAAAGAAACCAGGCATATTCCCATTCGTTCAAATAATAATTAATACTTGCTACTATAATAATTGTTCCTATGGCAGAGAGTACTTTGTTGTAAAATTCCTTGATTTCCTCTACCCTATTTTTTGCTCTATTATATTTTGCGTTGTCCATGATCTTCAATTTGTTAGGTTACGATTTTTGCATAAACTCTTTGATCTTTCTCTCTTCCCAATCTTTACTGAAAAGTGGGTTGTAGCCATAGGCATAAAGTCCGTTCATAACCAACCCGAAACCCCAACCTAATGCCGGAAAAATTGCCCATGGGAAACTGGTGGTTGAATAATTGATATAGACCAAAATTGGAATGACAATGCAGTATGCCATTAAATTTCCGTAAAAGCCCTTGATCGCTTGTACTTTCTCTTTAGCCTTTTGGTATTTGTAATTTTGGTCGTTTGTTATATTTGATTCCATCTTTATTGGTTTTAGGTTAATCCTGTTTTAATTTCTATACTTCAAATTTCGGCAGATAACCCAGGTTTTTTAAAAAAGAAATACCCAGTTGTAATTTTTGATGACTGAATTGTAGTTTAAGAAGATTTAAGATTGGACAGGGACTATAAACCGTACGTTTTCTTGGCACTTTCTACTTGCTCTTGCTCCGTAGTTTCAGGATATAGCACATATTTTGGGGCTATAATAGGCTTGGCGCTATGAACATTAATTTTGGTAATGGTTGCAAACGGAAAGTTTCCTTTGGTAAGTTCTAAAAGCACTTCTTCCATTTTAGCAAAGACTGGGTGGTCTCTCTGAATAATTTCAGCAGTTCCTTTAAGCTGAAAACCTTTCTGCTTTAAAATATCTATAAAACTGATACAAACATTCTTGTTCTGCCTAATATTCTTTACCGTTTGTGGAGATGCTATATTGGCAACGATGACAACATCATATTTAAAAAAACTAAAAATCTCTTTTGGGGATACATTGGGTACCAGATCAATAGATGCTGTTGCCAACCAACATAAAACACTTTCATTCATAGAATCTTTTATGTGATCTGTAATCTTCATGATATGTTACTTTTGGTTGTATTAAAACCTATCATCTTCCATATACTGTTTAATTTTTCTTTCTTCCCAATCTTTACCAAGTATGGGGTTAATGCCATAGGCCTTAAGCCCATGTACCAGTAGACCAATACCCCAACCTATAGCAGGAAAAATAAACCAGGTAAAACTGGTGGTCCTATAATTTATAAAGGCCAAGATCGGAATTACAATACAATATGATGTTAGGTTACCATAGAAGCCTTTAATTTCTTCTACCTGACGTTTAGCCTTTTCATATCTTTTTGCGCTTATATGCTCATCTTGTGTCTCTTTAAAAGATATGGTATTGGTCAACATAGGTAAACGTACCTTAAACTCGGTGCCCGACTTAAAGATCTGCATTTCTTTTTTGGTAAGAATGGCATACCGTTGGCGAATGTTCTGCAAGCCCACACCACTACTCTTTTTAACCACTTGCTTTTCTTGTAGGTTATTGATAACGTACAAGTAACCATCTTCCTCATAAATCTTAATATGCAATGGTTTGGCCGAAGTAACCACATTATGCTTTACCGCATTTTCTAACAACAGCTGAAGTGACAGCGGTACAATCTTGGCCTCTGGGTTTGTTGCCTCATCCGGAATTTCAAAAACGATACTATCTTCAAAACGCATTTTCAATAGACGTACATAGGTTCTTGCGAACTTAAGCTCTTCATCTACAGAAATTAAATTTTTGCTCTTTTGCTCCAGCACATAGCGGTACACTTTTGATAACGAAGTAGTAAACTTTTGGGCCTGCATAGGGTCTTCTTCTATGAGACTGGTAAGTACGTTAAGACTATTAAAAAGGAAGTGTGGATCTAGTTGATTCTTTAAAGCATCGAACTTTGCCGATGCCGAACCTGCAATAATTTTCTGTTCTTTTACCTTGGTATCTTGTAGCGCTTTGTAAAAGTAAAAGGCATGTAGAAATAAGGAAACTACAAGGGTAATGATCAACGCATAGATGTAATATTCTATTTTTTCACCACTTACAAACTGATCAAAGGTTTCCCCAAAAATGACCATTTCTGTGAAACACCTAACAACCCCAAATGCCAAGACCGTTAATACAATAGACCCAATAGCTCCATACCATAGTCGCTTTTTGGTCTGTTTATCCCAACTGTAAATTTTTGATATAAAATCATTATAATACGCATTTACACAGGTAAGCACAAATGAATACAAAAAGCTAATACCGGCAAACTGCAACTCTCTATATACCGTTATATTTTGCCAGTCTGAAAAAAGCAACCGTATTAGCACCATTACCATGGTTATAATAATACTTGCCCTTAGCACCTTAAAAAAATCACCCATGCACCTACGCTTTAATTTTCTTCAATTCTTTAAAATTAGGGATTTCTATGTAGAAGTCATTAGCATTCTATAGTTACCCTAATAGTGTACAAACATGAAACCTTTTTTCCCGAATTAAAAGAAATAAGGATCCAATTGTAGATTTTTGGTACTGAACCGTTACAAAAACCAGTTATACATTTTATATTAAACTATTGTATAGTTTTATAAACTGATATTTTTTGATAGATTTTTCTTTCCTTAAATGTCAAAATCTCCTAGATTTAAGCATTGATATATGTGTAATTGTGCACATATTCAATTGTTACCCAACATTTGAAAAAAATGACCAAATCGATAATAATTGTACTTCTGACCTTTATGATATTTGGCTGTACTGATATAAATCAAGCCGAAAACACTATCGCTAAACTAGAAAGTCTGCGTGCGGAAAATGATAGTTTGCGAAAAATTGTTGCGGATATTGAAACTAAATATGTGTTTGACAGTATATCTGTAAGAGACATTCCCGATTACAAAAACACTTACAAGCTGAACTCAAAAATCAAAGGCGAAATTGTATTTGTTGGTTACAATATTGATTTAGAAAAATCAAGAGTAATTATGGTAGATAGTGTGACATACAATCCGGAAAAGCTTCACAATCCTGACACACTGAAATTTCAGAATGGCGGATATAAATATGAAATTAAATTAAACGATAAAGAAATTACTTGGAAAGCTGACATTAAAGTTGAAAACGAATACGGACAAAAGATGCAAGGACTTTTAATGAATAAAGCAACAACGAAAAAAAACTAATGGCAACAATGTATATAAAACATAGCTAATATAGGCTTTACGAGAGGTTTTCATGTATTTGCGAAGACCGCCAAATTTTTAAATTTGGCTTTTAGTAAAATAAAGATAAAAAGAAAAATTTAAAAATTTAAAAATTCGGCTCGTGTATAATCCGAAACGATAGCGTCTTTTTACACGCTACGTTTCATATACGGAGACGTAATGCTTCTTTATGACAAACCAATAACCAATGATAAAATTCTTTAGAAAAATTAGACAGAACTTACTCTCTGAAAACAAATTCAGCAAGTATTTGATTTATGCTATTGGCGAAATTATTCTTGTTGTTGTTGGAATTTTAATAGCGTTATCAATTAATAATTGGAATGAAAGCCAAAAACTGAATAAGGAGATTGTTAGTCTATCCAACTCAATAATTACCGAATTAAGGAATGACATTTCAGCCTTTGAAAGATCCATAATTATAAATGATTCAGTATTGAATACTTCCGCTGTTATTTTTGATAGCATTTCTAAAACGAAATCTGGTAACGTCAGAAAATTATTGTTTTTAAATAGTAGATATTGGGATTTTCGCCCAAATAATGCAGTCTATAAATCATCTGTTTCAAGCGGATTTTTACCTAATTATGATGATTCTTTAGAAATAAAAATAATTAACTACTATGAAAAACAATATACGATTTTAAAAATTATGGCTCTTGAACAAACACACTATACACATAAAGTGAGTGATCTACTGATTAATGAATTTCCAAGTTATACACTTTCAGATGAAGTATATAATATGCGAGCTTTAGAAATAATAGGCAAAGACCATGTGATTAATACCATCTTAGCAAGTAATTTATCAACAAATAGCTTACAGAAAACAATGAAAGAAACAAAAGAACAAGCAGAACAATTAATTGCATCCCTAGAACTATTAATAGAATAACCAAGCAAAACAACGTGTATAAAACATAGCTAATAATGGCTTTTCGAGAGGTTGGGGTTTATTTAGAAAGTCCGCCAATTATAAAATTCGGCTCTGTTTTAATCTGAAATATTAGTGTCTTTTTGTACGCTTTGCTTTATAAATAAGTCTGTTGTAGCACATTTACCAAAACCAACTAAATGCTTGAATTAAAACTTTCGACTTTAGCAGAATTTGGACTAATCCGAGAGGATTATAAACATCGGAAACGAATAAGTAAAAAAGAAAAAGAAGATGGTACTAAAAGACCTATTCAAAAATATTTTTTGCAACCAAGTGCATTAATTTTCATTTCTGTTTTAGTCATTGGGAGTTTAATCTTTATTCTGTTTTTTACTTATCAAAGAACATGTGTTTTTCCTGAAAGAACTGTGAAAGAAATCTCTGAAATGAGTGACAGAATGGAAAATTGGAACCAAAAGTTCGGACGATACCCATCAAACCTTAATGAGTTAATTGGAAATAGTCCTGTACGACAAAGTTGGAAAAAAGACGCTTGGAACCGAGAATATGAATTTACGATTTCGGAAAACGGAAAAACGTTTTTAATCACCTCTGCTGGTTCTGATGGAGAATTTAATACAGAAGATGACATTGAATCGCAATAGAAGAAATATAAAAATTATA
The DNA here is from genome assembly GCF_001865655.1 of Maribacter sp. 1_2014MBL_MicDiv. Classification (NCBI taxonomy): domain Bacteria; kingdom Pseudomonadati; phylum Bacteroidota; class Flavobacteriia; order Flavobacteriales; family Flavobacteriaceae; genus Maribacter; species Maribacter sp. 1_2014MBL_MicDiv. Next base: position 177,145 of record NZ_CP011318.1, read on the forward strand.
CGACTTTACATAATTAGTCTATTATGTATTAGCTGTTATTTCTTAATGGAAAACTATAATGTAATACATAAAGTCCTTCAACAATGGAGTACTCTTCGTTATAATCAATATACTTCAAAGTTTGTTGCAATATTATTTACAGGATTACTCAAATATGGATTATTGATAGTTGGAATTTGTATTTTTTCAACGTTGAGCTTTATGTTAATCAAAGAGAAATTAAATAAATAAAACCTGCAACAACACCACCTATAAAGCAATACGGTATCAATGTTTTAACACCAAGAACTATGTATATTTATACGGTAGTTAAATTGAAAATTGCGTGTAGACGAAATATTCAAATTTAGCTTTGCATCAATCAAAATAAAATGAATACAGTAAAATGAAAATTAGGAAAGTTCATAAAAAAGCTTTTACCATTTCAACGGACAAGAACAAGTTAGATGTGGAAAGCATTCATAAATTTCTTGCCAACGAAACCGATTGGGCAAACGGAATTCCCATCCATACTTTAAAAACATCCATTGAAAATTCTCTAAATTTTGGGGTGTATTACAAAAACAAGCAAATCGGCTTTGCAAGAATAATTAGTGACTTCTCTACCATTGCCTATTTAGGAGATGTTTATATCTTAAAGGAATATAGAGGAAAAGGATTGAGTAAATGGCTCATGAACGAAATAACGGAACACCCTAACCTCCAAGGATTAAGACGCTGGATTTTATTAACCGATACCGCTGAATGGCTTTATAAAAAATATGGCTTTACAGCATTGCCTAATCCTCAATTATATATGGAAAAACATAACCCCAATGTGTATAAGGGCATGGATCAAACCAAAGCTAACAATGCCGAAAATTCTTATTCCTAAACGCATCAATTCTAATATATGACATAAACCCTTTAAAACTTACCATTGTGAAAACGGAACTTAACACCATTTGGATAGATTTAAATGAAGAACTGTATGCCTTTATTTTAGGGAGAATTAAGGATGAACACATTGCTAAAGATATTCATCAAGAAGTATTTTTAAAGGTTCAAACTAAAATACATCAGCTTAAACGCACCTCTAAGCTTACCTCTTGGGTATATCAAATTACACGGAACAGTATTATTGACCACTATAGAAAATCTAACAATAAAACTATTTCAATAAACGATATGGATTTCCCCGAAGTGGATAGTGAAAATTTTGAATACGCCAACCTAACAAATTGTATCAATCAAAAAATTGAAGACCTATCCTCTCATCATAAAGAAGCCATTATATTGACTTCTTTTCGAAATTATTCGCAAAAAGAACTTGCTCAACATTTGAACATCTCCTATTCCGGTACAAAATCCAGGGTGCAAAAAGCCAAGGAAATTTTAAAGGAGAATATCCTAGATTGCCCAAATGTAGCATCTGATAATACGGGCAAATTAATAGATTTTGAAAAAAAGTAATAATTACTACGTCTTTTTCCAGTGCACAGCGTCCATCTTGTATAACACATAAATTATTACAAATGGAAAAGTCAAAACAAAAGATAACCGTACAAATTTTAAATGCTTTTGCCGAACATGGTAAAGGCGGCAACCCTGCAGGAGTTGTACTAAACGCAGATGCCCTAACTGACAAAAACAAACTTGAAATTGCCAAAAAGGTTGGTTTATCTGAAACAGCATTCGTATCAAAGTCTACAACCGACGATTTTAAATTAGATTTTTTTACGCCCAACAAGCAAATTGCGCATTGTGGTCATGCCACTGTTGCCACATTCTCTTATTTAAAGCAAATGGGCATATTAACCAAAAATAGCTCTTCAAAAGAAACGATCGATGGCAGTCGAAAAATAGAAATCATCGGAGATTTAGCGTTTATGGAGCAATTGCCCCCAAAATACACTGAAATAAACGACGGGCATGCCGTTTTACAGTCGCTAGGGTTAGGTACAGCGGACGTTTTACCAAATGCCCCTATGCTATCCGTACATACGGGTAATTCATTTTTGCTTATTCCCGTTAAAAACAGCGAAACATTAAAGAATATAGTACCAGATTTTGACATGATCCATAAAATCAGTGACGAGTTGAATCTCATTGGTTACTATGCGTTTACCACAGATACTTCATATGATGCTACCGCAAGAATGTTTGGTCCGCGTTATGGTATATTGGAAGAAGCCGGTACAGGTATGGCCGCCGGTCCGCTGGGGAGCTATTTTTTTGATATTTTAAAGCAAAAGAAAAGTACTTTTCATATTCAACAAGGCAAATATATGGCACCGCCTTCGCCCAGTTTAATAACCGTTAAACTACAAATTGAAAAAGAAAAAATAAGTAGTTTAATGGCTGGCGGCATAGGCATTTTGAACAAACAATTAGTGGTTGAGATCGATGATTGAAAATGAGCTTACCATTCATTTAATTATTTAATAAAAATAATCTGGAACCATTAATATAATATTACACAGTCTTAATGCCCTAAAATGGTCATTAAGACTGTATTTATAATTTAAAGCCCTACTGTATTTTAATCTGTAAAAGTAAAATCTGGCAGTTTTATGATCTCTCCTCCTTTTAAAGCGGATTCGTGTGATAAAATACCCACACATGTAATGTTAGCAGACTGTTTTGCATTCGGATAAGGAGTAGTGTCATTGAGCAAACCGTTTACAAAAGCATGTACTAAATGAGGGTGAGAACCACCATGACCAGCGCCTTGGGTAAAGGATAAATGTTGATTATCACCCTCATCATATACGCCGTGTGTGGTAAATGACTGAATTTCTTTGGGCAAAAACTTTGCAAAATCCGGACAGACAACCTCTTCAGGTATTTCCTGTTCTGGTTTCTTGGCCGTATGCATTACAAGGGGTTTACCCTCGATCAACGGCCATTCTACAGATTTCTTGGAACCGTATACTTCAAAACTTTCCCTATACTGCCGTGCAACATCAAACAAAGAGCGATATACCTGAGCACTTAAATCGGAATTTCTAAATTTAATATGGGTAGTTTCTACAGCGAATGGTGAATTGTATTCTTTAATTAGTTCATCGCGAATTGTACCAGACCCAAAGCAAGAGACATATTCTGCCTCATTCTGAGTTAATCCTAAAACCGGTCCTACACAATGTGTAGCATAGTGCATTGGCGGTAAGCCCGGCCAGTAATTGGGCCAACCATCCATATCTTGTTGATGACTTGCTTTTAAAAATTGAATTTTCCCCAGATTACCATTTTCATATAACTCTTTCATGAATAAAAACTCCCTAGCATATACCACGGTTTCCATCATCATATAAGTTAACCCGGTTTCTTGGATCAAGGCCACAATTTGCCTACATTCATCAACAGTTGTTGCCATAGGCACCGTACAGGCTACATGTTTACCTGCCCTTAATGCTTGTATAGATTGCTGACCATGAAGAGGTATTGGTGTATTTATATGCACTGCGTCTATATCTGGATCATTCAAAAGCTCCTCGTAAGAAGTATATCTTTTTTCTATATTAAACACATCCGCTATTTGTTGAAGTTTTTTATCGTTTCGTTGACATAATGCTACCAACTCAGCATTAGGATGTTTTTTATAAATAGGAATAAATTCTGCTCCAAAGCCAAGTCCTATTATAGCGATCTTAATTTTTTTATCACTTAAATTCATATGTTAATCCTTAAATGTTCTTCTTAAAAATTCTAGTCCATTTTGTGCAAATTCATCTTGACTCTTTGCCTTGGTCTTCCATATACAAACGGCACCAGCCAATTCCTTTATCTCCGGAGTAAAACTTTCAATGACCATAGCTCCGTTATAATTAATATCCTTAAGACCTAGGTAAATATCGTTCCAAGGGGTGAGCCCGGTACCAGGAGTACCTCTATGATTTTCAGAGACTTGAATATGTATAAGTTTATCACCTACTACATTTATAGCTTTACGTAGATTGTTTTCTTCTATCGTCATATGAAAACTATCTAAAGATACCATAGCGGCTTCATGATCCACATCTGCAATTAACTGCATTACATCTTCTGCCGTATTGACCATATCTGACTCAAACCTGTTCAATGGCTCTATTCCTATTTTTAGATCATATGCATAAGCTAAACGACAAGCATGTTTTACATTGGCTACCGCTAAATCCCATTCTGCCTTTCTTTGATCTGTAGATAACATACGCGCCTTTCCTACAGCCGAATATAAAGGGCCAACAAAAGATGTTGCGCCAAGTACACTGCAGATTTCAAAACATTGCTCTAAATATTCAAAGCAATGCAAATGCACTTTCTCATCCTTACTGGTCAGGTCTTTAGTTGGTCCAAATGCCCCGCATATAGAAGCTTTTAAACCATGATCATCTAGCGCTTTTTTTACTTCTGCCGCATTGATCAATAACGGATCCTCTATGGGGATCTCAACAACATCAAAACCCATTTTTTTAATTTTTGCAAACAGCCCAATACTTTCAGTGGAAAATGGTGATTGCCACAGCCAAGTACTGACTCCGAAAACCAACTTATTCTTATTCAAATCTCTCATCTATTTAACGATCATTACTCCTTGCATAATTCTCCAATGTCCGGGAAAAGTGCAGATATATGGGTATTCACCTGGTTTACTTGGGGCCGTAAACTTTAGTGAATACGTTTCATCAGGATTCAATATTGGTGTTGCAAATAGCACATCGCCCATTTGCGGTACATAATTAAGTGTCGCAGCATTAGGATCCGCAGCCATTTTATCTGCCGCTTTTCCTACAATATCTTTTTTACCGGGTTTAGTTATGACCAAATTATGCTGCATATAATCAGGATTTTGCAATACCAATTCTACTTGTTCACTAGCATTTACCTCAAACCTGGTAACATTGAACTTCATTTCATTTTTTAAAACCTTGATTTCAATCACCTTAGCGTCATTTTGATCAATGTTTTCTTGAGCTTCAATTTTGTTAGATTGATTATCGTAGTACTTATATAAGAGGTTGACAATATCAAAAACGTTAGTTACTTTTTCCTCTTGATCCAAAAAGCTTTTTTCGACTTTATATTTATAGGCTCCATTGATCCTAACCAAGGATTCACCTGCTTCTATATACATCTGCCAAAAATTACCATAAATACCACCTTCGCCTCCAGTATCTTCAACTTTAATGGCAATCGTATTTTTACCTGGTTTTAATACCCCATCTGGAATTTTATAATGTCTATTGGAACTATAACTTGATGCCATACTACCTACTTCAATTCCGTTGATATAGGTAATATCTGAATCATCAATGGGACCTAACGATATTGCAGCACCCTTAACCATGTTGGCCGGTATATTTACTTCTCTTCTAAACCAAATAACACCATCAATATCCAGTCCGGCATTTTCAATATACTGGGGCAACTCCATAGTTTCCCAATCGCTGTCATCGTAATTGACCAAACTCATATCAACTCTTTTTTCAAAAGAAATTTCATGTGTAGGATTGGCTTTATGAAACGCATTTAAAAACCCGCTTAAATGAATGGCCGCATTGGCATAAAGTGCCTTATATAACCAAGGATCACTCATCACCTTTTGGTCTTGTGAAAGGTTATACATTAGTTGCCCCATTTTCGTGGAAGAGGGTCTTTCTGTAAAATAAAGTAATGTTGCCAATTGAACACGAGGGTCTTTATCATAAAGTGTATTGGCTTTTAATATAGCTGCATCGGTCTGTGTATTTCTAGGTAACATTTGCAATGCCGCTTTTCTAACTGCCCATGCCTTATGATATAATGCACTACGTACTACTTTAAGTGCTTCATTATTATTTTCAATGGCATTTAATCCATTAATAGTCCAAAGGGCATGTAATGCAGCATTGTTTAATCCGATTTGATCAACATGTTGGTCATTCACTAATTCATAAAGACCACTTAACAAGTCAACATACTCATTTTCAACTATAAGGCGTTGGCCGGTTAACCTCCAAAATTTATTGTCATCACTTAATGCTTTCAATAAAGCACCTGGATGTTTTTTTGACAATTGTTTTGGCTCATAGGTATCATCATCTTTTGGTACCACACGCCAAATTCTACCATGACCTTTATCCCTTAAAGGATTTACATAGGCATTACCGTCTCCATTTTCTGCGTTATATCCGCCACGATCTTCATTAGGTGTAGGGTTGTGCTGCACTATAAAATTATACCAATCTGCAATCCAAACAGCTCCGTCAGGTCCAACCTTGGCATCTACCGGTGAACTCCATTCATCCGCAGATGCAAATAAATTACCATAATCTTCTTCAGCGTAACCAGAACCATTATTGACTATTTTAGCTTGGTGCACTAGCCCACCCGTTGGCTCACATACAAAGGCTATTTTGTTCCAATACGGCTCCGGATATGCACGTGCAGTATAGAAATAGTGACCCGCCGCTGCAGTAAACCCTCCAAAAACATCTACTTGTCTTACATTTGAAGTAATTGGCTGCATATAATAATGCCCATCTATTTTAGCACTTCCGTCAGCCCCAATTCCTTTTACATCCTTTAGGTTTTTATTCGGAATAGCTACAAATGCACTATGCGTGTTGTTCGCTGTAGATGCGAATATCTCGTTATCTTCCGTTATGCCCAACCCCCAAGTGTTATTACTGGTATTAGTAATAACTTCAAAAGTTTTCTTCTTGGGGTTAAAACGATAGACATTCTGATTGAATTTTAAATCTTGTCCAAAAGCATTTCCATCAAACCCTGAATACCCTACTACACCGTAAAGATTATTGTCAATACCATACTGTAGATTTGATGGTCCTGCGTGTGTATCAAAAGTTCCCCATCCATCTATTAGTATTTCTTTTACATCTGCTTTATCATCACCGTCAGTATCTTTTAAGAAAATAAAATGAGGTGCCTGTGAAACTATAATACCGCCATCATAAAAAGTAAAACTTGTAGGTATATTCAATTCTTCTGCGAAGATGGTTACCTTATCTGCTTTTCCGTCACCATCGGTATCTTCCAAAATTTTCACCTTATCATCACCTTTACTATTATCATTACGAACCGTATTTGGATAATCTACAGTTTCAATAACCCATAACCTACCCTGTTCATCCCAATCCATAGCAATTGGGTTTATAATATCTGGTTCAGATGCAAACAGTTGTACTTCAAAACCCGCAGGTACCTGAATTAATTTTTTTGATGCTTCTGCAGATAACGGTAGTTGATATTTTGGCGCAGGATCTCTTTTTTCATAGTTTGGTATGTTTGCGCGTTCTTCATAGGATAATGTTGGCATATTGACCATAAATGCTGTCCAATTCTTTTTAACCTTTTTATTTACAGCCCAAAGAATTCCAGATTTAATTAAGCTTTGAAATCCTTTATTGTTCCATGTACGATCGTCATGACCAAAAGCTGTATAAAATACTTTGCCTTCTCCTACTTCTTTTACCCATGTGTAAGGTTCACGGTGATCACCTTCTACACGCTCCATTAAAACGGTAATATCATCAGCTATTTTATCATGAACATAAATTTCGTCCCAAGTTTTAAATGGAGCCAAATTTTTAGTCACAGGATGATCTTTATTAACAATATCTGCCATAAATGTTCCTGTTTGGTGACTTTTAAATTGCGCACCGACTAGTTTTATGTATTCATTGGAGTTCTTAAAACAAAAACTAGCCGAATGTATAGGAATGAATGCATTACCATTTTCTACAAAGCTTAATAATGCTTTTTCCTCATTATGAGATATCTCTTCTTGATTTCCATACATAATAAGTCCGTCATACAATCTTAAATTTTCTTCATTAAGGTCAGATTGTTTTTCGGTATATGTAATATTTATACCATCCTTAGTTAATGCAGATGCCAAAATGGGAAAATAGGTTCTTGAATTATGATGCTCCAATTCATGACCTAAAAAAAGTAATTCTATTCTTCTCGGCTTATCATCTAACTGTTCTTTACCCATTGGCGAACAAGCCGATAGAAAGATTATCAGTGATAAAAATAAAAATGGGTAAGAATAGGTTTTCATAGGTAGTCTTTTTTTCTTAGGTCAATATTACCCAAAAAACAAGCTGAAAAATTACTCTCATTTATCACAAACCGACTATATATTATCATTCAAATCATAATAACTATATTTTTTTGATACATTAGTATAAAATCCATTTAAAAATGGAATGTATTAAGCCAACATTATGTCATGAAATCTGCGCTACAAAAATCACCGATTCCCAAGCATCATGCCTATTTAGCTAGAATGCTTAAAGAGCCTGTTTTTGATCCTCATTGGCATTTTCATTCAGAACATCAGCTTTTTCTAGTTCTAAAAGGTAGTGGCACAAGATTTATTGGCGATAGCGTTAAATCATATATTGCTGGTGATATAACTTTTATAGGTCCTGACCTTCCACATCTTTGGCGTAGTGAAAATGAGGAAGAGCAAGAAATGAACATTGCTTGGTCTGAAGGGATCGTCATTTATTTTCATAAAGATTTTTTAGGAAAAAATCTTTTGCAGAGCAATGAAGCCATACGTTTACGAAATGTTTTCCATAAAAGTCTACGGGGAATTGAGTTTACCCATAAGACCGCTGCAACCTTAAAAACAATGATGATTGACCTTGTAGCCATGACCGGGTTTGATGGTGTGCTACAATTACTAAAAATTTTAAATTTTATAAGTACAACCAACGAATTTAATCTTTTGGCCAGCGCTGGTTATACCAACACCCTAAGGGAAGCAGATACGGAACGTATGTTCAAAGTGTATGCTTTTGTCATGAAAAACTTTAAGCAAAAAATATTCTTGACAGATTTAGCCAAACTAACGAATATGACCCCTACATCATTCAGTAGATATTTTAAGCAACACGCTAATAAACCTTTTTCAGATTTTGTAAGTGAAATTAGAATTGGTCATGCTTGTAAACTTTTGATCGAGAAGAAAATGAATGTTTCACAAGCTTGTTATCAAAGCGGATATCAAACGCTTTCAAATTTCAACAAACAATTTAAGCATATCACTAAATTAACCCCTTTGGCATACAAAAAGAAATACGAGATACACTAAACGTCAATGCATAGTTTAATGGAATCAATTACGGAATTTTTAAATTTTCAACAATAGATTTCTTGTACCATCCGCACAATTATAAGGCAAAGCTAAAAGTAATTACCACAACGTTTCAGTTTTGACAAAATAAAGGTATATATGCTCATCTTACCCAAAAGAACAATGTTATATTATTCCTAATGCAGACCAATAGCACAAAGGGTTTTCACTATATTTCGAAAAAATACGCTAGACTACCAAGTAGCTATATACATAGAAAATTTGGACTTACATAATGCAAAAACTAAGAGAACAGACCGATGCTAAAATAGCTTTTGGCAGACAAAAAAATCCTGAATTCATGAAAGGCGTCGATGAGATCATCGAAGAAGCAAAGGCTTTTGAAAAAGGTAAGAATGCGCTAAAGGTAGGAGAACAAGCTCCGGATTTTGAGTTACCGGATGCTTTAGGCAATCAAATAAAATTATCCGGTTTATTGGAAAACGGTGCGGTGGTAGTCACTTTTTACCGTGGTAGCTGGTGCCCATACTGCAACTTACAATTACGTGCTTTACAAGCTAAACTACCGGAAATTCAATCTCTTGGCGCTACGCTGGTCGCCATTAGTCCAGAAGTTCCAGATGCATCAATGACCAAGAATGAAATTAGCGAGATGGATTTTACAGTTTTGTCTGACCAAGATGCAAAAGTAGCGTCTAAGTACGGCGTAGCTTGGGAAGTACCAGAATTTCTTTTGGACCATATGCGCGTTGACCGAAATCTTGATCTAAAACAAATAAATAACGGAAATGGAACGGTATTGCCAATACCTGCTACCTTTATTGTTGGCACAGACGGTGCAATTCAATGGAGCTACGTTAACGTTGATTACCGTACACGTTCAGAGCCAGACGAAATTGTAGAAGCTTTAAAAAGTATCTCTTAAATAAAACCACCAAACCTTTTATCAGTGAAAATTATAGACACACCAGAGCAAAACCACCTTAAAATTGCCATGGCACAAATAGCACCGGTTTGGCTCAATAAATCTGCTACTATTGATAGAATTAAGGAATATATTATAAAGGCGGCCAAAGACAATTGTGAGCTCATTGTCTTTGGTGAGGCCTTGTTACCGGGTTATCCTTTTTGGGTTTCCATGACCGATGGTGCAAAATTTGATTCTAAAGTTCAGAAAGAGATTCATGCGCATTACGTTAAAAATTCGGTTCAAATTGAGGCTGGAGAATTAGATGACATCTGTGCGCTTGCAAAACAACATAAGATTGCCATCTACTTAGGCCTCATGGAACGAGCACAAAACAGAGGTGGTCATAGTATTTACTGCTCCCTTGCATATATTGACAACCAGGGCGAAATAAAATCGGTTCACAGAAAATTACAGCCTACCTACGAAGAGCGATTGACATGGGCACCGGGTGATGGTAACGGATTACAAGTTCATAATCTTAAGAACTTTAGTGTTGGCGGATTAAACTGTTGGGAGAACTGGATGCCCTTGCCTAGAGCTACCCTGTACGGATTGGGAGAAAACTTACACATTGCCGTTTGGCCCGGATCGGATTACAATACCGCCAATATCACCAGGTTCATTGCACGAGAATCCAGATCTTTTGTAGTTTCCGTATCTAGCTTAATGAGCAAAACCGATTTTCCAGATGATACACCACATTTAAACGCCATTCTTGAAAATTGCCCGGAAACATTGGCAAACGGTGGTTCTTGTATTGCCGGACCGGATGGGGAATGGATTTTACCTCCGGTCATTGATAAAGAGGGATTGATCACAACAACTATAGATTTCAATAGGGTTTTAGAAGAACGTCAGAATTTTGATCCCGTAGGACACTATTCTAGACCAGATGTCACTAAACTTTCCGTTAACAGAGAAAGACAGTCTACCATAGAAATCAAGGATTAATAAGGGGGAAAATTATCCCTTCTCCCCATTCAATTCTTTCATAATCTCGGCAAACATGCGGTATGATTTTATACGGTCTTTACCGTCATAAATATTGGTAACCGCAATAAGTTCGTCTACTTGGGTATCGTTTATAAACTGTTGCACTTGTTTTTTAACGGTTTCTTTACTACCAATAAAGGAATACTTCAACATTTGCTGTACAGACGGATTTTTACTCAATTCACGTAAATCAGAAGTCATGGGTACCGGTGGTTGCATATATCCCCTTTTTCCTGTCAATAACCCAATGATCATTTTATATAAGGATGTTGAAATGCGTTCCGCCTCTTCATCTGTATCCGCAATGATAATATTCACGCCTGCCATAGTATACGGTTTCTCCAAAACTTTTGAAGGCTGAAACTCCTGATGGTAAATTTGCAAGGCGTTCATTAAATGGTTCGTAGCGAAGTGACTCGCAAATGCATAGGGCAATCCTTTTTTGGCGGCTAAGTGTGCACTATCCGTGCTAGAACCCAAAATGTATAAAGGTACCTCTACCCCTTCTGCCAAGGTAACACGCACTTTTGCATCTGCATTTTCAGTAGAGAAATAGCGCTGAATTTTTTCCACTTCTAACGGAAACGACTGTGCCGCCTGGAAAAAATCTGACCGTATAGCTTGGGCGGTTAATTGATCGGTCCCCGGTGCACGCCCCAAACCTAGGTCTATTCTATTTGGGTACAGTATTCCTAAAGTTCCAAATTGCTCTGCAATTATCAATGGGGAATGATTTGGTAACATAATACCACCTGATCCCACTCGTATAGTTTTTGTTCCTTCGGCAATGTAACCCATTAATACAGACGTGGCGCTACTACCAATAGCTATAGAATTATGATGCTCTGCCAACCAAAATCGGTTATACCCCACTTCTTCCGCAGCTTGTGCCAATGCCAAAGAGTGGTCAAAAGTATCTTTTACCGTTGTACCCTCTGATACAATGGCTAAATCCAATATAGAATATTTAATATTTTTCATTCAAATAATTTCATTAATACATTTAAAAGTATCTATATGTTTTATCAAAAAAACTACAGTTGCTGCAATTGTAACATATAATTATCCCAAACTTTATGATTTAAGGAATAGTGATAGTTACGTCCTATTTTATGCTGATTGATGAGTTCTGCCTCAACCAACCTTTTTATATGATGACTGATGGAAGGCTGACTCAAATCTAACAAGTTACAAGCTTTGGTGCATTCAACCTTGCCTTGATTTTTCTGCATATACTGCAGAATCTTTAAACGATTTACATCACTTAATGCTTTAGATATTTTCTCCACTTGTTTTAGCTCCATGATGATAAATTATATAGATATATGTAAATGTATAGATAATTATTGATACTAAACTTTAATTGTGATTCTCTTAATAATGATTAACTTGACTTTAGGAATAATACTACAACCAACTGATGACTAAATTTACCAAATCACCCCATATTGTTTTCTGGATCCTGATTCCCATAATACTGCTCACAGGATTTCTAAAACCTGATAAAATATTCTACTTTAATATTCATGACACCTATTATGTACTGGGGTTAATCAATTTAGCGGTACTAATCTCTATTATATTTGCAATTATAGGTTTTGGATATTGGGTTATAATTAGACTGAACAGAAGGTTGGTATATTGGCTAACCGTGATTCATTTAATCATTACTGTTATTGGTTTCTGCTTAATTTTATTCATCCCATTTTTCTTATCAGATTCAAATCAAGATTTTGGTTCTAATTTAACCGTGACTTTATCTACACTTGCGGCAGTCTGTGTACAATTACTATACCTCATCAATATTATAACTGCCTTCATTAGAAAAAATAATTAGTTTTTTAATAAATCAGGGTTATAATACAACATGTTAACATTGTGCCAAACCTTAACATTTGTATTGGTTTTTTGATAAATGATCTAACTTTGTTGCCTTAAAATTAAGGCAACTGACCACCAATGAACCTTACCATAGAAAACATACTTCTTGTAGGATCTATATTACTGTTTATCAGCATTATAGTTGGTAAGACTTCATACAAATTCGGGGTACCTACGTTGATTCTTTTCTTAGCCATAGGTATGCTTGCCGGATCTGATGGTATTGGCGGTATTCAGTTTGATGACCCTAAACTTGCCCAATTCATTGGTATTGTCTCTCTTAACTTTATATTGTTTTCTGGTGGTTTAGATACCAATTGGAACGCTGTAAAACCTATTTTAAAAGAGGGACTTGTGCTATCTACCCTAGGGGTTTTGCTCACAGCAGTCACCCTTGGAACTTTCGTCTACTACATTACCGATTTTACCATATACGAAAGCATGTTGTTGGGCTCTATTGTATCTTCTACAGATGCCGCAGCGGTTTTTTCCATTTTACGTTCTAAAAATTTAGCCTTAAAAAGTAATCTAAGACCCACGTTAGAGCTTGAAAGTGGTAGTAACGACCCCATGGCTTATGTGCTGACTCTTGCTTTTTTGACCTTGGTCATTAATCAAGACCTGAGCGTTCTCTCTATCATTCCCTTGTTTTTACAACAAATGATATTGGGCGGCATTGGCGGTTTTGTATTTGGAAAGCTCAGTGAAATTATCATAAACAAAATTAAATTAGGCTTTGAAGGTTTGTACCCTGTACTGGTCATTGCCTTAATGTTCATAACCTTTTCCGCTACAGACGCTGTTGGCGGTAATGGCTTCTTGGCTATTTACATTTGTGCCGTGTATTTAGGCAATCAAGATTTAATACATAAGTCAACCATTTTAAAAATGTTCGATGGTATGGCTTGGCTAATGCAGATCGTATTGTTCTTGACCTTAGGCCTACTCGTTTTCCCTTCTCAGATTTTACCTTATTTAGGTATTGGTCTGCTTATATCGGTATTCTTAATTCTTGTGGCAAGGCCTGTAAGTGTTTTATTAAGCCTTATGTTCTTTAAAATGAAACTAGGGAGACGTTTCTATATCTCATGGGTGGGCTTACGTGGTGCAGTGCCTATCGTATTTGCAACTTACCCCTTATTGGCAGGCATTGATAAGGCCAATATTATATTTAGTATCGTATTCTTTATATCGGTTTCATCGGTTTTAATCCAAGGTACTACTTTATCTATTTTTGCCAAATGGCTTAATGTTGCTTTACCGGAGGAAGTAAAACCTATTGCCGAAAACGATAGGTACATACTTAATCTACCTAAATCCGCTATGGAAGAAGTTACGGTTGTTCCCAACAGTTTTGCTGTAGAAAAACGAATTATCGATTTACATTTTCCAAGGACCACATTCATTGTCATGATAAAAAGGGATGGACTTTTTGTTAGACCAGGTGGATCGACAATTATTAAAGCTAACGATACTTTGGTCTTGCTTTTAGATAATGAAGAAAGTTTAGCAGAAGTAAATGTTATATTAAATCAAGCGGTTGTAGTATAAAATGCAAAGTTTTAACAACATAGTAAAAGTTCTACTCCTCGTTACAATTTATTGTTTCGGGCTGGTTAATTCTGCAGATGCCTTAACTAACTTTAACCAAACACCATTAAGCGAAAATAGCGAGCAAAAAAGCTATTTTGCAGCGTCCACCAAACTTTTATCTCCACATGCTCAGCAATCTGAAGTTTCAGTTTCAGATGTTGCCGAAGTTGTTTCGCCTAATTACAAGCTTCCGTTTACTGGCTTTACCGCTAGCCTTAACAGTATTGATTTTACCTCTATTTCTAGATACAGGCAATATATTCTTTATGCCAAAACACTATTGATCAAGTTTAGAAAAACTGATTTTATTTTTCCTTTCCATAATTTCTGGTAGACCTCTTCATATAGGCTATCAATTTGATAGCTAAATAACTAGGTCTTATGATGTATCACTTTACATCATACAATAATCAGTATTAAAAAATTAAAATTTACAACATGGAATTTGGAGTAACTGCTATTGGTTTAGCATCTGTTGCACTATGTGCAATGCCTTTTGTTTTAACGAACAGAAACAGAAAAATAAAAGAAAAAAAAATGATGTCATCTTTAAACGACATCGCAACTACACATCATTGTAAACTAACGGAATATGAGATTTTTGGTCACTATGCCATAGGTATGGACACTGAAAAGAAATTTGTATTCTTTGTCTCAAAAAATGGCGAAGAACTACATGAACAGTATGCCGATTTAGCCACTATTAAAACTACTGAAATTGCGAACATTGGTAAATCCTTTGCCAGAAAAGAGAAAATTACAGAGCGATTGCTGCTGCAACTTTTCCCAAAAAACACCAATGTACCAGATGTAGTTTTTGAATTTTATGATGCTGAAGTCAACTATCAATTGAGCGGAGAATTTCAGTCTATTGAAAAATGGACCAAGGCGATTAAAAACTTGCTCAAAAGCAATTAGTATATATCAACAAAGTTCTTTTTAATTATAAAAGCGAATAGAAAATCTTATAAAAAAGGTTAACTATTCGCTTTTGCTTTTAAGATGATTACCAAGTACTTTAGTTCTCTGAATTGTTAGAAAGCAAGCATTATGAAATTATTTGATATTGAGGTTGACCACAAGAAGAACCTACTTCCACGTGACGGAACGGTACATTATTTTGGTAAAATATTAAATGAGGAAGACGCTATACACTATCTAAATGTCTTATTGAACAAAATAAAATGGAAGAATGATGAAGCCATCATTTTTGGCAAAAAGATCATAACCAAACGAAAAGTAGCGTGGTATGGCGAAAAACCTTTTCAATATACCTACTCTAAAACTACTAAACTAGCCCTATCGTGGACTGCAGAGTTGCTTCAATTAAAATCTAAAGTAGAGCAAGAAAGTGGAGAAACCTTTAACTCTTGCCTATTAAACCTATATCATGATGGCAGCGAGGGCATGGCGTGGCATAGTGATGGAGAAAAAGACCTGAAAAAGAATGGCGCAATAGCTTCAGTCAGTTTTGGATCGGAGCGAAAATTTGCATTTAAACACAAAGAAACGAAAGAAAAGGTTGAACTCTTTTTAGAGCACGGTAGCCTTTTAATTATGAAAGATGCAACACAGACCCACTGGTTACATAGATTGCCACCCACTACAAAAAGTAAAACACCAAGAGTAAACCTCACATTTAGAACCATCGTTGAAAAATAATTTTACCGCTACAGACCTTATGTATTTTTAAGCCGCTACAGCTTTACATCATCTTTTTACTTTAATTTTGCCCCATGGTTAGAAATGTACAGCTACGGTTAACTTTAAAGGAAGAAGCAACCCCAAACGGATTACAAATTCGTACAGCGCAATATCTTGGACTCGAAGAAGGGTCTTTTACCCTTAAAGTCTTACGTAAATCTATTGATGCACGTAAACCAAAAATTGTTTTCAATTACAAATTGGCGGTATATATTAACGAGCCCGCACCTAACGACGCCCTTCATTTTGAATATAAAGATGTATCAAATGCCAAACCCATACATATTGTAGGATTTGGACCTGCAGGTATGTGGGCGGCACTACGTTGTTTAGAAATGGGTTACAAACCTATTGTTTTGGAACGTGGTAACAATGTAAAAGAACGCAGACGAGATTTGAAGGCCATTAATCAAGACCATCAGGTAAACCCTGAAAGTAACTACTGTTTTGGTGAAGGTGGCGCAGGTACGTATTCTGACGGAAAATTATACACCCGTAGTCTTAAACGTGGAGATGTACGTCGCATATTCGAAAGTTTGGTTTTTCATGGTGCAACAGACCAAATATTGGTAGATGCACATCCGCATATAGGAACCAATAAGCTCCCTAAAATTGTACAGAATATTCGTGAAGTTATACAGCAGCACGGTGGTGAAGTTCATTTTAATACCAAGGTGACCGATTTTGTTATCAAGGACAATACGTTAAAAGCCATTGTTTTAAACGACAATAATGAAATGGCCGTGGATCGCGTAATTTTGGCTACGGGACATTCCGCTCGTGACATTTTTGACTTATTACATAAAAAAGATATTGCGCTACAAGCAAAATCATTTGCCATGGGCGTGCGTGTAGAGCATCCGCAACATATCATAGACAGTATTCAATACCACTGCTCTGGTGACCGAAGCGAATTGTTACCTGCAGCTTCTTATAGTTTAGTGGAACAAGTGAAGGAACGCGGCGTGTATTCGTTCTGTATGTGCCCTGGCGGATTCATAGTGCCTGCTGCCACTTCCCCTGGCGAGGTGGTTGTAAACGGCATGTCACCATCAAAACGAAATAACTTGTATGCCAATTCTGGTATCGTAGTGGAAATTAATGTGGATAAGGATATTCCTAAATATGAGAAATTCGGGGCTTTGAAAGGATTGGAATATCAAAAGAATTTAGAGCGACTGGCATTCACTTCTGGCGGAAGAACGCAAACTGCCCCAGCTCAGCGATTGACCGATTTTGTAGAAGGAAACTTATCCGTAGACCTTAACCCCACCTCGTACCAACCCGGATTAAACTCCGCTCCCCTACACTCCCTGTTACCTAAACTTATTGGTAGTAGATTGCGACAAGGCTTTAAAGCTTTTGGTGATAAAATGCATGGTTATTACACGGCCGAAGCAAATATTGTGGGCGTGGAATCCAGAACCTCATCACCTGTGAGCATCCCTAGAAACGAAAAATTGGAACACCCAGTAATCAAAGGACTTTTCCCTTGTGGTGAAGGTGGTGGCTATGCCGGTGGAATTGTTTCTGCAGCAATGGATGGCGAAAGATGTGCGGAAGCTGCTATGGCAGGATTATAGTTGGTTGTTAGTTGTTAATTGTTAGAAACTATAAAATTTAGCTTTGCTAAATAGATTTGATTAGGAACTAATCAAAAAAAGTCTATTTTCTTTATTCTATTTTCTTACTTCCAACTACTTTATACTTTATACTTTATACTTTATACTTTATACTTTATACTTCTTACTTAATACTTAATACTTAATACTTAATACTTAATACTTAATACTTAATACCAACTACTGAAATTACGCCATTTTAGGCTTGTTAGCCTTAGTGATAAAATTCAAATCTCTTTTAATTCTTGAATTTTTGAATTTGTATAAACGAGCAACCTCAGTATTAGATTCCGCTTTAACTTCATTTGTAGTTTCCGTAACAATGCTCATTTCAATAGTTTCAACTTTAACCTCTGAAGTTGTGTTTTGAGCTTGAGCAGTGAAGCTTAAAAAGATGATGAAGATGATAGTTGCTAATGTTTTCATGACTTGCGTTTTGTTACAATTATAAAACGCCGTAGACCTTGTTTTACTAGGTGATGAATCGCTGAAAAACACCGTATTCTCGTTACTTGACAAAGATTCGGATTAAGTGTAAAATCTCGTCGATTAACGACATTAACCCTATTTTCACCTTACCGATTTTTAGTGTCTTTAATCGACAATCGATGTTTTAAATACAAGCGCAATCTCAAAAATCAAGTTCAGGATTAGTTGTTAGTTGTTGGTTGTTGGTTGTTAGTTGTTGGTTGTTAGTTGTTAGTTGTTAGTTGTTAGTTGTTAGAAACTAATCAAAAAAGGTCTATTCTCTTTATTCTATTTTTTTACTTCCAACTACTTTATACTTTATACTTTATACTTCTTACTTAATACTTAATACCTAATACTTCTTACTTTGTACTCAACACTTTGCACTTTAACCCTACTTTACAATTCCTTCCACATTAAAGCGTACCTTTGCAGCTTATTAAAATTTTATGACATTTAAAGAACTCGGCTTAGCCGAACCTATCCTTAAGGCATTAGAGGCTGAAGGATATACTCACCCTACTCCAATTCAAGAACAATCCATACCCATATTACTGAAAGGCAAAGATTTATTGGGCGTTGCACAAACGGGAACCGGTAAAACGGCCGCATTTGGTATTCCTATCCTACATCAATTATATGAAGGTATAAGTCTTAGCCAGAATAAAAGAAAAATTAAGGCGCTGATAGTAACACCTACCCGGGAACTTGCCATTCAAATAGCCGAAAGTTTTACGGCGTACGGAAAATACACAGGCCTACGTAATACCGTTATTTTTGGCGGAGTAAAACAGGGTAAGCAAGTAAACGCCCTTAGAGGAGGCGTTGATATATTAATTGCTACTCCCGGTCGCTTATTAGACCTAATGAACCAAGGTTTTATTTCTTTCAGAGATTTAGAGCACGTAGTACTTGATGAAGCTGACCAAATGCTGGACATGGGCTTTATTCATGATATCAAGAAAATCATCGCAAAATTGCCTCCTAAACGACAGTCATTATTCTTTTCGGCAACTATGCCAAAAGACATTGTTGAGCTTTCTAGAAAAATGTTGGGTGATTTTGAACGCGTTACCATTAAGCCAGAACAAGCTACAGCAGAGAAAGTTGAACAAGGGGTATATTTTGTTAGCAAGCCTAACAAACCAAAACTGCTTATCCATATCATTAAAGAGAACCCTGAGAGTACGCTTATTGTTTTCTCCAGAACTAAGCATGGTGCCAATAAAATTGTAAAGAAATTAGACCAAGCAGGTATACGTTCTGCAGCCATACACGGTAATAAATCGCAAACTGCAAGACAAAAGGCACTAAGTGCTTTTAAAGAAGGAGATCTTAAGGTTTTGGTTGCAACCGATATTGCCGCAAGGGGAATTGATGTAGAAGACCTTTCATTGGTTGTAAATTATGATTTACCAAACGTATCCGAAACGTATGTTCACCGTATAGGCAGAACAGGTAGGGCAAATGCAAGTGGTACGGCACTTTCTTTTTGTGACAAAGAAGAAAGACCCTACTTACGTGATATCGAGAAATTGATTAAACAATCTGTACCTCGCATGCCAGAGCATCAATTTGTAGATGAAGATACTCCGCAAGATACGGGCAGTCAACCGGCACAACAACAAAGAAAACAAGGCAACTCCCGTAATAAAAACAGAAACAGGCCTGGTGGTAACAACTTTAGAGGTAAGAATAATAGGAATTCGAGCAGACCTAAAAAACGAACAGATTCTAGCAGAAGCGAATAGCTTCTGTTAGAAATTCATTTTATCTTTAGCATAAACATTTTATCGTCTTTATGAAAAAGCAAATGGTAATTTACGGCAGTGGACGCCATACCGTACCTTTCTTAAACTACATTGCCAAAGCTACCGGCAAGGAAAAACCGAATATGTGTTTTATTCCTACAGCTAGTGGTGAAGACGCTCAGTATATTGCTTCTTTCCATGAGGTGTGCTCACAGATAGATGTTACCCCACATGTACTTTCGGTTTGGATTAATTCTTACGACCAAAAAGAATCGTTCGAAGAGATCATCTCTCGGATGGATGCCATAATCGTTGGTGGTGGAAATACGTTGAACATGCTCGCCATTTGGAAAGCGCAAGGCATTGATGTTGCCCTTAAAAAAGCTTATGACAACGGCGTAGTTATGGGTGGTGGCAGCGCTGGTTCTTTATGCTGGTTTAATGGCGGTACTACAGATTCTAGACCAAAAGAATTAAGTATTGTTGGCGGCATGTCATTTATAGACAAGAGCCACTGCCCGCATTACAATTCTGAAACTTCACGAAGACCTTTATACTTTGAAAACATAAAAACCGGCAAACTATCCGATGGTTATGCCTGTGACGACCGTTCCGCTATTCATTTTATTGATGGTGAAGTTCATACTTCAGTCTCATTGAACAATGAAAACCATTCGTACTACGTCTATTTAAAAGATGGTGAAATTGTGGAAGAACTAATACCGAGTACCATTATTACATAACTTCAATCTATAACTATATTTTACGTGCTAATATCCTTTTTAAGGATTCTAGTTCATCTCTTGCATCTAAATTCTTAATAAAACACTCTTAAAGTAAAAGTTATTACGTACTTTAAGGGTGTAAAATTCCCCTTTATTTTCTGATTCACAATATGTTGCTCATCACCCCCCTGATGTGTAGCCTTATTTGTCTTGTGTTTAATTCAAAAAATTAAATACGAGGATGAAGTTGTAATCAGTGCTATTTTTTTTAAACCAACCACCAATTGTGCATGAAATTAGCTGTAAAAAGGGAAAATCAAGTCATTGAAATCACTACCAATTGGCTACTTGGCTACATAAATGTCTACCTAACAACCCATACTTACATTTTCAATGATGACACTTGTTTTAATGGTACTTCCGTCAAAAAGGTATTTTTAATTATTTCTTCAACCTCCAATTTCTTTAGAACCATTTTTGAACTAGGTTCAACTAATAACTTAAAAAGCAATGATTAAACAATCCCTCCTATTCATCACGCTATTTTTCGGTATGCTATTTACGGCAAGTGGGCAAGAAAATCCGGTAGATAAAAATGGATTGGCACTAGATACCATTATACATTTTACGAAAGCAGATGTAGATCCACTATTTGGTTTAACGTTGAAAAATAGAGAAGGTTGGATTTTTAAATCAGGCAATGAAAAAGATTTATCTCCTGTAGAGATTGATTTAGCTGGCTGGGAACGATTAAGTCCTTCTGAGATAACTAATGATATGGTAGATAGTTCTGGAAAATTTGAAGGATGGTTCAGATTGCAGTTTACTATTGATAGTGCTATAGCAAAGCTTCCTCTCTATTTAGATAAAGAAGACCATGCTGCAGAGGATATTTATTTAAATGGAAAGTTGTTCCGCCAATTTGGCGAAAAAGGGAACGATAGAGCCTCATTTAAAGAACACATTCAAGATTTTGAAATAAGAACCCCAATATTTTTAGAACCTGATACAGTACATACATTAACGATACATTATGTTGACTATAGCACTTATGGAAACATAACCAAAGCTCTAGTGGGTTCAACCAGAATTGTATCCAACGCGTATTTTGACTATATGAGTTTATTGAGTTTTAAAGCTTTATTTGACTTGATCAGCTCTTTTATATTCTCAATTCTTTTCTGGCTTCTCTATATTCTAATTAGAGATGAAAAGGAGTTATTAATTATAGCTCTTTTTTGCACTGTAATGTTACTAGAAACCATTGCATCGGCATTCTTTGGTGGAGATAGTTTATTTTTCACCCTACCTTCTAACATCATGATTACATTAGATTATGTAAGTAATATTTTATTTTTCTTCTTCCCTATATTATGTCTTTTATTGGGCTATAGGATGTTATATGGAAACCTTAAAAAATGGTTGCTTCTATTCTGTATAATAGCATCTTTAGCAATGTATTTCAGTTCTTATTCCTACCTAATTACGGTAATAGGGATTGCCATATTTTTACTCATTTTCGCATTAAAATCCAGAAAAAAAGTAATATCTGTCAGGGTAGTTATGTTTAGTTTATTTTTATCATTTACTACTTCTTATCTAGGACTTATATATAGATGGCTCGCTTCTGGTGATCATCTTAGTTTAAGATTAGTTTCTGTAAATAGTGACTTAATCGGTAAGGGAATTTTTTATTTTGGAATGTTGGCATTTGTCGCTTATCGCATGAGAGAGAAAAATGAGGATATGCGTAAAAATGCAATGGAACTTGTAAAGGTCGAAGCTGAAAAGAGTGCGCTTATTGCTTCTCAAAATGAAAAGTTAGAATTAAAAGTAAAAGAAAGAACATCAGAATTAAATCAATCCTTAGAAGAATTAAAAACCACCCAATCTCAACTCATCCAATCCGAGAAAATGGCGAGCCTTGGTGAACTTACCGCCGGCATTGCGCATGAAATTCAAAACCCCTTAAACTTTGTCAATAATTTCTCTGAGGTAAGCAACGAACTTATTGATGAAATGAACGAGGAATTGGATAAAGGAGATCTTGAAGAGGTGAAAGCTATTTCATTGGATATCAAACAAAACCTTGAAAAAATAAACCATCACGGCAAACGTGCGGACAATATTGTAAAAGGTATGTTACAACATTCTAGGAGCAGCAGCGGCACAAAAGAACCCACTGATATCAATGCCCTTGCAGATGAGTATTTGCGCTTGGCCTATCATGGTCTTCGTGCCAAGGATAAATCATTTAATGCCGAACTCATAACCGATTTTGACGAGAGCATTGAAAAAGTAAATATTGTACCACAAGACATGGGGCGGGTAATTCTAAATTTAATTACCAATGCCTTTTATGCGGTAAACGAGAAAAAACAAAGAGATGATAGTTTTAAACCCATAGTTACTGTCAGCACTAAAAAGTCTGATGAACATATCACTATTAGTGTTTCTGACAATGGTAACGGTATTCCTGAAAAAGTCAAAGAGAAAATATTCCAACCCTTTTTCACCACCAAACCTACTGGGCAAGGTACCGGCTTGGGCTTAAGCATGAGCTACGATATTATTACTAAGGGGCATAGCGGTGAATTGCTGGTGACCACACAAGAAGGTGAAGGAACCACATTTAAAATCATTTTTCCTATAATTTAAATGATAATGAAACATATATTATACATTATTGGTTTTCTACTACCGTTAACAGTTTTCAGTCAACAGGAAAAGGTATTAACAATTTCAGATACTACTGTGGCTGATAAATGGATGATTCTTGGTGAAGATTGGCGTTATCAAAAAGGAGATAATATAGTATGGGCTAATCCAGAATTTGATGATTCTACCTGGAATGAATTCTCTAGTACTAACTTAAATCTGCTTGACGGAAAAAACGTAATTGCAGATAGGGGCGAAATTGTATGGTTGCGTAAACGTATTATGGCAGACCAGTCGTTTAATGATGCACTGGTTTTAAATATCTTTCAAGAAGGAGCTTCAGAAATTTATTTAGATGGCAAACTAATTCACCAATTGGGTAATGTAAGCTCTAACAAGGATGAAGTTATCTACCGTAATCCATTTAGCCAAGTGCTACATTTACCTTTAGAGATAAATAAGGAACAAATTTTAGCTGTACGTTTTGTCAATGCACAATACAAATACCCTATCTATTACCATGATAACGGACTAATTAGAATTTATATATCCTCTTTGCGTAATGCCAATTCAACTGATGTGGTAAAAAATAAACGTGTAGCTTTTATTAAACAATTTGTCAATAGTTATTATATCTCACTTGGTCTTGCTATTCTAATGTTTATTATTTTCCTATCGTTTTTTATTTTCTTCCCTAAAGAGAGAATTAACGGTTATTTTGCTGCCTCTTTATTATTCTTAATACTATTTACTTTAGGAGTATTGTCGGTCTATTCTAACACTGGCACTTATTTTTGGCTCAAGTTTTATAATGACACTTGCATTCTTATTTCAAGCCTTATTCTTTTATTCTGTTTTTACAAAATATTAGTACAGCCTATAGACTTTGTTTTTAAAGCCATTAGTTTTTTATGTTTTTTAACCATCGGTTGTTACTTTTTATATGACCCTGACGTGTTGGGGCCAATCTGGTCAATTTTCTATTATGCTGGTATTATACGTTTAAGTTTAAAATCTTGGAAAAAAAATAAAGTTGCCAGCTTTTTATTTTTAAGTTCTAGTTGTATTAACCTGGCCTTTTGGATTTTAATGATATGTTGGTATATGGGTTTAGTAGACCAGCGCATAGATAAATTTAGTCCTTTTTCTTTTATGCTTATCCCTGTTGTTTTAGCTATCTATTTAGGTTACGCATTTGGAAAGCGCAGTCAAGATTTAAGATTAAATTTAAATCGTGTCCAAGAATTATCAAAAGAAAAAGAATCCATTTTATCTGAACAAAAAAATACTTTAGAGCAACAAGTTAAGGAGCGCACAGCAGCACTTAATCAATCTTTAGAAGAATTAAAAGCCACCCAATCGCAACTTATACAATCTGAAAAAATGGCGAGTCTCGGAGAACTCACAGCCGGCATTGCCCATGAGATTCAAAACCCCTTAAACTTCGTCAATAATTTCTCTGAGGTAAGCAATGAACTCTTTGATGAAATGAACGAGGAATTGGATAAAGGAGATCTTGAAGAAGTGAAGGCTATTTCGTTGGATATCAAACAAAATCTTGAAAAAATAAACCATCACGGCAAACGTGCAGACAATATTGTAAAGGGAATGCTACAACATTCCAGAAGTAGCAGCGGTACTAAAGAACCTACGGATATAAATGTACTTGCAGATGAGTATTTACGGTTGGCCTATCATGGTCTGAGGGCAAAGGATAAGTCATTTAATGCAGAACTCATTACCGATTTTGACGAGAACATGGGAAAAGTAAATATTGTACCACAAGACATGGGGCGGGTAATTCTCAATTTGATTACCAATGCCTTTTATGCAGTAAATGAAAAAGCTAATTCTGACATTGAAGGTTATAAACCTACCGTAAAAATTACATCAAAGCGAACTCCCCACCTTGGAGGGGTTGGGGGTGGGTCTCAAAGTGTACAAATTTCTATTTCCGATAACGGTAACGGCATTCCGAAGGAAATTGTAGAGAAAATATTCCAACCTTTTTTCACCACCAAACCTACTGGACAAGGTACCGGCTTGGGTTTAAGTATGAGTTATGATATTGTAACGAAAGGGCATGGTGGTAAATTAATAGTAGAAACGTCTGAAAACAAGGGAACCACCTTCATTATAGAATTGCCAAACTCAACCGATAACTAGACCAGTATGAAGAACATAACATTAATAAGACCAATATTCTTAATCAGTATCTTTTACGGTCTATTTCTGATTTCTTGCCACAAACAGAGCAAGTCTGAAGATGAAACTACGGTGGGTGATTATAAAGTTCCAAAAACCATTCCTTTACAATTTACGGACCCCGAACCTTTTGAATGGGAAACCATAATCAATGATACGCTGACAACTCCCGTTTTTTATGATTTAAATGTAGATGCCTTGCCAAGCAAACCGTTTGGATTTAATGAATTTAAGCCACTGGAAACTCCCATGAAAGAATACGATTTGGATTGGGAAAATTTTCCTGTAGAGAAATTGAAGCTTGATTCTGCGTCATTTACAGTTACAAAATCTACCATAAAAAAACCAACTATTACTAAAATGAAACCCCCAGCGAATATGGCTGGCACAAATGTGAATCTTCTACAGCTTTCCACAAATGAGGGATTGCCCTCTAATGATATTACATCGTTTTTAGAAACTGAGGATGGGGCTATTTGGATAGGGTCTTCCATGAATAATACACCCCTAACCTACTATGATGGTGAGAACGCCTTAGTTTACGATTACCCAGGAGTGTATAAAATGACATTTGACCAACAAGGTAAGCTTTGGTTGGTTAGTCCTGGATCAAATACTTTAACGGTGTTAGACTTTATAAACAATACAGCCTATACAATAACTAAAACAGCAAGCTTTATACCGTTTGACATTCTTTGCGATCATACGGGAACCCTATACATAATCTCCGATAGTGAAGGGATATACAAGATGGACTCGGAAATGAAAAGTTTGCAAAAGATTTCAAATATAGGACGAAATAAGCCCTTTAAACTTTTTGAAGATAGCAAAGATAACTTATGGTTAGGGTTTATAGATGGTCTTGCGGTATTGAATAAAGAAAGAACTGAGATTAAAACAATCTCAACCATAGCCAACTTAGAAATAAATTCTGTTGTTTATGAATTTAAAGAAGATGCACAAAATGGTATTTGGTTAAGTTACCCTTACCCAAATCCTGATACTAAAACCACTCCAAGCATTATAAGACTAGCATTAGATAAGAATAAAGTTAGTGTATTAGGTGAAGAAAACGGATATACCATAAAGGGTGACAATATGGAATTTGATTCTGACGACAACTTATGGATATTTGGCCCTAGAGAGGCATATATTCTAACTGCAAATAGAAATGCCTCTAAAAAAATTAAGCTAAACGCTAAACGAAAAGAATCCCTTAAAATACCAACACCCTTAAAGCGTAAGGATGGGTCACTTTGGATTGCCTCCACTGATAATGGAGTAATTATCGCCAATGAATTTACTTTACAAACAGAATATTTTGATGACACAAGAGGTTTAATAAATAATGAAATATGGGAAATAGAAGAAGACTCAAATGGCGACATATGGTTAGGTACGGCTGCGGGAATCAATATTATCAACTTAAATAATAAATCTATAAAAGCTCTAAGTTTTGAACAGCTACATTGTAATCCTAATACAATTAATTTCATTAATGAGATTACACCTAATATTTATTTTATAAATACTAGAAATGGCTTTTCTATTCTTAATAGAGATAAAAATAAACTCACCTCATACGCCAATTCTGCCTTTGATTTCGGAGCAGGTATTGCAATTATTGACGAGTATACGTTTGCTATATTTACTATAATTGGTTTGTATATCTATAATACTGAAAACAACACCTTTAAAAAAGCAGTTTCCAAAAGTGACCCTGATATTTTAATAGCGGGAAGCGGATCAATAATGGTTTATGATAAAGAAATTCTTTGGACCCCCACTACGAATGGGTTAGCTAAAGTAAATTTAAAAACGAACACCGTAAGTTACCTTAGAGAAGAACAAGGTCTTAGCAATAACAATGTATCCACAGCCAAAATTTCTAACGAAGGAGAGCTATGGCTAGCTACTACAAATGGTATTAACGTACTTAACTTAGAACAAAATACGCTTACCCCAATAAAGAAAGAAAACGGACTATACCCTACTGATTTTTATGATCTGACAGAAAAAGGAGGTATCATGTACGCTGCTAGTGGTAATGGCTTAATTGCCATGGAAAAAACCACTGCAAAAACAACAGATATAGGCTTCTACAATTTTAATGGTGGACTCGGTTTTAAATCGAACGATTATTTACAAGATTCCCCTAAATTTTTAAAAAATGGCCAGTTTTGGTCAGGTGTTACGAATGATTCCAATGAGTGGAAACTACTTGTTCTTAGTTCAGAACCACAACAAGATAGTACTACTGGAACAGTGAAAATTAACAACATTTTCGTCATGGATGAAAACCCGGGGTTCGGGTTCAACCAAAAGAAAGATTCTACAAAGGTGAAAACTTCAACCTATGCCAATACCAATGGTATAACATGGGAGTCGGTAAAACATCCTTACAACCTACCTCAAGGCCTTATCCTACCCTATGACCAGAACAGTATTAGTTTTAGTTATGGAAGTAATGATATATTCAACAGGGATAAATTAAACTATCGTTTTATTCTAGATGGTGAAGATGAAGATTGGAGCTATGCTGCAAATGCTACCAAGACCAAAAACTATTATAACTTAAAACCAGGAGATTACACCTTTAAAGTGGCTGATAGAAGTGGGAATAGCGACTGGTCCGTACCAGATACACTTTCATTTAAAATAAATCCGCCATGGTGGCAAACTTGGTGGGCATACTTGCTCTTCGGTTTAATTGCAGCTAGCATATTAAGGGCATATATTGTATTTAGAGCCAGAAAATTAACTAAAGAGAATAGAATCCTAGAAGAACGTGTTTCTCATAGAACGGTTCAGCTTAAGACTAAAATAGACGAATTAAAGTCTACACAATCAAAGCTTATACAATCCGAGAAAATGGCAAGCTTGGGTGAACTCACCGCTGGGATTGCCCATGAAATTCAAAATCCGCTAAACTTTGTCAACAACTTCTCTGAGGTAAATAAAGAACTTCTGGAAGAACTGGAAGAAGAAATTGATAATGGTAATTATGATGATGTAAAGGCTTTAGCTAAAGATGTATCTGCCAACGAAGATAAAATTATCTTTCATGGCAAACGTGCCGATGGTATCGTCAAAGGAATGCTACAGCATAGCCGTAGCAACACCGGTCAAAAAGAAATGACCGATATCAATAGTTTATCTGATGAGTATCTACGCCTAGCCTACCATGGTTTGCGAGCAAAAGATAAAAGCTTCAATGCCACGTTAAATACTGATTTTGATGATGCTATCGGTAAAATAAACATTGTTGGCCAGGATATTGGGAGAGTAATTCTAAACCTTATTACCAATGCCTTTTATGTGGTAAAAAAGAAAAAAGAAGAAAACCCAAATGGTTACGAACCTACAGTTTCGGTAAGTACAGAAAAGCTGGGCAATATGATTCTTATTAAAGTATCTGATAATGGTAATGGAGTGCCTAAAGAGATATTGGATAAAATATTTCAGCCCTTTTTCACTACCAAACCTTCTGGTGAAGGCACCGGATTAGGGCTATCACTAAGCTATGATATTGTAAAGGTACATGGTGGCGAATTAACGGTAGAAACAAAACAAGGAGAAGGCACCACCTTCACCATCTCATTACCAATGAAATAAACAATTAATGTTCCCCATAAAAAGTATTAAAAATTATAAAAAATCCACCTTATGAAGATATTAGTTGTAGATGACGAACAAGATGTAAAAGTGCTTTTTCAACAGCGTTTTAGAAAAGAAATAAGAAAAGAGGAACTAGAATTTGTTTTTGCATTCTCAGGTGAAGATGCACTCAAAATTATGAAAACTATGGAGCATGAAGCGGTATTGATTTTATCAGATATCAATATGCCGGGCATGAGCGGCTTAGAGTTATTGGATAATATCAAAAAAAATTATGTGAAACCACCACCAATGGTTATGATGATTACCGCTTATGGAGATGATGAAAATAGAACAATGGCAAAAAATCTAGGTGCGGACGACTTTCTAACCAAACCTTTAGATTTTTCACTTCTTAAAGACAAGCTGATAAACTTAACGTAAGACTATGGCAAAAATAATGGTAGTAGATGATGAGACTGACTTAGAGATTCTCATCAAACAGAAATTTAGAAAACAGATACGGCAGAACGAATACGAGTTTGTATTTGCTATAAACGGTAGAGATGCGCTAGAGAAACTTGGGGAAAATCCTGGTATAGATATTGTTTTGAGCGATATTAACATGCCAGAGATGGACGGTCTTACCCTACTCTCGGAATTGCACGAATCTAGCCCTTTAATTAAATCGGTTATTGTTTCCGCCTATGGTGACATGGAAAATATTCGTGTAGCCATGAACCGAGGTGCCTTTGATTTTATCACCAAACCCATAAACTTTGAAGACTTGACCATTACCATGGAAAAGACTTTAAAGCATGCCATGGAAATTAGAAAAACGCTACAGGCCATTAAAGAAAACAATATTCTAAAAATGTATGTTGATGAAAACGTACTCAATTTTATGGGTGGCCAAGAGTATGAGTCTAAAATAATGGCAAACGAGAATATTGAAGGTACCATAATGTTTGTTGACGTATGCGGATTCACAAAAATTAGTGAGACCACTAGTCCTGATATTGTTGTTTCAATGCTAAATACCTATTTCGATACCATGGTCAAAGAA
Source organism: Maribacter sp. 1_2014MBL_MicDiv (assembly GCF_001865655.1). Classification (NCBI taxonomy): domain Bacteria; kingdom Pseudomonadati; phylum Bacteroidota; class Flavobacteriia; order Flavobacteriales; family Flavobacteriaceae; genus Maribacter; species Maribacter sp. 1_2014MBL_MicDiv. The sequence continues at coordinate 207,448 of NZ_CP011318.1, forward strand.
ATAATGGAGCAAGATGGTATTATAGACAAATTTATAGGTGATGCCGTCATGGCCGTTTTTAGAGGAGAATATCATTTAGACCGTGCCATTGATGCCGCATTGGCCATTAGAAATCAAGTGAACAGCTTACCCAAAGAGGAAGGCAAAGAAACATACCAGCCAAAAGTTTCTATAGGTATTAAAAGTGGTGAAATGATTTCCGGAAATATTGGTTCCGCTACCCTTAAGCGTCTAGATTACACTGTTATAGGAGACTCGGTAAATACTGCCGCTAGATTGCAAGATGCCGCTAAAGAAAATCAAATTATCATCTGTGAAAGTTGTTACGAACAGGTAAAAGAGGCTTTTAAATGTGAGAACCTAGGTAGTATTAACATGAAGAACAAAGCAAAACCTCTTACGGTGTACAATGTGATAGAATAGCCATTGAAACTAAATTTAAAGCCATGACCAAACCGATTGACAATAAAAACCAGAATTCCAATAAAACCAAACAAGAACATAACCCATTGTCCGCTTTTGAGAAAGGTCTTTTAGATGAATTAAAATCTAAGGGACATGCAGAAGAATTAGTAGATCATTATTGGGGCACCATTAATTATGTATCTGGACTCATAAAGGCTTCGGAATTGAAGGCGGGACTCATACTCTCTTTCTACGGTATTATTCTCAATTTCATCTACCAAAGTGCTGCTCCCGTAATGCATTCCGTGTCAAATGCCATTTTGTTCTATATACTAATTGGACTGTGGTTTGTAGCTACCGTAGTTTCCATTTTTTATAGTGTACGCTGCTTTATTCCAAAACTTGAAGGGAACTACAGTGATAATGTGTTTTATTTTGGAGATGTCATTACCAAATTTGGAACCATCAAAGAATTTTCAAGGAAATTTTACAACGTGAGCATTAATGAACGAGAAGTTTTTGAGCAACTGGGAGAACAGATTTACATTAATTCAAAAATATCTGCGTGGAAGTTTAGAAACGTTCAACGATCCATATTCTTTTTAGCTATTAGCCTTGTGCTACTGCTATTAACAGCAGTTTATTATGGAGTGTTGAGAATTATGTGACCATAAGCACACACCGCTATAACACTTAAATGTATTATTTAAAACTAACATCAAATAACCCATATAATGAATACTATGAAACCTTTACTACTACTTATAACTTTATGCTTGACCACTCTGGTTTTTGCTCAGACAGATTCAGAAAAAGCAGAGATGACCGTTGATAAAAATGAAATTGAGGGACATATATATTTTTTGCCCGATGATGCCTTAAAAGGTCGTGCTACTGGATCTCCAGAATTAAAAATAGCGGCATCCTATCTAGCTAATACTTTACGCGGGTATGGCATAAAACCGCATTCTGCCATAAATTCTTACTATCAGAAATTTAATTTAATACAAACCACTGCACCCAAAGTACTTAAGGTTTCTATAAATGGGGAAAACTATCCACACACCATCGCAGTGGAAGCAAATGAGGTTAATCTTTCCGGAGAAGCAATCTATCTTAATTTTGGAATTGAAGAAGATTACAAAGGTAAAGATGTCAACGGAAAACTTATTATAGTAAAAGGTGGAACTGCAGAAGCTTCAGATGCTAGAGCAGTTTATAATGCCCATAAAGAAAAACAGGAATTGGCAATCAAAAACGGGGCAATAGGATTAATTGAGATGACTTTACTTGAAGAAGATTGGTGGACCAGGATTTCTCATTTCATGGAAGAAGGTGTTAAGATACCTGATACTAAAGATGAACAAATGCCAAAACCGGATTTTATTCATCTTTGGGTAAATTCCTCAGCTAATAAACTTGCTACATTCAATAATGCTAAGCTAGCATATGCAATAGAAACTGACGGAATAAAAGAAGAAACCCTAGAAACACAAAATGTAATAGGTGTTCTAGAAGGTACCGATCCAAAATTAAAAGAAGAATTCATTATGTATTCTGCACATTATGACCATGTGGGTATTGGTAAACCTGATGCTGTGGGTGATAGTATTTATAATGGTGCACGGGATAATGCCATAGGCACTACTGCTGTTTTAAGTATGGCAGAGAATATTGGAAAGTTTCCTACAAAACGTTCAGCTATATTCATTTTTTTTACCGGAGAGGAAAAAGGTTTATTAGGTAGTCAATATTATGTTGAGCACCCTATATTTCCACTCAAGCAAATAGTATATGGTTTCAATACCGATGGTGGAGGGTATAACAATACAAAATTGGCTACCGTAATTGGATTAAATAGAACAACAGCACAAAAACATATTGTTTCAGGTGCCGCAACTTTTGGTTTAAAAGCCATTGATGACCCTGCTCCTGAACAAGGACTATTTGATCGTAGCGATAATGTAAGCTTTGCCAGTAAGGGTGTTCCCGCACCTACTTATTCAACTGGTTTTGATGCCTTTGATGATGAAATTAACAAATATTACCACCAACCTGGTGATGAGGCGGATAGTTTGGATTATGATTATCTATTGAAATTTTACCAAGGCTATGTGCTCTCAGGTAGGTTGATAGCCAATGACCCTGAAACTCCTTTTTGGGTGAAAGATGATAAATATGAAGCTGCAGGTAATGTGTTGTATGGTAAAGTTCCTGAAGCTCCAATTAAAAATTGAACCCCCTCTAAAATAAATCAATTTGACGCCAAGAAATCAGAACAATTGACCAATGATTAATTTCTTTAGAAAAATCCGCAGAAACCTGCTCGAAGAAGGCAAAGTCTCCAAGTACTTAAAATACGCCATCGGTGAAATTATTCTCGTTGTTGTTGGAATATTAATTGCATTACAAATTAATAATTGGAATGAGTATCGTAAAAGCAGAAAAGTAGAACTGAACTACCTCAAGAACATTCAAGAAGATATACTATCGGATTCTTTATATTTTGAAAGAAGTTGGTTTAAAAGAGGTGATAAAAAAATACAAGGCTTAAATAAAGCTAAAAATTATTATCTGAACGGTATTATACCAACCGATACCATCACATTTATAAACGATGTAGCTTATGGTGGTATTTATGGCATCGGCAGGCTTACCCCTAATAACAGAACTTATAATGAGTTGTCAAGTACAGGTAATATTAGCCTAATCTCAGACCAAGACATTCGTGATGAGATTGTTGCGTATTATTTAAATTTAGAATTCTTATATGAATATGGGGCCGATTCACGTAGTGATTATCCTCATTTTATGAACTCATATAAAGTATTTAACCCTAAATTTCCAGATTCAGTAAGCCCCGCCGAAATCCCCATTCTTTTAAAAATGATGCGTAAGGATAAATTTTACCAACTCACTAATTCAGAATTAACCTATGCCTATTCCATTCTAAATAGGCTTGAGTATGTCAAAAAAGATGCTGCACTCTTATATCACAGAATAGATAATTATTTAGAGCATCATGAAAAGTAAGATTCAAGCTAGTTTTTAATTACTCATCACTTACCACTCCAAGGTGAAGAAAATGATTGTGCACAGTGTATACTTCTATCGAATCTTAATTAAATAATTTCTAAGCAGACTAACAGAACCCACCCCTAGCCCCTCCCAGGAGGGGAATGTTTAATTGCTTTATTCCAACCAATTCATAGAATGATACTTGTAAATTAACATTTAAAAATGCTAAATACTCACAAACATCACGTATTCCTCCCCTCTTGGGAGGGGATTAAGTGGCGGACAATACGAATGGTGAATTAACCTGCTAGTGCTCTCAAAAATCTACAAACCTTTATAAGCCTTCAGTACATTCTCGATCTTAGCCTCTGTCCCTTCATCGATGTTTTGATGTTCCGGATGCTCTAACAACCACTTTACGGTCCTTTTTATCCCTTCCGAGAACGGAATTGTAGCTTTAAACCCCGGTACAAAAGTTTTTATCTTGGTATTATCGAACAAGACACTTTCTGCTTTGTCCGCTAAAAGTGTACCCGTAAATGACGGCTCTACTTTACAAATAAAGTCCGACGCTATATGAACTACTTTTGCTTCCTTCCCTAAGGCATCAGCCAAAATCTTATAAATCATATTCCAGGTCAGCACCTCATCTGAAGTTATATGAAAAGCATGCCCTATTACCGTCTGTAATCCTAATAAACCTACAAATCCCTTTGCAAAATCATCTGAATGTGTCACTGTCCAAAGTGAGGTTCCGTCTCCATGTACAATTATTTCTTTACCTTCTAATATTCGCTGTGCGGTATTGAACTTATCAAATCCACCAACGGCTATAGGTATTACCGTATCATACGTTAAAGATGGTCTTACTATGGTAATAGGAAACCCTTCCTCACGATATGCTTTCTGTAACCTGTCCTCACATTGAATTTTACCTTGGGAATAATCCCATAGATTATTATGTAACGGAGTAGACTCCGTAATTACAGGATAGCTCAATGGCGTTTGATAACAAGATGCCGAACTTATAAAAATGTATTGCTTGGTCTTTCCTTTAAACAATTCAATATCGCGCTCAATATCATCAGGTGTAAACGCTATCCAGTTCACCACAACATCCCACTCATGTTTTTTCAGCTCTTCAAGTTCATCTGGTTTGTTGATATCACCAATAATGCTGTGTGCGCCCTTAATATCAACTTGGGCTTTGCCCCTATTTAATAGGTACAAATCCATTCCTTTGGCAACCGCCAATCTACTACTTGGTGTACTTATATTCCCTGTTCCTCCTATAAATAATACTTTCATTTCTATATTTTAAATTCTTGATGATTCCATGAAACTGAACGGTCTAAACATCTCTATAAAATGTTAATCCGTTTTTAAATGGATCGTAAAAAGCAAACTCCCGTGTTCCCCATGCGGTTTCCCTTAGCAATGTATGTGCATTAAAAACATCTACGTTTGAATACTCGTTGTACAAAGCTTCTATGTTTTGAGAGACAATGCGCAACATAGGTCTATCTATATCTACCTCCCACATTTTTTTATTGTGCCATTGCAAATGGATCTCAATATCGTCCCTTAAGATACCCGCATATTTTGGGTTTTTGGCATCATCTGCGAAGGCAATCTTAAACCCCAATCGGTTAACATAAAAATCTAACGCTTCAACCACATCCCAAACCGGAAGCACAGGGTGAATTTGATGTAAATAGCCTTTTTCTTCCATACCGTGAAAATACAAAAAGGATTAAAGGATTTAATGTTAATACTTCCTCAATTCTTAATGCATGCCGTTCTATTTTTTTAAGTAATTCGCTATCTTCATAAGATTATTTCAAACCAAATTCAACACTATGAAAGTTATTACCAAAACACTCTTTCTCCTATTATTTTCAATAACGGTATCTGCACAGGTTTCTTCAAATCTTGAGCTTACCGATATATTTAATATGGAGTATGTATCTGACCCTCAGATATCGCCAGATGGCAGTAAAATAATCTACGTTAGAAACTTCAAGGATATTATGACCGACAAGAATTTATCTAATCTTTGGATCATAAATTACGACGGTTCACAAAATAGACCTTTGACAACTGGCAACCAAAACGACTACTACCCACGTTGGTCTCATGACGGTAAAAAAATCATTTTTAAATCGAACAAAGAGGATTCCAAAATGAAATTATACCTCATGTGGATGGATACCAAAGAAATTGCTCCATTAACGAATACTCCTAAAAGTCCCGGTGCCGTAAGCTGGTCTCATGATGATCGTTATTTAGCTTTTACCATGTTTGTGCCAGAGGCTGAAAAATCTATCGTAAAAATGCCAGCGAAGCCTGAAGGCGCCAAATGGAATACCCCACCTACATATATTGACAAATTAAACTATAGGGGTGACGGTCAGGGATATATTAAAGGCGGACATACTCAAATTTTCACCTTATCTATTGATGGCGGTACTCCAAAGCAATTAACGACTACAGCATTTGATCATGGTGCTCCCGTTTGGGCCAAAAATGACAAAGCGTTATACTTCTCCGCAAATTTTAATCCCGATGAGGCTTTTGAACCTGCCAATAGCGAGGTCTATAAATTAGACTTATCAACAGTAGAGGTGACTCCGCTGACTTCTAGATATGGACCTGACAATTCACCTACAGTTTCTCCAGATGGTAAGTTAATAGCTTATACCGGTAAAGATGATAAATTACAGGGGTATGAAATTACCAATCTTTATGTGATGAATACCGATGGAAGCAACCCTAGGTTAATTTCTGGTGATTTTGATAGAGATATTGCCAATGTGCAGTGGTCAAATGATGGCAAAGGTCTTTATTTTCAATATGATACGGAAGGAGCTACCAAAATAGGCCATATTACCTTAAACGGTAAAGTAACCACTCTTGTTGAAGGACTTGGTGGTTTGTCCTTGGGAAGACCCTATAACGCGGGTGATTTTACCGTTTCTAACAACTCTAAATTTGCCTATACGTTAGGTAATACCGAACACCCGTCTGATTTAGGTGCTGCCGATAAAAAAGGTTCTAAACGATTGACTTTTGTAAACGACGATCTTTTCTCTTTTCGTGATTTAGGCAAGACCGAAGAAATTTGGTGGGAATCTTCATATGATCAGAAAAAAATTCAAGGTTGGGTGGTTACTCCGCCAAATTTTGACCCAAGTAAAAAATATCCGTTTATTCTTGAAATTCATGGCGGACCATTTACTAGCTACGGCTCAGTTTACAGTGCCGAGATACAGGCTTATGCTGCAGCTGGTTATGTTGTGCTGTACAGTAACCCTAGGGGAAGTACTAGTTACGGAGCGGAATTTGGTAACTTAATTCACCACGACTACCCTAATCACGATTATGAAGATTTAATGAGCGGTGTAGATGCCGTCATTGAAAAAGGATTTATAGATACCAACAATCTATTTGTTACCGGTGGTAGTGGCGGCGGAGTACTTACTGCATGGATAGTGGGCAAAACTGACCGATTTAAAGCTGCAGTAGTTGCCAAACCAGTAATAAACTGGACAAGTTTTGTGCTCTATGCAGATGGTGCTGCTTTCTTTTCTAAATATTGGTTCGGCAAAAAACCTTGGGAAGATCCGGAAAACTATTTTAGACGTTCTCCGTTAATGTATGTTGCCAATGTTACTACGCCAACCATGTTACTAACAGGTGAAGAAGATTATAGAACGCCTATTGCAGAATCTGAACAATTCTATACCGCCCTTAAATTAGAAGGTGTTGAAACGGCTATGGTGCGTATTCCCGGAGCAGGACATGGCATTGCTAACAGACCTAGTAATTTAGTAGCCAAAATTGCCAGTGTACTAGCTTGGTTTGAAAAATACAAGGATGCGGAATAGTATAGAATATATAAGTTTTGTTCTGGCATTATGCATGTCGATTTCAAGCCTTTGTGGTCAAGAAATTAATATCCTTACCTATAATATAAAGTACGACAATGTTAATGATACAGTAAACAATTGGAACAATCGCAAAGCTGCCATGGTTGATCTTTTACAATATTATGACCCTGGTGTCATTGGCATGCAAGAAGTTCTGCATCATCAGCTAACGTTTTTAGATGAACAGCTTTCCAATTATAATTATATAGGTGTTGGTCGTGATGACGGAAAAGAAAAAGGCGAATACTCCCCTATTCTGTTCAACACCAAATTATATAAACTATTAAAAAGTGAAACATTTTGGTTGTCCGATACACCAAGTAAAATATCTGTAGGATGGGATGCCGCAATGGAACGTATTTGCACCTACGGATTATTTGAAGATTTAAATACGGGAAAGCAATTTTTGGTCTTCAATACGCATTTTGACCATGTAGGTACAGTTGCTCGTGAAAACTCGGCAAAACTCATTGTATCCAAGATAAGGGAGGTTAATGGTGATCATCTTCCGGTGGTGCTTATGGGCGACTTGAATTTGAATCCCACGGAAAAACCGATTCAATTTTTACAGAATGCCTTGGCTGATGGAAAATCAATAGCTCAAAAACCTTTTTACGGACCAACGGGAACCTTTAGTGGTTTTGACCATTCGCGTATATTAACCAATCGTATCGATTACATATTCGTAGAAAACTTTGAAGTTTTAGAGTACCTACATATTGATGATAGAATGGAAAACAATAAACATATCTCTGACCACCTACCGGTCTTTGCAAAGCTTTTAATGAGCAAATAAGTACTTCTTTCATTTTAGTTAATACGAAGCCTCTTCTTCTTAAAATTAAGAGGCTTTGTATTTCAATATAAAAGCATTTTCAATTAAAGTTCCAATACCAGACTCTTATAAATAAAACCTTTATCCCCGCTTAAAAGTTCTATGTGTGCCCAATCTTTTGTATACCCTAATAATGACGAGGTGTCATTCCGTTTTACTTCTCCCAACTTTATACCCACAACCTCTGGGGCATTTCTATAATTGGCAATTGCTGCCGATACTTTTATAAATTTAGATGTGCTCAATACCCTTTTTATATCAGGTCTTTCTGTCTTCTTTACAAACGGAAGCGGATCAATAGCCCCTTGACCGGATTTATAAATTCCAAAATGTAAATGTGGTGCAGTAGTACGGGCATTTCCCGTATTTCCTACCAGACCCAAAGTATCACCTATAGTTATCCTATTACCGGTTGATACCAATATACTATCTAAATGAGCATAATAAAGCGATTTACCAAAGAGTCCCGCTCTTAACCAAACCTGTTTACCACCTAATCCTTTTTCGCCAGTAGCGCTTACCATACCATCAACCGCCGCAACTACCGGTGTTCCCCTTTCTGCAAAAATATCAATACCCTCATGACTACGTGCTCCACCCCCTCTAACCGCGCCCCAAAAACTTTGAATGGCTTTATTGCCCTTTCCGAGCACGGGAAAACCAAAACTAGGTGATGTATATATTTGAAAGGAAAACATTCCTTGTGAGTTCAATTCCGGTTGAATAGTAATTTTATAAATTCCGGTTTCATCAATAGGTACTTTCGCATGATGTTCTCCCAACTTATTATGAAATTCATCCGTTAAACTACTATCTGGGTTGACCTTTATGAGATTAATAAAACTTCGTATTCCCAATAAATTGTTCTCAACCTCAACATTCAATACCTCACCTTCATTCAAGTACATATTATAACTATAAACTGTAATGCGATCTTTAAAATATTGACCTTGCTCGGCATAAGGAAGGCGTATTTGAAGACTATCGGCTTTTGCCAATTTATACGCCTGTAGCCAGGTATTAAAACGTAACGAATCTAAATTTTCAAATTCTCGTGCATAAAGTTCTCTTGCCGTTGGTTGTACAATGACATCGGTTACTTTTCTTATTTGCTTACAGCTATAAATCATTACCATAAACAGTAGAAAAATACATGCTTTGATTTTTAAACTTAAACTCATTTATTCTATGTATAGCTATTATTACAAATGAAAAATCGGACCGTATCAGGGTCCGATTTTCATTTCATTTCATTCAATTACTTCTTTAAAAAAGAAATCAAAATTTCATTCAATTCGTCAGGGTGTGTTACGTTTAGCCCGTGTGGAGCACCTTCAATTACTTCAAGAGTGCTATATTTTATGCCATCATGTGCTTGTTTTGCGGAAGTTTCTATAGGTACTGTTGCATCGGCATCACCATGTACAATTAATGTAGGTACGGTAACATTTTCAAGCTCTGGTCTAAAATCTGTATGCATCCATGCCAACGCAGCCTGTATAGTAGCTCTGGGTGAAGCAAAGGAGGCAATGGTAAAATCATAGTCCAACTGCGCCTGACTGATTCTTTCTCCTTTATTTTCTTCAAAATTGTAGAAACCTTTACTGAACTCCTTTAAGAAACCCACCCTATCTTTTTGAAGAGCATCAATAATACCTTCCAAGGTATCTTCCGGTACTCCTGAAGGATTATCCGGTTTTTGTTTTACCAATGGTATAATAGAGCTGATCAATGCTGCTTTTGCTATTCTACTAGGACCATAATCCGTTAAATAGCGTACAACTTCACCACCTCCCATTGAAAAACCAACAATAATGGCATCCTTTAGTTCCAGCTCTTCAATAATAGCGTTTAAGTCACTTGCCAATGAAGAATAATCATAGGCATCCCATGGAGATGAAGAAGTACCAAAACCTCTACGATCATAAGAAATACACCTAAATCCTTCTTCCACTATTTTCCAAACCTGTTGTTCCCATGATTTTCTGCTCAACGGCCAACCATGAATTAATATTACCGGTTGTCCGCTACCATAATCCTCATAAAATATATCTACTTGTTCTTTTGCTTTTGTATTTGTTATAAAGGGCATATATGTCTATTTTAAATTCACTTCTAAGATATTTAAGATTAACGAATTTACTTAGCGTTAAAGGTGAAATTATTGGTTCAAAAAACGGATATTTATAACCATCTTTTGAATTCAATATATTTAAGTGCATATGTTTATACCCGAACACTATAAGAACACAGACGTCAAAGAAATACATGATTTCTTAAAAAATAACAGTTTTGGTATTTTGATCAATACTATTGAAGGTAAACCTTGGGGAACCCATATTCCTTTAGAACTAAGTAAAAAAGAAATGGGTAATGACATTTTGGTGGGACATATTGCCAAAGCCAATTTACAAAGCAAGAACCTTAATAAAGGAGATCAGGTGTTATGTATTTTTAATGGACCGCATAGCTATATTTCTTCATCTTGGTACCAGCAAGAAGAAGTACCAACATGGAACTATATTGCAGTGCATGTTTATGGTACCGTAAAAATTCAGACATCCGATGAATTATTGACCTCTCTACATGCTCTAGTAGATAAGTATGAGCAACAATCTGAACATCCTGTTTCACTGAACAACATGTCTAAAAAAACAATGAGACAAGTAACTGGCATCGTTGGTTTTGAAATTGAAATCAATGATATACAGGCTGTAAACAAACTATCTCAAGGCCGAAGCCATGACCACCCAAAAATTATCTCTGAGTTAGAAAAACAAGGTGCATCTGAAAAAGCGGTTGCAGAAGAAATGAAAAAAAGATTGCATGAATAAGTTAGTGTTCAAGCTAACATTTAAACCTTTAGAGTTGCCATACTTTGTGCTTATCAAGTAATTTTAACTTGAATTTGAACACCCTTAAAATATCTTATGATGCGTGAAGAAGTAACAATTTTTGATTTCAATAAAACCAGCAACCGAAAACAATGGGATTTGGTCAATGATGAAGTTATGGGTGGTATTTCCATGGGGCTTCTTCAAATTGATGATGATGGTAACGGTGTTTTCAGTGGTCATGTATCATTGGAAAACAATGGCGGATTTTGCCTAATTAAGCATGATATAAATCGCATATCGGTTGAAAAATACTCATCATTCGTTATCAAATTAAAGGGTGATGGTAAAAAATATGCCTTTAGATGTAAATCTGGCGAACATCAACGCCATACTTATAGCTGTAGTTTTAAGACTACCAAAGATTGGCAAACGATCCAAATACCTTTTAAAGAAATGGAAGCGGTATTTAGGGGCGATAACTTAGAACTGCCAAATTACCATGGGGATTTTCTGGCTCAAATTGCCTTTATAATAAAAAACGGAGTAGCCGAAGACTTCACCTTAAAAATTGATAGTATTAAAATAGTTTAGGCAAGCAAATAAAATAATAAATTTTGAACTAATCCCCGTTGATTTTAGTCATTTTTATTTTACTGATTTTTAGGTAAGTTTAGATAATCAACCACCAATAAAATGATTTATCAACTTACATCTTTAAAGAGATTGATAGTCCCTTTTAAAGTAGATGCACTCTTACCAAACATCTTCATTTTAATTCCAAGGGTATTTACTGGCTATCTTCTCGCATTCGTATTTGCCATTAACAAATTTGGCACTCCCTGGACACCTAAATCAATGAACCTTCAATTATTTGAGGTATCAGATTCGTTTGTAGAATTAACCAAGGATTTTGGATTACCATTTTCTTTAATGCCAGAAGTTTTTGCTTGGTCTGCCGGCTTAACCGAAGCATTGGGCGGTATTTTACTGTTATTAGGTCTTAATACCAGAATTACAGCTTTTTTTATTACTACAACTATGTTCATTACCATTGCATTTAGACCGTGGGACCAATCTTGGAACATTATGCCCACTTTTATGTTTTTCTGCTTAGGTCTATTTTTTATGGGTTTTGGCTCTGGGAAATTTGGGTTAGATTACCTCATTACAAAACGCTAGTTGGTCGTTATTTTTATATCGGCATTGAATTACGACAATTGGGTGCTACAATAAAACAATTGGGTAATCTACTTTTTCAAAAAATACAGGTTTAAAGCACCTTTGAAGTAATCAATTAATCTTTAAAACCTTTAAAAATGAAAAAGTTACTATTCCCTATTATCGTATTAGCCATGAGCTTAACCATGAATGCTCAAAATAGTGAAGGCATTACATTAACAGTAGTTATTGAAAATGTTTTAAACAGTGAAGGACATGTATTAAGCGGACTTCATAATGAAGACACCTTTATGAAAGCAGAAGGCATAAAAACAAGTAAAGACAAAGCGGAAGCTGGAGAATTGGTTTTGACGTTTGAAAATATTCAACCTGGTGATTATGCATTTTCTGTATTGCACGATAAAAATGACAATAACCGAATGGATTTTGCCACTAACGGAATGCCAACGGAAGATTATGCCATGAGCGGTAATTCAATGCCAATGGGCCCACCGACATTTGCAGATTCTAAATTTACGGTTTCCACGGAAGACCTTGAATTAAGGTTGCGTTTCTAACATAAAAATAGCTTACATATAGTTCTTGTAATAGGTCATGATAATGGTTTTTAGTAATTTTAAAGCTTTAAACTATACACATGACCATTACTCAATTACAATATGTTCTAGCGGTTGCAGAGCACAAGAATTTTACCTTAGCAGCAGAGAAAAGCTTTGTAACACAACCTACATTGAGTATGCAGGTACAAAAACTTGAAGATGAGCTAGATATACTATTATTTGATCGTAGCAAAAAACCGATAACCATTACTGAAGTGGGTAAAAAAATTGTAGATCAAGCAAAGAATATCGTAAATGAGGCTGCACGTATAAAAGATATTGTAGAGCAAGAAAAAGGATATATTGGCGGAGATTATGTTCTGGGAATTATCCCAACGATAATGCCTACTTTATTGCCTATGTTTCTTAAGAATTTTATTCAGAAATATCCCAAGGTAAATCTAATTATCAAAGAACAAAATACAGAAAGTCTTATTCAAAATATTGAAGATGGTCACATAGATGCTGCAATTGCAGCAACACCTTTAGAAGTAGATTTCATTACAGAAAGACCTTTATATTATGAGCCATTTGTTGGCTATGTTCCTATGGAACACCGCTTGGGCAAAAGCACTAAAATAAACCCGGATGATTTAGATATTGAAGATATACTGTTATTACAGGATGGTCATTGTTTTAGGGAAGGTGTCCTAAATTTGTGCAAAGCACCAAAAATTGGAGGAGAACACTTTAGCCTACAAAGCGGTAGTTTTGAAACACTTATTAACTTATCTAATGAAGGTTTAGGTATGACATTACTTCCATATTTAAATACACTTGAGCTTGACAGTTCAAAGAAAAAGAATTTAAAATATTTTAAGGACCCATCACCGGCAAGGGAGGTAAGTCTAATATACCATAAAAAGGAACTTAAAGTTCAAATTACGGAAGCCTTAAGAGATGTTATTACTGGCATTGTTCGCGGTGCCATTGCATTTCAAGATGTAAAGATTATTAGTCCGCTCACTAAGTAAAGTACCTCAGGGCAAGCCCGTGAGGCACTCAAAGGAAACAAACTTATAAATTCGAGGTAAGCCTCGGGATATTATACCCTTTGGCGGTGCCAATAAATTTATTGTTTCATAAATCTGTATAGACATCCTTCTATGCATATGCCAGGGTAAGAAGGTGAAAGTGTTAAGCTAGTCTTGCTACTGTTAAAATCTGCCGTAAAACCTAATGTATCTTTTTCCCCTTCGGTAATAAAATACAAATAAAGTTCTGGCGCTATTATTTCATAACTACCTGTATTCAAAGTCTCCTTATCAAAGTTGGTTCTTTCATAATTACCGAATTCATCAAAAATATACCGATAACCCTCATCAACATCTTGCCATTCGGTAGCTCCACCAGGACTTACATAAGATTCCGTCAACAGCCACTCTCCCACTAAACTAGTATCGTCTACTGGCGTATTGTCAAATTCCGTGTCATCATTTTGACATTGCATTAAAAAGAGCAAACTAATGGCAACAAATATTCTAGTAATCATCATACTTTTTTAAATAAGACTCACAAAACACCAATTGGTTGCTTAAAAAAAAGAGCCACTTTACGTGGCTCTTACTTATGCTTTTAAATAAACTAAACTTTGTTTTAACTCTGGTTTATCCGTTATGAAACTTTCTAACCAGATTTTCAATTCTTCTACCTCTTCAGGTAATAACGTCTTTAAGGCTTTCTTCAACTCCTTACAAAAAAGCAAGGTATCAAAACTAACCTTTTTAAGTACTGTTTTACTATACTCTAGCATAGACTTAGACATTTTGTTGTTAGATTAATAGGTTTTGTTGTTGCATAAAGGTAAACAGAAATACAGAATTAATATTGTACACAAAAAGTTAAAGTAATACTCTTCGTGTTAAATTTTTATGGGTATCATAAGATTTCTATTTTGTACTTTCGAATTCATGAAAAACTTGGTTTTAATTATTGTACTTATTTTTCTTGTATCCTCTTGTGGTTCAAAAAAATCTCTCATTAAGAAAAATTTAGACCAACGTCTAACATCCGCTTTTTATGAAAATCAGTTCACAGGTGTTTTAGTAATTGATGCAAATTCTAAGGACACCATTTATAACCTTAATGATCATAAGTATTTTACCCCTGCGAGCAACACAAAAATTTTCACACTTTTTACCGCTATAAAAACACTCCCGGACCAAATACCTGCATTGCAATATATTGACCGTAACGACACCTTGTATTTTGAAGGCACAGGCGACCCATCATTCCTACATCCTTATCTAAAAGATTCTACCGCATTTAAATTTCTAAAAAGTAAAAGGAATTTAGTATTCGCAACAGATAATTTCATGGATACCAAATTTGGACCAGGTTGGGCATGGGACGATTATCAGTATTATTACTCGCCTGAGCGCAACGCTTTTCCACTGTATGGCAATGTGGTAATGATGTACAAGAATACATCACTTTCGGTTTCGCCCACATACTTTAAGGATAGTATTTTACAAATTAGAAATACCAAAAACCGTAAGGAAACTTCGAACCTATTTTTTTACCCACCCAATTATGCTGACACTTTAGAAATACCTTTTATTATAAACACCCTCAACACAAAGGCCATTTTAGAGCAAGCATTGAACAAGCCTATTTTGCACAGGTCTAAAATGCCCATTGGAACAAAACAAACTTTACCTGGAATTCAGGCAGATTCACTCTACATTAGAATGATGCATGAAAGTGATAATTTCATTGCAGAACAATTATTGGTTCTAGCTGCCTCTACATTAAAGGATACTTTGAATAGTAGTTTAGCTAGAGAATATATCTTAGAACATGAACTAAACCAATTAGCGCAAACTCCAAGATGGGTAGACGGTTCAGGTTTATCTCGCTACAATCTGTTTACCCCACAAAATATGGTGCACATTTTAAACGAATTATTTGTTCTTGTACCCAAAGAGAGGTTATATTCCATTTTTCCTGCCGGTGGCTCATCAGGAACTCTCAAGAATAGATTTAAAGGTGTTGACCAACCGTATATTTTTGCCAAATCGGGCAGTTTGAGCAACAATTACTGCTTAAGCGGCTATTTACTGACAAAATCTGGTAAAACGCTTATCTTCAGTTTTATGAACAACCATTATAAAAACGCTACCAGTGACGAAAGAACCCAACTTGAACTTATGCTACAAACACTTAGGGACAACTATTGATCATAAAACATCTGTTGATACATGTTCTGCATACTTCTCTTTAAGTAATTGGATTTTTGGCGTAATATGTGTTTTGCAAAATGGCTTTTCGGTATCTTTAAAATAGTAATTTTGAAATCGTTCTTCTGAGGCATTAAATGGCCCAAATGGTAATATCCCTGTAATAATCGGCTCTTTAAATTCCAATTGTAATGCTGACAATAGCTCTTTTAAAATAGCTTGTTCATTATTCATAAAATAATAAATACCAGACCTATACTTATGGCGCATTGAATGATTCTGGGTACTTCTATGAGTATCTAAATGAATGGCAACTAAATCTTTTAGCGCAATTAAATTAGGATAATAGTACACAATTACAGCTTCTGAAAAATTTTCTGGATCTTCTTTAGGTGCTATAAAACCCTGCTCTACCTTATGTACACCTTTTAAAGCCATAAAAACGGCTTCTGTGCACCAATGGCAACCACCACCAAACCCTATTTTAAAGAGATTTTGCATACCTATTTGTCGATAAACCGTGCCTAAACTAACCCATTCAATTTTGCATATTGCAATAACATAATTGTCTTGGCATCCTTAATTTCCCCCTTTGAAACCATGGTGATAGCTTCATCAAAATTCAATTCTAAGACTTCAATGTTTTCGGTTTCATCTTCTGCGCCACCACCATCACTTACCTTCATACTATCATCATATTCTCCCACAAAAAGAAACAGCTCTTCGGTAACTGAACCGGGCGACATGTAGGTTTGAAAAACTTTTTCCACATTATTGATCTTATATCCGGTTTCTTCCTCAGTTTCTTTTCGTACACAATCTGAAGGGTTATCGCCATCTAAAAGCCCGGCACAAACTTCGATCAACATTCCGTCTTTATTACCATTAACATAGGTAGGCATTCTAAATTGCCTGGTAAGAACCACAGTCTTTTTTTTAGAGTTATACAATAAAATGGCTGCACCATTACCCCTATCATAAGCCTCTCTTTCCTGGGTTTCCCAACTACCATCTGGCTTTTGGTAGTCATAGGTGTATTTATTTAAAATATACCAATTATCAGAAAGTATTTCTCTTTTTACATTCTTTATGCCTCCATTTTTCAAATCAATAGCCGTTTTAAATTGTGATTATAAAGATAAAGCAGTACGCTTTAAAACGTGAAGAAATAAACTAGGTCTTTCCAATACTTACATTAATAGCTTAGAAAAGGTTATTTAGCAAAAACTCTTGCTAATATGCCCTATGAACCAGTATCTTGTTCATAACAAACCAAACAACCTTTGATTTTGAAGCATTTATACCTTTACGCCGTTCTGTTACTTAGCTTAGCTACTTCTTGCAATGAAGAAAAAAAAGATACTGAAACCAAAAACTTACCTAAGATTGCCATTGCCGGTTTGGGCATTGAAAGTAGCACCTTTTCACCTGCCCTTTCTACTGAGGAAGCCTTTCATGCTAAAGTAGGTGATTCGGTTTTCACCAGATATCCCTTTTTACAGCCAGATTCTATAAATAGAAAAAGAGCGCAATGGGTACCCACATTTGTGGGGAAATCGCTACCAGGTGGAACGGTAACGCGAGAAGCCTACGAATCTATGGTTGGCAAAAGTTTGAAAATGCTAGAAGAAAACAAACCATATGACGGACTCTTTTTTGACATACATGGCGCAATGAGCGTGGTTGGGTTAGATGATCCTGAAGGTGACCTTATAATGCGTATTCGTGAAGTAATAGGTGATGATGTACTTATTTCTACATCTATGGATTTGCACGGTAACGTATCTGAACGATTGGCAAAACATACCGATTTAATAACGTGCTACCGTATGGCACCGCATGAAGATGCTATTGAATCTAAAAGAAGAGCGGTTACTAATTTAATTGACCGACTTGAAAGTGGCAAAGGTAAACCCGCCTTTAAGGCTTGGGTACCTGTACCTATTTTATTACCCGGAGAAAAAACAAGTACGCGTATAGAGCCCGGTAAGAGTTTATACGCAAAAGTTCCTACCGTTGCCAATCAAGAAGGTGTTATTGATGCCGCCATATGGATCGGCTATGCCTGGGCAGATGAACCCCGTAACCACGCCGTTGTAATGGTGACCGGAGATGATAAGGAAAAAGTTGCCGAAGGAGCAGAGAAATTGGCACAAAATTTTTGGGATGTGCGTAACGAATTTGAATTTGTTGCACCTACTACCACACTAGACGAAAGCTTAAAACTTGCTTTGGCCAGTGAAAAGAAACCTTATATGATCAGTGATATGGGCGATAACCCTACTGCTGGCGGTGCAGGTGATGTAACTTGGACATTGAAAGAGCTTTTAGCCAGACCGGAATTTAAGTCTAAAAACGGAACCTCTCTTATTTATGCATCTATACCAGGACCTGAGTTTATAGAAAAGGCGTTAGAAATAGGAATTGGTGGTAAAATTAAAGCTGAAGCAGGCGCTGCCGTGGATGATAGATTTGCAGGACCCCTAACGTTAGAAGGTACCGTTACCGCTATTAAAGAAGGTGATGTTAACGCTGAGATAGAAGTAGTTGTTAAGGTTGGTAATATTGATGTCATCGTGACCAAAAAACGCAAACCCTACCATCTTTTAAGTGATTTTACCAATTTAGGCTTGGACCCCAAAAACACGGATATTGTAGTCGTAAAAATTGGCTACTTGGTTCCTGAACTTTATGATATGCGTGGCGATTGGACCATGGCACTTACTCCTGGCGGAGTGGACCAAGATTTAAATAGATTAGGTTATAAGAGAATTAAAAGACCTATGTTTCCATTGGATAGCACTATGGCACAGCCAGATTTAAAACCTAAGTGGATTCCGGCAGCAGATGCGAAATAATTACACGGTAATGGCCTTATTCAAATAACGCCTAAATGGTAGCATTTCTTTATAAGCTGCTATTAATTCATCATCAAACTTAGCTTTGTTGGTTTCCTTAGTACTAAACTCTTGGAATACGGCAAAGGTTTTGTTTTTAAGCAATTCTATATGTTTATGATCTTTGGCGAACCCCTTAGGTGCATTGGTCAGTTTAGCATCTTCATAGAGGTCACCAAAACGGGTTTTAAAGGATTTCTTATTTAATATTTTCACCAATTCTTCTCCATCATAATCAATGGCTTCACGAACACTACGCAATACTTTTGGCTCCGGTCTCCATAATCCTCCCGCAAAAATGCAACGGTCTATACCCAACTCAAAATAGAAATCGGCAGTTTTTGGTTTCTTGTCAAACCCCGCTCCTAAATGGTCTTTGTAAATAGGTTTATTGGGATGAAACATAAGATTATTATTGATACGATTTATTCCCTTTTTACCTGGAGTATCATAGTACTCGTCATCAATAGCCGATAGTCTCCTATTCATACTATCTAACCAGTCTATATATTCATCACGTACCTGTTTGTACCATTTACGATTGGCATCCATCCATTCCTTTGAATTGTTTTGTTGTAATTCTTTTAGGAAGTCTATCTGATTTTTAAAACTCATAAGTTCGTTGCTCGTTGCTCGTTGTTGGTTGTTGGTTGTTGGTTGTTGGTTGTTGGAAAATTAAAATACAAACTCAAGTTCAAAATTCAAATTCAAGAGTCAAGTATAAGAGTGAAGTTCAAATTAAAAAGTTAAATTCAAATGTTTTTTATACTTTGTACTTCGTACTTACTTTGTACTTTGTACAACTTACTTCTATCATCGCTAAATTCTCCTAAAATGCTCGCATCAAAACAAGTCTATTTTCTGCACTCTATACTCTATTTTCACGCTTCTAACTTTAGACTTCGTACTTAATACTTTGTACCTTGTACTTTGTCCATAATTCTTAAAACCTAGTATCTCCACCAACAATATCTCCTAAAGTCCCAAGGATACTACCTTCTCCTTTATCTTTTCCTCCTCTTGGTATTGATGCCAAAACTCTTCCTGCTAAACGACTGAAAGGTAAGGACTGAATATAGACTGTGCCGGGTCCGCGAAGGGTTGCGAAGAATAAACCTTCACCACCAAAAACCGTATTACGAATACCACCAACGAATTCTATATCATAGTCCACATCTTTTGTAAAGCCAACAATACATCCCGTATCTACTTTTAGTACCTCACCAGGACCAAGGGTTTTCTTTGCCAACGTACCACCTGCATGTATAAAGGACATTCCGTCTCCTTCAAGTTTTTGCATAATAAAACCTTCACCTCCAAAAAGTCCACGACCTAATCTCTTAGAAAATTCAATACCGACAGATACACCCTTTGCAGCGCATAAAAAGGCATCTTTCTGACAAATAAAGCGTCCGCCCATTTCAGAAAGGTCAATTGGCAAAATTTTACCTGGATATGGAGAGGCAAAACTTACCTGTTTTTTACCTTGACCAATATTTAAAAATGCCGTCATAAATAGACTTTCTCCCGTAAGCATACGTTTACCTGCCGAGAAAATTTTACCAAGAACACTATTATCTTGATTGCTACCATCACCAAAAATGGTATTCATTTTAATATCGGTATCCATCATCATAAAGCTTCCTGCTTCGGCTACTACAGCCTCTTGCGGATCTAGCTCTATTTCAACATATTGCATTTCTTCTCCAAAAATCTCGTAATCTATTTCGTGTGCGTTCATTTCTATATTGTTTTTGGTTGATGCTAATTAGTTGCTAGCAGAAGTACTTTTGTTACAACTAAACCGAATTATTTTAAAAGAGATTTTAAAAATTCTTCGGACTTTTGCGAACCAACAAGGTACTTTTTACCATTGGTCAATGTTATGGAGACTCCTTCTTTACCCTTAACATTATAAACCGTACCGTACTTTTTAGTTTTTCTGATACCGTACCCTACAAAATCATAATTAACGATCTGTTGTTCTACTACTTCATTTAAATCAATGACTTTACTAAAAAATAATAGATGACGAATTTTTATATCCTTATCTGAAACCACTACTTTAAGTTTTGATAATGCCAAAAATAATATGGTAGCTATATAAACCAGGACGCAGATAAATTGAACAATAGATAACCTACCCGATATCCATGAAATGCTAATATTACCGGAAGCATTAGGAATTTCAGCTGTAAATAAATTTATAATAGTTATTACCTTACCTATTACAAATAATAGTATTGGAGCAAGTATGATCAACCACAACCACCATTGGGTAAACTTCTGAGTCTCTTTGAATCTTATTGCTCTTTTCATTGAAACTACTTTTTCTGTTTCAACCTTACCGTCCATTCAAAATCAAAAGTACTTACCACTACCCCGTCTTCATTAACACCAACAGATTTCATCCAAATGGTTTGTCCTTCTCCAGTTGCAATGGTCTTTTCCAAAGCTTCTTTAATTAAGTGTCCGTCCTCACAGGTAAACGTTATTTTACCGGTAGCTTTTTTAGAAAAGTTAGCCTTATTATTAGCGACCAACATAGAAATCTTCTTTCCTGTTGCTTCAATTTGGTCTATCATCATTGCTCCGGTAGATAGTTCTGCAGCCATACCCTGTACTGCCCAAAACATAGAATTAAACGGATTCTGATTGATCCAACGGTGGGTAACGGTCACTACAGACCTATTTTTATCTATTTCTCTTAAACGTACTCCGCACCACCATGCTGCAGGTAGTTTAAAAAATGAAAACATATTGAATTTACTAGCTGTTACCGCCATATTGTCTATTTATTTTGCTAAAAGTAGTATTTATTTAGACCATTCTAAAATGTTAAAATATTGTTAAATATTAGTACTATGCGTTACATAGTACCTTTTTTTAGACATATATTTGCATAGGAAGTTAATAGGTAATCAAAGTAATTGGCTTTTACATAGTATTAAAATCAATCATCATCATCAACGAAGCAATCATGACAGAATCAGTAACAAAACACGAAAGAAACCTCTCTGCACTAATACATGCCAGTACGTTTTCTAAATTCTTTATTCCGTTCGGAAACTTCATCATTCCGCTCGTATTATGGACGGCAAATAAAAAAGAATATGAGTTTGTGGACCACAATGGCAAACAAGCATTGAACTTTCAAATTAGCATATTACTCTACTCTATTCTTGTAGGTATGGTAAGTATTCCGTTCTTCCTAGGTGGATTCTTACCTAATATTTTTGACTTTGACAATTTTGGCTTAGTGAACGTTCATAGCTTCAATAACATCAATTTTCATTTCGACTCAGATGATTTTTTTGGTCCATGGATGATACCCGTTGGGTTACTTGGATTGGCACAATCTGCCCTATTCATCATCAATATAGTATATACCATTCTTGCGACGATCAAGACCAATGAAGGCGAAGTTTTTGAATATCCGTTAAGTTCTAAATTTATAAAATAAGTGAATCAGTCAATATATATCAGGGTATTCATCACACCCGTAGGAGTTTATTCATCAATCAATTAAAACCTGTTTAATCACTGTCAAAACAATCAATCGATCAACATGTTTATTCATCGAACAAAAAACGAACAGTTAACCTATGCAGACGACAGAAACAATGGAGCAATCCCCTCCAAAAGCGGGACTGCATAAAAAGCAAAAAGACATTATGAACGTAGAAAATACAAAAGCGCAAATGCGAAAAGGGGTTTTGGAGTACTGCATCCTGTCCATCTTGAATGGGGAAGACAAGTATGCTTCAGAAATCTTAAAAACGCTAAAAGATGCTAAAATGCTAGTAGTGGAAGGAACTATTTACCCACTACTGACTAGATTAAAAAATGCAGGTCTTCTGAACTATCGTTGGGAAGAATCTACATCTGGACCGCCAAGAAAATATTATACACTTACCGAAACCGGTAAACTTTTCCTTAAGGAACTGGATACTACCTGGGACGAATTAAGAAAAGCAACCAACCTAGTAACCAACTCAAAAAACAGCTAATCATGAACAAAACAGTAAATATAAATTTAGCGAACATGCTCTTTCATATAGATGAAGAGGCATACAATATAATGCGTAGGTATTTAGAATCGGTAAAACGATCTTTTGCCAATACACCTGGTAGCGATGAGATCATTGCTGATATAGAAGCAAGAATTGCCGAGCTTTTTCATGATAAACTTGAAAACGAAAGACAAGTCATTACCAAAAAAGAGGTAGATGAAGTTATTGCCATTATGGGACAACCAGAAGATTATATGGTTGATGAGGATATCTTTGAAGACGAGCCAAGGGCTAAAACCACTTCATCTCAGAACAAGGTAAAAAAACTTTATAGAGACACCGAGAAAAAATATGTTGCCGGGGTTTCTGCCGGTTTAGCACACTATTTCAACATTGATCCATTATGGATCCGTCTACTTTGGATTTTCTTGACCATTTTCACATGGGGCGGCTTTATCTTTATTTACGGTTTACTTTGGATTCTTATACCTGAAGCTAAAACTACGGCCCAAAAATTGGACATGAGCGGGGAAACTGTCAATATCAGCAATATTGAACGTAAAGTTAAAGAGGGTTTTGATGACGTTGCGGATCGTGTAAAAAGTGTTGACTATGAAAAAGTAGGCAATACCGTCAAAAAAGGAGGAAAAACAATCTTTGACACATTTGGAGATATTGTTATGTTTCTATTTAAGATCTTTGGCAAATTCATTGGTATACTTTTAGTAATTATTGGTGCAACCACGTTAATTGGTCTATTTGTGGGTATGTTCACTGTGGGTATACTAGACATAATTCATGTACCGGGCATTGACTTTTACAATGTGGTCAATTCTACCAACATGCCAATTTGGGTAGTTTCATTACTAGCATTTTTCGCTATAGGTATTCCGTTTTTCTTCTTAATGTATTTAGGGTTGAAAATTTTAGTGAACAACTTAAAATCTATTGGAACGGTTGCCAAGTTTGCGCTATTAGGCTTATGGTTGATTTCAATTATACTACTAATCATTTTTGGTATAAGAGAAGCAGCTTCACACGCCTATACCGGTAGCACTTCTATTGAAGATGAGATTACGAACGTAATACCTACAGATACTTTGAACATTAGATTAGTATCTACTGACGAGTACGATTACGAAAAGGATATGCATATGGGAGATACCTTTATCTCTTACGATGAGGCCGGCAATAAAATATTGGTTTCAGATGATGTAAGGTTTAGAATTCGTAAATCCAAAGATTCGTTAGTTAGGGTTCAGATCAGAAAAGAAGCTGACGGTCCTTCTAATAGAGAAGCAAAGGATATAGCAAGTCAAATACTGTACGAATATGAGGTAAGCGGAAATACCATCTCATTGAATGATTATTTGACCACGCAAGGTCCTAAGTTTAAAGACCAAGAAGTTCGTGTGAGTATATTTTTGCCCGTAGGTACCATCTTAACTTATGAACAAACCAATTCTAGAAGCTGGATTACCACGGCAAATACAGATAGGGATACAGACGGCTTAGAGGGATACTTATGGAAAATGAACAATAACGGAGAACTGGAATGTCTTGATTGCCCTGAGTATATTGAAATGAACGATGACGAAGACCACAATGGCTCTAACCGTATAAATATCAACGAGAACGGCATTGACATCAACATTAACGATAACGGCGAAAAAGGCAAGATCATCATCAACGAAAATGGAATTAACATTGACGTAAACGATAATGGAGAATCGTTTAAAATGAAGTTAGACGAAAATGGCGTTAAAATAGATGCCAACGATAGTATCAATTAATTACGGTTTATATACCTAAATCTACAATTCAGTAACATATAGTGGTAGAAAAGGTAACAAACAATCATTTTTACATCATCAAATAACAATCATAAAAACAAACAATCATGACAACATTAGTAAGAATAACAGTAGCTTTTGTTTTAGCCCTTTTACTTTCATCTTGTGGCATTGACATCAATTTTGGAACTGGAGAAGCCGGCAACGGGGTAGTAGTAGAAGAAACTAGGGAAATTACCGAAGAATTCACCGAAGTTTCTGCCTCAGAAGGTCTAGAAGTATTTATTTCACAAGGAAGCGATTTTGACATTGCTGTAGAAGCAGATGAAAATATCATAGACCTCATAGGTACAGATATCAAAAACGGTAAATTAAAAATTCACTGTGTAGAGAACATTGGTCGTGCCACCAAAAAGATATTCGTTACCATGCCCAACGTCACAGGGCTATATGCTTCAAGTGGTGCACACTTAACTACCGAAAATAAAATTAAATCGGACAAGTTGGAGATAGATGCAAGTAGCGGTGCCATATTAAATGCCATGGTACAAGCTAACAATATGGATATAGACGCTAGCAGCGGTGCCAATATTTCACTTGAGGGCAATGCTAATGAAGTATATGTAGATGCCAGTAGCGGATCTAACGTTAGGGCAAATGATTTAGCAACCTCAAACGCTAATGCCGATGCCAGTAGTGGTGCCAATATTAGCATTGATGTAAAAGACAATTTAACTGCTGAAGCCTCTAGCGGTGGCAATATTTCTTATAAAGGAGACCCAACGGTACAGAAGAATAAATCGGTTTCCGGCAGTGTTCACAAGTACTAAAAAATTCATCAATCAATTCAACATGGGAACCCACTGAAATATCAGTGGGTTTTCGTTTTTTAGTCCTATCCTTATCTGTATATTAGTACTATGCAAGTACATCTAAAAAAATACATTTTACCCTTAAGGCACACCTTTAGCATATCACGGGAATCTCATGATTTTCAAGATACTTTAATAGCTTCCTTATCCTTGAACGGTAAAACCGGTTACGGTGAGGCCACTGCTAACCCATATTATAAAATTACGGTTCTGAGCATGACCAATGAAATTAATGCCATAGCCTCAGAGATTACAAATTTCAATTTTACCACACCTGAACTTTTTCACTCATTTTTGGTAGGTAAAGGCTTATCTAATTTTGCCATTTGTGCACTTGATCTGGCAGCTCATGATCTGTATGGAAAATTACAGGGAAAACCATTATATGAGTTATGGGGTACGGATAATGATCACTACCCTACCACAAATTATACTATTGGTATAGCTCCTATTGAAGTAATGCTCGCCAAAATGCAAGAAGTGCCATGGCCTATCTATAAAATTAAATTGGGTACAAGTGATGATGTTGCCATTGTTCGTGAGTTACGTGAACATACAAATGCCGTTTTTAGAATTGATGCCAATTGTGCGTGGACGGCGGAGGAAACCATACATAATGCTCCTTTATTAAAAGATTTAGGTGTAGAATTTTTAGAACAACCTTTAAAAGCGGACGACTGGTCTGGCATGGAAGAGGTTATGCACCACAGTGTGCTACCGGTAATTGCAGATGAAAGTTGCATTGTAGAAAACGACGTTGAAAAATGTGCACTGCATTTTAATGGTATAAATATTAAATTGACCAAATGTGGAGGCCTAACCCCTGCCCTACGTATGATCAGCAAAGCAAAAGAATTGGGTATTAAGGTAATGGTAGGCTGCATGACAGAATCTACCGTTGGTATTTCTGCAATAGCCCAACTAATTCCGCAATTGGATTATGTAGATATGGATGGCGCCATGTTGTTAAAAAGTGATATTGCCACTGGAGTTCAAATAACGGATGAAGGAAAAGTAATTTTTCCAAACTTAGCCGGTAGCGGTGTTCAACTTTTAGATTGATGCTTACTATTAATGAATTTCCAGGAAGGACGATAACCAAAGATGGTAAAGAACACCTCTATTTTGGGGGCACTTCTTATTTAGGACTTCAAACCAATGAAGAGTTTCAATCACTTTTCATTAATAACATCAAAAAATACGGCACATCCTATAGTGCTTCAAGAAAGTCTAATATTAAGATTTCTATTTTTGATGAGATTGAAAGCTATCTTAGAGAGCTATTAGGCAGCGAGGCTTGTGTTACCATGTCTTCCGGTTATTTGGCCGGGCAATTGGTATGTGACTATTTCAGTAATATCAACTACAGTTTGTATTATGCACCAAACACCCACTCTGCACTCTTTAGAAATCAACAAAAAGTATTTAAAAACTGGCAAGAACTTGAAGGGGCTATTCATAAAAACATTGGCAAAACACCAGTCCTTTTTTTGGATAGTATTGATTTTCATGGCGACAATTTCCCTGACTACAACTTTCTTAAAAAATTACCGCTGAAAGATATCATTCTAGTAGTAGATGATTCTCATGGAATAGGAATTACAGGAGAGCAAGGTGGCGGAAGCTATCGTTTTTTAAAAATGTTACAGCCAAAGGAATTATTAGTTTCTTGCTCTTTAGGTAAAGGTTTTGGCATACAAGCAGGTGCCATTTTTGGGAGTAACAAAACAATAGAAAATTTAAAAAACACCTCATTTTATGGAGGTGCCAGCCCTGCCACTCCAGCATCATTAGCTACTATAAAAGATGCCAATATATTAATATTGAACAAAAGGAAACAACTGGATCAACACATCCATTTGTTTCTAAAAACTATCGTTGATCCTTCGCTATTTGTATATGCAAAAGGGCACCCTACCTTTAATTTTCAAAATGAATTGCTCGCCCAATATTTACAAGAAAACAACATCATAGTTACAAATTTCAGGTATCCCACAGAAAACGATTCTTTAATGAGCCGTATAGTTTTAAGTGCTTCACATACCCAAAATGACATTTTAAGTCTTTGCAATATTCTTAACACTTTGCCTACACAATCATAGTATTTACTACAAGTGTCTTATTTTCAATATATTATTCTTAACTATTTGGTGCTATATTTATCAAATTCTGAAAATTATTCGTATCTTTTTAATATACATTCAACTCTTTTATTAACTAACACGCTACCACTATGAAAAAATTATTAGGATTGGTATTGTTGATGCTGGTATTGGTCTCAGCCGCTTCAACAAATTCCATAAACGACAACTACATGCATACCATACAAGGCACATGGGAACTTGAAAGTTTTTATAATTACGATGGTCAACAAATAATTGATACCGTGCCCACGGCTGACGGATATAGACAGGTTAAAATGTACTATAATGGTAAAATTATGTGGACAAGATATGTTCCTGTAGACAAAATAGGAAGATTCGGCTATGGCACTTATAAAATTACCGATGACAGATTAATGGAAACATTGGAATATGGCGACAATGAAATGATCCAAGCTATGGATACCATGCGTATTTTTACTTTTGAACTACAACTAACCGATGACAGGTTCAGCCAAATAAGCCTTGATGAAGAAGGTAACAGAACATTTTCTGAAAACTACGTTAGGATAGACTAACCACATTTTGCAAACATTAAAAGAGCCCGTTCGCATGAACGGGCTCTTTTTAATATATTATGAATGGTTCTTAATATTTATCGGCTACTGCTTCTTCAACAGAACCAATAGAGGCTAAATAACGTTCAGCATCTAACGCTGCCATACAACCGGTTCCAGCAGCTGTAACAGCTTGTCTATATTCCTTATCCTGAGCATCGCCACTAGCGAATACCCCTGGTAAATTGGTCTTTGTAGATTTACCTTTGGTAATTAGGTAACCCTTTTCATCCATATCCAATTGACCTTTAAAGATATCTGTATTAGGTTTATGCCCAATAGCAATGAAAAGACCGGTAATTGCAATTTCTTCCTTTTCACCAGTCTGATTATTCACCATACGTAAACCTTCTACAACTTGCTCACCCAAAACCTCATCAACCTCAGTATTGTAACGTACCTCAATATTCTTGATACTGTTTACCCTATGTTGCATAGCTTTAGAAGCTCTCATTTCATCTCTACGTACCAACATAGTTACTTTATTACAGATATTGGCCAAATAAGAAGCCTCCTCTGCCGCAGTATCCCCTGCACCAACAATTGCAACGTCCTGTCCCTTATAGAAGAAACCGTCACAAACGGCACATGCGGATACTCCACCACAACGTAAGCGTTGCTCACTTGGCAAGTTTAAATATTTAGCGGAAGCCCCTGTTGAAATAATAACAGTTTCAGCCTCAATTTCCTTATCATTATCTGCGACAACCTTATGAATACCGCCTTTTTCTTTTGAAAACTCTACAGAAGTAATCATACCAATTCTAACCTCTGTACCAAAGCGTTCTGCTTGTTGTTGCAATTGTACCATCATAGTAGGACCGTCTATACCCTCTGGATATCCCGGAAAATTATCAACTTCAGTCGTAGTGGTCAATTGACCTCCAGGTTCCATTCCTGTGTACATAACAGGCTTTAAATCTGCACGTGCAGCATATATTGCTGCCGTATAACCTGCAGGTCCAGACCCTATAATCAATGTTTTTACACGTTCTATTTTATCAGACATAATATCAAGTGGTTCTATTAAATTTTCTATAACAAAAGTAGGTTTTTGAGCTAGAAACTTACAATATAGTTATCAAAAGTTTTTATACGATTATTAGCAATGAAGATAAGTATTCACTATTTTTCGGCTGTTTTTCCAAGTTTAAATTAATATTAATCTTTAGAAAAATGAACCTTCCCCCATTCTTAACGTAAGTATCGTAGAACTTTTATGATTATTGAATGAAGACCTTTAACTGTGCTATTATAGAGGATTCCATTACCCAAAGGAAGCTTCTAGAACAAATTATTGCAAAAAGTAAGCATTTAAAATTAATACACGCTGCCAGCGCCAATTCGGAAACTTTAAAGGAAATAAATAAGTCAAAAATTGATTTATTATTTCTTGATATTGAAATGCCGGACATGAACGGTTTTGAGTTTTTATCTGGACTGACCATACAGCCCAAGGTAATTATTACCAGTCATGATCAAAAGTATGCGCTTGAAGCGTTTGATTTCAATGTAACCGATTTTTTATTGAAACCCTATAGCACCGATCGGTTTGAGGCTGCCATTACCAAAGCCATAGATAAGGTGAAATCTGCTAAAAAGAAACAGCCAGAAAGCAAATTGGTCGTAAAGCACAACCTTAAGCAAGTTGAACTTAACGTGCACGCAATTTTATACGTTGAGGCACTGGGCGATTATGTTAAGGTGGTTACCGAAGAGCGTAATTATGTTATCTTATCTACAATGAGCGCTTTTAACGATAGACTAGAGGCGGATAAGTTCATAAGAATTCACAAATCTTATATTGTCAACCTAAAAATGGTTGAACGCTATAACCATGAGTTCATCGAAATTCAAAACAAGAAAATACCTATTAGCCGTGCAAAAATTGTTGAACTTGATCAACTGTTAAACTGCATAGATTAAAAACTGTATTTTTCTATTCTTTCAGCATTTCAGCAGTTGCAACCGTTCTAAAACCTGTATGCTCTAATGAGGAATCCATACTGGACCCCATTCTTGCAGATACACGGTAACTTGCGCAATACGATGCACTACACAAAAATGACCCTCCTTTGATCACTCTTTCTTTTGCAAGCGGGTTATTTGGTGTGTACGGACTTTCAGCACCTTTGGGGTTCACCAAAACCGTATTTTTAGATTTAGCTTCTTTGTAATAATCGGTATTATACCAATCACTGGTCCATTCCCACACATTACCTGCCATATCATATAATCCCAATGCATTTGGCGGATATGATTTTACGGGAGCCCTAAGTTCAAAACCATCTGCCATGGTATTTTCAACAGGAAATTCTCCTTCCCACGTATTCGCTTTTTCCGCCAGAACGGTTACATCATCGCCCCAATTATAAATGGTACCATATGAGTCCGCTCTTGATGCCAGCTCCCATTCCGCCTCTGTAGGCAAGCGCCTATTTGCCCATTCGCAATAAGCCAATGCATCTTCGTATGAAACTTGTACCACCGGGTAATCATCTTTTCCCTTTATGGAACTCTTTGGTCCATTAGGGTGTTTCCAATCTGCGCCAATGGTCCAATTCCACCACTGGGAAAAATCATAAAGATTAGGCACTGAAGATTTTGCTTTTTTAAAAGTCAATGAACCAGGCTGCAATATGGAATCGTGCGGTTTTTCTGTGCCTGCCGGTACTTGCTTTTTCAATTCTTCCCAATCAATTCCCCTTTCTGCGACCGTTACATAGCCTGTTGCTTTTACAAATGCAGAAAATTGTGCATTGGTTACTTCGGTAACGTCCATAAAAAAGCCATCTACCATTACATCGATTGCGGGCTTTTCATGATCCATAGCTATTTTATCATTATTAACTGCACCTTGTTTAAAAACAGCGCCCGGCACCCAAACCATACCTTTAGGAGCAGTTACTCCTTCCGGTTTTTCATTCAATACCGTATGATCTTTTACCGGTGTGGGCTTTTCAATCTCGGTTTTTTCTTCTTGCTGTATTTTGTCTTTCTTTGGTTCCGACTTACAATTGACCATCAACACACCAAAAACGATCAAGGCTACATAATGCATGCTTTTCTTCATGGTCTAAATATACTTTCTACTATTTAAAATTCTGATCAATAATAAGATTTTAACGTATTGGACTTATTACATAATCAAAAGAAAAGTTTTCCGGTTTGATCTGATATGTTTCTAACGGCAGGTTTCCCCAGCTATTATCACCACCTACACCCATTTGACTATGATCAATATTTATATTGATCAAATCTCTTGTAGGGATATCAAACGTATGCTGCTGCCTTTTTTCCATTCCTTCATCAAAATCTGAATTCAATTGATGGTGCGCACTAAACGAGAATAGATCTGGTGCTGTAATTTCAATACCCTTACCGTCCTTGTTCACAAAGGACAAAGTTCTAATATCCGTTCTGTTTCCATTCTCTTGGGGACGTATATATTCATAATACAGATCAGACACCTTAGCATTATACACGCCCACCAGAGCAGATGTATTACGATCTTGGTAGTTTTCATGTTTTCCCCTACCATACCATGCTACCTGATTGTAATTGTTATCAATGATCAGGTTATTACCAAATCTTGGCAGTATGGGCAAATCACCCTTAAGACCTGTCAATTGTGTGCTCACCAAAATTTCACCTTTCGTATTAATTGTGTAGGTTACCTGTACCTCTCCATTTACCGATGGTAGACCGTATGTTGCATTTAAATTAAAATCATTTCTAATCTTAAACGGATTAGCGGTTAACTTTACAGCATCAATAATTTTCTTGCCTTCATTGGAATTCACTTCTAAACGCAATAGATTTTGAGTATCGGTAGCATCTTTCCAAGGCTTTAATAATTTAGGCATATGGTAGCCATAATCATTATCGTTAGGTGCGCGCCAGAAATTAACGGCAGGTCCCTTTTGCAGCAAATTTCCCTGTCCGTAATCTATGGATGACAATGTTCCGTCCTTACTATTAAAACCTATTTTGAATCCGTCACCTGTAACGGTAATGATATCTTCTTTCTTAGTCAATTTTAATCCGTCAATATTCTCTTTAAAAACAGATGGTTTAAAATCTGTCAATTGAAACTGTTCGTAAGCCAATAAGTAGTGCTCAGGAATTAATGCACTTTCTTGCTTTGTGTTCATATATACATTCAAATGATACTCAGAAGTGGCATTTGCTAATTCTGGCAATTCTATTTGCACTTCTTTAATTTGATAAGGAGCAATATCAACATCGGCAATTTTTCCTTTACCTACTTCTACCCCATTCTCCAACAATCTCCATGAAAAATTATATTCGGACAGGTTTGTAAAATCATACATATTCTTTAAACTGATTTTTCCCGCTTTTGGATTCTCCGATGTAAACTTTACATATTGATATACTTTTTTCACTTCATACAAAGCCGGATGTGCAGAACGGTCAGGATCAACCAAACCGTTCAAGCAGAAGTTGTTATCGTTCTGTAATTCCGCTCCACCCAAATCGCCCCCAAAGGCATAAAACGCTTCACCATTCTCATTGGTAGCCTTTAGACCTTGATCTACCCAATCCCAAATAAAGCCACCTTGTAAAACATCATATTTCTCGATAACATCCCAGTAATCTTGTAAATTACCAACGCTGTTGCCCATGGCATGCGCATACTCGCACTGAATCAAAGGTCTTTTGGGGTCGTTCTCCGCATAAGCTATAGTTTCAGGTATTCTTGCATACATTGGTGCCTGTATATCAGTATTAGAGAAATTTGTAGCTCCTTCGTACTGTACAGGTCTTGTTGTATCATGTGCCTTTAACCAATCATACGTATTAAAAAGGTTTTGACCGTTACCGGCTTCGTTTCCTAAAGACCAGGTTACTATAGAAGTATAATTTTTATCGCGTTCAAACATTCTTATCGTTCTATCTAAATGCATTTCCCTCCACTCAGGTCTATATGCAGGGTGAATGGCAATTGCGGCCTCATCACCATCCAAACCTTGATTGGTTGCTCCCATACCATGAATTTCAATATTGGCTTCATCAACTACATAAAAACCATATTTATCCGCCATTCTATAGAAAAATTCGTTTTTAGGATAATGACTACAGCGAATAGCATTGATATTGTTTTGCTTCATCACCTCCATATCTTTCAATGTAACCTCTTCACTGATCACATGCCCGGTTACTTCATCATGATCATGAAGGTTTACGCCTTTGATCAATACGGGCATACCGTTCACCAAAAATTGATTGTTCTTGATCTCAATTTTTCTAAATCCGATTTTTGAACTGATGGCTTCGGTAACATTGCCTTTTTTGTCCTTTAATGTAAAAAGTAGTGCATAAAGATTAGGTTTTTCAGCATTCCATGTTTTTACATTAGGAATTTCTTGAGCAAATTTTACCGTAGTAATTCCTTCAACGACATCTAAACTTTGGTTTACTTTAAAGACTTCTTGTGCTCCATCCAATAATGTAATTTCTACTTGGGTACCTTTTTGTTTCTTACCGGTATTTGCCAATTCTAGGTCTAAACGGAATTTACCGTTCGTATAGGTCTCATCTAAATCTGCCACCACCGTGTAATCTTTTATCGTAGCTTTATTGGTTGCATACAAATAAACATCCCTATCTATACCACTTAACCTCCAAAAATCCTGATCTTCTAAATAACTGGCATCAGACCAGCGTAACACCTGTACGGAAAGGT
The DNA here is from genome assembly GCF_001865655.1 of Maribacter sp. 1_2014MBL_MicDiv. Classification (NCBI taxonomy): domain Bacteria; kingdom Pseudomonadati; phylum Bacteroidota; class Flavobacteriia; order Flavobacteriales; family Flavobacteriaceae; genus Maribacter; species Maribacter sp. 1_2014MBL_MicDiv. The sequence goes on from NZ_CP011318.1 coordinate 241,430, forward strand.
CATTTCTGCCTTCTTTTAAATACTTGTTGATATGAAATTCTGCCGGAGTTTTACTGCCTTCACTATACCCTACCATTTGCCCGTTCAAGTATACGTACATGGCACCGCTTACCGCTCCAAAATGCAGGTACACTTCTTTATCTTCCCAGTTTTCAGGAGTTTCAAAATGACGCTTATAACTACCAACGGAATTAATATCGTGAGGAATAAATGGCGGATTCTTTGGAAACGGATATACCACATTCGTATATATGGGCGTACCGTAACCTTCCAGTTCCCAATTAGACGGTACCTTTATCTTGTTCCACCCAGAGGTATCATAATCCGGTTTATAAAACGATATAGGTCTTTCCGGTACACTTGCCGCGTAATTAAATCTCCATTCTCCATTTAAAGACTGATAGTTTAAAGAATTCTCCCAACTTTCATTTGCCAAAGCTGATTTCACGTCCTCATAGCGATAAAGCGATGCCGTAGGCTCTTCTCTGTTGATCTGAAATATTTCAGGATTCTCCCATTCCGGATTTTCCCATGTTGGAGCTTGTGCATTTAAAAATGCAGTGAATAAAAAGATGCCGAGTACGCAAATTTTAATACCGTTTTTCATGTTCTAGTTGTTCAAGTGTGTTAGTTTCAATATTTGCAAAATCACTCATATAATAGATATTTCGCATTTATACCGATTTCAATCAATGAAATTCACATTTTAGTACACACATAATTATGTACTACATTAAATTCCATCCTTGCAAAATACAACTAAACTTGTGGATTTAAAAATGCATATAAATTGATGTTTTATTTTTTGGTAAGATTTCTGAAGACAGTTTTCTATTCGCTTAACAATCCGTTTTCTAAAAGAGGTATTTGAAAACGTTCTGTTTCGGGCTTTGTGTGTTCCCTTTTAAATATTGCTGCAGCTTGTTCTAAAATTTCAGGATGCTTATCGGCTATATTGTTCTTTTCAGTAGGGTCATCTTTTAGATTATAAAGTTCGAATGTTGACTGCTCATCATCTTTTAAATGTTGCCGAACTACTTTCCAATCTCCTATTCTAATGGCAATTTGTCCGCCATACTCCGGGAATTCCCAGTACATAAATTCATGCTCAGCTTGTCCCTTTTCTCCCAATAAGGTGGGCATAAAACTAATGCCATCCGTATCTATTGGTGTTTCATAATCAACAATATCTGCAAATGTTGCCAGCATATCATAATGGGCAGATGCATAATCGCTCGTAGTACCAGGCTTGATTTTTCCGGGCCAAGTAAAAAATGTTGGCACACGTATACCGCCTTCATAGACAAACCCTTTGCCTTTCCCATATTCCCCGTCAAAAGGTTTGGCGCTTTCAAAAAATGTTGGATCTGCACCACCAGCGTAGCTTGGACCGTTATCCGAAGTGAAAACGATCAAGGTATTTTCATATAAACCCTCGTCTTTTAATTGTTGTACCAATTTACCCACATTCTCATCAAAATAAGACACCATAGCCGCATAGGCAGCATGTGGATTTTGATGTGAAAAGTACCCATTACCGTTACCGGATAAATAAGGCTCCTCTGCGCCGTACTTTTCTTTGTAATAATCTACCCAACGCTGTGGTGCTTGTAACGCCACATGGGGTATTGGCGTTGCCCAATACAGGAAAAACGGATTATCCTTATGCTGATTTACAAAGCCTGTAAGCTCTTTAAACATTAAGTCTGGAGCGTAATCGGTAAGCGTATAGTCTTTATAACTTTCTGGGTTCTTTGGGTCTAATCCTTTTGGAAAGGGCGAGCTCGGTGCAATGGTATCGTTCGCCAAATGCACACGGTTTCTGTTTTTGTACAAATGCAGCGGATAATAGGTATGCGCCTGTCGCTGACAATTGAATCCGTAGAAAAAATCAAAACCCATTTCATTAGGGATGGAATGCGTATGTGGAGCTCCCAAGCCCCACTTTCCTATTAACGCGGTTTTATACCCCTCATCTTGCAAATAATTAGCAATGGTTTTAGTACCCTTTGGTACCGGTCGTTGACCTTCTAAAGTTGAGTCATTAGCCATTGCCCTATAGTTCCAAACATCACCACGATCGTTCCACTCATCATTACCACGTATAAATGCCTTACCCGCATGTTTACCTGTAAGAAACATGTACCTAGCCGGGGCACATACCGGGGCACTTGAATAATGCTGTGTAAAAATCATGCCTTGTTTTGCCAAGGCATCTATATTAGGAGTTTCAATTTTTTCTTGACCAAAGACACCAATTTCAGCATAGCCCAGATCATCTGCCAAAATATAAATAATGTTAGGTTTTTGTTCTGTGGGCGCGGCTGTTTTACTTTCTTCTTTACATGATAAAAGAAGAATAGCAATTATAAATACATATTTCATGATGGATCGTTTGGTGTTGGTAGTTTTAAAGATACCTAATTATCCAAAACCTCTGCTATCATCCCTTTAAACATTTGTATGCCGGTTGCTATTAATTCATCTGGAAAATCATAATTAGCATGGTGCAATGCTGGATGCTCCTCACCTGCCCCTAAACCGAAAATAGCGCTTTTATATTGTTGGGAATACCATCCAAAATCTTCTCCGAATTTCAAGGAATTTACATGCTGGTTTATATAAAGGTTTTCTTGCTTCGCTACTTTTTTAATCCAAGAAACACATGTGTCATCATTATCGGATGCCGGAAAATATTCAAACCAATCTATAGTATATTGAAGCGAGTACGATTGCGCAATGGCATTCACCGACTTTTTAATTTTATCTTCTAACTGGGTCATATTTTCACCACTCCATGTACGTATGGTGTAATGGATTTCAGCATCTTCTGCCGATATGCCATAGTTTTTCTCCCCTAAATTCATATAAATGGGCGTACACAAGGCAAAGTTTTCTTTATGAGCATTTGGCTCTGAAAAGTGGGCAATACTTTTAATTAACTCTGAAACTGCCAATGCGGGATTCACCCCATTTTCAGGCTCTGAAGCATGGGCTTTTTTTCCTTTAAGCCGAATACACATACTTTGTACGGTAGCCGTAAAATAACCCGACCTTACCGATATTGAATGTTTTTTACTACCTGGTAAATTATGTAAGGCAAATACATAGTCTATTGTTAGGTTTTTGAACCTACTATCTTCAATGACGTTTGCCGCGCCTTTACCGGTTTCCTCGGCAGACTGAAACAACAGCACTACTTTACCCCGTTTAAAGGTTGCTTCTTTCAACCATGGCGCCAAACCGGCAACAATGGTCATATGACCGTCATGGCCACATTTGTGCGAAACTCCACTATTTTTAGAACGGTAATTAAATGTATTTTCCTCAACTATAGGTAAAGCATCTAACTCGCACCTAATTACAACCGTAGGTCCACTTTCTGCAAATTGATAAACAACCCCAACCCCTGTACCTCCTACACCTTCAATGATTTGAGTAGGATTGAAACCTTTTACAAACTCAACAATACGATTTGCCGTTTCATGTTCCTTACCTGAAAGCTCAGGATTTTCATGTAATTGTTTTCTAAGAAGAACCAAAGTATCGATCATAGATTAAAATTACTTATAAACTAAAATTTACAGAAACTAACTTACTTTAAAAGGTGTATTAGTTTTTAAAAATTTCTTCTAATTGAAAATATCAAAATCATCATTTACTACTACAACTTAAAAACATCATTAAGTCTTCCAATTTTAAAACCTTGTTCAAGCACAAATTTACTTTCTTCGCTTTCCGGATTTAATAACGGGTTGGTATGGTTAAAATGAATGAAAACAATCTTGCTCTTTTCCATGTCGGTCAATCCTTTAAACTTCTCTAAACTTTCAATGACAAAAGGGTGTGGAATTTCGTCAATATCTCTATTATTAATTTCTTTCCCACTGTAAAATGTGGCATCTAAAAATGCAAAATCTACTTTTTGTATTTCTTCAATAATATTCTTGTCCCACTTATCCCATTTATCAATATCCGGAATAAACAGTGCACTTTTATTTGGACCCTTAATATGATAACCCACCGTTTCTGAATACTCATCTCTATGTGGTACCACTATGGGAGTTACACTTATTTTATCAGATAGTTGTATGGCAACCTGTTCAACCATTTTATGCAGTTGCACATTTTTTCTTTTCACAAGCTGATCCCAAGGTCCATTGGTCAAAAGGAAATCTTCCATTTTAGGCATAACATAGACCGGAGTTTCACGAGTATCCATTGCTTCCTTACCTAAATACATTAAACCTGTGTAATGACCAATATGTGCGTGGGTCAAGAAAATTCCGTTTACTATCTCATTAGTGCCCTTTGCATTAAATTGAGTTAGCATTTTCATTTGTTGGGCAATGTCCGGGGTAGCTTCAAACATGTAAGACTTATGATGTTCAGCATCTACCAAGCCTAATGACACAACCCTTCTCTGAGAATCCGGATGTTCAAACAAATCAGCACAGCATTCTTTTTTACAAGCAATTTGGGGCGACCCGGCATCTTGAACATTGCCAAGAACCATAATAGCGGTTTCTTCTATAGTATTGGCTTTCACCTGTTGCACAGTCTGTTTTGGTGTTGATTTATCTGCGCAGGAAATAAATAGTAATACCGCTAAAATTAAAATATGCTTTTTCATTTTATTTTTCATTCCATACCAAAATCATACTTGGTTAAAATAGAAGACTATTTATTTTATATGAATAATGGCTATCAATCTCCAACCATAATCCAAGTGTTTTCAAAAATACTGCAGAAGGTTCCCCAACAGGCTGATTTGAAATTATTTTTTTTTACTAAGCTAAATTTATCTTTGATTGTAAATCTAGGTTATTATAGTATCCGTTTTAAATTGTTACCAATGGATAGAATATACAATAAGTCATTCCCAAATTAAATGCCGAATGACATATTATCGCTCCAAAAATAGAGCCTGAACATTTTCTACAAACGTAAAACAAAATACTCGCAACAAACATACTTAACACCCATATCATAGTTGGCACAAAGAGGAATTCCCATTGTTGATTACGGTAAACTAGTCCAAAATGAGAAATATGGACAATAGCAAATGCTAAACTATCTATTAAAGATGCTTTTCTATTTCCTACCGATTTTGCAAAACTCGAATGGACTATTCCTCTAAAAAAAAATTCTTCTCCAATAGGACTAAATGTCATTCCAATCAAAGCTGAAATACCGAACATTAGAAGCTTACTTTGTTCGTCAATTTCCAGGGGAATATTATACGATTTTCCAATATAGTTGTACCAGTTTTTGTACGTATCACCATAGAACGCTTCTCCCATGAAGTATAGAAGAATACTAAATAGCACACCTATTATCAAAGCAATAATCAGCCAAAGATTATTTGTAGGCTTTTTAATTCCGATTATATTTTTACCGTATTTACTTAAAAATATGAACGGTGCCATAGCCATAATAAGCATCATTATGCCAACAAATTGCATGTTTCCTATCACATTACCGTGTAAGACCAAAGCAATTCGGGGAATACATATAAGAAGAATTAAAAAAAGACCAAATTTCCAGTTAAACCTGAAAATTTTACTCCAAAAGGGTTTTAATTCAATCTCCATTTTTTTCTAAATTTTCAACCTTTTCTATCGTCTTTTCTAAACCGTCAGTAATGGTCCAGGATAGCATATACTTTTCTAAGACCTAAAGATAAGATACTAACACTGAACATAAGTGACCAATTAGTATTAGCTAAGTTGGTTACTTTACGCTCATATAGAAAAGCCAACAGCTTTCAAATAAAGTCCAAAAAACCATGTAAAAATTGAATTCCGACGTATAATACAAGGCTGTGTTATTCACGATTTAACCTATTTACTTTTGGTTGAATAATCCAAATGCCAATGATATAGAACCAGAGCAGAAAAAACTCTCCAGCGAAATCGCCAAAAGTTACAACTCTTTGAAGCTCTGCGGTTCTTATTGTTTTAGCCACGAAATATATGGTATGGAAAATACAGAACATTGAAAATAAATGAAGTGGCAGAATAATAACTAAGAACCAAGTACTATTTGAAAAACCATAAGTAAACATCCCAGAAAAAAGACCGCCTATAAACATCATAAAAACAATAGTATAGACCAATGGAATTATGAAAAAGGCTTTAAACCTCTTAACCTTCATTTCAATTTCGACAGGTATGTTTTTTTGAAGTCCAATTGCTATTGACCAAAACCAACCAAAAAACACTAGACTAAACAATATTAGTACATAAGGTAAAAAATCAAAATGAAAATAACGCTCATTAAGCACTTGGGTAACACCTTCCTCTCCAACTACTTCCATTGGTTGTATACGGCTTCCGAAAATTTCAAATATGAAGAACAATTGATAAATTATGGGGAGACCTAACATAACAATGAAGAGTTGCCATTGTTTGAGCCTTAAGAAGAATTGTATCATTTATAAGTTAATTTTATGGACTTTACAGTTATTTTTCTTTACCAAGTAAGTAGTTAAACTAGGTTTACTTTAAGTTTGGAGTAGACTTAATTACTGTGCTTTCATATTTTTTAATTATTAGTTTTCATTCTAAGTGTGATTTCTCCAATATTATATGCATAAATAGAAGCCGGTAGAAAAGTAAACCTTAAGGCTTGTGTTTCTTTCATTCCTATTTGGTCAATTGAAGTGACAACTGCTGCTTTAAGTTTATTTGCTTCACAAAATTTAATTAAACTTTTTAATACTTGTGGTTTATCAAAATAGCGATTACTCCACTTAATTTCTACTCCCCAAACAGGTTTGTAATTTTTATCATCTACTAAAACAAGGGTTACTTCCCCTTCCTTTCTGCCGTCTTTCCATCTAGCATAGGTTAAATCTAGTTGCTCCCGATGCATCCATTGTGAAAGAATTGCAGTTTCAACCATATTTCCCATTTCTTGATCTGTTTCACTTATCGGAGAAAACAAAGCAGTACGAAGAGATGGATTAGTAAGATATACTTTAAAACTTGTAATTTTTTTTAATCTTTTTGCATTTACCCCGACTTTATTTAATACTTTAATTAAGAATGCAGCCTCTAAATATTCTAGATATTTTTTTAATGTATCCTTTTGAATACCACTTTCCCTAGACATTGTCTCATACGAAAATTCATTTCCCGTATTATAAGCTATATATGTGAAAAATCTGTTTAACTCTTGGACATCTTTGATGCCGTACAAACTTGGTAAATCTCTAAGAAGAACTTTATCCACAATATCATTTTTCACGTATCTGCCCATATCGCCTTGTATTTTTTCAGATAACACAACCTCAGGGTAGCCTCCAAAATTTAAATAATGGATGAATTCTTTATTTAAAGCTTTTGAATCATGAGTTAAGCAATATTCTATATCCTTGTCTCCATATTGAATATGCCCTTCAAAAATTAAATGGTCAAGATTTTTCAAATGAATATATTCCTGGAATGTCAAAGGAGGTAATAAAAAATCAGTAAATCTACCCGCTCCACTTTCTGTGCTATGCCATTTCAATGCCGCAGCAGCTGAACCTGAAACAATGAATTTAGTTTCCGGATATGAGTCAACCAATACTTTTAAGTGTCTTTCCCAATCTTTCAAGTATTGTATTTCATCAAAAAAGATATAACAACCATTAAGATTGTCAAGGCTTAAAGATTCTTTACAAAGGGTTAGAATGTCTTCTAAGCTTAAGTTAACATAAATAGGGTTATCAATTCCAATAAAAAATAATCTATGAGGATTCGTCCCTTCCTTTAGTAAGTTCCCAATACAATGAAATAGCATTACCGTTTTACCTACTCTTCTTGGCCCCATAAGAACCAATGCCCTATTAATACTTCTTTCGAGAACGAATGGATAAAAGAGATCAAAATATAATCTTTTGGACATTGAACTGTATGTATCCGGAATCTCCTTGGTAATCCACCAAGGGTTTTCGTACCGGAGACGTTCGATAATCTTTTCTGTCGGAATAGGGTTTAGCATTGCCATATATTCATCTTAACTAGACAAGTATACTCAAATAAATAGATTCAAAACTATCTATTTTTACATTATTGATTAAATAGATGTATTTTTGATAAAAAAAATGAGTTAATTAAACAATTAGATATTCTATATTCTGAATCGCAATGTTTTTAGCTAGACTTAGAGGGGTATTAAGGAAACTTTTTGTTTCTGTCTACGCACGAAGCTAAAGCTTATTGTGTAGTTTTATTTTTTTTGTCCAAAACTAAATTTTGAGTATTTCCCTCTAACATAATTTTCACACAGTATTTTTATAAATGTATATAAATCTTTATAATACTTAAGTTTTAAAATGAGCGCATACTAATAATTAGTTTTCATCTGGTTGGATCCAGTCTGCATTTCTGACGAATAATAAATATTGAGCATAATCAGTGGTGTAAGTACCCTCAATAATATCATATGCATCCCAGATAGGTATTAACTTTTTAACTTTGGTTCCCCTTGTGGAATTTAAGTAAGGGGAACCCTGAGCGTCTAATTTAAGTAAGCTGATGCTGTTTGGCTCCGTAACTTTTTTATAGTCCGCTATTCCTTTTATGTACATAAAAAGTCTATTATCCTGTGAGTATTTAAATCTTGTAAATGCTTTGCCTTTGTCTTGCATAAATTTAGGTAGACTTTTGCTATCGACCGTCAATTTAGAGTCAACGTACAAGGTATTTAAGCTAACCAATTTGTTGGCGTATGGCAGCATGGAGTCCTTTTTTACCTTTCCAGCAAAAGTATAGTTATACCCTTGCAGGGTATGAGAAAAACCAAAACCACCATAAATATTGTTATATTCCCATTGATTTTGTTTATAAAATCTCTTAAAATTTTGATACATAAACGTATCACGACTTCTAATTTCTCTATAATTGGAAATATTGTACTCTATATTTTTTAATAAATTGAACGTAGTCATATCTAAATGTGATTTCTCTTTGTCTAGAATCAAGCTGAGTTTATTTTTAGACCAAGAAATTAATGAATCATTCGTTTCGTGAATCTCACCATGATATTTCATCGGTAGCTTTTCTTTCAATAATTTTCTAACCAGTTCAAAATCTGCTATTCTATCTATGCCAACAAGTTTAAATTTTTTGTTCTCAGGTAGTTGAGCGTAATATGTTCTCATTTTGTTCCATTTATTCCTGTATTGCTTTGAAATACTTCCTATATAAACCGGCCACTCTTTGAGAATTTTATGGAGTTCCATTTCATTTGCCCCTTTTAGATACTCTTGCAGATAATAACCTTGGGCAATATCCATTTCAGCCAAATAAACATCAACTTTTATTTTATCATGTATTTGCGTAAATAATGCAAAGTCTATTCTTGGAGAAGTTTCAACCTCGTGCACTTCACCAACCAGAAACAGTCTGTTATTATAAAAACTTTCATCCAGAGAATTAAACTGTAAAGAATCTTTCATTTTAACCACTTCTGTCTGTTCTTGTAAATAGTTTACATATTTACTAGATGAACAACTTATACATAATGAAATTAAAATTGCAAGGGTAAATAGATTACGGATTTTCATTTGATTGTTTTTAAGTTCTCCACAAAGAGAATCCATAAAAACAGAAACAAAAAAATAGTGTGACTAGCTTGAATGTTTTGGGTTATAATTGAAGTCTTAGGGATAGTTTTGACTTTATTTTGACGAATTTGAAAGCCTTTTACTTAAAGCCTTATAGTAAATTTGAGAAATTGGAATGGTTTCTTCCGTTGTTGAAATCCTTATATAACGTTTTCTAGCATTTCCTTCTACAGATTCCAGATAATCCAGATTTACTAAATAAGAACGGTGTACTTGCCAAGCCTTTGGCAATTGTTTCATAATGTTAGATAATGTATTTCTAAATGTTTCTTGCTGCATTCCATTATCCGTTTTATAAAATACGTCCACATAATTTTGTTGCGCCTTGGCATAAATAAAATCCGCTTCACAAATTGTTAAGGTTTCAGATTTATTATTTCCAACAATGGTTACGGTCTTTTTACTCCTACTATTTTCTTTATCATAAAACGGAACTTCTATTGCCCCATAATTAGATCGCAAATAAAGCCATAATGGTACTACGATTGGTATAAATGGCAATCCGAACGATTTTATAAAACCCCACACGGCTTCTGAAGTAAATGATGATTGCAGGCTAATTAGAAAAAAATGATATAAAAAAGAGAGAAGAAAAATTAATAAAAGTGTTCCAGTGATATAAAAAAACTCATTTATAATAAACCAACGCTTTGTCTGTACGTTGTACACATAGTTTTCTAAAGGATGAATAAGTATTATTGGTATGATGATACAAAGCGAATATCCTGAAAGAATTAAATATTTAAATGAGAAATCATTGCTAGTATCAAAAGGTTCTAAAGTTATTAATAACACTGGAACCATAGTTCCCAATACTAATGCAATTAAAAAAGTATGTTTCCAATTTTTGGTATAGGCTATAGTTTTATTTAGTGAAATCATTTGTAATACCTGAGAATCTTATTAGTTACAGCTTAGCACCTAAACTTTTTAGTTGGCACAAAGTTATAGATAAGTTTTATTTTCACATGTCCTGAGCTAAATTGAACATTTCTTTCACTCGCAATTTTCACTTTAGCGACTTTATAAATATACACAGACCTTTCTATTAAGCATTAAAATCTACTTTACGCTTGGGGCTTGTTGTGTCTAGTGTTTTCTATGTACGATTCCGCTATTATTTCGTATGGTTTTTCTGCAAAACCATAAAGAATTGCTTTTTTTCTATTAATCTCTTTAATCCCGATTAAGGTTCTTCTTTCTCCGTCTCTAAAAATTGATGCGAAATAGGTGCCATGTAGAATCTCCAATACCAATTTTTGCCCCTCTCTTTTTAGTCGTTCGTTGACTTTTTGAATAGCTGGATTGTCAAGATATTTATTAAAAACAATTTGAATTCTTTCTCCATTCCATACTGCTTTATAGTCCACTTTTTGAATTTCTTCGTCTGTTAAATGCGTTTTTGTAGGTTCAATTCTTTCGTAATCCGTTATAAATTCAGTTTCCCCGGATATTAATTCCGTATCGTTAAATACAGTAAGGGTTTTACCCGTTCTAAAAATTCGTATGCGATTTTCAGCCACAAATTCAAATTTGGTTTCGGACAACTTTTCCATGTGAGTTGGTTTTTTTTAAGCAGTCCGTTTTCAGTTTCGTGTAATAGCTTAAAATAAAGAACTTGGTCGTTATTAAATTCAACGAATTCTGGATAGCTGTACGTGTCCGCGTCCCTAATCATTAATCAAGTTCCTTTAAATTTGTTCATTCTTTTGAATTACCTATATGGCTTTTTTGAAAATTAAGCACAACGGCTCGACTCGAATGTTAGTTTCTATAGTTGAAGATATTTAATTATATAAATAAAATCTTATTCAATTAGAATATTCTGTTATTAATTTTCCTAACGTAAATAATATTTCCTCTACTGAACATTAATTTTTGATATTCTATTGCCATCGTATTCAGCAATATATAGTTCATTATCATAAAGTGCTAATTCTCTTGGACCAGATAAACCTAATTTTACATCTGTTACAGTAGTTGAATTAGATGAAATATCAATTTTTGAAATCTTATTTCCTTCATATTCAGCAATGTATAGTATATTTCCATCAAGTGTTAATGCAGTAGGACCAGATAATCCAGTGGCTATATTTACCAATACAGGCTCTTTTTCCGAAATATCCATTTTAACAATTTTGTTACCTACCCTTAAAGCAATATACAAATCATTACCATTTAGTAATAAACCATCGGGGCGAGGACCAAATTCCAATTGAAGTACATCTATAAACGCAGGTGTTGTAGATGAAATATTTAGTTTTCTAATTTTATTCACGTCTGGTGCTGCAACAAATAATTCATTTCCATTAAAAGCCAATGCTGTAGGACCATTACTTCCTAGAATTACGGGACTTATGATAGGCGTTGTGACTGATATATCAGTTTTAGAGAGTAGATTAGCTTGAGGTTGAGAAATATATAATTCGGTGCCAGAGAAAGCTAACCTGCCAGTAAATAATTCCGTTAACACATCTGTTGCGATAGGGTTTTTCTCAGAAACATTGACTTTTGATACTTTGTAACCATCTACTTCAGAGTAATACAAATCATCTCCATTAAATGCTAATCCTGCAGGGCTCAATAAATCTGTTGTTACATCTGTAATTGTAAACAAATCGATTGTAGTAAAACTAAAAACACTGCTTGCAGTAGAATTGCCATTATCATCATTAGCTATTACTTTCCAGTAATAAACTTCTTCGGACTGTAGAAAGGAGTCAATTGTAAATTCAGTATCTTCAATATTAGAGGCGATTACTGTATTAGGATTAGAATTATTATCTAATATTAAATCGTAACTGATGGGGTCATTATCTAAATCTGTTGATGCTTCCCAAGTTAATGTAGGCTTTAACTCTATATTTTTTGATTGATCATTTACGGTTAAAAGTAAGAAGGGATTTGGAGCTTGATTAGTAGGGGTTTCTATAACTTCTTCATTTTCAACATTATCGCTTCCACAACTGGAAGTCAATAAAAATGTAGCAGTTATTATAAAAAAAATTATATTCTTTCTCATTTTCTTTTCAATATTTAAATAGATGTATCTTTAGTAAGTTTGGTCGTTTTTTAGAAGCACTAATTTAAAACAAAAAAACCATCACCTTTCAGTGATGGTTTTTAATATCAATTAGATAACGTATTACATCTTAGTTACCTTTTTTGTAATCTGCCAAGAACTTCTCTAGACCACTATCTGTCAATGGGTGTTTTAAAAGTCCTGTAATTGCACCTAAGCCACCGGTCATAACATCAGCACCGATCTTAGCACAGTCAATAATATGCATTACGTGACGTACAGATGCTGCTAAAATTTCAGTTTCAAAACCGTAGTTATCATAGATCAAACGAATATCCGCTATTAAGCCTAACCCATCTGTTGAAATATCATCTAAACGACCAATGAACGGAGATACATAAGTTGCTCCTGCTTTTGCTGCCAATAAAGCTTGACCTGAAGAGAATACCAACGTACAGTTAGTTCTGTATCCTTTATCAGAGAAATACTTGATCGCTTTTACGCCTTCTTTGATCATAGGTACTTTAATTACGATCTGTGGGCTAATTTTAACCAACTTCTCCCCTTCTTCAACCATTCCGTCAAAATCGGTAGAAATCACCTCAGCACTAACATCACCGTCTACCAAGTCACATATTTTCTTGTAATGTGCCAAAATATTATCGGCACCTGTAATGCCTTCTTTAGCCATTAAAGATGGGTTTGTGGTAACACCATCTAAAATACCCATATCCTGAGCTTCTTTGATCTCGTCTAAATTTGCTGTATCTATAAAAAATTTCATCTGTTACTAATTTTAAATTTATAATCAATGTCCCTAAAGCAATGCCTTAAAGATTATTTATTTTAAAAAATCTACTACTTGTTGGTATACTTGATCTCCGGTAAACCCAAATTTCTCATCAAGTACGGTTGCCGGTGCAGAGTACCCAAAGTGCTCTAAACCGAATACTTTACCATTTGGTCCTGCTAAACCTTCCAAGTTTACAGGTAAACCTGCCGTAAGACCGAATACCGGCTTGTTTGGCGGAATAATTTTTTCTTGGTAGGCTTCTAATTGTTGTCTAAACAAACCTTCTGAAGGTATTGAAGCTATATTCACTTTCAACCCTTCTTTCTCTTCCAACAATTTGGTTGCCGCTACTAAAGTAGATACCTCAGAACCGTTGGCAATTAATATTACATCTGGATCAGCTACTTCTTGTACCAAGTAACCTCCTTTTTCCGCTCCTAAAGCTTCTTCATAACGGTTACCGCTCTTAGCAGGTACATCACCTATACCTTGTCTGGACAAGATAAGACCTGTTGGCGTCTTTTGGTTTTCCATGGCCATTTTCCAAGCTACGTTCGTTTCTTGAGAATCTGCCGGACGTAATGCTACAAAACTTTGCTCATGACTATGGTTCTTTAATTTCTCTAATAAACGTATTTGAGCTTCTTGCTCTATGGGTTGGTGCGTTGGGCCATCCTCTCCTACCCTAAAGGCATCATGTGTCCATACAAACTTTACCGGTAACTCTTGAATACAGCTTAAACGAATGGCTGGTTTCATATAATCAGAAAACACAAAGAATGTAGCCACTACCGCCATAACCCCACCATGTAAGGCAATACCGTTTGCCATAGTTGCCATGGTCAATTCCGCTACACCTGCCTGTAAGAATGCTCCGGAGAAATCACCTTTCTTTAAAATGCTTGTTTTCTTTAAGAACCCGTCCGTTTTATCACTGTTAGATAAATCCGCAGAAGATACGATCATGTTCTCTACGTTCTGTGCCAAGTATGCCAAAACATTGGAAGATGCCGCTCTTGTTGCCTGACCTTCTTTTTGAGCTATAGAACTGAAATCCAATTTAGGTAATTTTCCTTCAAGGAAACCATCTAACTTAGCAGATAACTCTGGGTTCTCTGAACGCCATGCATCTATTTCCCTTTTCTTTGCCTGAGCTTCATCTTTCTTTCTATTGATGATCCCTTCGTAGTATACCTCTACTTTTGAATAAATATCAAAAGGATTGTCAACATCGGCTCCTAAATTCACCAAAGTCTTTTCATAATCTGCCCCCGTATCGCCAATTGGCTTACCATGTAACTCGGTGTACCCTTCGTACGGAGTTCCATCTGCAGTTACACAACCTTTACCCATTATGGTCTGACCAATGATCAAGGTAGGCTTTTCGGTTTCTGCATTGGCATCTGTCAACGCTTTTCTGATCTGCTCATGATCGTGACCGTCTATAGTAACTACCTTCCATCCCCATGCCTCATATTTCTTTGCAGTATCCTCAGAAGTTACCTCATCTGTTTTAGATGATAATTGAACATCGTTAGAATCATAGAACATGATAAAATTACTTAAGCCTAAGTGACCAGCAATTCTACCTGCACCTTGAGAAATTTCTTCTTGTACACCACCATCGGAAATAAAACCATAGATCTTATGGTTCATCCAATCGCCAAAACGCGCTTTTAAAAAATTGGCCGCTACCGCTGCACCAACACCCATAGTATGCCCTTGACCTAATGGACCAGAAGTATTTTCAATACCTCTTGCCACATCTACCTCAGGGTGACCAGGTGTTACCGATCCCCATTGTCTAAAATTGGATACGTCGTCTTTTGAGTAGTTCCCCAAAAGGTAATATTGCGCATACATCAATGTTGATAAGTGACCAGCATCCATAAAGAAACGATCTCTAAAAGGCCATTTCATATCAGAAGGATCATAGTTGAAAAATTCAGTATATAAAATGTGCATGTAGTCTGCTCCTCCCATTGGCCCACCTGGGTGCCCAGAGTTTGCCTTTTCTACCATCGCTACAGCTAATGCCCTAATATTATCGGCCGCTAATTGATCTAGTTCCTTGTTCATTATATTTTAGATTATTTTTCAGGTTCGTGTTAAATTCAAACTTATTAAATCTCCTCAAAGATACTTTATATAGGGCTCTAATTAAAATTATTTGCACAACATAATTCTATAGCACTCAACTATTAAACGGCTAAACTTCGATAGATTGATGCTTGAACTCTTTCGAAAGGGTTTTCGAAGAGTTTTTCATGTGCCTCCTGATGTATTTATCGGTTTATCTCCTCAAAATAAAACACTTATGCTTTGGTAAATGGAATAGCAAAATTCAAAGAATGCAGGCACTAGTGAAATCACTAAATGACTTTCGCAGGTTTGCACATTTACAATCTGCATATTATAACAATTTTAGCGTTTTCTGTACCCCTAAAATGCAGTTAACTCTTTTTGACAATTGCTTGATCCCCTTCCCCAATGATAACAATATTGGTAGTGGTCAAGAACAATCCTGTTTCTACTATACCGGGTATGGTCTTTAATTGCTGTTCTAAGGTCGTCAGTTTAACATCGGCATCCCAAATATCTATGTCTATAATGTCGTTGTTTTCGTCCGTTCTATAATGCTCACCATCTTTTAAACGTTGAACGGGACTAAGTTTCATGCCTTCAAGTTCCTTTATGATAAGCTGTGTTGCAAAGGGAATGGTTTCTATAGGCAATTTGAACTTACCTAGTTTTTTTACACTTTTAGAAGAATCGGCAATAACAATATTAAGATCGGAATTATGTGCCACAATTTTTTCGCGCAGCAATGCACCTCCACCGCCTTTGATCAACTGAAAATCTTGATCTACCTCATCCGCACCATCAATGGTAACATTCAACCGCTTTGCCTCTGCCAAGGTAATGACATCAATACCTAGTTTTCTTGCTAATTTTTCAGTCTCGTTAGATGTTGCAACGGCTTTGATGTGTAATCCGTTCTGCACCATTTCGCCAATGGCTTCAATCATAAAAAATGCCGTAGATCCGGTACCTAGACCTACATTCATTCCTGATTCAATAAATTTTACCGCCTCTAATGCTGCTACTTTTTTCTCGTTTACCACGCTCACTTATAATGGAATTTAGGTTCGTTATTTTCGCTAAAGATATTTATAATTGATCGATGTTCCCGTGATTGTTCATTTGTTCTAAAAAAAACTTTAGTGCTTTTGAATTCACCCTACACCAATTGCAAAAACATTACGGTAGATTTTCCATTTTCATTATTTGAAAACAGTTATTAATTTTCAATTGATTTTAAAGACAGTATAGGCACGTCTTTACAAAAATGTGCCTTATCAATGATATAATTAAGCCTCAGGTTTTTCATAAACTCATGATTACTACTGAATACCACAACCAATTGACAATTATTTTGATCAATGAAAGTACTTAAAGTAAAAGATAAAGCATCCTTAACCGATATGTTGTAAAATTCATGTGATACATTATGTAGTATTTTATCTATGGTGTACAAATTCAATTTTTTAAGGGTATTCAAATGATCATTAGATTTCTGAAAATTAAGAATATGAACTCTGCTATTAAAACCGCTACATACTTGTAACAATGAATTCAATTCGTTTCCCTTATAAAAATAATTTGCATCTGACAACAAGGCAATATTGGCTAGGTCCCTAAACGTAAACTTTTTTGGTATTACTAAAACAGGGCAATTTTGTACATTATCCAAAATCCTTACCGCATTTCTACCCATTAAACAAGAAGGGTCCTCTTCTTCTCCTGTTGCGCCCATTACTATAAAATCTAGAGCATACTTTTCTATAGCCTCTTTCACTTCTTCAATCAATAATGAAAATGTTGGGATTTTTACATAGGTATGACGGTGATTACCATGTTGCTTTTTAACACGTGACAGCAACATTGAAAGTCCCTTTTCCGATGCTTTCTGTGCAGTACAAGCTTTGGCTTCTACAACAGCATTACCCGCCATTAATCTATTACTGTAAATTTCTGGGGTATACGCATTTAAAAAATAGAACGTACATGTAGTATCGGCAAAAAGACGTAGTGCAAACTCGGTAGCATTCGATGCGGCCAAAGAAAAATCTGTAGGTATTAGAATGTTTTTCATGAGTAGAACGTATCAATATGAAGATAAATGTAGATGTCATGGTCCCTAGAAACTATGACATTTATCAGATCATAGAAATTTTAAAATCCGTCTATGAGTTCTTTTAAGGCACAATCATTTACGATACCTATTTTTTTACCTTCGGTTTTAATAAGCCCTTTCTTTTTAAAATCGGATAGCATTCTAATCAAAGATTCCGTTGCGGCACCTACAATGTTGGCATAATCATCTCTACTTAACGTGAGTAACAGAAAACCGTTTTCGTCTTCGCCATAGTTCTGTCTCAAATACAACAATGCCTCTGCAAGGCGCTGTTTTACGGTCTTCTGAGACATATTTACAATGACATCATCTGCCTCTTTTAAATCGTGCGCCATATGCCGTAACACTTCTAAAGAAAAATATGGATTGGTATTTAAAGTTGTCGTAATTATTTCTTTGGGAATAAAACATACCTCCATATCATTGATCGCCGTAGCGCTCAAATTGGTATAATCCTCTGCAATTACAGAACGTTGTCCCATTATTTCGCCCCTATTGGTCAATTTTACTATTTGCTCTTTTCCATTGCTACTAAGCTTGGACAACTTAGAAACACCGTTACGTACGCAGTAAACGCCATCTAACTTTTGCCCTTCTGAAAACAATGTATCTCCCTTTTTTATCTTTTTGGAAATTTTGGCATTGGAGACCTTTTTTAGCTCTTCTTTACTCAATGCTCGTAGCGAATTAAATTGTCTTATAATACAGTTCTCACATCTACTTTCCATGGCTATACAATTTAATATAGCACAAAATTAAACAAGCCAATTATGCTAAGAACTGACAATTATCATGTTTTAAAAAGTGATTGGTTTTCATCTTTGTGTACTTAATTGGTAAATGATTATGAAGGTTGATACATGTTATCATTGCGGAGATCCTTGTGATAGGCAACTGATCACTTTTGAAGAAAAGTCTTTTTGTTGTACCGGTTGCAAGACCGTATATGAAATTTTTTCATCTAACGACCTCTCCCATTATTACGAATTGCAAGAAGCGGCCGGTTCTACACCAAAAGCCATAGAAGGCAAATATGATTTTTTGGATAATGAAGATATCATTACCAAACTACTAGAATTTAATGATGGCAACATACAGATCGTTAATCTTTATATACCCACAATACACTGTAGTTCATGTATCTGGATTTTGGAAAACCTTAACAAACTGAACAAGAATGTAACGAACTCTCAAGTAGATTTCCCAAAGAAAACCATTAGGGTTACCTATGAAAAAAAGTTTGGATTAAAGTCCCTAGTTTTACTATTGGCAAAAATTGGATATGAGCCTTATATATCCTTAGAGGATTTTGAAGGAAAAAAGAAAGCGACCGATAGAAGCCTCATATACAAACTTGGTGTTGCAGGCTTTGCTTTTGGCAATGTTATGTTTTTATCTTTCCCGGAATATTTTGACCTAGGTTCCAGTGCGGCTTCCGGTGGTGAATTTTGGCTTAACCAGTATCAAGGTCTTTTTCGGTGGATGATGTTCGTTTTTTCATTACCTGTAGTCTTTTATGCCGGATGGGACTATTTTGTATCGGCTTTTAAAGGGCTACGTGCCAAACTCTTAAATATTGATGTACCCATTGCTTTAGGCATTCTAATGCTTTTTCTCAGAAGTACTTTTGATATTGCTTTTGACCTCGGTAGCGGATTTTTTGACTCACTTACAGGGTTGGTTTTCTTTCTTTTACTCGGCAAATTCTTTCAACAAAGAACCTACAGTTTTCTATCTTTTGAGCGAGATTATAAATCCTATTTTCCTATTGCCATCACCCGTTTGAACACAGACGGAACAGAGGAGACCGTGCCTGTTCAAAATATTGAAAAAGGGGATCGCATATTGATCAGAAACGAAGAAATGATTCCTGTAGACGGCACCTTAGTATACGGCAGTGCACAAATTGATTATAGTTTTGTATCTGGGGAATCTGAACCTGTAAAAAAAGAAATTGGCGAACAATTATTTGCCGGTGGAAAACAGTTAAATGGTGTTATTGAAATGGTAGCCTTAAAATCCGTTTCGCAAAGTTACCTTACACAATTATGGAGCAATGCCGTTTTTAAGACAGATAAAACCACCACTTTTCAGAACCTGACCGATAGTATTGGTAAGCGTTTTACCATTGCTGTACTTACTATTGCTTTTGTATCTACCACCTTTTGGTTATTCCATGAACCTTCTAAGGCCATGAACGTATTTACGGCGGTATTGATCATTGCTTGCCCATGCGCCATTGCTTTAGCTTCTCCTTTTACCCTTGGAAACATGCTACGCATTTTTGGCAAGAAAAAATTCTACATTAAAAATACCCAGACCATTGAGCAACTAGCCAAAATAGATACTGCCATTTTTGATAAAACAGGTACCATTACCACAAGTCAAAAAAGCACTGCTTATTATGAAGGCATGCCTTTGACCGCAGAAGAAGAATCCCTTTTAAAGAATACCATAAGGGCATCTAACCACCCTTTAAGCAGATCTTTATATGATCTGCTTAAAGAACAGAATATCATTACCTTAGATGAGTATGAAGAGCATATTGGCAAAGGACTTGAAAGCAGTAAGGGAAACATAAAAATGAAAATTGGATCGGCAAATTTTGTTGGCAAAGCAATCCCTGAAAATATGCTTGACACCTCTATGTATATTAGTGCCAATAACAATTACAAGGGCAGGTATGTTTTTCAAAATCAATATCGTGAAGGGTTATCTACCACTTTCAAGAATATGTCGCAGACCTTGAACCTGGCAATTTTATCTGGGGACAATGAGGGAGAAAAAACTAGATTGGAAGCTTTGTTACCCAAACTTACCCCCTTATTCTTCAATCAAAAACCAGAGCATAAATTAGCATTTATTAAAACATTACAAGATCAAGGCAAAAAGGTGCTTATGGTTGGTGATGGGTTAAATGATGCCGGCGCATTGGCACAAAGTAATGTAGGCATTGCCATATCTGAAAACATCAACGTCTTCTCTCCTGCGTGTGATGCCATCTTAGACGCTTCTAAATTTCAACAATTGTACAGTTATATACTTGCATCTAAAAAAGCGATCCGTATTATTAAAATGAGTTTTATGCTATCGCTGCTCTATAATTGCGTAGGCTTATATTTTGCGGTAACCGGACAGTTAGAACCAGTAATTGCCGCTATTCTTATGCCATTAAGTTCTATTAGCATTGTCGCATTTACTACGGTCATGACAAATTTTATTGGTAGAAAATTGTCTTAATCTGAATCCAAAAAAATACGTGTACTTAAATAATTTCAAGGTATGTACAGACAAACCTCATGAACAGGTTTGCCATACTACATTCCTTTATTCTTTTAATGATAACACCCACTATTTCAAACTTCAACAAAACAAACGTAAAATACTATTTACCAATACTTTAAATAGCAAAAATCAACCATAAAACCTTCTCCTCTTTTATATTTTTTAAGAAAAAAATCAAAGTATGACAATTGTCATTTTCTAAGGTAGCCTCCCCCCCTAAATTTACCGAATAATTAAGATTGGTATGAGTGTAATCTATGTTTTATTGGCAATTAGCCTAGTGGTCGCAATTATCTTTTTTGCCGCCTTTATCGTATCGGTCAAAAAAGGACAATATGACGATGCTTACACACCTTCTGTAAGAATGCTTTTTGAGGATGAATTGGTAAAGCCAAAGAAAGTGAAGAGTGAAGAGTGGAGTAAATGAACGGGTGGAACATATGAAAATAAATAAGAGTCTATTCTCTAAATTCTTTTCTCTCTGTTCTCCAAATAATAAAAATAAAATCCAACTAAATAAACAAGTATAATTATGGAAGTACAGCAGTTTTATTACGATAACAAAATCGTGAAAAATTTCCTTTATGCAACCATGTTTTGGGGTATTGTGGGTATGTCCGTAGGCTTATTGTTAGCCTTTATGTTCATGTTCCCTAATTTAACCGACGGCATATCATGGTTAAGCTTTGGTCGTCTAAGGCCTTTACATACCAATGCCGTTATTTTTGCATTTGTAGGTAATGCTATTTATGCGGGTGTCTATTACTCTACCCAACGTTTGTTGAAAGCTCGTATGTATAGCGATTTTTTGAGCAAATTCAACTTTTGGGGCTGGCAGTTGATTATTGTTGCCGCCGCCATTACCTTACCCTTAGGGTATACCAGTTCTAAAGAATACGCTGAGCTAGAATGGCCAATAGATATAGCCATTGCCGTTGTTTGGGTCGCTTTTGGTGTTAACCTCATAGGTACCATGATCAAAAGAAGACAACGTCACCTTTATGTGGCCATTTGGTTCTATTTGGCTACGTTTGTTACCGTTGCGGTACTCCATATTTTCAATAGCTTAGAACTACCGGTTACGGCATTAAAAAGTTATTCTGTTTACGCAGGTGTGCAAGATGCATTGGTACAATGGTGGTATGGGCATAATGCGGTTGCTTTCTTTTTAACTACACCCTTTTTGGGGCTTATGTATTATTTTGTACCTAAAGCGGCAAACAGACCTGTCTACTCCTATAGACTGTCTATTGTTCACTTCTGGTCGCTAATTTTTATCTATATATGGGCAGGTCCGCACCACCTATTATATTCTGCTTTGCCAGACTGGGCTCAGAACTTAGGGGTTGCCTTTTCCATCATGTTATTGGCTCCATCCTGGGGCGGTATGATCAACGGACTATTGACCTTACGTGGAGCATGGGACAAGGTTCGTACTGATCCTGTTCTAAAATTTATGGTGGTCGCTATCACCGGTTATGGTATGGCAACTTTTGAAGGTCCCATGCTTTCACTTAAAAACGTAAATGCCATTGCCCACTTCAGTGATTGGATTATTGCCCACGTGCATGTAGGTGCATTGGCATGGAACGGTTTCTTAACCTTTGGTATGATCTATTGGTTAGTACCAAAAATGACCAAGAAGAAATTATTCTCTACCCCATTGGCCAACTTCCACTTCTGGATCGGTACACTTGGTATTATACTGTATGCCTTACCAATGTACGTTGCCGGATTTACACAGGCCCTAATGTGGAAAGATTTTAATCCTGACGGAACTTTGGTCTACGGTAACTTCCTAGAAACGGTAAATGAAATTATGCCTATGTACTGGATGCGTGCCATTGGTGGTAGCCTTTATATTGTTGGAGCAATTGTAATGATATTCAACGTAGTACGCACTATTAAAGCTGGTAGCGTTATTGAAGATGAACTAGCTGAAGCTGCTGCACTTACACGTGTATCTAAAAGAAGAACCGCTGGCGAAACCTTCCATACTTGGTTAGAGCGTAAGCCAATTCAATTGACCATTCTGGCTACTATTGCCATATTAATTGGTGGTATTATTCAAATTGTACCTACCATTTTAGTAAAGTCCAACATACCTACCATTACAAGTGTAAAACCATATACACCTTTAGAATTAGAAGGTCGTGACCTATACATTCGTGAAGGCTGTGTTAGCTGTCACTCTCAAATGGTACGCCCATTTAGAAGTGAAGTGGAACGCTATGGGGAGTATGCCAAAGCTGGGGAGTTTGTTTATGACCACCCGTTCCTTTGGGGTAGTAAACGTACAGGACCGGATCTATTAAGGGTTGGTGGAAAATACTCGGACAACTGGCACCTAAACCATATGTACGATCCACAAAGCACCTCATCTGGTTCTATAATGCCCGCATATGCTTGGCTGGTTAGAAATGAGCATGATAGAAGCGATATACAAGCAAAAATGGAAGCTATGGTCAGTTTAGGTGTTCCTTATACAGAAGAAGACATTGCAAGTGCAGAAGCTTCAATGGATGCGCAAGCAACACAAATTGAAAAAAACCTGTACAGCGATCCTGATTTTGCAAAGACTTATGAAGCCGATAAAAAATATGCTGCAGAAAATGGAGAGGATTTTATAGAAATGAGAGATCGTGAAATTGTTTCCCTAATTGCTTACCTACAACGTTTGGGTACGGATATAAAAGTGAAGGAAACTGGAGAACTATTATCTGATAACAAAAACTAAAAGTCATGTTCAAATTTGTAAAAGGTTACATGGAAACTATTGATGGTGTAGCTACCTACCCCATGATATCATTACTAATCTTCTTTGTGTTCTTCACATTGTTATTTTGGTGGGTCATAACCGCATCAAAATCATACATAAAAGAAGTTAGCGAATTGCCTTTAGAAGAAGATAACCAACTAAATAACGAAATATGAAAAATACTACAGCTTGGTGGTTGAGAATAACCGTGGCCTTCTTCTTGGTCATCGTACTTATGGAAATTTATATTGATAGTGGCGATAAGCCGGCTTTTATAGCCTACCCTACTTTAATGTTCGGTTTTATGACACTTATCTTATTGCTATTAATTGCGATTGCCTTCATTGTTCAAGCTATTGAAAATGTGCTTTATAATACTTTAGATGATGAAGCTAAAGTAAGATACTTGGCAGAGAAGGAAAAAAAGTGGGAATGGACCTGGGGTAAAAAAATGTATGCCAAAATGTTGGGCAGCAAGCCAATAGAGTCAGAAGAGGAAATTATTCTTGACCATAACTATGATGGTATACGTGAACTAGATAACAATTTACCCCCTTGGTGGGTATATCTTTTCTACGCCTCTATTGTTTTTGGGGTAGTTTACTTAGCTCGCTTTCATGTATTTAACGATTATGACCAAGATCTTGAATACGAACAAGAAGTGGCTGCCGCCGAGTTAGAAATTGAAGCGTACAAAAAAACCGCTAAAGATCTTGTTGATGCCAGTACTGTTGAACTATTGACCGATGCGGCAGACCTAAATGCAGGTAAAGGCATCTTTGAAAGTAACTGTGTTGCGTGTCATATGGCTGATGGTGGCGGTGGTATTGGTCCAAATTTAACCGACAACCATTGGATTCTTGGCGGTGGCATTAAAAATGTGTTCAACACCATATCTGAAGGTGGTCGTGATGGTAAGGGTATGATCGCTTGGAAACAAAACCTGAAACCTGCTGAAATTGCGCAAGTAGCTAGTTATGTATTAAGTTTTCAAGGTACCACACCTGCAAACCCCAAGGCACCTGAAGGTGATATTTGGGAAGACCCTAACGCCCCCATTGAAAATAGTACAGAAGAAGTTGTTGCACCAGAAGTTGCAATCGACTCGGCTGCGGTTACTATGAACTAAATTTTAGTGCAAGGCAATGCCTTGTACATGCTGTTAAAAAGATAAAATGTCACAAGATCAAGATCATTTCAGGGATTCTATCGGAACCATAAAGGAAGATGGAAAACGGGCTTGGGTATTTCCAAAAAAACCCAGTGGCAAACTGTATACATATAGAAAGTATGTAAGCTACGTATTACTTGCCTTTTTGATCGCGTCTCCTTTTATCAAAATAAACGGCAACCAATTTTTAATGTTCAATGTGCTGGAAAGACGATTCAATATCTTTGGATTTCCATTTTATCCGCAAGACTTTCACCTTTTTGTCATCTCCATGATTATTGGTGTAGTTTTCATAGCTCTATTTACCGTGGCTTTTGGACGTATTTTCTGCGGATGGATGTGTCCACAGACCATATTCATGGAAATGGTGTTCCGTAGAATTGAATATTGGATAGATGGTGATCGTGGTGCTCAAATGCGGTTGGACAGGCAAGAATGGAATACAGAAAAAATCAGAAAACGTGCCTTAAAATGGTTCATCTTTTTTATCATATCATTCATTATAGCCAATATATTTCTTGCTTACCTAATAGGTAGTGATCGCTTGATACAATACATTACCGACGGACCTGCACAGCATATTAGTACCATGGTATCATTATTGATTTTCACCGCGGTATTCTATTTTGTATTCGCATGGTTTAGGGAACAGGTCTGTATCATTGCCTGCCCATACGGTCGTATGCAAGGAGTTTTATTAGATAATAAATCTATTGTCGTTGCCTATGACCATAAACGTGGTGAAGCTGAAAACGGTAGAAAAAAATGGCGTAAAAATGAAGATAGAACAGCTTTGAGCCATGGGGATTGTATTGACTGTTTTCAATGTGTAAACGTTTGTCCTACGGGTATAGATATTAGAAACGGAACACAACTAGAGTGTGTTAACTGTACTGCTTGTATAGATGAGTGCGATACGATCATGGAAAAGGTAAACCTGCCCAAGGGATTAATACGTTATGCCAGTGAAGATGAGATTACCAAAAAGGAAAAGTTCAAATTTACGCCTCGCTTAAAAGGATATACCGCTGTTCTAGTGATTTTAACAGGTGTTCTTATTGGTATGATGTTTTTAAGAAATGACCTTGAAGCAAATATTCTAAGGTTACCCGGACAGCTATATGAACATAAGGAAGGAAACATCATTAGCAATGTTTACACCTATAAATTGTTGAACAAAACTACAAAGGCGGTTGAAAATGTTCATTTTGAACTCATCTCTCCCAAAGGAGAAATTAAACTGGTTAGACATGAGAATTTTGATGTTGAACCAGAAGCCCTTGCTGAAGGTACTTTGTTCATAGAAATTAATGCATCTGCGCTAAGCGGCGATAAGAACAACCTTAAAATTGGGGTATATAGTAACGATAAATTAATTGAGACCACTACGGCTCGTTTTTTAGCACCACGTAGTTATAAGTAAAACACCTCAGGGCTAGTTCATGAGGTATTCAAAAGATACAAACTTTTAAATTAGAGGCAAGCTTCGGGGTATTATACCCTTTGGCGGTGCCAATAAAAATACAGCATCATGAAAATTAATTGGGGTACCGGTATTGTAATAGCTATTATAGCTTTCATTAGTTTTATTATGTTTTTTGTAGTTAAAATGACCACAAGTCATGATGCCAACCATGATCTGGTGACAGAAGAATATTATAAAGCAGAGCTTGGCTATCAAAAAGAAATAGATGCGGAGACTAATGCACGTGCAGCGTCGTCACAAATAAGACTCAAAAAATCTCCAGAGGGTTTACTCGTTATTTTTCCCGATGGATTTAATGATACCAATATCAATGGTATCGTATCCCTTTATAGACCTTCCAATAAGAATTTGGATTTTAATTTGCCCATTAGTTTATCCAATTCACAGTTGCTCATACCGGACAATCAATTGTTGGAAGGTCGTTGGGATATAAAAATTTTCTGGGAGTATGCCGGTAAAGAATTTTTACATAAAGAAAGTATAACCTTATAAACCATGTTATTATCTGCCCTTATACTAGGTCTTATGGGAAGTTTGCACTGCGTAGGTATGTGCGGACCCATTGCCTTTATGCTTCCCGTAGATAGAACAAATAATTATAAAAAATTCGGACAAATATTTATCTATCATTTTGGTCGTCTATTGGCTTACGGAATCATAGGTCTTGTATTTGGACTATTAGGTAAAGGGCTTTCCATCTTCGGTATACAACAGAAACTTGCTATTGCTATTGGTATTATAATGATTCTGATTGTTTTGATTCCGTATCAGACTTTCAACAAGTACAACTTGTCTAAACCTATTTACAAAGTCATATCAAAAGTTAAAAATCAATTGGGCAAAGAGCTTAAAAAGAAATCGCCGGATACTTTTTTGACCATTGGTTTTTTAAACGGATTTTTACCCTGCGGACTCGTATATATGGCGCTCTTTGGTTCTATTGCAATGGGCGATGCCCTACAAGGTAGCTTGTATATGATACTTTTTGGCTTTGGTACCTTACCACTAATGACAGCTGCCATTTATTTTAGTAATTTATTAAAAGGCGGTATACGCCAAAAAGTACAAAAAGCAATTCCTGTATTTGTCATTATCATTGGTGCGCTTTTTATTCTAAGAGGTCTTGGTCTGGGTATTCCTTATGTATCCCCTGCCCCGGTTACCCAATTAGTATCCAGTGCTATAGAATGCCACAACTAATGACAATTTTTAAATAATTCTATTCATATGAAACCGTTACCGAACGAGATTGTACTTCGCCCTAGGTTTCAATTGCACATACCAAAAAATAAAGAAACTGTTCTTAGCAAGTTTGAGCGGTCAAAGGAGAATCCGTTTGTAACGAAACGATTGGATGAGCATGTATTTATAAAGTTTAATAAAAAAGAGAACCATTTTTGGTCTCCGCAACTTCACATAGAAATTGATGAGATAGATGAAATTAGCTGCAAGCTACATGGTGTTTTTGGTCCAAACCCTACCCTATGGACATTTTTTATGTTCGTACATTTCATTGTCGCCACATTATTTATAATTATAGGTATTTGGGCATATTCAAGTGCATCATTAGGCAAAACATATCATATACAAGTAGGTCTTATGGTGCTGTTGGTCCTCATATGGTTTGTGCTATATTTTGCCGGTAGAAGCGGTAAGAAAAAGGGACAACCTCAAATGCAGCAATTATTTGATTATATGCAGAATGTTCTTACAGCTTAAATTTTAATGGTTGAAAACTCATTATTATATTTAAAACAACAAAAAAACAACCAAACACTACAAGAATGAGTTATAAGTTACTCTTATCGGTAGCATTTATCGTAATATCCGCTACCATTAATTTCGCACAAGAAAAACCTGAAGAACCAAAGGGTGTTGACAATATAGCCT
Source organism: Maribacter sp. 1_2014MBL_MicDiv (assembly GCF_001865655.1). Taxonomy (NCBI): domain Bacteria; kingdom Pseudomonadati; phylum Bacteroidota; class Flavobacteriia; order Flavobacteriales; family Flavobacteriaceae; genus Maribacter; species Maribacter sp. 1_2014MBL_MicDiv. The sequence goes on from NZ_CP011318.1 coordinate 269,649, forward strand.
ATAAATGGGGGAAAATGGCTTTGGATGCCACCGCATCGGACACAGAGAAATTTAAACCCAGACCTACCATTACATCTCGCTACTTGGGTTTGATCTTTACTTCTATCTTCGATGCCTGGTCTAGATATGATGAAAATGCCATTCCTGTTTATTTGACCAATATTGATAGAAGACCTTTAGCCGAACAGACCCTTAAAAACAAAGAAATAGCAATAAGCTACGCTGCTTTTGGTGCTATGAAAGAATACTACTATTCCGATACCAAAATGTTCAGGGAATTCATGGTTCAATTAGGTTTAGACCCTGACAATACCTCTACAGATCCAACAACGCCTGAAGGTATTGGTAATTTATCTGCCAAAGCTGTAATAGATGCAAGACAAAATGATGGCAGCAACCAATATGGCCAAGTGGAAGGCTCTAACGGAGAAGCTTATTTTGACTATACCCATTATAGCCCAGTAAATACCGCAGATGAAAGTACCGATATCAACCGTTGGCAACCAAAATATTTCTCCGATGGTAACGGTGGTCAATATGCCCCAGGATGCCTTACACCATACTGGCAAAAGGTTAAACCTATCACTATGTCATCTGCCGATCAATTTAGACCGGGACCACCACCAATGGTTGGTTCAGAGCAATTAAAAGAAGAAGTAAAAGAAGTGGTCGATTTACAAGCCAACCTTTCTGATGAGGACAAAGCTCTGGTGGAATTTATGCGAGACGGTCCCCAATCTGTGCAACAGGCAGGACACTGGCTTAAATTTGCACAAGACGTTTCTCGCCGAGACAATCATACGTTAGACCAAGATGTAAAATTGTATTTCTTAACGGAAATTACTGCGATGGATGCTTTTATTGCTTCTTGGGATTCAAAAATGTTCTATGATTACGCAAGACCTTATGCCCTAGTACATGAGTACTATAAAAATAAAAAAATTAAAGCCTGGGGCGGACCAGGTAAAGGAATGATTGAAATGAACGGACAGGAATGGAGGCCTTATTCCCCAGATATTTTTCTTTGTCCACCATTTCCAAGTTATACTTCCGGTCATAGTACCATTAGCGGTGGTTGCGCAGAAGTGTTACGTTTATTTACCGGTAACGATTACTTTGGAGAGTCAGTGGAACTAATTCCCGGCAACTTAACCGAAATAGATACGGCGTATTATGGAAAGCCCGTGACCATTACCTTTCCTACATTTACCGAGGCTGCAAATATGGCGGGCATATCTAGGGTTATGGGCGGTTATCATATACAAGCGGATAATGTTGCAGGGTTAAAATTAGGGAGAGATGTTGCACAGCAAGCTTGGAAATTTTACAATGAGCACTTAGGTAACTAAACCATCATCTATCGTATAAATAAACAACCCCATGGAGATAAATTTCCTTGGGGTTGATTTTGTTTATAGGCTTTGGTTAGCTGCTATATTTTAAAGGTAATCACGGGTATTCTTGCATGGTTGACAACATCTTCGCCTATACTGCCATTAAACAGATGTGAAATTCCTTTTCTACCATGGGTAGGCATTGCAATGGCATCTGCTAAAATGGTATTACCATAATTTAAGATTCCTTGCTCTACACTATAATCATTGTAGATTTCAACCTGAACGGCGGCATTCGCTTTCGTAAGAAACTTATTTATTTTTTGATATGCATCCCTATTGCTCATAAAGGCATCATTAGGCGTATTTATGAACACTACTTCCATTTTAGCATTGATCATGTCTGCAAACTCTCTGGCTTTTTGAAAAGCCGGTAAGTTATCGTCATTGAAATCGCAGGCAAATACAAATCTATCAATGCTTAGGCCATTTACTTCACCTTTTATGACCAATACCGGTACAGTAGCATTTCTAACTACCTTTTCGGCATTTGAACCAATGAATATTTCTTCAAATCCACTAGAACCATTAGAGCCCATTACTATTAAGTTTGCATTGTGTTCTTCTGCAATAGCATCCAACTCACTGTAAACTTTATAATGTTTAATGACCGGTGTCACTTTTATACCGTCTAAATATGGTTTTTGTAGAAACTCTTCCAAGTTTTTCTCTGCCAGTTTTACTAAAAAGACGGTCTGTTCTATATACATACCATCCGGTGAGGTCAATATGGCTTGGTTAAGTTCTAACATATGCACCACAAAAAGTTCCACATCATGCTTTTTAGCCAGATCCGCAGCAGCTTTTAAGGCGTTTTCCGAAGGTTCTGAAAAATCTGTAAGTACTATTATTTTTTTCATGATTTTGTATTTAGTAATTAAACTGACGGTGATATACTTAAACGGTCATTGAAAACAACCGAGTATTTGGCTTTTTCTTTTGTAAAGGCAAATCAAATGCCATACACACATTTCGCACAAATGGTCTACCCTTCTCTGTTATGGTTAAACTATTTTCCTTAACGGTTACAATTCCATCTTCTTCCAATTCTTTAAGTCGATCTAGAATGTCATCCATTTGCGGTAGATATAGTTTAAAGGCTGTCCAAGTTGTTTTAAACTGGCACATTAAATTTAAGATATGCCTTCTAATTATTTGATCTTCATCCGTTAAAATATGTCCTCTATATAACGGTATAATATCATTTTCCACCAGATTTTGATATTCCTCTACATTTTTCACGTTCTGTGCAAAACCAAACCAGCTATCACTTATACTAGAAGCTCCTAAGCCTACCATTAAATGGGTATTAAAACTTGTATAGCCCATAAAATTTCTATGTAGACTTCCCTTCTCCATCGCTTGATGTAAACTATCGGTCTCGAGCGCAAAATGGTCCATTCCAATTTCGTGATAGCCAAATTTTAACAAGAGTTCTTTGCCAAGTTCATATTGTTTTCGCTTTTCATCACCAGCCGGTAAATCTTCTTCATTATAGCCTCTTTGCCCATTACCTGCCAACCAGGGCACATGTGCATAACTATAAAAAGCAATACGGTCCGGTTTAAGCTCCTTGGTCTTTTCAATAGTATTTATCACATGTTCAAGTTTTTGATGCGGTAACCCAAAAATGATATCATGACTTATTGATGTATATCCTATTTCACTAGCCCAATCAGTAACATTTTTTACATTATCAAAAGGTTGAATTCTGTGTATTGCTTTTTGAACGGTTTCATTGTAATCCTGTACTCCAAAACTTACTCTTCTGAACCCTACATCATATAATGCCTGTAAATGTTCTTTAGTGGTGTTGTTAGGATGCCCCTCAAAACTAAATTCGGCATCAGAGGCTTTATCGGCGTGTCTTAAAATACCCTCAATTAAAAACACTAAATGTTCTGGACTAAAAAAAGTAGGTGTACCGCCACCCAAATGCAATTCTTTTACAACTGGTTTTTCATCGAACATTGCCCTATACAAACTCCATTCTTTTAAGATCGATTTTATATAAGGTAATTCTACATCATGCCTTTTGGTAATTCGCTTATGACATCCGCAGAACGTGCACATGTTTTCGCAAAACGGTAAATGAATATAGAGACTGATACCGGTCATAGAATTACTGGCATGAAAACTTTTTTTCACCGTTTCTTCCCATTTCTTACCTGAGAAGGTATTTACATCCCAAAAAGGTACGGTAGGGTAACTTGTATATCTGGGTCCTGGTACATTATACTTTTGAACAAGCGAGCACATATTTATCTTATTTAATAACAAACATACACGTCATAAAAACCAAAAAATATGATTTATATCAGTTCAATAGAAAAGTAATACCCCTAACTTTTCATGAACATTAAAACAGTTTAAAACATGCTATGTAACCAATGTTACCGTATAGCATATTCAGTTATCATAGTTTTGATATATAAAGTACTTCTATGTTTTTAAAAGGCTCTAAATTGTACAGTATCCTCTTTTTAAAATGCCCTAGATGCCATAAAGGGGAATTCTTTGAAGCTAATCCCTATAAATTAAGTAATTTCAACAAGGTAAAAGACTATTGCCCTAAGTGTAAGTTAAAATACAGCATAGAACCCAGTTTCTATACCGGATCTATGTATGTTTCGTATGCCGTTGGTATTGCCGTTGCCGTTGCAACATATGTTTTGTCCTTGATTTTTAATTTACAACTTTCATTGGTAAGCCTATTCATAAGTATTGTGGTTGTCCTAATACTGACAATGCCATGGATCGCGGCGGTTTCAAAATCCATATGGGCAAACATATTTTTTACCTATGATAAGAAAATAGCTAAGAATATCAATTAACACGAACATGATCCAAGACTTGACCGCAGCATATGGTAAAACATTCGAAAATGAGCTTATTAATGAAATAGTTCAAGTAGGTACGTTCAAAGAAGTGCCGGAAGGTTTCAAACTCATGGAGATCGGCGACTTTGTAAGGGGTATGCCTTTACTAATTTCTGGTGTTATTAAGATTTTAAGAGAAGATGAAGATGGCGATGAATTACTGCTATACTATCTGGAAAAAGGTGATACCTGTTCCATGACCATGGCTTGCTGCATGGGAGATAATAAAAGTGAAATTAGGGCCATAGCCGAAACGGATACCAAACTGATCATGGTGCCTATTCAAAAAATGGAAGAATGGACTACCAAATATAAGTCTTGGCGCAATTTTGTATTCAATAGTTACCATGAGAGATTAAATGAACTTTTAAATACTTTGGATAATATTGCGTTCCAAAAAATGGACGAACGTTTAATTGGTTATTTAAAGGAAAAAGCCAGAGTAACAAAAGATGATATTATTCATAGTACCCATCAAGAAATTGCATATGACCTACATAGTTCAAGGGTCGTAATTTCTAGACTTCTAAAAAAATTGGAAGAAATGGGCAAAATAAAACTACACCGTAACTATTTAAAAATTTTAGATTTATAATACCTCTGTAACCTTTGTTACTGCACAGGTTTCTACACCGCTCTACTTTTGTGATACTAAATAAATTACATGGAAGTATTGCATATTCTAGGGTATATCAGCGCCCTAATTATTGGTATATCTTTAGGTCTTATTGGTGGCGGCGGCTCCATTCTTGCCGTGCCCGTTTTAGCGTATCTTTTTTCAATTAATGAAAAAGCTGCAACTGCGTATTCTCTCTTTATAGTTGGTGCAAGCGCACTGGTAGGTGGTTATAAACAACATTTAAAAGGTTACGTAGATTGGCGTACCGCTATCGTTTTTGGTATTCCGGCCATTATAGGTGTAACCTTGGTAAGACATTATGTTGTACCGGCATTGCCTAACATTTTATTTGAAATAGACAGTTTTCAATTTACACGTAGAATGGCCATGTTTGGGCTATTTGCTATTTTAATGATACCAGCAGCTTACTCAATGCTAAAAAAAGAAAAATGTATTGAGAATACCGGAACGGTTACCTATAACTACCCTCTAATTTTGTTGGAAGGTCTATTGGTAGGCAGTATTACGGGACTTATTGGCGCAGGAGGCGGATTCTTAATTATACCGGCATTGGTCATTTTAGCAAACGTTGAAATGAAGGTTGCCGTAGGTACTTCATTGATCATCATCGCTATAAAATCTTTATTGGGTTTCTTATTAGGTGATGCAATGACTATGCTTATCGATTGGCAATTTTTAGCGCTTTTCACCTTTCTTTCATTGATAGGCATTTTCATAGGTAGTTATCTCAGCAATTTCATTGACGGTAACAAACTAAAGAAAGGTTTTGGCTATTTCATATTAGTAATGGCCGCTTTTATATTCTACATGGAATTCTTTAGGTAAAATTTTTCTTATGTGACCAATGTCACTGTACACCTGCATTACATAAGATAATTTTGTGGTATTAATCAAAATATATAGTACAATGAAAATAGAACAAATATATACAGGCTGTCTTGCACAAGGCGCCTATTACATTGAAAGTAATGGTGAAGTGGCTATAATTGACCCGTTACGGGAGGTACAACCTTACATTAAAAAAGCAAATTCCGATAATGCCAAGATCAAATATATTTTTGAGACGCATTTTCATGCAGATTTTGTGAGTGGTCATGTAACGTTAGCAAAAGAAACCGGCGCAAAAATTATATATGGTCCACAGGCCAATCCGTCGTTTGATGCCTATATAGCCAAGGATAATGAATCATTCACATTGGGTAATGTTACCATTATTGCACTACATACACCTGGGCATACAATGGAAAGTACAACATATTTACTAAAAGATGAACAAGGTAAAGACCATGCCATTTTTAGTGGTGACACCTTGTTTTTGGGTGATGTAGGCAGACCAGATTTAGCACAGAAAATGGGAGAAATCACAGAGCGTGATCTTGCAGGTTTTTTGTATGACAGTTTAAGAGAAAAAATAATGCCACTGGCAGATGAGGTAATTGTATATCCTGCCCATGGTGCCGGTTCTGCATGCGGAAAAAACATGATGAAAGAAACGGTAGACACGCTAGGCAACCAGAAAAAAATGAACTATGCTTTGCGCGCGGATATGACCAAAGAAGAGTTTATTGATGAGGTAATCGACGGATTGTTACCTCCACCGCAATATTTTCCATTGAACGTTAAAATGAACAAAGAAGGTTATGAGGACGTTAAAAAAGTTTTGGAACGTGGTACAAGAGCTTTATCACCAGCTGCTTTTGAGGCGGCAGCAAATGAAACCGGTGCCATTGTTTTAGATGTACGCCATCAAGATGATTTTGCCAAAGGACATGTTCCACGATCCATATTCATTGGATTGAACGGAAGTTTTGCACCTTGGGTGGGCGCCCTGATTGCCGATGTAGAACAACCTATCTTATTAGTTGCTCCTATAGGTATGGAAAAAGAAGCGGTCACCAGGTTATCTAGAGTTGGCTTTGATGGTACCTTAGGATACCTAGATGGAGGTTTTGATACTTGGAAAAATGCATCAATGGAGTATGACACCGTAAGTCAGGTTAATGCAGACGGACTTAAAAAAGCAATTGAGACAGAGAAACCCCCAGTTTTTGATGTAAGAAAAGAATCTGAATTTTTATCTGAACACATCATAGATGCTGTTAATACGCCGCTAGATTACATTAATGACCATTTAACTAAGTTTCCAGACAATAAATTGTTCTACCTACATTGTGCAGGTGGCTATAGAAGCATGATAGCATCGTCTATCTTAAAAAGTAGAGGTATACATAACCTAATTGATGTCAAAGGTGGATTTGCGGCAATAAAAGAAGCTGGTGTTCCCGTAACGGAATTTGTTTGCCCAACTACATTATAATTTGAGTAAAAAGTTAGTCGGTCTTAATAGTCCGACTTTTCTTTTTTGGTGCAAAACCGTGTACCAGTTGCCCAAAAAAGCTCTTGGGCAAATCGTCATCTCCCGGATAACCTAGCCTTACATTCCCACTATCTTCGGGTATGTAATTGGTTTTAAATATATAATCCCAAAGACTTAAACTAATTCCGAAATTTACACCGTATGTACCTTTTGGTAAATCATAAGCATGGTGGTATAAATGCATTACCGGATTGTTTAAAACATACTTTAAAGGTCCCCAAGTAATCTTAATATTAGAGTGATTAAAATGACCTATGGCTATAGCGGCAAAATGAACAATATAAGCTTGTTCGGGTTCAAAACCGCCAAGAATCATAACCCCAAATGTCTTTAAAGGTTTATAGAATATATTCTCCATCCAATGATAGCGCAAATGAGCCGCAAAGCCCATTTCCTTTACACTATGGTGCACTTGGTGAAAATTCCATAGAAATGCATATTTATGAAGCAAAACATGGGTAAACCATTGTACAAAATCCAATACGATAAAAAACAGTAATAATTGCCCCCACATAGGCCAATTAGAGATATCTATAAGTGCTAAACTATTGGCTTTAATACCTATATCTTCAAAGAAAACCCCTAGTATCTTGTAAATTCCACTTATGGCAATGGCAAACAAAAAGAAGTTAAAAAACATATAAAAGCCATCTAACCAAAAGTCCTTTCTAAAAACACCTTGAGTTTTTCTCCATGGAAAAACAATTTCCAATATCCATACAATAAGGGAAATCAAAATCAATCCCCAAAAATAGTTTAGATACCATGGTACGTTGAAAATGATAGATTTCCATGTCCAACTTAACGTTCCGGTAATCGCATTTAAAAAGGCCTCTACATATGCTTCCATTGTCCTCTAACTTTTTGCAAAAATACCTTATTCATATTAATGGTGCTGTAACCAAAGTTACAATACAATTCCTTGTTTTTGGTCAATTTTGAACATGACGAATATCATACCAAAGGTGCTCAATTAATACTACTTTGGCTAGTAGCTATTTAGAATGACCATTGCCTTTGGTATAGGTCTAAAAACTTACGACAACATTACATATAACAATACATCAAAAACCATTAAAACTAATATTATGAAAAAAAATATGGGAAGCACAGACCGTTTCATCAGACTTTTTATCGCAGTAGCGTTGTTGACTACGTTCTATACTGATACCGTTACCGGTACTTTAGGCTATATAATGGCAGCAGTGGCCGGTGTTTTAATCTTAACTACTTTTATAAGCTTTTGCCCGCTATATTCATTGTTAGGCATAAATACTTGTAAAATGAGAAAGTAGGGCTAATTATATTTACCATTAACTACCATACCGTTGAATAGTTAAAAATTGTAATTCAAAATTATATCTAAATGAAACATATCTACCTTATTGAAATATAGGTTAGCGTTGTTCGGAATATTCCCATTTGCAATTTTAGAAGTGATCAATAGCTCTGGCCGTAAATGTTTTAACTTTTTAATCGTAAAGAAAACATCTAAATTAATATGGGTGTAATCTGGTAATGCATATTTGTTCAAAGTAGCATCGGTTACGCTACCCCTCCAATGTTTTCCTATGCTTAAAATAGTTTTTAGATTTAATTCTTCATCAATTATATTAGAGGAATTGATGTAATTGAACACTAGGGCATGATTATCTGCAGAGCCTTCACTACGTTCTCTTTTATGAAAACTAAACAAGTCTTCCCTACCCCACTCTCTAGGTGATAAAAATTGACCGTTCGGCAATATTCTATCGTAACCTAATGATAGTAAACCTACTTTACTTTTATACCCAATTTTTAATCCTACTATGTCCGATGAATTTTGATTGTAATATCTAAGAGAATCTATTCTATTACCACCATCACCTACCTTATTTTGATGCAACCACTCCCCTTCTAAACTAATAGTTTTAGATACTTTTAATTTAGGTTTTATATAGACAGCATTAAAGACGTTATCCACATATTGGTTCCAAACATTTACACTAAATTCTTTTGACAGCTTAAATTCAGCATTTGCCATCAACACATAGTCCGATTCAGTATTATCAGCATATGCCGATGCATTGCCAAACATATTTCTACCTACGGGATAGGTACCAATACTTTCCCCAATACCATAAAACTCTCCGGTGGACCGCGGTGCAATTTCATTTAAAACGCCCAATTGAAACTTTGCCTTTTCTGCACTAAAATGATACCAAAAACCCTGAACCAAAGTAGGTATCATTCTACCATCTTCGGGGTTGATCAAGGGTGTATTGATCTTCATTCTACCAAATGTAAAGGTGTGCTTATTTAATTTATATTTCGCATACAGTTCTCCCAATAAAAAAACTGCATCGTTTTCTAAATCCAACCTATCAAACAATCCTTCTTCGTATCTACTAATTCTTCCGGTTGTTACATCTGGTATGGTTAAATCTTGTAACCCTAAATTCGTAGAATTATACAATGCCGCACCTATTTCTAAATTTTCCAATAAATTATACTGATACTTTAGTTTACCTCCGGTTGCCAAAGCATTAAAGTCTTTTAACTCTCCCTTATTTGATGTCATCATATAATATGTACGCCATTGCCCTGAAAGGGTTCCTTTTTTCTTTACCACTACAGAATCCTGTGCAATAGAAAATATAGGCAAACAAATAATGAACAGATATACTAATCGCATGGGGTTACTTTGTTTTAGTGATTCCGTATTTCTCCTTGTAGAAGTCCATTATAGGTAGAAACGGTCCATATTTATGCTGCTCGGGCGTAAAATCATCTACCCAAGGACCGTAGGGTGTAGATACCGGTTTTAGCTTTTTATCGGGATAATCGTTTTCGGTATTTAGTTTATGTGGTCTGCTAAAGCTGTTAATATAGCCCGCCACATGGTATGCTTCTTCATCGGTTAACTTAGGATTATCCCAAGTGGCTTGTAAATAGGGCATGTTACTCTTTATAAATTCCGCCGACGTAATTACCCTGTGCATACCCGCTCCATCATTAAAACTATTTTCTCCCCACAATGGTGGGTACGTATAACTATTGTTATCATCTAGACTTAAAACCCCTGCTCCATTTTCACCATGGCAAATAACACACTCTTTGGTATACACTTGCTTACCTTTTGCTAAATCTACCTTTTCATTTGGAATCTTAATTTTTGGATACCCTTTAAACTCCGCCTTTCTATCTTCAGGTAAGCCTTCGCTCAACCAATTCATATAGGCAACAATGGCCACAAGTTTATCTGAATCCGGCGGAAGCATTCTACCGTTCATACTGCGTTCCATACAACCATTAATGCGGTCTTCTATAGTCCCAATTTTATTGCCCCTACCACCAAATTGCGGAAAACGTTCTAAAATTCCCACCCAAGAACCTGAACCTGCCTGGGCTCCTTTTTGTAAGTGGCAATTGGAACATGCCAAGTTGTTACCGCTATACCTATCTTCGGTTTTTGCTGCCCCAGGCCCGATATATCTTGAAGTCTCCGATATTAGGTAATATCCTTTTTTGACTTCTAAAGGCATGTTTTCTATTTCAGAAATGGGATTTTTAGGTTGCCAAACAACTTCTTCTTCCTTTTCATCTTCATTTGACACCGCAGCGGAAGTATTGGGTTCATAGGTAAAAAGCCAAATAAAAATTAGACCTATTAATACAAACACAATTGTAAACAACCTAAAAAGTTGTTTCGCCAAAATTCGTAAATCACCCATATAAATGTAATCTAACGCTAATTTAAATAACGAATCTATAATTATTGCACCATAATGACAGTAACCCTAGTTACACTTGCGTTAAATACATTAACTTACTTTCATTACTATTCAAAAATGTAGAAATTAGTACTTCTAGATTCAAACCAGTTTTACAATCATTATAAATACCGAAACACATGAAAAAAGCGCTTCTTTTATTAATAACAATTTTGGCTATACAACTTACTACCGCTCAGGAATGGACGACCCCGATCATAAACGGTTACGGAAAAATTAAAGAATTTAAAGACGTAGCAGTTCAACCCGATGCTTCTAAAAAATATAATATCGTTTTTGACCTTAAGGATGATCGTGAAATGCATGGTACCAATATTGGTTATTTTAAAATTGCCCGTTTAATAAACATGATAGGCTCGGGCGGTGTTTCCGCTGACAATATAAATATTGTTGCTGCCATACACGGTGGTGCAACATTCACGGCTTTGAACGACAAAAAATACAAAGCTAAATATGAGAAAGAAAACCCTAATGCAGAGGTTATACAGCTTTTAAAGGATTACGGAGTACAATTCTATGTTTGCGCTCAAGCAACAGCTTCTAGAGGTATTGGAGCCGAAGATCTTAACCCAAATACACAACTTGGTCTTTCTGCAATGATGGTGCTGGCCAATTATCAATTAGATGGTTATATCTTAATGCCATAACCAGCGAACCATATGGATTTTTAACACTTTTCTTTTGATTTAGGTAACCTTTGTAACGTAAGAAAAACACACCGTTTCGTATCTTTATATCCATATTTAAAACAGGTGAATTATGGAAAATATAGATGCTGCAAGACTACAAATGGCGTTTACCCTTATTTTCCATATTGTGTTCGCCTGCATTGGTATGGTTATGCCATTTTTTATGGTAGTATCCCACAAAAAATGGTTGAATACACGCAATCCCATTTACCTTACGCTCACAAAATCATGGCAAAAAGGTGTTGCTATTTTCTTTGTAACAGGTGCCGTATCCGGTACTGCACTTTCCTTTGAACTAGGTCTCTTGTGGCCTGAATTCATGAAACATGCAGGTCCTATTATTGGAATGCCATTTTCATTAGAGGGTGCAGCATTTTTTGTGGAGGCCGTTGCTTTAGGATTTTACCTTTACGGATGGAAAAAAATTCCCGAAACCTTTCACTGGTTCACCGGTATCATCGTAGGTATATCTGGAGTAATGTCCGGTATTTTAGTAGTTTCCGCCAATGGTTGGATGAATGCACCTTCCGGTTTTGATTACATTAATGGCGAATTCTTAAATATAGATCCGGTAAAAGCACTATTTAATCCTGCATGGTTTACCCAAGCTTTGCATATGACCTTAGCCGCTTTTACGGCTACAGGATTTGCCGTAGCAGGTATTCATGCTTACCAAGTTTATAAAAAACGTAATGTTGAGCTACATAAGAAAGCATTTAAAATAGCCATAACATTTGCCGCCATAGCTGCTATTCTACAGCCCTTAAGCGGAGATCTTTCTGCCAAGGATATTGCAGAAAGGCAACCCGTTAAGTTGGCTGCCATGGAAGCGCATTACGAAACCAAAAAAGGAGCTCCGCTCTATATTGGCGGAATTGTGGATAACGAAACTCAAGAGGTCAAGTACAAGCTGGAAATTCCCAATGCCTTATCCTTTCTTGCTTTTGGTGATTTTAATGCCGAAGTAAAAGGATTAAATGATTTTCCTAAAGATGAACAACCTAATGTTGCCATGGTCCATTACGCTTTTCAGACCATGGTGGGATTAGGCTCTCTTTTAATGATAGCGGGAATGCTATTTTTTGTAGCCAAGTACAAAAAGAAATCTTGGTTCAATATGCCAAAATTCTGGTTGTTGTTTGCTCTTTTAGCTCCATTGGGCTTTGTTGCCCTTGAAGCTGGTTGGATCGTTACCGAAGTTGGTAGGCAACCTTGGATCATACACAACATTATGAAAACCAAGGATGCCGTTACCCCAATGCCAGGTATTGTATTTAGTTTGTACACTTATATAGCTGTATATACCATATTGACCATTGCGGTAACATGGTTAATGGCAAGGCAAATTAAATTCTTGAACAGTGTTAAAACCAATGAAGCATGATCTACGTTGTACTAGCCTTTCTTGCCATTTCTTTATTGCTATACGTTTTACTGGCTGGAGCAGATTTTGGCGCGGGAATCATTGAGTTGTTCTCCTCTAAAGAAAACCAAGCTATCAATAAGAAGACCGTCTACCAAGTAATGGGTCCGGTTTGGGAGGCCAACCATATTTGGATTATTATTTTAATCGTGATTCTATGGATTGCCTTCCCCCATTACTACAACATTTTAGTGCTCGCACTACATATTCCATTGACCTTGGTGTTACTGGGTATAACCCTTAGAGGTGTGGCCTTTGTATTTCGATATTATGATGCCTATAAAGACAGTTCTCAAATTTTATATGATTGGATGTTTAAAACCTCTAGTCTAGTTACCCCAATATTCTTAGGCCTTACCATGGGCGGCGTGGTCAGTGGAGACATTATTAATCCATCACAGATGGAAAACCATAGTTTTTTGGAAGTTTATGTACACTCTTGGTTCAATGTTTTTTCCATTTTAACGGGATTCTTTTATGCAGCCCTTTGTGCTTTCTTGGCATCGGTATTTTTAATTGGCGAGGTAGATGACACCAGTAAATCCATGTACATGAGAAAAGCCTCTATAGCAACTATAGTAGTAGTTTCTTTGGGTTTTATAACATTGGCATATGGGTATTTGTCAGGTATCGCTTTTGTTGTAGATTTCATTGGTAACATCTGGTCTATCTCTGCCATTATAGTTTCCGGCATTTTATTGTTTCCGCTATGGAAAAGTATTAAATCCGGTAGAAGAATCATCTCTAGGGCATTGGCAGGCATTCAAATATTCTTTATTCTATTTGCGGCTACCATTACGCATTTTCCAAACATACTTTTCACCACAACAGGTAGCATTAGCATTTATGATCAACCTGTGCCTGATAGTGTTATGAACGTTTTGGCCATTTCTTTACTTGTAGGCGGTGTCTTAATTATTCCGGGGCTTTTCCATTTACTCAAATCTTTTAAATTGATCAAACTCTTAGAGCGCTAACTTGTGTAACATTGGTTACCAAGCAAGTGTTTTAAATTCAATTTCTTTGCGTTTCAAAATATGACTATGAATTTGATTTACGATCCTTGGCCATGGTATGTGGCCGGACCTTTAATTGCCTTAACCATGTTTGTACTACTGTACATAGGCAAACAATTTGGCATGTCTTCTAATCTTAGAACCATGTGTTCTATTGGTGGTGCCGCAAAATATTCCGATTTCTTTAAGTTCGATTGGAAAGCACAACTATGGAATCTGATTGTTGTTCTTGGTGCTGTTATTGGCGGATTTATCGCTTCTCAATTTATGTCCAACAATACGGTAAAAATAAATCCTAAAGTTGCACAACAACTTTCAACGGATTACGGAATTGAAAGCGCGGGTGAAGCTTATTTACCTACGGAGCTTTTTGCCTCTGAAAACTTAACTGATCCATTTGTACTTGCCGTGCTAATTTTAGGCGGATTCATGGTTGGTTTCGGTGCTCGTTATGCGGGTGGTTGTACCAGTGGTCACGCTATATCCGGACTAAGTAATTTACAGTTGCCTTCTTTAATTGCCGTGATAGGTTTCTTTATTGGAGGCTTGGTTATGATTCACCTTTTATTCCCCCTAATTTTTAGTTAACATGAAGTATTTAAGTTATTTGACCATAGGTATATTTTTCGGCATTATCATGTACAAATCTGAAGCTGCTTCGTGGTTTCGTATTTATGAAATGTTCCAATTTGGCTCTTTCCATATGTATGGCATTATTGGCTCTGCCCTTGTTTTAGGGGTAATAGGCGTTCAGATTATTAAAAGAAATAACATCAAAGCCATTGGAGGAAAAGAAATGAACTTGCACCCCAAAAGAAAAGGTGTGACCAATTATTTGATCGGTGGAATCATTTTTGGATTAGGATGGGCGTTGGCAGGTGCTTGCCCTGGTCCTATGTATGTTTTGGTAGGTGCTGGTTACTCTTCTATCTTAATCGTAATTGCAAGTGCTATTCTAGGCACATTCGTTTACGGTTTGCTAAAGGACAAACTACCACATTAAAACTGATTTAACTTTGGGATGATAATTTTGGAGACAACCATAACCATCCAATTCCCAATAGAAACAATATATAAAGTAATAGTAGCGATATAGGACGGTTCACCATAACTGTCCTATTTTCCTTTATTTCTTTACCAAACTTTTTAGTATTAGCAGCTCTTGTATTCGAGGCACTTAAAGATTTCCAATCATCGGCATCGTAAACGTAATAGGAAAATTGAGTTGTACTGTCGCCCTCTACTTCCAAAGTATTCCACCCTGCTTTCTTCGGATATGTAGTACCTGAATATTTAAAAGACACGTTTGCGTCTTGTAGCAATGGAATACGTTTTTCTTCAGTATTCAGTACCTGAAAATCTTCCAAACCGGTACGTAATACAAAAGAATATGGCTCGCCCACTTTTGGCAATTCCGTTTGCGAATGCCATGCTACCGCCTGTTCTTTTCGTTGAACAATCTTATCTAAAATCTGAGTCCAAATGCTCTTATAGGCTTGATCTTTTCCCTGCAACAATAATTGATAACTATTTAATAATGTTGTGGTTGCAACTCTACCAAAGCCCAATTGCTTGTAATACGATAATTTGCCAAGTTCATTTGAATCTATAGCATTCATGGCGAATGTTTCATTAAATGTAAATGGATATTTTTCTATGTTTACGGTATTATTGGGTAATTGCACCTCATTTACGCCATCGCTTTTAAAACTAAAATAAGGCATTGCTTTACCAAGTTTAAACAGTAGTTCCGTTGGTTGAATAAACAAGCCTAATCCGTTTTCACGTATGCTATGTTCAAAGCGATTTTTTACCGTTTTTTCCGAAATTGAAATAGGTTTCGGTATCTGTTATAACTACATTGAACTTACTTAAGCTCTCCTCGGTAAATTGATAAATTGGCGATGCTTTGGTATTGAAATACTCGAACTTAAACTTGCCTTTTGTCAGCTGACTACGAACCGTAACTTCATACCCTTGATCCGCTAAAAAATTCTTGAGGTATTTTGTTTCAAATGTTGGAAAAGTGTTTACGATCAACACACGAATAGGTTCTTTTTTACGAATTGTAATTGGAAGCGGATTTGACGCGAACATCTTGCCCACACTATCTTTTTCCGATAATTTAAAAATAAAATCACCACTAACTTTTGGGACTGTTGTTAAAGAGAAATTTTGCGAACTCTTGTCTTTTAAAAGTATAGAATCCAAACCATTACCTCGTGAATCCTGCAATACCAAGATGGAACCTAGTTTCGGTTTAGCATAAGTTCCATTCAGCCTTAACTCATCCCCTAAAACAAGGTGATCATTACACTTTACTTTGGTAATACCTGATGTAATTTCGTTAGCTAAATAAATTGTTGGAATACTATCCAACTTATAAAAATCATAGGGTGCTACCCCATCGCCAATAATCACCAGACTTGTGAGCGAATCTAAAGCCCTACGAACCGATTGCTTGTGGTTATATTCCAATACCTGAATTCCCTCATAAATAGATTCTAAACTATCTTGTTGTGTCGTTCGGTAGCCTTCGGTTAAAAGTAGTCCTTGCTTGTGCTGTATTTCTACTTCTTTGCTAGGTTCTAAAACAATTAAAATTAAGGCGAACAACGTTATAAATGCAACTATAGCATTTAAAGTAAACCTGCCCTTGTTTCGTGTTTGCCATTCCTTAAAAATAAATGCAGCAAATACCAATACACCACCTAAAATTATAGATAGTAGCAATTCTTGCTGTACAAACGAAATTTTATCAATCATACACTTCCAATTGTTTTAGAAATAGTGAATTGATTTCGTCTGTGTACACTTTTTCAGATCCGGGCACCTGCGGCGTACTTGGCAAAGCCAATAACAATCCTTTTTGAACGAATTGGTAATTTTCAAGGGTTCTTCCTGTGTTGTTCTCTATAGTTTTTAACCCTTGCAAGACCTGCAAATATTTACCCGGGTTGTCTATAGCCAACTGTGCCAGCTCATTGCCTGCAGCAGTAAAAAGTATAGTATCATCCTCTTTAAACTCCTGTTCGTCGTGCACCAACTGTTCCAAACGGCTAACCGCCTTTTCAATAGCTTCAAAAGGCAGATCTGCACTAGTAGTTTCGTTTTTACTATAATTTTTGATGTCCTTTATTTTGCCGGTAAGTCGGCTATCTTCCTTAATCGGTGGTGGGTCAAATCCTATGCGATGCACATAAATACGAGCACTATTTTTAATTTCTTGAATATATTTTAAAGCCTCGTATTGAAATGGCAACGACTTTTCTGGCTCATACAATCGCAAATGCAATTCGGCATCCCACATAATACTTAATGCCTTTCTTAATTTGGTTTTTAACGATTCTTCAAACAAGGTAGATTCTTCTGGATCATCATGATTATGCAGGTAATCATGCAAAGGGTCTTCTGGTTCTTCGCTTGTTTCTTCATGTTCGTGCCCATGCTGTTCTACCAAGTTATGCTCGTTATCACCATCATGGTCATGCATAAATTCTTTGAGTATATTTTCTTGATCTTCAGTATGATCATGGTCTTCACCTTCTTCATGACTTTCGATCACGGCAGGTGCTTCTTCCATCTCAGATTCATCGCCCATAAACTGTCCGTATTTTAAACGCAGCGCTTTTTGATCAAACCCCAATTCATTACTTCTCGATTTAAATTCTTGAATTGAAATGCTGGGTTTCTCCTTTATTAATTTCTCGGTATCTATAATCAATTGTCGCTGACTTCTAAAATAATCGGGCATTTGGTCTACGCCTAAAGTTCCTTCTACACCAAATTGCTCTCCCACGGTATCTTTGATTACTGCAAAATACGTTTCGCTACGTGCCACATTACGCTTCGGCTGTTTTTCATCAAAGGCTTCTATATAAAAATAAAGCTCATCGCCTACTTCCATTTTCAAGGCATTGAGATCTAGTGTTTTGGTGGCTCGTATAGATTTGGTTCCTTTTGAAATGGCTTCCTTAAAATTCAATTTTTCTTCCCTAAACTTTACAGACTCTCCCGTTCCTTTACTTACCGTTGCAATAATGTAGCTTTCATCAATTCCAAAATCATCTGTAATGGTACTTTGCAGTTCTACCAATTTTTTATCGGAAAAATCAAAATAGGTGTATTGCTCCAATCCTAAAACCTCTATTTCTGGCGGATTATCCGCTACTGCCTCCAACGAAAACAAATCGGATATAAACTCTGTTCCTTCTTCATTTTGAAATTTGAAACTATAAAAACCTGATGCTGTTAAAGGCAATTGCACTTGATAACCTGTTTCTGATTTTTGCATAGGCTTTAACTCGCCCATCACATCTAATACCGGTGCTACAACTGCAGCATCAAATTGTAACCTCCATTGAATTTTAGCTCCGGTAACAGCCTTTATATTTGGGTCTGCTGTAGTTTTACTCCCCAATCTTGTGTACGATGGATTAATAACACGTATTTCCTGCTTTTCAATTGCCGGTATACTGCTTTTAACGTGTATACTATCCGTTGCCACAAATTGAATTTGCTCGGTATTTTTCGGATTGTTCAGCTCGTCTACAACCCCGCGAAATATAGCCAATTTGTGCAAAACAAAGCCGAGTAGTATACAACCTAGCATGACTGAAACTGCTTGTTTTAGGGAGTTTGGCGGACTTATATTTCCCAATCTTTTGGTCAATTCTTCCGATACTTTATAGCGTTGCAACCTCGCTAAATTGGATAAGTTGTCTTCTGATTGTAACAGTAGCCCCGTACTAAAAGATGCTTCCGAAACGTGGGCATCTATATATGAACTTGTTGCGTTCAAATTATGCTTCCAAGGCTTTTTCATGAAGACAATAAGTAAAACACTCATAATGAATGTTACCAAGCCAAACCAAACAGTTTCAGTAATAAAATAGCATAGTACGGCAATTCCCAAAGCATACAGAACAGCCTCGGCGTATGAGAACAACTGCCATCGCTTTTGAAATTTCACCAAGTGTAGTTTGCCCTGTTCCATCACTGTTTGCGTTTATATGCTACAAAGCGTTCCACCAATAACAATACTAAAAGGATTAACCATAAGTACGGATTCACATGCTGACTTGCCAATTGTTTTTGCTTCTTTTTACTAGGTGTATAAGTGGTTTCCAATTCAGTCGCAGTTACCGAACGATGATCTACCTCAGCTACTAATTTTTCAACCTCACCATTGATTTCCAGCATTTGCAGCAATTGCTCCGTTAATCGCTCCGTTACCGCATTCTCTGAGTTTATGCGTTTGGTCAAATAGAACGTATGCTCTGCTACACCGGCAATTATCATTGATTTTGATAGCGCATCCTCTTTAAAAGCTAGTAACTTTTTAGCCGTTTTAGGGGAAGGTTTTGCACTCAGCCAGATGACTGCATCTACTTCTTTGTTCGATACTACTTCAGTATCTAAGCTAGATTCTACCTGAATCTCCCTATCCAAATAAATGGAAAGTGCCTTTAACGCTGCTTCTATAAATGTCTTATCATTCTGTAAACTATCGGTATAATAAAGTGCTATTTTAATAGGTTTCTGAACATACACAGGAACTTTCTCCACCGGATTCTTTCCTGCAATTACTAAGCTATCGCCATTAGTGTTAAGCGTAAATTCATCGCCTAACTTGATATTTTTTTTGCTGACTTTGGTGTCAAGCGGAGTACTCTTTCCGGAAAATAATTGTAAACCGTTCTTCTTTTTATAGGCTAATAAAGGTGTCTCCTTCGCTAATGCGGAATCAATGACTACCCAATGCATTTTATGCTTGGTTTCAGGTCTGGCTCCTTTTAACCCTTTTGCAAAACCTTTGGTAAAGACAACAACACTATCGGTCTGCAGCGCATCCATTTCAGATGCCAAAGCCCAATAATCAGGTAAGAAATGCTGCGCAATTATGTTTTGTTCATTTTCCTTTAACGGTAAGCCTTTACGCAACAGTCTAATTTCTTGATCATCGCTTATTTCATTGAAGCGAGACATAAAATCAGTATGCTGTACAAGCTCTGGTTCAATGATGTAAGTCAGGGATGTAGTACTCACTTTTGAATGCCATTGTGGTTTTGCCATCAATAATACCAATAGCGAAACCATGCCCATACGCAACACTAACAACCACCATTCATTCAATTGAATACTGCTAGATTGTTTTGATTTTGATTCTAATAACCATTGTACACTACCAATTTTTATGGTCTTTGCTTCCTTTTTACTCCATAAATGGATGGCTATGGGAACTAGAAGTCCCAATAAAGCCCATAGATATGAAGGATGTGCAAATGACATACTAACCGATTCTTTTTCGTTGTTTTAAAAATAATTGAAGTGCTTCACCCAAAGGTGCATCCATTCTAAATACATGATGGTCTATTCCGTTAGACAGCAATTCTTCTTTAATATTTTTCAATCTGTTTTCAAGAGCATTTAAATATTCGGTTTTCGCTTGTTGGGTATCTACCTTTATGCGCGCTCCTGTTTCCCAATCTTCAAAAGTGATATTAGCACCGTAATTGAAATCCATTTCTGCCGCTCCCATAATTTGCAACACCACCACCTCGTTCTTGGCGGATTTTAATCCTTTTATAAATTTTGAAATCTCGTCACCGGTTTCATACATATCCGTCAAGAAAAAAATCAGCTCCTTCCCTCCTCTGTTCGGTATGCGTTTGTTTGAAATATGGGCTGCCGGCCACTTGCCAGTGTTTGAAAGTTTAATCAACTCTAACAGCAACCGGTTGTAATGCTTTTTATCCGCTTTAGGATATATGCTAATTGCATCTTTTTCATTTAAAGCGAATAAGCCCACCGCATCACCTTGCCTATGCGCCAAATAGGCTAAGGTAGCCACCAACACGCGAACAAAATCCACCTTTGACAATTCGGTTTCCTTGTGCAACATGGATGCACTAGTATCTATAATAAACTTAATGGTTACCTGACTCTCAATTTCGGACTGTTTGATGTAATACCTGCCCGAGCGTGCCAACATTTTCCAATCCAACAGCCGTAAATCATCACCGGGTTCGTAACCTCTGTACTGACTAAATTCCATTCCAGGACCCACACTGGCACTTCTATTTAAACCCGCCGTAAAGCCCTCTACCACAAAGCGCGATATTAAGGAAAGTCCCTCAACCGTATTGATGACTTCTGGTTTTAGTAAATCTTGATAGTCCTGTTTTGCCATAAACTCGATAATCGAGAGTTATTATTTATCTTTTAATTGAATGGCGCTCAGTAAATGGGTTGCCACTTTATCAGACGTAATACCTTCCGCTTCTGCCCTGAAATTCACTAAAACCCTATGTCGAAGTACGGGCAATGCCACTGCTTTTATATCATCTAATGTTACCGATAATCTACCTTCTAACAAGGCATTAGCCTTTGCCGTTAAGATCATAGCTTGACCTGCACGCGGACCTGCACCCCAATCTACCCAGTCTTTTACATACGCATTGGTCGTAGTTTCTGGGCGGGTTGCCCTGATGATATCACTCACAAAACTGATGAGGGCATCACTGATGGATACCTCCCTTACCAGCTGTTGTAAACGCACGATATCATCGCCCGAAATAACTCGGTTCAATTTCTTTTTAAAGGTACCCGTTGTCGCTTTTAAAATGGCTTCTTCATCTTGCTGTGTAGGATATCCTATTTTGATGTACAACAAGAATCTGTCTTGCTGTGCTTCGGGTAAAACAAATGTTCCTGATTGTTCAATGGGGTTTTGTGTAGCCAGTATAAAAAATGGCTTATCTAACGGATAGGTTTTATCGCCGTAAGTTACCTCAAACTCCTGCATAGCTTCCAACAATGCAGCTTGTGTTTTTGGTGGAGTACGGTTAATTTCATCCGCCAGGATAATATTAGAGAAAATAGGACCCTTATTGAACTTAAAGAACTTTTTGCCCGTGGTATGGTCTTCTTCTAAAATCTCTGTCCCAATAATATCCGAAGGCATTAGATCCGGCGTAAACTGTATTCTTTTAAACTTTAAATCTATGGCATTTGCCAAAGTCCTGATCATTAATGTTTTTGCCAAACCGGGAACCCCTTCTAACAATGCATGACCACCGGCTAAAAACGTAATCAGTAATTGCGATACGGTTTCTTCCTGCCCAATAATCACTTTCCCGATTTCTTGCTTTAAGGCACTTAATTTACCGGAAAGCATTTCTACCTCATCTGCAATGCGTTGTAATTCTTTATCCATTCAAAAATATGTTTATGAGGTTAGGGCATACATGACAATGTTTACCCCAAACCGTGTATTGTCTATTTTGTACCAACGTTTGTTTCTAAAATCATAATCCCACTCGCAACCGTAATCCTTATTACTGTACAGCACTCCTATTCTACCGTTGATGACTATTGCCTTTAAATAATCGTGCACCAGATCATCTCCCCAGCCGTTCAGCTCTTGTGATGTGGTGGGCGGACCGTCTTCAAAATCAAAGAATATGGTATAGATTTCATGGTCATTGGGTATTTTTTTTAATTCCGACGGACCAAAAATTTCTTCCATTTGCCGCTCAAAGGATTTGGCGAACAAGCCGTCAATATCGTGATTGCAGTCATCGGCAAAAACAAAACCTCCGTTGCGCACATACTTTTCAAAATTTTCTTTTTCCTTCTTGGTAAACTCTACCAACTTATGACCTGAGATATAGCAAAACGGACTCTTAAAAACATCATCGCTTGCCAAGGTGATTATCTTTTCTTGCGTATCTACTTTCAAAGTGGTGTACTCCACCAATGAATTCAGCAGATTGGAAGGCATGCGTTGATCCACATCCCAATCTCCGGATTCATACTGTAATCTCGTAAAGAAAAATTCGTTGCTCAAGGGCAAGTAATTAGTGTTTTTATTCCGCTTGAAAAAAGAAAACTGGCTGATGTGAAGTGTCACAATCAACCAGTTTATAGTGCTTTATGATGCCTTACACCGCATCTGAAAGACTGGTAAACGTAAAGTCGCGCACCTTCATATAGGGTATTAAATTACCGTTGATACGTACTTGTTTTCCAAGGGTTTCTAGATTGTTCAGCATGATGATCGGACTCTCATTAAACCTGAAGTTTTTTACAGGATATTTAATTTCACCGTTTTCTATGTAGAACGTTCCGTCTCTGGTAAGTCCCGTATATAACAAGGTCTGTGGATCTACGCTACGGATGTACCATAAACGTGTTACCAAAATTCCTTTTTTTGTACTCTTGATTAATTCTTCCAAGCTTGCATCGCCACCAGCCATAATTGCGTTCGACGGAAAAGGAACTGGCTCCACACCTTTTTCCTTTGCCCAAAAACGGTCATACGCCAAGTTCTTCACCACTCCGTTTTCAATCCAACTTGTCTTTTTTATAGGTTGCCCCTCTCCGTTCCAAGTAGCTGTAGGTACTTCTGGGTGCAATGGGTCCGAATAAATATTAACGCGCTCATCCACTATTTTCTCCCCAATCTTATTTTTACCTTCAGGAGCGGACATAAAACTCCTTCCCTCATCTGCAGAACGCGCGTTTAACGAACGAAACATGTTACGTAACAAATCTGCCGAGGCAGCTGGCTCTAATATTACCGTATATTTCCCTGGCTCAATTGCTTTCGCCTCTCTTGAAAGCACCGCTTTATCAATTGCAGTCTTTGCGGCTTCATCGGCATCAAACTTATCTACATCGTTAAAATCTCTTGTTACCCAACCAGAACCGGTACCGTCATTGGTACGCATGGTTACTGTAAACTCTAAATCTGTAGATTGATTGTAAGCGAACAGCCCCTTAGAGTTGATCATAGCGCTAAAACCTGCCGAATCGTTTAAAAATCCTGCTGCGGTAACATCTTTTGCAGCTGCAGGTACAATACTGCTACTGGCTACTTCTGCTCTATACTCCGGCGTTATGTTTGCTGTTGACTCGCTATATGTGATCGATTCATCATACACTTGCGGACCTAAAGGCTCCATAAACTCCGGATTCTCAGGAGAAAGTTGTGCCAACTCCTCAGCCCTTCTTACTACTTTTTCCAATGATGCATCATCGAACTCATCAATAGTTGCCGTACCTGATTTTTTACCGAAGCTAGACTGTACCGCCAAGCTTTGGTTAGAACTGTACCCAGATGTAGATACCGTATTTCTTGCATATCTTATATTACCACTATTATACCCGCTTAAATTAATCTCGCAGGTATCGGCTTTGGAAAAGCTCAATGCCTTCTCCAATATTTTTCTTGCTTCTTCTTTTGTATAAATTGCCATTGTTGTTCTTTTTAGAGTGAAACAATTAAATGTTTCTACCTGTGTTAATTACGTTTACATCATTGAACCTGGCAGTAGAACTACCATGAGATACAGCGCTCACCTGAGAAGGCTGCCCTTTACCATCGAAGAACGTACCGAACAAACGGTAATCATCCTTATCGCAAATCTTAACACATGAATTCCAAAATTCTTGGGTGTTACTTTGGTAGGCTACATCTTCTAACATACCTACAATTTCACCATTTTTAATCTCGTAAAAAACAGTACCACCAAACTGGAAATTATAACGTTGCTGATCAATAGAGTAAGAACCTCTACCAGCAATATAAATACCTTTTTCAACGTCCTTTATCATTTCGGCAATAGAGTACTTTTCTTTACCTGGCTCTAATGATACGTTTGGCATACGCTGAAACTGAACATCGTCCCAACTTTGTGCATAGCAACAACCGTGAGATTCCTCTTCACCGATCATATGTGCTTGGTCACGTATGGCTTGGAAATTTGTCAATACGCCGTTTCGTACCAAATCCCACTTTTTAGCTTTTACTCCTTCATCATCATAACCCACAGCGCCTAAAGAACCCACTTGGGTCTTGTCCGCAACAAGGTTTACAATGTCGCTACCATATTTAAAGTTGCCCGATTTTAATTTATCCAACGAGGCAAAACTTGTACCTGCATAGTTGGCTTCATAACCCAATACACGATCTAATTCTAATGGGTGACCCACAGATTCATGTATTGTTAACCCAAGGTGATTCGGTTCTAAAACCAAATCGTACTTACCGGCATCAACAGATTTCGCCGTTAATTTTTCTCTTGCTTGTTTTGCTGCAATAGTGGCATCTTCTACCATATCATAGCTGTTTCTATATAAACGCAATCCAGCAGGACCATCAATTTTCTCAGATTCCAATCCGTCTAAATACTCATAGCCCATACCTACTGGAGCACTCATATTCTCCCTGGTCTTAAAAGTACCGGCAGCCTTGTCTACAGCAGTTACTCGTAGTGTTGGCCACAAGCGGTGAATATCTTGATCAATATAAGAACCGTCCGTTGAAGCAAAGTACTTTTGTTCGTTGACCATAAATAAGGCGGAGTTCACAAAGTTTGCTCCGTTATCCAAAGCAGCAGCGTTGGCGCTTAGCAAAAGGTCTACCTTTTCCGAAACCGGAACTTCCTTAAAATCTTTTTTGATCGGAGTCTTCCAAGACACCTCTCCGTATGCGTATACGGGAGCCAACTTCACCGGTTCTTTTTGAATTTTAGAGTTAGCTTTTGCTATGGCTACTGCCTGCTCCGTCGCTTTTTTAATACCATCTTCAGTAACACTATTAGTAGAGGCAAACCCCCATGTACCGTTAGCGATTACACGTATACCTATACCAAAGGATTCTGTATTGACCACGTTTTGAACTTTGTCTTCCCTAGTGAATACATACTGATTTAAATACCTACCAATACGGGCATCTGCATAGGTAGCACCTAATGATTTGGCAGTATTTAAGGCAACATCTGCCATTCGTTTTTTCACCAAGGCATCCATACCTGGTTCCAGTAACGCCTCTGTAGGGATGTCGTTACCTAGCAATAATGATGGCATCATCAATGCTCCGGCACCCAACCCGGCGTACTGTACAAAATCTCTTCTTTTCATGTGTTAGTTTTATAGTGTTTCAATGTTGTTAGCGTTGTTCTTTGAGAAAACAACTATTTCTAACTTAATCATATGAAAATTGAACTACCTTATGGAGTTCTTCTCGCGATTGAGCTAGAAATATCTTTAACTGAATTATTCGTGCTCCCTAAAAATAGTTAGGCTTTAGATACAATTATGTTAACCTTAACATAAAATATAACTTTTAATGCCGCTTTTGAGAATAATATAAAAATGGGGCATTGATTTTTTGTTCTTCGGAAGAGAAGAATAAGGTCACCTTTAAATAGATATTAAAAATTTAATACTGCTATAAGTATATTAGAAACTTTCATTTAACTCCCTAAACATTTGAATTGTATTAATATATGTTACATTAAAATGATTACAGACCTCGGGAATTTTTATTCTATTTTTTCTTTCAGGTTGACTTTTCTCATATGTAACTATTGTCCAATTGTTACTCATAGCAAATGCTATAAGCCATGGATCAGCTAAATCAGTTTCTAGAAACTCTTGAATCGCATTTGGTGTATAATGATGAGACATTGAATTTGTCCAGCTTACAATTGAAATATAATTCTGAAGAACACCATCTGTATTTATAAAAAAATTACTTGACAAGTTAGAATCACACCATAATTTTAACTCGTCTTCATGAGAGGAATTGTCATATATCTCTTTTTTAACTTTATCAATGCTTGATATTATACCTGCTTGAGATAATGAATTGATTTTCAACCAAAAACTTTGAACTACATCTAGAGGATAGATTGAACGATGTGCTTGTATAAAAAAGTTAGAATCTAAAATATATTTATTCATGCTTGGAATAAATATTCGTTAATAAACTTCTCGTAAGTATTACCCTTTAAACTAGTTAATTTATATGCATCGCGGTATAATAAGTTATTTTCATTTACTGCATTGTTTACATAACTAGCGAATCTCAAACTAATCCGTTTTTTAGCAGTTGCATAAAAATTTCCACCAGAACTTTGATTTTCCTTTTTAAACTTAAATTCTTCTATGTAACTATTG
Organism: Maribacter sp. 1_2014MBL_MicDiv; assembly: GCF_001865655.1. NCBI lineage: Bacteria > Pseudomonadati > Bacteroidota > Flavobacteriia > Flavobacteriales > Flavobacteriaceae > Maribacter > Maribacter sp. 1_2014MBL_MicDiv. The sequence continues at coordinate 296,809 of NZ_CP011318.1, forward strand.
TAAAAATCAAAAAATGCTTCTTTCGTCATCAAACCTAAATCCAAAGCTCTTCTAGCAATAACAATTGGACTGACTTTGAATACCCTACTTAAATACTTAATATTTTGACTGTTTTTCCATTTTTCCCTAAAAAACAATTCAGGTGCTAAAAATTCAGCGGCAACTTTATCACATAACACTTCTATTGGATCATCCGCTGGAAGCATTTGTTTGTTATCAAAACCAGCACTTTCGCCTAACCAAATATGAGCAATTTCGTGGATAAGGGTAAACATTTGTGCTGCTTTTGCATCTGCTGAATTAATAAAAAGAAAAGGAGCTTTTTTATTAACTAGCACAAATCCTCTACATTCTTCAACTAATATTTTCCTTCTAGTGTTATTTCCAACGATTCCATTGAAGTTAACTATTATTCCAATTTCCTCAATTTGTAAAGTTAGATAATCTAGAGCTTGTTCCCAGGTACCAATTTTACTAGCCCAATTATCAGGTAGTTTTAAGGTATTCCTTATGTCATTTGCTATTTCCTTAAAATCAGAATTATTATCGTATTTACCAACAAAATCCAAATCAGGATAATCACTTTCCTGTAAATAATTTGTTAACCAATTTTGTCTATCCTTTATTATTTGAATAGTGTGATAAACATTTAAAGAAACTTTATCTCTAGGTGCCGCCCCAGTTCTAAAAAATGGTATAGGTATCTCCTCTTTTGGAGGTTCATTCATAAACATATAACCAAAAGGAACATGCACTTTATGAGTAAAATTTTCTAATTGTTTTAAAGTAGGTTTTTTTTTACCTTCTACCCAATCCAAAACATCAGGATTGTCCACATAAAACTCATCAAGACTATTACCTGCTCGAGTAATTGCCCAATTTATTATATTAGAATTTATGTTTTCAATCCTTGTTGCCATTACACAAATATAAATTAATATTTCTTATTGATTTCTCTGATTTAGTTTTGGTTAAGCACTTAAATAAAAAGGTTACTTATATTCTTGATGAACTATTATATATTTAATTCCCCTACCTATGCATCTTATCTAAAATCTCTATAATCTCGGTTTTCTTACGGACAGAAACCGGTACATTTTCTCCATTCTTCAACATTAAATAACCGCCATCTGTTTTGATATATGCGCTGATGCATTGTAGATTGACCAAGTGACTTTGGTGTACACGAACAAAATCGTGACTGCTTAATAAATCGGCAAAGTATTTTAGTGTCTTTGTTACGAATATCTTGCGTTTATCTTGAAGGTGGAAAATGGTGTTATTACTATCGGATTCACACCGAATGATATCGTCTAGACTAACAATGATAATTTGGTCTAGTGTATGTAACGATATCTTATTAGGTTTTTTTTCTGGCGCAGAAATGGTCTCCTTTAAAATCTGTAAACGCTCTTTATTAGGCTGTAACTGCTCTTTTGCCCTTGCAATCGCTAAACCTAAATCTTCGTTGGAATAGGGTTTTAACACATAGTCGATTGCAGCAAATTTAAAAGCACGTATAGCAAACTCATCACTCGCGGTTACAAATATGATCTTCGATTTTAAGTCTGGAAAAATCTCTAAAATATCAAAGCCTGTACCGTCACCTAACATGATATCTAAAAACAGAATATCGGGCTGATTTTTACGCAGTACTTTGGCAGCTTCCACTACACTCTGCGCCGTGGCGATAATTTCAATTTCTGGGTGCTGCGTCTCAATATCCCTTTTTAAAAGGGTTAAGGCGTCAATCATATCTTCTACTATTATCGCTGTATGCATAGGTCTTTAATAATCTGTTAGTAATGGTATTTTAAAGGCAATCTTGGTACCTTCAATGCTACCATCTTCATTTTTTATTTCACTGATATGCAAGGTGTTTTTACCTGCAATGGATTCCAATCTTTCTTTGGTAACGGTCAATGCCATTGATTGATGGTCCGTTTTTACCTTTTCGTTCTGTGATTTAAAAATACCCAATCCGTTATCAATGATACTACAATGCAAATGGGTTTTTGAGGTAGTGAAGCCTATTTCCAATTTCCCTTCCTTTTCGCCTTTCAATATTCCGTGTCGTATGGCATTCTCCACAAATGGCTGAATAAGCATGGGCGGTATCAATATTTCTTCGGCATCGGGAGTGGTTTTAACTTTTATCGCGTATTCAAAAGGTTTTTGCGCCATTAACTGTTCTACCTCTATGTAGTGTTTTAAAGCTTTTATTTCTTGGTCTAGACCGATATGCTCTTTTCTTGAATTTTGTAGTGTTTCCCGTAACAGTATGGCAAAACTATTAATGGTAGCATCCATCTTATCTGGTTTGGTGCCTGCCATTGCCTTTACACCATTTAAAACATTAAAAATGAAATGCGGATTCATTTGTAATTGCAGCGCTTTTTGCTCTAGGGTCAACAAATAGTTTTGTGTTTTCAAGCGTTCTTGTTCCGCTTTATTCTTTGCTTTTATCTTACGTATATACCACCAACCAAAGCTTACAAGTAGTACCACCGCCAACGCCAAAACCGACCATTGAAACCAGTCTTTTTGGTATAGCGGACTATCAATGAAAAAACGGAATGCTATAGGTTCACTTTCTTGCCATCTGTAATTTCTGGATTGTACCGAAAAGGTATGTGCGCCAAACGCCAAACCTGCAAAATTCTGCTTATTCTCCTTTACCCAAGGACTCCACTCATTATCATCTAGCCGAGTTCTATACGCTACTTCATTTGGGTGGTCAACATCTACCGTTCTAAAGGAAAAACCCAACTGGGTTTGATCGGGAGTTAATTGTAATACCTTGCTCGTATTCGTCCAATCTTTTAAAATCAAGGAATCAATGCTTTTATACCGCTCTTCTACTCCCGTAAAATATACTTTTGGTGCAGCCGCCGTTTTTTTACTTTCACTGGGGATATGCTTGGTCAACCCATAAATAGCACCAAACCACAAATTGCCATCCTCATCTTTATCGACCGCATTTAAACAGGTTTCTATACCTAAGAATCCGTCGTTTCTACCAAAATGATAGATATCTACAATTTCGTTCGTTGCACTAAGTTCTATTTTATCTACACCGCGTTCAGAACCTGCCCATAGGTTGCCTTGGTCATCAAAAATAAGCTGATATATATTATTGGACGATAAGCGTTTACTACCCTTTAGCTGCTGAAAATTTACCGGATTCGTACTGTTGGCATACCAAATTCCCTTACCTGAAGTTCCCAAGAAAATAGTATCATCATGAAACAAAATGGAACCGATTGCAGTTTGTTCTTCCAAGCCTGTTCCTACAGTTGTCACTTTATTATTTTCTATATACCCCAAATGACCCTTTTGGGTTGCGTACCAAAGTTTACCATCGGCAGTTTTTACCATGCTTTTAATGAGGATATCTGTAATACCATCTCTACTAGCAAAGGTTTTGCCAATGACCAGACTGTCTTTTTCTGAATAGTACTTGAATTTCACTATACCATGTGCATAAGTTGCCGCCCATATGTAATCATCGTCTGCAATTACGGTTCTAACCCAATCGGAAGGAAATCCTTTGCTTTCATCAATGATATGATTTGCCGTGCGTTCTACCGAAACGGTATCAATCTGTATAAGGTAATTTTCGCTCGATGAAAACACCAAACTGTCTACCATTTTAGTCTCTCTAAAAAGCAAACCTCTATTATCTGACCCTGCCCATATATTGCCTTTGGCATCACTAGTGATAGTCTTGATTTTTACATCAAAAAAAGTACTCTCGTTTGGCAATGGGTGAATGCCTTCGGAATCAATTTTCGCCAAGCCTTTTTCCGAAGTGGATAACCATAATCCGTCCGGAGCGTTATGTACCGCATAAATGCGATTGCCCTTTAAGCCTGTTCCTTGATCATAATGTTTAAAATTGTTCTGAAAATACTTATAGAATCCGCCACCTGATGTAGCGATCCAAATATTGCCGTTTTCATCATTTATAACCTCTCTTATGTGTGGTGTTGCCAAACCATTGGCGGTATTCAATCTTTTTATTTCTGAAAATGTTGTGGTCTCCACAATGGTAACTCCCTCATTATCTGTAGTTATCCACAACTCATCTTCATTTTGAATTGACATGGAATTTATGCGAGAGGGCTCCGGCATTAAAAAGCGATTATCAGTTGTAGCCTTATCGATTATAAAGACACCATCATCAAAAGTTGCTGCAATAATATGATTGTCATGAGCTATGACCGACTTGAAATTATTCTTCTCAACTTTTATAATTTCGGTAGCGTTGTTACCCAATTCTTTTAATTTCCACAAAGCTTTATTGGTCGCTAGCCAGTAATAGTTTCCGTCAAAAAACACCGAATTGATTTCGCTGTTATCAATTTCTGAATTGAAATTAACCTTGCTTACCAGCTTATTTTTGCTGTAGGTATAGAGTCCATTTTTGGTCGCTAAATACAACTGACCATCAACTGGAAAAAATTGAAGTATTTGCGGAGCTTCTAGATTAACAAAGTTGTTTTTTACTTTTATGGAAAGTCCTTTTTTTGTTCCAATAAACAAGGAGTCGTTAACGGTGTAGAGCGCATCAATATAATTGGAAAGCAAGCCATCACTTTCATTCCATACTTCAAAAATTTCTCCGTCAAAATTTGCCAGTCCGCCACCTTGAGTCCCTAGCCACAAGTAGCCCATATCATCTTGTACAATATCATATACCTGTGATTGCGGTAAACCATCTGCAATGGTATATGACCGTAGCTGACTGTTTTGCGCAAACAATGGTATTGTTCCAAAACAACAGCAAAAAATCAAAAAGTATTTAATTATCAGATTCAAAAAAAACGGATATCTTTTACGTATTAAACTAACGCCAATGCTACTATAATATTTGATAAAGTGAACGGTCTTCTACCGACACATTTTGGTACTCATTAGCACCATTAGACTGCAAAATAGGTGCCAATACGCACAGCACCGTGGTTTTTCCTTTTATAATTAACGTATTGCCATTTACCGTACTTCTCCAACGAAATTTTTCTATCGGAATTTGCAAGGCAAACAATACCTCCGCCATTTCTGGGGATTCTGAGACCCAATCCATGATAGCTTCCTTATCTGCCAATTTAGGCATATCGTTGCTGTTGTCAAAAGTAAATTCCCATTCTACTGGAATATTAAATTTAAAACTATAAGCCTCACCAAATGAAGACTCTTGTCTAGTGGTTAAAGCAGTTAACCAATCTATATATACATCTGGGTAGTTTTCTCTAAATTCTTGGGATAGAAATGCCGGTCCTTTAGACTCTGCCGTTGGGTAATACCCATAGTAAGGTTTTGCCAGGTAATGTTCTGCATATTTACCGCCAAATACATTAAAATAGGGCGATGCACTTACTTGGTCCGCCTTAAAAACATGCTTCAATTCTGTTAATAATGCTTTGTTTTCGCCCAATCCACATGAATGAAAAATAATCTTGGTATTGCCCGTATATTCTTTGCAAATGCTTTCTATGTTATACTCCTTAACTGCATGTGCTAAACTCTTTACGGTAATGCGTTCGCCATTTTCCTTAATTCTCATGGACATTCCTAACCAGGCATTGCTATGGCTTACTACGTGAATTTCTTTAAAGATAACTTGGTTTTCCCCTGCCTTGTTGATGTAAGCGATTATCTCACTAATGGTATGCAAACCCTCTACAATAGGCATTCCCTGTTTTTGAAAATACTGTTTTGCATTGCTGTAATAGGTATTGTCACTCTCATCAAAACCAGCTATAAAAACGATAGATTCTTGAATGCATGTGTTTGGTAAAGCAAGTGCCGTTCCCGACTGCTGCGAAAACGGCTTCTTGCCACCAAGCATTAGCACACTCACCAATACGATAATAAAACACTTGTTCATCATTGCTTTATTTTAAAAGTCTATACTTACTACGGCATTGTCTTTTATTTCATGGTTTTCTTGCTTTTTTATCAGCTTAGAACCGTTCCATATATACGGCGTGGTAATAAATTCTACATTATTTTGAGCCAAAGCATCATCTAAGGATTTTATGTTCTTTGTAATCGTTGTTTTCAACAAAATGGTACTCTTAACTCCTTGCATATCCGAAGGAAAAACAAAATGTTCCGTCTTTAAATAATTGCTATCTGCATAGTCAATTAAACTCGCTACTTTCTTAAATCTGCCATTGTTCCAAAACACATAGCTCTTCCCTACTTGGTAACCGGTATCCACATCGGCTAAATCTACTGTAATCACATCTTCTACATTGAACAAACCAAGACTACCGTGGTTTTCAATATGAGCCGGTATAGCAGACAAACTATCTAACACCATTTTATCTAATTGCTGACCGTTTTTAAAGGCACGTAATTGGTACTTTACCTCCGTAATACCTGCTTCGTTTGTTGTACTGCTTTCATAACCGTACACGAACTTCACCTGGTTGTCCGCAATACTACCAAAGGATTTCTGCGCTATCATACCGCCCCACACCCATCCGGTCTGGTCACCTGTGGTTACTCTATACCAATGGCTTTTGATACCGTCTATTTCTTTGGAATACAGACTCTTTTCCCACAAAACCATTTTAGTACCAATATTAAGTAAGGTTACTTTTTTACTACGTACAGATGGCTTTTCTCGTAAAAATACCTTGTGTGCCAATAAATACTCATAGGTTAATTCTTCGGCTGGAATTTCTTTATCCATAACTTCAAACTCTACTTGTTCTACACTTTGCGCAAATAAATTTGCAACTACAAATAAGCAAATGAACAGGACACTTTTCTTTACATTTTTCATGATTTTAAATTTTAAGGGTTATTACTAATTAATTGCTGTTATAGCATCTTCTGTATCAAAGTCATCATCGTTCCAAGCAATGCTTCTTAGCACTTTTATGTCTTTGATCGTATATGTTTCCGTGTATTGTAATGCGGCTCTTAGAATAGTTCCTTCCTTGCCAAAAGACTGGTTAGGAAATATGTAATGTATGTCTGAAATGGGTTCGTAGGCATACTCATTTTTTATACTTGGCAGGGCAATGACCCCATCTTCACCAAGTAAATAATAGAACTCTTTTGTACTTGAGCAACATGCATTATACTCAAGAGTGATTTTTAAAATTTCGGTGATTCCTTCTAATGCCGGTTCTTCTAAAACCGAAATTCTTATTTCATCTAACAAACCAAAATCTGCAATATTCAAGGTGGCAATAGTCTTCTCTGGATTTTTGGTTTCAATGACATCTACCGCCCAGGTGTCTTCTTCCTCTTGCCCAACGGTTCTTTGGTTAGTAACATCGTAGGTATTAGTTAGTTTAAACTCTTGTGCATTAGTGGCACAAACACAAATTACGAACGCAAAAAAGATGAATTTTCTCATGATAATTATTTTAGTTGTTTCTTTCTACACTACTAAATTACTACGGAGACAAGGCTTTTATAAGGGTGTTCTAGTATTCGTAGCTATTCATCTAGAATTCGTTGAATAGCCCGTATTTATTAAAGTTTCAACATGTTTATTCTTCAATGTATTGCAAAAGAAAAACCTGCAAAATGACAGACATCTTACAGGTTTTCTTCTCCTTTCGGAGAAACAACTAACCAAAACTAACTACTTATTTTTTCAATGTTAATGTGATTTCTTTTTTAACGGATTTTAAACTTATTTTTTCAAAATCCAACAGCATACTTTCATCAACGGTCCAGCTGCCATTCTCAAATTTTTCTACACGTATAACCTTGCCTTGAGCATTGAATTTTATACGCAGACTTTCATACTTTTTTAAGTATTCCGAAACTAATTTGGCATACATCACTTTAAATTCCATCGTTAACTGTCGTTTTACATTCTTTGCTATCTCGTCTTCAAAAATGATGTTGAACGTACGTTTGAATTTACTGGTTTCTTTGATTTCAGCTTCTGCTCCTACGGCGGAATTGTTAACATTATCTGGCATTGGCAACGGCTGTTTTACTTTCGTCAACGTACCGTCTTTATTAACTATGGCTTCATCAACCGCTACAAAAGAGGTGTAATTCGTTAACAAGTTATATTTGAGTCCTAGTGCTACCACCTCAGCTTTCACATCTTCATTAAATAGCTTCTTGTAATCATCCAATTCCCCTATTCGCTTTCTAGCCCACAAATAACCCAAGGCTTTGTTCTGCTTGCTTAATTGCCCGTCAGTTACATTATACACTTGTCTAAAGCGTTTTTTACCTTGGTAACCGGTTACGATAATTTTACCTTCTGCCTTACCCTTATATTTACCGTGAACCACAACCGGTCTTGCTGAAAATACATCTGGTATGCTTTTTTGGGCAAGGTCATACATCTCAAACCCTTTAAATTCAATCTTTACTCGTGTCAATAATGGAGTTGCTATATAATTTGCAAAGTCTTTGGCCACTTCTGCAGCTTCTTCAGACGTTGTGGCAATGAACGATTCGCTGTTAGAAACCTTTGCCATACCTTCAACTAAATACCTATTTACACTAGAACCTATACCAAAAGTAAAGACACTGGCTTGGTCGAGATTGTTACGTATAAGTTCAAAGGCTTCTTTTTCAACGCTAACATAACCATCGGTAATGACCACCATAGACCTTGCTACGCTCATATCTTTTCTAGGCAGTTTATATGCTGTTTGCAGCGCACTTAACAATTGTGTGCCTCCACCGCCTTGACCTTCCGATAAAAACCGTATTGCCGCCTCTATATTCTGCTCGTTTATTTCTACAGGCACTTCGCTAAACATAGTTGAACTTGATGCAAATAGCTGAACATTGAACGTATCCGTCATTCGTAATCCACATAAAAGATTGCGCATTAAGGTTCGCGATACTTCTAAAGGATACCCGTTCATAGAGCCCGATACATCAACGATAAACAAATATTCACGTGACGGAATATCGTCTAACACCACATTCTTGTTAGGTTCCATTTGAAAAGAAAAGAAGTTTTCTTCTTCGCCTTCGTATAGTAATAATCCGGTTTGTATTTGATTGCCCCTTAAATTGTATTTCAAGATAAAATCTCTGTTCGACGGATTTTTATTTTCTTCGGATAGTACAATCTCAGCTGTTTTCGCATCAGGATAATCCACTGTAATTTCGTGTGATGCACTATTGACATGCTGAATGACCATACCTGCGTTTAGCCTAACCGAAATATCAAAATCAAAACTATCTGCAATACCTTTTGCCGTATAGGGCATTGCAAAACTACCTTCTGTTTCAGTACTTTCTCCAGTAAATCGTGGACCCACTACGGCAGGTGCCACAAACTGATATTCGCCATTTACAGGCACTAACATTTCGGTATAATAAATGTCGATCGTAATTTCATCGCCAGGCATAATATTGCCCACATTCATTTGAAATACATTGGGTCTATGTTGCTCTAACTTTGCAGCACGCTTACCTTCTTCAATGGCGGTATCGTATACTTTTTTAGCTTCTTGCTTTTCAAAAATTTTGGCAACTACAAGTCGGTCATCAACTATCATATGCATTTTATGAACCGCTGCCTGTGTAGATAGCGGAAACACATACTTGGCTTCTATAGGCTCCGTTCCTTTGTTTTGATATACTTGTGTAACCCGAACATGGGCAATGGTACCCGCTATATTTGCTTCAGTTATGGAAGATTTTAAAGGTATAGTGGCGTTCTCTGTAGAGACCAATAAATACGGACTGTCAGTATCTTGGGAAAAACCTGCAAAGCAGATTGCGCACAGTAAAAAGGTGTAAAGTAGTTTCATGATCGTTGTATTAGATTATTATTTGATGTCAAATCTAACAGTGAACAATCGCTAAAAAGGGTGGCTTTTAGTATTCGTTGGGTATTATCTAGAATTCGTAAAATTAGGCTTAACGAACTTTAAATTTTGGTTTTTCTATTTTCTCAATATGTACTTTACATTTTTCCGATAAACAAATATTCAGAATAGCTTTGTTTTAATTAATAATAAAAAAAGGATGCTACTTGACTATAATAGGTGACATCCTTTTTTCAAAACGAATTTGGTTTACTTATAAAAATCAAGTTCAGCTATTGCTGCTGAAGAATTACTTCCTGCAATTTCTACTACTTTAAACTTTACATACCTGGTAGAGTACGAATTTTTAAATTCGAAAAACCTTGGCGTTGGATCATTGATTAAATTACCAAATTCAAAAGTTTCTTTTTCTTGCCATTTTATACCGTCTTTACTAATATACATAATCCCTTTCTCGATCATACCTGTCGAAATAGTAGTAGGCGGTGTATACTTAAAAGCGGTAATTTCAGTTTCTTCGCCTAAATCCAATGCTACAAAATGGTTATTTACACCACTCTCATTAGACTGCCAGTACGTTTCTATATCCTCATCAAATAACTTTTCTGCGTTATGGTCATTTTTAGAACTACCGGTATTAAGAACCTTCCAATTATCTTTAAGCATACCAAAACTCAATTCAGTAACACTTCCTAATTCTCCGTTCATAATTGCTGCCGCCTTAACCGTACCATTTGCAAATGCAAAGGGTTTACTAAACACAGTAGAAGATTCGTTTGGCGCTTCACCATTGGTCGTATATACAATTTTCATTCCTTTGGTTAAATTACCACTTGCATTTTCACCGTGGGGTTTCCATTTAAAATCCGACATTTTTGGAGCGATATCAACCATACCCAATTCCGAGCGATGCATATCTAAAATTGGTGGTCTACTTTTATAATAGTGAGCAGTCACTTTTTGTAGCACAGGAATTGCCCTAAAATCTAATATTCGTAACCGCAATTTATTCGTTGTTACTTCGGGAAATCTCAAAATTCTTTTATAGCCTATGTTGGTGCTAACGACCAATTCTTTCCACATACCATCTACCCATGCATCTAAGGCATGATAAGATACTCGTTCACCATGTCTTTTAATATCTTCTTGAATAGCAAATCTATTGATCTTCACCCCTTTTGGAAGTGTAAATTCTAGCATTAATTTATCATTATCAAGCGCCAAAAAAGTGTCTTCATCTTCATCTAATAATTCTACCGGACCATCGGCATTTTCCAATAAATCAATACCATAAGTTTCTTTAATTCGAATACCCGTTTCTTTTAAAATATTTACATCTTCATCTGAAAATCTCCCCTCTCTATTTGGTGGAATGTTCAATAAAAAAATTGAATTACCACCAACTGATCTCTCATATATATCAAAGACATCATCTGTATTTCGTACTTTTTGTTCATCATCATTCCTATAGAACCAACCCTCTCTAATAGAAGTATTTGTTTCTGCAGGTTGGTAATGTAAGTACTTACCTTCCATTAGCTTATCAACACCAGCAACATCTTCTCCGGTGATATCTGCAAATAAATTCATTGTTCTTGGGTCTTCGGTATATGGTATTACATTCCACTCCGTGTCTCTGGTTGCACCGGCTTCATTGCCGCACCAACGTGTTCCTTCTTTACCGAATACTACTGCATTTGGTGCCAATGCCGTGATAAGCTTTTTCCAGTCCCTATACTTATATTGTTGACCGCCTTTACGTTTTGGGTGGGCACCATCAAACCAAACCTCATCAATTGGACCGTATTCAGTAAGCAATTCAAAGAGTTGATTTAAAAAATATTCATTGTAGTCATCAACTTCAAACTCAAAAGTTGTCTTATTCTCAAACGGTCTTCCTTGTACTGGTCTAGGAATAGTTCGTGTCGTATATTCGCTTAAATTACCATATAGTCCATCTTTATGTTCTATTTGATATAGATCTGCAGGCGATAAGTAAACCCCTAGTTTAATACCATATTTTTTGCATGATACTGAAAGTTCTTTAAGAACATCACCTTTCCCTTCTTTAAAAGGTGAAGACATAACCCCATGCTCAGTATATCTACTTTGCCACAATACAAAACCATCGTGATGTTTTGCGGTAATGATTACCTTTTTCATCCCCGCATCTTTCATTGCACTACACCATTGATCCGTATCTAAGTTCTCTAGATTGAAGACAGATGGGTTTTCCATACCATTGCCCCACTCCAGTTTTGTAAATGTATTTGGTCCAAAATGAACAAATGCTATAAACTCATCTTTTAATGCGTTCAATTGATTTTTTGAAGGTATAACGTGAGCTGCTTTTAAAATAACGGAATCTTTTGAATCATCACCATCTATCTCAATGGTATTCGCTGTAGCAAGGTTTAGAACTGGTTTGGGATTCTCTATGCAAGAAGCCACTACTAACAGTAGTGAAACAATTTTAAATAATGTTTTAGTTAATGTTGACTTAGTCATTGATAAAATTTTGATTGTTGTTTGGTCATTAAAATTTACGTGATGAATTTCAAATCTAGCTTAATATTCATAGCGAAACTGATGCTTAATTTGCGTTATTCAATACTTTTTTTGCAATACACTTTAAATTAATGATCAACTGACCAATATCATGTGCCACTAAATCAATGATGTATACTTTTATTGTATCAACAAACAACAATTGGTCATGAGAAGAAATATGAATCAAGAAGAATGTAAGGCGCTATTAGGACAAAACTACATTGGCAGGCTTTCATACATATCAGGAGGACACCCTTTCATTGTGCCTATTACATTTTACTACGATCCTGACACGCATTCCATTACCAGCTATTCTAGTGAGGGACACAAAATTCAAGAAATGCGAAAGAATACCTCGGTTTGTTTGGGTGTTGATGAAATAGCCTCCATAGCCAATTGGAAGTCCATTTTAGTTCAGGGTACCTTTGAGGAGCTTTCTAGAATTGATGCCAAACATATGCTACATGAATTCTCTGATGGTGTTAAAAAAGTAATAGCAACCATTTACGGTGAGCACCCAAAATATATAAGTGAGTTTTCTGCAAAAATTGATGCCGAAGAAGCGCCGATAGTATTTCGTATTAATATTAACGAACTGACCGGAAAACTTAGGGTAACCAATTTGTAAATGATACTATCTAAACCATATTAAAAAAAGCTCTCATTAAAATGAGAGCTTTTTTTTCTAATTGGTGTCAATAAGAAATCGTTTCTCAAAACTATTCTTAAGCAGTTGCCTTACCGAAGCCAATAATTCTTCTACCTGATCTAGTGTTGTTTTACGTATGTCAGCTATTTCTTCTGTGGTTAACCCTTCGTTGGTGAAGAGCTCAAATACCGTTCTCATTGGTAAGTTCATCTTATCCAAAACCAATTGCATGTGTTTATTTATACGTTCCTTATCTAAAGATGCATCGAGCTTATCTGCCAATTGCTTTTCTTCATCGGAAATGAAAACATGGTCCAATGTATAGTTACTTTTATCTAAAGAACTATCGTCCATTTCTTCTAAAAGTAAAAAGTCGCCATCGCCATCTTGGGTATAATCTTCTTCCATAGCATCCCACTCCGGTTTGGAATAGGTGTCTATATTATCAAAGAAAACGTGATCAAACTCCTCTTCTACCAAACTATCTTCCAAAAGCTCATCTACAGTTTTGAACAAAAATACATGTAGCTCGTTTTCACTCTTTATATCATCAATATTATCATACACTTCAATAAAAAGCTGATCGGTAAAATCACTGGGATCGAACATACCCTCGTTTAATTTACCATTGGCAACGGCACTATTCAATCTCTTAGAAACATATCTATATATTTTGGGTAAAATCCTCAACAATCCTTTATTAAAAGATTCTCTATTCTCTTTACGTTTAAAGGAGACCAATTTAGAATATGTTTCTTTCATTATTATACGTACATCGTTCATGGCAATTTCCATAATTGTTTACTTTTAAGATTATTACAGTATAAAATTGCAAACTTAAAGGCGTAATTCATATGATAAATGTCAGTGCCTTACCTTAAGATTTCAGATACCTTAGTACTTCGTAATTTTAATAAAACCAGCCCATGTTCAATTCTAAAGATTTCGGAATTAACGGACTCACCGACCAGCAGGTGGAAGCTTCTAAAAATGAACATGGCACAAATTCATTGAACTATAAAATAGATAATAGCTTTATAGATGCCCTTAAAAGTATTGCTAAAGAGCCCATGGTCATTTTGCTGCTGATAGCTTCATGTATTTATTTTATTTCGGGTAATTGGGGCGATGGTTTTTTCTTGGCAACCGCAATTGTTCTTGTTGGCTCCATATCATTATATCAAGATTCACGTAGTAGAAAAGCACTTGAAAATCCTAGAAACCTTACTCACCCCAAAAGCAAAGTCATACGTAATGCACAGGTTATTGAAATTGATAGCGAAGATATTGTTATCGGTGATTTTTTAATGGTGGAAGAAGGCACTACCATTTCTGCAGATGGCATAATTGTGCATTCTAATGATTTTTCTGTAAACGAATCTATATTGACGGGAGAATCTCTTTCCGTTTATAAAGATGCTACAAGTACCGATAATTCCATTTATGCGGGAAGTACCGTTGCTAGCGGTTTAGCAATTGCCCAAATTACTGCTATTGGAAACTTGACCAAACTTGGTAAAATAGGTAAAAGCCTTGAAGACATTAGCGAAGAAAAAACACCTTTGGAAATTAAGATTTTCAACTTCGTAAAATTGATGTCTATCTGGGGAGGCCTTATTTTTCTATTGGTTTGGGGCATCAATTACATGCGTTCCGGTATTTTCCTAGATAGTTTATTAAAAGCTCTGACCTTGGCCATGAGTATTCTACCGGAAGAAATACCTGTAGCTTTCACCACGTTTATGGCATTGGGAGCATGGCGATTAATGAAAATGGGTATTGTGGTCAAGCAAATGAAAACTGTGGAAACCTTGGGTAGCGCCACTATAATCTGTACCGACAAAACCGGTACCATTACACAGAATAAAATGGCTTTAGCCAAACTATTTACATTGAAAACCGGCACTATCGTCAATACTAAAGATACTTTAGGTACTGATGAAAAAGACTTAGTTACCACCTCTATGTGGGCAAGTGAACCCATACCCTTTGACCCTATGGAAATAGCCATACATAATACATATGCAAGGTCAATAGAAAATGATGAACGCCCTGATTATAAAATGGTTCATGAATACCCTTTAGGTGGTAAACCGCCCATGATGACCCATATATTTCAGAATGCAGATGGTAAACAGATTATTGCAGCAAAGGGAGCGCCTGAAGCTATTATTGCGGTATCTAACCTTACCAATACTGAAATTGATATCATACAAACTACACTTACTGAATTAGGTAAAGATGGCTATAGAATGCTTGCTGTTGGTTTGGCAATATTCGAAGGCGAAAATTACCCTGAAGAGCAACAAGATTTTAAATTTGATTTTAAAGGCATTATCGCTTTCTATGATCCACCAAAAGAAAATATTAAACAAGTACTGCAAGACTTTGACGATGCCGGTATAGCAGTTAAATTGGTTACCGGAGATAATGCAAATACCGCTATGGCCATCGCCAAACAAATAAATTTTAAAGGATACGAAAAATGTATCTCAGGTGATGAGCTAATGCTACTTTCCGATGCTGAACTTCAAGAAAAAGTAAAAGATATCAATGTATTCTCAAGAATGTTCCCCGATGCAAAATTGAGAATTGTTAATACACTAAAGAAGAACAATGAAATTGTTGCCATGACGGGCGATGGCGTAAATGATGGTCCGGCTTTAAAAGCATCACATATTGGTATTGCCATGGGTAAAAAAGGAACTGAAATCGCAAAACAAGCGGCTTCTCTTATCTTGGTTGATGATGACCTTTCTAAAATGGTAGATGCCGTTGCCATGGGTAGAAAAATTTATACCAACCTAAAAAAGGCAATTCAGTATATCATATCAATACATATTCCCATTATTCTCACGGTTTTTATTCCATTGGCATTACGGTGGGTATATCCCAATATATTTTCACCATCGCATGTAATTATTTTAGAATTGATTATGGGACCTACCTGTTCTATCATTTTTGAAAATGAACCTATGGAGAAAAATTTGATGATCAAAAAACCTAGACCTTTTTCAACAACTTTTTTCAACTATAAAGAACTGACCACTAGTATTATTCAAGGCATAATCATTACTGTTGGTGCATTGACGGCTTATCAATATTCGGTATCGTCAGGTTTCTCTGAAAACACTACGCGTACCATGGTATTTATGGTGTTAATCGTTGCCAATATCTTTTTAACCCTAGTGAATCGTTCATTCTATTATTCTATTTTCACCACCTTGAAATACAAGAACAATCTGGTTCCTATTATTATTGGTCTAACTATTACACTCTCATGGACATTATTGTACGTGCCCGTTCTAACCCGCTTCTTTGAGTTTGATAGTTTAACTATACCTCAACTAGGCACTACTATAGTTATAGGTGCTATTTCTGTACTATGGTATGAAATAGTCAAAGTAATAAAGCGTTAAAAGAAAAATATATAATTATAGCTTTTGGCCATATGCAAGATCACCGGCATCACCTATACCTGGAATGATATAACCACGGGAATTCAATTCCGGATCTACTGCCGCAATCCATAAATGCGTCCCAGTCGGGAAAACGCTTTGTACAAATTCAATACCCTGTTGTGAGCCAATAACTGAAACAATATGAATTTGTTTGGGTGTGCCATGGTCCTTTAGACCTTTTAACACATTTTCCAAAGTTCTACCGGTAGCTAACATAGGGTCTGTTAACACCAATACCTTACCTTCCAGAGACGGTGCCGCAAAATAGTCTACCACGACTTCAAACTCATCTTCGCCGTTTTCATGTTTACGGTAGGCAGATATAAAGGCGTTTTCAGCAGAATCAAAATAATTTAAAAGCCCTTGGTGCAATGGTAAACCTGCTCTTAAAATAGAACATATAACGACTTGATCTTGACTTAAATACATAGATTTATTACCAAGCGGAGTTTCTATATCTTTAGAACTGTAAAGCAACTCTTTACTGAACTCATAACCTAGCACCTCCCCTATACGCTCTATATTTCTACGAAATCGCATGGGATCTTTTTGAATCTGTACATCGCGTATTTCCGAAATAAACTGATTAAGAACTGAATTTTGGTCTCCTAAATTATGAATGGTCATTATTGCTATATTTTAATTCTAAGGTACTGTTTTCAAAAATAAAACTTGACAGTTTAAATGTGATCATTTATACTATCAAGTTTTACAAAAATTACGATGAACTGATACTTAGGCGTTCAACAAACCCCCATCAATAAGGTGGGTACAACCTGTTATATATTTACTTTCATCCGATGCTAGAAACAATGCAAGTTCAGCTACTTCTATTGAGGTGGCATAACGACCAAAAGGTACTGTAGACGTAAAACCATCTTTAACAGCATTTGGGCTATCAGGAGACATATCACTTTCTATTCTTCGCATCATTTCATTATCTACAGGACCTGGATGAATAGTATTTACCCTTATAGTTTTAGATGCATTTTCCGCAGCCGCAACGCGCATTATACCTACTACGGCATGCTTTGCAGCTACATATGCGCCCAAACCCGCAAATCCTTTTAAACCTGCAACAGATGATGTAATGATAACACTACCACCTTTTTCCATTTTAGGAATTATGTATTGACACCCCAGCCAAACACCTTTTAGGTTTACCGCAACTACCTTATCAAACACATCTTCCGGATATTCTACAATAGGCCTTGAAATGCCTTCTATGCCAGCATTTGCAAAGAAAACATCAATTTTACCAAAGGTCTCCAAAGCATGGTTCAAATACTGAATAGTATCTTCTTTCTTAGAAACATCCGCTTTAAAGTAAGACACATTTTTATTATGGAGTTTAGTACGTGCTTCAATTATGGCTTCTTCATTATTATCTACCAAAACTACTTTCACACCTTGTGCCAAGAATAATTTTGCCGATGCCATACCAATACCACCCGTACCTCCTGTTATTACCGCTACTTTATCTTTTAATCTGCTCATCTTTACATATTTTATGGTTATTGAGTTACCATTCTTCTATAAATGTAATTTGTTGAACAAGAATATAATATGACGAATATCAGTCATCAACAAGTGCTAGTTTTTTTCTTTTAAATTACTTGTATATCATATTTGGCTCATGATATTTATCATAGGATTTTTTTATGCACTCCTTTACTTTTAAATCATCAATAAAAGGTAAGCCATGAAAAATATTCTCATACCCACTGACTTCTCTAACAATGCCGATCACGCCATCTCGTATGCATTGAATGTGTTTAAATGCGAACGCGCAAATTTTTACTTTTTACATGCGTATGCCGATGAAGTTTACGGACCTTATCATAAGGTAGATGCAGAAACATTTGAGAAACAGAAGAAGATTATTGTTGATGATTCTGAGGATAAACTGAACAAACTTGTTACCGAAACCCAAACTAAAACGCATAACCCTTTACATAAATATGAAGCAGTACCCGCTTTTGAATCTTTGGTAGATGCCTTGAACAACTTTGCCGATCTAAAAAATATTGATCTTATCATAATGGGTACCAAAGGTAAAACCGCCAGCTCTAAAATAACTTTTGGCAGCAATACCGTACAAGTTTTTAAATATGTAAAATGCCCTGTTTTGGCAGTCCCTGACCAATATGATTATAGCCAACCTAAAAAAATACTTTTCCCCAGTAACTACATGATACCGTACAAACGAAGAGAATTGAAGCTACTGGATATTTTAGCGGGAGAATTTAAGGCTGAAGTTCATAGTTTATATATTTCTGATTTTGTTGATTTAAGCCATAGGCAGTTGGACAATAAAAAATTCTTGGAAGAATCATTACCTCACGCCAGGTTATCATTTGTGACCAAAGGTGTAGAAAATAGAGCCAAAGCCATCTCAACTTATATTACCGATCATAAAATGGACTTTTTGGTCATGGTAAATTCAAGACACTCCTTTCTGGAAGATATGCTGTATAAATCTACTATTGATGAAATTGGTCTTTCACCAACCATTCCGTTTTTGGTCATGCAAAATCTTTCTCGATAACTAATCTTCTATAGCCATGAAAAATTTATTGATTACTACGGATTTCTCTGATAATGCATGGAACGCCATTTTTACCGCATTGAAAACATATGCAGAAGTCGAATGCCACTTCTATTTACTTCATGCTTATGAGCCTACCCCTTTAAATCTTATGGGTGCTAAAAGTCAGCAACGACTTGGAGCAATATATGATTCTCTTTCAAAATACTCGGCTCAAGAATTAGAAGAAGTACTATCCTATTTAAAAACAAACCATAAAAACCCAAAACATCAATTTACGACCTTGTCAAAACCGGGAAACCTAGAAACCGCGGTTGAGAACGTTATCCATAAAAATGATATAGATTTTTTAATAATGGGTACACAAGGTGCTACCGGTGCCAAAGAGGTTTTCTTGGGAAGCAACACCGTAAAAGTCTTAAAGCATATCAAGAACATTCCTATTCTAACAGTACCTACCGGACATAATTTTCAAAACTTGAACCAAGTAATCTTTGCTACGGATTATAGTTCACCTTATAAGAAAAGTGTATTAGAGCCTATTCTAGAACTTTCTAAAATATGGAAAGCTTCTATTGAAATTGTACATGTTGCTTTGGAGTTTAATTTAAACGACAATCAAGAATTACATAAAGATGTGCTTAGAGAAAGACTCACCGGTCAAAAATATAAATTCAGTAACATACCGTTCGTCATAAACATATCTACAAGTATTGATGAATATGTAGGTAACAATAATGCCACTATTCTTAGCTTAATTAGACATCAACATTCATTTTGGGAGAAAGTTATAGGAGAACCGGTTGTCAACAAAATTGCATTTCATTCTAAAATTCCGGTTTTGTTTTTGCCCCAATACTAATTAGTCAAAATTAAACGGTCACCATGAAAAACATATTAATCCCTACCGATTTCTCCGATAATGCCTGGAACGCTCTTTTATACGGAATTACATTCTTCAAAAAAACGCAATGTACCTTTCATATTGTGCACATCAACGCTATAAATACCAATTCTAGTGGAGAAGCTGCATTATATGTTTCACCAGATATTTTAGAAGAAACCATACTTGCAGAGCCTAAAGAAAAACTACAGCATCTATTAAAGAGAATTGAAAAACTTCCATTAAATGCAAAACATAATTTTAAAGTTCAGGCTATATATGGTTTTCTCATTAATGAACTAAAGACTTTGGTGATCAATAACAAAATCGATTTAATAATTATGGGCACAAAAGGTGCCACGGGACTTAAATCAGTATCCATAGGTAGTAACACCGGTAATGTTATTACCAAAGTTCCCTGTAATGTAATGGCTGTACCTGAAAATGCATGTTATGAAAATATTCAGGAAATTGGTTTCCCCTCAGACTTAAATATCGCTTATGATATCAAAGTCTTGGAAACGATAAAAGATATAATTCTTTTAAAAAGATCTGCCTTACGCTTACTTTATATTTCTGGCACAAATGAAGCGTTGAGCCAAAATCAAACTAAGGTCAAAAATTTCATATTAGATTATTTTAAGGATAATGTTTGTACCTATCATAATATCACAGGAAAAAGCATAGACGAATCAGTACAATGTTTTACCGAGAGCAGAAATCTTGATATGGTAATCATGGTGGCAAAAAATCTTAATTTTCTAGAACGAATTCTTTTTAGACCAACAGTTGAAAAAATTAGCTACCACACCAAAGCACCATTTCTGGTTATACATGAGTAACAAAGAAGGTTTTATAGCAAAAGTACTTTAACGATGTTCATTTATTGCCAATCTTATATCCTCAATGGGCATAACACCTGTATGCCTCCACATGGGTAAACCGTTCTTGAACAATACCAAGGTAGGTACACCCTTAATTTTATATTTTTTTACAATTGCCTTTTCTAGCTCTACGTCTATTTCAAGACTATTGATCGCTGTTGCCCCTTCTTCTACTATTTTCTCCACTGTTGACCTCATAAGTTTACAGGGCACACACCAAGATGCAAAAAAGTACACCAATGTGGGATTTTCCGAGGCTATGGTCTTTTTAAAAAGCTTTCTCATTACACACTACTTTTATACTATATAATAACCAATTAAATACTTTTCAATACTGACGAATATCATACTATGATCTAACTAATGAAGGTAACTTTATTCTATTAAATTATAGTATTATGACACGTATTTTACTACCTACAGATTTTTCCGAAAACGCATTGACCGCTATACGGTATGCCCTAACATTATACAAAGATCTTAAATGCACATTTTTCCTATTGAACAGTTACATGCCGCCGGTATATCATACAGAATATTTAATGGGGAGTCCGGCGCAAATTGGTCTTGGAGATATTGTGCAACAGAACTCACAGGATAATCTTGAAGCACTAAAAAATACACTAGAAAAGGAATTTAATAATCCCCTTCACACTTTTATCACCCATTCTGCCCTAAATGTACTTTCTAGCGAAATCACTAGAACCGTAGAGGCAGAAAAAATAGATATCATAGTCATGGGTACGCAAGGTGCTTCTGGAGCTAAGGAAATATTATTGGGGACCAATACCGTACATGTCATTAAAAATGCAAAATGCCCAGTTTTGGTCATCCCTTCGGGCTTTGAATATGAAGCTCCAGAACAGATACTGTTCCCAAATGATTTTGAGGTATGGCTAGACAAGAACAGTTTGGAACAACTACTAAAAATTACTCATTCTCATATCTCTCAGGTAAATGTTATACATGTTTACACAGGCGATGAATTAAATACGATACAAGAAAAAAATAAAGAACAACTTGCCAAGGTGTTATCCGAAAGTGGCTTTTTTCATGAAGTACCCAGTAATGAAGTTATAGCTGCCATCAATGAATTTCAGATCAAACAAAAAATAAATTTATTGGTAATGATACAGAACAAACACACCTTTTTTGAGCGTTTGTTCATTGAGCCTGTCATTAAGAAAATAGGCTTTCATGTAACCGTTCCATTCTTGGTAATTCCACAATAAAAGCTATGAAAATTAAAAATATACTTGTTGCAACGGATTTCTCCAATGAAGCGTATAATGCCCTTTTTTATGCAACACAGATTTTCGCCGAAAACCAATGTACTTTCTACCTGATCAATGCATATGATGACATTGTGGTCAGTGCCAAAAATACATTATTTACAGGTCAGAAAGTTTTAAAAAAGCTTGAAGCCAACTCTAATGAAAATCTAACTAAAACCGTTCATAAAATTGTTTTGGACACAGCTAACGATAAGCATTTATTCAAAACCATTTCACGCAAAGGAAGCCTGTCTACTTTAATTTCAAAAACATTGGTGGATTACAAAATTGACCTAATTGTTTTAGGCAATAAAGGAAAAACAGGAGCCAAGGAACTGTTTATGGGCAGTAATACCATACAGATCGCGAATACCATTACACAGTGCCCAATCTTGGCAATACCCAAAGAAATTTCATTTAAACCTATAAAGGAAATTGCCTTTGTGACCGATTATAAAAAAGGATGTACCAAAAGCACGCTATCTATGTTATTGAACATTGCAGCCATTGCAGACGCCTCGGTAGCGGTTCTTCATATCAATGAAGAAGAAATAATGTCTCCAAAACAAATCTCCAATAAGAAATTATTGGAGATTTGTTTGCTTCACATACCACATAGTTATGATGAAATCTGGAACTACGCAGACAAAGCCAATGTTATTCAAGATTTTATAGTTGAAAGAGAAATAAATATGCTGGCAATGTCTTATCACCGTAGAAGGTTTTTTGAACGTTTTTTACATGAACCTGTAATAATGGATTTAAGTATCTATGCTACAGTTCCGTTTTTGATACTACCTGTACAGGACTGACATATATCATAGTAAATCAAATGGTTAGCGCATATATTTATTGAACCATCTAAATCATTCCATAATGAACAAGCGTATTTTAATACCTACGGATTTTTCTAAAAATGCCCTTAATGCCATTAGGTACACCATTGATCTGTATGCAAAACTTAATTGTGACTTTTATTTTCTAAACGTGTTCAGTTTTGAAAAATATACGACCAATAGTCTAAATATACCTGAAGAAGGAAGTGCAGAATACCTACTAGCAAAACAGGAATCAGAAAAGAAATTTGATAAACTGATCAACACCCTTAGCTTACATGAAGAGAACTTTAAACACAATTATTTTACAGAATCTACTGCGAACTTTCTGTCAGAAGCCATTAAGCAAAACATAAAAGAGAAAGATATTGATTTGGTGGCAATGGGAACCAAAGGGGCTTCAGGCTCTAAAGGTGTCCTATTTGGCAGTAATACCGTTATGGCCATGGAGAAAATTAGAGAATGCCCTGTACTGGCTATACCTGAGCATGTTTCTTTCATGTCGCCTAAAGAGATTGTTTTTCCAACGGATTTTAAAGATGTCTATAAACGATCAGAGTTTAAATACCTTATAGAATTGGCTAATATGCACAATACCGAAATTATCGTATTGCATTTAGAAAACAATAAAGAACTTACAGAAACCCAATTAAGCAATAAACAATTATTATCATCTATTTTAAGTGAGACTAAACACCAATTTCATACCTTAAAAGAGAAGAATTTGGGCAAGGGTATACAGCTTTTTGTTGAAAGTAGAGAAAGTGATATGATCTCTTTCATTAACCGAAAACATTTCTTTTTTGGTAGTGTCTTTTCTAAACCATTGATTAAAGAAATTGGTTACGACAGCGATGTACCCATTTTAGCATTACACTAATACGTTTCTTTGGTATATACACTTACCAAGAAATGAAAATCATATAAGCATTTTAGACATTTTTAGTTGGTTAATGTCTAAAACCAAACCGTCAAAGAATTCTTTTCATTGGCGGTTTTTTATTCAAAAATATTTGTTGTAAGATTTAGAAATGCCAACGATGGAACTCTCATAATCCAAAACTAGAAGAAAGTATTGACCTATTTCTATAAAACAGTCTTATAAGCTGCTGTACTACAAAAATGAACTGACAATGGTCATTTTTACAACCTTGAATATAAAGTATCTTCGACAGAAATAAAACATACTCTGTCATGAAAAAGTTTATGGTTTTGTTCTCTTTAATGTTGATGGGCTGCTCATCTATCAGTTTAGTAGAAAATTGGAAAAATCCGGATATTGTACTTTTCAATGCCAATAAAGTACTTATAGTTGGCATGGCACAAGATAAAAATAACAGGGAAAGCTTTGAAACCAAACTACAGCATGAATTTTCTGAAAGAGGGGTTGAGGCATGGCGAAGTATTGATATTTTCGACTTATCACTTACAGATTCTCGTAAAACCGAAACCGAATTGGACAATGTAGAACAAAGCTTACTCGATAAGGATTTTGATGCTATTCTATTGACCAAAATCACAGGCTCTGAAAATCGTGAAAGCTTTGTAAAATCTATTTCTAGATGGGATGACCACCAATCTAGGTTCAATGACGATTACTTAGAACATCAAGGTATTTATTACGATGACAACTACTATGAAAAATTTACTGTTTACCATGCAGAGACTACCTTATATTGTATCTGCGAAGGAAAAGAAAGAGCCATGATTTGGCGTGGAATTATTGAAATAACAGAACCCGATAATATTGAAAAGGCAATAAAAGACTATGTAAAAATGGTTATTATAGCTATGGAAGACCAGGATTTGGTCTTTACTTCCCAAATAGAATAAATACTAATATATTAGAACAACGGACTAAGTACCCTGCCTATCCCTTCCTGTAATTTCTTGGTCCACTTTCTTTTTAAGTATTCTTCGTAAATCAATTCATTACTGATACTACAATCTTGTAAAAAATCATCTTTTAAAAGTTTGGCCATATGTTTGTGGTACATAATAGCATTGACCTCATAATTCTGTTCAAAACTACGGTCATCTAAATTTGCCGTTCCAATAGATGAAACCGCATCATCACTTACCATTATTTTACTATGTAAAAAACCATCTGGAAATAAATATATTTTTATACCAGCTTTCAAGAAAAGTTCAAAATAAGAATGTACAGACCAACTTACTACTTTATTGTCTGCATTCTCAGATACCAGTAGCCTAACATCTACCCCACTTAAAGCCGTGGTCTGCAAAGCTCGTATCAATGCCTGACCCGGTATTATATAGGGGTTGGTAATATACACATATTCTTTAGCCATATTAATAATGGTAAAATAGGTTTGCTCCAATGCCGGAAAATCATCATCTGGACCACCGGCAACAATTTGTACCAATTCATTAGTTATAAACTCAATAGAATCGTTCTGCTTTATTGGTATAGACTCTAACAATTGTGTACTGACCAAATACCAATCTGTCATAAATACTTGGTCCAATTGCGTTGCAGCAGCACCAATAAGTTTTAAATGCATATCATGCCACTTACCCAAACCAACCTGCCCTTTAAGGTATTTATCAGATATATTTATTCCTCCTGTAAATGCAATTTCACCATCGATTACTATAATTTTTCTGTGGTTTCTAAAGTTTAGGGAATAAAAATATCTATCGAACTTAAAAGGTAGAAAAGAATAAACTTCTACCCCTATTTTAATTAATTCTTTTAGATATTTCTTACTCAATGAGAAACTACCAATGCCATCATATATTAACCTTATTACAACACCTTCAGCTATTTTTTTCTCGAACAATTCTAACAACCTAGATGCTAGATCACCTTCTTCAAATATGTAATATTGAATATGAATTCGTTTGGTGGCGCATTCCAAAGCATGAAAAATAGTCTCAAAGGTTGTTTTACCGTCTTTTAAAATAGTTAGGTCATTACCCGTAGTAGGTGGAAAATGTGAATTCCTATAATTTAGCGCCATCAATTTTTTATACCTACCATTGAATTCATTCACATGCTGATGACTAGGTTTAGGTTGTTTGTTAAAAAGGTCTTTTTCCAGTTCAATAAGTTTATATCTTCTTCTGTTTCTGCCCAACAAGAGGTAAAGGAAAATTCCACCAATGGGTATAGCAAATATTGCAAGCAGCCACGCCAAACTTTTTGTTGGTTTTGCCCCGTAAAGTAAAATTGACAGCACAATAGAAAATGCCACAACTACGTAAATACCTATAAATATTGAAGTCCACATCGTTTATGCCATTTTACTAACCATCAAATCCCAGACTGCTATTAATGCGCAAAATAAGATTCAATTTTCAAAGAAAATATGATAAATATTAGTCTAACAATTTCTCGCTTTTCTTTTTTGTCCATTGCTATATAATTGAATATGATCAATATAACTTGTATGACCCCTCAAAAGTTATTGTGGATTATACACAAGGAGATAATATAATACGATACCTCATTCTGATAAAACTCCTAAAATTTCACATATGAAGCTATATGGAAATTGGAATGTACAGCAGGAAAGCCAAATAACAAAGTTCCTTTTTAAATTATACAAATAATTCTATTATATTCTTTATTTATAATTTCAGAATACAAATGCAGTTATTGACGACAATTAGATGTATCCTGAGAGCTTAACATATTATCTATTTTTGTAGCCCAATAACCTTAACGCATTGATAACTACAATTAGCGTAGAGCCCTCATGGATAGCCACGGCAATGCCAATATTAGCCCAACTCATTATAGTTGCAGGGATTAACAGTGCTACCACCCCCAAACTAACCCATAAATTTTGCTTAATAACCGACTTTGCTTTTCTACTCAAACCTATTGCAAAAGGAAGTGTTTCTAACTTATCTGCCATTAAGGCAATATCTGCCGTTTCTAAAGCTACATCACTACCTGCTGCACCCATGGCAATACCAACAGTACTGTTAGCCATGGCTGGAGCATCATTAACGCCGTCACCAATCATTGCGAGTTTATTTTCTTGCTGTGCAAGTTTTTTGATGGCCTCTACTTTTTCTTCTGGAAGTAGACTTCCAAGCGCTTCTGTTAACCCAATTTCCCTAGCTACGGCATCTGCCACTTTCTGATTATCACCGGTTAGCATTATCATTTTTTTAATACCAATTTCCTTTAACTGAGCAAGGGTTTCCTTGGCTTTTTCTCGAGGCGTGTCCATTAGCCCAAGCATACCTATAAATTCATCATCTCTTTTTATTAGCATAGTGGTCTTTCCTTCCCCTTCAAGTCTTCTTACCTTTTCCGAAACTTCGCTTGGAACACCATTATGAATATCTTCAAAAAGTTCTAAATTGCCTATGTAAATAGTATTTCCTTGATAGTTAGCTTTTATACCCTTTCCTTGAACGGCTTCCAAATCATCTGCATCCGGTATCTTAATGTCTTTACCAAGCTTTTTCGATCCATCCCTTACAACAGCCTTCGCCAAAGGATGATCACTCAATTCCTCTACGGCAACAGCTATTTCTAACAACTCTTTATGTCCAATATTTCCAAAACTTTCAATATCGGTAAGTTTTGGTTTTCCTTCCGTTAGGGTTCCAGTTTTATCAAAGGCTAAAGCGGTAAGTTCTCCTAAATCTTCCAATGGCCTGCCACCCTTTATCAAAACTCCGCCACGCGCGGCTCTGGCTACTCCACTTAATACAGCAGAAGGGGTAGAAATTGCAAGAGCACAAGGGCTTGCCGCTACTAATACTGCTAATGAACGGTAAAGACTTTCACTCCAAGTTTCGTCAATAAGCAAAAAAGCAAAGTTGAGCGCTATTACCAGTATGATTACTGCCGGCACATAATACCTCTCAAATTTATCAGTCAATAATTGTGTGGGCGATTTTTGATCCTGAGCCTCTTGAACCATTGTAACCAAACGATTTAATGTAGAGTCTTTAGCTTCTTTAATTACTTTTAATTCAAGCGTATTATTACCATTGATAGTTCCTGAAAACACACGGTTTTCATCAGGTATATCACTTTTTGAGGTGTACTCCTTCTCAGGATATTCAATGGGTAACTTATCTACTGGAACACTTTCTCCTGTAATTGGTGACTGGTCTACACTACTATTTCCTTTTACAATAACACCATCGGCAGATATTTTGCTATTGGGCCGTACCACGATAATATCACCAACCTTTAGTTCCTCAATACCCACTTCAACAGTGTCGCCAGCTTTCTTTAACAATGCTGTTTTAGGCGCCAGGTCAGTCAATGCCGCAATGGATTTTTTTGCCCTTCCCATAGCATAGTTTTCCAAAGCGTGACCCAGACTAAAAAGGAACAGCAACAGGGCACCTTCTGCCCATTCACCTAAATAGGCAGCTCCTGCGGCTGCGACAAGCATAAGGAAATCAATTTCAAATTCGCCCTTGGCAATTTTAGTAATGGCCTCTTTTAAGGTAAAATATCCTCCAAAAATGTAAGATAAAATATAGAGTACGAATGGAACACTCTCCGAAAGCTCAGAAAACTTTTCTATTAGAAATCCAGTTATTAAAGTTACTCCACTTAAAATGGCAAAATAAAGTTCAGTGTTCTTTCCTAAAATTCCGTCATGTTCGTGATCATGATTATCAGGATTCTCGTGATTATGTTCCCCTGTTGTTTCCGTAGTTATTTTTTTCATGCATCCTTATTTTTCATTTTGTCTGAAATAGCTTGTTTATATCCTCGGGAATATTCATTCGTTTTAATGGTGGAATATTGGCACCTCCTGTATTGCCAAGCGGCACATGATCAATAAATGATTTCCAACCACCAATAAATAATCTAATTATTTGACCAAATACTTCCTTACTGTTCCTTTGCTTTAATCCAAACTTTAGCATTAACCAATGTGAATAGGTATGTTCTATTGGATAAGATTGACCTATTATATGACTTCTTTCTAAATGATGCCATGCATTTGCATAATCTTTATTACCTAGAAATTCTTTATATAAACTAATTTCTTTATCATAAGCTATTTTTAAATGCCTTGTTATCTTATAATTAAATTTCATAATATTATTAATTAAAATATGTTCAGAAATTACATTACTGTCCACTACATTTATCGCAAATTCCTTTTACAACTAAATTTACATTCTCCGCATTAAAACCACTTGGTAAATTAATGTGTGGTATTTTATGTTCAGTTAGACAAATTGTATTATTACAAACATTACAGTGAAAATGTAAGTGTAAATCTTTTTCAACATCACAGTTACAGCCTACTACACAAATAGCATATTTAGTAATACCAGTACCATCATCAATTTGATGAACAATTCCATTTTCTTCGAATTTTTTTAGAGTTCTATATAAAGTTGTCCGGTCTGCCTTAACAAAAGCAGACTCCATATCACTCAACGTTACAGCAACATCCTTATTTACAAGGAACTTATAAATTAATATGCGCATTGCCGTTACCCGTATATCTTTTGACTCTAATAGTTTTATAATTGTTTTCATATTAAATAATTAGTGTCCATGCCCACCTTCTTCTTCTCCATTTTTTGCCTTTGCCAAAAGAGTAAAAGCATCATTTAATACAATGCTCATTTTGGAAATGTCTTTGGTTGTATCCCCAATTGTGATTGCTACAAAACCGTCTTCTTCATTGCCTTTGTTAATTTCAATCATCTCAAAATCATTCATTAATTGTTTACCTTCTTTTCGATTACTTAAAGATTTAAAAATATAATGATTGCCGTTGTACCTGACAATGGCTTCTTCCGGAACAGTATTTTGCTCTAAAGCTTCCACTTCAATATTTGCATTGATAAACATGCCAGGTAATAAGTTCTCATTCACTTCTTGTAAATGACCATGGATTGTTATTGATCTATCATCACGTACATTATTACCTATTAGAAACACTTTGGCTTCCATCCATTCATTAGGTGTATTTGCCAATCTAAACCGAATACGTTGTCCAATTCTAATAAGCGGTATATCATCTTCATAAACTTTAAGTTCTACATGCAAATCAGATGCGTCAGTAACATCCATCAAAACATCTTGTGGATTGAAATATTTTCCGGTATTGATATACACATCTCGAACAATACCATTAATTGGAGAATATACATTGATAACTGAAGAAATCTTACCTTCTTTTACGCTCGAAGGGCTTATCCCTATTAACCGTAACTTACTTTCTAAAGCTTGAACATTGGCCTTATTAGTCATATAATTGCTCTTAGCTCTTTGAAAAATTTTGTTGGATGTCACCTCGGCATCGTTCAATGTTTGTTGGCGTTCAAAATCCGCTTTGAAATATTCATCATTTGCTAATGCTTCTAAATAATTTCTTTGAAAATCAATGAATTCTGGGTTTTCCACGGTCGCAATTACTTGTCCTTTTTTTACTCTACTTCCTGGAAGCATTTCAGTATATTTTAAAAACCCACCATAAGGGACAGTTACAGAAATATTCCCTTGTGGTGGTACGTCTATCATACCGTTAACTGAAATTTCGTGACCTATTTTTCGTTTTTCAACTTTACCAACTATAACTTCAGTTTGTGCTAATTGTGCTTCTGTGAGCTCAACGATATTCTCATTTTTAACTTTATTGATTTTTTCAACAACCCCTGTTTTTTCTTTACATCCAATTGTGAATATCAGTGAACTGCACAGAATTATCTTATATATTATATTTTTCATGTTTTTTAATTATTAACTATCAGTTTTTCAATGTTTATCAATGTTTGATTATAGTGATTGATATAATCTAGATACTTGCTTTGTATAGCTAAAGCTCTGTTAATTCCTTGTATGTATTCTATATATTCAATGGCTCCTTCTTGGAATCCTCGCTGTGAGCTTTTCAATAACAACTCAGCTTGAGGTAATGCATTAAGTTGATAATAACTTAAATTACCTTGATCTTTCTTTAATGTTTCCAAGGCTGCTTCTAACTGTGATTTAGTATAATTTGTAACCGCTTCCAATTGTGTTTCGCTTTCCATTTTTTGGATTTTAGCAGCTTCAATCTTTGAGGTGTGCGATTTAAAAAATATAGGAAAACTTAACCCCAGTTGCACCCCCGTAAAACGGTCTGCTGCATCAAACACCATTGGCATACCATTTTCCGTATCTCCATTTCCAATAAAGGATTGATTAAAATAACCTAAGGTAATATCAGGTAGCATTCTTGCCGATTGTACTGTACGTTCTCTTTCTGCAACTTCCACTTTTGATTCATAAAATGCGACCAAAGGATTATTTGATACAGATAAACTATCATTTAATGCTTCTGAAAACAAGGATGAAACAATCTCTAATTTTCCAACATTAATATCGATAAGACTGTCCGATTGCATCAAATTCTGCAACCGTAATTGGTAGTTTTTGATTTCAGAGACGTTATTTTTTAAACCAATTTTTATATCTGCTACTTCTGCATTGGCAGTTGCTTGTTCTAAGGCATTACTTTCACCTGTTTTAAAACGCAGATTTGCTGCATACTGGAATTTTTCATAAATACTATCTTGTTGCTGTAATAAGCTATGCTTATTTTTTAGGTACCACAATTGATAATAGACGGATTTTATTTGAGCTATCAATTCGTTTTTCACGACCTCTTCATTAAGCTCAATCGATGTTATTTTGGCTTTTGATAATTTTTTCTGATTCCCATACAACGTTGGAAATGCAAAGGTTTGACTTATATTAAAACGCGTATCATTGTCTGCTATACTATTGGTTTGACCATATTCAACACCAAACTCCGTTTTTGGAATATCATAACTCGCTCCTTTCAAGGCTTGCTCTTTCTGTGTTTGCAATTTGGATATTCTAATATTTGGGTTGTTCTTTAGTGTCATTTCAATAACTGCATTAAGATTGTCAAACGTTTTCACATTTTGGGTTGTTTGCGCATTTAAAGAAACCACACTTGCAAAAAAGATAAAAAGCAGTGAAATCACCGTTTTATCAGTATTCAGTTTGATTGTTTTTTCTGAATAATAATAGAGAATGGGCAATACGATAAGTGTTAAAAAAGTGGCCGTAATTAAACCCCCAATTACTACTGTTGCCAAGGGACGTTGCACTTCAGCTCCAGAAGTCTGGGAAATTGCCATGGGCAAAAACCCTAAAGATGCTACAGCAGCTGTCATTATCACAGGGCGTAAGCGTGTTTTTGCACCTTGATAAATACGTTCAAAAATATCTGAAACGCCTTCCTTTTTAAGACGATTAAATTCCGCTATTAAAACAATTCCGTTCAATACGGCCACCCCAAACAAGGCAATAAACCCTACTCCAGCCGAAATACTAAATGGTAAACCACGCAGCCAAAGTGCAAAAACACCTCCAATAGCAGATAATGGAATAGCAGTGAAAATAAGAACACCTTGCTTAATAGAACCAAAAGTGAAATACAACAAAATAAAAATAAGCAATAACGCCATTGGTACAGCAATGGACAAACGTTGTCTTGCTTCAACCAAATTTTCAAATTGTCCACCATAGCTCACACTATAACCAGGTGCAAAATTAATCTGGCTCTCGATTTTTTTACTGATTTCATCTACAACACTTTCAACATCGCGATTTCGAACATTAAATGCTGTGATGATTCTTCTGCGAGTATCATCACGTTGTATTTGGTAGGGACCATCTATAATGGAAACTTTCGCAACTTGCTGCAACGGTATCTGTTGCCCCTTAGTACCATTGATGTATAAATTTTGGACATTGGAAAGAGAAGTTCTTTGGTCGCCTTCCAAGCGTACAACCAAATCAAATTGCTTTTCCCCTTCATAAACCAACCCAGATGATGCACCAGCAAACGCTGCTTGAATGGTATTATTCACAGATTTTATATCCAAACCATATTTTGCCAGTTGCGCTCGGTCATAATCAATTACTATTTGTGGTATGCCTGTAACTTCTTCAATGTAGACATCTACTGCGCCATCTACTGTACCAGCTATTTTACCAATTTGGTTGGCATAATAGGATAATTGGTCTAAATCTTCTCCATAAATTTTAACAGCTACATCTTGACGTACACCCGTCATCAACTCATTAAAACGCATTTGTATGGGTTGCTGAAAACCGAAAGTAACGCCTGGAATCACCTCTAAAGCTTCAGCCATTTTATTGGCCAACGCTTCTCTGTTTGAAGCTGATGTCCATTCCAATTTGTCTTTGAGAATAATCATTAAATCTGCCGCTTCAACAGGCATGGGGTCTGTTGGAATTTCACCCGAACCAATTTTAGAAACAACTTGTAAAACTTCAGGAAAATTATCCAATAATAATTTTTCTGCCTTTGTGGTTGCCTTTATCGTATTGTTTAATGAACTTCCGGTCATGACTCTGGTTTCAACCGCAAAATCGCCTTCTTCGAGCGTTGGTATAAACTCACCACCCAAACTCCTGAATACCATAAAAGCAATAACAAAAAGTGTAATAGTAATTCCAAGAACAATAATTCGAATTTGCATCGCCCCCTTTAGGATAGGTTGGTAAATACGGTATAAGAAACCCATTATCCTATCAGAAATATTTTTTTTGTGTACTGTGTTTTTACTTAACACCAATGCAGATACCATAGGAATGTAGGTCAAGGATAATATAAAAGCACCCAAAATGGCAAAACTTACGGTTTGCGCCATGGGGCCGAACATTTTTCCTTCGGTGCCAACCAATGCTAAAATTGGCAAGTACACAATAAGAATGATAATTTCTCCAAAAGCTGCCGAATTTCTAATTTTACTGGCAGATTCGTAGACCTCTTCATCCATTTCTTTCTGTGTAAGCTTTCTCGTAAGTTTTAGAGTCCCTAAATGGAACAAAGTGGCTTCTACAATAATAACAGCGCCATCTACAATCAACCCAAAATCTATGGCTCCAAGGCTCATTAGGTTTGCCGAAACACCAAAAAGGTGCATCATACTAAAGGCAAATAATAAAGCCAATGGTATAACGGATGCCGTTATCAATCCCGCGCGCCAATTCCCCAATAACAGCAACAAAATGAAAATTACAATGAGTGCACCTTCAACAAGGTTTGTGGTCACCGTTCCAATAGCACTATTCACCAATTTCGTCCTGTCTAAAAAAGGTTCAATAACAACACCATCTGGTAAGGTTTTACTTATAATTTCAATTTTATCTTTAACATCAGTTATGACTTGTGCAGAATTTGCTCCTTTCAACATCATTACAATGGCACTTACCACTTCACCTTCACCATTACGAGTTGTTGCACCATATCGAATGGCAGAGCCTATTTGCACTTTCGCAACATCATTAACCAGAATAGGGATTCCATTTTCTGTTTGTTTGATAAGAATATTTTCAATATCGCTAACAGAACCAACCAACCCTTCACTTCTAATAAATAACGCTTTATCATTTTTTTCGATGTAGGCACCTCCGGTATTTTGATTGTTATTTTCCAAGGCATAAAAAATTTCGGAAATAGAAACCTGCATTGCATTCAAACGTTCTGGACGAATGGCTATTTCATATTGTTTTAAATAGCCACCAAAACTACTTACATCAGCAACACCTTTGGTTCCTAAAAGTTGTCTTTTAATAACCCAGTCTTGGATGGTACGCAATTGAATGGCATCGTATTTATCTTCATAACCCGGTTTTGTAGTGACAACATATTGGTATATTTCACCCAGACCAGTTGTTAAAGGTGCAATACCCGGTTTGCCTATGCCTTCGGGTATTTGAGATTGTGCTTCTGCAAGACGTTCACTTACCTGCTGCCGAGCCCAGTACACATCAACATCTTCTTCAAAAACAATAGTGACAACCGACAAACCGAACCGAGAAAATGAACGAATTTCATCAATCTGTGGGATGGTTGCCATGGTAATTTCAATGGGGAAGGTTATTAAGCGTTCCACCTCTTGTGCGGCAAGGGTTGGCGAATTGGTAATAACTTGGACTTGATTATTGGTAATATCTGGCACAGCATCTACAGGAAGTTGATTTAAGGAATATATTCCTGTAATTATTAATGCCAATGTGAGTAGCCCTATAACCAATTTATGGGTTATAGAGTACCTAATAATTTTATTAAGCATATAAAAGTATTGTTAAATTTAAAATAAGGAAGTGGCTATATACTAGTTTATTATACAGCTGTAAATATTATTATCTGCATTTGCAGATTTTTATTAAATTCTGGGAGGTTGGAAAAGCGATTCCAGAAATCTTGAATTGAAATTTACTTTATATAAGCTAAATTGTTTTACTTCTTCAAACTTTAACCTATTTGTTGTAACTATATTTTCATTTGCAACAAATAGAACTAACGGATGACAACATTGATGATGTGAGTGCACTGGTATATCATCATTATCTTTATCATTATGATGCGTTTCGTTTTTCACATCATTATTCAAATAATCTTCCACTACATACTCAATGAACGAGTCTCCATAAATCTTATGCTCTTGAAAATGATATATAATGCTTGAAATTTCTTTGATTGGTCCACAAAAGTCCATATCTAAGCTAATTCCTTGAAAAAGGAATAAAAAGGACATAGATATAGAAAAAAGTGTTTTCATAATTTTTACAAAACTACAAATTGATTAATGCAACTGTTGTGCAAACATAAGAATCATCCGCAGACATTTTCCTTTTTCTGAATTGACGGGCATTTAACCTTTCCATAAGGACAATAAGCACAACAATACCCTTCCTTAGGCTTTAGCAATACTTAATAATTTTCACACTTATAGAAAAACTGGCATGTTGTTGTGGGCATTTTCCCTATTACTTTTTATTTATATCACTTCGTAGCATCAACAATAACATCTGCAATTTCCGGATAGACCCATTCTAATGTATTTCTATTGAAGATACCAAATTCACTGGCATTACCATTATCCCACCAAATGGGACAAATACCACGTTCTGCGCATAGGTTTGCATAATATTCGGCATGAGCCAAACGGTCACTCTCATTATTAGAAAAAGTAGACCCCCATTCACCCATAACCACTGCCCTACCTTCTCTTTCAAACTTAGCTTGAATTACATTAAATTCTTCGGTTAACTGCGCCTTATCTTCAGCTGTACCCCATGTTGGATCAGTTCCTGCAAGACTGAATAAATAAGGAGAATAGCTATGAATAGATACAATAATATTTTCATCATCATTGGGTATTACATAATCTTCTAGAACATTTTCACCGGTTCCAGCTGCATAGGTAGAAACCATAATTTTTCGAACAGCGTTATTACCTCCAGTTGCTCTAATTGCATCTACACTTACCTGATGATATTGGTTGACAACATCTCGCCCTTCTGCGGTACCACCTTCCCATTCTTCGGGAGATCCTTCATGACGGGGCTCATTCAATGTTTCAAGAATTACATAATCTCCATAAGGTTTGAATTTATTAGCTATCTGTGTCCATATTTTTATCAACCTATCTTTTACAGAAGGGGCATTCTCATAGGTAGGCACAATCCACTCATCATCATGATGAATATTTATGATGACGTACATATTATTACCTAGAGCAAAATTTGCAATTTCTTCTACGCTATTTAACCAATCTGGCTCTATCAAATAATCTGGTGCTGCACCGGTATGAAATCTCCAAGTAACCGGTAATCTTAATGTTTTAAATCCTTTTGCAGCGATCTCATCTATCATAGCCTGTGTGGTCAAAGGATTTCCCCACGCTGTTACGTCTACATCCTCAGTATCTAAAGTATTGCCTAAATTCCAACCAGAACCCATGTCCAACACAAATTCTTTTGGCGATATATCTCGCATAATTCCGTTGATGGATTCTTCTTGTACTATATTGTCTTCGGGTGTTTCAACGGTATCTGTAGTTTCAGCTGAGCTTTCTTTGACTTGACTTTCTGAAGAAGAGCACCCAATTAAAAAAGTAATGTTTAAAACAATAAAAAAGAAGATAGATTTTTTCATTAATGGCTACTTTTCTAGAAGTAAATGGATATAGATTTTACATAAACATAATTCGTTTACATAAAATGGAATATAAGCAATTAGGAAATAAAATGCTATTCACGCCAGATACACAATTATCAAAATCCATGTAACACAACGGATTTGTATAACCCGCATGAAACCTTGTTGCAAATAACAAAAGAAAAGCTATCGCTTTTTCATTTTTTGTTCCCAACCGCTTTCATAAATAGATATAAAGGATTTAGATAATCCTTATGAACCCTCGTTGCAAATAACAAAAGAAAAGCTATCGCTTTTTCATTTTTTGTTCCCAACCGCTTTCATAAATAGATATAAAGGATTTAGATAATCCTAATGAACCCTCGTTGCAAATAACAAAAGAAAAGCTATCGCTTTTTCATTTTTTGTTCCCAACCGCTTTCATAAATAGATATAAAGGATTTAGATAATCCTAATGAACCCTCGTTGCAAATAACAAAAGAAAAGCTATCGCTTTTTCATTTTTTGTTCCCAACCGCTTTCATAAATAGATATAAAGGATTTAGATAATCCTAATGAACCCTCGTTGCAAATAACAAAAGAAAAGCTATCGCTTTTTCATTTTTTGTTCCCAACCGCTTTCATAAGCTTTGCTTATGACGCTTTTGGAAACAAAAAATGAACTGCAAAACAGTTCATTTTCTTATTCAGTCGGGATGACAGGATTTGAACCTGCGACCACTCGACCCCCAGCCGAGTGCGCTACCGGACTGCGCTACATCCCGAAAATTTAAAGGAAGAATATCTTCCTGAATTCATATAGTTTTTCAGCTACTTAAGATGAACTGTAGTGCAGTTTATCCTGAGCGTAGTCGAAGGGCTACATCCCGTAACTTCAATGACAATTGCTATCATTGAAAATCAGTTTGCAAAAATATAAAAGTAATTCGGTTTATAAACTATTAATCCAATCTATTAGATCAATTGGCCATTTTCTTAAAATAGGATCATCTTGGGCCAGTCCAAAACCATGTCCGCCTTTTTCAAAAAGATACAATTCGCTCTTTGCAGTAGCCTTTACATTAAACATCGTATGAAAATATTCACTGTTGGCTACAGGTACCACTTCATCGTCCATTGCATGTACCAAATATGTTGGTGGTGTTTCTGAATTGATATGAAATTGACTGGAATATTCGTGTATCATTTTTTCAGAAGGCTCTTTTCCTAACAGATTATTCCTGGATCCTAAATGGGTTTCTTGACCCATAGTTATTACAGGATACATAAGTACCATGAAATCTGGTCTTGCACTTTCTTTATCTATTTCATCAATAGGTTCATAAACACGGTTATTGTACTTGGTACCTAGAGTTGATGCCAAATGGCCACCTGCCGAAAAACCTATAATGCCTATTTCATTTTTATTAATACCCCATTCTCCTGCCCTACTTCTGACCATTTTAATAGCTCTTTGGGCATCTATTAAGGGCACATTATGTTTATCTGTTTGTGTTTCGTCCGATGGCAATCTATATTTCACTACAATACCGGCTATACCTCTATCGGCTAAAAACTGGGCTACATCGGTTCCTTCCCAATCATAGGCTAAAATACCATATCCGCCACCGGGAAAAATCAACACCGCTTTACCACTAGCATTAGCTTTCTCTGGTAAGAATACTTCTAATGTTGGTTTTTGAACCTTACTTATTCTTAAGATATCACGCTGTTCATTTACTTCTTCTATATTAGTTTCTTTTTGATTTGGAATGTTATCTTTTGGCCAAAGATCAATAGTCCGTTCCATAGTTGTACAACCAACTAAATGCAGTGAGATCAGTAGTGAAGTGACTTTAATTACTATGCTATTATATTTCATTACAATCCCATTTAAAATTAGCTATTGGGTCATTTGAAGCTCCTTGTAAATTATAATGCCACCACTCCGTTCGGGTAGACCAAAAACCATATTTCTCCATGGTTTCCTTTAGCAACTTTCTATTATCCAAAATCTCTTGCGGCAAGTCAAAATTATCATGGTAGGCGCGTTTTCCAAAAAAATCAAAATCCGTTGGCATTTTAACCTCTTCCCCTTCCAGTGTTACCAATGTTATATCTACGGCC
Organism: Maribacter sp. 1_2014MBL_MicDiv; assembly: GCF_001865655.1. Taxonomy (NCBI): domain Bacteria; kingdom Pseudomonadati; phylum Bacteroidota; class Flavobacteriia; order Flavobacteriales; family Flavobacteriaceae; genus Maribacter; species Maribacter sp. 1_2014MBL_MicDiv. The sequence continues at coordinate 335,737 of NZ_CP011318.1, forward strand.
CCACCTTTGTTATGTATAGAACCTTTTACCGGGTTGGCTACATATTGCGGATTAGGGACTATTTTCCACATTTTATACTGTACGGAATTAGGTCTGTAGCAATCGTAGAATTTTATTTTTACACCATGTTTTTTAAACTCCTCATTTGCCTTTAGCAAAGCCTTCACCGTTTTTGCCCTAGTGTAACATTCGCCACAATCATACACCTTTTCTTTTAAAAAATTATTTTTGGTAGCGTAACGTAGGTCATAAGCAAAACCATCGCTATAGTCTGCTAAACGCACAAATGTAGTATCTGCTACACCCTCCAGACTTTTGAATACTGGTTTTTGTATCTTAGGTTCTACGATAGTATCCAATACGGTATCCCCCATTTCTTCCTTAATGGCAGCTGTATTTTCTTTCTTATTCTCTTCTTTACAACTTACCATAAACATAAGTAATGCCAATAAAGACAGACCTAAAACTCCATTCTTAAACATGTTTATATTATTTGTGTTTGAAGATACAGATTTTTGACAAAGGTGCTTTATCTTTAAAATAGTTTCAATGTATAATGACCGTCCATCAATTAAAATCAATCTATGGGAAAGAATCTACTTGTAATTTTTATCATTATTTTGAACCTTTCCTGTGATAAGACATCACGTAACGAGCCAAAGGTTAAAAAACCGAACATTATTCTTTTCTTAGCCGACGATCAAGGTTGGGGAGATTTAAGCAGTAGCGGAAATAACAACCTAAGCACACCAAATATTGATGCTTTAAAGACCAATGGGGCAACATTCAATAACTTTTATGTGCAGCCCGTTTGTTCTCCTACCAGAGCAGAAATATTAACGGGCAGGTATTTTACCCGTACGGGTGTTTACGAAACTTCTTCTGGTGGTGAGCGTATTAATATGAACGAAACTACGATTGCCGAAATACTGAAAAAAGCAGATTACCATACTGCTGCTTTTGGAAAATGGCATAACGGCATGCAACCGCCATACCACCCAAATAGCAAAGGGTTTAATGAATATTACGGTTTTGCATCTGGTCATTGGGGCAATTATTTTAGTCCTATGTTGGAACATAACGGTGCGTTAGTAAAGGGTAACGGTTTTTTGGTGGATGATTTAACCGATAAAGGATTGGAGTTTATTGAAAACAACAAAGCAAAACCCTTTTTTCTGTACCTACCATACAATACACCGCATAGCCCTATGCAAGTGCCCGATGAATTTTGGAACAAAATGAAAAACAAGTCTTTGAATTTCTTATCCGATGCAAATGATGATGAAGACCTGCAGTTTACCAAGGCCGCTTTGGCCATGGTAGAAAATATTGATTATAATGTTGGAAGGATTACCGATAAAATCAAAAAACTGAATCTTGAAGACAACACCATCATTATTTACCTATCGGATAACGGTCCTAACGCCTACCGTTGGAACGGAAACATGAAAGGTAAAAAAGGAAGTGTTGACGAAGGTGGTGTTCGCACCCCTTTTTATATTCAATGGACCAAACATATTCCAAAAAGGACTGGAACTCGATGAAATTGCCGGTGGTATTGATATCTTACCTACATTATGTGGTTTACTTTCTATACCTTATTCAACAGAATTTCCTGTAGATGGTGAAGATTTAAGCGCTTTACTATTGGGAAATAAATTTGAAAGTAGGGATCGATTTCTTTTTAACCATTGGAACGGAAAAACAAGTGTTAGAAGTCAAAAATATAGACTAGATAATGAAAATAGACTTTATGATATTACTGTTGACAGAGCGCAAAAAAATGATATATCCAATGAGAACCCAAATCTGGCCAACAAATTTCTAGAAGCTAAACGTAAGTGGGAAAACGAAACCATAACTACCACCAAACAGAATGATGATCGCGCTTTTACCTTAGGTTATCCAAAAGCCATATATACTCAACTACCAGCTAGAGATGGTGAAGCCCATGGTACCATAGAGCGCAGCAACCGCTGGCCAAATGATTCTTTTTTCACCAATTGGAATTCTGTAAACGACTCTATTACTTGGAACGTTGATGTATTGGAAGAAGGAAACTTTCAAGTTAAAATGTACTATACATGTCTGTCAAAAGATTTGGGTTCAGTTGTAGAGCTAAGTTTTCGTGATAGTAAGATCAAGGCTAAAATAACTGAAGCCTTTGATTCTCCTCTTGTTGGTAAGGAACATGATCGTGTATTAAGAATGGAGTCCTATGTAAAGGAATTTAAACCCTTGAATCTAGGTATAATTACATTACCTAAAGGCAAAGGAACTTTGACTCTTAAAGCTCTGGAAATGCCAAATAAAGCAGTAGCTGATTTCAGGTTATTGCAGTTTAAAAAAGTGGACTAAACTTCAAACATTAGATTTAAGTTAAAGCATATAAAAAAACCTCCTATTTATTTGAAAATAGAAGGTTTTGCATTCAAGTTGGTAGTTGGTTTACTTTAAACTTTTTAAATATTCTAAACTTTTTGGTACTTGAGTAACAACATTAGAAGATTCATCTTCTATAAACATATATTCAATACCTAATTTTTTAGCTTCGGCAACTACACCTGCAATGTCTATTTGCCCAGTGCCCAAAACAACATTAGTATCATCTTCTTCATGCCCGGTATTATTACCCTTAATACCTTTCTCCATATCTTTAAGATGTAAGAGTGTAAATTTCTTAGGGTATTTCTTCATCAATTCCAGCGGGTCCGCACCTCCGTGCTGTGCCCAAAAAACATCTAGCTCAAATGTAAAATCCGTTGCATTTTGTGCCATATAGTCAAACAAAGTACCTCTCTTATATTTTCTAAATTCATATCCATGCGGATGATAGGCTAAAACCAATCCGTTTTGTTTCAGTACTTTACCGGCTTTATTAAAAACTTCGGTAGCATGTTGGGTCTCTTTTAATTCCCAAGTGTTCCCCTCGTGAGGCACCCAAGCGCACATTACATATTTAGCACCAAAATCTTTAGCATTTTTAATGACTTTTTCAACATCGCTCTCCAAATCTTCAAATGTGGCACCAATACTTACCATATCTAAATTATTTTGGTCAAGTAATGCTTTAAAATCCTCTAACGGCATATCATAAGTATCACCGCCTTCAATCTTACCAATTCCCCATTCATTGATCAAGCCTAAGGTATTGGACACATCCATCTTAAATTGATTTCTAAGACTGTACAACTGTATACCAACTTCTTGAGAGTGCGCTAAAAAACCACTACCCAAAAGGATAGTGGCAATCACTATTTTTTTTATCATCTTACTACTATCTATGTAAGTAAATTTCCTTCGTCATCCCATTCGGCAATGACGTTTCGTTTACTTTGGTCTACGCATTTTGCAATCCATTCAGGATCATAGGCAACGCCATGTTGATCAAGAACATCTTGCGGTACTCCATCCCACACATTAGGTGTATTCCCTTTATACCCTAAATCCGCAATACCCACTTTAGAGGTGTAATAACCAGTAACGGTCAACCCTCGCATGGTATAGAAAAACTGAATTTCCAATGGTTGCTCGCTTAAAGGCTTTTCCGTGTCATGCCAGCAGATTTCATCGCAGATCTGTTTTTTCTGCTCTAAAGTGGCGGACTTAAATTCCGTACCAAATTCTGTATTGCTCTTATGATCTAACCACATTAAGCCACCTAATAAAATAGGACCCATTTCTGGAATATCTTTGCCCATAAATTCAACCAGATCAGGTACCTCTGCCTCTATTGGACCACCATGTGGTTCTTTTGGCGGTAAAATTACTACGCTTAAGGCTGCAATGGTTTCCATTTCATGATCATTGAACAATTGTTCCGCGTTTAATTTTTCTATGCGTTCTAGCTCTGCCGGGGTTCTACCAAAGTACTTTTCACTAGTGGTGGCTATAGTCTCATCTATAGTTTCCCCACTTTCTGTCTTACATGAATTGAAGACCAGACCGGTACCTGCTGCAGCACCTCCAAGTATTATAGTTTGTAAACTCTTTCTTCTATCCATCATTCTAAATATTTTGTGCCTTTAATTGCTCAATGATATAATCTGAAGCTCTCCATGAAAGCGCCATAATGGTCCAAGTACAGTTTTTATCCGCCTGAGAAACAAAAACTCCCGCATCTACGATAAATACATTATCTGCATCATGTAATTGTTGAAACTTATTGGTTACCGATGTCTTTGGATCATCGCCCATTCTTGTGGTACCAACTTCATGAATAATTTCACCTGGCTTATGGAGACCGTAATCTTGATCTTTACCAGGTTTTTCACCTAGGTAATGACCGCCCATGTTATGAATAATCTCTTCAAAAGTATCTTGCATATGCTTTGCCTGATTCTTTTCGTACTGAGACCATTTGTAGTTGAATTTTAAAACAGGAATACCGTATTCATCTACCGTAGTTGGGTCAATTTCACAATAGTTATCAATATTGGCCAAGCCTTCTCCACGGCCACCAAACCCAACAACTGATCCGTAATATTTCTTTACATCATCACGTAGGCTTTCTCCATAACCACCAGATTTTAACCCGAAGTATTTGTTCATAGCATTGGGATCCCAACCAAAACCATAGTTAGGTTGGCCCATACCACCCCAAACTTCAATATGGTATCCTCTTGGAAAATCAAGCTTAGAGTTGTCTCCCCACCAAGGTGAATACACGTGCATACCCCCTACACCATCTTCGTTATATGAGGTTTTTCTGTTCATTAAGCCCGGTATAACACCTGCTGCACTTGCCCCGGTAGAATCATGTAAATATCTACCTACCAAGTTACTACTGTTACCCAAACCATTAGGGTGCTGCTTACTTTTTGAATTCAACAAAATTCGTGCAGAACTACATGCAGAAGCGGCCAAGACCACTACTTTACCTCTTAGTTTGTATTCTTTTCTATCTTCTTTATTGATATATGAAACACCGGTGGCCCTACCTTCTTCATTTGTAGTAACCTCACGTACCATGGAGTTTACGAACAATTTTACTTGACCTCCGCTCTTCTGTGCCGGAAAGATTAAGCAACTACCCGCAGAGAAATCAGCATAAATTTGACATGACCTTCCACATTGTCCACAATAGAAACAAACACCACGGTCATTATTAATTCTTTTGGTCAACATGGAAAGCCTACCTGGTATCACCGGTATGTTAGACTTCTTTGCCCCGTTGATATAAAATAATTCATGTAATCTTGGTTTCGGGGGAGGAAGAAAGAATCCGTCGGGATCATTTTCTCTACCTTCATTGGTGCCAAATACTCCAATTAATTTATCTAATTTATCATAATATGGCTTTACATCTTCATAGCCTATTGGCCAATCATCGCCATGGCCATCACGTGTTTTTCCTTTAAAATCCTTTGGTCCAAAACGTAAAGAAATACGCCCCCAGTGATTGGTTCTACCTCCTAGCATTCTTGCACGCCACCATTTAAATTCAGTTCCTTCCGCATGTGTATATGGCTCTCCTTCAACTTCCCAATCTCCCCAAGACATATCCCATTCGCCAAAGGCACGGGTGGTTCCTGCCCCTCTTCTAGGTGAATCATATGGTTGTTTTAATTGCGTCATGGTTTTTGGATCTGCCGGGTCAAAAAACGGACCCGCCTCTACAACAGCTACATTTAAACCTGCATCTGCCAACTGCTTGGTAGCCATACCACCACCTGCTCCTGAACCTACTATGATCACGTCAAAGAGTTCTGAGGATTCTTTTATCTGCATAATTTGAAATTAGTTATTGATTACAATTTAATTTTTAATAGAATAACGACCCCCGTTTTTAGCTGAATAACATTTGTAATTGGACGGACGGATATTTTTGAAGTACAATACTTCACTTTTAATCATTTAACTTCTCTGTCTTAAATGTAGAAGCCGGTAAACCCTCACTATTGTACAAAGTGGCTATATCCGTACTCTTCCAGGCATACCTAACTGCTGTAGGTTTTCTAACCTCTTTGGCACTTACTAATACCGTTTCATTCTTCAATTTTGCCTTAGCCGGAAACCACTCTCCTTGGACATTGGAAATTTCAAATAGCGTAATTTTTTTTCCTTTATTATACAAGCCATCGGCATGACTAAAATGAACTTCTACTTTATTTCCGTCAATGGTAAAATCCTTGTAAAGAGGTCCGTATATTTCTTTATCCTCCAAAAATCCATAATGCTCTTTAAGTGCTATGTTCGCTAGTCTTAACCCTACATCTTGCTTGTTTAACGGGTGAATATCTTCTATAGTGCAGATATCACTGGTCATAGCCATACCTGTATTTTTCAACCCCAATGTTCTTCTTTGTTGATCGCGTACCACGCCCCCGGCAAATTCTTGTCCATATTTAAAGGGTGCTATTTGGGCATAATAAAAAGGAAAATCAATATTCCAGGCATTTCGCCATGAAGTAATCATATTTGTAAAAAGCTTTTGGTAGCTTTCTGCATTCGCCGTATTAGATTCGCCCTGATACCAAATAGTACCACCTATCTTAAATTTGGTCAACGGGGCTATTAAACCATTATATAAAACAGATTTTTCAACGGTAACCCACTTGTTGGGTGCTACTTTTTTATGGGCTTCCACTAAATCTGAATGTGCTTCAAAAACAGATTTTGGGGTCCACACTTCCGCACTGGTGGCGCCCCATGCATTATCTATCAAACCAATGGGAATTTTCATTTCTTTTTGAAGGTTTCTAGCAAAGAAATAGGCAACCGCACTAAAATCCTGCATGGTTTCGGGCGTACAGGCAACCCATGTACCGCTTATCTCTTCCTGTGGATATGTAGATGTTCTTTTGTTCACTGAGAACAATCTAATATTGGGATAATTGGCATTGGCAATTTCTATGTCTTTATTTGCAATATTACTATTTGCACTCCACTCCATATTACTTTGCCCGGAACACAACCACACCTCACCGATCAAAACATCTTTCAATTTAATTTCATTGCTTTCACCCTTAAAGCTAATCTCATACGGACCGCCTGCCTTTGGGGTATTTACACTGATTTCCCATTTTGCATCGTTGCCCGTTTTAACCTTTACAGTTTCATTGTTCCAACTTGTAAACACTGTGAACTCCTCATTTGGATTTGCCCATCCGTACAACAGCACACTGGTCTCTCTTTGCAAAACCATATGATCTGTAAAAATGCCATGTAAAGAAATTTCAGCTTTTACAAAGGATGTCACCAAAATGCAAAACGCGAGCAAGTAATTTCGTAACTTCATTAGATATAATTATTAATTGATCTAAATATACCTATTTATAACAAACACTAACAAATTCATAAATTTTTAGTGTAATTTTCAATGAATTTGTTAAAATGGATGCTATTTTTACGAAGTTCTTAATATTAAAATTCGCAAAATCATGTCTTCCACACCATCTTTAATGAAACGACGTAATTTTATTAAAGCTTCTTCGGCTTCACTACTTTTTACTTCTATAAACCCGTATGGCTATGATTTTTTTGCCAATGAAAAACCTAAGAAAGTTGCACTAATTGGCACTGGATGGTATGGTACTGGTGATTTATTACGTCTTATTCAAGTAGCCAACGTTGAAGTTACAGCACTGTGCGATGTAGATGAACATCAACTAAATACCGCTGCACAATTAGTTGCCGAACGGCAAAAAAACGGTAAAAAACCACAATTGTATGCAGATTACAGAACCATGTTGCAAGAAAAAAAATTAGACATTGTCCTCATTGGAACACCCGATCATTGGCATGCCTTAACTTGTATTGAAGCGCTTAAACATGGTGCCCATGTTTATGTTCAAAAACCTATTAGTGTTGATGTAATAGAGGGTGAAGCCATGGTTGCAGCAGCTAGAAAATACAATAAAGTAGTACAAGTGGGCACTCAACGAAAAAGCACACCTCATCTTGTTGATGCCAAAAATAAAATTATAAACAACGGACTTTTAGGTACTGTCGGACATGTAGATATGTGTTGTTATTATCATATGCGTGCCAATGGCAATCCTCCAGAACAAAAAGTACCTGAATTCTTAGACTATGAAATGTGGACAGGTCCTGCCCCATTACGCCCTTATGATGGCTTACCTCACAAAAGATGGTGGCGTACATTCAGGGAATATGGAAACGGAATTACCGGAGATATGTGTGTTCATATGCTAGATACCGTTCGTTGGATGCTAAACCTAGGATGGCCCAAAAGAATAAGTTCTCACGGAGGCATTTTTGTTGACAAGGACGGAAAATCAAATATATCCGACACCCAATCTGCCGTTTTTGAATATGAAAACCTTAATTGTAATTGGCAACATAGAACATGGGGAAACCCAGATGATCCTGACTACCCTTGGGCATTTAAAATCTATGGAGAAAAAGGCGTTTTAAAAGGAGATGTAATGAAAGCAGAATTTGTACCTGCTGATGGTAGCGAGACCATACGTTTTGATGTTCTTTACGAAAAAGAAAAATACCCTGAAGATGTAACCGAAAAAGATATTGAATTACATGCCGCACCAGCCACCCGTAGACATATGACCGATTTTTTAAATGCCATTGAAAACAATACAAAACCTGTTGCAGATATTGAACAAGGGCATATCTCTTCCGCTAGTTGTATTTTGGCCAATTTGTCTATGAATCTAAAAAGGCCATTAACCTATGACCCAATAAGCAGAACGGTTTTAAATGATCCTGAAGCAACTGCGTTATTGCAAAGAGAATATCGCGGAGACTGGAAACACCCTCACCCAGAAACAGTTTAAGGCTATTGTAATTTTTTAGTGGAATCTCTTACCAGCAAACTGGTTTTCACCGTCTTGGTCTCGTAAGGCAACTCAGGATTTTTAATTCTGTTGATCAGCAATTTAGCCGTTTGTTCACCAATGTACTTACCGTGCTGGCTAACCATGGTCAATGATGGTGTAACATACTTTGACAATTGTCCGTTCGTAAATCCTATTATTGAAATATCATTGGGCACGTTGTAGCCTCTTGCCTTTACAACTTCTAACACTTGTACCGCAATAAGCTCATCAATACCTATGATACCTTCAATGGTCTTATAATTCAACAAAAAAGACATCAACAGATCCAAATCATCTTTCACCGTTAGGTTAATTACCAATTTGGGATCGAAAGGAATTTCAAATTCCTGCAGTGCTTTTTTATAGCCCAACAACCTTAATTTTCCGACACTGGAACTTGATATGGGATTTACTACCGCTATATTTTTACAGCCTATTTGCACCAAGTATTTGGTAATCTTGTAACCGGCTTCAAAATCATCTACCACAACCTTGTCACACTGCACGTTATCTGACACTCGGTCAAAAAGAACTACGGGAATGTCATTATTAATGATATCGGTGAGTGCATCATGCTTGTCTTCGTTCTGACTCTCTTCTGCCAATGACATGATTACGCCATCTACTGTACCGGCATCAAAAAACTCCAAAGTTTTGGTCTCTTTTGCACTAGATTCATTGCTAATACAACTAATGATATTATAACCGCTTTCATTAGCGACCTTTTCAATACCATACAGCACCTGAACAAAGAAGTAATTTAAAATATTGGGAACTACGACACCAATAGTTTTGGTGCTTTTATTCAATAAATTCAGTGCCAACCTATTAGGCTTATAGTGCTTTTCCTTTGCGTAGGCCTGTATTTTTTCCTTTAGGTCAATGCTGATCTCATGACTATCATTTATCGCTTTTGAAACGGTTGAGATAGACACCTTAAAATGTCCTGCAATATCCTTTAGGGTAACTTTTTTCATAACTTATTCTACAAAAGAACAGATTTAAATTGACATTTAAATTATTTGCAAAAAGCAAAATGCCCCAAGTTATAAAACTAGGGGCATTTCCTTTCAAATTAGCTTTTCAAAATTGGGCTAACAATCCTCTATTTTTCAGAGGAAATTGAACTAAGAAAACTATATGTATTGATTGATGATGTTCTCAAACAATTCTTGCTTACCACTCTGCAATTCTAACTCTCCGTTTTCACTGGCAATATTGTAAAGATCCTTCAAATCTAATTTACCGTTCTCGAAATCTTTACCCTTACCAGAGTCAAAAGAGCTGTATCTGTTTTCACGCAATTTGTTATATGAAGAGGAAGAAATAATCTTATCCGCAGTGATCAATGCTCTGGCAAAAGTATCTGCTCCGCCAATATGTGCATGGAATACATCTTCTAAATCGGTACTATTTCTTCTAATTTTAGCATCAAAATTGACACCTCCACCTTGTAAACCGCCTGCAGCTAAGAATACCAACATAGCTTCTGTAGTTTCCTGAATGTTGTTAGGGAACTGATCGGTATCCCAACCGTTTTGGTAATCTCCACGGTTAGCATCCATACTACCTAACATACCTGCTTTTGCGGCAACCGCAATTTCATGCTGAAAAGTATGCTGTGCCAACGTTGCATGGTTGACCTCAATGTTCATTTTAAAATCTTTATCCAAACCATATTCTTTTAAGAAACCAATTGCCGTAGCACAATCAAAATCATATTGATGCTTCATTGGCTCCATAGGTTTTGGCTCAATGAAGAAATTACCCTTAAAGCCTTGACTACGTGCATAATCTCTCGCCATGGTCAAGAATTGTCCCATATGATCTACCTCACGACCTAAATCTGTGTTCAATAAGGACATATAACCTTCTCTACCACCCCAGAATACATAATTTTCCCCTCCTAAAGCTATGGTAGCATCTAAAGCCAATTTAATTTGACCACCGGCTCTTGCCACAACGTTAAAGTCTGGATTGGTAGCTGCACCGTTCATGTATCTTGGGTTTGAGAAACAGTTGGCCGTACCCCAAAGCAATTTTTTCCCGGATTCCTTCTGTTTTTCTTTCAGGTAATCCGTAATTGTTGCCAATCTTTTTTCAGATTCAGCAAAGGTGGGTGCTTCTTGAATTAAATCGAAATCATGAAAACAGTAGTAATCGAATCCTATTTTATCAAAGAATTCAAATGCAGCATCTGCCTTATCTTTAGCCGCTTGTACCGCATCGGATGATTTATCCCATTCAAAACTCTGCGTACCAGGTCCAAATGGGTCTGATCCTTGACCACAGAAGGTATGCCAATATGCCGTGGAGAACTTAAAGTGCTCACGCATGGTCTTACCCGCTACAACTTGTTCTGGGTTGTAATATTTAAATGCCAACGGATTATCGGATTCTTTTCCTTCAAACTTAATTTTGTCTATACCTTTAAAGTATTCTTTGTTTGCCATTATGTTGATTTTATAAGTTGTTCAATATTAATTCCAATTCATTTTTCCAGGTGGCATACGCGTTTTTATATGCCGTTTTATCTTCTTTTGGACTAAAGGTCATTACATAATCATTATCCAAAACCGTTTTACCAAAAGCTTTAAAATCTCCTTTATGCAGATTGGCCGCCCTTGCAGCACCGATCGCCCCAGTGGTATTATAAATTTCAATATCATAACCAATTAAAGTGGCTACCGTAGTTGAAAAGATTTCTGAACGAAATAGGTTATCGTTCCCGGCGCGCATTACATTTACTTTTATTCCGTCAGATTCCATAATTTCCATACCGTAAACAAAAGAAAAGGCAATACCTTCCAATGCTGCACGGCATAAGTGCCCTTTACCGTGATTGTTCAGGTTTAGGTTGATGATCCTAGTACCAACTTCCTTACTTTCCAGCATTCTTTCTGCCCCGTTACCAAAGGGAATCATGGATACCCCATCGCACCCGATCGGCACTTCGTTGGCCAGTATATCCATTTCTTCGTAAGAGGAGACATTTAAATTATTAAGTAACCACCGGTACTGTATTCCTGCTCCGTTGATACAAAGTAATTTCCCTATTCTAGCGGGTTTTCCAGGAGAATAGTTTACATGTGCAAAATTGTTTACCCTTGAGCTTTCTTTTACAGAAAGATTATCTGTCACTGCATATACAACACCAGATGTACCGCCCGTTGCCGCTACTTCACCCGGATTAAATACATTTAGGGTCAAAGCGTTATTGGGTTGATCACCTGCACGATAAAGAATTGGCGTACCTATTTGTAGCCCACTTTCAGATGCACCTTTTTCATTTACTTTAGATTGTACAGAAAAGGTATCCACAATATCTGGAATCATCTCTTTTTCCAGTCCGTAATGATCAAGTAGAATTTCTGCTATGGCATCACTTTTAAAATCCCAGAATATACCTTCTGACAAGCCGGAAACTGTAGTATTTACCACACCAGATAACTTATAGGCGATAAAATCGCCCGGTAGCATCATTTTATAGATTTGCGCATAGATATCGGGCTCATTTTCCTTTACCCATTTTAATTTAGAAGCCGTAAAGTTAGATGGCGAGTTCAGTAGATGCGAATTACAGGTATTGGGGCCCATTTGTTCATATGCATGTTGACCTATACCCACCGCCCTACTATCGCACCATATAATAGATTTTCTAAGTGGACTCCCTTCTTTATCAATAAGCACCAGACCGTGCATTTGATAGGATATGCCGATACCCGATATATCTGATTTTTCAATTTTTTCTTGTGTACATAGTTTGTCAATGCCGCTACAAACATAACGCCACCAATCTAATGGACTTTGTTCTGCCCAACCATTTTTTACAGCCTCCATAGACATTTCTGTCTCTGGTTCAGTAACTACCCCAACGCTCTTTCCCGTTGAAGCATTTACCAAGGCTATCTTAATAGATGAGCTTCCTATATCTAATCCTAAATGGTACATAAATAGTATAAATTGGTTTGCTGTAATAAGTTAAACCAAAAATAAGTACTATCCTTAGCAATAGATATTTAGGCTACGAAAAATTATCGTAACTGAATTTAATCAAATTTAAATTTTTAAATAAAAACCATTAAAGTGTTGATTTACAATTCTTTATATTAATTTTAAATTACTAATAATTATCGAAAAGGTTTTCGTATTACCTTTACAATCAAAAGAATAAGATTATAATTTATACCACTTTTATAGCTGATTTTGTAATTGTTCCAATTTAGAAAGTGCTTCTGATTTAGAATTAACATCTAACTTTAAATAGATATTTTGAATGTGGAAATTTACTGCACTTGGTGTTACAAAAAGCTTTTGGGCAATCATTTTATAAGTAGCTCCTTGACATAGAAAATCTACGATCTGATTTTCTCTTTCTGAGAAAAAAGCAAAAGTTTTTCTATGAAAATTGCTAATGATTTTCTTGACTATATCATTGCTCATTGCCGCACCTTCTTTTTCCATACTCTTTAGGGCGTGTTCCAATTTATCCAGGGTCAATGGTTTTGTTAAGTAACCATTTGCTCCTTTTTTAAAAGCATTCTTAATCACTTCAAAATCATTATTTTCACTGAACATTACAATTTTGATTTCCCAGTCTTTCTTTTTAAACAATTTAATGGCATCTACGCCGTTCATATCGTTCAATTCTATTTCAGAAAGTACAATTTGAGGTCTTGTAAACTTGAAATCTTTGATGGCATCTTTGGCAGACGTGTAACTGCCCACTACTTCATAACCTTCTATTTCCTCAAAATGATTTCTATAAACGGTATGCAGTGAGGTATCTTTTTCCAATACTATTATTCTAATATTTGAGCTTTTCATAATCTCCATAGTTTTTGAAGCCAATATTCTATTTACAGAATATTGACTACTGTTAGTTTTTAATAATTTCAGGAACCTTTTACAAAGGTTAAAACCACTAAACAACGGACATGTAAATGAACAAATAGTGAAAACTATAAATTCAGTTTTACAAATCAATAGACAAAAGTTGCCCTAAAGAGCAATCAAAAATTGAAAGTTCTTTGCTATTGTTCAGTTAAAAAATCTAATTGAAAAACGGATGACCGCTAACGTGTCAGTTCACAAAACCGAGCCGTTTGCCAAACAGTAAATCTGTGAGATTTTTGAGTTCTAAAAAATTAGAAAACCAGTGAAGAAAAAGATGTGTTTTAAAATGGGAATTGTGTAGGTAATACTCATTCATGGTTGTGGGGGGATTTGGGGTTATACAATTGGGTTTGAATCTTTTTGGTGTTGGAAATATATAAATTAATGCAACATAGCCGTTGAAAACCCATATATTTTCGTTCAACTACCAATTTTTCTTAAAAAATAAGGTAATTCATCGATAGTTAACGTAAAGTTAAAATCAAGAATTACCACCAATGTAAACCAAATGATAAAGGAGGGGACCCAGTCATCCCCCCGGATAACACCCCTCCTTTTATTGACAATTCAAATCAACCATAAAACCTTAGGAAATTATGGAAACTCAATTCATTATTCTCTACTTATATAATCGTCTTCAAAAGTATTGGATGCTGTTGCAGTTGCTTCGTTCACTTGCATAATCCATTTCTCTTGATTGTATTTACCGTTTAAATCTGTACTTGCAGCCATTTGTGCCTCGTTCTTATAATCATAGTCTGCCAAGTATACATAATATAGACCGTTCTCCTTATTGTAAAATTGCTTTGGATCCAAACCCTTTTCACGTAAATCTTTCATAAATGCATTCATATACTTTGTTTGGCTGTAAACATTTGCGATAACATAATATCCTGAATTCATATCTATTGCATCTGAATCCACTAACATTTTAACAGGCAATTCTTTAAAATTATCTCTTGTTGATGGAAACTCCTTGAAATTCGCCCTTCTTGAAGAAGTCGATGTTGCCGCTGTAGATGTATTTGAAGATGAAGATGTTGATGTTGTACCCGTAGCAAATGCATCGGCAGGCTCTGTTACAAAATCTATAGCATCATCCACGATATCATTGTTTACATATGAGGTGTTTTCCTCTGCACTAAAGTCTTGTAAAGAGCTTTTAATGGTAGTATCAATATCGTTACGCAACATTCTTACAATTAGCTCAAAACGCTCTTCAAACGCTGCTATTCTTTCACTCTCAATTGAATCTTGACGAAGAATCAGTTCATCTAAGATTATTTTATTTTCATAAGCCAAACTACTTTCTGAAACAGGTGCATTAGAACTACTTTCTTGCTTTCTTCTACTTGCCTTTCTTGCACTATCTCTCTCTTCTATTAAATTGGCTATTTGCTCTTCATAATTTCTTACGATATTATCTATTTGATTGTCCGATGAATTATCTGCTACCGAAATGGCCAAATCATCATCTTTAAACTTATATGCCAATGTAATCTCATGGTTCCAGCCAAGGTTGGCATCATCACTTGATAGATCCTTCTCCATTAAATAACCTAAAGACATTTTTTCACTTAAGTTAAAACCTACACCAGCTGCTACACCATATTCTTGGTCTACCGTAGTTTGCAACCAACCATAATTTGGTAAGTCTAATAACATGGAACCAAAGTAGTACAGGCTACCATCATAATTTTGCCCTACTTGAGCCATTGGCATTAATCTCGCATTTTCAAAAAGTCCTCTTGAATGCTCAAATGAATGGGTATATTGAACCGATGCCTTAACACTCTTGGTTGACAAATCGGTCAAAAATTCGTTCGTTGTTTGATTGTATTTTACTAAATCTTCTGCATACAGTCCAAAATCAAAACTACCAAGTGATAGATTGATACCTGGTTGTACCGCAATTTTACTTTCTTTTCTAGCATCTGCTATCTCTGGGTCATCTGTACTTACAACAACTCTGTTCTTGTCCAAACCTTGATTAAAGTAAGTTACATTGGTACCAAACGTTAATACAGATTTGTCTCCTAAACGAACAGACGATGCGTAGTTGGCATTGAAACCAAATTCTTGAACCACACCAGACCATTGGCTATATACGCCAATACCTACAGCTGTATGGTCATTTAACTTATTACTGAAACCTAGAAAGTAGTTTTGACTGTTGTCGTCAAAGGTTGCATATTGGTTTCTATGTAGAATGTTCAAATATGACTTGTTCTCACGTACCAAAGAGAATGTTGGGTTTATAAAAAACCTATTGAAGAATAATTGATTGTGGTAGGTACTACTGGAGCCTAAGTTTGCATTGGTTTCTTGACCTTTTACTGTTTGGACAAGAGCCAATAAAAATAAAGCAATAAGAAAACTACTGATTTTATACGGACTTTCCATAACGTTTGATTTTAATGATTAGAATTGAAATTGTCTATGAATTGGGGGATATGAATAATGGGTGGTTATTCATCTTCAAATACAGAGCTAGAATATTGCATCTGTTTTTCTGAGTTAAAAGCTTCCAAGAAACGATCATCTCTGTCTCTCTCGTTTATAGGTTTATCATTTAAGTTAAATGCTACGTTCTGTGTATGCTTACCTTTTGCAATTCTGTTAGATACCACGTAACCGGAACCATCACCTTGCAATAAGTTTACGGAGTATTCGTCATAAGAGCTGTTAATTGTATTACCCATGTTAACCGCCAGCCCTACACTACGTTGACCAACCTCTACCATGTACACATCTAAACCGCCATAGCCTTCCCTACCGTCAGAGGCAAAAACCAGACTACCGTTAGATATAGGGTTAGGGTGAATATCATTTTTAGCGGTATTGACCTTTTTACCTAAATTTTTCGCCTGACCCAACATTCCGTTTTTTTGAATGGTTGCCACATAAATGTCATACTCGCCAAACGTTCCCGGCATATTAGAAGCAAAGAACAATCTACTGCCATCTGGTGATACGGCTGGGTGCTTTGCCGAGTAATCACCTGGACAAACCGCTACTTCGGTTATTTTTTTCCACTCGCCGCCTACTTTGTCAGCTTTATAAATTTTATGGACTGCTTTTTTCTTGGAGAACATGCCGGTTACGGGTTTACGATATACGGTTTTACTATAGTATGCCGTATTACCACCATTGGTCAACGCCACTGGCGGAGCGTACTCACCTGGTGCTTTTTTTGCCGGTGTTTTTGTTGTAGCTGCAAATTCGCTACTCACTTGGTTGTCATCCCACGGTAAAAAATTTCGTCTGTTGTTTGAGGTAAGACGTGGGTGAATAACATTACGGGTCATCTTATAGTCATCTTTAACCAGCTCTGTCCAGTTTTCATCGGCAATCTCGTTTTGTACCTCTTTACCTAACTGAGAAACGGCGTGATCAAATCTTTTTTGGTAACTTTTCTTTAAGGTACCATCTTCAGAAATTTCCATAAGTCTGCCATACCAGTATAAAGCATTCTCGTATTTTTTGGTCAGGAAATTGGCATTACCTAGGTCTTCAAAGATTTCTTCATCTGAATAACCAAGTGATTTTAACTTGTTGTAATTCTCTGTGCGGTTAGAAACTTCTGTAACCTTTCTTTCAAGAAAACTGGTTGAAGAATCGTTGTAGGCCAAATCTTGGCCATAACCCATGGTCGCCATACAGGCGAACAAAAGGCTAATTTTAAATGAATTGTTCATAATACTAGATTTTGGGATTTCATACTCCAAAGGTCTAGCAACTCATTCAATTGATTATTAATAAAAATTCATAGGTTTTATCATATTCTGTAAATCAATAACTTTAATAAATACACATTATTAATTGAATATCAAATATTTAACTCTAATTTTTAAATTATTTTGACACCTGTTTATTTTTTTTCTTCTCTGAATAATAAGTGTACCCTAAATAGGCCAATTGTAAACCAACGGCCGCCATTTTCAATTTTCTACTTCTTACTAACATTTTTGCTACTCCAAATAGTGGTGATAATCCCATAGTTTTTCTTTTTTAAGTTTGACAACAATGTAAGCACTACGTAGATTTCAACTTAACTCTATCCATATAAAATCTACACTAAAACCTTCTTTTAGAAGCTAATTTTTAGGAGTTTAAAGTTCTACTGCATACAGCTAAAGTACTATTGTATAACGTTAATGAAAACGCCGGTTTACCCGTAACTTGTTTATAACAGAAATGATTAATAACGGGCATGATCGCCTATTAAATTTAATATTATGAATAACGATATAAAGAAAATTGAAGATAGTCTTAAAGACTTGGTTAGTAAAAATGAAGATGCCATTAAAGGTTTTGAAAAAGCATCTGAAAATTCAAAGGATGTAGGCATTAAAAGTTACTTTGAGAAAAAAATTATAGATCGCATGCAGTTCTTGAAAGAACTTAGAGGTTCTGTTCCTGAATTAGATTTAGGTAGCGTTCAAATTGAAGGTAGCGCAGCAGGTACACTACACAGAACTTGGATGGATGTTAAGGCGTTCTTTGCTGAAGATAATGATGAAGCAAT
This sequence comes from Maribacter sp. 1_2014MBL_MicDiv, assembly GCF_001865655.1. Taxonomy (NCBI): domain Bacteria; kingdom Pseudomonadati; phylum Bacteroidota; class Flavobacteriia; order Flavobacteriales; family Flavobacteriaceae; genus Maribacter; species Maribacter sp. 1_2014MBL_MicDiv. The sequence continues at coordinate 353,959 of NZ_CP011318.1, forward strand.
GTTAGAAGAAGCAGTAAGGGGTGACAAAGCAGCCATTAACGATTATGATAATGCTTTGGCAGAAACTATGATGCCACACCGTTTAAAAGAAATTATCAGAGCACAAAGAGAGCAATTACAGAATGATTTAGAAACCACGGAAGTTCTTGAAGACTATAGATAATATTATATAATTATCAATAAAAATAGCCCTTGTTTAACAAGGGCTATTTTTTTTACGTAATATTTAATTTTAAGTTCTAGCGGCTTTAGCTCGTTTTTTCCTTAGCCAACTTTTATAGAACTTTTTACCAAAATATAATATCAATGCTTTTTTCATAATCCAAGTTTAATACGTTTTCATTTTATCCTTACGTTTTCTCAACTGTCTTTCCAGTTCACTAATAGATTCGTTTACCGACTCTTCAAAATTTTGATTACTGGCTTCTGCAAAAATTCTGGGACCAGGTACACTTAACCGTATATTACAAATCATACCTGTTTCATCAGAAGATGTATTTTCTTGCTTTATAAATACATCTGCCCTAATAACATCATCAAATTTTGCATGCAATTTGTCCAGCTTGTCCTTGATATATGTTTCCAACCTGTCACTTGCTGTTACGCCATCATACTCATATATAATTTCCATAAATTCTCTTGTTTTTACTCGCCTAGCGAGATTAATAATAAAAGAGGCTTTTCAAACGACAATAATTGCCGCTAGAAAATACCTCTTACTGTACTTATTTTGATTTTTACTTATCAACGTTTACCATCCATCCTATGCCAAAACGATCGGTACATCTACCAAAATGTCCCCATTCACGTTCCCTAAATTCATGGTGTACTTGACCTCCACTTGACAAGTCATTAAATAACTGTTTGCCTTCGTCCAAATTATCGACATCAACGCTCATATTAATTTGATTGCCATTGTTCAAAGGTGTGTCTGGAGAGGCATCGTATGCCATAAAATGAACTCCTTTTCCTTTGAGCTCTGCGTGCTGTAATTTTCCACGATAAGAAGACGGAACATCTATTTTCTTATCCTCGTATGTTTGCTTGTTTTTTATGTCTGCACTGAACAGGTTTGCGTAGAAGTTCAATGCTTCTTGACAATTACCGTTAAAGGCTAAATATGCTTGTATTTTCATGATATATTGTTTTAATACAATTTACCCCATAACATACCGTTCCCTTACCTTGAAAAATACAGTTATTGATGCATTACATATTGCAAGACATCTTTACTGTTCCAAGGAAATTTTTGCATCATCAATAAATTGAAAAAACGATAATTTTTCATTGGACCCCGTAAACATTAAATTGGATGACAACTCAAATAAATGTGCCTCGGTTTCAAAAAAATGCATCATATAACCAGCAGTATTGACAAAAGCAACATACTCCCCTATTGCAGGTAATCTAGGCAAGGTTATTTTTCTCTTTAGCAACACATCTCTTTCTAAACAATAGGCTCCTGTAAAAAATACATCTACATTCTCGTTTTTTTCAACCTCAGAATTATATAACATAAATGGGTCTAAAAGAAAATCTGCGCTAGAACTCATCATTTGGCTCATATTCATTTCTAGACCTACCAACCACTGCCCTTTTGCATCTTTCTTGCGGTGTATCACTTTTGCAATTGTCATACCTACTTGATCTAATAATGATCTACCGGGTTCTATTCGCAATTCAACTCCATTCTTTACTAATAATGATGCTACCGACAAACCAGATTGATCATCTACAAAATCCAGCACCTCTCTAATAAAACTTTCTTTGTTTATCGCATTAAAAAACGGATACGTATTCAGTTTACCACGTAGCTGACCATCCTCTAGTCTAAAACCAAGACCATTGTTGTTAAACGTAATATCATTGCTATCTTCTAAGACCGAATTTTTCAATTGTTCATTGAATGTATTCCATTCTTTTTCGTCTTCTAAATAGTTCATTAGTATACCCCCACCTATATCAATAAAGGACATTGCATATCCTTTTTCTTTCAACTTGGAAAAAATTTGGATGCTGGCAACCAAACTTACGCTGCGTTGATAAGTGGAATATCCATCTAAATGAAAGTGAAGTCCGGTAACCTTAAGCATATTAAAAGACTTGTTTTTCCCAACATATGATGCAATGAAATTTACTACCTCATCAACATCAAAACCAAAACGGCTATATAGTTTTTCTTGGTCAACCGTAAATCCGCTAATGCGAAAACCTACATTTGCTTTTTGACCAATTCTTTTGGCAATTGCTTGTGTTAGTACACACTCGTCTTCATTATCCAATATGATAGGAACGCCATTTTTTATGGCCAATTCAATTTGCGGTGCTGTCTTAATTGCAGCTGTAAGCACTAAATTTTCACCATTACCACTTAATGCCAATGATTGTTCCAATTCTTTAAAACTGGCGGTATCTACACCAATACCCGATGCAAATGCTTGTTTTACCAAACCTCTAGATTTATTGGCCTTTCTGGCATAGAAGATTCTATATTTTAATCCGTAACTCTCAAAAACTTGTTTGTACATCTCACAATTGTTATTGAAAGATGGCAAATGATGTACATTAATCGGTGAACCATATCTTTCTACCAAACCTTTAACCACGGATTGATTGTTAAATAATTCATGCATCCAATCCGATGTTTTCGGTGTAAGTTGATATTTTGGTTTTCCTTTATAGTACATTTTCTTCTCTTCCATAATTTTCGGTGATTCTAGCTTTTTTTAATATGGTGTTACTGGTTTGCTTTGCCCAAATAGTTGCAAAATTGTTTCTAGACCTAGATAGGGTATCATTATCACAGGTTATTCCTTCAGTTGGAGTTCCGTAAAATGTAATATGTGAGTCAACTTTACCTTGTGCATTTATGGCATTACCGTTTTCATCTATATCTACACAACCCGGGCTATAACTGGTATTTAGTTTATTTTGAAACGCACGTACTAGACCGTTCTTTATTAAGTTTTGGTATAGCTCATTTATAAATTCACCCTCTCTTGCTCTGGAAATGGTGGCATTGACTATGTAATTTAGTTCTGTAGCATGGGCGTCATTTAATTGCAAAATAAAATTGTCGTCCAAGGTGTTTTCTGTAATGGTGGAAGCTTTTATATAAGTAAAATCTAAAATACCCGCTTTGCACAATGCCAGCATTTTCTGCATATTCTGTACTGGCGGACCATATGACAATCTATTGAACAGTCCAAAGTAGTACGTATCAAACAATTTATGCGAAGCGGCATCCAATCCTCCAAAACTGTACAGTTCATTGAATAACGGACTTATTTTGCGCCATGCGCCAACCGCAGCCATAAATGGACTTTCATCCTCTCCTTTTTTTGCTTCCTGTATTAAAAATTCTAGATAGCATTGTAAAAGCACAGTTGATAAAATAGGCTCATCATTAAACGGATTCACTATGCTATCCCAATTAAAAACGGGTGATTCAGGATAATCTTCATGAAAGTACTGCACTTGATTTTCTAGTACGGTAAAATCTTCATCGTAATAAAATTGATGCCCGTAGTTTTTGAATAAAACACTGTAGTAAGCAAAATAGAATTCTTTCTTTATCAAAGGTAGTACCGTACACTCAAAACTTACGGGTTTACTTTCCATTAAGTGAGCCATACACTCTTTGGTAAAATAATGTAATTCTACAGAAGATTCAGTGGAACCAGTTCTAGGTATCATTGGCAATCCGGTTCTTGAAAACGGATAAATTTTAAATGGTTCTTTACCAGATGCCTCGTATTTTAATACTCCTTTTTCATTTTTGACAAAAGTTCCTTCCCTACCCTCGGTCAACGCCAAAATAGCATCAATGGCGGTTAACCCATAGCCTTTAATCCCCACTAATGAATCTTTTTTTAGATGTTTTAATGTATCATTGGTAGGGTAAATAAAGTTTATCTTTTTAGCATTGTCAATGGATTTATCTCGTTGAGATCTAAACGTATTGTGACCAGTAGTAAAAAGCACCTTATCACAATTAACCACATATTCTTGTGATAGCCCATCATTTTTAAAATGCAACTGATACTCGGTATTATTATTGACTACATTGGTAACCAAACCCATATGTTCTATAACTTCTACATTGTCTGGTAAGTGTTCCATAACCTGATGATAGCAATCTGATAAATATTCACCTACTAGCGCTCTAGGAGCATATGAATTAGGCGAGGTATTTCCATAATTGTTATTTGCAAGCCATGATACAAAATCAGAAGTTTTAGGTACTACTGAAAATGGCTCTTGCAAAACCCAACCAGAAATATTACCATTGGTATAATTCATGATCAAATACTCCGGTTGATCTTGTCTATAAACATCACCAGAAGCTAAAAAACCCGTAGTGTTAAAAATATGTACTTGTATGTGTTCAAACAGATTATAAGCTTTTATATATGCAATTAATCTTTCAAATGCATAGAAGCCTTTAGGTCCAAAACCTACAATACCTATTTTATATGATCGTGTATTTTTCATAACATATCTTCTACCAACCGCCAATTGGCGTAAAAGCGTTTTTACTTTCCGGAAGTTCTTTTAACAACCAATCCCTATTATAAATGGTATCTAAATAACGTTCTCCACGATCACATAGAAACAGTACACAATTACTATCCTGCTCCATTTTTTGACTGTATTTACGTACTGCACTGACCATTCCACCAGAAGAACCTCCACATAAAATGGCTTCTTTTTCCAGTAAGCTCCAGCATCCGCGGGCACAATCCACATCATCTACATACACATGATCATAAATTCTATTGGTATCTAAAAATTGAGAGGGCACTCCGGCACCATGACCCGGTATCAACCTTTTTAATGGGGGACCGCCAAAAAGAACACTACCAACAGCATCAACGGCAATGATTTTGGTGTTCAAATGGTTTTCGTGGATATAATCTGCACAGCCCATTAGTGTTCCACAGGTACTTGTAGCAACGAATAGATAATCTAACTTGCCATGTAAAGAATCCATTAGTTCAGACATAGTTTCGTGATGCGTAAAAGGATTATTTTGGTTACCATATTGATTAGACCAATAACTGTTGGGTATTTGATCTAATAATTGTTGAACCTTCTCAAGCCTAGCCGCTAAATAGCCGCCATTTTTCTTGGGTACCGTAACATGCTCAATGCGTACGCCATAGGTTCTTAAAATCTTTTCTGTATGCGAATTTAGTTTGGGGTCTACTACGACTATAAGTTTTAAACCATAATACAAACAAGCTTGAGCAAGGCCCACGGCCATATTTCCAGAACTTGATTCTATAACGGTATCTCCCTTTTTAATTGTTCCGCTAGCAAGTGCCTGTTTTAAAATAAAAAGTGAGGTTCTATCCTTAATACTCCCCGCAGGGTTAGCCGCCTCTAGTTTACCAAATAAATTAAAATGTGAATCATCTAGAACGTTATTAAGCTTTACCAATGGTGTATTACCTACCGTGTCTATAATAGATTCTGAAATTGAGGTTATATTTTGAGTAATCATACTGTACTTATCAATTAAATGCCCTTAAGCAATTGGTTATTAATTTTGATAAATGTACCTGCATAACTTTTCTTACGATATCACGATAAAATATTATAGTAACTCTTTCAAATTGGACACTCTAAATGGCTAACCAAAAAGTTGGCTTTTCTTTAAGAATATTTAAAGTTAAAACCACATTAAAACTCTAAAAAAAACCTTAATTTCAAGCGACTCAAACAAATACAAAAAATAGAATGGCAAACTTCAATTTAAAAGTTAATGGAAAAACCCAAGAAGTAGACGTTGACCCATCAACGCCAATGCTTTGGGTACTACGAGATCATTTAAAATTAGTAGGCACAAAATTTGGTTGTGGTATTGCGCAATGTGGCGCTTGCACCGTTCATTTGGGCGACAATGCCGTTAGGTCTTGTCAACTACCCATATCAGCGGTTGGCGAACAATCAATTACTACTATTGAAGGTCTCTCTGAAAACGGAGATCACCCAGTTCAAAAAGCTTGGTTAGAAGAAGATGTGTATCAATGTGGATATTGCCAGGCCGGTCAAATTATGAATGCCAGTGCATTTTTAAAGAGAAATCCTAATCCGACCGATACTGAAATTGAAGATGCCATGAACGGTAACATCTGCCGTTGTGGTACTTATACTCGAATTAAGAAAGCAATTAAAAACGCTGCAAGTAGTTCAAATGCGTAAAAGATTTGCACTCTAATTGAGATTTTAACCTTCTAAAAAAACAAACAGATGACACTCATTAAAACTTCATATAATAGACGTTCCTTTCTAAAAAGTAGTACACTAGCAGGTGGCGGAATGATCTTAGGGTTTAGCTGGCTTGCTTCATGCAAACCTACACCAGAACAAATAAAAAGTATACCAAAGGAATGGTTCAACATTAATGGATTCTTAAAAATTGCCGATAACGGTTTGGTAACCATTATGTCTCCAAATCCAGAAATTGGACAGAATGTAAAAACCTCAATGCCTATGATCATAGCAGATGAACTAGGTGTTGATTGGAAAGACGTTGTGGTTGAACAAGCTCCTTTGAATACCGATATTTTCCAAAGACAACTTGCAGGGGGAAGCCAATCTATAAGAGCTGGTTGGTCTGGACTTAGAATGGCCGGTGCCACAGCGAGACATATGTTAGTTGCTGCGGCAGCGGATGCGTGGCAAGTAGATGCCTCTGAAATAACCGTTGACAATGGTGTTATAAGCCATACCGCCTCTGATAATTCCGCTGGTTTTGGAGAAATGGCCTCTAAAGCCGCTACCATGACCGTGCCAGAAGAGGTTGCGTTAAAAGAAACAAGTGATTTCAATATTATAGGAACGGATAAAAGAAATGTTGACGGACCTAATTTGGTTACCGGTAAACCTTTATTTGGTATTGATATTCAAGAGGAAGGTATGATGATTGCCATGATTATACATCCACCAGCCTTTGGACTCACCTATAAATCAATGGATGCAGAAGCTGTAAAATCTATGCCCGGAATTAAAGATGTTTTCCCTATTGATGTTTATCCTGAAAATGTTGAAAAGCAGTGGTCCGATGGTGGTGCAATTGCTAAATTGGTAGCCATTGTAGGTGATTCTACCTGGCAATGTATGCAAGCCAAAAAAGCGTTGAAGGTTGAATGGGAAGAAACTTCGACCTTAGAAAGTACCGAAGGCCATGATGAGGCATTGACTAAATTATTGAATTCTACTTCTAAAAAACCTGCACGTAAAGATGGTGATGTGGCAAGTGCATTTAGAAAAGCCGATAAGGTTATTGAACGTACGTATAGCGCACCATTTTTAGCACACAATACCATGGAGCCCATGAACTTCTTTGCAGATGTAAATGGAGAAAGGGCGTTATTGAACGGTCCCATACAAACACCTGAGTTTTTAGAAAAAACATTGGCTTCTAGATTAGGCTTACCGGTTGAAAAAATCGATATTAAAATGACACGTATGGGTGGTGGTTTTGGAAGACGCCTCTATGGAACATTTGGAGTAGAAGCTGCGGTGATTTCACAAAAAATGCAAGCTCCCATAAAATTAGTATATACCCGAGAGGATGATATGACCCAGGGAACATATCGCCCTACCTACAAGGTAAAATATAAAGCAGCATTGGATAAAGAGGGTAACTTGCTTGCATGGCATGTTAAAGGTGCCGGATCTAATGACGACCTACTTTTTGAAAATAGGTTTCCTGCCGGTGCGGTAGATAATTACTTAGCTGAGAAGTTTAATTTAGAAACGGTAGTTACTACCGGAGCTTGGCGAGCACCACGCTCAAACTTTGTTGCCGGTGCAGAACAGGCCTTTATTGATGAAGTTGCAGAAGCCGCAGGTAAAGACCCTATTGAGTTCAGACTGGAACTTTTTGACAGAGCAATTAAAAATCCTGTTGGTGAACCAGAGAAGAACGATTACGATCCCGAGCGTTATGCCGGTGTTTTAAAATTGGTAAGGGATAAATCCGGTTGGTCTAACGGGCAAGGTAGTGCAAAAAGAGGTGTTTCTGCCTATTACTGCCATAACTCTTATGTTGCACAAGTATTAGACTTAAATGATGATACAGATGCTCCAAAAGTTGATAAAGTATGGTGTGCGGTAGATTGCGGTATTGTAATCAACCCAATGGCTGCAAAAAACCAAATTGAAGGTGGAATTATAGATGGCATAGGGCATGCCACCTATAGTGAAATGACCTTTGAAAACGGGCAACCACAACACAAGAATTTTGACACTTATCGCTTAATAAGACATAAGGAAGCACCTAAAGAAATAGAAACGTTCTTTGTGGATAACGGAATTGACCCAACAGGTTTGGGAGAGCCTTCATTACCTCCAATTATTGGCGCGTTGGCCAATGCCCTTTATAAAGCTACAGGACAAAGACATTATAATCAACCGTTTATTACGGAGAAATCCGTAATAGGTTAATACCCTTATGCTATTGTAATACTAAAACGCCAGAATAAAAATTCTGGCGTTTTTTTAGTTCATATTTTAAATTTCAATACCGCCCTCAAATAACTTCTAGAATCGTTATCTATTGTAAGTATGGTATTATTGTCTCCATCTTTTAGCTTATTGCTTAAACTAAAGTTATAAGCCGCCCTTAAATCTAGCTGAAAGTGATCTGTAAAATGATACTCATATTGTAGACCACCATTGATCAAAGACATATTTATGAGTTCCGCAACATCCGTATCATTCACTAGTGCCCCATTCTGCACATTAGAGGTAAAACCATCTAATTGGGCAAACAACTTCATTCTATGTTTGTCCGATATATGGTATTGTAAATTGGTTTTGGGAATCCCCAAATTATATGACCAATCTGCACTAAATTTCTTGTAGTAACTTATAAACGGTAAAGGGAATAAATAGCCTCTATTTTGGGAATACGAAAGCCCTAAGATCAAACGTGAGGGCTTATAGTCATCTTGATATGTTTTAATAAAAACCAAGTCTCCCGAAAAGACGATGTCATCAACCGTTAAATTTCTTGCCGTATGGTTTGTACTTATACCCGGCTGAAACCTTACCCCTAATCGCCAATCATTCTTTAGTGGTTGTGTATACCCTATGGTAAAATCAAGTATTCTAAAGTCATTTAATTGATTTCTATCAAATGGTAATTCTTCATCTTTAAAGCGAAGATGAATATTGCTATAATCAAACCCTAAAAACAAATATTTACCTTCTCCCTTTAAAGGAATTGGAGCATTTATCAATACTCTAGAACGGGTATATTCTACATCAGAATTTTTATTGGGTATAAACGTAAAATCTATTCTTGCCAAATCGCTCAACTGTGCCGAGGCAGATCCGGTAATCAAAAATAAAAAAAGGATTAAAATTTTATGATGCATGTAATTGTACTTACCATCTATCTAATTAAGGATAATGCAAGTACGGTCTATTTATTGTACACTTGTTGTTCTAATAAGCATAAAAGTATCTTAAAAGATTTACCTTAAACTACAAATTCAAATCTTTGGTTACCCTAGCCAATTCTTGATCGAATAATTCTTTAGTGACTTCCTTATTATAAAATGGGACCATTTCATTTAATTTATCTTTCCCTTGTTCCGATGCCACCAATTCCGGAAATGCTTTTTCAATAACATCGAGCATTATTTTAACAGAAGTTGAAGCTCCTGGTGATGCACCCAACAAACATGTAATTCTACCGTCTTTACTACTTACCAATTGTGTACCAAACTCCAACGAACCGCCTTCAAATTCATCTTTTTTTATGGTTTGAACACGTTGACCTGCAATTACAATTTCCCAATCTTCATTTTTGGCATCCTTAACAAATTGACGCAATGATTCCATGCGATCATCAAAGCTCATGGTCACTTGTTCCAATAAATATTTTGTCAATGGAAGATTATGCCAAAACACGCCCCACATGGATGGTATATTATCAAAATTGATAGATTTAAACAGGTCTAAATAAGAACCTTCCTTTAAAAACTTAGGACTAAAACCTGCAAACGGACCAAATAACAATTCTCTCTTTCCATTGATATAACGGGTATCTAAATGCGGTACCGACATTGGCGGGTCACCAATACCTGCTTTGCTATATACCTTGGCGTTATGCTGATTTATGATATCTTGATTTTTACAGACCAACCACTCGCCACTAACAGGAAATCCACCGTAGCCGTCTTTCTCGTCTATTTCAACCTTTTGCAGCAATAAAAGACTACCGCCACCGGCACCGATAAAAACATGTTCGGCATCGATTGTATTTTTCTTACCTGTTTCTAAATTTTTCATCTTCACCAACCATTCTTCATCATGGTCAGGGTCTATGTCTTCAACCTCTGTATGGAACAATACTTCAGTATCATATTCATCTTTAAGTATATCAAATAATTTTTCCGTTAATGCGCCGTAATTCATCTCGGTTCCCCTATCTATTCGCGATGCTGCCATAACCTCATCTTCAGTACGATTATGCATCATTAAAGGAAACCATTCTTTCATTTTTTCAACTTCTCTAGTAAACTCAATCGAGTTGAACATAAAATGCTCTTTAAAAGCTTTAAAACGATTTTCAAGATAGTTGGCGTTCTCTCCTCCCTTTACCCAGCTATGATGTGGTACGGGAGCGATGAATGTTTTAGGGTCTTTGATCAAGCCTTCCGTTACCAAATAAGACCAGTATTGCTTAGATATTTCAAACTGGGTACAGATGTTAATTGCCTTGCTAATATCTACAGCACCATCTTCGTTTTCTGGAGTATAGTTCAACTCACATAAGGCAGAGTGACCTGTACCTGCATTGTTCCAAGCGGCAGAGCTTTCTTGTCCCACTTTACCTAATCGTTCAACGATCAGCACGTTAAGATCTGGCTTTAACTGTTTTACCAATAAAGCTAACGTAGCACTCATGATACCTGCACCTACACATATTAGGTCATATTCTTCTCGTAAAACCATTATAAATTTTTAAAATGTAATATAAAATTAATCCATCACAAACTTAAAGCCTGCTGTAACAATGCTGGAACTAAAGGTCGTATTCCTATCATATTTATAGAACTTTACATCAATACTTTTAAGTCCGAGTTTCCAGACATGCATTTTTGTAAAAATATCCGTGTAGGAAACTCCCATTCCAAATTGGTTTGCCGAATATTTTGACAAATCATAATCAGAGGTATAAAACGTATCCGTAGAAAATGCTTCTTCATATCCGTAAAAATAATCTGCGGCTGACTGCTGGTAAAATCTATAGGATGGGTATACCGTAAACTTATCCGTTAGCTTAATAGGCACTTCTACACTTGCCGTGTGCGAGTTAATACCCCAATCATCAAAATAATATCTATAGTAGGATCGTAACACAACACTTTCATTTATATACCAATTCAACCTTCCGCTACCTGCAACTTTAAAGCGGCTATCCGGTAGTTGCTCAATAGCATCCGCAAGTTGAAATTCTTGAATAAATGAATCGGCTACATCTGCAAAATAAACACGTTGAAAAGGTGTACTCAATAAACCATCTTGCTTTACAAAATCCAAAGCCAATGAACCTTGAAGATTTTTACCTAGAATTTGAGAAAAGCCCAAACCTACCGAATAGGAGTTTCTTGTCTCATCTGTAAACTTCTCAAAAGTAGGGCTGTAATCTGTGTTCCCGGTAATTGTTTTGTTTAAAAAGAATCCGTTATCCAAACCATTTGCCCCACTTGCAAAAGGTCTTAGTTCCGTTGGGTAAATGGGAGTCCAGGTATCTAGAAATATATTCGCATTAATACTTACCTCGGTATTTTTTTCATTGAAGAGCTTTGTTAACCCACCACCAAATCCGAATGAAAAATAATCATATTCCGATGACACTGATAGATTTCCGGAGTACATAGTATTTCTATCATCTGAACTATGCGTATATGTGCCGGACAAGTTGGTCCATACATCTGACCTAGAAGCTCCAGTACTTGCTACAAAAGCATCTGCCCTTTCGCTTCCATCAAATGGATCCACATTACTAGAAGATGCAGAGGTGTAGGCAGAAACACCAGCATCAATGGTTAAAATATCATCATCATTCAATGAAACCGATACTATAATAGTTCCCGTAACATCTGTAAGTTCTTCTGTACCAATACCACCGGTAACAGCAGCATTATCACCGTTTTGAGAATAGTAACTGCTTAAGAAATCTACTTCGGTAGTTTCCAACACACGTTTTTTATAAGAGTTGTTTGCTCCGGTATTTTGCTGGGCGTAACCAGCACCGCATAGCATACATGTAATGAGTAGCACTATAAATTTAAACTTATGTCTTTGTTGTTTCATTACTTACTAATTACAGCCGCAGCCTCCACCTGTTTTACCTCCATTTGCACCTACCGCTGCTTCTCTATACGAATGCATGGTAATCACATTTCTATCGCACTTTTTATCTTGCAAGGTCATATCCGGATCATTGATATTTACTTTATCGTACTCCTTTAATACCGTGCAGCTACTAAGACCACCAATCATTACCAACACAATTAAAATCCTTTTCATTTTACTTATTTATTTGAATATTCTTAGATGTAATTATAGTACCCAAGTCGTCAATAATGATACACTCTACCTTTGGCAACTGCTCTATTCTATTTAAACCCACTTCTTTACCCATTACAAAAACGGATGTTGCTAGCGCATCTGCAAGTTCTGCCTTTGGGGCAAATACCGTTACGCTAACTATACCCGTTGCCGGATAACCGCTACGGGGATCAATGATATGTGTATATCTGGTATTATTAAAAGTTACGTACTTCTCATAATTACCGGAGGTAACTACCGCTCCATTATTCAAGGGTAATAATGCAAACATCTTGTTCTTATCCATTGGGTTGGTAATGGCTACTTGCCAACTATCACCATTAGGTTGCTTTCCCCAAGTATTCATATCTCCAGATGCATTTATAATACCTGCTACCACACCTCTGGAAATCAATAGTTCTTTTGCCTTATCCGCCGCATAACCTTTTCCTATTGCTCCAAAACCTATTTTCATACCCTTCAATTTGAGGAAAACGGTATGATCTTCTTTATTCAAGAGGATATTTTGATGTCCTACTTTAGAAACGGATGCATTTATGGTTGCTTCCTCAGGCATTTCAGTCATGCTACCATCAAATTTCCAGATGTTATCCATTGATGCATAACTGATATCAAAAGCACCATCGGTCAATTTAGAAATTCCTATTCCCCTTTGTACTAAATTGAACAATTCCGCATCAACTTTAACAGGTTTTACGCCTGCATTTTTATTAATTTCCGATGTCTGTGAATTTGGGTCCCAAGAAGAAATCAACTTTTCTATTCTCTTTATTTCATTGATAGCCAAATCTATATACTCTTCACCTTCAATAGGATCTTTAGCCACAACCGTAATATCAAAACGGCTACCCATTAATTTCATAGTACGCTTAAAAGGCTCTTGAGCCAGAAGCTGCCCAACAGAACATATCATTACTATGAGAACTAGTTTTTTCAAGCTATTTTATGAATGAATTTAATTCTGCAATGTATTCTTTTGGTGACAGTTTTTTATAACTGGTTTCGCCATACACTTTACCATCCGCATTCATTACTACCACGAAGGGGAAGATACCTTGCCGGTTGTATTTTTCTGCCAAAACCTTGTTCTTATTTAATTGCACTACTGGCAAAGCATTCTTTTTTCTACGTGGAAAATCTGCTTGCAACATTACGTAATGCTCCTTAGCATAGTCTTTAAATTCATTCGTAGACCATACAGATCTATCCAATTTAATACAAGGTGCACACCAATCTGAACCTTGAAAAACAAGGACAATAGGCAAATTGTGAGTTTTAGCAAGTTCTTTTGCTTCAGTAAAATCCGTCTGCCAATCTTGGGCAATAGCGGTACTTAACCCTATAATCAACATCAAAACTGTAATTACGTATTTTTTCATAAAATTCAATTCTGCTGCAACAGATTAATACAAAGCACTTTGCAGTATCTGCGTTTTAAAAGCTACGGCAATGCAATAGCCTCTAATAGCTTAACGCACCTTTTAGTAAAAATTGTGTACTTGATGATACTGATGTTCACTACTTTAAATGACCAATGTTTTATTATATGTAAGCTAGTCAAGATTTGAGATAGTATTCCCCCAAAACTCTTTAAACATCTTTCTCTATTATATGATTTTCATCATATTTAAGAATACCCTTGGTCTATATTTTTGAAACTTGAAAATTTAGAATCAACAAGTTGTGTTTATTTTAAAAACTACACATCATAAAAACATGATTTTTTAAACAAAAATGTCAGTTTATAATCCATGAATAGTATTCCCTGACAAAATCCTATAAATTTGATAAACACTAATCCCATTTACACGTGAGTAAAGCTATATATATTGTTACTACAGAACCAAATAGTGGAAAATCAATTATTTCATTAGGTCTTATGCAACTTCTTTTAGGTAGAACTGCAAAGGTTGGTTATTTCAGACCTATTATCGATGATGTTCCCGAAGGGAAAACCGACAATCATATTGACACTGTTTTAAGCTACTTTAATGTAGATATGAAGCCTGAAGAAGCTTTTGCATATACTCGTAGCCAGGTGGTTCAATTAAAAAACCTAGATAAAGATGATGAAATTGTAGGGCATATTATACACAAGTATAAAACTATTGAAAAAAAGTTCGATTTCGTTTTAGTGGAAGGAACAGATTTTTCTGGAGAAGGTGCCATAATTGAATGGGACATTAATGTTCTTATTGCAAAAAACCTAGGCATACCTGCAGTTATTCTAGCAAGCGGAAAAAACAAAACTTTAGGTGAACTGGTCGGTAATCTTTACATGGCCTATGACTCTTTTAAAGAGAAAGGTGTAGATGTACTTTTAATCGTAGCCAATAAAGTACAACCAGAAAATGTTTCTATTGTTTCTGAAGGATTAAAAGAAAAACTACCCAATGACGTATTGGTAGGTACCATACCTGTAAACCCTATTTTAGGTAGCCCTACATTAAAGGAAATTGCCCAAGAACTAGATGCTAAAATTCTTTTTGGGGAAGATTTTATCAATAACCAAGTTGGTAGTTTTAGTGTTGGCGCCATGCAATTACGTAACTACATAACGCATTTAAAAGATGATAGCTTGGTGATTACACCTGGTGATCGCGCAGATATTATTTTAGGGGCGCTACAGGCAAATATTTCTACGAACTACCCTAGCTTGTCCGGTATTGTTCTAACCGGTGGTTTATTACCGGAAGAATCCATTATAAAGTTGATAGAGGGACTTTCAGACATCATTCCCATTCTATCTGTAGCAAGAGGTACCTTCTATGTCACCAATAAAATAGGGACTATTAGACCTCGTATTTATGCTGAAAATACCGAAAAAATACAGACCTCAATACAAGAGTTCGAAAAACACATTCCTACCAAAGAACTGGCCGAAAGGTTAATTACTTTTAAAGCTAAGGGCATTACCCCTAGAATGTTTCAATATAACCTTCTGCAAAAAGCCAAATCATCTAAAAAACATATTGTACTGCCCGAAGGTTCTGATGAACGAATTCTGATGGCAACCAAAATGTTGATAGATGCCGAAGCGGTAACCATTACACTTTTAGGCAATAGAGATCAGATTATTTCAAAAATCACTGAACTGGATATTGACATAGACCTTAGCACCATAAACATTATTGATCCTACAACATCTGACAATTTTTTAGATTACGCCACTACCCTGTTTGAATTACGTAAGCATAAAAACGTAAACTTGGCAATGGCCAAAGATTTAATGGAAGACGTATCATATTATGGTACCATGATGGTTTATAAAGGGCATGCTGACGGCATGGTTTCCGGTGCCGTACATACCACACAACATACCATAAGACCTGCATTACAGTTTATAAAAACAAAGCCTGGTGTTTCTATTGTATCTTCCATATTTTTTATGTGTTTACCCAATAGGGTCACTGTTTTTGGAGATTGTGCCATTAACCCTAATCCTACTTCAGAGCAATTATCTGAAATTGCAATTTCATCTGCGGCAACAAGCGCTGCATTTGGCATAGAACCTAAAATAGCCATGCTATCATATTCTTCAGGAGCATCGGGTGTTGGTGAAGATGTTGATAGAGTACGAAAAGCTACTGAAATCATAAAAGATAAAAGACCCGACCTAAAAGTGGAAGGTCCCATTCAATATGATGCAGCCGTTGATGCCAAAGTTGGTTTAAGTAAATTGCCCGAATCTGAAGTTGCAGGACAAGCTAGCGTGTTTATATTCCCTGACTTGAATACAGGAAACAATACTTATAAAGCGGTACAAAGAGAAACTGGTGCCTTGGCGATCGGACCAATGTTACAAGGTCTAAATAAACCGGTTAATGATTTAAGCCGAGGTTGTACCGTAGATGATATTTTTAACACTGTAATAATTACTGCTATTCAAGCAGAAGGATTCTAAACTCATTTTCATGAACATTTTAATTATCAACTCTGGTAGCTCATCTATAAAATATCAACTTTTAGATATGCCTGCGGCAAAGATTATTTGTCAAGGATCTATAGAGCGTATTGGTAGCACCCAAGCTATTTCAACCTATAAAACGGATACACATAAGGTTGAAAAAACCTATGAAATTGCAACTCACAAAGCTGGTCTGGAGCGAATTACTTCTCTTTTGCTTGATGCTGAAATGGGCGTGATCAATAGTACTGAAGAAATAGATGCCATTGGTCATCGTGTGGTACATGGTGGTAAAGATTATGTTGATACTACTTTAATCAATGAAGAAGTTAAACAAAAAATAAAATCGCTTTCTCCCCTAGCCCCTTTACACAATCCTGCCAATCTAGAAGGAATACTAATGGCGGAGGAAATTTTTGAATCATCTAAGCAAATCGTTGTTTTCGATACTGCCTTTCATGGTACGTTACCCATAAAAGCTAAAAAATATGCCGTTCCCAATATCCTGTTCGAAGAAAAGAGAGTTCAGGCGTATGGCTTTCATGGTACCAGCCATAAATATGTTTCTGAGAAAGCAAATGAATATCTAAGCAATCAAAATACCAAGCTCATTTCCATTCACTTGGGAAATGGTTGTAGTATTACCGCTATCAAAGATGGTAAGAGCATAGATCATAGTATGGGATTTGCACCGTCTAACGGATTGGTAATGGGTACACGAAGTGGTGATATTGACCATTCCATTATTTTTTATATGGTGAATACACTTGGGTATCATTTAGATGAAGTAAATGAACTTTTGAACAAAAAAAGTGGAATGCTAGGCCTTACAGGTTACAATGATTTACGTGATATTGAATTAGAGGCAAGTAAAGGTAATACCGATTGCATTCTTGCTTTAGAAATGAACGCCTACCGAATTAAAAAATACATAGGCGCCTATATTGCGGCAATGAACGGTTTAGACGCTATTATTTTCACTGCCGGTATTGGAGAAAACTCTAGTTTAATGCGTCAACTTGTGTGCAAGGATATGGATTGTTTTAACCTTCACTTAGACGACTCCAAAAATGAATTAAGGTCTAAAAATGTTAGAGAAATAAATACCACGGATTCTAAGGTTAAAATTCTGGTAATCCCTACAAATGAAGAATTAGAAATTGCCAAACAGGTTTACCAGTTAATTAATTAGTGATGATTATAAGTCTTGGAAATTGTTCTGTAATTGATGGCTAAATTCCAAGGCTTTCCCATACATAATGTACCCGTTTCATATTGCCAATTCTCCAGACATTTGTTTTAAAATAATTTCAGATAATTTGGCTTGAAATTTTGCATTACTAAATCTAACCCTAGCATTTATATAATTAAGTTGTGCCGTTCTAAACTCAATTGTAGGAATAATTCCTATTCTGTACTTTTCTACCGTTATGTCTAAATTTTCTTTCGCTATTGCCTCATTATTTCCCTCTAGTTCAATTAAACTAATATTGGTCAAATAAGTTTGATAGGTTGTACTCAAAGTAGAAAGCAGCTGTTGTTCTTTTTCTTTAATAGCTATTGCTGCGTTTTCCAATTCCATTTTTCCTATTTTCTCATTCCTATTTTGATTAAATCCATCAAATAAATTTAATGTTGCCCCAAATCCATAACTAAATCCGTTAGACTCCGAACTTGTAGTAAAACCAAGACTAGATTCTGATTTTCCAAAATTATAGCCCGTAGTTGCATAAATTGTAGGATACCTTGCTGCTTTAACCTGTTTTAATTCTAGCTCACTAATTCTCTTACTAATTCTCTCAGCATTTAATTCTGGATTATTGGCCATTAATTTAGATTCTAAATCAGGTAACAATAAACTCTGATCAACGAATATTTCGGGTACTGCCTTAAATTCAGTGGTTAAGTCCCTCGCCAATTGTTCGTTCAACTGAATTTTGGTATTTGCATACAGTTCTTTTTGGCGTTGCATTAAAGTTTGATCGGTATTTAAATCTACTTGAGCATTTAAAACTTCCAATTTAGAGGCCTTTCCAATAGAGAATCTATTTCTAGCCAATTCTACTCTTTGTTCTGAAATATAAATAGTACTGTCCAAAGCGGCTAATTGCTGTTGTTGTTGTACCAAATCGTAGTAAGTTATCATTACCTCGCCAACCTTGGTCAATACCACTTGCTTTAATTCTTCTGCACCTAATTCCCGGTTCTGTTTCAATTGATCATATGCCGCAAACATACTTAGCCCATCAAATAAGGTCCAATCTAAAGTTACCCCATAATCCAAACTATTATTTTTAGCATTGTCCTGTTCTACTTGAGAACCATCTGTTCTTGTTTGTGATAAATTCTGCACACTATTATTATCTTCAATACTTGCTTCTAAAGTAGGAAGCATACCAGCAAAACCCGGACTTACGGAGACAGAATCAATTTTTAAATTGTTGGCGGCCGTGATGATCTGATAGTTGTTCTGGACCGTAATCTTAACGGCATCTTCAATAGTCAGAATTTCTTGTGCGGCGGCGTTAAGATGTAAAATAATCAATAATAAAAATGGTAGCTTGGTTATATTCATTCTAGTTGGTTTCAAGTACTTTAAACTCCGGTCTCTCTACTTTCTCCCTAGACCACAATAAATACAGGGCAGGTATCACAAAAAGGGTTAATAGCAAAGAAAACATGGTACCTCCTATAATTACTACACCCATACCTATTCTACTAGTTGATGCCGCTCCAAGAGATAACGCAATTGGTAGAGCGCCTAATGCAATGGTTAAACTGGTCATTAAAATAGGTCTTAACCTTGATTCTGAAGCCTTCATAATTGCCTCACTTTTTTCAATACCTTGCTCCCTTAATTGGTTTGCAAACTCAACAATCAAAATACCATTCTTAGTTACAAGACCAATTAGCATTATAGTACCGATCTGGCTAAATATATTCCAAGATTGCCCAAACAACCACAATGAAAACAGTGCACCGGCAACCGCCATTGGCACCGTTAAAATGATAATAAAAGGGTCAATAAAGCTTTCAAATTGAGCCGCTAAAATCAAAAATATCAGTAATAATGCTAGTCCAAATGCAAAGAGTGTATTGGAACTACTCTCAACAAAATCACGAGATTCACCTCCCAGATCAGTGGTAAAGGTATCATCAAGTACATTTTCTTTAATTCTTTCCATTGCGGCAATACCATCATTTATAGTTTTTCCAGGTGCAAGATTTGCTGAAACCGTAGCTGCCATGTAGCGATTGTTATGATATAATTGTGGCGGACTACTATGCTCGGTAGTATGTGCCAAATTATCCAATTGAATAAGTAATCCGTCCTTGTTCTTTACAAATATGGATGTGAGGTCCATTGGTGCATTCCTATCCTCCTTATCAAACTGACCTATTACTTGATATTGTTTTCCATTCTTTAAAAAATAGCCAAAACGCTGACCACTTAATGACAATTGCAAAGTTTGGGCTACATCTATAACAGATACTCCTAATGTCTCCGCTTTCTCCCTATCTATAGAAACATATAGCTCCGGTTTATCAAATTTTAAATTAACATCTACATAAGAAAAAGTCTCATCATTCTCAGCTTCTGCCATAAATTCCGGTATGTATTCCTTTAACTTATCAAAATTCTGAGCTTGAATAATATACTGTATCGGTGGACCTCCACGTCTATTCACTGAAATAGTTGGGCGTTCCGATACGTTAGATTTTCCTCCTACATAAGCTTTTGCCCATTCACCTAAATCATTGGCAATCTCTCTTTGCGATCGATCACGCTCACTAGGATCTACCAATGCAATATTAGCCCTACCGCTGTTCACAGATGAAGAACCAAAACCAGGTGAAGTCAAAACCAAACTCACCTTTTTTTCTGGCACCGAATCATTTATCAATTCGGTAATATCGGTCATTAACCGATCCATATACTCATAAGAAGAACCCTCTGGAGCATTAACACTTAAACGTATAAAGCTACGATCATCATAAGGAGCCGTTTCTTTTGGTAGAAGAATATAAAATACCGCAATTAAAGCTATACAGCCCGCTAGAATAGGGAAACTCAACCATTTTCTTTTCATGAAAACCCTTAGCGATTCTGCATAGGATTTATTCATTTGCAAAAAGTATTTCTCAGTTACGTGATAAAATTTAGTTTGCTTTTGTTTGCCCGGTTTAATTAAGTAGGCATTGAGCATGGGAGTTAACGATAAAGACACAAATGCCGAAATTAGTACAGCTGCTCCAAGTACTACCCCAAACTCCCTAAATAGCCTTCCTACAAACCCTTCTAAAAAGATGACGGGCAAAAATACGGCTGCCAATGTTATTGATATGGATATTACAGCAAAAAATATTTCATTAGACCCTTTGATAGCCGCCTCAATGGGACTCATACCCTCTTCTACCTTTTTATAAATATTTTCGGTCACAACGATACCATCATCAACAACCAATCCCGTCGCCAATACAATAGCCAAAAGTGTTAAAACATTTATTGAATAACCAAACAACCACATTACGAAAAACGTAGCTATCAAGGATACAGGAATATCAATTAAAGGGCGCATGGCCATTGACCAGTTTCTAAAGAAAACAAAGATGACCAATATTACCAGAATTACCGAAATAAGTAAGGTCTCGGCTACTTCGGTAACCGCCCGTCTTACAAAGACGGTGTCATCAATTACAATATTCAATTTAAAACCTTCAGGTAAATCTTTTTTAAGGTTTTCGTATTCCTCGTAAAAAGCATCTGCGATTTCCAAATAGTTAGTACCGGGTTGTGGAATTACCGCAGTAGCTACCATGGGCTGACCAGAATCGCTCATTTTAGTCTCCATGTTCTCACCCTCTAATGAAGCTTGACCTATATCACTTAAACGCACTAACTTATCATTATCTGCCATGATAATGATATTATTAAATTGTTCTTCAGTACTTAAATTACCTATGGTCTTTACTGTTAGCTCTGTGTTATCGCCGGTTAATTTTCCCGATGGTAATTCTACGTTCTGTGCCAATAATGCATCTTGTACATCTGAAACCGTTAATCCATATGAGGAAAGTTTTAAAGGGTCTATCCAGAGCCTCATGGCATATCTTCGTTGACCCCAAATCTGCACACTACTAACGCCTGGTATGGTTTCTATTCTTTGAGCGATGACGTTTTCAGCATAGTCGGATAATTCAAGAATATTTTTATTATCGCTCTGAACGGTCATTGACAATATTCTTTGTGCATCCGCATCAGATTTAGACACCACAGGTGCAGAGTCAAGATCATCGGGCAAACTTCTAATTGCTTGTGACACCTTATCCCTAACATCGTTTGCTGCTTCTTCTAGATCTTTGTCTAGATTAAATTCTATATTAATAGAACTTGAACCTTGTACACTAGATGAGCTTAAATTTCTAATGCCGTCAATAGAATTAATGGCCTTCTCCAGTGGTTCTGTAATTTGAGATTCTATAATATCTGCATTGGCACCAGAATATGTAGTTCTTACCGAAACTTGTGCCGGGTCAATTGACGGAAATTCCCTAATTCCTAAATACGTATAACCTATAATTCCAAAAAGAACCAGGGTCACATTCATTACTATGGCAAGTACCGGTCTTTTTATGCTTAAAGTAGATAGATTCATTATTCCCCTGTTCTTGCTTCTGGTTGATTAAAATCTATTTCCACCGGTGTGCCATTTTTTAAGGCCATTACGCCATAAGTTAAAATGGTATCACCGGCTTTTAAGCCTGTCAACACCCTAACTTCATTTCCAGTTCTTGTACCAATTTCTACATCTATCTCTTTTGCCCTACCTTTTTCAGATATAAAAATGCGTTTACCGTTCTGTACCGGAATCAAAGATTCTGACGGAACCAATAACGCATTATCAACGCTTTCTAAAGGCAAAAGAACGTTTGCGTAAGTACCTGGGTAAATTTTCCCGTCACTATTCTCTGCAATTGCTCTCATTTTCAAGGTTCTGGTAGCAATTTCAACCTCAGGTTCTATAGCATACACAGTAGCCTCATGATTTATATTGGCGTCTGAAGTAGTAAAAGTAAGATTTGTACCAATCTCCACTTGGGATGCATACTTTTCGGGTATGGAAAAGGTGATTTTAAGTTTACTGGTATTCACCAACTTAGCAATAGGTGTTAACGGTGTAACATAGGTTCCCTTTGATATGGAACGTAAACCAATGGTACCTGAGAACGGTGCCCTCACAATAGTTTTTGATAATTGGGCTTGTATGAGTTGTGATTCTGCACTTGCAGACTGAAAATCCGCACTTGCAATTTCATATTCTTCTTGACTAATAGCCTGCTTTTCTAAAAGCAATTTTGCCCTTCGTTCATTTTCAGAAGCTAATTTTTGTGCCGTTTGTACTTTTGACAATTGTGCCTGTAGCTCAACATCATTTACAGTAAAAAGTACTTGACCTTCTACCACTTTACTACCTTCCTCAAAATTGATACTCTCCACAACTCCTGATATTTCACTTCTAATTTCTATTTGTTCATTTGCTTCAATGGTTCCAGAGAGAGAAATATTGTCATTAAATTCTTGTTCTTGTAAAACAAGGCCTTTTACTGTTGTAGCTGTTGATGATTCCTCTGACAGTTTAGGCTCTCCAATTTCATTATTGGCATTTATTCGATAAACGATCAAAGCGGTCAACCCTATCAGCAAGATACCGTAAACAATGTATTTTGTTTTCATAGGTGGTGGATTGTTTTTAGTTAGTTTGGCTACTAACAAATCTAAACCTAAACACCTATTTTGGGGATATCTTAAGCTATATTTAACAAGGTTTTAGCACCATATTTTCAACTATATAAAAAATGATATCAAAGACTATCATAAAGGCAATTAAATATGACTTCAAAATTTAAAAATGGTTTAATATACCTTATTATTTAACATTTTTTAACCTCTCAGAATATTTACGCTGAACGTATCTACACTAAGATTATAACACAAACTGTTTAATAAAAAAAGCCGGTGCCTTAGTAGAATTTTTTAGTTCTCTAAAACACCGGACCTTAAACTGTATATTCTATTTCTAGAACAATTATTTATGCCTCACAACTAGCACAATCTTTCTTTTGCTTGAATTTTTGGGCAGCATTCATACTATGTTGGTAGTACAATGACTTCAATCCTAATTTCCATGCTGTTACGTGAATCTTATTGATTTCCTTAACTGGCATTTCTGGATGAACAATAATGTTAACGGATTGACCTTGATCAATATGGTTCTGTCTATTTGCTGCTTGATAGATAATGTCCATCTGGTCAATTTCTGAATAGGTCTTAAATACATCTTTCTCCAAATCAGAAAGGAAATCTAAATGCTGTACAGATCCATCAAAATCACGTATGCTTCTCCACACCTCAGTAGTATTCATGCCTTTCTCCTCTAAAAGATCAACTAAGAATGGATTTCTTATGGTAGTTTTCACCTTGGCAATATCCTTTACGTATGTATTTGACCAAATTGGTTCTATACCTTGAGAAACCTGACCTAATATAAATGCAGATGACGTTGTAGGTGCAATTGCATTCAATGTCGCATTTCTTCTTCCAAAACCTTTTAAAACCTTTGGCTCTCCAAATTTATCTGCCAACTCTTCAGAAGCACTATAAGATTTCTCCTTAATAGTTTTAAATATCTCACTATTTAGATTATAGGCTTCTTGACTGTTGAAAGGCAACATTTTAGATTGCAATAATGAATGCCAACCTAATACTCCTAAACCTAGCGCTCTGTTATCTTTTGCAAAATTATAAGCGCGTTCCATGAACAAAAAGGTTTGGCGATCTTCTCTATTTTCAGAATCGCGGTATACTTCTAATTTTTCACAGAATTCCGTAATTACCGCATCTAAAAAGAATACCATAGTTTCTACAGCATCTGTATCTTTCCATTTATCGTAGTGAAGAACGTTTACAGAAGACAATACACATACAAAAGACCACTCGTCACTAGATGGCAACATAATCTCCGTACATAGGTTACTAGCATAAATCTTATGACCTTTTTCTTGGTATACATCTGCAGCACCATTGTTGGCATTATCCTTAAAGAAGATATACGGGTAGCCCATTTCACCTCTTCTCTGTAAAACTTTGGCCCAGATAGAACGTTTTTCATTGTCACCATCTACCATTTCTTGCATCCACTCATTCGTAACAGTTACGCCATGAGTCAATTCTTGAATAGGATTACCTTCCGTACCAATTTCCAAAAACTCTTCAATATCAGCGTGTTCTACCGGTAAGTAAGGAGAAAAACGACCTCTACGTACAGAACCTTGGCTTACGACATCTACCATAGATTCAAAAAGTTGCATAATATGTACCGCACCAGATGCTTTACCATTATTTTTTACTTCTGCTCCCCTGTGTCTAATATTACCAAAGTAACCAGAGGTACCACCACCTAATTTTGACATCATACCTACTTCAGATTGGGTGTACAAAATGTTACCCATATCATCGGCTATATTAGAGCCAAAACAGCTAATTGGCAATCCTCTTTCTTTTCCAAAATTTGACCATACCGGAGATGCCAGTGAGTAAAAACCTTCACTCATATACCCATAGAACTTATCTGAAAAACCAGGCATCCCTAATATTTTCTCCGCTCTATCTGCAATTTCACGAATACGGGTTTCGGCTGATACTCCAGGAGTTAAGTAACCAGAAGCCAAGAAGTTACGACTATCTTGATTTAACCACTTAAACCCTTCTTCTTTGTCTTGTTTTATACTTTTAAGCGCTTCTTTTCTTGCTTGTACCAGTTCATTAGAACCATTCAGCTTAATTTCTTCCTTTACGCTAGTCTCTAAGTTAATTTTTGAATCGTTCATTTAAAATAAGTCGTCACTGGTTATACTTTGTGTTCTTTTGCTATAGTTGATGGAGCGCTTTACGAAGAAATCACCATGTTTGGTACCGATTATCTCATCATCAAACCATTCTGTCTGAGATAATAATTCTTCGTCTACCTCAAATATTTTTTCGATTCCGATACTTTCTATTGAATCATTAAATCTCTTTTTAATGAATTCCTTGATTAAGTTTTTAGGAAGGAAATCTATTTCACCTGCTTCAAAAATCCAATCTATAATATCACTCTCGGCCAAGAATGCATCTTTACACATATCTTGAACAGTACTATTAAATTCTACGTTAAACCATGTAGGATTCTCATCTTTTATAATATTGATGATGTCAATACCGAAATCGCCATGAATCTGTTCTTCTTTTGAGGTTGCCTCAACAACATTAGAGATACCCTTAAACATATTCTTATGTTTATTAAAGGCCATGATAATCAAGAATTGAGAAAACAATGATACGTGCTCTATGAATAGTGAGAATAATAAAATTGATTCTGAATACTCTTTGTTGTCTTCGCTTTTAGAGTTCTTAAGAGCCGTTTCCAAATAATGAACCCTTTTCATTATTACAGGCTTTTTCTTCAAGTTCTTGAACTCTGCATTTAAACCTAATATTTCCAACAAATGAGAATATGCATCATGATGTCTTACTTCACTTTCTGCAAACGTTGCACCTACAGAACCAATTTCTGGTTTTGGCATCTTATGGTAGATATCTCCCCAGAAGCTCTTAACCGCAACTTCAATTTGGGAAATGGCCAGCATTGCATTTTTTATGGCATTTCTTTCAATGTCATTCAAGCCAGTCTTAAAGTCTTGAATGTCACTTGTAAAGTTAAATTCCGTATGTATCCAATATGAATGTCTAATTGCAGAAACGTATTCGTACAACGCAGGGTATTCATATGGTTTTAGATTCACTCGCTTTTCAAAGATGTTTGATTTTCTTTTCTGTGCTTGCTCATTTCTATATAGAATATATCCCTTAGCAACATCAAAGTAACCGCCTTCCATTAACTTGTTCTCAACGAAATCTTGAACCTCCTCTACTGTAGGAATATAATTATCGTCTAATTTCTTTCTTTCTAACAGTGCTAAATGCACATTATTGGAAATTATTTCAGCTTCACCAGGACCACCATGTTCAACGGCTGTCATAGCCTTTAAAATAGCATTTGTAATTTTGTGTAAATGGAAGGGTTTTGTTGAAAAATCCCGTTTTATGACCTGTGTGATTTTCATGTTAAAATAATGTTAATGATGAACTATTTAAGCGAGGTGTAAAGTTCCAAAATTAATCACCTTATTTTCACATTTACCTCGTTAAGCTTTTAACATGGTTATCAACAATTGCAATTTTAACTAAAAATAGATGAATACCAACCTTCTTCAAATTACACTTTAAATATCTTTAAATCAATATTTTACATTGATAAATTTAAATTCTAAATTTAGATTTGCTTAAAGAATTACTTCAGCTAATAATTGTATAAATTATTTTTAATAAAGTTGGCCATAGTCATTTTTTTCTAATAACATACTATTAACATTGATGTAATTTTTTACAATTTAAGTTAACCAACTTAAGTCGTTTTTCTTCAATATAATAGCTTTACCCATCTGTCTAAAAAATTCAATTTTCTCTTTAAAAAATCAAATGGTATCATTTAGAAATGTCAATGGTTTTTTTAATGATTTCACCTTTTTTACCACCAAAACTCTCCGATTGCACTTCAATTTTTATTTTTCCATTTTTTGTAGGAATTTTTGAAATATAAAAATCTTTAGAGGGTGTTTTACCTAACCAAATTTTGTCATTTTCTTCATTTATAAAGTATAAATTATGATATACAGGAGCATCTAAAGTTTTAAAATGAACATACAATTCGGCATTGTTTTCATTTAAAAATCCATTTACCTGAAATTGAGATGTAGTTGGTGATGGTTCGTGTTTGTAGTTTATGGCAACTTCGCCTAAATACGCACTACCTTTGCCCCTAGTTCTAACTCCGATTTTAATTATACGAACGTTTTTACGAACGGTTATTCTAAAATTGTTTTTCTTCCAGGAAAGTGAATTTTTAAGCGCATTGGTTAAAATCTCCCCGTTAGATAATTGGCAATAAAACTCTAAACTTATATCACCAATAGTTTTAGCGACAACGCTAAAATTCACGTTCTTTTCTAAACTTATTTTTGTCTTGTACAAAGGTAGTTCTGCATTCTCGTACGCTTCTAAGAATAAGCTACTACCACCAAAATAGCTATCCTCAAAACTAATGGTAGGTTCAACTTTGGTAGTATCTACCTGAAATTGCCATGTTGGCAATACGTCTTGAATACTTAAATTATGCCATTCTTCTCTTGAAACCGTTTTTCCTTTCTCATTGTAAAAACTACCAAGTCCGAAATTGAAATTAGATTTAAAAGGCAGTTCATTAATTACGCTTCGTGGTTCAAAATAATTGGAGAATCCTTGCCAAGTACTTTCGCCAAACCTAGTCTCTATAGTTGAACCACCATTCCAAAAATTTTGTTCGTTACGATATACGTCCTCTGGCATTTTACTTTCAGAAATATCAAAGGTAGAGTTGGACCAGTAAATACCTATAGATGTATTATTAGGTTTACCGTTCTTATATAGTGCATCCCATTTTACAGGTGTCTTATAACTTTTGGACTGTACGTCTATACCTGCGAACAGATCCCACTCACTTCTTCCCAGTTTATTGGCCAGAAGTTTACTATCTTCTAAATTGACATCGTGATACCTAAAATTGATAAAAAACACATCAGACATATTAGTATCTCCATTTTGAAAATACATTTGATTGTGCTCGTTTAATTCGTCTTGCCAAATTACGCGTGAATCATCTATCATGGCATCGTACCAGACCAATTTTAAATTTGATCGTTCCCTATAATATGTGATGAATTCTTGCATGAGTTTCCCCATATTACCCACCAAATCATACGTTTCTTGATTAATAAACCAGCCATCAAAATTATATGTTTTAGCTACTTCAATAAGTTTGTCGGCAACAGGAAAGCTTCCATCCTCATTCTTTACAAGAAACTGATATACCCACTCTTCCTTACCGCCATAAACGTTGGGCGGAAAAAACACCGTACCTATACTCTTTACTCCATTTTTATGGGCAGCATCTGTCCAGAACGCTGTTGGTGGCACAATAATACCTTCGTTTGATGAGCCACCCCATTGCACAAAATAATCTATGTATTGCCAAAATGGAAAAGCATATTGTTTTACCGAAATAAACCCTTGAGAAGGATGAAAATTAGTGGTATGAGGTGCCATTAAAGCTATAATACCCGGAATTTTTGGTGAACTTTCTCCTAAACCCGTACTATCATTTAAAAACCGATCTGCCAAAGGAATACTACTTACATTAAACTTTGCTTCCCTATCATTTTCTGGTGACCATTCTAAAAGCTCGTGTACAAACCAATAAGAAGAATAGGGCTGATTTTTTCCATACTCTTGTTCTTGTGCCTTGATGTTAAATCCGCACCAAAATAATATTACAAAATACAAGGTTATTTTCTTCATGGTCATTGTCAGTTTAATTTAAAGTTTAAAGATTGTTCTTTTCTGAAGAATCTACAACTCTCTTGAAATTATAGAAGGTTTAATATTAAATGAAAAAGAATATTAAAACATAAACGGAACATATAAAGGGTAGGCTTCGCTTTATGGAGACCTCAAATGGAATTTTCAATACTTTCGTCTTTTAATTGAATGCCATATGAGTATTGAAGAATTAGTGGGTTCGTATTCTATTATAGGAAGCAACCAAGATGAGGAATCGCACAATTACAAAGGTCTACTTTTATTATCCCTTGATGGTAATAATAGAATTATTGCAAAATGGACCATTAATAATACTCAGAAACAGACTGGTACAGGTTTTTTTAAGAACAATATTTTGGTGATAAATT
The DNA here is from genome assembly GCF_001865655.1 of Maribacter sp. 1_2014MBL_MicDiv. Classification (NCBI taxonomy): domain Bacteria; kingdom Pseudomonadati; phylum Bacteroidota; class Flavobacteriia; order Flavobacteriales; family Flavobacteriaceae; genus Maribacter; species Maribacter sp. 1_2014MBL_MicDiv. Next base: position 383,348 of record NZ_CP011318.1, read on the forward strand.
TCAGCTATACTGGCGATGACCAAAATATTTACAAAGGTGTTGTCGTGTACCAGTGCCTTAGCAAAGATGTTCTAGACGGATTTTGGTCCGAGAAACACGGTAATCCTCTTTATCTGGGAGAAGAGCGTTGTTTTAGAATAAAATCTAAATCCAATACGCTAAACTAATATTCAAATGCGGTAGAAAACTAAAGTTAATACCATATTATTCCTGTAATTTTACATCCCTATTTAAAATTAAGAAAAGAATATGACGAATAATCACGAGTTTTTTATGAGAAGAGCCATAGAAATGGCAGCAAAAGGAATGAACTCAAATGCAGGCGGCCCCTTTGGTGCCGTAGTTGTAAAAGATGGAGAAATTATAGCCGAAGGCCATAATAAGGTAACTTCTACGAACGACCCTACTGCACATGCAGAAATGGTGGTTATTAGAGATGCCTGTAAAAAACTGAATGATTTTCAATTAACAGATTGTATTATTTATACTTCTTGCGAACCCTGCCCCATGTGCTTTGGTGCTATTTATTGGGCTAGACCAAAGGCAGTATATTATGGTTGTGATAAAGCAGATGCAAAGGCTATAGATTTTGATGACCAGTTTATATATGATGAGCTAGAAGTTGAAATGCAGGACAGACAAATTCATTTTAAACAAATGCTTCAAGAAGAAGCCGTTGAAGTCTTTAATGATTGGGCTTCTAAACAAGACAAGACAAAGTATTAATATAGATACCGTTTAAAAATGTCATGTGGATTTCACTAGTAGTTTTTCCAATTCTTCTAGTGATTTCCCTTTTGTTTCAGGTACCTTGGCAACAATAAAAAACAAACCTATTATTGCAAAAATTGCGTATAACAAAAAGGTCAACGAATTACCAAGATTAGATAATTGCCAAGGAAAAACAAGTTGAACCAAAAAGGCAAATGTAAGGTTTACCAAACCTACAAATGAAATTGCCAACCCGCGAATTCGATTTGGGAACAGTTCTGAAAAAAGCACCCACATTACAGGACCTATGGAAACGGCATAAAAAGAGACAAATAAAAGAATACCACATAAAATAAGAACCGAATTCATCTTTGCCGCGGCAGTTACCAAAACAGCTTCATACTGTTTGGCTTTATCATCACCTAAGGCATTTGAAAGCGCTGCTTTAAAATCTAAATCTGAAGTAAAGGTTTGATCTTCCAAAGCCCTTAATTTTTCAATTGGCACATCATTAGGTAACCCATTTAATGCGCTGTCATCTAATATATAGGTGGCAGTCTTAAAACCATAGGCTAGAATCAACATTGCCGATGCCATACCTATCATACCGTAAATCAACATAGGTTTCCTACCTAATTTGTCTATAATCTTCATGGCTACGATAGTAAATATCAAATTTACCAATCCTACTAAAATAGCTTGTAAAAACGATGCATCTGTACCAATGCCCGTTTGTTCAAAAATTAAGGGTGCATAGAACATCACAGAATTTATACCTACCAGCTGTTGAAATATGGCAACAATAATGCCTACCAGTATTACAAGGCGTATGTTCTTTTTAAAAAGCTCCCCGAAGTGAACCTTTTCTTTTTTACCTTCTTGAAGAATACTCTCTTCAATAGATTTCATTTGTTTTGCTGCTTCATTTGCTCCCACGAACCTCTGTAACGTTTGCCTTGCCTCTATTAAAGAACCTTTCATGGAGAGCCATCTAGGGCTTTGCGGCACAATAAACAATCCTATATAATATAATAATGCGGGAAACACTTCTAAACCAAGCATCCAACGCCAATTCCATTTTTTTAGATTAATGGTGTTTACCCAACCATAATCGCTATCGCCCAATCTTAAGATTAGATAGTTTGTAAAAAATGCGGCCGAAATACCAATGACAATATTCAATTGATTAAAAGATACCATTTGCCCTCTCTTCTCAGGCGGACTTACCTCTGCAATATACATTGGAGCAATGATCAAAGCTGCACCTACAGAAAAACCACCTATTAACCTGCCTATGATCAACATAGTAAACGTAGTGGAAAATGCTGAAAAGAGCGCTGAGACCGCAAATAATAAAGCGGCATATTTGAGTACGCTTCTTCTGCCTATTTTATCACTTAAAGGTCCCGCAATAAAAGTGCCTAGCGCAGCAGTCAAGGTTATGGAACTGACCAGCCAACCTAATTGAATATCGTTAAGGGAAAATTCATGTTCTACAAACTTTAAAGTTCCAGAAATAACGGAAGCATCAAAACCAAGAATAAAGCCGCCCAGTGCAACAATGGCGGCTATTCTTATTATATAATTTTTATTTACTTCCATGTTAAGTATTTGTAATAGTTCATGCTTATAAAAGTATTGTTAAAACAAGTAAAACTCTCACTTAAACGCAGTTAATCCTAGCTCTTGTAAGGGGCTAATTTTTCCCAATCGAAAATGACCCCGGTACCCGGAGATTCAGGAGCTACCGCCCTATGATTTTCAACAACCAAAGGTCTTAAGGTATATTGATCGATAGGAAAACTATGTACTTCTAACCAACCTGCATTGGGTTGAGAAGAGACAAGACTTACATGAAGTTCTTGCATACCATGACTACATACCGGGATATGATGTTCCTGCGCCATTTTTGCCACTTTCAACCAACCTGTTACACCACCGCAATTAGAAGCATCCGGTTGAATAAAGGATAGTTTGGATTGTGCAAAGGCATATTCAAATTCATGAATGGTATGTAAATTTTCACCCATGGCCAAAGGAAAACCGGTACGATCAACAATTTCGCCAAATCCTAAATAATCATCAGGTATAATCGGTTCTTCAAACCAGGTAATATCATATTGTTTAAAGCCTTCAATAGCTTTTATCGCTTTTTCTACGGTCATAGAATAGTTGGCATCGACCATAAACGTAACATCCGGACCAACAAACTCACGTACTGCTTTTATGCGTTCTAAATCCTCTTCTAAGTTTTCCCTTCCTATTTTAATCTTAACGGCATTGAACCCGCTATCCAAATAAATTCTCATATTATCCAAAAGCTTTGGAATAGGAAATTGAAGATCTATACCACCGCAATATGCCTTACAGGTATGGTCTGCATCTCCGGCCATTTTATATAAAGGTTTATCGGCTTTTTTACAGCGTATATCCCAAAGGGCAATATCTATGGTAGAAATGGCAAAAGAGGCAATACCTCCTCTACCTACATAGTGAATATGCCATTCCATTTCTTCATATAGCTCCTCAATTTTAGAACCATCCTTACCTATTAAAAAAGAGGTGAAATCATGCTCTACCATAGCTTTGGTAGCGTGCCCGCCTTTACCGCCGGTATACGTGTAACCAGTGCCTTCAGTACCGTCCTCCAAGGTAATTGTAGTTGTCACCAGCTCAAAATGCGTATGGTCGCCGTGTTTGGCATCGTTCATTACTTCTGGTAAAGGAACCTTAAATAATTGACAATCTACTTTTGCTATTCTTGTACTCATTATGCCTTATGTCTTACGTAAAACGTTTTCTTTTCCATATACTGCTCAAATCCGTATTTACCGTCTTCACCACCAGAGCCACTTAACTTATACCCGTTATGAAAACCTTGGTGCTGTTCTCCATGACCACGATTCACATAGATCTCACCATATTCAAGTTCATCGTTGCAACGCATGATCTTATTTATGTCATTGGTAAATACCATTGCCGCCAAACCATATTCACAGTCATTTGCAAAGCCTACAACCTCATCAAAATCCTTAAATTTCAACACAGGTAAAATAGGTCCAAATGACTCTTCATGAACAATGGTCATATTTTGGGTTACATCGGTCAAAACCGTTGGTTCAAACCAATATCCTTTATCAAATTCACCACCGGACAAACGTTTACCACCAGTGGCAATTGTTGCACCCTCATCTAAACTCACTTTGACCAAATGCTCCATATGCTCCAATTCGCTTTTGTTCACCTTTGGTCCCATATCTGAATCCTCCAGCATTGGATCACCCACTTTTAGCGCTTTGGTCTTTTGAATAAATTTATTCATGAATTCATGGTAAATATCTTCATGAACATACATACGCTCATTACAGGTACATACTTGGCCACAATTGTCAAATCTAGAATGTAAGGCAGCATCTACGGCTGCATCAATATCAGCATCTTCAAACACTATAAACGGAGCCTTTCCACCCAATTCCAATTGTACGTGCGTTAGGTTCTGTGCTGCCATTTTTGCTATTTGTTGACCTACAGGAGTAGACCCTGTCATAGTCACCATTTTGGTTAATGGGTTTTCTACCAAGGCAGTACCCATAGCTCTTCCCGGTCCTGTAATAATATTCAACAAACCATCTGGCAAACCAACTTTTTTAGCTAAGTGCCCTAACTCTAATGTTGCTAGCGGAGTTTCTGAAGTCGGTTTTACCACGATAGCATTTCCTGCTACCAATGCCGGACCAATTTTTCTTCCGGCCAAAGCCAAAGGGAAATTCCATGCCGTTATGGCAACTACTACTCCACGTGGTATTTTTTGAATCCAAATTTGTTCATTTGGGTTATCTGAAGGAATGATATCACCTTCAATTCTTCGTGCTCCCTCACAAGCATATTCTATAAAAGAAGCGGTTACCGCAACTTCCATTTTAGCTACTTTAAGCAACTTACCTTGTTCCTTTACTAAAAGCTCTGCCAATTTATCGGCATTCGCCTTTATTTCATCAGCAAATTTATACAGAAGTTCCGCTCTCTTTCTGGCAGGGACTTTTTTCCACTCTTTCTGTGCCTTTTCGGCTGCTTCCAATGCTTGTACAGCTTCCGCAACCGTTCCATTTTGAACCTTTGCGTAAACCTCCTCAGTTGATGGATTTATAATATCGATGGTTTCACCAGAGGTTGAAGTAACCCAAGATCCATCTATAAACATTTGGTATTCTTTTATTGATGCCATTTTTCTGTTTTTAGTGTGATTATCTACCCATCCAACCTCCGTCTACCAGAGTGATGCTTCCGTTCATATATGCAGCCGCGTCCGAAGCCAAAAAGACCACGGGACCTGCAAAATCTTCTGGTTCTCCCCATCGTCCTGCCGGAATTCTAGCCAAAATAGAATTTGCCCGCTCTTCGTTATTACGTAAGGCTTCTGTATTATCAGTACTTATATACCCCGGTGCAATGGCGTTGACATTTACTCCGCTACCGGCCCATTCGTTGGCAAAGGCCATGGTCAACTGACCGATCGCTCCCTTACTGGCAGCATAGCCCGGCACGGTTATTCCACCTTGGTAAGTTAACAACGATGCCGTAAATATTACTTTTCCTGCACCACGGTCAACCATTTCTTTTCCTATTTCCCTGGTTAAAATGAATTGTGCATTTTGGTTTACCTCTATCACTTTATCCCATAACTCGTCTGAATGTTCAACGGCTGGCGCCCTTAATATGGTTCCAGCATTGTTTACCAAAATATCTATTACAGGAAAATCACCTTTAACGGCTGCAATAAAACTATACAGTGCTTTTCTATCACTAAAATCACACGCATAGGCTTTAAAATCTCTGCCCAGTGCCTTTATTTCCTTTTCTACATCGCTTCCGCTTGATTCTAAAGTAGCACTTACGCCTATGATATTTGCACCAGCCTCCGCAATACCTATCGCCATGGCTTTACCTATGCCTCGCTTACAACCCGTAACCAATGCCGTTTTACCTTTTAAACTGAATTTATCCAGTACACCCATTTTCTTTTAAAGTTTTAGTTCTTAGTTATGATTGACAATCCATTAGGACTTTTAGTCCGTCAGGGTTTTTATCTATATTTTCAAATACCCTTTGTATGTTCTTTAGCGGTTGCACGTCCGTAATCATTTCATTGAATGGCAATTCATTGGCCGTAATTAAACGTATAGCCTTTTCATAATCCTCTTTTTCATAGACTCTTGCCCCTATTAATTTAAGTTCTTTCCAAAAGAATTTAAATAAGTCTACTTCTTTCTTTTGACCATGTATGGCAACCATAACAATTCTACCTCTTATACCGGCAACCTCGGTCATAATATCTAAGGCTGGTTGCACACCTGCTACCTCAAATACGACATCTGCCCTTTTATTATCGGTCTTACTTTTTACATAGTCGACCAAATCTGTCTGCATAGGGTTTACAGCATCTAAACCAAGTTCTTTTGCCTTAGCTATACGAGTATCGTTTACTTCGGAAACAATGACCTGAGCTCCTTTTTCCTTGGCTACCAAAGCAACTAAAAGACCTATTGGGCCACCGCCCAAAACCACGGCGGTCTCACCTGCCTTTAATTCACCCATTCTTACATCATGCACTGCTACTGATAAAGGCTCTATCAATGCCGCCAATTTTAAGTCTGTTTCTTCTTTTAATTTATGAAGTGTAAATGCAGGTACGTTCCAGTACTGTTGCATTGCACCCGGACTATCAATACCTATAAACTTGAGTTCTTCACAAATATGGTTGAACCCCTTGTCTGATGATTTCACCTTTCTATCATCCAACGGTCTAACCACAATTTTATCGCCTACTTGGAATCCGCTTACATCCTCACCTATGGCGTCTATGGTCCCAGACATTTCATGACCAATGGTCTCAGGTATGTTTACACGTTTATCCATCATACCATGATAAATATGTACATCTGTACCACAAACGCCCGCATATGCCACTTTAATTCTAACATCTCCTTTTGCAGGAGCTTCTATTTCTTTTTCTATTACAGAAAATGTTTTATCGCCTTTGTACTGTGTTGCTATCATTTTAAATTGCTTTTTCTCCTATTGCTGTATGTGATGTTTTATTATATGACGAAAACCGCTGTATACTTTGGTAATCGTCGTTATTGTAAATATGGGTCAAACCCCATCTTAGTATTTCTGTTGGATTACCCTCTTTATCCGTAGTCCTATTTAAGCCTATGGCATGTGGCGGATTTTGAATACTTGCCACAATTTCAAAATTGATACCATCTGGAGACCATTGTATGGTATTTTTCTCCGGTCCGTCCGTAGTGATCAAAGATGCTATCCCCCCATCATACTGCCATACACAAATTTCATGGCCACTATTACTAACCGGATTGTAAGATGATTTAACATAAGGACCCAGAGGGTGGTCTGCAATAGCAACCCCGTGACGTATTTGCCTACCGCCAAACGTTATTTCTTCGCCCATTTGCTCTCCTTTGTAATACAAGTAAAACTTTCCTTTATAGGGTAGAATACACGGGTCATGCACTTTATGACTATCGAAATCTCCTTTTTTTTCGACCTTAAACCTATTATCCTCTTCACCCAACCAAATTCCATTATCAGCTGGTGAAAGAATTGGCTCCGGTAATTTTTGCCAAGGACCATTAGGGCTATCTGACCAAGCCAAACCAACTTGATTTTTCACCCGAACCGTATATGGACTTTTAACCGTTTGATAGCTCAGGTAGAATTTATCATTATGCTTCATTACCTCTACCGTAAAAACAGAACGGTCATCAAAAGAACCCAAATCTCCTCTTTTTACGGCGATACCTTCTTCCTTCCATGTCCAGCCATCTTTAGAAGTTGCATACCAGATATCGCAACGGTCCCATGGAAAAACCTTATCCTTCTCAATATTGCCTGCAAAACCCTGTGTAGCACCTAAACTTTTGCTATACCAAACATAGTACTTACCATTCTCTTTAATTACAGCACTAGGATCTCTTCTACAGACACCTTCTTCATATGCCAAATCTCCCAATAAAGGTTTAGGTTCTTCAAACTCAACAAACCATTCATTACCAACCTCGGGCCATTGTAATGCGCGTTTAGATGCCGCACTTAAATATTGTGCATTGGTAATTCCTAAACTGTCTAGCTTACTTTTAGATAACTTTACTTCACTAAATGTTTTTTTTGTGTTACTTACCATGGATGTATTTCCACTTTTAATGTTATAAGCTGCCTATCACGGTCATGATTTTGAACCATGAAATTTATCGAAATTGAAAACCATATTTACAAATTGAAGTATTTATCAATTACATATGTTTTGGTATCCAAAAATTTTAATTCCACAATTTTTTAGACAGACTATTGTCAACTTGACAATGTTTGCCAAGTTAATTATAACATACATTCTGTCATGATATGAATACTGAACAAAAACTGTACACCATTTTTAATCGTTACTCAACCGCACTTTTAGCATATTAACTCATTGGCAATTTACCTTATAGTATTTCACCGCAATGCACCATATTAGCTAAGAATTGCAACAAATGATCAACTAAAAACATAAGAAGGCTTTTGTTGGTTAGTCAATATCAAAAAACTACTCTCACCTTAAATATAATCTGTACAATTAACCAACTACGCTCTTAATGGTGCTAGACAAAAAAAAGAAGTGTCTAGTTTTTGTTCAGTTAACATTTATTTAACCTAATTGACAATTAGATAAATTTGAGCGGTCATGATTTTGAAATATTAAATTTTTAACTGGTTTAGATGTGATATTATCATCTATTAACAAAATTCAATTAACGTAACTCATTATTATGAAAGGAAACAAGCTTAAAATTAACGGCGTAGTGACCATGTTACTGCTGATCATTTGCGGGTATGGAACTGCATTTGCCCAACAAAATGTATCCGGCACGGTAACCGACGCATCGGGAATTCCATTACCCGGGGTAACCATACTGCTTTCAGGAAGCAACAAAGGTGTTACCACTGATATGGATGGCAATTACTCCATAGCGGCGTCACAAGGAGAAATACTGGTATTTACATACTTAGGTTTTAAAGATGCCAGTCAACAAATTGCATCTAATGGACAAACCATTAATGTAGTATTAGAAGAAGATACACAACAACTGGATGAAGTTGTTATTATTGGATACGGTTCTCAAAGAAAGAAAGAAGTAACCGGTGCTGTTGTAGGTCTAAAATCTGAATCTATCGAAAAAGCACCTGTATCGGATTTAGGAGAATCTATACAAGGACAGATTGCAGGAGTTAATGTTCAGGCTGCCGATGGTAGACCTGGTGCAGCTGCCAATATTCAAATTCGTGGACTTGGATCTTTGTTAGGTAGTAATACGCCTCTTTACATTGTAGACGGTATACCTTATGAAGGTACGCCCAACATTGCACCCGAACAAATTGAATCTATAGACGTCTTAAAAGATGGGGCTTCGGCTTCAATCTATGGTACAAGGGCATCAAACGGGGTTATCTTAATAACGACCAAAAGAGGTAAAGAAGGTAAAATTGAGGTAAATTTTAATACGTACACGGGTATCCAAAACATAATCTCGGGTGTTCCATTAATGAACACTACTCAACAGATGTATCATGAAGATACCATGTTAGAAGCCTTGGGTACTGATCCTTTAATTTTCTTTTTCAATCCAGATGCATTTAAGTATGACAGTGATTTCGTTGGGGATGTACAAAATAACAACGCACTCATAAAAAATTATGCAGTAGGTATCAGTGGCGGTGCCGATGGACTTTCCATGAACTTCAACACCAATTATTTTGAACAAGAAGGTGTGCTTATTAACTCTGGTTTTGATAGATTAAGTTCTCGACTTAATACCCAGTTCAAAAAAGGAAAATTCTCTGCTTTTGCAAGCGTAGGAATGACCTATGAAAACACTACTCAAGAACCTTGGGGAATGTATGAGTATGCTTTAAGACAGAAGCCATGGCAAACACCTCTAAGTTCTTTAAACGAGGTTGGCGAAAATCAGGTACAGATTCCTGTACAGAACGAAATTCTGTATAGTTACTTATCAAGTCAATTACAAAATATTGACGAAAGAGAGGTGAAAAGCACTAACATTGCCATTAACCTTGATTATGAAATTATTGACGGACTTCACTATAAACTAAATCTGGGCCGTAATAACTGGGATTACCAAAGAAAGTTCTTTCAACCACAGTACATTGTTTATGGAAATGATGGTTTATTGAACCCAACGGCTTCCAGAGAAGACGCTGTTTTACAGGAAGATTTTACATGGACACAAAGAAGTACCATAGAAAACATCTTGAAATACAATAGATCCTTTGGAAAACATAATATTGATTTAACGGGACTGATTTCTTTCGAGAAATTTGAATCCAAAACTGTAGGGGTCGGTGTAATTGGTTTTGCTAGTAACGAAACACAGGTTCTAGGTGCTGGTGAAGATAGCTCTGCCCCAACAGGTAGCGAGCAAACAACCACCTTAAGCGGTTTAATGGGTAGGTTCCTATATAATTTCGACGAAAAATATCTTTTTTCGGCAAGTATTAGACGAGATGGAACTTCAGTTTTTTCCGAAGAAAACAGAATTGGAATATTCCCTGGGTTTTCTGCAGGATGGAATATATCTGAAGAAAACTTCTTAAAAAACAGCGAATCTATCAGCAACCTAAAATTAAGAGCTAGTTGGGCCGAAGTGGGTAACCAAAGTTTAAACGACCCCTATGTAACCACATCAAGAATTGAAGGTGGCGTAAATTATTTATTCGATACCGCCGAAACTTCATCTGCCGGATATATTCAAAGAAGAATTGCCAACAGTGATCTTAAATGGGAAACCAAAATTTCTAAAAATATTGGAGTAGATCTTTCTATGTTCAACAACAGGTTTACATTCACCGCAGATGTTTATAAGAATGATAGAAAAGAGATGATACTTAATTTACAAACACCACCATCTGCCGGTACCACTCAACCTAGAGATGCGAATACATATAGTAACATCTTAATAAATGCCGGAGACATGACCAACCAAGGTATTGAACTGGCCGCCTCTTATAGAAGTAATGCCGCTAAAGCTTTTAAATGGGATGTTGCCGCAACGTTTACTACCAATGACAATGAAATTCAAAATCTTAATGGTATAGAAAGAGGCTACGGCGGCGGTTTACCAGCAGTAACCTTAGCCGGTATCGATTATACAACTTTTCATGCTGTAGGTTATGAAGCCGGTGCTTTTTTCTTAGTTGAAAATGACGGAGTCATAAAAACTCAAACCGATTTAGATGCCTATAGGGCAATTGAACCAAGCGCCCAGCTAGGTGACATGAAATATATTGACCAAAACGGTGATAGTGTTATTGATGATAATGACAGAGTATACAAAGGATCGGGTCAAGCAGAATTTGAAGTTGGTCTTAACTTTAACTTCAATTATAAAGGTTTTGATCTGTTCATACAGAATTACTATTCGCACGGAGCTGAAATCTTTAATGGTGCTAGATATTTAGCCCATGCTACAGGTAGACATTTGGAGCAGTACAACATGTGGTCTCCTCAAAATCCAAATTCAGACATTCCCACGTTTAGACAAGATTCTTTTGGAAGCAGCTTTAGATCTCGTTCAGATTTTTGGTTAGAAGATGGTACCTATTTCAGGTTGAGAAACGTAACCCTTGGTTACACCGTACCAACCGAAACTACATCTACGATCGGTTTAAGCAAATTGAGACTTTATGTTTCTGCCATGAACCCTCTAACCATAACAAATTATACAGGTTACGATCCAGAAGTTGGTGGAAACGGACTTAATACCAGAGGTGTAGACCAAGGGAATTACCCGGTAACAAGAAGATTCGTACTTGGTTTACAGGTTAAATTTTAATTAAAAAAAATTGTAACAACATGAAAATTAAATCAATAAAAACAATATGGGCACTTTCACTGACCGCAGTGTTTGCCTTGTCCTGTAGTGAAAATGAATATTTAGAGGAAATTAACCCTAATGCCATTACTACAGACGTATTTTGGGAGTCTTCAACTCAATTTGATGCTGCCTTAACAACTGTTTATGGAGCAACTCAATTTCAGTCTATTAGTGGTGGAGACCTTCAATTTGAAATGATGTTGGGTGACGAGGCCGGCACAGAATCGTGGTATGCGCCTTTCGCCTATAGAAATTTAACGTATACGGATGGTGCTAATCAAATAGCAAATAAATGGTCGCAACTTTATATCGGAATCTATAGGGCTAACCAGGTAATTAATAATTTAGCTACCGCAGACACTTCTGTATTTGCAGAAGGTGAAAAGGAATCGATTGAGGCCCAAGCTAAATTTTTAAGGGCATTCTTTTACTTTCAGGTTGCACATACCTTCGGTGGCGGAGTTATAAAGTTAGACGCCATAGAAAGTGCAGAAGATTTACCCGGAACTTTTTCTACCATTGATGAGATTACGAACAGTATCATTATTCCAGACCTTGAATATGCTAGAGAAAATCTACCCCAAACTTGGGATGATTCCAATATTGCAAGGGTAACTTGGGGCTCTGCAACTTCATTATTAGGAAAAGTGTATTTATATGATGAGGATTGGACTACCGCAGCTAGCTTGTTTAAAAGTGTAATTGATTCGGGTATATACTCCCTAACGGCAGATATCAATGACAATTTCAGACATGAAAATGAATTTAATTCAGAATCCATTTTTGAAGTTGCCTATAATGCAGAAATCAGTCCGGCATCGGGTGGTGCCGCAGTAGACGACAATAGTTTTGAAACCGGTGCAGAAGCAAGTACATTGGCCACAGCCGTTGGTCAACTTAACTATGGGGGCTATAATACCGTACTTCCTACTTATTTTTTACACGAACTATTTGTAAACGATGAAGTAGATCCGTCTAACCCTGTAAACGATGATAATTTACAATCGAAAAGAATGGGAGGTTCAGTAGTACCTAGTAATGGGGACGGACTTTATTACAACGTTGAACCGGGCTCAAAGGGATGGGCGTACGGTCAAAGTACTTATGCTAAAAAACATGCCAACTGGTACCATTTGGAATTTGAAGATGGCAACAGCCGCTCTGGTATTAATTTTAGACACATACGATATGCCGATGTATTGTTAATGTATGCCGAAGCGCTACTTAACTCTGGCGGTTCTGTTGATGAGGCCATTGAATACATTGATATGATTAGAGCAAGGGCCGGTGTAATTACACTTAGACAGTATCTTAATGAGAATGGCAACACTTTCCCTCAACTGCATGTTAGCAAACAAGTAAACGGTATACAACCAATGGTTCCTGCAACTGCTGCTACTGTTTTAACGCATTTGCAACGCGTAGAAAGACCTTTAGAACTTTGTTTTGAGGGACATCGCTATAAAGATTTGGTTCGTTGGGGAATTGTTCAAGAGGTGTATAATGATTTAAGAGCCGAGGAAATTTGGAGAGAAGAGAATTTTGAAGCTATTGAAGATCAAGCTCCTTTATTTATTAGAGAAAGAATACGACCAGATTTTCTTTTTTCTTCTCAGAACTACACTCCTGCAGTGCATAATTACTTTCCAATACCTGCAGCTGAAGTACAAACTAACGATGGTTTATAAACGATAAAAAAAATATTATGAACATAAAATATAAAATTAACTTACCCATACTCTTTTCATTTGGTTTTATGCTATTGACATTGTCTTGCGATGATGATCCGGCTGACGATGTTCAACTTCCAGAAATAAGTCATAGAGTAATAATGACCTCTCAAATGGATTTTGAAAATAAGGTCAATCTTAATGATGAAATTACATTTGGCGACGTATCGGTAGGTGTTGTAAGTAGAACATGGACTTTTCCTGAAGGAGTTGCCAATATTTCTGGTTCAGAAAATAATACTACATCTTCAGAAGATATCGTACAAGCATTCTTTACTCAATTGGGAGACCATGAAGTAAAACTGCACCAAACTTTTCAAAGCAGTGCCTATGTGGGTACAGAGCAAAGAGGTACCGAATTGGATACTACAATTGTAGTTAGGGTTTTAGGAAATATTGGAGCGAACCTTTCTGCTAATCTATTAAACAGTGATGGCAGCGTAGGTGAAGCATTGAACATAGGCGATAATTCAAAAAATGAAATTATGGCAGGTAGTACGGTTAGGTTTTCCATTACCACTACAGGTGAGCCTGAAAACTACAACTGGTCTTTTGAAGGTGGCGATCCTACTACCTCTACAGAGGTTGTTGAAGAATTGGACGTTAAATACAAAAAGCTTGGAGAATATGGATTTGGGTTTTCTGCAAATAGGGTAAGACCAGAAGGTGGTTATGAGTTGACATATACCAATTTGGTGAAAATCATCCCTTCTACCAAGCCTGTTACACTTGACGCGATTGAAGCCACAGCTGATGGTAACATAGGACTTAATTTTAGTAGAGAAATGGAACCTACAACTATAGATATGACAAATTTCTCTGTTAGCTTAGCAAATGCTGGTGTTGAAATTCCCGCTACAATAGCAAGTGTAGAAGTTGATCCCAACGAAGGAAACATCGTTATAATTAGTCTTGAAAATGATCGCGTATACAATGATGATACTGCAATAGTTAGTTATACAGCTGGAGATTTAACTACGACAGATGCATACCCTGCAGAGAGTTTTACCGATTTACCGGTAGTCTTTAAAGGCAATAACATTTTAAATAACGGCACTTATGATTATAGTTTTGAAAACTCTACTGCCGCTAATTGGCCTTACCAATGGTGGGGAGCTCCATGGGATGCTTACAATCTCGAAATTTCTACGGCGCAAGCTCAAGATGGAGAAAGTAGTGCCCTCATAGAATTTGACCCAAATGGCGGTATGATCATTGCTCATACAGACACTTCTGGGGCAGCTATTCCTTTTACGGTCGAAGAAGGCAAAACGTATGAAGTTGGGGTTTGGGTATATGTTGAAACTTTAAGTGAACCAGATACAGGTACTTTATTCGCTCCGGATTTAAGATTCTATTGGGCACCTAATACCGATTGGGGAGTTGCTCCTAACCCAGCATTCACAAGTGACTTTGCACTAAACCAATGGGTCTACTCTTCTTTCTTAACAGATTTTGGTGGTGTAGCAGGTGATTTTACTTTATCTATTAGAGGGTACAATCAAGATAATTCTACGGTAACCCGTTTTTATATGGATAACTTATCTATATCTGAAGCGGTACTAAGACCTTAGACTACTTTTTAAATATGCATAAAAAGGACGAGCCTACCGGTTCGTCCTTTTTTAATTATAGAAACTTTTGTTTTAAACTACTAGCGATAAAATCTTTAATCTTTAGACAATAGTTCCTTCCAATGCAGTAAAAATGCCGTTGCAATATTATCAATCAATTACTAACCAATAATCTGTTCCATTTGAAGGAAATTACAATTTTATGACATTTACCGGTCTTATAACTGAGCAATAAAATCTTCTAGGTTTTCCTTTCTTTCCAACTGTAACTTTTTACGTAACCTATAACGGGTTGTATGTACAGATTCTACAGATATACCTAATAACCTAGCCATATCTTTACTAGAAAAATTCAATTTAATCAGGGCACAAATTTTGTGATCACTTTGCGTTAGCTTCGGATATTTTTCGGTTAATTTTTTGTAGAACTTTTCATTGACCGCCGTAAATCGAAGTCGAAACTCCTCCCAATTATTATTATTACTTACCGAAATAGTGCGTAATAGTTTATTTACTTCAGACTGCTGTAGGTTGTCTTTATTAGATTTTAATTTTTCTTTCAATTCTTTTAAAAACTCATCTTTCTCAACAAGCTGAAGAACCGATGCAGCAAGTTCTTTATTTTTCAATTCTAAAAGCTCGTTGGTTTTTTGTATTTCCAATTCTTTGTTTCTTCGTATTAATTGTTTTTCCAACTTATGCTTATTACGAAGATGTCTAAAAAAAAAGAATGCCAAAATTAGTATGAAAACTATAGTCCCTAATAAAATGACGCGCTGTAACATTGAAATATGTTCTTCTTGTTGCAGCTTTTCAAAACGTTGCTTTTGAATTAAATCTGATTGACGCTGTTTTTCAATTCTAAATTCATCTCTAATCTCTAACATCGATTTATTCTTAGAGCTTCTTCCATCAAAAAACAAAGCATCTAATTCCTTCGCTATCTTTAAATTTTCGTACGCTTTTTGATAGTTACCTTGCTTTTTATAATGTTCGGTTAACCGTTCATAAATCAGCGGAGTAAAATCAATGTGGTTTTTATATTTTTCTGAAACCGCTATGGCTTTCTCGTAATACTGAACACTACTATTTAAATCTCCTGTATTCTGCAAAACATCTCCCCAATATGTATAAACCAAAACCATATAAGAAGGTCTATTTTCCAAGAACCAAGGTTCTATACTTTTTAATAATTCAAGTGCCTTTTGGTTTTGACCTGTTCTAGATAATATAAATGCCTTCTCAAAATTCAATTGAGACATTGGCACTTGGTTTTCTACTTCCTTGTAATAGATTAAACAACTATCTAAATACGTACTTGCAAGTTCTGGCATGTCCAACTCACGATAAGTACTTACAAAAGCAAAGTAATTATGTACTAAATAGGCAGGGTCGGTATTACCTTCTTGAACCATATTTTTTCTTATGCTCAATGCCTTATTCAAATATTTTAATGACTCTTCCTCCCGCTTATAAAAGCTATAAAACCTTCCTAATCGCCAAGCGATCAAACCGTCTAACGAATCATTTTTAATTTTATCTGCCAAAAAAAGTGATTGCCAAAAAACATCGTACGAACTTGCATAATCTGCCCTATGCCCATAAACATCTGCCAGTTGCATTAGAGCATCAATACTTTTCAACGTATCGCCTTTTTGCAACAATTCTTTATGGGTCTGTTTTAACTTTTTTATTGCCGCTTCAGAACTTTCATACTTTATTCTGTTAGAGTCAGTAAAAAACTCATCTAACTTCATACTTACGCTATCATTTCCTTGTGCTAAAATGATTGTATAATTACCAAAAGTAAATAAGAGGATTATTAAAAATTGTAAAATGAAATTTTGACTAGAAAAAGTGTTTTTCAAAACTGTACAAATAGAAAGTTATTATACTCTTAAATATACAATAACTTATTGATTAATGATTAACCTAAAATGAGCTAGACAATTGAAGAGAAGGAATGTAAAATTAACTGAACCATTTAAATGGATTTATCTGTATCCAAAGCATAGATTCTTGTTTATAATTTGATATATCTACTTTTAAAATTCATTATAAAAAATTGCCCTAAACTTTAAAATCAAGACTAATAAAAAAAGAAAAAGAGCATGGTAACAACCCCATGCCCTTAACTCAATTAAATAAACTAACAACTATTTTTCCACTGGTTTGTATATTCTTATCCAGTCTACCTTCAGCGTATGGCCTTCAGTATCCGAAAGCTCATTATCCGTTGGTGTATATGTATCCGATTGATTTCCAGATGCTGGACTAGATCTCCAGTCCTGATCTTCCACATCTATAATAATATCCATTTCTTTACTTAATCCTGTACGTGTATCAGCACTGGTATCGCCTGGGTTCATTGCATTTGTGTAAAACAAAGGATCAATTTGATCTTTACCAGATACGGTCCTAATCAACTCCCCGTCTATATAGTACTCCAAATGCCATGGGTCTCTCCAGTATACACCATAAGTATGGTAATCCTCTCTCCATTTAATATTATCTTTCATAAACCATGATCCTGCATCTTTAGGCTGATAATCTTGAAATGGGTCCCTTATAAATACATGGTGACTAATATGCATTCTAACTTCATACCATGAATGGCTCGCTTGGGCACTTTCTGAATATGCCGCTCCATAAGCTTCCATTATATCTATTTCTTGTGTATCATCTGGACTTAACATCCAAATACCGTTGGCTAAAACGGAGTTCATGATTTTTGCTCTCGCCTCTACATAAACAGGATACTGAACCCTTGTTTTATTCGTAATGCAACCTGTGCTTATTTTATCTGTACCAGCTTTTCTTTTCGCCGGTATTTGCAATAAACCATCGGCTACAAATGGGATATCCCTACTCCATTCGGTCAAGCCCGGTCCAGACCAATTATTATGGTAAAAGTCATCCCATTTATTAAAAAAGGCATCGCCTTTATTACCTGCTGGTGCCTCATATTCAAAATCATCTGAAAAATTTTGAAATTCCCATTCCAATCCTGAACCTGGATCTGCAGGAACCGCCATTGTACTGTAATCTTGTTCTGTCTCTTCCTCTTTCTCCTCGTCTGCTTTTGGATCTGTATTGTCCACTTCCACATTAGGAGTTTCATTAACATCAGAACCAGAACTACAATTAGATGCTGTTAGCAGAAAAAGGAATAATGAAGAAAGTATTAATAATTTAAATTTCATGAGTGAGTTGATTTAAGCTTAGTTGAAAAGCGATTTCAAGGTACAGTTATAAGATTAAAAACCTCAATTAAACAACTAGACAAAAACTAACAAAGCCCTGAACATTTACTGATACCTATATTATTAAATTAGATGTATACAGACCTAATTACAGGACTTACCCCTTAAAAACAGCGCAATCCTGAAGAAAAAATATCTAGACCAATAAAATGAATGTAAAAATCCACACTGTAAAAACCATCAAAAAAATGTATTTTAAAGGTGAATTGTTCCAACTAAATCGACCATAAAATGTTCTTAAAAAGAATAGTACGCCTATTTCTGTCGTTCATGATAATCAGCTTAATGAGCTGTAATTATAACGATCAAGAACCCTATGCACTAAAAGCAAGCCTATTGGTTAATGAAGACCACTCTTGGCACAAAGCTTTTATTTTTTTTGGTGAACGATTAAAAGAAAAATCAAACGGTCGGTTACAATTAGAAACTTTCCCATCAGAACAATTGGCTAAAGAAGTTGAAGCCATCCGAATGATCCAAGCCGGTGTATTAGATATGACCACCACTAGTTCCCTTCTTAGTAATTGGACAGAAATAATGACCTTTTGCGAGTTACCGTTTCTTTTAAAAACTCCTGATGATGTTGAAATTTTGATGCAAGGACCTTTGGGAAAACGAATATCCAAGGAAATGTTAGAAAAAACAGGCTTAAAACCTTTGGGTTATTTTCAAGCTGGTGTAAGACAGCTAACTTCTAACAAGCCAATTACCCACCCAGATGACCTACAAGGTTTAATCTTGCGCGTACCCAATGTACCTTCTTTTGTTTCTGCTTGGGATGCTTTAGGCGCAAAAACTACACCTATGGCATTTTCTGAAGTTTTTACCTCTCTACAACAAGGAACCATAGATGCACAAGAAAATCCTTTGGCACTTATTAAGGTCTCCAGATTTTATGAGGTTCAAAAATACGTGAACCTTACCAACCATGTAGTTAGCTGGTCATACCCCGTAATAGGTGAAAAATCGTTTCAGAAATTACCAGAAGACCTTAAAGCTATATTCTTAGAAGCATCTGAAGAAATGATTACCTACCATCAGCAATTATTTCTTGAAAATGAAAAGAAAATCAGAGAAGAACTTGAAGCAAAGGGTATGGTTTTCGTCAATGTGGACAACGCCGCTTTTATAGAAAAATGTGGCACTACAATCTACGATACCCTATCTCCGGAAATGCAAGAAATTTATAACACTGTAAAACAAGATTTACCTTAATGTCTTTATTTAAATTTTTCAGAAAAGCAATGAAATGGGGTACTATCATAAGTACCTTACTTTTTGTTGGCATTACACTTGTTCAAATTTACGGTCGATTTTTTATGACCAAGGCGCCT
Source organism: Maribacter sp. 1_2014MBL_MicDiv (assembly GCF_001865655.1). Classification (NCBI taxonomy): domain Bacteria; kingdom Pseudomonadati; phylum Bacteroidota; class Flavobacteriia; order Flavobacteriales; family Flavobacteriaceae; genus Maribacter; species Maribacter sp. 1_2014MBL_MicDiv. The sequence goes on from NZ_CP011318.1 coordinate 402,912, forward strand.
TCTTGGACTGAAGAAGCCGCCAGAGTTGCATTTATCTATGCTATTGCCTTTGCAGCAGGTTTGGCAGTTAGGGGTGCTTACTACGTTAATTTCGGATTCTTGGTCGAAAAATTCAGTCAAAAAAATCAAGAACTCCTTCAATATTTTATCTGGATCATCACTTCTCTTTTCATTCTAGTTTTTACCTACCACGCTTTTGAATTCCTAATGATGGGGACCGTAGAAAAATCGCCAAGCTTAAAATATCCTATGGCCATATCGTTTTCAGGAATTGCAATTATGGGTATTTCTATTCTTGTTCATCTTTTAAACGAAAAACCAAAAAACACTAAAATGCCTAAACCATGATCATTATACTTCTTGTCGTCTTCGTCATATGTTTATTATTACGGTTTCCCATAGCTTTTTCATTAGGAATTTCGTGTATGGCATTTCTCATTTTCAATGGTACCGATCTTATTATCATGCCCATGAAAATGTATTCTGGCATAGATGTTTTTGTGTTGTTAAGCATACCAGGATTCATCATTGCAGGAAACCTCATGAACCAAGGCGGCTTGACCTCTAAAATCATAAAATTCTGTAATCACCTTATTGGTCATGTGACTGGCGGACTTGCTTTAGCAAACATTGGTTCTTCCATGTTGTTCGCAGGTATTTCCGGTACGGCAATTTCAGATACTGCCAGTATTGGTTCCGTAATGATACCAGCCATGAAAAAAGAAGGTTATGATGCTGATTTCGCTTGTGCGGTTACCGCATCTTCTTCTACGGTAGGGCCAATAATTCCACCAAGTGTACCTATGATTATCGCTGCTACGCTAAGCGGACTTTCGGTTGGTAAATTGTTTTTGGCAGGAGCTTTACCAGGGTTATTATTGGGTGTTGCTATGTTGGTACTCACCTACTATATCGCCAAAAAAAGAAATTATCCCAAATACAAACGAAGTTCTTTTAAGCAAATATTTAGAGGGTTTATAGATACGTTTTGGTCGTTGTTAATGACGTTTATCATCCTATTCGGAATCATTGGTGGAGTTTTCACACCTACCGAAGCATCAATCATTGCAGTACTTTATGCCTTTTTAGTCGGCACTTTTGTGTATAAGCGACTTAACTTTAAAAAGACCATGGCTATTTTAATCGATGCCATGAAAACTTCCGCCAGCCTAATGGTCCTTATTGGCTTTGCCAACTTGTTTGGGTATATCCTAGTTTCTGAAAAAGTACCTCATGAGATTTCAAATATGATTTTGGGCTTTTCAGACAACAAATATGTGGTGCTGCTACTCATTAACCTACTCTTAATTTTAGTGGGTACGTTTATGGAAACCATAGCGGCACTTTTAATACTATTCCCTATTTTATTAAAGGTGGCTTTAAGTGTAGATATAGATTCTATTCATTTTGCCATAATTGCATTGCTCAATTTAATTATCGGTTTGACCACTCCACCATTAGGAGTATGCTTATTTGTAGCGTCGGGTATAGGAAAAGTTCCTTTAGAAAAAGTAAGCAAAGCGAATTTGCCTTATTTAGGAATCAGCTTTTTAGTACTGATTTTAATCACCTTATTTCCACAAATAACACTGTTTTTACCGGACTTATTTATGGGCGATTGAGGCATTGAAGAACAAATAGGTTTTACGAATATGTTCTTGCCAGTATTCCCATTGATGACCGCCACTAAACTCTGTGTATTCATGCGGTATTCGCAATTCGTTTAATTGTGCATGTAAATCTCTATTACCAGCGATTAATTGGTCTGCTTTGCCACAATCAAACCGTAACGGTGGCAATGTAGTTTTGTTATCGGCAATCACATCTAGCACATTGGGTTGAATTGCACTTTCTAAATAATCATTTGAAGGTTCTTCTACAAAAAGTTCCATTTCTTCTAATTTGGTAATGGCACTGTGTGCAGAAATGGCACTAAACTTATCAGAATATTTTGCGCCTAAACTTAAGGCTCCGTAACCTCCCATGGATAATCCGCCAATACAAAGTTTACTTTCATCACCCGCTTCCAGAATATTTTCTTGGATGGCCAAAGGCACATCTTCAACAATCCATTTCGCAAAGTCCTTGTTATGATGCGGAAAATAAGCAGAACCATCTCCCCACAATCCATCGGATGGCATTGCAATAATTGCCGGTTCTATTTCTCCATTTTGTATCATTTCTTGTGCAGAAATATGTGCGCCACCTTTTAACGCCCAAACCCAAGCACTACCGTATACGCCATGTAACAAAATATAAATGGGTAAATTGGTAAGCGGATTTTTTGTCTTGGGTACAAATACGCAAATATCTCCCCTACCCTTTAAATTTGGGGTTTTGACGGTTAAAAATCGGAGTCCGTCAAATTCTAATTTAGTATCTGAAAGTTCTATGGTTCTAAATGATCCTTGCATAGCTTATTTAAAAACGATGACACCTTTTGCATTTTTCCCGCTTAACATATCATTAAAGGCTTCGTCAAGTTGGTGCAATTCATATTCTTTGGTTATCATCTCATCTAACAGTAAATCTCCTTTTTTATACAAACCCATTATTTTTGGAAAATCTATTTGTGGCCTACATTTTCCATAAAGCGGATTTATATAAATTTTGTCCCATTCGAACAAGCGCATATCTATGGTTATTTCTTCTTCAATTCCACTAACCTGAACAGCCGTTCCCGCATTGCACACCATAGCCAAAGGAGCTGCACCTAATGCAGGTATGGCGGTACATTCAAAAGCATAGTCCGCCATTTTATTTCCTAGAAGGTTTTTTACTTGGGATGCCGCATTCAGTAATCCCACATCCTCTTTTTGAGCTAAAATAACATCCGTTGCCCCAAAGGTTTTGGCCATTTCCAACTTAGTGGGGTTAATGTCTATCGCAATAATCCTATTGGCTCCTGAAATTTTACAGGCGTTGATCACATTTAAGCCAACACCTCCACAACCCAAAATTACAGCTGTGCTACCTGCATCTAATTTTGCGGCGTTTACTACGGAGCCGTAACCCGTCATAACCCCACAACTAACTATGGCGGCAGCTGAGAAATTCAATGATGTCTCTTTTACCTTCACCAAAGCTGATGCTTTCACCAGTACATATTCGCTCAAAGAGCCTAAATTAAAGGAACGTTCTATTGCCCTGCCCCGCCATTTTGTACTTTCTAACGTTGCATGCCCAGGGGTATGCCCGTTACCACCTGCTACTACAGGAGAGTTGTTATCACATATATGCTGATTGCCTTCTTGGCATTGAAAACAGTGCATACACGGTGTTGCCCAATTTAAAATAACTTGGTCCCCCGCTTCAAATTCTAAATTACCATTTCCCACTTTTTCAACTACACCCGCGCCTTCATGGCCCATAACTATGGGTTTGCCCCAAGTAAGGGAATCGTAGTCCGTATGACATAGTCCGGCAGCCTTCATTTTTACCAAAACCTCATCGCTCTTAGGTTCATCAATTGTAATGGTATCTATTATAAATTTTCCATCACCAGTGGCAACAGCTGCTTGTACTTTAATGGGCATTTGTTTCGGTTTTTATAAAATTATTCGGCTTAAACGGAATTGTATTATCTGCAATTTTCAATGGATCCACAAGTATCTTGTTCTGGATAAATTTACCCCCAAGAACAAAAGCTTTCCCATTATTTACGGTATCTACCGCAATAAGTGCATCATTTTTAAAATACCAAATTGAAAAGCAATCTTTCTTATCTGCTTCGGTACGTATTACCATACGTGTAAATCCTTTTGATAAGCCAACCATTTGCAATTTAACATGATATTGATCTGACCAAAACCACGGTATAGTATTATAATTTTGTGTATTGCCAACTATATTAGAAGCTACAATTTTTGCTTGATCTACGGCATTTTGCACACTTTCCAATCGCATCCATTCTTTATAGGTAGGATGATAAAATTGTGCTACATCACCAATGGCATATACATCTTCTACCGTAGTTTGCAAATTCTCATCTACCTCAATACCATTATTAATTTCTGCCCCAATTTCTTCCGCCACAAATGTATTTGGCTTTACACCAGTACCAACAATCAAAACATCGGCAGTAAAAACATTACCGTTATTACATTGTATTTCTATAGCAGCATCTGTTTCTTTTATTTTAATGGCAGAGGTACCTGTGTGAATTTTCACCCCATTTGCCGTATGTAATTCTTGAAAATAATCGGCTAATGCTATAGGGGCTACACGTGCCAAAATACGTTCTTCACGTTCTAGAACGGTAATATTTCCGCCCAATTTCCTCAATGATGCAGCTGTTTCCAATCCAATATAACCACCACCAATAATTACCACTTCTTTATTGGTACTTGTTTTAAAATCTTGCTGTATCTGTATGGCATCTTTCGCACTGCGTAACACACTTACTTTTCTACAGGACTCTATACCTTCAATAGGTGGTACAATCGCAGAAGCCCCTGTAGCGATTACAAGCTTATCATATCTTATAGTTTCACCATTGCTCAAAATAACGGACTTCTGTTTTTTAATTACCTTGGTTACCTTAAGACCTAATTGTAAAGTGATTTCTTCTTCTTGGTATCGCTCTAGTGCAAACAACGGTTTAAAATTCGTTGCCCCTTCCTCTTCTATTGATAGATATTCTTTTGATAAAGGCGGTCTATGGTAGGGCAAATGCGCATCGGCATCTATTAAATAAATATTGCCTTGCCAACCTTGCTTTCTATGTTCCATAGCGCAATTAGCTCCCGCATGGCTTGCCCCGATAATTACGCAATTTAAATTTGTAGTATCCACAATTGATCTAATTTGCCACGCTTACTGTAATACCGTCAACGGCTGCGGAAATAGGAATTTGACAGCATAGTCTACTATACTCCGTTACATGATCATCAAACTCCAACATATCTGATTCTATCTCTGTTGGTGCATCTAATTTTTGATAGAATTCTGGTGCAACATGCACATGGCAGGTGGCACAAGAACAGACGCCACCGCAGTCCCCATCTATACCGGCTACCTTATGCTTAACCGCCAACTCCATTAAACTACCACTATTGGCTTCTAGTTGTATTTCTTCTCCTGCTTTAGTGATGTACGTTATTTTTGCCATATTATTTTGTGTTTAATCTAATAGTTAATTTATCAAAACCCACTTTTCGTTTATGAGCTCCCCAATCTTCAATATTTTCTACAGCATCAATAATTTCAATAGTACTTACCTTTTCAGTCAATACTCGTAAAAACACCTTCATTAATTGTCTTGCATGTGTTGCCCCTAAACATTTATGGGCTCCAAAACCGAAAGCTACATGCGGATTCATTTTTCTATCCAAAACAATTTTATTTGCGTTTTCGAAAATACTTTCATCCCTATTGGCAGATGCCCAACATAATGATACCCGGGTATCTTCTTTTGCAATATGCCCGCTAATTTCCTGCTCCTCTTTTACCACCCTGCCCATGTGGGTCAATGGTGAAAAGTAGCGCACAAATTCCTCTATTGCCGTATTTACTAACGCAGGGTTATCGTTTAATTTCTCAATTGCATCTGGGTGTTCGGCTAAATAGGAAATGGTATTGGTCAAATAATTAATAACGGTATCCCTACCTCCTGCAAAAGTTAAAATAAGTACCCCTTTTACTTCCTCTTTGGTCATTTTACGACCTTGATATTCCGAGTTCAGTAAAACGGAATACAAACTATCATCTGGAGCTGCTATAGCTTTGTCTATTTCGGCATCAATATAATCGTATAAAATAGATGCCTTATCCGCATCTAAATCAGAATCTTCACTTCTAAACACATGCGTTCCCCAAGAAATCCAAGTTTCAGCTTCACTTAAAGAAATATTCAACAACAAGGTCAATGCTTTTGATTGTATGGGTAAAGACAATTCTGAAATGGCTTCTATAGCTCCTTTTTGCAATACACGATCAATCTCTGCCTCAACAATCCTTGTTAGTTTAAATTCATAATCGATATCTAATGGGCGTTTGAACCAATCTTCTACCAAGGCGCGATATTCTGTATGCTCAGGCGGATCTACTTCAAAGGGAATTTGTCTAGCATCCCTAATATTTACCTCTGATGGAACCACTATTCTACCGGGTTTTGCCGCTGAACTAAAGTCTTTTGCATTATGCGCCGTTTTCCTCACATCCTTAAAACGAAGTAACATAGTTACAGGATCATCTTGATCATTAAAAGGGCAGGTTCCTTTAGACACTCTAGTGTCTTTAAAGGCATCAGAAAAAATGCTTGCGCTCATTTACATCTCTAGTTTTGATTATTTATAAATCACAAAGACCAAATAGTATTGATTCTATACATTTAAGCTGGTCTTACTACAAAAATCATCATTATTAAAATTTTATTTATAATCTATATTTGCAATTAATTAATCTATATTGTCTTATTAATTTAAAATAATTAAAATATACTGATTGAATAGTACATAAATTTAAATATGAAACCACAATTAGAGGCTATATCATTTTCTGAGAACAGCAACATTTTGGCTTACCGATTTGTGGATAGCCATTTTGATGCTCCCTGGCATGTGCACCCTCAATGCGAATTAACCTTTATTGAAAAAAGCAAGGGCACTAAATTTATTGGGGATTATGTAAGTGGCTATGAACCGGGAGAATTAGTACTTTTAAATTCCAACCTACCACATTGTTGGAAAAACGAGAATAATGCGGATGAAGAAAGTATTTCTATCGTAATTCAATGGAACAAAGAGATATTTACCTCAATACCCGAATTAGCAGAATTACATGATATGATGCAACAAGCAAGTAGAGGTATTCTATTTCAAGCAGCAACTACCACATCTATATTATCAGATCTTAAGTCTCTTCCTCAACTAAAAAGTGCAGAACAATATTTGGTCTTATTATCCATTTTACTGAAACTCTCCAAGGCAGAATTCTTTTTGTTATCCAATGCAAAATTTACCAAAGAACTTCCTTCGGAACATAATAATAGAATGGCTATTATTCACGATTTTGTTGCTACAAACTATCACGACCCTATTAGTTTACACCAAGTTTCAAATATGGTCAACCTATCTCAACAAGCATTTTCCCGATTTTTTAAAAAAATGATGGGGCGTTCATTCTTTGTTTACCTTAATGAATATAGAATAAATTTAGCCGCTAAAATGCTGATTGACACAGACATGACCGTTGCAGATATTGCCTATAAATGTGGTTTTGAAACCCTGCCTTTCTTTTTTAAGAAATTTAAAACTCAATATGATACTACTCCTAACCTTTACAGAAAGCAACATGCAACCAAAGCACCTTAAAATTATACGCCAGAAACAACCTCTAAATTAGAATTCTTGGAAAATTGCTCAATTTCATCTGCACTTATCTGTGTTTGCCAGATGTAAACCTTTTTTAGGTTCGCCATTTCACTTAGCATAGGTAACAAATTGTTGGTCACATTAGTCTTATATACATTTATCGATTCAAGGTTTTTTAAAGTTGTAAGCGGTTGTAAGGAAGTATCTGTAATTGTCGTATTGTCCAACACTAATTTTCTAAGATTGGTAAAACTTGCAATCTGAACAAGAATGGCATCAGAAAGTTCATTCCCGCCAAAATCTGCCCACAGTATTTGGTCTTTCAGAGGAACTAACAATTTAAAATTTTCTTCCCACTTGTTGATATTCTCCGCATTGATCTGTCCATCCTCTAGAGTTACCTCTACCAAACCGGAACCATCTATAAGCTCTTTCACCTTAAAACCTTGTTCGGTAATGGAATGCACAACTTCCATATTCAAAGGGTTTGCTGTTGGCAATACTTCCGAAGAACCTTGACCAACGCCCGCGGCTGCGAAACCTAAAGTCGATGCTGCATATGCCAATACATCTTCAGGCACTTCTGTTGCATCTAAAGTCGCTACTTCATTTGCTTGACCTTGTTCAATCCAAAATTTGATCAAGGCACTTTCTTGTTCCGTTAGTGGTGTTTTACCTTCGGGCGGCATTACATCATCATGATGTTCTGGCAGGGTAATTCTTCGTATCAACTCTGAGCCTTCAACATCGCCCGCCGTGAAGATGGCACCGCCATCACCACCTAAAGTCATGGCTTCAAAAGTATGCATTGCTAAACCGCCTTTCTTTTTAGATTCATTATGGCAGCTTACGCATTTTGCCTCAAATACCGGTTTTACTAAATAAGGATAAACAGTTGCATCTTCTAACTTTGCCAATTGGGGCAAAGGCTCCTCCTTTTCTCTAAATGGCGCATATTTCACCAAATAATCTTCCCCATGGGTTAAATTTCCGCCATAGTGCCCTGTTACGCTTAATAATATAACCATTACTGTTAATAAGGCCAGATTCGGTTTTGCCTTTTGTAAAAATGCAATATTAAGCTTACCCGACTTTACCGCCCAGGCAAAAAATGCAATTACCGTAGTACCGATACCGAACCAAAAATGTCCGTTCAGCATATCTTCATCATAACCGCCACTTTGGGATAGCATATACCCTAAAATACAGGCTACGGCACCAGAAATAGCCCCAAATAAAAGTGCCAATGGTACAGCTGCGTTTAGGTGCTTAATTTTGGTATAGTTATCCGCAAGTTCCAATACCAAGGCGAACATTAAAAACCCAATAGGTAAATGCACCACCAAAGGATGAAACCTTCCTAGAAACAAAACAAAATCTGAAGCTTCTTGCATACTCATTATCGATATTAAACACGCTCTAATTTATAGGGAGCGGAATGGTTGGCGTTCCATTGACAGATGTATAAATTCTTATCTTCATCAACACAGACATCATGACCGTGTAATATTGGTCTTTCTTCCAATTGATAGCTTTTTTGCAACACCCCTTTTTTATATTCCGGTTCAGTACCTCCAGGATTGGATACTACCTTATCTCCTTCCATTATGGTCACAAACCCGGTATGGTCTTTCCAGTTGGTCTTACCTACTTTTGGTTGCGACCAACAAACACCCGCATACAATTTATCGTCATCAAAAACTGCCCTGCAGACCTGCATGTTAGGCATTTCTATCGTTTTCACATATACACCATCTAAGGTGTAGTATTTAAAACACTCTTGTGACCTTGAAGTTACTACTACCATAGGGTTGTCTTTTTCCCTATAGTCTATAGCTACCCCGTGGGCACTTACCAGTTTGTAATTGGGATCCGGATTCTCCATTCCGCCCCAATGGCGAATATATCTTCCATTACTATCGTACTGAATTATTCTACTTTCACCATAGCCATCGGCTACATAAATATCGCCATTGGGACCAATGGCGGTTTCCGTTGGGCAAAAAGACTCGTTGGGTTTATACACGCCAATAGTCATAGGGTGACCAATATCAAACAACACTCTACCATCTATGGTAGTTTTGGCTACACGGCCATTATGTTTTACCATTTGGTTGCCTTTGCCTAAAGCCCAACCAGAATCGGTAATGTAAAGCATATCTTCCCCTCCTTCGTCATGCAAGGTCAACCCGTGACCTCCTTGGTAGGCGGTGCCCCAATAATCCAGTAATTTACCAGATTTATCAAAAATCAAGATGTTGTTCTGGGGATGGTCTCCTACCATAATTAACCTTCCTTTGCTATCCATCACCATTTCATGGCAGTTCAACAAAGGAATTCTGGTAGCGCTAATCTGTGCCCAATTTTTAGTGAGTTTATACTTGTAATCACCATGGCCCAAAATGGTTTCCGTTTCATTCAATAAACGATCTGAATTCTTTTTAGAACTAATAATCGTAGCGCCAAATGCCATAGATGTAGTTGCCATGGCTGTGCTAGCCAACCCAGTAGTTTTAATAAAATTTCGTCTTGTGGACATAATTGGTTTGCTAGGTTAAAATATCTTTGACCACATGGCCATGTACATCCGTTAATCTAAATCGTCTACCTTGATGTTTAAAGGTCAAGCGTTCATGATCAACACCGAACAAGTGCAATAAGGTAGCATGAAAATCGTGCACATGTACCGGATTTTCGGTTACGTTGTAACTAAAATCATCGGTCTGTCCGTAAGTCATTCCCGGTTTTACGCCTGCTCCCGCCATCCACATGGTAAATGCTTTTGGATGGTGGTCCCTACCATAATTCTCTTTGGTCAATTGCCCTTGTGAGTACACCGTTCTACCAAATTCGCCGCCCCAAACCACTAAGGTATCTTCTAACATACCCCGTTGCTTTAAATCTTTGATCAAAGCAGCTGTGGCTTGATCGGTTTGTTTTGCCTTGAACTTAACCCCACCCGGACAACCAATATGTTGATCCCAACCTTGGTGGTACAATTGCACAAATTTTACGCCTTTTTCCAATAGCTTACGCGCCATTAGGCAGTTGGCCGCATATGTACCCGGGTCTTTACTGTCCTTACCATACATTTCAAAAATATGCTCTGGCTCATCTTTTGTATCGGTAACTTCGGGAATAGAAGTTTGCATACGAAAAGCCATTTCGTATTGAGCCATACGAGATTGTATTTCTTTATCGCCATAAGCATCATGTTGAATAGCGTTTAATTTCCCTAGATAATCCAACATTTTTTTGCGATCGTTGCCGTCATAATTATCAGGATTATTCAAGTATAATACCGGGTCTTTACCAGAACGAAATTGCACCCCTTGATGCTCTGTGGGCAAGAAACCATTGCCCCACAAACCGGCTTTTAAAGGTTGTCCTGTACCATTTTTACTTATTAATGTAATGAAGGTCGGTAAATTTTCATTATCAGATCCCAAACCATAACTCAACCACGAACCTATTGAAGGCCTACCTGGCAATTGATGACCCGTTTGCATAAAAGTTACGGCCGGGGTATGATTTATTTGGTCTGTTTGCATAGATTTTACAAAACATAGATCGTCGACTATCTCAGCAGTATGCGGCATTAGTTCACTTACCCAAGCACGTGATTCGCCATATTGTTCAAAATTAAAAATAGACGGTGCCACAGGTAAGGTAGATTGGCTACCACTCATACCTGTAAGTCGTTGACCGCCTATAATGGATTCTGGCAAATCTTTACCGAACATATCTACAAGCCCAGGTTTATAATCGAACAAATCTAATTGCGATGGACCACCACTTTGAAACAAGTATATAATTCGTTTTGCTTTGGGCAAATGATGGGGCAGGCCAAGCTTGTTCTGCGTGAAATTGTTTAATGATTCTCCTTGATTGCCAATTGCCCCCCATGCCTTATCTGCACTGAGCAAACTGCCCAATGCCATAGCACCGATACCTAAAGAAGTTTTCTTTAAAAAATGCCTACGGTCCAATTGTTTTTCAATCTCTTGAAAATCCCTATTATTTGAACGTAATGTATCATGATGGTCGCACATAATATTCTTTTTTATCGTTTAGTAATAAATGCATCAGAATTGATAATCGTTGATGCCACAACGGCATTGGCCGCTACCAGAGCTATATCATCCGTAGGCGCTATAGCATACTCACCAATGCTTATCCAACCTTGTGCTTTTGCCTTGTTGTTCTTAAACTTTTCAAATTCTGTATGCTGTAATTCCGTTAATATGGTCAACTCTTCTTTCTTAATAGTTCTGCCGGTAAGTTTTTTATACGTTTTGGCTATGCCCTGCGTAATGCTGTCATATTCCATCATCTTTTTACCGAGTACTCTGGCCGCCTCAACAAACGTTGGGTCGTTCAGCAACACCAACGCTTGTAATGGAGTGTTGGTTTCTTGTCTTCTTGTGGTGCATAGATCACGAGACGGAACATCAAAAGTTGAAATCGTGGGGTGTGGTACCGCCCGTTTCCAAATGGTGTATATACTTCTTCTATACAATTCTTCTCCTTGTCCCTGTGCATATTCATCTCCGGTGACACGCCATAATCCGGGTGGTTGATATGGGTACACGCTCTCACCGCCAATTTTTTCGTTCAATAAACCAGAAGCGTAAAGTGCATTATCCCTGAGCATTTCACCGGATAATCTTTTGGAAGGTCCTCTGGCCAACAATCTGTTTTCACCATCTAGCTCCAGTAACTCTCTAGAGGCAATACTGTTCTGTTGGTACGTGTTGGACATTACCATAAGTTTATGCAAGGCCTTTACGTCCCATCCAGATTCCATGAACTCAATGGCCAGCCAATCCAATAATTTAGGATGCGATGGTAATTCACCCTGATTTCCAAAATCTTCGGCAGTTTTTACAATTCCGGTTCCAAAAAGATGCTGCCAATACCGGTTTACCGTAACCCTGGCCGTCAATGGATTATCCTTATCGGTAATCCATTTGGCCAAACCAATTCTATTTTTTTCGAACTTATCAGAAAATGGAAATATCGCTTCTGGTGTATTTGGAAAAACAGAATCGGTAGGTTGGTCATACTGCCCACGAGCCAAAAGGTACGCCTGCCTTTTTTGTTTGCTCTCTTTCATTACCATTATCTGTTTTACATTATCCATACTATCGGCAAGTACCAAACGGTCCTTTTCTAAAGCTTCTATAGCTTTCTTATATGACCTAGAATTTACCGAAATGTAATATTCCTTTAATTCAGATTTTTCATCTGCCGTTAAATTGGCATAAGACTTCTCTTTTAAAGTCGATAATTGCTCTTTATTGGAAATCTGCAAAACTTCTACAGGTGTCAATTCTTTTTCAAAAACCATAACGTTATCTACAACGGTACCACCTATGCCTTTTCCTCGCCATACTGCACCTATACGCAAGCCTGGTTCAATGATAGGGCTGTTTTCATATAATTGCAATCCATGAAAGATGATGTCTTTGTATAGGTTATCATACAAGGTTTTGGTTTGCAGTTTTTTCCCGTCCATATAAATGGAAACTCCATCTGCTTTACTTGTTCCATTATAAGTAAGGGTCAATTGCACCCATTTTTCCTTCGGAATTTCTTCTACAGATTCTACAACCAATGCATTATCCGGCCAAACATGTGCCAATAAAGCTTCTAACTTATTATCCTTTATCTTCAGGTGATATCCTCTAAAACTATGCAGTTCTGGACTATTCATTTTGTGGAAAATAACACCGGTTTCTAGGTCTTTGGGCACAAACACCTCTATTCCAATAGAAAAGGATTCCGCTCTTTGGTAAATACCTATTTTATCTAAATCCAACCAAGTATCACCATCCATTAGCAACCCCTTGCCCCTACTACCTTCTTTGAAAACCGGTTTTTCATTATCAACAAATTCTTGGCGCATACGAATGTTGTTCTTACCATTACCACCAATTGTATTCAATAATTTCCCTTGATCAAAATCCATTGCGACTACTAAATCACCAGGTTTTTCAATATTTGAAATGTTCTTATATTTTTCCTGTTTTAGCCATTCTTCTGCTTTTTCTGCTTCGGTCTGAACAGTTTTAACCACTTTTTCTTCTTTTTCATTAACCATAGTCTCTAAATATGCCAGCACCTTTTCTTGATCTTCCGTAGGAATCATCATAGCAGGAACGGGCGTAGCATTATCCCAAGAAATGAGGCCTGTTTCATCAACATTGTTAAAGAAGCTGAACATTTCAAAATAGTTCTTTTGAGAAATAGGATCGTATTTATGATCATGACATTTGGCACATTCCATGGTCAAACCCAAAAAACCCTGACTGGCAACATGTGAGCGGTCGGCAACATACTCTACCCTAAATTCTTCATCAATGATACCACCCTCCATGTTTTGCGGATGTAAACGATTAAAGGTGGTCGCCAGTTTCTGTTCACGTGTTGCATTTGGCAACATATCGCCTGCTAGCTGCCATAGTATAAACTGATCATATGGCATATTTTCATTGAATGACTTGATCACCCAATCTCGCCAAGGCGACGTATCCCTATACCTATCTACACTATACCCATGTGTATCTGCATATCGTGCCAGATCCATCCAATCTAACGTGCGTTGCTCTCCATATTTTTCTGAAGCCAACATACGGTCTACCTGTTTTTCAAAGGCGTTGGGCGACTCATCGTTTACAAACTCTTCTATTTGCTCTAGAGTTGGCTGTAAGCCCGTTAAATCTATGGACGCACGCCTTAGCAAGGTTTCCTTATCCGCCTTTTCCGATAATTTTAAATCTAAAGGCTCTAGTTGGGCCAAAACAAAATTATCTATAGGATTGGCTACCAAATCTTCATTTATAATTTTAGGCACCTTATGCTTTTCCGGTTTTATAAATGCCCAATGATCTTTATACTCGGCACCATCTTCTATCCATTTTACCAACATCGCTTTTTCCTTGTTGGTAAGGGATAAGTGCGAATCTGGAGAAGGCATGATCAGGTTGGGATCAGTAGTGATAATTCTATGAAACATTTCACTCTTTTCCAACTTACCGGGTACAATGGCAAAATTTCCGGGATTCTCAGACAATTCCGAATATGCTGCCTCAGCGGAATGCAATTGTAATCCACCTTTTATATTACCGGCATCCGGTCCGTGACATAGGTAACATTTATCTGAAAGAATAGGTTTTACATGCTGATTAAAATCTAATGTTTTCGGTAGTGCCTCATATTCAAGCGCTACTTCCTCTGGCAACTCTGGTCCGCCACAAGAGACTACCAACCCCACTATTGGTATGAGAAAAAATCGTTTTAACATTCGCATTTACATATGTTGTTTTCCGTTAAGTCAAATCTATAAGAACAGTTACTTTTGCACCATGCCCAAAAAAGGCTAATAATTGTACATTTCCGACATGTAAGAATTCATCTTAGAATTTTCGTTCTTTTCTTGACCTTAATTTATTCGCTTCGGAATCTTTGTGAAATTTTTCTTTTTCAGGATTCCACACTAACGGTCTATTTAATTTATAAGCAATGTTGGATAAGTGACAAATACTGGCACTTCTATGTCCTGTTTCTACATTGCAAATTGGTGTTCCTCCATTTTTGATAGCAGTTAACCAATTGGCGTAATGATTATCAGAATGAATCAACTGTATGTTCATTGCAGCATAATCCGTATCTACCAATTTTGCTGGCGTGGTTTCAAAATACCCTCTACTAATATCCATTTGACCTTCACTACCAAAGAAGCGAACACCCCAACCCCTGCCAAAATCTTTGTGCTCTACCTCAACGCCATTTGCATAATACATTTTTAAACCTCTTACCGCAGTAGGGTCCGTAGGCGGCACAAATTCTACAGGTCCAGATTCATCCATCCCCAAAGCCCATTGAACAATATCGAACATATGCGCGCCCCAATCCGAAAGTATACCTCCACCTGTTTCTTCGAACAAACGCCAGTCTGGCCAAAAATCAACATCATTACTTGATGGTGCCAACCTATGATTGTATTTCAACAGAGGTGCAGGACCGCACCAATGGTTCCAATCTATTTCATTTGGCATAGCTTCCTCCATTAAATCATAAGCCTTTGCAGGGTCTCCTACATTTACCTCAACTCGCTTAATTTCACCTAAATGACCATTTCTAACCAATTCACAGGCTTTTCTAAAATTATCCCAGGAACGCTGCATGCTGCCTACTTGTAACACCCGACCAGATTGTTCTACGGCTTTCACCATTTCCCTTCCCTCCTTTATATTATGAGAGAGCGGTTTTTCACAATAGACATCCTTATCCGCCTTTAAACTATCCATTACATGTTTAGCATGCCAATGGTCTGGCGAGGCAATTACTACTGCATCAATTGCTGAATTTTCAAGTAATTCAGCATAGTCGATATAAGAGGTCAGGGTATTTTTTCTGTTAGAATTGTTTATCTCCAACTGATTTTGAGCTACGTGATTTTTAAACCAATTGTTTTTGGTAGTCCAAACATCTGAACAAGCTATAATTTCGGCATCGTTCTTTATAAAGTTCTTTGCCAGCCCCCTAGATTGTTTTCCCAATCCTATAAAACCAAGGTTAATTTTATCACTGGGAGCAGTAAATCCTTTTCCCAACACATGTCTTGGTACAATTGTAACCGCCCCGGCGGCCAAAGCTGTTTTTGTAATAAAACTTCTTCTTGAAACTTGAAAAGTATTTTTGTTCAATTCCGACTTTTTTACCACCTTAGAGTGTTTATTATCTTTTTTCATCAGTACGTTGAATTAGTTGTGACTAAAGTTAATTCACTTGTTCTGATGACACCTGTACATATATTCTTTTAAGTGCAACAAATGTTTTATTTATGCTTCAACTACTACAATCCCTTAAAATAAGCTTACTGCATACCGGCTATGCCAAACTTGACACGGCATGGAACTTTGATAATGTAATAAGTCCGTTTACACGATTGTGCTACGTTACCAAGGGGTCTGCAACCCTCTATCACAACAACAGAACCTACACTTTAAAAGAAGGTCATATGTACCTTATACCCAGCTATGTATATAATACGTACAAGTGCGAAAATTATCATGAGCAGTTTTACATCAGTTTCTTTGAAGAAATAAGACCCGGGCTTTCTATATACAATTTACGGTCTTTTAGATATGAAGTTCCCCTAAAAGAAGGGGATCATTTATTCTTTGAACGCCTAACACAGATGTACCCAAAAAGAAAAATTGTAAACAGTGACCCAAAAGCTTACTCACATAAACCGCAAAAACTTTTGCAATTTAACAAGGACAATGCCCAAATGAACACCCAACGTTATTTAGAGACCCAAGGTATACTGACCGTTTTACTTTCTCGTTTTATTGAAAATGAACCTGCAACCAATGCCAATGTTTCCACTGGTAGATTAAATGATGTCCTTGTTTATATTGCCGAACATTTAAACCAAAGCCTAGAAGTACAGGATTTGGCAAAAAAGTACCATATGAGTACAGATCATTTTTCAAGGTTGTTTTTACAACAGTTTAATATGAGACCCTTAAAATACATCCAGACCAAAAGAATTGAACGTGCTCAATTACTGTTATGGACCACCAACCATTCCTTAGAAGAAATAGCCCATAAAATAGGCATGGAAAACTTCTCTTACTTCTCCAGAACCTTTAAAAAAATTACCGGCACTACCCCAGGGAAATATCGAAAAAACCAAGCTATAACTCCCTAACAATGTTGTTTTAAACATTCAATAATCATTTGTGGTAGTGTTTTGAACACTTGTTGCACTAATGCCTTCTATACTTAATTTAAACGGGTTGTATTTGCATTATCTTGAAAACATAATCAAACACACTATTTAATTATGGCTTTTAAGCGCGTTACTTTACTACTTTGTTCTGGCTTTTTAGGTTGTTCTTTGAATGCCCAAAAAGCTTTTCCGTTTCATCTACCTAAGGAGAAACCTGACCAGCCGCTAAGCTTGGCAATGCAACGTAACTATGATCAATATTTAGCTCCACGCCCAGAAGATAACGAGCTATATTCCCAATTTAAATACACCGAATTAAAAGGGTTGGATTATAGCAATGGCGATGGCACAATATCAAGAAGAGATCCATCAAAAGTTATATTTCATAACGGTAAATATTATGTTTGGTATACTTATAGACATACCAGTACACCTCCACAAGGTGCGGCCAAAAGTAATGACACCATACCTTCTAGCGATTGGGACCTTGCCGAAATTTGGTATGCCACAAGCGAAGATGGCATTACTTGGAAAGAACAAGGTGTAGCCATAGAAAGACCGGAAAAACCTAACGTAGGATGGCGATCTGTTTCAACTACAGATATTTTAGTTTATAAAGGAAAGTACTATTTATATTATCAAGGTTTTATGGAAGCCAGTGGCAAAAGAGGTGATGATTGCCCTGTTGCCGTGTCATATGCCGATTCACCTGACGGGCCTTGGACAGCCCACAACAAAATCGTAATACCCAATGGTGGTAAAGGAGAATGGGACCAATTTTCCATTCACGACCCATACCCACTTGTTTACAACGATAAAATTTATCTGTATTATAAGTCTGATTTTGATGGCGACCCTAGATTAGTACGTATGCAGGGGTTAGCTACAGCCGATAACCCACTTGGTCCTTTTACAAAAAGCCCATTGAATCCGGTTTTGAATTCAGGTCACGAAACCACTTTATTTCCTTTTAAAGAAGGTATTGCCGCTTTAGTCATCAAAGACGGTAACGAACATTTTACCGTACAATATGCTCCCGACGGTATAAATTTCTCGATTGCCGCTATTACCAATTCATTAATGCCAATTGCCGGCGGACCGTATGTACCGGATGCATTTACCAATACAGATTATGGCAAGGGTATCACTTGGGGAATATCGCATGCCATAACCGCAGGTACCAAAGGCAAACAACATTCTATTTTAATGCGATTTGATTGTGACCTTAGCCTAGATGTGGATGATCAAGAAATGAAAACACATTCAAATATTTGGCATTACAAACCAAGCGATTATTATGAATACGGATTAAGCAAAAAGCAACAAGAACGTATTGAGGCCCAAAACAAAGCCCTTAAAGAAAAATAAATTTTTAACCAATACTGTTGCCATGATACGCTCTAAAATCATTATTACTGTACTCCTATTTTTAAGCTACTTTTTTGCAAACCAATTGTTCGCTCAAGAAAGCCCTAAGAATATTGATTACCAGCTACAAGGAGAGCTTAAAAAATGGCATAAAGTCACTATAATTTTTGATGGACCACAGTCTTCTGAAGATGCAGATTTCAACCCTTTTACAAATTACAGGCTCAACGTTCTTTTTACGCACAGTACCACCAATAAAACTTATCTGGTACCAGGATATTTTGCTGCGGATGGAAATGCAGGTGAGACCTCTGCAACAGCCGGTAATAAATGGAAAGTTCATTTTGCCCCAGATGAAATAGGAGAATGGAATTATAAAGTTGATTTTAGAAAAGGAAACTGGAGCGCTGTAAGCGATAAAATAGATACCGGTGTAAGCGCAGAATTTATGGATGGCCATGAAGGCAGTTTTACCATCTCACCAACCGATAAAGAAGGAAGAGACTTTAGGGCAAAGGGTAGATTACAATATGTTGGTGAGCGTTATTTAAAATTTGCGGAAACCAATGAATACTTCTTAAAACAAGGTGCAGATGCACCTGAGAACTTTCTGGCATATGCAGATTTTGACGGTAATTTTCATAATGATGGCCATGGAGATAATTTTATAAAAACATGGTCACCACATATTCAAGATTGGAAAACCGATGACCCTGTTTGGAAAGATGATAAGGGCAAAGGAATGATCGGCGCACTTAATTATTTATCTAGCAAAGGCCTTAATGCGTTTTCTTTCTTAACGAACAATATTAAGGGGGATGACAAAAATGTGTTTCCCTACGTTGATTACAATACTTGGGATCGTATGGATGTTTCTAAACTGGACCAATGGGAAATAGTATTTAGCCATGCCCAAAAAATGGGATTGTTTTTACACTTTAAAACCTTAGAAGTAGAAAACCAAGGCTTGTTGGATAATGGTGGTGTTGGTGCCAACAGTAAATTATATTACAGAGAATTAATTGCGCATTTTGGACATCACCTGGCCCTCAACTGGAATCTTTGCGAAGAAAATGGTGAATGGGTTAAAAACCCTACAACCCCACCACAAGATACTATGCAGCGCCTGGCAATGGCCCATTACTTTAAAAACCACGATCCCTACAATCATCATTTGGTAATACATAACGGCATAAAATTCGACGATTTATTAGGACTTGATTCTGGTATCACTGGACCTTCTGTGCAAACACATAGAGCGGATTTTGCAAGTATCCATAAAGAAGTACTGCATTGGCTGTCCGCTTCAAAAAATGCGGGCAAGCAATGGGCAGTTGCCGTAGATGAGCCAGGGGACGCTCAACATGCCCTGTTACCTGATACCGAAAACCCAAATCATGATCTAGCCAGAAGAAACGGACTATGGGGAACACTTATGGCTGGCGGCTGGGGAAATGAATGGTATTTTGGATACAAGCATGAACATTCTGACCTGACCTGCGAAGATTACCGTTCACGTGATTTATTCTGGGATCAAGCCCATAATGCTTTACAATTCTTTGCCAATAACAATATTGAATACTGGAACATGACCAACCATAATGAACTGGTTGGCAACAAGGACAACGACAATACCATATACTGCTTGGCAAAACAAAACCATACTTATATGGTATACCTCAACAACGCAATTACGGCGAACCTTGACTTAAGTGAATCTAATTACCCGTATAAAGTAATGTGGTACAACCCAAAAATTGGGGGGAAATTAATTTCTTCAAAAATAACAAAAGTGCAAGGCGGTCAAAAGGTAGATTTAGGCAGTGCACCAAAGAAAAGTCAAGGAGATTGGGTAATACTGTTAACCCGAACCAAGGACTAAGGCGCTATAGTAAGTGCCTATGCATTCTTGCTTGTCATATTTCGTCAATCATTCCACTACAGCATACAATTACATCCAATGATCATAATAGGCTGTTCAAAGTCTTAGCATAGGCTTAAAATATCACATAATCAATTCAACCACAGATAACACAGATGGTTAATGGCTTACCACAAATTTTATCAATTCGCCAAAATACTACCATTTATTATTTCAAAAACCATATGTACTGCTCTCTAAATCATATGTATCGTAAAAATTTAACATTTTTTTAAATATTGCAGTAACTGAAAATTAACAAACTATGCGAGTAACACAACTTAACTCAAAAACATTTTGGTTCTTATTATTATACTCAATAATAAGTGTCCAATTTATGCATGCCCAAGACTTAAATGTTAAAGGTAATGTAAGCGATGAATCGGGTCCTTTACCCGGTGTGTCCGTTATTGTAAAAGGAACCACTTCTGGGGTTGCTACTGACTTTGATGGTAACTTTACGATTAAAGCTCAATCAAACGATGTACTAGTCTTTACCTATATAGGTTACAAGGCTAAAGAAGTTGCCATTAATGGCAAAACCAATTTAAATGTTGTTATGACGACCGATGTATCTGCCTTGGACGAGGTTGTTATCATTGGTTATGGTAGCTCTAAACGAAAAGACCTTACCGGTTCTATTGTTTCTGTAAAAGCGGATGAACTTGATAAAGTAAAACCTGTTTCCTTTGAAGGAGGTCTTGCTGCAAGGGCTTCGGGTGTACAGGTGGTACAATCTGGTGGTGAACCAGGATCTGGTTTTAATATTAGAATTAGAGGTGGTAGTTCTATTACGGCCAGTAACGACCCACTTTATGTGATAGACGGTTTTGCTTTACAAGGTAACACCGCCAGTACTGCTGTAGGTATCGGAAATTCCTCTACAAGTCCGCTATCAACAATAGACCCTAGCTCAATTGAATCTATTGAAGTATTGAAAGATGCTTCAGCGACAGCTATTTACGGTTCTAGAGGTGCTAATGGTGTGATCATTATTACGACAAAACAAGGTAAAAAAGGCAGGGCGTCTTTAAACTTTGAAACGTTTACCGGAGTATCTACCTTAGCTAGACCATTGGATTTAATGACCGGTCAAGAATATGTAGATTTCTGGAACGATTATTTCCCATGGAACCCAGATGCTGAGGATACTTACACCAGAGCTTTTAGATATGATGATGGCACACCATTGGATTTAAGCGATTCTCGTGTATTGGTTACAGATTGGCAAAAAGAAATTACCAGACCAGCGATTACCAAGAGCTATAAAGTATCTATGAGCGGTGGTGGTGACAAGAACACATATTCAGCCTCGTTCTCTTACTTAAATCAAGAGGGCATCGTAAAAACATCTGATTTTGAAAGGTATAATGGCAACCTAAATATCAATCAAAATATAAGCGATAAACTTAAGGCCGGTATGAACCTTAATTTGGGTATCTATAAAAATAGCGGAATAGTTAACGCAGCCAATGAAAATGGAAATGGTAGAAACGGTATTATAACTAGTGCTATTTTATTTACACCAGTACAAGGTATCAATAGATATGATGATGCCGAATATGATGAGAACGGCAGAATAATCTCGGTAAGAGATGGTGATATTACCAATCCTTTGGCTACCCTAGAATTCAACAGTAATAATAGAACCGCTTTTCAATCTTTCGGTAGTGTGTATATTCAATATACCTTGGCAGACGGACTTACTTTTAAGTCATCCGTTAGAGGTAATATATCCTCTACTAAAGGTACCGCATACTTTTCAGAGAAAATCAGTTGGGGTAGAACAGCAAATGGTAGAGCATTCGTAAACAACAACATGGGAACTGGTATAATAACCGAGCAAAATTTAAACTTCAGCAAGGTTTATGGAGACCACTCTTTGAATGCTACGGCGGTTTATGAAGAGCAACAGAATACATTTGAATTCAACAATTCAGCAGCAACAGGTTTTGATCTCCCTGGCGTAAACCTAAACAATTTGGGTTCTGCCACGGAGACCTTACCTAATTCATCTGGATTTACCAAAACAGCTCTACAATCGTATCTTGCTAGGGTTCAATATGATTACAAAGGTAAATACACATTAAATGCCAGTGCCAGATATGATGGTTCATCTAGATTTGCAGAGGGTAAAAAGTATGGTTTCTTTCCTTCGGTAGGTGCTGCCTGGAACGTTGCAAATGAAAACTTTCTTAAAGAAAACAACACCTTAAATCGTTTTAGAATTAAGGCAAGTTTTGGAGAAACCGGTAATACCGCCATTGGTTCATACCGATCTTTTGCTCAAGCTGGTGTAGCAAGTACCATTTTGAACGGAAACCAATTGGTTACCGGTGCCGCAATTCAACAACTGGCAAATGAAGAATTAACTTGGGAAACTACACAACAGTTTGATGCCGGACTTTCTATTGGAATGTTCAATGATAGAATTTCTTTAGAGGCAGATTATTACCGTAAAGAAACTTCTGATCTTTTATTAGAAGTTCCATTACCATCAACTACCGGATTTAAAACAGTATTTAAAAACTTAGGAAAAGTAGAAAATAAGGGTCTTGAATTTGCCCTGAACACAGTAAACTTTGACAATGAAAACTTTGGGTGGACAACTAACTTCAACATCAGTTTCAATGATAACCAGGTCCTAGACCTTGGTGATGCTGATCAATTTTTGGTAAACTCTATTGGTGACAATCAAATACAAGATGATTACATAGTAAAAGTAGGAGAATCTTTAGGTTCCATGTATGGTTTAGAAGTCGATGGTATTTATAACTATAGTGATTTTGCCGCTTTTGACGGATTATCAAATGAAGAAGCTGCCGCAAAAGTTAGACAAGACGCTGCAGATCAAGGTGTTGTTTGGTATGATGTGGTTTACGAGCTAAAAGATGGTACCGTACTTTCCTCAGGTCAGCCAGATAACACGAAATACAGACCGGGTATGCCAAAATTCGTAGATCAACTTACCGTTGATACTGATGGTGATGGTGTACCAGACGCTGCAGATGGCATTGTAAATTCTGATGACCGAAAAATCATTGGTAATGCATTACCAAAACACTTTGGCGGTTTTACCAATAACTTTAGATACAAGAACTTAGATCTTTCAGTAATTACCCAATGGTCTTATGGTAATGATGTTTATTTAAAAAGCCTTAGTAAAGGTACGGCCCAAGCTATTCCATTTTTAAATAAATATGGCAGAGTTGCTAATCGTTGGACACCAGAAACCCCTGATACAGATATCCCTTCTATTTGGGGAGATGGCGATGCCGGTATTAATGGAACTGCTTATTCGTCATTTATTGAAGATGGGTCGTATTTCAGAATTAGCAATGTTACTTTAGGTTATGAATTACCTACCAGAGTAAAGAAAAACATTGGCCTTAAAAGCTGTAGGGTATATGCCGCCGTAGATAACCTTCATGTTTTCACAAAATACTCAGGATACGATCCAGACGTAAGTGTTGGCAACAATCAACTTACTCCAGGTCTAGATGCAGACTCTTACCCAAGATCAAGAACTATAAGATTAGGTTTAAGCGTAGGATTCTAATTAAAGAACAAAAAAATTAAAAGATGAAAAAAACTAAATTTTACGGAATATTAACTCTAGCGGCGGGACTGCTGCTTGTGTCATCTTGTGATGATGATATTTTAATTGAATCACCCAGTAATTTCTTGACTCCTGATGCTCTCTTGGTAGACGCCAAAGGTGCGGAAACCTATCTTATTGGTGCGTACGATGCCGTACAACCAATAGTTTCATCTGGCGCAAATGGTAAAGATGGATGGGGCATTCATTGGGGCTCTATAGCTGCTGACGAAGTCGTTGTTCCGCCATGGGGCGGTGATAGAAAATTTATCTATCAGCATCAATTAACACCTTCTAATGGTGTAGTGCGATCTATTTGGGAGAATTTATACGTTGCATTGAACAGAATCAACAGTACAATTGACCGAATTGAAGCAATGAACGAAGATGAAATCGATAATGAATCTAAAACTAAATTCGTTGCCGAAGCTAAGTTCTTAAGATCAATGGTATTATTTTCTTTAGTATCCACGTATGAAAACATTCCGTTATTAACAAGTGAAACTACAGATTTGGAGTCTGTAGAAGTGAGTCAAGTTACACCGGAAGAAACCTATAACTTCATCATACAAGACTTGCAACAAGCCGCAAGTGTACTTCCGGAAGAACAAGGTGGCGGTCGTGCCACTCAGGGCGCAGCTAAATCTTTATTAGGTAAGGTTTATTTACAAATGAGTGGCTTTCCCCTTAATCAAACAGATAAATTGGCTAGTGCCGAAACTGTTTTAAAAGAAGTAATGGATAGCGGTGTTTATGATCTTTTACCTAATTACAGAGAGGTTTTCAATCTTAGCAACGAGCAAAGTGTAGAAATGGTGTATTCTATTGGCATGGATGGTCCTGCACGTGGAGAAGGTGGACTATTAAGTACTTTTTATGGCCCAAACGGTAACGTAAACAACGGTGGAGGCTGGGGTACTTGTTTTATCAACCATAGCTTTGAAGCCTCTTTTGACAGAGAAGATGTAAGATTATTTAATAATATAGCAAAGCACAATGCAAATGATTTTACTCCAGAAGAAGGATTCTCTGATCCTGAAACGCATACGGTACCAATGAATAACTGGAGAGGATGGAAATGGCATGCCGAAAAACCAAATAGCTATCCTAACGATACACCATTTGACAACCCATACATTAGGTACGCAGATGTTCTATTAATGTACGCCGAGGCATTAAACGGGCAAGGTAAACTAACTCAGGCAGATTTGGACATTACCGTAAACAGATTGAGAGCAAGAGCTAGAATGACTACAGATGCTGTTCCAGATATGGTTGTAGGTTCACAAGACGATAATGCAACAGAACTTTTAGAAGAGCGTAGAAAAGAGTTATGCTTTGAAGGATGGAGACGAAACGACCTTATACGTTTTGGTGTTTACCATGAAGCAATATCCGGTATTACACAAGGTGGACCTAATGCCGGCGATCCAGGACCTGAATTTCAAGATTTTGAAATACGCTGGCCAATACCTCAATCAGAGTTGGATATTAACCCTAATCTGGTGCAAAACCCTGGTTACTAGGAATATATTTTTAATATCTTAAACAAATAATCAAAAAGCCTGTTCACCATTTCTGAATAGGCTTTTATGCTAATTAAACTGTATATGCATATGCGTGGTTTATCTTCCAATACTTCTGCTCTTATAATATTTGCAATAAGCGTTCTACTATATAGCTGCAAACAAGAAAAAATGGACGAACAGTCTTTGGAGAGTAATGAATTACCACTCTTCAATTTAATAAGACCAGAAGAATCGGGCATTCATTTTAAAAACACAATTGCCGAAAATTATGATAACTTTTTCGCCATTTTCAACTATGTATACAATGGTGCCGGTGTAGCGGTAGCAGATATTAATAATGACGGTTTATCGGACATTTATTTTACAGCTAATGAAGCGCCTGATAGATTATATCTAAACAGAGGCAACTTCATTTTTGATGATATTACAGGCTCAGCAAACATAAGTAAGCAAGACGGTTGGCATAACGGCGTAGTCATGGCAGATGTCAATGCTGACGGACATACAGATATTTACATCTGTAGAGGTGGCTGGCAAGATACTCCGCAAGAAAGAAGTAACCTTCTTTATATCAACCAAGGCGATAACACTTTTAAAGAGTCTGCAGTTGAATACGGACTGGCCGATGAAGGATTTTCTGTAATGGCTTCCTTTTTTGATATGGATAACGATAATGACCTGGACCTTTATCTAACCAACAGACCTGAACACTTTTTTCTCAACTACCAGCAGGTTTTAGCAGGTAAGGCCAGTGAAGATTATTTATACAGAGATAAACTATATATCAACAACAACGGAAAATTTGAAGAAATAGGCCAGCAAAAGGGTATTAACGGCAATTTTGGTTACGGATTAGGATTAGTTACTTCTGATGTAGATAAAGACGGCCTGGTAGATCTCTTTGTTGCCAATGATTATCTAGAACGAGATTACCTATATATGAACCAGGGCGAAGGAAATTTCAGCGAACAATTAAAGTCTAGGTTCAACCACATACCCTTTTATGCCATGGGTGTAGATATAGCGGATTTAGATAATGATGGCTGGGAAGATATTGTACAGTTAGAAATGATGCCAGAAGATTACGAACGTTCTAAAACCACGATGGCAGATATGAACACACAGCTGTTCGCCAATATGAAAAACAATGGTTTTCATTACCAATACATGCACAACATGCTTCAAAAAAACCGTGGCGAAGGGTTTTTTAGTGATTTATCGCAGTATTCGGGCATTGCCAAAACAGATTGGAGCTGGGCATGCTTGGCAAGTGATTTCGATAATGACGGTCTACGGGATATTTTCATTACAAACGGATTCAAAAGAGATATTTGGGACAAAGATGCTACCATAAAATTTAGGCAATATATGCAGAGTGCCGAAGCATCTCAACGAACAAATGAAGAGAATGCACAGCATATTATTTCGCTTTTTAAACAGAACAAAATTTCTAACTACCTATATAAAAATGAAGGCGATTTAAAATTCACCAATATGAGCAAGGCCTGGGGATTAGACCAACAAAGCTTTTCTAACGGAGCCGCAACTGCAGATTTGGATAATGACGGCGATTTGGATATTATCGTAAATAACGTTGATGATCCTGCTTTTATTTATGAAAACCTTACCAATTCTAAAGAGAACGGATATCTTAAAATTAAGCTCAACGGTCCCGCAACAAACAAGGATGGTTTAGGTGCAAAAATCACACTAAAAACCAACGACAGCATACAGTTTCATGAATTCAAAACCGTTCGTGGCTATCTTTCTTCGGTAGAACCAATTATACATTTCGGGCTTGGAAAAACGACGAAAATAGACACCCTTACCATTGCCTGGCCAGACGGCAAAGAGCAGCAACTGCATGATATCGCGACCAATAGAACAATTATCGTCGATTATACAGATGCCTTACATGCTTTAGAAAAGTCTACGACCAAAGAAACCCTATTTGTAGATGCAACCAGCACTTCTTTCTCATCGGTCTACAAACACCAAGAAAATGAATTTGACGATTTTAGAATTCAGGTATTACTGCCTCACAAACTTTCTAACGAAGGACCTTGTATTGCTGTTGGCGATATTAACAATGATGGTTTAGAAGACTTTTATGTTGGTGGTGCATCTGGCAGTTCAGGTGCTATTTATTATCAAACTGATAAAGAATCTTTTGTAAAAAAAGACAATGCCATTTTATCCGGTGACGCAAAATATGAAGATGTTGATGCCGTATTTTTCGATGTAGATAATGATCAAGATCTTGATCTTTATGTGGTAAGCGGAGGTAATGAATTTTCCCAAAACTCCCCCTTACTTAAAGATCGACTCTACCTCAACGATGGTAAGGGTAATTTCACTACGAAAAAAGAACTGATTATAAGTGCAGAAAGTGGTGGTTGCGTATTGCCTTTTGATATTGACAATGATGGTGACCTAGACCTTTTTATAGGCGGTAGACTGGTTCCTGCAAAATATCCAAAAGCTCCAAGAAGTATTATTCTTAAAAACGAAAATGGAAACTTTACCGATGCTACAGCAGAGTTGGCTCCTGAACTGGAGTCTATTGGCATGGTAACAGATGCCACGTTTACCGACATTGATGGCGATAATAATAAAGAACTTATCGTAGTTGGTGAATGGATGCCTATTTCAGTATTTAAAAACAATAATGGCAATCTTGTAAATGAAACGCACTCCTACGGTTTAGACAAAACCAATGGTTGGTATAATACAGTTACCGCCGTAGACATTGACCAAGATGGTGGTAATGAACTTTTAGTCGGTAATCTTGGACTAAACTACAAGTTTACGGCAAGCGAAAAGAAACCATTTAAGGTCTACGCCAGTGATTTTGATCAAAACGGTACAAATGATATTTTTCTAGCGAAAGACTACAAAGGTAGACAAGTACCTATAAGGGGTCTACAATGTAGCTCGGAGCAATTACCGGGATTGGACCGAAAATTTAAAACCTTCACTCAATTTTCAAAATCTAACCTTAGGGAAATTATTGGGGAAGGTATCGACAACGCGCTTCAACTAAGTGCCTATGAATTCGCAAGTGTGCTTGTAAATTTTGAAGATGGAAATGCAAAACTAGCCCCACTTCCCTACCCTGCTCAGTTCTCAAGTGTAAATGATTTTGTTACAGGTGATTTTAATGCCGACGGACTTACGGATATTGCCTTAGCTGGAAATAAATTCGAATCTGAAATTGAGACTACAAGAGCAGATGCTTCTGTCGGTTTAGTACTATTAGGTACAAAGAAAGGAAATTTTAAACCTCAAAACCGTTTGTCTAGCGGATTCTTTGCTCCTAAAAACGTCAAAGCTTTAAAATCAATTGAACTGGCCAATGGAAAAATGGGAATTTTAGTAGGCAATAATAATGACGAAATACAACTATTCAAAAATTGATAAAATATGAAATCGATAAAAAGACTATTCTTATGTACAGTCGTAATGTACTATTTCAATATAACAGCACAAACTCCCGAACCTCCTAAAGGTTATAAATGGGTACCAAATGATAAATTTACCGATGAATTTGAAGGCAATTTATTAGATACCAGTAAATGGCATGCAAGATCACCTTATTGGGTAGATGGAAGACCTCCTGCTACTTTTAGGGCTTATTCCGTTTCTGTGAAAGATGGTAATCTCCAAATAAAAAATACAGTTTTAGAGAACGACAAGAAATATAACATTGCGGGCGGTGCCGTAGCTTCGGTAGCAAAAGATGCACTTTATGGCTATTTTGAAACCAGAATGAAAGCTTCTAGTATAAGTATGTCTTCTACCTTTTGGCTAAAGAATAAACCAGACACCAAAGAATGTCCGTTTGAAGTGCAAGAATTGGATATTGTAGAAGTTGTTGGTCAGCAAAAAACAGGTGGTGACTTTAGAACCAAATTAAGATCGAATACACATACCTTTTATACGGATTGCGATGGCGCTAAAACTGTGAAGTCACAAAAAGGAGTCGTCTCTGAAATTAATCCGCCGGCAGATGAAGCGTACCATGTGTACGGTTGTTGGTGGGTAGATGCCAACACCATAAAAATTTATTTAGATGGCGAATACAGAACTACCATGAACCCTAGTACATTTTTTAGGGAAACACCGTTCAATAAACCCATGTACATGCATTTGGTAACCGAAACATACAATTGGGAAACACCTCCAACACCAGAAGAATTAGCAGACGATAGTAAAAATACCACCTATTATGATTGGGTACGAGCCTATACTTTAGTGCCAATTAAATAAAAACAACATGCCTCGATTACATCCTACAATTATCCTATTTTTCATTCTTTTTACTTTAGTTCTCCGTGCTCAAAAAAAGCCAAACGTAGTTGTTGTTTTAGTAGACGATCTAGGTCTTGGAGATGTATCGTACTATAGAAAAGCACATTCAGATACTATTATTGTTGAAACTCCTGCAATTGATGCCTTAGCAAAAAACGGAGCCGTTTTTACAAATGCACATGCTCCCGCTGCACTTTGTGCACCATCACGATATGCGATAATGACGGGAAACCATTGTTATAGAAGTGATGCCCCATGGGGAGTTTGGGGTAGTTATGAAAAAAGTCCTATCAAAGAAAACCAGCTAACACTTTCCAAACTAATGAAGCAAGCTGGTTACCAAACCGCCTTTTTCGGGAAATGGCATATTGGTGGTGATTTTCTAAAAAAAGATGACCCAAATACTATTTATCGAGGTCCAAGAAACAAACCCGAACTAGATGTAGATATCAAAAAAATTGTAGGTGGCGGACCACGCTATCGAGGATTTGATTATGCGCTTTCTTTCCAAGCCGGTATACAAGATGTGCCTTATGCAGTATATGAAGATAATGACATGATGCCTTTGGCGAAAGACTCAAAGATTACATATATCTCCCAGACAAAAATGGATAAGATTGGCGTGAAATTGGACAAAGCCGAAGGTTTAGGGGACAGTAATTGGAATCCGCATGACATGGGACCTTTATTGGTAAAAAAGGCAATGGATTATATTGATGCGAATGCACATAAAGACAGACCATTTTTCATGTACTATTCTGCCTTAGCCGTTCATTTACCACACACCCCAACCGATGAGTTAAATGGAATTAAAATAGCCGGCACCACACCTTCAAAACATTTAGACTTAGTTAAAGAATTAGATGTACAAATACAAATACTGATCGATACTTTGAAAAAGCAAGGTATTTATGATGACACCATTATTATGCTGACTTCTGATAATGGCGGACTTTTAAGAAAGAATACCTTAAAGTCTGGGCACAGACCAAGTGATATTTATAGAGGCGGAAAAAACCAAGCTTATGAAGGCGGTAATCGTGTTCCGTTCATAGTATCTTGGAACAATCATTTTAAACATCAGATAAACGAAAGTCCGGTTCTTGGTCTTGACATTATGGCAACACTGGCTGAGTTAAATCATATTGAGATTTCTGCTGACCAAGCTTTAGATTCATCTAGTTTATTACCATTACTTGAAAATGAAACTGAAGATTTAGATAGGGTTATTTACACTCAAAGCGTTACAGGCAAAGAAGTTATGTTGATTAAAGATGGTTTTAAATTGATTTTACAAGTGGACAAATCCGATAAAAGCAACCATACCCAAACACCGATTGCTTTGTTCAATCTAAATGACAATCCAGGTGAATTAGAAGCGCACAATTTGATTACAAATGCACAATATCAACCAAAAATAAAAGAGTTGGCTACCCTTTACCATGCCACAAGAAAAAGCGGAAGACCTACAGCCTCCCGCTTTGTGAACAATTAGCACTTTAGCTACAAAAAACAAAAATCTTATTAGCTTATACCGTTCGAATATGCTACTACTACAATACCAGATATCATTAGCGCAAGACCGGCGTATAAAAAGCTTTTTGCCTTTGATGACGCATTAATCCATTCTTTGGTAATTAGACCACTAACAATCGCCGTGGCCACAGATGATGTATTGAAAATAGCATACCCTACGGTATTTCCAGAACTTCCTAATTTAAATGCCGCGTAAGCGAACAATGCCGATGCCGCATAATGAAATACTGCCATGACCAATATTAATACTACGTTTTTACCAAATGCCGGCGTCTTAAAATTGCCCCAAGCATTGTTCTTACTTAATTGCCACAAGAAATATGCGGTCATTACAATACCTCCACTTAAAAATATAGGGAACATTACCGCTACGGCAGTTATCCAATCTGCATTTCCTTGAGCTATACTTGCTTCATGTAAATAAGGTCTACCAGCCGCGTTTGCATAACTGAAACCAGTTGCCAATAAACCACCTACTATGGCAATCATAATACCGGTAACCATAGAACCTTTTTTATCACTGGTACCGGCTTCATCCTTTTCCCTTAAAATACCTGCCCTACCATTTAAGATAACGCCGACCAACACAATAAAGATTCCAATTAAAATAAAGGTAAGTACATTGGTTGGCGGTAGACCGTCTTCTATAAAAGGTAATAATGAACCCACAAGAATTATGGTTCCTATAAAAATGGAGAAGCCTAATGAAAGCCCTATGTGATTAATTGCCTTGCTCCACATCATTACCCCTATTCCCCATAAGAAGCTGGTAAGTCCCATCTTTACCCATATATCCATAGGCATATTACCGAATATTTCACCAAATCCGTTAATGAGCGTTAACGAGGCTATTATTGGAACAACGAACATAGTGAGTAGAAAAAACAAACTCCAAGTGTTCTCATATTTAAAGTCTTTGGTAAATTTTTCTGGCAGGGCATAAAGACCCAGCATTAATCCGGCAAAAATTGCCAACGATACTCCTTCTATCATCTTAGTATATTTTTGGTTTAGTTTATTTTATGGTTACCAGCCAAATTTAAAAATGGTCGTACTTCGGTAGGTTTCGTCTTTATCTAAAATAGATTTGGGGGCATTGGTAATATTTGGTCCATTCGGGTATCGGTGTGTCTCTAGGCACAATCCCCTAAATTTTCCATATTGCAACCCCGTCTCCCTTTTTAATTCGTCTGAAGTATACTTACCGGTGTAAAAAAGCATACCTGGCTCGGTCGTATATACTTCCAAACTTCTACGGCTGTTTTCCTCTATAATTTCAGCTACCTTACCTAGCTCAAAACCCTTTTCATCAAACAGGTAATAATGTTCAAAACCGTCTCTCATGGCGTCATGAACATCACCTATTTTCTTAGGTGTTCTTAAATCGTCCGGCTTGCCTAATACTGAAATATTATTGCCCGTTGCCGCTCCCGTATCGTCCCAAATTTGTTTTTTATCCGATGCTATTTTAACTGTGTGTTGCAAAACATCATCTTTAAATCCTGAAAGATTAAAGTAAGAATGATTGGTGATGGTAAACGGTGTATTCTGATCTGTAGTAGCTATATAATCTATCTGTAGTTCATTGGTATTGGATATGGTAAAAGTTACCCAGACAACCACATTGCCAGGAAAGCCTTCTTCTAAATGCCCACTTTCCAATTTCATGGTAACCAATGCCTTGTTTTCATCATAGATATCAACGGTCCAAATTTTCTTATCGAAACCTTTTTTACCTCCGTGAAGATTATTGTTACCTACTATTTTATTTAATTGATAATCAACACCTTCCAATGTAAATTTTGAATCTTTAATTTGAGAACAATATCTCCCTACCGTACCTCCAAAATATGGGGCGTTACTGGTATATGCCGGTGAAAAGTAACTATCTAAATCATCAAATCCGCACACGATTTCATCTATATTCCCTTCTTTATCCGGTACTTTAATAGAGGTTATGGTGGCGCCATAGTTTGATATTTTTATTTCTACCCCATGGTCATTTGTCAACGTAACCAACTGTATGTCATTATCTTCAATAGTTCCAAAATGCTCTACGCTTGTTTTCATGTACTGTGTTAGTCTTTATTCATTCTTATTTTTGGAGCACTGTACGCATCCATTCTTTCTGCGGCCTTTCCTTCAAACTTGCGCTGTAGTTGCCATTTTGGTCGTTCTAGACCTAGCTCCCACTGAAATAGTTTTTTGTACATTGCCCTGACTCTATTTGGATATTGCAATGCCAAATCATATTTCTCGGCATTATCTTTTGATACATCGTAGAGCTCTGCAGGTCTATCTGGATATCTAATTAATTTCCAATCCAATTCTCTGATAGCAGCCCTATTTTCCTTTTTCCAATACAAAGTTTCATGTGGGCGACCACTCTTATTTTTTTTCAAAAAAGGCAAAATATCAACTCCGTCCAACCCCTTTAAATTAGCCGCCTCAACACCGGCAATTATGCTGAATGTTGGATACATATCCAGCAAAGAAATAGGATTACCGTATGTTGTATTTCCCTGTAAAACTCCCTTCCAAGAAATTAAAAACGGAACCCTAATACCACCTTCTAAATGATTTGCCTTGGTGCCACTTAAGGGTTTATTCAATGACGCATTGGCATCACTTGGTCCTCCATTATCATTGGTAAATACAATGATAGTATTATCCAATAAATCTAGCTTCTTCAATTGATCATACACCTTACCGCATGCCCGATCCATGGCCAAGGTCATTGCTGCCAGTTGTTTTCGCTTTCCGGTTAAATTTGGAAATTGATCCAAATCTTCTTTTGTTGCCTGCATTGGCGTATGCACGGCATTAAAGGACAGATATATAAAAAATGGACGGTCTTTGTTTTGAGCTATAAATTGATTGGTTCTATCTGCTAGTACATCCGTTAAATATCCTTTATGCTCTAGATAATTACCAAAACCCTGCTCTAATCTGTTTTCGTTCTTATCGATTTTATTGGTTTCATCATAGGGCATAAAACTACGAGCCCCTCCCCTAAATCCGGAAAAATCATCAAAACCTCTATTGGTGGGGTGAAACCTGTCTGCGTTGCCCATGTGCCACTTACCAAAAATGGCGGTAGTATAACCCTGTTGTTTTAATTCATTGGCAATGGTTCTTTGATCTAACGGTAAGCCCATATCATCACCTGTTACTCCAGAAGTACTCATGTAACCAGGTACATTGTTTTCCTCAAAACCAAAGCGCTGTTGGTACTTACCGGTTAAAAAACCTGCTCTTGACGGACCGCAAACGGCAGCACTTACATAGGCTTGAGTGCAACGAACGCTCTCTTTGGCAAACTCATCTAAATATGGGGTTTTGAAATCTTTACTTCCTTGAAAACCAAAATCTGCATAACCGGCATCATCGGCAAGGATAAAAACAATATTGGGTTTGTTCTGCGCTGAACACCATTGCCCAACAACTAGAAATACCAATAGAATGAGCTTGTATCCATGAAGCGCTAATTCTTCATTAAAACCGTTACGGATTTTTACTACCATATAAAGTACATAGATTCTAATATTTCTCTTTTTTACGAGAGGTAAAACGCATTATACTTTGATAGTCCCTACTATTATATACATGTGTTAACCCCCACTTTAAAACCTCTGTAGGTTCTTTTTCACTATCAACAGCTCTGTTTAAACCTATAGCGTGCGGCGGACTTGGAATTGACGCCATGATGTTGAAGTTTACGCCGTCTTCCGCCCATTGAATAGTATTTTTCTCGGGTCCGTCCGTTGTGATCAGAGAGGCAATTCCTCCGTTGTACGGCCATACACAAATTTCATGTCCGCTATTACTAATTGGATTATATGGAGATTTCACATATGGTCCTTTTGGATTATCGGCAATGGCAACCCCGTGTCTTATTTGACGGCCACCAAATGTAATGTCCTCGCCCATTTGCTCACCTTTATAATACAGGTAGAACTTACCTTTAAAAGGAAGAATACAGGGGTCATGAACTTTATGGCTATCAAAGTCTCCCTTTTTCTTAACCGAAAAGCGATCATTAGGATCATCACCTTCCCAAATACCATTGTCTGCAGGACTCAAAATTGGTTCTTTGCTCTTGATCCAAGGACCGTTGGGAGATGTAGACCAAGCCAAACCTATCTGGTTCTTAACTCTTTTATTGTACGGTGATTTTACAGTTTGATAGGTTAAATAGTACATATCTTCATGCTTCATAATCTCTACCGTAAAAACAGATCGATCATCATAGGCGCCCTTTTCTCCTCTTGCAACTGCAATTCCCTCTTCTTTCCAAGTAATACCATCTGTAGAAGTTGCATACCAGATATCACAACGATCCCAAGGAAATACTTTTTCGTTTTCTATATCGCCATCAAAACCTTGCGTAGGTCCAACACCTTTAGAGTACCAAACGTAGTATTTACCATCTTCTTTGATCATGGCACTTGGGTCTCTTCTAATCACCCCTTCTTCATATGCCAAATCGCCTTTTAATGGTTCTAGTTGATTAAATTCTAAAAACCACTCGTTTCCTAAATCGGTTGGCCAAGCTAATGCTCTTTTTGAAGCCGCACTTAAATGCTCAACATCGGTTATACCCAAGTGGTCAATTTGCTCTTGGGTTATAGTCGAATTATCTTCTTCGCCCGTATTACTTTTAGTTGACTTTATAGCTTTCTCTTGGCAACTTATAAATACCAACACAACAGAAATACCTAGTAATGTTTTAATTATTCTCATTTATGAAATAAAAATTTAGGTTTAATTAATTTTTTTAGGGTAATTTTTATGTATTCTTTAAAGTTGAAATTTAAAATACCTTTCTTAAAGCCCATTATTTCGTTACTAGACATTAACTGAACAAACAACTAACACATTCAACAACAAATAGTTAAACAATACAATACCCAGCCTTAATGTATTATAATTCACTACCCGTTTATGATAATTATCTCTTCTATCTTACTTTAAAAAGCATATCAAATTTTATTGATATAGATGTAATAGACTCCGTAAGTATCAGAGCCAGACACAAAGTCCGCTACCAAAAACGTTTTACCTTTTTCCAAAAACACCTTAAAATCTATTGACTGGTCATTTGGGTTAATAGTCTTTTCAAAAATTTGATTGGCTATCCGTAATCTTACCTTATCCGGAGAAATGGACACATACTCAAAATTTGATTTAGGAAATTTACTTGGCACCCCTAGAATAGGTCCAGGTACTTCTTTGGACCAGCGCATACATGAAATAGTATACATACCTTCTTTTGCAACCTCTATAGCGTGTGTATTATTTTTATTTTTTACACCCGCAGCCACTTGTTCGGTTTTCCAAATACCGTTATCGTCACCAATGGCGTGTTGAATAGTTAATTTTATTTCTTTTTGATGTTCCGTGCCTATAATGGCTACCGGTATTTCATTAATTACATCATTACCCAAAGCCGATGTATAAAAGGTTGTATTCTCACTTTGTAAATCTTTGACCAATTTTGGATGTTCCTTTGCTATGTTTTTCTTTTGCTTGGGGTCAGTAACTACATTGTAAAGCTCTTTGCCCTGTAGTAATCGCCATTCGTTGCGTAAAACAAGTCCGTCAGATTCTTGTCTGGGCGGTCTCCAGTCTTGCCGATTATGCAGGAATAGCGTTCGATCTTTTAAAATTGCATCTGTATTTTTTAATACGGGAGAAAAATCTACCCCCTCTAAACTCAATGTATTGGGCGTATCTATTTTACATAAACTTGCCAGCGTTGGTATAAGGTCTATGTGAGCCGACAACGTATTGTTGTCTTTACCCCCATTAATTCTTGCTTCAGGATATCGAATAAAAAACGGAACTCTATGTCCGCCTTCTTGTTTGCTACCTTTTATTCCGCTATAGCCTTTATTATAGCCTAAATTATCAGCTTCCCGATACCCATATCGTGTACCGTTATCTGACATAAAAATGACAATCGTATTCTTTTCTAATTTTTCCGCTTTTAAAAACTTGGTCAGCTTGCCAAAATTATGGTCAATATTGGCTATCATTCCATAAAGATTAGCACTAACTATTTCCTTGCCTTCTAAATGTTTGTACGGGGCAGCATATTTTTCATCCACATATAACGGATCATGAGGCGCATTCAATGGCAAATACACAAAAAACGGTTGGTCCTTATTGTTCTTAATAAAGTTTATGGACTCATTGAACCAAACATCGGTACAGTACCCCGTAAATTGTTTAGGTTGATTGTTTACATAGTATACATCATCAAAATAATCGTTTCCCCAATAATCGGACAATTCACCGATACCACCTGCCAAATGATGAATAGCCGTGTCAAAACCAGAATCTGTTGGTCTGTTGGGATAATTGTCCCCTAAATGCCATTTTCCGAATAAAGCGGTTTTGTAGCCATTTTTCTTAAATACATCTGCCATGGTCACCAGATTGGAAAGGGCATCTCTACCTTTGTATGTTGCCCACGCCCCATTGCTTATTGGATACTTACCGGTCATTATTGCGGCTCTAGTGGGCGTGCATAACGGAGACACATGAAAATTGGTCATTCTTACGGCATCATCATAAAAAGCATCAATTTCTGGTGTTTTTAACCACTTATTGCCATGCGCACCCAAATCGCCAATACCTTGGTCATCGGTTAGTACCAAGATAACATTTGGCCTTGACTGTGATTGCAAGGAAAATATACAGCCAAGACCTATACAGTATAGACCTATTAGCATCTTTTTGATAGTAAAGACCGAATATTTCATCATCGAAAAAATTAATCTATATGCGCCTCTACATCTCCACCAATATTATTCTCTTTGTAACCTTCTAAAGTGATTTTAAAAGCATGGGCATATTCCGTAGGAAAAGAGGATGGTTTTTGAATGACCAAACCTTTCTCATTCCGTTCCCATTTTAATTTCTCGGTACTACCAATTAATTGCACCTCTAGAATAGCTGAATTCAATGCTCCAATATCAGTAGACAACGTTTTCATGATTACATCGCCTTTGGGCTCGTCTAATACAATGGCAAAAAATTCTTTATCGCCTTTCTTGGTATATCTTATGTCGTTCTCATTGTATTCTATATTTAGCTTCTCCTCTACTTTATGCCCACCCTCTGGCAGTCTAGTGGGCCCTTCACCAAAAACGGTCCATGGACGTGTATCATAAATTGCCTCGCCATTAATTTCTAACCAAGCTCCCATATCTGTCAATAATTTTTGCATTTCCGGCGGAATGCTGCCATCTGGGTTTGGTGGTACGTTCAACAACATTAATCCGTTTTTTGCCACAATATCCGCAAGTATATCTATAAGCTCATTGGCTGTTTTAAATTTGGCATGGGGCCTATAGAACCACGCTCCCGGTGAAGTATCCGTTAGCCATGCATTCTGTTTGGGTTGATTTGGCCTACCGCGTTCATAATCCTTGATAGCAACATCTTCGTTAAAGGTTGCTTCTTTATAACAAACGGCTACTTCCTTACCCCACTCCTTACCCTTGTTATAGTAGTAGGCCAAAAACTTAAGTCGGTCTTCTTCCGGTAGATTCTCTAACCACCAATCGAACCAAATAATGTCCGGTTGGTAATTATCAATATATTCCTTTAAGGCGGCCCACCATGCTGTCCTAAAAGCTTCATCTGGAGTGTCATTATCCAAACTGTGTGGGTTTGTATACAAATCATAATCTTTAGGATCAATATTACCGTGTGCGTGTGCAGGACCAAAATATTTCCAGGTAAATGCATGGTGAAAAGATCCTATAAATCGCATGCCTTTTTCATTTATCTCCTTTTTTAGTGCTGCAGACGGATCAATACCTCCATAATTCATAGCATTCCATCGGGTTACCTTACTATCCCACATCGCAAAATTATCATGGTGCATGGCTACAGGACCGGCAAACCTTGCCCCCGATTTTGCAAATAAATCTGCCCACTCCTTGGCGTCAAAAGCTGTTGGAGAAAAATCTTCTATGATTTCTATATATCCTTTTTTTGCTGGTTTACCGTATTTCTTTTTATGATGGAGGTAATTGTTACTGGGTTTACCGTTTTTGGTTTCAACTATTTTACCATCATTATACATCATCATACCATGCCAACCTGCATAATGCTTGCTTGGTTCGGTTCCAACAAAAGCACTTGATACCGGACCCCAATGTGCATAAATACCCAATTTGGCATCTAAAAACCAATCTGGCGTTGCATTTACCTTGGCTATAGACTCCCAAGTTTCTGCATATTTATCGTTTTGGCCATATATATGTGATTGATAGCTTGCTCCTAATACTACAGCAATAATCCCTAGTTTTTTACCGATGTGTTTTATCATTTGAAATAGATTTAATCTTATGAACAATTAATTTCCTGTACCAGTCTAGCTATGAGACCTTAGCACTGATAACTAACTGATAGGTCTATAACAAGATTAGGGTGATTTGCCCGAAACCAGCACTACATATGACCCATTTAGGAATATAAATGGTTCTAAAAGACGATTATTAAGCTATTTTATCTTTAACATAAGGTTGTTACGGTCTAAAATAGTTTTATCATCGTCTTGTACAGGTTGTAATTTGGCAAGTAAACGATATTCGGTATCTGCATTCAACGTGTTGCTCAACTTTAATTTATGTCGAAAATGACCATAACCAGCAAGCAATTGTACTTTATCCGAAGCTATTTTTTCATCGGCAGTATTATAGATTTCCAAAACCAATTGCCTTGGTTCGTTTGCTTTATAGGAAATCGGAATTTCCAAGTTAGACTCCTTGTTTAAGGTAATTTCCGTAGTATCAAAAATGACACTTTCATCATACAATTGTAATTCCTTTTCTAAAGAAATATGAGATATCTTCTTTGAAATATCCTCTAATTTATACGCGCGGACCCAATCATAATAAACTACGTTTTTACTTGGATCGGACAACTCTTTTTCGTTTGGAAGTTCTATCCAAGGAAAAGGATAGGTTTCAGATACCAAACGCATGTACATGGGTTGATCAAATGGTTTTTCCTTTACCTTATTATAGAATTTTTGATGTTTTGGCTCTCTATGGTCATAATAGTAACTAGCGGAACTTTCATTACGCCACCAACCACCATATACATGAAAATTTTCTGAGGTTACCTCGTTATCTTCAAATCTTACCTGAGCAGCCCTGCGATCATGTCGCTCGCCTTCGCAATCAGTATACCAAAAGTGACTGTTGGAGTGCATTCCACTTGCAAAATAGCTACCACTGTAATCGCCTGATCTACCAACCGATTCATGAATATCCCATTCTAGGCCATATGTATCACAACCGTTAGGTCCTTTAAAACTACCTACGGTAGAAAACCAAAATGTAGTAGACATGGTAGTTGCCGCGGCTTTTGCCCTTGTTTCAAAATACCCGAACTGTGTTTTCTTCTTGGAAACTACCGCAGCACCGGCAATTGAAAATGTTCTGTTGCTACCATAGGCATTTATTGTGGTGTCCTTTTTCATCATTTCGCCTTTCAGCTGTAAGTAACCATCACCAACGGATACTTGTGATTTCATAAATAGTCCTGGTTCTCTTCCTATCCAAGTAGGGTGATGATTCAACCATTTTGTAGTATCTAACGCTGTACCATTAAATTCATCTGAAAAATCGGGATTCATGACCCATCTTTTACCTAGTGGCGGTTTTGGCGGTCCAACCCGTACATCTTCATTTTCTGGACTATAACG
The DNA here is from genome assembly GCF_001865655.1 of Maribacter sp. 1_2014MBL_MicDiv. Taxonomy (NCBI): domain Bacteria; kingdom Pseudomonadati; phylum Bacteroidota; class Flavobacteriia; order Flavobacteriales; family Flavobacteriaceae; genus Maribacter; species Maribacter sp. 1_2014MBL_MicDiv. Next base: position 443,957 of record NZ_CP011318.1, read on the forward strand.
TTGCCCATGCACTTCACCTATAAATAGAAAGAGCATGCAACACGTGATAATACATTGTATAATATTTCCCGACTTTCTACTGATTATTTGTTCCATTCTTGCAATTCTATTCCGTTTAACCAAATTCCTTTTCCTGCTGTTCCTTGAATATTAACTTTTGCAGTACCATCATCTTGAACATTAAATAGGATCGTACTTTTACCTGGTTCTTGAAACTGCATCATTTTACCTTCCGTGACTTTAACTTCTTTGGTATTCTCCCCAGCCGATATGGTTAATTTGCGTTCGTAGGGAATATTCAAAATTCGTATCTCTTTCAACTTATCCTTATTGGGATCCATTTCATCTGAATTACTTTGTGGTGCATGGTGGTAGGTGGTCAACTTATATTTTCCCTTTGGTAGTCCCTTAAAGTTAATGCTTAACCCATTTTTATCTATACCAAGGACACCATCGCCATACACAAATCCGTATTTACCTATAACGTTCATTTCACCCAACCAGCGCAAAACACCATCAGCGCTGTTTGTTGCAAGGTTTACTTCGGCGTTTTTGAAAAGGGGTAGTTTATAGCTACTTTTATCTTCGTCCTTGCCATGCCAAAAATCCCATCCGAATTGAACCAACTGGTCATGGGCACCCATGTCTATTTTAACTTTCTTAAAATCATAAATAGCTCTTGCATTCGTTGCCAAAACATTTGGGTCATAGGCTGTTAATTGCACGTTTGCATTGGCAGATTTTAAACCTTTGGCACTTGCCGTAATTTTGACCTCACCTGCCGTAGTACCTGCTCTAATCAATGCTGGTGCAATACCATACTCCGTGAACATAGGGTTGGCATTGATATTCGCATTATCACCTACCACCATGGCATTCTTACTTACAGAAAAAGTAACCTTACCATTGTACTCTTTAATTGCGGTGCCGTTCTTATCTACAACAGTAGCGTAGGCCATAAGAATATCAGCACCATCTGCAGTAAACTTTCTACCTACGGTATCTACCATTAGTTCTATGGCATAGGGTTTTCCCGGAGTTTTATGAACTACTTCTTTGGTTTTTCCATCTTTAAAAATGGCTTTGGCCTTAACCTCACCATCGGCATATTTTAAATTTTTAAATATAAAAGGCGCATGGTGTAAACCATCATAAATAGTATCTTTTGAGGAGGTTTGGGTAGCTACCGTTTTACCGTTTACACTTAATTCTATGTTTTCTGCATTGCTATAGACCGTGATGGAATCTTGCCCTTTTTTCCAGTCTTCCAGCATATATACAAAGGGTTCTTTTCCTAGCTCTGCCTTATACCAATGTAACTCTGGTCTTGTATTTCTAAAAATGGTCATTCCGCCACTTCTTGTTCTGTCTATTTTGTTGGAAGCTTTATCGTGTGTTGGATGAAAGGTATAATAGGCATGGGCCGTCCATGATATTAATCCTGTCATTAGGGAATCTTTTCTAAACGGTGCCAAGGCTTCTGGTCCATGATGCCCTTCCATAGCGAACATAGGTTCTGCACGGTCCCAGATAAATGGTCCGTAAAGCATATTTGCATTGATGTCCGTTAGACCAGATGTTTGCCATCCTGTCCACCGTGAACCTTGTGAGGCGGTAAGCCTTGTTGGATCTTCTTGTTTAGCGGTATTGTGTGCTACAGGCACGTACCCTCTGTGGTTGATCCCTCCTCCCCAAATTATTACGGAAGGGTGATTTCTATGATTGCGGATCATAACGCGTTCCGATTGTTCAAAATTGTTCCACCACTCCTTATCCGTACTCATCGATATCCACGAAGGCGCTTCTTCATATACCAAAATACCCAGCTTATCACAGGCATCTAAAATGGCATTATCTTGCGGGTAATGTGCGGTTCTCATAATGTTAAAACCGAACTCTTTAAACTGCAACATATCTTTATAATGCAGGGCATCTGGTACCGCATCGCCTATATATGGAAAGTGCTGATGCCTATTGAAACCCATAAGTTCTATCAGTTTGCCGTTAAGCATAAATCCACGATCGGGATTCAATTCAAACTTTCTAATCCCCAAATTGTTCTCCACGACATCTACAGATTTGCCATTTACCAAAACCTCTGTATTTACGCGATACAAATAAGGATTCTCAACATCCCATAATTGAACATTATCTTCTAAACTCCCTATTTGGTCAAACTCATAGTTGCTATTTTGAGCAACGTTTGCATCATCGATCAACTTTAGCACCACCAGACCTTCAGCATCTATAACTCTTGTGACCACTGTTACGTTTTCAGCTTTTCCACTATTATTTTTTACTACGGATTTAATATCTATGGTCGCATTTTTGTTCACCACATCTACCGTTGGCGTAGTTATGGTTACCCCGGCACGCTTAGCTTCCCAATTAAAACCAATATGCACCGGATGCTTTTCTACCAAATAAACATCTCTATACAGACCACTAAATTTTACATAATCAAAAGGACCTGGATCTGGCGGAACTACTATACTTCTTCTATTATCTGCCAAAACGGTTACTTGGTTTTCTTTTCCTTTATCCACATACCGCGTAATATCAAAATGAAATGGTGTATAACCACCTGTACCATGCTTACCAACATGTTTACCATTAACCCAAACATCGGTAACTTGATGTACACCCTCAAATTCTAAAAAAACTTTATTGTTGTTCTCTGGTACCATTATATTCCTTCTGTACCAACCTACATTTCTATGAAACTTAAGCTGTGTTTTTTCATCTTGCAAACCATCTAAAGCCAAGGAGGTCAATGCCAAGGTATGTGGTACGTTCACGGTTTCCCACGTGGTATCATCCGTATTTTTTTCAAAATACGCTGCATCAGGATTTCCTAAGTGAAATTTCCAACCTTGATTGATACTTATTTTGGTACGCTCAGTATCTGGATAGCCAAAAGGAAGTTCTTGAGAGAATGCCTGTGCCGTTAATAATAGTGTGAATAAAAGACTATATAGGCTTTTGTTGATATTTTGTTCGGTCATTGCTGGTAAATTATCTATTATTTTGGTTCTATGATTACACCACGTTCCGATTCACTATCAGAGGTATACCGCAACACTTTTGGTGCCTCATTTCCTCTGGCAAAGGTTATTTTCTCTTTCCACACGGTTCTCAATTTTTCCAATACCGATGCATGTTCCGCTACCCCTGCTAAATTGGTAGTTTCATCTGGGTCATTTTCCAGATCGAACAGTTCTTCATAGACTGCTTTTTCGCCTTGTAATGGTCCCTCTACGAATGAGCGATACAGGGCGATATCCGGATCATGGACTTTATATAACATCGCCGTCATCTTAATGCCCATTTGCTTTGCTGTCTCAATCTTTTTTTGTGCCGAAAAATTTTCGTTCTTGTAGTATCGAATATATTTCCAATGTTTGTCTCTAACAGCTTCGCATCTTGGATTCCCAAACTGGGTAGACCATAAATTTTCTGTGTATAAATAATTCCTAACGTCGCTTTTTTCTTGTGATAATAGTGGCGATAAATCTCTACCTTGATACGTATCCGGTACCAGAATACCTGCTTTTTTAAGTAAAGTTGGAGCAATATCTATACTTTGTACCAGAGCGTCGGACTTTCTACCCCTATTCGATTTTTTCTCGTTTGGATCATAAATAATTAACGGTACATGCGTAGTTATTTCATAACAAAGGGCTTTACCACCAATACCAAATTGCCCCATAAACAAACCATGATCAGATGTAAAAACGATAATGGTATTCTTATCCAATTTTTGGGCTTTTAGCGTTTTTCTAAGTTCGCCCACCATACGGTCAATGCCTGTCATAGCTTGTAATCTTAATTGATATCTTGCCAGCAGACTATCTGGATGATCTACATAGTCATACCCCTCTTGTCTATCATCTGTTTTGTGAATTTCCGGTGGTAATTTAGGATGTACAATATCTTTTTTAGCAATGTAATTCTTAGGCAATTTTAAATCTACATCGTCATACAAAGTTTTATAGATTTCATCATCGGATTCTCTTTGCGCCATGGTAGATGCGCTGGCATCATGTGGTAAATTGAAGTTGACCGAAAGCACGAATGGTTTATCTTTTGGTCGCTGATCTAAAAACTTTTGTGCACCTTGTAATTTTTGCTCATTAGACAGGAAATCTGAAATTCCTTCGCTTATAATCTCAACCTGGGTATCATCTTTTGCATGCTTGAATATCTTATGTCTCTCTTTTGGGTAAAAGGTCAAATGACCATGCCCGGCATACCAATAATCAAAGCTCTTATCCATTAAACCACTGGTATAACCACCATCACCAACAGGCAAATGGTTTTTACCTATCCACCCAGAATAGTAACCGTTTTCACGAAGCACCATAGGGTAGGTATTATTCCACCCTTCCTCTGACATACTGGTACCCGAATTAAAATTTATACCGTGTTTACGTTCAAACTGGCTTGTTAAAATACTTGCCCTACTTGGTGTACATATGGCGCTGGTAATATGTGCGTTCGTAAAAAGTACACCGTCTTTTGCCAACTTATCAATATTGGGAGTCTGTACTACTTCATTACCGGTACAGCCCATCATGCCATAAGATTGGTCATCGGTTAAAATGAAAATAAAATTAGGCTGTTCTTGTGCCTGTACCACTCTAAAGATCAGCGTAATAATCAAAACAGTTAGTGATCTGGCAAAATGGGTGTTTACATTCATATACTTAATTTTTTGGTCTAAGTGATTTTTCTCTGATCATTCTAAAATTCTTCTCCTCTTTAATGACATTTTCCGGATGCGGGTCTACCCAACCTGGCGCCACATTTTTGCTATCCCACGCTGTGTATAAGGCTTCTAATTTTGTAATAATCTCAGGGTGGTTTTCAGCAATATCATGACGTTCCAAGGGATCTTTTTCTAAATTGAAAAGCATAGTTCTGCCTTTGTAAGCGCTCTTGTATAATTTGTATTCTTGGTGTCTTACGGCATACTCAAATCCGCCAACGCTGCGCCAGTATAAAGTCTCATGCGGCTTTTCATTCTTTTGATCTAAAAATGGTAAAAGGTCTACGCCATCTAGCTGTTTTTCACCTTTAACATTACCCCCTACCGCATTGAGTAGCGTAGGAAATAAATCTAAGGAACTTACAACCTCATCATAAGCTTCGTTGGGTTTAATATGATTTTGCCAAACCATGAAGAACGGTACTTTTATACCGCCTTCAAACAACATTCCCTTATGTCCTCTATTTGGACCATTATTGGCATGCATGGTACGCCCGCCATTGTCGCTCAAGAATACCAAAATGGTATTCTCTTTTAACCCTTTTTCCTTTAAATAGGCATCAATTTTACCAACACCTGCATCTACCCCGTTTACCATGGCCGCATAAACACTTCTACCGCCATATTCTATATGCTTGGTCTTTTCTAAATATTGTTTGGTAGCGTGGTCTGGAGCATGTGGCGCATTGTACGCCAAGTAAATAAAAAACGGATCTTGCTTGTTATTCTCTATAAATGAGATGGCTTCATTGGTGAAATCATCCGTTAAATACGATAATTCGCTTTCCGGTACTTTTTTTTCATTTCTGAATATGGTGCGCAATTGCCCATTGGATTCTCCCCAATAATTCATTGCACCGCCTGCAAAACCGAACCAATGGTCAAAACCTTGCCAAGGAGGGTGTAGATCAACATGATCGCCTACATGCCACTTACCTATTGCGCTTGTAGCATAACCTTGCTCTTTTAAAGCTTCCGATATCATCTTTTCAGATAGTGGCGTACCTACAGATGCATCATTTTCACCATCATATGGCATATTACAATCATGCCCAAAACGTGCTTGATATCTACCGGTCAAAAGCCCTGCTCTGGATGGACTGCAATACGGATGCGATACATACCCATTTTTGAATATGACACCTTCTTTTGCCAAATTATCCAAATTTGGCGTGGGAATATCGGTGCTTCCATTAAACCCCACATCTAACCAACCTTGATCGTCTGTTAAGATGACAACGATATTCGGTTTCGATTTGGTATTCGCCTGTTGCCCGTTTACGGTTAAACTAATACAAGTTAACCATAGTAAAAACAATGATTTAATATGTTTGGTCATAAATGCGTTCTAAAGCTCTATTTTATTAAAACTAAGTGTTAGTTTCTTATGGGTAAAACTTTTAAAACATGTGTGGCAAGGTTTAGAACATTTGTTATTGCTAAAGAATTTATGCTAGAGATTAGTTTCTTTTTCAAAAAAAAAGCACCCTCTCGGGTGCTTCTCAAAAAATTAAACTAACAACTATTTTTAATGCAATTCCAACTCTGGCACAGTAGCATTACTTATTCCTCTAATGTTTTCATATTCTGTTTTGAGTTCCTCTAGTTTTTCTGGGTTTTCTTCAGCTATATTATGCTGTTGACTTAAGTCGTTTTTCAGATTATATAACTGATACACTTCATCATTTCCTAATTCTATATTCACCTGAGTATTAATTGCACTGCCTGGATATGGGGGTATAAACGCCCAATCGCCTTTTCTAAGAGCGGTTCTACCACCGGCCTCAATAATCAGCTGATCTCTGCCTTTTTCTGATTTCCCCAGAAATGTGCTGAGTAAATTTTGGCTATCGGGTAACTTAGACTCTGCTCCTGTTAGTTCGGCAAGAGATGCATATAAATCTATTTGGCAAACAAGTGCATCAGATGTTTTGGGTGTTATCTTTCCTTTCCAATAGACCGAAAATGGGACTCTGGTACCTGCTTCAAAAAGGCTATATTTTCCTCCTCTCAATCCCCCTGCCGGAGTATGATCTCCCAACTTTTCAACGGCATTGTCATAATAACCGTCATTTAGCACAGGACCATTATCACTCGTAAACACAATTAACGTGTTCTCCAAGATACCTTGTGTTTCCAGTTCTTTTAAAAATTCGCCGATTACCCAATCTGCCTCAACGATTACATCGCCCCTTGGCCCCATACCCGATGCACCTACAAATCTAGGATGTGGCGTTCTTGGCACATGTGGTTGTTGTAAGGCATAATACAAGAAAAACGGAGCGTCTTTATGACTAGCTACGTATGTCTTAGCTTTTTCCAAAAAATGGTCTGCCATATCAATATCGTTCCACTTGGCGGCTTCTCCACCTTTCATATAGCCAATTCTAGGCACACCATTTACTATACTTTGGTTGTGGCCATGGTGCCATTTCATGGTGGTCAACTCAGGATTACCCTTACCTGTTGGTTCACCTTCAAAATTTTCCTCATAACTGACTGCTATAGGATCGTTAGGGTCTAAATTATCAACCTTGCCGTTATCTATATAAACTGTTGGCACCCTGTCTTGCGTGGCAGCTAATATGTACGAATAGTCAAAACCTAATTGATTGGGACCGGGAGTAATTTCTTGGTTCCAGTCTACATTACCGTTGCCCAATCCTAAATGCCACTTACCTACGATACCTGTTTGATATCCCTTTTTCTTTAGCATTTTAGGAATTGTGGGTTGATCGGTATCTATTATCAATGGTGCCGTCCCTGGCAATATCGCCGCATTTACTCGCCATGGATATTCACCTGTAAGCAATGCATACCTACTAGGCGTACAAGTTGCAGAACTGGCATAACCGGAAGTAAACTTTACACCCTCATTGACCAACCTGTCCATATTCGGTGTTTTTAATTCGGTTGCGCCATAAGCCCCAACATCGCCATAGCCCAAATCATCCAAATAAATGATGACAATATTCGGTTGTTCGTTTTTTGATGGTTGTTCTTCCTTTTTTTCTTTCTGCTCACCACAGCTTGTTGCAATAAAGATGGCGATTATACACCCTATTTGTTTTAAAAAACCACTTTTCATACTACTTTTATTTGATAGTTTCCTTGTATTCGTTTGATATTTTGTGAAACCCAATTTCTTCACCAGCCAACATTCTTTGGTATTCTTTTGGTCTCTCTTTCTTAACCCATTCTAAAACGTCTACAGATTCCGCATGCACAGGATCATAAGTATCACCGATTGGTTTAAAGGCTTCATTGTAATCTAAGGTTTGCTGTCTCATTTTTTGTACTACGGCAGCATATTCAACATCCAAAACCAAATTATTCAGTTCAAATGGATCTTTTTCTAAATCATACAGCTCTTCTGCCGGTTTTAATCCGAAGAAAAGTAATTCATTTTTATTCAATTTACCCTGTTCTTTTAAGCTTCGCATTACGTGTACGGCAGGCCTATAAAATTCTAAATATGCTTGATGGGCATCCCAAGGAATCTCTGGTTTAAAATTTCTGATGTACTTGAACTTGTTGGTGGTTATGGCTTTGCTTTTTTCCGGAATTTCATCCCACAAATCGCGAGATGCAAATACCTCGGTTCGGTCAAAATCCTCATCTAAAAATGATTTTCCGGTCATAAAATCAGGAATTTTAACCTGTGCCAAATCTAAAATGGTTGCCGTTATATCTGTTGAACTTACTATTCGGTCATCTATTTGGCCCTTGTCTATTCCTTTGGGCCATTTCACCAATAACGGAATTCTTAAGCCAGAATCGTGTAAATATCCCTTCCCTCTAATATTGCACCTACCATTATCACCTATGAAAATTACTACTGTATTCTCGGCAAGTCCTTTTTGTTCCAGTTCTTTAAAAAGCATTCCAATTTCAGCATCCATATATTCCATCTGATCTAAATACTTGGCCCAATCTAACCTAATTACGGGATTATCCGCCAAATATGGTGGCAGCTCCACATCATTGGGGTTTACAGGATGTTTGGATTTTGCACGGATTTCATCCCACCAATCGCCCCTGTGGGTTACGTTCAATGTTATCTGCGAAAAAAATGGTGCATCTTTTGGCAGAAACTCATCGTACTTATCATAAATACCAAAATTTGATTCACCGTCCCAAGTACCAATAGGTGTATGTTTAAAATTCACATCGATCTTTCTTCCTTTTCCACGCACATCTTTATGTCCCAAAATAGTGGTGTAACCCGCATCCCTTAATAATTGCGTAAAGGGAACAAATGGTTTTGGCAATACTACCTCTCTATTACTACGGTGATTGTAAGTATTGCTTTTTTGTTGATGTGTACCCAAAATCATGGCTGATCTACTTGGTGAACAAATAGGGTTGGTCACAAAACAATTATTAAAGCGAATGCCATCTGCCGCCATTTGATCTAAGTTGGGTGTCTTAACCGCTTTGGTACCATAACACGCCAAATCTAAACTAATATCTTCTGCCATTATCCAAATAATGTTTGGCAATTTTTTACTGTTTTTCTGACTCATTAAAAACTGTACAGTGCACAAAAGCAAGCAAAAGAATCTAATTTTTAACCGCATTATAAATTGATTTTTATTTAAAGTTTGTTATCATTAATTGAACATATTCCAAAGAAATACATATAAAACCTAATAAAAAACAAGGATAACCATTTGTTGTAATCATTAAAACATCTGTTATGAATTCCATAAAACAAAAAACGGAATTTAGCAGCTCTTACTTAGATACACATCTAATAAACGATTACTACATGAACAAGAACAAGTACTTTGTATACCCTTTACTATTGTTAGCATTAGTTATAGGCTGTAAATCACGAACCGAAAAAAAGGAAAAAGAAACCGTTGAGTCAACGAAAATTTATGAGCCTAATTGGGAATCTATAAAAGAAAACTACAAAGACCCGGAATGGTTCAATGATCAAAAATTCGGCATTTTTATTCACTGGGGTGCCTATGCCGTGCCAGCGTATAGTTCTGAATGGTACCCTAGAAGAATGTATATGGATTCTGCCACCTTTTCGGCACAATTAAAACATCAACAACTGGGACCAAATGAGGTGTACCTATATCATAAAGAGAAGTATGGTGACCAAAAGGATTTTGGATACAAAGATTTTATACCTCTATTTAAAGGCGAAAAATTCGATGCTGCTCAATGGATAGATATTTTTAAAAAATCTGGCGCTAAATATGTCATACCCGTTGCAGACCACCATGATGGTTTTGCCATGTATGAGTCCAATACCACAAGATGGAATTCAGTAGACATGGGACCTAAAAAGGATATTCTGGGCGAATTATTTAAAGAAGGTCGCAAAGAAGGTCTTATTATGGGCGCTTCTTCGCACTATGCGTTTAACTGGTCTTTCTATAATAAAAAGGACCACTTTGACACTACAGATCCTGAATTTGCGGATTTATATTCTGCAAAAGGTAAAGATCTGACCGAACCTGTTTCTGAAGAGTTCAAGAAATTATGGTGGAATAGAACGGTTGATTTAATTGACAATTACCAACCAGATATTCTATGGTTCGATTTCTATTTAGATATACCAGATTTTAAGGAATACAGACCAAAACTAGCGGCATATTACTATAATAAAGGAATAGAATGGGGCAAGGAAGTAGTCATAAACGATAAAAATTTTGATCATGAGGCTTTTCCTGAAGGAACTGTTATCTACGATCTAGAAAGAGGAAAATTGCCAGGTATTAGAAAATTGCCTTGGCAGACCGATACTTCCATAGGTAAAAACTCATGGGGCTATGTTACCAATTGGGAATCTAAAAACACCAATGAACTAGTGGATGATTTAGTCGATATCGTTTCTAAAAATGGAAATCTACTTTTAAACATAGGTCCTAAAGCAGATGGTAGTATTCCTGAGGACCAACAAAAAATACTTTTTGAAATTGGCGATTGGTTAAAAGTAAATGGTGATGCCATTTACAACACCGAATATTGGACCGTTTTTGGTGAAGGACCTACCGAGGTTAAAAAAGGGCATCATTCTGAAGGTGAAAACAAAGGGTTTACGGCTCAAGATATTAGATTCACTAAAAAAGACAATAAGCTTTATGCCATTCTATTGGCCTGGCCAGAAAACAATTCCGTAACCATTGAAACCTTGGCTTTGGGAAACACCAACGCAGAGGGTCTAGATATTAAATCTATTACGTTATTGGGATCAGATAATGAAATTGCATATAAGCAAACCAATAACGGTCTTGAAATAGCAAACCTTGGAGAAAAGAAAGGTGATCACGCCTTTTGCCTAGAAATTACCCTTGCAGATAAAATTTAGTCTTAAAATAATTGTTTGTGTTAGTTTTAATTAAATGATGCACCCCTAACGGGGTGCGTTTTTAAACGACCACTTGCATTTGAACACTTACGATAATGAAATATATAACTTGCGAAGAACCCGGCACGTTTACCCTAAAAGATAAAGAAGCACCTGTAGCTAAACCTAATGAAGCTACTCTAAAAATTAAAAGAGTTGGTATATGTGGTACAGATCTGCATGCCTATGCGGGCAATCAAGCTTTTTTTAACTATCCACGTATTTTAGGTCATGAACTTGCTGCTGAAATTATTGCTATAGAACCTAATTCAAAAGGGCTCAAACAAGGTGATAAGGTAGTAGTCATGCCTTATATAAGTTGTAATAAATGTGTTGCCTGTAAAGCTGGTAAGACAAATTGTTGTACCAATATTAAGGTTTTAGGTGTGCATACCGATGGTGGTATGCAAGAGATTATAACCGTACCAATAGAGTTATTGTTACCGGCAAACAACCTGAGCCTTGAACAAATGGCTATTGTAGAACCCTTGGCAATTGGTGCGCATGCATTACGAAGAGCACAAATTATAAAAGGAGAAACCGTTGCGGTTATTGGTTGTGGTCCCATTGGTATTGGAATTATGAAATTGGCACAATTACAAGGTGCCAAGGTAATTGCCATTGATGTCAATCAACAACGTTTAGATTATGCCAAAGAAAAAATCGGTGTAGACTTTATTGTTAAAGCTGATGAAGATGCGGTCGCAAAAGTGAATGAAATTACCAATAACGATTTGGCCACAGCAGTTTTCGATGCCTCCGGTAATAAATTTGCCTTGGAAAGCGGACCAAATTATATGGCACATGGGGGGCGATATGTATTGGTCGGATTGTCAAAAGGAGATTTAACCTTTAACCACCCCGCAATACACGCAAAAGAATCTACCATTATGTGTAGTAGAAATGCAACCTTGGCAGATTTTGAATATATAATCCATGTTATTGACCAATTTCCCATAGCTTCTTTTGTTACGCATACCGTACCTTACACAGAAATGATTGCCAATTTTGATTCTTGGTTAAAACCTGAAACCGGGGTGATTAAAGCGATGGTCACTTTCTAAATTTGATATGAAATAGAATGCAACTAATTTGGTATTATTTCACAAACGCTTGTAAACGAATTTATGGATAACAGATTTTTACTCATTCATCCAAAAGATAATATACTTGTTGCCTTACAAGATATACCAGAAGGCACACAAATAATTCATAATAATGTTACCATTCCTATTCCAAAAAAGGTAAAGGCCAAACATAAGTTTGCCCTATCTCCTATTAAGAAAGATGCTTTGGTATATATGTATGGTTCTATTGTTGGTAAAGCTCTTGTTCCCATTCAAATTGGTGAGGCTATTACTACTGAGAATTTGGTTCATGCAGCGGCCAGCTATCAAGTAGCGGACCAACATTGGAATTTTACACCGCCAGATATCGAAAATTTTAAAGACCGAACCTTTATGGGCTACCATAGAAAAGATGGCAGTGTAGGTACTTCTAATTATTGGTTGGTGATCCCTTTGGTTTTTTGCGAGAATAGGAATGTAGAAGTATTAAAAACCGCCTTGTTAAAACCATTGGGTTACAAATCGTCCAGTGATGACATTATTTCTACGGAGACACTAATACAGCATTATAGAAATCGCTCTAGTAAGGAAGATTTTTTACAAAGCAATATTATAAAACCTGAAATTCCAAATACGGACGAGCAGGTTTTCCCCAATGTAGACGGTATTAAATTTTTAACACATGATGGTGGTTGCGGTGGTATTAGACAAGATAGCGATACGCTTTGTAATTTATTGGCAGGCTATATTACCAACCCCAATGTAGCAGGTGCTACCGTATTAAGTCTTGGTTGCCAAAACGCTCAGATTCCTATACTAGAAGATGCCATTAATAAAAGGGATGCTCAATTTTCTAAACCACTTGTTATACTAGAACAACAACAAAGTAAAAGTGAACAACATTTTATTGAAGATGCAGTTAAACAAACCTTTTTAGGCTTAATAGAGGCCAACAACACCAAACGTAGCAAAGCACCACTTAGCAAACTAACCCTCGGCTTGGAATGTGGTGGTTCAGACGGGTTTTCAGGTATATCTGCCAACCCTGCCTTGGGGCATGTTTCCGATATGTTAGTGGCGCTGGGTGCATCAACAGTACTTGCAGAATTTCCAGAACTGAACGGTGTAGAACAAGAACTTTTAAATAGGTGCCAAACCAAAGAAAATGCAGAGAAATTTGCAGGTTTAATGCAAACCTATGCCAAACGTGCCGAGGAAGTGGGGTCAGGATTTGAGAATAATCCGTCTCCAGGTAATATTAAAGACGGACTCATTACCGACGCAATGAAGTCCGCCGGAGCTGCTAAAAAAGGAGGAACCTCAATTATTACCGATGTTCTCGATTATACAGAACCGGTAACTAAAAAAGGCTTGAATTTACTGTGTACACCAGGTAATGATGTTGAAAGTACAACGGGACTTGCAGGGTCTGGTTGTAATATAATTTGCTTTACTACAGGTTTGGGTACACCCACTGGAAACCCTATTGCCCCTACCATTAAAATAGCGAGCAATACCACATTAAGTGAGCGTATGGCAGACATAATAGACTTTAATACCGGTGGTATTATTGAGGCTTCTGCTACCATAGAAAGCAAGGGAGAAGAGTTACTGGAGTATATAATCGCAGTGGCCAGCGGAGAGAAGGTACCCAATGCGGTACGATTAGGACAAGACGATTTTATACCTTGGAAAAGAGGAATATCATTATAAAAAACTTATGAATTTATTAAACAACAACGCAGTTAAAAACCGTAAATCACTACCAATTAAAGTAATGCAATTTGGTGGTGGTAATTTTTTAAGAGCCTTTGTAGATATCAGTATTCAAAAAATAAACAGCACCACAGAATTTAATGCAGGTATTGCTGTAATTAAACCCACAGAACGTGGTGACTACCAAGAACTTAAATCACAAGACGGATTGTTTTCCGTAAACCTTGAAGGTTATGCGAACGACACTTTTGAGCAAGATTTAACGGTAGTCGACTGCATTCAAGAAGTAGTAAATCCCTATTCGGAGTGGGATGCTTATTTGTCACTTGCCAAGCTTCCTGAACTTCGTTTTATTATATCGAACACTACGGAAGCAGGAATTGTTTTTAATACCGATGATGCCTTTGATAACCATCCGCCAAAAGAGTTTCCTGCAAAGCTGACGGTTTGGCTTTTTCATCGCTTTGCGCATTTTAAGGGTGATAAGGACAAAGGTTGTATGCTTTTACCTGTTGAGCTTATCGAAAAAAATGGGGAAACCTTAAAGCAATGTATTTTACAATATGCAGATCATTGGTCTTTGACCGATGCATTTAAAAACTGGATTTCTAATTCATGTATATTCTATAATACATTAGTAGACCGTATAGTTTCCGGGTATCCTAAAGATAAAATTGAAGAGATAGAAGCCAAGCTTGGATATACGGATAAACTTGCTGTTGCCGGTGAATTATATCATAGTTGGTTACTAGAAGGGCCAGAAGATATTTTAGCCGAATTTCCTTTTCAAGAAACTGATTTAAATATTGAATTAGTATCCGATCTAGCTTCGTACAGAAATTTAAAGGTTCGTATTCTAAATGGTGCACATACCTCAATGGTACCCGTTGCATACCTTTTAGGGGAACGCTTGGTTAAAGACGCCATGAACAATGCTTTGGTTGTTAATTTCATTAAAGGTGTATTGATGAACGAGGTGTTAACTACTTTAGATTTTCCACAAGATTATAAACAACAATTTGCCAATGATGTGCTTACCAGGTTTAAAAATCCGGCTTTAGAACATAAACTGATCAGTATTTCATTAAACAGTACCTCAAAATTTGTAACACGTTTACTTCCTACATTAAAAGATTACCTAGGAATAAAAGGAAGACTTCCTGCACACATCACATTTGCATTAAGTGCCTTGCTACGCTTTTATGAAGGGAGTTTTGATAATGAAAAGATAGACCTAAACGATAAGTCTTCAATACTTGAATACTTCTCCAACACCTGGCAGCAATTCAGAGAAAATAATATCGATCTAAATACATTGACCTCCCAAATTTTGGGCAATGCCGATATATGGAATGAAGACCTCAACCAAATATCAGGATTAACGAGCAACATAACCAATAACCTCAGCAATATAGAACAGTACGGATTTGAAGAAGCCATAAGCCTAATAAACCAAAAGTAACAAAAGACAAACTGACTATGACGATAGATGCACATCAACATTTTTGGCGGTACGAACCTCAAAAGCATGCTTGGATAGATGATGACATGGCTGTTATTAGAAGAGATTTTATGCCAAGGGATCTTATTACCGAATTAAAAGTAAATGAGATTGATGGATGTGTTGCCGTACAAGCGGACCAAACCATAGAAGAAACCAATTTTTTAATTGATTTAGCATCAGAAAATGACTTTATAAAAGGCGTTGTTGGTTGGGTAGATTTTCGTGCTTCTACCATTGAAAAGGATTTGGAAAAATTTTGTAACAATACAATTGTCAAAGGATTTAGGCATGTGGTACAAGGCGAACCCGACCCAAACTTCTTATTGAGAAAACCTTTTTTAAACGGAATTAAACAGCTAGAGCAATATGGCTACACCTACGACATTCTAATATTTCCGCATCAACTTGGGGCAACTTTAGAGTTTGTAAAGCAATTTCCAAATCAAAAATTTGTGATTGACCATATAGCAAAACCCTATATAAAAGATGGTTTTTATGATGGATGGGCATCATTGATGAAAGAAATAGCATCACACGAAAACGTGTATTGCAAATTATCGGGCATGATAACGGAAGCCGACTATAACAATTGGAAACCTGTAGATATTAAGAAATATCTAGATCTAGTTTTAGCCTCTTTTGGAGCTGATAGATGCTTATTTGGTTCCGACTGGCCGGTGTGTTTAGTTGCTGGCAGTTACGCTCAAGTAAAAGAACTGATCACCAAATATATTACAGATTTTAGCACCGATGAAAAGGCTAAAATAATGGGCAATAACGCGGTGGAATTTTATAATTTATAAAGTATGGATTTAAGACTAAAAGATAAAATAGTAGTTATAACAGGTGCTGCAGGTTTAAGAGGCAGTATTGGGCAAACTATTGTAGAAGAATTAGCCAAAGAAGGTGCTATACCGGTAATAGTATGTAGAAATAATCGCGGATTCGAATATGAACAAGAACTACAGGACAAAGGTGTGGACAGCATTTTTGTAAAGACCGATTTAACCGATGTTGCCCAAATAGAAAAAGCTGCCAAGGTCATTGGTGATAAATATGGTAAAATAGATGCCTTGATCAATAATGTTGGTGTTAACGACACGGTTGGACTGGAAGATAGCATAGAGAAATTTATGCGCTCTTTACAGCTTAATCTGGTCAGTTTTTTTGCCATGACCAAGTTTTGCCTACCCTACTTAAAAAAGGCGAAAGGCAATATTTTAAACGTAGGTTCCAAAGTTGCACTTACGGGACAGGGCGGTACTTCTGGCTATGCGGCATCCAAAGGTGGTGTTCTTGGCTTAACCCGTGAATGGGCGGTAGATTTAATTCCGTTCGGCATTCGTAGTAATGCTTTGATTATTGCTGAAAGTTGGACACCAGCCTATGAAAACTGGATCAACAGTTTAGATAATGGCGATGAAAAATTACAATCTATTGTAAAGAACATTCCGTTTGAAAACAGAATGACCTCTCCCTTAGAAATTTCCGATGCCGTATTATTCGCTATATCAGAAAGATCATCACACACCACGGGCCAATTTATAACCGTTGATGGTGGCTATGTGCATCTAGACCGATCTTTATTATCCGAAAAATAATTCTACAAAACCTACCAATCCTTATGAACACATCTGAAAAAATACCTGTTGTTGCCAAATCAGTATTGGTGCCATTTATATTGATTACTTCTCTGTTTGCTTTATGGGGCTTGGCAAATGATATGACCAACCCAATGGTACGCGGTTTTCAAAAAGTACTGGAATTATCCAACAAGCAAGCATCTTTGGTACAGTTAGCATTTTATGGTGGTTATTTTACCATGGCTATTCCCGCTGCTTTATACGTAAATAAATACTCTTATAAAAAAGGGGTTTTATTAGGCTTGGCATTATATGCCATAGGCACATTGCTATTTTATCCGGCAGCTGCCTATGAAAGCTACCCTTTCTTTTTATCGGCATTGTATGTACTAACTTTTGGGTTGGCGTTTTTAGAAACTACATCTAACCCGTACATTCTTTCTATGGGTGCAGAAGAAACAGCCACCAGACGTTTGAATTTTGCCCAAATGTTCAACCCAATGGGTTCTATTTTAGGGCTATTGGTGGCTCAAAACTTTGTATTGGGCGCATTACAATCCGATGACACAACAGTAGATGGTGTTCCTATTTTTGACACATTGAACGAAAGTGCCAAAGCCGTCATTAGAACATCTGACCTGGAAATTATTAGAAATCCATATGTACTCTTAGGACTTGTAGTTTTGATATTTTTTGTATTGATCAGCGTGGTTAAGATGCCACAAAACAAACATCAAGAGGCAAAGGTGGTTTTTAAAGACTCCGTAAAACGATTATGGAAACAACCAAAGTTTGCTTTTGGTGTGGTCACACAAGCTTTTTATGTAGGTGCCCAGATTATGTGTTGGACCTACGTGTACCAATACGCCGAAACACTTGCCATTGACGCAAAATCTGCCGTTTGGTACGGTTTAGCCGGCTACATTGTTTTTCTGATAGGTAGAACCATAGGTACTGCCCTTATGGCCAAAATAGACTCTGGAAAATTATTAATGCTTTTTGGATTAGGTGGAATGCTAACCCTGCTGGGCGCAATATTTTTACCGGGTATGTTAGGTATATATTCATTAGTGACAACCTCGTTGTTCATGTCCATTATGTTTCCCACCATTTACGGTATTGCTTTAGAAGGCCAAGGTGAAGATGCCAAATTTGGAGCTGCATTTTTGGTCATGGCTATTGTTGGGGGAGCACTACTCCCCTTTTTACAGGGTTATATGCTAGATTTAGGTGGTGTTGGATATGAGGACATTACTATTTTTGGAGTTACAGAAATGAGATTTTCATTTGTACTATCACTTATTTGTCTTGGTGTAGTTGCCTTTTACGGAAGAACAGTTTATAAAAAATATCATACCAACTAATTAATCCATTTTATGAGTTTAAATAAACGTCTTTGTTTTGCTTGCGATTTAAAAGATAACCCAGAATTAATTGTGGAGTACAAAAAGTACCATGCAGAAGGCAATGCATGGCCAGAAATTACAAAGAGCATTAAAGATGCCGGTATCATAGATATGCAAATCTACCTTACAGGTAATAGAATGTTCATGATTATGGAAGTCGATGCTTCTTTTGATCCCGATAAGAAGTCTAAAATGGATGCGGAAAACCCAAAGGTTCAAGAATGGGAAGAACTGATGTGGGGATTTCAACAAGAACTTCCATGGGCAAAAAAAGGTGAAAAGTGGATAGCTTTAGAACAAATATTTCAACTAGAAAAATAATAAACGCTACGTAAAACCATTTTAAAAACTATCAATCAATTTACTAGCAGTCTGTCATAGCTTTAACAAAAAAGCCAACTTTAACAAGTTGGCTTTTTCTATTTATGGAACTATGGCTATCAATCATTCCAATGGGCATCAATTACCTTTTGTATGTGTGGGTAATTTATATCGGTTTCATTTAATTCTTCCCTAACCTTTATCAACTCTTCTTTTAATTCAGCAATAACTTCTGTATAGTTTGGGTCATTATAAGCATTGTTCATTTCCTTTGGGTCGTTCTTTAAATCATAGAATTCCCACGCTACCGGTGTTTTATTGCTAAAATCATTACCCCAGCTAGCTTTATTATATTCAGCGTTGGGGTCGTCCGTATCTACCCAATACCTGCCGTAAAAAAATATCAACTTATAATCTTTAGTTCTAAGCCCAAAATGTGCCGGATTCTGATGTCTGTGTGCCATATGCATCCAATAACGATAATAAGTAGATTGCGGCCAATCTGCCGGTTCTTCCCCTGTTTCCAATATTGATTTAAAACTTCTCCCTTGCATGTAATCTGGCGCAGACCCACCTGCCATTTCAATAAGAGTAGGAGCAAAATCAGTATTATTTACCATAGCATCTGAACGTGTACCTGCTTTAATTTTTTCAGGATAACGAACAAAGAAAGGCATACGCATAGATTCATCGTACATCCATCTTTTGTCTATATAATCATGTTCGCCCAACATAAAACCTTGATCACCGGTGTACACAATAATAGTATTCTCTAACAGATTATTTTCCTCCAAATAATGAATCAGTCTTTTTACATTATCATCTACACCCTTTACGCAACGCAAATAGCGCTTTAAGTAATCTTGATACACCTTTGAGGTTATTTCTTTTTCTTCTGGTGTCAACTGCCATTTTTTATGCTCATCTATCCCAATAGTATTTTGATCTCTATATTGTTTATAAATAGAGCTATCTGTATAAATATTCATTGCCTGATTACGAATTAAATTACGTCTAGAGACCGATGAACCAATAATGCGCGATAGGGAATCGTTCGATCCCCTAGTAGCTACCGAACCATTGTTCTTATTATCATATAAACTCTCTGGTTCCGGAATAAAGGTATCTGCCAGATAATCATTGTAACGTGGGGCATTTTCAAAATCGTCATGTGGTGCTTTGTAATGATGCATTAAAAAGAAAGGTTTAGTTTTATCTCTTCCTTTATCTAACCATTCAATAGTATTGTCCGTAATAACGTCTGTAGAATGCCCTTCTGTCTGTACTACATTGTTTGGCCATTCTTGCTCTCCACGAACTCTAAAATCAGGATTAAAATATTTGCCTTGTACCGGAAGTACCTTGTAATAGTCAAATTCCGCAGGTTCATCATGCAAATGCCACTTACCTATAATTGCCGTTTGGTAACCTAATTTTTTCATCTCTTTTGGCAGGTATTGCTTCGCTGGTGGTAAGGCACCTTCCAAATCTAGCACACCGTTGGTCTGTGCTCTTTGTCCTGATATAATGGCCGCCCTACTTGGTACGCAAATAGAATTGTTTACAAACACATTTTCCATCAACATGCCCTCATTTGCCAATTTATCCAATGTTGGCGTTGGGTTCAATGATGCCAACCTGCTACCATAAACGCCCAAACCTTGCGTAGTATGATCATCTGCCATGATGAAAATGATATTTGGCTGTTTTTTTTCTTCTATAGCATCTGTCGATTTTTCGTTACAAGCCAAAGATGAAAGCACCAATGCAAACATTAAAATTTTAAAGACTTTTTTCATTCTGATATGTATTGAGCTTTTATTTTTTAATGATAAATATATAATATACGGGAAGTTTAAGGTTAATAATAGAAATGGCGACCCTTGGCCGCCATAACTAAACTCTCTTTAATACCCCGGATTTTGTTTAAAATTTGGGTTACCATCAATCTCATTTTGTGGGATTGCAATATACTCTCTACCTGCTTTATAGGCACTAGTACCAGCACTTTCCGATTTTAATTCGGGATTATTTACGATTCGTTCAACAACTCTGTCCCAGCGTAAAAGGTCAAAATATCGAGTACGTTCAAGAGACAATTCTTTTACCCTTTCATCTTCAATATCTTGCATGGTAATACTTGCATGCGGGGGCATATCAGCCCTTTCCCTAACTTGGTTTATGGCATCTAACGCGGCTTGAGAAGAACCGTTGAGCATAAACTCTGCCTCTGCGAACATGAGTAGAATATCTGCATATCTTAGAATTCTAACATTGTTTCCCGATCCGTACCAGCCTAGCTGTTGAGATTCTGTAAAACCGTTATATTCCCAATCCAAGTATTTATTGGCAAAAATATCGGTACCATCTTCAGATAAGGCTTCGGCGTAGGTTTTATTACCATAAGTTCTTGATTTTAAATACCTACCTCTATATTCTGTTGAATCATTTGAGTTAAAAAACAAGGTCGCGAAAGCCCTAGGATCCATTTCTCCGTTGACCGTAGTTTCATCATTGTACAAATCTAAAACCCATTCGTTGATTCGCATTCCATCTTGATTGGTAAAACCTTTAGGAGCCAAATCGGGTTGGAAAGCAGCTCCTTTCCCAACTCCCGGAGCATCAGCGCCCCACCCGGAATTTCCATCAGAAATCAACTGAATTTCGAATAAGGATTCCACATTATTCTCATAAGCCTCAGTAAAGTTATGCGTATAATCCTCTGCCAATTGGTAGCGTCCATCCATAACCTTTTCAAATTCTGCCTTTGCCTCGGCGTATTTCTCTTGATACAAGAAAACTTTTCCCAACATTCCTGTTGCCGCACCACTCGTTACCCTTCCAATATCGTCAGCTGACCAAGAATCTGGCAATAACGCTTGCGCATTCTTCAAATCAGATTCAATTAAGGCCCAAACTTCTGCAGGATCTGCCTGCTCTATAAGATTCGGTTGCTCAATTTCAGAAATTGGCGTTGTAATCAATGGAACATTTAACCAGTTATTGACCAAATTGAAATAGTTGAATGCCCTAATAAAATAGGCTTCACCTAAAATATTGTCTTTGTAATCGGCATCCATTTCTATGTTCGGAACATTGAACAACACCTCGTTTGCCCTAGTAACGCATTGG
This sequence comes from Maribacter sp. 1_2014MBL_MicDiv, assembly GCF_001865655.1. Classification (NCBI taxonomy): domain Bacteria; kingdom Pseudomonadati; phylum Bacteroidota; class Flavobacteriia; order Flavobacteriales; family Flavobacteriaceae; genus Maribacter; species Maribacter sp. 1_2014MBL_MicDiv. The sequence continues at coordinate 465,821 of NZ_CP011318.1, forward strand.
TACATAGCACTCCACACCCAAAATGTGGCATTACTTTCTGATGTACCACTGAAATAACCTACAGCGGTACGTTCTGAAGTATTGAACCCGTTTACGACATCATCTCTATAATCTGATGTGAAAATCTCAAATCTAGTATAGTACCAAATATTGGTAAATGGACTATATGCACCGATGATTCCCTTTTCTGCATCTTCCTCGGTATTCCAAAATGAATTTGGGGTAATTACATTTGGGTTGGTCTGATCAAGAATGTCATCACTACAGCTAATCGTGTAGAACAACATCCCGATAAAGACGATCAATACCCTTTTTGATATTTTTATTGTGTACATAGCTTAACTTTTTTTTGTTTAAAATGATACTTGTAATCCTAGTCTAAACTCCCTCGGTGTTGGATATGTACCTTCGTCTACCCCTGAATTGAAAATACTGTTGTTTCCTGTAGCTCCCCTACTGTTTCTTCCTACCTCTGGATAATAACCAGTATAATTGGTAATGGTAAACAGATTAGTTGCCGATACATACAATCTCATTTTTTTGATTTTCATTTTTTCAAGTAGTGCATCGCTGAACGAATAACCCAACTGGGCATTGCGAAGCCTGAAGTAATCACCAGGCTCTAGGTAAAAAGTAGACATCCTTCTATTGAACCCTAAATCTGCTCTGGTATTCTTAGGTATATTAGTAGAAGTATTAGTTGGTGACCAAGCATTTAAGGCGTCTGCAAAATAGTTACCTTCCAAGTCAAAATAGCCTCTATACTTTGTTCCGTTTAGAATTTCATTGCCCGCAACACCGTTGAAAAAGAGGTTAAGGTCAAACTTTTTGTATTCAGCCGTTAGGTTAAATCCATATTCAAGGTCTGGCGTAGGGTTTCCTATATAGGTACGATCATCATCGTCTATATCACCATCGCCATCTAAATCTTTAAACTTAAAATCTCCGGCACTTGGATTACCAACTTGATCGTTGGCAGCAGTAGCCTCGGCATCCGTTTGGTAGATTCCGTCCACGATATACCCATAAAAAGAAGATATAGGTTGACCAACGTCGGTTCTGGTACTGTTAATTGTATTGGATGTAAACGACCCTTGAATGATCGGGGAAGCATCGCCCAACGCGGTTACCTCATTATTAAGCAATGAGAAATTGGCAGAAACCCCTAATACAAAATCGTCGGACAATTGCTCTTTATAGTCGGCTAAAAATTCAAAACCCTTATTCTCTACACTGGCTGTATTAAAAGGAACCTCATTACCAAACCCGGTGTATAAGGGTAGTCTAAGACCCACCAATACATCTTCAGATTTTTTAATAAAATAGTCCATTGTAAACCTCAACCTATTGTCCAAAATACCCAGTTCGGCACCAATATCAGTGGTCTTTGTGGTTTCCCAGGTAATGTTTTGATTTACCCCTTGTGTGATGGAATAACCCGTAACCCTGGTCTGCGCTTCACCCAAAATGTACTCGCTAAATAAGTTCAATGATGGATCGATCGCGTAGGCAGAAACATTGTTTGAACCTATTTCTCCATAACTGACCCGTAACTTTAAATCGGAGATCAAGGAATTGTCTTCCATAAATTTCTCGTTGCTTACGTTCCAGCCCAAGGCCATAGAAGGAAAAGTTCCCCATCGCAAATCATCAGTAAACAAAGAGGACCCATCTCTACGAACCGTGGCCGTAAGAAGGTAACGGTCATCGAACACATAGTTTAACCTACCAAAATATGATTGAATGGTGGAAGTGATATCCTCAGAAGGTACATTCTGGATTTCCAAAGCAGCGGACGCCACCCTAATATCATTGGAAGGAAAGCCTCTAGCAATTACCCCTAAAGACCTTGAATTGGTCTCCTGCTCGGTGTACCCACCAAGTAGATTGATAGAATGATTTCCAAATACTTTTTGGTAGTTCAAGGTATTTTCCAATAACCATGATTGGTACGTTACGTTGGTTTCATTCAATTCAGCCATACCACTTGACACCCCTGTTGCTAAAAAAACGGGATGGTTTGGGGTAAAGGTGTAATTATTGTTGTTGTAGTATTCTAGACCTAAATTCAACTTGTAAGTAAGGCCATCGATAATCTCATAAGAAGGAGACAGGTTTCCTAAAAAAGTATTTCTGGTAACCGTACGATCTTCCAAAGCGGCCATCCCCAACTCATTATAGATTGACGATTGGCCATAGAACGAACCAGGAGAAGCATCAATTCCTCTTTCCTCCAGATCCGATGAGCTCCAGTCACCATTCGAATCCTTCAATCTTATAGTGGGCAAAATATTTCGCTCTTTGTTAAAATAAGGGTTCGGATTGTTTACGGTTCGTGTTAGTCCTAAGGTTGTTTCTAATTTAAACTTGTTTTTGGTAAAACTTCCATTAGCCCTTGCCGTATATCTTTTAAAATCGGAATATTTAACAATACCATCTTGGTCAAAATAGTTCATCGAAAAGCTGAACAGCGTATTCTCCCCACCGCCTGCCAATCTTATATTGGTATTTTGAACGGCTGCGGACCTCAGCGATTCCTTATACAGGTCACTTGAATATGAGGGGTCAAATTCAGTATCGTTAGCAGGCTTTCTTGCTGAACCGTCATTGTCGTCTGACCTATTTGATATTTCGGCATATTGACTTGCATCGGCCCAATCAAGAGTATTGATTACACTTTGAAATCCATAACTTGTATCAAAATCTACGGAAAGTCCGCCTCGTTTACCTTTTTTAGTTGTGATGATTACAACACCGTTAGCGGCCCTTGAACCGTAAATGGCACTTGCAGAAGCATCTTTAAGAACCGATATCGATTCAATATCCGATGGGTTAAGCGACTCCATCCCTCCGGTCAACATACCGTCGATTACATATAACGGTCCTGCATCTGACATCGTACCCGTACCTCTAATGGCTATAACTGCACTTGCCCCAGGGGAACCACCTTGGGTTTGAACACTGACCCCCGCCATACGACCCTGTAATGCTTGAGAGGCATCGCTATAGGTGTATTTATCAATATCTTTGGATGCCACTTGTGAAACAGCTCCTGTAAGGTCACTTTTCTTTTGTGTTCCGTATCCAATTACAACCACCTCATCCAATTGACTTGCATCCTCCTCCAGCACTACATCAATAATGGATTGCCCAGAAATAGCGACTTCCTTAGATTTAAAACCAATGTAACTAAATACTAAAATTCCATCATTTACATTCCCAATGGAATAGTTACCATCAAAGTCGGTTTGTGTACCATTTGTAGTACCCTTTTCCAAAACCGATGCTCCAGCAAGTGGCATACCCGAACCATCGATTACTGTTCCTGAAACTGTTCCATCTTGAGCCAGGACATATTGGTTACTCGACATTAAAAAACCAATGACCACTAAGATCAATGGCACCCAGCTGTCGAATAATTTCATTGCTTTTGTTAATCCCATAATTTTGTATTCTTTATTATTTTATATCATCAAATGTATTCCCAAGTCCTTAAGGATAATGCAACAATTGTTTTTATCAATGAAACAAATGATTAAACAACTCGTTTTAAGACAGATATACAGTAACCTTTTGAAACCTTTCTTACGTTAAGTGGAATTACGATCTATTTGAGGTTATAAAAATGATAATTCAACGGGACCAATTAAAAAAAGGTAGGGCAATTGTATTTTAATTGACCACTACCTTATACTTACTTTACTAATTGATTTGTAGCACTTAATTCTCTAATAAATCATTATATAACAATATTATCATTCATCATTAAATACGTCTTCTTTGCAAGACCAATCGTTTTCTGAATATCTTTCAATGTGAGTCTGAAAGCATGTCAACCATACACTCTAAAAACAGGTTATTAGACATTTCTAAATATTGAGTAGCTGTTTACTTTACTTATGGTGTATTCACTATTATTTAAAATCAACAGTGTGAATTGCATCTGATTTTAAAATATACTGTGCTGGTTGTGACAGGTAGCCACTACCCCAATATTTTTCTACTTTTCTAATTTTTCCATTCTGCAACTCTAGGACAGCCTTAGTAGTGCCTTTTGGCCAAGAAATTATTGAATCTATCTTAGCATTCTGATATTTAAATCCTTTAGTTCCTCCATTATTTACCGTAACCACAAATTGGGGTTGCTGATCACTATTTTGATACTGAACTAAACTTTTGGTGTCACCGGGCGCGTAAAAACCACTTTCCCTATAAGGTAATTCCCTAAAACCTCCTTTGCCATCACCTAACAGAACCAATCCATTACCACCATCTATATACCCAGAAATCACCTCTGTATGATATAGATTACCTACCGCTAACAAATCTAAATTTCCATCAAAATTAACATCGGCAACTTGCATACCCTGTACTACAGAAAATTGAGCAACCAACGGCAGTAGAATAGGTTCTAACTTTCCATTTCCTGTATTTTCCAGATACATTGAGGCAAATTCGTTAGCTTCCAAAATTTGCATAGATGTAGTGTCTAACACCCGCAATAAATCTTGAGTGCTAGATTCTGCAAATTCCTTATAACTTCTAAACACCCCTTTTACACTATTTAACTGTGTAGCCAATAAATTTCTAGGTGCTATACTTACTTCCTTATCACGGATAAATCTTGTAGCTATGGCATCAACACTGCCATTACTATCAAAATCATTCGCATAAATACGTAGCGGTTTTTCCTTGGTGACTTTGTAAGCATGGTTGTTGCCCAGGTTACCTACGACATAGTCGGTATCGCCATCATTATCGAAATCGCCCCCAACGATACTATTCCACCAACCTTTTGCTGAATCAATGGAAGGTGAAATTGCAGTTTGAATTAATTTTCCATCTTTCTTTTTAAAAAATGTAATAGACATAAACTCACCTACCACTAACAAATCCATTTCAGCATCATTATCTACATCAGAAAAAATTGCTGAGGTAACCATACCGATTTCCGATAGTTCTGGCGCCCATTGTAAGGTTACATCTGTAAATGTACCCGCATCATTACGTAGTAAATAACTTTTTGGGGCAATTGGAAAACTCCCTGGAGTAACCCTACCACCTACAAACAAATCCAAATCACCATCCCTATCAAAATCAGTGGCCACTGCACAAGAACCACTTGCCAAGATTGGTGGTAATGCATCGGGGTTATATTTAAAATTGCCCTTTCCATCATTTAAGTATAATCTGTCTTGATAATGACCTTTATCAAAGTATTTTACCGCACTGCCTCCACTTACTATATAAAGATCCATGTCGCCATCTGTATCGGCATCAAAGAACAATGCTCCTCCATCTTCATAAATAGGCTGTTCGGCTAAAGGCTTAGCGATGAAAGTACCATCATTTTGTTGAAACAATAATTGTCCTGAATTATACCGGCTACCACCAATAAAAATATCGTCTAAACCGTCTCCGTTACAATCCGCAACGGCAGTTGAAGGGCCATTATAATCGAACTGATGTAAAAGTAGGGGCTCATGGATAAAATCGTTTCCCTTGTTTTCTACGTGGGTATGGTTTAACATGAAAGATGTCAATAAGGTAGAACCCATATTTTTTTCTTTTGCGTTAACCAATTCTATTGTTGATGAATCAATGCGATAAATAGTATCTAAACGTTCCGGAGAAAATTCACCTGAAATTCCATCTGGCCATGTAATAGATACTTTTTGCAACTCTTTATTCTTTGACAAGCCAAAATGTAATTTTTGCTGAGAACTAGACATGTATCCCTTAACCGGATTTTTTTCTTGATACGCCACTGTACCATCTTTAAAATGCAATCCTACCTGTGCACCATATGCATTCTTATTATTTTCTTTACCTATTACGTCTAATTGTAGGTAATGGTTATTATTTGAATTGTTACGATATAAAAATGCAGGGGCATTGATGTTATTAACCACCAAATCCAAATCCCCATCATTGTCAAAATCGGCATAGGCTGCACCGTTACTTAAAGAAGCCTTGTCAAAGCCCCAATCTTTCACTTTATTTTCAAATTTTAATTCGCCCTCATTTTTAAACATGTAGTTGGGCAAGTATATACTATCTAAGTCTAAAATTCGCTTCACAACCTTTGCTTCGCGCATTTTACCCGTTCCCTTTTGAAAAATATGTTGCTGACTAGAATAATCTTGAAAATCATGGTCGGTTATATTTCTTCTGAAACCATTCGTAATATATAAATCTTTAGATCCATCATTATCAAAATCCGCTGCCAAGGGAGCCCAACTCCAATCGGTTTCATGCAAACCTGCAAAGCGACCAACTTCGCTATATATTGGCTTACCATCAGTACCCTCACCTCTGTTCAATTGCAACACATTACGAATAAACTGTGGCTGAAATCCTTTTTTTATAGTTTCTTTAAAGTGTTGTGGATTCATGTTTGCCGTCATGGTTTTTTGGCGCTCATTTGACTCGGGAAGCATATCCAAAACAAAAATATCAAGCAATCCATTATTCGTAAAATCAGCCATTTCTATTCCCATACTATTACGGGCGGTATGACTAAAATAAGATGACAATTGATCTGAAAACGTACCATCTTGATTGTTAATGTACAATAAATCATTAGCTAAAAAATCATTGGCTACATAAATATCGGGCCATCCATCTTTATTGATGTCGGAAACGGCTACTCCAAGGCCATATCCTTCTGTTAAAATACCTGCACTTGCCGATACATTTTTAAAAACGGGATGACCGTTTGGACCAATACCTTCATTTCTATATAATTTATCAGTACTGGGTCCCGACCCATCTTTTAATGTATAAAGCTTTTCTACTTGATCTGTATTCTCCTTGGCATGTGTTAACAAGTATAGATCCAAGTCACCATCCTTATCATAATCTAAAAAGGCCGCTTGCGTAGAAAAACCACTGTCGGCAATGCCATAATCAGCTGCTTGCTCAGTAAAGGTTGCATCCCCATTGTTAACATACAGCTTGTTTTTTCTTTTGTTTTCAGTGGTGAATCCACCAACGGAAACATAAATATCTAACCATCCATCTTGATTAATGTCAACAATAGAAACTCCATTGTCCCACGAATCGCCGGTAATACCGGCCACTTCTGTAATATCTTCAAAAACAAACCCCCCTTTATTCAAATAGAGCTTGGAGGGTACCAGGTTACCCGAAAAGAAAATATCTTCCAAGCCATCATTATTAAAATCTCCTACCCCAACACCTGCACCAATGTATAAATAAGGAAATGAGAAATAATGCATTTCTTCTGTCTCCCAAATCTTATTATTGAAATCTATATTAGATTGCTTTTCAGATATCAACGTAAATCGTTTCTCCTCTACCTTTCCTTTACAAGCCAATAATAATACTGCCAGTAGAACTATGCACCCATATCTCCAATTAAACTTCAACATCTAGCGTTATATTTTTGATTTAAACTTGGCGTAAGTGGCTGATAAATCTAACGAATCTTTCATTTTCATTTGTAACTGTTGCAATTCTCCAAAAAGCTCTTCCACCTTTGCTTTATATTCTGCTTTGGTTGCTAAATCCTTCATTTCATCTGGGTCATCTTCCATGTCAAAAAGTAATAGTTTGTTCAACTTTGGGTATACCAACAATTTAAATCCATCTTTTCTGATCATTCGCTGCGAATTAACATATGACCCATAAATTGATGGGTAATTACTACTTTTCTGTGTGCCCTTAACCAGTGGTAATATGCTATTAAAGAACACCTTTTCTTTTGCTGGCGCCCCTGCTAAATCTAGCGCAGTGGCCATAGCATCTTGAATATAGATGTCAGTATTTACCTTTTTGTCTTTAGGTATATCCGGTCCGTAAATAATAAAAGGTGCACGTATACTATGATCGAACAAACTTTGCTTGCCTATTAGCCCATGTTTGCCTATTGCCAAACCGTGATCGGCAGTAAAAACTATATACGTATTCTTGGGATCTAAAGTTTCTTCTACTTTTTTCCAAATTTCCCCAAGTTGTTGGTCTAAATGCGTAATTAATGCATAATATTCTTGAATGTGTTTTTTGGTGGCATAGGCTGTTCTTGGAAATGGGGCTAAAGCCTCATCTCTCAATTGGTAATCATTATCTATACCTACTCTATCTGGGTAAACTTCTTGCCAATTTTTTGGAAGCGAAATTTGCTCTAAAGGATACATGTCCAAAAATTCTTGAGGTGCTTGCCTAGGGTCGTGTGGCGCATTAAAAGCCAAATACATAAAAACAGGCTTCACTCGGTCTTTGGTCTCATCTAAAAACGCAACTGCATCGTTTTTAACGACCTCGCTCCAATGTGTACCGCCCTCCCAATAACCACCATGTGTTGGGTCTGCAGGATTCCACAAGGTATCCTTTTCATCCTTTGGTCTATTGTATCCCAAAGGCATCACCGTTGCCGGATTGATATCTTTAGGCAACTCTGCAAAAGTTTTTACCATAGCAGCATGGTCCCACCGATCTTTGGGCATACCTGGTCTTTCATTTTTTACATAGTCAAATACTTTCTGAGTCTTGGCGGTAACATGCCATTTGCCTCCCATATAGGTTTCGTAACCCGCAGCTTTCATATATTGCCCCCAAGTATGTTCCAAGTCTTGGTCTTTCTTCCAGGCTTCATACTTCTTTTGTGCATCCCAAACACTTAAGCCAGATATTATCATTGATCTTGAAGCTACACATACAGCACCATTCCAAGCGCCCATATTGTAAGCGTTTGTAAACGTGGTCCCCGTTGTGACCAAACGATCCAAATTCGGCGTTTTTATTTCTGCATTGCCCAAAGCATTTATAGCATCATATGTATAATCATCTGCAAACAAGAAAATGAAATTTGGTTTATCTTTCTTCTGTGTTTTCTCTTGTTCTTTACATGCAATAAAACAACTTATGACCCCTAATAAGATAAGTAAACGCTTTTTCATATTTTGGTAATATTTACATAATATGCTGGGAATTCTGATGTATCTGGAGTAATAAAACTGGCAGCCAACCTATACGTTCCGTTCTCTAAGCTACCGGTAACGGAAATATGACTTTCCGATGCTTTTCCGTCTTGCTTAAAAACAAGGTCATTTAATTGAATTTGACCACCCACTACCTTTATCCCTTTACCTTTTGCTAGTCCGTTCCAATTGGGTTTAGAGGCTATTTCTTCTACAGTGTCGTTTATAGCGAAGTTAGATTCTGGTGGATATCGGTACAAATCGAATTGATAGTTTCCCGGTTCTGTAATTTCTATTAAATAATATCCCTCTGGCTGTTGCTCACCCTTCCGTATCAAATCTTGATTCCACGGTATTGGATCCTCTGAATGTAAATCATGAATGGTAAGCAACACGTTTTCGTTGTTTGGCGTGTTTAAAGGATTGCTTGAATAATGCATATCTTGTTCAGTACTTTTCCACCAATCTTCATAAAACGCTTGCATATTCTTTACTCGCTCTGGAAATTTGGAACTCAAGTCTTCTACCTGACCAAAATCGGTATCCATGTTGTAAAGCTCGTTGCCGTTAACCAATCGCCACTCCCCTTGCATGACACAACTATTTCTATATTTTACCGGCCATTGTAAACGTTGGGTGTCTACAACCAACATTCGGTCTTCTAGTTTTTTATTTGGATAAAACACTTGAGAAACATCGGTACCATCCAATTCATTTTTTGGAGTAAAGTCAATGCCGCAGAGTTTGGCTAGCGTAGGTAATATATCTACATGAGATACTAGATCATTACTCTGTTCTAAATGATCGGCAGTTATATTTCCTTTTGGCCAATGGATTAAAAACGGCACTCTATGACCGCCATCATAAGGACTACTTTTTGTTCCTTTTAAATTCGCATTATAACCTGTAACCGCCCCATTCTTTTTACCGATACCGGCCGCCGTACCATTATCTGTGGTAAATATTACAATCGTATTTTCTAATTTCCCTGAAGATTCTAGATATTCCATTAGCTTACCAATATTGTCATCTATATTGCTGATCATTCCATAAAACCGTTTTTGGGTATCATTTAGATCAGCATCTGCATACATATCTAAATATTCTTGAGGAACGTTAAACGGACCATGAGGTGCGTTTAAAGCTACATATGCAAAAAAGGGAGTGTTCTTCTGATCTTCAATATATTCTATACTTTCATTAAACCAAACATCTGTACAATACCCCTCGAACTTTTCTGGTTTGCCATTTCTAAAATAGGTGTCATTAAAATAATCGTTGTTCCAATAATCTGGCGTTTGCCCTATACCTCCACCGCCATGATACAGAGCATCTTTAAAGCCCCTATCTTGTGGTCTATACGGATAATTATCGCCTAAATGCCATTTACCGAACATGGCTGTATTATAGCCATCCTTTTGAAAAACTTCTGAGATGGTTTGTTCTTCTCTGTTCAATATAGAGCAGCCACCAATGGTATGCCATGTATTGCTTCTATTACTATTGCGACCTGTGAGCAAACCAGCTCTAGATGGTGTACAGGTTGTACCAACGTGAAAGTTTGTTAACTCGGTAGACTTTGCTGCCAAAGCATCGATATGTGGCGTTTTAATGATGGGGTTACCATGAAAACCGACATCACCATAACCTTGATCATCACTCATTATAAAAAGAACATTCGGTTTTTCAAATGAATGTTCTGTAAGCTGATTTTTAGTACTATTATCTTTACAAGAACTTAGAGAACATGCTAAAACACAAATAAGTGCAACAACGTAATTAATGGTTTTATTCATTGGTTTTATCCTATTAATCTTGTTCTACCTTTGTTTTTTTAATGTATTCGCTTGGTACCACTCCAAATTCTTTTTTAAAGCATTTAGAAAAATAGGATGCCGTATTGAACCCAGTTCTGAACATTATTTCCTTCACCGAAAAATCGCTGTTATCCAGTAATTGAATGGCCCTTTTTAAACGAATATTTCTTATAAATTCACTTGATGACAAACCGGTAAGCTCTTTGAACTTTAAGTATAGATTACTTCTACTATGCCCCATTTCCTTTACCAACATCTCTACATTAAAATCAGTATTCATCATATGTTTCTCTACCGTTTCAACCGCTTGCTGCAAAAACTTTTCATCTAATGAGGTTACGGTAACTTCTTTGGGCTGTAACGTAATTTCTTTCTTAAATCTTTTACGCAACTCTTCCCTATCTTTAAGAATATTGGCTACTTTAAGCTCTAATACCTGTACATTGAACGGTTTCTTTAAATAGGCATCTGCTCCGTGTGACAAACCTTCTATCTCACTCTCTTGCGAAGTCTTGGCAGTCAACATTATTACCGGTATATGACTGGTGATATTGGTTGTTTTTATCATTTCACAGAACTCAATACCGCCCATTACCGGCATAACTACATCCGTGATTATAATATTGGGCAACACTTTTTTAGCTATCTCCATTCCCCGTTCACCATTATTGGCTTCAAAGACGGTGTAGGTTTTACCCATGACCTGTTTTATGAACTGTATGATATCTGGATTGTCATCTACAATAAGCAATACGGGGTTTTTAGATCTAACCTTAGATAAATTGTAATCTTCTAGTTCATCATTCAAATCTATTGCCAAGGACTCGGCCTCAGAAGATCTTACCAAATAATCATTATCCGTTATTTCTTTACAGCTGATATCTTCCGCATTTTCGTATGCTTGTTTATCTGTTGGTAAGGTCACTATAAAACAAGACCCTCCACCTTCATTATTTTCAACGGAAATACTGCCCAAGTGTAACTCTACCAAACTTTTGGTAAACGCAAGACCTATACCAACACCTTTGGAGTTTACTTTTTCGTTCTCTTTCTCCGTATAATACTTCTCAAAAATGATATTCTTCTTAACATCTGAAATACCCAGTCCGTTATCCTTTACTTTAATGATAACATTTTCTTTTTCTGTAGGTCCATTTTTGTTAACATCGATTTCTACTATAATCTCACCACCCTCAGGGGTAAATTTGAAGGCGTTGGACAGAAGATTGTTTATCACCTTTTCCAATGCATTATGATCGAACCAAGTTTTAAAATGTTCTTGACTTGAGACAATGTTGAACTTGACCGATTTTTTAAATGCCAATAACTGAAAGGGCTCCGCTACTTCCTTTATAAAAAATACAATATCCGTATGCCTAACAACAAGTGACATCTTACCTTGGTTGATCTTTCTAAAATCTAACAATTGGTTCACCAACCTTAAAAGGTAATTGGTGTTCTTATGCATTAATTGATATTGCTCTTTCAGATTAGACGCCCCAATTTCTTCCTTACTGCTTAACAAATACTCCAAAGGAGCTTTGATCAAAGTAAGCGGGGTCTTGAACTCGTGCGAAATATTGGTGAAAAAATCAAGCTTTAAGGTTTGTAGTTCGTCGTTTTTCTCTTTCTCCAAATGTTCCAGTTCCAGTTGATGTTTTTTGGTATTACTAATTATGGTAAACCTCCATAAACCGGCCAAAAGAAGCAATAGTAAAAGGCCATAAATAATATATGCCACCGTAGTTCTGTAAATAGGCGGTCTAACAGTCAATTGTAAGGTGTACGGTGTATTATCCCAAAGACCATCGTTATTGGATGATTTTACCTTTAAGGTATAATTACCAGGTTCAATGTTAGTATAAGTAGCAAACCTTTTGTCCGAACTTGCATATACCCAATCATTATCAAAACCTTCTAACTTATATGCGTATTGGTTCTTTCTTGGTGCAGAAAAATGTAAGGAAGAAAATTCAAATGAAAAGCTATTCTCGCTATAATCTAAAGTAATATCCTTTACCTCGGATATATTTTCTTCTAATAAAACCCTACCGTTTATTTCTTCGCCTACAGCTACCTCTTCGTTGAAAATAGATAGTTTGGTAACTACCGTTTCCGGTGCTGTGTTGTTATCATTTATTTCCCTTGGATAAAATGCGTTAAAACCGTTGATGCCGCCAAAAACCAATTCACCGTCTTTTCTTTTTAAAGAGGCCAATTCTTGAAACTCACTATCCTGCAAGCCGTCCGAAACATCAAAATTCTTAAAGATTTCTTCTTCAGTATCAAACATGGACAGTCCTTTATTGGTAGAAACCCATAAATGACCTTGTTCATCCTCTAGAATTGCCTTTATTACATTATTAGGCAAACCCTGGGCTATACTATAGTTCTTGAACGTCGCTTCTTCACCATTTTCCCCTGGTATAAGTTTATTTAATCCTCCACCAAATGTACCTATCCAAAGCTCTCCTTTTCTATTTTCAAAAAGTGATAAAATATAATTGTGGCTTAATGAATTTGGATCATCTTCATCTTTTTTGTAATTTTTGAATTTTGGGTGCTCTTTATATTTTTCGGTAATAGTTAGCTGACTAAGTCCATCTCCCGTTGCAATCCAAATATTTCCTTTACTATCCTCATAAACATTTCTTACAATATTGTTGGCCAAGGAGTTAACATCATTGGTATTTTCCTTAAAATTTTGCTTTGAATAATTTCCATCCACGTCTTTAATCCATCGGTATAAACCGCCTGAATAGGTACCTATCCATAAATTATCTTGCGAATCGTTCAAAAGACTGAATACACTTCTGTGAATACCTTCTAGTCTTGTAATTTTAGGAGTTTTATCTTTAGGATTAGTAATATCTATTTTAAATAGGTACGGATGATTTTGACCGCCCTCCAAAAGAAATTTTCTATTTTTTATGGAAATCTCTTCAAGGGCAAAAACTTTTCTCAATTCATTAGTTGAAGTAAAGGCGGCGTATTTCTCTTTACCCGAATTACCTTTATTTAAACCACCACCCTCTGTACCTACCCAAAATGTACCATTACTATCTTCAAAGATCGATCTTATTTTGTCATAGCTTAGGCTGTTCTCTTTTAAATTGCGTTTTACATGTTTAAACTTTTTTCTGTTAGGATCAAACTTGTTTACTCCGCCACCATTGGTACCTACCCATAAAATACCTGTTCTATCTATGAACAAAGAAGTAATAATATTTTTACTAATGCTATTTTTATCTTCTGGTTTATAGCTGAAGGTTTTTATTAACCGGGGTTGCTTTAAGCTAGAAGAATTATCAAAGTATAACAGCCCATTATCAGTTCCGGCCCAAATGTGGTTCATATCATCAAAAGCCAAAGACGTAAAGTTTCCTTCTCTGATTTTTATAAATTTTTGGTCCTTATCATTATTTTGTACAAACAACCCCTGCCCTGTACCAACAATATATTTGTTATATCTGTCTTGTGCTATTACACCTACCGATTCTGTACCAAAACCGATTTCATCACTAATTAGTTTAAAATAGGATTTGCCACCAGCATCAAGTTTTAGCTGATATATTCCTAAATGACCGCCCAAAAGTATCTCGCCATCAGAATTTTCATATATAGAATTGATCACACTACCATCTTGTCGCTCATCGGTATCTTTGATAACAAACTTGAACTTTTCAAACTTTATACTATCCATAGATGCCGAGAGGTCAACCATGTTGACATCTTCTTTAGTGGCTATCCACAGTCTATTTTTGCTATCAATATATAGACGTGTTATATAATTATTAGAAATACTATGATCGTCTTCTTTATTATATTTAAACTGCCTAAAAGTTTCTTTCTTTTTATCATAATAAAATAGACCATCACCGGTACTACCAATCCACAGATTTCCATTATCATCACCAGTCATGGCGTAAATAAGGTTACTATTTATGTTCGTGCTTTTTTGATCAGGTTTAAAAACGGAGAAAGAATATCCATCATATCTATTTAATCCATCGTGTGTACCAAACCACATGAAGCCATAGGAATCTTGATATATACAATTCACATCACTTTGCGAAAGACCATCATCTGTACCAATATGATCAAAATAGAAGTTTTCCTGTGCCTCAACTATAAAAGAAAAGAACAACCCAAAAATCGCCAAAAGTGGCTTTGTTATTCTTACTTGTTTCAAACATATTTTTCTACAGACCTTAAGCATAAATGTATGTTTATAAAAAGGTATTTTCGGGAGAATATTCATGAACAATAAAAGTGATAAAGTTTAGTATAATACCATGAACTAAATGATTTCATATGTAGAAGATATGGTTTTATTTGTCTTTTTCCTCTTCAAAATTCAATAAAACCCTATTCCTCTATATAATATAAGCATTACAAATCATATATTTTTTATACATCTTAAAATAGTTCGTATTTTGTAATAAATTACATGATATGAAACTTCATCTGCTAGATCGTTCTAGTGTTGCCAATACCTCCATTACTGTATCTCAAAATAATTACAAGAACTTTTTGAAGGTGTGGCATTTTCATGAAGAGCTAGAATTGGTTTATATTATTAAAAGTACCGGTACTAGATTTGTTGGAGATAGCATAGAAAAATTTGAAGCCGGTGAGGTTGTTTTAATAGGTAAGAACGTTCCGCATATGTGGTTAAATGACGAGGTATATTTTGAAAAAAACTCCACACTTACCGCACAAGCAGTTTCCGTTCATTTTAAAGATAACTTCGTTGGTCAAGAATTTTTATCCCTGCCAGAATTGCAACCTGTTGCTCAATTATTGAAGAAAGCGGCACAGGGAATAAAATTCAACCATATTAAGGATAACATAAAAAATGAATTAATAAATCTACATAGTCTTGAACCTGCACTTAAAATTACGAGAATAATTGAATTATTATGCAAATTAGAGCAACAGCAAAACTATACGCTTTTATCAAGTAATGGTTTTATAAATACATTTCATAAATCAGAAAATAAAAGGTTGAATATTATTTATGAATATGTATATCAAAATTTTCATACCCAAATAAGCTCTAAAGACGTAGCTCTGTTGGTTAACATGAACGCATCATCCTTCAGTAGATTTTTTAAGACAATTCACAGAAAACCGTTTACCAGATTCTTGAATGAAATTAGAATTGGCTTTGCTTGCAAAATGCTACTTGAAAACAAAGAGAGTATTACATCAATTGCATATGCGTGTGGATTTGGAAACATTTCTAATTTTAATCGTCAGTTCAAAATCATAAAAGATGAATCTCCTTCTTCATTTTTAAGCCAACATCGAAAACATTTTTAAGCTGAATGCAAAAAAAGTATCAGATTTGGTATTTTATGTGGTGGTTTTAGGTCATCTGTCCCCCTATTTTTGAATAAAACAAAATCAATGTCAAATTCAATTATAATTACTGACGTCATCTCAAGGGACATTCGCTTTCCTACAAGTAAGTCTTTAGACGGATCAGACGCCATGAATCCTGATCCAGATTATAGTGCTGCATACGTTATTTTAAAGACTAATGCACCTGATGGCCATGAAGGTCACGGATTAACCTTTACTATAGGTAGAGGTAATGAACTTTGCACCCAGGCCATAACATCTCTTTCTCATTTAGTCATTGGTAAATCTTTGGAAAGCTTTACCTCGAATATGGGCGCTTTTTGGAAAATGATTACCGGTGACAGCCAATTGAGATGGTTGGGTCCTGAAAAAGGGGTTATTCACTTAGCCACTGGCGCTATTGTAAATGCCGTTTGGGATCTATATGCCAAGGTAGAGAAGAAACCGCTTTGGAAATTATTGGCAGATATGACTCCCGCTGAATTGGTCTCATGTATAGATTTCACTTACATTACAGATGCCATAACTCCTAAAGAAGCTCTTGAACTTTTAAGTAAAAATGAAGCTACCAAACAAGAACGTATTGCTTATCTGAAGGATAAAGGCTACCCTGCATATACTACATCGGCAGGTTGGTTAGGGTATTCCGATGATAAAATGAGACGTCTTTGCAAAGAAGCTAAGGAGAGTGGCTTTAAGCATATGAAAATCAAAGTTGGTTCTGACCTAAAGGATGATATGAGACGTGCCGCAATTATTCGTGAAGAAATTGGAGACGATCTAAAACTCATGATGGATGCCAACCAAAAATGGGATGTTGACGAAGCGATCACCAACATGGAATCGCTTAAAAAATTCAACCCGTGGTGGATTGAAGAACCAACTAGTCCCGATGATATTTTAGGTCATGCTAAAATTGCCAAAGCAGTTAAACCCATTGAAGTTGCAACAGGTGAACATTGTCAAAATAGGGTAATCTTTAAGCAACTAATGCAGGCCGGTGCCATTGGCATATGCCAAATTGATAGCTGTAGGGTTGGTGGCGTAAACGAAATTTTGGCCATATTGTTAATGGCCGCTAAATTCAACATCCCTGTTTGCCCGCATGCAGGTGGTGTAGGGCTTTGTGAGTACGTTCAACACCTATCCATGATAGACTTTATAGCTATAAGCGGTAGTATGGAAAATAGAATTATAGAATTTGTTGATCATTTGCACGAACATTTTTATGACCCTGTGGTTATTAAGGACGGAGCATACATGCCCCCAAAACTACCAGGCTATAGTATTACTATGAAAGAAGAGTCATTGGACACCTATACTTTTCCTGATGGGGCATTTTGGAAAGAAGAATTACCTAACAAATAAACGATAGAAACATGAAGTTTAACCTAAAAGGTAAAAACGCTATAATAACCGGCGGTGGTAGTGGTATTGGTCAAGCAATTTCTACAACTTTTGCTGCGCAAGGAGCCAACGTTCATATTTTGGAATTAAATGCAGACCATGCCCAAAACACTGTAAACTTAATTAAAGAACAAGGTGGATCAGCTACAGCATATAACTGCAATGTTGTTGATCAAAAGCAGGTAGTTGAGGTAATCAATGAAATTGCTTCAAAACATGATATTCATATTTTAATTAATAATGCAGGTATAGCCCATGTAGGTAATATTGAAAAAACTGCCGAAACAGATTTAGATCGCGTTTATGATGTCAATGTTAAAGGCCCGTATAACTGTATGTATGCTCTTATTCCCACTATGAAGAAACATGGGGGAGTCATCATTAATATGGCATCTATAGCTTCTAGCGTAGGTTTAAATGACCGTTTTGCCTATTCTATGAGCAAAGGAGCCATATTGACCATGACCTATTCCATAGCCAAAGATTATATTAAAGACGGTATTCGTTGCAATTGTATTTCACCGGCTAGAATACACACTCCTTTTGTTGACGGGTTCATTAAAGCCAATTACCCGGGACAAGAAGAAGAAATGTTCAAAAACCTTTCTGCCACACAGCCAATTGGCAGAATGGGCAAACCTCAAGAAGTTGCTGACCTAGCCCTATACCTTTGTTCAGACGAAGCTTCTTTTATAACTGGAACGGATTTCCCTATTGACGGGGGATTCATAAAACTTAACGGATAAATTATATACAATGAAATTAATACGATTTGGAATACCTGAAAATGAGAAACCGGGAGTAATTCTTGATAATGGCGATTGGATAGATACTTCAGGTTTTGGTGAAGATTATGATGAACTGTTTTTTGAGAACGACGGTTTAGCCCGACTTACATCTTGGGTTGATGAAAAAGCTAATGATTTACCTAAAATAGATAAGAGTACTAGGTTGGGACCTCCCCTAAAAAAACCTTCTAAAATTGTTTGCGTTGGGTTGAACTATGCCAAACATGCAGCAGAAAGTGGCATGAAAGTACCTACCGAACCTGTATTGTTCTTTAAGGCAACTTCTGCTATCGTAGGACCCAATGATGATGTCATCATCCCAAAGAATAGTAAGAAGACCGACTGGGAGGTAGAGCTTGCCGTAGTTATTGGTAAAAAAGCAAGCTATGTTGAAGAAGCCGATGCCATAGACTATGTAGCGGGTTACACATTGCATAATGATTATAGCGAAAGGGAGTTTCAATTAGAAAAAGAAGGGCAATGGGTAAAAGGTAAAAGTTGTGATACTTTTGCCCCTATAGGTCCGTTTTTAGCTACCAAAGAAGAAGTTAGCGATCCACACAATTTAGACCTATGGTTAAAGGTCAATGGAGAACTATTACAAAACAGTAATACCGAAGATTTAGTTTTCAATGTTCCAGAATTGGTTAGTTACATTAGCCAATACATGACCCTATTACCGGGTGATATCATATCTACAGGTACTCCTTTTGGTGTAGGTTTGGGTTTTAATCCGCCAAGATATTTAAACCCAGGTGATGTGGTTGAATTAGGTATTGAAAAATTAGGAAGCTCTAAACAAGTTGCCAAGGCATATACAAAATGATCATAGACAGCCATCAACATTTTTGGAAGTATGACCCGGTTAGAGATAGTTGGATCGATAGCACTATGAAAATCATACAATGTGATTTTTTACCTAGTGATTTAAAACCAATACTTACTGAAAACAATGTTGATGGTTGTATTGCCGTACAAGCGGATCAATCTGAAAACGAGACTGCCTTCTTATTAAACTTGGCTGCAGAAAACAATGTAATAAAAGGTGTAGTTGGCTGGGTAGACTTATGTGATAGTAATGTGCAAAAACGCTTGGAACATTTTGTCCAAAACAAACTTTTTAAAGGTGTGCGCCATATTCTACAAGCTGAAAAGGAAGACTTTATTTTAGATCAAGCCTTTATGAACGGCATTGGTGAATTAGCGGCCTTAAATCTAACCTACGATCTTTTGGTGTTCCCCAATCAATTAAAGAACAGCACTCAATTGGTTTCAAAATTTTCAAATCAAAAATTTGTTGTTGACCATATTGCCAAACCACCTATTAAATCTGGTGAAATAAATGATTGGAAAGCCGCTATTACAACACTTGCCAAAAACCCAAATGTATATTGTAAACTATCGGGCCTAAGTACCGAAGCAAATTGGAGCAGTTGGAAAACTTCCGATTTCACTCCGTATATCGATGTTGTATTTGAGGCATTTGGCACAAACCGCATAATGTTCGGTTCAGATTGGCCTGTTTGCCTATTGGCGGGTAGTTATGCCAAAAACAAAGACATTATCACGTCTTACATCCAGCAACTATCGCTTACAGAGCAAGCACAAATTATGGGATTGAACGCTATGGATTTTTACAACTTAAACGCATAATCAATTAATCATATTAAAATTACCAACGATGGATTTAAATCTGAAAAATAAAGTTATCATAGTATCTGGAGGTTCATCTGGAATTGGTAGAGGTATAAGTATTTGCCTAGCAAAAGAAGGTGCCATACCATATATTCTAGGTAGAAATAAAGCGAATATTGTATCGGTAATTTCTGAGATAGAAAAAGAAGGCGGACAAGCAGGGTATGCTTTTGCCGAGCTGACAGACCCTCAAAAATGTAAAGAGGCCGTTGATAGCTGTATAGCACGTTTTGGTAGAATTGACGGCTTGGTCAATAATGCCGGAGTAAATGATTCGGTAGGGTTAGAAGATGGTAATCATGAAGATTTTATGCGTTCCATTTCCAGAAATCTTACCCATTATTACATGATGGCACACTATGCGCTGCCTGAACTTAAAAGAAACAAGGGAGCAATAGTAAATATCGGCTCTAAAACCTCGGTAACCGGTCAAGGTGGCACTTCTGGTTATGCCGCAGCAAACGGAGGCAGAAATGCACTTACAAGAGAATGGGCGGTTGAGCTACTACCCTATTCCATTCGTGTAAATGCAGTCATTGTTGCCGAATGTTATACACCGTTGTACGATCGTTGGATAAAATCATTTCCAAACCCAGAAGAAAGACTTGGTAAGATTACCGAAAAAATTCCTTTAGAAAATAGAATGACCACAGCAGAAGAAATTGCAGATATGGTCGCTTTCTTACTTTCTGAAAAATCCAGTCATACCACAGGTCAACTCATATTTGTAGATGGTGGCTACAGCCATTTGGACCGCGCCCTATAACGCTGACTTTGCTTTCTAACCTTTCAACTTAACAACAAAACTCACCACCCATGTCAAAGACAGATAAAACACCCATTGTATCAAGAAAAACTTTGTTACCATTTATTTTAATAACTTCTTTATTCGCTCTTTGGGGTTTTGCAAATGCCGTTACGGATCCTATGGTACAAGCATTTAAAAAGGTATTGGAGCTATCTAATTCTCAGGCTGCATGGGTACAAATGGCTTTTTATGGTGGTTATTTTTGCATGGCCTTACCGGCAGCGTTATTTGTTCGCAAATATTCCTATAAAGTAGGTGTTATCATTGGCTTGGCCTTATATGCGGTAGGCGCATTACTTTTTTATCCTGCGGCCATAACAGAACAGTTTTGGTTCTTCTGCTTAGGTCTATATATTCTAACATTTGGTCTTGCCTTTTTAGAAACAACCGCCAATCCGTACATATTGGCAATGGGTGACCCTAAAACCGCGACCCAAAGATTAAACTTGGCACAAGCCTTTAACCCTATTGGTCTGTTATTGGGACTTTTAGTGGCCCAGCAATTTGTACTTAAAAATTTACAATCTGACGATGTTGAAAATTATAGTGCCTTATCCGAAGCAAAAAAATCTCTCATAAGAACTTCAGATTTAATGGTGATCAGAGATCCCTATGTAGTCTTAGGCTTGGTTATATTGGCAATTTTGGTATTGATCGCCGTTAGTAAAATGCCACAATCACAAGGTGATGGCAACATACCTAGCCTGTCCCATACATTTAATTCATTGAAAAAGAATAAAAAATATGTCTTTGGTGTGGTTTCCCAAATATTCTATGTTGGAGCACAGATTATGTGTTGGACCTATATTTACCAATATGCAGAGGCTATTGGTATGGAAAGTGAAACCGCCGCAAATTATCAAATTATCGCCTTTATCCTCTTTTTAGTAGGCAGGGTAATTGGCACGTATCTTCTAAGGTTTATATCCTCTGGAAAATTACTGTTATTATATGCCATTGCCGCTATTATCGCATCTTTGGGAACCATGTTCTTAGTAGGCACCATAGGGCTTTATTGTTTGGTAGCACTATCATTATGCATGTCCGTAATGTTCCCTACAATTTATGGTATTGCCTTAGAAAATTTAGAAGAAGAGGAATCTAAAATTGGTGCTGCAGGTCTTGTTATGGCTATCGTTGGTGGTGCCTTAATGCCTGGTCTACAGGGTAAAATAATAGACGTTGGCGGATTTGGTGTCAATGACACGGAAATACTAGGGTTATCCGAGGTCAACTTTTCTTTTATATTACCATTAATCTGTTTTGTGGTTATTGCTTTCTACGGACAAATGACCCATAAATATTATCAGAATTAGCATGAAGAATCAAAAACACTGTTTTGCGTTAGATTTGAAGAACGATGAAACCTTGATCAACGAATATATTGAGCACCATAAAAATGTGTGGCCAGAAATTATTGAAAGTATCAAAGGTTCTCACATTGAAAATTTAGATATTTATCTAGTAGAAAACAGGCTTTTCATGATTATGGAAACCAACCCCTTATTCTCATTTGACAAAAAGCAACAAGCTGATGAAAGAAATGTCAAAGTGCAAGAATGGGAAACTTTAATGTGGAAGTATCAACAAGCTATACCAAACTCAAAACCAGGAGAAAAATGGCGACTAATGAACAAAATATTTGAATTATGAGTAAAGCCAAAATTACCATTAACAACAAATACCCTTCAGTTACCGATTTAAGAAACAAGGCGAAGAAAAAAATTCCAAAATTTGCTTTTGAATATTTGGATGGTGGTTGTAATGAAGATGTGAACCTCATTAAAAATACGAGCGATATCAGAAAAGTGGAATTATCGCCCAGCTATTTAAGTAAGCATACGGGATCCGATATGAAAACCGAACTTTTTGGGCATACATACGATGCTCCTTTTGGTATAGCACCAGTTGGTCTCCAGGGGCTCATGTGGCCCAATGCTCCGGAAATTCTAGCCAAGGCGGCTTTTGAACACAATGTACCCTTTGTTTTAAGTACGGTTTCTACAAGTAGTATTGAAAGAATTTCTGAAATTACCGAAGGTCAGGCATGGTTTCAATTATATCATCCGACCGAAAATAGATTACGCGATGATATGATCAACCGAGCTGCACAGGCAGAATGCCCGGTTCTAGTCATTTTATCAGATGTACCAACTTTTGGATTTAGACCAAGGGATATTAGAAATGGATTGGCTATGCCACCAAAAATGAGCGTAAAGAATATTCTACAAATTTTAGGAAAACCAGAATGGGCAATGAAAACCCTAATTCATGGTCAGCCCAACTTTGAAACGCTTAAGCCTTATATGCCCAAAAACCTAGATTTAAAACAACTAGGAAAATTCATGGATCAAACTTTTACCGGCAGATTAAACGAGGAAAAAATTAAACCTATCCGCGATATGTGGAAAGGTAAATTGGTACTCAAAGGCGTGGCTTCTGAAATGGATACCGAAAAAGCCATACGACTGGGTATTGATGGTATTATTGTTTCTAACCACGGTGGCAGACAATTAGATGCAGGGGAATCTACTATAAGACCGTTGACTAGAATTGCAGAAAAATATAGCGACCAAATAAAAGTTATGATGGATAGCGGCTTACGCTCTGGTCCAGATATTGCCAGAACAATGGCTTCTGGGGCTGAATTCACCTTTTTAGGTCGTTCTTTTATGTACGGTGTAGCGGCATTGGGAAATGAAGGAGGAAATCATACGATTTCATTATTAAAGACCGAATTACAACAGGTAATGGAGCAAGTATGCTGTAAGAACACGAAAGATTTTCCAAATCATTTGATTAAAAAAATCAACTAATATAAAACGGATGATTGTTTTGCTATGAGTTCATATAACTCAACTATGGTGCAAAACAATCATCCGTATAAGTAACCAACTACTTCACTTTAACTTCTAATGGTGCATTCACCTTTTGGGCAAATTCCTTTAAATAAGCGTTCCACTCTTCTTTGCTATTAAATTGTTTGCTTTTTTTCCATCCAAATCCGGTATAATAAACCGCTTCGCCATTTATCACTTTAACTTGTGCATACAAATTACTTAGATCTTTGGCATTGGTCATATATTTATCATATCCCAACATAGCGTTGGAAGGAACTACGACACCTGTTCCTAATTCAGAGCCAAAATATGGTTCCCAATAACTGACCCAACCCTGTTCTACCTCAGCAGCAATTTCCCCATCTTTTTCATGAAGTGTAAGGCCAACGGAAATGGTTTCCGAGCCGTTGACTTCAACTCTGTATTTAGACAGGTTACTTCCACGATCCAAAGAAATAAACTTCTTTTCCGCTATGGTTTTATCTCCTGCCTTCCATGGTGCGTACGTAATCCAGAAACTAGTTCTGAGCGGTCCGGTTTCAATAGTTTTATAATCTGTAAAATTTCTTGAAAATTGATATGTAGTGTCCGCCTTGACAGCAATACCACCTACTCCTCTGCTAGTGCCAACATGAAAATTATCTAAACCCTCGCCGTCATCTTCATGGTAAGTGCCTTCAGTTTCCAATTCTTTCTTGTACCATTTATTGATTATTGGATAATCCACCCTTTTTAACCACGCATCCATACCACTGGATAATGTTCCACCGGGTATACTGTCCTCTATCATTTTTTGCGCCACAGGACCATAGGTTCTAAATGCTACCCTATCATTTTCCCAAGCATAATCATCCGTTCGCTCCGGAACAAATCTTGAATAACATATTGGAATATCTTCTGACCCTGCTACAGCATCCTTAAGTGAGATGTTAAAAGTTTTACTTGAATTTGCCGCTATTTCCGGTTGAATCAGAAGAACATCTGCCGCGCCATCTCCATCAACATCACTTAGCTGCGAAACTAATTCAGTACCACTACCTACTTCACTGACCTTGTATGATTTTCCCGTGACCAATTTTAAAGATTCGTCAGATTGTAAAAGTGCCAAATCAATTTCAACGGTCTCCAATGAACGATCAATATTCAAATGATTTACAACTTCAATTTCTAACGGTTTTTCACCTGTACAGCCTATTAAAAATAAGGTAACTACTACTGCACAATACTTTAAATGGATCTGGTTAATCATAATTTTAGTTTTCATTACTTGGTTTACCAATGGTTGCCAAAATACCACCATCTACATACAAAATATGTCCGTTTACGAAATCGCTCGCCTTAGACGATAAAAATACCGCTGCACCTGCCAAATCATCTGGGTCTCCCCATTTTGCTGCCGGTGTCCTATTTACAATAAATTCATTGAAAGGGTGACCATCTACACGTATAGGCGCGGTTTGACTGGTTGCAAAATACCCTGGTCCTATACCATTGACCTGTATGTTATGCTTAGCCCATTCGGTAGCCATATTTTGGGTCAACATTTTTAATCCGCCTTTTGCGGCCGCGTAAGCCCCTACGGTATTTCTACCCAATTCACTCATCATTGAGCAAATATTAATAATCTTACCTTGCTTTCTGGCTATCATGGTTTTCACCACATGTTTGGATACTATAAACGGACTCACTAAATCAACATTGATAACTTCTTTAAAGTCCTCAACTTCCATTTCTTCTAGAGGTGTTCTTTTAATGATCCCTGCATTATTCACAAGAATATCAATGGTGCCAACTGAAGCTTGAATATCGTTAATAGCTTTTTCAACCGCTTTTTCATCGGTTACGTTAAACTTGAATCCGTATGCATCTATACCCAATGATTTATAAAATGCAACGGCATCATCAATCTTAGTTTGCGATGAATTACCGTTAACGATCAACTTTGCACCTGCAAGTCCCAATCCTTTTGCCATTGCCATACCTAGACCATGGGTGCTACCGGTTACCAATGCCACTTTTCCTATTAAACTAAATAATTCTGTAGACATAATTTTACTTTAATTCTGTTATTGCAGCAACATCCATATCACTGTAATCTAAATTCTCACCTGCCATACCCCAGATAAAGGTGTAATTTGAAGTTCCTGACCCACAATGTATAGACCATGGTGGTGAAATTACCGCTTGGTGGTTATGCATCCATATATGTCTTGTTTCTTGGGGTTGACCCATAAAATGACAAACTGCTTGACCTTCTGGCACATCTAGATAAAAATATACCTCCATTCTACGATCGTGCACGTGTGCCGGCATAGTGTTCCAAACACTACCGGTCTTTAACTTGGTCATACCCATTTGCAACTGACATGTAGTAACCACACCACCAATGATCATTTGACTAACCGTTCTATGGTTTGCAGTTTCCAAAGATCCGAGCTCCAATTTATTCGCCTCTTCCAAGCTTACTTTTTTAGTTGGAAAATTGGTATGTGCCGGTGCTGAATTGATATAAAACTTAGCCGGTTTTTTAGGGTCATCACTTTTAAAAATGACATCTTTTGCACCCATGCCAATATAGAGCGCGTCTTTATGACCAAGACTATAATTTTCACCGTCTACTTCAACGGCTCCTGAATCACCTACATTGATGATACCCATTTCTCTTCTCTCCAAGAAAAACGCTGCCTTTAAAGGATCAATAGTTTCCAGTTTCAAATTAGATTTTGGCACTGCAGAACCAGCAATATAGCGATCGTAATGGGTGTAGGTTAAATTGATCTCGCCCTCTTTCATAAGGTCATTGATCAAAAACTCGTCCCTTAAAGCTGTTGTGTCATATTTCTTAACTGCCTCTGGGCTAGAAGCGTATCTTGTATTATAGGTTGTAGACATTTAATTATATATTTATTATTGTTTTAATCCGTATACTTTAAAGTTATCAATTGTCATATGATTGTTCACCGTTCTGAACCCAAAATATCCACTGGTATAAGGATCATCATCATTTAGATCGATCATTTTGACTCCATTTCTGTAATATTGAATAACATTGTCATACGCAATGATTTTAATATGATACGTGGTATTAGGTTCTAGCAAAAACTCCTGTTTAGAAAAATCATGTGCCGCCAATAACGGTCTTTCTCCATTACCTACATATCTTCTAAATCTGGTTTTGGTATTGTCATGACCACCTACGCCCATATAATACAGCCGTAGACTATCATAATTTGTAAACTTACCGTGTCTTTTGGCTGAATTTTCAAATAAATTATCCGGATGTTCTACATCTTTTGCCATCCAAAAACAGTTCATATCAGAAACCCGGTCGTTTTCTCCTCCGTCAGATATGATATAGGCATCGTATTCAATCATTAATGGTCCGGATAGTTCTTTTTTAAACCAAATTGTACAACCTGCGACATCATCAATTTCAAGCTTTTCATTATTGATTTTAGCTATTCCCCCAGGCATCTGCTCCACCTGCCAAGAACTTAGGTCTTCATTAAAATTTTCCTCATATAAAAGTGTAGATCGCACTTCTAAAGAATCATTCAAGACCATTACTTTAGCCGTTTGGGCACAGCCATAATTAAACAGAAAGGTCATTAACACCAATGCTGCGAAATTAAAATTTTGATTGTGTTTACTCATAACCTGTTTAAGTTGCCTAATGACCTTGTGCAATATGAAAAATTAATCCCCATATACTTATAACTCATGATTCATTATCGATAAATTATGAATCACAATATATTTAACCCTTAAAAATCAATCAATTAACCTATTCAATTTTTTCTAGGCTTACAAAATATGCACCAAGTGTTTCATTGTTATCCAACGTAAACCATGTTTGCAGTTCAGCTTCCCCTTCGGTTAAATCCACCTTAAATTCTGCATATTCCTGAGTAGGATCCACTTTAATTTCACTATTGAAATGCTGCACTTTTAACCTCGCTTTGGTAATTGGCAAAGATTTACCGGGTTTACTTGCAGAAACACTGGTCCCTTCTTTTGCTGGTCTAATAGGTGCCTCTGCATTTAAGGCCAACTGTGTTTCTTCTGGCCATCTACGCAGTTTTACTGAATATGTACCTGGCTGGTCCACATGTATTGCCCAATAACCATTATCCCTATAACCCGTTCTTATATGCCTTTGGTGCCAAGGGCTATCCCCTTCTGTATGCCAATCATGACAATACAATTTGGTAGGATTTTCCTTTTCATGGCCAACATAAATTCTTGGAAGATCATTATACGTTGGAAGCAAATCTTGCCACCATTGATCATATGCATCCTTAAATTGTTTCATTTTTTCAGGATGCATAGAGGCTATATTCTCTCGCTGTTCTGGATCAGTTTCTAAATTATAAAGCTCGGTACTATCTACCAATCGCCATTTCCCTTGCATTAAGGATGTTCTACGCCATGGCTCAGGATTCTCAGTACGCTGAGAATTGGTAATTACAATACGTTCTTTAAAATCATTGCTTTCCCCTTTGATCAAGGGCAGCAAACTCTTTCCGTCAAAAGAAATATCATCATCCACCTCTAAACCACACATTTCTACCAAAGTTGGCAATACATCAAAATGAGCGGTCAACTCGTTAATATCCTTGCCAACGGTAATTCCTCCATTCTTCCAATGGATAAATAGTGGCACACGGTGACCACCCTCGTATTTACTTGCTTTCACCCCACGCATACCTGCATTGAAACCTTTCTTAATAAAGCCGTCTAATCGGTGTCCATCTGTTTTGGCTCCTTGGGCGGTACCGTTATCGGTGGTGAAGATAAGTATGGTATTATCCATCAATTCTGAGGTTTCTAGATAGTCAACCAACTTACCTATATTTTCATCTATATTGGCGATCATACCATAGAAAGCTGGTAACGGAATGGCTTCATTATCCTTGTATGGTGCTATATACTTATCCGCCACAAAATATGGTGAATGCGCAGTATTGGTAGGTAGGTAACAAAAGAAAGGTTTATCCTTATTTTTTTCAATATGCTTAATTGCCTCATTGAACCAAATATCTGTACTGTACCCTTCAAATCTTTTCAATTCCCCATTATGTATGTACATGTCATCAAAATAATCGTTATCCCAATAATCCATAGTTTGCTCCATACCGCCACCGCCGTGAGATAATACCTCATCAAAACCATTATCCTCTGGCCTAAACGGATAGTTATCCCCTAAATGCCATTTACCAAAAATTGAAGTGGAATAGCCGTTCTCCTTAAAAATCTCGGCCATGGTCGTTTCTCGTTCCAATAATAAAGACCTACCGTTAATGGTATGCCAAACTCCCGTTCTATTTGCATTATGCCCTGTTAAAAGTGCTGCCCTTGTTGGCGCACATGTAGGATTTACA
Organism: Maribacter sp. 1_2014MBL_MicDiv; assembly: GCF_001865655.1. Taxonomy (NCBI): domain Bacteria; kingdom Pseudomonadati; phylum Bacteroidota; class Flavobacteriia; order Flavobacteriales; family Flavobacteriaceae; genus Maribacter; species Maribacter sp. 1_2014MBL_MicDiv. Next base: position 494,866 of record NZ_CP011318.1, read on the forward strand.
TGATAATCCGTAAATCTGGCACTTGTAGCGTGCAGCTTATCTATATTAGGCGTTTTTATATATGGGTTACCCAAAGCCGCGATATCACCATAACCTTGATCATCTACCAATATCAATATTACATTAGGCTTTTTTTCAACGGTGGAGACCGAATCCTTCTCCTCTTCACAAGATGTGCATAGTATGGTCATAGCCCCAAATAGGACAAAGGATATTTGATGAAAGTTGAATACCGATAGATTTGATTTTAAAAACATAGATATATTATAATTCTTGTGCGTTAATTGTATTCTAATCTTGAAAAATTGATTTATAAGAAAGGTGATTATTTTGCCCTTCATCTATAACCTTACCCGCAGATACCCCCTTAATACCACTGCTATCTTCATCGAGAATAACGGGATACACTGTTAAATTATGAAGTAAAATATGCGATGCGGTATAATTTTCATCTGATTTTAGTAAGCCTATCGTTTTGTTATCACCACCAATTTGAATTTTTAAATTCTGATCAGGATCAGGGATAGCACTCCTAAGGGTAATTTTATGATTGCTTCCTATAATGATGGCTGCATGACCACTACCGTTATAGGACTCCCCTTCATACGGAAGCAAGGTTATATCTGCATTTGTACCACTGTCCGTAATATAATCTACCCCAAGTGCTGGACCATATTGGGTATCTGCATAACAATCTACAATATCTCCCGTGCCAATGCAAAAACCTCTCTCGCAACCAATAGTTGTTGTTCCCGACACATACTTTTTACCTGTTGCATGGGTCAGTGTTACACCTGCCCTCATATTCTTTACCGTGCAATTAATGATCGTTGGGTTAGAAGTTCCACGGTTATACTCCACACCATCAATTATAGTTTCCCCTCCATTATATGCTCTTATACCTCCTTCGCCCAGGCTCATCATATAACCTGGTGGCAACTTATACCCAAAATATGTCATGAAACCTGCTTTATCTCCATCTGTACCCGTTCCGGTTTCGGCAAGCATATCATCTGTTGATCGCATGGTACCTTCTATATAACAACCTTCAATTAACGGTTCATCTGCCGCCTGCATAAACAAGGCATGTCCATAAGATCGGTGAATTATTGTACAGTTTTTCACATGATTCTTATAACCCCGAACCAAAAAGGCAGAATGCTTAAAATGAGGAATTACATTTTTTCCTCCTTTTCCAAACGTTTCTCCATAACCATACGGGTAAGATCCTTTGGTACTTAAATGTAGCCCTTCTATTCTGTTGCTAGCTCCATCCATAACCACATTACAAGCCCTTCTAGTTGGATGGTCATGCACAGATCCTACATCTGCCAGGGTTAAGTTCTTTATAACATTGTTATTACCCGTTATTTGAAGTTCATAAAATTCACGATAGTTCTTAAATGCCGTAAGAACCTTTGTTTCTACATTAATGGTCACATCCGTAAAATCATAAGTACTATTATCACCACTAAACAACAATAGCACCAATGCATTATGATCATCAATATTTGTGTAAGACTTAAACGTGCCATTTTCTATATCTTTTACCGTGATATTATATACACCTTTCTTTACAACTACATTGACACTATCTTGCGCTAAATAGGGTACCAAAGCTGCCAATGAAGCAACTTCGGTTTGCGCAGATAAAGACGTACTATAAATCAAAAAATGAACAACAACTAAGGTTTTTATTACAATACCTTTACCTATTTTTTTACCAAAAATCATTTTCCTTTTCTGTTTTCATGTTTTTATAAATCTCTATATACTTCTGATCCAATTCAGATGAATCTCCATATTTTACACGGAGTTCATCTAACTTTGTTTTCATTTCTTTGACTACTGCTGCATACGCTGAATCATTAAAAACGTTGTTGAGCTCTTGAGGATCTTTTAATCTATCATACAATTCCCATTCATCAACATCATAATAAAAATGGATCAGCTTATATTCTTTGGTCACAATGCCATAGTGACGTTTTACCATATGTACACTAGGGTATTCATAATACTGGTAATACACCGCATCTCTATCCCATTTTTCCTTTTCTCCCGTTAGTAAGGGCATTAAGCTCTCCCCTTGCATATCCGTTGGTACAGGAATATTGGCGGCTTCAAGTAAAGTGGGTGCAAAATCCAGGTTTTGTACCATTTCATTTTCTTTACTACCAGGGGTAATTTTATTGGGCCAACGAACCAATAACGGTGTCTTAAAAGACTCATCATAAATAAATCTTTTATCGAACCAGCCATGCTCACCTAAATAAAACCCTTGATCAGAAGTATAAACCACTATTGTATTTTCTGCCAATCCGCTTTCATCCAAATAATCCAAAACACGACCCACATTATCATCCACAGATGAAATACAGGCTAAATAATCTTGCATGTAGCGTTGATACTTCCATCGCATTTTTTCCTGCTCGGTCATGTTTGGCCAATTTGTTTTAAAATCAGCATTTATTTTGTCTAAAACCACATCGTATTTCGCTTTTTGAGCTGCATTTGCCCTGCCATAAGGACCATAAAAACCATTCTCGAATTCCTCAACTTTTGGTGATACCTTATCACCCATTTCTTGAAGAAGTTCTGGTCTAATTTTACTATCATGACTATACATCATATGAGTCAATAGATTCATTTCCGCCGTTTTTGCAGCGGTGCCCCTATTCTTATAATCATCAAAAAGGGTTTCAGGTTCTGGAAATTCCTTATTCGTAAATTCCGCAAACTTTTCCGGACTTGGCCACCAAGGTCTATGTGGCGCCTTGTGCATGTACATCATCATAAACGGCTTTTCCTTGTTGCGCTTTTCTTGCAACCAACCCAATGTTAAATCGGTAATGATATCCGTAACATAACCAGTAATAGTCGTAGTATCCCCTTTAGTATCTATAAAATCCGGATTCAGATAAAATCCCTGATCAGGTAATATCATAGACTCGTCTACACCTTTTGGATTATTCCCAAAATGTAACTTTCCAAACATGGCTGTTTCATACCCGTTTTCTTGAAAAATCTGAGGAAAAGTAACCTGTGTAGTATCAAAGGGCATTAAATTATCTATTTTACCATTGATATGGGTATGCTTTCCTGTTAATATTGTTGCCCTTGATGGTGCACAAATTGAATTGGTAACACTGGCATTGGTAAACAACATACCTTCTTTTGCCAACCGATCTATATTTGGTGTTTGTATCAATTTACTGTCATACGCACTTATAGCTTGGTACGCGTGATCATCTGACATGATGAACAAAATATTTGGTCGTTTTTTTGGTGCTTCTTCTTTATTCTCAGCACACGAGAAGAACATCATTAATACCGCGATTACGCATAAATGATTGCCAAATGGCTTTATCTGTTTCATATATTCTTTTTTCTTACACCTTAAAATTGCTCTATTCTCCTAAGAATGATTGTTAGCTTTATCTGGATTGTTGCTTATTTATTTCTTGACCTCAACATCTTTAACAAAGTCATTGATGATTACATTTTTAACTTCAATTTTTTTACCATCAAGAATTACATTGTCAAAAACTACCCCTTCAACAATGTGATCTTTATCATAACCGATCAATTCCATACTTGCATGATCTTTAATGCTATAGGGTTTCCAATCTGGTCCATCTTGAAACCCTGTAAGTGTGGTATCTATTGGCGCGGAAGTTGCCGTAATATTTTTGAAGGTTACATTTTTAATATGTCCGCGTTCCATGGTTTCCGTCCAGCGTGTTTTTCCTATCCAACAGGAAATCAACCTACGGGCTTCTTCTATTCTGATATTATCAAAAGTGACATCGCTTATTACCGCATCATCACAATGATATACCCTCAACGCTGTCTCCCTACCTACGTCATGTATAACATCACTATCTTCAAAAAGTACGTTACTGATATTTTCATGAACCTCTGCCCCTATACTAAAAGCATGGGCTAGCTCATTCCAAACCACACACTTTCTTGTGTGAACGTTTTTTACCTCTCCATATCCGCCAAAGGACTTAATCACTACAGCATCATCAAAGGTTCTCATAAAGCAATTCTCTACCAAAACATCTCTACTACTGGTAATATCAACACCATCTGCATTACCACGCCAACCTATGATTTTTATATTATCAACATGAATATTATCACTACTTTGAATAGGAATGGTCCAATGACTGGGGTCAAAGATTGTTACACCTTCTATCTTTACGTTTTCTGCTTTAAGCGCCAAAATAGTGTATCGTCTTTCTTTTTTTGGAATGCCACTTTGATCAATTATGCCACGACCTTTTATACTTACATTTTTTCCTTCTAAAATAAATGTTGGTTTTTTTCTTAATTGCCCTCTAATTTCAATTTCTTCCTCTATTTCCGGAACTACACAATTTATATAGGCTCCACCGGCAACATACAAGGTCTGCCCATCAGTAACTGTTATTTGTGATACATTATGAATTCCCGGTCCAAAATAAATGACATTAGGGTCATTGGGATCGGGTATATTTTCTTCAAACGGATTGGCTAGAATATGTAAAGACTCATGCCACTCTCCATTAATTTCAATAGTTACATGACCGGGTTCATCTAATTGAAAATCAACGCTATTTCCTTTAAAATTCGGTTTTATGTTATACGACGAGGGCAAAATCTTTACCGATTCCACTTTTTCATGATATGCAATAGAAACTGATGCACTCCCCTTCATATCAAAAGAAGCAATAGATGCTTTACCGAATTCACCCCGTAAAGGGTTCAACCTTGGTATGGGTTTGGACGGTGGTATTTTAGTAGAGTAAACAGGAACATCTAAGCCATCTACCGCTACCTTATATGTTTTAGCTAATTGTATTCCATTTGGTGCAGGATACACCTTAACCTGTGCTACCAAAACCAAACCAAACAAAATAATAGGTAACCATATATTTCGCCGTAACATTTTACAGCATAATGCCATTTTTTGTTCAACAGCTATTAAAGACAAAATACCTACCATTTTTTCTGTATTGATAATTGTCCACTAATATCAATTCTTTGAACTTATAAGGCTATAAATCTATGCTCCATGTATATAAATTATATTGCAAAGTGATGATAACCTATAGCTATACACTTACTTACCAATGGGCTATTTATCAATCAGCGAAAACAAAAGCTTTTATTCCCATTTTGGCAGTGATCAATTTTTTTAAACGCCGTACGGTCTCTGGATGATCCTCTGCGATATTGAGCACTTCACCCTCTGGTGTATTATGGTCATACAATTCTACTTCGCCGCTTTTATGTTGAACCAATCTGTATTGATCTGTTCGTATGGTAGTAGCATGTGCCTTAATTGCCACAGCTTCATGACCACTTGCCTTGGCATCTTTTAAAATGGGCATTAAAGATGATCCTTTGGTAAAATTAGGAACGGGCAAATCCGTTAATTCGCATAATGTTGGAAAGACATCGACCGATTCTACAATGGCATCACTTTTTTGACCTTTCCCAGTCATGGAAGGGTCATAAATGATTAACGGTGATCTTAAAGATTCTTCAAATAAGCTATGTTTACCCCAGATTGCATGTTCTCCCAAATGCCAACCATGATCGCCCCATAATAACACTATCGTATTTTTATCCGCACCCGTTTGCTTTAACTTTTCAATAATATCACCCACATGCTTATCGGCATAACTAACGCACGCGGCGTAATACCTTTTAAGCCGTAAAGCGAATTCCTTATCAATATTAGGATCCTTGTCCCATCTATTATAATTCATGAACTCTGCCGAGCCGTGCCATGTGGTTTTCCCTTTTGGTTTATAGGTATGCGGAGAAGCAGGAATTTCAACATCATCATAATACTTTAAATAGTGTTCAGGAACCCCAAAAGGAAGATGTGGTTTTATAAGCCCTATTGCCAAAAAAAAGGGTTTATCATTTTTAGACAATAGATCAAGCTGCCGCAAACCTTCTTCTGCAATATGACCGTCCGGATAACTTTTATCATCACCATTAACCGATTCAATGATGGCCCTATTATTGGGTGTACGCACTTTACCATACGCCAAGCCATGCATTGCTCCTTTAGGTGTTTCCCATTCCGCAACGGGCATAATATGCTTATCCCAAGCATTAGGTATTTCAGGAATTTGATCATCATTCCAAAGTGTACCTCCTCTACCACCGGGATGATGAGAAACTTTACCTACCGATACCGTGGTATACCCATTTTTGCGGAACCATTCTGGCATACTTGGAGAAATAGCATTGGAATCTTCAGATAGTTCTTCTGCCCTTTTAAATAAAGATTGATTAGCATCACCCCTATACTGCAATCCATATAGTCCTGTTAAAAACGTATAACGCGATGGACCGCAACTGGGGGCATTTACATAGTGCCTTGTAAACGCCCTACCCTTATTTACTAAGCTGTCTATGTTAGGGGAATGTATATATGCTGCACCAAAAGATTTTAATTCCGGTCTTAAATCATCTATACAGATAACAAGCACATTTTTTTGTTGGGCCATGAGATGTAAGCTCATAAAAAGTATAAAAACAAAAGCTATCACCTTTTTCATAAAACACATTGTCAGTAAAACATTAATATTACACCCCACTATTACTTAGTCTACTTCATTTCTCCATATATGACTACCTTCTAGCAACTTACCGTACTCCGTATGAAGTAATATTTTCATTTCCGTAAATTTTTCGGGCTCTATTTCTACCAGATTTACGGACTCCATTTTATCCTCAATTAAATTGTATAACTCATAATCGGTTAGTTCACTTTCTTTGATCAAAGCTTCATTACCATCGTATACATTCATTATCTGTGGAAGATATTCACCGTTGTTTTTTAAACGTGCCAATATTTTATAATCACCATATCTCATAGCAACTTTATGTTGGTTTAAGGCATTGTAAAAACCCCAAACCAATGGTTTCTTTCTTTCAAATTTCCCTGTTTTAATCAGGGATAAAAAGGATTCACCATCTAACTCTTTATTTGGTAATTTGGCTCCGGTAATCTCTGACAATGTAGGCAGAAAATCCAATGCGGATACAACAGCATCCGTAGTACCAGTATACATAGGTTTTCCTATCCAATTCACAATACCAGGAACACGAATACCAGCCTCTGTGGTCCATAATTTTCTCCCTTTTAAACCACCAGTTTGCCCAAAGGTTCTTTTTGCGCCAGGGTAACGTGTAAATGTTTCCGGTCCGTTATCTGAAGTAAAAATGACCAAGGTATTTTCTGTTCCTTTTTCTTCCAAATATGCCAATAACCTGCCCACAGCCTTATCTACATTGGCAACATTTGCAAAAAACTCGGCTTCAGCAAGACCATTGGAATATGGCAAGTATTCCTGTACTAAATCTTCTGGTGAAGCTACCGGTTCATGAGGTTCATGAAAGGTTACCTGTAAATAAAATGGGTGATTTCCTTTTCTATTGTCTAACCAGCTCATAGCTTCATCTACCACCAATTGACAACTGAATCCTTCTTGCTGACCAACCTTCTCTCCGTTTCTAACAAAATTCTTTGGATTTTTATGACTTGGCGATGCATTGTTATGGGTGGCGTACCAATGGTCGAACCCGAAATAATCTGGTTGTGGTTGTGCAGGATTATTAAATAAAGAACTACAGTGCCATTTGCCAACCAAAGCAGTTTCATAACCTACGGTTTTTAACATTGCCGGTATGGTTTCCTCTCCTTCTTGCATGTGGACCTTATCCCTTAAATCCTCACTTTTCTTAGGACCCGGTATAAAATCGTACACCCCTGCCCTATTGGGACTACGCCCCGTTAACAACCCTACACGGGAAGGTGAACAAACCGGTGCTGCAGCATAGTAATTTGTCATTCTAATGCCCGTTGCCGCTAACTTATCAATATTCGGAGTTTTTATGAAAGGATGCCCATAAGATGATAGATCTCCATACCCTAGATCATCACAAAGAAAAATAATGATATTAGGCTGTTCCGTTGTTTTAGCTTGTTGCGCCCAACTCATTAATACGCTAAAAAATAGTAGCGTTAAAATTGTAATATTACGTGTGTTTTTTAAAATCATCATGTATAGTTATTTAGTTTCTTGATCCCATAACCTGAATGGATCTCCGTAATTTTCCATTTCCTCTAAAAGTAATTTTTCCATTTCTGCCAACTTAGCTGCGTATTTTGGGTTTTCTGACAAGTCATTTTGCATTTCTGTAGGTTTACTATGTTCTGCTATATATTCATTAGGATTTTCCGCAAGATTGAACAATTGTGTCTCACGAACCTTACCGTCTAAAACATCATATTTTATTAATTTCCAATCTCCTTTTTTTACGGTACGCATACCTGGTTTTGAACCGCCGGCATACACACCGTACATGACCTCTCTAAGGCTTTCTTGCTCTCCCATAAGAATAGGCTTAAAACTTTTCCCTTGTACCGTTTCCGGTATTTCTATATCGGCTAAATCGCACAGGGTTGGCAAAATATCGGTCAGATATATATTACCCTTAACACGCTGATTTACCTTTATACCAGGACCTTTTACAATTAATGGCACCCTCCATGAATGCTCATATAAATTCTGCTTCCCCATTAAACCGTGACGCCCAACCGCTATACCATGGTCAGAAGTATAAATAACATAGGTGTTATCCAATTCTCCCATAGCCTCTAATTTATTTAAGACCTTGTTCAATTGAATATCAATATTTTCTGAACAGGCATATTCCCTCCCTATTTCGTTTCTAACGGTTTGCTCATCCCTGTTTTTCCAAACACCACTAACATTTTCTTCATCACGTAATTCTAAATGCCCATGATGAAAAGGGTGGGCATTTAAATAATTTTCAAATAAGGGTGGTTGATTTTCATTTGCAGGCGGAAGATTTTTCTTATCGGTATGATTTGTTGCACCATACTTTGCCAATAATTCTGGCGTACCGTCCCGAATATCATGTGGATGCGAAAGACCAAAATAAATAAAGAACGGATCTTCGTCTGCTGTTTCTTCCCTACCGTCTAAATAAGTCAATACTTGATCAGCGTGCCAAGCACTACCAGTCTCTTCTGTTCCTCCGCGTTTTGTAGCATCTTTCACCACGGTAAACTGTTTGTTCGCCTTTGGATATGAATTTCCCTTTTTACAAGTACGCATAGTGCTGTACCCTGCCCTATTGAAAATGGCACCAATGGTGTTTTCCTCTAAATTTTCAGGAGCGTTAGGGTTGATGTATCCTTGCATAGATGGTAAGCTCCAAACCGTTCTCCCACTCATGATCATATGTCTAGATGGGGTACAAACCGCACCCACCATTGCCCCCATGTGTCTGGCATCATCAACTATTAAACCATCTTTTGCCAGTTTGGTTATCGTTGGGGCATCTAAAGTTGAAGTAGAATCGTAAAATTTAAAATCGAAAGGAGATTGATCATCTACCAGAACAAATAAAAAGTTAGGTTTCTTTTTTACCTCAACCGGTTTATTCTTCTCTTTACCCTTACAACCAAGACCAACTATAGCTATTAAAAAAACTACGATTACCTTGCTCAAAACTCTGTCTTTATTCATTCTTTGATTTCATTTAATTTCATCAAGATCTGTCCCCTAGTTCAACTTACCAACAACAATAGAACTGCTGAATTATGGATCTTATATCGAAAGTAATTTTTAATATAGCTATGCGATATAATTTATAGTTCATTCCATATAAATTATAAGCATTTATGAGTTACTTTTAATTTAGAAATTTTTCAATGGGAATAACCTTATCGAATTCTTTGATTTCTATGTTTCGATAAATTATTTCTGCCGTTTCCGATTGAAAACCGATGATACCTTCCTCCACCGAAAGGTTAGTGCCCATATTCACAATTTCATCGTTTAACTTGTGAATGGTATATACATTACCCATTACAATAATTTCGCACTGATTCCATTTTCCGTTCAAGGCATTATATTTGGGAGATGCATACCCATAAATTTCATTTTTCATATTACGCATTTCCTTACCTCCATCTTTGGGCAATAAAAATGTTTTGCCATCTTCAGTAGCTGTCCAATCTAAACTTACACCAGCACCCCAAAAATCGCCTGTATGGTTTCTTTCGGTAATATGGTTATATCGAACCTGATATTCCAAACCCTTAGGCCACACTTTATCATCGAAGACATGGTAATAGCAGCCCGCATCATACTGCCATTCATCAAAATTATTGGTGATTTTCTCTCCCCATTTATATTCAAACCTAAGTATGTACTTACTATACTTCTTATTAGTATAGAATAAACCATGAGTGGCATTTTCTCCCGTGTTTAGATTTAAACTATCTGGCATATCCTTAAAAACATGTACCATACCATCTTCTATAGCGTATACTTCTTTTGCCATGATACTATCACCTTTTTTTAATTTGAGATGCCAGCCATCAAAATTTTTACCATTGAACAGTTGTACAAAACCTTCCTCTAATTTCTTGTGATATTGCCCATTGATGAAATTCACATTTACCATTAATATGAGCAAAACAAGTAGTAATTGGCGCATTCTCCTTTTTTTTATTTTATCAGTTTTTACTTGGTCTATTTATACTGTTGTATTCATTATTTATAAAATCCTGAAGGACTGCAGGATACGTATCTCCCATAGCTGTTCCTCTACCAACCATTCCGCTGCCATAGGTAATAGAATCGCCTAAACAAATAATCTTTTGTGGATTTTTCAATAACAGGTTTTCCTTTAAGTATCGAAATACAAATTCTCCAATAAACCGATAGCCCAATGCCGTAGGATGCACGCCATCCGCAGCTCCACTATTGCTACTATTCTTAAAAAATAAATCGCTGTTATGCTTGGGCAAATTCATATCATTAAAAACCTGAAATAAATCCAAATAATGCACCGATAATTTTTTTGCCACATGATGAACCCTATTTCTTGCACTATCCAACTTCACATTAGGCGATTCTTTAAACAACTTCTTATCATGTCTTTTAAATAAATAGACAGAATCTGCCGGTGGAGATGTCATAAGCACAACGTTACTTTTCATTTGCTTTATGCGTATGACAATGCGCTCTAAATAATCCTCATACGCTTGATATGAAGCCAACTTTTTAGAATTCAGCATATCATTTGTACCAACCATTACTATCACCAAATCCGGAGATTTAATCAATACATCATCATTTAATCTTTCTAAAAGATCTACTGCAGTATTACCTCTCACTCCTGCATTTATTACTTGAGCATAGGTTGATATTGAAGATGTAATTAACAATATGATGAAAACAATATGTCCTGTACTTATTCTCATTTAGCTACATCATCTGGTCCTTGATATTCCAACACCTGGCCGTCTTTAATCAATTTCTGCTTTAAAGCAGAATATGCAACATCATGAATATTTTTCTCCCCATCTATGGCCATTCCTGCCAAGGTACCGGCACTCTGACCTAAAATCATAAATACAGGCTCCATTCTTATGGACCCAAAGGCAATATGCGAACTAGAGACTGCAGCAGGAACCAATAAATTTTTACATTCTTTCTGCTTTGGCAATATTGTACCTAAATGTATTTGATAGGGAGCGTCTGGCTCTATACCCAAATCACCTTCGTTTTGCACATAGCCTTCTTTGGTTATATAGCGTTGAACGTTATGTGAATCCATGGCATAGGAGCCCATACCTATAGGTTTTAATACTTTCTTTTTTCCAAGTATCTCATTATCCGTCATGACAAATTCCCCGATCATCCTCCTTGCTTCGCGAACGTAAATTTGGTAGGGCCAATGACCGTTGTCCACAAACTCATCTTTGGCAAGACCCCACTTATTTATGCTTGTCCTAAACCGTTCTGGCACACTTTCATCATGACCCCAGAAATAAAGCAAACCTTTATGATAGTCTATATGCTCTTGTAAAATTTCCTTTCTCCTTTCATAAGATGCTTCCGGGTAGTCATAATTCATTCCAATATTATCAGAGCTGAACGGTCCTACGTTATTAACATCGCGCTTTTTATTGGGAATCTTGCCCCCTCCGAACATGGAATATCTACCACCTTCAAATACTCTTCTCAGCAATTCATATTGTGCTGGATCATAATTCTCAGGCTTCTCAAAAGGAACCACATTGCCTTCTGCGTTAGTAGTGCATAATCTATAATTATAAGCCTGCACCCCTTTATCTCCTGAACCATTTTCACCCGGTGGTGCTGTTGATATCCTAGGAAGTACACCACTAGTAGAATCGCCGGGTATTACATACGGACTAATATTCAACTGTTGAAAGTTGTGGCTGTGGTGGTAAATTCCTTTTTGTACACCGTTCCATTCCTCACCATAAACACTATTAGCTTCTCTACCAACGTGGTAATTTACACCTGCGGCAGCCATTAAATCTCCTTCATAAGTGGCATCAACAAAAATCTTGGCTTTATAATTCTCCCCGTTCAGCATGGTAATAGATTTGATCACTCCGTTCTCGACTTCTACACCTTTTTCCCTATCTAGCCATTTATTGCGATGTATGGTAATGTTATGCTCCCTTACAAATTGCTCAAAAATTTGTTCAGCAACATGGGGCTCAAATGTCCACATGGTCTTGAGCTCATCATCTATGGCGGTGGTGCCTTGCCCTTCATTACCATATTCCTCTCTTGGTTGCCAGTTCCAAGCTTCTTTATTCTGGTAGTGTTTGTATACTTCTTGATAAAACTCTTTTGAAATACCCCCAATGACTTCCTTATTTCCCAGATCGGTAAATCCTAGTCCGCTAGATGAGAGACCGCCTATATGGGTTTCCGGACATACAATAATGACCGATTTATTCATTCTTGCCAATTGTACCGCTGTAGCAATTGCTGCAGATGTGCCTCCATAAATAACCACTTCTGCATCTATATTCTTTTCATTATTTGGTGCGCATGCTATTTGGATCAGCAAAAATGCACAAACTATGGACTTGAAAATTGAAGTGTTCGATAAAAAATTCCTCATAGGTAAGAATAAATTAAAAGTTGTTGATTATTGATCTATACAAGTTTATTCTTTATTGAATAAAACATGTATCACTTATTATTCAACTTCTATAAATTATTGCCAATTATGCCTAGAAATAAGGTTTTTAAGTAATTGAAGGGCAAACCTGATTTTAATTCATAAAACTACTTGGCAAGTAGCATAACTTCTTGCCCAACTTTTGTAGCTATGTCATATAAGAATGTAGGTTTTAAAATAAGCTCTTCTGGATCTGTTATAGATATGACAGGCTTTTTAATTTGTGGCACTTGATAAAACGGGTTCACGTTTTCCGTGGTGGCAACTTTAAATTCATTACCGTTTTGATCCTGCAATCTGTCATACCCTCTTACACGAAGGTTTCCTCCTAGATTAGATCGGATTATAGCTTTTACAATTCTACCATCTTTCCATTCCAACTCCTTGATTTCAAAACCTCCCCTAGCCCGAAGACCCATTACCTTGCCCTTTGCCCAAACATCTGGTAATGCAGGTAATAGGTGAATTGCTCCATCATGACTTTGAACCAACATCTCCGCTACACCAGAGGTGAACCCAAAATTACCATCAATTTGAAATGGTGGGTGAGCATCTAGCATATTGGCATAAGTACCTCCGCCTTTAGGCGAGTCTGGTCTGCCAACTAATTTTATTTGATCGCCCATTAATTTATAGGCATGGTTGCCATCTAATATTCTAGCCCACAAATTAATTTTCCAGTTCATTGACCATCCGGTAGATGGGTCTCCCCTTTGTATCAAAGTATTTTTGGCACCTTGAAATAACTCTGGATTTCTATAGGGCGATATTTGATTTGAAGGATATAAACCGTACAAATGAGATACATGACGATGATCATCGGTTGGATCATCTAAATCTTGCATCCATTCTTGAAGCTGATGATGTTGACCTATTTTCATTGGAGGTAGTTTCGCTAAAGCCGACTGCATTTTAGATACCATTTTATCATCTATCCCTAGTAATTTTGCCGCTCTTATTGTTTTTGTCAACATATCGAACACCAATTGATTATCCATGGTAGTACCTGCCGCGATAAATACATTTTTAGAACGGTTTTTGGGTCCATGTTCAGGGGATATCGAAGGTGATATTACCAACCAACCATTTTCAGGTTCTGGAGTTAACATACTCAAACAAAACTCAGCGGCACCTTTCATAGCTGGATAAACCGTTTGTAAAAATGCTATATCACCATTAAATTCATAGGTATCGAATAAATGCTGACTTAACCATGTTCCGCCAGTTGGCCACATTCCCCAAGTTGCCCCATCTACAGGACCGGTAATTCTCCATAAATCTGTATTGTGATGAGTTACCCACCCATCTGCACCGTACATAACCTTTGCGGTTTCTTTTCCCGTTACTGCAAGATCTTTTACCATTTCAATTAATGGCTCATGCATTTCAGATAAATTGGTAACCTCAGCAGGCCAGTAATTCATTTCTGTATTGATATTTACGGTATAGGCACTTTTCCAAGGTGGTACCAATAGGTTGTTCCATAAGCCCTGTAAGTTGGCCGGCTGACCACCTGGTTGCGATGAGGAGATCAATAAATACCTGCCAAATTGAAAATATAAGGCAACTAGCGATGGATCTATACCGGTACTAAATTCTTTTATTCTAACATCAGTAGGATTTTTTGCCGCATCTGTACTACCTAAATGTAATGAGACCCTATTAAAATACTTTTGATAAAAATTTGAATGACGGCTTAACAATTGGTCATATCTTTTAGAGGATGCTTTAGCCAAATAATCTGCTGCCTTCATATGAGCATCTGCACTTACATCATTGTAGTCCACAAAATTTGTAGCTACTGAGATGTACAGCATCACACTATTTGCATTTGTTACCTTTAATTCACTTGCCGTTGAAACAATTTCTCCACCTTCCGGAACAATTTTTATTCTGGCATCAAATTCTACTTCACCTTCAACTGGCTCAGCCTCTTCTGGCAAACGCTTATTCTTATTATCACTTCCAAAACCTGTCATGACCAAAACATCACTGTTTTCAGTAAACAACCTAACTTTAGCCGGTTCTGGGCGATCCATAGTTGCCGTAAAACTAATTTGAGCTTCTTTATTGGCTGTTAACCTCATTACAATGACCTCATCCGTAAAAGAGGTAAAAACCTCTCTTTTAAATTCCACACCATTTACCGAATACATGGTGGTATTCATTGCATTTTCAATATCCAATTCCCTGTAGTAATTGGTGCAATTTTCTTGGTCTTTAAAATTCAACCTTAAATTCCCCACCGTTTCATAGGGCATGCCATGAGAGGTTTTTGAAATAAAATCGCGATTAGCGATACCGTGAGCTTGATCATAGTCTTCATCAAAAATGAGTTGTCGTATATTGGACAAAGATTCTTTTGCCCTTGGATTATCATTACGGTGCGGACCGCCAGCCCACAAGGTGCTTTCGTTCAATTGAATATTCTCGGTAATAGGATTCCCAAAAACCATAGCCGCCAAACGACCGTTACCAATTGGCAATGCTTCATTCCAATCTGCCGCCGGTGCCGTATACCATAGTTTAAGGTCAGATTCAGCTTTTTGAGCCTGCATTAAAGCTACCGTCCAAAATGCCATTAAAAAACATAACGACATTAATTTCAAGGATGCTGGTTGGTTTTTCATTTGACTTCTTTAAATATCTACACTACAATTTTTATACTATTCAATACCAACTGCCCTAAAACCACCAACTTTGAACTGTTGACTTTTGCCATTTTGGGTAATACTTACAGGAACTTCATTATGTAAATACAGTTTACCATCTTTCTGTTCTAAAACCACATTACCTTTTTCAACTGAAGTAATCACGAAATCTTTTGTTTTCAATTGTGTACCATTGCCCATAAATAGTACTACATTCTCATTTTTCTCAGTACCAATCAATGCATACGTAGCATTTGTACTTACTTCACCATAAGTTGCTGTTTGATTATTGACCGTAGAGAACACCAAATCTTTTCTTCCAGATGTATGTGTAATATTTAATCCAACAAAACCTTTACTGTTATTTTGGTCTTCAAAACTTGAAATCTTCTCTATACTTTTTCCTTTGGAAGACGTAAAAGGTTCATATACCGATACAAATGGATGCTCCCAAGCCTCGCCATGTTGTCTTGCCGTCAACGTTAAATAAGGGGCTTTATCTACATCATATGGTAAACCGTGGTTACCCTTAAATCCTTTATTAGGTGGTGATTTAATGGAGAATACCTCACGACCTTCTGTACCTTTCATCCAAAGGTTCATGAAAATATCATCTTCACCATCTGGCATATCTATTTTCCATTCGGCTTGATAGTCGTCTTCTAACTTTACGGATTTTTTATCCCACATGTAATCTAGCGCGTACAAATGTCCGCCCGCAAAGCCCATTTCCTCACTGGGTAAAAGTGTTAAGGGGTTTCCATCCGCATCCATCACCTTCATGGTCTGACCCAAATTATGGTAGTAATAATCATGAAATTTATCACCCTTGCGTTGCTTCTTCGAGCGAAAAATATCAACGTAATATCCTGTTTCCTCACCTGTTTTTACTATGCTTACCAAACGTGATTGGTCGCTTTGCGTTTCGGGCTCCAAAAAATAGACATCAGAATAGGTAATATCTTTGTAATACCCCTCTTTCTGTCCTGAAATTGGGTATTGTCCCATCAAATCAAATGCATGATAGCTGAGCATTTCGGTATAGGATGATACACCATCTACCATGACCGTATTGTGTGCGGGAAATTGAGAATAAAACTCCAAATACACCGGTTGTAAATAGCCAGCACCTTTACCAGGATCAGAACCTTGCACCAATCCTTTTCCGTACAATTCCATGTTAATTCCATTTGCATGCATGTGATTTCCCAGTGATGCATTTAAAGAAACCATCATTCCGTTTTTGCCCTTACCCATGCGTTGTACGTGCCAACTTACATTAGGAGCGTAAAAGGTTTGGGTAACATAATCGTCCAAATTTCCTTTTTTGTATTTCGGATTGATTTCTAACGGTTTACTGGCAAAGAACGAACTTATATTGGTTCTTGGCTTTTTCTTTTGCCCTGCTTTATTATCCGCAAATAAGCGATACAATGCCGTAAATTCCTCTTCTAGCTCTGTATTATTATTCTTCTGGGCAATACGGATCATATCGTTCATTGGTTCTGAACTCAGCGGACCATAATAACTATCACCAAAGGCAACCGTTTGCCCATTAGGAAATAGATACTGTGGCAGCATTTTTACCGCATCTTCCATTATGGGCATGTATGGTAAAATATTATGATCAAAGGTATTATTGAAGTCTTCTACAAAGTGGGTTAAATCTTTGGTGACACCCATAGAATACCCAGGACACTCTGCCCAAACTCCATTTTCCTTATCATAACCATAATCCATAAATTTGGTCAACGACCATTGACGTGCAGAGGTTACGTTCAATATATAATCTATGTAATATTCCCTGCCTTTTTTGTCTTCATAAAACCGGTCATCTTGCAAAACCATTGCAGCTTTCAATATGATTTTTGCTTGGTGTAAATTCCAATTATTCTGCGGTACACCGTTCTTTATGATCTGGTCTGTCCAACGTTTTATGGTTTTATCGTACATGGCAATATGCTGCGGATATTTTGCTTCTATATACGGATGTAAAAAATCATAGAGTTCAGCTATTTCAATCAGAACATTTTCATGTATCACCTGAAAATTAGTAAAACCTACAAGGGTCTGTATGTGACCGTTCAACAAATCTATGGGCTCACTTCTATATGACATGCCCTCCATATATTTATGAAAAACATCGAAGGAGAATTTAGCATACTCCTCTTCATTTTCTAACCAATTGATGAATGCGGCATCACGTGCAAGACCTAGTATTTCTTCATTTATCGAGTAGATAATTCTTCCGGTCTTAGCAGGGTGTACCCACTCAAATGGTTTGCCCTCTTTACTTCTATTGGGCAAATACAATCCCCTAGGGTCATCCATATAAGGCAAAATATCTTCTAAATTAGGTTTACCATAGGGTGTGGTATAATCTCTTGCTCCTACAAAACGAACCGTAGGCACTGGTGCTTCACCATCGGCATGTGAATAATTTACCCCGTTTACATAAATGTTGGTCGCCTTGGTTTTCCAATGCATTTGCAATCTTGAAACCATCCACTCCGGATCTGATTGATGGCGCTTTACATGAGTATCAATTCGATCATGAATGCCCTGTAACACCTCTTTTGCCCAGGTTTCTTTTTTAATGGTTTTTTGAAGGTCTTTTTTCTCGTCTTGAGTAATATACAACCTTGGATAGCCTTGTTCTAAATTGGTCGGTAGAGGAATTTTATTACTTTCTTGAGCAATTAGTATTGAACTGACTGAACAAAAAATGCTTGTTAATAGATATAGTCTAATATTTATTTTTACTAACATAAATGCGGTTGTTATTCTAAATTAGGTCGTTATTTTATTACACTTTTAATTTTAACTTCTAATTGTTTTCCTCGTAAACCTTTAGAAATAATAATTCCTTCTGGATCCAAAAGAATAGTTTGAGGGTAACTCTTTATCCCATACTTCTCATTTATTTTATTGATATCATCAGATACTATTTGTGGCCAAGTAATTTGATGTTTATCTATAATGTAATCTATCTGTTCTATTGAACTATTACCTGCAATACCAAGTATTTCAAATTGGGTCGTATCCATTTCAGAATACATTTTTTTAAGATGAGGAAATTCCTTTATACATGGAGCACAAGTAGTTGCCCAAAAATCTAATAACACATATTTTCCTTTGATACTATTGAGCGAAATAAAATTTTCAGTTTTATGTTTCTTACCTGTGAATTCAATGGCCTTAAAACCTATTTGTGTAGAATTTATTTTCTCTTTAGCTCTATCAATTTTTTCTAAAACCAAGGTATATTCTTTTATATGTATACCTAGGTTTTTATATATGTTGTCTCCGATTTCAAGGTATTCATTATTTGCAATAAAGTTTGACATATATGCATCTTGATCTTGGCTTATACTTAAATTTTTCTTGGTTAGATGAATATCTTTAAATGATAAGTCCATAAAATTATTTGATTCAATTGCAATTTCTGTCCCATCTAAACTCGCTTGGGCAAATTGTGCAAAATTGTATAACAACTGATTATATTTTGGCATATGAACTATTAATAGTGGTGCACTTATATCAGTAATTTTATTATTAATTATACGTTCAAAACTAACATCAATAGCATTACTTTTTAAAAGTGAATCTTTATTCATTTGGAACATGGAGCCGTTTATTTTAGGAGGATAAAAAATAGCGTCATCACTAAAATCATAATTATTATTGGCATCAACAATCATTTTAAGTTCACCATTAGACCCATTTTCGTAAGCAAATGCAATCCTATTTTTAATTGCCCTGTCTGATTGATGCGTAACTATTTCTCCAACCTTAACATCTACCCATTTTTCAGGTAGCCCAGACACTTCTAATTGTGTGGATTCTCTCCCTCCTTCTATTTCGGAATATGCATGAATAGCCCCAAAACCCATCCAAAAAGGACCATAGCCATCTTGCATTGTAATTGGTAATTCTATGATTTTATCATCCGAACAACTTATTACAACTGATAGTATTAAAAGCAATATTTTATGTTTTAACAGTCTCAATTCTTTATGCTATTATTTCAAATTATGTATTCACATTAATCAATTTCTTTGGGTGTAATATGGACTAACATCATTGGATTTTATTTGGGTTTTGAAACCTTAACCACTTCACCTTCACTTTTTATTTCGGGATTTTTGGTACCAGGAAATAAAAGTACTTTCGCTGCAGTTTCATTCTCTAATTTGATATCAGTGGCATGCATGACCGCATTTTTATGGAAGTTGCCATAGCCCTCCCAAACCGATAATTCTATCTCTAAATTTTCTGGTATGTAAGCTGGGTCTGCCGTTTTAATTATTACTTCATGCCCCGTACCATTAATTTTCGCCAATAGATTATTGGCCAAGCCATTTCTGCTATCTAAAATATTCATTTCTACATATGCCCCTTTGGCATCTGTATAGGGTACGCAAAATGCTTCTGCATATTTTGCATCTGCACTGCAATTAATTACTGTATCTGCATTACCTATGTTATATCCGGTAGCTACGCAATTGCGTACCACACAATCAATAATTTTATCGCCAGATGTGCTTAAACCCGTGCAAATACCTCTTCGCATTTGCGTAACCGTACATTTTTTTACTGTTGTATTCAAGGTTTTATGACCGTTGTATTCCGGATACATTCGGATTCCGTCTTCACTTAAAGAAATAATCTCATTTGGCAGAATTTTGCCATCTCTACCTATAATTGTTCCTTCAACATAACCGGGTTTATGTTCATGTTTTGGCTTTAATGCGTAAAAATCCCTATCAAAAAGATAACCTGAAGTTTCCTTAAGAATGGCATTTGTTGTTCTAAGCAAACCGTCTACATGGCAATCTTCTATCAACGTATTCTCTGCACCTTGTAAAAAGATGGCATGCCCCATGGCTCTCATATGGACTTTACAACCTATCAATTTTGCATTTTTTGCGGGATAACCTACACGAATACCGTTCATTTTTCGAACATCACCCCCACCTAAACCATATAAACTTCCATAGCCCCATGGACTAGATCCTGCCGTACGGATTTCTATATCTTTAAGGGTAACATCATCACCAACTACATTGAATATTTTATTCTTGCTCTGCTTACCTGGTGTATCTCCATAGGTTTCAATATACAAACCTACAAGCGTGACATTTGTACCAGAAACCTCAATGGCACAATACATGTCATTACCATCATTACTAGATTCTAGATCATTACGACTAAACAATTTTGTATCGACCATAAATCTTGCCCCAGTAAGGTCAAAGTAGCTGTTATTACCTGTAAACTCCATAAACCTAATTTTCTTAGCATCATCTATCTGATAATTGCCTGCTGCCAGTTTTACCTTTACATTGTCCTTATTCAAGTACTTTTTGAATTCAGAAAGTGTTTGTACTTCTATGACCTCCTGTTGGTTATCTACAACATAGATCATAAACGATGTTGTTATCGCAAAAACCGATAATAGAAAAAGAACCTTACCTATTAATTTCATGTGTGTATTATTTATTACCTGTTAGTGGTATTACCATATTCCATGTTTTTGTACCATTACTAAATCCTCCTGGACCATCCATTGTGGCAAAGAAAATATAGGTTGGCGCTCCATCTTCAACTAAAACAAACGGTCTTTCCAACTGACCTTGCTCAATAGTTTGTCCGTTATTCCAAGTTACTTCTCTGGTATACGCCAAGGGATTTTTATCCAATGCCCATTGAATTCCATCTTTAGAATGTGCTAGCACCCCACCATGATACCCATCTGTAATTGCACCCGTCATATCTTTCGCTATCATATGAAAACCATTATCATCGCTCCATACATGTGGGTCTTCCACTTCCCCAAATTTATTTGCCGAGAAAAGTGGTTCATTACCAACAACGCTATATTTACCGTCAAAAGAATCTGCCGTAGCCACACCTATAAACTGGTCAGTGTGCGTAATTTTATCTTCTCTATAGCTTCGACCTTTAAATAACAATACCACAGAACCATCTTTTTTAATCAAAGGCGAAGGATTTGAAGTAATATAGCTGTAAAAAGAATCTGGTTTTACATCTAAAATTGGAGTGTCTAACCGTTTCCATGGTCCATTTGGACTCTTAGAAGTGGCTAAACCTACCCTTTTACCCCATCTACCGGCTATGCACCATTTGCTATCTAATGTTAGCGCATCTGAATTTTCTTCTGTCAACTCTTCAAACGGATGGGTAGATCCCATATAATAAAGCAAATAATGCTCTTTATATTTCACAATCTTTGGATTATGACAAGACCTACCATCCCAATACTGTGCACCCCTAGCTCCAAGCGCTACATCTTTAAATTCATAAGGACCTTCAGCTGAATCTGAAACGGCATGTACAATTTCAGAAGCGATCATCCACCCAGGATGAAACTTTAAATATTTTGGCCATCTTGAAGCATACATATGATATTTTCCATCTTCTCCCTTTATCACAGAACTTCCCCAAACCCAATAATCTTCCATAATGAGTCCGCCTTCAACTGGTGCTACACCCAATTTATCTAAAATATTGTTTTGGCTATGAACTATAGAAACAAGTAAACAGCAAATCACTAAAAGTCTATTTCGCATTATGATATTGGTGTAAATTTGATGGTCAGAATTCCCTCTACACTAGGTTCAGTAAACTCTATTCCAATTTTATAAGCAGGACCGCCTTCCCTTAAATGTTCCACTGGTACTTTTTCATCTTTAATGTGAAATTCAAAACCTTTTCCCTTAATCTCGGCTTTTACTTGCTGGTTGGCTGTCTTTAAAATAACGGTTTTACCATCTACAATTTCATATTCATTTAAAGTCATTATTGCCGATCCAAAACAAATAGGCTCTGTTGCTACAAAATGATCTTCAATTATAATGGTGCCT
Source organism: Maribacter sp. 1_2014MBL_MicDiv (assembly GCF_001865655.1). Lineage (NCBI taxonomy): Bacteria > Pseudomonadati > Bacteroidota > Flavobacteriia > Flavobacteriales > Flavobacteriaceae > Maribacter > Maribacter sp. 1_2014MBL_MicDiv. The sequence continues at coordinate 517,460 of NZ_CP011318.1, forward strand.
TTACCAGACTTATTATTTGTTACCGTCCTTTCCAAGGTTTTTAGCATTGGTAATTCATAGGCAGGTAAAATATCCATAACCACCTTATCTATTTGATCACTGAAATCTGTTTCCGTAATAATTCCCTTAAATTCAATTCCGTTAGACTGTAAGGTGTTGTTGACCATGGGTACGGGATGCCCCCAAGAACTTCTGGCTTTATTATCCGGAGAAAAAGATCCTGCCCTATATGATGGCGCACCTATGTCTCCTGCTATAATTTCATCTTTCAATACCAGGCTATACGTACCCACGTCACTATGATTGTGATTTTCGGCATTATGACCTGCTTTTAAGGCAATTGAAAATGGAATTTCTTGCTTTCCCCTTGAAATGACCATTCCAAAATCATTGAAGTATGTATGATCAGGTAATTCCGATGACTTCGATTTTTCAACAACTTGAAACATTTCTGGGTATTGCCAAGCGATTAATTGCTCTGCTGCTTCCTCCATTCTTATTTCGGTTGGTGGAATGGCACCGTAATGCTTTGCAGATAAAACATCGGCGAAATTACTACCCTTTCTTGAGATGGATGAAACCCCATCTGAAAACGGAGAACAAACATTTTTCTGAATTTCAAATCCTTCGGGAAAATTGCCAACATTCTTCATTTTTTCGGCAATATTGAAAATAAATAAATCTATACTTCCATTAGTATAATCATGTAATATTTGAGCCAAATACAAATAATGCCCAAAGCCATAACCCCAATATCCCAAACCTTCTGAACAATACCCATCATCACCAAAACCGCTTAAATAATACGCCATACTATTAAGCGCAGAACCTACAGTTGCCAAACGCTTCTCATAACTTTCTGAACTGGTGATCGTGGTCAACACCGTGCCACTGGTACAAACGGAATTCCAATTACTGGTACTCTTTATCCACTTATTATTCTCATCTAAATACTTTGTACTTTTCAAATAAGAATCCGTAATACGCCTTTGCAACTGTTTATGAATTTCATCTTGTAATGACTTTGGCAATTTATCTTCCAACAAATTTTCAGCCAATGCCAGTACACCCCCAAATTTTCGTGCACCCAAGTCAATGGATATTCGCCTACCTTCTAAAACTCCGTTTTTATCATCATCATGATTAGGGTGCAACCATGATTTCATACTCATTATAGCTTTGCTATACGTCTTGATCTGTGGTAAAAAACGTCCTTCGTTCTCCAGACATTCTGCAAGAATAAAGCGTTCTAAACGATCCATAGTTCTGTAATACCTTGGTTTGTAAATACCCCGGTTACCTTCTTTATTGGCAAGTCTATAAATACTGTCCGTAATGGGTACTTCGGGTTTTTTATCTAAAAGCTCCAATGCCTTCGACAAGTATTCTTTACCTGAGCTCGTTTCTGCAATACCTTTCCAATACTCCCTATTCGATATTTTAGGTGCTGGCTGAAATGCTTCTCTTGGCATTATTTCTTTAAGCATTACCAATTGCTTGTCAGTAGGATAAATAGTGTCTTTATCTGCAAGGCTTAGATAGACATTCATATCCAATTTTAAAGGCTCCTTGTTATTTTGACTAACGCAAGAGAATATCATTATCAACAGCAAAGTCGGAAAAATGGTTTGTCTTGTTTTATGGAATAATTTTATCATAGTCTAATTTCAAATAATACTGAAATGTGAAGGCAAAAAAAAACATTGCATCACTTTATTAAGCTGATAGCAATGTTATCTTTTAAATTGAAAATGTTTTTAAATCATAGTCCTTTAACTATAAACTATGATGTTTTCTATATGAATTGGTAATATCTGATTGATTGTAAGATTAAAAATAAAACTCACCACTTATCAAACAACCTTCTATCCTATATTTAACTACTTAATTTTAAAACTGTTACAAAATCTTCTTTTGAAGTTTCGGGCAATTCCAATATAAGGCCTTCATCTGTTGTAGTAAAATTGATTTTAGTTTGAGGATTGGATAAAAACGATGCCTTTTTCAACTTAATCGCCTTGTTCAACTTCAACTTTCCATCTTCTGGCCAATTGAAAATGTGTGCATAAATAACGCCATCTTTTGAGGTATACCTACCCCACTCCGGCATATCAAATGGGCTAGCTTTTGCCCCATAAACTGCCTCGCCATTGGCATCTGTCCACTCACCCAATGCTTTTAACCTTCTAATACTTTGTGATGGAAACCTACCGTAACCATCAGGACCAATATTTAATAAGAAGTTGCCCCCTTTTGATACGATATCTACTAATTTTTGAATGAGATCTTCACTACTTTTCCATTTGGTATCGTCTGGTTTGTAGCCCCATGTACCGTTCATGGTCATACAAGCTTCCCAATCTTCAGCAATACCGGTTGCTGGTATCTCTTGTTCAGGTGTACCAAAATCGCCTGCAAAATTACCTTCACGATCCATGCCTTCCATACCTTTTCGTCCTTTGTCCACTCTATTGTTTATTATGGTATTGGGTTGCATTTCACGAATAAATCCGTACATATCCTTACCCATTTCCGTGGTATAATCTGCGATCCAATCACCATCAAACCAAACAATATCAATATCGCCGTAATTGGTAAGCAATTCCTTTACCTGTGGCTTTAGGTAATTTTCATAGTATTGAGGAAACTCTGGATTAACCACGGTCTGGTCTTTTTGACCTGCATTATAGTTTGGAAATAAATTGCCTTGTGCTTGAGGATGATGCCAATCTACTATGGAATGATATACACCAAATCTAATGCCTTGCTTTCTTGAAGCTTCCGCTAGTTCCCTAATAATATCACGTTTAAATGGTGAGGCATCCATAATATCATAATCCGATACTTTTGAATCCCACAAACCAAAACCATCATGATGTTTAGAAGTGATAACAATGTATTTCATACCGGCATCTTTTGCCATTTTCACCCAGTCATCGGCATTAAACAATTCTGGGTTGAACATTGCCGGAAACTTCTCATACTCTTCTATGGTATAATCTAATTTATCCATAGCCCATTCTGCGCCACCGCCTGCAATTTTCTCTCCTCTTTCCCCTCCAATTATTGAGTATGCACCCCAATGTATGAACATACCGAATTTGGCATCTCGCCACCATTCCATTCGTTCATCATCAGATAATTGCACCACTTTTTTGGTTTGTGCACAACCAGTATTCATACTAGCTACCAGTACAAATGCCGTTAGTATTTTAGTTAATTTCTTCATGTCGTTGTTGTTTACTTAATTTGATTATTATTTTGTTTGAATTGTTAGTTTTTTCTCTGATTGATTACGCATGACCACTACCTCTAAACTTCCTTTATTTTGATGGTTTTGGTTCATGGTAAAAAAATCTTTTACGGTTGAAATAGGTTGCCCCTCTACCGCAATGATCACGTCTCCTTTTTTGAGTCCATTATTCTGTACCGCGGGACTCTTGTTCCAAACTCCTAAAACGATCACTCCTGCCGCAGAATTTAATCCGTAGGCAGATTGCTCTTGTTCAGAGTCTACACTTTTTAAGCTGTTACGAAGCCATTCTACAGTAGGACTCTTATCTTCCACCAACCTGTTATTGGAATTAAGAACAGGAACTGTAGGAGTCTTCGCTTGTTTCTTTAATGCAGGAATTTGTACTCCAAACTCATTCATTGGAAAATTTTTAAACCCTATTGTCGAAGCTAAAGAATCCGCAGTTACGGTAAAATCCAATGTTGAGGGATCTTTAAATTGTGGATCACCATAAGTACTATGAATATCCCTACTATAAATTTGAGATTTCATCATACTTTCTTCATTAGAAAATAAATTATAGTCCAAATCATCTCCCCAGCCCTTTAAACCTACATCTTGATATGCTTTGGCAACAATGTTGTGTTTAAATACATCTAAACTATTGGCAAACCATACATGCGGATGCAGTGAGTTGTTCACCAGAATATTGTTCTCTACAACTCGCTCAAAACCCTCTCTGAGCTTAATACCATTATTTAAACAGAGATTATTGTAAATATGATAATTAGAAGATCCATCGTCCAGATCAATATCCCAACCGTGATCACATCTAAATCTATTTTGGCGAATGGTCGTTGTTTTTATAGCATCCCAAGTATACATTTTGGGGTGCTCTAAGGTCATGCTATCCATCACTTTTCTATTAGGGTGCCAAAAACGATCGCGGCCCCACGAATTAAAAGACCCATGGTCACTGGTCTCCAGTACGGTATTGAATACATCATTTTTTTCAATTAAATGACCGCCCCAGGTACCATCACCAATGTTTATACCTGCCCGTGGTACGTCATAAATACTATTGGAACGTATGGTGATATCCATAGCCATGGCAATTTGTACACCCGCTGTTTGCTTTTCGGTTCTACCGATACGATGAATTAAATTATTCTCTACCAAGCTATTTCTTGGGTATAGTTCATTTTTTGGACCGGGTAAAGTATCCATCTCCGAATATGGAACAATTTCACCATATTGAAAAGCCGGTGACCTAACGGCAGAAGGATCACCTATAAAACTAATGGCACTGCCACCGCAATCATAGATATGATTTTCGGTTATTCTCAAGTCAGCATTATACTTACTGGCCAGAATGGCATTACCGCCTAAATCTTTAAGAATACTATTTGTTATGGTACAATTTTCAGTGCCTTCAAAGAACACTACTCCTCCGCGATAAATAGTCCAATCGCTTCGCAATAATGGCTCATAATTTTCCATAAAAGTACGTTCCGTATGCTGTAAACCAATGTTTGATATAGTAACATTTTTAACCGGATTTTTGGTCGTACCAATAACCTGAATCAAACTTTTTAGGGTAGAGACCTCAACCTTGGCATTTTCCAAATTAATACTAGCAGCAGGATAATAATATAGCTTGGCATTCGCCTTATCTAAAAACCATTCGCCTGGTGCATCTAACTCTTCAAATACATTCTCCACCATACGGTATTCTTCATGTGGCCTTGATGGTCTGTTATTTTGATGCCCGCCCTCCAATTTTGGTGTACCATCTTCGTTCAACCCTATGATTTTATAATGAAACCCGCCCCATCTGCCATAATGTAATACATGAAAATACGCACCAATGGGATTTTTCCACGTAGCTACTTTTTCTTTACCAATAGCATCTGCAGCATGCCCTTGCCAGTACCCCCCATTCTCATCATAATTTGGGTATCTCGCCAATATTTGTGGTTCGCTATCAATGATCAATTGATCAAAACTTAAATTTTGGGGCACTTGTGTTACGTAGATATTTTCATTGAACTTCTGCCATTGTGCCACTAGTTTTCTAGATCCCTTAAGTATTACCTTATCCGGATGAGCTCCAATTATGGAAAGTCCGCTTAAAGAGCTATCTATCATTATAGGCTTATCCAAATAATATTCACCTTCTAAAAGATTAACGTTTACATGCGTATTCAAAGAAGTTGATTTAATTTCTTTCGCTTTTGTCAATGCATTTGAAATTGTTGTAAAAGGATTGTCCATACTGCCGTCACCGGAAGCATTTACATTGACATCAACATATAAATCAACGGTTTTTTGCTCTGTGGTACATGAATACACAAAAGTTAAAATCAAAACCAAAAGACAATATTTTCTCATAAATTTTATGTTATTCTATTGTTGGTTTTCCTTTAATATGACCTAAAGAATTTAAAAACTTGTCTGCCTCAATAGTGGTTTTTATATAATATTCTTTTGTTTTCACCTTCGGATTAAAGAATCCATGACCTTGCCCTTCATAAATAAAAACATCACATCTACTACCTACCGCATCCATTTTTGATTTATACTCTTCTGCCACAGAAACCGGTATTAAATGGTCCTGAGCACCTAAAAACAGTAATGTAGGCGGAGCACCTTTTTCTATATGATGTATAGGTGAAATATCCAGATAGTTTTCACCCATTCTCTCATGCTGAAAACCTCCTTCACCCGGACCGTTATCCACTACGGCATTGTACAATATTACTGCGCTTACCTTGGTATCTATTTCTAAATTGTCCGTGATTTCATTTACTCCCGGCAATAATGCTACTGCCGCGGCTAAATGTCCACCAGCAGAACCACCTGCTGTTACCATACTTGTAGTATCTACTTGTAAATTAGCCGCATTCTCCTTTAAATACCTAACTGCAGATTTTGCATCTTTTACGGATTCATATGGTGTGGTACCATGTCTACTTTTTACCCTGTAATCTGCCAATACCGTTACCATGCCCCTTGAAGCAAAATACCCAGCTTGTGCCCTAAACTGGTCTAAGCTACCACCATTCCAACCTCCTCCAAAATAGAATACAATTGTTGGATATGCTTTTGCGGTACTCCAATTATCCGGAGAATATAATTGCATTTTTAACGTATCTCCATCTACTACCTTATACACTAACTCTTTTAAGTCCTTACCAGGTATGGTTGTACTCCAATTGTTCTGTGCCGTTAAAGGACCACCAATTAAAATGACCAATACGATGAGGCTGCGAGTCAAAATATAATATGCCTTTTTATTTTTCATTATTACTACTTTGAAATTTGATAACAGCTTTTGCGTAACCTTTTGATAATCTAAATTCTAATTGCTCATCATTGACCCAGCTTTTCAATCCTTTGCGTGTGTCAATTAACTCATTATCTTCATAGATATATAATGTTGCCTCACTACCGTTTTTAGGTTTAGGTATATTCAAAACAACAGGCTGATCGTTCTGCAGTATTATTTCATTTTCTTTAATGTCGAATGAAAAAGTCACTGGGGCACCAGATGCCTGAATTCCCCAATTGTTATGTTCATACCTGTACATACCTGAAAAAAAAATAAAAGAAGGTTGCGCTTTGTTTTCTTCGGTTCTCGTTATGGACAACAATCCTTTTTGATACAGATCACCTTGATCATAAATAACACTTTCATTTTCATTTAGTACAATGTTATCTTGCGTTGCCTCATCTTTAAATTTTACTTGTATCTGTTGAGCAGTGCTATTTTCTATTTTTTGAGCATATTCAACTTCTAAAATAGGATTATCTTCATCTGTTCCTAAAGGGTTAAATACCATGGCAAACGGATTCTCCCATGCTTCGGCATTTCGTTGAACGATTAATGTTGGTATTGATTTGTTCAATAATTCTTTTGGAGAAGTACCACTTGTTATCGCTTTAGACTTGGGCGCCATTGCTGAATAAAGTGTTTGATCGGTACTGCCCTTTACCCAAACTTCCATTAAATCTGAGGAACCATCTTCTGCTGTTAAACTGAAATTAGCCCTAACCGCTTTGGCGGTTGTCAACTTCTTTTTTTCAGTGAGATAATCATATGCCTTTAAATCACCTTGATGACTCCCTAAATCTTGGGTATCTTCCAATTTCAAAACCTCTTCACTTGAACTGATCTTTAATTCAGCTCCAAGGTTGTGATAAAAATAATCATGCCTTTGCCCATCACTACCTGGTTTTCTAGACCTAAAAACATCAACGACATAACCGGCTCCTGAAGGACCTTTTATCAAAGATGTAAATCGTAATTGCCGAGCCTTGGTTTTAGGTTCAACAAATGAAACATTAGAAAAAGTAACTTGATCAAAAATTGGGGTTTCACCAGTTTTGGGGAAACTATTTTCCAAATGAAATGGATGATGGCTTCTCATAGGTTCATAATCCGAAATACCATTGACTACCACCGTATTATGTGCCGGCATTCTGGAATAGTATTCTGTATGATCTTTGTGCCAATAACTTGACCCTTTTCCCATATCTGGTGCAAGTACTGATCCCTTGGCAAACAACTCTATAGATATACCGTTACTATGGGCATGGTTACCATAAGATCCTGTTGTGGCAACCATCATAGCATTTGCTTCACTACCCAGTCTTTGATTGAACCAGCTTACGTTTGGTGCGTAAAATGTTGGCGAAACCAATGGAAGATCAAATTCATTTTCCTCCTCATTTGGCACCACATTATTGACATAGAAAAATAATTGAAACAAGTCTTTAGCTTCCCTTTTATAATCGCCATCGGCAATCATATCGTTCAGTAAATTGGCAATTATGTTCCGTTTTTCGTTCGCACCGTATTTCTGATAGTTGGTAATCAATAACTCAAAATTTTCAGCAGGTAATTTTTTATGTGCAGAATCTCCAAATCCAATGGTATGCCCAGAAGGAAACAAATACTGAAAAGATGCCAAAGCTGCTTTTTCAACTATAGGAAAATTAGATAACTCATTGGCATTGGTAAAATGGTCCAAAAGGGTTATTATATTTAATAAGGTAGTAATTACATGCACTGAATAAGATGCAGACTCTGGCCATATACCATTTTCTTGATCGTAGACCAACAATGATTCCTTTATGGAAATTTGTCTTTCGGTTGACGTATTAAAAGTATGCTCTAAGTAATACTCCCTACCCTTACCATTTTTGTAATTACTATTTGGTTCTAAAACCAAGGCCACATAAGTAAGAAAACGTGCTTGAAAAAGATTCCAGTTATTATTGGGCACACCATTCTTAATAATTTGATCACCCCATTTTTGAAACACAGCTTCTGCATTTGAAAGGTTTATTTTCTGTGCCTTTAAATGATCATATAAAAAGTCGTACGTGGTAATGAGATGTATCAGTATTTTTTCATGGATAACCTCAAAAGTTGCAAGCCCAGAAAGAAATTGTTGATTGGTATTTGCCAAGTCTATTGGGGCATCTCTGTGGTACATACCCTCAATGTAAGTTGCAAAAACAGGGGTAGCAAAATCCGCATATACCCTATCGCCCGTTACCCAATATAAAAAGGCTGCATCTTCTACTAAAGACATGATCTTGCGGTTAATACCTTCAATGATATGACCAGATTCTTTAGGTGCTACCCATTCCTTTTTACCCGTCTTTTTATGCTCTAAATACAGTCCCTTAGGGTTGTCCGTATACGGAGTTATATTTTCTAACGAAGGAGATCTATATTCTGTTGCCCAATCTCTTGTGCCAGAAAAACGAACAGTGGGCACAGATGACTTACCACCTGAATGAGAAAAATCACCGCCTTCTAGATACACTTTATCATGCTTGGTTTTCCAGTTCATTTGTAAACGAGACACCAACCATTCCTTATCATTTTTCCAAAGGGCTATATATTTTTGTAACCGTTCTTTTTTACGTGCTACCAATTCCTTTTTCCATGGAACATTTTCAATGTTTTGAAGAAAAACGGCTTTGTTTTGATCGGTTGTATAAATTCTAGGATGAACACTTTTTTGACCATATACCATTATACCCCCAACTATAACAAATGCTATTGTCAACCATATACTTTGGAATATATTCTGTATGCCTAATTTCATTTTCGTTTTACTTAACCGGAATTATATGCATGGTAAATCCGTTATTAGGTTTTATCTCTAAATCTAAAGTTTCTGTACTTGAAAGCTGCAATTCTTCAATTTTTACTTTTGTACGGGTTTCAACCGTTTCATCATCAGTATATAATTTTGCCTTATAGGTATCCCCTTCCTTTAAAAAACTGAAATCGATTTCCAATTGCTGAGGAGCCGTTCCATTGATTCCGCCTACAAACCATTCCAAGCCTTTTCTTCTTGCCAATACTCCAATCTCCCCTACCTTGGCATACAACACTTTTGTTTCATCCCACGTTGTGGGTACATTATCAAAAAATTCCAGTTCGGGTTCATTGCCTATGTGCTTGGTATCTCCCCATAGCCCATCATTTTTCTCTAAAGAAGAAGCAGGCTTGTCATACCAATAAAGCAATTGCAGCGGACTAAATAGACAAACAGTTTTTGCCAACTGAGATGCATGCGAGCCCATTTTATTTACTCTGCTATTATAATAGCAAACCGTATTATCCGCTGCGCCTGCCAACATTCTTGTAAACATGGTGTTTAGTGTCTGCTCATTCGTAGGACTTTCCTCATCACCCTCAATACCTTCCTGTGTCAATAAATTAGGATATGTTCTTGAGAAACCTGTGGGTCTGTATTCATCATGTACATCTACAATAAATCCATATTCAGATGCCTTTTTGATAGCATTATGCAACCAAGCGGTAGCTTCTTGATCGCCAACACGGACAAAGCCAAATTTAATTCCTGAAATACCCCATTTTTTATACAGGGGCAGTATATCATCCAATTGCCTTTCTAAAGCCCTTCTATTGACATATAAGATTATACCGATTCCTTTCTCATCGGCATACTTGGTGATGGCTTCAATATCGAACGGACCTTTGGATCTTTTAGGATCCAAGGTTATGGTCGTAGCGTCTGATTCTTCATACATTTCATTACCGTACCAACCAGCATCGAACAAAACGTATTGCATGTTGTGTTCCGCAACAAAATCGATCGCCGTCATACCTCCTTCTGTTGTTAGCGTGGCTTCTCTCAATGCCTTTCCCGGGGTTACCCAAGAATCATCTTTTAGTTGATTAGGCTCACTTAAGTTTTGAAGTATATAATTGTTTTCTAATAATTTACCTTCATTTTTTGCCATCATTACCACACGCCATGGCGATTGAAATGGAAGTTGCTTCTTTACTTTGAACACATCGTTCTTACGTTCCGAAATTAAAGCCCCCGTGATGGTATCCTGAATTTCTTCTTCCATTTTACCATCTAAAGTTGATAGCACACTGTTATTGGAAGCACCTTTAGAAAAACTTAAACGGGCATAATCTACCAAATTTGCTTCGGCAAGAGCTATTTTGAGGTTTTCATCAATTTCAATTAACAAAGGTCTTTCTATACCCGTTTCTATCTCTGATAACGGAATTTTTTTATACTCGCCTTGTGCTGTTAAAACTCCTTTTTCTCGCTTTGGAGTAGACCACATCATATGGTCTTTCTCAAAATTATAATAAATATTTTCATCTAATTCCAGGCTCTTGATGTCAGCTTGTACAGGAATTTCATAAGCAAAGGCCACACCCTCATCATACGCCCTAGCAATGAAATTGACAAGTGTTTTACCTTTCTTTAGATGGATTTTTATTTCTCGATAATTATCTGGTACTTCGCTCAATTCTCCAAACCTTGTTGTCCAGCTATTTTCAACATTATTTTCATCGACTCTCAATACGGACCAATCTCCTTTCAAATCAAAATGGTTGGTAGAAATTTCCAATACGGAAGGAAGCAAGACTGGCTTACCTTCATACATAATATCAAATCCCAATCCGTTAGAATGGTCACTATGATAACCGGGGAAAACTGTAAATACATTTTTACCATTTGGTGATGTTACGGTATATTCCGGAACCTTTGAGCATGACAAAATCAATGCAAAAACTAGCAGTAAGCATATTGAAGTTCTACTTATTATAATTGAGTATAAATGCATTATTGGTCAGTTGTATGATTATTAAAAAACTCGTTGAAAAACAACAATTGATACTTAATTGAATTTCTCCAATAGTCCGGATTATGTTTTCCTGGGCGTTCTATATATTCATGCGGAATTTTTCTTTCCATTAATTTTTCGTGTAACCTCTTATTATCTTCATAGAAGAAATCTTCAGTACCGCAATCTACTTGAAAAACCAACTTCTTATCACTGATCAAATGCACCAAATTGATTACACTATTGTTCTCCCAATACTCAGGATTTTCGGCAAAACTGCCCAAACGATCTGGTATTCCCCATTTTAAGGCGTAAGGTCTAATATCTACACCACCACTCATACTAGCGGCAACACCCCAAACGTCATAGTGTTTAAAAGCTAGGTATAAGGCACCATGACCACCCATACTGTAGCCCGTTATAGCTCTTGCATTTGCATTTTTAACAGTGTTGTATTTATCATCAATTTCAGCGACCAGTTCTTTTGACACATAGGTCTCATATTTGAAAGTAGGGTCTATAGGGCTGTCCAAATACCAACTTTTTACATCTCCATCTGGGCATACAATAATGATATTATATTGATCAGCATACGCCGTTAACTTTGGTGCTACTTTTAGCCAAGCTTTATAGTCACCGCCAGCACCATGTAATAAATAAACCACTTTATAGGGAGTATTCTTTTTTCCATATCCATTGGGAGTGATGACTACATTTTTAATGTCCTTGTTCATTGCTTTGCTGTGTACGATCAATGTATCAACACTTGAAGCCGTAACCATTAAGGCCATATGAAACAGCAATGCCAATAAAAAATATTTCTTGTTTCCCATTCTTCTACAATTTATTTCTTCAATAGTATTTTCTGAAGTTCCTCTAAAGTTTTTCCCTTAGTTTCCGGCATCATAAAAGCAACAAACAATAACTGTAAAACCATCATTGCTGTAAAAAATAAAAACACCGCCCCAGCCCCAATTGATGGGTGACTAAATAAATAGGGTATTAATGAGGGTATCAATGCAGCCAAAACCCAATGCGTGGCACTACCAAAAGATTGACCGGATGCCCTTAAATGATCTGGAAATATTTCAGAAATGAATACCCAAATTACCGCACCCTGCCCTACGGCATGTGCTGCTATAAAAATGAATAAGAATATGGGTACGGCCATACCTGTCCAGTTAAAGAAAAATGCCATAGCCACCAAGCTCAAAGAAACTATATAACCTACAGAACCAAAATACATAAGGGTTTTTCTCCCCAATTTATCTATCAAGAACACTCCTAAAAGCGTAAAAACAAGATTGGTTACCCCTATACCTACACTGCTTAATAAAGCTGTACTTTTTCCTAAACCCGCTTCTTCAAAAATTCTTGGTGCATAATATAAAAAGGCATTTATTCCCGAAAATTGATTGAAAAACGCAATTAAAAAGGCTAAAGTAAGCGGAAAACGATATTTTTTGATAAAAATGGTTTCTGAAGCATCTGGCTTTTCATCAGCGCCTTCGATAGCTTTTAGCTGTTCATCGACGTTAATAGTAGGATTGATTATTGTCAACACCTCTTTTGCTTCCTCTAACCTTGATTTTGATAATAACCATCTAGGACTTTTAGGCAATTTCATTGCGAACAAGATGTACAATATGGCCGGTATAGCTTCTACACCAAGCATCCATCGCCAATCATTTTCACCACTACCACTTAATAGGTAATTTGATAAAAAGGCTATTAATATTCCAAACACAATATTAAATTGGTACATAGCTACCAATTTTCCCCTTTCATTTGCCGGTGCAATTTCAGATATATACGCAGGTGCCGCAATGGTAGAAGTTCCTACACCAATACCGCCTATGAACCTAAAAAGTGCAAATATATAAGGATCGTTAGCCAATGCAGACCCAATTGCGGAAAATGCAAAAAGGACGCCAATAACAATCAAGGTCTTTTTTCTACCATACTTATTTGTTGGTTTACCACCAAAAATAGCTCCAATTACAGTACCCCAAAGTGCCATACCCATAACCACCCAACCATGAAAAGAATCTGACGATTGCCATAGTTCCTGTAATTTTTTATCCGCACCGGAAATGACCACTACATCAAAGCCAAATAAAAACCCGGCCAAGGCAGCGGTAATGGACCATAAAAGTATTTTTTTATTCATGTTCGTATATTTCTTAATTCAAAAAAGAAAGACTTTAATACAAGTATTACCTCAATAGTATTTATTCATATTGAGGTATAACCCTAGATAATCCTAGAGATCAGTTCTTATGATTTTGCCAATTGCGATGAATTTTCATCCATTTTCTGCAACCTTAGCAATGCCTCCATAAAATAATAATCAGCATAAATAATAGGAATATCTATTTCAGAATCATGAGGTAAATGACCTGTTGAATGCAATAAAAGAGCTTGATTGGTTTCACCGCTATAATAAGGCGCTTCTGATAACAGGTTAATTGTTTTTCTTGCCGCTGTTATATATTTTTTAGAAAGTTCTTCACTAGGTACATACTTTGACAATTCTAACAAACCACATGCTGCAATTGCGGCTGCGGAAGCATCTTTTGGAGCATCTGGTATATTTACATCATCAAAATCCCAATATGGAATACCATCTTGGGGCAATCTATTTAAATAGTGCTCAGATACCTTTATTGCCGTGTCTAAAAATTCTTTTCTGTGTGTTTCTCTATAAGCAACACTAAAACCATAAATACCCCATGCCTGACCTCTTGCCCACATAGATTCATCCGCATAACCCTGGTGAGTCTGCCCTTTTAAGAAATCGCCCGTAGTTTCATCAAAAGATCCTACATGATAAATAGCACTATCCTTTCTCACCAGGTTTTTCATTGTTACCAAAGCATGGCTTTCCGCTACATTATAAAGTTCTTGTTTTCCCCCATTTTTTGCTGCCCAGAACAATAGTTCTAAATTCATCATATTATCTATGATGGTATTGTGCCTAAACTGTGTTTGCGAAGGCCATGATAATATAGAACCTACATTAGGGTTATAAAGGGTAGCTAAAGTGTCTGCCGCGGCTAGCAGTACATTCTTATACTCCTCATTATTGGTCAATCTATAACCATTACCGTAACTGGTATACAACATAAAACCAATATCATGATTTTCTGCCGGGCTATATGCTATACTTTTAAGTGGAGCGGTAAATTTCTCTGCTTGTTCGCGAAGCTCTTCATCACCTGAAGCCTCGTAAGCATACCAAATTACTCCTGGCCAAAATCCGCTACACCAATCTTTAACCCCAACCAATTCCCAATTGGTCTGTTCCTTGGGTATATTTCTGGCAAACCCTTGATCTGGAGTCAACACCTTTAATGTTTCTTTTGTTTTTTCTACATTTTGAGACAATATTTTTTTAGTATCAACAACGCTATTCTTCTCTTGGTTAGAACAATTAGTCAACGTTAAGACAAAAAGTAATAGGAATAATCGATTCATATTTTTCTTAATAATGAGGCAAAAACTGCCTTAGTTTGTAAATGTTTAATTCAGTAGAATTGATTCGGAAATGGAAAATTCCACTGATAAAAATGCTGATGAATTACTGTTAAACAAGTTTATTAAGAATGTCTTTTGAAGTAGATAAACTATCATTCAATCACTATAAAATAGCGTTCAAAATGACCCATAAATCATAGAATATTTGGCTTTTTACATATAGCCCTTATGTTTTTCCATAAAAACCTTCTGCAATTCCCATAAATCAACTTTGTACTTCATAAAAGTGAATTCGCACATATTACCGTACAGTGAAGTGAAATTTGACACAAGCCTAAAACCGTACAATCAGATGCGTTAAAATCTTACATAAGATACTGTAAACCAAATAATTAGTCTGCAGTGTTAATAATTTAATATATGTACTTATATAATAGGTATAGATTATTATGCAAAAATTTTAGCTTGTACTGTTGAATCAACAACCAACAAAAAAACTGTTAAAAAAATGTGTTTCAGACAATTTGTGCCTGCCCAAAAAACGAATTTAACCCCTGTTTCAGTAAAAAGGAGTATAATTTATAACCATTGAGTAATAATTTATAACCCTTTGCTCCAATTATAATTAACATTGGCTTAACAAATATCAATATGATAATTACTGTATTGGGAAACTGATGAAACGACATTAATTAACTAATTAAATTAACAATCTTATGATTAAACTAATCAAACTTTCTAAATGGAAATTACAGACCATGATACCTTTATTGGTTGGGTTTGTAGTTTTGTGCACAAACCACGCGTTCGCGATTACAGCTAGTAATACTATGAATAGTGGTGTTGACCTGTTGAACTCAGAACAACAACTTACAATAACGGGTACTATAGTAAGTAGTGATGACGGCATGGGTCTACCTGGTGTTGCCGTTGTCGTTAAAGGCACAACAACAGGTACCGTTACCGATTTTGATGGAAATTATTCTATCAACGTACCTTCTTCAGATGCCATTCTTGTTGTTTCCTATTTAGGGTTCTTAAAGCAAGAGATTACCGTAGGTTCCAAAACTGTAATCAACGTATCTCTAGAACCGGACACTACTGCTTTAGATGAAGTAGTTGTTGTTGGTTATGGTACTGCCAAAAAAGAAACCCTAACCGGTTCTGTAGAACAGGTAAAGGCAGAGGCTTTTGAAGATTTGGCTGTTGGTAGTCCCGCTCTTGCCCTTCAAGGTAGAACTCCTGGTCTTGTTGTTACCCGTACTTCATCTAGACCTGGTGACGAAGGTGTCAACTTCTTAATTAGAGGTGCTTCATCTATTAATGGAATAGAACCTTTAATTGTTATTGACGGTATTCCTTCTATAAACTCATCATCATTTAATGATATGAACCCTAATGACATTGAAAGTATCAGTGTACTAAAAGGTGGATCTGCTTCTGTATATGGTTCTCGTGCTGCTGGTGGTGTTATATTGGTAACTACCAAAAAAGGTAAGGGCAAGATTTCTGTAGATATCAGCACGGTGTCCAGAGTAGGTACTATAGGTATACGCCCACCAACACCAACCATGTCACAGTACGGACAGTTATATGCTGCAGCGGCTCGTGAAGATATTGCATCTGGTAAGCCACCAAGATATTTCTTCTGGAACGACCTTGAAACTGTTGATAGAATCGCTTCTGGTGATGAAGGATATTATGACCTACCCATTAACGGAAATATTTGGTTAGGTAACGCCCCTAGATTTGATGAAATGTTCGGTAACTCTTATTCTAGCCAACATAACATTAGTATCTCTGGCGGTACCGAGACGAGTAACTTTCGTATTTCCGCTGGTTATGATAATAACGTAGGTGGTTTAAAAGTTGCAGATGATAGTTCTGATAGATATAACTTCTCCATGAACTATAGCGCTGATATTAGCGATAAACTTAGTGTAAACACCAATATTACATATTTCAACAACAAATTCTCTGGACCTTCAGGAGGTTTAGGAAGAGAGGCCGCTACCTGGGATGCACCACTTTTCCCAACTTATAATGCAGATGGTCAATATTACGCCAACTTTGGTGGTGACCTTATTACAGGTGACAGAAATGGTGTAGCTCAAGTAATAGATGGTGGTCGTGAAAACAAAACCGTAGAGCAGTTTAAAATATCTGCACTGGCAAAATACAAATTTACGGAACATTTAGATTTTACCGGGTCTTATGCCATTAGTAGACAAAATAGTGAATATCAATCTTACTTTGTATCCGTACCTCTTTACAGTTGGGGCGGAAAATTCTCTAACAATATAAATAACACTACCTCTATTCAAGAAGGTACCGGTCCTGACAGAAATGATGGTAACATTACTTATAAGAACTACAAGGGTACCTTAAACTACGCAAACCAATTTGGTGATCACAATATATCTGGACTTTTAGCTATTGAAGCTGAAAAAAACGATGTAAACGAATACTCCATTAAAAGAAACGGTTTTGTTGATTATGGCGTTTATGATATCAATTTAGGAGCTACAGATCAATTGGTGACCACTTCTGGTGGCGGTACATCTTGGGGTTTCTTTGGTTACATTGGCCGTATTAACTATGATTACAAAAGCAAGTACTTATTAGAGGTTCAAGGTAGACGAGATGGATCTTCTAGATTTGCCGAAGGCTCTAAATGGTCTAACTACGGTAGTGTTTCCGGTGGTTGGGTAATTAGTTCAGAAGACTTCTTAAAAGAAAGCAACTTAATTTCCTTTTTAAAGCTTAGAGGTGGTTACGGTGAATTGGGTAGTACTTCTGGTATTGGTGATTTTAGTTACTTATCTACCGTAGGTTTTGGCAATACCGTATTTGGAGAAACAAATGCCGGTCAACAGGCAACTTCTGTTGCTAGTAGCTTATTTAGTAGTAGTACTACTTGGGAGAGAATAGTTACCAAAGAAATTGGAGTTGACTTTAGACTGTTCAACAGTAAGGTTTTTGGTTCTTTTGATTTGTACCAAAAAGAAAATGTAGGTATGTTGGTTAGAGGTATTGAAACATCTGTATTAGGTACGGCAACACCATTTACCAATATTGGAACATTGGAAACCGATGGTTGGGAAGCCATGTTAGGATACCAAGGGAATATTGGCGATTTAGAATTCACAGTTAGTGCTAATATGAGTGATACCAGAAATGAGATTACCCAATACGACGGTGCTCAAACAATTTTTGAGAACTTAAACGATGCTGAAAGCGGAAGAAATATTTTAAATAGACCTATCAACTCTTTCTTCTTATGGGAAACGGATGGTTATTTTGATTCTCAAGCAGAAGTTGATGCTTATTATGCTAGCTTAAATGAAGGTGGAATTTTACCGCTACAAACATCTAATGACGCTTTAAGACCAGGAGATATGCGTGTTGTAGATTCTAACGGAGATGGTACATTAGATAACGAAGATTTAACCTATAGTGGAGATGCCGCTCCACATTATGTGTACGGATTCAATTTTGACTTAAAGTATAAGAACTTTGATCTTAGTGCCTTCTTTCAAGGAGCTCTTGAGCATAACATTTATAGAACAGGATATTTTGCGCAACCTTTTCAAGCTGAATGGCAAAATCAATCTAACACATGGTTAGGTAGAACTTGGACCGAAGATAATAGAGATGCTGAATTTCCTAGGTTGACCACTCAACGTGGATTATCTGCTTGGAACTACCGTTCTAAAGATCATATCTTACAGAATAATAGATATATGAGATTAAAGTCGCTTATCATAGGGTATACCTTCAAAGATTTAAGCATTGGAAATACACCTATTAATAACTTACGTATCTATTTTTCAGGAAACGATTTGTTCGAGTTAACTAGCGTTAAAGATGGTTACGATCCAGAGTTTCAAGCGAGCTCTAACAATAGTGCATACCCTTTTATGCGTACTTGGGCATTAGGTTTAAAAGTATCGCTCTAATACAATTATAAAAGTAGATTATACATCATAAAATCATATACAGATGAAAAAAATAAAATATATAATAATACCATGTTTAATGGTCTTCTTTACATCTTGTGAAGACGAATTCATTGACCTTGATCCACCTGCATCTATTACAGACCAGGTTTACTATACTGAAGCTGATCATTTTTTAACCGGCTCTAACCGATTCTATACAGACCTAATGACGTGGAGGTATGATCAAGGAATTTATGCTGATCACGGTTCTGATTTGGTAGGATATACCGAAGATAGTGATATGCAAATATATAGTAGAGGTGATACTAGAGCTCCTGAATCTGACGGATACTACTCTACCCCATACTCTACTATTAGAGATATCAATCTTTTATTACAAAGAGCGGAGACTTACGAAGGTGAAGAAAGTATTGTTCCTTATGTGGCTGCCTCTAAGTTTCACAGAGCGTACCAGTATTTTAATTTAGTACAGCGTTTTGGAGGTGTTCCTTTGGTTACCAGACCTTTAGATGTTGGTGATGAAGAATTAAACGCTCCTCGCAGTAGCAGATACCAAGTTGTTGCTCAAATTTTAGCGGATTTAGATGATGCTATCGCAGGTTTACCTACGGAGCAAGAAATAGCTTCTGAAGATAAAGGTAAGATCAGTAAATGGGCTGCAATGGCTTTTAAAGCAGATGTTTTATTACACGAAGCTACTTGGATGAAATACGTAGGTACTTCTACCGATGGCGATGGTACAAGTACAGGTGCCGGTAGTGAAGGTTTTAATGCTTCTAACATAGATGTTTATTTACAAGAAGTAGTTACACTTACCAAAACCGTAATGGACCAAGGTGGCTTTGAACTATGGGATTACAATGATGAGTTAGACAACTTAAGTTCTAACTTCCTTTTCAACTTAGAAGATGGTGGTTCTAACCCAGCAGGTTTAGACAAGGCTACGAATAAGGAGTTCATATTTTATAACAAATATGATTTCACCTTTAGACAGGCCGGTGACCTTTTAAGCCATGTTTATGAAGGTAGAGTTAAGCCTAGTAGAAAAATGATGGACCTTTTCTTAAGTTCAGATGGATTGCCAATTGACCAATCTCCATTATTTCAAGGTTATGAAAATACATCAGATGAATTTCAAGATAGGGACTACAGAATGAGAGCTTATTTCACATACCATAAAACCCTTGGTGAAATTCCTCAAAACGGAGATGTTCTGTTGAACGGCACCAACAATTTTGGCTATTTCAACTCTAAATTCATGAGTTGGAAATGGGGTACGGATGAAGCCTACAGAGCTACAAAAACTGAAGCTTATGACATGCCGTTTATTCGTTTAGCAGAAGTTTATTTAATGTACGCAGAAGCTTTATATGAATTGAATGGAAGCCTAACCGATGCCCAAATGGATGAATCTATCAACTTGGTCAAAGCTAGAGCTGGTTTACCACCATTAACAAATTCCTTTTTGGCTACCAATAATATGGATATTGAAACCGAAATTAGAAGAGAGCGCACTATAGAGCTTTATGCCGAAGGTGCAACGAGATTCAATGATCTTAAAAGATGGGGTATTGCCGAGGAAGAACTAGGTGAAACTATTTATGGTGCAGTTATAGAAGGTACTGTTTATGAAAACAACCCAGACCTATACACGCCAGGCGGATATGGCTTTGGAGAAGGAGTTACCGAAACAGGCGTGGGCGAAAGAAGAGCGTTGATCGTTCAACCTTCTGCTACACGCAATTTTACAAGAGATAACTACTTATTTCCTATACCTACATCGCAAACAAGTTTAAATGAAAACCTAAACCAGAATCCTGGTTACTAAGATAATTGTGTTGAGTTAGTTTAAAGGCAGTAATACGTAATGTATTGCTGCCTTTTTTTATGCAGAAACTTTCCTTTGAATAAGGTATAAAAAGTAAACATGAATCGGTTTATGGAAATGGAAAAGCATACAATTCATTTATTGATTTCCGTTATACGCTGTCAATACTTTTGAATCAATAGCACATAAACAAATTAGTTACCTGGCCAATAGGCATGCAAAAAAAAGAATGCAATTATATTATATGTACAATTGCATTCTTTTTTATTGACCTATTTCAATTTAGATGATCATACATTAATTGTCCTCTTTTACGGGCTCACCTTTATTACCCTCCATATATTCAGTTGGGGTTACATTGAATAATTCTCTAAAGGTTTTACTAAAATAAGCCGTTGAATTGAAGCCACACATATGGGTAACTTCTTTTATAGAATAGCAATTTTTCTCCAACAGTTCTGCAGCATACCTTAATCTTATTGTCCTTATAAAATGACTAGGATTATTACCAGTTAAGGTATTTATCTTTCTATAAAATTGAGACCTACCAATACCGAGTTCCTTTAATATATCATCTTGCTTAAAATCCTCATCATCAACATTATCCAATACTACCTTTGTTGCCTTATCTAAGAACACCTCATCCATATTATTGGTAGTAACCTCACTTGATGGGAAAATACCGCCAATTTCAGAAAAGCGTTTTCTAAGTCTCTTTTTCGCTTCAATTAGGTTTCTAATTCTTGATTTTAGCACACTGGTAACAAATGGTTTGGATAAGTAAGCATCAGCACCATTATCATAACCACTAACCCTGTCTACTTCTAAACTTCTAGCCGTAAGCAGTATGACAGGTATATGACAAGTTTCGAACTCGGTCTTCATCAACCTGCACATTTCAAATCCATCCATTTTTGGCATCATAACATCACTAATGACCAAATCTGGGTAACGTTTTTTAACCATTTCTAAGCCCTCTTCCCCATTCTTTGCCTGCAGAACCTTGTATTTGTCTTGCAAATCATTCTTTAAGTGTTGACGAAGTTCTTTGTTATCCTCAACCAATAAAATAGTTGGTTTTTCAATTTCACTTTCCGTATTAGGATTTGGCAGAATTAGATTTTCATCATCCGCGATATACATTTCATATTCTACAGATTTCATGGAATTGATCAAGAATTCGTTCTTTACATTCTCAACTTCAACCGGGGTAGACTTATTATCCAAAGGTAATCTCACCAAAAATTTACTACCTACACCATATTCACTTTCCACAAAAATTTCTCCACCATGTTTTTCCACCAGAGCCTGCGTAAAATTCAGCCCTATTCCCGTACCGGACTTAGTTACATCTATATGGTAAAATCTTGAAAAGATGTTTTTAATTTGCTCTTTATCTAAGCCTATTCCCGAATCTGTTACGGTTATTTCAACAAAATCCCCTGTCATTTCCTTTTTAAGAAATAATAGTTTGGACGAGCTTTTTTTCTGGGATCCCTTTTTTATTGAAAAGGTGATTTCGCCACCTGCATTGGTAAATTTTATGGCATTTGAAATAAGGTTGGTTATAATTTTTTCAACCTTATCCAAATCGAACAATAAGTCGATACTGTCAGACTCTGAAATAAATCTATATTCAATTTCCTTTTTATTGGCAAGACCTATAAACAGTGAAAATATGTCTTCACTAAATTTAACAATGTTTCCTTTTTCGAGCTGAAGGGGTGCCATACCGACATCCATTTTTCTATAATCCAATAACTGATTCACTAAATGCAATAATCTACGTGCACTGCGCTGTATTGAAATAGCTGAAGACTTCACCTCTTCCGGATTATAGGAATAATTGGATAATATTTTATCGACCGGATTCATTATTAAGGTCAACGGTGTTCTAAATTCATGGGAAACATTGACAAAGAATTGAAGTTTCAACTGATCCAGTTCATGTTCTTGTGCTTCTTGTACTTTTTGTGTGTAATATCTCATTATCAAATAAAACAGTAACACACCAAACAATGAATATAGAAGATAAGCCCACCAGGTTTTCCATGGTGGCGAAAGAACTTCAAAATTTACGATGGTTGCCTTAGCTTGCTCCCAATTGCCATCTAGAGATGCTTTTACCTCAAAGCCATATTTTCCCGGACTTAGGTTGGCATAGCTCACCTCCCTTTTTGTGCCAATGGTTTCAAAATCGTTATCAAGACCTTGCAACTTATAGGCATATTGTACCCTTTCCGGGTTTTCAAAATGAAGTGCCAAAAAATCGAACGCAACATAATTTTCATCATAGTTCAATTTTAAATTTTCCAACTCTTCTACCCTATCTTCTAATAAAATTCTTTCATTGACCGTATCACCAACAACTACTGGCATATTGTTCAATGTAAACTGGGTAATCTTAGGTTTTAATGGTGATGAGGGTTTTAATGTAATATCATCTGGGTGAAAAATATTAAATCCGTTTATGCCTCCTATTATAATTCTACCGTCACTGGTTTTCTCAATAGATTTACTTTGATATTCTGGTCCTTGCAACCCATCATGAATATTAAAGTTCTTTAATTGATCTGTTTCCGTATTTAAAAATGAGAGTCCGCTTTTTGTTGTAATCCAAAAATTGTGATTATCATCTTCTTGTACACCAACCACCAAATTATTGGGCAAACCTTCTTTTGAGGTATATGATTTAAGAACATTAAAATCTGAATCTAATTTATAAATACCCGTATCTGCACCCAACCAAATATTTCCTAAATGATCCTCAGAAATATGATTGATAAGGTTGTCTTCAATACCCGGTTTTTTAATCTCATTAAAGGTCAATGTTTCAGGTATTCTTTCTTTGAACTGGTTTAAATCAATATAGTTTAACCCTAATGAAGTGCCAACAAATAACCTATTTCTAGAATCGACGAATAAATAAAATATAAAGTTACTGGCAAGTCCATTTTCCTTACCGGCTACATTTTTAAAGTTATGGAACTTATTGGTTACAGGATCAAAGAGACTTAAACCTTCTGTTCTTAACCCAAGCCATATTCTATTATCATTATCTTCTACCCCTGACCAAACGGAATTTTGACCTATGGTATTGGGGTTAGATTCATTGTGCAAGTAACGTTGAACATTATAACTTTCTGGATCAAATCTATTTACCCCCCCATCTAAAGTACATACCCAGATTTGCCCATTCTTAGACTCAAAAGTGTACAAAATTCTATTAGAACTTATACTGTTACGATTATTGGGGTCATGTGGAAAATGCTGAAAGGTATTGTTTTCTTGATTTAATAGATTTAAACCACCATTATAGGCGCTTATCCATAGGCGCTCCTTAGAATCTTGGAGAACAGATTGAACAATTTTTTCGTTTAGTCCCTTTGGGTTTCCAGGTTGATAGTAATAATGACCAAAAGCGTATTGCGAAGGATCCAATTTACTTATCCCTTTATCATAGCTACCTATCCAATAAATACCATTAAAATCTTCATAAATTTTTGACGGTTTATTATTAGGTAATGAAAATGAATCGGAAAAGTTATTGACTAAATTCTGAATTACTTTTTCTTCGGTCTTATTTAAAATGAACAAGCCATAACCATCTGTTGATGCCCAGATATTACCATCTTTATCTAAATGCATATCACGAATAGCAATATCCGTTTCATCAGTAAATGATATATGGGAAAAGGTATTCTTGGACCTATTCCAATGAATAATGTTAGAGAGGTTATTTCCTATCCAAAAATCATTATCAGCATCAACAAATATATTCTTAGGTATATGGTTTAATTCGTAGTTAGAAGTGTTCTCAATGAATACACGATCAAAATTATCTTGCTCAGGATTATATCTATTTAAATATTCGCCATTGGTTCCTAACCAAATTTCATTGTTTTGATCTTTAAGAATTACATTAACAATATTATTATCCAACGAATTTAAGTTAGAATCATCATTTAGATAATAGTAAAATTTTAATTCAGATACATCTGCATTAAACTCTTCCAGTAATATTTTTATGACACCATTATTGGTAGCTACCCACAAGGCATTCTTTTCTTCATCAAAGAGTAAAGCATTTATAAATTTACGTGGATTGTTAGATAAGGAAAGTTGCTTGTACAGATCTACCCTAAGAAAACTATTCGTTTTTTTATTAAAGTAATTTAAACCGTTGTTAGTACCTATCCATAAATTACCGTCTGCTCCTTCTACAATGGCATTAATTCTATTATTACTAATTGAATTTTGATCATTTAATATTGACTTGTACACTTCAAACTCATACCCATTATACTTATTAAGGCCGTCAATAGTACCAAACCACATAAAACCTTCTGAGTCTTGAAAAATAGTTAAGCAAGTACTGCTCGATAAACCATCAACGGTATCTAAGTTTTCAAACTTAAAGTTGTTGAATTGAGCATTAGTTACATAGCTAAGTAAGCCACAAAAAATTAATAAAAGTATCTTCCTTTTCATTATAATCCGATTAAAATATCATCCTTTAAAACTTTATAGCTTATCCTATAGCAATAAAGAATATGTAATAATCAAAATAGCAAAATTTTAGCTAATTATTGCCGAATTATCAATTAAAATAAGAGTTTATTGGCGTTTAACAAATTATGGAGAAAATAGTATTTTTTTAATTGTGATAGATTACAATTGAAGGTTCTAGATGTAATTATATCTAAAAGGCAATACCGCCTTTTGAACGTATAAAAACAAAAAAAGCCACTGATTTCTCAGTGGCTTCTTGTCGGGGTGGCAGGATTACAACCTTACCCCGGAATCAATTAAATATCAATAAGTTATAATTTTATAAACTTAACTGTTGACCGATTTGTTGACGATAATTTAAATGTACTTAAAGTAAGATGACTTACTTTCTGATTTTATAAATATAAAATTAAAACAATTCTCTGAGCAATAGATTTGGATTACTTTTCATTTATAAAAAGCAAGTCCTGAAAAACCTTCGTTTAACAGGACCATTAAAAATTACGATTTTAACGGTTGGCATAAAAGCAGTAGCGAAAGATATTTTAACTTTTTAACTCGCAAGCTACCAAATAGAAGTAGAAACTATTTATTTAAACAACAGAACATTATTGCTTTTATAACCTGCCGTACGTTGGATTTTATGCTAGTTTACTATTCATAATCTTTCTTTTAATATAAGGATGCTATTCATCTCTTAAACTTTTCAAGGGTTTTGCAGTAGCAGCTTTTAAAGATTCGAAACCGACAGTAAGCAGGGATATGCCTATTATTAATACAGCAGTTAGACCATATACCCACCATGGCATATGTATTCTATATTCATACTCTTCAAGCCATTTGATCATGAAGTAAGAAGAAATTGGGGTTCCAATTGCG
Organism: Maribacter sp. 1_2014MBL_MicDiv; assembly: GCF_001865655.1. Lineage (NCBI taxonomy): Bacteria > Pseudomonadati > Bacteroidota > Flavobacteriia > Flavobacteriales > Flavobacteriaceae > Maribacter > Maribacter sp. 1_2014MBL_MicDiv. Next base: position 543,489 of record NZ_CP011318.1, read on the forward strand.
ACTCCAACGAGAATCAATTTTAAAAAATCTCGTGTTATAAGTGAGGTAATGGTAAAAACAGAGGCTCCTAATACTTTTCTAATACCAATTTCTTTGGTTTTTTGTTCTGCTGTAAATAGGACCAGACCAAACAAGCCCAAGCAAGAAATTAGTATGGCCAAAACAGAGAAGTATGTTGATAACTTGTAAAACATAGATTCGCTTTTATATAGTTTGTCATATTCCTGATCTATAAACCGATACTCAAAAGGGAAAGCTGGATTTAAATTGCTATGAAGAGCTTCTAAAGCCGCTAACGTTTGTTTTTCATTACCCTTACTATATTTAACGAAGGCTATATTAAATTCTGAATACCCTTCACTTCTAATAATCATTGGGAAGATCGATTCTTTCAAAGATCCAAAGTGAAAATCTTTAACCACACCTACAATGGTTCCCGGATTTCCCCAAAACGATAGGGGTTGACCTATCGGATTTTCCATCTTCATTATGTTCATGGCCGTCTCATTAATAAGATATTCAATGTTCTCCGGGTTATTATGAATAAGTTCTCTTCCCATGAGCAATTCAACGCCATAGGTGCCAACAAAGTCTGTACTTGCCACCATTCCTGTAAATAACGACCGATCATCAGAGCTCTTGCTGTTCCAGATAACTTCCGGTGACGTACCATAGTCTCCTAGCGGAATATGAGATGTTTTTGTAACCGACTGAACTCCAGAAATTTGTAAAGCACCACTTTTAAAGGCATCAAAATTATTTTGCAGGTCTTTTGAAAGCGTGATTGCCAATAAATTTCCTCTATCGAAACCGATATTCCTATCTTGGACAAAATCAATTTGTTTTGAAATAATTAGCATACTACTTATAAAGACAACCGAAATGGTAAACTGAAACACGACCAAACCTTTTCTAATCCATTTGGTGCTGGAGCTGGTTTCAATTATTTTCTTAAAAAGATCAGTAGAGCTAAAGGAAGAAAGCAAAAATGCAGGGTAACTTCCAGATAGAAATCCTGTTAAAAGTGTAAATAAGAAAACCATTGCCCAAGTGGATACAGGTAGATTTAGCAGGTCAATGTTTTTTTCAGTGATGTCGTTAAACACCGGTAGCGCAATTGCAATAAAGATTAAGGCAAAAAATAGACTTATAAAAGAAAGAAGCATGGCTTCTCCTAAGAATTGCAAAATTAAACTGCTTTTGCTTGCCCCTAAAACCTTTCTAGTCCCAATTTCTTTAGCTCTTTTCATATAGCCGGCAGAAGCTAAATTCATAAAATTAATGCTTGCAATTAGTATGATCAAGAAAGCTATTATCCCAAACATTCTTACATATATAATTTTCCCTTCCCCCTTTTCAATGTCTGCAAACAGATAACTGTCTGCGTAAGATTGAAATCGAATTTCTAAATCTAATTCATAGTCTTTTAAGAATGGTTTTAGTTTTTGTTCTAACTGAGCAACATTGGTTCCTTCCGCCAATTGAACAAAGGTATAGGTGCCAAGATTTTTCCATTCATGCATCCACTCATTTTCAGCAAACAGAGGCTCAAAGGGCAAATAATAATCACTTTTCTCGGTTGAATCTTCACTGCTTAATTCATAGACCATAGCTATTTCCAACTCTTTTGAATTTTCGTAGGTGAGTGTTTTACCAATGGCACCTTTTGAGTTTCCAAAGAACAATTCGGCCATTTCTTTTGAAACAGCGATATGGTTTGGAGCGGTTAACGCATTCGAAGCATTTCCTTCTAAAATCTCAAATGAAAACATTTCAAAATAGTCTTCACTTACAAACTTTCCATTTTGCTTTAAAACCGTGTGCCCATTTGAGAAGGTACTATTTCTGCTATCGTTAGTCATAGCCGTGATTTTCTCTACCTCCGGAATTTTTGACTTTAACTCTTTATACAGAAGTGATGAAGTGCCATAACCCAATGCCGTACCATCAGGTGATACAAGATATATAGAATGGAGTTGATCTATGTTTTCATGATACCTATTAATGCTATTTTCACTTGATATCCATAAATAGATAAGTAAAAAGCAAAATAATCCTGAAGTTAAACCTAAAATATTAAGCAAGAATAAAACCCTATTAGCCTTAATATTTCGCCATGCTATAGTAATATAGTTTTTAATCATAATATGATTCTCTAAATTTTTAACTTATATTTTCTCAGTTACTTTTAAATAGCCAAACAAAAAATTTAGATGACAAAATTTTTATAAGTCCAGTTTTATGAAAGACAAGGAATTTCAACAAATGTTACATTCAAGAACGAAGTTTTTTTTAGAAGAGTAACGATAAACGACTATGGTAAAAGTGACAAAACTCTTTATAAAAGGTGGATTTTGAAAAGAGTCCTGCTTTTTTGAATTATTTTACAGGGAGTTCAACAGCTGTCCTGAACAAATACCCTAATGTAGATGATTTTTAAAAAGAATAACTAAAGGAAGTTTATTAAAGACCAGATTTTGATGGTCCTATAAAACGTGCGATTCATGAATACTTTCATACCCTCTTTAACTCGATCTGGATGATTCACTTTAATTCAGCTGGGTTTGTATATTATTACGAATTTTTGCAGGTAATTGCCCAACTTTTATTACAAAATCTATCGGTAGCTTTAAACGAAACTTCCAAAACCGAATACTAAGATGACATTTTACTATAAATAACAGGCATCTGCCCTTTCCATTTTTGCCATAAATCATCATTGTCAATCAAAGCAGCCATAAAATGACCTACATTGATCCTACAGACCTTGCCTGCATTAAAAATTGGACTTCTGGTTGGGGAAGGATATACTTCATATTCGGTAACCTCCGATTCATTGATCAAACTATCGGGTCGGACTGCCGTCCATTGTATGATAGGATTATTTTGACCGATTTCAGTCCGTAAATAATCCGCTGCTTTTTCGTTATCCACGTGTGGGGGCAACAACAAGCGTAATAATGCGATAACGCATCTTTCAGCGAAGGAAATGGGTTCGTCCAAATCACGATTTCTATTCCCTGTTGTATTCATCAATACATATTTTATTCGTTTTTCGGGTTTGTTTGCCTTAATCGCGGCGCATAATCTGCGCGCGGCATCGGTTACCAATCTTCGGGGTTTGCCATACATTCCCTTAAAGGTCAAGTTATGACCTAAGCACGAGGCTACGGCATCACAACCGGCTACATATTCTGCCATTTCCGTATCGCTGAGTTCGAGGATACTAGCTTCGATAATAAATAAATTACCATCATTTCTGATGGATTCCGGTAACCTTTCCGCTGAGCGCACTACTGCCCTAAGGGTATGCCCTTGCTCAAGAAGATGCGCTACCAAATGTTGCCCTGTTGCTCCGCTTGCCCCTACTACAAGTATTATCATTTTTTTAAGTTTTTATTTTATAAATTCTCCTTCTTGGCTTTTCTCCAAAAATACAGTCCGAACAAAAAGGTTACTAAGGCAAACATAATTCCGTATTCGCCAAGCTAGTTTTCGCTTCCCTCAATCTTTGAGGTTAATGGGGGAAATATTTTCTGAACATACACATTACTTACCGCATGGAAGATGACCGCCGGCCAAAGACTGCTCGACTTAAAAGTGTAATACGTCATAATAAATGACATCGAAATGATAACTACAAAGAAGGTTGTTAATTCCAAGGCGATATTCCCACCATAATATATGATCAACGGCCAATGCCAAGAAGCCCAAACAATTCCACTAAAAAGAGAAACCGCAGAAAAAGGCAGTACCTTCCTAAGTTCATAAATGAAAAACCCCCGCCAACCTATTTCCTCTCCCAAAGTGGTTGCCATGGCCCTTATGACACCAACAGTTCCCAATAAAGCAATCGCAATGATTCCCCCAAATGAAGGAGTCAAGTTTCCTATTCCCACCAAACCAAGTTCTTTGGCCCATTCTAAAAGCATCTCCTCATCGGGTAACCCCCCAATCCGAAGATCCAAATCAGGATGTAGGTAATCAAAACATACAAGGCGGGAACGAAATACGATAAACGAATATATTTCCAATTTCCCCAATCCCAATGTAAGGAAGAAATGGGACGATCTTTCAATTTTAATGTAATCATTGCGGCTATTGCCGGACACCACATAAGTCCACCAATATATATTCTGGAAGGATATAAATTGACTATTGCATAGTGAAATAGGGCACTTGTGGCTGTAACAATGGCCAAGAAAATGAAGATTGTTTTCCACGCCTCTTTGTGTTCTGCTAAATTTTCCGGCATTTTGATTTTAGATTGATTTAAAATTAGACGATAGGGTCAATACTTTGTTACTTATTGAATTTACGCCTTTCCAATTCCAGATAATTATTCCGGTATCGTAAATAAGGCTATATGCTCATTTTTTCCTTTTAATTCAACAACTCCCACCGAATTGATTTTAAATTTAGGTTCAAGTTCCAAAGATTTAATCAAATCTTCAGAAACTAAAATATCCACATTGAATGTATTGCAAAGCCCTTGAATTCGAGCGGTCGTATTGAGCACATCCCCAGTAAAAATAATCTCTTTTTTAAGTACCCCTATTTCACCAGTAGTAACGGCGCCCATATGAAGTCCCGCTTTAAAAGTAGGAAGTATTCCAAATGTCGCAATATACAGGTCTGCCTTATTTTTAAGAGCTTCTTTCATGGCAAAAAAGCAGTTGATGCAATTATTGTTTTTAATGCCATCTTCATACTTCCACGAGATGACGATTTCATCCCCTATATACTGATATACTTCTCCGGAGTGATTTACGATCGCATCTGAAAAATTGGAGTAGTATTCCTTCAGCAATTCAAAGTACTTAATATGACCTAGTTCTTCGGCAATGGTCGTGGAAGACTTCATATCCGAAAACAGAAAAATTCGTTTTTCTTCAATCGGCTTATGGTATTTTCCAGTGAAGAAATTCATCAATACACCGTGACCTATATTTTCGCTGATTTCCGAATAAAAAAGGCTTACAAACAAACTAAATGAAATAGAGACCATAGTGCTTGCAAATTCAATACTATTAAGAAAGTCCAACATTTTGTCTAAAATGATTTCATCGAATAGCGATACTTTTGACTCCAAAGCTGCGGCAATCGGGTAGCTTATGAGGATGACACCCAGCAAGAAAATGATATAAAAAACCAACTTGTAGATAATTTTACGTGAAAAACTTTTTTTGCCGAAAAGATTGCCCAGCCATACGACTTCAAGGGTACCGACCACTAATCCTACGACAATGATAGCTATGCTCGCAAAAAGAAAAACCTCGGGAGTCATCCTTATTACGGTAGATGGATTCAAATTTCCTTCCAGCGCAGCAGCCAATACCGCTTCTTGGGAGAATAGGTTGACCCACCCAAGAACGAGCCAAATCACTCCGAACGGAATGATAAGTGAAATATTTCTCTTTGTTTTTGGGGATAACATTTATACCTAGTTTATATGAAACTCATTTTTTAAAATATCAATAAAGGACCCTAAGCAAACATTCGTTTCAATACTGCTTTGTTTGTTAGCATATGCGTTTAGCTTCAATAATTAATTTTCAACTTCAAATAGAAGACTTTCAGCTAGAGTAAAAAATAATTCATCTTCGTTTTTATGATGATGCCAAGTAACTTTACGACCCTTAATAATATAATTAATTATAATAACTATAGCGGTTTGATTTATAACCTAAACCGCTATTGCTTTTATACATAGTTATGTTCCTTAATCCATAGTACTTGAAGTTCTTAATTGGAAAAGAAGAATCACAGACTTGCTTCGCTTTTGCTACTTTGCAGGTAGGAGAATAAAGTATGAAAAAATAATTACTATTGCGGAGGAGGAGGTGGTGGTGGAACTGCTCCTCCTTCTATATCAACGGAAATATTATTTTTCAATTTATTCAAATTCTCTTCCATATAGGTAAAATTTTTATGGCCATTCTTTTTGGCAAGTTCATAAGCTTTCGTATAAACTGCTAATGCTTCATCTTTTCGTCCTGCTACAATCAAAGCCTCTGCATAACTTTTATATGTATTGACAGACTGAGGATAATAAATCATGGCCAATTCAAAATAGTTTAGAGCATAATTCACTTTTTCATCCCTTAGAAAATTGTAACCAACTGCATTCAGATAAAATTCCTCAGGCTTGTACCTTTCACCAATCAGTTTGCTGAATTGTTCATAGTGTTTTACTGCAGCTGTTGCATAGCCCTCTTTTACAATGTTAGTTGAAAGGATTCCATCAGCAACGCTACAGCTGAAAGGTCTAGTTCATTATGAACAGATGCTTTAGAGAAATATAGAAGCTTATACATTTGAACATTACCGGAGGATTCAAATATCCCCTCCATATTACCGCTGTTGAGTGAAATGTGTAATGTAGCGTTTCTAGTTCTTAAAGGGTCATGAAGGGTTAAAATCAATTGATCTCCTTTAATAATTGCATTATCTACTCTCATTTGATCTCGTACATGAGGTGAGTAAAATGATAGGCTCACCTCAGGTTTGCCATCCACATCTTTAACCCCCATGATTTGGCCAAGGTAGTCTGCTCCATAAGTACCGGTCCCATACCACTTTCCGATAATATTTTTTAGCTCAATGGTTTCACCATTGGGCAATTCAGGAATGGTATAGCTTGGGTCTGGCTGTTCAAAATCAAGGTAATCACTTGATTTTTGCATGGCTTGCACCACTTCCCAACTTGCTTCTTGAATCAATTGAGCTTCCTCATTTGATAGATCAATTAACAGCCCCCTATCCAATGAACGCTCACCAATATTCGATAACCGATTACCAAAAATAGTCCCTGGAACACCTAGAGTATTATCAGACATTAGTGTTGCGTAAAGTGTAACAGCGGTTAAATAGGAACCCATTGCTGATGGGTGACCACCATCGTCGGCATATAAATCAATCTTCGGATTCGTTCCCACCTTATCCAATACCAAACCAACTGGCGCCACTATTGCCTCAAGCTCTTTGGCTATGGTCGTATATGTATGTGACAATATGGCTTGTTCTTTCGGTTGATCTTTATTTGACCAGATCATAAAGAACACGGTCTTAGCCCCTGCTTTTGTTATTTCAGCAATAAACTTTCTTGAGTGCTCAAAAAATTGATCTGTTGACCCAAAATAAATGTCGTTATCAATCATGACGCCCATTCCCAGCTTGCTTTGCTCTTGGAGTACCACATAGTCCCATTCACCCGTTCTAATGGCTTCTATTGTACTCTCTGTTTGCCAATGGTCGGCAAGCGTCATACCACCATCACTTATCAACTGAGTTTCTACTACATGTTCTGGAAATTTCTCTTGTATTATTTTCTTTAATAACTCCGGAGTGCTGTTGTAGAACGTATAACTATTTCCGATAAACAGAATCCTAATTCTATCTGCTTCTTTAGGTTGTGTACAAGCGAATGCTACAATCAACAACAATAGCAGACATAAACACCTTTTTTTATAGTTCATTATCATACTAGATTTGATTTTTAATAGGCTTAGTAATTTCATTAACAACCTCTCCTGTATGCAATGTTGATTTATTTTCAATAAGCATTATATGGCATTCGTTTTTAGAACTTACCTTATGATTGATTCCCTTTTTCACAATAAACAAGTCTCCCTTTTTCATAGTAAACGGTTCTTGATTTTTTATTTCAAACAGAAGCGCTCCTTTAATAATAAGAAATAATTCATCTTCATTTTTATGATGATGCCAAGGAACTTTATTACCCTGTATTTTCACCAGTTTAATAAAAACATCATTTACTTCACCAATTATTTTTGGAGCATAGTAGTCATTAATGGTGTTTAGTTGTTCGGTTATATTCATCTCAAAATTTGATTATAATAATAGTAATCTATTCTTTGATTATCATGAATATCCACAAGCTTAATATCAGATAGTAAAAATCCCGAAATAAATAGGGTGCCAATAATTTTTACTTATGTCTACTGTAATGAAATATTGTTCTATTGCATTTTATAGTAAGCCCGCAAATTAAATAGATTGTATCTCAAAGTTTTATGGCGTTTTTAATTGCAATCAGCATTTAGCTCTTGATGATCTGATTTAGAAATCTGTGGAATATTTTGTCCATCAAGAACTTTAATGCATGACAGATTTGGATTTCTATCTACTTTTAAATCAATAAGGTTTTGATTAAAACTCACGTTTAACCTATCCAGTGAGTTACTGGTGATATAAAGATGCGTTAAATCATTATTTTCTAAGAGATTAATAGTTTGCAGCTCATTATCAGAAACCAGTAATGTTTCTAACTTTTTATTTGAAATCACCTCTAAACTTTGCAATTTATTTGATGTTAAAAGTAGGTTTTTTAGATTTGGAGCTGAACTAATGTCGAGTGAATACAAATCATTATTACTCATATGTAAAACCTCTAACGACTCACTAGAAATACTAAAAGTTTCAAAATAATTCCATGACAAATCCAAGTCTTTTAATTCACCCAATTCTGATAATCCAACTACTGAATTCATTTCATTAGCAGTCAAATCAAGTAAAACTAGTTTACTATTGTTGCTAATATCAATACTTAACAATTTATTCCCCGCAAGATATAACGTATCCAAATTTAAATTATCACTTAAATCAATTTGTACTATATCATGTTGGGTGGCAATTAATTTTCTTAAACTGGTAAAGCCTTCTATTCCTGTTAAATCAGTAATAGCTCCATATTCTAGATTGCTTAAGTCAAGGGTAGTTATTCCTTCAGCATCACTGCTTAGCATTTGCTGATTTATAATACCATCAGAATCTACACCTGTTTTTATAAGTATCGCTTCAAAACTTGAATCGGGTATGCTTACATAAGCACGATTAAAACCTGCAATATTATCATCATTTGAGCATGAAACTGTACTACCCATCAATAGTATTATGCAAATATATGTTAGTAAAATTTGGTTTGATTTTTTCATTTTATTGACTGACTTCTCGATTATTTAAATTTTCTATTATTTTTAATGCTACATCTTTAGATGATAAATAATTTTGACCTGTAATTACATTTCCTTGTACCTCTACATGTACCGAGTTTCTAGGAGAATATTTAAACATTCCACCTCTTTCTTCTATGATCTTTTGAATTAAAAAAGGGAATTGCTTAAAATATTCAGCACCCTCTTTTTCATAAGCTTCTGGGTATCCACTAATTATTTTATTATTTACCAAGTACTTCCCATCTTTTGTTTTTAAATCAACAATACCAGCCGTTCCATGACATACTGAAGAGACAATACCATTATATTCTTCAAAAATGGTCATTGTAATTTTTTGAATTTCTTTATTCTTCGGCACATCATACATTGCACTTCCACCTCCGATATAATGAACCGCTTTATAATCTTTTGCATTAATTTCTTTAGGTTTTTTGGTGTGTTTTAAAGCATACATAAAGTCTTCATTGTAAAGCAGTTTTTTTTGGAGTGCGTCAGATGTATTAATATAAGCTAATGGAATACTACCTCCTTTTGGACTAGCGAAGTCTACAGTAAATCCTTCCATTTTAAACGTATCATACGCATTAACAATTTCCGAAAAGCTATTCCCTGTTGGAAGTTGAGATGCTCCATGGAATGAGACATTTGATACTATAAATAATATTTTATTACCATTTTGGTTACTTTTTTCACTGATAGCAGTTTTACTAATAATTTTCCATTCGTTTTTAATTTTTTTTAATAAAAACAAATCAATGTATCTCTCACCACCCTTAGGGATAATAATTTCGGCTTTTGCAGTAGCTATACCTTCAAAATTATCTATTGATAAAATATTTCCTATTCTTCCCGTAAACTCTCCTTCCTTTTTATTTTTATACCAACTTACGTAGTCTTTGGCAGGAACGGTCCAAGGTGTTTTGTCTTTTTTTTCTAAATACAGATTTGCACTGGGGTAAAATGCCTTCTCTATGAGCTTAGACTTGTTGTAGGAGGTACCGTTTATATAGTTTAAAATGGTATTTTCTATTTTGGATACTTCAGTTTGTGCAAAAATTGAAGTACTAAGGCTTATAAAGCCGATTATTAAAAATATATTTTTCATATGTATTTCTTGTTATTGTTACTTAAATGGATTTAAAGATTAAGGCTTGTCTATAGTCTCTAACAAATTCTGCTCCTTCTCTATAAAATACCATTCTTGATTCCAATCCTTTTTTAACCATTAAATTTTGCTAACCATTTTAAAATCGATTCATTTGTTTCTTGTGGTAATTCTTGTTGAATGTGATGGCCACACTCTAAACTAATCACATCCAAATTAGGAACAAAATCCTGTAGCCTTTCAAATTTTGGAATCATATCTAGATTACCATAAATCATAAGAGTAGGTTGTTTGATGATTGGATCTATTTCTGCTAATACGTGCCAGTTTCGGTCAAGGTTTCTATACCAATTAATAGCTCCATTAAATCCTGAATTTCTAAAGGCACTTACAAATACAGACAAATCAACGTCGTTCATAATAGGCTCACCAAAAGGCTTTTCCGCTTTTGCAAGATTCATCAATAACATTCCCGGTTCTGGAGGTGTAAGAGGCACATTCTTACGAAATAAATTACGAAGAAAGTTTTCTGCATGGTTCTCTAACAAAGCATCTGCTACTCCTGGTTTTTTATTAAAATGAACAAAATAGAAATCTTCACCAAAAATCTCTTCCATAAACTGAATCCATGGTTTTTCACCTCGTTCTTGATAAGGCAATGCAAGATTTAGTATTTTATTTACGCGTTCTGGATGCAATAGTGCAAGGTTCCATACTACATTTGCGCCCCAATCATGACCCACAAAAACAGCATCTCTGTAGTTGTAATAATCAAGTAAGGCCACTAAATCATCTTTTAAATGGGTTATATCATATGCCGTTACTTCTTTAGGGCACGATGAATTGCCATATCCTCTTTGATTTGGAACAATGACATGATAACCAGCTTTAGCAAGCGCTGGTATTTGATAACGCCAAGAAAAGGCATGTTCGGGAAAGCCATGACAAAGTACAATCGGATTGCCAATATTTTCTTTACCTGCTTCAAATACTTCTAACTCAATTCCATTTATTGAAATTATATTGGATTTGGGAAATTTTAAAGATTTAATTTCTTGTATCATTTCAGTGCCTGTTTTTATCAATAATTAAATCTTCTATTTTTTTAAAATCCTTTGAATTTGGTACGTGTTTAGCCTCTTCAATCAAAACAACTTGTTCGATAGAAGGGAATATTCGTTTGGCTCTTTTAATCATTTTTTTTCCGGGAAACATGATGTCTTTTTCACAGGCAAAAATGGTAATCGGTGTTTTTATTCTATTTGCATCATTTTTAGATAGTATTGGTAAAGGAGAAAAATCCATATTACAGTATTGAAACGTAGAAGACATAAACTCTAATGCAAAATCATCGTATTCAGAAAAAAGTACGTTCATTACCTTTTTAATGTACTTTTGATTGTTAGTTTTTATAAACTTTTTTAAGGGTAGGAACATTTTAAACAAACCTACAAGAGGATTACCATTAACGATATAGACTGGTGCAATTAAGAAAACCTGTCTAGTTGGTGTCTCGTTAAACTCCAGTGCTTTTAAGCTAATGAAACCACCAAAAGAAAAGCCTACCAGAGTCACGTCTTTCAGTCTTAGTTTTATGATTACTTCAATAAGCCATTTTCCATAATCTAAAGATTTCATGTCTAATCGATTCTCTGCACTTTTATTGGGCTGCGCTAAGACATCAATGGCATAGACACAATATTTTGAAGCTAGATTGGGGAAAGAATCTAAAATTTGTGGTGCACAACCTCCTGTGCCGTGAATCAGTACTAATGGAGGGTTTTTAGTATCGCCAGTAATGATAACATTAGTGACTCCAAACTTTGTTTCTATCAATTTTTCTGAATATTCAATATTCAGCTCATTTAACTTTTGATTGTAAAGGGATAAGATTTTTTCTTTTCCTTCTTTTGATTTGAAAAACATATTCTGTTCGTTTTTTGATGCTTCGACTGGGCTCAGCACGAGTTGATGATTTTTGAATTGATATACTATTTAGTCCAGCTAAATGGTGATGACTACATTTCCTCTTTTATGCCCCATCTCTACATATTTATGCGCTTCAGCCATTTTTTCTAAGGGATAGATGCTATCAATAACAGGAATAATTTTCTCTTGTTCTACTAAGCTTTTTAAATTTAAAAAAGCTTCTTTTGGTGTTAATGGAGTGCCATGATCAATGGATATGTATTTGCCATTCGAAGTCAGTGCTTTTTTGCTTTGTTCTTTGAGTGTCGATGATTTCGAATTGCCTACAGTATCAATCACATATTTATATGTTTCTAATTGTTTTTCAGCATTTTCTATCGTGTAGTCAATCAGCTTATCACTTCCTAAAGAAGTTACTAATTCGAAGTTTCTACCACTACAAACACTAGTGACATGAGCATCCATATGCTTAGCCAATTGAATAGCCAATGTACCTATACTTCCTGACGCTCCATAGATTAAAATTTTGTCGTCCTTGTTAATACTGGTCTTTTTTAATAAATGAGAAGCAAGTAAACCACCATAAGGTATTGCTGCAGCTTCCTCAAAACTCAGATTTACAGGTTTTAGTGCCAGATTCCAATCTTCGGGTAAACAGATATATTCTGCGTAAGAACCAAAACGACGTTTGGTAGGCGAGATAGAACCATAAGCAAAAACCTCATCACCAATTTCAAACAATGTTACATCTTTACCTTTACGCTCCACAACACCAGCTGTTACCATCCCCAATACAGGGTTTCTTGGACGACCAAAACCAAATATGAGTTGGAGTATAAGTTTAGGAATGAAAGGTTCATTCATTCTCCGAATAAGAACATCACTTGTGGTAACTGAAGTTGCATGTATTTTTATAAGTACTTCATTAGCTTTTGCTGTTGGTTTTTTAACATTACTTAGCACCAGGTTTTCTACTTCTCCATATTTTAGACATTCTATTGCTTTCATAATTGTTTTTGTTAACAGCAAAGTTGGTTAAAATGTGGTTTACAAAAGTTCGTATTTTGAAATTGGAACAAACCTTTGCTTTTCGTTATTCCTTTTTAAGAGCATAGATAACTTCTGCATCTACCCAAAATATATCTACATTTTCAAACTTGTCTGAACCTACATTTCTACTAAAGAAAAGGTATTTACCATCAGGTGTTACACTTGCTGAAGCTTCCCAGGCTTTAGTGTTTGTTTTGTCGCCCAAATTAATTGCATTACCCCAAGTACCGTCTTTTTGTTTAAAACTGATATAAATATCAGATTCACCAAAACCATCTTCCCTTTCAGCATCAAATAATAAATACGATTCATCTGGAGCAATAAAAGGATGACTTAAAAAAGTTCCTGTGTTTATTGCTTTTGGTAATGCCTTGGGTTCTTCATGTTTACCGTCAATTAAGCGCGAATAACGTATTGGAAACGTTGAATCCTTTTCTTTATAAGTGTCAAAATAATATGTGCCATTTGCTGAAGATGAAAGTCTCATAATATACATAGAATCATTACTTACAGTAGGAGGTTTTAGTTTTTGTAATTCTGACCATCCAGATTCCGTTTTTTCTAGATAACGGTCACCTAAATGCATGGTTTTACCGTCTGGAGATATTACAGGTCGTCCTATCCATGGAGATGCTATTTCAGATTTTTCCCATTTCCCATTTGTTTCGTTGTATTTGTATTCGTAAAAAGCTGATTTTTTATGTTCTTCGCCTCTTCTAATAAAATAAAACGCTTTCATATCTGGGGTGAATGCACTATTGACTTCATACAAATCTGTAGATACAAGACCTGGGGCAAATGGTATAGGCTTTAATCCTGGTGGTTTTTGTCCCAGATATGGGTTTTTAATGGTTGGTATATTATTATCTTTAGTTTTTTGTTTTTTTGCATCACAAGATTGCAAAGAAAGTATTCCAACGATAAGTAGTGTTATGAAGGTCTTTTCCATTTTGATATTCAAATTATTATTGTTTTTGCTAAAACCTATATCCTATACGCAAGTGCATATTTAATTCCATTTCACTTTTGTTCTTTAAATAACCAGCACGTTTAGCAAATGTGTAACTAAATCCTGCACCAAGACCTGCTTCATAATTAAAGTGTTTACCTAAATTTCTTCTAATTCCCCAAGTGGGTATAATAGAAAAATCACTTACCACAGGAGCATCGTCAGTATTGAATAAGACAAACCAATCTGGATGATAACCCATTTTTAAGGCAATAAAGTTGCCACTATTCCCATCAATTCTTTTTGAGTTTTTTGAACGTTTTTCGAGGTTATAATAAAATCTTGGCTCCACAACTATTACAGGTGTTAGTAGAAATGGAGAATCATAATCATCATAATACGTAGATTCCCAAATACCAAAATCAAAACCAATCTCTGTTCTCAGTGCTAGGGTATTTGATAGTTTTGCTTCATTATATGCCCAGATTCCTAGAACTCCAGTTTGTAATCCGAATGTTGATTTTTCTACACTTGTGTTTTGAGCTTTGGCGATTAATGTTAGTCCGCACAAAGTCAAACTAATTAAAGTTTTTTTCATGATGATGTTTTTTTGATTAATGATGATTATTGATTGATATTTGTATGAAGTTTACCTTCTTGAAAAAGTAGAATTAAATAATAGTTTTAGTTATTTTGTTTTTTTGAAATGCTTCCGTTCGCTTTATTTGTTCTTCGAGATTCCATTCAAAATCAAATCTATTCTTTCAAAATAAAAAGATTGAATCGAGTCCGATTTCAGTTCTTTGCTGGATGTAGTGCTATTATATTTTCATATTCATTGCCTCAGTGACTTCACTCAACGTTCCAATAGCTGTTTCTCTCGCTTTACTTATACCTTTAAGCAAAATATCCCTGACATAATCTTTATTTTTTTCAAGCTCTATTCTTTTTTTTCTAATAGGCTCAAAATATGTGTTTATGGCTTCTTCCGTTAGCTGTTTAAGTTTTCCTGAACCTTGGTCGCCAATTTTATCAGCAATATCTGTTGGACTTTTATCTGAACATAAGGAAGCTAACTTAAGTAAGTTGGAAACCTCTGGTCTGTTTTCGGGGTCGTAAGATATGTAACGATTTGAATCAGTTTTGGCTGATTTTATTAGTTTTGCTGTTTCGTCAGCTGTTGACTTTATCATAATTGAATTGTTGCGACTTTTACTCATTTTTTGAATACCGTCTAACCCAAGAATAGTAGGGGTATCAGTAAAAAGTGCAACTGGTTCTGTAAAAATATTTTTATTGAATTTGGTATTAAAGCGCTTTGCAATTTTCCGAGTTAATTCTATATGAGGTAATTGGTCTTTTCCAACAGGAACCACATTACTTTTACAAAACAAAATGTCAGCAGCTTGATGAACTGGATAGATATACATTCCTGCATTAATATTACTCAGTCCTGAAGCAGTAATTTCTTCTTTAACAGTTGGATTTTTGTTTAATTCTGAACTGGAAACTAATGTCAGAAATGGAATAGTTAGTTGATTTAATTCAGGAATATGACTATGTGGAAAAATATGAGTTTTATAATTTTCAGGGTCTAATCCACAGGCTAAATAGTCCAAAGTTAGTTCATAGGTGAATTTTGAAATTTCATTAAAAACATTTCTATCTGTCAACACTTGATAATCAGCAATTAAAATATTAGTCTCAATTCCCAAGCTTTGTAATTTTAATCGGTTTATAATTGAGCCAAAATAGTGTCCAAGATGCAAATTACCTGTAGGTCTATCTCCCGTTAATACGCGGTACTTTTGAGGATTCTTATACAAATCATTTTCTAATGATTTGCTTTGCTCTTTTGCGTTTTCAAAACTTTTATTTATCATTTTTTGTTTAATTTTATTCAAGTAAGTTCAATTTTTCTCCTTACCCACAATGATTTCGGCTATGAGTAGTTTCGTGGATAAGCACTTAACGTTGCAAGTATAAACCAAACTGAAATCCGTGAGGATTTTCAGAAGTAGGAGAGAAAAGCAATTACTTATAGCTAGGTCTTATGCCAAAAATTAGTAAATAACCTATCATCCAAAATTCTCCAATGGTTGCAGGTAGCGTAAGAAATCTATTGAAGCTAAAATCAATTCCTGCGTAGTGTATAACTGTAGAAATTAGATAGCCTATACCACCTAAAATAATTATTCTTCCTAACCAGACAGGCAACCTTTTAGATTTGATAACTATGTATCCCATTGGAAATAGCCATAACCCGAAAAATAGGCCACCAATACCCCAAGCATTCGAAATAATATTTTGAAAAACCTGAATTAGTAAAACTTTGTCTTCCATAGCACTTATTTCAGAATTTGCAATACCTATTGCTGAGGCGATTGAAATTGCACTTATCATAATGGCTAAAGCATTTACCATTCCCCATATACCTAGAGTCCAAGCTTCCCATTCATAATTATCTTTAAATAATTTGAAAAACCAAACTGCGGTAAGAGCCTGAGAAATTACTATGCCAAATTCTAATAGCAACCTAATTCTTGCTGTAGATTCTAATTCTACTAAATTTGTTAGCGTTTGTTCAGGATTACCAGACACAAATATTTGAGAATGAAAGACCATAAACCCTAGAATTCCTGTAATAGCCATCATTAAATACCATAAGCCAGTTATTCTAGCGGTCTTAATTAAATTTTTCTGTTCTGTATTTGCAATCATAGATTATTTATTTTTATTATTTTATACTAATTCTGACTCTGTAAAAGGGTAATTGTTACAATTTTGCCCTAATGGCACACAACGTGTTTGTATATGGTTTGTTGCGTGTTTTAAGCAACTAATTACCGACCAAGAAAGTCCGCAAAGACTTTCGCAAGTAGGCAAAAAGCCAGCAATAAATTATTTACGGTGTTACCAAACGTATTTGTTGATATTACCAGCTTGGAAATCATTCCTCTTGATTAATATATTTTAACCCTTCGTATAAAGCTACTAATGGTACAGAGCGATGGTTTTCTTTTTCAAAATATTCTATTTCGATATTTAGAGGTTTATCCGATTTCTTTGTTATTAAAGTATAAAGAGAGTCGTGTCTTTGTTTATTCCTTTCGTAATTAGCCTCTCCTTGATTGGCAGTAGCGATATAAAGTTTTTTATCTAATGATATTGAGGAAATAGAATCAACTTTGTTTTTCATCATCTCCTCATTCCACCAAATACTTGGGTCTATAGAAATGTAAGCATTGAATACGCTATTTTCATCCATATAGGAATTTAGTGTAAGTAGTCCTCCTAAAGAGTGCCCAACAAGAGTTCTAAACGGTTTTGTCTTATACTTTTTATCAATATAAGGTACTAGCTCTTTCTTAATGAAATTCAAAAAAATCCTTCCACCTCCCATATTATTCGGTCGTTTGGTCTTTATTTTTGTAACTGTAAAATCTCGTTCTCGGTCAACATTCTCTATGGCTATAATAATACTTTCAGGCATTAAATTGTTTCGATTCCTATTAGAACTCATAAAATGTACTATTCCAGATGCTGTTTTAAAATGAGTATATCCATCCAATAATATTATAACTGGATATTTTTTATCAACTTCAGATGAATTATTGTATGAATCAGGAAAACTTATTAAACAGGTTCTTTCTTCATCTAAAATATTAGATTTAATAACGAACTTACTTCCTACTATAATATCTGTTTCATTCTGTCCAAATGTGGTTTGTACTCCTGAAAGAAGAATATATAAAATTACAAATGTCAAAATTTTCATAGTTTGCTTTATATGTTTGGTAACAATAAAATATATGCAATAGATAATTTTTTATAACCAACTAAACCCTAACCCTACATTAAAAATTACTGCATCCCTATGCGAATCACCATCTAAATTTGCACGACCAAGCACTACTTTAGATTGCACATTAAGTGCGAAGTTTTTCTTTTTGTAAATTTCGTAACCTGTACTTGCCATTACTGCACAACCAACATTCCAATCGTCATTTACATTGTCTTTAATATCATATAGTGCCGGCGAATCTATTGCTAAACCAATTCCGCCATGAATCCACCAGTTGTCTTTTACCCAATATTGTAGCGATGGAATAAAGCCTCCAAAGTTCCTGTCATTATCTTGAAATTCGTATATGTTTCCTGGCATAGCGGCAGTAACAGCAAGATTTTCATTCAACATATAGCCCAACTTTAGATCTGGAAAAACAAACGTTCCTTGAGATGTGTCGAACGTTTGAATACCTTCACTATCTTCTAAACTGATTAGACCTCCACCTACTGAAAATTCAATAATAAAGCCATCTCGCTGTGTTGTTGTTTTAGAATCTGCGTTTTGTGCATATGTTATACTTGATACTAATGCAAAGGCTACACAAGCCACTTTTAATCCGATTTGTTTTTTGATTGTTTTCATTTTAATTGATTTCATGATTGTTCGCTTTTTGATTTTTTGATTTTTGTTTCTGATGTTACAAGCATTAATAGCCAATGCTTAAAAAAAAGTGGAATGTGTAATGAGTATTTTTTATTTTTTATGATTTTTTTTGGCACCATATTCTAATGCTGAACCTATGGCAATCCCTAAAACAAACCACAATTGCATATTTGAGGTCAAGTAACCAACTATAGCACCTAGTATAATCCCTATTCCTAATTTTAGACCCTTTCCACTTTTTTCAATTTTCATTTTTGTTATAATTATTAGATTTTTGATAAAATTAAATAGACTTTGCAACCAAAAAGTTCTACTTTAAAAACCAGAACCAAATCTTTTAATCAGCAAACAGCATTCTAATTAATTAATTTTGAATTTTTAGAATAACTATTCCGATTTGATGGTACAAAGATGCCATGAACCTTGAAGCAACAGTAAACAGTTATGAAGCAAGAGTTATTAAGTTTAGCGCAAGACTATAAATTATGAAGCAACACTATAGATTATGACGAATTTTGAAATATTGCCTAAGTATAAATCAAGTAATCTCTTACTGTTACTAATTTGATGAAGTAAAACTAATTGTAGGTTATAAAAGGAAGGTTCTATTTTTTAATCAGAACTAACTATTACTCTTAAGGTAAGTATTTGGTGTTATCCCCTCTATTTTTTTAAAAAACGTATTAAATACGGTTTTAGAATTAAAACCACTATCGTATGCCACAGCCATTAAGGTTAAACCTTTGTTTTCCTCTAGAAGAACCCGCTCTTTAAATTCGTTAATTCTATAGGTATTAACATATTCCGAGAAGTTTTTTTGAAACCCCAAGTTTAATAATTGGGATACATAGTTCGCAGGAAGTTCCAAGTAAGAAGCTAAATCTTTTAAGGATAGGTCTGGATTTAAATACAGTTTGTAGTCTATCATTATTTGCTCCAGTTCTTTGCAATACTTTTTGATTTCGTTGGAATCTAGTAAAGCCTGTTTATACTTCTTTTTCTGTTTATAATTTAAATTATCTGGAATGGCTTTTAGCATGATGTCTTTAAACCTTTTGTGATTTTTTACAGGTTTAAGAATTGGGGATGGATTCAATAATAAAATTACTGGCAAACGATTATTGTATGCTTGAGTTATTAAATCAATTACCTTTTCGTTATTATCTAACAAGGCATTTACCAATATCAAAAACGTAAATGCCTTATCTACAAGATCAGTATTTAAATACGTCTCTAATTCTTTTAATCCATCATTGCATTTTTCTGTTTCATTGAGCTTTGCATAGCACATGGTTTCACCTCCTAATTTGGTGAGGTCTTTCACAGAAACGCCTTCAAGTGAACCGAAATATGTCAAAGCTTCATTTGGTTTGCCTGACATCAATAAACAAATCCCTATATAAATTGGTGGAAAGGGTAACTTAGGGTCTAAATCTAATGCCTTTTTTAGATAAGGTATCGCAGTTTTATAATCTTCTTTCAAGTAGTATAAAAAACCCTTGTAATGATGATTTATAGCGGCATAAGGATCTAACTGTAAGGCTTTGTCAAGATAATTACTTGCCGCATCTAATTTTCCTTCTACGGTCAAAAAATTAGAAATGGTTAAGTAAATATCGTCTGCTTGTTGCATCTCCAAAGCCTTATTGGCATGTTCGTAAGCTTTCTTAAGATTCCAGTTTTGCCAGCATTCTATCCAAGCCAAATTCAATTGTGACCTTGATGAGTTTGGGTCTAGCTCTAATGCCTTTAACAAATAAGGCTGGGCCTTCTCGTATGCTTCAAATGCGGGCAAAAGCCCCATAGTTCCCATATGAACATAGGCTAGATTTATATCTAAATAGGGATTTGAAAAATTGGGTGATTTATGTATTACTTCTTTTAAGATATTGATACCCTTTATAGAGTTTTTATAATCTAGTTTCATGATGTAGTACCTTCCTTTCAAATATTCTCTATAAATAGCTACAGGTACATCAATAGCTTCTACTGGCTTATCTTCGATTTCAAGATGTCCAATGTGTTCGCGTAATTTTTCGGCAATAAACAGACTAATTTCATCTTGAATTTCAAAAATATTTTCAGGATTTCTATCAAAAGTCTCTGACCAGAAATGAAAGTCATCCAAAGCATCAATCATTTGCACTGTAATGCGCATTTTATTTTTGGATGTTCTTACACTGCCTTCAATAAAGGTAGCTACCTTTAACTTCTCTCTTATCTCTTTAGTTGTAACTGTTTTGTTTTTAAAATAGAAGGAAGAAGTACGAGAGGTCACTAATAATACCTTTATAGATGCTAAGGCGTTAATTATTTCTTCGGTTAAGCCATCGCAGAAATATACATTGTTAATATCATTACTCAAATTAACAAATGGCAAGACAGCTATTGATTTCTTATCGATTACAGGCATTATATAAAGCTAAATTTACAAAAACCATATAGTTTATTTAACAATTAATGGGATAACCTTGCAAATACTTCTAAAGCTTGAAATGCCATAGAAATATGTAATCAATTTGGATTACATATAATTCTATACATATGAATGATACTCCTTTTTAAAATAATTTTTTCAAGGCCTTAAACCTATATACCGAAAAACGGAAAGTAAAGGTCATGGACTTCACTCAATTCCATAACCATTTGTGAGATAATACCAAATTCATTAAATTATTCTTTGGGGCTCCTTTTCTAAAATATTTTTACTATGGAACTCACCGCATCGTTAATTTTGCTTCGATCAATAAGTACAACCCTGCAGCCCCTCCACGGAAAAAAACAGCCAAAAGGAGAATCGAACAGGCTTTTTTTGCCAATAATATACTAATAAGAATTTGGTTATTCCCTTAGGGAATACCAAACCGGTAAGGAAATACTACTATTACCTGAAAATATAATTTTTAAAGGGACTTCTGCATCTTTAATATTTTCTTCATTCACATCCTTACCTGTTCCATAATTAAGTTGTGCATTATTGTTTTTATTCACATTGACCACAGCTACCATCCGACTTCCTTTTTGTAGTTTTTTACTGATTAGTTTAGAATTGTTGAAGGATACTTGTATCTTTTTATTGGGAGTTAGCAAGTGTCTATGCTCCCTATCTTGAGCATAACTCGCTCTTCCAATATAATAGCTTAAATGAAAATAGTTCCCTTCTGGCGTTAATTGATATAGGATAACGGAATAATCAACATCTTTTTTATTGATAGTGATTTCTAGATTTCCGAGAAAGGATCCATTGATAATCACATCGTCCTCTAAGGGTTCCGATTTAAATAACAATCCATCACTTATATTGAAGTTTTCCTTTTCTAAAGGCCAAGGATAATAGTCTGTGTTGGTCATGTTTTTTCGATCTTTAAAATCAACAGACATTTGAATCTCTGAGTTATTTGGTTTCGATTTTAAAGCATAAAAATTATCCGTTTTAGCATCACTTAAATGAAAAGTCAAGGTATCATTGGACATAGCACTTAAACTCGGTTTGTGCATCCATGTATTGGTTCCCATTACCTGAAAATTCACTTTATCTTTTAGAATACTTGGTTTTTCTTTACCTTTTAAGGTGTAATCGAACCATTGATAAACCAAGTCATATCTAATGTCAATTAAGGCGGTTTTATCTAATTTATAATTCCTTAAGAACTCCTGAGGTTGGGTTTGCGCCGTCCAATGATCGTAAGGTCCAACCAATACATAGTGATTTGGATTTTTTACATACTTAGTATGCTGGTCATAATAATATAGGGCTCCTCTTTGAGAATCGTCATAATAGCCTGTTATGGTCAAAATTGGAATGTTGATTTTTGAAAATTCTTGTTTATAAGGAATCATTTTCTTCCAGTAATCATCATAACTAGGATGCTGCATATAGGCATTCCATAATCTATTGACTTGACCATCCAAGCTATCCAATCTATTAAAGGCAACTCCAGAGGTATACCATGTGTTTTTTAAGGTATTCCAACGATTAAAATCTTGTGAAGCTTTAAAATCCAGGAACTTATTATTGGTCACATAAAAATTCCAAGAGTAGGAATAATTATGCAGGACATTATTTTCCATTGGATAATCAATTCCGGGTGCAATGGCTACCATGGGAACAATGGTTTTTAAAGCTGGATGCACTTTATGTTTCATGGATGCCCATTGGGTAAATCCGTTATAACTACCACCGTACATACCTACTTTTTGATTGGACCAAGGCTGCTTGCTAATCCAATCAATCACTTCATAAACATCCATATTTTCATATTCAAGAGGCTTTATCTCACCTCTGCTCAATCGTTTTCCCCTTGTATTGGCTATCACTCCAACATAGCCTTTTGAGGCTGATAACATAGCCCCAGTCTCATTGGTACCTGCGTAAATAGAAGCAATTAAGATGGCAGGTTTCTTAGCTTTGATAGTCTCTTTTCTTTCAACCACTACTACGGAAACTTCTGCACCATCTTTCATTGGCACTATTATGCTATCATTTATAATATATCTGCGTTTATGGTCTTGCTGTATTGCTTGAAAAAACAAATCTCTGGTGGATTCATAAACCTTTTTTAAGAAATATTTGTGGATTAAGTTTTGTGCAGTTTCATTCGAAATCGTTTCAGCAGTTATATTCTCATACGTACGTTCAAAATCAGAAATAAAATAGTCTGTTCCATCTCTGGCAATTAATGTGTCATCTAAATTCAGTACCTGAAAATCATCGGCCTTTGTCACATAGGATTTATATAATTCTTTAAAGGCCACAGGAAAGTTAGGTGTGAGTTTTGCTTTAGCATACTGGTGATATAAATTTATATATATCTGTTCCGTTTTTGGCTTGTCCTTAATTTCTTTCTCGATAGTTGCTATGGCATCGTCATATTTTCCACTTACGATCTGAACCTTGATCAAGTCCAAACCTGATAACTCCTTTAGCGGATAAGATGCCGCTAAGGCTTGCATTTGATTTGCAAGGGCCTTTGCATTGGACGCTTGTACTTTTTTAAAGTTAAATTCTTGTCCAAAAGAAGTAAGATGAATTAGAATTAGAAATACTATCAAGAATGTTTTTTTCATTGTTTCCTTTTTTAAAGTGCAGTGGGAAAATGCTCGATTTTCATTTTAGTTTGAATACTGCTTTAACTCCTCTTCGTATAAAAAGTCATCTTGAGTTTGGGTAAGTTTTATGAAATTTTTTACAGCTGGAGCATACAACCAAACTTCATCCGTTTTGGCATTATACCCTCTCGAATTTGTTATTACACCTTTGTATTGAATCGTATAGGCCATGAACGTTCCTGCTTCTACCGTTTCTTCTTTAAAGGATAAAACCTCGACATCTTGACTTTGCTTTCCTGTGGTACCATCTTGACTTGTCCAATTTTTTTCATATTTCCACTTTTTACCCACTTCCAAAGGCCAGTCATATCTTGGCGTTTCGCTTTCTTCCGGTTTTACAATGTCTGTTATTGGAATCGTATCATTACCCATTGTCATCCCCAAAACACCATCTGCAATAACTACTTCTCTTGTATCTTCTCCCTCTGAACGTACCTCGCCTTCGGTGGTAACACCTTTATACTTCCAGATCCATTTTTCTCCAACGGAATAATCGGATAAAGTAGGTTGCGCAGCGATTTTTAAGGTGTCATTGGTGCATGAATATAGTCCCATAATGATCAAAACAATTAGAATTACAGGTAGGTGATAATTATTTTTGAAGTTACACATCGTTCTATTTTTTTAATTAAAATTTTATCTATGAAGCAAAGAAATGATGAATATATAAATGTGTAAAGGGAAAGTACAGGAACGTGAATAAAAGAAAATAAGCGTAAAATTAATTTACAAACCAATCAATTATAAGCTATTCCAGTTTTTAAACTTAACAGACTGTCGGCTTGAAACTTCAATCTTTTCACCAGAAATCAAGATGATGTGTAGCTTATTATTAAAATGCGGGTGAATTTCTTTAATAAAATGTGTGTTGATAATTTGACCCCTATTGGCTCTAAAAAACACGGTGGTATCTAACTTTTTTTCAAGTAGATTTAATGAACGTTTGATCATAGCCTTTTTACCACCAAAGTATAGGCGCGCATAATTATCCATCGATTCAATATAGTAGATATCAGAAATTGGAATGAAATAACATTTTTCGCCGTCTTTAATAAAAATCTTTTTATGCATGGGCAAAACATCTTGTGACACCTTTGCCTTCTCTGCCAACTCCTGTTTTACTTTTTCTATGGTTTTTGCAAAGCGTTCTTCCCGTAAAGGTTTAACCAAATAATCTAATGCATTCAACTCAAAAGCTTTTACAGCGTATTGGTCATACGCAGTTGTAAAAACAACTTCTGGAACGGTGGTTAATTCTTCTAATAAATCAAATCCTGACTTTTCAGGCATGTGTATGTCCAAAAACAATAGGTCTGGATCTTCATTCGCAATCAATTTTATGGCCGCATCCACATTGTTTGCCTCTCCAACAACGATAAATTCCGGATATTTTTTTAAAGCACGTTTTACCTCTTCTCGCGCTAAACGTTCATCATCGATAATAACCGCTTTATATGTTTTCATCTGTTTTATAGGGTACTAGTATAGTCGCTTGTACTATATTATTAGCTATTTCTTCTAAAGTAATAGAAGCCTCTTTATTATATTGAAGCTCCAGGCGTTTCTTTAAGTTCATTAAACCTAAACCTTTTGCAGGTTTAGTATCAGTTAATTTTCCTGGATTTTGAACTTGTATATAGACTTGATCTCCGTTCTTACCAATCTTCAAAGTTATTAGCCCACCTTCAATAACTTTGTCAATTCCATGTTTAATAGCATTTTCTATCAACAATTGGATGCTCAATGTGGGAATTTTAAAATGGGCTAACGTTTTATCAATGGTGATATCAATGGTCAATCGTTCTTCAAAACGAAGTTTTTCCAGCTCTATATAATCATTTACTAAAGCTAATTCGTTTTTTATTGAAATTAGGTCTTTTTCTTTTTCATATAATGAGGAACGTAATAAGTCGGACAATAGGTCTATCCCACGTCTGGCTACATTAGGGTTCTCAACGATTAAGGACTTTATGGAATTCAAGGAATTAAATAAAAAATGTGGGTTAAGTTGAGCCGATAAATTATCTAATTGTGCTTGTTTTGCCACTAAGGAAAGTTGAGCATATTCTCTTGCAGTTACAACTTCTTTTTGATAATAGTGATACAGATGATACGCTAAAATCCAGATAGACATTAACCGTAAACCGGTAAGTAATATAGGGTCCCAATAAAGAAGCGATACCCATATATCCTTATCTTGTTCTGCAATCAAGGTCCAGTAACCATACCACTTTAAATTGTTCAAAAGCACATATAAAAAAGCCAATAAAAGTATACTGGTAATTACTCGAATAAGCAGCCTTTGGATGGGTAATTGACTCCAATTGGCCTTTAAAGCATATGTTCTGTACATATGGGTCAGGAAAATTCCGATGCCTACATCCAAAACATAATTACAGAAAGTGTAAAATACCCCATAGTCATCCCTAGTGTAAACCGTGTATGCCCAATAAACTGAAACCGTACACCATCCTAATAATTGGCACTTCCAATAAAGAGCCCTTGTAGTATTATTTTTGAGTGTTTTTGTATTGCTATTCATTCATTTACAAAGAAACACATTGATTTTAAATACGGAAAGGAAAAATACATAGACGCACGATTGAAGGTTTAAACGTAAATCGAAATAAAGTTTCCTCCCATGTCTATTACTCTCCCCCCGATAGCAATCCGGATTGAGACGTATAATTATTGTTAACTCAGGTCATTACTATTTTTATAAACTGTAATAACCTGATCTTCCGCTTCAGCATATTCATTGCTAGTTACTTATTTAGTTCGGTATTCATGGCCCTCGTAATAAACTCTAATTTTATAAGATGCTCAATCTTAATTCCGTAACCTAGTAAGACATTACAATTCTACAGGCTTAACACTTTCAAATAGATCAACTATCACATGCTGAAGCGAATATGGTGTAACCGCTCTAAAATAGCCCAACAAGTCTTGACTGGTGGCATAGCGATTGGAATTTATTTTTAGCTTACCATTTGTAGTATTCCAATCTTCCAAAAAGCGTCTTAAAGCTTTATTGACCTGCTCCTCGCCTATGACCTTTTGAAATTGATACATGTTAATGGCACCTTTGGCATAATAAATATAGTCTTGATTATCTACTAATGCTAGCGATGGTTCTGCCCCAGATTCTCTGAGTTTCCCTTCTTCGTATTTCTCTAATTGCAATTCCAAAAACTGCTGAACCTTTTCTATTGGATAGTGCTTTTGTAAAACCATTATTGCTGCATATTGAGAAAGTGTTTCCAAAATAAAGTATTGCCCTTTTACATTTGCGGCTTCTACTTGCATAGCAAACCATTGGTGGGCAATTTCGTGTGCAGTTACATAAAATGCCATATCTACATCGGTTTCATCATCAATATCTAAAACAAAACCTATAGATTCTGAGAATGGAACAGTGCCAGGAAATGATTGTGCAAATTGCGCATAACGCGGAAACTCCATGATACGTAACTGTTCATATTGATACGGACTGAAATTTGTGCTATAGTAATCTAATGAGGCTTTCATAGCCGTCATCATTCTATCTATGTTGTACTCATGACCTTTATGATAGTAAATTTCCAGATCTACTTGTTTCGAAAAAGCATCAGATTTTGAAATCCATTTGTCTTTTTTTATGTCATACCTTGCTGAAACAATTGAGTAAAAATCAATCATTGGAATTTCCATTTTATAATGAAAATAATTACGATTATTTTCTGTCCATTCCTTCAATAAATTCCCGGGAATTAAGGCTGTTTGGTCAATTTCGGTTCCTATGACCATTTCAAAATTAATACCGTCAGAATCACTACCAGATCTTGCATTCATTAATTCTTTCACGTCATTTCTATTAGCTCTATTTATTCTTTCAGGTAAATTATATTCTGAACGTTCTTTGCTATCACTTAGCTCATATTTTCTGTTGTATCCTAATGTTGGAAAGTCTTTGTTGTTAAAAAATGTTCCATTTTCTACAATATTAGCATTTGAATTACCTGCTTCAAATCCATTCGTAGTGAATGATTGCTTAAAGTTCATTTTAATTGAATCTCCAGGATTCAAAGGGTTATACAACTTATAGATGGAATAACCGTAGGTAGCGTATGTATTATTTTCTGTTGCGCCTCCATCAAAAGTGACAGCGTCTAATGTGACGTTCTCTTCAATTAGTTTTTGAACATGAATCTCATTTATGGGCTGTGCATTGGTGTTTTTTAATACGTAATAACCTTCTGCAGTATAGTTTCTTGATGAAGGATACAATTCCACTTTTAAATTCACATCTACTATTTTGGGCTGTGGTATATATTCAAACTGTTTGAGTTCCTTTTCATAAGATACTCTAAATTCAGTTGCTTTAGTATTGGTCCAATAGGTGTTTAAAATATTCGTATTGTAAAAGATAAAACTTCCCATTAGTATAAATACTAAAAAGACCATAGAAGCAACTTTAAAAAGCGGCTTGCTCAATCTGTTTTTGCCAGCTCTTATTCGTTGCATTAAATTGGTTTCAGTACCTCTAACGTTTACTAAAGACCCAATAATTAATAATAGTATTCCGAAGAGAAACCAATATGATTTAATTAACAGATAGGGTTTTAAAAAATGACCATAACCATTCATATCAGAATACGTTCCTAAAGCACTTCCTCCGAAAAAATATAAATCGTGATCAAACTCGAATAAACCTAAAGCAACATTGGCTATAAAAAATACAATCACCAACATTATGCCTACAAACTTATGGTTTACCACAGATTGAATAAAAAATGCAATGCATGTATACAGTGCTAAAAACGGTAAAATCTCTAAGAAGAAACCATAAAAATAGACTTGGAATTCATATTTGTAATACTCACTTAATGTTTGAAATAGAATTCCTGAACCAATTAGTGCGAGCATTAATACTACATACACTACGTTTAATCCAATGTATTTACCCATTAGTTTGATAAAACTAGACATTGGTGTTGCGTCATAGATCAAATCTAATTTAGCACCTCGCTCTTTCCATACCAATTCACCTGAATAAAACACTAAAATTATTATGAAGAAATAAATAGATGTTTCTTTGAGTTCTTCAACAATAAAATAGGTTGCTGGATAGCTATCAACACCATATACAGTTCCAAGATTTACGGAATTAATGAGAATGATAATCATCCCACAAAGAACAATTCCCCAAAATGATGCTTGCTTGCAAATACTGATAAAGTAAAACCAAGAAAATTGTTTTAATTGATTCCATTTTGAAAGTAATCCATATTGCTGTGTAGCTTCAGGAATTTCTATATCACTAACAACACTAGTGCTTTTACCAACTAATTTTTCAACTTGCTTTCTCTTTGATCGCTTTTCTTTAACAACATTAAAATTGAATTTTTTATAACCATAGATTAGCGCCAGTATTCCTAGAGACATCCAAAATAGTTTGTTATACAGCAATGCTCCAATAAAAGGAAGTTCTTGTGTACTTTTTTCTAACGCTGACCAAGACTTTGTCGCAAAAGTGGTTGTTGTTAGCGAAAATGGATCTAGAATGGCTTGCCAAAATTCATTAGTGATAGCTTTGGTTAGCATAAAAATCACAAATAAAATAATACCTTGTGTATAAACTACCACCAGGTTTCTGCTTAAAGCACCTGTAACAAAAAATAACGAAGCTCCAAAAAACAACGTTGGTAACGTTACCATTAAAAATGTCTTTATATAAACAATGGCATTAAACCCTAATAGATCTTCTGGATTATGCCATGGCATAAATTCGCTTAGCATCATGCCAAATAAAATACCTGTAAATGCAAATAGCAAAACTGCAAACGATCCTAAAAATCGACCTAGTAAATAATCTTTTTTGTTGATTGGTGCAGAAAATAGCAATGATTCTATATTGTATTCAAAATCCCTTAGTACAGAAACGCCCATTATCATTGAGGCTAAAATCATAAATATACCGGTAATAGCTCCCATAGTTTTTGCAATCACTATGGGTGAATTATTTTTCATCAACCCCATGTCTGAACCTTGAAAAATAAAGTCAACACCAACAATTGAAAATAGAAATAGAAAAAGGAAGAACACATAAGTATCTGGTCGTTTAATTCGGTATTGTATTTCGAACTTAAAAATAGTATACCACATAGCTAATTAGATTTAAGGTTAGTAGTATTGAATATTTCCGAAAAATAGACGTCCTCTAATTCGGCATTAATAAGCGAAAAACCGTCTCCTGGATTTGTGTCACTTACGATATGAATGGTTGGTTTTCCAAGAAATAATCGTTCACTGATGACCTGATAATTTTCTTTATATAGGTTCAATTCTGATTTCTCGATTGTTTTTTTATAGACTTTATCCTTTAGGTCTTCTAGTATTTGCAACGGCTGCCCTTTTAAGCATACTTGTCCTTGATTAATAATGGCCATATTTGTGCAGAGCTCTTTGACATCGTCAACAATGTGTGTGGATAAAATAACCACGGTATGTTCCCCAAGCTCGCTTAGAACGTTGTAAAATCGATTGCGTTCTACGGGATCCAATCCTGCAGTGGGTTCATCTACAATAAGTAACTTCGGATTGTTAAGTAAGGCTTGTGCAATACCAAAACGTTGCTTCATCCCACCAGAAAATCCTTTAAGGTTTTGTTGTCGTACGTCATATAAAT
Organism: Maribacter sp. 1_2014MBL_MicDiv; assembly: GCF_001865655.1. Classification (NCBI taxonomy): domain Bacteria; kingdom Pseudomonadati; phylum Bacteroidota; class Flavobacteriia; order Flavobacteriales; family Flavobacteriaceae; genus Maribacter; species Maribacter sp. 1_2014MBL_MicDiv. Next base: position 573,729 of record NZ_CP011318.1, read on the forward strand.
TGGTTTTATACAAAAGCGCTTTCACTAATTCTTTGCGTTCGTTTTTATTAGTGATGCCTTTAAGCACTGCGAAATGATTAAGTAATACTTCGGCAGATATTTTTGGATACAAACCAAATTGTTGCGGCAAATAACCTAATACCTGTCGCAATTCATTTTTTTGTTTTAATACATCGATGTCTCCAAGAACAATGGAACCAGCATCGGCTTCTTGCAGTGTTGCAATAGTTCGCATTAACGTAGACTTGCCTGCACCATTTGGCCCTAATAGACCAAACATGCCTATTGGCATATCTAGTGAAATATTTTGTAAAGCTTTAATCCCGTTTGAATACGTTTTTGATAGATTGTCAATTCTAAGTTCCATACTGTTCGTTTTTGATTGATTGAGGCAAACTTATGGTGGGCCTTAATTGTAAAAAACAAAAAGTGACACATCTCATGTTAAGCGTGATACAAGACCTTAAGAAGGGTGCAAACGTACTTTATCCCTACTAAGCAGGTGTTTATCCCTCTGAATCTATTGTTTGTCAACTAATTTGTAGGAGGAGTTTTATTTAATTAATCTTGACCTATGAAGTTGAAAATATCAGATAGAAATAAGAAAATTATAAACAGGGTTTATAAGATATCCCTTGTAATTATAGGTATAGTCATTGTAATCTTTAATGACACTTTTGGTAAATTAGAAGGGTTTGCTGAGTTTGTTGTATTGTACTTTATTCTCTTAATCATTACAATTGCCCACTGGGTTTTTAAACAGATCAAATCAATTATTCGATTAAAGAATGAAAAAGAAAAAACAGAATTACTGCATTTAAAAAGTCAGGTAAACCCACATTTCTTCTTCAATACACTCAACAATTTGTATGGATTAATGGAAAAAGATTCTAAGGAAAGGGAAATGGTACTTAAACTTTCTGATATGATGCGATATAGTATTTATGAGGGCCAAAAAGATTGGGTTACCCTTAAACAAGAATTAGATTACTTAAAAAACTATATTGAACTTCAAGGAATACGCTATCATAAAAAGTCTGATATTCAATTTAATTCTGAAATTGAGAATCCGCAAGCTAAAATTATGCCTTTACTATTTATTATTCTAGTAGAGAATGCTTTTAAGCATGGCTTGGAAAATTTAGAAAAAGACGCGTATATCCATATTAACTTCACCGAAAAGGATAATAACGTAAATTTCATAATTGAAAATAATTTTGAATTACAACAAACACCCAATACAGAAGGTATTGGTTTAAAAAACTTAAAGAGAAGATTAGAGCTAGTTTATCCAAATAAGCATGCTCTTTCTTTTGACGTAAACACCAATAGTTATAAAGTTAAACTATCTCTAAAATTAAAATAATGAGATATCTAATCATAGATGATGAACATATAGCCCACAAGATTATCATGGAATATTGTCAAATGCTTCCGCATATGAAGTTGCAGAAAAACTGTTATAGCGCTTTGGAAGCGCTTGAGTATTTGAATACACATCAAGTTGACCTAATCTTTTTAGATATAAATATGCCCAAGTTAAAAGGATTCGAATTTTTAAGAACCTTATCATCACCTCCTAAAGTTATTGTCACGACCGCCTATAGCGAATTCGCAATTGAAGGCTACGAATTAAACGTTGTAGATTACCTGTTAAAACCTTTTAGTTTAGAACGTTTTTTGAGTGCTATTAATAAAGTAAGGTCTTCGACCATTAGTACAATAAGTATGGGAAGGCAGCAGACTATAAAGCCTGAAGGAAAGCATATTTTTTTAAAGCAAAATAATGGTCATGTTCAGGTAGCTATAGATTCCATACTATTTATTGAAGCTTCTGGAAACTATACCAAAGTTGTTACTACTGATGGCATCATCAGCATTCGAGAAAAAATATCGGATATGATACAATTATTTTCAGACAATGATTTTCTTCAAGTTCATAAGTCTTTTGCAGTTGCAAAAAAGCATATACGTAGTGTAGAAGGCAACAGAATTTACATTGGAGATCATAAAGTTCCCATAGGACAGACTTATAAATCAAATGTCAATAAACTATTATTAGGTTAACCGTTGTGAAGGAATCCTAGTTAGTTTTAGCCTAAACGTTTCAATAATCTGAGCATTAAACCAAAAGATATTTGCATAACTTTCGTCTAAAGTATCACCCAATTTTATTATGGCTGCTTTTGGAAGCGAAATGTCTTTAGTCTTTTGTAATTTACAAGATGTAGAATGTCGTTTTTTATATCAGGCGCTTCTACCTTACTTAGAATTAAGGCAAATTCAAATTTTTAAGTATTTCAAGGAATTTTGTTCTCCCAACCTTTCCTACAGCGTAATCAATTACATTTCCTTCAGAATCAATAAAAACTGTAGTTGGGGTAGCGCCAATGTTATAGTGCTTTGCGAGTTCTTTATCATTAGGGTCATCAATATTAATCTCAACGGGTATAACTTTCGCATTAATGGCATTCATAGCTTCTTTGTCTCCAAAAATTTCACGCTTCATAATGCGACAAGGCGAACACCATTCCCCGGTAAAAAATAACATTATATTTTTGTCAGAACTGTCAGCAAGCTTTTGAGCAGACACCATGTCATCATTCCAAACCATATCATTTGAAGGCACATAGAATGAATACCATGCATACCAAAGAGAAACAACAAGGAAAGTGAGCCAGAACCAGCGCCAAAAAGGATGAGATTTAGTTTTCATGAGCTTGGGGGTATTGTTTGATGCATTTGTTTCCATAGTATCTGTTTTTTTTATCAAGTATATTAATTTTAAGGTATTGGTTACTTTCTCCTTTTCAGGATTTTTACAATTCTATTATTAATTTTTTCTGATACGTTCCAAGAGTATCCGCCACTGGTATTTACAAATTGAACAACTACAGCATCAATATCCTTGTGATACTTGGCAATACTGCTGTAACCTGGTAATAATCCTGTATGTTCATATATATAAATAGATGAATAGATAGCTTGTTCAGTATCATTGAGCAAGGAGCCGTCGTTCAACGCCCTCAAGAATATACCCACATCCTGTGCTGTAGCCACCATGGAGCCGGCAGGGCTTACAAAATCATTGGGCTTTAGGTCTGGCTCATAATCCACGGCATATCCGCTCATAACATCGTCTAAATTCACTTCACTTAGCAAACTGTAGGTGTGGTTGAGCCCGAGGGGCATTAAAATTTCTTTTTTGATAAATTGGTGATGACTATATCCCAATATTTTATCCAAGATTTCGCCAATCAACAGATAATTGGTATTTGAGTACCTATATTTTTTATCCGGTTTAAAATCGGCAGGAGTATCGAGGACCAAATCGAGCGATTCTTTAGTGTTTTTAGAATAATCGTTTGCCCAAAAACCTGGAAAGTCCGTGTAGTTCGGAATACCAGACCGATGTTGCACCATCATTCTCAAGGTGATTTTATCGGCATTTTCAATTCGTCCCACCAGTTCCGGCATATAATCAGCGAGCGTTTTGTCTAAAGACAACTGATTGTCATTAACTAATTTTGCTACGGCAACAGCAACATACAACTTGCTAATGCTGGCAATCCGGAATAAAGCTTTTGGGTTGGCAGGAATCTTATTTTTTCGATCCTGCCAGCCAGCGGCATAAAACTCAGGTGGCTTTCCAGCTTGGTCTACATAAACAATCATGCCGTCCAAACCGTATCCAATGGCATCATTGACCTGTTCCTGAACCGTTTCAGGTAATGGTGTTAACAGTAATCTTAGCAAAATCCATGGTACAAAAAATAGTGAGCTGATGCTTGCCATAATAAATATGATTTTGAGTATTCGTTTTGATTTTTGCTTTGTCATAATTCTGTAGTTTTATATACTATCTGAAAACCTATAGATTCTCAATTTTCGCCTTTCGCCAAAAATAGATGGCAAATAGCGTCGTAATAATCGGTAGCATGAGTCCGTATTCATCTATCCAAAAAGTAGTGCGGTCATTTGTAATCGTCAACGGCGTGAAAATCTTCTGTATGAATATATTGTGTACAGAATGAAATAGGGCCGCAGGCCACAAGCTGTTGGATTTAAAAGTATAGTAGGCCAAAATGACCGAAATTGCCACTATCATTACGGTAAAAGCTGTAATGTGTAGCAACAGGTTTCCACTTCCCTTGTAAATTAAAAAGATAATTGGCCAATGCCATATCGCCCAAATTAGGCCACTAATTATAGAAACAGTGCCAAAGGAAAATAGTTTCCGAAGTTCGTAGATGAAGAATCCCCGCCATCCTATTTCCTCGCCCAATGTCGAACCAATGTTCTTTACAACACCAACAATAGATAAGAGAACAATCATAGTTAATAGTATAATAGTACTATTGAAACCTTCCATGCCTAATTGTTGCGACCACTCGGTGATAGTTTCCTGATTGAGCACATTTCCAAAACCGAAAACCCAAATCAATACATAGGCAATCATAATATAGGCTACCGGAATCAAATAGGATAGGCGCAAATTTTTCAAACGTTTCAGACCCAATGGAAGACTTGAAATCGGTCTTTTCAGTAGCTTCAATGTAATAAAGGCGGATAATGCAGGGCTCATCATTAAAGCCCCGACATAGATGCTTGTAGGGTTCAGCTTGAGTATTGCGTAATAACAGATAGCACTTAGCAAGGTTAAAATTCCCAAAAACAACAGTATTGTTTTCCAGATTTGTTTGGGATGGCTTAATTTTTCCGACATTTTAATATTTTTAAAGAAGACTTAATAAACCGAGGCTTGTTACATTTCAACTTTCAATACTATCAAAAAAGCAACATGAAAGTATCTTAAAAAGTGTGACCAATCGTTCGGTTTTTTAAATTGGAACTAATTTGAAGAGTCCTTAATTTTTAGATGATACATTTTCATGAGCTTTTTTGCTTTATTGGATTTCCATTTAAGTCCAAACAATGGCTTTAAGAATCCAATCCTTTTAATAATAAATTCATAAATGAGATAGCAGGCTAAACCTGTAAAAGCTACAATACCTACGAATTTCAATAAGATAGGTATTTCCAATGGCAATATGAACATAGCCCCTGCGTACAAAACAAACATGTGTATGATATAAACAGGATACGCTGCTTGGCTCAAATAACTCAGGATTTTACTTGGTTTGTTCAAGTACTTATATCCGAGGCCGAAAACGCCGAAAATCCAACAATTGGATTCGATAGCCGTAAGATAACCGGGTGCTTCCGTCGCGTAATTAAAATATCTTATGCCGAACAGAACGGCGGCCAAACCAATATATAACCAGCGCCATTTTAAAACGGTCTGCCAGAATGTTTTACCACTGTACACGAAAAGAAAGCCGAAAAAGAAGGCCAAAAATCCAATAAAAAAGCCATGCCAAGTCTCCGCATATAGGGCGAATAGCTGGGGTTTTACCAGTAATGCTTCAAGCACAAAAAATATAGAAATCGACAAAGGCCCAACAGGATTACCCATGAATTTGGACAAGCCGTTTTTAAATCTTCCATTCTCGTTCTTTTTCAGATAGAAAAATAAGGGCAGTAACAGCAGGACGTATGCAAAAATATTCCCTAGAAACCATAAATGCCCTACATGCGGATAATAGCCCAACGGCATATCATAATACGTCTGAAAAATATACATGTGTAAGGTGGTTATGGCTATAAAGCCAAAGACGAAGGGTAAAAGAATACGCTTTGTCCGTTCCAGAAGCAATTGTTTCCAGTTTCTCTTGCGCATGGCAAAATAGAGCCCCATTCCCGAGACGTAGAACAAAAGTGGAATCCGCCAGACGTTTAACATGGTCATTGGTTTCCATAAACCTTCTAGAAATTCATCGCTTCTGATAAAGCCAATGAACATGGCCCAAGGTTGAAATACAATGGCGATGTGATAAATGAGCAGCAAGCCAATGGCAATAACCCTTAACCAATCAATATCATATCTTCTTTCAGTTTTCATCATGTTTAATTTTAAAATCGATTATTGCAACATCATTGCTATGACCGGGCGGGTTTTTTCGATTTCGGTCAACTCAATTTGTAAACCTATCGGCCCTAATTGCTGCTGTAGCATTTCATAAATGGGTTTTATTTCTGCAAATGGCCCCATAACACTTTCCCTTGGTGTCATACCAAAGTTGTTTTTAGCGGTCTTATCGGCTTTGGCATCAATAAGTGACTGTACGACTTCGACTCTACAAAAGAATGCGGCCGTATGCAAAGCTGTTGCACCATCGTTATTTTTAGCCGATAAATCCGCACCGGCATCAATAAGGGCTTGCGCAATTTTATGCTTTCCAAAGCTCGCGGCAGTGATTAGTGGTGTGGCCCCGGTCATAGGGTCTTTTTTGTTCAAATCTGTTCCTGCCGAAATATGCTGTTTAACGGCTTCAAGATTGTCCGATAGTATCGCTGTTTGAATATCCATTTCTGGTGCATCAACTACCGACTTGGTTTCGGTACTGGTGGTTACTTCGGTTTTTGATTTACTGCTGGTTTGACCACATGCGGTCGTAAGTAAAAGAAGGCCTAATGACATGTGTCCCAAGGTTCTTAATGTGTTAATTCTAAATGGTTTATTCATGATTATGTTATTTAATTTTAATAGGTATTCTTGAATCTTTGATTTCATGATTATAATTTTTTTGATTATTGCTATTATTTTTTCTTTAGTAAACGACCTCGGGGCAAGCCCGCAATGCATTCGTAGGAAACGGACTTTTAATTTCGAGGCAAGGCTTGGGGCATTATACCCTTTGGCGGTGCAAATGATTAAAACCAGCTAAAGCCAATTCCTAAACTAAATTGCACCACCTCTCTGTCATTATTATTATCTAGCTTTACACCACCCAAGAGTAATTTGGATTGGACGTTTAAGGCAAATTTGTTTTTTCTGTACACTTCGTAACCCGTGCTCGCCATAACAGCTAAACCCGTATTCCAATCGTCATTTATGTTATCTTCAATATCATATAAGGCAGGGCCATCTATGGCTAAACCGGCACCACCATGTATCCACCACCGGTCTTTTACCCAGTACTGAACAGAAGGTATAATGCCTCCAAAGTGCCTGTCGTTATCATTAAGCGTGTAAATCATTCCAGGTGCAGAAACGGTAACGGCTAAACGGTTGTTAAGCATATAGCCAAACTTTAATTCAGGAAAAGTGCCACCGCCTTGGGTATCATCAAAACTTTGGGTTCCAGCACTATCTTCTATACTGATTATACCGCCACCTAGACCAAATTCGAAGATAAAACCATCTCGGTTAAAGCTGTTTTGAGTGTTAGAATTGTTTTGTGCAAATGCTAGTGCAGATATTAAAGTAAAGGCAGCACACGCCACTTTTAACTTAGCTTGTTTTTTGATTGCTTTACTCATGTCTTTGTTATTTAATTTTAATAGGTATTCGTGAATCTTTGATTTCATCATTACATTTTTAATTATTGTTATAATTTTGTTATGGTAAGGGATAGACTTTGATTAGGGCCTACCCCTTTTTTCAAACCAACAAACTAGGCTTCTAAATGAAGGTAAGGTCTGGAATGTGACCAACGGATTCTCTTGCTGTCCTCAAAATGGGTAAAGAAAGTGAACCTTCTAGATTCCGTTGGCGATTGATTGATGCCCGTTTTACTCATGGCTTTGTTATTTAATTTTTATAGGTATTCGTGAATCTTCGATTTCATGACTGTGTTGTTTTTTGATTTTTTCATATTGATCGTGATTAGCGGTTAAAGTTTCTGTACTGTGCCCATTGGGTTCTTTTGCTTGCGCTAAAGGATGAAAAGTACTGTCCTGTTCTTGACTCCGTTGCTGTTCTTGTGATTGATGCTTTCATAATTATTGTTTTAAATTGTTCGTTATGATTTTTGATGTTACAAAGGTGCTATAGAACTTGCAGCAACCTGTAGGAGCTATGCGGAGAACTATATCAAGTTTCAAGAGGGCATAAAAATTTTGACGCAGGGATATAAATTATGACGCAAAAGATGTCTTTTCCTTTAATAGGTGACCTATAGGATAACGCATAATTCTGTATATTTTCCCTAATTTAGAGCCAGCAAAAAACAACATGCCAAATCCATCGTCCAAAAAACCAAACTTTATAGAACAAGCGGAAGCCCTAATTCTGGAAAATTTGGCCAACGAACAATTTGGGGTGTCCGAACTTGCGGAAGCTCTGCACATGAGCCGATCTAACCTGCTCCGGAAGATCAAGAAACAGACACAGCTTTCTGCAAGCCAGTTTATACGTCAAGTCCGTCTTAAGGAAGCAATGAAACTGCTAAAGGAAGATTCTTCAACGGTTTCCGAAATTTCATATCAAGTAGGTTTTGGAAGCACTTCCTATTTCATTAAATGCTTTCGAGAACAGTACGGATATTCTCCTGGGGAGCTTGGAAAAGGTACTGTGGTGGTCGAAACAGAAAAGGTCCAAACCAACTTTTTGAAGCAATACCGTTGGCCGTTTATTGCTTCAACATCCTTAGTATTGATACTTGTTGCCATAATGCTGTTCAGTAAAAAGGATGCTATAAATGAATCGAAAATTGAAAAATCCATTGCAGTATTGCCCTTTAAAAATGAGAGCAGCGATTCCACCAATCTTTATTTTGTAAACGGACTGATGGAATCCGCCTTGAACAACCTTCAAAAAATCGAGGATTTGCGGGTCATCAGTAGAACCTCGGTAGAGAAATATAGAAAAACGAACAAGGGCATTCCAGAGATTGCAGAGGAGCTGCATGTGAACTACTTGGTAGAAGGTAGTGGCCAACGCGTAGGCAATCAAGTTTTACTCAACATACAATTGATCAACGCTTCTACGGACACCCCTATTTGGGTAGAGCAGTACAGTCGGGAAGTCGAGGACATTTTTGAATTGCAAAACGACGTGGCCAAGAAAATTGCAGATGCCATTGCAGCCGTCGTAACACCGACAGAACTGGAGCAAATTGAAAAAAAACCAACTGAAAACCTATTGGCCTATGATTACTACCTACAGGCATTGGACCCTTATTATTCTCGCTCAGAAGAAGGCTTGGAAAAGGCCATTTCATTATTCGAAAAAGCTATAGAGCAGGATCCAGAATTTGCCCTCGCCTATGCCAACATCGCTATCTCATACTATCTTCTAGAAATGTCGCAAATAGAGAAACAGTACACCGAAAAGATTAACAGCTTTGCGGATAAGGCCTTGCTTTACGATTCAAAATCCGCCGAAAGCTTGGTCGCAAAGGCTTTTTACTACATACAAACAAAGGAGTACCAATTGGCCTTGCCCCATCTTAATAAGGCGCTGGAATATAACCCCAATTCATCTTTGGCGGTGCAAATGCTTGCGGAATTTTATTCGCATATGCTGCCCAATACTGATAAATACCTAGAGTACGCATTAAAAGGGGTTCAGCTAACCGTTGCTAGTGATTCCATTACTCAGAGCTATACGTATTTACAACTAAGTAATGCGCTTGTATCGTCAGGATTTGCAGATGAAGCTTTAAAATATATTAACAGTTCGTTGGATTATAATGCTGAAAATTTTTATGCTCCACATTTAAAGGCATTTATACTGTTCGCCAAGGACGGTAATATTGAGCGTACAAGGAATTTGTTGATAAAGGAATGGAAGAAAGATACGACTCGGCTTGATATTTTACAGGACATAGGGAAGTTGTACTACATCGAGGAAAATTATGACAGTGCCTACTTCTATTTTAAAAAATTTGTGGAAACCAGGGAAGCAAATAGTCTGGATATTTATTTACAGGAAAATGTCAAAATTGCACTGGTCTATAAAGAGATGGGATTGGACAAGGAAGCTGAGAAACTATTTAATGATTTCTCTGAATATTGCGAAGGAGATCAATCCATTTATAGAAGTGTGAATCTGGTTTGGAAATACGCTTATGAAGGAAAAATCAATGAGGCTATCGAACAGCTTAGAATATTTTCCGAAACAGAGAATTATCTGTATTGGTTTTTATTAATCGAAGATGAACCATTGATAAAACCATTAAAGAGCCATCCAGATTTTGAGGATATTATGCAGAAAATTAAGGATAGATTTTGGAAAAATCAGGCCGAGTTAAAAATATCTCTGAATGAAGAAGACTTGCTATAATCCGTTAAAAAGCTTAGCCACTAGTTCAATTTTAAAAGACTTTGATCTAAAGAGCTTAGTTTAAAATCTAAATTAAACAGGCTTTTAAATAATAGACTTTAGACTATTCCATTTTCTTAGTTAAGATAATTCCAATGACTATTTTAGAATTTCTTATAATTTACCTTATGCGAAAATTCTATATTTTGTGAACAACGAGGGTGGATACAAGTTTAATTATGATTTATTTTTCAATAATTTCTATAGTTCGAATCCTTGTTTCCCGATGAACCTATTTCTAGAGCCCCCTTTTATAGAAGGTTAATAAAATTGAAAGTATTATGTTGACCGATTTGCTGACCTTTTATGGTGATTTTGGAACTAAAAAGTACATTTTATAAAAAGGCATTAAAAATAAAAACCTGACAATCAATTGATTATCAGGTTTTAAATGTTAACAAAATGTTAAAGTCGGGGTGGCAGGATTCGAACCTGCGACCTCCGCGTCCCAAACGCGGCGCGATAACCGGGCTACGCTACACCCCGAATTGGTTATCAAAAAATATGTCTCTCAACATACTGTTGCGGAGAGACAGGGATTCGAACCCTGGGTAAGTGTTTCCACCTACGACGATTTAGCAAACCGCTCCTTTCGGCCACTCAGGCACCTCTCCAGTAATTCTTCAATGAACTTGTTGCTCTAAATAGCGGATGCAAATGTAGTAAGTATAACTGATTATACACAACAATTTTTACGTTTTTTTTTAATAAAAAAATATCTTGCTGTTACTCAGGATATTCCACACGTAAATGATAAATATTTATAAGCTTCTGTTTGAAGATTTTCTTGATAGTCTCTATTTCTTTGAACGTAATGTCCGCATTCAAAAACTGATTTGCCTTCATTTGACCAGAAATTATTTTGTCGACAAACTCATCTATAATTAAAAATGTTGGGTTCTTTAAACTTTTTGATGCTGCTTCTACTGAATCTGCCATCATAAGAATTGCAGTCTCCCTTGAAAAAGGTAAAGGCCCTGGATATCTAAAATCCTCTTCGTTTACATTTTCATCAATTTCTTTTTGCTTCTTATAGAAATAGAATACCAAAGTAGTACCATGGTGAGAACGTATAAAATCTATAACTCGATCGGGAATATTATTCTTTCTGGCGATTTCAATGCCTTTTATTACATGGTCCACGATAATTCTAGCACTGTCTTTTGGACTAAGTTCATCGTGCGGGTTTACATTGGTTACTTGGTTTTCAGTAAAATAAGTAGGGTCGTTCATCTTACCGATATCATGATACAATGCCCCTACCCTTACCAGCATGGCATTAGCACCAATTTCATTGGCCGCAGCCTCAGCTAAATTGGCTACCTGTAAAGAGTGGTGAAATGTTCCCGGAGCCTTATTGCTTAATTCTTTTAATAGTTTGGAATTGGTATCGGAAAGCTCTAATAAGGACACATCGGACACCAATCCAAAAACTTTCTCGTAGATATAGATCAAAGGCTGAACAAACAGCGTAATCATTCCATTTAGAAGAAAAAGACCCAAGGTATACCATTCAATATCACTTAAGTCTCCCTCATGGATGGTATGAAAAGCCAAATAACCTATAATATATATTAATGTAATCTGCCCTACGCTAACAAAAAGGTTAGCCCTTTTGTATAATTCCGACACCGTTAGAATAGTAACTATTCCCGTAATAATCTGAAGAAATATATATTCAAAACTATTAGGTACCACAAAACCAAGAATAAGTATGGTCAAGACATGTACAAATAACCCTAATCTTGCGTCAAAAAAAGTTTTTAGGATCAACGGTAGAATACATAACGGGACAACAAAAACCAATTGTTCATTATACTTTATAACCATTGTGGTTACAAATACCATTAATAAAATATTGAAAAATATAAAAGTGACTTTTACGTTGTTTTCATAAACGGTTCTTCTATACTTTTTTAGGAATAAAAATAGCATGATCAATACCAATGCCACTAGAACGGTATAACCTATTAAAATAAAGTAATAATTATTGGCAGTCCACAATTCAGACTCATACTCTGACTTTAAAGACTCCAAAATCTTTAAATTTTCTGCCTCTACCACTTCTCCTTTAGCTATGATCAAACGGCCTTGATCAACGGTACCACGCGTATAAGAAAGTTTTGACAACGCCTCTGCCCTAGCTTTTTGGGTGAGATTATTATCAAAACTTACATTAGGTTCAATAATATCAAAAAATAAGGCTTGTATTTCCTTTTCAAATGCGCTGAAATTATTATCATCAAGTATAGCGCTAACCAGGTTATTGATTTCACTTACCTTTAAAAAATCTGAAACGCGTACTTTACTTGCCTCATTTCCCTTTACCAAATAAATGAAATTACGTTGTACCTGTTTGCCATTATTCTGTAATATTCCCTTTGCATAAACAGAATCTAAAATGACTTGGGCAAAATATTTTAATCGGCTTTTTTGGTTTCTAGTCAGCTCTGTATTTCCCCATTGAGACTCAAATTCATCATCAAACGACTCTCTAACTTTTTCTACTATACCCTCATCATAACTATAGTAAGGTAATTGATTATTTTCTATAATTTGCTTTTCCTTAGCTATTTCAGCATCGGTCTTTTGAATAGAAAAATCAAAAGGGGCATACAGGTTTTCAAACTGCCACGGTTTTCCTTTTTGAAACTCATATTTAAATTTACCTCCTTTGGGCAAGAAGAATACTATAAATGCAACCGCTACTACATAGAGTATATATTTGAAAATGAGCGATTGCTGTTTGAAAAGATTATCCAAAAGAAAATTGTATTAGGTTCTTCAAAAATAGAAAATAATAAACTGATAACTAGTAATTGAGATGATATCACTTGGGTTGCTTTAGAATTTAGTAATTTCGTTTCATCTAAATTTAAAAACATGAAAGAGGTAGTTATTGTTTCAGCCGTAAGAACCCCTATAGGTAGTTTTATGGGCGGATTATCCACAATACCAGCTCCAAAATTAGGAGCCATAGCTATTGAAGGTGCTTTAAAAAAAATTGATCTTAGTCCAGATGTAGTAGACGAAGTATTAATGGGCAATGTAGTTCAAGCCGGTACTGGACAAGCACCGGCTAGACAAGCTGCAATATTTGCCGGCATACCAAATAACGTTCCTTGTACAACCATAAATAAAGTTTGTGCTTCGGGCATGAAGGCCGTAATGCAAGGGGCTCAAGCAATTGCTTTGGGTGATGCCGATATTGTAGTTGCGGGCGGAATGGAAAATATGAGTCTTATACCGCATTACGTACATATGAGAACCGGAACAAAATTTGGTCCTTCTACTTTAATAGACGGAATGCAAAAAGATGGCTTGGTTGATGCATATGATCAAAATGCAATGGGCGTGTGTGCAGATGCTTGCGCCACTAAATATGAATTTAGCAGAGAAGATCAAGATGCCTACGCCATTCAATCATACAAAAGATCTTCAGAAGCTTGGGAAAACGGTAAATTCGATAATGAGGTTATTCCCGTAGCTGTTCCGCAAAGACGTGGTGAACCAAAAATGGTTACTAAAGATGAAGAATACTCAAACGTATTTATTGACAAAATACCCAATTTAAGACCGGCATTTTCTAAAGAAGGCACAGTTACCGCTGCCAATGCCTCTACCATTAATGACGGTGCCGCAGCATTAGTCTTAATGAGCAAAGAAAAAGCCCTTGAACTAGATCTTACACCTTTAGCAACAATAAAAAGCTATGCAGATGCAGCGCATGAACCAGAATGGTTTACTACAGCACCGGCAAAAGCATTACCGAAAGCGCTAGCGAAGGCTAATTTAAAATTGGAAGAAATAGATTTCTTTGAATTTAATGAAGCATTCTCCGTAGTTGGACTCGCAAATATGAAAATATTAGGCTTGAACGATAAAAACGTCAATGTAAATGGCGGTGCCGTTTCTCTAGGTCACCCATTAGGATGTTCTGGCGCACGTATATTGATTACATTACTAAATGTATTGGAGCAAAATAACGCAAAACTAGGTGCTGCAGCCATTTGTAATGGCGGTGGAGGCGCATCGGCAATCATTGTCGAAAGAGCTTAAGTTTTAAATAACATTCATGCAATACGGAATTTGTTTTTTAAGTATTCTACCTGTACGAAGCATGCCCGATGAGGCATCTGAACTGGTAACACAACTTTTGTTCGGGGAGCATTACAAGGTTTTAGAATGCAGAAAAAACTGGTCCAGGATAAAAACTGTCCTTGACAAATGTGAAGGTTGGATCATGAATAGCCAACTTATGTTTATACCTGAAGATGAATTCAATGATATTCAAACTAGAAAGGAATTGAAATATGTCTCAGATTTAATTTCTTTTGTTGAAGACCATAATAAAGTTTTAACACCAATTCTAATAGGGTCATGCATACCAGAAATTGCTTCTTTACCCATTACATTCAATGGAACATTTACAAATACAGAGCAACCAAAGGAAGAGCTGATAAAAACCGCATTGTTATACCTAAACTCACCCGAACTTAAAGATGGAAAAACGCCTTTTGGTATAGACAGTGCCGGCTTTGCCCAAATGGTATATAGAATAAACGGCTACCATCTTCTAAGAACGGCAGAAAGCCAATCTAAACAAGGTACCGCATTAAGTTTTGTAGAAGAAAGTGAGGCTGGAGACTTGGCATTCTTTGATAACGCTAATGGGGATATTGACCATGTAGGCATCATAATGGAGGATAATTATGTAATTCATGTAAATGGTAAAGTAAGAGTAGATCGCTTAGACCATACCGGTATTTTCAATAATGACCTTAGAACATACACGCATCAATTAAGAGTCATTAAAAAAGTTGTATAAAAAAAGGCCCTAATTAGGGCCTTTTTCATTTTGCTGTAAGTTAGAATTACTCTCCTAACAACTTCTTTATTCTAGTAAAGTTTTCAGTATCACCCATAGCTCCATAAATATTCTTAAGCTGTGTCATGATATTTTCATTACCAGGGTTGTTCTTCAATGCATCTTCCAAAACATCTGCACCTTGCTTGAACAAGCTATCCTTTTTCTCTTTCAATTCATCATACTTGGCAATATCCGCTCTACTATTACCTAAAGAGTTCATTTCATCAATAAGATTGTTACCTTCATTTACATAGGTTGTAGAAAGATTTAAATATGCATTGGTATATTTAGAATCAAGCTCTATCGCTTTTTTGTAAGATACACGAGCATCTTCATAATTGTCTTGCTCCATGCTAATTACACCAACGTTGTAATGTAAATCTGGATTATCTGGTGCAAGTGCTATTGCCTGAGCCATTAATTCTTTAAACTTATCTTTATTTCCTTGATTGAAATAAAGGTTTGCTTCGTTTAAAATAAGATTTACATCTTCTGGATCATTTTTTCTAGCTGCCTGATATGCTTCTAAAGCTTTTTCATCTTGCCCTAATTGAGTGTAGATCAATGCTGTATTCTTAACAATTTCAGCTTTTTTAGATGGCGTTTTTTCATCTACAGGATTGGTATAAGTACCAGATTTCACCATAAGGTCACGTTGAACTTTATCCATCTCCTCAACTTCACCTGAAGCCGCATTCGTAGCCTTATACACAACACCGCTACCATCATAACCTACTTCTTGTAGTTTGTTATAATAATCTAACGCCATTTCATAATGACCACCGTTTACAGCACTACCTGCAGCATAGTACAAGTAAGATGTATCCTTAGGACTCAATGTATAGCTCATATACAACTTCTCAGCCGCTTCTTTAAACTTATTGTTACTGTTATCGCTAACCGCAGAGTTAACCAAATCTGCAGTCAAAGCTGCCATATATTGGTTAGTCTCAGAAGAATATTTTTGTTTACCAGAAGCTTCTTCTATCTCAATAACCTTTTTGAAAGAATTCGCAGATTTTTCAAATGCATCATTATCTCCTTTTTTGGCTAAATCGCTATAAATTTTACCTCTTGTAAAGTAATATTGCGCCTGAGTTTTCTCATCAGCTGCAGCAATAGTACCTGAAGCAGCTTCAATAGCAGTTTTGGCTGCTGTAGCATCGCCAGATTTTAATGCCTTTTCCGCA
The DNA here is from genome assembly GCF_001865655.1 of Maribacter sp. 1_2014MBL_MicDiv. NCBI lineage: Bacteria > Pseudomonadati > Bacteroidota > Flavobacteriia > Flavobacteriales > Flavobacteriaceae > Maribacter > Maribacter sp. 1_2014MBL_MicDiv. The sequence continues at coordinate 589,957 of NZ_CP011318.1, forward strand.
GACTTTATTTCATTCTTTTGAGCAAAACCGACCATAGTAAATGTCAGTGCCGCTACAAGTAATAACCTATTTTTCATTTTTAATATATTAATTATTAGTGTTTATTATTTAAGTTTATTCTTCGGTATCAGGATTATCAATCTCTGTGCCATCTTTTTCTTCAGTATCATTTACTTCAGTTGCACCCTCCGTATTCACTTCAATATCAAGGATTTCAGATTCTTCAAGATCATCTTCATCCTTCATAACCTTAGCAACGGCAGCAATAGAGTCGTTACCTTTAATATTGATCAACCTAACACCTTGTGTAGCTCTTCCCATAACACGTAAATCCTCTACGCTCATACGAATTGCTATTCCAGATTTGTTGATAATCATTAAATCATCAGAGTCGGTAACGTTTTTAATAGCTACAAGTCCGCCCGTTTTATCAGTAACACTAATAGTCTTAACCCCTTTACCTCCTCTATTGGTAACCCTATAATCTTCTATACTAGATCTTTTTCCATAACCTTTTTCAGAAACAACTAAAATTTCTTCCTCAAAATTATGAACCGACACCATACCGATTACTTCGTCTTCATCATTTGCCAAAGTTACACCTCTAACACCAGAAGCATTTCTACCCATTGGTCTAGTTTTACTTTCTTCAAACCTAATTGCCTTACCAGACTTAAGTCCAAGGAATATTTGACTTGTTCCCGTGGTCAACTTAGCTTCTAGCAACTCATCACCATCTCGAACGGTAATGGCATTGATACCATTTTGACGTGGTCTTGAATATTGCTCTAAAGATGTTTTCTTAACTACACCTTTTTTAGTAGCCATAATCACATAATGTGCATTTATGTAATCTTCATCCTTTAAATCTTGCGTACAAATGAACGCCTTTACGCTATCATCCTGTTCTATATTTATCAGGTTCTGAATTGCCCTACCTTTAGACGTTCTACTACCTTCAGGTATTTCAAACACGCGCATCCAGAAACATTTTCCTTTTTGCGTAAAGAACAACATATATTGGTGGTTGGTACCAACGAACAAATGCTCTAAGAAATCTTCATTTCTGGTTGAGGATGCTTTTTGACCTACACCACCTCTATTTTGCGTTTTGTACTCGGTCAAAGGAGTTCTCTTGATATAACCTGCGTGAGAAATGGTAATTACCACTTGCTCATCTGGAATCATATCTTCCATGCTAAGATCTCCACCTGCTACATTGATTACAGACCTTCTTTCATCGCCATACTTTTCCTTAACCTCAAGAAGCTCATCTTTGATGATTTGCATTCTTCGCTCCTTTTTATCAAGAATATCTTTTAAATCGGCAATAAGAAGCATAATTTCATCATACTCGGTTCTAAGCTTATCTTGCTCCAGACCTGTCAACTGACGTAAACGCATTTCAACAATGGCCTTGGCTTGAATCTCACTTAATTTAAAGCGTTCAATTAAGTTGTTCCTTGCCTCATCAGCATTATTGGAAGCTCTTATTATTGCAATTACCTCATCTATATTATCAGAAGCAATTATTAAACCTTCTAGTATATGGGCACGATCTTCAGCTTTTTTCAACTCGAACTGAGTACGCCTAACCACTACTTCATGTCTATGCTCAACAAAATGATGTATCATTTCCTTGACATTCAACAACTGCGGTCTACCATTTACCAATGCAATATTATTTACACTAAATGAGGATTGCAATGCCGTATACTTGTACAACATGTTCAATACTATATTAGGAATAGCATCTCTCTTTAAAATGTAAACGATACGCATACCGTTACGGTCAGATTCATCTCTAATGTTAGAGATACCCTCTATCTTTTTATCATTAACAAGATCGGCAGTTTTCTTGATCATATCTGCCTTGTTCACCTGATAAGGAATCTCTGTAACCACAATACACTCCCTTCCCTGAACCTCTTCAAAGCTAGCCTTTGCACGTATTTTTACACGACCTCTACCTGTATGAAAAGCCTCTTTAACGCCATCATAACCATATATAATACCACCGGTTGGAAAATCTGGTGCTTTAATATGGGTGATCAGCTCGTCTATTTCAATTTCATTATTATCAATATAGGCCACCGTACCATCTACCACTTCAGATAAATTATGAGGAGGCATATTGGTAGCCATACCTACCGCAATACCAGACGCACCGTTCACTAAAAGGTTTGGCACCCTTGTTGGCAAAACCGTAGGTTCTTTTAAAGAATCATCAAAATTCAATTGATGATCAACTGTTTCTTTATCAATATCAGCCAACATGTCATCTGCAATTTTACGCATACGGGCTTCCGTATAACGCATTGCTGCAGGACTATCACCGTCTATTGATCCAAAGTTACCTTGACCATCTACAAGCATGTAGCGTAAACTCCATTCTTGAGCCATACGCACCATGGTATCATATACAGAAGTATCACCATGTGGGTGGTACTTACCTAAAACTTCCCCTACAATACGTGCAGATTTCTTATGTGAGCTATTACTTCTAACTCCTAATTCATGCATTCCGAAAAGAACTCTTCTGTGTACGGGTTTTAATCCGTCCCTAACATCTGGCAGGGCACGTGACACAATGACCGACATTGAGTAATCAATGTAGGCAGATTTCATTTCCTCTTCAATATTAATGGGAATCAATTTTTCACCGTCAGCCATTTTAAAATCTTCTGTTTTTTAATTAGTAAAAAAGCATGCCAATATACTTAAATCCTAGGCGTTTCAAGAATATGTGGATTTAATAATATTAATTTTTATTAACACTTGGCAGAGTTATGTTAATTTTTACTTTATCCGCTAATTTCGTACTTATTAAAGCGGGTTTTAATGGCTTTTACAATAACTTTAACGATTATAGGTACGGTATTTGCCAATGATTGGATGAGATTTAGTAATTTTATAGAAGATAATATAGTATATGGATGATAATTTTTCCCCAAGAGTAAAGGATGTTATTGCTTATAGCAAGGAGGAAGCATTGCGACTTGGTCACGATTTTATCGGTACCGAGCACCTCATGCTTGGGCTTCTTAGAGATGGAAACGGGAAGGCCATTAGCATTTTAGATGCTTTAGAAGTCGATTTAGAACACTTACGTAGAAAGGTAGAAATCCTAAGTCCTTCTAACCCTAACGCTAGTGGCGTACAAAAAGATAAAAAGAACTTGCATTTGACAAGACAAGCTGAACGTGCTTTAAAAACAACTTTTTTAGAAGCTAAACTTTTTCAAAGTTCTTCTATAAATACTGCGCACCTTCTACTTTGTATCCTTAGAAATGAAAACGATCCTACAACAAAACTTTTACATAAACTTAAGGTCGATTACGACGGTGTTAAAGAACAGTTTAAATTTATGATTACAAGTGATGACGATATGGTAGATGGCCCAACGGCCGAATCTTTTCCAAGTGACTCTGAAGAGTCCAATGAAGGAAAAGAAAGCACCTTTGGCTCTGCTTCTAATCAAAAAGGTGCCAAAAAATCTAAAACTCCGGTTCTGGATAATTTTGGTAGGGACCTTACACAGATGGCAGAGGAAAATAAACTGGACCCTGTTGTTGGTAGAGAAAAAGAAATTGAAAGGGTTTCACAAATTCTTAGCCGAAGAAAAAAGAACAATCCACTGTTAATTGGTGAGCCAGGTGTTGGTAAAAGTGCCATTGCAGAGGGTCTTGCACTTCGAATAATCAATAAAAAAGTTTCAAGAATTCTGTACAATAAAAGAGTGGTAACACTTGACCTTGCTTCTTTGGTTGCCGGGACTAAATACAGAGGACAGTTTGAAGAACGCATGAAAGCGGTCATGAACGAACTTGAAAAGAATGATGATGTCATTTTATTCATAGATGAAATTCATACTATTGTTGGTGCCGGTGGCGCAACTGGAAGTTTAGATGCTTCAAATATGTTTAAACCTGCATTGGCAAGAGGCGAAATTCAATGTATTGGTGCAACTACTTTAGATGAATACAGACAATATATTGAAAAAGATGGTGCCCTAGAAAGACGTTTTCAAAAGGTTATTGTAGAACCTACTTCTGTTGAAGAAACAGTAGAGATTCTACATAATATTAAAGGTAAATACGAAGACCACCATAATGTAACCTATACTGACGAAGCTATTGAAGCTTGCGTAAAACTTACAAATAGGTACATGACCGATCGTTTTTTACCGGACAAGGCTATCGATGCTTTAGATGAAGCTGGATCTAGAGTACACATTGTTAATATGGATGTTCCAAAGCAAATTCTTGAATTAGAAAAGAAATTGGAAGATGTTCGTGAACTTAAGAACAGTGTGGTAAAAAAGCAGAAATACGAAGAAGCTGCTAAATTACGTGATGACGAAAAGAGTCTGGAAAAAGAACTTGCCATAGCCCAAGAGCGATGGGAAGATGACAGTAAACTGAACAAAGAAACCGTTAGCGAAGAAAATGTTGCCGATGTTGTTTCAATGATGAGCGGTATACCTGTTAATAGAATAGCGCAAACAGAAAGTAATAAATTAGCTGGTCTACCAGAATTGATCAAATCTAATGTTATTGGTCAAAACGATGCCGTTGCAAAGGTTTCCAAAGCTATACAGCGTAATAGAGCGGGACTTAAAGATCCCAACAAGCCAATTGGCTCATTTATATTTTTAGGTCAGACCGGTGTTGGTAAAACCCAACTTGCCAAAGTATTGGCAAAAGAACTTTTTGATTCTGAAGACGCACTTATACGTATTGATATGAGTGAGTATATGGAGAAGTTTGCCATCTCTAGATTGGTAGGTGCCCCTCCAGGATATGTAGGTTATGAAGAAGGTGGTCAACTAACAGAAAAAGTTAGAAGAAAACCGTATTCGGTAATACTTTTGGATGAGGTTGAAAAGGCACACCCAGATGTTTTCAATATGCTTTTACAGGTATTGGATGATGGTTTCTTAACAGATAGTTTAGGTCGTAAGATCGACTTTAGAAATACTATCATTATTATGACCTCCAATATTGGAGCTAGACAATTAAAAGATTTTGGACAAGGTGTAGGTTTTGGTACAGCTGCAAAAAAATCTCAGGAAGATGCTCACCAGAAAGGTGTTATTGAAAATGCCTTAAAGAAAGCGTTTGCCCCAGAGTTTTTAAATAGAATTGATGATGTTATTGTATTCAATGCCCTGGAAAGAGAGGACATTCATAAGATCATTGACATAGAACTAGCTAAATTGTTCAAGAGAATCAAGGATATTGGTTATCACTTGAATCTTACCGACGAAGCAAAAGACTATATTGCTGAGAAAGGTTTTGATAAGCAGTATGGTGCAAGACCGCTAAAAAGAGCAATTCAAAAATACATTGAAGATGCCTTAGCGGAAGAAATAGTGAATTCCAAGCTTAAGGAAGGTGACAGTATTTATATTGATCTTGACAAAAAGAGCGAAGAATTGACCATTAAGATTGAAAAAGCCGAGGAAGAGTCTCCTAAAACATAGATTTTCTCAATTTTACAGTATAAAAAAAGAGCCCTTGTTAGGGCTCTTTTTTCGTACAATACCTTCTAAGTCGTAAGAATAGAAATACAGCCATTCATAGCTATACGCAGTACGAACGATATTTTCGCGTTTAAACTAAAATTTTGCACAAAGATTGTAGTTCACTTTACTTTCGCTCAAGACACACTATATTAATACTGAAAGAATGAAAGTTGGATCTACCAAGAAAAAAGTAATTGTGCGAGAGTACGAATTAGAAACAGGCAAAATTCAGGTTTATGAGAATTACATGGTATCCATCTTTGACGAGGGCGCTACATTAACATTAGAAAGAGCTTACCAAATTATTGGTATAGCTGAAATTCATTTTAGAGATAAGAATTTTGGGTTCATTAGTCTACGTAGGCACTCATTTGCCATTGACCCAACCATTTACAACTACTTAAAACAACTAGACAATCTTAAAGCTTTTGCAATCGTTTCAGTAAAAGAAATCGACATGCATAACTTTAAGATCGAAAAACTTTTTTACAAAAAGCCTATGAAATTCTTCATAGAATTTGATAACGCATTAAAATGGGTTAAAAGAAGGGTGAATTCTTAAGAATTATTGATTGGACTGATTTTCTTCTTCCGTAACGGGTTGTTCTGGCAATTTAAACAAATCCAAATATGCATTTGCCAAATTATCTATAACATCTGAAGCGGTTAAGGACTGAAAACCAGTAGACTCTACGGCTATATCTCCAGATCTGCCATGTAAATAGACCCCAAAGATTGAAGCATCCAGTGCCGGGTAACCTTGCGCCAACAACCCTGTAATTACACCTGTTAACACATCACCTGTTCCTGCTGTAGCCATACCAGGATTACCAGTGGTATTTACATATCCCTTGTCATTATAAACCACAATAGTGTGTGCACCCTTTACAACTACAATACAATTATATTTTTTTGAAAACTCCTTTACTTTTTTCAACTTTTCAAAGTCATCTTTCCAACTACCGATCAATCGCTCCAACTCTTTTGGATGAGGCGTTAAAATAGTTTTTTCAGGAAGCTCTTTTAACAGTTCTTTCTTTTTAGAAAGTATATTAAGTGCATCTGCGTCAATTACCAAAGGAGATTTATTTTGCGCTAAGAAACTTGCAAATGCCTTAATAGACACATCGCTTGTACCCATTCCCATTCCTATCCCTACAACACTTGGCTCAATATCAAACTTAATTTCAGTAAGTTCATTTTCTTCAAGATCTGTCAACACCATTATTTCGGGTAATGCGGTCTGCAATATAGTATAACCAATTCTGGGAACATAGGATGTGACCAACCCGCTACCGGCACAAAGAGCAGCCTTAGACGAAAGACAAACGGAACCTATTTTCCCATAACTTCCACCAACAATTAATGAATGACCATAGGTACCCTTATGTCCAAATTTTTCCCTAGGCTTATACAATGTCAATACTTCATTCTTCCCTATTAACTCATATTCCGTTTCGGTCTGCATTAAATACTCAGGATCCAAACCTATATCCAATACCTCCCATTGTTCAATGAAACCACCAGTTTCCGGCAAAAAGAAAACTAGTTTGGGAGTTTGAAAACTCAATACATAATTAGATTTTATAATAGCATCAAAATTTTCAGGTCCTTGATCGGTGAACAATCCTGAAGGAATATCAATTGAAAGAATAAATGCCTTAGAATTATTTAAGTGCTGAATAACTTTTATCACCCAATCATCAGGTTTTCTATTTAAACCTATTCCAAAAATGCCGTCCACAATGATATCTTCCCTACTTATTGCCGGTAGCTCATCTTCAGAATTCATAAAATGCGGCCAAACTTTTCGATCTTTTAATCGATCTAGGTTAATTAAAAAGTCTTTTGACCTCTTTTCACTATAATTGATAACATATACTTCTAAATTATAACCATGATCCACAAGATGCCTAGCCAGCGCAATACCATCGCCCCCGTTATTACCTATTCCACAGAATAAATGAATTTTCACTGGAGCTCCTTGCATACGCAAATGCATCCAATTAAAAAGTTGCAAAGCAGCACGTTCCATTAATTCATTACTACCAATTTCCTCCTTTTTTATAGAAATCTGATCTGCTTTATAAATTTGTTTTGCGCTATATAATTTCATTCTTTATTGTATTTATATCTAAAAAATAACTATTCCGTAAAAAATTGTGGAATGATTTGTTTAAGTTATCAAATATACTACTTTTGACTTTCAACCATTAGTATTTATGGACTGCTATATAACAGACATAACATTAGATTTCACTTCAGCTACTATTACTTATGGTACAGCTACGGCACGTTTCACCCTTTGGGGTTAAAAACTATATATCTCCGTACCCGTGTTTAATTACGCCATATCTTAAATTACAAAGTCAACATTACACATCATGAAAGTTCTAAAATTCGGTGGTTCATCTGTAGCCAAGCCTGAAAATATAGTTAAAATTAAAAATATAATCTCTAAATACAACGACCCTATAATTTTGGTTGTTTCAGCTTTTGGAGGTGTAACAGATTTATTATTGCAAGCCGGTTCTTTGGCATCTGCACAAGATCAGAAATACAAAGAAATACTACACACATTAGAAGAAAGACATTTAGCTACGGTTAAAGAGTTAGTTCCCGTTACCACTCAAAGCAAGGTGCTTAGCAAAGTAAAAAGCGAATTTAATGTGCTTGAAACACTACTTGAGGGCGCTTACTTTATTGGAGAAATAACACCTAAATTATCTGACAAAATAGTAAGTTACGGTGAACTTCTTTCTTCATACATCATTAGCGAATATCTAATTAATGAAAAGCTTGATGCCGTTTTTAAGGATAGTAGAGAATTAATAATCACACATAAACTAAACGGTAAAAATGTGGTGAATTTCACCAGAACCAACGCTAATTGCGAGGAATTTTTTAATTCTTCAAAAAAACAGGTTTCAGTTTGCCCAGGCTTTATAGCCACATCTGAAGAAGGCATATCTACTACGTTAGGCCGTGGTGGTTCAGATTATACCGCTGCTATTTATGCTGCTGCGGTAGATGCCGATATTTTGGAAATATGGACAGATGTGAGTGGTATGTACACGGCTAACCCAAAAATGGTAAAACAAGCGAAGGCCATTCCGCATATTTCCTATGAAGAAGCAATGGAACTATCGCATTTTGGAGCAAAAGTACTTTATCCTCCAACAATACAGCCCGTTCTATCTAAAGGAATATCCATAGTTATAAAAAATACTTTTAGCCCAGAGGAAAAAGGAACTTTAATAACCAAATCTAAAAACGAAAAAGGTAAAACGGTACGCGGTATTAGCCATATTGGCAACATTGCCCTATTATCTTTAGAAGGTCCAGGTATGGTAGGTATACCAGGAATATCCAAACGTTTTTTCGAAGTACTTTCTCAAGCTGATATAAGTGTTGTTTTAATTACACAAGCATCTTCTGAACATTCTATTTGTGTAGGTATATCTGCCAATGATGTAGAAAAGGCAATTAGTATCGTCAACGAAGCTTTTGAATACGAAATTGAAAGGGGACGCATTAAAACGGTTATTCCTGAAAGTGATTTAGCCATTGTTGCCTTAGTGGGCGATAACATGAAAAGTCACCAAGGTCTAAGCGGTAAAATGTTCAGTACTTTAGGTAAAAACAATGTAAACATTAGAGTAATTGCCCAAGGTGCCTCCGAAAGAAATATTTCTTGCATTATTGACGAAAAAGATGTCAAAAAGGCATTAAACGCTTTGCACGAGGAGTTTTTTGAAGAAAACATTAAACAATTGAACCTATTTGTAATGGGTGTTGGTAATGTTGGAGCTAAATTTTTAGAGCAAATTAGAGAGCAACGTAAATTCCTAAAAGAGAATTTAAAATTGAACATTAGAGTTATTGGAATGTCCAACTCTAGAACAATGCTTTTTGATGAAAAAGGAATTGACTTAAATGATTGGGCTACCAAACTTGAGAATGGAGAAAAAGCGGATAAAGTCAAATTCTTAGCCTTAGTAAATAGTCTAAACTACCGAAATAGTATTTTTGTAGATAACACAGCCAGTGAAGAAGTATCAAAAACCTACAGTGAATATCTGGGCAATAGCATATCTGTTGTTACATGTAATAAAATTGCATGTTCATCTGAATTTGAAAACTATTCACATTTAAAATCCTTAGCCAGAACATACAACGCTCCGTTTTTATTTGAAACCAATGTTGGTGCCGGTTTACCAATAATCGATACTCTTAAACATTTGATTGCTTCTGGTGATAAAATATTGAAAATACAAGCTGTTCTTTCTGGTAGTTTAAACTTTGTTTTCAATAATTTCAATGATCAAACTACTTTTCATGATGTAGTGAAACAGGCTCAGGAAGAGGGTTACACAGAACCTGATCCAAAAATTGATTTAAGTGGTGTTGATGTCATGCGCAAAATTTTGATTTTAGCGCGCGAAAGTGGTAATCTACTAGAAATTAGCGATATAAAAAACAATCCATTTTTACCCGAAGAAAGTTTAAATACTGACAACAATGAAGACTTCTTTGCCTCTTTAATTAAGCATGAGCCACATTTTCAGTCTTTGTTTTCAAGTGCAAAAAAATCCGATAGCAAGCTTAAGTATGTGGCCCAGTTCGATGATGGAAAAGCAAGTGTAGGATTACAGGAAATACCTAAAGGTCATGATTTCTATAATTTAGAAGGTAGTGATAACATTGTTCTTTTCTACACTGAAAGATACCCTAACCAGCCAATGATAATTAAAGGTGCGGGTGCGGGCGCTGCTGTAACGGCCTCGGGAATATTCGCCGATATTATACGAATAGGTAATTTCTAAATTTCATAACTATAACTTTCATTATGGCTACAAACGAAATTAAAGTATTTTGCCCTGCAACAGTTGCCAACGTTTCATGCGGATTTGATGTGCTTGGTGTCGCCCTAGACTCGGTCGGTGATGAAATGGTGGTTAGAAAAGTGCCTCAAAAAGGTATTAAAATAACAAAACTTACCGGACAAGATTTACCAAAAGAGACATTGAACAATGTGGCAGGAGTTGCTGGTAACGCATTTCTATTAGCCTCTGATTATGACGGCGGGTTTGAAATCGAAATAGATAAAAAAATAAAACCTGGCAGTGGTATAGGTAGTAGCGCTGCTAGTTCTGCAGGTGCTGTTTGGGCCATGAACCACTTATTGGGCAACCCCTTTAGCAAAACTGAATTGGTAAAATTTGCCATGGAAGGTGAACGTTTGGCAAGTGATGTAGCCCACGCAGACAATGTGGCTCCCGCCCTATTTGGCGGTTTCACTTTAGTACGTAGTTATAGTCCGCTAGATATCATTGATATACCGGCTCCAACTGAATTATATTTGACCATAATTCATCCGCAGATAGAAATAAAAACTTCTGATTCCAGAAAGATTTTGAAAACAACTATCTCTATGGAAACAGGAATTAAACAATGGGGAAATGTAGGTGGATTAGTAGCCGGACTTTTCAAAAAAGATTATGATTTAATCGGTCGTTCCCTAGAAGATCATATTGTTGAACCAATACGTTCTATTTTAATTCCGGGTTTTGACGAAGTTAAAAAGGTTTCTTTGGAAGCCGGAGCATTAGGATCTGGTATATCTGGATCAGGACCTTCTATTTTTGCATTCAGCAAAGGAAAAGATACCGCTTTAAAAGTAGGTGAGTCCATGAAAAAAGTCTATGATAAAATTGGAATAGACTACGAAATTCATGTCTCTAAAATAAACACCGAAGGCGTAAAAATTTTATAAATAAAAAGTAGTTTACTACTAACCATTAAACATACTCATCTTGAAATTCTATAGTTTAAACAATACTGCACCCAAAGTTTCTTTTGACACCGCCGTTGTCAATGGTATTGCACCTGATAAAGGCTTATATTTTCCAGAAGAAATAACCCCTCTACCAGCTTCGTTTTTTGAGCATATTGAAAATCTTACCAATGAGGAAATCGCTTTTACGGCTATTCGTCAATTTGTAACAGAAGTTATACCAGATAATGTATTGAAAGATATACTAAAAGAGGTGCTAGACTTCGATTTTCCGGTTATTGACATTACTTCCAACATTGGTACATTAGAACTTTTTCATGGTCCAACCATGGCTTTTAAAGATGTTGGCGCTCGTTTTATGGCACAGTGCCTAGGATATTTTTCTAGAGCATCAAAAAATGAAGTAACCGTACTTGTAGCTACATCGGGCGATACCGGTGGCGCAGTTGCTAACGGTTTTCTAGGCGTAGATGGTGTAAAAGTTGTTATACTGTACCCAAGCGGTAAAGTAAGTGAAATTCAAGAAAGACAACTGACTACTTTAGGACAAAATATTACGGCACTAGAGGTAGACGGTATGTTCGATGATTGCCAGGCAATGGTAAAAAATGCATTTTTGGATAAGGAATTGCTTGATAACATGAAATTAACTTCTGCTAACTCCATTAATGTTGCACGTTGGTTACCGCAGTTATTCTATTTTCTTTTTGCCTACAAACAAGCTAAACCACAAGATAAGGAAATCATATTCTCAGTCCCTTCCGGTAATTTCGGGAATATCTGTGCAGGGCTAATGGCACAACGTTTAGGCATGCCGGTAAAACACTTTATCGCAGCTACAAATGTAAATGATACCGTGCCCCAATTTATGCAAACCAAAGAATATTCACCAAAGCCGTCTACAGCTACTATCTCTAATGCTATGGACGTTGGAGACCCAAGTAACTTCATTAGAATTAGACACTTGTTTCAGAATAATTTTGATTTGCTAAAGGACAATCTTTCTGCCTACTCTTTTACAGATAACGAAACAAAGAAAGCCTTAAAAGAGATTAATGATATCAATGGTTATGTTGCCGACCCACATGGTGCCGTAGGTTATTTAGGACTAAAAAAATATCAAGAGCTACATCCTGATACTTATGGTATTTTCCTAGAAACCGCTCACCCGGTCAAGTTTTTAGATATTGTTGAGGAAACCCTTGATGAAAAGCTGGAGATTCCTGCACAAATTCAAAAAGTAATAAATAAAACCAAGGCATCCATTAAAATTGCTAGTTATGATGAACTTAAAAATTTTCTTTTAAGTTCTTAGATAACTTCAAGGTTATAATATTTTTTCAATTCCCTGGTTAGCCACATTGGCTTCTATTTATTTTCGATAAATTTGCATCGTCAATATATATAGAAGATGAAAAATACTGCGCTTACTTCAACACATGAATCTCTTGGTGCCAAAATGGTTCCTTTTGCCGGTTACAACATGCCTGTTTCTTACGAAGGTGTAAATGCTGAACATGAAACTGTTCGTAACGGTGTTGGGGTTTTCGATGTATCACATATGGGCGAATTTTTAATCTCTGGTCCTACTGCCTTAGATTTAATACAAAAAGTAACTTCAAATGATGCATCTAAGTTAACCATAGGCAGAGCTCAATATAGCTGCTTACCAAATGAAAATGGCGGTATTGTTGACGACCTTATTGTATATCGCATAAAAGAAGAACAATATCTTTTAGTCGTAAATGCATCCAATATTGAAAAAGATTGGAATCATATTTCTTCTTATAATGCAGAATTTAAGGCAGATATGAGAGACATATCTGAAGGTTATTCGCTTTTGGCCATACAGGGTCCAAAAGCCGTAGAGGCAATGCAGTCCCTAACCTCCGTGAATTTATCCGATATTAAATTTTATCATTTTGAAGTATCCGATTTTGCTGGAATAGAAAATGTAATCATATCTGCAACGGGCTATACAGGTTCTGGCGGATTTGAAATTTACTGTAAAAATGAAGAAGTAAAACAAATTTGGGACAAGGTTTTTGAAGCTGGGGCCAATTTTGGAATAAAACCAATTGGCTTGGCCGCAAGAGATACCTTAAGATTAGAAATGGGATATTGTCTATATGGAAATGATATTAACGACACTACCTCTCCTTTTGAGGCTGGTTTGGGCTGGATAACCAAATTCACGAAAAACTTTGTTAATTCTGAAGCTTTGCAAAAAGAGAAACAACAGGGTCCTGAACGTAAATTAGTCGCATTTGAATTAGATGAACGTGGAATACCTAGACAAGACTATGACATTGTTGACGGTAACGGTAAAACCATAGGTGAAGTCACCTCTGGCACTATGTCACCTTCAATGGGAACCGGAATTGGATTAGGCTATGTACCGCCTATTTTCTCCGAAGTTGGCAGTAAAATCAACATACAGATCAGAAAAAATGCAATACCTGCCACGATAGTTAAATTACCATTTTACAAAAGTAAATGATAGATTACCAAAGTGTTCTAAATGCAATTAATGAAACCGCATCCAAAGAAAAGGAAAGAGGAAAAATTGCAGACTACATACCGGAATTGGAAAAAGTTGATGTTAACAATTTTGGGATACATCTAATTGACAATCATCAAAATAATTTTTCTGCAGGAGATTCAAATGAACTTTTTTCCATACAGAGTATTTCTAAAGTTTTAACACTCTCAATGGTTTTAGGCCTTATTGGGGAAGATGTTTGGAAACGTGTAGATGTTGAACCTTCTGGCGATCCGTTCAACCATTTGTCCCTATTGGAATTGGAAAATGGTATCCCCAGAAATCCATTAATAAATCCTGGGGCAATCGTTATTGCAGATATTTTAGTTTCTCAATTGAAGAACCCTAAAGATGATTTTTTATCCTTCGTACGCCAAATTGCAAATGACGACACCATAGATTATGATGAAACCGTGGCACTTTCCGAAAAGAAAACAGGATTCCGGAATTTTGCGGCTGCCAATCTTTTGAAGTCATATAAAAATTTAAATAATGATGTTGATGCTGTTTTAGACTTCTATTTTCATCAATGCTCCCTTGCCATGAATTGCGAACAACTAACTCATGTTTTTTATGTATTCATGAATCATGGCAAATGCAGAAGAAACAAAACATTTTTAACCTTATCTCAGGTAAAACGTATTAATGCCATAATGCTTACATGTGGCTTTTATGATGAAGCCGGTGAATTTGCATTTGAAGTTGGGCTACCAGGTAAAAGTGGTGTTGGTGGCGGTATAGTAGCCTTACTACCAAACAAATTTTGCGTAGCAACTTGGTCTCCGGGACTCAACCCTAAAGGGAATTCAAAATTAGGTATGCTTGCGCTGGAAAAATTGACCACAGAAACAGAACTTTCCATTTTTTGAAAATAGAGACAAAGAAAATACTGATTATTGGCGCAAGTGGCTTCATAGGTAATGCTATATACAAAGAACTTTGTAATTACTTCGATACTTATGGCACTTATTGTCATGCGGCAAATTCATATTCATCTAACAAACAATTTGTTCAATACAATGTTGAAGAAGATGATATTGTTGAAGTTTTAGAAGAGATAAAGCCTCAAGTTATAATTTCTGCCTTGAGAGGAAATTTTGCTGCCTTGGTTATTGCCCATGACCATATGGTCAAGTATGTCGCTGAAGAAAAGTGTAAGCTCTATTTTATTTCATCTGCGAATGTATTTGACGCCTACAGTAAATACCCTTCTTATGAAATGGACAAAACATTATCTGAGAGTGTCTATGGCAGACTAAAAATAAAGATCGAAAATATGCTTCTTAGATTGCCAAAAGAAAAAATGGCAATTCTACGGGTCCCTATGGTTTTTGGTAACGCATCGCCAAGAATCAAGGCAATGAAAAAATCTATTATAGAAAATGAATCGGTAGAAGTTTTTCCCAATTTGATATTAAATGTGACAAATGATGACAAGCTTACTCAACAAATTCACTACCTTATTAATAGAAATAAAACGGGTATTTATCACTTAGGAAGTAATGACCTTACCCATCATGAAGATTTTATAAAAGAAATATTAGAACGCGTAGGCAATTTTAACCCTATAATTAAAAGAGTCTATACTACCAATGAGGATATATATTTAGCCGTACTTCCAAAAATAAATAAGTTACCCAAAAATTTACAATTTACTTTTCAAGATATTATTGACCATCATGTTTTAAATTAGAAACAATTATGAAAGAAATGGAAAAATTTACAGATCAACAAATAGCGGACTATTTAGGTCAACTTGACGGATGGGAGTATGTGGATGGAGCCATAGAAACCACCTTTGAATTTAAAAATTTTAAAGAAGCGTTTTCAGTGATGACACGTATTGCTTTTGAATGTGAGGCTCAAGGTCATCATCCAGATTGGAGCAATGTTTATAACACATTGAATATTCGCTTAAACACCCATGATGCCAATGGTGTTACGGAAAAAGACTTTGTTTTAGCTAGAACTATAGAAGATATTATAGAAAGTGAATTTTAATTAAAACGGTGCACTAAAGAAATTCATTTCAATGATTTCTGAACATTACCCGTTTTTGTACATTTGTTTAAAATAATTTACCATGGGAAGAGCTTTTGAATTTAGAAAAGCACGTAAAATGAAAAGATGGTCGGCAATGTCAAAAGCCTTTACTCGTATAGGTAAAGACATTGTAATGGCCGTAAAAGAAGGTGGACCAGATCCAGACTCCAATTCCAGACTAAGAGCCGTTATACAAAACGCGAAATCTGTCAACATGCCTAAAGACAATGTTGAACGCGCTATAAAAAGAGCTAGTGACAAAAGTCTTGGTGACTATAAGGAAGTTCTTTTTGAAGGGTATGCACCTCACGGCATAGCTGTTTTAGTAGAAACCGCAACTGATAATAATACAAGAACGGTTGCCAATGTTAGAAGTTATTTTAATAAATGTAATGGTAACTTAGGTACTTCTGGCTCTGTTGAATTTATGTTCGACCATACTTGTAATTTTAGAATACCTGCAGAAGGTATTGACCCAGAGGAATTGGAACTGGAATTGATCGATTTTGGAGCAGAAGAAGTCTTTGTTGATGACGATGGAATTCTAATCTACGGACCTTTCGAAAGCTTTGGAGCTTTACAAAAAGAATTGGAAAACCGTGATATAGAAATTTTATCATCTGGATTTGAAAGAATTCCGCAAGTCACTAAAAAGTTAAACGTGGAAGAAGCTGCAGACGTAGAAAAGCTCTTAGAAAAATTAGAAGAGGATGATGATGTACAGAATGTATATCATTCAATGGAAGAATAATTTTTATCGTTTAAAATAAATAAAAAAGGAGACCTTGTCAGGTCTCCTTTTTTGTTTATTAATACTTTTATAGATTTAAAGTCCACTAGGCAACTCACCATTAACGTTAAAATTAGATACCAAAAGTGAAAAATCTTCCAAGCCTACAGCACCGTCGCCATTAAAATCTGCTTGAGGATTATAATTGTCATCACTTGAACTCAAATTAAAAGTGGTTACTAAAAACGAATAATCCTCTAGACCTATCGAATTATCATTATTCGCATCCCCAACTCTCAATTCCCCTACATTAATACTATTATCACCTGCTTCAAAAGTCAGGGTTGAAACTTTTTGCAGATGCATTCCAGATTTAATAGCTACTTCGTAAGTCCCTAATGGAATACCCATTAATTGCGCTTCTCCATTAACATCACCTGAAGGTGTAAATTCTAACAGAGGAATAGCTGATCCAACTTCATATATACCAACAGTTAAATCAATAGAATGATCTGTACGACCTTGCAAAGTATAAGAAACCGTTAAATCGGATAATGCCGCTGTTGGATCATAATCTAAAACTATAGTATTTGACGCAATACTATTTGTATTATCATCTCCAGTAACCACAGCAATAAAGTGATTTAGCCCTCCGTTTGGAGTTCCAGTGGTCCCACTCGTCTCCGTTAATACCACAGGAATATAAGCTATGCCAGATTCGTCAAGCTGTGCGGTATATAATTCTTTTACCATAGCTTCATTCGCCTCGAAAAGATCAATATCATAACCTATAGATGGATTGCCCGCATCTATATGTAGTCTACCATCAACACGCAATAAACTTACCATAGCATTTGGCTCACCTGTAACCTGTACAACTTGATTAGCTTGGGTCGCAACTCGCGAAGTAGCTGACCCATCAATCAAAATACTTGGCCCAACCAATGAGTTACTTACACTGTTCACTATAGCTTTCGATCCACCTAATGAACCTTCATCGTATAAACTGGTCGTATACACCACCCCGCTTGCAAATTCTATACTAATTGTGGCACCTATTAATTCAAACCCAGAAATTGAACCTGCATCTCCAGAAGATAAATCTCCTTTTATAGTTGTAGGATCCATATCTACGCCAAAAGAATATGATTCTCCAGGATTAAAATCTGTAAAACTCAAGTTTAGAACATCAAAACCTTCTGCATTGTTAACTCCATTATGGGGCTGTTCAAATATACTTATACAATCGGCACTATCAGAACCTCCGTTACCTGGTACAGTTAAACCAACCGCACTTGCAGAATTTCCTGCATCTCCTGATGTTAAACATTTTGCAACACTATCACCCGCCGTACCTACAGGATCAAAAACTACATCCATCATATATCCCGAAGCTGTATTAATTTTTATATTTAAAATATCATCATCACCTGTATTACTTATAATAAACGAATTATTTCCATAAGTAGATGCCTCTACGTCATCACCTGGCGTTACCTGAACTGTTGCCTCAGGATTTCCAATTGGTTGTGCGGTAACGTTCCAATTAAATTCTATTATAGAACTTGAAGAAGGGTCACAAGCATCACTTACGGTGACAGCAACATTATATGGACTGTTCTCCGAAGCTCCAAGAGTAGCTCCAATGTTTTGTTCAGATGGTGAACCATTTAGTATAGAATTATTGACCCCTGTACCTGCAGCACCATCTATCAACGTTAAAGCTAGTCTATCTATCATATGTCCTTCTGAACGCTCACTCATAGTTAATTCATATGTGCCAGGGCTTTCAAAATATGCATATATGGGCCACCCGTTATTATCAATAGTTTTAGTAGTCCATGAATTGGATATAGTATTTGTATAAACCTTGAAAAAACCATTTATTCCAGGATTCTCATTTCCATGATCAGGTCTTCCTTGGGTGTTACCCTTTGGCCAATATAAAGTTTTTGAGGTACTTTGCGTATCGTTCAATTCATTTAAAAATTGCTGAGTACTTGAAAGTGAACCACCTTGGACAGTAAAGAAATGAACATTGGAAGTATTCTCAATTTTAAACCAAGTATCATTTTTATCTGTAGAAGATGAACCAGAAATTTTTGATTTCATGTGAAAGCGATACACACCAGGAGTTGTTATTTCAACATTGTAACTAACACTTTGCCCATTAAGATTACCAAAATGGTCTGTGCTTGCAGCCAGGTAAGTATTACCAGATTCCGACTCAATATTCCATCCTCCAGAAGTATCGACAAAATCGGTTTCTGCCTCAAAAATTACTATACCATTATTTTCTATAAAAGCACCGGCCGTACCGCTACCAGAACCACTGAGAATTGTTCCCGAAATTAAACCCGTTTCGGTATCTATAGTTAAATTTGGAGGTAAATTAGTAGCTGCGTAACTTAATGGACCACATGAATCTGTATTTTCATCATTTGCCACAATCTGTAAGTTAACCGAATCACCATCAACACTCATCTGGGCTCCTGGATTAGCTACTACTGGTGGTAATCCAGAGGTTGGAGTACCGCCTAACTCAACAATTTCTATTGCTTTTAATGATGGGTTTTCTACACCATGAATAAACTCTAAATCCAACACTCCATCAGTAACCATTATCTTATGACTGATCATGAATGCACCTAAAGCACCAGCTTCAGCAAATGGGTCTATATCTTTTAAATCATCAGGTATTGACCCCTCCATTGAAATATCAAAAACTCTTTGACCTGGACCGGTTATTTGACTATATAGCTCAGCAAAATACAATCTTACTTCAATTTCAGTTTCTGGATCTACTGGAAATTGCCATAACATTTCAGGATCACTTGGACCATCATACCTTTCCGTTTCAAAAATACTACTAGGTGTTCCAGCTGGTAAAGAAGCATGAGACATAACAATAGACCCAGAATAAGCGGAACCAGCTGATTTGTTATACAAACCTCCAGGCGCAGTTGCGGCAGATAAATACTGTGAATTGCCAATTGCACCAAATTCCCCTTGGTCAGTACTCCAATCAGGATTAGGAGAATCCGAGGCTGTTATCAATGTTCCTCCAACATTCACTCGATATAAAACTGTGGCAACTTCCTCTCCACTGGATAGACTAATATTTTTAGTATTGTTATCTCCATAAGTCAAAACTAAAGTTGCAGCTTCACCAGCTTGAGAACCAACATGTTCAATTTTAACAGTCTTAGTGGTACCAGCTTCAATTAAAAAACTAGTCTCACCTACAATATTAAATTTCGTGTTATTTGTACCCGTTAGTGTCAAAGACTTTATATAAACACCTTGATTTCCACCAGACAATTCCAATAACAAATCTTCGGATTCACCTTGCGCTATCGTTACCGAAGAAGGTGTTGATAATATACTGGGCAAAACTTTTACACCTGTGGGATTGTCCACTCCGTAGACTTCCATATTGTTTTGATTTCCACCACCTTGATTTGGAGAACCAGAAGTAATCCATATACCATTACCAGATACTATGCCTTGTGTGCCATGACGCGGATGATTTAAATCACTTAAACTTGACCATGTATTGGTACTTATATCCAATTCATCGGTATTAACATATGCCTGCCCATTACCTTCACCACCAATGACCACAATTTTTCCATCAAAATTAACGGTTGCAGATGCAGCACGTGGAGTTGGCAAATTTGCCGATGAAGGTAATGTTGACCAACTTGATGACGTAAAATCATAAACATCAACTTCTGAAATTACAGGGGCAAATGTTCCGCCTTCACCACCAGTTAATCTACCCCCTAAAACATAAAGTTTGTTATTTGCAACTGTAGCATGAAAATGATCTCTTGAGCGAGGAGCATTTTCCAATACGGTCCATTCACCAGTTGCGGGATCATATTCATCGAACCAAGGAATATAACCGCCATTATGACCAACTGTATTACCTGCTACCACATAAAATTTATTATTATACATTACCAATCCAGCAGATCCTCTTTTTCTGTTATTTGGAATTGCTGGACCTTGAATCCAGATATCCTCAACTGGGTCGTACATATAAATATTATCTGCAGGTGATTCGTTTGGATAGCTATTGTCTTTAAATGAACCTATTACCCAAATTAAACCTTCGTAAGCGACAGCTTGAAAATGGTTGAATTCAAAAGGAGCTGTCGAAGCTGCTTGAGACCAGGTATTTGTTGAATAATTATAAATATCCATTTTATCAGCACTTTCTCTACCACCAAACAAATAGAATTTATCACCTAATTGAACAAATGAATTTTCATGTCTTGGTGTGTGTTCCGTTAGGTTAACTATATTTGTCCAATTACTGCTTGCAGGGGTGCCACTCGCAATAACCTCAATACCTTTTATGTTAGGGTTTTCTACACCTTTTATAAAATCAATATCTAAATTTCCATCATTCACTTCTATAATAAAAGTCTCGACACCGGCAGTTGCAAAACCGTAATTAGCAGTTTGATCAAAATCATTTAAAACAATATCACCCTCAATAGCCACATCGAATACACGCACCCCAGCCGTATTAGCTCCTGTCCATATTTCTGCAAAAATTAAATTAACTGTATAAAAACCTTGAGGTAAAGGTATGTCCCATTGCATATTTGCTGGCTGTGCCAACGTATTATATCTCTCAGTTGAAAATAAACTATTAGGATATGAGGTATTATTAACAAATGAAGTTGGCAATGCTGCCCCATAAGTTTTATCATCATCTGTTGAATTAACATATGTAGAAGGTATACCGTTCTGTGCACTACCATTGGCACCAGTTAATGCCTGATCTTCTTCCCAATTAATATCTCCGTCTGTAGAAGTTACTAGGCTTCCACCTGCATTAATACGATACAAGACTGAGTTCGTAGTGTTAGGATCTTTTACTGTCCAAGCGAAATTCAAATTTGCCGCTGTTGATAATGGCTTGCTAACGGTAACTGTAACATCGTATTGTCCAGCATCAGTTGCGTATGGAGAAATGGTTCCTAAAATTGCCCCTTGCGTAGGTTCAATACTTAAACCCGGTGGTAACCCAGTAGCTGTAAAAGTGAAATTTTCATTGGGATCGCCTCCACTTGCAGTTATATTTAAATTAGGTGTCTCACCCAAATTATTTATTTGATTAGCAATAGGATTAATCATTATTGGTAAATTCACTACATCACCGGCACCTAAAATTTCAATTGCATTTATTAATGGATTTTCTGTTTGATGGATAAATTCTATGTTAAAAACACCATCTGTAACTGTCACTTGATAGCTTTCCATTGCTCCGATCTTATGACCATACTGTGCAGATAAATCTTTATCATTAACTACCAATGCCCCCTCCATATTTATATCAAAAATTCGTTGTCCATTTGAAGCGGTTCCAGCGTAACCATTGGCCATAAACAGATTTACGGTGAATGTTCCGTTACCGGTATTAAATGCCCATTCCATTTCCGGTAGCGGTGCGGGATCCCATCTTTCTTGATTAAAAATTTCTTCTGGAACATAATCTGGCACCGAAGAATGCAGACTAGTACCCGAATAGGTTGAAATATTACCGGTATTAACACTAAAATTATTTCCATTAGTTACGCCCTCTACATCATTACCTATCCAATCTGGATTTGGAAAATCCGTTGCAGTAATACTAGCACCACCAGCATTGACCCTAAACAAAACAGCAGGTTGTTCCATAACATTTACTGTAAAAGTTTGATCGACAAACAAAGCGTCAGAATCTGTAGCCCTTATAGTAATAGTTGAGCTAGTTTCCAAGTCCGGGAAACTCATCGTTAACACATTACCTGTAATTACCGCACCAATAGCGTTATTCGAATTACTATCAACGGTAAAGGTTAAATTTTCAACACCTAAATCATCGTCAAAGTAATTAGCTAAATTGATTTCTTGATTTGGTGAATCTATTAATATATCTAAATCGGCTATAGTTTGAGTAATTATCGGCTTACTTCCCGATACGTTTAGGAAATCCCAAGTACCCTGAACTTCTTTTCCCTCCTCATTAGAAGTTCCAATTAGACCTACGGCCAAAATTTCATTAGATTCTTGTATTGCAGTTTTAATAGAGCCAGAAGCTTCAATGGTACCCAAAGAAATCGAAGAATTTCCATCTATACTATATAAAATTTCAACATCTGCAGTTACCGCATTAACATTGAATGAAAAAATAACATTATTAGATGGTCTATTTGGTACCGTAAATGTAACTGTCAATGGGGTTTGAGCGACATCATTAATTTCTTGCAAAGCCAAAATTCCATTTTTTGTCAATACAACCTTTATATAGTTACTCTGCGTTCCATCTCCTAAAAATATTCCTAATTCACTGTCATTTGGTGATTCATCACCATAAATTTGCGTAGGATCAGTAAATCCAAATATTTTACCTGATACTGTAAAAGAGCCTATTGATTGATCAACATTGACCCCATACTGAAAACCTTTTTCTTGAGAATTTGAGGTACCGAATGCAGTACCAGAAGTCATTTGCATGGTCATTGCTCCAACGGCTCCACCTAAAATATCATTGGGGTTTGGACCTTCTCCTACAACATCTAACCAATTGGACCAATTAGGATTAGCCGCACCATTATTCATCAACCCTGTAAAACCTAGACCCCTATATCCTCCTAAAGTTAAATTATCAGAGAACAGTTCATTCTCTACTGGCAAATCAAATCCATCCGAACCATTATCTAATGGGTTACCTAATTGAAATGGGTCATTTGCATCTAAAATTCCATCATTATCATCATCATCATCATTTATATCCGATATCAAAACACCACCAGCCGCTTTATCAAAATCCTCTGGCTGAGAACCACCATTACAATGGTCAACATTATTTTGAACTTCATCTTGATTTGTATAACCATCTTGATCCGTATCTGCCAGACCCGAGTAAGATGGATCAGAAGAATCTAAACAAACTACTAATGGCTGAGGCTCTAATATTTTAATAGTACCATTAAATGTAGCTACCCAAATGGTTCCTGGAAAAGGATCAGTATCTGAATTACACGTAATACCCAATGCATTTCCTCCAAGTCCAGAAGCAAAGGGATCTGTCAAATTACTTAAACTACCATCTGAATTTAATTTTACTCTTTTTAAAATACCCCCGTTATTCTCACCTGCTATCAAATCTCCAACCATACTCTCCGAACCACTGAAAATTGTAGAGGTATACTCATCTATACCATTGGTATTATTATCCCAAATTGTTACAATTTCATCATTTGGACCATCCGGATTGGATACCGAAGGACCTCTCCAATCTCCTTGATCCGTGTCGGCCATATTTAACGGTACCGGAGGCCAATCAACTGGAAGTGCAATACTTTGATCTGTTGTGTACCCTGGACCTTTTAAACCAGTTGGGTCATAAATTAAAGTTCTAAATACCGCGTTATTAGTATTATTGACCGAAGGATTTGTGTAGAGCCCTGCTGTTGCAGGATTGGCTCTAATTGGTGCAGGATGTCCTCCATAAAACGACCCTTGAGAATACGCTTGGATATTATTAGTAACCAATGTCAAGTGGTCATTATTATCTACTTTTTCACCTCCAATTGAAGAACTACTTCCTGGTTCACTAGAATTATATTCATTTGTGACATTTTCCGTACCTTCATTATTGGGAAATCCTCCCCAGCCTCCATTAGCTCCGTTATCGGTAACATAAACAGCTCCTGAATTTGTAACTACCAAATCATATGCATTTCTATAACCCGGCGAAAAAATTTGAACTGGTCCACCTGGTACAATTTTAGCCTGATTAAGTCCATCATTACCGCCCCATGGATCGTTAATATCTATACCATCATATCCTTGATTATCCGGGTCTTCTATACCATTAGCATTGCTCCGGGTTGGATCATCTAAAGTAGGGATATCATAAATGTAATTTCTACCATCATTATTAATAGGCATTGCTTCTATTAAATCTAAATTAACAGATAAAATTGCTGCAGATAACGCATATTCAGTTGTCCAAGCAAAATTATCAGATGGAGATCCCGCATTGGTATGCCCGCCTTGTGCAACTATTAGAAAGTCCACACCACCTAGTGTTACAAATTCCAAACCATTGGTTGCATGATTTTCTTCTGATCTAGGTAAGCCTCTAACAATATCAACTACTTCCCAATTACTACCTAACCAAGTAAAACGGGTAATTACCCCTGAATTAGTATCAAGATTCAAATCTCCACTTGGACCTCCAACTCTAGAATCACTTGATGTGACATATATTATCGGATTTGATGCCGTGCCCGCAACGGTTATACCAGTAGCTTCCCTGTCATCTCCACTATTTGTACTCCCATCATCATTGTGATTAGGTATATTTTTTACATCCAAAAGTTTTTCAGACGCCGTGACCACATAATCATTACTTCCATTTTTTTGAACGGTAAAAATATCTATTGTACCATTTAAATTCAACACGTACAATCTACCATCAGGTCCGTATATTAGTGAAGTTCCTTGACTTACCCCACTATGACCATTAAAATTAAGATTACTTTGATCAAAACTTTGGGCACTTATTGTATTCACTCCTATGAGCAATAACAATATAAATGTCAACATTGTATTTTTAGCATTTGTCATTGACAGATAGTTGATATCAAATGGCATTATATGCTTCATTTTCAGCAGAAGCTCGTTATGTATATAATTTCTTTTTTCCATCTTATTACTTTTTTGGGACTCGATTATCGTTTAATTGCCATTTGCTGTTGTGACTGTTTTCCTTCCGAATCAATAGTTCTCACGAAATAAGAACCTGTAGGTAAATCCTGAACTCCAAGCAGATAAGTGCCAACATCTTGGCCGGTATCCATATTTAAAGATTGAATTAGTTTTCCTGTAATATCATATATATAGATTTTCTTTAAGCTAGTAGGTTTATCAAAAGAAACCGTAATACTCTCAGAAGCAGGATTTGGAAAAATACTCATATCAACTTCAGCCGTTTTAGAGGTTGATGTAGGTTGAACTACATTAAACTTAACTGTAAGGGACTGCCCTGCTTCACCGGTAGCACTACCCAAAGTATATGGTGTAGCTTTTAGAGTATAAGATCCTAAAGTAAATGTTGTTGGTATGAACTCACCATCAAAATCTCCATAAAGTGCATAAGGAGCATTTGTCTCTACCCATGTTCTATTTATAGTACCGGTCAATTCAAATTTTACGCTTCCAACCGTACCTGGATTAGTATTTGCCCTAATGTTTACATCCTCCATTTCTGATGAATTTATACTCATATTAGTTTGTATATCAAATAAATCAAGTTGATCAATCGCATTTATTAGAGAAAAGCTTATAACAGCTTCAACATCTGTAAGATCTATCGCCGTAACGCCGATACCTTTGGTAGACGTTGCTCCGTCATCATCGGTCAATGTTAGCGTCACGTTGTAATCGCCACCTGTGGAATAGGTATGTGAAGGATTCGCATCCGATGATGTCGCCCCATCCCCGAAGTCCCATCCGTACATGGCAATGCTGCCATCGGTATCCATGGACCCCGTACTTGTAAAGTTCAACTTGTAAGGTACCGTACCATCCGAACTGCCCGACAATACGACCACTGGGGGCACATTTGCAGGCGGACCGCTTACGATCGAGAAATTGACCGTTTCGCTCGTTCCAGAGGTAGTCGTAGCGACCAAGGTATAGTTACCTACCGGGAAGACCTTCCCTTGGATGTCAACACCGATATCGCCGAAAAGGGAGTAAGGAGCCGAAGGACCTTCGGTCTTCGTCTGGCTCAAAGGACCGCTCAACCTGAACGTGACACTACCTGGAGCAAGGTCCGCATTGTAGATGATGCCCAAAGGGGTCTCGCCGATATCGGACTTGCTTATCTGAAGGCCATCGGTCAATGTGTACAATGGACTGTCGTCCTCAGCATTCAAAATGAACAGTGCCGCGTTATCGCTTGGGGCATTGACCTTGATGTTCACGTTTGCCGTATCCTTTGCCCCTTCATCATCGGTAACCGTAAGAACACTTATAAAATTGCCCTCCACCGTATAGGTATGCGTAGGGTTGGCTTGGTTCGACGTTGATCCATCTCCAAAATCCCATTCGTACAAGGTTATGTCGCCATCGGAATCATCAGATCCCGAACTTGAGAAACTGACCGTGAACGGTACAGTACCACTATTAGACAAAGCGCTTGCAACAGCGTTAGGGGCCTGATTGACCGTTGGATCCACCGCCGTAACGCCGATACCTTTGGTAGACGTTGCTCCGTCATCATCGGTCAATGTTAGCGTCACGTTGTAATCGCCACCCGTGGAATAGGTATGTGAAGGATTCGCATCCGATGATGTCGCCCCATCCCCGAAGTCCCATCCGTACATGGCAATGCTGCCATCGGTATCCATGGACCCCGTACTTGTAAAGTTCAACTTGTAAGGTACCGTACCATCCGAACTGCCCGACAATACGACCACTGGGGGCACATTTGCAGGCGGACCGCTTACGATCGAGAAATTGACCGTTTCGCTCGTTCCAGAGGTAGTCGTAGCGACCAAGGTATAGTTACCTACCGGGAAGACCTTCCCTTGGATGTCAACACCGATATCGCCGAAAAGGGAGTAAGGAGCCGAAGGACCTTCGGTCTTCGTCTGGCTCAAAGGACCGCTCAACCTGAACGTGACACTACCTGGAGCAAGGTCCGCATTGTAGATGATGCCCAAAGGGGTCTCGCCGATATCGGACTTGCTTATCTGAAGGCCATCGGTCAATGTGTACAATGGACTGTCGTCCTCAGCATTCAAAATGAACAGTGCCGCGTTATCGCTTGGGGCATTTATTACTTTAATCGATTTAGTAGTACTATTTGTACAACCACTACTATCTGTAAAGGTGTACATAATATTATAGATACCGACCCCAACTGAAGGATCAAAAGTATTATTATTCACCCCTATTCCCGAATATTCACCACCTTCGGGACTACCTCCCACTAAATCAAAAGGATTATCTGTAGTAAAAACATCATCAAAAGTCTCTAATGTGACGTTTGGAAGTTCTGGACTATTCAACGTAATGGACAAGTTTTCAAAACATCCGTTAGTATCGGTTACGATTACATTATATGTTCCCGATCCTAATCCATCAGCAGTAGAACTGTTTAAATTATTATCATGACCCCAATCATAAACAAGAGAACCATTAAAACCAGTAGTACTTAAAACTATGCTACCATCATTTGTATTACACCCTGTCGGGTTTAAAATATTTTCAATATTCACATCAAAATCAATACACAAAGGATCTTGATCAATAAATTGAAAACTAAGTGACTGGGATTCACCCTGACTACCAGTTAATCCACTATTTGAATAAGCTGTAGCAGTAATAATATAGGCTCCTATTGGGAATAGTTCCCCTTCATAATTTCCGGTTTGTGCATTATCCCCATAAAGTGAATAAGGCAAAACACTTTCTGTTTGTATTCTGCTTTTAGTTCCACTAAGTGATAATTGTACACTACCAACATCTGAAGAAGTACTTACACGTATAGCTAAATTTGTATTAATATAATTAGCTGCATTAATCAATTCGCCGTTAGTCAATATCATAATATCTTGATCCGTATCGGCATTTACCAAGGTAAATGTATTTATCGTAAGAGTTTCATCTTGTTCTTCATCAACAATAACTGTTATTGTCCATATTCTTTGTGTACCATCTTCAGCCGTAACGGTAAAATTAACAGGAGAAGAGAAATCTAATACCTCCCCTAAATTTGGATTTACACTAGCATTGGCAGAGATTCCGAAATTAGGTTGTAAAGAAGTTACATCTGTTCCGGCTACAACCTGAACTTTTATAGTTCCTGTCGAATAATCAATTATTTCAGGTTCAGATTGTTCTTGAAAAGTAAAATACTCAATATTGTTTTCTGAAGAGCCTGTAAAATTAACCGTTACAGTTTGTACACAAGAAATAAAATTACTTGCTTCATCAACAGCTTTCCATTCAATTTGAGTAATCCCTACAGGATATGCATCATTTATATTTAACCCGTCGTTACGAGTACTGGTTAGGACTACATTTTGCCCTGAACATGCATCTAGAACTACTGGTTCTACAATCTCAACAACAATTGGGCTTCCATTTAAACTATTGACAATGATATTTGGAGAACAATCTAGGTTTGGAGCTATTTCATCTATTACAGTAATTGTTTGAATACATGGTTCCGATCTATTACCTGACCCATCAATTGCGGTCCATGTAACTGAAGTTTCACCTAGACCATACGGTTCTGTTAATAAGAGTCCATCACTTCGAAAAACTTCATAAGTTATTTCATCACTAAAATCAGCAGCTGAAGCTTCTATTAAATCTAAATATACCCCACAAATTTCCGAATTTGTAGAAGTTACTATTTCTACAGGACATGTAATAATTGGAGCAGTGCTATCAACTACAGTTACAGTCTGAGTCACTTCCGTTGCTACATTACCCGAGGTATCGGACACGTTATAAGTGATATTATAATTTCCAATTATATTAATATCAACTACGTCACCCCCAATGACAATTTCACTGGTTAAATCGCCATCAACCTCATCAAATGCGCTGGCTCCCAAATTACTATATATGGACCCAAGCTCTACGATTAAGGGGTCTTCATCTAATAAAGTGATTATTGGAGCAGTATCATCAGGTAATGATATCGTGAAATTTACAATATCCTTAGCTTCGATGTTTGTAAATTCAGCATGGGTTGGATCAGCGACTACAACAACAATTGTATTGTCGCCTTCAATAATACCATCACCAGAATTTAAATCCCAATATTCTTGTCCAATTTGCGATGCGGTCGAAATTCGTGTAGAAGAATCGATGTTATTCAAATCCTCTGGATTTACGAATATATGATAGTGCTCTGTCAAATTATACAAAACATTGGTACCTGACCATTCTAATCTTACATTAGTAGAATTTAGCATTTCATTCTCTAATGGTAAATCAATTAATACCTCAGGTCCTGAAACTTGAATTTCAATTTCAGAACTATTGGTTGCAGAATTGCTATCTTCAACAGTAGCGGTTAAAGTTTGAATTCCAGGTGTTACGAATTGGCCCGTAATATTTGAGCCTATTCCGTTTAACGGTGAAGTTATAAATCTAGAATCTCCTGAACTCCAATTAATAATATCTGATATATCTCCATCTTCCGAATCTATAGCCGTTCCTATTAGATTAACATCCATGCCTCGAACAACCGTCGAATTTTCTGAAGGTGAATCAATCGTAACAATAGGATCGGTATTTTCAAGCTCTGATACAAAGCAAATACTAAACCCTTTAATAGAGGGGTTTTGGGTACCTTTGATGAAATCTATATTCAAGGTACCATCAGTTACTTCAACAGTAAACGTTTCAACTTTGGCAATATTAAATCCTCCTGCAGCAATTGAGGGTCTGTAGTCATCTAAAACTATAGCGTTTTCAATTTCAACATCAAAAACCCTAGGATCATTACTCTCACCTGTCCAGTTTTCGTTGAACAATAAATTAACTTCATAAACGCCGTTAGCGGGAAATTCCCAATTCATTAAAGTACCTCCTTCTATATGTCTTTCAGTTTGAAAAACAGCATCAGGATACCCAGTGTCATTAGATACCAGTGCTACATTTGAACCATAAGTCTTATCTACAACTCCTTTATAATAACTTGATGGGATACCTATTTCTGCTGAACCACCAGCTGCATCAGCTGATTGATCCGCTTCAAAATCACCTCCGTTTAATGAGTTTATTGGACCACCTGCATTTATACGATATGCCACATTGCATGAAGCAATAGGCGATTGTGAAAAAATAAAATTCTTAATATTTATACCTGCACTAAAATCTAAACGAATAGATTGTAATCCGCTATTCGTGAAATTTACCGATGTAAAATATGATACATACGTTTGCCATGCAGATTTAGATACAGTCACATTTCCGATAACCGAATAGCTTTCATTGTTTTCTTCAGAAATACTTAATGTTGTAGTCCCATTATTACCTTTAGCAGCTAGAATTTCGACATCATAAATTCCGGGGGAGGGTACATTGATTAAAAATTCAATGTAATCACCAGCGTCAATATAACCTACATTTTGTGCAGCATTATCTTCTATAGCTACTGTAAAAGGAGGTACTGGTGCGGTATCAGAAACTCCTTTATACCACGGTAAGGGATTACTAAAAGTTTTGGCTAATATATTACCAGGGATGGGCTGGGCAATATCAATTGAAAAATTTTGCACAACCGGTAAATTAACTCCATCATTTGTTGTAATTTCCGCTAAGTATGACCTACCATCTCCTGGTGATGTATTCCAGTTTAAGGTATAACTACCATTTCCATTATCAATGAATGTATATCTACTTTCAGCTACAGCGGTATTAGGTGCAAATGGATTATTTGAACCACCACTACTCTTATCATAAATAACAATATCCGTATTGAAAACATCATTATCATCGCTAACTACAATATTTGCATCAATAGAAGCGCCCTCAATTACCTCGATATCATTGACAGATGCAATAGTGGGTGGTAAATCAGAACCTGATGGGAAAATAGTAATTGTAAACTCTGCGGTTACCGGAGAACTATTTCCATCTGAAATAATGGCATTTACTTTATAGTCCCCTGATTCATCAGCTAAGGGAGTCCCAATCAATTGATTATTAGTAGGATCATAACTTATTGAAGATGGTAAATTATACAATGTAACCACTAAATTATCATCATCTTGAATATTAAGAATTTGAGACAAATTATCACCTACTTCAAATTGAAGGTCCGATAAATAAGCGACAGGGTGTATATTAGTATTTGATGTTTTAGTAACACATAAACCAGAAATTTTCCCATTATCCACAGTAGCTGGACCAACTTGTACATTTAAACTTCCATCTTCAACTAAAACAAAATACGTTCTAACAATTGCAGTATTATTAGTTGATATACCATCTTTTATAGGATCTAATAAATCATACTTGTCCAAAATAATATTATCTTCAAGTATTACATCGAATACTCTTGTGCCCGCCGTTGTTTGATATACCTCCGCAAAATATAAATCAACTTGATAATATCCATTCGTAACAGGTATTTCGTATACCACGGGAGGGTTTCCTGTCTTTCCTCCATAAATTTCATTTTTAAAAAGTAATAGTTCATCAGGTGACGATGTACCTGTTATTTGATTAACATTGCTACTATATGGAGTTCCTCCAGATTGCAGAAATCCACTGTCCGAAGGAGCCTGAATGGCTGAATCACCTATAAAATCACGCCCAAAAGCTGTTAAATTTTCATTACCACAACCAATGCATAATTGGAAATCTGTATTCTCTATAAAAGTCGCGTTTATCGAAGAATTGGACTGAACATTAACAAATTCATATGTATTTACAGGTCCAACAGAAATCCCATTAACCACTACATCTTCAATTTCATAACCAGGATCAGGTAATATCGTGAATAGAATATTATCTCCTTGATTTACATTAGTACTGGAAGGAGATATATTACCATTAGCACCCGGATCAGTTGTTATGGCAAATGTGTTTATGACATCTTGTGAAACAATTATGGTACGTTCTACCTGTTCTGCTTGATTATTTGAAGCATCAACAACATTATATGTAACCGTATATTCTCCCTCAATATTGGTATCAATTAAATCTCCACCGATAATAATACTTGAACTAATATCACCATCTATATCATCATTTGCAGTAGCACCTTGTTCTATATATGAATCACCAACAAGTAAATTTATTACCTCTTCCCCTATTAAAGTAATGACAGGAGGTGTATTATCTACGATATCTATATTAATTGTGGACCCAGTTGCATCCGATAAAATATTTATGCCGTTAAATGTTGCTTTTGAAGGAAGACCAGAGAATTCCAGTTCTGTTGAACCTGTTGTCAAAGCTTCAAATTCAATTTCTATAAGATCAAAATTAGTATTGGGAAAGGAAGTAAATGTACCTGCAGCATAATCTATAACTCCAATCAAATTATCAAATCCAGCTCCAATAATGGGAACAGGTAATGGATTTATATCAGGTAAACTTAAGTTGGTAACCGCGAGCATAGTGGGGTCAAAACTCATGTGAATTTCAGCAGCATCAACATTTTGTTCTGTAGTCAACTCCACTGTAATAACAAAACTTTCATTTGGGGCAGCTGAAACTGAAGATGGACTTGTTGTTATATTTACTTGAGCAAACAGTGTTGAACTGAAAAAAAACAGTAAAACATTAAAGGAGAACATCTTATAAATTGAGTTAAAAAACCCTTTGAACTTTTTATTATAAAGAACATCTAAGAGATTAGGTAAAATTCTTTGCATAACTGTGGAGTATTAAAATTGAATATTGATGATTGAGCGATAATGAAATGATCTTAGAAAATCTGAAAGTCTATAAAATGAAGAAGCCACAAAAGACATATAAAGTTTTTTGATATAAACTTTTAAACTAAAAAAAGTAATAGGAAAATTATAATTACTATTAACTAGTACGAATAATCCTAGTGAGTAAAGTTTGGTCATTATAATAGGTTTGGTTAATTAAAAACCAAAGCACTATTAGGTCAATTTATTAGCGTAAGTGGGGTACGTAATAAATACCTTTTTTGAAGGGGGAAATATTAACTTTAAAGTATAATATCTCAAAAAATATATCTGAAACAAGAATATGTATTAAATTTTAAATAGTAGATGAAACGAAATAATTTTACGATTAAAGTACCGTTTAATCGTTAAAGTACCTAAATGAGGAAATTGAAATTAGTTGATTATTGTACTAATAGGATTGAATTGCACTGTTTGAAATACTTAAAATCCTGCCCTATTAGGTTTAAATTTTTTTGGAAAAATTTTCTAAATGTTAAGACTACATTACATGCTTCCCCTCCACCCCATCAAAAAAAGCGTGATACTGTTTAAAATCAGCTTCTTTATCCTCTGTGGGTGTCATCGGACCTGAAAGTTTTATCTCTTTCTTACCATAATCAAAAGCAACTAAAACGATAGGCACATTTGCGGTTTTGGCTATATAATAAAAACCTGTTTTCCATTTTTCAACTTTTTTTCGGGTGCCTTCCGGAGATAGTGCCAATCTAAATTTTTGCCGTTCACTAAATATATGTGCTGTTGCCTTCACAGTATCACTATTTTTAGTGCGATCAATTGGCGCACCACCTGTCCACCTAAAAAACCAACCGAAAGGAGCTTTAAACAGACTCTTCTTTCCTACATAGTTTATCTCTTCTTGTAAAACCGCTCGTATCAACAACCCCAATAAAAAATCCCACCAACTGGTGTGTGGCACTACGATGGCGACAAACTTATCTAAATGTGATGGAAAAACTCCGTTTAGCTTCCACCCCAATAATTTAAAATAAATAAACTTTGCTATTTGCTGCATACTATTTGGGTAATGACCTGCCTATTTGGCAAAGCCTCATATTATAATGTAAGAGGTAATTTAAATGAGACTATATCTTTTGATAAATAGTCTTAAGCTTTTCTGGGGTGATAATAGTTTTCCACTGCTCTCCTAGGGCATTTTCCCAAAGTGGCGCCATACCCAATGCAACGGTAACCATTGTATTCATTTCCGAGTCAGTCAATTTAGAACAAATTCCTTTTGGCAATACTATATTATGCTTTTCCAACATTGCATTGAACAACTGTACTCCTTCAGGATAAAACTCTTCTAAATATTGAAAAACCAAGCAATTTCCTATTCCGTGCTTTACCCCTAAAACATAACCTAGACCATAACTCATGGCATGTGCAACACCTACTTGGGAATAAGCTATACTCATACCACCGTGCCACGATGCCATCATTAATTTTTCTCTACTATCGGATGCTTCGATATCTTTTAAAAACACTTCTTTGCAAAGTTCTAAAGACTTTTCGCCATAGCTTTTACTAAATGCATTTAAAAAAGTACCATTAAGTGATTCTATACAATGAATAAAGCAATCCATCCCCGTATAAAACCATTGCTCCTTAGGCACACCAACGGTTAAATCCGGATCTAGAATTACTTGATCAAAAGTGGTGTAATCTGAATTGATTCCCAACTTCTTTTCGGGGCCCATTAAAACCGTAGTTCTTGAAACTTCAGCTCCTGTACCGCTAATAGTGGGAATACCTACATGATAGATTGATTGCTTATTCACCAAATCCCACCCTTGATAATCTGATGCACTCCCTTTATTAGTGAGCATGATCGCTACAGCCTTTGCCAAATCCAAAAGTGTACCGCCCCCAATACCTATAATACCGGAAGGAAGCTCTGTAAACTTTTCCTTAATCATAGACACCAAGGCATCTACTTGCTCTGTTTTTGGTTCATCATTGGCTGAAATAAGAATAATTTGATCACAAAATATACTAGGTATTCTATTGATCAATTCTGTATTTTCAAAAACATCATCAACCAAATATATCATTGGTGCTTCAGAATGTTTTCTCTTTGGCATCAAAATATCTCCAAGAGTATCAAAACTACCCACACCATAGACCACTCTAGGTACCATAGGAAAATTACGGAATTCTTGTGATGCTTTGGTCGGTATATTGCTCTTTGCCATCTGTTTGTTCACCTGCATTTTCATTAAACGTATTTCAGTACTTCGGTCAAAGTAGACATTGTCATATAACCATTATTATCTACAACCTCCGTTACTTCTTCATGCTGCCATGTGGTATGAAAAGGTATATGAACCGCTCTTGCTCCAATATTCACTAGTGGTAATACGTCTGACTTTAAAGAGTTACCGATCATTAAAAACTCGTCCGGTTCTATTTGTAAGTGCTCTAATAAATCACTGTAGTTTTTCTCTTTCTTATCACTTAACACTTCTACATGGTGAAAATATTCTGATAAACCTGACCGCTCCAATTTACGCTCTTGATCCAAGAGATCACCTTTGGTCAGTACAATTAAACGATATTTGTCCTTTAAACTTTGAAGTACTTCTTCCACCCCCTCTAATAATTCAACGGGTTGTGTTATCATTTCTTTACCTAAATCTAAAAGTGCACTTACCGTTTTAGGAGCAACTTGATTATTTGAAAGCTCCAACGCACATTCGATCATAGAAAGTACAAATCCTTTTATGCCATAACCATAAAGGTCCAAATTTTTAATCTCAGTTCTAAAAAGCTCTTGATCTATTTTATTCTTAGTTTCATACTTCTCTAAAAGATCGGCAAATTTATCTTCAGTATCCCTAAAATAAGTTTCATTTACCCATAGGGTATCATCTGCATCAAATCCAATTACATTAATTCCATCAAAATTTATTTCCATGCCTTCTGCGCTTTCTTTAAGTCTTCAGGTGTATCTATTTCTATGCCCTGAACATTGGTTTCTACCATTTTTATTTTTTTACCATATTCCAAATAACGTATAGCCTCAATTTTTTCGGTAGCCTCTAATTGCAGCATTGGCAGTCGTTGGAAATCCATCAAAGCACTTTTTCTAAAAGCGTAAATACCTTTGTGCTTATAATAGACAGTATCCTTGTTTTTTGCTCTTGGATAAGGTATTGGCGATCTTGAAAAATAGAGTGCAAAATCCCTATTATCTACGATTACCTTTACCGTATTTGGGTTAATAATTTCCTCTTCATCTGTGATTTTAACCATTAACGATGCTAAGTCAATTTCTTTATGCACGTCATCTTCAAATACCTGCATTACACCTTCAAGACTTTCACGATCTGTAAATGGTTCATCGCCTTGTACATTTACAATAATATCAACGTCCATTTGCATTACTGCCTCGGCAATACGATCGCTGCCACAATCATGTTCCTTAACACTCATAATAGCCAAACCACCTTCCCTTAAAATGGTATCATAAATAACCTGGCTATCGGTAACCACATAAACTTCATCAAAAAGCTTTGTATGTACTGCAGCTTGGTAAGTTCTTAAAATGACCGGTTTGCCAGCCAAATCCTGCATTAATTTTGCAGGAAATCTCGATGCCGCATATCGGGCAGGAATCATTGCTATTTTCTTCAACTAAATATATTTTAAGTATTAGCCTTTGGTCGTAATTTTCTGTAAATCCTAAAAATGATCACTAATATGATAATGACCAAAACGGCTGCTAATATAGGTGCAAATATCGAGGCAACGGACACTACTGCGGCTGTACTTGTTTCAACGGTAGTAATTACCGGGTTGGCCAGACCCCCGGTGGTAGCCGTGGATGCCAATCTGCCCGTGGCACCAGCACCCTTAATTGCTGTTGCGGTACCACCGCCTGCAATAATTGCCAATGACCACGTTATTACGGGATCTAGATCAGCCACTGTAGATACCATTACGGCAGTACCCGCTATTGCTGCCAATGGTACGGCTATACTATCCAGTAAATTATCGAACCAAGGAATAAAGTAGGCGAAAATTTCAAGTAAAGTTGCCACGCCCAATGTCAATACTGCAATTAGACTACCTATCCATTGCCAATTATCATTTAGTTCCCATACTCCAAAATAAGATGCCAAACTTAATGCAAACAATGGTAAAAACACCCTAAACCCAACAGATGCTGCTAATCCTACCCCTAAAAAAATGCTTAAAATCGTATCGGTTGCCATGTTGATCTCACTATGGAAAAGACTCCTTTTCCGTGTCCATAAATACTAAAATAATCTTTTCTTAATCAAGAAAAAAATCATCTTTAAAACCTATAAGGTACAATTTATTCTTTGCTCTGGTTACCGCTGTATATAACCATCTTAAATATTCCTTATCAATACCATTTGGCAAATAAGGTTGTTCTACAAATACAGTATTCCATTGCCCACCTTGAGATTTATGGCATGTAATAGCGTATGAGAATTTAACCTGTAAACCGTTAAAGTATTTATTATTCTTTACCCCTAAAAATTTCTTATACTTTGAAGTTTCATGGGCAAAATCCTTCATTACTTCTTGATAAAGCCTATTGCCGTCTTCATAGGATAGTGAAGGAGATTCCGCTGTTATAGTATCTAACAACAATACCGTTTCAAATGGCGCCATGTTGGGGTAATCTACCATTTTCACCTTTACTTCGGCAAATTTGAAAGTATAAATTTCTTTGATATCGAATATTTCCAGTATTTCAATAATATCTCCATTAGCTATAAATCCAGCTTCAGAGCTTGGCTTTAACCAATAGTAATTATTTTTTACCACCATCATAAAATCACCAACGGCAATATCATTCTCTAGATAAAGAATACGTTCGCGTATATTCTGATTGTATAAGTTTGCTCGCTTATTTGACCTAACTATAAATGCAGTTTCCTCTTTTCCGTTCTCCGCATACGAACTATCTATGGCTTCCTGTATTTCATTGCCATCTATTAATCTTACAATATCTGTAAAGGGGTCTACATCAAATTTAAAATCTTCAAAAAAATCGCTTTGCAGTTGTTCTCGCAATAACGTAGCGTTCGCCAATATACCAGAATCTCCCGCTTGTCTTACCACTTCGCTTAGTTCTAACCTAACGACTTCCTTATTATAATTTAAGGAAAGTTTATTACCATCTAACGCCGGACTCAACACCAAATGAACTGGTGGTAATTGTGCCGTATCACCTATTAGCAACAACTTGCACTTATGTCCTGAATAAACGAACATCATTAAGTCATCTAAAAGGGAACCGTTTTCAAATAACTTTGAATCTGCAGCGGTATCGGGAATCATTGAAGCCTCATCGACTATAAACAAAGTATCTCTATGTTTATTAGGTGCCAACACAAATTGCACTCCACCACCACTTTGCTTTTTCGGGAAATATATTTTTCTGTGAATGGTAAATGCCTGCGTATTCGAATAGTTGGACATCACTTTTGCAGCCCTACCAGTAGGAGCCATCAACACAGCTTTCTTTTGAACTTTCCACAAACTATTGACCAAAGTGCCAATTAAAGTAGTTTTTCCGGTACCGGCATAGCCTTTTAATAAAAAAACTTCATCTTTAACTGTTGACAGGGTGAATTCTGCCAATTTTTGCAAAGCCACTGATTGTGTGGCAGTTGGTGAATGAGGAAATTTGTTTTCTAGTATAGTATAGAAAGAAGCGGGTGTTATTGGTTTCATGAGCCCCCAAAGATAAAGATGATTTTTAGGCTAAAAACTTTTACCATTAAAAAAAAATTGTAGATTTGTGAAGACCACTAAATAAAAATAACACATACGAAATGAAGACCGTAATACAAATTGTACTTTGGATTGGATGTATCGCTTTAGGATACTTTATTTACAACTCCATTACCGGACCAATCAAATTTAAAGAGGTAAAAGAAGAGCGTTTTGCACAAGTTATTGCTAAGCTAAAGGATATTAGAAATTCTCAAGAGGCTTACAAAACTGTTAATGGCAAGTATGCAAATGATTTCAATAGTCTTATTCGTTTTATCGATACCGGTAAATATGTAATTACACAGCAAAGAGATTCTTCATTTATGGAGTTCGATAAAGCTTACGGTATTGACATGTTAAGAGAGGTAAAAATTATTGATACATTAGGTTTTGTTTCTGTAAAAGATTCTCTTTTTAAAGCAGATACCAGATATAAAAGCTTAATGGAAGTACCTACAGCTGCAAACGGAGAAAAATTTACAATGAAATCTGCCTTTATAGAAAAGAGTGGCTATAAAGCCCCTGTTTTTGAAGCTAAAGTTGACAAAGAAGTAGTACTATACGATCAGCCCAAAGATTTATTGGCTCGTGAAAAAGCCGCATTAAGTGTAGAAGAGGTTAATGGAGCGTCTATTAAAGTAGGTTCTCTTGAAGATGTTAGCACAACTGGTAACTGGCCTGCTATTTATGACAAAAAAGAGAAGAAATAATAGCTTAAATATAGCGGATAAAAATTTTAAGAAATTGTCCATTCAGGTTAGCTTGAATGGACTTTCTTTTTGTGTGGCAGATACTGTTTCGCAAAAATTATTGCTTTCTGATAGGGTCGATTTTGCATTTGAAAAAAACCCTATGGAAGCAAAGGATGAACTGCATAAATTATTTCTGAAACATGATATAGAAAATATGCAGTTTGACGAGGTGGTTACAGTTCATAGAAACACCCTCTTTGGTTTAGTTCCTAAATCATTGTTCAATGCCGATAATTTATACGAGTACTTAAAGTTCAACACCAAAATTTTGGCAAATGATATTTTGGCATATGACGAAGTTGAAAATCATGATCTAGTAATTGTATATGTGCCTTACGTAAATATCAACAATTATATTTATGATCTTTTCGGTGAATTCCACTATATGCATAATGGCACGGTACTACTACAATCTTTAATGAACAACCAAACACAAAACCAAGAAACTACATGCTTTGTACATGTTAGCAAAGACCAGCTGGACATTACGGTTTTGAACCAACGTAAATTAATGCTTTACAACAGCTTTAAATACGACACCAAAGAAGATTTTGCCTATTACTTGTTATTTGTTTTAGAACAGCTGGAGTTAGACCCTAAAACAGCAATTGTA
Organism: Maribacter sp. 1_2014MBL_MicDiv; assembly: GCF_001865655.1. NCBI lineage: Bacteria > Pseudomonadati > Bacteroidota > Flavobacteriia > Flavobacteriales > Flavobacteriaceae > Maribacter > Maribacter sp. 1_2014MBL_MicDiv. The sequence goes on from NZ_CP011318.1 coordinate 630,199, forward strand.
AAACTTTTTGGAGATATTGAAGAAGATGATGCAATTTTTAAATTATGTTACAATTATATACAACATATTAGCATTTTCGCTCCCTCAACCCAACAATTAATAAAACTTGGAGAACCATCTTCAAGTTCTATAGACTTCACGCTCATTAATACTATATAATGCGAATAATTTCAGGAAAGCACAAAGGTCGTAACTTAATAGCCCCTAAAAAATTACCTGTAAGACCTACCAAAGACATGGCCAAAGAAAGCCTGTTCAATATTTTGAACAATTCTTACTACTTTCCTGATTTGAAGGTTTTAGATCTTTTTACCGGTACCGGAAACATCAGTTACGAGTTTTCATCTAGAGGCGTAGATGATGTACTTGCCGTTGATGCCCATGGTGGTTGTATAGATTTTATAGACAAGACGGTTTCCCTATTAGATATGAACATTAGAACTTTAAAGAGCGATGTCTTTAGTTTTTTACAGCGAAATACCGAAAAATTCGATATCATCTTTGCCGATCCATTTTACGATATGGAATTTACCGATTTTGAAAAATTACCTCAGTTGGTCTTTGAAAACGACCTTTTATTAGAAGATGGTGTTTTAATTATTGAACACTCTAACCGCACCAGCTTAGCAGAATTACCTTTCTACAAAAACTCACGAAAATATGGTGGTAGTGTTTTTAGTTTTTTTGAAAAATAACAAAATAAAAAAGCAGACCATAAGCCGGATTCTGTATCCTAAAAATCATTAGAACTCCTTATCATTTATCTAGGTAAAGGGTTACCCCAGTACTCTAACCGCCTACCCTTCGGCTTGGGCGTGCAGCCCTTAAACACCGATTTACATGACGTTTCACCGTATAGAGTTTACCTGGTTTCACTACAGCCTAACTGTACTTGCTTTCTGTTGCACTTGTCCTCGCTTTTCAACGGACGGGCGTTACCCGCTATACTGCACTATGGTGTCCGGACTTTCCTCTCCCAATTTCTTGGCAGCGATAAGGCGGTCTGCTTTGCGCAAATGTACTGCAATTGTTGATAACTAAAGATGATCTGTAACCTTAATTCTCGTAAGTATTCCAAGCTATATTTATATTTGTAATAGAATAAACGAGAGTAGCATTTTGGAACCTTTTATCGTATCGGCACGTAAGTATAGACCTCAAACATTTAAAGATGTTGTAGGCCAACAATCCATAACCAATACTTTACAAAATGCCATTGACCAAAATCATTTGGCACAAGCGCTTTTATTCTGTGGTCCTAGAGGTGTAGGTAAAACAACTTGCGCACGTATTTTGGCAAAGCAAATAAATTCTGATGGCACAGAACAGGAGAATGAAGATTTTGCTTTCAATATTTTTGAGTTGGATGCCGCTTCTAACAACTCTGTGGACGATATTAGAAATTTAATTGACCAAGTACGCATACCACCACAAGTAGGTAAATACAAAGTTTATATCATTGATGAGGTGCATATGCTATCTCAATCTGCTTTTAATGCTTTTCTTAAAACATTAGAAGAACCGCCAAAGCATGCTATTTTTATACTTGCAACCACAGAAAAGCATAAAATTATACCTACCATTCTTTCTAGATGTCAAATATTCGATTTCAAAAGAATTACGGTCAAAGATGCCGCTGAATACTTAAAATATATAGCAGAAAATCAAGGAATAAATGCGGAAGATGATGCACTACATATTATAGCCCAAAAAGCTGATGGTGCCATGAGAGATGCCTTGTCCATTTTTGATAGAGTGGTTAGCTTTTCTGGATCTAATTTAACACGTAAAGCAGTTACAGAAAACTTGAACGTTTTAGATTACGATACTTATTTTGAAGCCACTGATCTAATATTGGAACATAAGATTCCAAATCTACTTTTGCTTTTTAATAAAACATTGTCTTTAGGTTTTGACGGACACCATTTTATATCTGGTTTAGCATCTCATTTTAGAGATTTGATGGTATGCCAACACCCAGACACCATTACTTTATTAGAGGTAGGCGAAGAAGCCCAACAATTATATAGAGAGCAAAGTAAAAGGACATCTCCTTCCTTTTTATTACAAGGGCTGAATATTGCAAACGATTGTGATTTAAAGTACAAGACAAGTAAAAATCAACGCCTTCTTGTTGAATTGACACTTATGAAACTTGCCTCTATCGATTTTGATGGAGAAAAAAAAAAATCCTGAATCAGTAGCACTTCAAAATAAGACCATTGATTTTATTGCTCCTTCAGCATTTTACAAACAGATTCCAAAAGTTGCTGGTTCTTCAAACCAGACTATAGAGAAATCTGTTGAGAATAATAATACCGAAAAGGTAAGCACCAAAGCAGAACCCGCAAAAGATAGTATTTCTTCTGAAACAAAAACAGCGGCAACTATTGATCACACTAGTACAGAAGAAACTAATGTAGTTTCAAACCCACAAGTTAAATTAGAAGAAAAGAAACCAGAGCCACTTAATACGCCGGAAACCAACGATACAAAGGATGATAAAAAGATTAAAATCCATCGTCCCACCAAAAGGGTATCAGGTCTTTCAATTAAAAGTCTAAACGCCAAAAAACAGCACGAACTCAACAGAATTGAGGTCGTTATTGATGAAAAAAATCTACCAAGAGAAAATTTTACCGAAGAAGATTTACGCAAGCATTGGGCCGATTTTATAGAAATTATAGATAAAAAAGGGCAGAAAATTTTAGCATCAAACCTACACACCGATGTCCCAAAACTTAAGGAAGATTTTAAAATTCATATTGAGCTTCCTAACAGTACAATGAAAAAGGAGATTGAGCGCGAACAGTTTGAGCTAATGGAATATTTACGTGCCAAATTAAACAATCACTTCGTACACCTAGATATTACGGTGAATGAAACAACGGCAAAGAAATTTGCATTTACTCCTGAAGAAAAATACGAAAAACTAAGAGAGAAAAACCCTGTGATCGATTTATTGAGACAAGAGTTCGATTTAGATCTATAGCGTTCTCTTTATTCTAAAAGCGAATACTAAAAGAACCACCGAAATTATCAATAACCCAAAAGCTTCCCTTCCCAATTCAACTGTTTTAATATCTCCATCATTTAAATCAAAACCTTGAAAATCTAACGGATACAAATAAACAAAACCTATAAAAGCAAATACACCCAATACCAGCGGCACAACAAATTTAACTTTTTTCAATGCAAAGAATAACGACACTAAGGCCGCTATACCATACACGATAATCCAATGTAAAGAATCTGGATCATTGTACTGCAACACTGCACCTATTGCAAATAAAATTGCAAATACAAATCCTAATGTTTTAAATAATACATTCATCTAAATTCAGTTTAATAGGTGATCTTCAATAAGATCACGTACCTGTATTGCACTAATAGTTTGATCCTTCTTACCAAAGCTATGATTACTTATAAAAATTGGATAGTCTTCAACGTCTTCTGTTATACGACCATGAGAACCCTTTATTAAAGTGGCATCTATTGGTATAATATCCATTACCGTTCTAAAGCCCATTTTTTTCTTTATGAGCTTTCCAACAACTTTTGCCATAACCAACTTATCTTTTGGATCGGTCATCATTTCAACAGGGTCATACCCCGGTTTTTTATGAATATCTACCATTCTGGCATAGTCAGGTGCCTTGGCATCATCCAACCAAAAATAATAAGTAAACCATGAGTCTTCATCTGCTACTACTACAATATCACCACAGCGGTCGTGATCAATATGGTAGTCCTTTAAATCTTCACCATATAACACTTTCTCTACACCTTCAACTGCTTTTATCAATGTAGCTACCTTATCAATATCCTTGTCATTTTTACAATACACATGGGCAATTTGATGGTCTGCAACAGCAAAAGCATCACTTTGACCAGCATCTAAAAGCTCCAGTCCACGCTCCTCACGTATAGCTATATATCCTTCTTTTCTTAATATTCTATTGAGATGAATTGGCTTGTTTACATTTGTAATTCCATACTCGGAAAGAAGTATTACCCTGGTGTCTAAAGACTCATAATGTTGTACCAATTGTTTTACTACAGCATCTATTTCATTTAAATCTTTAGAAATTATTTTAAAATCAAGACCATAACGTTGTAAGTTGTAATCTAAATGGGGTAAATAAATCAATGTTAGATCAGGATTATGTTTCTTATCCGTCAACAAAGCTGCATTTGCAATCCATTTAGATGAGTTGATGGTGGTTTTTGGTCCCCAGAATTCAAAAAGCGGAAATGTTCCTAATGTACTTTGCATTTCGTCCCTTAATTCAGCAGGATAAGAATATACATCTGGAATTTTTCTGCCATCTGCCAAATAATTAGGCCTTGGTGTAAGACTAAAATCCACGTTGCTATACATATTGTACCACCAAAAATGGTTGGCACAGGTAAAATTGGGATATTTTTCTTTGAGATCGTCCCATATTTTTGGTTGTTCTACCAGTTTGTTAGACTGTCTCCAAAACTTTACTTCACACTCATCTTTAAAATACCAACCATTCCCAACTATACCATGATCAGATGGCCATTTACCGGTTACATAGGTAGATTGAACAGCACATGTAACGGCAGGTAGCACAGGCTCTATGTATGTTGCCTGCCCTCTCTCTAAAAATGATTTTATAAACGGTGTATGTTCACCTATCAATCGTTTTGTTAACCCAACTACATTAATGACAACCGTTTTCTTCATATTACATCTGTGATTTAAGCCACTCTAGTTCTCGTATTATTGACACTGATAAATCCTGTTTTAAATCTGCCGGGAGTACATCCCATGTATAAGTCTCTACCTCTAAATGCTCTGAAATTGGGTCTTCTTTAATATATGCTATTGTTTTTAGAATATGATCTTGTGTAGAAAACAGTTCACCATATTTTTCCAAGAATATAGGTACGTGATAATGGGCCCTTAGTTCTTCATGATTCCTATCCCCTTCCAATACCAAAGGCAAATCACTATAAGTCTTAACCTTTCCGTCTAATTTTTCGGTTACCTGATGTAAATAGGTAGGCTCATTAAATTGTGAAAGTTCTTCCCAAATTCGTTCATCATTGGTACCGTTAAAAATAATTTTTAACGCTGCACTTACTTGAATTTTACCAACTTTTATACTATTTGCCTTGAACTTGGCAAACGTATCGGTAGGTTCTTCATAAGCCAATGAAAAATGGCAAACATCATAACAAACCGTAATATATTTTTTAATTAAAGCTTCTGCCTTATCTGCATTTAAACCTAATTCCTGCTTAAAATAAGCTCTACCTATAGGAACCAAGTAATCCGAATAAAACAACAAAACCTCATCACTATTTTCTAGCAAACCATCTGGTTCAGGTTCAATATCCAAATGCAAATAGTTTCCTGTATCTTGTTCAATTTTGAACAATTGCTTGGCAACTTCAAGCATATTCTTAGCACCGGCTTCAAATGCATTTTTTGTTTCCGAAAGGGTCTTATACCAGTATTTATAGGTGATTGGAGATGTTGATATTCCGCCATTCAATCCCGCGGGAATTAATTCTGAAAGTTGACGAAACAGTCTTTTGGTATAATTTAAGCGGTCATCTGTAGTCCAGTCTGGCGCATGTACCAAATCTTTTACACGCTCGTCATGAAAATTTCCATAAGGAAAACCATTCATGGTAAACACGTACAAATCATTATCATTTAACCACTTTTTAAAGTCGGTCAAATTACTGCCCATGTCTAGCTCTTCGCTGGCTTTATTTGATAGACGCAGTCCTAAACCAAAAGCTTGATTCTTTGAAACTTCATTTTTTATACCAAGCACATGACGCTTAATACTATTAAAAGTATTTTTCCAATCTTGCCCAGGGTGAATATTTGTACAATATGTTAGGTGAAGGTTTTTTTTCAGTTGCATTGCATTTAATTTAATGCGAATTGATGATTAAGTTTAGCAATGGCTTTGGACATTAACTCCATATCAATAGTATGTACGTCGTGCTTTACGCCCAAATTAGAAATAAGGGTTATTGTCAGTTGCCCCCCTAAATGCTCTCTAAACTCTTCTATACCGTTTAATAACTGCTCAATTTTATCATTGCTCTGCACCGGGAGTGATAAATCAAAACCAATAGCGATCATTACATCCAAAATGTGCTGTAAATCCTCTTCAGAAATCAATCCAACTAACTGCGCATAGGTAACATCTAATGCGATGCCTTTGGCAACAGCTTCACCATGTCGCAACTCATAATTGGTCATGAATTCCATTTTATGTGCAGCCCAATGTCCAAAATCCAGAGGTCTAGACGATCCGGATTCAAATGGGTCTCCACCTTGTGCAATATGATGCATGTGCATTTCGGCACATTTGTAAATAACATACTGCATAGCCTCCATTTCCCTATTTTTTAATGCAACTGCATTATCGGCAATATATTTAAAAAAGGTTTTATCCTTGATCAATGCCACTTTAATGGCTTCGGAAATTCCGGAAATCCAATCGCGCTGTTCTAAGGTTTCAAGAAAATCACTGTCGTTAATAATGGCGAACGGCGGTGCAAATGTTCCTAGAAAATTTTTTTTCTTAAATGCATTTACACTGTTCTTTACCCCTACTGCAGAATCGTTCTGTGATAATACCGTTGTAGGTATTCTTATCAATTTAACGCCTCTATGTGCTATAGCTGCCGCATAACCGACCATATCAATTACAGCACCACCACCAATGACTACCACCAAAGAATGACGACAAATTTTATTATCGTTTACCCCTTTTAACACTGATTCAATAGCTTTATCACTATTCTTTACTTGTTCTCCCCCTGGCAACACTAAAGTGTCGGTATATTTTATAGTTTGCCTGTGTGCTTTACAATAATCTTCAATTTGAGGTATTAAAGAGGGATGATGATGTTTAACTCCGTCATCTAAAACAAACAATAGTTTTACAGGTTCAAAATCTTTGTAGTCCGCAATTAAGTTTACGAACATTTGATTTTCTAAAGCAAATAGTCCAGAAGTAAAATATAATTGATAATCATACTGTACTTGAAAAGACTGTTTTATAGGTTGTAATTGCATACGTATTTTATGTTACTGCAAATAATTTTGATAAAAGCATGGATAATGGTAATAATAATAAAACGGCCAATGCCAAATACCAATTAGAAAAACCGGCCACCCAGCAAGCGTTCATCACAATTAGCGACAATACACCACCCATTACAGCTTTCTTAATGTTTTTAGGTGAATTTATTTTATACGCTTTGATTAAAGGCGAATAAATTAAAAAACCAAACATTAATATAAACGGTAATAGCACCAAGAGATTGTCTTTCTGTTGCATTACAATTAACGTAATGGATAGAATAACTATTGCGTATAAGATACCTGCCCAAACAATATGTTTTTTATTATCTCCGTGCACCTCTCCTCTACTGATCAATGTGATGGCAAAAATATAGACAACAGGAACCAATGAAATGTACCAATGTGTTAGGTTTCCAAGAATAGACATACCCATTAAAAGATTTAATCCACGGCAAATTCCCATATTTAAGGGACCAGCAAAACCAAATTGTTTAAAGTAGCCATCATATGTTAAAATAGCTACGGTTAAAGCAACAGATATTAAACCTGATAATACAGTAGTCTTAAATGCCAATGTTATACCGATCAGCATGAGAATTGTACCAAAATAAATAGCTTCTTTTTTGGGTACAAGTCCACTTGGAATTGCCCTCTCCGGTCTTTCGACCGCATCTAGATCTGCATCGAAAACATCGTTAAAAACGACTCCACCTGCATATAAGGTAATTGATGAGAAAATCAAAGAAAGTACATTGTCGCTCTGCCCACTCATAAAATTAAGCACTACTATATCCTTAAGATATAATATAATGGCAATACCTGCCAATATATCCGCTGCGGCAGTTGGCAAATTCGCAGGTCTTGCCAAACGAGCAAAACCCATTAACTTTTCTTTCATTTGTTAAATGATTTGATCTTCGTCAATACGAGGTTTTTGCCCCCTAAGAACACTATTATCATTAAAAAGTTGCGATTGATTAATACTATCTGGCTGCAACCAATGCGCTTCTTTCATTTTACCATTTTTACTAAAAGCATCTAATGCATTTTGATAGCAGGTTTTTCTAACATCCTCCATAGACACACCTCTTTTTAGCATTAAAGATGCTGTTTTTGGCACTGCTAAAGGGTCACTTACACCCCAATCTGCCGAACTATCCACTATAATATTATTACTACCATATTTCTTAACAACTTCTACCATACGCTCATTGCCCATTTTTGTTTTGGGATAGATGGTAAAAGCAGCAATGAAACCACGGTCAAGAACCTCTTTTACCGTTTCTTCATTGTTATGATCAATTATTACATTGGCAGGATCTAAACCATGCTCCAAACATACCTCCATACTCTTTATGGTTCCTGCTTTTTTATCTCGGTGCGGCGTATGTACCTGTACGGTCATATTAAGTTCTTTAGCCATATCTAGCTGCATTCTAAAAAACTTATCCTCTGCAGGTGTTTGATCGTCATATCCAATTTCACCAATAGCGACCACATTTTCTTTATGTAAGTACAACGGTAACAATTCTATTACCTGTTCTGCCAAAGCCTCATTATTTGCTTCTTTTGAATTTAAACCGATAGTGCAATAATGTTTTATACCAAATTGACTGGCCCTAAAAGGCTCCCAACCCACCAAACTACTAAAGTAATCCTGAAAAGAACCTACTTGGGTTCTTGGTTGACCCAACCAAAAGGATGGTTCTATTATTGCTACAACTCCCGCTGCTGCCATTGCTTCATAATCATCTGTTGTTCTTGACGTCATGTGTACATGCGGGTCAATGATCATCATTTTATCTTCCATTCTATTGTTGTTTTATCGTATTCCAAGTTGTATGCCCATCGGCAATTTTATGTTTTAGCTCTGGCTTACCATTTAATAGCGCAAGGGCTTTTTCGTTTTCCGAATAATAACAGCAAAGAGCTCCGGCTAAATTCTCTACAAAATCATCACTGTTAAGTAATGTCTTCATATCACCCAAAAGTTGCTCATTTAAAAATTTTGAAACAGGTCTCCAGAACAATGGATCTATTTTTCTACCTGCAGCCCATCTTTCATGTGCATAATCGGATATTATTCTAGCTAAATCCTCATTAGCTCTTTTATCAATGGATGCTATTTGCGAGAGGTCTCTTTCCATAAAAGCCGCCTTCAAAAACATTTGATTCCATTGTTGATCATTAAAATATTCTGCCGGATACGGATTGTTCAATGAAATAGCATCAAAAATCGTTGCAATATTAGTTCTTAACGCTTCTACAGCTGTCTGTTTATATGCCTCTGGATTGGGCAGTAAAACCAAATACTTTAAAAAGGTTTCCAATTCACCGGTATCTGCCACTTGTATAATATTGGCAACCTTTGGCGTATAAAATTCAATATCCTGACTTAATACCTCTGCTAAAAAATAAATACGCGACACCTGTAGCATAGTTGCCTTGTGCCCACTTAAATAGCGCGAACTCGTTGTATCCAATGCATCAAATGATATTACGTTTGCAGCATCAAATTTTACATTTAACAGACTATAGGTCATAAATAAATCTTTAGAAGATTTATTTTCTTTTAAACTTTCAATCTTACCTTTTAGCCATGCGACACTATCTGGTGCCCCGTATGTGTTCAGTATATTTTGAATATCTATTGGATTATGCATTTTTGTTGTTTGGATGGTCTCTACATCAAAAATAATTATTATTCATCAGGAAGCGGTCTAGGTTTTTGATTAAAATTCGTTAGGTCTTTAAATTCTTTCTAATTTTGAAAAAAAGAGAACTATGTTAGGCTTAAAACTACCTACCGATCCAAGATGGGTAAACATTGTTGAAAAGAATATTGATGAAATATTGACAGATCATGCGTATTGTGAGCAAAAAGCCGCAAGTACCGCAATATCACTCATTGTATCTTTCCCTGAATATACTGAACTTGTTGAGGAAATGATAGCCTTATCTAGAGAGGAAATGGGACATTTTAAAATGGTACACGACCTTATTTTAAAGCGAGGAAATGCGCTTGGCAGGGATCGTAAAGACGAATATGTTATAGAACTTATTAAATTCTTTCCAAAGGGCGGTAGTAGAACTACCCAATTAGTGCATAGATTGTTATATGCAGCTTTAATTGAGGCGCGTAGTTGTGAACGTTTTAGATTATTATCCGAAGAATTGGAAGACAAAAAACTAGCCGAATTTTATCACAAGTTAATGATCAGCGAAGCGGGCCATTACACCATGTTCCTAAAGTTTGCTCGTAAATATGGGGACCTTGAAGAGGTGAACAAAAAATGGAACAGTCTTTTAGAATATGAAGCCCAGATCATGAAAGACCTAGGCAAAAAAGAAAGCATTCACGGATAAAACGCGGCTTATTTAGTTTCTGAGTAATACAAATCTTTTATAATACCATCTGAAAGTCCAATTTTGGGAACATGAATTTTCTTTGCCCCGCTCCACTTTGCGGCCGAGAGAAAAATTTTGGTTGCGGGAATTATAACATCTGCCCTATCTGGATTCAATCCTAGCTCAGACACCCTATCATCATAACTTAGACTGTCTAAAAAATGATATTGCGCGTTCAACCAAATGTAAGAAAGTGGCTCACCTTCTTTTCTACCTGATAGTTTATGCAACTTATTAATGTTGCCACCGGACCCTATAATGGATAATTTGGGTTTATCCTTTAAAATTGTTTTGATCCACTCCTCTAGTTTATTCCAAGTTTCCGGTTTAACCATATTATTTAAAAATCTTACCGTACCCAGCTTAAACGACTTGCTTACTTGAATTTTACCATTAGAAAACAAGGTAAACTCCGTACTACCACCACCAACGTCTATATACAAATAGCATTGATCATCTTTAATCAAGTTTTTTAAGTCTGTAGAAGCTATAATAGCAGCTTCTTGTTTACCGTCTATTAAATCTATTTTGACCCCAGATTCCTTTACAATCTTCTCAATTATCTCGTTACCGTTATTGGCTTCCCTCATTGCAGATGTAGCACATGCACGGTACCTTTCAACACCCGACACTTCCATTAAAAGTTTAAAAGCTTTCATGGTCTTTATTAAACGGGCTTCATTTTGTTCAGAAACTTCACCAACGGTAAAAGAATCTTCGCCTAACCTTACAGGTACCCTTACCAATGCACTTTTTCTAAATTGAGTCTTTTTACCCTTATCCTCAATAACATTGTGTGTTAGCAATCTAATAGCATTGGAGCCTATATCAATTGCCGCAAATTTTCTTACTTTCAAAAAATACTTTTTTTAAGATTCCTGTTTTTTAGCATAATAATCGTACGTAGCAAACTGAGATCTTATTTTAGGTATGGAAGATTTACGGTATGCATTGTCTTGTTTTTCATTAAACACACGAGCTTTCATATTGTCTCTCCAACAGATATCGAACGTATCCATCAATTCCTTTTTTATATCCTCATCATAAATTGGGCAACCAACCTCAACTCTATAATCAAGGTTTCTAGTCATCCAATCTGCAGATGATATATACATTTTAGTATCGCCACCATTTGCAAACGCAAAGAAACGAGTATGCTCTAAAAACTTATCAATAACACTTATAGCTTCTATGTTTTCACTCATACCCTCAACCCCTGGTATTAAGCAACATATACCTCTTATGATCAACTGGATCTTTACCCCCGCTCTACTAGCCTCATACAGTTTATCTACCATTTTATAAGAGGTAAAACTGTTCATTTTTATTTTGATAAAAGCCACTTTGCCCTGCTTGGCATTTGCTATTTCATTATCAATTAATTTCATAAACGCATTTTTGGTATAATGCGGAGATACTATAAGATGTTTATACTTGTTGATCTTGTAGGTAGTCTCAAAAAAGTCAAAGACTTTATTCAACTCTTTTAGTATAGAATCATCTGCAGTAAAAAGAGTGAAATCTGTGTAAATTCTTGCGGTAGATTCATTAAAGTTACCTGTACTTACAAAACCGTATCGCTTTAACGCTCCATTTTCTTCGCGCTCAATTAAACATATTTTACTATGAACCTTTAGCCCTGGAACACCAAATATTAATTTAACCCCTTCAGACTGTAACTGTTCTGCGTATTCAATATTTGCCTGCTCATCAAAACGTGCCTGAAGTTCAATTTGAACGGTTACTTGTTTACCATTTTTAACCGCATTGATCAAACTTGCAGCAATTTGTGAGTTACTTGCTAGTCTATAAACCGTAATCTTTATGGAACGTACTTTTGGATCAAGTGCAGCTTCACGTAAAAATTTTAATACATAGGTAAACGTATGGTAGGGTGTGTATTGCAAATAATCTTTTTTGGCTATACTCTCTAAAATACTACCTTCCACACTAAGCCCCTTTACCGGTAACGGAACTATCTTGTCATATAAAAGATCTTTTCTTCCCAAGCTTGGAAAACCCATATAATCTCTACGATTATGGTACCTACCGCCTGGTATTACACTATCCGTATCTTCTATGTTCATCTTTTCCTTTAGAAAAGTCAAGGTGTCCCTGCCAATACTCTTATCGTATACAAAGCGTACGGGATCACTTATTTTTCTATGCTCTACACTAGATGAAATTTTTTCAATAAAACTTTTACTAAGGTCGTTGTCAATATCAAGTTCGGCATCTCTTGTTATCTTGATCATATGAGCAGAAATAGATTCATACTCGAACATGGTAAATATATTACCAAGACAGTACCTAATTAGATCATCTAGTATTATGATATAACTTTTATCTCCTTCATCTGGCAATACAATAAAGCGATCAATTCCCTTGGGTATTTCAATTAAGGCATATCTTTTCTCTTTTCTACTATCATCACTCTTAATTACCATTTTTACAGCCAAATACGCTGCAGTGTCTTTCAGGGTAGGAAAACGTGTTAAATCATTTAAAATGATAGTCATTAATTGCGGACTCACTTCCTTTAAGAAATAGGCCTTCACGAAATCCTTTTGATTATCGTTTAATTCCGTTTCCTTGATAATGAATATATTCTCCCCTTCCAACTCATGTTCAATTCTTCTAAGAATTGATAAACTTTTTGTTTGCTGTTCAATTACAATATTGGTAATCTCTTCTAGAAGATCTTTTGCCTTTTCTCCCCCAAGTACACTTTTGCCGGTTTTACCAGCTTCTACAATACGCTTAACCGTTGCATAACGCACCTTGAAAAACTCATCTAAATTATTTGAGAAAATACCTAAAAACCGTAATCTTTCAATTAATGGCACATTCTTATCTGCACTTTCCTGTAGTACACGCTCGTTGAACCATAACCAACTTATTTCTCTATTTACGTACTGGTTGTTGTTTTTTATCATGCTTTTAATTGCTTCGGAAATATGGTTTGTATTGTTGAACCCTGAGTAATAGCGGCCCATGAATTTTCTTTAAACTGTAATTGAACAAAACCGCTGGTGGGCACATTATCTATATGTTTATCTCCCAACGAATTTGCTAAATAGGTAAAGGCATGATTATGCCCAAAAATGAGAACATTTTCAAAAGTATCCTCTAATTGTTTTATAAACTTAAAAACCTGATCACCTGAGAAGTCGTACAAATTTAAATCTATACCACAATTATTTAGAGGATGACCAATAACTCTAAGACAAATCATACAAGTGTGAAATGCCCTATTTGCGGGGCTAGTATATACTTTATCTATTTTAATATCTTGTCTGGCAATTTCCATAGCAACCAAATAGGCATCATTAACCCCTCTTTGCAAAAGTGCCCTATCTTGATCACTAACATTTAGCTCCCAAGAAGACTTACCGTGGCGCATTAAAAATAGATTCTTCATGTTAACATATTTAAGGAGCCAATCGTTCCATTTTCCAATCAAATTCACTGGTAAGTGTGTATCTAATGCGATCATGTAGTCTATTAGGTCTGCCTTGCCAAAACTCTATAGATAAAGGTCTTACCAAATAGCCACCCCAATGCTTAGGCCTTTCTATTTCTTTACCGTTATATTCTTTTTCCAACTTAGCCAATTTATCTTCCAATACGGCTCTGGAATCAATTACAGTACTTTGATTCGATACCAATGCCCCTAATTTACTTCCTTCAGGTCTTGACTCAAAATAACCATCAGAAAGATTTTCGGGTAATTTTTCGGCAACACCTTTTATGATTACTTGGCGTTCTAAGTTTGCCCAAAAAAAGGATAGACAGAGATTTGGGTTTTCACCAATAGCTTTTCCCTTTTCGCTATTGTAGTTCGTATAAAAGATAAAACCCTCATGAGTATATTTCTTAAGAAGTACTACCCTACTTTTGGGAAAACCATCTAAACCTACCGTAGAAACCGTCATAGCATTGGGTTCATCTACCCCATCGGAATTTTCAACCTCATAAAACCACGTTTGAAATAGCTGTATTGGATTATCAGATATACTGTCTTCTACCAACGCACTTTTCTCATAGGATTTTCTATAATCACCTAAATCTTTTTGCATCATTTTCGTGTTAAAAACAAGATAAACAAAGTTCTAAAAAGAAAGGAAAATAAACGTTATAAAAACGTATTAAAAGGTTTAAAAATCGAATGTCTTACCATCATCAGCAAGAACTACATTAGGAAAAATAGTTGAAGCTTCTTCTTTAAACAATGCTATTGATTTATAGCGAGTAGAGTAATGACCTAACATTAAGGTTTTTACATTAGCTTTTTTTGCTACCATAGCGGCTTGTTTAGCGGTAGCATGCTTGGTTTTCACGGCAAGATCGGTCTCTGTTTCCAAAAATGTAGATTCATGATATAAAACATCTACATTTTTAATCTTTTCAGCCAAACTTTCATCATAAACGGTGTCACTACAAAATACATAAGATTTTGGCTCAGGCGGATCAAAGGTTAATTCACTATTGGATACAATAGTACCATTATCCAAAGTTATATTCTTTCCGTTTTTTATATTGTTATAATAAGCTTTGTCAATCCCATACTTTTCTGCCGCAGTAACATTCAGCTTTCTTTTGCCTAATTTTTCCCTGAACAAGTAGCCATTTGTATATACCCTATGTTCTAATGGTATGGTAGTTACACTTATCTTATCATCCTCAAAGATAAGCTCCTGTTCCTTACTGGTAAGTTCATGAAACAACAATGGGTAGTTTGTCCAAGAATCTCCCAACTTTAAAAGCAATGTTATAGCCTCTTTAATTCCTTTGGGGCCGTATACATGAAGTGCTTTCTCCCTACCCAATAATCTCATGGTAGAAATAAAACCTGGGAGTCCAAAAAAATGATCTCCATGTAGGTGAGAAATGAAAATATGGTTTATTCTTGAGAACTTTATTTTATGCCTTCTAAGTTCTACTTGGGTTCCCTCACCACAATCAATTAATACAACTTGATTGTTAATTTCTAAAACTTGTGACGTAGGATTCGTAAGCGTTCTTGGTGTTGCCGCATAACAACCCAATACAGTAAGGCGCATAAAATAAGTACTTAAGTATTCTTATCTGTGCTTTGCGTATTGTTATATACCCAAATCACGTTCTATTTCTTCCATTTCAACAACATCTCTAGCTTCTTGAAGGGTTGGCACAAGATTAATTTCTTCAGGAACATCATCGTAAGACACTTTATCCGATACCAAAACGAACGACTGTCCGTTCTTTTTGTGCATTCTTGCTATTTCTAAAAATGAGATAACATTATAAGGTGTCAACTTTGAGAAGCTTAACAAGTTTAACACCAAATTATCGTTTTTTAATTTTGCATATTCTTTCTGCAAATTCTCTAAAAAACGCTCAATTGAAATTTCTTCTTGAGATACAATAATCAACGATTCTTCTTTAGTGAAAATCATATTATTTTATTTTAGATGCCAATAAATAAATTACCGCCATACGAATGGCAACTCCGTTTTCAACCTGGTTTAATATTATAGATTGCTTGGAATCTGCCACATCACTTGTAATTTCCACACCTCTATTTATAGGACCTGGGTGCATTATTACAATTTCCTTATCCAAGCTATCAAGCAATTTTTTATTCACCCCAAATTGTTGGGTATACTCTCGTGTGGTCGGGAAATAACTTATATCCAATCTTTCGTTTTGTATGCGCAACATGTTAGCTACATCGCACCACTCCAACGCTTTTCTTAAATTGGTCTCTACACCGACACCTAAAGATTCTATGTACTTAGGAAGCAATGTTTTAGGACCACACACCTTAACATTTGCTCCTTGTAATTTTAACGCAAAAATATTTGAAAGGGCAACCCTTGAATGAAGAATATCACCAACGATCACTACATTTTTACCTGCTACGTCTCCTAATTTTTCACGTATGGAGTAAGAATCCAACAATGCCTGTGTTGGATGCTCGTGTGCACCATCGCCAGCATTTACGATTGATGCATTTACGTGTTTGGATAAAAATATGCCCGCACCAGGGTTAGGATGCCTCATCACCACCATATCTACTTTCATAGATAGAATATTATTTACCGTATCTATTAAGGTTTCACCTTTTTTAACCGAAGACTGACTTGCGGAAAAATTAAGCACGTCTGCAGATAAACGCTTTTCCGCCAATTCAAAAGACAGTTTAGTCCTAGTACTGTTCTCAAAAAATATATTGGCAATGGTAATATCTCTAAGCGAAGGCACTTTTTTAATAGACCGGTTGATCACCTCTTTAAAATGATCGGCAGTTTCAAAAATAAGCTGAATATCGGTTTCCTTTAGGTATTTAATTCCCAGTAAGTGTTTAACACTCAGTTCGCTCATTTTCTTATCTATTTACTAAGTATATTATATCTTCCCCGTCATTTTCTTCCCACATCACCTTTACCTTCTCATCATTTATGGCATCTACCTGGCGCCCCCTGTAATTGGGTTGTATAGGCAAATGTCTGCTGAATCTGCGATCTATTAAACATAACAACTCTACATCTTTTGGCCTGCCAAAAGATTGCAAAGCAGTTAAAGCCGCATTTATACTTCTACCTGTGTACAGCACATCATCAATTAAAACAACGTTTTTGTCCTCTACCAAGAAATCTATCTTTGTTTTTGTGGCCTCTAGGGTCTTTTCCCCTCTTCTAAAATCATCACGATAAAAAGTAATATCCAAAAACCCTAAGTCTATCTTCTTTACTTTATACTCCTCCTTTAAAATCTTATTCAAGCGTTCAGCAAGAAATTTTCCCCTTGGTTGAATTCCAATTAAAACTGTGTTTTCAAAATTTAAATGGTTCTCAAGCAATTGGCAAGCCAATCTGTGCAGGATGATATGTATTTCTTTGGAAGAGAGTAAAACTTTTTGACTCATAATGGGCACCCGTGCTTTTAGCTTAACAAAAATAGATAATTCTATCTAAACTTTGACAGCCAAAATAAGGAAGTAAAATCAAAAAAAATAAATTTAGATCAATGAACGTGAAATCTATAAGCCCAAGATAGAAAAGAAGGCTTCTTTATGGCTTTCACCAATAGGTATGCGCATGTCATTAATAACTATTCTGTTACGCTGTACCGTTTTAATGTAATTTACATTGACCACATAGGATTTATGCACCCTAAGAAATTGATTTGCAGGTAACTTACTCATAATCTCCTTAAAGCTCATTAACGTTAAAATGGTTTTATTGGTGTTGGCAATATGAATTTTCAAATAATCTTTTAAACCTTGTACATATTCAATTTGGTCCAAATCTATTTTTATACTTTCATATTCCGCCTTCACAAAAATGAACTTTTTTTCTACTGTACTATCACCGGTAGATGAGAAAACGTTTGCTTCCATAATTGGCTTTTGTTTTTTTGAAATTAAATCTTGTACTCTTGATACTGATTTTATAAAACGATGATAAGGTATAGGTTTCACCAAATAATCCACTGCATTCAACTCAAACCCATCTACCGCATAATGTGAATAAGCAGTGGTAAATATGAACAACGGTCTGTTATCTAAAGTGCCCATAAAATCTATACCATTTATTTGGGGCATTTCTATATCACAAAAGATCAAATCTATTTTCTTTTCCTTGATTTCCGTAATAGCATCGAGCGGATTGGTATATGAGTTCACCAACTCTATAAAGTCTAGCTTTTCACAATAGCCAGTTAGAATCTCGATCGCCAAAGGCTCATCATCTATAATTATACATTTCATAAGCTTGATTGTTTTGGTAAATGGTCAAAGAAACTTCATAATCTTGGCCGTCATTACTTACCTCTAAGTTGTGCAGACCTGGATATATCAATTCTAACTGATTTCTAATATTCTCAAGTCCGATACCCGAGTTCTTGGTGGGTTCTCTAAAAATTCCAATTTTATTCTTAACGTTTAAATAGATAGAGGCATCTGTAATTATCAATGAAATTTTGACATAGGTTTTACCCTTGTAATCCGTACCGTATTTAAAGGCATTTTCAATAAACGAGATAAATAGCAAAGGCGGTACCGCACGCCCTCTATCTTCCCCGGTAATCTTTAAGGATACATTTTCACTATCAGATAGTCTTAATCGCTGTAACTGTATATAACTTTTTATATAATCTAGTTCTTTATTTAAAGGCACTAAGTCTTTATCTGCCTCATAGATCATATATCTCATAAGTTCCGATAAATCAACTATTGCCTCTGAGGTGTCGGGAGATTTTTTTACAGATAAGGCATAAATGGTATTAAGCGAATTGAACAAAAAATGTGGATTTAATTGCGCCTTTAAAAACTGTAGCTCAGACTTAATATTTTCCTTTTCAACCGATAAACGTAAATTCTCATTACGTTTCCATTCAACATACATTCTTAAAATGGCACTGATCACATAAGGTATTCCAAGATTTACGAACGTTCTATAAAACGGCATAAAACCAAGACCTCTTGGTCTTTCTTGTTGTATAAAGAAATTATCGGGTATTCTTGGCGGAAAAAAATGATTGAGCAAATACACCGAAAAAATCAAAAGTCCCAGTGAAAGAAATAAATAAAAGAGCACTGTCTTTTTCAGTAAATACTCTGGTACTAAGTAAAAATAATTGAAATAAAATAGTACTATAATTACAATGAGCTTTGGAAACACATCTGAAGGAATAGGTCTTGCATCATTTAGTACAGGATAAAATGTGAGTCCATAAAACAGAATCCAAATGCTGATATGGACAACTATCTGAATTCTATTATTAATTATCGATCTCATATACTATCAATGACCTACTTGGGTTGAAATATTCAATTTCGCCAGATCTGTCGGTAATAAAATTGGCGATTTCCCCTCTTCTAATTTAGATAGTACCAAGTTTGCCGTTTTCTGAGCTTCTTCTTTAGAAACAAATTGTTGCTTACCTGGAAGACCGGGAACGAACTCTTGTACAATCACTATCTTTTCTCCTCTCAAAATCTTATAACCAAATCCATCATCTAGACTTACTATTTGACTTTCAAATATTTGGTTTTGGCTGGGCTCAGATTGGATATACATAACAATGCCAAAGCCAAGTACCAAAAATAGCACAATAGCAAGCGAGTATTTTACAGTAGAACTCATAAATAAATGTTTAAAAATGGGCCAACCTTCACAGATTGACCCAAAAAATTAACAATTGCACTCACTATGATAAATTAATCTTCGTCATCGTACTCATCCAATGGAAAAAATTCATCTAAATCATCTAGGTATAATGTTCCAGTTCTACCCATTCCTATAAATACTCGACTTCCATTTGAAAAAGCAATGGCATCTTGCCTTGTAGCTCCTTCAAAAGATGTTTTTTGTTCCCATTCATCTGAAGCTGGATCGTACTCCCAAACTGTATTGGTAGCACCACCTAATTCTCCGGTTGCTATATAACCGTATCCGTTTAACGTAAATCCAACAGCATTACTTCTTGCAATAGCATAATCATCTTCTTCATCAAGGTCTAACTTTGAAGTCCAACTTTCAGTAGCAGGGTCAAATACCCAAAAATCATCTAAGTATACCCCGTTAGACACTCCAGTACCTAAATACACTAAACCATCTATAGTAAAAGTGGTGGCAGATCTTCTTTTATTTCCTCCAAAACCTACTAATTCAGTCCAAGAATCGGTTGCAGGGTTATACTTATAGAAATCCTTTCTATCATTCTCGCCATCATATCCTGTACCCACATAACCATAGCCGTTAATTCCAAAACCTACAGCACTTCTTCTTGCTGTTGGTAAAGAGGCAATTTCCGTCCATGTATTAGAGGCAGTATCATAGCTATAAAAATCCTTCAATTCATCTACACCATCATACCCAGAACCTATATAACCAGTACCGTCAATCTCAAAACCTACGGCCGCATTTCTAGCAGCTCCAGGAAAATCAGCTTTTTGAGACCAGTAGTCACCTTCAATATCGTATGCCCAAAAGGAAGCCAAATAATCGTCTCCATCATAACCAACACCCATATACCCAGTATTACCTATTGTAAAACCAGATACACTACTTCTTGGGCTACCATCAAATACAGATTTATCTACCCAGTTACCTAAATCGTCGTCATCATCACTTGAACAACTTGTAACTACCATGGCCAAAAGCGCCAACCCGGTAATTTTGTATACATACGATTTTCTTTTATTCATTACTTTTTTGTTTTAAGGTTCTTTCTTTGAGAAATCAAATCTACTAGAGACCCCAGGGTTCTAAAAAACACAATAGATTAAGATTGATTTTTAACATACCAATCCTAGGTTTTCATCTACGAACACAAACATTTCATTAATAGTTTAAATAATAGATTTCATCCCTTAACATTACGGATTCGTCTATTCAGGTTTTTACAACCGCATTGGGTATTTAGCTTTGATGAAAACTAAATTTTAAATGAAGGTGTTCTTAAACAAACTACGTGCACTCCACATCATAATGATCGGTGGTTTATTTACAATAGTCGTTATCTCTTGCAGTGATGAAATATATAATGATACCGATTTTGTAGCCGGTGAAACATTTACCGATAGTAACATCCGCCTCATATTGATCGATACATTAACGGTGAGTACCTCTACCATGAAGTTTGATAGTTTAGCTACTTCTGAATCTACAAGAATTCTTACAGGAAAATATTCAGATGCTGTTTTTGGTACCGTTAGGGCATCTAGCTACATGCAATTTTTACCAGAGACCTATACCATAGATTCTGAGGCGGTATTTGATAGTTTGGTAATGGTCTTGGGCTATGATAATTACTACTACAATGACACGCTACAGAAAAACACCATTCACATTAAAAAAATTATAGAAAACCTGAATCCAGAAAGTGATGATTATTTCTACAATACGAGTAAAATCAGCTATGATGAAGATGACCTGGGTTTTTACGAATACAACCCAAGACCTTTGGCAGGAGACTCTATAACCATAAAAATGATAGACGATTTTGGTACGGATATATTCTCCAAACTACAGGAGAAAGACATTGTAAATTCTGATGAATATAGGGATTACTTTAAAGGCATAGCGCTTTTACCTGACGAAACCGACAATGGCTCAATCATCGGTTTTTCAAAATCTTCTGAAAATACCTACATGCGCTTGTATTACAGTACAGAAACCGAATATGAATCTGAACAAGAATATTTTGATATTCAAATAAACGCAACAACCACACCAATTCCTTTCTTTAATAGCATAACCGCAGAAGACCCTATTACACCGCTACAGGGCTTAACAGATAGTAAGGTCAACTTAGAAAGTTCCGATTCTAACAACGAGAGTTACATTCAATCTGGTGTAGGAATAGCCATGAGGGTACAATTTCCAAGTATTACAAGTCTTTACGACATACCTGGCAGTGGCACCATATTGGACGGCACCCTTAAAATAAAACCAGTTGCCCAATCTTATAACGACAATCTAAAACTAAGAGACACCCTTGCGGTATATGTCGTTGACCAAAACAATGATTTGACCGAAACCCTGTCCTCTACTTCCTATGCTATTTTAAACAGGGACAATCAAGAATTTAACGACATCTATTATGAAATATCCCTGTCTTATTATTTAGAAGAGCTTTACCTAAAGGACAGGGATATTGATGATGCTTTAATCTTACTTCCTGTTGATTATAATTCTACTGTAGATCGATTTATTATGAGCGGAAACGGTAATGGGGAAAACGAAACAATTTTAGAATTAACATACGGTATTTACGATGAAGATTAACCAAATTATAGTGGTCACCATAGGAGCTTTTCTTGGCATACAGCAAATTTCAGCACAATCAGAAGCTTTAACCAGTTCTCCATATTCCTTATACGGATTAGGTGTTATTAACCAAACCAGTATTGGAAAGTTCAATAGTTTAGGCTATAGCGGCATAGGTATTAAATCAACTTACGAGTTGAATAACTTAAACCCTGCCAATTACGCCTTAATACCCCAAAACTCTTTCCTGTATGATATTGGGGTTACCGGAGAATTTAATAATTACAGCAATACATCGGACACTGAAGAAAAATCAAATGTCAATTTTTCCAATATCGCCTTTGGTTTTAGAATTGCAGAAAATTTTGGTGCAGGCATAACCATGGTACCTTATAGTGATGTTGGATATTCCCTACTTGGTGTAAGTAGCAACATTGAAGGGTCTACAAATTCATTTGAAAGTAACGTAACCGGTTTGGGCGGTCTAAATGATATTAAACTTAATATTGGTTATGCCCTAATTCCTAAGCTTAGGTTAGGTTTAAGTGCTTCATTCCTATTCGGTAACATTGAAGAAACGGAATCTTTTACTTACAATGCAACTGCTTTTGAATCTATAGAAAAAACAAATTATAGTGGTGCAAGACTTGGCTTTGGGCTGCAATATGATGTTAACGAAAAAATTACCATAGGAAGTACTGTACAATTACCCACAAGTTTAAACGGCAATTTAAAAAGGTCTGTCAACAAGTCGTTATCCGGTATTGAAATTACTGTAGAGGACGAGAGTTCAGATACTGTATCAGACTTTAAATTACCCCTTGAGTTGGGATTTGGTATGAGCATCAAACCTATTGAAGAGCTGACATTTAGCGCAGATTACAAAAAGAATTTTTGGACCAACACCGATCAATCCGAAAATATAGGTAGTTATGAAGACCAAGACATCTATGCTTTTGGATTAGAATATATTCAAAACCCAACCAGCTATAAATATGGTCAAAGAATAGCATATAGATTAGGTTATAATTATGACAATGGATATTTAGCCATTAGTGATGAAAAAGTTGAGGGCTACAATTTTACAGCAGGTATTGGTATACCAACAAGTAGAGGAACCCATTCTATGATCAACCTTTCATATAGCTATGGATCTAAAGGTCTATTGCAAAACGTTCTGGTAAAGGAGAACTATCACCTACTTACCTTGAACTTAAGCCTTGAAGATATCTGGTTCGTAAAGAAAAAGGTGTATTAATTTTTTACCAACCCGATTTTGTTCTGTGCAAACACAATTACATAAAAAGTCTAATTACATAACAATCTCCACTAGTATTTCATTTACGTTAGAACCCTAATAGGAACCGACTGAATGAAAACTAATAAAGCCTAGATGAAAATCTGGGCTTTTACTATTTACCCTATTAACAAAACATTTGAATATATTCATTTCTTCAACGTATCTATGTTGTTTACTTATTTCAGAAATTAAAATCCTAAACTTAAAATAGTAAAACCTATTTGCTTTGCTGATAGCCTTTTGATTATCATCTATTCCAAAGGCAAAACAAAATCATTTAGAATGACGTGTAGTTCCGTTGCGACTTACCTTTAAGAAACAACAAACAATCATAAATACAAAAAGCCCGGATTATGCATCCGGGCTTTTATAAACTATCCTATTTAAGGATGTATGCTAATGAAATTACTTCTTCTTAGAATCAGCTTCCATTTTGTCTTTCAACGCCTGTAACGCATCGTTAGCATCACCTAAAGTTGGCTTAGCCTCATCTGCATTAGCTGCTTGTCTTTTAACAGCCGCCTTAACATTACGTTGCTCTTCTTCACGGAAGATAGCAGTATGACTAGCTACAACACGTTTGAAGTCTTTGTTGAACTCAATAATCTTGAATTCAGCTTCATCGCCTTTACCTAGTTTTTTACCATCTTCTTTTTCTAAATGACGTTGAGGAATAAATGCAGTAATATCATCGTTAAATTCAATTGTTGCACCTTTATCAACTACATCAGAAATGGTTGCTGTATGAACTGTACCCAATGCGAATTCAGTTTCATATTTATCCCATGGGTTTTCAGTAGTCTGCTTGTGACCTAAGCTCAACTTACGACCTTCAACATCTAATTCCAATACTTCAACTTCTAAAGTATCACCTACGTTAGTAAACTCAGATGGATGCTTGATTTTCTTAGTCCAAGAAAGATCAGAGATGTAAATTAAACCGTCTATACCTTCTTCCAATTCAACGAAAACACCAAAGTTTGTAAAGTTTCTTACAATACCTTTATGTTTAGAACCTACAGGGTATTTCGTAGTAATATCAGTCCAAGGATCTGGAGTCAATTGCTTGATACCAAGAGACATTTTACGATCTTCACGATCCAATGTCAATACAACCGCTTCTACCTCATCACCTACATTTACGAAATCCTGTGCAGAACGCAAGTGCGTAGACCAAGACATTTCAGAAACGTGGATAAGACCTTCAACACCTTCAACAACTTCGATGAATGCGCCGTAATCAGCGATAACAACTACTTTACCTTTTACTTTATCACCAATCTTAATTTCATCGGATAAAGCTTCCCATGGGTGCTTCTCCAATTGCTTAAGACCTAATTGAATTCTAGATTTGTTTTCATCAAAATCAAGAATTACAACATTTAATTTCTGATCCAATTCAACAACCTCGTTCGGGTGGTTGATTCTGCTCCAAGAAAGGTCAGTAATGTGAACTAAACCATCAACACCACCTAGATCAATGAACACACCGTAAGAAGTAATGTTTTTAACAACACCTTCTAATACTTGTCCTTTTTCTAATTGGCTAATGATTTCTTTCTTCTGCTCTTCAATATCAGCTTCAATAAGTGCTTTATGAGAAACAACAACGTTTTTAAATTCGTGATTGATCTTTACAACCTTGAATTCCATTGTTTTGTTAACATACTGGTCGTAGTCACGAATTGGCTTAACGTCAATTTGAGAACCTGGTAAGAAAGCTTCTATACCAAATACGTCAACGATCATACCACCTTTAGTTCTGCACTTCACAAAACCACTAACGATTTCTTCTTTGTCATGAGCCGCATTTACACGGTCCCAAGCCATAATAGTTCTCGCTTTTCTGTGAGATAAAACCAACTGACCACTTTTATCCTCACGAATATCAATCAATACCTCTACTTTGTCACCTACTTTTAAACCTGGATTGTAACGGAATTCGTTTAACGAAATTACACCTTCAGATTTTGCGTTGATATCAATGATAGCCTCTCTATCAGTAATATAAACTACTTTCCCTTCTACTACTTCCTCATCGGCAGTATCAACGAAATTTTCAGCTACTAAATCTTCAAATTCCTTCAACTTTGAGTCATCTACACGCTCAATTCCTTGCTCGTATTTTTCCCAGTTAAAGTTCTCTAAAAATTCTTGTGGATCTTGCTGTGGAGTCTCTACAGCTTGTTGTGTTGCTTCGGTAGTAGCTTCTACCTCTGCGTTTGTTTTTTCTTCAGCCATTTGCTGATCAATAATTTGTATTCCATAATCTTATCAAGATTTAAGCAACGACTATGAAAGTAGTTATATCTTTTTGTTTATCTAATCCCTTTTTCTCTTGAATGCCTTGCAAAAAAGGTGTGCAAAAATAAGCATTTTATTTAAATTAGACAACACAACTTATTATATACCATTCAATTAAAGAATATGGCATGATTTTGGAATGGAATATCTTAAATATGCTTATCTTAGAAGCATTATAATAACCATTAAAAAAAGTAAAAATATGAGCGTTAAAGCGAAATATCAAGGGGTTTTGGACCTAGGTGAACAATTAGGTATCAAAGACGGTAACGTAACTGTTGAAGGAGATGTTCTAAAAATAAAAGGACAAGCAAAAACTCCTTACGAAAAGGATTTGATCTGGGATAAAATTAAAGCATTGGGCGGTGAAAGCCCTTCTGATATTAAAGCGAACATTACAGTAGAAGATGATTCCGTTTATCACAGACACGTGGTAAAAAGCGGTGAATCTTTAAGTAAAATAGCTAAAGAATATTACGGTGACCCAATGAAATATAAAGCTATTTTTGAAGCGAATACCAACATCTTAAAAAATCCGGATGTAATTCATCCTGATCAAGTATTGGTTATTCCAAACAAATAATACATATACTACATAATAAAAAAGAGGTTAGCAAAACTAACCTCTTTTTTTATACTTTTTTTTCTATAACCCGAAGCGAATGTTCGTAAATTCTTTGAAACTGATCTTCCAGTCCTAAGTCACTATTATCGAACTCAATTGCATCATCAGCTTTTCTTAGAGGAGATATCTCTCTATTACTGTCAATATAATCTCGTTTTTGAACGTTTTCCAAAATATCTTCATAGACGACATTCTCTCCTCTATCCAATAACTCTTTATACCTTCTTACAGCTCTCTTTTCAGGTGAAGCGGTCATGAAGATTTTAAGTTCTGCATCTGGAAACACCACTGTACCAATATCCCTGCCGTCCATAACAATACCTTTATCAACACCCATTGCTTGTTGCAAGGCTACCAATTTTTTACGTACTGCCTCTAAAACGGCTACTTGGCTCACGTTCTTGGAAACCGGCATAGTCCTTATTTCCTTTTCTACATTTTCTCCATTCAAATACATTTCCGCAAAACCCAATTCAGAATTGAATACAAACTTCAATTCAACATCACCTAATTTTTGCTCCAACGTATCTTCATCCACATTGCCGGCTTCTACCAAACCTGCCCTCATAGCAAACAAGGTAACCGCACGGTACATGGCACCCGTATCTACATAAATATATTGCAGCTTTTTAGCTAATTGTTTTGCCAAAGTACTTTTACCCGTTGAGGAAAACCCGTCTATTGCAATGGTGATTTTTTTCATCCTATCAAAAGTATAAAGAAAAGCTAAGTTATAGCTCCTTTGCGTTTTTTACTTTAACCCCTGTAATGGCAATATCAATAACTTCTGACATTTCCTTTACATAGTGAAACGTTAACCCTTTTAAATATGACTCTTTGATTTCCTTAATATCACGCTCGTTATCTGCACAAAGAATAATCTCCTTAATTTTAGCCCTTTTGGCGGCAAGAATCTTTTCCTTTATACCACCTACCGGAAGCACTTTGCCTCTCAATGTGATCTCACCGGTCATTGCCAGGCTCTTTTTAATACGTTTTTGCGTAAACAATGACACTAAAGAGGTCAACATAGTAATACCTGCACTTGGACCATCTTTAGGTGTTGCCCCTTCTGGTACATGAATATGAACATTATATTTCTCAAATACCGCGACATCTATACCAAAACGATCAGCATTAGATTTTATATACTCCATGGCAATGGTTGCAGATTCTTTCATCACTTTACCAAGGTTACCCGTAATACTCATGGTTCCCTTACCTTTTGAAAGTATAGATTCTATAAATAAAATATCGCCACCAACACTGGTCCAAGCCAATCCGGTAACAACACCTGCCACTTCATTATTTTCATATTTATCACGCTCCATTTTTGGCGCACCCAAAACCTCTATGATAACTTCATTACTCACCTTTACTTCATAATCTTCTTCAGTGGCAATAGATTTCGCAGCATAACGTACCATTTTGGCGATTTGCTTTTCTAAAGAACGTACTCCAGATTCCCTTGTATACCCTTCTACAATTTTTTCTAATTGTGGTTTGCCAATTTTTAAATGACTAGCATCTAAACCATGTTCCGTCAATTGTTTTGGCAACAAATGTTTTTTAGCTATTTCAACCTTTTCCTCAATAGTGTACCCACTTACATGGATAATTTCCATACGATCTCTAAGTGCCGGCTGTATACTGCCCAAGTTATTTGCAGTAGCAACGAACATCACTTTAGAAAGGTCATAACCCAATTCTAAGAAATTGTCATGAAAATCACTGTTCTGTTCAGGATCTAAAACCTCTAACATAGCAGATGAAGGATCACCTTGATGACTATTGGACAGCTTATCTATTTCATCTAAGATAAAAACAGGGTTAGATTTACCCGCCTTTTTTAGGCTCTGAATAATTCTACCCGGCATTGCACCAATATATGTTTTTCGGTGACCTCTAATTTCAGCCTCATCTCTTAAACCACCTAATGACATTCTTACATACTCTCTACCTAACGCCTCTGCAATAGATTTACCTAATGAAGTTTTACCTACTCCTGGAGGTCCATAAAGACAAAGAATAGGTGATTTCATATCATTACGCAGCTTCAAAACCGCTAAATATTCCACAATTCTTTTCTTTACATCCTCTAAACCATAATGGTCACGATCAAGAATTCTTTCTGCTCTTTTTAAATCGAACTTATCTTTAGAATATTCTTTCCAAGGCAAATCCAATAGCAGGTCCAAATAATTTCTTTGAATAGAATATTCTGCCACCTGCGGATTCATCCGCTTCATTTTCGACAATTCCTTTTCAAAATGCTCTCTTTCTTTCTTGCCCCATTTCTTTTTCTTGGACTTCTCCTTCATCTCCTCTAACTCCTCATCATAAGAAACTCCGCCCAATTCTTCTTGAATGGTCTTCATCTGCTGGTGCAAGAAATATTCTCGCTGTTGCTGATCTAGATCATTTCTAACTTTTGATTGAATATCATTCTTAAGTTCAAGCTTTTGCATTTCAACATTCATATATTTCAATGTTGCCAACGCTCTCTCTTGCAGACTGCCTATTTCCAACAACTCTTGTTTCGCCTTTACATCCAAATTAAGATTGGACGAAACAAAGTTTATTAAGAAAGAATCACTTTGAATGTTTTTAATAGCAAAAGATGCTTCGCTAGGAATATTTGGATTATCCCTTATAATTTTTAAAGCCAATTCTTTAATAGACTCTATAATTGCCAAAAACTGCTTATCGTTCTTTTCCGGTCTTACTTCTGCGGTTTCTCTAACTGTAGCTGTTATATAAGGCTTCTTAGTTAAGACTTCGGCAATCTCAAAACGCTTTTTACCTTGAATGATTACGGTGGTATTACCATCTGGCATTTGTAGCACACGTAAAATTTTGGCTACCGTACCCAAGGTATTTATATCCTTTACATCAGGATTTTCCGTTTCCTCATCTTTTTGGGAAACTACACCTATTACTTTTGAGCCGTTGTTGGCATCCTTAATTAAGTGGATACTTTTATCTCTACCCGCCGTAATAGGAATTACTACACCAGGAAAAAGTACTGTATTCCTTAAAGGCAATATAGGCAAGGTCTCTGGCAAGGTCTCACTATTCATTTGCTCCTCATCTTCTGGAGTCAATAATGGAATTAGCTCAGAATCTTGGTCTATTCCTTGTAAAGACATATTGTCAAAATTTGAAAATTTAGAATCTCCCATACTCATATATCGGTCATTCTGTCATTAAATTAACAGAATTTAGTTTTTATAAATTATACATAATTGCCGTAAAAACAATGAAAATCAGTTAAATACGGCTTTTTGCACTTTCATTTGCTATTATCTAATTCAATTCTTGTGCCAACTGAAATAAATCATTTCAATAAATACCCAACTCTTGCTTATGGAATAATTAAAATTTATTTCCATCAAACTGTAACAAACTGTATTTTGGTTCATCTTTCAATAAACCAATCACTTTTTGAGCCAACAAAGAGAACATATTGATGAGCTAGTGCAATTGTGCTTAGCCGGTAAACAAAGTGCACAGCTAGAAGTGTACAACAGGTATTACAAGGCTATGTACAATACATCACTCAGAATCGTAAAAGACTCTGCCCAAGCAGAAGACATTATGCAAGAATCGTTTTTAAGCGCATTTACGAAACTGCATACTTTTAAAGGGGAAGTAACTTTTGGATCCTGGTTAAAGCGTATTGTTATTAATAACAGTATACATCAATATAGAAAGCAACAAAAAAAGAACGAAGTTGCTTTAGATGAGGTATTGTACAGGGTCGAAGATAATGACGGAATTGCATCTGACCATGTGTTTACAGAACTAAAGGCTCAAAAAGTGATGGAAACCATGAAAGATTTAAAAGACAACTACAGAATTTCTTTGACCTTACATCTAATTGAAGGATTTGATTATGATGAAATTAGTAAAATCATGAACATTAGTTATGCCAATTGCAGAACTACTGTTTCTAGAGCAAAAGAAAGTTTAAGGAAAAAACTAACACTCGCAGTCTAATGAAGAAAGATACTATTGACGAGCTTTTTATAAAGCTACATGACAAATTGGATTATGCCGAACCCGCCAACGGGCACGAACAGCGATTCTTAGAAAAACTGAACGAATCTAAAGGCGTGGCTACACTTGCTCCCAAGAAAAAGAACAATTGGTTACTTTTTCTATCGGTCGCAGCATCATTTGCCATTTTATTAACGGTTGGATTATCCCAATTCAACACAGCATCAAGTATTGAAGAAAAAGTTGCCGAGATTTCGCCAGAAGCATCAAAAACGCAATTCTATTTTGCGAATTTAATCGAAGAGCAGGTAAAAGAACTGAATTCAGAAAAATCACCCGAAACAGAAAAAATTATTAATGACACCATGGTCCAACTAAAAAAGCTTCAGCTGAACTATACCAAAATGGAGCAAGACCTTTTAAATGGAGGTAACAGCAAGTTAATTTTAAGTGCCATGATTACCAATTTCCAAACCAGAATCGATCTTTTAAACGAGGTTATGATTCAAATTGAAAATATTAAATCAATTAAAAAATCACATGATGAAAACTTTACTATATAAATATACTTGGCTATTATTTTTGGCTTTCTCAACAGTAGCCTTCGCCAATGACACTTCTTTTGATGGTAAGCATACCAAAGAAAAGACCATTAAAAAAGAGTTTAACGTAAGTACCAACGCGTTGCTAAAAATAGACAATTCTTATGGCAACTTAAATATAACTTCTTGGAATGAAAATAGAGTAGTAATTGAAGTCCACATTAAGACCAATGGCAACAATGAAGACAAGGTCCAAAAAAAATTAGATGAAATTTCAGTTGATTTTGAAGCCAATAACGAAAGAGTTTACGCCAAAACCATTTTCAACAAAAATAACAATGGCTGGGTATGGAGCTGGGGAAATAACAACAACGTTAATATGCAGATCAATTACACCATTAAGGTGCCCGTTAAAAACAATGTTGACCTCAGTAATGATTATGGCAATATAATTTTGGACAGAATAGACGGGCACGCCAAAATAAACTGTGACTATGGCAGACTTGAACTTGGTGAGCTTAGAGGCCGTAATAACCGTTTAAATTTTGACTATACTTCAAAATCCACAATTGGTTTTATCAACAGTGGTGAAATTAGAGCAGATTACTCGGGCTTTACTATTGAGAAAGCCGGCGACCTTCATATCAATGCTGATTACACTAATGCAAGTATAGGCAAAATGGGCAATTTAGATTATACCAGTGACTATGGCAATATGGACATTGAAGAACTACAAAGCATAGATGGTAATGGTGATTATATCACAGTAAAACTAGGCGTCGTTCATGGAGATGTATCTATAACAGCTGACTATGGCTCCATTAGAATAGATGAACTTGCTGCAGATGCTGGCGATGTAGAAATTAGAACGGATTATACCGGAGTTAAAATTGGATACAACAGTGCCTATCATTTTGATTTCGATATTTCTACCAGTTATGCCGGTGTAAGTGGCAAAGATGACTTCACTATTAACATTAGCATAGAAAAATCATCTGACAAACACTATGAAGGATTTTATGGCTCTAAAGGCAGTGGCAACAAAATTATACTTACAAGCGACTATGGCGGCATAAGTTTTAGCAAAAAATAAATCAATCAATTAAAAATGAATATCATGAGAAAATTTAGTGTATTAGTATGTGCAGGGTTAATCTCCCTATCTTGTTCAGCGCAATGGGGAAAGACTATTAAAGGAAACGGTAACAATGTTACCATTGAGAGAAATACAGGGGATTATGACGGTGTAGCCGTATCGGGCTGGTTCGATGTTGATTTGGTATCTGGCAACGAAGGTGAAATAACCTTAACAGGTGAAGAAAACCTATTGGAGTACATAATTACCGAAGTCAAAGACGGCAAACTGGTGATCAAGACAGAAAAGGGTGTTAATCTAAAAACGAGCAATTGGAAATCTGGAATTCACATTACCGTACCCGTTGAATCTATAAGTTCTGTTTCTATGTCAGGATCAGGTGATATTGTTGGTAAAACAAAAATCAAAACTGATGATTTCAAAACAGCAATGTCAGGATCAGGTGATATTACTTTAGACCTTGATGTTCAAAATATATCTGCCTCAATGTCGGGTTCAGGAGATATTACTTTAAGCGGTGACACCACCAATTTTGAAGCTACAATCTCAGGTAGTGGAGATATTGAAGCATATGACCTAGAAGCTGATAATGTTGACGCAACAATATCCGGTTCAGCAGATATACAAGTTACCGCAAATAAGTCTTTAAAAGCAAGGGTATCTGGTTCTGGGGATATTTCCTATAGAGGAAATCCTGAAAAAGTAAACACAAAAACTTCTGGTTCTGGCGACATTTCAAAAGGATAAAAGCATAAGATCAAACTAGCGAACAATCAATTCAACTGAGCCTCTTTTTAAAGGGGCTTTTTTGTTTCGCGTACTCTCACAAGCAATATCATGCCGATTAGAAAGAATACGCCTAAAAAGATGATAGAACTTCTCATACTACCCGTTCTCTGAGCTATTGCTCCGTATAAAAATGTTCCTATTATAATTCCAATCTTTTCCGCAACATCATAAAAACTGAAAAAAGATGTGGTATCTGTAGTATCTGGCAAAAACTTAGAATAGGTAGACCTAGAAAGCGCCTGTATACCACCCATAACCAACCCAACACAACCAGCGGCTATATAAAAATCAGTAGGCGTTATTACAAAATAGGCATAAATACAGATGGCTACCCAAAGGGCATTTACCACGATCAATGTTTTTATGTTACCAAATTTTTCTGACGCACTTGCGGTAACCGTAGCCCCTAAAATTGCCACCAATTGAATAACCAATATACTAATGATAAGCCCCGTAGTTCTTTCAGAATCCGTACCCCAAGCAATTTCTTCTTCCCCAAAATAAGTTGCTATCAACATCACAGTTTGCACTGCCATGCTATAGACAAAAAATGCACCTAAATACCTTTTTAACTTAACCTGGTCCCCTAACTGATGCCATACTTGCTTCAACTCTTTAAAACCATTTAAAACAATGTTGGTGCGCTCCCCTTCTTTTTTGTAGCCTTTTGGCAAATAGTAGAAGCTGTACTGTGCAAAAAGTATCCACCATATACCAACGGTTACAAAAGAATATTTCATGGCCTTAATTTCGGCCGCACCAGATTCATCTGTGGTTATTCCAAAAAAATCTGGTTTCATGACCATAGCCAAATTAAACACCAAAAGCACCACACTTCCTATATACCCTAGTGTAAATCCTTTTGCGCTAATTGCATCTTGCTGTTTTGGAAAAGCAACATCCGGCAGGTAGGAGTTGTTAATGGCAAAACTCACCCAAAATCCTACAAGGCCAAAAAAGTAGCATACTAACCCGATGTATATATTTTCCAATGAAAACCAGTATAAACCAATACATGACAACCCTCCTAAGTAGCAGAAGAATTTCATGAAAACCTTCTTGTTTCCCAAATAATCTGCAACGCCAGAAATTAACGGTGTTATGATGGCTATAAAAACGAAGGCTAAAGATGTTGTGTAACTTATTAATGGTGCTCTTGCTATTTCCCCACCAAAAATGGTTACCTTTTCAATACCGGCAATTCTAAAAAGTGCGCCATAAAATATTGGAAAAACTGCCGACGATATTACTAAACTGTAAACGGAATTTGCCCAGTCATAAAAGGCCCAAGCGTTCAATAATTTCTTACTTCCTTTTAAAACTAGTGTCTTCCCCATATATAAAAATAAAAGCCGATCATTTCTGAACGGCTTCAATATACAATAATCCTTAAAGTTTTACTTAAAATTTGTTACCCCAAATTTTGCGGCTTCTGCAGCGGCATCTGGCGCCCAAGCTGTAAGATTATTTATTCTGGTATCGTTAGATGGGTGCGTGCTCATAAATTCTGGCGGTGCTTCTCCACCACTGTTCGCTTTCATTCTTTTCCATAATTCCGCAGCTTCATAAGGGTCGTAACCTGCTATTGCCATAATCTGCAAGCCAATTCTATCTGCCTCCGTCTCGTGACTTCTGCTAAAAGGCAGCATACCTAAATACTGGGTACCTACACCATAAGCCTGATTGAAAATACCTAAAGTTTGCTGATTTTTAATTGCAACATTACCTGCTACGGCACCTAACTGTTGTAATGTACCTGCACTCATACGCTGTGCTCCATGATCAGCCAAGGCATGGGCAACTTCGTGCCCCATAACTACAGCTACACCGGTCTCTGTTTGTGTTATGGGTAATATACCCGTATAGAAAACAATTTTACCACCTGGCATGCACCAAGCGTTTACAGTTTCGTCATTTACCAAATTATATTCCCAAGCATAGTCCTTTAAATAACCTGGATGCCCATTAGCCGTTAGCCAACGTTCAGCAGCCGAAGAAATTCGCTGACCAACCCTAGTAATCATTTGCGCATCTGCAGTACCTGTAACCACCTTATTTTCCGTTAGAAATTGGTCATACTGTGCAAATGCAGATGGAAATACTTGACTATTTGGGTAAAAATTCAATGTTTTTTGACCAGTAAAGGGATTAACCTTACAAGCCGAAACGCCTATAAAGACGAATATTATTAATACTAGTTTTTTCATTTTTTGTTCATTTTAGTTAATGGTAGAAAACTACAAAGTTATTCTTTTCCTGATAAATGCAATAAGGTAAAGTTTTTGTCTATAAGCAAATCATTGTTATCATTAATGCTTATACTCTTTAGCGGTATTTCTTCATTATCTATCTTAACACTACTGATCTCAAATGGAAGTCCGTGAAAATTCAACTTCATTTTCTCATACTCCGTATCAAAAGTACCATCCTTGAACAATTGAATAATCAAGGAGTTGTCTTTACCCGTAAGCTTATAATTACTTAGAGAATATCTTCCTTTTTTATAATCATAACCATTATTGGCATCTTCGTAAACTTCAGAGGTTTCAGTGCCTTCTTTATAATACACAACTAAAACAAGCTCTTCTATTTTTTTCTCTCCAACATATTGCTGTATAGGGTATTTTGGAATAATAGATCCTGCCTTTACAAAGATCGGAATCATATCCAATGCTGCCGCAACCCATTTTTCCTTACCTCCCTCTACAAACTCATTTGTCCAAAAATCGTACCACTCGCCCCTTGGCACATACATACGGCGCCCTTGAGCATTAGGTTCTTGTATTGGGCATACCAATATCTTATCACCGAAAATAAACTCATCTGTCCTAAAGTGAGTTTGATTATCCTCTTGGTCAAAAAAGACCAAAGACTGCACCATAGGTACATTTTCCTTGGTATACTTGTAAAACATCGTATACAAATACGGTAATAGCTGATAGCGTAGTTCTACAAATTTTCTTACGATATCCGTTATTTCAGATCCAAAGGACCAAGGTTCTTGATCACCATGATCCCCACTGGAATGCACCCTACAAAATGGGTGAAAAATTCCCAATTGCACCCATCTAGCAAATAATTCGCCATCTGGTTGTTCTGCAAAACCACCAATATCAGAGCCAACAAATGAGTACCCGCTTAAACACATACGTTGCACTTGTACATTAGCAATCCACAAATGCTCCCATGTAGCCACATTATCTCCTGTCCACGTAGAAGAATATCTTTGGGTCCCTGAAAATGCCGCTCTTGTTATTACAAACGGTCTTTTTGGATAAACATATTTTTTAACACCTTCATAGGTAGCCCTAACCATTTGCATACCATAAACATTATGTGCTTTTCTATGGGTACACGGGTTACCATCATAATCATGCCTAGTGTCTAATGGGGCCGTTTTTGATGGAACTTCCATCACAGCAGGTTCATTCATATCGTTCCACACTGCATGAACACCCAAATCCGACATAAATTCCTTGTACAATTCTGCCCACCATTCACGCACTGCTGGGTTTGTAAAATCAGGAAAATTACATTCTCCCGGCCACACTTTTCCATGCATTAACGGACCATCTCCTCTTTTACAGAAATAACCATTTTCAAGGGCTTCATTATAAATCCAATAATCGCGGTCTACTTTTATACCTGGATCTATCATCACCACTGTCTTAAATCCGTCTTTCTCCAATTCTTGAATCATTCGCTTTGGATCAGGGAAATGGTTTTTATCCCAAGTAAAACACCTAAAGCCATCCATGTAATCTATATCTAAATAAATTGCATCACATGGTATTTGCAACTTTCTAAATTCATCGGCAATTTCCTTTACATTGCTTTCTGGATAGTAGCTCCATTTAGATTGATGAAAACCTAATGCCCACATGGGTGGTAACTCTGGTGTACCGGTAAGGCTAGAGTATGAACTGACCACTTTTGGCATATCTGGACCAAATATGAAATAATAGTTCATTTCTCCACCTTCTGCCCAAAAACTGGTAATATTTCTTCGTTCTTGAGAGAAATCAAAGCCTGTTCTAAAACTATTGTCAAAATAGATACCGTAGGCTATACCTTTATTTAAACCTATATAAAAAGGAATTGCTTTATACAGTGGATCTTGCTCTTTTGCGTAGGCAAATTGATCAGTTACCCAATTCTCCACTCTTTTACCCTTTAAATTGCTATGCATGGCTTTATCGCCCATTCCATAAAAACTTTCACCAGATTGGGTAATCTTACTCAACTTTACGGTATTTCCACCATATTCATAATTTTCTTCCCAATGAAAGCCTAACTCATCTTCATTGATAATAGTACCGTTTAAATCAGAAATCTGGGTTCGTAACGTTTTCTTGTCTACCAGAATATTTAAACGTGCCGTAGAGATTATATATTCCGTATCATTTTCTACCACCTCTAATTTACTATAGCCCATAGTAGCCTCGGGGTCTATGGCATAAGAGAAATCAGGTTCAAAGTTGTAATTTGTGGCGTACCTAAACCGTATAATACTACCCCTAAGGATAGTTATTTGTAATACTACTCCGTTATCTGTGGTGAA
The DNA here is from genome assembly GCF_001865655.1 of Maribacter sp. 1_2014MBL_MicDiv. Taxonomy (NCBI): domain Bacteria; kingdom Pseudomonadati; phylum Bacteroidota; class Flavobacteriia; order Flavobacteriales; family Flavobacteriaceae; genus Maribacter; species Maribacter sp. 1_2014MBL_MicDiv. Next base: position 667,666 of record NZ_CP011318.1, read on the forward strand.
ATAGATTTTATCAGTGTCCTGTGCAAATTCAACGATGTGGTTTGGATATAAATTACCTTTATATTCAAGCTCTGTGTTTGTGATCATGAATTCTTAATTATTAGCATAACAGTCGGTAAATCAGAAACTCTTACAATTGGATGTGTTTAAACGACAACTTATTATGATTATTTCAATATTACCATCCCTAAAGGCGGTATCGTTATTACGATAGACTTCTTATGACCGTGCGAAGGCTTGGTTGATGATGTTATCTTATCATTTAGGTTGCCACCGCCACCATATTTGGCATCGTCACTATTTAAAATTTCCTTTAGTTTTCCTTTTTTCGGGTTTCCTATTCTGTAATTTTCTCTTGGTACAGGAGTAAAGTTACACGCAATCACCAAATCGTTCTTCTCATCATGTCCTTTGCGAACGTATGTTAATACCGAGTTTTCATGATCACCATAATCTATCCATTGAAAACCTTCTGGACTAAATTGTTTTTCATATAACCCCGGAGAATTTCTATATAAATGGTTTAGATCCTTTACAAAATCCTGTACTCCCTTATGCACACTGTACTGTAACAAATGCCAATCTAAACTTTGTTGAAAATTCCATTCTGCCGTTTGACCAAATTCACCCCCCATGAACATTAAGTTGGTACCCGGGTGGGTAAACATATACCCAAATAGCAATCTTAAATTTGCGAATTTTTGCCACTCATCTCCCGGCATTCTATAAACCAAAGACTGCTTACCATAAACTACCTCATCATGAGAAAAAGGAAGCATGAAATTTTCGGTAAACGCATAGGTCATACTAAACGTAAGATCATTTTGGTGGTGTTTTCTATAGATTGGTTCTTTCTTAAAGAACTGTAAGGTATCATGCATCCACCCCATCATCCATTTCATACCAAAACCTAAACCACCATGTGCCACCGGTTTTGATACGCCTGAAAATGCAGTAGATTCTTCCGCTATGGTCTGTACACCTTCAAAGTTGGTATATACCGCTTCATTTAGTTCACGTATAAAGGACATAGCCTCCAAATTCTCATTGTTACCATAGATATTTGGCTCCCATTCTCCCTCCTCTCTAGAATAGTCTAAATATAGCATGGAGGCTACGGCATCTACACGCAAGCCGTCTACATGAAACTGATCTAACCAAAATAAAGCATTGCTAATCAGAAAAGCCCTCACTTCATTTCTACCATAATTAAAGATCAAACTCTTCCAATCTGTATGATATCCTTTTCTTCTATCTGGGTGCTCATACAAGTGCGAACCGTCAAAAAAGCCTAAACCATGCGCATCTTCCGGAAAATGAGACGGCACCCAATCTAATATGACCCCTATATCGTTTTGATGAAATGTATCTATCAGTAATTTAAACTCCTCTGGCGACCCAAATCTTGATGTGGGGGCAAAATATCCTGTTAGTTGATACCCCCAAGAAGGATCGTAAGGATATTCCATTATAGGCATAAACTCCACATGTGTATACCCCATTTCCTTTACATACTCCACAAGGTCCTTTGCAAATTCCTTATAGGTCAAAAATTTATTTTCGGCATTTTTCTTCCAAGATCCCAAATGAACTTCGTATACAGAATAAGGTTTATCCAAACCGTTCTTATCTTTTCTATAGCCCATCCAAGCATCATCTTTCCAATTGTGCTCAGCAGTCCAAATTATTGATGCCGTGTTAGGCGGATGCTCACAATACCTGGCAAAAGGATCAGCTTTCTCTGTCCAAATATCATTATTGTTAGACTGTATTTTATATTTATAGATCTCACCCTTTCCAATATTGGGAATAAAACCTTCCCATATACCACTACTGTCCCATCTCACATTTAATTGATGCTTTTCTGCATTCCACAAATTAAAATTACCGACAACAGAAACTGCTTTCGCCGAAGGTGCCCATACAGCAAAGTATGTACCGGCCACACCATCAACTTCTACAATATGAGACCCTAGTTTGTCATATAGTCGATAGTGCTTTCCTCCTTTAAAAAGATTGATATCAAAATCTGTAAATAATGAGTAAACTTGTACGTTAGGCATATGGAGTGTTTATTTTTGTAAAGCTAATCATCTTTTAAAGACGCTCAACTACATTTCATTTATGTTGAAAATATAGCAGTTAATATCCGATTTATATATTTAAATACCAAAAATGGAACGCTTTTTGAAATAACAATTCAAAATAAAAACTCAAACCAAAAATTATAACATTATGAAAAAAATAAATGTATTTCTAGGAGCACTTGTAACGCTATTCTTTATTTCGTGTGAAGGACCACAGGGACCACAAGGGTTTGATGGATTTGATGGTGCTGATGGTGCTGATGGTGCGGACGGAATTAATATCTTAGGCAAAGTGATAGACATACAGGGTACTTTCACCTTGGACAATGACTATTCTATCTTTTATGAGTTTCCACAAACTGTAGAAGTTTTTGAAACCGATGTAGTACTTGTATATATGCTTTGGGATGTAACAGAAGACAGCAATGGAGAATCTGTAGACATTTGGAGGTTAATGCCACAAACTAGAATATTAGACCAAGGCTTATTACAATATAATTACGATTATACTTTTTTTGATGTTAGTATTTTCTTAGAATCAGATTTTGACCTATCAACTTTACAACCAGGTGATACTGATGACCAAGTATTTAGAATCGCCATATTACCAGCAGAATCTACCACTGGAAAGTTAGATACTTCTAACATCAACTCTGTAATGTCACATTTAGGTATTACGGAAGATGAAGTCCAGAAAGTAACATTACAATAAATATCCCTGGAATTAACCTATATGAGTAAAAGCCTTTGAATAATCTTCAAAGGCTTTTATTTATTTTATTAAAACCTTAACCAAAAAAGTATCGTAATTACTATACATTGAAAGGATTATATAAATTCATCGACATAATTAAAAAAATATAATATGAAACTACATTTTGCTATTACACTTTTAATACTCTTTGTAAGCTGTAAGGGTAATGCCCAAAAGAAAGAGATGACATCTAGCAGCATTGATAAGGATAAAAAAGAATTTCCTGTTCAAAAAACCAACAGTGAATGGAGAAAAGAATTGACCGATGCCGAATATTACGTTCTACGCGAAGCTGCTACTGAAAATCCGTTTACCAGTGAACTTCTTAAAAACAAAGAAAAAGGTACATATGTTTGTGCCGCCTGTGCCACTCCTTTATTTAAAAGTTATACCAAATTTGATTCAGGTACCGGATGGCCCAGTTTTTATGAGGAAATAGAAGGTAATGTAGCTTATGATGTAGATTATAAAATTGGTTACAAAAGAACCGAAGAGCACTGTGCCACTTGCGGGGGGCATTTAGGACATGTTTTTGAGGATGGACCAGCCCCAACAGGCTTACGCCATTGCATTAACGGTGTGGCTTTAAATTTTGTTCCTGCAGAATAGTTCATATAGCTTAACAATTTTGAAATAAAAAAGCGGTCTTTAAGACCTCTTTTTTACTTTAAAACCTATATACCACATATAGGATGACTCCTAATAAAATATCACAATTTTAGATTAAAGGTCATATTTTAAAAACCTACAAATAATTTGATAAAGGTTTTGTATTTTTGCACCTCAATTAAAACTACAAAAAATCAAAATATGAGCACTTTCGATATTATCGTTTTAGGTAGTGGTCCTGGTGGATATGTTACCGCAATTAGGGCTGCACAATTAGGTTTTAAGACTGCCATTATAGAAAAAGAGAGTCTAGGAGGCGTTTGCTTAAATTGGGGTTGTATACCTACCAAAGCCTTATTGAAGTCTGCACAAGTATTTGAATACCTGCAACATGCCGAAGATTACGGTTTAAAAGTGAAAGGTGCCGATAAGGATTTTGATGCTGTCGTGAAAAGAAGCCGTGGTGTTGCAGAAGGAATGAGCAAAGGGGTTCAATTCTTAATGAAGAAGAATAAAATTGAGGTTATTAAAGGTTACGGTACTTTAAAAGCTGGTAAAAAAGTTTCAGTTAAGGCTGAAGATGGTTCCACTACGGAATATAGTGCCAGTAATATTATTATAGCTACAGGCGCAAGAAGCCGAGAGCTACCAAGCTTGCCGCAAGATGGTAAGAAGATCATTGGGTACAGAGAGGCAATGACCTTAGATAAGCAACCTAAAAAAATGATTGTTGTTGGTAGTGGTGCAATCGGTATAGAGTTCGCATACTTTTACAATTCTATGGGGACCGAAGTTACGGTTGTAGAATACCTACCTAACATTGTACCGGTAGAAGATGAAGACGTATCCAAGCAATTGGAAAGAAGTTTCAAAAAATCAGGTGTAAAGATTATGACTTCTGCAGAAGTTACTTCTGTTGACACTTCTGGTGACGGGGTAAAAGCTACCGTTAAAACAGCTAAAGGAGAAAAAGTTCTTGAAGCCGATATTGTTCTTTCTGCCGTAGGTATTAAGACCAATATTGAGAACATAGGGTTAGAAGATGTTGGTATTGCTACCGACCGTGATAAGATTTTGGTGAACGATTATTACCAAACCAACATACCTGGCTACTATGCCATTGGTGATGTAACTCCTGGACCGGCACTTGCACACGTGGCATCTGCGGAAGGTATCTTGTGTGTTGAAAAATTGGCAGAAATGCATGTTGAGCCATTAGACTACGGTAATATACCTGGTTGTACTTATTGCTCTCCAGAAATTGCCTCTGTAGGTTTAACCGAAAAGCAGGCCAGAGAAAAAGGAATAGATATCAAAGTTGGTAAATTCCCTTTCTCGGCAAGTGGTAAAGCAAAAGCTTCGGGTGCTTCTGACGGATTTGTAAAAGTAATCTTTGATGCTAAATATGGTGAGTGGTTAGGTTGTCATATGATCGGTGCAGGTGTTACCGATATGATCGCTGAAGCTGTTCTTGGCCGTAAGCTAGAAACTACTGGGCATGAGGTTCTTAAAGCAATTCACCCACACCCAACAATGAGCGAAGCTGTTATGGAAGCAGTGGCAGCAGCTTATGACGAGGTTATTCATTTATAATTTACTACTTAATATAATTTAGCATGTTAAAGTTATTTCGAGCAACGGCAATTTTAGAAGGAATCTCCTATTTGGCGTTGTTCGGGGTGACCATGCCATTAAAATACTGGGCAGAAATACCAGAACCAAACAAATATGTTGGCTACGCCCACGGAGTGCTTTTTATCGCTTTCATAGCACTTACATTAATAGTTGGCTTTACCCATAAATGGTCATTTAAGAAAGTTTTCATTTTTGGTATAGCTTCACTTCTACCCTTCGCAACATTCTACGTTGAAGAAAAATATTTAAAGCCAGAAGACAACGCTTAAGGCTGTTCTTCCATTTCAGTAGTCAATTGATAAATACTACCATCAAAGGCACATATATACAACTCGTCGTTTGCATCCGTACCAAATGACGATATAGCCAAATCCGTATCTACGATCAATTTATTATTACCGTTTACATCTAAAGCCCAAATTCTACCGGATACAAAATCACCGTACACATACAAACCTTGTAACGAAGGTAAATTACTACCTCTATACACATAACCACCGGTAACGGACCTATCATTTTGTTCATGACCATATTCATAAATTGGCGCTATAGAGTTTGCGCTATCACAATCATCTTCAAGAAAACAAGAAGTTCCTTCAAGAATATTCCAACCGTAATTACCTCCTTTTTCAATAAGGTTAATTTCTTCTTTCTCTCCTTGACCAACATCACCAGTCCAAATGGTATTGGTAGCTACATCAAAACTAAATCTCCACGGATTTCTTAATCCGTATGCATATATCTCACCCCTCGCATTTTCTACTTCTACAAAAGGATTATCTGCCGGTATAGCGTAATTTAACCCAGCATCTGTAGTATTTACATCTATACGCAATATCTTACCCAAAAAGTTTTCTAAACTCTGTGCATTACCATTGGGATCGCCTGAGCCTCCACCATCACCAGATGCAATATATAAATACCCATCAGGTCCAAATGCCAACTGGCCGCCATTGTGATTAGTATCTGGTTGAAGAATTTCCAATAAAATAGTTTCACTAGACATATCTACAATATCCAAATCGTTTTCAGAAACCTTAAAACGAGATATCACCGCCAATTCTTCATTGGGTGTATAGACAACATATAAAAAACCGTTTGTACTAAACTCTGGATGAAAAGTAAAGCCTAGCAACCCTAATTCGCTCTCGGTGGCTATGCGATCAGAAATATCCAAAAATGTACTTACTTCACCTACCTCAGATTCACTTGAAAAAGATTTAATAATCCCATCTTTTTCAGCTACAAAAATTCTATTACTTTCATCATCCGGAGATTGTAGATCCAAAGGATTGGAAAAAGATAAATTTGAAAAAGCATTTATGGTCGTGAATACCCCAACTGAATCAATAGGCGCGTTTGGATTTGGACTAAGTGCCAACTCGTCTTTATCACTACATGAAACAATAAGTAATATAGCAAAACCAAATAACAGAAATACAATTCTTTTCATAACAGCATAGTTTGCTATTATTTACGAATGTACACCTCACTCTAGATGTTAATTATTTTTTTGAGTTAAAATAAAAAACTCTCAATGGCTAGATCATAACTTTTTAATCCAAAGCCCAGAATAACCCCATTGGCAGCAGGCGATATGTAGGAAATATGCCTAAATTCTTCGCGCTTATGGGTATTGGAAATATGAACTTCTATGACAGGAGTTTCTACAGCCTTTACCGCATCTCCTATACCAACAGAAGTATGGGTATATGCCGCAGCATTGAGGACTATACCATCATAACTAAAACCAGTTTCTTGTATTTTAGAAATAAGTTCTCCTTCTATGTTAGATTGAAAATACTCCAACTCAACATCTTTAAACTTAAACTGCAATTTTGAAAAATAATCTTCAAAAGTCTGTGCACCGTAAACTTCTGGCTCCCTTTTACCCAATAGATTTAGGTTAGGACCGTTAATTATGATAATCTTCATGTATCAAAAATAACGAATGTTATTTAACAATTAATAAGAAATCAAAGAAGTATAATAGTTAACTAAATAACAGCGAAACTAACGTCGAGTTCTATACTTAGGCTCAAAGTTGAAAACAATACCCAGTGTCAAAGTAGTCCAAGAGGTCTCATCTATATCTATACCTGTGTAAGAAACATTGACCTCTACACTTGAACTCATTAAGTAAGCCAAAGTAGGTCTATAATAAAGTCCCCCTTCGTTACCATCATTGATACCCACGGCATAACCAACATTACCGCCAAAAGAGAAATAATTGGAGGTCCAAAAACGAACACCTGCGGATAATGGCATAAATTGAACAGCTTTTTGCTCTTCCCTAATAATTGTAGTTTGAAAAGTTTCAGCAAAACCGTGTATATAACCTATAGCCGGACCAACATCAACAACTTCACCTAACGGGTACATGTACGAGAAATCTGCACCAAGTACTACACTTACCGCTTCATTGTAATCATTAAATGGCAAACCTGCCTGTATTCCTAGCTTAAACCCTTCTTGAGCATAAAAACCGGTCGAAAAAAATGAAACAATAAGTACTATAAAAAACTTTTTCATGGTTGGTTTGGTTTGTTTTCATCAAAAATAAAGGTAAGACTTAGCTTACATGAATCTTTGTTGTGAACACCCTTAAAGTAGTTGTACACACTGCTTTTAAATAGGTTTTATAATTCTATTTTAAAACAAAATCACCTATTGGAGTACAAAAAAAGGGGAAGCTTAACTTCCCCTTTTAATATTCTAATGCTGAAATTTCTATTCAATTACGTATCTAACGCCGATACCAAAAGCACCAACTTCATTTCCAAGAAGATCACCAAGACCTATAAAGGGTCTCCAGTCAAACGAAAAAGCTAATGGCACTCCATCAATTTTATAATCTAAACCAACTATTGGTCTAAGTGCTATCTCTGTCCCTATGCCTTCTCCAAAAAATAAGATTGAAGGACCTGCACCAGCAAACCATTGTAAACCATCAGCTCCTGAAATATCACCATGGTATTCGTAAAGAGCTGTTAAAGTTGTTAATCCGCTTTCAAACATCAACTCCGCTTGACCTGCATGCTCTTCTGCAAAGAAATATTTTGCACTTGGACCAACTAATGTTACCCCAGAAAATAAATCTAGACCTAAACCGGCTGCAAATGTGTAATCAGATTGTGCGTTAGAAACATTTGTTCCTAAAATAACCGCTGCTACTAAAAATAATAGTTTTTTCATTTTGTTGTTTTTTTAATGTACTTGACTTAATTAAAAATTGATTGATTAATAGGACTATTGACTAAAAGTCCATTTTATAGTTAATAGGTGTAAAAGTAAAAATTTAACAAGTATTTACATATACCAATAAACCAGTATTTCTTCCATCTATACATTATTTACTACAGAATTAATGTATTCTTTATCTTTAAACCATGAATTGGAAACATGCGCTTAAAGATTTTACCACCTACCTTAAACTGGAACGCGGCCTATCTAAAAACTCTATTCTAAGTTACTCTAGAGATATTGAAAAGCTTATGACCTTTCTAGAAGCGCACGACATTAATACTACCCCTATTCTTATTGATAAACAAACCGTACAGCAATTTATATATGAGGTGGCCAAAGTAGTAAACCCCAGATCACAAGCACGTATCATATCTGGCTTAAAAAGCTTTTTTGGATACTTAATTTTTGAAGATTATAGAAAAGACAACCCTTTAGACTTAATAGAATCTCCAAAAATAGGACGAAAATTACCTGATACGCTTTCAGAAACTGAAATAGATAATTTGATCATTGCCATTGACCTAAGTACACCAGAAGGTGAAAGAAATAGAGCTATGCTAGAAACTTTATATGGCTGTGGTTTAAGAGTTTCCGAACTAATTAGCTTAAAAATTTCCGACCTTTTTTTTGATGAAGATTTTATTAAAGTTACCGGCAAAGGTGATAAACAGCGATTTGTACCTATAAGTCACGTGAATAAAAAATATATTGATATTTACCGAAATGAAATTAGGGTACATTTAAAAATTCAGGAAGGCTTTCAAGATATTTTGTTCTTGAACCGACGAGGAAAACAACTTACCAGAGCCATGATTTTTACTATTGTTAAGAACTTGGCGACCACTATTGGATTAAACAAGAGTATTAGCCCTCACACCTTTAGACATTCATTTGCCACTCATTTACTTGAAAATGGTGCAGATTTACGTGCAATTCAACAAATGCTAGGACATGAGAGTATTACCACTACAGAAATTTATATGCACGTAGACCGATCTCATTTGGCGGAGGTCATGAATACCTACCACCCTAGAAAAAGTTATTAAAATTTCCATTTACTGCCAATGGTATAAACAGATGGCATTTCAATTTGAGTTTCACCAAAAGCACCTATACCAGTTTCGTTTAATTGAATACTACTTTTTATTTCAAGCATGAAATTCTCCGTAACATCATATCCCATTCCCGCTACAAAGCCAAGTCGATAAGGTGCTTGTCCAACTTCTGAATTTTCAGTTGCAATTTCTGCATCTAGACCAGAGAGCAAGTATAATCTTTTATTCAGATAATACTTTACCATTAAACTAGATCGAAATCTTTCCGACAAAATATAAGTATCGTAAAACCCTTGAAGTTCTAATTGCAAAGATTTTGTAACCCCATATTGAACCATAAAAGATTTGTGAACATCACCTATTGCAGAAACAGGATATGCATGCCCCGTAACCGCTATTCCCGTCAATGAAGAAGGTTGATTTTTCTCTGGAGGCTCTTCTATTGCTTGACCATTGACAACAATTACAAACATGAACAGAAAACTTCGCACGAGAACTTTCATAGGTTGGATATCAGATGTTGAAAATAAATTCCTACAAAAGATATTTTAAATAGTACACCTAACGAAATACTTATCAAAACTTTAACTACCAAACACTTAACTTACAGCGGTAGCAAGAAATAACACCTCTTCTTTAGTCTTTAAACTGACTGTAATCTCTTTTATACGGCCTAATAATTAATCTAGCCTCTCGATCGAACCTTATATAATTGTATACCCAGTTTATAAATACGACCATTCTATTTCTAAACCCTATTAAAAAAAATAAATGAACGAACATCCAAACGAACCATGCAAATACCCCTTGAAACCTAAATTTCTTAATATCGCATACTGCTTTATTTCTCCCTATAGTAGCCATACTACCTTTATCATTATACACAAAAGGTTTCATTGGCTTATGTTCTATTAACCTCACCAGATTCTCACCCAACAACCTGCCTTGTTGAATTGCCGGTTGAGCTACCATTGGATGACCACGGGGGTTATCTTCTGTAGCCATACAAGCAATATCGCCAATAGCGAATATTTCCGGATGTCCTATTACCTGATTAAATTCGTTAACATTTAACCTGTTGCCACCAGCCACAACATCTTCACCATCCAACCCCTTAATTCCGGCTCCTTTAACACCAGCTGCCCAAATGACGGCGGCAGAATCAAATTTCAAATCTGTTTTTGTGGTAACGGTTTTACCGTTATAACCGGTAACTCTAACCCCTTTCCATACTTGAACCCCTAATTTTTCTAAAAAATCTTCTGCTTTTTTAGATGCTTGCGCACTAAAACCCGGCAGTAAACAATCTCCACCTTGAACAATATTAATTTGTGCTCTTCGGGTATCTAGATCAGGGTAATCTTTTGGCAATATTCCTTTTTTAATTTCAGCCAAAGCTCCTGCTAACTCAACACCAGTTGGTCCGCCACCAACAATTACAAAGTTCATTAATGCATCGCGTTCGTGATAGACATCGGTAAGAAGCGCTTGCTCAAAATTTTCCAATATTAAACTACGTAAGTTCAATGATTGCGGAATTGATTTCATTGACATGGCATGCTCCTCAATTTCCTTATTTCCAAAGAAATTGGTTTCAGAACCTGTGGCTACCACCAAATAATCATAACTTATATCCCCAATGTTGGTATTCACTTTTTTACCGGCCGCATCAATATGTTCTACTTCTGCCAAACGGAAATAAAAATTATCATATCCGATCAATACCTTGCGTAAGGGGTAGGCAATGGAATCTGGCTCAAGACCTCCTGTAGACACTTGATATAATAGTGGTTGAAATGTATGATAATTGTTCTTATCTATAAGGACAACTTGTACTTCTTGTTTACTTAATTTTTTGGCTAGAGATACTCCGCCAAAACCACCACCTATAATTACAATTCTAGGATAGCTTGAGAGTGGTATGTTCATAGTAGTTTACTTACTGACAAAATTAAACAAATGGACTCCTACTTTAAAATAATAATGTGTTTTTAGTATCTTTAAGCTCTAACTCAAACAAACACCAAAATGCGCAAAACCCTTATTTTACTGGCAGTACTAGGTACTTCAGTTTTTTCTATGAATGCTCAGAAGAGCGAAAAAGACATAATCAAAAAATTAGAGCAAAAAAGTGATGAATACGGAAATATAGCTCAAAATATTTGGGAATTCGCAGAAATGGGATACCAAGAGGAACAGAGCTCGGGTCTATTACAAAAAACATTAAAGGATGCCGGTTTCTCCATTAAAACCGGAGTAGCGGGTATACCTACCGCTTTTATTGCGGAATATGGCAGTGGCAGTCCCGTAATAGCCATAATGGGCGAGTATGATGCATTACCGGGACTATCCCAAAAAGCTACCGCTGAAAAAGAATCTGCTGGTGCCGCCGCTGGTCATGCCTGTGGTCATCACTTGTTCGGTACGGCATCTACGGCAGCGGCAATTTCAACAAAGGAATGGTTAGAGGCCAATAAGGCAAAAGGTACCATACGTTTCTATGGAACTCCTGCTGAAGAAGGTGGATCGGGTAAAGTTTATATGGTTCGTGAAGGCCTCTTCAATGATGTAGACATAGCGCTACATTGGCACCCCGGGTCACAAAATGCAGCTAGCGCAGGTGCTGCGTTAGCTAATAAATCGGCAAAATTCAGATTTCATGGTATTTCTGCCCATGCCGCCGGTTCTCCAGAAAAAGGACGTTCTGCCCTTGATGGTGTTGAAGCCATGAACCTGATGATCAATATGATGAGGGAACACATTCCGCAAGAGGCCAGAATACATTATGTTATTACAGCTGGAGGTAAAGCACCCAACGTAGTGCCAGATTTTGCAGAAGTTTATTACTATGCACGTCATAATCGACGTGATGTTGTGATCGATATATTCGACAGAATGGTAAAAGCTGCCGAAGGTGCCGCATTGGGTACAGGAACTACAATGGACTATGAGATGATCGGTGGTACACACGAATTACTGCCCAACCTAACATTACAAAAAGTAATGCACGATAATCTTTCTGAAGTTGGCGGTATAGAATACACAGCAGAAGAAAAAGAATTTGCCGATAAAATAGCTGTAACCTTAGGACAGGAAAAAGCGGATCTTGCTACCGCTAAAAATGTTCAGCCTTACAAAACCGAAGCTAGGGCTTATGGCTCTACAGATGTAGGCGATGTTAGCTTTACCGTACCTACAGTTGGTTTTGGCACCGCTACCTGGGTTCCTGGCACACCGGCTCACAGTTGGCAAGCGGTTGCTGTAGGTGGAACCTCCATTGGTAGAAAAGGAATGATGGTAGCCGCAAAGACCTTGACCAAAACTGCAATAGACCTTTTTAAGGATAAAAAATTGGTAGAGACCGCTAAAGCTGAATTTTTAGAAAAAAGAGGTGCAGATTTTAAATACATTCCTCTTTTAGGTGATAGAGCACCTGCCTTAGATTATAGAAAATAGAGTCTTATGTTATAGATTTTAAAAGTGCCAAGGTATTAATTGGCACTTTTTTTATGTATTTCTAAATATATTGTAACAAACAAAACCTTTTATAGACTAACAACGTAAGAACAGCCAACCAAGAGTGAATAAAGAACTTGAACACAAATTTGTGACCGAGCTACAGGACAACCAAAACATTGTCCATAAAGTGTGTACGCTGTATACAAACGACCGCGACTCCCACAATGATCTGTTTCAAGAAATTACCATTCAATTATGGAAGGCTTATCCCAAGTTTAGGGGCGATGCCAAATTCAGTACTTGGATGTATCGTGTGGCACTAAATACTGCCATTACACTATATCGAAAACAAAAAAGAAGAATTGACACAGCTGATTATGAGTCTGTAATTTTTAAGATCAAAGCCGACGAATATGACGAGACCGAAGAACTACAATTAAAATTAATGTACAAGGCGGTCAAACAATTAAATGACGTTGATAAAGCGTTGGTGTTTTTATATCTTGAAGATAAAAACTATACTGAAATATCTGAAACATTAGGTATTTCCGAAGTAAATGCACGGGTTAAAATGAACCGTATCAAAACAAAATTAAGAACCATTTTGAATCCATAGGCGTATGACGGATGAACTGGAATTATTAAAGAAAGATTGGCAAAAAAAGGAATTCGATGTTCCTAAATTAAGCTATGACGAGATTCATAAAATGATATGGAAGAAATCTTCCTCAATTGTTAGGTGGATCCTTATCATCAGTATATTGGAATTTACCGTACCGCACCTTTTATATCTACTACCATCTATGCGTGATGGTATGGAGCTATATGAAAACATAGGTGTCTCAAAATACCTTGTAGTGCTCTCTGGCTTTACTTATATCATAGCCTTTTACTTTATTTTTCAGTTCTATAAAAGATTTAAGGAAATTTCGGTTTTGGACAATTCCAAAAGTCTAATGAAGAAAATCATTAAGACTAGAAAAACCGTTAAGCATTACGTTATTTTTTCATTATCCATGATAATGATGACCATAATCATAATGATTATAGGTGTTTACCTAAATGATAATATGGTCAATGCCTTCCCAGAATTAAAAGATAGCCTTGCAAACATATCACCCGAAAAATTAAAAATTACCATAATGATGTCCATAGGTATTTTTGGAGTAATTCTAACCTTGGTCATGGGTGGCATTTATTTCTTATTATACGGACTGCTACTTAGAAAACTAAAACAGAACTACAGTGAACTTAGAAACCTTACTATTTAAGAAGGGGGATTCCATTTACGCTGTTTGTTCTCTTCCTCAATAGCCAAAAGATCGGCTTTTGATATCACTTTTAAAAATGATGGGTGCTGCTCAATTGCGTACTCCAATTTTTCTATTATAGATTCGGTAGATTCATTTTCGTAATCAATATCCAATGGCTCTTTAATAACCATAGATTGAAGTATTCCTTTCTTTTTAACACGAAGTCCTTTTTTATCAAAAGAACGTCTAAAGCCATCAATAACCACTGGCACAACCACTGGTTTATATTTTTTGATAATGTGTGCCGTACCTTTTCTTAAAGGCTTCCAAGGGGTAGTTGTACCTTGTGGAAAAGTAATTACCCAACCATCGTTCAATGCCTTGCCTATACTAGAAATATCGCTCATTTTTACTTGGCGCTTAACATCTTTGCCCTCTGAACGCCAAGTACGCTCTACACTTACCGATCCCGCATAGGCCATTATCTTGGTCAAAAGACTTTTCCTCATGGTTTCTGCAGCGGCCACATAATACATATTCAATTTTGGTTGCCAAATATATCCCAAGTTCTTAATGGAATCTTCACGACCGCTTAAACTGGCATTAAAAACATGAAACATAGCCACAACATCTGCAAAGTATGTTTGATGGTTACTTACGAACAACACATTTTTATCCGGTAAATTTCTAATAATATCAGACCCTTCAATTTCCAACGTATTAAAGCGCTTATACCGCTGATGCGATAGCACGGCCAAAATGCGTATTAGCCATTTTTTAATGAATAAATTATGCCCAAAAGGGTTTTTATCAAATAATCCCATAGAATGCTAAAATAATTAAATATGCCTTACAACACCTGCTTTAGTAACTCTTTAATCTCATTCATCATCATTGCCGTTGCCCCCCATACAATATAACCGTTTAATTTAAAGGCTGGTACTTCAATATCCACAGCGTAAGATGTGGTCATTTTTTTTGAAACTACCAATGTATCATCTAAAAAATCCGATAGAGGAACTTCTAAAATTAACTCAACTTCTGCATCTTGTTTTACAAATGGTTTTGGATTTCGATATAGCCCAATATAAGGCTGAACCATAAAATTACTGGGAGGTATAAAGATTTCTGAAATTTCTTTGATCACCGTAATGTCTTTTGGTGCCACCCCTACTTCTTCATACGTTTCCCTAAGTGCGGTGGTCAATAGACCATCATCAGATTTTTCTTCTTTGCCCCCAGGAAAAGCAACTTGGTTAGAATGTACCCCTTTATAAGTTTTACGTAAAATCAAAAGCAAGTTTGTTCCCATATTTTTTGTAGGGTAAAACAATGCCATTACCCCTGCCCTTCTAGGATTTTTCTGAGAAATATTAATACGTTGTAATTCTTCTAATCGGCTTTCTGGAGCCATTTTGTATTGCGAAGCTTCTCCCGGTAGCGGTAGATCCTTTATTTTTGATATCTGTTGTTCAAAAAAATTAAAATTCATGCGTTTACCAAAATTCTATTCTTTACTACTCTTAGTATTTTTTGCAATGGCCAGTTGCAAAGATACCCCTAAGAAAGTTGATAGTACTACTACCGTAGCCAAGACAACGATAGACTCTACTAAAATTACGGAAAATGAAGCTGAAAAAGAACAAGAAAAAGATGCTTTTGAACTTACCGAAGAGAATGCCATTGATTACTTTTTCAACTATGAAAAGACCCTAAAAGAAAACAAGGTCAGAATTACCACAAAATTTGGCAGTTTTACCGTAGAATTATTTGATAACGTACCCTACCACCGGGCCAATTTTATATACCTCACCAAAAAAGGATATTTTAACGATACTCAGTTTCATAGAGTGGTAAAGAATTTTATTATTCAAGGTGGAAACTCTGATGACAAAAAGACAGCAGAAAAACGATCTAAAATTGGTCGTTATCTATTACCGCCAGACACCAGAAAAGGACATAAGCATCATAGGGGCACTATTTCCATGCCAAGTAGTGAAATGGACAATCCACATAAACTAGCATCACCATTTGAATTTTTCATTGTTGTTACAGACCCTGGCTCATATCACTTAGATGATAACTATACTCCTTTCGGAAGGGTCATTGATGGCATGGATGTGGTTAATAAAATAAATAACGTACCTGTAGAAAAAGGAGATTGGCCTATGAGAAATGTTTATATTCAAAAAGCTGAAGTTATAGAATAAGCAACTATAGCCAACCAATCAGAATTAAGCTTGATTTCTATAAATATTGGGCAGGGAAATTTTGAAGCGAACTGCTAATACCCGCATAATTATTATAGTAAGGATAGCCAAAGAATAAGCAATGGTATCTTTTATAGGAAACTGTATCAATACAAAATACACCAACCCACCTAATATACAAACGGTGGCATAAATTTCCTTTCTAAATATTACAGGAATCTCATTACACAATATATCTCTTATAACGCCACCAAAACAGGCGGTAATGGTTCCTAAAGCAATACACATTACCGGTAAAAGATCTGCCGCCAAACCTTTTTCTATACCTACCATGGTATACAAACCAATGCCAATGGTGTCAAACAAAAAAAGTGATTTTCTTACGTATTTTAATTGCTTCACAAAAATGATTGCCAGCAATACGGTTACTACAATAATCAATAAATGAACTGGAGCATTAAGCCAGCCAACAGGTTTAATACCTATAAGTAGATCTCGTAAGGTGCCTCCCCCAACAGCTGTAACAAATGCAATAATCAAAACCCCAAATACATCTAACCTTTTATCCATAGCAACCAACACTCCAGATATTGCAAAAGCAATGGTTCCTAAAATATCGATAATGAAATAAAACATGGGCTAGATCTTTTGCGTAAAGTAATTATAGTCTTTTAGAACGGTATCCAAGTACGCAATATCGTACAATTCCGAATTGGTCTGCAAGATACTTTCAACTTTCTCTCTAAGCGCTTTTAACGTCTTAAAATCATTACTTTTTTTAGCTATCCCAAATGTTTCTTTAATAAGTCTAACATCCTTATCGGTCAACATAGTAACATTCATGATTTGAGGCACATAAGCATCTTCCACCTCTTCTAAAATGGTATGGGATACCTTTGTCCTATTCTTTGTACTAATGACCACCGTACCTGCCGCGGCATCACCTAAACGCTGTTTTTTATCGGAGAATAAAATAGTGAGCAAACCTATAGACCCAAGAAAAATCCAAATATCAACCAAACGTAGCATCCATCTAATTAAATAATTACTCCAATGAACGGGTGAACCATCTACCTTTACCACTCTCATTTTCATAATCATTTTACCAACGGTTCTACCATTAAAGGTAATATGCATTAAAAGTGTATAAAACATTGCCGGCAAAGAAATTAAAGCAACTAAACCTCTCTGCGTCCATCCATCTGAATATATATAACCTATAGCATCGCCAATTAAATTCACCAAGATAAAATAGAGGTAAAGTATAAATGCATCTATAAAAAATGCTACAATTCTTTCACCAATACTAACAATAGTATAATTAAGGTTAACATTTTGCGTTGTATTGATTTGAAGGTTATTCATTTAATCTTAAATTTAACAAGGTAAATATAGTTTATGCGCGAAGCTGCTTTTGTAAAGCAAAATAAGGAAAAATGGATAGCTTTTGAAAAAGCTATTAACCTAGGTGCTTCTACCGACCCAGATGAACTTGCCAATGGCTATATTCAACTGACCAATGATTTGGCATACGCGCAAACGTATTACGCAGAAAGTAAGACTTTATTGTACTTAAACGAACTTGCTTCTCTTGCCCACCAGAAAATCTATAAGAACAAAAAGGAAAGTAAAAATCGAATTCTCAGTTTTTGGATTACAGAATTCCCTCTTTTTTTTAGACAGTACCATAACACCTTGGGCATAGCCTTTTTAATTTTTATTATCGCATCTGCCATTGGCTCTTTATCCGCTATTAACGATGCTACCTTTGTAAGGTTGATTTTAGGTGATGCCTATGTTAATGAAACACTTAACAACATAGCTAACGGTGATCCAGCAGCAATCTATAAAGGCGGTAGTGAAATTGGTTCTTTTTTGGGAATTACCATTAACAATATTAGAGTTGCCTTTTTAGCATTTGCCTTTGGGGTAATCACAAGTATAGGCACCGCATATATATTATTTTCAAATGGTGTAATGCTCGGGGCATTCATTACTTTTTTTTATACCAAAGGAGTTTTCTTTGAGGCCAATAAACAAATTTGGCTTCACGGTACCATAGAAATATCGGTTATTATTATTGCCGGCTGTGCAGGTCTAATAATGGGCAACAGCATACTTTTTCCGAAAACGTACGCTAGGCGCGTCTCTTTTATGAAGGGTGCCAAAGATGGGCTTAAAGTTGTAGTCAGCACCATACCGTTTTTTATAATTGCCGGATTTATTGAAGGATTTATAACAAGGTATACCAATATGCCCAATTGGTTGGCATTCATAATTATTGGAGCATCATTATTCCTAATCATTTTTTATTACATAGCATATCCTATTTTACTAAATACCAAACATGAAAGACAATTACATACCGCTAAAGGTTAATCGTGAATTCGGCGGTATTATCTCCGCTTATTTTGATTTTTTTAAACAGAACATAAAAAGCTTTACCAATGTTTTCTTAAGCTACAATGGTGTTTTCTTAATAGGACTTTTAATTACCAGTTACCTATTGGTTTCTGGTTTTATAGGAATGATAGCACACGAATCTGGGCAAAGTCCGTTTTCCGATAATTTAGCTGCCGAAGAAGAGTATTATGTCTATTTAGGTATAGGAGGATTTTTATTCTTTGTTATTTTTCTGGGAGTTGTTTTTCTAAATTATTCGCTTTCTGCTAGTTATATGATAAAATATGAGGAAACCAAAGATTCTAACGTAGACAAAAAAGAAGTTTGGCAATATGCCAAAAGCCAATTTGGAAATATTCTGCTTTTTATCTTATTGCTTATACCTATTTACCTTGTCTATTTTATAGTGGCCATAATTTTAGCCATTATACCCCTACTAGGCTTTTTTGCCCAATATATAGTTCAATTCTTTTTAACAGCCTGGATCGGTGTTTCTTTTTTTGATATGCTCCAAAATAAAAAAAGCGTTACCGATGCCTTGGGCGAAGGTTGGAAACTTGTAACCGGTAGTTTTTGGAAATCTATAGGAGTAAACTTTATTTTAGGTTTATTATTAGGTTTACTATTAATGATCGCTTTGATCATACCCGGTATTATAATAGGGGTGTATACTTTTCATGTTGTAGAGAACGATGTAGATTATACAAATTCCATTGTTTCAACAATTGTTTACACTTTAGGGTTATCCATTTTCCTGATTATTGCGGTATACGGACAATGTCTTTCCCAGTTTATCAATGGCATATTATATTATGCATTACATGAAAAGACTTATAATGAAAATACAAGGGCAAGAATTGAACAAATAGGACAAAACGATTAATTTGAGACTACCATTCATTTATATTTTCTTTTTGTTGATGACCTTTTTCTCATTTGCTCAACATAAAACAGATAGTATTGTTAAAACCGATACTTCATCAGTTTTAACATTGAGAAATTTTGAAGATGACCTGACAAAGAAATATTCAGGTGATGAATTCAATTATACCTTTAAAACCGGCGAATCTCAAAATTTATTTGCCCGATTTTTAAATTGGGTTGGGCAAGGGCTATTCGATGTGTTTGGTATTACCCTATCTCCAGAAGTATTACAACTTTTAGAATATCTCATTTATATCTTATTAGGAATTCTCGCCATTTACCTACTCGTAAAATTCCTGATCAATGAAAATTTCAGCGCAATCTTTCAAAAAAAGGCTAAAACGATCAACGATATTAACCTTACCGAAGAACATATTGAAGGTGTTGATATCGGCAACTTATTGAATGAGGCCCTTGCAAATAAAAACTACAGACTAGCGGTACGTTACCAGTTTCTATTATCACTGCAAAAACTGTCGAAAAAAGATATTATAGATTGGCATTTTGATAAAACCAATACAGATTACGTTAACGAGATTCAACAACCACAGTTAAAACAAGGTTTTAAAAGAATAGCCTATCTATACGATTATATATGGTACGGAGAACAAGATATAGATAACGATAGATACACCGTATCTGTCTTAGATTTTGAAGCAATCAACAAACTAATTTAATAGTAACTTGGGAAAACGTTCTAAAATAATACTTGGTCTTTTGGTTGCGGTGCTTATTGTTATCATTGTAACAGAAATAGTACGCCCAAGACCGATCAATTGGAGCCCGTCTTACACATTGGCATCTAAAATTCCGTTCGGTTGCTACGTGCTTTATAATGAGTTAGCATCTATTTTTCCACATAATGATATTGAAACTGTAGAAGAAAACATTTATGATGTACTAGTAGATCGAGATACCTCAACTGCCGCCAATTACATTTTGATCAATGATTTTATTTATTTGGACGAACAGGAAACAAACCAACTACTAAAATTTGTAGACGAAGGCAATCAGGTATTCATAGCTACGAGCAACCTTACCGGTAAATTGGCAGACACATTGAATATCACCATTGAACAACGGTATGATATAAAAGAAGATTCAACTAAAGCATCATTTACCAATACATATTTTAATGAAGAGGCTTTCTATTTTGAAAGAGGTGTCAACCCTGCATATTTAACCAGTATTGATACCGCCAAAACAGAAATTTTAGGTCATATTCACGTGAAAAGTTCCACATTGTTAAATAAAACCCCCAATGAAATAAAAATAAGTCCCAACTTCATAAAAACTTCATTTGGCAAAGGAAATTTTATTATCAACACCCTGCCTATTGCTTATACCAACTATTATATGTTAAGTGATAAAATTGGTTACAGTAGTCAAAGTTTCGCTTATTTGAATGACAATACCCTAATATGGGACGATTATAAGAAATCTGGGCGTAAAGTAATTACCTCTCCAATGAGGTTCGTTTTAAATCAACCTGCTTTAAAATGGAGTTACTACCTAACAATTACTGGTTTATTGCTATTTGTTATTTTCAAGGCAAAAAGAGAGCAACGAATAATACCAATTATAAAACCATTAGAAAATTCTTCCGTAGAATTTGCTAAAACCGTGGGGTCATTATACCATCAAAAGAAAGACTACACCAACTTGAACCATAAAAAAATCACCTATTTTTTAACTCATATTAGAAATAGATTTTATGTAAACACTACGGTTCTAGATGAAAAACTAATAGCCCAATTAAGTGCTAAGGCAGGAAAATCGATAGAAGAAACCAAAGACCTCATCGAATTCATTCTTAGTCTTAAAAACAAACCTATACATTCTGAACAAGACGCTATAGTACTTGCCAAGAAAATAAATACATTTAAACAATCTTATGGAAGATAACACACAAGACGAACAGCAGGTAGAGTTTAATTCTCGAATAGATCTTACCAAGCTTCAAGATTCTGTTACCAAGGTAAAAGCCGAATTAGGAAAGGTTATAATCGGTCAACAAGAAATGATCGAACTTTTGATCGTTTCAATTTTAGCCAACGGTCATTCACTTATAGAAGGGGTTCCAGGTGTTGCCAAAACTGTAACCGCAAAACTACTTGCAAAAACTATGAACGTAGATTTTAGCAGAATACAGTTTACGCCAGATTTAATGCCTAGTGATATTCTTGGAACATCTATTTTCAATGTTAAAACATCTGAATTCGAATTTAAAAAGGGTCCTATTTTTTCAAATATTATATTGATCGACGAAATAAACAGAGCTCCGGCGAAAACACAGGCTGCACTTTTTGAAGCTATGGCAGAAAGACAAATAACCATAGATGGTAATGAATTTGACATGCAACCTCCGTTTTTGGTTTTTGCTACCCAAAACCCTGTAGAGCAAGAAGGCACCTACAGATTACCCGAAGCCCAATTAGACCGTTTTCTTTTTAAAATCAATGTGCACTACCCAACTTTAGAAGAAGAAGTACAGATTTTAGAAAATAAACACCATCAAAAAAACAATAATGTAGAATCGCTTATAGATGCAATTCTTTCGGCTGAACAAATTGCCGCTTACCAAAAGGTCATCAAAGATATTGTCGTGGAAGATAATCTTCTAAAATATATTGCAGCAATCGTTAATAATACCAGAACAAACGCCAACCTTTATTTAGGCGCATCTCCAAGGGCATCTATTGCCATTTTAGACGCTTCTAAAGCCGTTGCCGCCATTAACGGAAGAGATTTTATTACACCAGATGATATAAAGAAAGTAGTAAGCCCTATACTATGCCATAGAATTATTCTGACTCCAGAACGTGAAATGGAGGGTTATACAGCTGAGAAAATGATCAAGGATTTAATTCAAACCATAGAAATCCCAAGATAAACTTCAGTGAAAAAGATTTTCAAAAATATATTTATTCAAAAAAGGTTCTTCTTGGTGCTATCAGGAGTTATCCTATGTTTTCTACTATCTTATATTTTTGAAAACATTGCATATATTCCAAAGCTTCTATTTTACCTTTTTTTAGCTTTACATATTACCGATGCCATTTTACTTTTTCTGTCAAAAGGGCAAATTACAGCGCATAGAATTGTTACCGACAAACTTTCTAATGGTGATGAAAATACGATTAAGATAGAAGTCACCAACAAGTATTTGTTTTCTGCTCAAATAACCATTATAGATGAACTTCCGTTTCAATTTCAAAAGCGAGATTTTAATTTTAACAGCCTATTAAAACCGGGAGAGCAGAAACTATACTCCTATACTGTAAGACCCGTAGAAAGGGGCGTTTATAGTTTTGGAAATTTAAATGTATTCGCCATTTCACCCATTGGCCTTTTAGCTAAAAAATATACGTTTGACCAAGATAAAGAAGTACCTGTTTACCCTTCTTTTTTACAACTTCGCAAGTATGACCTTATGGCATTCAGCAACAGATTACTTGAATTTGGCATTAAAAAAATTAGACGAATCGGTCATACGATGGAGTTTGAACAGATCAAAGATTACATACAAGGTGATGATATAAGAAATATAAATTGGAAAGCCACTGCCAAAAGAGGGCAACTAATGGTCAACCAATTTCAAGATGAAAAGTCACAGCCGATTTATTCTGTTATTGATAAAGGCAGGGTTATGAAAATGCCTTTTAATTCACTCAGCTTACTGGATTACGCCATAAACGCTACCTTGGTCATCAGCAGCATTGCCCTCAAAAAAAATGACAAAGCAGGTATTTTCTCTTTTAGCAATAAAATAGAAAACAGAGTTGTTGCAGAGCGCAGAAGTTCACAAATGAACTTAATATTAGAAACACTTTACAACCTCAAGACCAACTTTGTTGAAAGTGATTTCAGTAGATTATATATTGATGTCAAAAGAAATTTACCACAAAGGAGTCTATTATTACTGTATACCAATTTTGAAACCCTTGATGCCCTGCATCGCCAACTTCCTTACTTGCAAGCTATTGCCAAACAACATTTACTGGTCGTTATTTTCTTTGAAAACTCAGAACTTGTATCGTATGCAAAATGTAAACCCAACAATACACTAGAAGTTTTTGAACAGGCAATTGCAGAGAAATTTATTTATGAAAAACAACTAGTGGTCAATGAACTAAAAAAGTATGGCATACAGACCATACTGACAAAGCCCGAAGACCTTACCATAAACACCATCAATAAATATTTAGAGATAAAAGCAAAAGGGTTATTATAAATCAATTCAGTAAATAGGCTGCCTGTACCTCTGAGAATATATCACCAGTGCCAGTTTCAACTACTATGGGTAAAGTAATCTTAGGAGCAGTATATATTTGGGTAACCATACAACCACAACTTTTTCCTCTTTTATAGCTACCGCGTCTATTTCCACTATTTCCAGTAAAAACTTCTAGTGCCAATGCAGATATTACACCGCCCAATGTTGTAAATACCACATCTCTTGTTTCCCATTCGGCTCCTCGCGAAGAATCATAAATAGCTTCTTTTGTAATTCCTGCCGCAAAAGCACTACCTACTGCTCCTGCCCAAGTCCATCCACTTTGCCCGTTAGAAATTTTATTTGCGGCATAACCTCCCACTCCTCCTATTACAATGCCTGCACCCAAATGCTTAGCTGCATCTGCACTTGTCTGTGCATTTGAATAAAAAAAAGAAAGCACTAAAAAAATATAAATAAAGGTTTTCATTTTACTGAGGGATTTTTTGTGAATAACGCACTTTGACCAATAAAATTATGTTACCTTATTTATTGGACTAAAAAATTATTATAACAGCTAATAATTAATAGTTCACCAACTTTTTATCATCACACCATGTAACGTAATTAATCATCACAGTTACCGACTAAATTCACAGCCATAAAATATACTTATGAAAACAATTTTTCACAAATCGGACACTAGAGGTCATGCCGATCACGGTTGGCTAAACTCTTATCATAGTTTTAGTTTCGGCAATTATTATAACCCAGAACGAATGAATTTTGGAACCTTAAGAGTCTTAAATGACGATACGGTTGCAGCAGGGCGTGGTTTTGGGGCACACCCCCATAAAAACATGGAAATTATTTCCATACCATTAGAAGGTAACCTTCAACATATGGATGATATGGGCAATAGTACAATTATCAAAGCAGGAGATATTCAAGTAATGAGTGCCGGTACTGGAGTTACCCACAGTGAGTATAACCAAAGTTCAGTTGATGAGGTAAAGTTTTTGCAAATATGGGTTATTCCTAATCAACGAAATATAACTCCAAGATATGATCAAATTTCAACCTTAGAAATTGCAACTAAAAACAGTTTATATCAAATATTATCTCCTTACGAAGACGATCAAGGAGTTTGGATCCAACAAAATGCATGGTTTTATTTGGGAAAATATGACACCGGGGCTACAGACAATTACACAATTCATTTGGATGGAAACGGAGTATATATTTTTGTTATCAAAGGTGAAGTCGAAATTGAAAGCCAAAAGATGAACTCCCGAGACGGTTTAGGTATCTGGGATGTAAATTCCCTGAATATAACTGCAAATAGCGAAACTGAAATATTGCTAATGGAAATACCAATGCAATAAATTTAAAAGCCATTTTAAAGCAAAAAATATTGTGCTTATTAATTATTACTTGATTATATTTAAGTAGAAATTAAATTGTTTACAACTTCCCCTGTTTGAGTTATGTTTCTATTTCATTATTAACGAATATATGTATAACAATTACTTTTAATTTGATACTGATCAAACATTAACGCTCTTGTTTATTTGTTTAGAACTCAAATTGACTACATTAAAATTTAAATCATTTGTCACAGCTAAATACGACATCAAAAAATCATAAAGCTAAAAGCAGGGACATTACCGACGAATTTGGTTTAATTACCATCATATCCGCTATTTTCACTTTTTTGGTTTTTATATACACGTTAATTTTTCATTCGTATATAGAACAAATTCTCGCTCTTATTGTTGCAGTGGTATTTGGCATTGGTTTTATCTTAAATCGATTAGATTACCGACAAGCAACTAGGTTATACATGACATTATTACCTCCATTGGTTTTTATGTCGCTTATACTCCTAATTGGTGGCTATTTTGGACAAGGAGTTGCCTTTGCTACCATGGGTTTTCTAGCGTTTATCGGGTATCGTAAAAATCCTAGGTTGAGAAACATCATCATTTTTTTTGATGTACTTGCGTTTATACTGCCTACTATTTATGTTACTATGTATGGTCCAATACTTGGCACCATAGACGTTCCTTTTGATGAAGTGTTTGCATTTTTAGCGAGTTTAGGTTGGCTATCACTAACCTTTAGAATGTACGATCAAAATAAAACTAGGGCTTATACTACAGATTTGGAAAATCATATTGAAGCTTTAAAAGAAAGTGAACTCAACTTAAAAAAGGCACAAGACAACCTAAAGAACCAGAATAAAAAACTAGAGGTATTGAACAATGAATTAAAACTTAAAAATACCCATATAGAAGAATTTACCTTTATAGTTACCCATGACCTTAGAGGACCATTGAACAACATAAATGTTATTGCCAGCGAATTGGAAAAACAACACGCCATTTCTAGTTATGCTAATTTCAGTAGTTATCTTAAACATTTGCAGGGCAGTTCTACTAGACTTACAAACTTAGTAGAAGGTCTCTTAAAATATGCTGAAATTGGAAACTCAAGCGGTATGGAATCTGTAAACGTTACTGTAATATTGCAATCTGTTCTTGA
Organism: Maribacter sp. 1_2014MBL_MicDiv; assembly: GCF_001865655.1. NCBI lineage: Bacteria > Pseudomonadati > Bacteroidota > Flavobacteriia > Flavobacteriales > Flavobacteriaceae > Maribacter > Maribacter sp. 1_2014MBL_MicDiv. The sequence continues at coordinate 694,061 of NZ_CP011318.1, forward strand.
TGACCTTTCTGAAAAAATTAAAGAAACAAAGGCTACAATTAAATTTAACGGATTACCAACCCTTATTGCCAGACCAAGCGATATTAGAATGTTATTTCAGAATTTAGTTCACAACGCTTTAAAATTTAAATCATCTGCTCAGGATCCAATAATCACCATTACATCTGAGAAAAGAGAGAATGATTATTTGTTCAGCGTTGCAGATAACGGTATAGGAATTCCAAGCGAACAGTCAGAAAAAATATTTAATGCCTTTCACAAATTACACAACCAATCTAAATTTGAAGGCTCAGGTATTGGGCTTTACGGGAGTAAGAAAATTGTAGATCATCATTTAGGTAAAATATGGGTGACTTCCGAAGAAAACAAAGGCAGTACATTTTACTTTACCATAAGTACAAATTTATTGGAACAAAAGCCAACCCATGAATTAATTGATAATGTCAACTAACTTTAATTTTAAAAATATACTTCTAGTTTTAACCTTGATTATAACGACCTTGGTCTATGCTCAAGAACCTCCGTTAAAATTAGGAGTAGCAGGACTAACCCATGGACACGTTGGATGGATTCTTGGCAGAGGCCAGCAACCGGATATGAACATGGTAGGAATTGTAGAATCCAACCAAGAACTGGCCATAAAACTTTCCAAAGAATTTGGTTTCTCTATGGATATCGTTTTCAGTACCATGGATGAAATGATTAACATGGTCAACCCTGATGCAGTTGCAGCTTTTGGCAATATTAAGGATCATTTAAAAGTAGTGAAAGTATGTGCCCCAAAAGGAATTCATGTTATGGTAGAAAAACCATTGGCAACTACCTATGATGATGCGAAGGAAATTAAAAGACTCGCAGACACACATAATATTCGGGTATTGACCAATTATGAAACTTCATGGTACAAAACCAATGTCAAAGCTATTGACCTATACCAACAAGGAGAAATTGGTGAATTAAGAAAAGTAATTATTAGAGATGGGCATAAGGGACCTAAAAAAATTGGCGTCTCAAGTGAATTTTTAGAATGGTTAACGGACCCCAATTTAAACGGTGGCGGTGCTATAACAGATTTTGGTTGCTATGGCGCCAATTTAATGACATGGATTACTAAGGGTAAAAGACCAAAAAGCATTACTGCCGTAACTCAGCAACTACAAAAAGAAAACAACCCGAATGTTGATGACGATGCAACTATTATATTAACTTATGAGAATGAAATGGCCATTTTAGAACCTTCTTGGAACTGGCCAATTGGCAGAAAAGATATGGAACTTTATGGCACTAAAGGTGCTATTTACTCTGACAATCCTACCCAATTAAGAATAAGACTATCTAAGGGCTATAGCGATTATACCGAAGAAACATTTCTTTTAGGAGAGCGAGAAGAGCCTTACAATGACCCTTTCGCCGTTTTTGCTGCAGTTATTAATGGCACACTTCAATTAGAACCGTACAATGTATACTCTTTAGAAAACAATATGATAACTATGGAAATTCTTGAATCTGCCATCAAGAGTGCTAAAAGCGGAAAAACAATTCTTTTAAATTAAAAAAAAAAAAAAAATGGACACAGACTATATAAAAGTATATGGCGGTAATAAAATAGAAGCTCAACGTATAAAACTAACTTTAGAAGACAACAATATCAAGGCCGTAATCAAAGACGAAACCGAATCTGCTAGGTTAGCGGGTTTTGGCAGTCCTTTGCCCGAACTTATTGAGGTGTTTGTGCACAAAGATGAGGAAGAGAAATCGCTTGCTTTAATAACTACGATCAATAAAAAAGCATAAAAAAAGCCTCTAAAATAGAGGCTTTTATCCCTATACTTTAAATTAACCTTTGCTCAATGGCGTAATTTCTAGTTTTCTAAATTCTACAGGTCCGTGATCGCCTTGAATCATAATAGGTCCGGCCTCTGCTTCATTATTATCTAAAGCTCCACCTGTCATAGCGTCTATATTCTGATTAGAGATAATAGTTTTTCCGTTGGCAACTATGGTTACTCTTCTACCTATCAACGTAATATCATAGGTTTGCCACTCGCCCGCTTTCTTAGCGGCATTTTCGTTTGGGGTCAACAATCCGTAGATTCCGCCAAAATAAATTGAAGATGGTTCCAACCCAATGTTATCAGCAATTTGCACTTCATAACGCCCTCTTAAATAAAGTCCGCTATTACTATTTTCAGGATATCTAAATTCTGCATGCAATTTAAAATCCTTGAATTTTTCTTCTGAGACTAAATTGACTCCAGGTTTTGCACTGGTCAATATACCATCTAACACCGCCCATTGATTGCCCGGTTTCATCATCCAACCATTTAAGTTCTTTCCATTAAAAAGTTTTATGGTCTTCCCTTCTTTTACATTTTCATAGTATGGTAATTTTGGCGATTTTGTTGCTGTCCAATTATATGTTTTACCATCTACATATATCATGGTTCCTTCTAGCCCTTCTCCTACTATTTTTCCTTCAAATTCCATATTGGCAGCTCCTGGCTCCCATTGTGGAGGTAATTCAAAAGAAAATAATTCTCCGTGCTTTTCTATTTCGGCTACAGGTCTTGCACTACCAAAAGCATATGTAAATCTTCCAATCAATGTATTGGTACCCGAGTGCCTAATTTCTAACCACGATGGTAGCTTCTCTCCTTCTTGATCAATTGTCAAATTCCATTTTCCCTCTAAAGGATGACCTTCTTGCGCTTGTACACATGTTAAACCGATTGCCGTCAGAAAAACAAATACAGCTGTTTTAATAGTATTCATATCATTGTTAGTTTAATAAGTAATCAAATATAGCAGAACTTTTAGTTACAGTTTCACCACATTAATTTAAATGTCATTTATATTTCAAATTGATAAATCTATATCATATATGGTTAATAACTTAACAACTATTCAATTTCTTTCTTGATTATCTCCATTATTCGCTACATTTAAGTTTCAATTCAACCAAACAACAATGACATTCTTTAAAAAATTCCTTTTGGGGGTAATCGCCCTATTATTTTTTTCTATTTCATGCATCAATAAAAAGCCTGTTGAAATTCCGTTAACCATTCAACAAGATAGTACCGAGCTTATTGAAATGGCTAAATTAGCTCGAGAAACCATTACTGCTGAAGTTGCAGACGGACTAGAACTAAGTCTTTGGGCTTCAGATTCCTTGGCTCCAGACCCCATTGCACTTGATATTGACAATGAAGGCAATGTATACATTACTCGTACTAACAGAGCCAAAAACTCAGAATTTGATATTCGCGGACATAGAGATTGGATGACAGAATCCATCTCCCTAGAATCTGTGGAAGATAGAAGAGCCTTTCTTCATAAAACTTTTGCTCCTGAACTTAGTAAAGAAAATGAATGGTTACCTGACCTTAATAATGATAGCATTCATGACTGGCAAGATCTTACCGTTGAACAAGATGAAATTTGGATGTTACAAGATACCGACAATGATGGTATTGCAGATATTTCTACCCAGATCATGAACGATTTTAGCGATGAAATCAATGATGTGGCCGGCGCACTCTTAGTACGTGATAACGATGTTTTTGTTGGTATTGGTCCAGGTATGTATCGCTTAACAGATACTAATGACGATAAAATTTTGGACGAAAAAACCAGTATTGCAGAGGGCTTTGCCGTACATATAGGATTTAGCGGTCACGGTATGTCCGGTGCCATAGAAGGTCCAGATGGTAAAATATATTGGGGTATTGGTGATATTGGTGCAAATATTACTACCGTTGATGGTGAAAACCATAAATACCCAAATGAAGGGGTAATTGTAAGAAGTAACCCAGATGGAAGTGACTTCGAGGTTTTTGCTCACGGTCTGCGCAATACGCATGAGTTTGTTTTTGATGCCTACGGAAATATTATTTCTTCTGATAACGACGGTGACCATAAGGGAGAAAGTGAACGCCTGGTTCATATCGTAGAAGGTTCAGATGCTGGGTGGAGAGCCAATTGGCAGTATGGAAAATATACGGACCCAAAGAACAATGGTTATAACGTTTGGATGGATGAAAAACTCTTTACCCCACATTGGGATGGTCAAGCCGCGTATATCATACCTCCTATTCAGAATTTTCATAACGGACCTACCGGAATGAGATATAACCCTGGCACCGCTTTGGGCAAAAAGTGGATGGACAAATTTTTCTTAGTAGAATTTGTAGGTGACCCCAGCAGATCACATATTTGGTCTTTTGATCTAAAACCGAAAGGTGCCTCTTTTGAACTGAAGAGTGAAGAATCTATCTTATCCGGAGTATTGCCTACAGGTATTGATTTTGGTCCAGATGGCGCATTATACCTTGCCGATTGGGTTAATGGTTGGGGAACCAAAAATTACGGAAGGGTATGGAAATTAGACGTTACGGACCAAACCAATGATCTTGAACAAGAAAGGTTAGAAACACAACGGTTAATGACCCATAATTATGAAGATGACAAAACTGATAATCTTATAAAACTACTCTCGTATAATGATATGAGAATTCGGCAAAAAGCACAATTTGAACTTGCCAAAAGAACTTTTTGGGGATACAGAGCTTTAGAAAAGGCTTTAACTGAAGAAGAAAACCAATTTGCACGTATTCACGCCATATGGGGTATTGGGCAAATAGCGGCAAAAGATGTTGATGATGCCGAACCTTTATTAACTCTATTAAGTGACGAAGATGCTGAAATTGTTGCGCAAAGTGCAAAAGTTCTTGGTGATGTAAGGTACGGGAAAGCTGCCGATAGTTTAATAGCATTGACCACCCACCAGAACGATCGGGTTAAGTTCTATGCTGCCCAAGCATTAGGTAGATTAAAACATGAAAACGCTATTGAACCACTTTTGGCAATGATCGAAGCAAATAATAATCAAGATCTTTACCTAAGACATGCTGCCGTATTGGCTCTTGCAAGAATAGGAAAAGCAGAACCAATTTTAGCTCTTGCCAATAATGAGAACAGAAGTTTGCGTATTGCAGCAGTTCTTATCTTGAGAAAATTACAAGACCCTAAAATTTCAATATTCTTATCTGATAAAGATGAGTATATAGTAACGGAAGCCGCTCGTGCCATAAACGATGATCTTTCTATAGAGGCTGCATTGCCGGCTTTGGCGGCTACCCTAAATAATGAGAAATTCACCTCAGAACCATTATTAAGAAGAGCGATCAATGCAGCTTTACGCGTTGGTGGTGATGAACAACTAGATTTCCTTATCAATTTTGCAAAGCGAAAAAGTGTTTCCAGCGACTTACGTGGCGAGGCTCTTGCCGCCTTGGGAACTTGGAACAATCCTTCTCTCTTAGACCGTGTAGATGGTAGATATAGAGGAGAAATAATTAGGCAAAACGGTCAACTAGAAGAGAAGATCAGAAAAGATATCCCTTCATTTTTAAATGAACGCCAACCTGAAATTTTAATCGGTATTTCTAAGACATTGAGCGCAGTGGGTATTACCGATTATAACAATGAGTTATTCTCTATTTTTAGAAACAACAAATCAGCAGAGGTACGTGCTACAGTACTAAACAGTCTTGGTCAATTAAAATTCGAACAAATGGAAACTGCCATGTCCATTGGTATGAAAGACAGCAATGAAGAAGTAAGAACAGCAGCCGTAGGTCTTTTGGCGCAATTAAATATACCTAAAGAAAAACTTCCTAGCATTGTAGACCCTATTTTTAAAAGAGGCTCTATATCTGAACAACAGAGAATGTTAAATGTTTTAGGTGACCTACCTGTAGAGAATAGTAATGCATTACTATCTAGCCTAATTAATAAAGCCAGTAAAGACCAACTAAAGCAGGGTATATTATTAGATTTAATGGAATCTGTAAACGCAACCGAAAACCCAAAATTAATAGCTCAATTAGACAAACTTAAGGAGGCTGGTTATTCTGCCGATTCTTTTCAAGAAACGCTATATGGTGGAAATTGGTGGGCCGGTAGATCTGTATTCAACAATAATCCCACTGCACAATGTGTACGTTGCCACTCAGTAAATGGCTCCGGTGGAGAGGTTGGACCAAAATTGGACAATATTGGCAAGATCCTGAACAGACAACAATTGCTAGAAGCGCTTATAGAACCTAGTATACGTTTGGCACCAGGCTATGGCACCGTAACCATTACGTTGAAAGACGGACAAAAAGTACAAGGTGTTCTTATTGAGGAAAATGACAAAGAATTACTTCTAAGAACTTCTGAAGCGGAGCCTTTAAGAGTCCCTTTAATGAGAATTGCCAGTAGAGAGAATTCCATGTCTGCAATGCCTGCAATGGGTAGAATGATTTCAAGAAGAGAACTTCGTGATCTTATTGAATACCTTGGATCTTTGAGAAACAAAAAGCGGGTGATCGAAGGGGAAGATAAAGAAGTTTAATCTATAGAGAGGAAAGTTCTGCTTTCCTCTCATTAAACTCTTTCATCAGCGCTTTAACAATTTCATCAGCTGGTTTTATGTCATGTATTAAAGCCGATACCTGACCAATCTCTAGCTCACCATCTTCTAAATCGCCTAAGAACATACCTTTTTTGGCACGCCCCCTTCCTAAAAGGGTTTTTAGCTCTTCAACGGTGGCTCCTGTAGCGTAGGCTTTTTGTACATCATTATAGAACTTGTTCTTTACTAGTCTAACAGGGGCAAGCTCCTTTAACGTCAAATGGGTATCGCCTTCTTTGGCTTTAACCACAACTTCTTTAAAGTTCATATGGTTAGATGCTTCTTCACTTGCCACAAACCTACTACCAACCTGCACAGCATCTGCACCTAAGACCATTGCCGCTAACATTGCTTTCCCAGTTGCTATACCACCAGCGGCTATTAGGGGAATATGAATTTTCTCTTTAACCGCCGGAATTAAAACCATAGTTGTTGTTTCATCACGACCATTATGTCCACCTGCCTCAAAACCTTCTGCTACAATAGCATCTACTCCCGCATCCTGTGCCTTTAAAGCAAACTTTAAACTACTGACCACATGTACAACCGTTATTCCGTTTTCCTTTAAAAAGGGTGTCCACGTTTTTGGGTTTCCCGCGGATGTAAATACGATCTTGACGTTTTCCTCAACAATAATATCCATCAATTTATCAATATCAGGATATAACATCGGTATATTCACTCCAAAAGGTTTTGAAGTCGCTTCTTTACATTTTTGAATATGCTCGCGTAAAACATCTGGATACATACTACCGGCACCAATAACTCCCAAACCACCGGCATTGGATACCGCACTGGCTAATCGCCATCCGCTGGTCCAAATCATACCTCCTTGAATTATTGGAAATTCTATTTTGAAAAGTTCAGAAATTCTATTTTGCATGAGCTAGGTAAATTTCCCTGGAAAACCCCAAAGAATTATATTGAATAGTTACTATAATTTTCAACGCAAGCATTTATTCTCCCTAATACCTACTATGGAATAATATGTTACAGTTTTGATTATTATTAATCCTCCTATAACACCATATAAATTTAAGAAATAACCCCAGACCCTATAAGGTCATCTTCTAAATACCAAGCTACGAACTGACCTTCGGTAATGGCAGATTGCATTTCCTTAAAATCTACGTACATACCACCTTCTACTTTATATATGGTAGCTTCCTGTAGTTCTTGTCGGTATCTTATACGTGCTTTCACCTCTAACTTCTCATCCATTTTCAAAGCCAAATCTTCACGAACCCAATGTATTTCTTCATCCTTTACAAACAAAGTTCTTCTATACAAACCTGGGTGTGCCTTACCTTGACCTGTATAAATGATATTCTCATTAACATCAGTATCGATTACGAATAAAGGCTCTTTTGTTCCACCAACATGCAGACCTTTACGCTGCCCTTTGGTAAAATAATGTGCCCCTTGGTGCTCACCTACTACTTTACCATCATTTAAATGATATACCGGTTTCTCCGCATAGTAGGCCAACTCTGATTTTTTATCATCAAAACTTGGCGCTATTTGTGCATAAGCATCTAACCCGGCAGGAACCTCAACAATTTTACCTGTCTTAGGCTTTAATTGTTGTTGTAAAAATTCGGGCAACCTTACTTTACCAATAAAACATAAACCCTGAGAATCTTTTTTATCAGCGGTGATCAAATTCATTTTTGCGGCAATTTCCCTCACCTGTGGCTTGGTCAACTCCCCTATTGGAAATAAGGTTTTAGATAATTGCTCTTGCGATAATTGACATAAAAAGTAAGACTGATCTTTATTACCATCTTTCCCTGCCAATAACTGATAGGTTTCCGTACCGTCAGTATTTTTTATAGTACCTTTTCTACAGTAATGACCGGTAGCTACATAATCTGCCCCAAGCTGCATCGCTATTTTCATAAAGACATCAAATTTGATCTCCCTATTACATAACACATCAGGGTTTGGGGTTCTCCCCATTTCATATTCCCTGAACATGTAGTCAACTATACGTTCTTTATATTCAGCACTTAAATCAACCGTTTGAAATGGAATACCCAACTTCTCTGCAACGATCAAGGCATCGTTACTATCTTCTAACCACGGACATTCTTCTGATATCGTCACCGAATCATCATGCCAATTCTTCATAAACAGGCCAATAACGTCATAACCTTGCTCTTTTAAAAGGTATGCCGCCACGCTTGAATCTACTCCTCCAGAAAGTCCTATTACTACTTTTTTCATCTCTTCATCTTGGTCGCAACAAATTTACAAAATTTCAATTCAAAGTCTATTTATTTAAAAATACACATACTCTTTATTCACTGCCTACAATCTTAATAAAAAGAAGAGCTCAGATCAACTACGTACTAACAGCTAATTTTATTGAGTTAAAAATATTTTGTTAAACTTTTTTAAAAATTGTTTAAACAAAATGTAACTATCGTATTTTTAGCATTGTAGATGTTTTACTACCATATATGTATTTTATAGCCATTAATGTTAAACATCTTACATATTCAATTGAACAATCCTTAAAAACACAGTTATGAAAAAAATGTTACGATTACGAAATTTTTTACTAGTACTCACCATTTCCATAGTTACATGGTCATGTAGTGATGATGATGACGGTGTAACACCTATGACACCAAACGAAATGAACATTGTAGAGACAGCTCAGGCGGAAGATGCGCTTACCTCATTAGTTTCTGCCCTTACAACTGCTGACAACTCAGAAGGCACTGATTTAGTAGGCACATTAAGCGGCGACGGTCCATTTACCGTTTTTGCACCAACTAATGATGCCTTTACCGAACTATTGAACCAATTAGATGATTTTGATACTTTGGCAGATTTTGATACGGACGAAGAGAGAGCTATCTTAACTTCAATATTAACTTATCATGTAGTTGCAGGTGTAGCTGCCAACTCTACCGATTTGTCCAACGGTATGATGGTGACTACAGTACAAGGTGAAGATTTAACCATTAATATTGATGGTGATGTTTTCATAGATGACGCCACTGAAATTGATGCTAAAGTAGTTATTGCAGATGTAGAGGCCAGTAATGGAGTGGTTCACGTTATTGATAAAGTATTACTACCACAAGCTATTATAGATGCTTTGAACGGAGAGGAAATGCCTGAAGAGAATGGCACATTGGTGGATATTGTTGTAGCTACCGAACCTTTATCGCTTCTAGAGGCAGCGGTAATTAAGGCTGATTTAGCCGCTACTTTGAGTTCTGATGGACCATTTACCGTATTTGCACCTACAGATGATGCCTTTGTAGCATTGTTAGAGGTTTTAGGCGACGATTATAATAGCATTGATGATTTTGATACAGATGAAGAAATTGACTTATTAAAAAATATTTTATTATTTCACGTTATTGCCGCTGAAGTAAAATCTACAGATTTGGCTGTAGGACAGGTTGCAACGGCGTTTGAAAACAACAGCGTTGAAATAATTTCTTCTGGGGATACATTCGTAATCGGTGATGCTTCCGATACCAACGCAAATATTACAGCAGTAGATATTATGGCATCTAACGGTGTTGCACATACTATTGATAAAGTATTATTACCACAAGCGGCAATAGACTTTGTTATGAGCTTACAATTGAAAACCATTGTAGATACTGCAGTAGCTACAGACGACCTAAGCTTATTGGTAGATGCTCTGGTGCAAGCAGATGCTGGTTTGGTAGAAACCTTAAACGGGGAAGGTCCCTTTACAGTATTTGCCCCAACTAATGATGCCTTCGCAGCATTACTAGATTCTTTAGGAGAGGATTATAATAGCCTTGCGGATTTTGATACCGAAGCCGAAAAAGAATTATTGACTACTATTTTAACTTTTCACGTAGTTTCTGGAACAGCTGCTTTTTCTACGAATTTAAGTGACGGGCAAACTATTGCAACCGTACAAGGTGAAAATGTAGGTATTAACATTAAAGATGGAACAGTACACGTTGAAGATGCGAGCGAAGATAACGCTTCTGTTATCATTGCCGATGTTGAAGCTAGCAACGGTGTTGTACACGTTATTAACAAGGTTCTTTTGCCACAAGCAGCTTTAGATGCATTGTAATAAGCTAGCGCCATTCACCAAATTTAAAAACCTTCCTTTATGGGAAGGTTTTTTTATGCCATAAAATGACTAACATCAGTACAGACTATTTTAACATACAATAAGCCACCCTTTACAACTAACTTTTTATTGAACTTAAATTTAATTACATCTTTACCATCCCAAATCTTACCAAACCAACTCTATTTAATGGCAAAAGCCCTTTCAAATTTGAAAGGGCTTTTCATTTTATATAGAACAATAAAATTAGTTCTTCTTTTGCGCTTCTGCTTGTTCCATCATCTCGCGCATTTTCTTTTGGAATTTGTTTTCCTTTTTAGGTTTCTTCTTATTCTCCTGTATCTGGGCATGAATTTTATCATTATCAAGTATAAAATTCTTAATGACCAGCATAATACCAATAGTAATCAAGTTAGAAACGAAGTAGTACAAACTCAATCCACTTGCATAGTTGTTAAAGAAAAACAACATCATAAATGGCATTAAGTACATGATAAATTTCATGTTAGGCATACCTGGTTGAGTTGGCATATTCTGTCCTGTAGTCATCATCATATAAAAGAAAATAGCTATAGATGCCAAAATAGGAAACAGACTCACGTGATCACCGTAAAATGGAATAGAAAATCCTTCTGGGAATTGATAAATAGTATCAAAAGAAGAAAGGTCATCTGCCCATAAAAATGATTTTTGACGTAATGCGAACGATGTTGGGAAAAACATGAAAAGTGCATAGAATATCGGCATTTGAATAACCGCTGGTATACAACCGCTCATGGGGCTTACCCCTGCCTTACCATAAAGCTTCATGGTTTCTTGTTGCTTTTTCATGGCATTATCCTTGTATTTCTCGCCAAGCTCAGTAATTTCAGGTTTCAACACCTTCATTTTTGCTTGTGACAAGTAGGATTTATATGTTACAGGCGACATTGCCAAACGTACCAATATCGTCATGATCACAATTGCTATACCATAAGGAAAATACGTGCTTAAAAGACCGTAGAATGGTGTAAACACATAACGATTGATCATACCGAAAATACCCCACCCAAAAGGAATGGAATCATCTAGACCCAAATCTTCATACTTTGAAAGGGTATCTACATCTGTTGGACCAAAATACCAATGTAAATCTTTAGAAATTTCTCCGCCTTCCAAGTCCACAGGTAACGCAGATGCATATTCTTTTGTAAAACCAAAGGTTCTACTTTCTTCCTCTACCAAGTTAACCGAAGTCAAATCTCCATTTTTAAATGGTACATCTGCTGCTAATATACTTGAGAAAAAGTGTTGACGGTAAGAAATCCATTTTATATCCTCTTCGGTTTCCTCATCATCACTTCCTTCAGATAACTTGCTGATTTTACCATCTTCATGATTATAGGTTAAACGCGTATACCTATTTTCATATTGAATACTTTTTGAGTGACGAATACCTTTTAACTTCCAATCTAATGTTACAGGTTTACTTGTACTAATGACGTTATCCAATCCTTTGGATTTAATCATAAAATCAACCAAATAATCATTTGGTTTCATGACATACCTATACTCCAAATATTGATTGTTTGAAGTCTTTGCTTTCAACGACAAAACTTGATTGCCATTATCATTTGACATTGATGGCTCAAAATACAAATCTGCCGTATTCAACACCCTGTTGTCAGATGTAGAGAAATCTAATGCGAAAGAAGCGTTACCATCTTTTACCAAATAAACCGGTACAGAATCATAAGTAACGTACTGTTTCATTTTCGCCTCTACGATCTGCCCACCTTTATTACTGATTTTCAACAAAAGAACATCATTCTCCAAAGTGGTAATATCATTAGATGGTTTTGTAAACCCAAATGCACCTAATTTACCTTGGTAATTGGCAACTGCTGTAGAATCTTGTAAATCTAACTGTGGTTCATTGTTACCTACAGTCTCTGTTTCTAAATTTTCTGATGCCTTCGCAGCTTCTACTTGCTCTTGTTTTGCCTTTTCTGCCGCCAACTCTTCTGGAGTAGGTCTGTTTTGGTAAAACATGAAGATGAGTATTCCAAAAATAAGCACAAAGCCTATGATGGATTGTACATCAAATTTCTTTTCTTCCATGTGGTGTTTCTAATTAATTGGGTCTATTTTGAATTTTTTAAGATTGCAAATATATGCCCAAATATGAAGTTTATGCCAATGTGGCATTACTTTGTGCCTTTTTATGGTCTAAAGCTGCCTTTACCAAACCTACAAATAATGGATGCGGATTGGCAACCGTACTTTTGTATTCTGGGTGATATTGCACACCTATAAACCATGGATGATCTTTTAATTCCACAATTTCAACCAAATTGGTCTCCTTGTTAAAACCAGTTGCTAAAAGTCCGGCATTTTCCAATTGCTCTAAATATGCATTATTAAATTCATATCTATGACGGTGACGTTCAGATATTTGAGATGCACCTTCATACATTTTCTTCACTAAGCTACCGTCTTTTAAATCACAATCCCAAGCACCTAAACGCATTGTACCTCCTTTATCGGTTACAGTTTTTTGCTCTTCCATAATACTAATAACCGGATCAGGAGTGTTCTCATCCATCTCGGTTGAATTTGCATCGGCAAGTTTTAAAACATTGCGTGCATATTCTATGACCGCCATTTGCATACCTAAACAAATACCTAAAAACGGTATTTGCATTACGCGAGCAAATTCAACAGCCTTTACCTTACCTTCTATACCTCGCTCACCAAAACCAGGTGCTACTAAAATAGCATCTAATCCTTTAAGCTTGTTTTTGTAATTATCTTCGGTTATATATTCAGAATGTACCGATTTTACATTCACCTTAACCTCATTTGATGCTCCAGCATGTATAAATGCCTCTAAAATTGATTTATAAGAATCTTGTAACTCAACATACTTACCAACCAAACCAATAGTAACCTCGTTCTTAGGGTTTTTATGCCTTACCAAAAATTCATTCCAACGGGTAAGATCCGGCTCTACGGTATTTGGCAATGCTAATTTCTGCAATGTTACGGTATCTAAACCTTCTTCTTGCATTAATAATGGAACATCATAAATAGTAGATGCATCAATACTTTGTATTACCGCTTCGCGCTTAACATTGCAGAAAAGTGCTAACTTATCCTTTATTTCATTAGAAATCTCATGCTCTGTTCTACATACCAAAATATCGGCTTTAATACCGCTTTCCATTAAAGTCTTAACAGAGTGCTGTGTTGGCTTTGTCTTTAACTCGCCAGCTGCAGATAAAAAAGGTACCAAGGTTAAATGTATTACTATGGCATTATCATCACCCAACTCCCAAAGTAACTGTCTAACCGCTTCTATGTATGGTAACGATTCTATATCACCTACAGTACCACCAATTTCTGTAATTACAATATCGTAATCGCCACTATTGCCTAGCAACTGCACACGTTCTTTTATCTCATTGGTTATATGCGGAACTACCTGTACGGTCTTACCTAAAAATTCTCCTCTACGTTCTTTTTCAATTACGCTTTGGTAAATTCTACCTGTAGTAACATTGTTTGCCTGTGAGGTACGTACGTTTAAGAAACGCTCATAGTGACCCAAATCCAAGTCGGTCTCCGCACCATCATCAGTTACATAACACTCGCCATGCTCATAAGGGTTTAAGGTTCCTGGATCTACATTAATGTAAGGATCTAGTTTTTGAATTGTAGTCTTGTATCCGCGAGATTGCAGTAATTTCGCCAAAGATGCAGCAATAATGCCCTTTCCTAACGAAGAAGTAACGCCTCCCGTAACGAAGATGTATTTGGTTTGTGCCATGTATCGAATTCTATGTTACGGGAGACAAAGTTACAAATTGAGGATAGAACTTAACGGGTTTCCTTAGGAAAATGTTTTTGTATTTTTCGAATTACCGATTCTAAGCTGTTTGTTTTGATTTCTAGCATAGATCGCAACAAATCTCCCAATTTACCATCAGGAAACCCTTTTTGTTGAAACCACACCAAATAGGGTTCTGGTAAATCTACCAAGTACCTGCCCTTATATTTACCAAATGGCATCCTATAATGTGCCAGCTCTATTAATTTTTCCTTATCGGGAATTATTTCCATTATTAAATGTAAAAAAATTATCTTTAAAAAATCAACATCTCAAAACAACATGAAAAGAAGAAATTTTATTGGAACCTCAGCGGCTGCCTCTGTTGGTTTCTTAACTACATCTGCCTCAGTGGCAAACAACACCAAACCTGACATTAAGGCTAAATTAAAATACAATATAAACCATAGTGTTTGTTATTGGTGTTACGGCAGTATTCCTTTTGAAGATTTCCTTAAAAGCTTAGTGGAACTTGACATTAGATCGATTGATCTAGTTGGACCAGAAGAATTTCCTCTTCTAAAAAAATACAATATTCATGCATCTATGTGCTGGGGAGCAGGTATGGGTATTGAAAAAGGTTTTAACGACCTTTCTTTACACGATGAACTTATTGCCGATTACGAACGCGTAATTCCCCTTGTTGCTGAAGCTGGCTACACCAACTTAATTTGTTTTAGCGGTAACAGAAACGGAATGGACGACCTTGTAGGTTTGCGCAATTGTGCAACCGGATTAAAGAGGTTAATGCCTTTGGCAGAAAAACATGGTGTTGTTCTTCAAATGGAATTATTGAACAGTAAAGTAAACCATAAAGATTATATGTGCGACAATTCCGAATGGGGCGTTTCTCTTTGTGAGGCTATTGGATCTGAACATTTTAAACTTCTATATGATATTTACCATATGCAAATAATGGAGGGCGATATTATAAGAAATATTGAAAACTACCATCAATATTATGGTCATTACCATACAGGAGGTAACCCTGGCAGACATGAAATAGATGAAACCCAAGAAATTTTCTATCCTGCAGTCATGAAAGCTATTTTGAAAACAGGTTATAAGGGTCATGTTGCACAAGAGTTTGTACCTAGTTGGGAAAATAAATTAGATGCCTTAAAGCAAGGTGTCACCATTTGCGACATATAGAAACACTCATATCCAAAAATTAAAAAGCACCTTATCATTCAAGGTGCTTTTTAATTTATACTGATCTCTAATGGTCAAGTGCCTCCCCTATTTCTTTCACCCATCTTTCTTGAACAGGCAAATTTCTGGAGTAATTGGTCTCTGCATCATACTTATTCTGAAAATCGTTCAACTGCCTAATGGTTGACCTATACAATTTACGAACCTCTTCCTTAACATTATCGGTGAAAGTGGCATTTGCCAACTTTACCCTTAATTTACGTGCGTATAGCTCAGTAATATCAAAATGCAACTGCTCATGCAATAATGTTACATCATTACATATTTTTGGTTTATACCAAGATTTTGTGGGGTAAAAATATGCGTATACATTAAAGTCCACTTGCATTTCCCCGTTTTCATAAAATGTAGAAAAATCATAACTAATTCCACTGGCCGTAGTAGCTGCTGCACCACTACCGGACGGAACCTTACCTTTAAAATCTTTCCAAGTAAACCTAAACTCCGGTGACCATTCAACTTCCTCTTGACCTTGAATAGAAGCAATGCACAAAACGATCAAAAGCCAAAAAATATAATATGTTCTTTTTACAAATCCCAATAATAGGTGATTACTTTTTCAATATCCGGGTGTAAACTGTAATGTACCGGGCATGTATTTGCTGTATGCACCAATATCTTTCTATCCTTTTCAGAAACTTGTTCCGGCAAATGAACTTCAACCTCTATTTTAGAAATTCTTCTAGGTGAGGCCGCCATGTGCTTAGTTACGGATGCCGTAGTCCCTTTCAAGTCTACCTCTAACCCGTTTGCCTTAATACCCATCATGGTCAACATACAGCTTGCCAAGCCCGTAGCCACGGTATCAGTTGGTGAAAATGCCTCTCCTAAACCATTGTTATCAACGGGAGCATCGGTCACAAAAGAATTGTTGGACTTTAAATGAACACATTCAGTTCTAAGACCACCGTTATACGTTACTTTTGATGTCATTTTATTCTAATGTTTTAATTCTTAAATCATCCATCATCATTATATATGACGATTGATTATAATAGCCCGCAACACCTTTTCTTTGGTAATTGAACTTATTACCATTGTATTCTGTTTCACCTATGAATCTAGAAGCTTCCAACAAGTTGTTTTTATAAGCTAATTTCAACAACAAATCATAGGTAAGATCAAAACCTCTTACCGCATATTTATTGGGATCATCACCAAAGCGTTTTCTATACCTATCTACAAAAGAACTATTGGCAACCTCTTTATTCACTGAAGGGTAAGTGAACTTTAAATTTGATAAATGTGTATTGGAAATCACATCATTTTCAAACGCAGAGTTCATGTCTGTTGTAAACATGCGAACACTAACTTTATCTTTACCCACCAAAGGATCAAAGGCAGTATTATTAAATGAATTTAATATGGAGACTATACTTGAAATCAACTTATAATTATCAGATTCTACAAAAACCCAATTAGGCACTTGGTCAGATAGCAGGGTCTGTAGTTTATCTCTGTTGATACCAATATTTTTCTCCTCTTCTTTTACGACTACCACTTTTGCAGATGGAAATCTTTCTATAATAGCATCTTTTTCCTTTTTATTATCTTCATCTGCTATGATCAAAAGTGTTTCATCTGTATGATTGTTTTCAACATAGTCTAACATATGTTTCCATAATACCTCTTCATCCGTATAAGAGTAGAACACATTTTCTAAACTTAAATCGCTTTTTGCCGTTACCGGCGCCAATACCGGAACGTTATATCTAGAAGCTTGAACTGCGGTCTCTTTTAATGAAGGATTGTCCAAAGGACCAAAAACCGCACTATAACCACCTAATTGTTCTGCTTGCAATAGTTGTTTTGTCTTACCTAAATCCAATTGATTATCAACCGTTTTCACATCTATTGATACTCCTAAAGACTTTAACGAATCTATGGCTACCAATGCACCGGAATACAGACCTAAACTAACGGTCATATCTCTTCTAGAATCAATTGTTTTTTCAGCGCTTTCCTTATCCGCCAAATTCACCTTGTCCAATCTAAATGGCAACATGAACAGTACTTTTGGCTTTACGGCAACATTAATGCTATCCAATAAATTCACTTTATCCAATACCAGGGCATTCTTCACTTCAAAATCACCCACTTTATCTTTTGGCAACTTAAGTACCATGCCTGCCTTTAAGCCATCTTTTAAATCAGGGTTCAATTGAGTTAGCTCTGCCCAGGTCATGTCAAATTTTCTAGTCAGCCTAAACTCGTTTTGCTTTGGTTTAACCTCATAAAAAATATAGTTGTCCGTATTAATATCACCAGTTTCTACCTTTTGTTCAGGTATACGAATAACCATACCCTCTTTTAACCCACCACGTTCTGTAATTTCTGGATTAAGGCGCACTATTTCATCTGATTTTACTCCAAATTCTTTCTCTAAACGATAAAAATTCATCTTTGCAGGTACCGTATAAGAGGTGTATAATTGGGTTACCTGATTCTTTACCGTACTACCGGCTATTTTAGGCATAACCAATTCATAACCTTCAGATAAATAATTGTCCGACTTTGATAGCCCAGGATTTAAAACCAACATGCTATCTATGGTAATGCCATATTTATGCGCTATACTCCATCTGGTTTCCTTTGCGGCAACAATGTATTTTTCAAAATCTTCATCGTTCATACCCACATCTTCAACTTTTGGAGCGGCATATTTAGGAATACGCAGATCCATCTTTTTCTGAAGGGGCGAGGCATATAAAACCGGATTATATTTTTTTAATTCATCCTCGGTAATATTATACATTTGGGTAATTCCAAAAATGGTTTCCCTTTTCTTAACACGGTGCTCTGTATAACCTATTGGCTCTCTAGAATTTTCTGCATCTTGTGCAATCTCTGTACTATTTTTGTTAGGAGTGTTTGCCGGCTTAGTCGCAACTTTTGCACTTGGTACTACCAATATAGTATTAGGTCTTAAATCCTGACCGGTTTTTATCTCTTTATTGTACTGCAAAATACTTTCAGTAGAAACCCCATATAATTTAGAAATACTTTCTAAGGTCTCTCCTCTTTTAACCTCATGTGTATTAAATTTCTGAGCCATTGCAGTGCAAGAGACCAATACGCAAAATGCCCAAATAATGTAAACTTGATTAAATATATATTTCATACTATTCCCATTCAATTGTTGCTGGCGGTTTAGAACTTATATCATATACGACACGATTAACGCCAGGGACTTTATTAATGATATCATTTGATGTTTTTTGTAGAAACTCATAAGGTAAGTTCACCCAATCGGCGGTCATACCATCTGTACTTTCCACGGCTCTAAGTGCCACGCATTTTTCATAGGTACGTTCATCTCCCATTACACCTACGCTGTTAACGGGCAATAACATAGCACCGGCTTGCCACACCTTATCGTATAGTCCCCATTTTTTCAACCCGTCAATAAAGATAGCATCCACCTCTTGCAAAATAGCCACTTTTTCTGGAGTGATATCTCCAAGAATACGAATTGCCAGACCAGGACCTGGAAAAGGATGCCTACCCAACAAAGCTTTATCTATACCCAAGCTAGCACCTACTCTTCTTACCTCATCCTTAAATAACATCTTTAGAGGCTCTACCACTTTTAATTTCATAAAATCTGGCAAACCACCTACATTATGATGACTCTTTATTGTTTGTGAAGGTCCGCCAGTTGCCGAAACCGATTCTATAACATCTGGATAAATAGTACCTTGTGCCAACCACTTTGCGTTTTCTACCAAATGAGATTCATCATCAAAAACCTCAATAAAAACCCTACCTATTGTTTTTCTCTTAGTTTCTGGATCGCTTTCTCCTGCTAAATCACCCAAAAAGCGTGCCGAAGCATCTACACCTTTTACATTTAAGCCCATTCCCTCATACTGCTTAAGTACATCGGTAAACTCGTTTTTTCTTAAAAGCCCGTTATTTACGAATATACAGTGCAGGTTTTTACCTATTGCCTTATGTAATAAAACAGCTGCAACAGAAGAATCTACACCACCGGACAACCCTAAGATTACTTTTTCATCGCCTATTTTCGCCTTTAATTCAGCTACTGTTTTATCAACAAAGGCATCTGGCGTCCAAGTCTGTTCCATCCCGGCAATATGCACTAAAAAGTTTTCCAGCACCTGTTTTCCATCTGTTGAATGATACACTTCTGGGTGAAACTGAATAGCATATGTTTCTTCGCCTTCAAATTTGAAAGCGGCATTTTCAACATCATGCGTACTTGCCAAAAGAGTTGTATTTTCTGGTAAATGCTTAATGGTATCGGCGTGGCTCATCCATACTTGGCTACCTGCATCTACCTTATCAAAAAATGGTTCGTTCTCCTTAACAAAGCTAAGGTTTGCACGACCATATTCACGTGTATTCGATTTTTCTACACTACCACCATTAAAGTGTGCCAAATACTGCGCGCCATAACAAACGCCTAACAATGGTTTTTTACCTCTAATTTCAGACAGATCTGGGTGAACGGCATCTTCACCCCTAACCGATAAGGGCGATCCAGAAAGTATTACCGCTTTATACTCAGAAAGGTCTTTTGGTAATTTATTATAAGGTTTAATCTCGGAGAAAATGTTTAGTTCACGTACGCGTCTTCCAATCAATTGGGTGTACTGAGAACCAAAATCTAGTATTAGGACTTTATTTTGCATGGGCAAAAATAGCAAATTGACCGTTCTTGAAAAGTATCTTTTAATATATTTAGACTCGATTTAAATATTTTTCATGAAACACATTAGTGCAATTATTTTTGGAGCGGCAATTGTCATTGCTGCATATTTTTTAGGCAACGCTTATATACAAAGGGCAAACCCGCCCCAAATGATATCGGTTACAGGCTTGGGCAATGAAAATTTCACCTCTGACCTCATTGTATGGGAAGGTCAATTTTCTACCAATAGCACTGTTTTAAAAACAGCTTTCGACCAATTAAACCAAGACAAGGAAATTGTTCGAGAATATTTAACATCTAAGGGCATTGATACTAAAAGCATTATTTTTAATAGTGTTCAAACTACAGAAATGCGAGACAACCAATATGAAAATGGAAATTACGTTGGCAATATTTTTAAAGGATACCAACTTGTACAAACTTTAAAAATAGAATCTGAAGATGTAGCTTTAATAGAAGGTGTTTCTAGAGAAATTACCGAACTTTTAAATAAAGGTGTTCAGTTTAACTCATTGCCCCCAAGGTACTATTATACAAAATTGGCAGACCTTAAAATTGAGATGATTTCCAAAGCAACAGAGGATGCCAGAATACGTGCAGAGAAAATTGCCGAAAATGCAGGTAGTAATTTAGGTGACCTGGTTTCTGCCAATATGGGCGTTTTTCAAATTACCGGTCAAAACTCTGGAGAAGACTATAGTTGGGGCGGTGCCTATAACACCTCTTCTAAAAATAAGACCGCATCAATAACTATGCGTTTAGAATATAAAGTTAAATGATAGTAGTGCTTTGATCGATCCTTTTTACCGATCTGGTTAAGAGCAATTTACTTCTCTTATCAATCATTTAAATATATAACATATAAAAGCCCGGTAATCACCCGGGCTTTTTAATCAACCAATTATCAAACCGAATACTTTAAAATTTCTTTTTCATAGCAATCAGTATTCCGCAAATTGGTCGCACGTATTTTTAATACCTTACAAAGAATCCAAAAAAAAGCTCGGAAACCACCCCGAGCTTTTAAATAAATCAAAAACCAAATTAAACCAAAAGCTAAAAATTGAACCTTTTCAATTTCTTTTTCATAGCTATTATCTTTATAACAACTAACTAAACCATTACCCTACCCTATTTTTCATTTATTTTTACTATTAAATAAATTACCACAATGACAGGTTCATTTTTTGAAGAGTTAAGTATTGAGATCAAAAAGAGTGTAATTGAAAGAGGGCACCCATTTAGGTACATTACAATGGCAACTACCGGCAATGAATCTATTGCAAGACTGCGTACCGTAGTACTTCGTGAGGTGACCGAAAATTTATGTTTAACTATTTATACCGATGGCCGAACCCAAAAGATAAATCATATTCATGTAAATAACCAAGTTAGCTTGCTTTTATACCATCCTGATAAAATGATGCAGTTAAAAGTAGAAGGTATTGCTGAAATAGTAACAAATACCGAAAGATTAAAATCAACTTGGCAAAATATTCAGCCCAACAGCAGAAAAGATTACATCACAGAAACTAGCCCCGGTACAGCAATTAAGAATCCTGACCATGTGGAATATGTAGAAGACAAAAACCATTTCACCATAATCGATATTTTTCCAACTAAAATTGAATATCTAAAACTTAAAAGACCTAACCATATTAGGGCTCTTTTCTCAAAGACCGATGACATGTGGAAGGGGGAATTCCTAGTTCCTTAATTGATATAGAAATATAGATTTTCTTTTTCTTTCCCAAAACCAATGAGACTATCTACAGGTGTGGTCTGTTTTTCTACAGATGGGCCGATCGTTATTTCAACTTCCCACTCCTGCTGCAATTCCAATGCGGTTAACGAATAATCATCTGCAGAAAGTATGGTAAGTTCTGGATGTAGTAAACGCAGATTACCGGCATAAGTAACATTAGGTAGCACCCAATGATAAGTATTATAATTCTTGCTCAACTTACTGGCAACCGGCTCAAAACCAAAATGTACAGATGAAGGTATTTTCATCACCTTTTCTATTGGTGTTCTTATGGTTTGCATACCTATAACCAATATAAAAACCCAGTACCCAACAGTAACTAATTTCTTACTATTCTTTAAATCAACAATTTCCAGCAGTAGAACTACAAAAGGAATAAAAAGTGGTAGCAACCATCTGGTCTCAACTTTCTGACTTTGAAAAATGAGAAAAAACAAACCCAATACCAGTAATTGCGTAATTAACATTTTAAAAAACCAATTGATTCTAAGCTTATTAAAACTTAAATTTTTAGAGAAGCAGCCTATACCGATTATGGCGATAACAGGAAACATCAAAGCAAACAAGCCTTTTAAATAGACCATAAAGGGTAGCATTGAAAAACCCGATTTAGCTTGTTCTTTTCCTATTTTTTCTTCTACACTAGAGGTTAGAAAAGATTGATATTCATCTGGACCTAATAACCAATATACATGAGGACCAACCAATAGAACGGACACTAAAACCGACAATAGTATTTTTGGGTTGAAAACGATAGCTCTCAATTCTTTATCCCACAAAGCGACCACGGCAAAAGTCACCAGAAAGAATATATAATTGTATTTAGACATTATACCTACACCTAAAACCAATCCAAGCAAAAGATAATTTAAAATAGATTTACGCGCTAACAATAGCTGTATACTATAATAAGAGGCAACTACACATAAACAAAGTAAACTTGTATGCGAGAGTCTACGAAAAGTAAAATCTATATATACGGGTATTAAAACCAATGCCAGAACAGCCAATTTAGATGTATCCGCCTCCTTAATACGTAATCCTGAAAATCTGTAAAGTAATAACAATGTTCCTGCAAACAAGACCGCCCTAAGTAAAGAGAATGCCAATTTGCCCACACCAAAAACAGTATTAAAACCATACTGTAACCACGTATAAAGGGGTGGCTGATCATCATAACCCCAACGTAACCACTGAGAATAATAAGCCTGCTCTGCGTCTTCTAATTCTAACGCACTTTTGAAAAAAGTAATTGCCGTAATGGCAATAAAGGATAATATAGCAAGTACGTTTATCTTATGTAGCGTTTTGCCTTTACCCATTATTTACTTTTGGGTGATGACCGTAAAATTTAAATTCAAAGGTTCTAACGCCTTAAATAGCATTGGTAACAATGCTTCACCATATGCTAAATAAAACTCCGAAAAATTTAATTGTCTTTCTTGTAAAGATTGATTCGGAAAAATATCATTCTGCAGTTCGGTCATACGAACTACATGGTCTTTCAATTTTCTTTTTTGCGCTTGGAGCAACCTTTTTTCCAAGGCATCCAAGCCTTTTTTCTGTTTTACCTCTTGAGCCTTTACCGCGCCTAAAAACGACTTATCTGTTTTTTCTGCAAGCGCATACATTTCTTTAAATTGCTCTTCCAACAATTTTTTCTGTGGAGCAAAATCAATATCAATATTAGAGATTTCACGAATTTTTTTATTGATCAAGCTATTCTGGCTCAAGAATACATCTGACTTGGAAATATTCATTCGCTCTAATTTATCGGCTTGTTTCTCGGTAATGATCAAAGCTGAATTTCTGACCAATAAAATAGGAAACGTTACTTGCATGGCGTCAAATGAAGCCTTTAATTCTAACCAATATGCAATTTCTCCGCCGCCGCCTATATAACAAAGGTTGGGTAAAATAACCTCTTGGTATAAAGGCCTGGCAATAACATTGGGAGAAAATCTTTCTGGAAAATTTTCCATTTCACTCACCAACTCCTCATTCGTAAAAGTTATGGCAGTATCATTAACGGCATATTTTCCCTTACTTTCCACTAGCCTTTCCCTAATACCATCTTTTAAATAGAAATAATTGATTTCACGTGGGTTTACTTGTACAGGGTAATCAGAAGATATTTGGGTAATTTCCTCTATAGTTTCAGATACTTTCTTAAAAGCTGTTTGCTCAAAAATATCTTTTTTCATGTATGGCACAAGCAATTTCTTCAACTCAACATCATCCCCATCAACAATTACCAAACCGTAGTCTTTAAAAATTTCGTTCGCTAAAAAGCGTGTTGCATCGGTCAGGGTATCATGCTTTAAATAGGCACTTTCAAATAATTCTTTTAATACTTGTGCATTTTTACTATCACCAATAGTTTTAGAATAAAGGGCAAAAACCTCTTCCAATCCTTCCGTAGGCAAATGACCTACAGCTCCAGAAGCCTCTTTGTTCCACTGAAATTTTAGTCCTTTGAAATTAAAATAATTGATTTCATCGAAATCATGATCCTCGGTGGCCATCCAATAGATCGGTACAAAGTTTTGATCCGGAAATTCTTTTTTTAATTCTTTGGTAAGGTTTATGGCAGAAATAATCTTATAAAGAAAGTAAAGCGGACCTGTAAATAAATTCAACTGGTGGCCCGTAACTACCGTAAATGTATTTTTCTCCTTTAAAAGCTCAATATTAGCATTGGTTTGCTTAGAAACGTTGATTCCTTTATACTGTTCTATCAATGAACCAAACAATACACTTCTCTGCGATTGGGTAAATTGTTTACCCTTTTCTTCTATTTGCCCTTTGAACCCATCTAAATTCGGAAAACGATTATACAATGGTTTAAGCTTAGTCTCTGCGGCAACATAATCGCAAATTAATTTCGAAAAATAGCCCGTTTTTACTAAGGGCAAACAGTCAATATCCATATAAAAATTAAAATCTTGGTAAATATAAAACCCTTTCGTTTTACATTTCCTAAATATAAGTTAATTACCGGTACTGTTAAATACCTGTTTACTCGGTGAATTACAGATTAGATGAGGTACAATTTGCATTTATTTTAATAGATTTGGCTGACTCAGAACACAAACAAACCTATATGAAACTAACTTTACGCATTGCATTACTATTTATTCCGTTTTTAGGGCTAGCTCAATTAAAATCACCCTCAGAGTTTTTAGGCTACGAACTTGGTACTCAATTTACAAGACACCATGAAGTAGTAGATTACTATCAATATTTGGCAAAGGCCGAACCTAAGCGCATGAAACTTATTGAATATGGAAAAACCAATGAACGAAGACCTTTGTTATTGGCAACCATTTCTACTGAAGAAAACATGCAAAACCTAGATCAAATTAGGGAAGAGCATATGAAAGGTATACATGGAGAAGGTTCTCCGGACAAAGCTATTGTTTGGTTGAGCTACAATGTACATGGCAATGAAAGTGTTAGTACAGAAGCATCTATGCAAACCATTTACGACCTTTTCACAAGTAAGAAAGCATATTTGGAAAATATAGTTGTATTAATTGATCCATGTATTAATCCAGATGGACGAGATCGTTACGTAAACTGGTACAATCAATTTAAAAACTCGCCAAATCAAGTTGACCCTCAAAGCAAGGAGCATCATGAAAATTGGTGGAGCGGTAGAAGCAACCATTATATGTTTGACCTTAATAGAGACTGGGCATGGTTGACACAAGTTGAGAGTCAGCAGCGCCTAAAACAATTTAACCAATGGCTACCCCATGTTCATGTTGATTTTCATGAGCAAGGTGTTGACAACCCCTATTACTTTGCTCCTGCAGCTGAACCTTTTCATGAAGTTATTACAGATTTTCAAAGAGAATTTCAAGAAACCATTGGAAAGAATCATGCAAAATATTTTGATGCTAATGGATGGTTCTATTTTACTAAAGAAGTCTTTGATCTTTTATACCCAAGCTATGGCGATACTTACCCGACATATAATGGTGGAATTGGTATGACTTACGAACAAGGTGGAAGTGGACGTGCCGGACTTGGCATTATCACGAGTATTGGAGATACGCTTACCTTAAAAGATAGAATTGCACATCATCATACCACCGGCTTATCTACCGTTGAAGTGGCCTCAAAAAATGTTACTAAATTGAATGATGAGTTCAAGAAATTTTACCGTGACAAAAATTTTAAATACAACACTTATGTGATGAACGGTAACCCGGATAAAATAGAGGCTTTAGCAGATTTATTGAGTAAACATGAAATTGAATTTCAAGCAGGTACCAATAGTACCTTTAAAGGGTACAACTATGCCACCGGTAAATCTGGCTCAATAAAAAGTACTAATAAAAGTTTGGTCGTTTCTACAAACCAACCAAAAAGCACCTTGGTAAAAGTACTGTTCGAGCCCACCGCAAAGTTAAGCGACTCGGTTACCTATGATATCACCGCATGGTCTTTACCCTATGCCTATGGTTTAGACGCGATAGCTTCAGAAACCAGTGTAGCTAAATCCGCACCTCTTCATAGTGGTACTGAATACGGTGTTTTAAAACCGGACAGTTATGCTTACTTAGCTGATTGGAACAGTATGAAAGATGCTCAGTTTCTAGCAGAATTACTGCGTAACAAAGTTCGAGTACGTTTTGCCCATAAGCCATTTACATTAGATGGTATTTCACATGAACGAGGCACATTGATTATTACTAAAAGTGACAATAAGCACCTTAAGAATTTCAATGATATCCTTATTTCAGCTTCAGAAAACAATTCTAAGAATGTCATTTCTACAAATACAGGTTTTGTTGAAAGCGGAAAAGATTTCGGCTCTGGTTATGTAGATGTAATTCAGAAATTAAATATCGCCGTTCTTTCTGGTGAGCCAACGTCTACTTTGCGTTTTGGTGAAATTTGGAACTTTTTTGAACAACAACTTAATTACCCTATTTCTGTATTGGGACATGATTATTTTGACCGTATTGACCTAAGCAATTATGATATTTTAATTTTACCTGACGGACGTGGGTATAATAGTTTTCTAAACTCCTATAACAAGGAAAAAATAAAGGACTGGATAAAACGTGGTGGAAAATTAATTGCCATGGGCGGTGCAATTGATGGAATTACCTCATCTGACAAAGATTTTAAATTATCTGTAAAAGAGATTGAAAAAGACTCATCCACTACAATAGGATCATTTGAAATTTCTGAAAGAGAACAAATAAAATCTGCTATTACCGGAGCAATTTTCAAGGCCACGGTAGATAACACAAATCCGTTAGCTTATGGTTACGATGACACTTATTTTACCCTCAAATTAGGTGCCCGTTCTTACAATTACCTAGAAAATGGCAGCGCAGTGTATTTGAGCGAAGGTAATAACGAACCTGTGTCCGGTTTTGCCGGTAGCGAAGCAAAGAAAAAAATTGCGGAAACTTTAATCTTCGGTACAGAAGAAATGGGGCGTGGTCAAGTTATTTATATGGTAGACAATCCACTTTTTAGAGGCTTCTGGGAAAATGGTAAGCTGTTTTTTGCAAACGCCCTATTCATGGTTAAATAAAATATTATGAAACAATACAAAGTTGAAACACTTATTTATTATTCGAAACTTACGTTTGACAAATACCATATTGTAGATAATTCCAACAAAGAAATTCAAGAAAAATTAGATAGCTACGCAAAAGATGGTTGGCGTTTGGTTTCTACAGATGCATCTAATTTTGGTGCAGCTATGTATATCTACCTGTATTTTGAAAAATAATTTTGATTAACCAATGTTCTTAATCAATTGGTAATTACCAATATCCCTTAAACAGTTTATCTCGTTTAAGGGATATTTTATTTGGTAAAGGAATTTGGCAAATCTTCCAACAAATTCGCATCTCATAATCAGATGATTAAACACCAAATATCGAAATTATAGTTACCAACATGATTTTTATTTTTAAGCTAATTTTGGCTAAATGAATTTCATATAAAATGATCTATATTTAAACTCTATATAACACCTAACCAAAATTTAAAAATGAAAAAATCTATCTTAACCAATGCCTTGTCATTGGTCTTTTTTGCTATTTACGCACAAGTATCTTCACAAGTAACCAATATCTCGGTAATAGATAGTTCAGCTACAATGAACACTCCTGTTTCCTTAGATAGCACAACAACAGAGCAACTACAAACAGTTGATAGTTTGGTCACTGTTGATCCACGCCTAAAATTTGGATGTGGCTTTGGACTCAATTTTTTAGGAGGCACCAATATTAGCTTGTCACCTAACTTAATATATAATGTAAGCGATAATTTTAGTTTAGGCGCGGGAGTTCAAGGAAGTTATAATTCCATTAAAAATGTTCAAAAAACTACAACCTTTGGTGCTAACGTTATTGGACAATACAATCTATCTAAAAAATTAATGAGCTTGTTGGAGTTTGCCCAATTAAAAGTGAATACAAAACAAGAAACACCTACTGGTGAAATTAAAGATGATTTTTGGGAATCCGCATTATTTTTTGGCGCAGGCTACAACATTAATAATAAAATCTCTATTGGTGCCAAATTTAATGTGTTATATGATGATGACGAAAGTGTTTATTCTAGCCCAATAATCCCATTTGTAAACATCACTTTTTAGGTAAAAAAAAATCCCAACTAGAATTGGGATTTTTTTTTAAACAGGCTCTCCATATAAATCAAAATCTGCGGCCTCTGTAATTTTCACATTTACAAATTCTCCCTGTTTCACATAATGTTTAGTAGCATCGATCAACACTTCATTATCCACATCCGGTGAATCAAACTCAGTTCTTCCGATAAAGTAATTTCCTTCTTTACGATCAATTATGCATCTAAATGTTTCACCTACTTTATGTTGATTCAATTCCCAAGAAATTTGAGATTGTATTTCCATGATGATATTTGCACGTTCTTGCTTTACTTCTTCAGGCACATCATCAACCAAACTATAGGCATGTGTATTTTCTTCATGGCTATATGTAAAACATCCCAAACGCTCAAAACGCATGGCAATTACCCAGTTTTTAAGAATTTCAAAATCTTCTTCGGTCTCCCCCGGATACCCTACGATTAAGGTGGTCCTAATGGTCATTTCAGGTACCGCTGCCCTAAACTCTTTTATCAACTTGGTCGTTTTAGCCTCTGTAGTACCACGACGCATACTTTTTAAAATACTATCCGATATATGTTGTAATGGGATATCCAAATAGTTACAAACTTTTGGTTCTCTATTCATTACATCAAGTACATCCATGGGAAAACCTGCCGGAAATGCATAATGCAAACGTATCCATTCAATACCTTCAACTTTCACTAATGCCTCTAATAATTCGGCAAGATTTCTTTTCTTATAAAGGTCAAGACCGTAGTAAGTTAAATCTTGAGCTATCAAAATAAGTTCTTTTACCCCTTTGCCGGCAAGTTTTTCAGCTTCTGTCACCAATTCTTCAATTGGTGTACTTTTATGTTTACCACGCATTAATGGAATAGCGCAAAATGAACAAGGTCTATCACAACCTTCGGCTATTTTCAAATAAGCATAGTTTTTTGGTGTAGTGGTCAAACGCTCACCTATTAACTCATGCTTATAATCTGCTCCTAGCGCTTTTAATAACCCCGGCAATTCACTAGTGCCAAAATACTCATCTACATTTGGTATCTCTTTTTGCAAATCTGGCTTATAGCGTTCACTTAAGCAACCGGTTACAAAAACTTTATCAACCGCACCTTCTTCTTTCTTTTGAACATATTCTAAAATGGTATTAACACTCTCTTCTTTGGCATTAGCAATAAAGCCGCATGTGTTAATTACTACGATGTTCCCTTCTTCTTCATGCACAACTTCTTTGTCGTTAGCCTTTAATTGGCCCATGAGTACTTCAGAATCATAAACATTTTTTGAACAACCTAGCGTTACTACGTTGATTTTGTTCTTCTTAAGAGATTTTGTCCTCATAATTTTAATTGGGGTGCAAAAATACGATTTGGGTATTTAAAAACGTTAGATATGGACAAATTTACTTGTAATCTTTAGTTGATTACGGTTTATTAACGCCCAAAACTTAAATTTAAAATGAAATTCTCCCAATATTTCAGCCTAATTGCCCTACTATCTGTTTTTGTTTCATGTTCAAGTGATTCTGAACCATCAACTGAAACAGGAAAAAGTGGAACGCCACCTGCTGTAACACCAGTACCTACCGAAACATATTTTCCACCTATTTCCAGAACCAACGAGTGGGAAACCCTTTCTATGGAAACATTAGGATGGAATGAAAATGAAGTCAGTAACTTATACTTCTTTTTAGAAAATAACAATACAGATGCTTTCATTATCATAAAAGACGGAAGAATTGTCATAGAAAAATACTTTGGTGATTTTAAATCTGACGACAATCATGCATGGAATTCCGCTGGAAAAAATTTAACCGCAATGTTAACCGGTATTGCCCAAGAAGAAGGTTTCTTAAATATACTGGAACCCACATCTACCTATTTAGGTGAGGGATGGACAAATATGCCCTTAAATCAAGAACAGAATATTACTATTAAGAACCAATTGACAATGACAACCGGTCTAGATTATACGGTTGAAGATATTTTCTGTACTGACCCAGAATGCTTAAACTTTTTAAATGACCCAAATACATTTTGGTACTACCATAACGGACCGTATACTTTGTTAGATGATGTAATTGCTAACGCTACAGAAAGAGATTTCAATACATATTTCTCCGAAAAAATCAAAGAACCTATTGGTATGCAAGGTTTGTTCCTAAAAATAGGATATAACAACGTATTTTTCAGTACTGCAAGAAGTATGGCCCGCTTCGGAATTTTAAACCTTAACCAAGGTAATTGGGATGGCACCTCTATTCTTTCCGATCAAGAATATTTTAATGCCATGACCAATTCGTCTCAAAACCATAACCTTGCTTACGGCTACCTCTATTGGTTAAACGGTAAAAGCAGCTTTAGACTACCAAGTTCAGAAGATGAATTTACAGGTAGCTTAATACCTAATGCTCCAGACGACCTTATCGCAGGACTTGGCTTAAACGATCAAAAGTTATATATGGTACCAAGCTTAGATATGGTTATAGTACGTATGGGCGGAGCTAGCAATGAAGAACTTTTAGGACCTTCTAGTTTTGACAACGAATTATGGGAATTGATAAATGCAGTAATTGAGTAATACTATAATTTTTACTCTTTTAGCCACAACTTGTCATCTAATATAGACATAGCAGATAAGTATGCTTATTTTTGTATAAAATTACAAGATGGATTTTAGAAGCATAGCGGAGCAAAGATATACGACTAAAAAGTTTGATGCGACCAAAACTATTCCCAAAGAAAAAATTGAGGATTTAAAACATATCCTAAAGTTGAGTCCTTCCTCTATCAATAGTCAACCATGGTTATTTTCTTTTGTATCGAATGAACAAATAAAAGATGATTTAGCCGAAGCATCTTATTTTAATGCTTCCAAAATTAAGGATGCTAGTCATTTAGTTGTATTTAGCGTTATGGACAACTTGCTAGAATTTGAAAGAAGAGTTGAAGAAAATCTAAATGAAGGTTCTGTGAGGTTCTATAAACAATTTGTAAAACCACAACCGCATGAAAAAACCATTAATTGGCTTACCCATCAAGTATACATAACATTAGGTTTCTTTTTGGCAGCCTGTGCAGCTATGGAAATAGACTCTACACCCATGGAAGGTATTGAACCTGAAAAATACAAGGAAATTCTAAAACTCAAAGATCATAAAGTTTTATTTTCGGTTGCAATCGGCTACAGGCATAAGGAAGATAGCACACAACCCAATTTAATAGGTAAATTTAGATTACCTTCCGAGACTGTAATACAATCCATTGATTAACTACAGAATACCTTAAACTTCTTTTGTAAGCTCAAAAACCGTAATCTCTGGTCTTACATTTAAGCGTACTTGGCGAAGACATCCTATGGCACTGTTTATATAAAGCGTTTTTCCTTCTCCCAATTTTTTAATACCTGCATCGTAATTTTTATTTTTTACAGGAAGTAATGGAGCGGGTAAAAATGGTGGTTTTACTTGCCCACCGTGGGTATGACCAGATAATATCCACCCCTTAAAATTGTTCCAAACAGGTAAATCGCATACATCAGGATTGTGACATAAAGTGATATTCGCCATTTCAGGTCTATATTTAGCGGTAGCTTTCAAGGGATAGAAATTACTTCCCCAAAAATCATCCATTCCCAAAAAATTGAGTCCGTCTATTTCAATAGCATCATTTCTCAACATGGTGACGCCTACTGCCCTTAAACTTTCAGTGATGGTCTTTGCCACAGGCTCTTCGACAAAGTCGATACCATAATCATGATTACCTAGAATACCTATAGTACCTAAAGTACCCTTTACCACATATTGTAGCACCTCATTCAACTGATCGATCTGTTCATTATTTTCATAGGTTACATAATCTCCAGTATAGACTACAAAATCAGGATTCAATTTTTGTGCTTCCTGAAACGAATCTACGATATATTGATAATCGAACGAATTACCGATATGTATATCACTAATCTGCATCAGTGTTTTACCTACAAGGGCATCAGGTAAGTTTTTTAATGGCATTTTTAAATGAACATATTTCAGCCAAAAAGGCTCTATTTGCCAACTATATAAACCGACCAACAACCCTAATCCCGCTCCCCATCGAAAAGTGTTCTTTATAAATCCCCTTCTTTTCATGACACCTAGAACAATTTTAATTTCTGTAGTCTTTAGGCATGATCCTGACAGGAAATTTTTCTTCATATGCTTTACCAATTCTAAGCAATTTGGCTTCAGTGAATTGTTTGCCTATAAAAGTTAGACTAATTGGTTCTCCAGATGCTTTATAACCCATAGGCACTGTAAGCGCCGGATATTTTGCAACAGCGGCATAACCTGCATGATAATTATTAATAGAAAGTATTGCATCTAACCTATTCTTATCCATAGCTGAATTAAAAAACGTTCGTCCATTTTTTTCTAAATTCAGTTTTATTTCCTCTAATTCTGAGCTAGTTGTGGTATCTGAAACTATGCCATTAAATAGTGCTTGACCATAAGGGATTCTTACTAAAGAATCATTATTATTGAATGCTACTGCATCTTCAATAGATTTTATCTTCACTAAGTTAGGATCCGTATAATTCCTTAAATAAGAGGGTAAATCATTTCGCATGTCAATATTTAGTATACTTAAGAATCCGTCCATACTTACTTCCGGAGGTACAATTTCTATAATTGTAGCACCTTCATTTTTTAATTTATCTATAGTTTTTCTATAGATACTATCAGATTCCATTAGCTCTTTAATGGCTCCTAACCTAATTTCATTTAGAGGTTCAGGATTGAGACCCGCGGATAAAATGCCCGGATAGTTATCTTCCACAGATGCGCTATCCACCTCATCAAAACCCAACATAGCCGAAAATAAAATAGCATTGTCCTTTACATTTTTGGTCATAGGACCGGGAGTGTCCAAAGTACTGGATATAGGAACTATTCCTGACCTACTTAATAAACCTATGGTTGGTTTTAAGCCCACAACAGAATTTTGACTACTAGGTGACAATATAGACCCTGATGTCTCTGTACCAACGGCCGCAACTGCATAGTTTGCCGCAACTGCAGTTCCACTACCAGAACTGGAACCGCCTGTTTCAAATATTCTACGACCATAGGGGTTCAAAGTTTGACCACCATATGCGCTATACCCTACTGGGCAACCTGAACATAAAAAATAAGCCCATTCGCTTAAATTTACCTTACCCAAAATTAAAGCACCATTCTTTTTAAGTTGCCGTACTATAAATGAATCTTCCGTTTTATTGTCCATAAGAGCAATTGAACCGGCCGTCGTTTTCATTCCTACGGTATTAATATTATCCTTTAACAATATGGGCATGCCATAGATTGGATGTTGTATTTGGGTGGCAACTCCCTTTTCATTTTGCTCGTCCAACTCGCGAGCCTGCTGAACCACATCTTCATTAAGAGCAATTACGGTATTCAACGTTGTGGTATTATCCAATTCATATTTATAAATACGGTATAAATAAAACAGGACCAAGTTCTCATAAGTTAATCTCCCTTCTTTGATATGATTTCGAATTACAAAAATATCTTGCTCCAAAATCATAGGTAGCAGTAGTTTGTATTCTTCTTCCGTCAGGTTAGAAACCTCTTTATATAGCGGTCTGAACAATTCATTTTTATCAAGCACTTTAGATTGAATCAATTTGTACCGCATACGAGTATTACCATGATCGGCATTACCAGCTACTTCTAATGAATCGTCATAGGGAGTCCAAAGAACAATTTCATGCCTTTCTTTTGTATCCTGTTCAGTTTTACAGGCACCTAAAAAAATGATAACCATTAACAAAAGGAGTTTTTTCATATTCTTATTTTTTAATTATGCTAAGCGCTTTCCAATATGCAATATTATCTTGATTGAGGCGAACAAATTCATCTTTCCCCTCCTTCTCCGCCAATTTCATAGAAATTTTTGCTGCAGTGATTGCTTCATCAAACATTTTTAGATCAGCCAATATTAATGAGCGTACTCTATGAAAATAATAAGTATCGCCACCTAATTCAATAGCCCTTTCAACATACTCTTTTGCCTCATTAGTATGTATATTTTGCTCCTGATAATATCTAGCAATTTCATAATACGTTTGAGCACTAGGAGCATTTGAAAGTTTATCCGCTATTTGCACTTTCATGATAGCCTTGGTATCAAAATGAATGGGTATAGATATTTGTGTTGTTCCCCAATTCCAATTCATCAATGTTCCGTTGTGATTGATACCATCGAATGAAATCAGAAAACTTTCTTGAAAATCTTTCACTTCGGTTGGCACTAAAGCAATACGTAGTACATCTTCATTGGGGTCGTAATTCTTTCTACCATCTCCCCAATGCGATAGATTTTTATGGAATACGATTTCCCATTTGTTCTCATTTGGAAATGCATAAAGGGCATAAGTACCCTTTTCCAAAGAATTATCACCGATTATTACGTTGGTACTAAACGTAATTTTGGTTGACTCATTTGCCCCTACCCGCCAAATACGCCCATAAGGCACTAAGCCTGGTGCTCCATTAGGTTGATTACCAAATAATGTACGACCCTTGGCAGATGGCCGCGAATACTCTACGGTAATTTTTGAGAGCCCTACTTCTTGCTCAATCCTGGCGAAGGGACTAGCTTTTGGGTGGTTCATTTGCCCCCAGCTCAGATAACATAATAAAAGAGGAAAAATGAACCAGCCGTATCTCAATTTTAAATCTTAAAGAATGAATCTACAAATTCGTACTTATTAAATGCCTGTAAATCTTCAATACCTTCACCCACTCCAATATATTTTACAGGAATCTTA
Organism: Maribacter sp. 1_2014MBL_MicDiv; assembly: GCF_001865655.1. Taxonomy (NCBI): domain Bacteria; kingdom Pseudomonadati; phylum Bacteroidota; class Flavobacteriia; order Flavobacteriales; family Flavobacteriaceae; genus Maribacter; species Maribacter sp. 1_2014MBL_MicDiv. The sequence goes on from NZ_CP011318.1 coordinate 729,560, forward strand.
AATTGATCAGAAATTCCGATGACCACCCCACCTTTTGCAGTACCATCTAATTTAGTAATGGCCAATGCCGTTACTTCTGTGGCCTTCGTAAACTGCTTAGCCTGTTCAAATGCATTTTGACCTGTAGAACCATCAAGGACCAACAAGACTTCATGCGGTGTATCTTCTACAACTTTTTGCATAACGCGTTTTACCTTGGTCAACTCGTTCATTAAATTTACCTTGTTATGTAAACGCCCAGCGGTATCGATAATAACTACATCTGCATCTTGAGTAACTGCAGAACTAAGTGTATCAAAAGCTACGGATGCAGGGTCACTGCCCATTTGTTGTTTTACTATAGGAACATCTACACGATCTGCCCAAACTTGCAATTGATCAATAGCTGCTGCCCTAAACGTATCTGCCGCACCTAATACAACTTTTAATCCTTGGTTTTTAAATCTATGCGCTAATTTACCAATGGTGGTTGTTTTACCAACCCCATTGACACCTACCACCATAATTACATATGGCTTTTTATCTTTGGGAATTTGTATATCAGAAATGTCACCGTCATTGGTTTCGGACAAAAGTGCTGCAATCTCACTTCTTAAAATTGAATTCAGCTCGTCTGTACCCACATATTTATCACGTGCTACCCTAGCTTCAATTCTTTCAATAATCTTTAAAGTTGTGTCTACCCCTACATCTGAAGACACCAATACTTCTTCAAGATTATCCAATACATCATCATCTACTTTTGACTTACCGGCAACCGCTTTACCTAATTTAGAAAAAAAGCTGGTTTTCGTTTTTTCCAAACCTTTATCCAAGGTTTCTTTTTTCTGGGAAGAAAATATTTTTTTAAATAAGCTCATTGTTCATCATATGGTTATTCAAATATAAAAATTAAAAAGCCCCTTTCGTAGGAAAGGGGCTCAATAACTACTAAAAGTTATAATTCTTATTTCTTGGCGATCCAAGCATCTACCAATTCTGGTGGCATTACTTGCTCAACAAAAACGTAAGCACCTGATTTTGGTGACTTAACCATTTTTATAGCCTTTGTCAATCTTTTAGAACTTGTCTGTAAACTTGCTACGGTCTTCTTAGCCATGACTTATAATTTTTTGTGATTTCCTAAAATGAAAATCTATTTAATTTCTTTATGAACTGTCATTCTCTTAAGAATAGGATTGAATTTTTTAATTTCCAATCTCTCAGGAGTATTTTTCTTGTTCTTTGTAGTAATATATCTTGAAGTACCTGGTTGACCAGATTCTTTGTGCTCAGTGCACTCTAATATAACTTGTATTCTATTGCCTTTCTTTGCCATCTTAACGCTCTATTTTCCAGATTACTTAATTACGAATCCTTTTGCTTTTGCTTCTTTTAAAACAGCAGATATTCCTTTCTTATTGATACTCTTTAAAGCTCTTGTAGAAACTTTAAGTGTAATCCAACGGTCTTCTTCTGGAATGTAAAAACGCTTCTTAGATAGATTTACATCAAATCTTCTTCTCGTCTTATTAATTGAAAACGAAACATTGTTTCCAAACATCGCCTTCTTTCCCGTAATTTCACAAACTTTTGACATCGTGCTGACTTTTTCTTTTAAACAGGGTGCAAATTTATATCTTTTTTATCGTTCCAACAACAATAAAGTTCACATTTTTAAAATTTCTTTTTGAAGCAGCTCAAATGCCTTATTTACAGACTTTTCCACAACCCGTTCTCTTGTACTTCCCATTTGAAATTTTTGCACAATTTGTGACGTAGGACCATCAATTGCAATAAATACTGTTCCAACATCTGCTTTTGAGTCTCCTTTTGTAGGTCCTGCATTGCCTGTTGTTGCAATTGCAAAATCAGTTTTCATCAATTTTTTGGCACCTTTTGCCATGGCAACGGCAACCTCTGCACTTACCACAGAATAGTCTTCTACTAATTTGACCGGTACTTTTAGCACATTAATTTTAGTCTCGGTAGCATAACTGACCACGCTCCCCTTAAAATACTTGGACGCCCCAGGTATTGAAATTATTTTCTCTGCGATTTTTCCTCCTGTAAAACTTTCGGCAGTAGATAAGCTTAAACTTTTATCGGTCAACATTTTAGCTACCAACTCTTCTATACTTTGATCATCTTCCAAACCAAAGACAATATCTTTTATTAAAGGATAAAGTTTGCCTATCTCTGCATCCATAGCAGTTGCCAGTTCACTATAATTTACACCTTTACCGGATAGCCTTAACCTAACCTTGCCCAAATTTGGAAGATATGCCAATTTTATATTCTTGGGCAATGCATCTTCCCAAGCTTCTATTTTTTTAGCAATAGCACTTTCTCCCATACCATAGGTAACCACTGTTCTATGAATAATGTAAGGTCTTTTGTAATATGCTGTCAATTTAGGAATTACCGACTTGGTCATCAAATGCTTCATCTCAAACGGTACACCTGGCATAGATATAAATGTAACATTCCCCTGTCTGATCAACATTCCTGGAGCTGTGCCATTTGCATTATGCAATACCTCTGCCTTACTAGGCACTAAAGCTTGCATTCTATTAATATCGGAAATGGGGGTATTGCTGATGTATTTTGCAAAAAGCTCCTCTACATGAGCTAGAACCTGCGCATTCTCTACAAGTTCATCATTAAAAAACTCACACAAAGTGTGTTTAGTAATGTCATCTTTGGTGGGTCCCAGACCACCGGTAATAATTACAACATCAACGCGCTCAGATGCTTCTTTAAAAGCATTCAACATATGAACCCGTTCATCTTGTATAGATGTTATCTGATAAACCGAAATACCAATTTTATTGAGTTCTTTTCCTATGAAAGCGGAATTGGTATCTACAACTTGACCAATGAGAATCTCATCGCCAATGGTAATAATTTCAGCAAGCATTATAACTGAAAGTCATTTTTTAGTTCTGCCACTACTTGATTAATATCTGTCTTAAGCAATGGAAATTTTGTCTCGATCTCAGCCATATTCGCCTCTTGTTTACCAAGGGTCTCAATTTCTAAGGCTATGGCACGTGTTTGCTCCATACCCAACAAATCTACGTTAGGTTTAATTTTATGGGCCAATTTATATACTTGATCATGGTCTTTAGCTTGCAAGGCATTCTCTAAAGCCTCTAAATCTTCGGGCACTTCTTCCAAAAAAACAGAAATAACAGAATTTATAAAATCCTGATCTCCTTCTGCCATCTCATTAATCTTATCAAGGTTATAAATCATTATTTAATTTTTAAGGTAAAAAGTTCTTTATCTTCCAAACTCCCCGAAAGATAGTCATTTGGACTTATTTTGCCAACACCGGCCGGAGTTCCTGTAAAAATAATATCTCCTTTTTTCAACATAAAGAATGTTGACACGTAAGCTATAATCTCATCAATCTTCCAAAGCATTAAACTGGTATTGCCTTTTTGCACCACCTCATTGTTCTTTACCAACGTAAAATTTAAGTCGTTGATATTTTCAAAATCGGTTTTTGGTAACCACTCCCCTATTACCGCTGCACCATCAAAACCTTTGGCTTTCTCCCATGGCAAGCCTTTTTCCTTTAGTTTAGATTGTAAATCTCTTGCCGTAAAATCTATACCTAAACCAATTTCATCGTAATAGGTGGGTGCAAATTCTTTACTAATATGTTTTCCTACTTTCTTGATCTTCACCAAAACCTCAACTTCATAATGTACATCATTTGAAAATTCCGGAATATAAAAATCTTGTTGTTTTGGCAACACCGATGAATCTGGCTTTATGAAAACAACAGGCTCTTCTGGTCTTTCATTTTCCAACTCATTGATATGGGCCGTATAATTTCTACCGATACAAATAATCTTCATTTCAATCTATCTTTTCTTCGACAATTTTAAACTTACCGCAGGTATTAAATTCTCATTATTACCTGGTGCCTTAATTGCAAAATCACTCCACTCTCCCATACCATAAACCATGGTCTTAAAATTTTGGTTTTTCTGATATACTGCAGCAAAGGTAGGTGCAAATCTATCTTCAACAACTTTTTTGTTGGTGATAGCATGTTTATAGGTATTTGTATACCAATTATAAGGCAAGAACAACCATTCTAACCCAATATAAACACCCTCATCTGGCATTTTGATGTTCATACTAGATAAATCTATAGATACAAAATCCTCAGTTTTAGAACTCTCCAGAATTATACTTTTACGTATTAAATCATGGTTTGGTTTCTGCGTTTTCTTATCCACATCATACACCCTAAGCCTAAATTTAGATGATGCTCTTTTGAATTTACTATTCTGCTGTACGTGAATGGTTATTTTCTCAATAAATTTTTTAGAAGCTCCTATATTTGGAAAATACAATGCCAATACCCAAGGAGTCTCTGCCGATGAAAATCCACTTTTTATACTATATGAACTCACCGGGTTCAATACCTGAGAATCTCCCAAGCTTTGCGACACAACCACTTCCTCAAGCTCAAAAGTTTCTTCCTTCAGATGAATCTTCTTTTTTTGAGAAATAATTTTAGCCAGTATTATGGTGTCCTTAAAACCAAGTGCCGAAATATGCACCTCACGCTCCAAGTAAGATTCCGGTACGTCTATATAAAAGTAGCCGTCTTCATCACTTGAAGTTCCTTTAAGTGTTTTTAAAAAACTAACATTGGCATAAGGTACGGGTGTTTTTGTCTTCTCATCTAAAACATGCCCTTCAACCAAAACCTCTTGAGCATGAACAGTACCAAAAATCAATAAAAAAATTATTAATAGAGTACGCATGATCAACTCAACTTGTTGTTTAATTTGCTCAATTTAATCTGAGTAAGTATTTTTTTGGTGTACAATGGAAAATCGGCATTTAACATCCATCCAAAATAACCAGGTTCATTTTCCAATACCGCATGTACTTTTTTCCCTTTGTGTTTACCAAAAGCAAATACCTCTTCGCCATCTTCATCCAATGCAATAAAACCTGCGAAATCAACCGATTGTTTTCTTCTAGAAAATTCCGATAGCTTTTTGACATTATTTTCCAAATCCGGATACCTGTCCAATTGGGAAAGCAAAACTTCGTAAGTGGCATTGGTATCGGCTGCCGCACTATGCGCATCGGTAAGTTCTTTGTCACAATAGAATTTATATGCAGCTTCCAAAGTACGCTTTTCCATTTTATGAAAAATGGTCTGCACATCTACAGATACCGTGTTTTTCATATCAAAATCAATATCTGCCCGCAACAATTCTTCCGCTAACAAGGGAATATCAAACCTATCCGAATTAAAACCTCCCAAATCACTATCCTTGATCATTTTATAAATTTCCTTAGATAGTTCTTTAAAGGTTGGCTCATTGGCAACCTTCTCATTTGTTATTCCATGAACGGCAATTACCTCTTCAGGTATTGTCATCTCAGGATTTACAAGCCAAGTTTTACTCTCCTTATTTCCGTTAGGGTATACTTTTAATATTGCAATCTCAACAATACGATCTTTTGCTACATTTACCCCTGTTGTTTCCAAATCAAAGAAACAAATTGGTCTGGTAAGCTTTAATTCCATACAAGTTCTACTTTTAACAAAGATACCTTTTCGTTTTTTAGGCACATAAATTTAGTATTGATTAATTTAATTTATAGACATAACACCTAAACAATCAGCATTATAACAAAAAACACCTTGCTATACCATATAGCAAGGTGTTATTAACTAGTAATTAATTATTTCTATACTTCTCTATTCAAATCCCAATTTTCAAGATAATCTGCTACCGCCTTGGCGAACATACTACCTAAAGCCCCATTGACCACTCTATGGTCATAACTATGGGATAAGTACATTTTACTACGCACCGCTATTACATCTCCTTCCGCCGTTTCTATTACCGAAGGAATTTTTCTTATAGCACCCAATGCCAATATACCTACTTGTGGCTGATTAATAATGGGAGTTCCAAAAACACTACCAAACGTACCAACATTGGTAACCGTATAGGTACCACCTTGCACCTCGTCTGGTTTTAAGGCATTGTTTCTAGATCGGTCTGCCAAATCATTTACAACTTTAGCTATACCTAATAAATTTAATTGATCTGCATTTTTAATTACAGGTACGATCAAATTGCCATCCGGTAAAGCAGCGGCCATACCTATATTAATATTTTTCTTTTTTATTACGCTATCGCCATCAACAGAAATATTCATCATAGGATATTTCTTCAAAGCCTTGGCCACAGCTTCCATAAAAATAGGTGTATAGGTAAACTTCTCGCCTTCCCTTTTAAAGAATGCGTCCTTTATTTTATTTCTCCAAGTAACAATATTAGTTACATCTACCTCTATAAAACTTTGAACATGTGCAGATGTGGAAACACTTTCAGCCATATGTTTGGCAATCAATTTCCCCATTCTTGACATTGGTACAACCTCATCTCCTCGAGAAACCTGTGTTTTAGGTTTTTCAGAAGTTGGGGCTTGCGTAGATGCTGTAGCGGGGGCTACCTTCTCCGGAACTGGTGGCGCCGTTACTTTTTCTTCTACCGGTGTAGATACCTTTTCTGGTGCTGCCACTTTTTGTGATACCGCAACCCTTTCTTGAACAGCTGCCCTTTCTGGTGTAGAAATTCTTTCTACAGGCTTACTTTCTCCCTTTTTAACGTAGTTTAAAATATCGTCCTTGGTTACCCTGCCGTCCTTTCCGGTTCCTGCAATCGTCTCCAACTCATCAAAAGAAATACCTTCTTGTCTTGCTATATTCTTTACCAATGGAGAATAAAAGCGATCTGAAGTTCCGTTCAATTGCGCTACAGATGTTTGGGCCCTGGCATGCATAACGGCAGATTCTGCTGCAGATACCATTTCTTGTAACACAGGCTCTTCCGTTTCAACTTCTTTATCCTTTTGCTCAGGTTCTGCTATTTCAACATCGCCACCTACCTGTATTATTGCTACCGTTTGCCCAACTTCAACAACATCATCAACATTGAAACATTTTTCAATTAAAACACCATCTACCTCACTAGGCACTTCACTATCCACTTTATCCGTGGCAATTTCGAAAATGGGCTCGTCCATTTCAATCGTATCACCTACCTCCTTCAACCATGATGTCAATGTTGCTTCTGCAACACTCTCTCCCATTCGTGGTAGTTTCAATTCAAATTTTGACATATCGATAATTTAAAGCTTGTTTTGTTTGTAATTTTTACAAAAATAATAAAATAAATACCTTTTTATTGATACTTAACTAAAAATCAAGAGTTAATCTTGCCGAAGCGACCCTTCAAAGGGCACTCTGTTCAAAATACTTCTCCCTAAGGTAACCTCATCTGCATATTCCAACTCATCACCAACGGCTATACCTCTTGCTATTGTAGAGGTTTTTATTTCAAAACCTTCAATTTGTCTAAAAATATAAAAATTGGTGGTATCGCCCTCCATTGTAGAACTCAACGCAAAAATCAACTCCTTTATTACGCCATTCTTCACTTTGTCTACCAGGGTCCCTATTTTCAAATTTTGTGGCCCAATACCTTCCATTGGCGAAATCTTACCTCCTAGAACATGGTACTTGCCTCTAAATTGACCGGTATTTTCTATAGCCATTACATCCCTAATATCCTCTACCACACACACCAACGCGTCATCTCTTTTCGGGTTGGCACAAATTTCACACAACACCGTATCAGAAATATTATGGCAATTTTCACAAAATTGAATTTTACATCTTAAATCCAATAATGAGGTAGCCAAATTGCTTGTACGCTGTTCTGGTTGCTTTAAAAGATGAAGCACCAGCCGTAAAGCTGTACGCTTACCTATACCTGGTAACTGCGAGACTTCATAAACCGCATTTTCCAATAATTTAGAAGAGAATTCCATAGTTAAATATGGGTATAAATTTACGATTAAACTTATTAAGGGTATCGTATAGTTTTCTTAAAATTTAACATAAAACCGTATCATCGCTACCTATGGGCACCATTTCAAGTCTACAAAGACCCACTTCTTTTACAGTTTATCACACCATATAAATGGTCATTTAACTTTTCGTAATTTGCCGGCAAATTTCAATTTATGAATGCCTCTCATATTCTATTGCTCATTTCCAGTTATTTCGTTTTACTGCTGGTCATATCTTATTTTACCGGCAAAAACGATTCTAACGAAGATTTTTTTAAAGCCGGTAAACAATCTCCATGGTACTTGGTTGCTTTTGGTATGGTAGGAGCGTCATTATCTGGGGTTACCTTTATTTCTGTTCCAGGTTGGGTAGATGCTTCTCAGTTTAGTTATATGCAGGTTGTACTCGGGTACTTTTTAGGCTATCTGGTTACCGCATTTATATTACTACCAATTTATTATAAACAGAATGTAACTTCCATTTACGAATATCTAGATAATAGATTTGGTTTTGTGAGCTATAAGGTTGGCGCCATTTCTTTCTTTATTTCTAGAGTACTTGGTGCGGCTTTCCGACTATTTTTGGTTGCTATAGTTTTACAACAATTTGTTTTTGATGCATGGAACGTTCCTTTTGAGATTACCGTAATTTTATCTATTCTACTCATCTGGATCTATACTTTTAAAGGGGGAATTAAAACAATTGTCTGGACAGATACCTTACAAACCCTATTCATGTTGATTTCTGTGGGACTCTCCATATATTTTATTCTTGATAAAATGGACTGGACCTTTCTTGAGTTTTTAAATTCTCAAGAATTAGGGCAATACAGCAAAACTTTCTTTACCGATGACCTTTCATCTAAAAATCATTTAGTTAAATCTTTTCTTGGTGGTATGTTCATTACGATATGTATGACAGGACTTGATCAAGATATGATGCAAAAGAACCTTACTTGTAGAAATTTGGGGGAAGCACAAAAAAACATGGTAAGTTTCAGTGTTGTGCTTGTAGTCGTCACTTTTGTATTTATGCTTTTGGGTGCTTTATTATTCATCTATGCCGATGCTCATAAAATAGCCTTACCACTTATGGATGGCGCACCAAAGTCCGACCTATTGTTCCCCGAGATTGCACTGAACAGTGGTCTTGGCATAACAGTAGCCGTAACCTTTATGCTCGGTTTAATTGCAGCTGCATATAGTAGTGCAGATAGCGCACTTACCTCTTTGACCACTTCTTTTTGTGTAGATTTTCTTAATACCGAAAAAAAACCGGAATCGGTAGCTAAAAAAACACGTAGAATTACCCATATTGGCATGAGCATACTTCTAATCATCGTGGTAATTTCCTTTAAATATATTTTAGATAGAAATGTTATTGATGGCTTACTAACTGTAGCATCATATACCTATGGACCTCTGCTAGGCTTGTTTTCTTTTGGAATTTTCACAAAGCACCAAGTGAAAGACAAATATGTATGGATCGTGGCACTTGTTTGTGTCTCTATTATTTTACTTTTGGCCAAGTTACCGGCATCATATTTAAGCGGATACGTATTTGGCTACGAACTTTTGCCGTTAAATGGACTACTTACCTTTGTAGGATTATGGTTTATTCGTAAGAAAAATACATCTCCGGATATAGGTGACATCGCCTAATATTGCCCGGTACTTAACAGTACTAAAGTACAGGCAACTTCAGGTTCTATATTATTATTTCTCAATATGTTATAAAACTCTGTGTTTTCTGTACCAGGATTAAAAATAACCCGTTTAGGCGCTAACGATACAATGCTATTATAATATTCTTCTTGTCTTTTTGGGTTTATATATAGGGTTATTGTATGAATATCATTAATTTTGTCTAACTTATTACTGATATTGACTCCTGAAACCTTACCTTCCCTTAAACCAAAGGCAAAGGTTTCCACCCCCGAATCTACCAGTCTATGTATTGCTAAATTGCTATATCGATTTGGTTTTAAGGAGGCTCCGAAAACTAGGGTCTTTTTCATAATAAAAAAATGTTAAAAATGCACTTAATAAGTAACTAATTAGGCAATATTTCGTCTATTAGTAGAGTTAAATACTCTTACGAGTACAAAGATTTTGTTGGTAACGCTATATGTTTATAGTTAATGGTTAGTGTTTAGTATAGCCTATCAGCATTTGAAGCCCGGCTTCCAATTCATTTTGGAATGTCCGGGTTTCTTCTTTTATACCTTATCTCAAAAGAATTTATTTTTATCGCAACGTGATAATATAGTACATGACCGTTCGTAACAATTAGACATTATATACGTCTATTATTATGTATAGTGATATTTAATATAGAAGATTGGTTGGTTTTTTCTTATTGAGTAAAACTATATAGCACCCATGGCAAAACCATGGGTGCTTTATTTTTTACCATCTTATGATTACACTACCCCAGGTAAATCCACTGCCGAATGCAGCCAAGACAACAAGATCACCACTTTTTATCTTACCAGCTTCCCATGCCTCTGTAAGGGCAATTGGAATTGATGCCGCTGTGGTGTTACCGTATTTCATGATGTTATTGAACACTTGATCATCTGTTAACTGAAATTTCTTTTGAATAAACTGAGATATTCTCAAATTTGCCTGGTGCGGTACCAACAAATCAATATCGGTAGCATTTAATTTATTCTTCTCTAAACCTTCCACTATAACCTCACTGAAACGAACCACTGCGTTTTTAAATACAAACTGCCCGTTCATGTAGGGAAAGTAAGATTCATCATTAGGATCGCTATCTTCCATAATATCGGTTACCCATCTATTACCCATACCCGGAGCGATCAATGAAAGTTCTTCCGCATGTTGACCTTCTGAATGCAAATGTGTAGATAATATACCTTTTGTAGTATCTTCTTCTCTTGTAAGTACAGCCGCTCCTGCTCCATCTCCAAAAATTACGGAAACACTTCTACCCCGCGTTGTCATATCTAAACCATGGGAGTGCAGCTCTGAACCTATAACAAGTACGTTTTTGTACATGCCCGTTTTTATATACTGGTCTGCTATGGAAACCGCATATACAAACCCAGAGCATTGGTTACGAACATCTAATGCCCCAACGGTCTTGATTCCTAAATCTCTTTGTACCAAAACTCCCGGTCCAGGAAAATAATAATCAGGACTTAAAGTGGCAAACACTATAAAATCTATATCATCCTTATCAATACCAGCTCTTTCAATAGCTATTTTGGCCGCCTTAACACCCATTGTAGTTGTAGTATCGCCATCACCCTTAACTACATGTCTTCTTTCCTTTATACCGGTTCTTTCTTGGATCCAAGCATCATTTGTATCCATCACCTTAGACAAATCGTCATTTGTCACTACATTTTCAGGTACATAATGACCTAAGCCAATTATTTTAGAATTATACATAGTAATTTTTTAATCCTGATCGTTCAGGTTGAATTAGTGTTGCAATATAAACAACTATTAAGAAATCACATTAAAAATATAACCAACACTTGTTATGACTGTTACCTACTCAAAGGTACTTTCTGTAGTTATCCACCTTAATATTCGCCTTTAGATCATGAAGTAAATTATACAGACCAAAAAAAGTTCTGTTCATATACAAAAAGTGTTTGGACCCTCTATTACCATTCATCTTTCTTATTTGCTTATCCGATGAAAACTGCTCGCCCAAATCTGCAATCTTAGCCCAAAAGACCTCATCACCAAAATCAAAATCTTTTTTATGAAAGGGTGATGTAAACAAACTTAAGAGTTGGTGGAATATAGATTTGAAAAACGTTATTTCTTGTTGAGTATCCGTAGGCATCAAAATTTCAAGTTGATACAATTTTTCAGTAAATATTTTATCGTCGGAAATATTTTTTGGATCAGCCAATTCAAAATAAGGAACATAAAAAGCATCTGGCACCTCTTTTATGCATCCGAAGTCTATAGCAATAAGTTCATTGTCTTCACTGACCAAAAAATTGCCCGGGTGCGGGTCTGCATGCACTTTTCGTAAAGCATGGATCTGATACATATAAAAATCCCAAAGAGCCTGCCCCAACTTGTCACCTTTCTCTGGTTCAAAATTGGTCTTGGTAAACTCGCTCAAATGCTTACCGCTCATCCAATCCATAGTGATAATACGCTCACTAGATAAATCAGTATAGTAATTTGGAAAATTTATATTGGAAATTACCCTGCAAGCTTCAGTTATTTCCTTGCTTTGAGCAACTTCTAAAATATAATCTGTTTCTTCTACAAGTTTATGTTCAACTTCCTTAAAATATTTATCCGAATCCTTACCCTGTAAATTAAACATACGAATGGCAATAGGCTTAACGATAGCTAGGTCGCTACTTATACTTTGTGCAACACCTGGATATTGAATTTTTACCGCCAAGGTCTTACCGTCTTTTGTAGCTTTATGGACCTGACCAATACTTGCTGCATTTATAGAATCTTTTTCAAAAGAGTCAAAAACCTCTTCAGGAAACTTACCTAAATATTTTTTAAAGGTTTTTCTAACCAGAGGAGCAGATAAAGGGGGAACTGAAAATTGTGATAATGAAAACTTCTCAACATAGGCATTGGGCAATAAATTCTTTTCCATGCTCAGCATTTGAGCTACCTTTAGGGCACTACCTTTTAAAGATTTTAACCCATCATAGATATCTGCCGCATTGTCTTCGTTCAACTCATCTTTGGTAGTTTCTGGATTGATGATTTTTTTACCAAAATATTTAGCATAGTTACCACCTATTTTAGCGCCTGTCTTTACCAGTTTACTTGCTCTTTCTATCTTCCCGGTAGGTATTTTATCAAGTGTTTTCATAACCTTTAGATTACATTAGGCAAATTTTTCTTTATAAAGAAATTTTCCAAAATCTAGGATATTCTCTAATGGTGTATTATCGAAAACATCAAAAATTGTATTAACAGATTTCTCAACGGCAACATCAGTTTTTTCAAAAGCTGCAGAATCATCCGACTTCCAAAAATTCATTAAAAATAAGGTCTGCAACCAAGCCCCTTCTGAAAACAAGTGTGGATTATGCTTTGTTATCTTACTAGTCTTTTGCTCATTTCCTTCCGTAATAAGGCGTTTGGCGTAATCTTTTACATTTTTTCTAAGATCCTTTAATTGGGCTAGATTTTTCAAAGGACTCTCTGCACGTTCCATGATGTACAATACATAACTTCTATTCAAGGTCAAAACCTCAAAAAAAGTGTAGAAGAACGTAAGCATTTTATCTCTATTGTCATATGATTGATAATCTGCATTTTTTTCTATGACATTGATTGTATTTTCAAAAAAGGAATTCCAAACTCCCTTCTTCAAAGCCTCAATAGAACCGAAATACAAATAAAAATCCGCTTCTTCAATTGCATTGACCTTACAGAACTTATAGACCGTTTTTGGCAAATGTTCATGCTCCAAAACATAATCCATAAACTTGGCTATTATAACTTCTTTAGTAACCTTTTTAGCTTTAGCGCACATATCTTTTTATTTAAAAATGGCAGAAAAAATGAACAGTAGAAAATAGTTCATGCTGGTTTTTGTAATAAGAACGTGCCACCTAGCAGTAACACGTTCTTAACAACCTAACCAATAAATAATCAACGTGTGATTGTGTTTGAAAAACTTTTTCATAGCAATTATTCCCAATCACAGAACAAATATACATTATGTTTAACTTTTTTACTTAAAAATTAAACAAAAATATTTGTTAAACTTTTACGACCCTTCAACTGTCAGTTTGTCACTCTTACCTATTATGGTATTTTTTTTGTCCTTACCCGTGAAGCAAACATTTAACAATGGTCACGATGAATGTGGCATAAAACATATAAAAAATGGCAACAGGTAAAATTAATGTGTCGGTAGACAACATTTTTCCACTGATCAAGAAATTCTTGTACAGTGATCATGAAATTTTTCTAAGAGAACTCGTTTCTAACGCAACAGATGCAACTTTAAAATTAAAGCATTTGACCTCTATTGGAGAAGCCAAAGTAGAGTATGGTAACCCCATCATCGAAATTAAGGCGGACAAAGAAGGTAAAAAACTTCATATCATTGACCAAGGTCTTGGTATGACAGAAGATGAGGTTAAAAAATACATTAACGAAGTAGCATTTTCAGGCGCAGAGGAGTTTTTGAATAAGTATGAAGATACTGCAAAAGATTCTGGAATTATTGGTCATTTTGGTCTAGGATTCTATTCCGCATTTATGGTAGCACATAAAGTAGAGATCATTACAAAAAGTTACAAAGACGAACCTGCGGTACATTGGTCATGTGACGGTTCTCCAGAGTTTGTAATGGAACCGGCAGAAAAAGAAACCCGTGGAACAGAAATAATTCTTCATATCGCAGAAGACTCAACCGAGTTTCTTGAAGACAGCAAGATCAGCGGTTTGTTAAGCAAGTACAACAAGTTTATGCCTATTCCAATTAAATTTGGAATGAAAACGGAAACTTTACCGAAACCGGAAGATGCAAAAGAAGATGACCCAGCTCCTACCCAAGAAGTAGATAATATCATTAACAACCCTAACCCAGCTTGGACAAAACAACCGGCTGATTTAGAAGCAAAAGATTACCAAGAATTCTACAGAGAATTGTACCCAATGCAATTTGAGGAGCCATTATTCAACATTCATTTAAATGTTGACTATCCTTTTAACTTAACGGGTATTCTGTATTTCCCTAAATTAACAAATGATCTTAATGTACAGAAAGACAAAATTCAGTTATACCAAAATCAAGTTTTCGTAACAGATAACGTTGAAGGTATTGTTCCTGAATTCTTGACTATGTTACGTGGAGTAATAGACTCTCCAGATATTCCGTTAAACGTTTCTCGTTCTTATTTACAGGCAGATGGTGCCGTTAAGAAAATATCTTCTTACATCACCAGAAAAGTTGCCGATAAACTAAACTCTTTGTTCAAAAACAACAGAGAAGATTTTGAAGCTAAATGGAACGATATCAAAATCGTTATTGAATACGGAATGTTGTCTGAAGATAAGTTCTTTGACAAAGCAGATAAATTTGCACTTTACCCAACCGTAGACGGTTCATACTTTACATATGATGAGCTATTGGAAAAAATTAAAGATGCACAGACAGATAAAGATGGTAAAACCATAATTCTGTATGCTTCCGATAAAGAAGCGCAACACAGCTATATTGAAACAGCAAAAGCTAAAGGTTATGAAGTATTGCTATTAGATTCACCAATTATTGGTCACCTAATGCAAAAACTTGAAGGTTCTAAAGAGAACATATCATTTGCTCGTGTAGATGCAGACCATATAGATAAGTTGATCCAAAAAGAGGAAACTCAAATCTCTAAACTTTCAGATGAAGAAAAAGAGACTTTGAAAAAAGAATTGGAAGAAGCTATTACAGATAAAAGCTTTACCGTTCAATTGGAAGCAATGGATAGTGACGCTTCTCCGTTCACCATTACAGAACCTGAGTTTATGCGCCGTATGAAAGAAATGCAGCAGACCGGCGGTGGCGGTGGTATGTTCGGTATGGGAGCTATGCCAGATATGTATAACCTTATCGTCAATACCAATCACCCATTGGTCAGCGAGTTTTTAAATACAAAAACAGCCAAGAAAAAAGAGCGATTGATCAATCAATCACTTGACTTGGCAAAGTTGTCCAAAGGCTTACTTAAAGGGAAGGCATTAACAGAGTTTATTAAACGTAGTTATGAGATGGTGAAGTAAGTTCCTTTTCCTATAATTTTCATAAGAGCCACTACAAAAAATGTAGTGGCTTTTTTATTTTTAAACTCAATACTAGATCGAACTACCATTTTAAGAATTCCTCAATAATTACAAGGAAAATTACCGTTTTTAAATTCACACAACCTGTTTTCAACCAATTTAATAACAGTTTGGTCAACTTTAAGTAAACCTATTACCATATTTATTGGTGCTTTTTTTATCTTCACCGCATGAAGGTGATTTCTACAAATTTAGGAGACCCGGTTACTTTTGAATGGAACGGTGCCACTGAGCAAACCGGCATCTTTAAATACCCAACATCTACATCGTTATTTTTAACTGAAAATGATGTTAAGAACGATACCGTTATTGACCGTGTACATCATGGCGGTTCCAATAAAGCGTGCTACCTTTTTTCTGCCGATTACTATGATTATTGGAAAAGCCGCTACCCGGATTTGAAATGGGACTGGGGCATGTTCGGTGAAAACCTAACCGTAGACGGCTTAGATGAATCTAAAGTACGTATTGGAGATATTTACAAAATTGGCGAGGCTATTGTACAAATTACCCAACCACGTGAACCTTGTTATAAACTAGGAGTTAGATTTGGATCACAAAAAATACTCAAAGAATTTATTGACCATAACCACCCGGGCACTTACGTTAAAATCTTAAAGGAAGGTAGCGTAACAAAAGGTGATGAGATAATTTTAGTTGAGCAATCTAAAAACACTTTAACCATTCAGCAATTTTATGAACTAATGTTCTCAAAAGTTAAATCAAGAGATTTACTTGAACTGTTCATGAACAACGAATCTGTACCACAGTACAAGAAAGATAGGTTCAAAAAGTACTTATCTTAATTTTTAATACCCATCTTAATGAAAAACATAATAATTGCATTTGCCTTAATAACTGGGCTTTATACCCAAGCCCAACTAAAAACTAATGGAGAGGTTTCTACAAATCCTACCGTTCATAATGTTGGCTTCATAACTTTATTGGCTCATTATTATGACGACGGATTAAAACTGAATCCGCTGAACGCCACTTTTCAAGGTGATAATAGATATAATGACACCCTACCTAATTTTCTTTCTGATTCGTTTAAGAAGGAATTGGTAAACTATTACCAAACGTATTTAGAAAGAGCTGAAAAATTTGAAGACGCAAAACTTTCTGAAAGTGAGCAAATGTCCAAAGCAATTCTTAAATGGGAGTGTAAGGTTAACTTAGAAGGTCTTGCTTTTGAAAATTATACGCCTATTGATCAGATGTGGTCAATGAATCTTATGATGGGGCAATTAGCAGGCGGTACAAGTGCACAGCCATTTAAAACAACCGACGACTACGTAAACTGGAGCAAGCGTTTAGAAGATTATGTGGTATGGCTTCAATCTGCAAAAACTAAAATGCAAGAGGGTATGAAGGCAAAAAATATTCTGCCAAAATCACTTATCAAAAAAGTTTTACCGCAGTTAGCCAGTGTTGCAGATGCCAAGTTAGAAAACAACTTATTTTATTCTCCAATTAAAAACTTTCCAGCTGATTTTACCGAATCAGATCAATTAAGGTTGACGGATACCTATACGAAAATCATTAACAACAAAATTATTCCTGCCTACAAAGAATTGCATGATTTTATGGCAACCGAATATCTAAATGCCGGCAGAGAAACCAGTGGTATACAAGGTATACCCAATGGAGATGCTTTTTATGCGTACCAAATTAAATTATACACTACCACTAATTTAACGGCAGATGAAATTCATGAAATTGGGTTAAAAGAGGTTGCCAGAATTAGTGCAGAAATGGAAAGCGTTAAAAAACAAGTTGGCTTTAAAGGGGATCTAAAAGCATTCTTTAATGAAGTTCGCACTAAAAAAGAGTTAATGCCATTTACAGACCCCCAACAGGTTATTGATAATTTTAACGACATTCATAAAAAAATGATGCCCAAGGTAAATGCCTTGTTCAGTAAACAACCGAAAACTCCGTTTGAGGTTAGACGTACAGAGGCTTTCAGAGAAGCATCGGCCAGTGCAGAATACAATCCTGGATCTTTAGATGGCACAAGACCAGGTATTTTCTATGTACCCATACCAGATGTTACTTCTTACAATACGTATTCTGACGAAGATCTGTTTTTACATGAAGCTATACCAGGTCACCACTTTCAAATTTCATTGACACAAGAAAATGAAAGTTTACCACAGTTTAGAAAGACCCTTTGGTATAGTGCCTATGGTGAAGGTTGGGCATTATATACAGAATCATTAGGTAAAGAATTAGGACTTTACACAGACCCTTACCAATATTTTGGGATGCTCGGTGCAGAAATGCATCGTGCAGTTCGTTTAGTGGTAGATACGGGTCTACATTCTAAAGGGTGGTCTAGGGAAAAAGCAATTCAATATTCTTTGGATAACGAGGCTGAATCAGAAGCTAGTATTACTGCAGAGATTGAAAGATATATGGCAAACCCTGGTCAAGCCTTGTCCTATAAAATAGGGCAGCTCAAAATTTTAGAACTTAGGGCAAAAGCTGAAGCCAACCTTGGTAAAGATTTCGACATCAAGGTTTTTCATGAAAAAGTTCTTGAAGTTGGCTGTGTTCCATTAGCACTTCTAGAAGAAAAAATAATGAACTGGATTTCAGCTAATACAAAAGCATAACTTTATTCACTTATGACATATCCTTGGCATTTATATGTAATGGGCGCAATTTATATTATTGCAGGTACCTTACATTTTATAAAACCCAAGGTATATCTGAGAATAATGCCCAGGTACCTTCCGTTTCATAAAGCTTTAGTCTTATTAAGTGGTATTGCTGAAATTATTTTAGGTGTAGGGTTGTTTTTCAAAGAAACAAAAGACCTTGCTATTTATGGTATAATAGCGATGTTAGCAGTATTTTTATTGGTTCACTTTTATATGTTGTCTAGTGAAAAGGCTAGTGCCGGTTTTCCTAAATGGGCACTTTTATTGCGACTACCAATACAATTTGCCCTTATGTACTGGGCATTTACGTACTTAAAAGTATAGAAAACAAAAAAGGGGACGCTCCCGTCCCCTTCTTAATCAACTTAAATCAACTTAATTAACAACAAACTCTTCAGTATATGTTTTACCAGCTGACTTCACTGTTACAGTGTAAGTACCTGGGAAAGCATCTGCGAAATTGAAAGCTTTTTCAACGATCATTTCGTCTGCTACTTCTTGTGTAAATACTGTTCTACTTTCTGTATCGTATATCTTTATAGATAATTTAGACTTGTCTAAGTTTAAATAGTTCATGAAGATCATGTTATCGGTCTTTCTAAAGAAAGGCTTGATATCTTCATCAGATTCTACGATTTTCACATCATTGTTATCTAAAACAATAGTATATGAATATTTTGTCATGTTATCATCGGCAGATAGGAAGTATACACCATCTGTCAAATCTTTTAAATTTAACTTCTTGCTAAAATGACCCTGTGCCATTTTCTCTGAATAAATTACATTTAAATCAGAATCCATTAACTTAACCTGTACACCGTTAGAAGATGCATCCATCGTTAAAACCACACTCTTGGCTTTTCCTGCAGATAATAGGTTTAACTTTGGCTCTCTTGCCATGCCTGCTACTGTAGCGAACATAAAGGCAACAACTGTTGTGAATTTTACTAGGTTTTTCATAATAAATTATTTTACGGGTTCATTATAATTTACACTACAAACATACAGCCGTTATAAAGCTCTTACTACATCATATTTTCCCAATTTATGTTCTATTTTAACCTACTTACATACTCGTTATTACCCCTATGTTAAGATTACACATATTTTAGTTAATTTTGCAAAGAACATCTAAAACTTGATGTTTAATTTTATAGTACAAACAAGTATTACCATGGTAAAACATAAACCTACATTTGAAGCCATAAAGCCCGATTTTGGTCATTCATTTACTTACCAAAAGTTTGATGAGAACAGAATTAACCGAAATAACCTGTGGCATTACCACCCAGAACTAGAACTGGTATATGTTAATGGTGGCTCAGGAAAGAGACAAATAGGTAGTCACGTATCTTATTATACAAATGGCGACCTTATATTAATAGGTAGTAATTTACCACATTGCGGGTTTACCGATGCACTTACCGGAAACACCAGTGAAACCGTTGTGCAAATGAAAACCGATTTTCTTGGAACAGATTTCTTTAAGATTCCTGAAATGAAGAAAATTGAAAAGCTTTTTAACAGCGCCAGTGGCGGAATTGCTTTCTCTGGAAAAACCAAAAGAAAGATTGGTGATAAAATGGAAGTGTTAGAATATCAAACAGATTTTCAGCGCTTACTTTCCATACTTAATATATTGAACGACCTCGGAAATTCTGACGATATGCGCTTGTTGAACGCAGAAGGATTCTCTTTTGCTACAGATGTAAAGGATAATGACAGGATAAATATCGTTTTTAATTTTGTCAAGAATAACTTTAGGGAAGAAATTACCTTAGAGCAAATTTCATCTATGGTTAGTATGACCATACCCTCTTTCTGTAGATACTTTAAAAAGATTACCAATAAGACCTTTGTACAATTTGTAAATGAATACCGTTTGGTACACGCTTCTAAACTTTTGGCGGAAAAACCATTAAGCATTACTGAAGTTTGTTTTGAATGTGGTTTCAACAACTTTTCTCATTTTAATAAATCGTTCAAGGCATTTACAGGGCAAAACCCCTCAGAATATAGAAATGAATTAAAGAATGTTTTGGTGTAAGTTTTATACCTTATATATAGTATCAAAATTTTACAGCTTCCGGATGGTGTTTTCATACACTATCCGGATTTGTTTTTTTATCCTATTGTTTACTTTTTTTGAGCTACAACAAAATATGAACAAGTTTCTACTTTATCATATCATGTAGTACCTTTATCACGCTATGAATAAAGAATTTACAGAAAGAGAATTAGACCGTATTATTGAAATGGCTTGGGAAGACCGTACTCCTTTTGAAGCCATAACTTTTCAATTTGGTATTAGCGAACAAGAAACTATAGAAGTTATGCGTCGCGAAATGAAACCAAGCAGTTTTAGAATGTGGCGTAAACGTGTTCAAGGTCGTGCTACAAAACACGCCAAACTTCGTACAGATGATACGGATAGATTTCGATGTTCTAGACAACGAAACATCTCTGGCAATAAAATATCTAAGCGCTAATTATTTAAAAGCTTCATTTAAAACCGCCGCTAGCCTAACGCCTCCTTTTTGCAATTGATCTTCTACGGTGTGCCACCAGTCATAACTATAACGGTAACTTAATTTTTCACCAACCTCTACTGAGGCATATACTTTCTCTGCCAATAAGTGAGATTCTTCAACCCAATCTAACAAAAATCCTTTTTGCAAAAACTTAATTTGTTGCTTGGACATTTTAGGATATTCCACAGCAAGCTCTGTAAAGCTCATTCCATTTTCGTCTATCAAATTGGAATCCCAAAGCCTATGCAAATTGGTACCATTGCCAAACCATTGCAATTGTATATCATTACCTCCTTTATCCTCTGCTCTACCCACATGCATAGGTTGATGTAGATCACCAATAAGGTGAACCAAAAACTTAAGATAAAATGCCTTGTCTTCCTTACTGCTATTCTTGTCCTTAATGATTTCCAAACAGGTTTTCACCCCTTGTACCAAATCACCATATTCGTTCTTTTCTATTTCATCATAAGTTTTCCCAAAAGGAATGTTTACATAATGCCATGCGCTAAATTTACGATAGGCACGATCAGATTTTATTTCATCTGCAAAATTTGCAACAGCAGCCAAACTTTCACCTTCCAATAAATCATTGATCGCTCTCTTTGCTTTTTTAGTCAAATGCTGCTCTGCAACTTCACCTACTACCCTATGCCCGGTTTTTGACCAATACATATCATTTGCAAATGTAACATTGGCTGCTAGTACCAATAAAAAAAAGATATACTTCATCGTCTAAATTTTGCCCAAAAATAGTACATCAGAATTTAAGGTATTGTTAAAACTTGGTAAGATTAAATTTATATCAGAACTTGCATAAATGATGAAGAAGAAACGTAGCAGCACAAATAGAAAAAAAGGATTACTTAAAATTATAGGCTTAGGTATTCTCTGTCTTTTTGCATTGTTTATACTTTTTATCGGTAGTATAAATATTGGGTTATGGGGAAAAATTCCTTCAAAAAAGGAGCTTTCCAATTTTCAATATCAAATGGCATCAGAAGTATTCACCGCAGATAGTGTATTGATCGGTAAATATTATTTATATGATAGGCAACCGGTGGCGTACGAGGATTTTCCAGAACATTTGATACACGCCTTGATCGCCATTGAAGACGAACGTTTTTATGAGCACTCTGGTATTGATATTAGAAGTCTTGTTCGGGTAGGTTTTAAAACTATACTTTTAGGAGATAATTCATCTGGCGGGGGCAGCACGTTAACCCAACAATTAGCGAAAAACCTGTACCCAAGAAAAGAAAGAAATAAAACAAATATAGTTGTCAATAAGGTCAAGGAAATGATCATTGCCAAACGATTGGAGAAAACTTACTCTAAAAAAGAAATACTGACCAATTACTTAAATACCGTTTCATTTGGTGATAATACATTTGGCATAGAAAGCGCTGCCCTTAAATTCTTTAATACCAGAACCAAGGATATTTCTGCTCCACAAGCTGCCACTTTGGTAGGTATGTTAAAAGCTACGTATGGCTACAACCCTAGAATTTTTCCCAAAAAAAGTTTGGGCAGACGTAATTTGGTATTACGTGCCATGTACAACAATGATTTTATTACGGAAGAACAGGTTACAAAATTTTCTCAAGAAGACCTTGATTTAGATTATAGGGAATTTGATTACAACGCTGGCATTGCCCCCTATTTTAGGGAAGAAGTTCGTAGAAAAATGTTACGTTGGATCGCTGAACAGAATGAAAGTGGAACAGATTATAATATCTATACCTCTGGACTCAAAATTTACACTACACTTAATTACAAGATGCAACAATTAGCTGAAGATGTAATGGTAGAACATATGTCTAAGCTTCAAAATAGTTTTGAAAAAAGCTACGGTACCAATGCACCATGGTTAAAGGATAAAAAGTTGATGGAAAAAATTGCCAGGCGAACTTCTACCTATAAAAGATTACAAAAATCCGGATTAACTCATAAGCAGATTATTGATAGCCTATCTAAAGACAAGCAAAAGAGAATTTTTAAAACTTGGCAAGGTGACGAAGAACAAATGGCAAGTACTATGGATAGTATTCAACACTATACCAAATTCCTAAATACCGGCTCACTTGCGGTAGACCCCACAAATGGTGACATCTTGGTATGGGTTGGTGGTATTAATTTTGAGCAATATAAGTATGATCATATTTCTCAAAGTAAACGCCAGGTTGGGTCTACTTTTAAACCCATTGTGTATACCACTGCAGTAGACCAAGGCATTTCACCCTGTACCTATTTCTCTGCCGAAGAAATAGCATATGATAATTTAAAAGGCTGGTCTCCTTCCAATTCTGGTGATAAGGATGAAGCTTACCTCAACTACTCTATGGAAGAAGGGCTTAGCAACTCTATTAATACTATTGCCGTAAAAGTTCTGGAAAAGGCAGGAATTAACAACGTTCTTCTCATGGCAAAAAATATGGGTATTAATAATGAACTGCCTAAAGAAGCTTCTATTGCGCTTGGAACAGGAGAAATAAAAATCATTGATTTAGCACAGGCCTATACCAGCTATGCCAATAACGGAAAACACATTGAGCCAAACCTGATCAAAAGTATTTCTAATCATAGAGACTCGGTTTTAGTTGAATTTAATTCTGAATTAAACGAAAAGTCAGCATTTTCAAAAGAAACCGGACAGATAATGATAGAAATGATGAAATCTACCGTTAATTCTGGAACTGCAGCAAGACTTAGAAGCACCTATGGACTCAAAAATGATATTGCCGGTAAAACCGGAACAACACAGAATAATAAAGATGCTTGGTTTGTTGCCTTTACCCCTAAACTTGTTCATGTTACTTGGGTAGGCCTGGATCAACACGAAATTGGTTTTAGCAATACAAGCATTGGACAAGGTGCCAATGCTGCCCTACCCTTGTTTGGACTTTGGATGAAAGAATTGAATAAGGACAAGCAATTTAATACATATACAAAACCGACCTTTCCAAAACCGACTGTTACGGTACAAGAAGCTTTAAATTGCGACCCAATAAAGCGCGATGGTTTTTTTAAACGTCTATTTAAGAACCCCAATAAAAAGAAGAGTAAAAAGTTTAAAGGTTAAAATCATTCAGGTATTAAAATTCGGTTTTAGTTACATTTTTTGTGTTTTTATTACAGTTGTACAACTTATTTAACAAACAAAAACTTAAATTTGGTTGACTACCAAACTTTTACCAAAATGACCAAATACCTAAGTACTTTAGTGCTTATACTTTTTTGCATACTTTTAAATGCCCAAACCAACGACAAATCATTTGTTGTAAAAAAAATAACCGCCAACATAACTCCCGATGGTATTCTTGATGAACCCGTATGGATAGAGGCAGACAAAGCGGATAAATTTTGGCAATACTTCCCAACAGATTCTGTACAATCTAAAAAGCAATCAGAAATTAAAATGCTTTATGACGACAAGAATCTTTACGTTGGAATAACCATTTACACAGCTGGCCAAGATTATTCAATACAATCGCTAAAACGAGATTTTAGAGCTGGCAACAGTGATAATATTACCTTGCTCTTTGATACTTTCAATGATGGAAACAATGCTTTTCTATTCGGTATAAACCCTTATGGTGTAAGACGAGAAGGTCTAGTTTCAGGTGGCGGACTAAACCTTAACGGATTTACTATTTCATGGGATGTGAAATGGAGGGGAGATTCTAAAATATATGAAGATTACTACACTTCTGAAATGGTTATACCATTAACTGCCTTCAAGTTTAAAGAAGGGGAAACAAAATGGCGTTTTAATAGTTATAGATTTGATACACAATCTAACGAGAATAGTACTTGGATCAATATTCCCCAAAACCAGAATATTTACGGTCTCACCTTTATGGGTGATATGATTTTTGAACAACCATTGGGTAAATTCCGTACGCCACTTGCTGTTATTCCGTATATAAATATGGGGTCACAAAAGGACTTTGAATTGGATGAAGCCAATACAAAACTTAATGTAGGTGGAGATGCCAAAATTGCCATTGGCAATAGTATGAATTTAGATGTAACGGTAAATCCCGATTTTTCTCAAGTAGAGGTAGACGACCAGATTACGAACCTCACCAGATTTGAAGTTTCCCTGCCCGAAAAAAGACAGTTCTTTATTGACAACAGTGACCTTTTTGGCAGCTTTGGTGGTGGTAGAGATGCAAATCCGTTCTTCTCGAGACGTATAGGTATAGCCAAAGATACTGCAGACAATACTATAGAAAATAAAATAATTGGCGGTGTACGTTTAAGCGGCAAGATCAATAAAGGGCTTAGATTGGGTTTTCTAAATCTACAGACCGCTGAAGATATTGAAGAAAATATAGCTTCGAACAACAACACCATGTTGGCGCTTCAGCAAAATGTTTTTGGACGTTCCAATATTGGAATGTTCTTTATCAATAGACAAACGTTTAAGGACTATGATTTTCAAGATGATGAAGATCGCTATAATAGGGTTGCCGGTATTGATTATAACTTAATATCGGATAACAATATATGGAATGGTAAATTCTATCTACATAAATCATTTGCACATGATGCAGGCAAGGCAAATCTTTCGTCAGGAGCATTTATGCAATACAATTCTAGAAACTGGAATTTTTTTGAGGACTTAGTTTATATAGGTGAAGACTTTAGGTCCGATCTTGGTTTTATTCGTAGAACAGATATTTTTAAGACAGCCACAATGTTTGAGCGTGTCTTTTGGCCGGAAAACAGTGCTTTACAGAGTCACAGTTTTCAATTTTTCCCAGTGTTGACCTGGAGTCCAGAAAATGATTTTTTACATACAGACTATGACCTTATGGGGGCCTGGGAATCTAAATTTAATGACCAATCAGAAATAAATGTATCATACACCCATTCCTACACCTATTTATTCGAAGATTTTGACCCTACCAACTTAGATGATGCCATACCACTACCCGGAATGCTTGGCTATCATTATAATTTTATTTCATTGGAATACCAATCTGACAGCAGAAAAAGATTTGCTTATAGCATTGAACCTACGTTAGGAAGCTTTTTTAATGGAGATAGATTTTCTTTGGGAGCTGAAATGTTTTTAAGATTTCAACCCAAAGTTTTTTTGTCATTGGCCATGAACTATGATAAAATATCGTTACCGGAACCCTATTCAAGTACAGATATTTGGCTAATTAGTCCTAAAATAGATGTTACCTTTAGCAAGTCTATATTTTGGTCTACGCTGGTACAATATAGCAACCAAAGAGATAATTTAGGTTTTAACTCTAGGTTGCAATGGCGTTTTGCTCCATTGTCAGATTTATTTATAGTGTATAATGACAATTATTTTGTCAATTCGTTTGAACCCAAATATCGTTCTATCAACTTAAAACTTACCTACTGGTTAAATATTTAAAATGAAATTCAAAATCCTTTGTTCAGATTTAGATGGTACAATGCTATCTTCTAAAAGTGACGTTTCTAAATATCTTATTGAACAAATCAATAAAATTAAACATGAAACCAACATAATACTAGTGTCCGCTAGAATGCCCAGTGCTATGTATTACATTCAAGAAGATTTAGGTATTAAAGAACAGCCTATAATATGTTATAATGGTGCTTTGGTACTATCTGGCAATACTGAAATTACATCTGTATTCATACCTATTTCCGTTTTAAACCAAATTTATTTGTTGTGTAAAGGGCTTAATGCAGACTTAGGTCTATATTATAAAAATGAATGGTACGTTCCAAGAACATCGGTACGTGTAGAAAAAGAAATTAAATACACTAAATCTACCCCTACTTTTCAAGATACCGATACTACTTTAAGCGATTGGAATGAACGAAAGATAGGTGCTCACAAAATTATGCTTATGTGTACTAAAGAAAGTGCAGATGAATTAATGCCTATTCTTAATGAAAAATTGGGTGCATTACTGAATCTTTACCGTTCTAACGATACTTTAATTGAGATTGCTCCAAAAGAAGTTTCAAAACTATCTGCTATACAGCTGCTATTAAAAGACCATGAATCATTGCAAGATGTAATCGCATTTGGCGATAATTATAATGATATAGATATGCTTTCAAATGTAGGCTGCGGTGTTGCCGTAGCAAATGCAAGAGAAGAAGTAAAAGCTATTTCAACTTATATAACATTAGAAAACACCCAAGATGGTGTAGCGCATTACATTGCAGAAAACTTAGTGAATTAACTATATTTGAAATTAGCAACTTACCTATATGTATATGCCACACTTAATTGCCCAGCCCATAATAACAAATGACACTGTAGTTTTTGGACTTTTAGCACTTTGCTTAGGTTTCATCTTTTACACATCAAATAAAAAAACGGGCTTCTGGAGCAAGTTTTATTCCATAGTCCCGGCTGTTCTTATGTGCTATTTATTACCTGCAATACTGACAAGTACAGGCATAGTTTCCGATGAAATTTCCAATTTATACTTTATGGCAAGTAGATATCTTTTACCGGCTGCCTTGGTACTTATGACCTTAAGTATAGATATTAAAGCTATTAGCAACTTAGGCTCTAAAGCAATTATTATGTTTTTGACCGGTAGCGCAGGTATTATTATCGGTGGCCCCATTGCTATTCTTATTGTATCTATCTTTTCACCCGATACAGTTGGCGGTAACGATTTTGATGCTATCTGGAGGGGACTATCTACAATTGCCGGTAGTTGGATCGGTGGTGGTGCCAACCAAGCTGCCATGCTAGAAATTTTTCAATATAACCCTGAAAAATATGGTGGTATGGTATTAATTGATATTGTGGTAGCCAATGTATGGATGGCCATTGTATTATTGGGAGTTGGTAAAACCAAAAGAATTGATTCATGGTTAAAGGCAGATACTTCTGCTATTGAAACCTTAAAAATAAAGGTGACCGAGTTTACGGAGAAAATTACCCGTGTACCTACCTTGAACGATTATATGATTATGCTTGCCTTGGCATTTACAGCAGTAGGTATCGCTCATTTTTTTGGTGATTACATGAGCACATATTTAACCAGTAGTTTTGATGTAGTAAGCGACCAAAAGAGTTTTTTATCCTTCTTAGGTTCTAGTTTTTTCTGGATGGTGGTAATCGCTACTGGTTTAGGTATAGCACTTTCTTTCACCAAAGCTAAAAATTATGAAGGGGCGGGTGCCAGCAAAATTGGTGGAATGTTCATTTATATTTTGGTTGCCACCATTGGTATGAAAATGGACCTGGGCAAAGTTCTTGAAAATCCAGGATTGATCGCCGTTGGTTTTATTTGGATCAGCATTCACGCAGGATTAATGATATTAGTGGCTAAATTGATAAAAGCTCCGTATTTTTTTCTAGCGGTAGGTAGCCAGGCGAATGTTGGTGGCGCTGCTTCTGCACCTGTTGTAGCTGCTGAATTTCACCCTTCATTGACCTCGGTAGGAGTACTATTGGCCGTTTTAGGCTACGTTGTAGGTACAGGAGGCGCATTGCTATGTGCATATTTGATGGAAGTGGCTTCAAGCTTATAAACAGACCTTAGTTACTAACAAATTAAAAAGTTGGCGTTCTTAATTATCAAATTTTATAGATATTTGCGCCCTAAATCAGAAGAATGAAGAAAATATTATTCGTAATTACTGCACTATTGGCGTTGAGCTCTTGTGGTGATGACACAAAAGAAACCCTAATTGTAAACGGTAAAATAAAAGGTTTAAAAAAAGGTACGCTTTACCTGCAACATGTACCAGATTCAGTTTTAATTACTGTAGATTCGGTTGCCATTAACGGAGATGGAAATTTCTCTTTCAAAACCAAATTATCCAGTCCTGAAATATTTTACTTGTATTTAGATAAGAAAGATAATAACGATATCAATGACCGTATTACTTTCTTTGCGGAACCAGGTACGATGACCATAAATTCCGATTGGAATACATTTGATACCACAGCTAAAATTACGGGCTCTGAAACTCAAAAAAGACTTGAAGAATACAGAGAGACCATGTCTGGCATTAATAAGAGAAATATTGAAATTATGATGAATGCCGCGCAAGCAAAGGGTGACGTAAGTGCTGTGAGTATTGATTCCCTAGAAAATATCAGCAATAGAAATTTACAACGCGGCTATGCTTTTGCCATCAATTTTGCTCTTAACAACAAATCATCCTTTATTGCGCCTTATGTTGCACTTAAGGAAATACCAGATGCCAACAAAAAATATTTAGATTCTATATATAGTGTGCTATCACCAGAGGTGGCGGCATCTAAATATGGTAAAGAGCTAGCTGCACTACTTGGAAAGAATTAATGCACTTACCAAATTGGTATAACTAAAAAAGCATCCTAATGATTAGGATGCTTTTTTATTTCTAAAGGAATTTTGAATTAAGCCAACTTGTTTAGGTCTTCTACCAATTTAGTTGCTTTTGTTTCCAAATCACTTCTTACTTCTTTGAAATGTGCTTTTTTGTTCTCAACATCATTCTTATTGACTTTAGCCACCAATTCATCAAATGTAGCTATTGCCTCATCAATAATGGCAGTACCCTCTTTTGAATGCGTAGTACCGTTGGTTGCCTCTACTATATAAACACCTTCTATAATGTCACCAAGAACATTATTAATATCTTTCTTTAAATTTTTAATACTTGCCATCTCTAATTATTTTTTACAAAAGTACAATTTTTGGTTTGCCGTATTGTTAATTACAGCTTAAATAGTAACCTCTAACAATTTAGCTCCTGTAGATTGTAATGAAATTTTCTGTGTAGATGCTGGTAATAGTGCCGTTTCGCCACTCTTAATAGCTACTTCACCTTCTGCAGTACTGATCTTAGCTTTACCGCCAACACACATAAAAATGGTAAACGAATCTCTATTTACCGTATCCAATTCCAAGTTTTCAGTAAGCTCAATAAAGTTCGTTTTAAAATATGGGCAATCTACCATGGTATTTACTTCATTCTTTTCCTGGCTATAAGAAACTTTAAAATCGTCTTTCTTTTCATAGTCTACAGCATCTAACGCCAAGTCTGTATGTAACTCCCTAAGGTTTCCATCTTTGTCTTTTCTATTGAAATCAAAAACACGATAGGTAACATCTGAAGTTTGCTGAATCTCTGCCAACATTACCCCTGCCCCTATAGCATGAATTTTTCCGGTATTGATAAAGAATGTATCCCCTTCTTTAACTTGCTCATAATTAAGAAGATCAAGTAGCATATCATTAGCAACACTTTCAGCATATTCTTCTTTGGTAACATCTTTATTGAAACCAACTATAAGCTCTGCCTTAGGATCTGCATCCATAATATACCACATTTCTGTCTTTCCAAAAGAGTTATGACGTTCTTTTGCCAAGGCATCATTTGGGTGCAATTGAATAGATAGGTCTTGTTTTGCATCAATGAATTTTATTAAAATGGGAAATTCCTTTCCAAAACGCTCAACGACGCTTTTCCCTAACAACTCCTCGCCATTGGAATCTATTAATTCTTGAAGCGATTTACCTTCTAAGCTTCCATTGGCAACCACTGAAATATCTCCTGGCACGGTAGATAATTCCCAGCTTTCACCAGTAATATCACTCTCTATTGGTTTTCCAAACACCTCTTTTAATTTGGTGCCTCCCCATAGCCTTTCTTTTAAAATAGGCTTAAATTTTAATGGATGTATCATTGATAGTTTTTTTGTTGGTCTACTAAATTAAACTAATAACGAAAAATAAAGTTTTTTCTTACATTTTAAATTTATCCAGAGAATGTAACATAGTTTCTTGGTGTTTCATAAAGAACCACTTCAAGCTCATGACTTATTTGAATATGCGAACGCAATCTTTTCCAAATAACTACTGCAATATTCTCAGCCGTAGGATTTAAGCTTTTAAACTCTTCTACCTCAACATTAAGGTTTTTGTGATCTAAATAATCTTCAATCTCTACTTTGATCAAATCTTTTAACACCTTCATATCCATTACAAAACCCGTTTCTGGATCTATCTCACCTGTTACACTTACAACCATTTCATAGTTGTGACCGTGAAAATTAGGGTTATTACATTTTCCGAAAATTTCAGTGTTTTTATTATCATCCCAATCTTTCCTATATAATCTATGGGCAGCATTAAAATGTGCTTTTCTACTTACCTTAACCTTCATCATTTCGCCGGCGTATTAAATAAATGTTCGTAAAACTTATCGAAGATAATCTTAAACCACGCTGTATAATCGTTGGGATATTTAGAAATATCCTCTTTTACAGCTTCCGGTGACATCCATTTCCAGGCTTCTACCTCATCAGGATTTATATTAGGTTCTGAATTAAAATTCCCCAACATTACATGATCATATTCATGTTCCGTTAATCCATTATCAAAAGGAGCTTTGTATATAAAGGAAAATAACTCTTTCAATTCAGCCTGAAATCCCATTTCTTCCTGCAACCTTCTTTTGCCGGCTTCAATATTAGATTCACCAACGCGCTGATGGCTACAACATGTATTGGTCCACAGTAACGGAGAATGATATTTAGATGCCGCTCTTTGTTGCAACATGATATCTCCGTTGTCATTTATAATAAATACTGAAAATGCCCTATGCAACACCGCCTTTTCATGAGCTTCCATTTTGGGCATGGTACCAATTTGTTCGTTATCTTGATTTACGAGAATTACCTGTTCTTCCTTCATAACGTAAAAATAAGGCGTTTAACTTATTTTACGTAAAAATGTATAAAAAGAAAATACTAGAAGAAACGAGGAGATTTTAAATTGTTCTTGGTAGTTATGAAATCATATCTGAAAATAACTTCAAAGGATCCATCGTTAAAAGCTGTATTACCAAGTTCTGTTGTTTCTTTATCGTATGCTATACCAATTAAAAATTTGTTTGATACATTAAACCCAGCCATACCACTAAAGGCGGCATCCCATCTATAGGCCGCTCCTAAAATAAACTTATCGTTCAACATGAAGTTCGCCGATAAATCTACTTGTAAAGGTGCTCCTCTTACCACTTTGGTAAGTAGTGCTGGCTTAAATTTTAAAAATTCGTTTAAATCCCAAACATATCCGGTAATCAAATAAAGGTTCATTTGTTCTTTTGCCGTAGATAAATTTGATCCTTGAAAGTGTGTGGTCTCTAGAAATCTGGGTACGGACAAACCCGCATAGAATTTATTCGTATGGTAGTATACTCCCGCTCCAATATTTGGCGAAAGCCTATTATCTATATCTTGCTGTAAAGTAGGATCTGTAGTATATTGATTTAATTCTGAAAACCTAATATCCAACAAGTTAGCACTTGCTTTTAAACCAAAACTTAATCTACCCTCGGTAGAAGTCCATACGGTGTATGAAAAATCGATATCAAAATTAGTTTCTGACGTAGGTCCTATTTCATCATTAACAATAGATAGTCCTAAGCCTACACCTCTATATCCAATTGGGGAATGTGCATTAAAAGTCTGTGTAGTTGGTGCACCATCTAAGCCCACCCATTGAGATCTATGTAAAGCACCTATACTTATATGCCCTCTAGAGCCGGCGTATGCAGGATTCACGCTAATGGTATTATACATATACTGTGTGTACTGCGCGTCTTGCTGGCCGTAACAAAATACCCCAAGACCAAGCATCACTACGGTGAAAACCCGTTTTAGTAGTTGTACTTTATTATTGTATATAAAATCTTTAAGCATTATTCTTATCTATTTATATATATGTAACCAGACAATGTTTCGGTTTCTCCATTAGGCAGTTCATAATCCAGTATATAGAAATATGTACCTACCGGTAATTTACGATCAACATCTACTGTTACCCTTCCTTCAGAAGTACCATCAAAGACATTACCTTCTGTATTATATGCCTTGGTCATATAAACCGATACTCCCCATCTGTTATAGATTTTCAAGGTGTTATTAGGATAATTTTCCAATCCGTTTATTCTTAAAACATCATGAATACCATCACCGTTAGGTGTAATAACGTTGAAAACTTCAATTTCTTCTTCTAATTGACCTAAATCTGAATCCAAGTAATTAGGTATACCATCACCGTCCGTATCATCATCTGCATAATCCCCGTTTAGATTTAAATCTTCATCACGAGTCTCAATACCATCATCGTCATCATCCGTATCCCTATAATCTGATTCTTCATCACTATCGGTATTAGGAAGTTGTGCATACGGGTCATCAATTTCATCGTTGACATCTGTATCTACAGAAATTGCTCCTTCATAACCATCATCTAAACCGTCATTATCCTTATCAGAACCAATTGCTACAACATCTGGAATACCGTCATGGTCATAGTCATGACCTTCTATAGCATCCGGCACATTATCATTGTCACTATCCTCATCTAAATAATCCGGCAGATTATCTCCATCAGTATCTACTGGGAATATTCCAGTTAAACCATTAGCTTCATAGGCATCATCTAAACCATTGGTATTCGCATCGATCCCTGATGGCGGAATGTATTCAGCAGTTGCCTGAGCTTCAACATTATCGGGTATACCATCGCCATCTGCATCGATATCCAAATAATCCGGAAATCCATCTCCGTCCGTATCGGTCGGGTTGGTAGATGGATCGTTATCACCATCTAAATTTAAATCTTCAAAGCTATCAACAATACCATCATCATCACTATCCATATCTACACCTAATGGATTTATCATAATTGTAATGGTTGATGTACTACAGTTACCAACAGTATCACAAACCGTATAGTCAAAAGCATCTGTGCCTAAGTAATTGTTGTTAGGAAAATACGTAGGAATATCATCTGATGGGTCATTTGGCGTACCATTATCATCAACGGTAACAGAACCATTGGTTGGTTGTGTAACACTGAACGAACCATCTGTTGGCAAATCATTATCGTTCAATTGCCATGTATCTATGGCAGTAATTGCATTTATATCAATTGCAATGGAATCATCGTTGGTATCTAAAACCGGTAAAACTTCAATGGTTACTGTAGCTGTGCTACAATCTCCATAAGCATTACAAATGGTATAGTCAAAACTATCGGTACCATTAAAATCTGTATCTGGAGTGTAGGTTACAATATCATCTAAAGGATCATTGGGTGTACCACCATCATCAATGTTTACCGAACCATTAGAAGGATCGGTCGCTGTTAAAGCACCAACATCGGGTAAATCGGCATCATTACCATAAATATCTATAACTATAGGTACTTCTTCATCAGTGGTTACAAAATCGTCTTCTAAGTCTGCTGCTTGTGGTAAACAAACCACAGTAAAATTAGGGAGGTTGAACGTATTGCCCGCCTTGGTTACCATCGCCGTATATTTTACAACAGCATCGGTTGCAATTACCATTGGCCTTAATTGGTCTCCCGTAATAGCCGGACTCCAATTTACCGTAGCTCCGGTAGATACATTGTTGGTAATATCCATGGTTACTTCATTCTCAGGATTATTACAATCCGTTACAATAAAATATCCCGTTGCATTAGAACCACATAAAGTACCATCGTATGTTGCAAAGTAAATACCAGGTTGGGTTACTTCGTAAAAAGAATCTGTACCCAAAACTGTTGCGGTATCCGAGGCTTCGTACCAACGAAAGTTATTTTGATCACTATCTGTTGGAGCCTGCAATAAAAACTGCGCGTTTGAGACAAAAATCCCCAGCATTGTAAAAACAATGCTTAGGATTATAGTTCTATATGTATAATTTTTTTTCAAATCGATTTGGGATCTTTGTTTCAATTAGCTAATTATTGAGCTACAAAAACTACATTGATCAGTGTATTATAATCTGTTGGAGCCGCTATAACATCGTAAGTCATTATACCCGTAACGTTCACACTAACATTTGCAAATACGGTTGTATCATAATATGTTACATAATAATACAATTCATTATTAGCATAAGTTGGTATTGCTGTTGGGGCACCTGCGCTAACCACTGCCGGTGTACCGTACTGAGCTAAATACTCCGCATGTAAATCAATTGTTCTACCTGTACCTGTTGTTGCCACATCTACCTCAATAGAAGGTGGATAGAAAATATCCGGCCTTGTATTGGCAATTAAATATGGATCAGCCGACGTACCAGTTCCAGTAACACTGATATCTGTATCCGGTGCCGCTTCCACTATGGTTTCTGCACCGTTTGCCGTTGGCACGGAAAGGTTATAATTGATTCCATTTGGTGTAACCGTTACCGAACCATCAGTAGACGTAATAGTTTGAATTTCGTTTGATGCATTTGAATCAGCATCATTTACATTCAAGGTAATAGCGTTACCACCAGAAATTGATATTTGACCAGCCGCACCTGTTGTTGCCAATGTTTGGTCATCAGTTGCAGGATCACCTGCTGGACCTTGGGGACCTGTTGCGCCATCCTGACCTGCTGGACCCTGAGGACCTGCCGGACCTTGGGGACCTGTTGCACCATCCTGACCGTCTTGTCCTGCCGGACCTTGTGGTCCTGTTGCGCCATCCTGACCATCCTGACCTGCTGGACCCTGGGGACCTGCCGGACCTTGTGGCCCAGTTGCACCGGTTGCACCGTCATTTCCATCGGCTCCCGCTGGACCTGCCGGTCCCTGTGGACCAACTTCTCCTTGAGGACCCTGAGGACCTGTCGCTCCCGTTGCACCCGTCGCACCGTCGTTTCCATCGGCTCCCGCTGGACCTGCCGGTCCCTGTGGACCAACTTCTCCTTGTGGACCTTGAGGACCTGTCGCTCCCGTTGCACCATCATTTCCGTCTGCTCCCGCTGGACCTGCCGGTCCCTGTGGACCAACTTCTCCTTGTGGACCTTGGGGACCTGTTGCTCCCGTTGCTCCATCGTTTCCATCGGCTCCCGCTGGACCTGCCGGTCCTTGTGGACCAACTTCTCCTTGAGGACCCTGCGGACCTGTCGCTCCCGTTGCTCCATCGTTTCCGTCTGCTCCCGCTGGACCTGCCGGTCCCTGTGGACCAACTTCCCCTTGAGGACCCTGAGGACCTGTCGCTCCCGTTGCACCCGTTGCACCGTCATTTCCGTCTGCTCCCGCTGGACCTGCCGGTCCCTGTGGACCAACTTCTCCTTGTGGACCTTGAGGACCTGTCGCTCCCGTGGCACCGTCGTTTCCGTCCGCTCCCGCTGGACCTGCCGGTCCTTGTGGACCAACTTCTCCTTGTGGACCTTGGGGACCTGTCGCTCCCGTTGCACCGTCGTTTCCGTCTGCTCCAGCTGGACCTGCCGGTCCTTGTGGACCAACTTCTCCTTGAGGACCCTGAGGACCTGTCGCTCCCGTTGCACCCGTCGCACCGTCGTTTCCATCGGCTCCCGCTGGACCTGCCGGTCCCTGTGGACCAACTTCTCCTTGTGGACCTTGAGGACCTGTCGCTCCCGTTGCACCATCATTTCCGTCTGCTCCCGCTGGACCTGCCGGTCCCTGTGGACCAACTTCTCCTTGTGGACCTTGGGGACCTGTTGCTCCCGTTGCTCCATCGTTTCCATCGGCTCCCGCTGGACCTGCCGGTCCTTGTGGACCAACTTCTCCTTGAGGACCCTGCGGACCTGTCGCTCCCGTTGCTCCATCGTTTCCGTCTGCTCCCGCTGGACCTGCCGGTCCCTGTGGACCAACTTCCCCTTGAGGTCCCTGAGGACCTGTCGCTCCCGTTGCACCCGTTGCACCGTCATTTCCGTCTGCTCCCGCTGGACCTGCCGGTCCTTGTGGACCAACTTCTCCTTGAGGACCTTGCGGACCTGTCGCTCCCGTGGCACCATCGTTTCCGTCTGCTCCCGCTGGACCTGCCGGTCCTTGTGGACCAACTTCTCCTTGTGGACCTTGGGGACCTGTCGCTCCCGTTGCTCCATCGTTTCCGTCTGCTCCCGCTGGACCTGCCGGTCCTTGTGGACCAACTTCTCCTTGTGGACCTTGGGGACCTGTCGCTCCCGTTGCTCCATCGTTTCCGTCTGCTCCCGCTGGACCTGTCGGTCCTTGTGGACCAACTTCCCCTTGTGGACCCTGAGGACCTGTCGCTCCCGTTGCTCCATCGTTTCCATCGGCTCCTGCTGGACCTGCTGGTCCTTGTGGACCAACTTCTCCTTGTGGACCTTGAGGACCTGTTGCCCCGTCAGCGCCATCGGCTCCGTCAGCGCCATCGGCACCTCTTAAATCTCCTGTTGTAAATCCTAATCCGTCATCAGAAGTGAACGTAACCACTCCTGTACCTGCATTATAGTTTCCTCCGGTAAAGCCGTCTCCATCAGCACCATCTGTTCCGTCAGCACCTGCTGGACCTGTTGCCCCGTCCGCTCCGTCAGCGCCATCGGCACCTCTTAAATCTCCTGTTGTAAATCCTAATCCGTCATCGGATGTGAACGTAACCACTCCTGTACTTGCATTATAGTTTCCTCCGGTAAATCCGTCTCCGTCTGCTCCATCTGTTCCGTTTGTTCCGTCAGCTCCATCATTTCCAGGAGTTCCTTGAGGACCTGTTAAATCCGACGTGGTGAAAGTTGTTCCGTCATCGTAAGTCAATGTAAAGGTTCCATCTCCATTATTGGTCGTGGATGCTATTCCGTTGCCGTCAGCTCCATCAGCACCTGCAGGACCTGAATCTGGATCTACCCAAGTATATGTTCCTGAACCATCAGTAGAAAGTACTTGACCATTATTTCCTCCTTCTGGTAATTCTATTTCGTTTTCATCGTCGTTATCTCCATCTACATAGTCGACAGTAAAATTACCATTTCCGTCATCGGTAACAGTTATGTCATTTGCTCCTATTACAGTTTCTCTATAATCTGATAAATCTATAGCCGTTGCAGTTGGGTCGTTGGTCAATGTTAGATTATCTCCTGTTAAAGAAAGATCTTGACTGTCCGTTCCTAAATCACTCAAAGGAACATCAAAATCAGTACCTGCTTCGGTAATACGAAGATTAGTACCCACAACTCCAAAAGAAGTTATTAGCTCGTTGGTATCACTAGCATCTCCTGGTGTAGCACTCCCACCTACCGGTTGCCATGCGCCAGAATCGTATACATAAAGTTGACCACTAGCAGTGTCTACATAAGTGGTACCCTCCGCAGGTGAACCTGTTGGACCGCCTGTACCTCTTTGCGTTAATTCGTTTGTGGAGTCGTTATCACCATCTATATAATCAACAGTATAGTTTCCGTTACCATCATCGGTTACCGTTATATCATTGGTTCCAGTTACGGTTTCATTCAAAGATGATAAATCTACTGTTTCGCTCGATCCATCCTCAATACCTATAGTCAAGGTATTTCCAGATAAAATTGAACCACTAATGCTTTGATTATCCGCTAGAGGAGATAAATCGACGGTCTCACTCGATCCATCCTCTATTCCAATTGTCAAAGTATTCCCCGATAAACCTGAACCAGTAATACTTTGATTATCCGCTAATTCAGCAAGACTAACTGTTTGAGAAGTTCCATCCTCAATTCCTACGGTTAACGTTGTACCAGAA
Organism: Maribacter sp. 1_2014MBL_MicDiv; assembly: GCF_001865655.1. Classification (NCBI taxonomy): domain Bacteria; kingdom Pseudomonadati; phylum Bacteroidota; class Flavobacteriia; order Flavobacteriales; family Flavobacteriaceae; genus Maribacter; species Maribacter sp. 1_2014MBL_MicDiv. Next base: position 767,919 of record NZ_CP011318.1, read on the forward strand.
AATGCCAAATTTTCAATATTCTGATTATCCGAACTTACTAACGCGGATAAGTCAATATCCGTAGCCGATGGATTGTTCGTTATATTTAAAGTTTGAGTTGAAGGGTCATAGGTTAAATCCTGAATCTCATTGGTATCACTCTTATCGCCATCTACATAATCAACAGTATAGTTACCATTGCCATCATCGGTTACGGTGATATCATTTGTTCCTGTTACAGTTTCCCTATAATCTGATAAATCTATTGCAGTAGCTGTTGGGTCATTTGTCAATGTTAGATTATCTCCCGTTAATTGTAAATCTTGAATTTCATTGGTATCGTTATTTACGAACGGAGTCAAATCTATAACGTTTGAAGCTTCACCATTCACTGTACTAACCAGTTCATTACTTCCATTTAAACTAAGTGAATTACTATTAACTATTGGAACCCCTGCTCCAGTAACACCATTGACCGTAGTTGACAAAGTGTTTCCTGTACTTGTGTTGGATACCGTAGTTGCCGGAATCAAGGTACTTGGGTCTATATATTCCCAATCCGTACCATTCCATTGAATCATTTCTCCGGCATTGTTACCATCGGCAAGATCAGCCGTTCCTACCGAACCATCGGTAATGTTTTCTGTGTTTATGGCATTATCAGCTATTTCGGCATTGGTAATACCGTCAGCGGCTACATCCAAGGTAAAAGGACTTACCGTAGTACCAGCTCCTGAACGTACCAAAGTACCATCTGTACCATTCACAACTTCATTTCCTATAACTCCGTCATTTTCGGTTACCGTTACTGAACCTAGGTCTACCAATGTCCAATCGGTACCATTCCATTGCATTACTTGACCGTTGGCAGTACCGTTCGCCAATTTTTCCAAGGCTACGGCATCATCCGAAATATCGGATGTCTCCACTGCACCCGCAGCTATTTTATCCGTAGTGATGGCATTGTCCGCAACATCCAAGGTCACGTCCTTGAATACTGAATCGTCACCTCCCGTAATATCTATGGTACTGTTCGTTGACGAGATCGTTCCGTCGGCTATTGCCGCTTCGTCGACTTCCAAAGCGCCTGTCGTTGCATTCTGTGCAAGACCTGCTCCCGCTACGTCTGCGTTAATGGTCGCCGCGTTTACCGCATCCGCCGCGATATCCGAAGATTCCACTGCACCCGCAGCTATTTTTTCCGTGGTGATGGCATCGTCCGCAACATCCAAGGTCACGTCCTTGAATACTGAATCGTCACCTCCCGTAATATCTATGGTACTGTTCGTTGACGAGATCGTTCCGTCGGCTATTGCCGCTTCGTCGACTTCCAAAGCGCCTGTCGTTGCATTCTGCGCAAGACCTGCTCCAGCTACATCTGCGTTAATAGTTGCCGCGTTTACCGCATCCGCCGCGATATCCGAAGATTCCACTGCGCCCGCAGCTATTTTATCCGTAGTGATGGCATTGTCCGCAACATCCAAGGTCACGTCCTTGAATACTGAATCGTCACCTCCCGTAATATCTATGGTACTGTTCGTTGACGAGATCGTTCCGTCGGCTATTGCCGCTTCGTCGACTTCCAAAGCGCCTGTCGTTGCATTCTGTGCAAGACCTGCTCCCGCTACGTCTGCGTTAATGGTCGCCGCGTTTACCGCATCCGCCGCGATATCCGAAGATTCCACTGCACCCGCAGCTATTTTTTCCGTGGTGATGGCATCGTCCGCAACATCCAAGGTCACGTCCTTGAATACTGAATCGTCACCTCCCGTAATATCTATGGTACTGTTCGTTGACGAGATCGTTCCGTCGGCTATTGCCGCTTCGTCGACTTCCAAAGCGCCTGTCGTTGCATTCTGCGCAAGACCTGCTCCCGCTACATCTACGTTAATGGTTGCCGCATCGACTGCATCATCGGCAATTGTTAGACTAACATCGTTCAAAGTTGCGTTCGAACCGCCTACAACATTAAGATCACTTGATGTAATACTACCGTCACCAACGATATCCGTAGGATCTACCGTAACCGTATATTCCGTATTGTTTCCGGTAACCGATGATGTTACATCTATTCCCGTTCCTTCTACAACCGTGGTCGTGGTTTGATTTGCTTGTATTGCCGGAGTTAAATCCAACGCTGAAGAGGCTTCTCCGTTTACCGTACTTATCAAATCATTATTAGTATCTAAACCTAGTACGTTACTATTAACTATTGGAACCCCTGCTCCGGTAACACCATTGACCGTAGTCGATAAAGTGTTGCCAGTACTTGTGTTGGATACCGTAGTTGCCGGAATCAAGGTACTTGGGTCTATATATTCCCAATCCGTACCGTTCCATTGAATCATTTCTCCGGCATTGTTACCATCTGCCAATTTCCCCAATGTTACAGCCTCGTCAGCTAAATCTGCTGTCTCTACTGCTCCAGGAGCTATTTCATTGGTTGTTATTCCGTCCGAAGAAACCGCTAATCTTAATGGGTCTACCGTAGAGCCTGCTCCAGATAAAGTTAATGTTCCATTTGATGGACCAACTACCTCATTTCCTATTATACCATCATTTTCCGTTACCGTTACCGAACCTAAATCGATTAAAATCCAATCGGTACCGTTCCATTGCATTACTTGACCGTTGGCAGTACCGTTCGCCAATTTTTCCAAGGCTACGGCATCATCCGAAATATCGGATGTCTCCACTGCACCCGCAGCTATTTTATCCGTGGTGATGGCATCGTCCGCAACATCCAAGGTCACGTCCTTGAATACTGAATCGTCACCTCCCGTAATATCTATGGTACTGTTCGTTGACGAGATCGTTCCGTCGGCGATTGCCGCTTCATCGACTTCCAAAGCGCCTGTCGTTGCATTCTGCGCAAGACCTGCTCCCGCTACATCTGCGTTAATGGTCGCCGCGTTTACCGCATCCGCCGCGATATCCGAAGATTCCACTGCGCCCGCAGCTATTTTATCCGTAGTTATGGCATCGTCCGCAACATCCAAGGTCACGTCCTTGAATACTGAATCGTCACCTCCCGTAACATCTATGGTACTGTTCGTTGACGAGATCGTTCCGTCGGCTATTGCCGCTTCGTCAACTTCCAAAGCACCTGTCGTTGCATTCTGTGCAAGACCTGCTCCCGCTACATCTGTGTTAATGGTTGCCGCGTTCACCGCATCTGCCGCGATATCTTCACTTGCAATGGTACCATCTAAAATTTCAGTGGTAGTTATGGCATCATCTGCTATCTTTGCATTTGTAATTGCGTTATCTGCGATTGTTAATGTAACGTCGTTCAAAGTTGAATTAGCTCCACCGGTAATATCAATATCACTTGATGTAATACTACCGTCACCAACGATATCCGTAGGATTTACCGTAACCGTATATTCCGTATTGTTTCCGGTAACCGATGATGTTACATCTATTCCCGTTCCTTCGACAACCGTGGTCGTAAACTCGCTTGATGTAATAATGCCATCCAACTCTTCTAAAGCGGATTGTACATTGGTTGTAGTAATGTTTCCTGCTGGGGTTACCTCAACCTCACCTGCATTCTGATCGTCAGCTGCAAAAAGTCCGTCAGTTTCTACGCTAAGATTGTTTCCTGCTGCAGCACTGATCTCAGACGCTACAGTATATTCCGTATTGTTCCCGACTACCGTTGATGTCACATCTACACCATCTCCCTCAACAACCGTGGTCGTAAGCTCGCTTGATGTGATAATGCCATCCAACTCTTCTAAAGCGGATTGTACATTGGTTGTTGTAATGTTTCCTGCTGGGGTTACCTCAACCTCACCTGCATTTTGATCGTCAGCTGCAAAAAGTCCGTCAGTTTCTATGCTAAGATTATTTCCTGCTGCAGCACTGATCTCAGACGCTACAGTATATTCCGTATTGTTCCCGACTACCGTTGATGTCACATCTACACCACCTCCCTCAACAACCGTGGTCGTAAGCTCGCTTGATGTGATAATGCCATCCAACTCTTCTAAAGCGGATTGTACATTGGTTGTAGTAATGTTTCCTGCTGGGGTTACCTCAACCTCACCTGCATTCTGATCGTCAGCTGCAAAAAGTCCGTCAGTTTCTATGCTAAGATTGTTTCCTGCTGCAGCACTGATCTCAGACGCTACAGTATATTCCGTATTGTTCCCGACTACCGTTGATGTTACATCTACACCGTCTCCCTCAACAACCGTGGTCGTAAGCTCGCTTGATGTGATAATGCCATCCAACTCTTCTAAAGCGGATTGTACATTGGTTGTAGTAATGTTTCCTGCTGGGGTTACCTCAACCTCACCTGCATTTTGATTATCGGTAACCATTGTCCAGTTTGTACCATCGTAAACATATAGTTCATTTGTATCCGTATCCAAATACGTTACACCAGGATTATTATTTGCCGGAGTTCCTGTTGGTGCACCTGCACCACTTGTTGTAAGTTCGTTCGTTGGGTCAATATCCAGATCTAATGCATTGGCTGCAGCTATATCCGCTATGGCCTCTTCCACTGTTGTCTCGTCTACACTATCGCCATCAACATCCAAAGGATTGGTCAACAAGACTTCCGTACCTTCTTGTTCGTCGGTATTAACAAGTGCTGCAATATCTGCTAAAGGAACAGCTACTACATTACTATCAGAATCAATGATATCCAAAGTCCCATTAGTACTATTTACTGTAAAAGTTACATTAGTAGTATTTGTATCTACAATTGCTGCTATATCCGCTAAAGGAATTGAAACTGTATTTAAGTCACTATCGGTCAGAATCAAGTTTACCCCATCTTCGGTCAAGGAAGCATTGGTTGTATTTGCATCTGTAGATGTATATTCCCAAGAATCACCATCCCAGAAATAAATTGTACCGGTATCCGTATTTACATACAAATCTCCTAAATCCGCTCCTGCAGGTGTTACACCACCTGGTGCAGTAACATCAGTTCCCTGAAGTACTTCACAATTACATTGATCCTCTAGGGTCACGGTCGTCTGTGCCATAGAAATACCAGATAGCAGTAATGCAAATAACACCATTGTAAATTTAATGGCATTACCCAAGGTTGTAGTAGTTCGACTTTTCATACTTTTAATATTCAATTCCACCTTCAAAAATTCTTTGATCATATAGGTCTTAAAAAAAGGTAATTACCAAAAAACATTAATAATCGATTCATACTAGATGGATCTATGGTAATCACAATACACAAATATTCATTTTAAGTAGTGCTCACTAAAATAAATGTTGTGTAAGCCAATATTTATGACATATAGTCTTATATATATGAGGTATAGACATGTTAAAACTTTGCAAAATGTTATTGTCGTTCGTCGAGTATACACTGTTATTCGGGTAGTTTTTGGTTCTATAAAAAACCAAGGACTTTTTATTGACCACTAAAAAAAGTACCGATTAACATTAATGCAAACGATAACCTAAACTTCTAAACAAACCTTCTTTAGCCTATAATTATATGCTTAAAAAAACATTGGTTTAGAGTTTCCACATTCAACGAATTACAAAAGAAGGAGCACTAAATTTTAATTAGGTTTTATACGGTATGTTATACGTTTATTTGTAATTACAGTTCTAACATTTACAAATAATAATGCTGCGTTAGATGGTGTTTCCGTACAAGATGTACCGGAATTTGAGGCGAGAAGTCTATAAGAATACCCTTCTTTTTCCTTAGGAACGTTCAACACATTTAAAGTTAACGTTTGAGTACCAGAATGCTCAGAATCATCCACTAAGTTTACATAGTTAACCCCATCGACACTTACTTGCCATTGATATGTATCTGCATTGGTTACATTAGCCGTAAACTGGGCATTTTCACCAGTTAATACAGTCCGATCCACTGGTTGTGTTACAACCATAACTTCCGGGGTTGTATTAATATCATAATCTCCCAAGCTTACCGGGCAAGCGTTATTACCCCAGCGTACGCATAGCGGGTATGTTCCTGCAGGAAGGTTTGAAAACGTATAACTGCCACTATTATCTCCCGCACTGGTATAATTTGCCCCATCATCGATACTAAACTTAATACCGGTTCTATTTGGGTGGTCTGGAAAATTAAAGGTAATTGCACCATTATCTATTCCACAAGAAGCATTATCAGTACTTATGGTTACGGTTGGATTAGAATAAACAGTAACGTTAACAGTATCGGTATCACTACATCCATTAGCATCTGTTACGGTTACCGTATACGTTGTTGTAGTATTTGAATTTGGATTGCCTCTCGGAGTTACAGTTATTGTAGGTGTTGTTTCCCCTGTGCTCCAAACATAAGAGTAGCCAGAACCACTACCACCAGTTGCCGTGGCTGATAATGTTGCGGACTCACCGTCACAAATGGTTTGATTTGAACCAGCATTCGCCAAAGGAGGTGCATTTTCGATAATTGTTACAGCTGTTCTAGTACCACTAACACATCCTGTAGAAGTATTTCTTGCTTCGGCATAGTACGTTCCTGCCGAAGACGGCTGATATGTTAAACTATTATTTTGAAGTAAGTTACCTCCTGAAGAAGCATCATACCAATCTATAGTTTCTGTACCTGCACTCGTACTTGCAGAAATTTCAGGTACTGTATCTCCTTGACAATATTCTTTATTACCGTCACTAGTAGGAGGATCTACCACCGGACAAACACAGTTTGGTGCCGTTACCGGTAAATCTCTGCTACAATTACCTTGTGTTGAAGTCACAACCACATCTGTACCATCGGGAATATCCGCTATTCTCCAAACATCACCCGAAACGTTGGTTACCGTACCATCTGTGGCAGTTACCGTACCACCGCTAACGGTAACTTCAAAAGAGTAGGTTGTTGGTTGAAACAATCTAAAATTACAACTTGGTGAGCTCGTAACCGTGATGGTAGGTGTAGGCTCAACAGTAACGGTGACTTCATCTGTATCTGTACATCCACTACTATCTGTAACGGTAACCGTATAATTGACCATTACATTTCCACTAGTATTTCCTGAAGGTGAAACGGTGATACTTGGAGTTGTTGCGCCTGTGCTCCACTCATATGTATAACCACTACCACTTCCTCCAGTAGCCGAAGCTGTTAATGTTGCGGATTCGCCATCACATATGGTCTGATCTGAACCAGCATTTGCTATCGGCACTTGAACAATTAGTACCGCTTCTTCTGATGTAGTATTTGCACATACATAAGCCGGATTAGATATCACGACCCTATATCTATTATTATGATCTGATAGCGAAGTGTTTGTTATTGTTAAGGTATTTGTATCGGTACCGCTATATTTTCCTCCTTCAGAGATATTAGTCCAAGTACCGCTAATAATTTCTTGCCATAGATACATATCTCCTGCCGAACTGCTCACACTAAATGAAGCCGATCCACCTGGACAAGCGTTGGCATCTACTGGTTGATCCGTTATTACAGGTACTTGCCCAACCTGTAAAAAATCATAATTACCATTATTATCACCGTCAATAGGTTCACTATATGAAGCAGCCGTTACCAATCCACTTTCATTTACCGTGGGTATGCCAGAACCATACATACCATTGCCATCTGCATCGGATGATGTATTTGCATAGGCTTCATCTGCGTCATTGCACCCATCGCCGTCACTGTCATCATCCAAATGATTTGGGTATGCATCGCCATCTAAATTACCAGACCTACATGCAATAAAATTAAAATGAATGTCGTCTATAATAGAGTAGTTTTCTGATGAATCATTAATTTGACCATAGACATAAAATCTAAAGGTATATTCTGTATTTGCCTCTAAATAGACAGACCCTATATCCAAATGTTGAAATGTGGCGTAATTACTACCATTATCCGTATGAAAAACATCTGTAGAAAGGGTAGTCCACGCGTTAGAACCTGTTCTTGTAAATACCGCTGATGAATAATAGGAATCTCCTCTGTAAGGTTGATACCAACCAGAAGTAATTCCGCTCAATTCAAACGAGGATACCTCAGAACCAGTTGTAAAAGAAACCTCTATATAATCTTCATTTATTATTGCCTCTTCTTTATCAACTGCCGTTATTGGCCGTATTTCTATATTACTTCCATTTACATTAAATATAGACGTATTCAATATCATGGCATCTGTATTCTCCAAAACCCAATCATTTGTTTCCGAAGCGTAGGTAGCATCCATATTCAAATTTCCGGAAGGTGAGTTTAATGTCCATGCAAACTGACTAGAAACACTTTCTAAAGACTCGTCACAATCGGATATGCCATCATTATCATCATCGTTATCACATCCGTCGGGAACGCCATCATTATCACTATCAATGGCATCATCAAAATAAGGACATTTATCATTCGCATTGTTCACACCATCACCATCATCATCACATTCATCTGCTGTTACCGTATAATCATTACTACTACCTAAACCTTGCCCACCATTTGCCGTCAGAGGAACACCATTACTATCTACCTCTCCTGAAATACTTCCATCGCCATTTAAATCTGAAAAATTTAAACTCTCGCTACCTTCCAAAGCATCAAAACAACCATCTCCATCACTGTCCAAATCGTAAATATCCACAATACCATCACCATCGGTATCACCACAACCAGTTGAAAGAACTACATTATCCACATACATTCTATCATGATTTGTAGCAGATGAAATACCATTAAACCTTAGTTCTATACTATTAGAAGTTGGAATGAATGAAAATGTCCTCGTTGACATGTTCAAGGTTTCATTATTATTTTGCGCCCTCCCTCCGTTTGCTGAAACTATTTGATTGGAAGTTTCGGTAAATTCAACCTGCCCACCAATTAAGACATTCAAGGTAACTTCGCGACCATAACTGTTGTCAGCTCCTAAGTCAAAGGTGATAGTATTCTCCACACCTGGCACTACATTTATAGTCTGATAAAAACTGGCAGTACCCATACCGTTCCATTGAGGAAACCAAGCCCTATTGGTGTCCATATTCCATTGATTACCGCTTCTTGTCCATCCCGGAGCATTGAAAATCCAATATCCAAAATCGCCATTATCAACCAATGCGGCCGATATGTTACATTCATCGACATCTAAAATACCGTCGTTATTATTATCTAGATCACAAACATCATTAATACCGTCACCATCAGTATCTAAACCCGTAGGGTCCGTACACGGCTCAAAGATTCGTACTGTTGCCGTATCACTTTTTCCTAATGAGGGACAAAGAGAATTGGTAGAGTCTATTATAGTGTAGTCAAAAGTAGTTTCGCCGGGAAAAGGTGTTGCTTCATTATACGTATATGTTACCAAGCCATTATCCCCATCATCTATAAGCACAGAACCCACTGATGGTTGAGTAATACTTTCAACGGAAAAATCATCTCCGTCAGCATCAGAATCGTTTGCAAATAGGTCTATCTGAACCGATATATTATTTCCATAAGATACTTGTTCTTGATCATTATTTGCCTCAGGGGCATTAGGATTTTCAATTAGTTCAGCATCTGTAGTGGTCAATGTATAGTGATTTGTTCCTGCGATTGTACTTGGCTGCGCAATAGCAGTAGCCACTAATCTGGAATAGCCACTAGGATCAGATGAATCATAAAAATTTGGATAATGAACTTCTATAATATAAGTTTCATTCTCACCTAAAGGCAAACCAAAATGTACTTCTTCCGGTTGTTGGGTACCATGACCATATACCCCATTTACTTGTCTTAATCCACTAATAATATTTCCCGAACAATCTCTGATCAACACATTTGTACCAATATCTACCCTCCCTAAAAAACCGCCTGTATTACCATTAGCACCTCTATCTTCGGTAACATCTATCAATAGATGATTATTTCTATTGGCCGCCGGTAAATTATTAATATATAATTGGTTAGCACTATTGTTTATATTAATGTAAATATCCAGATCACCGTCATCATCTACATCAACCATTGTAGTACCTTCACGGTCTCTACCTGAGTTAAATTGTTCAGCATCTAGTGCAAAATTCATTGCCGCACCACTACCAATTACACCTGGAGCGGGAGTTGGACTATTCAATTGATTGATGTATAAATAACTTCTACTGTTTCCTACTAAAATAATATCTATGTCACCATCATTATCTATATCTCCACCTGACAAAGCATCTATACGAGCGCCTGAACTACCATTGTTTACATTACCCGGTTGTGGTAACCCTGGAAAAGAAGCTGCACCTAAAGGTGTAAATACCCCTCCCCCATCATTTCTATGTATTTGCATAAGACCATTCTCTGTCCATACCGCATCTAGATCACCGTCGTTATCCAAATCCCATAATCCATTACCTCCTTTATTATTGTTGGCCGCCTGACCTAGATCTGCTCCATTTGAAAATGAGCCACCTTGATTTAAAAAAAAGTCATTTTCATCTCGCTTACGCATGAAAATATCAACCCAACCATCATCATTTACATCGGCTGCGATACCATAATCCCCATCCGTGGCAAATTGGTTTAGACCAAATTCAGTTACGCCGCTACCGTTACCGGTCGTAATATGAGTGAACAAGGCATTTGGTGCCGGGTTTGCAACAGTATGAGTTGTATGGTCAATAAAGTTATTTCGCAACAACTCAATACCCATGTCATGATTATCAAAAAAAACGTCTAAATCACCATCACCTTCAAAATCAAAAAAACCAACGCCTTCTGAATTTACTGCAGGTACTACTATTGTTGAACCCGATCTTCCTATGGTTATTGGGTTGTACCCCCCAATACCATCACCGAATGTACCGTTTGAATTTTGAATAAAAATTTGAATAGCCTGTCTAGCATTACTATTACCAGATGAATTTATAATAAAATCTGGTTTGCCATCATTATTAATATCTCCCCAAACTGCTTGTCTTTCTGCCCAGTCACCAAGCATACCTGGAACTAATGAAGATTGCACATTGGTAAACGTATTGTTACCATTATTGCGCATTAAGAAACTTTTTACGTTGGCATTATTATTATTTTCGAGAACGAGTACATCTAAATCACCATCGTTATCAAAATCTGACCAAGCGTGCCCACCGTCTTTTTTTTATCCTAAATCTAGGCCAAAAGCAGCCGCGCTTTCTGTAAAGCTCGTTTGTGCATTAAGTTTTATACCTGATAATGCTGCAATAATAAAACCACCTATAACCCCAAATTTTATCCTTTTGAGCAGATAAAACTCCATAAACATATATTTGATATGCTATTAGAGGGAATAGTAGCATGATTCTGTTTAATAAAATTCAGCTAATCAAACCGGGTTATGAAATTTATGTTGCCAATTTATACAGGATAATTGTAAACACTCTTAAATATGTAGGCTGCCGCAAAATCCCAATAAAATAAAGGGTTAGCCAAGAATATATTTATAAGAAAAAACTTTCCTGTAAATCTAATTTCCTTTAATACGATAGGTAATGTTCCTATTAGTAATTACCGTATACGCACTAATTATAATTTCTGGTGAAAACTCAGATGTGGAATTACTTCTTGTACCAGTGGTTGTTATTAAATCTCCTACAACAGTGCCTGATGGTAAAGGAAATACAAATTTGTATTTATTGGTATTGTCAGTATTACCGTCCGGGTCTGCATACGAAGAGGTTGTAGCATCTTGGTCATCCCCACTACCTTCTACTGCCGTCCCAATATAGGTTTGACCTTCACCATAATCTTGGGTAAGCCCCAACTGATTGTCTCCTAAAGTAGCTGTACCTTCATTAACATCTGTAAAAAACACCTCAATTGTACTACCTGGAGATGCCCAACCAGTAACCACCAAATTAGATCCTGAAATAAATGCGGAATTTATGATTGGAAAATTTTCTAAATTGTTTGGACCGGAATCTGAATCGGAATTATCGTTAAGGGTTACACCATCCATACCTAGGTCAATACCCAAGCTAGGCACTACGGTTCCATTTGCATAAATACTGTTCTGGGATATGGTGTTTGATGCACCAGAAAGAACTACCACTCCCTCACTGCCATTAGAATAAATTCTATTCTGATCAATTACGGAATCATCACCTGAGAGTTTAATAGCCATACCTTCATAATTTCCACTACAATTACCTCCGTTTTGACCTGATAAAAGAATGTTATTGTTCGAAACCGTAACTCCGTTTACATTATCAATTTCAATACCTGATGCTGCTGCCGATTCTATAAGATTCTCTTGAATGACAATTGTACTACCATCTTCTATAAGAATATTATCATCACATGCCGTGCTCCCATTGGAATCTAAATGGTTGAACTGAACGGTGCTACGTGTACCACCATCTATAAAAATACCAGCTATGGTATTTGAGGATAAATAATTTGAAAATGCCGATAAATCACCACCTGTTTGCTCAATACCATAATCTATGTTTCCAGCAGACGCACCTAGCGCGTTTACTCCCAACAAATTGTTCGAAATGGTTGCCGAACCTTCTTGAACTCTAACCCCAGCATTATTATTCGCATATATTGACATATCTCGTATCGTGACATTTGAACCGTTTAATCGTAAAACATCACCACCATTTCTATGAATTTGTATTTCCGGTCTAGTATAATTAGGCAATGCCGTATTTGCAATGCCTACACCGGCTCCACCAGAACCAACTGTGCCAGCATTTGAATCACCAGAATAAGCTGTTTGGGTTCTACCGTCTATGATAGTATTTGTTCCTGTAATTACAGAAAAGGTATTTGCATTATCCAATAAAATATCAAAGTAACCTGCAGCATTATAATTTACATCAGCAGATCGACCAAAACTATCTCCGGTAGGTGGTATCATAAAAATTGATACATCCTCTTCTGCTGCGGGATCAAATATAGCATTTGCTTCAATATCCAAACCAACCTCACCCAAGGTGTTACTATTCAGAATAAACTGTTCTAGAGAACCTTGACCAAATTCATTGGTGTTCACAATAGTATTGAAATTGTATCCAAAGTCGATATTAGCTACACCACTACTTTCAATACTTACCATTGATAAACTCTGGGAATCTTCAAAAACTCCTAAGGCAGAATCTGAGAAGGCAGTTGGATCTGCTCCTCCAATTTCATCCAATACCTCAATATTATTGTTAACATCCCCATAACTTCTAAAAGTTTGTACAGGTACACAAGTAGTACAATTAATACCATTTGCTCGGGTTGATCTAACTGTGGAGTTTACAAGTTTTACATAGTAATCACCATCTGCCATACCCCCAAAGCTATAATCACCACTCACTTTAGAAGTAGTTCTTCTCACAAAAGTTCCATCGCTTTCATATAATTCTACAATGGCACTAGATATACCTACACCGTTGGCATTGGTCATGTTTCTACCTTGCCCGCCACCGTAATTCACATCTTCAAAAACAGTACCCGCAATAAGGTTTGAAGGCACTTTTAATACAACTGCCGCAGATATCACAAAATCCTGACCAACATCTACATTTGCCGTAACTTGAGAATCTCCAGGCGATACAAATGTTGAAATGTCATAGGTATCTAAATCTACCCCATACGTTGTATTATCATTATAATCTGGTGTGGTGGTATTATCATACATTGTAGAGTTATAAGCGTTATTACCTGTTTGACCACCATCACCAGCTAACGTAAAATCTTGATTTGCTTGGTTCGTAATTGATAATCGTTCTCCATTTGGATTGGTTGTACCCGAACTATTACCGTCAAGGGTAGAATCTCCTTCCCAAGATAAAAACGATGCCTTGGCTCCAGCACCTGCAATAGCATAAAAACTGTCTAAAGTAAAAGAATTGCCGTCATTACTTAAACCATCAAAACCTTGGTATAAATTAATGTTCACCGCTGGTAAATTTGGGTCTTCATAGAAAACGAACAACGTCCAACCACCTAATACCGTAGCAGAAGAACAATAGGTGTTGGAATTATCTACTGACAAGTCAGAAAAATCAAATACATTGGTTGATGGGTCTGCCACACTTTCAACAATATCGGTTACATCACTTACATAACCGTAAAAATTTCTATTTGTTAACGTAGTTTGATATTGATAATTGGCATTAACCGTTTGTCCTTCAAAAGTAACGGTTCCGTCTACCACCGTACTAGAGTGCGCCCAATATAAATATGCTTTTTTTATTGTGCCTGTATTGGGTATTGGTGAAATTAGGGTATTTGAAGATGAAGTCGTTATTGAACAGGCATCTGTATTATTATCATTTGTTCTTAACGAACCACCTGTGGTAGAATAATCAAAATAACCGTCAAATTCTTGAAATAACGTAAGGGGATCATTTGCCAATATTTGAGAATTAATATAACCATTGGCGGTATCACTATAATCAACAGAAGCATATTGTGCTGTTGCATCAGAAAACCCTACTGTAAAGTACTCTACTAATTCAGGTACCCCATCGTCTACAATGGGAACTGAAAAAGTTTGAACGTTGCCTACCTCACCGGTAAATGTAAGTGTTCCGTTTACAGAAATATAATCACTACCATTATTTGCAGTACCGTCACTAACCATATACTCTACGGTAAATGGTGTTTCAACAAAACCAAATAACCAACTGTAACCATGACGATCACGTACGTGAGTTACCGTAAAAATAGCACTACCAGAATCTTCATCTACGTATACATCTTCTACAACAATTTTAGGTCCGGGAGGTGAACAACTAACACTAGCCTGCCAACCATTACCCGTTGTATTATTATTTGATGTAAATCTAAAAGTTAAACAACCATTTGTATTGGTTGCAAAAATTTGTGTGGGTATATTATCATTATCATATTGCCCGATTAATGTTGCACCTGTACTATTACCATCATATACGAATAAGATATCGCCGGGAATTACATCAAACTGATCAAAATTAACCTGTGTATAATTATTTGCCGTATCTGGACAAATAGTATAAACCAAATCTTCGTTATCAGAGTAATTACTGATACCGCCAGAATCTAAAAATGTATCATCACAGGTGGTTGCGGAGCCCCCATCAGTCATAATTAAAGCGTCATTTGCCAAGATAGTACCGATAGCGGTATCTGTAATATCAACATCTGTATTCGTTGTAGAAGTAAATGACAAACCAAAGGTTTCGTCACCTTCGAAAATAGTATCATCAGTAATAGAGACAGTTATAGTCTCAGTATCATTTAAGCTTCCATTAAAATTTAAAGTGCCAGATGAAACAGAATAATCTTGACCGGAAATGGCAGATATATCGTTGGTTGTATAATTTACACTATAAGCACTTGTGCTGCTACCAATTTGTCTAACTGTAAATATAGCTGTTCCATCATCCTCATTTACAGTGACATCGTCTATTTCTAACTCCGCACCATAAGTAGCGGTAAATTGAACATTATCAATATATATAATATTATTATTTCCCCAATTCGTATTTGGAGGATAAAAAATTATTGCAGGATTTGAATCTATCTGTGCCGCTGTTAAATTGTACGTAATAGTACCGGTACCATTATTTATTCTTTGAACATAATCCCATTGATTACTATCTGCATTATATATATAAACATCCAATGCTTGCCCGTTTGCAGAATTTGCATCATAATCCAATGTCAATGTCGCTGTAGAAGCTCCAGCTAAAGGTACAAATCTATAAATCCACCTATCATCATTGTTTCTAAAACGTAATCTTCCACCTGTAATTGTTATACGTCCACCAAATGCAGAACTATTCTCATTTTGTTCTGTCCAATTAGAACTAAAATTTTGTGTCCCGTTATTATTTGAATAAGAAGTATTGCTAAATGTATCCAGATAAGTTTCTTGAGCAAAGAAACTAGTTGAACATAAAAGGATAATTAAGTAATAAAAATGTTTTAATCTCATAATCAAATTAATGGGGGTATTGAAATGCAAAGTTTATCTACAATCAATATCATCCGTAAAAATAACTATGTCTTAAAGTAGGGCACAATAAATGTTGTGAAGTTGGAAATAACCTAAGTGAATACCTTAAATGGAGCTGTTTAAATAAAAAAATTATTAGGTAATTGGTCTATAATCAACCTAATTTACTAGGCTTTGAAGAGTATTACCAACTAAAAAAGCAACCCTTATAGGGTTGCTTTTGATTGTAATAGTTTATATAAATTATTCTAAAATAATAAACTCAGACCTTCTATTTATATCATGTTTTGCTGCTGAACATTTAATACCATCTTCACACTCATTCAGCAATTTTGTTTCACCAAAGCCCTCACTTACAAGTCTGGTAGAGTCTATCCCCTCTTTAATCATATAATTCACCGTAGATTCTGCTCTTTTTTGAGAAAGCCACAAATTATATTCATCTGTACCCCTACTATCGGTATGAGCATTAACTTTCAATTTCAAACTAGGATACTTTTCCATAGCGGCTATAACTTTTTCTATTTCCACTTCTGAATCTTTTCTAATATTGTATTTATCAAAGTCAAAATAAATTGTACTTAATTGAAGTAGTTTAGCCAAATCATCTCCAAAACCAGCAGTAATACGATCTCTTTCCAAGTAAAAGTCAATAATTTTAGGTTTTCCATCCGATGCACCTATATATTCTTCAAATGGAATATAGCCCTCCATTAAAGCTCTTACAAAATTTCCCTTATTACAATCTAATTCAAGGGTGTAGCTTCCATCAGAATCTGTTATGGTCGATAAAAGCTCCTCATTCTCCTCACTAATAACTTTCACCGTAGCCCCAACCAAAATTTCATTTGAAATTTTGTCTCGTACCGTACCTGTTACTTTCTGTAAACAGTCAAAAGTTAACGGCTTTGTTTCCGTAAAACTATAAATATCATCATAACCTAACCCTTCTTCTCTATTTGATGCTACAAAACCAGTTCTTAAATCTTCATTAAAAATAAAGGTAAAATCATCATTATTACTATTAATAGGCTTTCCAACATTCAATATCTTGCCTGAAAAATCTTGTCTTTTTATTTTGGTTGCAAAAACGTCCAACCCACCTAAACCAGGATGACCATCAGATGAAAAATATAATATTTCCTCACTTGTTATAAAAGGAAATGTCTCTCTTGCCTCCGTGTTAATATTAGAGCCTAAGTTTTGTGGTGTACCAAAAGTGCCATCTTGATTGATTGAAACCATAAATAAGTCCGATTCTCCAAACGTACCCGGCATATCCGAAGCAAAATATAAGGTTTTTTCATCTAGACTTAAAGCAGGGTTTGCTACAGAATAAGAATCGCTATTAAACGGTAGCTCTTCTACTTCGCCCCATATTCCTTCATCAGTCATTTGCGCACGTAAAATTTTTAAACGTACGATTCCCTTTTCATCTTTTACAGTCTTTCGCTTCTCTATATTATTGCGCGTAAAAAATAAAGTTTTACCGTCTTTTGTTATTGCCGAAGTCGACTCATGATAACGGGTATTTACATTTTCCCCAAGCTTTTTAACTTGATTTAAGGAAGAACTATCTGCATTTACCTCATATAAGTCTAAAAAATCTTTAGCATTCCACGTATGACGATATCTTGCAAAATTACCTGTATCTCGATCAGAAGAAAAAATCAAACCTTCTTTATAAAATGAAGGAGCAAATTCTGAATAAGGGGAGTTAAATTCAAAAGGACCCAAATTATACCTCCCTGAATTTTTTTCTATATCAGCCATAAAATCCGCTTCATCATTAAAAGCAGTTGCTCGACCATCCTTCTTAGTTATATCTATAAACTTGTTCATTATAGACTTAGAGGTGTCATACTCGCCAGTTGATTTTAATGCTTGAGCATATTTAAAATAGTCTTCAGCAGTTACTTCATTTGAGTAATCCGATACTAACTGCATGTATATACTTGCTGCATCTTTATAGTCGGCATTATAGTAATAAGAATTCCCTAATTTACGTAGTAAGTCTGCAGAAACATATCCTTTTTCCAAGACCTTTTTATAAATATCTATTGCCGGACTAAACGAGTATGATTCAAATTTCTCATTTCCTTTTTGAATTAATCGCTCTTGGGCAAATGCCAATCCGTTACAAATCAAAAAGGTTAGGATAATAAACTTTACTTTATGTTTCATATATAAAATTGCCTTTTAGAAAAATCGTGGTGAAACCAATTTTTGAAATGATTTTACCAACTCATACCTTAAGAGTACCTCAAATGATCCATCATTAAACTGTGTACCACCTAAATCAGTGGTTTCTCTATCATATGCAAGCCCAATCATAAATTGGTCTGATATTTGGAAACCTGCCATAGCGCTGACTGCGGCATCCCAACGATATGCTGCACCGAATGTAAATTTTTCATTAAACATAAAATTGGCAGATACGTCAACTTGTAACGGAGCGCCACCAACTACCTTAGTAAGTAAAGCGGGCTTAAACTTTAAATTGCCGTTCAAATCAAAAACGTAACCGGTAATCAAATAAAAGTTAATTCTTTCTTTAGATAAAAACCTAACAGAATTGGCATCTTGCTGAGAATTATCAAAATGTTCCGTTTGGAAAAGATTAGGTGCTGAAAGTCCTGCATAAAATTCATTAGAATGATAATATAGACCCACGCCAACATTTGGTGAGAATCTATTTTCTATATTATCTGAATTAACCGGCTCCGAATCAAAATTTCTTAATTTATTGAAATCAAGATTTAAAAGATTACCTCCTGCTTTAAGTCCAAATGAAAGTTTTCCTTCTGCGGATACATCTATGGTATATGAAATAACAGCATCAAAATATGTTTCTTGTACAACACCATCACCTATTTCATCATTTACAATTGAAACACCATAACCTAGCTTGCTGTTTCTGATTGGAGATTGAATGTTGAGGGTTTGTGTTTTTGGAGCACCTTCTAAACCTACCCATTGCGATCGGTATAAACCTGTTATGCTTAATTGTCCCCTGCTACCTGCATAAGCCGGATTTACACTCATGGTATTAAACATATACTGGGTATATTGTGCATCTTGTTGGGCGAAAGAAGTTCCACAAACAAGTAGTAAACCTCCAAATAGAATTAAAACCTTATTCTTAATATTCATATTTTATAATCTATTATCTACTAATATACAGATATTCACTATCTACTTTACTTTCCCCATCAAGGGTTGTGTAATCAAAAATATAGAAATAAATTCCGGATGGAAGATATTCTTCAACACTTAGGGTTGATCGCCCTCTTGATCTTCCATCAAAAACATTATTTTGATTGTTGTAATTCTCACCTTCATAAACCGCAACTCCCCATCTATTAAAGATTCTTAAAGTGCTATTTCGAATTTTATCAACTCCTCTAATAAACAAAAATTCATTTCTACCATCCCCATTCGGTGTAACCAATTGATTTACCTCAATGGCATTGTCAGTTGGATCAGTAGGATTATCATTCACCACATTTATTTCTATTGTTGCGGTATCACAATTACCCTCTAAATCACATACGGTATATTCAAAAGTATCGGTTCCTTCAAAACCATCATTTGGAACATAGGTAATCGTATCATCCGAAATATCATCCGGCGTTCCTCCGTCATTAACTTCAACCGTTCCATTAGAAGGGTCGGTAACCGTTAACGTTCCATCGGTTGGAATACCGAAATCATTATCCAACATATCAATTTCTATCAATGTATTCACAGGAGTGGTCACAGCATCGTCTACTACATCTAATTCAATAAGCTCCCCTACCGTAATCGTAATTGTTGCGGTATCACAATTACCCTCTAAATCACATACGGTATATTCAAAAGTATCGGTTCCTTCAAAACCATCATTTGGAACATAGGTAATCGTATCATCCGAAATATCATCCGGCGTTCCTCCGTCATTAATTTCAACCGTTCCACTAGAAGGGTCGGTAACCGTTAATGTTCCATCGGTAGGAATACCGAAATCATTATCCAACATATCGATTTCTATCGGTGTATTCACAGGAGTGGTCACAGCATCGTCTACTACATCTAATTCAATAGGCTCCCCTACAGTAATCGTAATTGTTGCAGTATCACAATTACCCTCTAAATCACATACGGTATATTCAAAAGTATTGGTTCCTTCAAAACCATCATTTGGAACATAGGTAATCGTATCATCCGAAATATCATCCGGCGTTCCTCCGTCATTAATTTCAACCGTTCCACTAGAAGGGTCGGTAACCGTTAATGTTCCATCGGTAGGAATACCGAAATCATTATCCAACATATCGATTTCTATCGGTGTATTCACAGGAGTGGTCACAGCATCGTCTACTACATCTAATTCAATAGGCTCCCCTACAGTAATCGTAATTGTTGCAGTATCACAATTACCCTCTAAATCACATACGGTATATTCGAAAGTATCGGTTCCTTCAAAACCATCATTTGGAACATAGGTAATCGTATCATCCGAAATATCATCCGGCGTTCCGTCATTAATTTCAACCGTTCCACTAGAAGGGTCGGTAATCGTTAACGTTCCATCGGTTGGAATACCGAAATCATTATCCAACATATCGATTTCTATCGGTGTATTCACAGGAGTGGTCACAGCATCGTCTACCACATCTAGATCAACATTGCTATCAGGGTCCAAATAATCAGGAGTGCCGTCATTGTCACTGTCATCATTGGTCGGGTCGCCGTCATTATCGACATCCTCGTCAGGGGTATCAACGCCGTCACCATCATCGTCAAGATCACGGTAGTTCACGTCCTCCGTACCATCAGTATCCGGTAGGTCGTTCGCTGGATCGTCGATCTCATCGTTCACATCGAATCCATCGTTCACATCGGAACCCTCGTAACCATCGTCCAGACCGTCACCATCGGTATCGACACCGGTGTAGGTCTGATCCGGAACTCCGTCAAAATTTAAGTCGTTGCCCTCATTATCGTCAGGAACCAGATCGTTGTCGCTATCGTCATCAAGATAATCCACATTATCCGTACCATCCGTGTTCACAGGAACCAACCCGTCAGGATATGCACTGTTCACCCCGTCATTGGAAGCGTAGGTCGCGGCATCGTCCTCGTTAGGGGCTATATAACCATCGGTGGTCTGTGCCTCCACGTTGTCGGGTATACCGTCATCGTCACTGTCGATATCCAAGTGGTTCGGTATACCATCGTTATCGGTATCCAGCGGATCCGTTAAAGGATCATTGTCACCGTCAAGGTTGGGATCTTCCTCCGTATCCAGGATACCATCGTTATCATCATCAAGATCAGCACTGTCAGGAACTCCGTCCCCGTCCGTATCCGGACCCGGGCTATCAGGGTCCAAATAATCCGGTGTACCGTCATTGTCACTATCATCATTGGTCGGGTCGCCGTCATTATCGACATCCTCGTCAGGGGTATCAACGCCGTCACCATCATCGTCAAGGTCGCGGTAGTTCACGTCCTCCGTACCGTCCGTATCCGGTAGGTCGTTCGCCGGATCGTCGATCTCATCGTTCACATCGAATCCATCGTTCACATCGGAACCCTCGTAACCATCGTCCAGACCGTCACCATCGGTATCCACACCGGTGTAGGTCTGATCCGGAACTCCGTCAAAATTAAAGTCGTTGCCCTCATTATCGTCAGGAACAAGATCGTTGTCGCTATCGTCATCAAGATAATCCACATTATCCGTACCATCCGTGTTCACAGGCACCAATCCGTCAGGATATGCACTGTTCACCCCGTCATTGGAAGCGTAGGTCGCGGCATCGTCCTCGTTAGGGGCTATATAACCATCGGTGGTCTGTGCCTCCACGTTGTCGGGAATACCATCGTTATCACTGTCGATATCCAAGTGGTTCGGTATACCATCGGTATCGGTATCCAGCGGATCCGTTAAAGGATCATTGTCACCGTCAAGATTGGGATCTTCCTCCGTATCCAGGATACCATCGTTATCATCGTCAAGATCCGCACTGTCCGGAACTCCGTCCCCGTCCGTATCCGGACCCGGGCTATCAGGGTCCAAATAATCAGGAGTGCCGTCATTGTCACTGTCATCATTGGTCGGGTCGCCGTCATTATCGACATCCTCGTCAGGGGTATCAACGCCGTCACCATCATCGTCAAGGTCGCGGTAGTTCACGTCCTCCGTACCGTCCGTATCCGGTAGGTCGTTCGCCGGATCGTCGATCTCATCGTTCACATCGAATCCATCGTTCACATCGGAACCCTCGTAACCATCGTCCAGACCGTCACCATCGGTATCCACACCGGTGTAGGTCTGATCCGGAACTCCGTCAAAATTAAAGTCGTTGCCCTCATTATCGTCAGGAACAAGATCGTTGTCGCTATCGTCATCAAGATAATCCACATTATCCGTACCATCCGTGTTCACAGGCACCAATCCGTCAGGATATGCACTGTTCACCCCGTCATTGGAAGCGTAGGTCGCGGCATCGTCCTCGTTAGGGGCTATATAACCATCGGTGGTCTGTGCTTCCACGTTGTCGGGTATGCCGTCGTTATCAGAATCAATATCGACCCTATCTGGATAACCATCTGAATCGGAGTCAACATCTTGACTAAAAGAAATCGTCTGAGGGTCTACAAAATTATTTAAACAAGAAAATTGAATTCCAGATTGACGAGGTACATTTGTAGTAAAATTATTAGAAGTGTCTGTCTCTATTCCAAAACG
This sequence comes from Maribacter sp. 1_2014MBL_MicDiv, assembly GCF_001865655.1. NCBI lineage: Bacteria > Pseudomonadati > Bacteroidota > Flavobacteriia > Flavobacteriales > Flavobacteriaceae > Maribacter > Maribacter sp. 1_2014MBL_MicDiv. The sequence continues at coordinate 790,503 of NZ_CP011318.1, forward strand.
GAATACAAACGTATTTATATTAATGAATTCTACGGCAACGTTAACAGAAGGATTCGAATTAGATATCCCATCATACTCCCTCATTCCCCCATTAATCAAAAGTCCCCCTGAAGTATAATTAATTCCAACATCAGTTGGATTGTCATAGGTATAACTAGCTGGAGTATCAAATCTATTGAATTCCTGGTATTGTTCATTACCATCTACGTCAATAAAATTAGCAATCAACTCATCTAAAAATTCATTTTCTGTGGTACCGGATTTAACAAGTCTAATACGTAAATCAACATATGGTCTTCTTATATCATCTGTTGTAGTAAATTCGATTTCTGGTTTAAAAAATTCTGGATCTACAGAATTTTGATCGAGTGTACTGATTCTACCATTTACAATTTCCTCAATAGTTACTATAGCATCAAGATCCGATGTAATGTTTGGAAATCGATATACCGCACCTTCACTTAATGCAGCACCTTCTTCAAGAATCGGTGTGTTGCTAAAATCTAAGTTTGGTACAACTTCACAATCAAAATCCAAACTAAGCTCACTTGACTCTTGGCTATCGAATATTCCATCGTTATCAGAATCTGAATCTAAAAAATCAAACACACCATCTTTATCAGAATCTATGGGTATCAATCCTTCTCCAATTTCTGTTTGATAAATATCATCCAATCCGTTTCTATCATTATCTACTCCCGAGGAAAGAACAATATTTTTAGAAAATTGGGCTTCAATAATATCCAATAACCCATCATTATCCGAATCTACATCCAAATAATTGGGAATCCCATCACCATCAGTATCAGTTGGATTTGTCAAATGATTATCATCTCCATCCAAGTTACTATCTTCCCTAAAGTCAACTAAACCATCATTATCATCATCTATATCTTCTTCATCTGGAATACCGTCACCATCTGAATCCATATAATACAAACTAAAATAATTGTCATTTAGGTAATTGTTTGGAGTAAATGACATAGTCCAAAACAAAGTTGTCACAACAACTAAAGATTGGAATGAAAAAAGAAAATGTTTTCTAAAAGTAATTTTACCCATAAGTGTTAGTGTTTTACTAATCACCATGGCAAATGGTAGTGTTTTTAATGTTTTCGATAAGAAAGTGGGGCAGTCTTATTAAAACGTTGCTAAGATATATTAAAATGAATTCAACTCAAATTCTTTTTCGATTAACCCTCAAATTCAATAGGCAATCTGCATAAAAAATGGACAAATAGACGTTAATATATTAACATTTCTTTTAAATACGATCAATCTAGCAATATGGATCATATTCATTAAAACAATTGTAAATAATATTCACATATCTTGTTTATAGTCTACATTGAAAACATCTTACTTAAATTATCACTGCGCTTTCTTAAATGGTAAGAATCTATTTTATCTTATTTTTGCACAAATTTTTTATATGACCTTCAAACAAGAAATAGAACGAAGAAGAACCTTTGGTATCATTTCACACCCCGATGCTGGTAAAACTACACTTACTGAAAAACTATTACTTTTTGGAGGTGCCATTCAAGAAGCGGGTGCCGTAAAAAACAATAAAATAAAAAAATCCGCGACCAGTGATTTCATGGAAATTGAAAGACAAAGAGGTATTTCTGTCGCAACCTCTGTTCTTGCCTTTAACTACAAGAACAAGAAAATTAACATTTTAGATACTCCGGGACACAAAGATTTTGCCGAAGATACTTTTAGAACCCTTACCGCTGTAGATAGTGTCATAGTTGTAATTGATGTTGCTAAAGGTGTAGAGGAACAAACGGTCAAACTAGTAGAAGTTTGTCGTATGCGAAAAATTCCAATGCTCGTATTCATTAATAAATTGGACAGAGAAGGTCAAGATGCTTTTGATTTATTGGATGAATTAGAACAAAAGCTTGGACTTTCCGTTACTCCGTTAAGTTTTCCTATTGGAATGGGCTATGATTTTAAAGGTATATACAACATTTTTGAAAAGAATATTAATCTTTTTAGTGGGGATAGTAAAAAGAATATTGAAGAAACGATTGCTTTTGATGACGTTACCAATCCTGAACTGGACAAAATTATAGGAAGCAACGCCGCATCGGAATTAAGGGATAATCTTGAATTGGTATGGGGTGTGTATCCAAAATTCAACAAAGAACTATACCTAAAAGGTGACCAACAGCCAGTTTTCTTTGGATCCGCCCTTAATAATTTTGGAGTTCGAGAATTATTAGATTGTTTTATCCAAATTGCCCCTACACCGCGATCTAAAAATGCTGAAGAACGTTTGGTAGAAGCTAACGAAAAAGCTATGACCGGGTTCGTATTTAAAATACATGCAAACATGGATCCTAAACATAGAGACCGACTTGCTTTTATTAAAATTGTATCGGGTACATTTGAAAGAAATAAACCTTACTTACATGTAAGACATGGTAAAAATTTAAAATTTTCAAGTCCTAATGCCTTTTTTGCAGAAAAAAAGGAAATAGTTGATATTTCTTATCCCGGTGATATTGTAGGTCTTCATGATACGGGTAATTTTAAAATTGGTGATACGTTAACCGAAGGCGAAACCTTACATTATAAAGGCATACCTAGTTTTTCACCAGAACATTTTAGATATATCAATAATGCTGATCCATTAAAATCTAAACAGCTAAATAAAGGAATAGACCAATTAATGGATGAGGGTGTCGCACAATTATTTACTTTAGAAATGAATGGCAGAAAAGTTATAGGTACCGTGGGTGCATTACAGTTTGAAGTTATCCAATACCGATTGGAACATGAATATGGTGCCAAATGTAGCTATGAAAATTTCAATGTATATAAGGCATGTTGGGTAGGAACCGAAAACAGAAAATCAGATGAATTCAAGGAATTTGAACGAGTTAAGCAAAAATTCCTTGCAAAGGACAAGAGAGGTCAATTGGTATTTTTAGCAGATTCTCAATTCTCCCTTCAAATGACCCAGCAAAAATATCCATCAGTAAAACTACATTTTACTTCAGAATTTGAATAAAAAAAGCCCAATTTAAAAATTGGGCTTTTTTTATGCTTCTCCTGTAGGACCAAAATTAATTGGTATTGAAGGTTGCTCATAATCCTTTATTGTTCCGTGTGCTTTCTCAAAACGTTGCACATTATCGTTTAAAGCTTTTAAAAACTTTTTAGCATGTTGAGGAGTCAAAATAATCCTACTTTTAACTTTTGCCTTTGGAGCTCCTGGCATCATACTAATAAAATCAACCACAAATTCAGAAACTGAATGATTAATAATAGCTAGATTAGAGTATATACCTTCTGCCATTTTTTCGTCCAACTCAATATTTATCTGCTTTTGATTTGGGTTCTTATGTTCACTCATGTTTATTTCATATTAAAAAAAATGACCCTCAAATTTTATTTGAGGGTCAGTATTATAATTAGAATCTTAATGCCTCTTTTCTGGCCATTATCTCATCATATTCTTCTTTGGACCCAACGATAATACTATCATAGTCTCGCATACCTGTACCAGCAGGAATCTTATGACCAACAATAACATTCTCCTTAAGACCTTCTAAAGTATCTACTTTTCCACTTACAGCGGCTTCATTTAATACCTTAGTCGTTTCTTGGAACGATGCAGCAGAAATAAATGATTTCGTCTGCAACGATGCTCTAGTGATACCTTGAAGGATTGGAGTTGCCGTTGCAGAAACTGCATCTCTTGCCTCAACCAATGCCTTATCTCCACGTCTTAACAACGAGTTTTCATCTCTTAACTCTCTTGGAGTTACAATTTGACCCGGTTTAAGATTGTCAGAATCACCAGCCTCCATTACTACTTTCTTACCAAAGATTTCATCATTTTCTTTAATGAAATCATCTTTATGAATCAATTGATTCTCTAAGAAGATAGTATCACCTGGATCTTGAATTCTTACTTTACGCATCATCTGTCTAACAACTACTTCAAAGTGCTTATCATTAATCTTCACCCCTTGCAGTCTATAAACTTCCTGAACTTCATTTACCAAGTACTGTTGTACAGCGGAAGGACCTTTTATTGCTAAAATATCTTCTGGTGTAATTGATCCATCTGACAATGGCATACCTGCTCTTACATAATCATTCTCCTGTACCAAGATCTGATTAGATAATTTCACAAGATATTTCTTAACCTCACCTAATTTAGATTCAATGATTATCTCTCTATTACCACGCTTTATTTTACCGAAAGAAACAACACCGTCAATTTCAGATACTACTGCTGGGTTAGATGGATTTCTAGCTTCAAACAATTCGGTAACTCTTGGAAGACCTCCTGTAATATCACCCGCTTTTGCAGATTTACGTGGAATCTTAACCAAAGTCTTACCTTCTTTAATCTTATCGCCATCATCAACCATTATATGAGAACCTACCGGTAGGTTGTAAGAACGTAATGTTTCACCTTTAGCATCTTGAATCAACAAAGTTGGTATCAACTTCTTGTTTCTAGATTCTGAAATTACTTTCTCTTGGAAACCTGTTTGCTCATCTATTTCAACTTGATAAGTAACACCTTGCTCAATATTCTCATAAGCAATTTTACCTGGGAATTCAGAAACGATTACCCCGTTATATGGATCCCAAGAACAAATTACATCGCCCTTTTCAACTTTAGCTCCATTTTCCACAAACAATTGAGACCCATAAGGAATATTGCTTGTACTCAGAGTAATACCGGTTTTGGCATCAACAACTTTAATCTCAGTTGTTCTAGAAATTACGATCTCTGCTGGTTTACCATCAGAACCTTCGCCTGTAACCGTTCTTAAATCTTCAATTTCAGCAATACCCGAGAATCTTACTTCTAATTTATTATCCTCAGAAATGTTACCTGCAATACCACCTACGTGGAATGTTCTAAGTGTAAGTTGTGTACCCGGCTCACCAATTGATTGTGCAGCCACAACACCAACAGCTTCACCTCTTTGTACCATTTTATTGGTTGAAAGGTTTCTACCGTAACATTTAGCACATATACCTTTCTCAGCCTCACATGTAAGTGCAGAACGTACTTCTATTTTTTCAATAGGAGATGCTTCCACTCTCTTAACATCGGCTTCCATAATCTGTTGACCCGCTTGAAGAACCAATTCTTCTGTCATTGGGTTATAAACATCATGTAGAGAAACACGACCTAAAATTCTTTCACCTAAGCTTTCAACAACTTCTTCATTCTTCTTAAGTGCCTGAACTTCCACCCCTCTTAATGTTTCACAATCTTCGGTGTTAATAATAACATCCTGAGAAACATCAACAAGTCTTCTCGTTAAGTAACCAGCATCCGCAGTTTTCAATGCCGTATCCGCAAGTCCTTTACGTGCACCGTGTGTAGAAATAAAGTATTCTAAAATTGAAAGACCTTCCTTAAAGTTAGAAAGAATAGGGTTTTCAATAATTTCTCCACCACCAGCTGTTGATTTTTTAGGCTTGGCCATCAAACCACGCATACCTGTTAACTGACGAATTTGTTCCTTAGAACCCCTTGCTCCAGAATCAAGCATCATATACACCGAGTTGAAACCTTGCTGATCCTCACGGATACGTTTCATAGCCAACTCAGTCAACATAGCATTTGTTGATGTCCATACATCAATAACCTGATTGTATCTCTCGTTATTAGTAATAAGACCCATGTTATAGTTAGCCATAATGCCATCAACCTGACCATTGGCCTCACCGATCATATCCATTTTTTCAGCCGGGATAATAATATCACCTAAACTAAAGGACAATCCACCTTTGAAGGCAAATTCATACCCCATAGTCTTAATCTTATCCAAGAAAGCTGCAGTTGCAGGAACACTTGTTACAGCTAAAATATCACCAATGATATTTCTTAATGCCTTCTTGTTCAATACTTGGTTAATATAACCCGCTTCCTCTGGTACGTTTTTATTAAATAAAACACGCCCAACAGTTGTAGGTATAATTTGATTAACCAATTCACCCTCCTCATTAAAATCCTTAGCCCTAACCTTAATACCAGCATTAAGATTTACTTTACCTTCATTAAAAGCTATCTCTACTTCTTCTGCAGAATAAAAAGTTAAACCTTCACCGATAATTGGAACTTCAGGAGTTGATTTACGCTCTTTGGTCATGTAATACAGACCCAAGACCATATCCTGTGATGGTACAGTAATCGGCGAACCATTAGCAGGGTTTAATATGTTCTGAGAAGCAAGCATCAACAACTGTGCTTCTAGAATAGCCTCTGGTCCTAATGGTAAGTGAACCGCCATTTGATCCCCATCAAAATCCGCATTAAATGCAGTACATGCCAATGGGTGTAGACGAATTGCTTTACCTTCTATTAATTTAGGTTGGAAAGCTTGGATACCCAAACGGTGCAAAGTAGGGGCCCTGTTCAATAATACAGGATGACCTTTCAATACATTTTCCAAAATATCCCAAACTACAGGCTCTTTTTTATCTATAATTTTCTTAGCGGACTTAACTGTTTTTACGATACCTCTTTCAATCAATTTTCTGATTACAAAAGGCTTGTAAAGTTCAGCAGCCATGTCTTTTGGAAGACCACATTCATATAAGTTCAACTCTGGTCCTACAACAATTACCGAACGAGCAGAATAATCTACACGCTTACCAAGTAAGTTTTGACGGAAACGACCTTGTTTACCTTTTAATGAATCTGAAAGAGATTTCAAAGGTCTATTAGATTCCGTTTTTACTGCAGACGCTTTCCTCGTATTATCGAACAAAGAATCTACCGCTTCTTGAAGCATACGTTTTTCATTACGTAAAATTACTTCAGGAGCCTTTATTTCAACCAATCTTTTTAAACGGTTATTACGAATAATTACCCTTCTATAAAGATCATTTAAATCTGATGTTGCAAAACGACCACCATCTAATGGTACCAATGGACGTAATTCTGGTGGAATCACCGGAATTACCTTCATGATCATCCATTCTGGTTCGTTTTCTCTATTTTCTTGAGATTCCCTAAGTGCCTCAACTACTTGCAAACGCTTTAAAGCTTCAGTTTTTCTCTGCTTTGAAGTCTCAGTATTTGCTTTGTGTCTTAACTCAAAAGAAAGTTCTTTAAGATTTATTCTACCCAACAAATCAATTAAACACTCTGCACCCATTTTAGCAATAAACTTATTAGGGTCAGTATCTTCTAAATATTGATTTTCTTGAGGAATAGTATCTAATATATTCAAGTACTCTTCTTCTGTCAAGAAATCCATTTTATTGATTTCTTCACCTTCAGGTCCTTTAGCGATACCTGGTTGTATTACTACGTAACGCTCGTAGTAAATAATCATATCCAATTTCTTGGAAGGCAAACCTAAAAGGTAACCTATTTTATTAGGTAAAGAACGGAAGTACCAAATATGAGCTACTGGTACCACCAAGTTAATATGACCTACACGATCTCTACGCACTTTCTTTTCCGTTACCTCTACACCACAACGGTCACAAACGATACCACGGTAACGAATACGCTTGTATTTACCACAAGCACATTCATAATCCTTAACAGGACCAAAAATACGCTCACAGAACAAACCATCACGTTCTGGTTTGTGAGTTCTATAGTTAATTGTTTCCGGCTTTAAAACTTCACCTCTAGATTCTGCCAAAATAGATTCTGGAGAAGCTAAACCTATGGAAATTTTATCAAACCTTTTTACTTGGTTATTATCTTTTATTCTAGCCATAATAGCGTTCTGATAATGTTTTAATTTGTTTTACTTAATAGTCTTCAATACTAACTATTGAACTATTCTTCCAGTCTAATATCCAAACCTAGTCCCTTAAGTTCGTGCATTAAAACGTTGAAAGATTCTGGTAAACCAGGCTCTGGCATTGTTTCTCCTTTAACAATGGATTCATAAGTCTTAGCCCTTCCGATTACATCATCGGACTTAACCGTAAGTATCTCACGTAAAGTTGCAGATGCACCATAAGCTTCTAATGCCCAAACCTCCATTTCACCAAATCTCTGACCACCAAACTGAGCTTTACCACCCAATGGTTGTTGTGTAATTAGAGAGTATGGTCCAATTGAACGTGCGTGCATCTTATCATCTACCATGTGACCAAGTTTCAACATATAGATCACACCTACTGTTGCAGGTTGATCAAAACGTTGACCGGTTCCACCATCGAATAAGTAAGTATGTCCGAATCTTGGAATACCCGCATCATCTGTATACTTGTTTATCTCTTCTAAAGTTGCCCCATCAAAAATTGGTGTAGCATACTTTCTTCCAAGCTTAAGACCAGCCCAACCTAAAACTGTTTCATAGATTTGACCAATATTCATACGAGAAGGTACACCTAACGGATTCAATACAATATCAACTGGTGTTCCATCTTCCAAGAAAGGCATGTCTTCGTGACGAACGATTCTTGAAACAATACCTTTGTTACCATGACGACCTGCCATTTTATCACCAACTTTAAGCTTACGCTTTTTGGCGATATACACCTTAGCAAGTTTCATAATACCAGCAGGCAATTCATCACCAACAGATATAGTAAACTTATCTCTTCTTAAGTTACCTTGTAAATCGTTAAGCTTAATCTTATAGTTATGAAGAAGATCAGCTACCAATGCATTTGTATCTGCATCCGTTGTCCAACTACCACCTACTAAGTGAGCAAAATCATCAACAGAATTCAACATTTTCATTGAATACTTCTTACCCTTAGGTAATACTTCTTCACCTAAATCATTAAGAACACCTTGAGAGGTCTTACCATTTACTATAGTAAATAATTTCTCAACAAGAATATCTTTTAATTCTTGGAATTTCACTTCGTATTCCAATTCTAATTTAGATAGTTCTTCTTTATCTTCAGAACGTTTTCTCTTATCCTTTACTGATCTAGAGAATAATTTCTTATCAATAACAACACCTCTTAAAGAAGGTGATGCTTTTAATGAAGCATCTTTTACATCACCAGCTTTGTCACCAAATATGGCACGTAATAATTTTTCTTCAGGAGTTGGATCAGACTCACCTTTTGGTGTAATCTTACCAATTAGAATATCACCAGGCTTAACCTCTGCACCTATTCTAATCATACCATTTTCATCCAAGTCTTTTGTAGCCTCTTCAGAAACGTTAGGTATATCATGTGTAAGTTCTTCCGCTCCTAATTTAGTATCCCTAACTTCTAGAGAATACTCATCAACATGAATAGATGTAAAAATATCTTCACGTACAACTTTCTCTGAAATTACAATTGCATCCTCAAAGTTATACCCCTTCCATGGCATAAATGCAACGGTTAAGTTTCTACCTAATGCTAATTCTCCTTTTTCAGTTGCATAACCTTCACAAAGAACTTGTCCTTTCTTAACTCTATCACCTACTTGTACAATTGGCTTCAAGTTAATGTTAGTACCTTGGTTGGTTTTTCTAAACTTCACCAAGAAATAAGTCTTGCTATCTTCTTCGAAACTGATTAATCTTTCCTCATCAGTTCTATCATATTTGATAGTGATTTTTTGAGCATCAACATACTCAATAACCCCATCTCCTTCAGCATTGATCAATACTCTTGAATCTGAAGCAACTTGACGTTCAAGACCTGTACCAACAATTGGAGATTGTGGTTTCAACAAAGGAACTGCTTGACGCATCATGTTAGACCCCATCAAAGCCCTGTTTGCATCATCATGTTCCAAGAACGGAATCAAGGAAGCAGAAATTGAAGCAATTTGATTAGGAGCAACATCGGTATATTGAATTTCCGATGGATCCACAACTGGGAAATCACCTTCTTCCCTTGCAATTACTTTTTCCGCATCTATAGTACCATCTTCCTTCATTGGAATGTTAGCCTGAGCTATTTTCATCCCTTCTTCTTCCTCAGCACTTAAATAAGTATAGTTTTTGTAGTCTACTACTGAATTCTCCACTTTTCTATAAGGAGTTTCCAAGAATCCCATTGGGTTTACTTTCGCAAACACCGACAATGAAGATATCAAACCAATGTTTGGACCTTCAGGAGTTTCAATAGGACATAAACGACCGTAGTGTGTATAGTGAACATCACGAACCTCAAAACCTGCACGCTCTCTTGATAAACCACCTGGACCTAATGCCGATAATCTTCTTTTGTGTGTAATCTCTGCCAATGGATTCGTTTGATCCATAAACTGAGATAATTGGTTCGTACCAAAGAAAGAATTAATTACTGAAGACAACGTCTTCGCATTAATCAAATCAATTGGTGTAAATACCTCATTATCACGAACGTTCATACGCTCACGTATTGTTCTTGCCATACGCGCAAGACCAACACCAAACTGAGAAGATAATTGTTCACCAACAGTTCTTACACGACGGTTAGATAAGTGATCAATATCATCAATTTCAGCTTTTGAGTTTATTAACTCAATTAAATATTTTATAATAGTTATGATATCTTCTTTAGTCAAGACTTGCTTGTCCATTCCAATATCCAACTGTAATTTTTTGTTCATTCTATAACGACCAACTTCACCTAAGTTATAACGTTGATCAGAAAAGAATAATTTATCAATAATACCACGTGCCGTTTCCTCATCTGGCGGCTCCGCATTACGTAATTGACGATAGATATGCTCAACGGCTTCTTTTTCAGAATTCGTTGGATCTTTCTGTAGTGTATTGTGAATTATAGCATAATCTGACTGAGCATTATTCTCTTTATGTAATAGAATAGTTTTCACATCGGCATCAATGATTTCAGCTATATGCTCCTTTTCTAAAATAGTATCACGATCAAGAACAATCTCATTACGCTCAATAGATACTACTTCACCAGTATCCTCATCAACAAAATCCTCATGCCAAGTGTTCAATACTCTTGCCGCTAATTTACGACCTAGTACTTTTTTAAGACCGGCATTAGAAACCTTCACCTCTTCAGAAAGGTCAAAAATCTCTAATATATCCTTATCACGTTCAAAGCCAATAGCCCTAAACAAAGTAGTAACCGGTAATTTTTTCTTTCTATCGATATAAGCATACATTACGCCGTTGATATCGGTAGCAAATTCTATCCAAGATCCTTTAAAAGGAATTACTCTTGCAGAATATAATTTTGTCCCGTTTGCATGGAAAGACTGACCAAAGAAAACCCCTGGAGATCTATGCAATTGAGAAACTACAACTCTCTCAGCACCATTGATAACAAAAGTACCACTAGGTGTCATATAAGGAATTGTACCTAAGTAAACATCTTGTACAATAGTTTCAAAGTCTTCATGCTCTGGGTCTGTACAATATAATTTTAAACGAGCTTTTAAGGGAACGCTATAAGTAAGACCACGTTCTATACATTCTTGGATAGAATATCTAGGTGGGTCAATGAAATAATCAAGGAATTCCAATACAAACTGATTTCTGGTATCAGTAATTGGGAAATTTTCCATGAAGGTGTTATAAAGACCTTCATTACCTCTTTCATCTGATTTAGTCTCAAGTTGAAAAAAGTCTTGGAAAGATTTAATCTGAATATCTAAGAAATCCGGATAGTCCGGTGTGTTTCTTGCAGAAGCAAAGCTTATTCTTTCAGTATTATTTGTGAACATCTACGGACAGTGTTTTGATCGTGAGTACTAGTTGGGTTGTATACTTCTCAATATACCTAATTCTATAAAAAGGCTTAGGTCTAAACGCAAAAAGCGCAAAGACCTAAACCAAAAGTAATATGGTTGTTGCTATTATTTAAGCTCAACTTCTGCTCCAGCTTCTTCCAATGATTTTTTGATACCTTCAGCTTCGTCTTTAGTAACACCTTCTTTAACAGCTTTTGGTGCGCTATCAACGATATCTTTAGCATCTTTTAATCCTAAACCAGTTAATTCCTTAACTAATTTTACAACTGCTAACTTAGAAGCACCTGCTGCTTTCAAAATAACATCGAATTCAGTTTTTTCCTCTGCTGCTTCACCAGCTTCACCACCACCACCGGCAGCTACTGCTACTGCTGCTGCTGCAGGCTCAATACCGTACTCTTCTTTTAATATATCAGCTAACTCGTTTACTTCTTTAACTGTCAAGTTAACTAATTGTTCTGCGAAATCTTTTAAATCTGCCATTTTCTATCGTTTAATAAAATTTTTAAAATATACTTAGTTTATTGTGCGTACTTATTTTTCAGATAATGTTTTAAGGATACCAGCGATTTTACCACCACCAGACTTAAGTCCAGAAATAACATTTTTGGCTGGAGATTGTAACAATCCGATAATCTCACCAATCATCTCTTCTTTAGACTTAATGCTTACTAACGCATCCAAGTTCTCATCACCTATGTAAATTGCTTCTTCAACAAAAGCTCCTTTTAATAAAGGTTTATTAGATTTTTTTCTAAAATTCTTTATCAATTTTGCCGGAGCGTTAGCTACATCTGAAAACATTAAAGAAGTATTTCCTTTTAACGTTTCAGGTAATTCACCAAATTCTTTTTCAGAAGCCTCCATTGCTTTAGCAAGCAATGTGTTTTTAACTACAGCCAGTCTAATATTAGCTTTGAAACAAGCTCTTCTTAAATCAGAAGTTGTACCTGCATCTAAACCAGAAATATCAGCCACATAAATAGTGGCACTATCTGCCAACTGCGTAGTCAAATCTTTTATAACCGTTGCTTTTTCTTCTCTTGTCATACTATTAATTTTTAACTACCAGCTGTTAAACTGACTTTGGATCTAATTGCAAACTAGGACTCATAGTGCTAGACATGAAAATAGTTTTCATGTAAACACCTTTTGCCGCAGTTGGCTTCATCTTATTCAAAGTATCTAACAACTCCTTAGCATTGTCCGCTATTTTATCAGCAGAAAAAGAAGCCTTACCTATCGCAGCATGTACGATACCTGTTTTATCAACTTTAAAATCTATTTTACCTGCTTTAACTTCAGATACAGCTTTTGCTACATCCATAGTTACAGTACCTGTTTTTGGATTAGGCATTAAACCTCTAGGTCCTAATACACGACCTAACGGTCCTAATTTACCCATTACGCTTGGCATTGTGATAATAACATCAACATCTGTCCAACCGCCTTTAATTTTTTCCAAATACTCATCTAACCCAACATAATCAGCACCTGCTTCTTGAGCCTCCGCTTCTTTATCTGGGGTTACCAAAGCCAAAACCTTTACATCTTTACCAGTTCCATGAGGTAATGTTACCACACCACGAACCATTTGATTAGCTTTTCTTGGATCTACACCCAAACGAACCGCTAAATCTACTGATGCATCAAACTTTGTATTGGTAATTTCTTTTATTAAAGCAGAAGCTTCTGTAACAGAGTATAGTTTATCTTTCTCTATTTTAGAATGCGCCTCCTTTTGCTTCTTCGTTAACTTTGCCATTTAATTACTTTTAAGATTTTAAAAAGGTCTTTTACCAGCTACCTTCATACCCATTGAACGTGCAGTACCAGCAATCATACTCATTGCCGATTCAACTGTAAACGCATTAAGGTCAACCATTTTATCTTCGGCTATCGCCTTGATTTGGTCCCAAGTAACACTACCTAATTTTACTCTGTTAGGTTCGCCAGATCCTTTTTTAATCTTAGCCGCTTCCAATAGCTGAATTGCCGCCGGTGGTGTTTTTACAACGAAGTCGAAAGACTTATCTTTGTAAACGGTGATAACAACTGGTAATACTTTACCTGGTTTATCCTGCGTACGAGCGTTGAACTGCTTACAGAATTCCATAATGTTAACACCAGCAGCACCTAAGGCGGGTCCAACCGGTGGCGATGGATTCGCTGCACCTCCCCTAACTTGTAGTTTAACTACTTTACCTACTTCTTTTGCCATTGTTTAAAATTAAATTAAAAGCGTGTTTACGGAAGCAACACTACTTTAATTATATGTATGTAACACTTAATCTAAATTCTTAAATCTTCTCTACTTGCATATAGCTAAGCTCCAATGGTGTTTTTCTACCAAAAATCTTAACCATAACCTCTAGCTTGCGTTTTTCTTCGTTAATTTTCTCAACAGTTCCATTGAAGCCATTAAAAGGACCATCAATTACCTTAACCGTTTCACCAAAAACAAATGGAATTGCAACACTATCCGTATTCACAGCTAACTCATCTACTTTACCAAGCATACGGTTAACCTCATTTTTCCTCAAAGGAACAGGATCTCCCCCTTTAGTTTCCCCTAAAAACCCAATAACATTGGTTATTGAACGTATGATATGCACCATCTCCCCACCTAAATTGGCTTTGATCATGATATACCCAGGAAAATACACCCTTTCTTTATTAATTTTCTTGCCGTTTCTAATCTGAACCACCTTTTCAGTAGGAACAAGAACATCCTCTAAATAGTCTGAAAAACCATGACGCTCTACTTCACTTTCAATGTATCCTTTGATTTTATTCTCTTGACCACTTACAGCTCGTACAACGTACCATTTTTTCTCTAAAACCTCTGACATAGTCCTATTAGTTTAAAACGTAGTTGAAATATGCTTTTATCACTTTACTAAAGACCGTATCTACACCCCAAGTAGCCAAAGCAAAAAGGATAGAAAACACAGCTACAACAACCATCAAATTAGATGATTCTGCACGTGAAGGAAGAGTAACATTATTCCTTAACTCTTCAACGGATTCTTTTATATATGTGAACATTTAAATACTGTTTTACAATTTCAACAAATAGGATTATTCATCCAAATTCTATTGTGCACGGGAGGAGAGACTCGAACTCCCGACACCTGGTTTTGGAGACCAGTGCTCTACCAACTGAGCTACACCCGTATGAACGGTGAACCAAATCACCAATTCTATTATTTGCATGTAAAGGTGTCCCGCTTGAGCAGAACACCCTTATACACAATACTCTTTTAAGACTAAATTAATCTATAATCTTAGTAACCTGACCAGCACCTACTGTTCTACCACCTTCACGGATAGCGAAACGTAAACCTACGCTTAACGCGATTGGCTGAATCAACTCAACTGTAATCGTAAGGTTATCACCCGGCATTACCATTTCAACTCCAGAAGGTAAAGAAATGTTACCTGTCACGTCAGTAGTTCTTACGTAGAACTGTGGACGATAGTTATTATGGAATGGTGTGTGACGACCACCTTCTTCTTTTTTCAATACGTAAACCTCAGCTTCAAATTTAGCATGTGGCTTTACAGAACCTGGCTTACAGATTACCATTCCACGGCTAATTTGAGATTTTTCAATACCTCTTAACAAGATACCTACGTTATCACCAGCTTCACCTCTATCTAATATTTTACGGAACATTTCAACCCCAGTAATAGTAGAGTTCAATTTCTCAGCACCCATACCAATAATCTCAACAGGATCACCAGTGTTTGCAATACCAGTTTCTATACGACCAGTAGCAACAGTACCACGACCAGTAATAGTAAATACATCTTCAACTGGCATTAAGAAATCCTTATCAACATCTCTAGCAGGAAGTTCGATCCAGTTATCAACAGCTTCCATCAACTCCATAACCGTATCAACCCATTTTTGCTCACCGTTCAATGCACCTAATGCAGAACCAGCGATCACAGGACCATTATCACCATCATACTCATAGAAAGAAAGTAATTCTCTTACTTCCATCTCCACCAATTCGATCAACTCAGCATCATCAACCATATCCACTTTGTTCATGAATACAACGATTCTTGGAATACCTACCTGACGACCTAAAAGGATGTGCTCACGAGTTTGAGGCATAGGACCATCAGTAGCAGCAACAACCAAAATAGCACCGTCCATCTGAGCAGCACCAGTAACCATGTTCTTTACATAATCCGCGTGACCAGGACAGTCAACGTGTGCATAATGACGGTTAGCTGTAGAATACTCTACGTGAGAAGTGTTAATTGTAATACCTCTTTCTTTTTCCTCAGGAGCGTTATCGATAGAATCGAAACTTCTCAATTCAGAAAGACCTGCATTTGCCAAAACAGTAGTAATAGCAGCAGTCAATGTAGTTTTACCGTGATCCACGTGTCCAATAGTACCTATATTTAAGTGCGGTTTGGAACGATCGAAAGTTTCCTTTGCCATGTTTAATGTATTTTAATCTTAGTTTATATTAGTGTACAAATTTATACCTTAATTGAGCCAATGACGAGATTTGAACTCGTGACCTCTTCCTTACCAAGGAAACGCTCTACCCCTGAGCTACACCGGCGTAAAGTGTTGAATCTACCAAATAGCAGATTCCTGCCTTCGCAGGAATGACATTTCTGTCAAAATTTATAGAGCGGGAGACCGGGTTCGAACCGGCGACATTCAGCTTGGAAGGCTGACGCTCTACCAACTGAGCTACTCCCGCTTATAATATTACAATATTTCAATAAAACCCTTTAAAAAAAATTTGTGGGGAGAGCAGGATTCGAACCTGCGAAGACGTAGTCAGCAGATTTACAGTCTGCCCTCGTTGGCCGCTTGAGTATCTCCCCTCAAACTATTATTTTAAAGAACTTCAGAGCCGATGGAGGGACTCGAACCCACGACCTGCTGATTACAAATCAGCTGCTCTAGCCAGCTGAGCTACATCGGCTTATTTCACGACTTTTTCTGTCATAAAAAAGCCCGCTATTTCTAACGGACTGCAAATGTATAGTATTTTTTATTTATTCAAAACAAATTTTGAAAAATTTTTCTCAAACTTGTAATCTTAATTTCTGCTTTTGTTTTATTAGCCTGCGTTCCAGCGAACTACAAGCTGAATCCACAGCCTCCTCAAATGACTTACATTGCTTTTTTACCACAAATTTATCTTTAGGTACAGAAATTTTAATCTCAACTATCTTATTCTCCTTTGCACTTGTATTTTCCACTTTCATATAAACATCAGAGCTAATTACCTTAGAATAAAAGGTTTCCACCTTATCAAGTCTGTTTTGAAGAAAATTTATCAATTTTCTGTCTGCATTAAAATTTACCGATTGCGTATTTACTTTCATAGTCAGGAAATTTATAGGCCTTAAGAATTTAGCCAGATTAAACATTTATTTTTTATTTCCCCTTGGATGAGCTTTAGCATGCACTTTCTTCAATTCAGCAATACTATTATGCGTATACACCTGGGTTGACGCCAGACTAGAATGACCCAATAATTCTTTGACCGCATTTAAATCTGCACCTTTATTCAAAAGATGTGTTGCAAACGTATGCCTAAGAATATGCGGACTCGTTTTCACCTTTGAGGAAACCTCTCTAAAATACTTTTTTATTAATCTATAAACAAGTGTTTCATATAATTTATTACCTGACAAAGTCAAAAACATATATGAACCGTCATTAATTTCCTTTAAACCCTTTCTGTTATCCAAATAAATCTTAAACTTTTCCTTTGTTTCTAAAAGCATTGGCACAAGCCGTTCTTTATTTCTTTTACCCAGCACCTTTATGGTCATATTCGCAAAATCTACATCTGACATTTTTAAAGAAATAACCTCTGCCCTACGCATACCAGTAACATAAAGAACATGTATTAATAATTCATCCCGCGCCCCTTCAAAATCATCAGCATATTCAATTTCAGATAATACTTTCTCCATCTCAAGCTCAGAAAAAGGAATCTCTATCTTTTTTGCTGTCTTTAATGCTCTGTGCATACTCAAAGGACTAACAGTAGTCACATCAATTTTTTGAAGGAATTTAAAATACGCCTTCAATGATGAAATTTTCCTATTTATTGTCCTATTATCAATCTGCTTTTCAGACAATTCTACTATCCAATGACGAATTAAAACATATTCTACCGTATCAATATCTTCAATCTCATAATTGGCCCCACAAAAATTCTTAAACTCCAGAATATCATTTTGGTACGCCTTAACCGTATGTGCAGAGTATTTTTTCTCTAATGTGAGGTATGATATAAATTCTGATAAATACATTACCTAAAGGTATCAAAGTTTTAAATTACTTGAATATGGAGCAAAAAAAATCCCGCAATTTGCGGGATTTTTATTTTCTAAAACAAAGCCTAAACTTCTTCTTGATCTCTTAGACCTTGAATATATTCTGCTTTTTGTATCTGTGCTCTACGCTCAACTGAAGGTTTTGTGAACTGTTGACGCTTACGCAACTGTCTCATTGTACCTGTCTTATCAAACTTACGCTTGAAACGCTTTAAAGCTCTATCGATGTTTTCTCCTTCTTTTACTGGTATTATTAACATGGGCTACAACCTCCTTTCTTTATGATTAAGGCTGCAAATATACTAACTATATTTAAATGGGCAACCTTTAATCTATTTTTTAAACTTTTAAATTTCTAGAACTATACCGTAGCCGGCTTATATTCTTTCTTATCAATGATAATCTTAGAAATTATTTCCCTTAATATTTCAGATGTTCCACCACCAATAGGTCCTAACCTGCTGTCTCTAAAATTTCGTGCCATGGGGTAGTCCTCAATATACCCGTAACCACCTAAAAATTGCAAACACTCATAAGCAACCTCATCTGCAACCTTAGTGGATTTCAATTTTGAAATAGTGGCTTCTTTCACCACATATTGCCCCTTATCCAATTTATAGGCTACTGAGTAATTATACTCTTTACACATATCTATATCCGCATAAAGATCAACTACCCTATGCCTTAACGCTTGAAATTGATTGATAGATTTACCAAACGCCTCTCTTTCTGACATATAATTCAATGCATACTCCAAAACATGCTCAGAACGGGCATGGGCATTTACCCCCATGATCAACCTTTCTAATGAAAAGTGCTCCATTATATAAGAAAAGCCCATATTTTCAACACCCATTAAATTCTCAACAGGTATTTTAACATTATCAAAAGCCAATTCTGCAGTATCGGATGCTCGCCAACCCAGTTTATTCAACTTATTAGCCGTTACACCTTCACTATTTCTATCTACTGCAAATATGCTTATTCCTTTATTCCCTAATTCAGGATTTGTTTTAGCCGCAACAATCATATAATCCGCATAAACCCCATTAGTAATAAAGGTCTTAGAACCATTTAAAACATAATGATCACCTTTTTTAATTGCAGTTGTTCTCATTGCAGCTACATCACTACCACCAAAAGGTTCAGATATACATAAACAGCCAATTTTATCACCATCTACACTTGGACGCAGATATTTTTCCTTTAAAAAAGAATCTGCCTCTTTGTTCAAGTGGGTCATTGCCAAATATGCATGTGCCCATATTGCCGCCGCAAATCCTCCAGAATTAATTTTCTGAAGTTCCTCTAACAGTATAATAGTATAAAAGAGATCAAGTCCAAGTCCACCATCTTCTTCAGGAGTTGCCAAACCAAAATAGCCCATATCCCCAAACTTCTTCCAAATAAACCTTTCTATAGTCCCTGTTTCTTCCCACCTGTCTATATGGGGAACTACTTCTTTTTGTAAAAAATCTTTAAGGCTGGCCCTAAATAATTGATGTTCTTCGGTGAAGTACATACTTTGCATAGCGTTATTTTTATAATGACAAATATAAGGCAATTCTATCAATACGCTCTATAGGAAAATTTTCTATTTTTGATAATTCGTTCAAAGAATTGATACTTCCGTTGAGATTACGATAATTTACTATGCTTTCTGATACGTGTTTTTGAAGATATATCAATTTTGACAATTCTGAAGCAGTTGCAATATTTACGTTAATTTTCACGATTTTTGGTTTACTGATCACCCTGAACTCTTTCAAAATTCTTTTTACCACATCTTTTTCAAGACCATAAACATCATACAATTGCTCATCGATTAAAAAACCACCCAACCTATCTCTAAATTTTATAATCCTAGCAGACAATTTCTCACCAATTCCACTTATTTTCTGCAAGTCTTGCGCAGTAACAGTGTTTAAGTCCTTCAAAGTTATTTTATTTACATTTACAGATTCAATAGAATTAGACTTATGAGTAGATTTAGGTTTAGCATTTTGTGTCCATTCCGGAAACTTGAAATCCTTAGAGATTACATTTAATAAGGAATCTGAAACCTTGGTAACCTCCTGAAACTCTTCCGCTGAATTCACAAACTTATTTCGCTTTCTATAATCATGTAGCCTATCAATCTCTTCTATTGTCATACCCAAAGAATATCCTTTAAAATCAGTAATAAAATTAGGATTAAATGGGTAGACACGCTCCTTATTATTCTTTGCTGCTATGGTTTTTAGAGAATCTACCTGGACCTGAAGGGAATTTTCTAAAATTAAAGGACCTGACACTTTTGAAGAATAGGATCTGTAGACATAGTAACCTATTTGAACAAGGATAAGCAATAACAACAAAAAGAAAATCCCACTTCGTTCTTGTTTATTAAACTTGAAGTGGGATTTGAGATTTTTCAAAATCTATAAAAATATTAGTACACCTTTCTAATGGCTGTCAAATACCTATCAAAACTCTTCTTAACCTTAGGGAAAAGGATAAGCAGACCTATCATATTTGGAAATACCAATGCCAGAATCATAGCATCTGAAAACTTGATTACAGCGTCTAGCGTTGCTGCCGCACCAATAACCACGAACATTAAGAAAAGAACCTTATAAAAGATATCTGCAGTTTTACCTCTTCCAAACAAATATTTCCAAGATTGAAGTCCGTAATAAGACCAAGATATCATTGTTGAAAAGGCAAATAGTATAATTGCAATGGTAAGTACATATCTAAACCCAGGTATTACAGAGTCATATGCCATTGAAGTTAAGTCCACACCACCAACATATGCTCCAGTATCATTTAACATTACGGTACTACCAATACCATTACCATAATCAAAAGCACCGGCATCCATATTAAAGAAAATGATCACTAACGCGGTCATGGTACAAATTACCACGGTATCAATAAACGGTTCCAACAACGCTACTATACCTTCACTTGCCGGATATCTTGTCTTTACCGCCGAGTGTGCAATTGCAGCAGACCCTGCTCCCGCCTCATTAGAGAAAGCCGCTCTTTGAAAACCTACAATGATAACTCCAATAATACCACCAATTGCAGCATCTGGAGAAAATGCACCGGCAAAAATCATCCCGAATGCATCACCTATATACTTTATGTTTGCAAATATGATCACCAAAGAAGCCAATACATAAATACCTGCCATAAAAGGAACTATCTTTTCTGTAACACTGGCAATCTTTTTAATTCCTCCAATGATTACAATACCTACCAATACCGCAAGTATTACTCCAATAATCACACCTGTAGCTCCACCTTCCAAATTTAACATTGAAGTCAATTGTACGGCAGCTTGATTAGATTGAAAAGCGTTACCACCACCAAAAGATGCACCCACACATAGCACTGCGAAGATACCGGCTAATATTTTACCTAAAATCTTAAAGTTACTTTCACTAAGTCCACGCGACAAATAGTACATTGGACCACCGTAAACAGTACCATCAGGACCTACATCACGATATTTAACCCCTAAAGTACATTCTACAAATTTTGTTGACATACCAATAAGTCCGCAAGCGATCATCCAAAATGTTGCACCAGGACCACCCAAAGCAATTGCTACGGCAACCCCCGCTATATTACCCAGACCTACTGTACCAGAAACAGCAGTTGCCAAAGCTTGAAAGTGACTTACCTCACCCTCTTCACTTTCATCTCTAATAGTATCAGGTATATCACCATCTTCGGTCATATGCTGCTGGACTTTTTCCAGCCCGTATTTTTCAATTTCCTCATATTTACCTCTTACAACATTAATTGCCAATGGAAATTTAGTTATACCCGGAAATTTGAAATAAATGGTAAAAAAGGTAGCTCCTGCTATCAAAAGAATCAATACAATTGGTATGTTATACCCAGCAATTGGAACAGAAGTCAATACTGTAGCTTCCCACCACGTTGCAAAAGGCATAAAGGCGTCATTTACTTTTTCATCCAAACCTTTTTCTTGTGCAATTGAAAGAAATGGTATTAACAGTGTTAATAGAGTTAGAAGTCTATACTTCATAAGTTTTAAAATTTTTTGAATTAGTCAGTTAGTCTAGCAATATCCTAAAAATAATGGATGCAATCAAATATATATGATAGAAAGATGATTATTCTATATGGAACATCTCGTTTAATTTTTTAATTTGTTCCGGTCTTCCCAGCACAATGACCTTACTTTTTGGTTGCAGTTCCATATCCGCTTCTGGGTTGATGATATAATTACCATCAGGTGATATGTAACCTATTATGGTACATCCGGTTTTTCTTCTTAAATCCAAATCCCTTAAAGAGTTACATTCTATTTGATCCGAAAAATCTTCTATTGCCACTTCCTCTAGGTTAGTAGTGTTTTCACCTTCTGTGGAAAGCTTGTCCATAAACGTTATTAAATCTGGCATCACTACTAAGGATGCCATATGGTCTCCACCTATTTTATCTGGCATAATTACTTTATTAGCACCTGCCAAAAACAATTTTTTCTGAGAATTTACTAAAGAAGCTCTGCTTATAATAAACAGATTTTTCTTCATTTGCCTTGCCGATAAAACTACAAACAGATTAGCTGCATCATCAGGTAATGTTGCTATTAAAAATTTTGCTCGCTCTATACCTGCCTGCAATAGCACATCATCATCATTTGCATCGCCTTCAATAAACAATACGTCATCTTCAAACCTTTCTATTACCTCCTTATCTTTTTCTATTACCACAAAAGGTCGCCTATACGCCTTTAATTTTTCTGCCGCTTGCATTCCATTTCGCCCAAAACCACAGACGATCACATGCTGATTTAAATTTTCGATAGCATTCTTCATTTTCTTCTTTTTAAGCAGTTCTACTGAATTTCTGGAAAGTAGGTATTCGGTGACTATTGATATTGCAAAACCAACTATAAATACACTTGTAACTATAAGAATTATTGTAAAGATCTTGCCTTCTGGTCCCATAGGCCTTACTTCGGAAAACCCTACAGTAGTGACCGTAATTATAGTCATATAAAAAGCATCTACCCAACTATAATCTGCAATAAACCTATAGCCCAACACACCAAAGGTCAAAACCATTAGCATTAATGTCAGTGCCAAATATATTTTAGACCGAAATAAGTTTATCATACATTACAGATCAAAGACTGAATTTCGTTTGGTATAAACAAGATCCTTAATTTTCAACCAAAAGGCCAGAAAAAGATAAAGAGCAAAACCAAAACCTACTGTTACAAAGGTCAGATAAATAAAAGAAGTTCTAACCACTCTTGCCCTTATACCCAAGCGCTCGGCAATTCTACCGCACACTTCGAATCCTCTTTTTTGAAAATAAAGCAATAATTTATAGAATACATTCATTGCGTATAAAATTAGACTTTTACATTCAATAAAGATGCACCTATGGCACAATCTAAACATTTATCTTTTGTACAGTAATTATTGTACAATTGAAGATAGGCTTGAGAATCTTTAGCACTATAGATTGATGTTTCTAATTTATCAAAGTTAGCTATAATACTGTTTTCTTCCTTTTTAATTTTAGCCATCATTTTAAATAAACCTTCATTATCCTGAGCGCCCATATACCTATTGTAAGCAAACTTTAAAGGTATTATGGTATTAATGATCAATAAATTTAAAAATGAATTTGATATTTTCTTTTTGCCTTTTTTAGAGTTCTTACCAAAATTATAATGGGTATCCCAATATTGAGAAGTACCTACTTTAAAATATTCCTGAAAATCTAACTCATTATTTTCAATTAATGAATGGAATAAATTATTATTCTCAGCATAAATGGCACTCAATTGGGCTAATCTTATGGTAGGAAAGTTCATTGGTCTAAGCCTAAAATATTCTGGGGAATTGAAAACCGGGATCAAATTAAACTTATGGCTCAGAAAAGTATATTCCTTTTTTAATTCATTTAAGTACTGATCATCATCTATAGTAACTTCCAATAAATTTGCCTGCCCTAAAAGCAAGCTTTCCATTTGAAATGGCTTTTTGTACAATTTTCTAATGATCGAAAAATCAATAGACTTGCCTATTTCAACAAATATTTCACGATTAATTTTTGAACCGAAAGATTTTAATAACATTAAAAACAAAACTTGTTCCCAGTTATTATTGGTATAGCACAATAATTCATTAATGTAGACCGATTTTTGTTCTAGACGCTCTATAAACAAGCGATCTAACCAATTATTCCTTATAAATCCGTCAACCTTGTCAAAATCATTTTCACAGTTTATGAACCTATGGTTTTTAACATTGAACAATTTTTGATAATTCTCAAGCACTTGCACAGGAATATAGTTCTTAAGGGACAGTGTTGGTATTTGACCTCCATCTTTTCTATATACACCTATATCATCTTCCCATACTACATGTAAAATTACATTATCATAATTACGATCTTCTTGATGGTTATGCGCATACCAGTCTGATGATTTTACATGTATCTCAACATTACCTGCCCACAATTGACCATTCAACTCTAGTTGCGCGTTAAAAAAATCAGGACCACTTAAATGATTATGGGTCCCGGCAGACTTTATGTAAACGGGTTCATTAGATGTAGTTTCTAATCCATTTACTGGATATTTTTTGTACTTCCATATAAAATGAAGCAAATCTTCCTTCATTTCATAAAAATAAAAAACCCGCTGTAAAGCGGGCATATTTTCTTAAAGAAATAAAATTAAGCGGTTTCTCCTTCCCAATTCATAAACCCGCCTTGAAGATTAAAAGCCTTATCAAAACCTAAATTCTTCATAATTGCACAAGCTTGACCACTTCTATTACCAGACCTACAATACACGTAATAATTTTTGGTCTTATCTAACTTCTCAAGTTCAGCCACAAACTCTTGTCCTTTATAGATATCTATATTAATTGAATTAGGAATTATACCTTCCTCTACTTCTTCTTCTGTTCTTACATCGAGAATTATTGCATTAGAATCTTTCTCCAATTGCTCTTCCCATTCTTGTTGTGATAAATCTGCCATAGTGTAAATTATATACCGTAAAAATAATCGATTTTTATTTATTTATACCTCACAACTATTTTTAACAAAAAATTAATCTGAACAATCACTAATCCTAACAAAATAACTTTACATTTGTATATACAATTATTGTACACACATGAATGTAGAGGAAATTTTAAAAACAAACAAAAAAATGCCGTTGGCCAAACGGACATTAATTCATGTAGCTCTGGTAGCCAATAAACTAAATGAGGAAGTTTCTATGGTGTTGAAGCCATTTGACATTTCGGTTCAGCAGTTTAATGTACTAAGAATATTAAGAGGGCAAAATGGAAAACCTGCAAATCTTTCTACCATTAATGAGCGAATGGTTACTAAAATGAGTAACACTACCCGCTTAGTAGATAAGCTAATTTTAAAGGGGTATGTTAACAGAACCGTATGCGAAAAAAATAGAAGAAAAGTAGAAATTGTAATTACCGAAGATGGATTGAACATATTAAAACAAATTGATGGAATACTTTTTGAAGCAGAAGAAAATATGCTTAAAAATTTTACAGAAGAAGAGTTACATCAATTCAATGAATTATTAGATAAATTTTAAGCACAACTATGAATACGATATTAAATAAATTAAACTGGCGCTATGCCACTAAAAAATTCGATAGCTCTAAACAAGTTAGTAAGGCTGATCTAGACACTTTACTAGAAGGGGCAAAACTAACAGCCTCCTCTTATGGTTTACAACCTTATGAAATTTATGTTATTAAAAATGATAATATTAGACAAGAGTTAAGAAAAGCTTCATACAACCAACCACAAATTACTGATTCATCTTACCTTTTCGTTCTTGCTAACAAACCTAATTTTGACGAAGCATTAATTGACGATTATATAGATAATATCGTAAGCACTAGAGGGGTTACAAAAGAAGATCTTGAGGGGTATTCCCAAAGTATGAAATCTGCACTATTAGACCTACCTAATGACGATAAAAATAAATGGTCATCTAACCAAGCATATATTGTGTTAGGAAACTTAATGACCCTTGCTGCAGAAATGGAAATAGATACTTGCCCAATGGAAGGTTTTAATAAAGAACAGTATAATAAAATTTTGGGCCTAACCAAAAAAGGTCTAAACGCAGCAGTAGTTTTAGCTGTCGGTTATAGATCAACCGAAGACGATACGCAACACTACCCAAAGGTGAGATATTCACAAGAACAAATAATTACACACATATAAATTAAACACAATCATTTAAAATTAGAAACATGAAAAAATCATTATTAAGTTTAGTATTCGTAGCTGTTTTTGGCTTCTCTGCAACCGCTACCACCCCAATTGATGGCGAAAAGAAAGAAGTAAAAGTCAGCGAAAGTAAAGTTACCTGGAAAGGATATAAGGTTACTGGTTCACATGATGGAAACATTAATCTAAAATCTGGTCACTTAGAAATGAAGGGCAAAAAATTAGTTGGTGGAGAATTCGTAGTTGATATGACTTCCATAGTTGTTACCGACCTAGAAGCAGGAAAAGGAAAAGAAAAATTAGAGGGACACTTGAAGTCTGCAGATTTCTTTGGTGTTGAAAGTAACCCAACTTCCAAATTGGTTTTTACTTCGGTTAAACCCATGAACGATAACTCATATACGGTAACCGGTGACCTTACAATTAAAGGAATTACCAAGCCTGTTACTTTAGTTGTATCTATGTTTGAAAATAAGGCTTCAGCTACGCTTAAAATAGATAGAACTAAATATGATATTAAATATGGCTCAGGAAGCTTTTTTGATAATTTAGGTGACAAAGCTATTTATGATGACTTTGATTTAGTGGTAGATTTAGCACTATAAGCTTTAGATTGCTATAAAACTTGTGGAATTACAACAATTTAAAATCCCTTTGAGATAAATTCAATGGGATTTTTATTTTTGATAAGGTAAAGTTTGTAAGTTTAAATTTCCTTTTTATATTTGAGCCTCAATGAAAAATTTAATCGCAAATACTTGGTGGTGGAACAACTTACGAAAAACATCGTGAGCAAAGCATCATTGTAGTAAAACTATATAAAGGCTTGTCATCACGACAAGCCTTCTTTATTTTATAAAAGTACCTATGGCCTATCAATTTAAAACATACCATAAAAAAATTCTTGCCGATACGGTAACACCGGTAAGTGTTTATTTAAAAATTAGAGACCGTTTTCCAAATAGTATTCTTTTGGAAAGTAGTGACTATCATGCCAATAACAATAGTTTCTCATATATCTGCTGCAATCCTATTGCATCCATTAAAGTGGAAAACGAAATCATTACAAAACAATTTCCCGATGGTGTGGTTGAAGAAATTCAAATAACACCAGAAATAGACGTTGTTGAAAGTATTGATTCTTTCAGCAAAGCTTTTAAGGCAGATAGTAATGATTATAAATTCATTAATAATGGACTATTTGGTTATATGTCATATGATGCAGTTCGTTATTTTGAAGATTTGGAAATATCTCAAAAATCAGATTCAGTAAGCATACCAGATGTGTATTATGCGGTTTACCAAAACATCATTGCAATTAACCATTACAAAAACGAAGCATACCTTTTTGCGCATTGCTATAATACCGATAATAACATTCCAGAACTGGAACAACTACTAAACATTAGAAATTTTGCCACTTATAACTTTAAAATAGATGGTGATCGAAAGTCTAATCTTAAAGATGAGGAATATAGAGAGCATGTTGCTTTGGCAAAAAAACACTGTCAACGTGGCGATGTATTTCAGTTGGTTTTAAGTAGACGTTTTTCGCAAGGTTTTAAAGGTGATGAATTTAATGTTTATAGAGCTTTGCGCTCGGTAAATCCTTCGCCCTATTTGTTTTATTTTGATTTCGGGGATTTTAAAATATTTGGAAGTTCACCTGAAGCGCAACTTATTGTAAGCGAGGGCAAAGCCGAAATTCACCCTATAGCCGGTACTTTTAAAAGAACTGGTAATGATGAACAAGATGCACAACTCGCCAAAGAGCTAAAGACCGATGACAAAGAGAACAGTGAGCACGTTATGCTGGTAGATTTAGCTAGGAACGACTTGAGCAGAAATGGCAATGTAGTTAAAGTCGAGAATTATAGGGAAGTACAGTTTTTCTCTCACGTGATCCATTTGGTATCTAAAGTTACAGGCATGAAAAAACCAGATATACCTACCATGAAAGTGGTGGCAGACACTTTTCCTGCAGGTACATTGAGTGGCGCCCCAAAACATATGGCCATGCAGCTTATTGAAAAATATGAGAAAACTAGCAGGGGATATTATGGTGGAGCCATAGGTTTTATGGATTTCTCTGGAAACTTTAACCATGCCATAATGATCAGAACGTTTTTAAGCAAAAATCATAATCTCCATTATCAAGCTGGTGCAGGTCTTGTTGCTGCTTCTGACCCAGAAAGTGAACTACAAGAAACGTATAACAAACTAGGTGCATTAACCAAGGCTTTAGAAATAGCAGAAGACATTTAAAATGAAAAAAATATTAGTCATAGACAATTACGATAGCTTTACTTATAACCTTGTTCATTATCTAGAAGAATTGGAATGCGAGGTCGTTGTAAAGCGTAATGACCAACTTACACTTGAAGAGATTGATGCTTTTGATAAAATTGTATTATCTCCCGGACCAGGTATTCCAGATGAAGCCGGACTTCTTAAACCAATTATAGAAAAGTATGCCCCAACCAAAAGTATTTTTGGGGTATGCCTAGGTCAACAAGCAATAGCGGAAGTTTTTGGAGGATCATTGATCAATCTAAAGGAAGTATACCACGGCATAGCCACTAAGATCAACATTACCAAAGATGCCGTAATTTTTAAAGATATTCCCAAAGAAATAGAAGTTGGCAGATATCATTCATGGGTCGTAGACACTAATTTACCAGATGTTCTAGAAGCAACATCAGTAGATGAAAACGGACAAATAATGTCTTTACAACACAAAAAATACGACGTACATGCGGTACAATTTCATCCAGAATCCGTACTTACTCCTCAAGGAAAAAAAATGTTAGAGAACTGGCTGAACGCTTAAATCATAATTAAAGCGAACTAAACTTAAGGTTGAACTGTATAGTATTAAAAAAATGAAAGAAACATTAAATAAGCTCATAAATCACGAGATACTTTCCAAAGAAGATGCAAAGCGCATATTAGTCAATATTGCTAAAGGCGACTACAATACAAGTCAAATAGCAGCTTTTTTGACCGTTTATATGATGCGAAGTATTACCATTGAAGAATTAGAAGGGTTTAGAGATGCATTGCTAGATTTATGCTTGGCAGTAGATTTATCTGCTTACAACCCCATAGATCTTTGCGGTACTGGTGGTGATGGCAAAGACACTTTTAATATTTCTACATTGGCATCTTTTGTTACTGCCGGTGCCGGTGTAAAAGTTACCAAACATGGCAACTATGGTGTTTCCTCTAAATGCGGAAGTAGTAATGTAATGGAGTTTTTAGGAATCAAGTTCAGTAACAATGCCGGCTTTTTAGAAAAATGTATTGATGAGGCTGGTATTTGTGTATTACATGCGCCCCTATTTCATCCGGCTATGAAAAACGTTGCCCCTATTCGTAAAGATCTGGCGGTAAAAACATTCTTTAACATGTTGGGGCCTATGGTAAATCCTGCATTTCCAAAAAACCAAATGGTAGGTGTTTTTAATCTTGAATTAGCTCGTATGTACGGATACCTTTATCAAAAAACAGATAAAAATTTCACCGTATTACATGCCTTGGACGGTTATGATGAAATATCATTGACAGGAAATACCAAAACTATTTCTAACCATACCGAAACAATGCTAAAGCCTTCTGATTTTGGTGTGCCGGAAATTAAACAAACCGATATTGTCGGCGGTGACGGCATTGAATCTTCTGCTCAAATTTTTATAAATGTATTACAAGGTAAAGGCACAGAAGCGCAAAATAATGTAGTTTGTGCCAATGCCGGTATTGCCATAGCCACAGTAAATAACCTAACTCCTATTCAAGGTTTTGAAAAAGCCAAAGAATCTTTGTTAAGTGGAAAAGGATTGAACGCATTGAAGAAAATACAAGAGTTGAGCAAAAATTAAAACAAATACCCCCTAGCCCCCAAAGGGGGAATATTAAAAAACTAAAAAGGTCAAAAATGAGTTCTGAAAAAGTATATAAAGCAAAATCAAGTTCTTCCCCTTTGGGAAGGTCAGGTGGGGCTAATATTCTAGACAAAATTGTAGCGGATAAACGAAAGGAAGTAGAATTGAAAAATTTGATTTTCCCTTCTTCACAATATGAACATTCTGTATTATTCAACAGAGAGACTTTTTCACTGGCTCAAGCTCTTAAAGATAGTGACACCGGTATTATTTCTGAATTTAAAAGAAGATCACCATCCAAAGAAAGCATTAATCAAAATGCAAATGTTGGGCAGGTTGCCATGGGGTATGAAAAAGCGGGTGTTTGTGGTATGAGCGTGCTTACCGATATTAAATATTTTGGAGGTTCTTTAGAAGACTTGATCATTGCAAGGGCATCGGCACAGTTACCGTTATTACGTAAGGAGTTCATAATTAGTGAATACCAAATTATAGAAGCCAAAGCTTATGGCGCAGATGTTATTCTTCTTATTGCTGCCGTGCTAACTAGAGAAGAAATAAAAAAATTCTCTGAATTGGCAAAAAGTTTAGGTTTAGATGTTTTATTAGAAGTACACAATGAAGACGAACTTCATAAATCAATCATGCCCAGCATAGATATGTTGGGAGTCAATAATAGAAATCTAAAGACTTTTGAAGTTAGCTTAGAGACTAGTAAATCGCTTTCTTCCCAAATTCCTGATGATTTTGTAAAAGTATCTGAAAGCGGAATAAGTTCGATTGAAGCAATTAAGGAATTAAAAACGTATGGTTATAAAGGATTTTTAATCGGAGAGAATTTTATGAAAACCGATACTCCAGGCGAGAGTGCCATTCAATTTATTAAAGATCTAAAAGAAATAAAATGAAACTCAAAATCTGCGGTATGAAACTAAATACTTCTGAAGTTGCACAATTGCGACCAGATTATCTTGGTTTTATATTTTGGGAACATTCCGCTAGATTTTTTGATGGGGAAATTCCCGAATTACCACACACTATCAACAAAGTAGGCGTTTTTGTTGATGCCGATATAAACTATATTATTACGTTGGTCAAAAAACATCAATTACAGGGTCTTCAATTGCATGGTCACGAGAGCCCTGAATATTGTAGACAAGTTGCAGAGGAACTTATGAAGTTGAATAAAAAAATTGAGATCATTAAAGTATTTTCCATTAAAGATGAGTTTGATTTTGAAAGTTTAACGCCCTATGAAGATGTGTGCGATTTTTATCTTTTTGATACTAAAGGGAAACTCCCTGGGGGCAATGGCTATACCTTTAATTGGTCTGTCCTTAAGAATTATCCTTCTAACAAGCCTTTCTTTTTAAGTGGGGGAATTGGTTTGAACAGTCTTGATAAAATTAATGAGTTTATGAAATCACCCGAGTCTAAATTCTGCTATGCCATTGATGTAAATAGCAAATTTGAAATAGATCCAGGGTTAAAAAATATTGAAGAATTACAAAAGTTTAAAGAAGCGCTATGAATTATAATGCTGACGAAAAAGGATACTACGGAGAATTTGGTGGTGCCTATATACCGGAAATGTTGTACCCAAATGTAGAGGAACTACGCCAAAATTATTTAAAATTGATGCATGAAGATTCTTTTCAAGAAGAGTTTCATCAGCTGTTAAGAGACTATGTCGGTAGACCTTCCCCCCTATATTTTGCCAAACGTCTTTCTAAAAAACATGGTTGCAAAATTTACCTAAAAAGAGAAGATCTTAATCATACTGGTGCACATAAAGTGAACAACACCATAGGTCAAATTCTTATGGCTCAAAAGTTGGGCAAAACTAGAATTATTGCCGAAACCGGTGCTGGACAACACGGTGTGGCCACGGCAACCGTTTGTGCTCTTATGGGTATGGAATGTATTGTTTACATGGGGGAAATAGATATTGCACGCCAAGCGCCAAATGTTGCCCGTATGAAAATGTTGGGTGCCGAAGTTAGACCTGCAAAATCTGGAAGTAGAACACTTAAAGATGCTACCAACGAAGCCATTAGAGATTGGATCAACAATCCGGTAGACACCCATTATATCATTGGTTCTGCCATTGGTCCACACCCTTACCCAGATATGGTAACCCGTTTTCAATCGGTAATATCCGAGGAAATAAAATGGCAGTTAAAAGAGAAAGAAGGTCGTGAAAACCCAGATTACGTGGTAGCTTGTATTGGTGGTGGCAGTAATGCCGCAGGTACCTATTATCATTTTCTACACGAGCCTGAGGTTGGCATTATTGCAGTTGAAGCTGCAGGTAAAGGCGTAGATTCTGGTGAGAGCGCAGCAACATCCGCCCTTGGTAAAGTAGGAATCATTCATGGATGTAAAACCATGTTGATGCAAACCAAAGATGGACAAATTACCGAGCCTTACTCCATTTCTGCCGGGCTAGACTACCCAGGCGTTGGTCCTATGCATTCTCACCTTTACAAATCTGGCCGTGCAGAGTTTTATTCGGCTACAGATGATGAAGCCATGGCTGCAGGATTGGAATTATCAAAATTAGAAGGTATTATTCCCGCTATAGAAACAGGGCATGCATTTGCCATTTTTGAACATAGGAAATTCAAAAAAGACGATGTGGTCGTTATTAGCCTTTCTGGCCGTGGAGATAAAGATCTGAACACTTATATTGATTACTTTAAGTTAGCATAACCTTATTATGAGCAATAGAATAACATCAAAATTAAAGGAAGATAAAAAGCTTCTATCTATATATTTTACAGCTGGTTACCCATCATTAAACAACACGGTAAAAATCATTGAAGATTTAGAAAACAATGGTGTTGATATGATTGAAATAGGACTCCCGTTCAGTGATCCTTTGGCAGACGGACCAACAATTCAAGAAAGTTCTACCGCCGCTTTGAAAAATGGAATGACCACCGAAATTCTTTTTAGTCAACTGAAAGATATTCGTAAAACGGTTTCTATACCATTGATTATTATGGGATACTTTAACCCCATGTTGCAATACGGTGTTGAGGCATTTTGTAAAAAGTGTCAAGAAATTGGAATTGACGGACTCATTTTACCAGATTTACCGTTAGATGTTTACCAGGAAGAATACGAGGAAATTTTTAAAAAACACGGACTCTTAAACATTTTTCTAATCACTCCGCAGACCAGTGATGACCGTATTCACCAAATAGACGATGCCTCTAACGGATTTATCTATATGGTAAGTTCTGCAAGTGTCACAGGATCAAAATCCGGTTTTGGTCAAGAGCAAGAAAGTTATTTTGAGCGCATTGACAAAATGAATTTAAAGAACCCACAAATTGTCGGTTTTGGAATTAAAGACGAAGAAACATTTAAGCAAGCAACCAAAACCGCTAAAGGTGCAATAATTGGTTCTGCCTTTATTAAACATTTAACGGCTAATGGCGTAAACTCCATTTCAGAATTTGTGAATACTATACAATAAACTACTTTCTAATAACCTGGGTTTTGTACCGCATTAGGATTTAAGTCTATTTCCGATTGCGGTATTGGCCAAACGTACTCGTGAGGTTGGTAATCTTTAGAAAAGTCATTAGTAGAGTTAAAACCATCTATAACTTCTTGAAGTTTGTTCCATCTAACTAAATCGTCTCGTCTATGGCCTTCAAAACATAATTCTAATTTTCGCTCTAAATAAATTACATCAAAGAATTGATCCTTATTAAGATTTCCAGGTACATTGTTCTCGTTCCCAAATGCTCTTTCCCGAACTTGATTAATCGCTGCATAAGCTAAAGGAGTTGGTCCATTTACTTCATTCTCAGCTTCTGCTAACAACAACAATACATCTGCATATCTAAAAACAGGATAGTCAAACGATGTAGACTCAAAATCTGCATCAGGCAATTCTCCGTTATACCATTTTAATGGTCTCCAATTCTTTGGATCTACTTCATTAACCACATTATTACCAGAAATAGAGAATGTCGCTATGTTATTCTTAAACCGATTGTCTTCAATTTCTATCGGAAAACTAACAGGATTTTCAAATAACATGGAACTATTGAATGAATTTTCAAAACCAGAAACAAGTAACAGTGCATCTTCTGAAGCAATACCCAAAGGTCCCCAATAATCGTTAAATGAACTTTTGGAATCTTCACTTCCATCAAAAGTTATTTTAAAGAGAATTTCTCTATTTGAGGCTTCATTTTCTTCGTTAAAAACTGAATTATAATCTGCCATTAATTCATACTGCCCTTGCAGAATTTTTAACTGTTCTAAAGCACTGCCGTATTTACCGTATTCATTTAAAGGAAAACCGGCCATGGTCATATAGACTTTGGCCAATAAAAATCTTGCGCTCCACTGATTTGCCTGATCATTACTATTTAAAACTGGTAAATTTTCAATTGCATAAAGCAAATCTTCTTCTATTTGTGAGTAGGTGGTACTTGGATTTTGAGGATAGTTTGGCGGACCGCTTAAATCTATTTCAGCTGTTACGCTTAAAAGAGGATTGCCATATATTTTTATCAGATTGAAATATAGTAAGCTTCTTAAAAATTTAAAATGTGCTTCTAATTCTTTTCTATCTATCTCACTGGACACAACATTTGAAGAATCCAATAAATAGTCGATTCCCAAATTCAAGCCCCTTATTTGAATATAGTGCTCCGCCCATACCTGATTTATAACAGTAGATTGAGCATTAAAGGAATAGGCATCCAAATCAACCAGTCCACCATTAAAATTTGGATTAGCTTTTAATATATCTGTACCAGTATCCCCCCAATATGATAAATATGCGTCTGCATTAAATATTGATCTCAAATTATTATAGGACACATTCAATAAAAAATCAACGTCCAAATCTTGCTCAGTTAATTCGGATATTTCAGGGATATTAAAAACTATCTTTTCAGTAACAT
This sequence comes from Maribacter sp. 1_2014MBL_MicDiv, assembly GCF_001865655.1. Classification (NCBI taxonomy): domain Bacteria; kingdom Pseudomonadati; phylum Bacteroidota; class Flavobacteriia; order Flavobacteriales; family Flavobacteriaceae; genus Maribacter; species Maribacter sp. 1_2014MBL_MicDiv. The sequence goes on from NZ_CP011318.1 coordinate 825,524, forward strand.
TATTAGTAAGTACAACTTCTTGAAAATATAGAAAATCAGGATTTTGGTTCAATACCACGTTGACTACATAATTTCCTGTATCAATAGTTTCAAATACCACTACACCAGATTCTCCTACTACTAATGTTCTTGTTTCTGGATTCGTAGTTACAACAGCACCAATTGCTGCATCGGATCCCAGCAAAACAGTAACTTCAATATTTCCAGAATCAATCTCTTCTATCTCAGAAATTGTATTATCATCAGAACATGAATAAAGCACAAAAAACAATAAGAAATATTGGATGAAATTTTTCATTATTTACAATTTATAACCTATCAAAGTAATACAATTTTTTAATTCAAAAATTAAAATTCGCATTAAATAAGAATATTATTATTGCATCATTTTTTTAAATTAATTTATAATTTTCTGTATACCATGTTATTGGTACCAACACAGATTATTCTCTCTATTTTCCTTACTTTTAAAGAATATATTTACATGAACGACCATGAAAAAACTTCTTACACTTACATTCCTTTTATTACTTTTTACCGCCCATTCTCAAGACTCCATATTAATAAAATCTAAAGTAGCGAGTGCTATTGGCGAATTAAGGGAATTTGTAGCAATACCTAATGATGCATTAAATGCAGACGACATAGATTCTAACCTTTTTTGGCTGAGAAAAAAATTCACTGAACGCGGATTTAATAGTACCATTTTAGAAACCGAAGGGCTACCCTTATTTTTTGCCGCTCTACCCATGGACGACAACAAGCCAACTATTTTGTTCTATATGCATTTAGATGGGCAATCTGTAGACGCTGCAAAATGGGACCAACCTGATCCTTACAAAGTGGTGCTAAAATCTAAATCTGATGACGGTTGGAAGACCGAATCCTTTTCAGAATTAGATGATGACATCAACTATGATTGGCGACTTTTTGGAAGATCTACATCAGATGACAAAGGTCCTATCATTATGTTTTTAAATTCTATTGACGCACTTAAAAAAGATGCTATAGACATACCTTTTAATGTAAAGGTAATTCTAGACAGCGAAGAAGAAAAAAGTAGTGCACCATTACCACAAGCTGTACGCACCTATAAAGATTTATTGAAAGCCGATTTTTTGGTGATAAACGATGGTCCGGTTCATGTTTCCGGGAAACCAACAATAGTTTATGGCTGTAGAGGAATCACAACATTATCAATTACGACCCATGGTCCTATAAAACCGCAACATAGTGGTCATTACGGAAACTACGCTCCTAACCCTGGTTTTCAGTTGGCACAGCTACTAGCAACAATGAAAGATGCCAATGGCAAAGTTCTTATAAAAGGATATTATGATGGAATCTCATTAGATGATGCAACATTAGCTATTTTAAAAAGCGTTCCGGACAATGCCGATGTCATCAATAGCAATTTAGCCATCTCTAACCCAGAAAAGGTTGGCGGTTTTTATCAAGAAGCATTGCAATACCCTTCCCTAAACATTAGGGGCCTAGGTTCTGGATGGATCGGCGATCAAGCAAGGACTATTCTTCCTGCTACCGCTACAGCAGAATTAGATTTAAGACTTGTTCCAGAAACTGATGGTAACAGACTTAAAAAATTGGTAAGAGAACACATCAAAAATCAAGGCTATCATATATTGGACACGGAACCCACTATGGATGATCGTTTGAAATATGATAAAATAGTAACGATTAAAGAAGGCACGGTTACAGATGCGTTTCGTACAGATCTAAATAATCCGTTTGGGAACAATATTGTAAAAACAATGGAAAACAAATTTGGAGAAAAACCTGTTCAAATCCGTATAATGGGCGGTACGGTTCCTATTTCACCATTTATCAATGAACTGAAAATTCCTGCATTCATAATTCCAATGGTAAACCCAGATAACAATCAGCATAGCCCCAATGAGAATTTAAAAATTGGACAAATAGCGTATGGTATAAAATTGTTTTATGCATTACTTAGCCCAAGTGAAACTGAATAGTTTAGTTTAACACTCTATAACAAAGCTTTATCAACCAATTAACGGAGTTCTCATTTTCAATTTGTTATCTTAAATATGAATCTAAAAAATTGAAATTATGGGAATTATAAAAGATAATAAAAAGTTTAAAAGAAAAGTAGAACAGAATAACCCAACAAATCCGACGGGGAATACCAATATAGAAACAAACGATTTTGATATAGATAAGGAGACTATTAAAAATCAACAGAATAAAAAATAGTACACTATATCCAACAAAGTAAAAAGCCCGATTCAATGTTTTGAATCGGGCTTTTATTAGGATGTTATTTTATAAAAAACTATGCTGAGTTTCTACTAGCATTGATATTACCGTATAGTGATCTGGTAACAATCTTTTCGTACAATTCTTTATACTCCGTACCTTCTCCAATCCTTTGAAGCGCATATTGTTGAATAACCAATAAAGGCAAGACTATACTCTCACGAATTTTGATGGACTCCCTAGAAATTGCTTCTTTCTTCATTAATATTTCCATGCCAGATAGTTTTAGAAGCATTGCTTTAGATAATTCATATTCTGCATGAAGAATCTCCCAAAAAGCACCATACTCCTTATTTTCTTTCATATAACTGGTCAATTCAAAATAACATTTGGTAAGACTCATCATACTGTTCATCATCAAAGCTTGAAAGAACGGTACTTCTTGGTACAACCTTTTGGCCTCTTCAAATCTTCCATCTTTTTCAAGTTTCTCAAGAGCAGTACCAATACCATAATAACCTGGTACGTTCTGCTTTAATTGACTCCATGACCCTACAAATGAAATTGCCCTTAAATCAGACAATTCAAGTTTAGCCTTATTTCCTCTTTTTCCAGGTCTACTACCAATATTTGCTTTTGTGTAATATTTAAGCGTACTCATGTTTTCCAAGTACGGCATAAACTTATCATGGTGTTTTAGATCATCATACTTTTTAAAACTTAGTTCTGACAGCTCTTCAATCAACTCTCTATCAGCATCAGATATAACAATTTCTTTTCCTAAAATTGTGTTAGACAATCCGGCGGTCAATAGTTGCTCACTATTATAAATAAACTGTTCTTTGGTACCATAAGTACTTGTTATGGTCTGCCCTTGAATAGTTAATTGAATTTCATTGTTCGCCACTTTATTGGTCTGGGCAGCATAAAAACGATGCGTTTTTCCACCTCCTCTTGCCGGTGGGCCTCCCCTACCATCAAAAAATACGGCAGCAATATCATTCTGATCACAAACCTCTGAAAGCTCTTCTTTTGTCTTTAAAATTGACCAGTTGGCTTTTAAATAGCCCCCATCTTTAGTACCATCGGAAAATCCAAGCATTATAGTCTGCTTTTTATTTCTATTTTCTAAATGGTCCATATACTCAGGTAAACTGAATAAAAACTTCATGGTATCTTGAGCTGTATCCATTCCGTTCATTGTTTCGAATAAAGGCACTATATCAAACGTTATTTCTTTGTCTGCCCAGCCACACCATCTAAACAGTGCGTAAACAAACAAAATGGAATACTTATCTTCAGAATTACTGATAATGTATCTATTACATCCTTCTTCTCCATTTTTAGCCTGTATGGTCTGTAATTGAAGTATATTCTTAATAGTATCTTTTACAATATCTACTTCATAATCATCTGCTACCAAATTTAAATTCTTATGCAAAAGAATATCCAATAATTCCTCGTCAGATAACTCACTTAGCTCATCATTTATAAAACCATTCTTTTTTAATACTTCTACCATAACTTTGGTATGCATACTATGGTCTTGACGTATATCTATTGTAGCAAAGTGCACTTTGAATATCTTTACCTTATCAATAAATTTTTCCAAATCTTTTAGATAAAGACTTTGGTATTTTTCTATTAATATGGATTGTATTTCTTCTAAAGGAACAATTAAATCTTCATAACCAATATCCTTAGAACTATCGAACATGGCCGTGTATAAATTACCCCTAAGCTTCTGCAACGGTTCTTGTACATCTTTAAAGGTGAGTTTATGCACCAAACCTTTAAGGTCATTATAATAGCACTTCATTAACGTTAAACGAAGCTCGTTCATTACATCTCTGGTGATATCTGCAGTTACAAACGGATTTCCATCTCTATCACCGCCAGGCCAAAAACCTAACTTGACAATGTCATGATTTTCAAAATTCTTTGACCCTGTACTACCCTTGATATAAGCATACATATCACCAATTGCATCATAATATACATGTCTTAGCGTGTAGATTATATTTTTGGCTTCATCTAATGGTGTCGGTTTTTTTGCATTGATCAAAGACGTAAGGCCTAATTGTTGAAGACCTACATCTATTTCATCAATTTTATCTTCTAATATTAAAGTTCTAAGGTTTGTAATGATATCTAAAACCGCCGGAGTATAAAATTGTGTTGGGTGCGCCGTTAAAACTATACGTGCACTGAACGTACTCAACTTGTCCCAAATAGTATCCCAAGATTTATTCTTTTCAACCAACTGAAAATAATCTTTTAATGACAATGAACTAGAATGCTTGTGTAACTTTGGAAACGCCGCATCTTCTACACTATCATAAAGAACAACTTGTCTTTCTACATACTGTATGATGCGAAACATAAAGTCTATTTGTTCTTTTTCTGATTTTATTTCTACAAAATTCTCGAAAAAATTCTCAAGAATTTCTTTTGGGTTTAGTCCGTCACTTAACCCCTTTTCAGATTGATTCAGTAATAAAGGAATCAACATACCTACATTTTCAATATTCTCGTAGGGAAGGTTTAAGAATAGACTATTGTAAACATTAAATTTATTTTGAACAGATTTCTTAAATTCTGCTAATCTTTCTTTTTGTTGCATATATTAAAAAACTTTTAGTCGTACCATTACGACAAACTCTTTAAATTTCGAACATAAATATCGCTATTCCAAGAGAATTTAGAGAATGATTTTTGTGAAATATCATATTCATAGAAGTATACCACAAAATTGTCTGTATTGACAACAAATATTCCAAAAAACAGTAGTGCCTATATATCTTTACAGTGTAAATAAGTAAAAAATTTTTTCATTTTCATATAGTGTTCTCGTAAAAGAGTCTTGTCTTAAAAACAAGACTCTTTTTAGTTTATCCACTTACAGAACCATCACATCTATTAAAAATATTTTTTATACTGTAACACTCTAAAGTCTATTGTATTGAATTTAGGATTTTCACTTTTCATTTTCTTATACAAATCCAAACTACCTACTGCCCTATTTGCTGCACCAGAAGGTGCCGTTAACGAAACCGTTCTTATAAGTTTATTAGTACTTGGGTGTACAAACTCATGAATTCTAGGCACCTGATTAGAAATCAATTTTAATGCTACCGCACTTTCCTTTAAATGTTTTCGGAAAAAATATTCCGGTCCATTTTTACTATTACCACCTGTAAATAAAAGCGTGTGTATTTTTTGATATTCTTCTAGATACCCGAGAACATTTCTTAATGCTATATTCTGCATACCTAAATCAGAGGCATCAATTTTCTCTCTTTCTGCAGAAGCTACTATGTCGCATATGCCAATTTTTCTATCCTTCAAAAATATTTTGCGCTGATCAATAGCTTTACTAGTGGTTTCAAATTTCAAATTAAGATCAAAGATTTTATTTAAAATAGGCCATAGCTGCCCGTCCCTGCTTCCGTAACAAAAGTTTACATCTCCTTCTTTTAAATCACCGGTAGTAAAACGAGGTGGCGGTAAGGTCCCCACTATAAGTTTTTCAGTAGAATTGTCAATAAATGGTTCATATGGGTGAATATGCTTAAAAATCTTTTGCATTAGTGATTTATTCTCTTGAGCCTATTAAAATGACCGATCATGACTAAATTACTTACTTTAATAGAAAGAACAATATTATGGGTAAAGGAGACAGAAAATCTAAAAAAGGAAAAATATCTAATAATTCTTACGGGGCAAGAAGACCTCGTAAAATTAAAAAGAGACCTACCGTAGAAGAAAAAATAAAAATCAGTAAAAAGAAATAGTTCTAATCGTCTATTCTAAAGGTTAAATCTACTTGGTTATCTTCATCCAAAGATATTTCATAGGTATAAAAACCAATAGGTAAGGAATCTGATAAAACATCTGTTGGAAAATAGTTAAGACTTGTTGAATCTGTAAGTATCGCTATTGCAGGATTGGCGAATGCAGTTTCAAACTCCATATAAGTTGAAAACTCATCTGCCGCAATATTCTCATACACAGTATCTTTATCCGCAATTCTTACTTCACTAAAAAAAAGTTCTGTGCTATTGTGAATACGGATATTGACAAGATTAACCTCATCATCCCTATCAGTACACGAGATTAATAGGACAACGATAATTACAGATAGCAAATAAACCCTTTTCATAGACGTCTTGTTATACCTTTAGAACGAAAAAGAGATAATAATATTTTATCTAATAAAAACGGGTTGATTTTCTTTTAAAGTATGCTCTTTACTAAACTGATAATCATCTAAATTAAAACCTTTTATATCTTCAAGAGTTTTTGCATTTGTATCAATAATATACCTCACCATAGAACCCCTAGCTTTTTTGGCAAAAAAGCTAATTATCTTTAACTGATCATTCTTCCAATCTTTAAATACCGGAGTAATAATATCTGCTTTAATTTTTTTCGGTTTTAATGCACTATAATATTCGTTACTGGCTAAGTTCACCAATAGCTCCCCTTCTTCCATTTCATTGTTCAAATGATCGGTAAGCCTTTCTCCCCAATATTCATATAGGTTTTTCTTTCTTCCAATTTTTAAAGATGTTCCCATCTCTAAACGGTAAGGTTGCATAAGGTCTAGAGGTTTCAATATACCATACTGCCCCGAAAGAATTCTGAGCGATTGTTGTAAAATTTCAATCTTCTCTTCGGTTAACGTATAAGCATCTAAGCCTTGGTATACATCACCGCTAAAGGCATAAATTGCCGGTCTGGCATTTTCAGGTGTAAACGGTGTTGTAAAATCTTGATTACGCTGCCAGTTTAATTGTGCCAAGTTATCTGAAATGGACATCAATTCAGAAAGTGCTTTTGGCTTTTTCTTCTTTAATATTTTATTCAGCTTTTCAGCATCTTCAATAAATTCTGGCGATGTATATTTAGTTGTTGGCAAGTCACTTTCATAGTTCAATGACTTTGCCGGAGAAATAACAATTTTCATAATGCAATTTTAATTCTCCAAAAATAAACATGATCAACTTGAAGACCTACAAAAGATATAAAAGAGTTTAAATAGTGCTATTGAAAAATCTTATGCTGTACTGTTCTTGCTATAGCTACGCCATTTTTCAATTGCATTGGCCATATCATCTGGTATTTCAGAATCAAAACTCATATGCTCACCCGTAACAGGATGTATAAAACCTAAAGTTTTGGCATGTAATGCCTGTCTAGGCAATAGTTTAAAGGTATTCTCCACAAATTGTTTATACTTTGTAAAGGTTGTTCCCTTCAATATTTTTTCACCACCATAACGCTCATCATTAAAAAGGGTATGACCTATATACTTCATATGAACCCTAATTTGATGTGTTCTACCCGTTTCTAGTTTACATGATACTAAAGTAACGTAACCTAATCTTTCCAAAACCTTAAAATGGGTAACTGCTTCTTTACCTTCTTCCCCTTCAGGAAAAACATGCATTTGCAATCTATTTTTAGGGTTTCTACCTACATGACCCTCCACAGTGCCTTCATCTTCTTCAATATTACCCCAAACTAAAGCTATATATTCCCTTTCTGAAGTCTTATCAAAAAACTGCTTGGCCAAATGGGTCATTGCGGCTTCAGTTTTTGCAACTACCAATAAACCAGAGGTATCTTTATCTATACGATGCACCAAACCGGGTCTCTCGTTACTGTTAGATGGCAAATTATCTGTATGATGTATTAAGGCATTAATTAAGGTTCCTGAATAGTTACCATGCCCGGGATGTACAACCATGCCTGCAGGTTTATTCACCACTAATAATACATCATCTTCATAAACAATGTCTAAAGGTATATCTTCTGGAACCAATAAAAACTCATGCGGTGGATGCTCAAAAAGAACCTTTACCTCATCACCTGCCTTTACCTTGTAGTTAGATTTTACAATCTGATCATTGACCCAAACATGACCATCTTTCGCAGATTGTTGAATTTTATTTCGCGTAGCATTTTCAATGAAATTCATTAAAAACTTATCCACTCTTAAAGGTACTTGACCTTTAGACGCTACAACTCTATGATGTTCAAAAAGTTCGCCATCTTCATTCTCAGGGCGCTCCATTTTCTCTTCCATCTAATCTTCTGATTCAGATTTAATAATGGCTCTTTCGGTAATACTACCATTTCCACAGATCAATTCTATCTTAGATGTTTTTGGCAACTTATCACCGGGCTTAATATCCTTGCCCTTAAATTTTATACGGTACACCATATCTTTACCCAACTCATCTATATAGGTAACCCTTTGTACATCTAAACCAACTGCCTTTAACATTGAAGAGGCATTACGCTTGGTCACTTGTATTATTTGAGGAACGGTAACTTTCTTATATCCAGAAGGATTTACCGTAAAATACACCTTTCTATTTTCCTTTACTTTTGATCCTGCCGTAGGGTTTTGTTCTATGATTGAAAATCTAGGATAATCTGGATTGTAATTTGCAGAGTCCAACACTTCATATCGCAAACCGGCCTCTTCAATAGATTTTCTCATTTCCATGACAGACTTCTTAGAAAAGTCGGGCACTTCTACAAACTCACCATGATTAGTAGTACTGTTCAAGTACCTTAACACAAGAAAAATGGTAGTTATCAATACCAGTACCGCAAGCCCTAGTTGAATTAAAAAGGTTTTGCTTTTTAAAAAATTGAAAAAATTCCTCATAGATATTATTTGACCCGACAAATATAGTAAATGCCCCCGTACCAATTCATGCGCATAGATCTATAGTTAGACCATATCCATAAAAATATATTCCCTTAGATGAATGCTAAAGGTTTTCTTTTATATTTTATTTCAATGCTTCATCTTTGCTAAAGCAATCTTAACTGACCAAATAGATGAAAAAAAATATTGCAATTATAATGGGCGGCTATTCTAGTGAATATAAAATATCCCTTAAAAGTGGTAATGTGGTCTATAATTACCTAGATAAAGAAAAGTTCAACCTTTATAGAATTCATATTTTTAAGGATAGATGGGTTCATGTCGATGATAATGAAAAGGAAACCCCCATTGACCGGAATAATTTTTCCATTCCCCTTAATGGCACATCGGTAACGTTTGATTGTATTTTCAATGCTATTCACGGATCACCAGGTGAAGATGGCTTAATGCAAGCCTATTTTGAACTCTTAGGACTAAAACATACTTCATGTGATTTTTACCAGGCCGCCCTTACCTTTAATAAAAGGGATCTATTAAGTGTTCTTAAACCTTACGGCATTAAAGCAGCACCATCTTATTACTTAAACTTAGGCGATGATATCAATGAAAATGAAATCATAGAAAAAGTAAAACTTCCCTGTTTTGTTAAAGCGAACAAATCTGGAAGTAGTTATGGCATCACCAAAGTATATGAAGCCAAAGACCTAAAAAGTGCCATTGAAACAGCATACAAAGAAGACGATGAAATTATTATTGAAGGTTTTCTTGAAGGAACCGAAGTATCCGTAGGTGTTTTAAAACTGAAGGGAGAAACAACTGTTTTCCCTATTACCGAAATTGTTTCTGAAAACGATTTCTTTGATTACGAAGCCAAGTATGAAGGTAAATCACAAGAAATTACCCCTGCTAGAATTAATGATACACAATTGAAAAATGTTACTCAAGCCTCCAAGAAAATATATGAAGTTTTAAAAATGACCGGTTTTTCCCGAAGTGAATTCATCTTTATTGGTGACGAGCCTTATTTATTGGAAATGAACACTACACCGGGTTTAACCACGGAAAGTATCTTACCTCAACAAGCAAAAGAGGCAGGTATTGACCTGGGCATGTTATTTGAACATGCTATAACAGAGGCATTGTCTTAAATTACCTATATTTAGAAAGTAAAATCAATATATGAGACGCGCAATTTTTCCTGGATCTTTTGACCCATTGACCTTAGGTCATCATGATATTATTATGAGAGGTATTACTTTATTTGATGAAGTAATTATTGCTATAGGAAAAAATGCAGACAAAAAATACATGTTCAGTCTAGAACAACGTATAAAATTTATTGAGGAAGCTTTCAAAGATGTACCATCTATATCCGTTAAGTCTTATGAAGGACTGACAGTAGATTTTTGTAAGAAAGTAGATGCTAATTTTATTTTAAGGGGATTACGTAATCCCGGGGATTTTGAGTTTGAGAAGGCCATAGCCCATACAAATAGAAAGTTATCTGAGATAGAAACCGTGTTTTTATTGACCTCATCGGGCAAATCGTACATTAGTTCGTCTATTGTAAGAGACGTAATACGTAATGGAGGCGATTATACAGGTTTAGTACCCGATTCTGTAAGAAAATAGATGCATTTCATCGGCCTGACAACATAAAAAGCCATCTCAACCACACTTTTTCGCAAAAACACAACAATTTACAAGGCAAGGTTGATATATTCTTATAATTTAGTAGGAAAATTCTTTCCACCTATGCTGAAATCAAAAAATAGTTCATCATTTTCTTTAGATTGGATCAACCAAATTCCATCGTCTATTGCTATAATAGATACCGGTTTTAATTTGATAAGTGCTTCACCAAGATGGCTCGCCAATTTTCAATTGGATCTTGACCAAATAGAAGGTGAAAACTTTATAAGTCTATTTCCTGAATTGTCTCAAGATCTTTCTACCCGTTTAAAATATAGTTTAGACGGTTTGCGGGATATTAAATTTAAATACAACGCAAAAGATTGTCATTATTCATCTGAAGATTCCATATGGCACTTAAATCCTTGGAAAGACGGATATGGAAATATAATTGGTGTGATCATAAAAGTTGAGCCCATTACCAAAACAGAGGAATTGGAATTGGAGCTTAACAAGACAAAACTTTTACTCAATACTAAAAGTTCTGTTGCTAAAATAGGCAGTTGGGAGCTAGACATTATCAACAACTCTTTACATTGGACACCAATTGTAAATAAAATATATGGTTTAAAAACCGACTTTGAACCAACTTTAGAAAATGCTATCGCTTTTTATGTAGATGATTCTAAAAATATAATTCAAAAAGCTGTAGATGAGGCAATCAATTTAGGTAAACCATGGAATGTTAAAGCCCAGTTGAGAAAACAGGATGGTAATGTAATATGGGTAAACACCATTGGTAGACCAAAGTTTAAAGATGGTAAGTGCATTAGAGTCATAGGAACTATTCAAGAGGTTGATGAAGAAAATCAAATAGATATTCAACTTTCAAAATTGGAAGACGAACTCAATGAATACCCTTTATTTGAGAAAATTCCCCACGGTCTTGCCATTGTTGATTATGAAACCGGAAGATTCATAAATGTCAATCATCAATTTTTAAAATTATCCGGGTTTGATAAAAATACCTTTTTAAACAAGAGTTTTAAAAAGTTTGTAAATACTTCATTTATAGGTAAATTAGAAAGTATAGTGCATCAATTAGAAGAAAATGGCGCATTTAAGCCTGTTAAATTCACTTTCACTAATAAACTGAAACACCAATTAAATTTAAAGGTTACAGGAAATTTGGTAGTGGGCAGAAACAATAAAAAGAGTATTCTCTGCACTGTAGAAAATATTACCACACAAACTAAATTAGAAAAAAAATTAAAGAATACGATTTCGGCATCAAGAGAAAAAAATAATCAACTTCTCAATTTTGCCCACATGGTTTCTCACAACCTTAAAACTCATGCGACTAACTTTTCGTTGCTCTTAAACTTTCTTAATGATGAGAAAGGTCTAACGCAGCGAAATAAGTATATGACCATGCTTTTTAACGCATCTGACAATTTATCTGAAACAATTAAAGGTCTAAGGGAGATTGTAGCGGTTAAATCAAATGTAAACAATGAAAAGAAATCACTTAACCTTAACGAAAGTGTTTTTGTTGTGGAGCAAAATGTAGCAGGATTGCTTAAACAGACCAATGGTAAAATTATTAATGAAATTTCAGATAACACGACCATTAAAGCTTTACCAGCTTACTTAAATAGTATTTTAACCAACTGCATTACCAATTCTATTAAATATAGGTGTGAAGAAAAAAACCCTATTATAATTTTAAGCGCACAGGAAGATAAAAACTATACCACTTTAAGCGTTGAGGATAACGGATTGGGGATAGATTTGGAAAAGTATGGAGACCAACTTTTTGGTCTTTATAAAACCTTTCATAGAAACAAAGAATCTAGAGGTATTGGTCTTTACATCACAAAAAACCAAATGGAAGCCATGAACGGTAAAATCACTGTAGAAAGCACACCTGGGCAAGGTTCTATTTTTAGGTTTCATTTTAACAAAAAGTAAAAACATAATTAAAAAGTATCTTTTTAAATCTTTTACAACGTAAATGGCAGCATTCACAACAATTATATAGTTAAATATGCCATTCCCGTTAAATTCGTAAGAAATTTCATCGGTATGGTAAAAGTTCCCCTAACATCAAATGCCTCGTACTTAATTAGACAATTGCCGGCACCAACAGCCTTCATTGATACTAATTTTAATATTGTTCAGACTTCTGACAAATGGACGAGTCTTTTTAATAAACATAATGAGTGTTGTAAATCTGATAGCTTATTTGACGTTTTTCCCGATTTAAGCCATAAATGGAAAATGGTAATAGAAAATTGTTTTAAAGGTAATCCTCAGCCAATGGGCATTCATAAAGCCACTGATTGCGACGGACAAGAGCTTTGGTTCGAGTGGAGCAATGCGCCTTGGTATGATGTTGATGAAAATATCGTTGGGGCCATCATTCAATTAAGTAACATTACCGATGCAGTAAACAATGAGCTTGAATTGAACAAGAAAGAACTATTTCTTCAACAACAAGCAGAAATCACTAAAATTGGTAGATGGGAGTATAATATTGCCGAAAACCAACTTATTTGGTGCGAAACTACCAAAGCCATACACGAGGTACCGCAAAATTTTTCTCCCAACATTGAGAGTGCCTTATTTTATTATAAAGAGGGGCATAGTAGAAATACCATTTCAATGGCTTTGTACGAAGCACAAAATAAAGGGAAGGCATGGAGTAATTTAAAATTACAGATCATAACCGCTACCGGAAAAGAAAAATGGGTAATGGCCGGGGGGAAACCTATTTATAATAAAGGTAAAATGGTTGGTCTTATAGGTACATTTCAAGATATACATGAGCAGGTTGAAGCAAACATTAAAACTATAGATAATGAAAAATTGCTTAGAACGCTAATAGACAATTTACCCGTTAATGTATACATTAAAGATACAGAATCCAGAAAGGTATTGATCAATAAAGCGGAATGCGAATACCTTGGCGTAAAAGACCCAAAAGAAGTTATAGGTAAAAACGATTTTGACCTTTATCCTTTTAAGACCGCAGAAAAAATACGAGCAGAGGATTTAAAAGTAATGAATACCCTTGAACCAATTATTGGTAAGGAAACAAAAAAAATTACTTTAGAAGGTAAGTCAACATCTTTTCTTAGTTCTAAAATTCCATTATTAAACAGTAAAGGAATAGCTTATGGTATTGTAGGTATTAGTTTAGACATTACAAAACTTAAAGAAAAAGAAAAAGAGTTAAGAAACATTATAAACATTGCCTCGGTACAAAACAAAAAACTACTGAACTTTGCACATATAGTCTCACATAATTTACGTTCTCACTCGGCAAATTTTTCAATGCTGCTGAACTTTTTAGAAAACGAAAAAGATGAAGATGAAAAGACAAAGATCGTAGAAATGTTGACCAAGGCCTCTAATAGCTTACTTGAAACCTTAGACAATTTAAATGAAGTAGTTTCAATAAATACTAACACCAATATAGAAATTAAAGAACTTTATTTAAATGAAAAGATAACAGATGCTAAGCAAGGTTTATCTTCACTTATTTTAAATAATAATGCCACTATTGAAAACAACATACCAGAAGATTTCACGGTAAGTTCAGTACCGGCATATTTAGATAGCATTTTAACCAACTTTATTTCTAATGCGGTAAAATATAAACACCCCGAAAGAGAAGCCAAAGTTGAATTAAGTGCGGAGAAAAAAGATAATTATTCAATATTGACCATAAAAGACAATGGTTTAGGAATAAATTTGGAGAAATATGGCAAAAAACTCTTTGGTATGTATAAAACCTTTCATGACCATAAAGATGCCAGAGGTATAGGACTATACCTAACCAAAAACCAAATTGACGCTATGAACGGTAAAGTTGAAGTTAGTAGTGTAGAAGGAGAAGGAACAGAATTTAAAATTTTCTTTAATGAAAAAAATTAGTGATATCACTATTATAGATGACGACGCAATTACCGTTTTTGGTTTGCGAAAATTAATCTCTTCTAGCGTAGATTGTAATACGATTGCATCATATGCAAATGGCAAAATTGCCATAGACGCTATGATCGATTTTTTTAATAATGAACAACAAATTCCGCAAATTATATTTTTAGATATCAATATGCCTATTATGGATGGATGGGAGTTTTTAGAAGCTTTCATCAATCTTCCCATTACCGATAAAATTAGAATTAATATTGTCACCTCTTCAATTGACCCTCGTGACCAACAACAATGGGAATATTTTAAAGGTAAAAGTCATCATCTCATAACTTTTAACCAAAAACCGATTGATAGAAATAAAATTGTAGAAATTACCCAAGTTGCATAAACCAATAAAGTAATCCTTATTTTTACAATCAATTAATGGCCTTTAAACCAATTTAATTGATTGTTCATGAAAGCGATCCTACCTCTATTATTGTTTTTTTCATTGATTTCTTGCGAGAATAAGATTGAAGATACCAAAACAGATTTTCCTACACCGTTTGAAACTTCCAATAAAACCGAAACGGCTACCTATGAACAGGTAATAGAATTTTACATAAAACTTGCCAAAGAATTTTCAACTATAAACATACAGACCATTGGCACTACTGATAGTGGCAAGCCGCTACATGTGGTAACATTTAGTAGCAAAGGTGATTTCGATTTCAAAAAATTAGCGATGAACAATACCATGTTATTGATCAATAACGGTATTCATCCTGGGGAGAGTGATGGTATAGATGCTACCATGTTACTTTTTAGAGATTTGGCAAGCAATGAAATTAAAACGCCTGAAGAAACCATTATTGCTACCATACCTGTTTATAATGTTGGTGGCGCCCTTAATAGGAACAGTACCACACGTGCCAACCAAAACGGTCCGGTTGAATATGGTTTTAGAGGTAATGCCAAGAACTATGACCTTAATAGGGATTTTATAAAAACGGATACCAAAAACACAGAAACCTTTACCAAGATTTTTCATCTAATTGATCCAGATGTTTTTATAGATAACCATGTTAGCAACGGTGCGGACTATCAATACACCCTTACCCATTTATTTACCCAGCACAATAAATTAGGAGGAAAATTGGGTAAATATGTTCATGATGACCTAATGCCCCAACTACAAGACTCTTTATTGAACAACGGGTGGGATATTACGCCCTATGTAAATGTATTTAACTCACCGCCAGAAAATGGATTTCAGCAATTTCTGGACAACCCTAGGTACTCTACGGGGTACACCACGCTATGGAATACCGTAGGTATGATGGTAGAGACACATATGCTAAAACTCTACGATCAACGTGTAGCGGGAACGTACCAACTCATGTTGAACATGATTGCCATAGCAGAAAAAGATGGCAGCAAAATAAAAGAAATGAGAAATGCTGCAAAAAACGCTTTTCAGCAGAATGATTACTACCCTACTCAATGGCAAGTAGATACAACTAAAGTTTCAAATTTTATATTTAAAGGGTTTAAGGCCGATACATTAACTAGCGAAATTACTGGTTTTAACAGACTAAAATATAACCGAGAAGTACCTATAGAAACTGAAATAACTTATCAAGATTATTTTAAGGCATCTGACTCCATCCAAATACCAAAAGCATACGTACTAGGAAAGCAGTGGCACAATGTTATTAAAAGATTAGACTTGAATAAAATTTCGTACACTGAATTAAAACAAGATTCCACGATATTGGTCGAATCATATCAAATTGACGATTACAGTACGTATACATCACCTTACGAAGGTCATTATCCTCATTATAATACTTCTGTAAACGTGACCAATATTACTAAAGAATTTAAAGCTGGTGATATTGTAATACCAGTAGATCAACCCGGTCTTAGGTATATTATTGAAACGTTGGAGCCTAGTGCCGTAGATTCATTTTTTAACTGGAACTTTTTTGATACTATTCTACAACAAAAAGAAGGATTTTCTCCTTATGTTTTTGAGGACACCGCTTTAGAGATGCTAAACAATGATACCATACTAAAATCTGAATTTGAAAATAAAAAGATAGAAGACTTAGATTTTAAGAACAACTGGTACCTACAACTAAAATGGTTATTTAAACATAGTAAACACTATGAGGAGGCTTACATGCAATATCCGATCTATAGAATAACTAACTGAATTTAATCTTCTTCAAATAGAATTCTTATGTTCACATAAGAATTCTCCAAGGCTTTTTTAATTTTTTCAGGACCTTTCCATCTAACTTTAAAAATGCCTTCTTTTTTTTCAGGTTTTAATTTACCCTCATAATCGGTACTCATTTCGTACCAAAATACTTGTTTGAGTTTGGTAATACCATTACGTCTAAAAACATGATATGTAGTGCGCAAGTAATTATCCAATCGGAGGCCTTTGACCCCTGTTTCTTCCTCTACTTCACGTATGGCACACTCTTCAATTGTTTCGCCTTTATCAAGTTTTCCTTTTGGCAAATCCCACTTATCATTTCTATAAATGAAAAGAACTTTTCTTTCCTTATTGTACACAACACCACCTCCAGCAATAACCAGAGGTATTTCTTGAGTAAACTTTTTTAAAATTTCATCGTGGTTTGGGTGGTATATGAACGCTTCCTCCAACTTCCCCTTCCTCAATGAACTTATAGCCTCTTCAATAGACTCCTTATTTAACAAAAAATACTCACCCTTTGTGGTATCGGAGAGTTTATTTGTTAAAATCAAAGGCAATTCATTAACAAAAACTTTATACATTTGCGTCATGGTTTTAGACAAAAACACTGCAAAAAAAACGGCAGAGCTTCTCTTGCAAATTAATGCAATAAAATTGAAACCCGAAAATCCTTTTACATGGGCTTCGGGTTGGAAATCTCCTATATATTGCGACAATAGGATTTTACTTTCTTACCCTATCATCCGAAACTATATTCGTGATGAAATGGCTAAGCAAGTTGAACAATTATATGGCAAGCCAGATTGTATTGTTGGGGTTGCCACCGGGGCAATTGGCATTGGTGCTTTGGTAGCGGACAAACTCAACCTACCATTCGTATATGTACGTCCTGAGCCCAAATCTCACGGGCGTCAAAATCAAATAGAAGGTCATTTAGAAGCACACCAAACGGTGGTTGTGATCGAAGATTTGATCAGTACCGGTAAAAGCAGCCTAAATGCCGTAAAGGCACTAAAAGCTATAGATGCCAAAGTTAAAGGCATGTTGGCTATTTTTACCTATGGTTTTGAAACTGCCGATTCTAATTTTAAAGAAGAAAATACAGAGTTGCACACGTTAAGCAATTACGCTCATTTAATTGAACAAGCTTCTGACACTGGTTATGTAAAAGAAGAGCAATTAGCAACTTTAATGGAATGGAGGAAAGACCCTTCTAAATGGACAAATAAATAATATATGTTTATAGAAACGCCTAAGGCACAAGTAGCAAAAAGTAAAGAAGATACTTTTAACTTTTTGAACGAACTATCTAATTTTAGACAGTTAATGCCAGAAAACATTGATAAGTTCGAAGTACTTAATGAAAATAGATTTCTTTTTGCCTTAAAAGGCATGCCCGAAATTGTATTGGAAAAAAAAGAGCAAACTCCTTTTGAACAAATAATTTTAGGTGCGGCCAGTGATAAATTGCCATTCACCTTAACGGCAAACATCCAAGAAGTTGATGGTCAGCAAAGTGAAGTTATTTTAAGCTTCAAAGGTGAATTTAATGCCATGATGGCCATGATGATCAAATCACCAATCACGAATTTTATAAATACGCTTTCAACAAATTTGTCAAAAATCTAATACAGTAACTGTATTTCTTTTAAGCCAAATTCTTGAAAATCACCATTTACTAGTTTCACTACCAATTTACCGTCAATAGAAACTTTTTCAATTGTACCGGTAATTTGTATGTCATCGTGAATCTTGAACGTACTCATTTGCCCTTTTTTAAATAAATGGGCATGATACTGTGCATACAATTCACTTTCCATTAATTGAAAAGGTTTGATCATGTTTTGATGTAGATGTTCTATCAGCGAATAAAAAATTTCATCAAGATCAAAATCAGTACCGGTTATCGCATTTAATGAAGAGGCATGTGGTGCGCTTTTAAATGATTTTTGGTTTACATTTAAACCAAAACCTATTATACTCCGCTTTATTTTAGAACCAGTTATGATATTTTCGATTAAAATACCGCCGATTTTGTAATTACCTGACAGAATGTCGTTTGGCCATTTAATACTTAAATCAGGTATATCAAAATCTTTTAAGCTCTCTATTATAGCCAATGAAACACAAACACTTACAAGAAAAACCCGTTGAATAGGAATATCCAAATTCTTTTTCAATATGCTGAATGCTAGATTCTTACCAGGCTCAGATTCCCATTTCGCATTTAACTGCCCCCTACCTGAAGTTTGATTTTTGGTAGTTACGACAGTAAAATCATCTAACTCCCTTTTAAATGACAAATCTTTTAAATAGGTATTTGTAGATTGCGTGGCATCAAGTTTGATTATTTGCATTTACAGTTCTTATTGTGAATCTTTAATGTATTGTTAAAAACTAGACCTAAAAGAACAAAAAAATAATAACTTTGTAAAAATTAAAATTTTTGAATGCAGGAAAATAAAACTAGCGCAGATGAGTTAATTGCATTAATTATACAAGGAGTTGACGAAGTAAAAGGACAAAATGTAAATCTATTAGATTTAAGAGAAATTGAAAACACCGTTTGTGATTACTTCATAGTTTGTAACGGTACGTCCAATACGCATGTAAATGCGATCGTAGGTTCTATCCAAAAAACAGTAAGTAAAGCGATTCAAGATAAACCCTGGCACGTAGAAGGCGAGGACAATGCCGAATGGGTATTGATGGACTATGTAAACGTAGTAGTCCACGTATTCCAAAAGCAAGTTCGAGAATTTTATGACATAGAAGGTTTATGGGGTGATGCAAAATTCACGACCATAGAAAGTAGCGTTAATCAATAAAAAATTAAAATGGCAAAAGAAAACAAAACAAGTCCGAAAAAACCAAAATTTAGTTCTTGGTGGATTTACGGATTGGTAGCAGTATTACTTATTGGATTCCAACTGTTCAATAGTGATGACTTAGCTAGCACACAAAAAACGACTACTTCAGAATTACAGCAGTATTTGAGAAATGGCGATGTAAAAAAGATATTGATCATCACCAATACCAATCAAGCTAAGGTTTTTTTAACCGATGAGGCCATCGCAAAAGAAGTACATAAAGATGTAAACGAGAAGTCCTTTCTTCCATCATCTGGCAATGTACCTCAGTATACCTTAGACTATGGTGATCTTCAAATATTTCAAAATGAAATAACTGAAATCAAAAAAGAGAACAATTTAGATACCATTATTGAATTTGGAAAAGAATCTACAGCCATTTTAGATTTCCTTTTATCCTTATTACCATTTGTATTGATTATTGGTATTTGGATCTATCTAATGCGTAGAATGTCTGGCGGAGGCGGAGGCGGTGCCGGTGGCCAGATCTTCAACATCGGAAAATCTAAAGCGAAGTTGTTTGACGAAAAGACAGATACAAGAACTTCTTTTAAAGATGTTGCCGGTTTAGAAGGTGCAAAAGAAGAAGTTGAAGAGATCGTAGAATTCTTAAGAAACCCGGATAAGTATACATCATTAGGTGGTAAAATACCAAAAGGTGCATTACTAGTAGGACCTCCAGGAACAGGTAAAACACTTTTGGCCAAAGCCGTTGCAGGTGAAGCTAAGGTACCTTTCTTTTCTTTATCCGGATCAGATTTCGTTGAAATGTTCGTAGGTGTAGGTGCATCTAGAGTACGTGATTTATTCAAGCAAGCTAAAGACAAATCTCCAGCAATTATATTTATTGATGAAATTGATGCTATAGGTAGAGCCAGAGGAAAAAATAACTTCACGGGATCTAATGATGAACGTGAAAATACATTGAACCAGCTATTGACCGAAATGGATGGTTTTGGCACTAACACCAATGTAATAGTACTTGCCGCTACCAACCGTGCAGATGTTTTGGATAAAGCATTAATGCGTGCCGGTAGATTTGATAGACAGATTTATGTTGACCTACCGGATATTCGTGAGCGTAAGGAAATTTTTGAAGTTCATTTAAGACCTATTAAAACTGCTGAGACTTTAGATTTAGATTTCTTGGCAAGACAAACACCTGGTTTCTCAGGTGCTGATATCGCCAATGTATGTAATGAAGCCGCTTTAATAGCTGCTCGTAATGAAAAGAAAGCGGTAACCAAACAAGATTTCCTAGACGCTGTAGATAGAATTGTTGGTGGTCTTGAAAAGAAAAATAAGATTATAACACCTGGTGAAAAAGAAACCATTGCTTACCACGAAGCTGGTCACGCAACCACAAGCTGGATGCTAGAACACGCTGCACCGTTAGTAAAAGTTACTATTGTACCAAGAGGACAATCTTTAGGAGCAGCTTGGTATTTACCTGAAGAGCGCTTGATCGTTAGGCCTGAACAAATGCTTGATGAAATGTGTGCAACTATGGGCGGTAGAGCTGCTGAAAAGGTAATTTTCAACAAAATTTCCACAGGCGCTTTGAGTGACCTGGAGAAAGTAACCAAACAAGCTAGGGCAATGGTTACTATATACGGACTTAATGATGAAATAGGAAACATTACTTATTATGATTCATCAGGTCAAGATTCTTATGGATTCTCAAAACCGTATAGCGAAGACACCGCTCGTAAAATAGATGCCGAAATTTCAAAAATTATTGAAGAACAGTATCAACGTGCCATTAAAGTTTTAACGGACAATAAAGATAAACTAACCACTTTAGCAGAACGATTGTTGGAGAAAGAGGTTATCTTTAAGGAAGATTTGGAAAAAATCTTTGGTAAGCGAAATTTTGAAAAAGATATTTTAGCGTTAGAAAACGAAAAGAAACTTAAAGAAGAAGAGGATAATAATTCTACAGAGCAGCAAGAAATTACTGAAAATAAGTAAAATTGCAGTACTTTAGATAAGCAATTAGTTCAATAGTATAAATGGGGTTTTTAGATATTTTATTTGGTGGCGGCAAGAAGAAAGTTTCGAAAGAAACAGCAGAAACGCGTGGTGACCATATGCCCGATTTAAATATACCTGTTGATGAAAAATTTACTATTCATTTTAAACAGAATGGAGGTAAATTTATCTATTGCGATTCTGACAATGAGGTTTCACGAGCCATACAGAACATAATTACTGAAAATAATTGGGAGAATGAGCCTTTCTTTGTTCTCAATGAAAGGCTAGCCCAAAAATTTTCTAAAGAACCTATTACCTTTACCGACAATGCTAGACAAAGCGAAGTATTCTTTACTACCTGCGAGCATTTAATTGCACAAAATGGTAGTATTTTAGTTTGCTCTAACCAATTACTGGAAAAAAAGGTTAATGAATTACCAAGTAACGTAGTTGTATTTGCGACTACAAGTCAATTGGTAGAATCTATTGGAGAAGGTCTTAAGACCATAAAAAAGAAGTATGGCCAAAAAATACCGGCCAACATAACCACTTTAAAACACTTTAAAGCTACCGCAGAAAATTCAGATGATTTTCTAACGTATGGTAGTAGTACTAAAAATCTTTATCTTTTACTACTGGAAGATTTATAGTATGAAAGAAATTTTACGAAGGTCATTAACTGGGGCTGTATATATCATTTTATTGCTGTCAGCAGTATTTTTAAGCTCTGATGCGTTCGATTTTCTATTTATGACCTTTGGACTAGCATGCCTTTACGAGTATAAAAAATTGGTTCGTCTTAAAGGATATCACATATTTGCAGCATACTTAGCGCTTTGGTGGGCATTTATATATTTGGTAAAAGACCAGCAGGTTATTAATATACTTATGCTAATTACTATAGTAGTAGATATTTTTCTATTGATCAACCTTTTCACAAAAAAACCTTTAGTACTCAACACTCCATTAAAATTTATAGTAGGATTGTTTTACATTGGTGGAGGATGTATTTTTCTTACTATGATACCTTATAAAAATGATGCATTTGCCAAATTATTGATCATGGGCATTTTTATATTGATATGGGTAAATGATTCATTTGCATATTTAGTTGGCAAAAGTATTGGGCGTACTAAACTTTTTCCATCAGTTTCTCCTAAAAAAACTATTGAAGGTACTTTAGGAGGTTTTATATTTGCACTGGCAGCAGCTTATCTTATGGCAACTTTTGAGGAGCTAATTAGTCCTATTCAATGGATGATACTTGCTACTGTTATAGTTGTTGCGGGTAGTTTAGGAGATTTAATAGAATCTAAATTCAAACGAAAAGCTGGCGTTAAGGATAGTGGAGCCATATTACCAGGTCATGGTGGTATGCTTGATCGTTTGGATAGTTTGGTTTTTGCAGCACCGTTTGCATATTTAACTTTAAATATTTTTAGTTATGTTTCATAGAGAGGGACAAAAAATAATATTGTTTTCTTTTTTACTTGTTGGGGTTAGTATACTATTGGCCCATTTCTTTATTGATATAGCATGGCTGAAGCTAACGGTACAAATACTTGGCTTAATTATCTTGATAATTATACTACAGTTTTTTAGAAACCCTAAAAGACTGGCCAAAAAAGATTTTAATGAAATTTTGTCTCCTGTAGATGGTAAGGTTGTAGTTATTGAAGAAGTAGAAGAGAAAGAATATTTTAAGGATAAGAGAAGGCAAGTATCTATCTTCATGTCTCCCGTTAACGTACATGTTACCAGATACCCTGCAAGCGGTAGTATTACTTTCTCAAAATATCACCCAGGTAAGTACCTAGTAGCATGGCACCCAAAATCAAGCGAAGAAAACGAAAGAACAACGGTAGTCATAAAAACACCTAAATTCGGAGAAATTCTTTACCGACAAATTGCGGGTGCATTGGCCAGACGAATTGTAAATTATGCTGAAGAAGGTGAAAGTGTGCAGCAAGGTGACGATGCCGGTTTTATCAAGTTTGGCTCAAGAGTAGATTTGTTTTTACCACTAGACTGCCAAATTAATGTAAAACTTAACCAAAAAGTTAAAGGCGCCGGCACGTGTATTGCTACTTTTATTGACCCAAATGAAAAAGACGAACTTACATACTGAATTTGAGAAGACGGTTGATTTGGTAAATAACTATACTGAACCTATACCTGCAGATGTTCTTTTAAAACTTTATGCCTATTACAAAATAGCGAATGCTAATTTTGAAAACCCAGGCAGTAAAACTCCTTTGATAAATGCATTTAAGGCAAACGCCCTTTTTCAAGCCAAGAATATGAGCAAAAAAAAGGCCATGCAAGCTTATATTGAATTAGCTACGAAAGAATTGAAGGCAGGACAATGACCTTTTGTAAAATTTAATTTAAATTTATAGTTGTTGCAGTAGAGTTTAAAATTTTATTTAAACATATGACACGTGCCAAATGAAACAACTAGAAAAATTAAAACTCAACATTCTCAGAATCTCCATAGGACTTGTTTATCTATTTTTTGGCTTTATAAAATTTATACCCAATCTAAGTCCGGCCGAAGATTTAGCCACCAATACAATCGGAATTTTGACTTTTGGAATTTTGCATTCCTCCTTAAGCTTAATTGTATTAGCAGTTGTTGAAACCTTAATAGGTGTCTTTCTCATTGCAAACTGGAAACCCAGGATTTTTATCAGTATAGCTATAGTTCACATACTTTTCACGTTTACTCCTTTATTTTTATTACCAGAAGAAATTTTTGGCAAAGGTGAATTGGTTTTTACCTTGGCAGGGCAATATATAGTTAAGAATATAATCATTTTAAGTGCCCTTTTATCCTTAAAAATAGATTTGAATAACAATCTTGAAAAAACTGCCAGTACGGAACCATCGTCAGAACAATTGATTGCCATTAAAAATCAATGATATAAATCTTCTAAATCCGCATCACAAAGAGAACAGATAAGATCTTCTAATTTTTCACATACATCTTTAAAAAAACGTTCTCCTTTTTCAGCAGTAGCATACTCCGGATTACCTATACCTGTGTCACTACTAACTTTAGACCATTGGCGTTCTGCCCAAGCCCAACCCTCATTATAAGCTTTGATCTTAAATTTTTTAGCACTACCACTACCCCATGATTCTTTCGCCAATACCAGTTCTGGTCTTAAATAAAGCATTAGGCTAGTCTCCATCTCATCTGCATGATCACCTTTTTCCTTAAAATATTTAGATTTATCTAACATTGGTGGAAAAAAGCAGAAGCTGATGAACATCTTTGGAAACAATAAACCCAGTTCCCTAACAATTGGTTTAAAGTTATTTCCACCATGCCCATTGAACAATAGTAGTTTTCTAATTCCCTGTCTATCCAAAACAGTTACCAAGTCTTTCAATATTGCCAGTTGGGTAGACGGATTTAAATTCATATCTAAATAAATATCCTTTTGCCCAGTATTGACACCGTAAGGTATGGTGGGCAAAATAATTACTTTTTTACCCTTTTCCCATGCGATCTTACCCGCAGCTTCAACCATATTTTCAGCTTGGTAGTTATCTGTGCCATATGGCAGATGATAATTATGTGCTTCTGTTGCACCCCACGGTAATACCGCCAGTTCTATATTTTCATCCTTTAAATGATTCCAGTTTGTTTCTGCTAGTATATATGGTCGTATCATAGTATTAAAGATACTATATACGCATAAAAAAACCCTTGAATAAATTCAAGGGTATGTATATTATTTACTTAATGTAATGTACTTACAGGACTTTTTTACCAGATATAATGTTGTATAGAATTACAATAACTGCAATCACTAATAAAATATGTACTAAACTACCGGTTGCAAGTCCAGGAACAATTCCTAACATTCCTAATAACCATATAATTATACAAATAACTGCTACTAACCATAATAGACTTCTCATAATGTGTGTTTTTTTAGATTGTTTATATGACAAAGTTAAAGGCATTACCCCTTTACCCTTAACTCAAACGAATTGATTACTAGCTCTAAATCAGCAGCATACCATCAACACACTTCACTAGAAGTACTAAAAACCAACCACTTACATTAAATTTTCCTTAAAAAAATCAATGGTTCGCGACCATGCCAATTCTGCTGCCGGTTCGTCATATCTTGGAGTTGACGTATTATGAAAACCATGATTAACTTTCGGATAGAAATAGGCTGTATTTTCTTTACCCAGCTCATTAAGCTTTTTTTCATATTCAGGCCATCCGGCATTTACACGTTCGTCCAAACCTGCGTATTGCAGTAATAAAGGAGCGTTTATATCTTCTATTCCTTCCGTAGGCTGACCGCCATAAAATGGAACAGCAGCTGCTAATTCCGGCACTTTCACTGCCATCATATTAGAGATCCATCCACCGAAACAAAAACCTACAACCCCTATCTTACCTGTACACCCTTCATGATTCTTTAAATAATTAAATGCTGCAATAAAATCCTCAAGCATTTCATTTCTGTCTCTTTTCCGTTGCATTTCCCTACCTTCATCATCATTTCCCGGATAACCACCTAACGGACTTAAAGCATCTGGGGCAATCGTGATAAAACCCGCTAGAGCAGCTCTTCTTGCCGTATCCTCAATATACGGATTCAAACCTCTATTTTCATGTACCACCACTATACCCGGTAACTTTACGTCAGCTGATTTTGGTTGTGATAGTAATGCCTTAATCTCCCCACCGCCTTTTGGCGAATCATAGGTAATAAAACCAGAATCAAGATCAGGATTGTTTTTATCAACCAATAACGTAGTTTCGTAATCAGGCATTAAAAAACTCATTAACGAAGGTACCGTAATACCACCTACTGCGTACATTGATAGTTTTTGCACAAAGTCTCGCCGTTCTAGTTTATTATGCGCAAAGGCATCGTAAAGATCAAACACTTCTTGTTTAATATCCTCTTTTCTTAATGATTTCATTTTCAAAGCTTTTTGGTTCTATTTAAATTTACAAAAAGCACTTGAGTGTGTCCATGATTTTAACAATAGAAAAAGCCTCACTCCCAAAAATAGGAATGAGGCTTTGTTATTTATTAAAGAATATTAGCCTAAACTTGCTAAACTCTTTTCTAAAGTTTCAATTTTAGCCTCGGCATCAGCTAATTTTTGACGCTCAATTGCTATTACCTTTTCAGGGGCATTATTGACAAAACGCTCATTAGATAATTTCTTTTGAACAGACTGTAAGAATCCTTTGGTATATTTCAACTCTTCATTAATCTTCACAATTTCAGCCTCAATATCTATAGCACCTTCCATAGGTACAAAGTATTCGTTACTCTTTACCCTAAATGTCAATGCACCTTCTAACTGCTCTTCTGTATAAGCAATATCAGAAACATTGGTAAGTTTTGATATAACAACATCAAAACGATCGCTCACCTTTTCGGTATTTAAAACAGATAATTCCAATGCTTCTTTCATAGGAATATTCTTGTTCTTTCTTATAGTTCTGATACCGGCAATAACCTCAGCAGCAAAATCGAACTCTTCCAATAATTGTTCATCTATTTTACCTATTGTTGGCCACTTTGCAATCACCAATGCTTCGCTCTCGCTCCTTTTTGAAATATGCTGCCACACCTCCTCGGTCAAAAATGGCATGAACGGATGTAACAATTTCAAGTTCTGCTCAAATAGCTGAATTACCTTATCAAAAGTAATTTTATCAATAGGTTGTTGGTATGCAGGTTTAATAATCTCCAATAAAGAAGAACTATAATCATCCCAAACCAATTTATAAATTGACATTAAAGCATCGGAAATACGGAACTTGCTAAAGTGATCCTCTATCTCTACCAAGGTCTTGTTCAATTTAGACTCGTACCACTCTAAACCAAGTTTTGATGCTTCGGGCTGTGGTATATCTGCAACCTCCCAACCTTTAACCAATCGGAAACCGTTCCAAATTTTATTAGCAAAGTTTTTTCCTTGCTGACACAGATCTTCATCGAACATTAAATCGTTACCTGCCGCCGAACTTAGCAACAAACCAACGCGTACGCCATCCGCTCCATAATCTTCAATTAATTTTAATGCATCTGGCGAGTTCCCCAAAGATTTAGACATCTTGCGACGTTGCTTATCCCTTACCAAGCCTGTGAAATAAACATTCTCAAAAGGTTTTTTACCTCTAAACTCATACCCAGCAACTATCATTCTAGCTACCCAGAAAAATAGAATATCCGGACCCGTAACCAAATCGTTGGTAGGATAGTAATAATTCACCTCTTCATTATCCGGATCCATAATGCCTCCAAATACACTCATTGGCCATAACCAAGATGAAAACCAAGTATCTAGCACATCGGCATCTTGCCTTAAATCACTTTCCTGCAAATCTGAATTGCCAGATTTCTCCTTTGCCAGTTTTAATGCCTCCTTTAAATTAGCGGCAACCACAAAATCTTCTTGACCGTCACCAAAATAGAACGCCGGTATCTGTTGTCCCCACCACAATTGTCTAGAGATGTTCCAATCACGAACGTTCTCCATCCAATGGCGATATGTATTTTCAAATTTCTTTGGATGCAGTTTTACATCTCCACTTTCCAACACTGCTTCTAAAGCGGGTTTTGCCAAATCTTCCATCTTTAAAAACCACTGATCAGACAGTTTAGGTTCTATGACAGCTTTGGTTCTTTCTGAGGTACCTACTTTATTGATATGGGTTTCGGTTTTTACCAAAATACCCTTTTCCTCCAATTCTTTTGAGATTTCTTTTCTAACCACAAAACGATCTTTACCCTCGTAATGCATACCAAAACTATTTAAGGTGGCATCATCATTAAAGATATCTATAGTCTCCAAGTTATGCTTTTCGCCTAGCGCTTTGTCATTTATGTCATGCGCAGGTGTCACCTTTAAACAACCGGTACCGAACTCTACATCAACGTACTCGTCTTCTATAATAGGTATTACCCTATTACAAATAGGAACAATAACGTTTTTACCTTTTAAATGGGTAAAGCGCTCATCGTTAGGGTTAATACATATAGCAGTATCACCCAAAATAGTCTCTGGTCTTGTGGTAGCAATGGTCACTTTTTCATCTGAACCTTCTATGGCATATGACAAATAGTACAACAAACCTTGTTTTTCTTCATACACCACTTCTTCATCAGACAGGGTTGTTTGCGCCTCTGGATCCCAATTTACCATACGATAGCCGCGATAAATCAACCCTTTATTATAAAGGTCTATGAACACTTTTATAACACTATCATATCTTTCTTGGTCCATAGTGAACGCTGTACGGTCCCAATCACAAGAACAGCCCAATTTCTTTAACTGCTCTAGTATGATACCTCCATACTGGTGTGTCCAGTCCCAAGCATGTTTCAAAAACTCTTCCCTTGTAAGGTCATTTTTATTGATACCTTGCTCTTTTAATTTAGCCACCACTTTTGCCTCTGTAGCAATAGATGCGTGATCCGTACCAGGTACCCAGCATGCATTTTTACCTAATAAACGAGCTCTTCTGATCAATACATCTTGTATAGTATTGTTCAGCATATGCCCCATATGAAGAATACCGGTTACGTTTGGTGGTGGTATTACAATACTATAAGGTTCCCTATCATCGGGAACCGAATGAAAATATCCGTTTTTCATCCAATACTCATACCATTGAGATTCTGTGGACTGCGGATTATATTTTGAAGGAATTTCCATATTTGGAACAGTTTTTGAATAAATAAATATGTGGTTATTAAAAATAAAGCCGAACTGACATTCTAACGGTCATTTCAGCTAAATTTTACCTAAAATTAAATACGAAACAAAAATAAGTAACGTTAGAGTATAACAAAAGGATTTTGAGGTTGATCTGAAAAGATTTAATTTTGAAATCCACCCAAAATTAAAAATGATGAAAAAAATAGTACTTGTATTATTTGTAGGCTTACTAGGATTTAGCTTGACCGCTCAAGACACTGCGGCCAAAATAGAGTTTAAGTCAGAAACGGTTGATTATGGTGAAATAGCAAAAGGTTCTGACGGAGTTAGAGTTTTTGAATTTACCAACACCGGTACTGCTCCGCTTATTGTAAGTAAAGTAAGTTCTAGCTGTGGATGTACAATTCCAAAAAAACCGGAAGACCCAATTTTACCAGGTAAAACAGGTGAAATTCAAGTTAAGTATGATACTAACAGAGTTGGACCTATTCGTAAAGCGATTACGGTAATATCTAACGCAGATACACCAACAAAAGTTTTAAAGATCAAAGGAGAAGTAAAAGCTTCTACCGGTACCAAATAAAAATTACTGATGTAAAATTAAAAGCCCAACTGAAAAGTTGGGCTTTTTTTGTCTTATTGATCATCAAAAAGGGGTTTTAACTCAAAGCTGAACAACAAATCATTGTCAT
The DNA here is from genome assembly GCF_001865655.1 of Maribacter sp. 1_2014MBL_MicDiv. Classification (NCBI taxonomy): domain Bacteria; kingdom Pseudomonadati; phylum Bacteroidota; class Flavobacteriia; order Flavobacteriales; family Flavobacteriaceae; genus Maribacter; species Maribacter sp. 1_2014MBL_MicDiv. The sequence continues at coordinate 855,479 of NZ_CP011318.1, forward strand.
AACGCTCAACCAAAACCTTTATCCTTTTATCTTTTTTTACATTAAGCATGTGCATGATCTCTTGTAATTTGTATCTATGAATACGCTTACCATTTACAGCCAAAATTACATCACCCTCACGCAAGCCTGCTGAATGTGCCGGACTCCCTTGACGAATTCCCGATACAATTATCTCTGGCACCAAACTCAACCTTGTAGCTCCTTGAAGCAAAATTTGAACATCTCCATAAGATTTTGCATTACTATTTACAACACCGTTAGCATCGGTAATTCTTTCTGAAACATACCGCATACCGGCATGTTGAAGATCAATACCACTTATGTTATACTGAAATAGTTTACCAAAGTTTGAATTCTTGGTTAGTATGAGCTTTTCATTAGCATAATCAAACACCACATGAAAGCGCTTTATAATCTCCCCGCCAAGACTGCCATTTCTACCACCAAAATCAGCAATAGTATTAAATGTTTCCATATCAGGAAATGCTGCCTTGGCATCGCTCAAAATAAAATCAGAAATCTTTAAATGATTTATTTTGGTTCTTTTTCCAAAAATATCTCCCGCCAAACCTTTGCCAAGAAAATCCTGATAGTGTTTTTTTGGAAGTTGAATTCTCTCATCTTCAAACAACCAAACCGCATCACTACTACCCGTATCCAACAATAACTTAACAGGAATTTCATCGGTTTTATTGATCATCACATGAGCATCTAAATATGCTTTTCTTCTAATTACCGACATGTCCACTACCCTAGTATGCTTAGACGTTTTATATGTATAAAGCGCTGGATCATAAAACTTAATGGTCTTTTTGACATAATTGACATCCACAACAAAATCCCTAAATAAATCATACCCAATAATTCCATGCACAGGAATACCTAGACTTGGAGAAAAATTAATTCCCGCATCCATCACTACATAAATATTTTGATAAAGATTCTTTACACCACCCAGTTCCACCCTATTATTGGTAGACTTTAATGCGTTAATGGGATCACCTTCCCCCAAACCGTTAATGGTTATCTCCGTAACATTATTCAACTGAATGGAATCCTGATCCGCCAAATTGAACAGTATGGGCGTGCCCACACCAGAATCTAACACAAAAGACAATTCAGTTCCGTTTACCTCTACAGGAATAATCATAAGATTATTAATGAGCTGAAATTTTACCTTTTGAAACTTCTTGCCCTTTGGTAATTGGTATGTTTGTGCATTTACAGATAAACCTGCACAACCCGCAAAAAGAATCAAAAAAAGAATATATCTACGTAACATAATCTATATGAATTAGTTAAGCCTTTTTAAGATACGTAAATTTTTAATACGATCGCTATATTTAACAGCACATAGAAGTTTAAATAAAATACAATTTAATTGTAAGTACCATTATCATTTATCACTTTTGCGTAAAATATAATTATATGCCATCTGTCTCAAATAAAGGGCTTACCATGCCCCAATCACCCATTAGAAAACTAGTTCCTTTCTCAGAAGGGGCTAAAAAGAAGGGGATTAAAGTCATTCATTTAAATATTGGACAACCGGACATAAAGACTCCTCAACAAGCATTAGATGCCGTAAAGAACAACAACATTAATGTCTTGGAATATAGCCGTACCGAAGGTTCTGAAGAATTTAGAAGCAAAATTGCCCAGTATTATATTAAAAATGATATTCCGGTAAATGCCAATGAAATTATAGTGACCACTGGTGGATCTGAAGCTTTGTCCTTTGCCATGAATACCATTGCAGATACTGACGATGAAATTATAATTCCAGAACCTTTTTATGCAAATTACAATGGCTTTGCAACTGCCTGTGGCGTAACTGTGGTTCCTGTCGTTTCTAAGCTTGAAGATAATTTTGCCCTTCCTCCAATCGAGGAATTCGAGAAATTGATTACCTCAAAAACCAAGGCTATTTTAATTTGCAACCCAGGTAACCCTACGGGATACCTATATAGCAAAGAAGAAATACAAAAATTAGCAACACTGGTTAAAAAGCATAATATATTCTTGGTTGCCGATGAAGTATACCGAGAGTTTACGTATGACAACAAGACACACACTTCAATTTTAAAGGAAAAAGGCTTAGAAGAACACGCCATTGTCATTGATTCCGTTTCAAAAAGATATAGTATGTGCGGAGCTAGAATTGGTTATTTAGTTTCTAAAAACAAAGACTTTATTGCAACGGCTCTCAAATTTGCTCAAGCGCGATTATCACCACCAACCTACGCACAAATTGCGAGCGAAGCAGCTTTGGACACTCCTGATAGTTATTTTGCCGAAGTTAAAGAAGAATACGTTGCCCGAAGAAATCTTCTTATTACTGAACTTGAAAAAATAGAAGGCATTAAGATTGCCAAACCTCAAGGTGCGTTTTATTGTATTGCCGAATTGCCTATTGAAGATGCCGACCATTTTGCGCAATGGCTATTAGAAGACTTTAGCTTAAATAACGAAACTGTCATGGTAGCACCTGCAGCTGGATTTTACGCTACAGAAGGTCTGGGTAAAAAACAAATTAGAATTGCTTACGTTCTGGATAAAGAAAGTCTAAAACGTGCAGTACACATTTTAAGCGAAGCACTTAAAAATTACAAGGGTTAATGATCATTTATGACCACTTTTCTTTAAAGAACTACAATACTTTTGGTATTGATGCCACGGCTAGATACTTTGTGGAAGTAACCACTATTGAAGAATTACAGGATATTTTAGAGAATAACGCGTATCCAAGAAAAATTCTTATTGGTGGTGGTAGTAACATGTTGCTTACAGACTATATTGATGCTCTTTTTATACACGTTAATTTAAAGGGCAAGCAGATAGTTTCACAAGATGACAATAATGTGATCGTCAAAGTAATGGCCGGAGAAAATTGGCACAATATGGTAATGTGGGCAATTGACCATGATTTTGGCGGATTGGAAAATATGTCTTTAATTCCTGGTAATACCGGTACGGCTCCTATCCAGAACATTGGTGCCTATGGGGTAGAATTAAAAGATTGTTTTGTAAGTTGTGAAGCTGTTAGAATAAAAGATCAACAATTGGTAACTCTTTCTAAGGAGGAATGTCAATTTGGCTATAGAGATTCGTTCTTTAAAAAAAAAGGCAAAGACAAGTACGTAATTACATCGGTCACTTTCTCCTTTACAAAAAAGAACCATAATATTAATTCTGGTTATGGTGCTATAGAAAATCAATTGCTTAAGGAGTCTATTTCAAATCCTACAATAAAAGATATTTCCAATGCCGTAATAGCAATTCGCCAAAGTAAGTTGCCAGACCCAAAAGAATTAGGAAATAGTGGTAGTTTTTTTAAAAATCCGATTGTCACAAAAGAAATTTTCACCCGGTTCAGCACAACATATCCAGAGGCACCTTTTTACAAAGTATCAGATGACTGTTTTAAAATTCCTGCAGGCTGGTTAATAGAACAATGTGGCTTTAAAGGAAAACGATTTGGCGATGCCGGCGTACATACAAATCAAGCATTGGTACTGGTCAATTATGATAATGCCACCGGTAAAGACATTCTAGATCTTGCAGCAAAAATTATTGAAGAGGTCAAAAGAAAGTTTGGAATTGAAATTAGTCCAGAGGTTAATCTAATAAAATAACCCCTGTAAAATTTACAGGGGTTATTACCAAACCAAACCAACCAAAAACAAAGTGGGCAGTTACCAGCTGACCACTTATTCAATATATATTTTTAGAAAACGCCACTTTAACAATCAATTTTATAATTTAGCGTTTAAGCATATACGGTTCAATCTTAGCATTTGGATGTCCATTATAAAAAAATATGTACATCTTTTTAAATTATGAGCACTCTATTAGAAAATCATATTGTTGAATTATTACAAGAGCGAAACGAAAAAGCGATTTCCCTTTTGTACGATAATTATGCTGATACCCTATTGGGTGTTGCCAATAAAGTAGTACGGGATCCAGAACTTGCACAAGACGTGGTTCAAGAATCGTTTGTGAAAATTTGGAAGAAAGCAGATTCTTACGACCCTAAAAAAGCAAAACTTTTTACTTGGCTTTTTAGAATTACACGTAACACTGCAATCGATAAATTAAGAAGTGTAAACACAAAAAGTGATAAAGAAATCCAAATAGATGTTTCAGACGTATATACTTTAGGTGTTGAAAGCACAAGACCAGAATTAATGGATGTAAAAGAACATCTAGACAAAATTGAAGAAAAATATCAAATTGTACTAGAAGCTCTTTTCTTTCAAGGCATGACCCAACAAGAAGCAAGTGATGAGTTGGATATACCATTGGGAACCATTAAATCTAGATTAAAGATAGGATTGCGCGAATTAGGCAAAATCTATGGTCCTACCGTAATAGCCATGATATTAAATATTGTATTATGAAAGACAAAATAAAAATTTTCCTCGATTCAGATTTGTTGGAAAAATATCTTTTAGGAACCACTACAGAGTTAGAAAGCTTACAAGTGGAGCGCTACATTGCCATGTACCCTGAAGTTAGGGAAACCTATGCAGAGCTACAGGAAAACCTTGAAATTTTTGCTAAGTTACACGCCATTGAAGCCCCACAAGGACTTAAGGATAAAATCAACGCAAGAATTAAAGCTGAACGTAAAGGCAGAAAAAGATTTTACAGCTATGCTATTGCAGCTAGTATTACCGCTATACTATTTATTGGCATTTCAACTTTCTTCTGGAATCAGAACCAGAGTTTACAAGAAGAGAACAGTGTTGTTAGCAATAAAATAAAATTGCTAGAGGAGAATATGAAAGAACAATTGGAAGACGTGCGCAACCAATTTATTGTTCTTAACAATCCACAGACAAAAAAGTATAACGTAAAAGGCAACCAAAAAGCAAAGGAGCTTAAAGCTGTGGCATACATTAATCCTGTTAAAAAACTATCCTATATTAATGTTAGCAAATTGCCTAATATTCCTGAAAGCCAGTGTTTTCAAATGTGGGCAGAGGTTAATGGCAAAATGATCAATCTGGGTATTATAGAGGAAGCAGGAGACCAACAAAAGTTGCTTGCACTGCCATATGCGGAAAATGCCGTTGGTTACATTACCATAGAACAAAAAGGTAACAACCAAGCACCGACCGTAGAAAATATAGTTGCCAACATAGCTTACTAGGTCAACTCACATAAAGTATTCTTAAAGCCCCATATTTGGGGCTTTATTTTTTATCTTTGTATAAAATTCAGCATATGAAACTAGTATTATTGACCATTGGGTTATTAGCATTGGCTTTTGCAGGAATAGCTATTAAAATATGGTCTAAAAAAGATGGTAAGTTTGCAGGTACATGTGCCAGCCAAAGTCCGTTTCTAAATCAAGATGGGCAAGCTTGTGGTATGTGTGGCAAAATGCCAGATGAACAAGATTGTAAAAAAGATTTAATCTCAGAATAAGTACACTTACTTCTTAAAACAAGGAGTTTACAATATCGGTATTTGAATAACACAGACAAATTAGAAGAAACAATTCTTAAAGCTAAACAAGGCAATCAAATTGCGTTCAGCCGTTTATTGGATATGTTTTGGAACGATGTGTATGGATTTCAACTAAAACGTACCGAAAATGAGAACGACTCTGAAGACATTACCATACAGACCTTCTCAAAAGCGTTCGATAAAATTCACACCTATAATGATGCTTATGTTTTTAAGACATGGTTGATAACCATTTCAAAGAATATACATATTGATCTGGTGAGAAAGCGAAAAAAGAGTTTGTTAGACTCCCATAGCAACACCGAGGCCATAACTTCAGCTTTAGATGCCACCCCTTCTATGGAAGATCAACTTATTCAAGAACAGAATTTGGCCGATTTACTAAGGGATATCAAAAAATTGAAACCTCATTATCAAGCGGTAATCAACTTAAGATATTTTAATGAGTTGAGCTATGCCGATATAGCATCTCAATTAAATGAACCTATTAATAGCGTAAAAGTTAAGTTACTAAGGGCAAAAAAGCTTCTTTCAGAAATTATTGAAGCGAGAAAAAAATAACATATTGGTTATTACGTAATTTTTTCACCTTCATTTGTGTTGAATACAATTCTACTTTATCCTCATTTTTATAGTTCGTATATTTGTATTAAAATTATCGCATGTCAACAGTTGTAAAAGAAAATGTTGCTCCACCAAAAGGCAAACCAAAATGGCTACGGGTTAAATTACCTACCGGTAAAAAATATACCCAGCTTAGAGGCTTAGTTGATAAGTATGATCTTCATACCATTTGCACCAGTGGTAGTTGCCCTAATATGGGAGAATGCTGGGGAGAAGGTACGGCTACCTTTATGATTTTGGGTAATGTTTGTACAAGATCATGTGGCTTTTGCGGTGTTAAGACCGGTAGACCTGAAAACGTAGATTGGGCAGAACCGGAAAAAGTAGCTAGGTCCATTAAAATAATGGGAATCAAACATGCTGTAATTACCTCTGTAGACAGAGATGACCTTAAAGATATGGGCTCTATTATTTGGGCAGAGACCGTTAAGGCCATAAGAAGAATGAACCCTACAACAACTTTAGAAACTTTAATTCCTGATTTTCAAGGAATAGAAAAGCATTTGGATAGAATTGTTGCTGTTGCCCCTGAGGTGGTATCACACAATATGGAGACCGTTAAAAGGCTGACCAGGGAAGTACGTATACAAGCAAAATACGAACGTAGTCTTGAAGCTCTTAATTATCTAAAAAAGCAAGGTATTAACAGAACCAAGTCTGGTATTATGCTAGGTTTAGGTGAGCATGAAGATGAAGTTATAACAACTTTGGCAGATTTACGAAAGGCAGACGTTGATGTTGTAACTATTGGGCAATATCTACAACCCTCTAAAAAACATCTTCCTGTAAAAGAGTTTATTACCCCTGAACAGTTTAAAAAATATGAGGATATAGGTCTAGAAATGGGCTTTAGACATGTAGAAAGTGGTGCTTTAGTTAGATCTTCTTATAAAGCACACAAGCATATTTTATAAATTCTCAACAACATACTTCTTAGCAACTATGCTAAGATTATTAGATAGGCCTAAATTATTGGCCATTATCTGTATTAACTGAACACATTCATCGGCAACCAATGCAAAAACTAAACATAGGCATTAATGGTTTTGGAAGGATAGGCAGAACCCTATTTCGCTTAATGCAAGCACATGAAAATTTAAATGTGGTTGCTATTAATGATTTGGCAGATACCCGTACTCTTTCACATCTTTTAAAATATGATAGTATTCACGGTACTTCACCGCTCAATATCTCTCATGATGACAAGCACATTATCGTTAATGAAAGAGCTATAGCTTTATATAATGAACCTCATCCGTCTAAAATAAATTGGTCATCTTCCGCAGTTGACTTGGTTGTAGAATGCACAGGTAAATTTAAGGATAGAAAAACATTATCTTTCCATATTAAAAATGGCGCCAAGAAAGTTATTTTGTCCGTACCCCCCACTGAAGATGATATTAAAATGATCGTTTTCGGCATCAATGAAAATACGTTGACAAAATCTGACGAAATCATATCAAATGCATCTTGTACTACGAACAATGCCGCACCAATGATAAAAATAGTCAATGACCTTTGTGGTATAGAGCAAGCGTACATTACTACCATACATTCCTACACAACCGATCAAAGTTTGCACGATCAACCTCATAGAGATTTAAGAAGGGCCCGTGCAGCATCACAATCTATAGTACCTACAACAACCGGGGCTGCAAAAGCATTGACTAAAATATTCCCAGAATTGGCAGATACTATTGGGGGTTGCGGCATTAGAGTACCTGTGCCAAACGGCTCATTAACAGACATTACCCTTAATGTAAAAAGGGAAACGAGCATTGATGAAATAAACGCTACTTTTGAAAAAGCGGCCAAAAACCAGTTTAAAAATATTGTTCACTATACCAGCGACCCAATTGTTTCTATCGATATAAACAATAGTTGCTACTCTTGTACGTTTGATTCTTTGATGACCTCTGTCATAGGTAAAATGGTTAAGATCATTGGTTGGTATGATAATGAAACAGGTTATAGTAGTAGAATTATAGATTTAATTAACTTCATTAGTTTTAAAAAGTATATTTGAAAATTTTATTTTTAAATAAAGTAATTAAAGTTTTATTAGTCCCCATTATAATTTTGGCGACTACTACTGTCGTATTTGCCCAAGACCCAATTTCCCAAAAAGATATTCAACCTTATTTTGATCAAGCACGAAAGTTCAAAAATCAAGACAAGATAGACCTTGCCCTAGAAACGTTGAACACAGCTGCCAATGAAGCGGAAAAACGTGAAGACATTAAAGGTTTAATTGATAGTCTTCATGAACTGGCACTTTTATATTTAAGAATTGACAAAGAAGGTGACACAGAATTCTATTGGGATCGTGCCAGCGTATTATTAAAAGATATTTCTTACCCATACGGTGATGGCATGCACAAGTATATTGAAGCTATATTACTACATAGAAGTAATAGAAACTTTCAATCCCTATTTATGCTCAACGAAGCCAAGCAGCTAAATAACGATCGTAATTTTTACAATAATCTATTGTTGACAGAAGCAAAGGTTTATTTAAGTCTTGAAAAATACGATAGTGCCTCTAAAAATTTGAATTCACTTTTGGTCAATACAGACTTGTTTGAAAAAGAATATTTAACAAGTCAAGCATATCTTACCCTTGCCGAACTAAATTTAATTCAGGAAAATTTTCCTGAAGCAGCCAAAAATGGCGAGAATGCCTTGGAAGTTGCCAAACATAATGGTTTTCTAGAAGACATTAAAGATGCAAATATTCTCTTGACCTCGGTTTATGAAAAATTAGGACTATACCAAAAATCATTGGTAAACAGTCAAAATTTAGTTCAATTGAAGGACTCCATTTTCAATGTTGAAAAGAATAAAATAGAAGCAAAAACTGCAGATAAAATAAGGGATAATTATAAAACTGAAGAGATTGCCCGTCAAGAAAAGAAAATTGAAGAACTGACGGAATCTCAGAACAGATCTGAACTAACGGCTATTTTAACATCTGCTTTTTTAATTATCATATCATTATTGGCTGTTACACTTTATAGAAACAATCAAATAAAATTAAAGACCAACGATCTTTTACAGACTAAAAACAAAGAACTACAAATAGCAAGAGATGGTGCAGTACAAGCTATGGAAGCTAAGACCAACTTTCTCTCAACAGTAAGTCATGAATTAAGAACTCCACTTTATGCTGTTACTGGTCTCACCCATTTATTACTTGAAGAAAACCCTGAAGAGCACCAAAAAGAACATTTAAAAGCTTTAAAATTTTCGGGTGATTACTTACTTAATTTCATCAATGATATTTTACATATCAATAAAATTGACGCCAATAAGCTTGAACCCTTGAATATGGAGTTCAATCTAAAAAAGGTAATTAACGAAGTAATTAATTCACTAGGACAAAGTGCCAAATCTAACAATACCAACCTTATTTTAGAGTATGACCCTAAAATACCTAGCCATTTACTTAGTGACCCATTAAAGTTATCGCAGATTTTCATGAACCTAATCGGTAATTCGATTAAATTCACCAAGGGAGGTGAAGTTAGGGTGATTTCTAAACTTTTGAACAAGGATCAAGATGATGTCACCATTTACTTTGAAGTGAAAGATAATGGAATAGGCATATCAAAAGAAAAACAGAAAAGTATTTTTGAAGGTTTTGAGCAAGGATCTATTCAAATAAACAGGGAATATGGCGGAACGGGACTTGGCTTAACCATTGTAAAAAGTCTTTTGGGTCTTTTCAATAGTCAAATTGAACTAGAAAGTAATTTAGGAGAAGGAAGCTCATTCTTCTTTGAGATTAAAATGAAGAGTATTGATGATCTTGCCGAGGATGTTGCTTTTGAAATTGCTCCTAAAGACTATGACTTTAAAGGTCTTCATTTATTGATTGTTGAGGATAACAAAATCAACCAGGTCATTACCAAAAAAATGTTGACCAAAAGAGATATGACCAGTGATATTGCCAATAATGGTCATGAAGCGGTTGATCTTGCCAAAGAAAATGTATATGACGCCATTTTAATGGATATACACATGCCAGGAATTAGTGGTGAAGAAGCTACCATAGAAATTAGAAAGTTCAATCAAGACACTCCTATTATTGCATTAACCGCAATTTCTTTAGATGATAGTTTAGAAAGTTTTTATGCTGCCGGATGTAATGATGTTGTTACAAAACCATTTAAGCCAGAGATTTTCTACCAAAAAATAGGTGAAAATATTTTTGACAAAAAGCCTAAGAATTCTTTGTCATAAACTGCAGTAATTCCTGCCTCAAAGCTTCTTTCCCATCGTATAGAAACTCATGTTTCACTTCAATATAATGTAGGTTTGGAATTTTTGACTTTAGCCTTACGTAATCCTTTTCAGTAGTAAGAATCGTTTCCTTCTTTTTTAAATCCTCTATTTCCGCATCCGTAAAAAAGTGATGATCGTTGAATTTCAAATGCTCAAATGTAATACCGGATGATTTCAAAAACATCTCTAAAGGAATCGGGTTGGCTATGCCCGTTACCAAAGTCACGTTTTTAGTTTTTAAGCTTTCAAGTGGCATTTCAACACCCTTTAAATCTCTATTATAATCCAAATAACTAAAAAATACTTTTTGGTAGTGTTTGGGAGCAAGCTGTAAAAGTATTGTTGATTTATCGGAATTGGATAAATCTGCAGGGCATTTAGTTATTACTATAATGTCTGCCCGGTTTGCCTCTCCTTTAAAATCCCTTAAATCGCCTGTAGGTAGATACCAATCATTGACATACAAATTATCATAAGCCGTTAACAATATTGAAAAATCAGGTTTTACCTTTCTGTGCTGAAAAGCATCATCCAATAAAATAACATTGGGATCAATATCTGTCCTTAATTGGTTTATTCCATTTCTCCTATCTGCATCAACTGCGACGGCAACTTTTGGAAATTTCTTTTTTAATTGAAACGGTTCATCACCTAACTCCTCTACACTGGTATGATTACCGGCAAGTAAAAATCCCTTAGTTTTTCTCTTATACCCCCTGCTTAATATAGCAACTCTAAAACTTTCACCTAGTTCACGTACCAGTAATTCTATCATAGGTGTTTTACCGGTACCGCCAACGCTTAAATTACCTACACAGATTGTTTTTACAGCAAACGTTTTAGACGAAAAAACACCCATGTCGTATAATCGATTTCTAAAAAAAACAATCAATCCGTATAGGAGTGAAATGGGAAAAAGAAGTTTTCGTATTAGCTGCATTAGAACGAAATTATAATAATTTATCTTTGAATATCTTATTTTTCCATAAAATGACTGTAAAAGACATCACCCGAATATTAGAAGAATTTGCCCCACTACCCTATGCCGAGGATTTTGATAACGTTGGCCTATTGGTGGGCAATGCAACAAATGAAGTGAGCGGAATATTGGTTACGTTAGACACCTTAGAGAATGTTGTTGATGAAGCTATCGCCAAGAATTGTAACCTTATTGTTAGTTTTCACCCTATCATTTTCGGTGGCTTAAAAAAGATTACCGGTAAAAATTATGTGGAACGTGTAGTCATTAAAGCTATCAAAAATGATATTTCCATTTATTCTAACCATACCGCACTTGATAATGCCCGTTACGGAGTCAATGCCAAAATATGTGAGGTACTAGGTCTTTCGAATACAAAAGTACTACTTCCCCAAAAGAACACGATAAAAAAATTAACTACGTACGTACCCAAAAATACTATTGAAGAAGTGAAAAATGCGCTTTTTAAAGTAGGTGCCGGTAACATTGGCAACTATTCCAATTGTAGCTTTTCGGTTGAAGGAAATGGCACCTATAAAGCCAATGAAGGTGCAAACCCCACCATTGGTACAATTGGAACTACCCATACCGAGAACGAAGTGATGCTCACATGCGTGTTTGGTAAAGATCGGGAGTCCGTTATAATTAATGCACTATTGACCTCACACCCTTACGAAGAAGTAGCTTATGATATACAAACCATAGAAAACACCAACCAACATATTGGTATGGGCATGATCGGTGAATTAGACCTAGAGGTTTCAGAAATGCAATTTCTAAATGACCTTAAGCTCAAAATGAACGCAAAATTGGTGCGACATTCCAATTTATTGAACAAACCCATTAAAAAAGTAGCCGTTTTAGGTGGCAGTGGCTCTTTTGCCATTGGAGCGGCAAAAGCTGCCAAAGCAGACGTATTTGTTACTGCTGACCTTAAATATCATCAATTTTACGAGGCTGAAAATCAAATAATTTTGGCAGATATTGGACACTTTGAAACTGAGCAGTTTACAAAAAACCTTTTAGTTGATTATCTTACAAAAAAAATTCCTAATTTTGCAATCCATTTATCGGAAAGTATAACAAATCCCATCAATTATTTTTAATATGGCAAAAAAAGAAGATTCGTCTGTAGAAGCAAAGTTAAGAGCATTATATGATCTGCAATTAATTGATTCTAGGGTTGATGAAATAAGGAATGTTCGTGGTGAACTACCTTTAGAAGTAGAAGATTTGGAAGATGAAGTCCTTGGCCTAAAAACGAGAATGGATAAGCTTAAAACCGATTTAGAGAATATAAACTTTGAAATTGGCGCTAAGAAGAACCTGATTGAAGAAGCAAAGGCTTTAATTAAAAAATACGGCGAGCAACAAAAAAATGTTCGTAATAGTAGAGAGTTCAATTCTATTAGTAAAGAATTGGAATTCCAAGAATTGGAAATTCAATTAGCTGAAAAGAACATTAAAGAATTCAAAGCTCAAATAGAGCAAAAGAAAGCTGTTATCTCTGATACCAAAGAACGTTTATCTGAGCGTGAGGCACACTTAAAGCATAAGAAAGGTGAATTAAACGCTATTCTTGCCGAAACGGAAAAAGAAGAAAAAGCGTTGTTGGAAGAGTCTATCAAATTCCAAGATAAAATTGAAGAGCGTTTGGTTAAGGCATATGCCCGTATCCGTAACAACGTTAAAAATGGTTTAGCTGTTGTTCCAATTGAAAGAGGAGCATCTGGTGGGTCTTTCTTTACAATTCCACCACAGGTACAAGTTGAAATTGCTTCAAGAAAAAAAATCATTACAGATGAGCATAGTGGTCGTATTTTAGTTGACCCAGTTCTAGCTGAAGAAGAAAGTGAAAAAATGCAAAAAATGTTCGCTAAATTATAATAGCGCACATTGTATAAAAAAGAAAAGCCATCTTCTAAAGATGGCTTTTTTATTGGTATTCGTATAAAATTCTCAGGAATCGGCTAACAGCTTCAACATTAAGTTCTCAACCTCTAAACTATCCCAATTTTCTGCAATATTGGATATTTTCATAACCTCTTTCATTATTTCTTCTTGAGCATCACCTTCCGCTAATGCTTCTGCATAAGGTCTATTGGAAAAAGTAACCCTGCTATATGCAGGTATCCATTTTTCTGGGTGTTTTGTAGAAAAGTGTTTTTCTATTTTCTTTTGAAGTAAAAAATTAGCGTCTGCAGTTTTACTGCTCATCTCTATGAAGTTTCTATAACTCAGCTCTGCTATAGCATCGGCATTTGGCTTGCGTTTTTCTTGATAGGTAGTAAAAATACGCTCCCAATCATCTCCAAATTCCTGAATAAGCTGATCTAAGACATAAATATCTTCAAAACCAGCATTCATACCCTGACCATAAAAAGGAACCACAGCATGGGCAGAATCTCCTACCAGCGCTACCTTGTCCCAATAGGTCCAAGGATAGCATTTCATAGTTACCATGGCACTTGTAGGGTTTTTAAAGAAATCTTCGGTAAGGTTTTCAATTTCATCCTTTACATTTGGAAAATAAGTATTGAAAAAGCGTACAGCATCTTTCTTTGTTTGTAAACTTTCAAAAGATACTTCCCCTTCAAATGGCATAAAAAGGGTGCATGTAAAACTGCCATCTAAATTGGGCATAGCAATAAACATGAATTTACCTCGCGGCCAAATATGAAAAGAATGCTTATCTAGTTTATGTGTACCGTCTGCGTTAGCAGGTATGGTCAATTCTTTATATCCAACATCAATAAAATCTTGCGAATAGTCAAACCTACTACGGCGCTGCATTTTATGTCTCACCCTAGAAAATGCCCCGTCACAACCAAATACCAAATCAAATGGATATTCTTTCCACTCGCCCTTTTCACTTTCACCTGTGAAAACAACCGCCCTAGGCAGATCAATATCCCAAACCTTTTCTTCAAAACGAAAGTCTACCCCATTATTTTCGGCTAAATCAATCATTCGTTTGTTCAGGACCCCTCTTGATATGGACCAAATTGCCTCACCATCCTTACCATATTTTTGAAAATACTGTTCTTTACCAATAACGTGCATGGCACGTTTGTCTAAAGGAATGGCTATTTTTTTGATCTCCTCCTCTATTCCAACAGTTTTTAAAGCATTCCATCCCCTATTACTCATAGCCAGGTTAATGGATCGACCAGAAAACTCAATATTTCTAATATCCGGTCTTCTATCAAACACCGTTATTTTATGTCCGTATCTCTTTAAGTAAATAGCTAGTAAAGATCCTACTAATCCAGAGCCTATTATGGCAATATTCTTTTTTTCTTGGGTCATGTACTGGGCTTTAAGCCTACATTAAGTGAATGTTAAAAATATGAAATATTGCCCAAAATTTAAGCTTTATCGCAACAAACTGAACAAATCATTTATCTGATAAGGTTATTTTTTGTTTAATTTTTTAATATTTTTGTTAAACAAAATAAATTTATCTTGAAACATTTTACCTCAAAGGATATTCATGAAATGCCCAGTAGATATAGGGCACATTTGATCAATAGTTGTACTGGTTATAAATCTGCCAATCTTTTAGGGACAAAATCAGTATCGGGTATTAGTAATTTAGCCATTTTCAACTCCGTGGTGCATATTGGCAGTTCTCCGCCAATGCTAGGTTTCATTTTACGTCCGTTAACAGTTACAAGAGATACTTATAAAAACTTTAAAGAGACTGGCTTTTTTACTGTAAACCAAGTAAACAATGAAATAATGAAAGGCGCTCACCAAACCGCAGCAAGCTACAAGGAGCATATTTCAGAATTTTCAAAAACAAATTTAACCGAAACTTACTTAGACCAATTTCACGCTCCCTATGTAGATGAAAGTGCTATAAAACTGGGGTGTAGTTATGTTAATGAATATAGAATAGAAGAAAATGGATGTGTAATGATCATAGGTGCCATTGAACATATTTATTTGCCCGACGACATTTTACATGAAGATGGCTGGTTACAATTAGACAAACATAACGCTGTTGTGACCAATGGTTTAGATGCGTATGCGCTACCTAAACTTTTAACTAGGTTTTCTTATGCTGAACCGGACAAGCCTTTACAAAAATTACTGTAATGGCGCATAAAAAAATACAGCTGCCTTCTAAAATATGTATTACCTGTAAGAAGCCATTTTCATGGCGTAAAAAATGGAAAAGAGATTGGGACCATGTAAAATACTGTAGTAAAAAGTGTAAACAACTTAAACAATAGAATATGAATAATTTAATCTGGTTTAGAAATGACCTAAGAATAGGTGATAATTCCTCCTTGAACGTTGCCGTGAAGGGTCAGAAAGTTATTGCCTTCTATTGTTTTGAAACTATTTTTTTTGATTATGATAATTACGGATTTAAACGAACGGGCAAGTACCGGGCCAAGTTCTTACTTGAAACCGTAACCCAATTAAAAGCAGCGCTTAAAAAACTTAACATTGCCCTTTTCATTTATGTGGGCCGATCTGAAGATTTCTTGCCTAAATTAATTGAACAACATAATATCCATACCGTATTTCTACAAAAAGAATGGACAAGAGATGAGCAGGTTGTATTGGAAAAGGTGAAGAACAATGTATCGTCTACTATACAATTCAAAGAAGTGTACGACCAATTTTTATTTCATCCAGATGATATTCCCTATACAAGTTTCAAATCCATACCAGAAATATTCACCAACTTCAGAAAAGATTGCGAAATCCATTGCAAGGTAAGAGCTCCTCAAATGCCTATTAAGGCAATGTCTAAGAATAATTTGGTCCGCACTAAAACAGAATTACCCACTTTAAATCAATTGGGTTTTAATGACTTCACCCAACACACGCATACGGCCTTCCCTTTTCAAGGTGGTGAACATGAAGCACAAAAACGCATCGAACAATATTTTTGGGATTCTCAAAAGCTAGCCGTCTATAAAAAAACCAGAAACGGGTTAATTGGTGAAAATTATAGTTCAAAACTCTCTGCCTGGTTAGCTAATGGGAGTATATCCCCCAGAACCATCTACTGGGAAGTTAGAAAATTTGAAAAAGAAATAGTAAAGAACCAAAGTACCTACTGGTTAATCTTTGAACTTATTTGGCGTGATTATTTTAAGTATATCTCCTTAAAACATGGTGATAAAATCTTTGGACTAACAGGTATACTTCAAAAGCCTTACGAATGGAAAAGAACATCAGTAGCACTAGAAAAATGGATAAATGGTACTACCAAAGAACCTTTTATCAATGCAAATATGAAAGAATTATTGGCAACCGGATGGATGAGCAATAGAGGTAGACAAAATGTAGCCAGTTTTTGGTCTAAGGAATTGGAGCAAGACTGGCGAATTGGCGCCGCATATTTTGAGCGTATGCTCATAGAT
Organism: Maribacter sp. 1_2014MBL_MicDiv; assembly: GCF_001865655.1. NCBI lineage: Bacteria > Pseudomonadati > Bacteroidota > Flavobacteriia > Flavobacteriales > Flavobacteriaceae > Maribacter > Maribacter sp. 1_2014MBL_MicDiv. Next base: position 872,228 of record NZ_CP011318.1, read on the forward strand.
TACGATGTGCATAGTAACTATGGAAATTGGATGTACAATAGCGGCGTTGGTAATGACCCCAGAGATAGAAAGTTCAATAGTAAAAGTCAGGCTGATCGCTATGATAGTGCCGGTAGTTACCAACGTTTGTGGCTGCAAGGAACATTGTTTTAAAAATTAAAATTAGACGAAATGAAAACTGTACGGTTAATTCTTGGTGACCAGTTAAACCAAAATCACTCTTGGTTCAATGAAGTAAATGATTATGTCATATATCTTATGGCAGAAATGCGCCAAGAGACCGACTATGTTAAACATCACATACAAAAGGTAATAGCGTTTTTTTTAGCTATGCGAAATTTCAAAGATGAACTGAGCGTTAAAGGTCATCAATTTATTTATTTCTCAATTACTGATGCAAATAATCCTCAACAACTAGAGGAAATTATCATTAAAACCATCAAAGAATCGAAGGCCAAAAAATTTGAATATCAGTTACCCGATGAGTACAGACTTGATGAACAATTAAATAATATATGTAAGTCGTTACCAATAGCTACCTCTTACGCCGATACCGAACATTTTTATACTACACGATTTGAATTAAGGGATTTCTTCAAAGGAAAAAAACAAATGATCATGGAAAGCTTTTATCGTATGATGCGCAAAAAGCACGATATCCTAATAAATAACGATCAACCTGAAGGTGGAAAATGGAATTATGATCAAAGCAACAGAAATAAATGGAAAGGTCAACCAAGTATTCCCCATGAGAAAGATTTTAAAAAGAACGTTGAAGAAATTATAGAGGAGCTTTCCAAAGCTAAGGTTAAGACCTTTGGTAATGTTGACCCCACAGCATTTTCGTGGCCAGTAACCAAAGTAGATGCCTTAAGCACCTTGACTTATTTCTGTGACCAGCTCTTACCATATTTTGGTGATTACCAAGATGCCATGCATGAAGACCAAAAGTTTTTATTTCATTCTAGATTGTCATTTGCTATGAACAGCAAAATACTTTCGCCTAAAGAGGTAATTTCTCAGGTTACAGCTCATTATCATAAAAATAGGGAAGTAATTCATATATCTCAAGTTGAAGGCTTTATTCGTCAAATTTTAGGTTGGCGAGAATATATGAGAGGTATTTATTGGAAAGAAATGCCACGATATAAGGGCTTAAATGTGCTAGAAAATAAAAACAAACTACCCCATTTCTTTTGGACAGGTAAAACGAACATGAACTGTTTAAAACATGCCATTGGTCAAAGTTTAGACCACTCATATGCCCACCACATACAACGTTTAATGATTATTGGAAACTTTGCACTACTTACACAAATGGATCCAGACGAGGTAGACCAATGGTATTTAGGTGTTTATATAGATGCCATAGAATGGGTTGAAATTACCAATACCAGAGGAATGAGCCAATTTGCAGATGGTGGTATAGTAGCAACTAAACCATACGTTAGCAGTGCCAATTATATTAACAAAATGAGTAATTATTGCTCAAAATGCTCTTATAACCACACAAAAAAATTAGGAGACAAAGCCTGCCCATTTAACTCGCTGTACTGGAATTTTTTAGCAGATAAGAAAGCGCATTTTAAAAACAACCAACGTATGAAAATGATGCTGTCACTTTTAGATAAAATGGACGGTAGTGTTTTAGCTGACATACAATTAAAAGCAAATGATTTAATGAAAAATTTAGACGCACTTTAATAATTAGTTAATATGAATTTAACCTTATTATCTAAGCCAAATTATATTTTTGTTGTGTAGTTAAATTTAACTTTCCGCGAGAGCGCCTATATAAATAAAAACACCTTTTTAACATTTTTGAAAAGGTGTTTTTGCATTTAAGAAGTTTTTTGAAAATCTTCCAAAATCACCAATCTAAATTCTTGTCCTACTTTAACTCCAATCGGTTGAACCTATTGATTTCATCGACCAAATGCACAATCACATCATCAACAGGTCTTTAACAACAATTTTAACACTCTACAACAATTTCAAATCGTAACTCAAGTCAATTCTTACATAAAACACAAAAACGATTTTTATAAAAAATTCAGTTTAAAATACTAACTATCAATTACTTATAAATACAAATAGAAAATTCACAATTTACATTTAACAAAAAAATAAGAAAAGGACTACATATTATTTACCACAAAATCACCTTGCTTCACAACAACAATTAAATATCCCAAAACTATCACCGTTAATTTGTCAATGTAGGTTCGTCGACGAATAACATCGGGTGAACTATAAAATTGAGTTATTAGACGGGTAGGTCCTAATTTTGTAACAGAATTAGATCCCAAATCTGTTCTAACAAAAAACTTAACCTTCTATTTAGCAATTGATTGCGATTCTTCGTAATCTATTTTGATGTTGGTTAAGTAAACTATAAAGAATTAAACTTAACCATTAATATGAAGTCTATTTACACTTCTAACATGATCTCCCCCAAATGCTGTTTTGAAAAAACTGTATTTCCAATATATGGAATACAACATCTCTTTACATCTTTTTCAAGGGTCAACAATCTGTCCAAATCAATGGCGGATAATGCTGTTTATAAGGTAAACCATAATTCTTTTCTAGGGATGGACATTCCGTTGACCAACGGCAGCTCCAACACTCAAAACATGGCTAAAAATTTTTACGTGTTCAAGCACGATATTCTTCTAACAAATAATAAAAATTTATAATGGAAAGATCAACTTTCATAAAACCGACATTTTTCTTATTTGTCATGTGGTTCTTTATAGGATCAATAGATGGCTTGGCACAAACTTTTTCGGTTTCAGACGCAAGTGCAAATGAGGGGTCTAACATGACCTTTACGGTTACTTCCAGTAGCTTTATAATAGGTAACCGAACATTTGATATTACATATGGTGACGTAGCAGATACTGCACTTCCTTTAGATTATTCCGGTCCAAATTCAGTAACCCTAGGTTTTTTTGGTACCACCTCAACTTTTACCGTTGCCGCTTTAAACGATGATTGGGTAGAAACAACCCAGCAAGAATTTACACTTACGCTAAGTGATCCCTCTGGCTCATACTCTTTTTCAGATGATACGGGTACCGGTACTATTATAGATACTGATGTAGCCTATGTAACCGGTGGAAACTATGATATCACGGAAGGTGGAGAAATACAATATGTTCTTCGATTATCAAACGGCACTAATACCAGCGGTCAACAATACGTAGGTATTGAAGATGATTATACTGTTGATTTTTCTGTAGAGGCCAATGCAAGTTCAACGAGTCCTGCTAGTGATGGTAGTGATTTCAACGCATTTACCACTACGGCTACTTTTCCTGCAGGTTCTATTGCAGGTTCTGAAATAATTATACCCATACCAACCATAGACAACGCTATAGTAGAACCTTCTGAAGAGTTCAACGGTGTAAAATCTAGAAATGCAGCGGAGACTACCAAATATGGCTCTAGTCCTTCAAGGGTTAGCATAAATACAGAACGCTCTGCACTTCGCATTCATGATAATGATACCGCTACCATAAATTTAAGTAATACTACAGAATTAGAATCTGTTGGTAATGCCAGAATTAGTTTTACATTAAATGGCGAAGTTCAAGATAATTTCAGAATTGACTATGCTACATCAGATAATACGGCAACACAACCTTCTGATTATGATGAAACTACCGGCTTTCTTAATTTTAATGGGTCTAATAATCAAAGTTTTAATAGAAATTTTAAAATTAACGATGATACCGTAATTGAATCCACAGAATATTTCACGGTAATACCTTCTTATTCCCCGGATGCCAACACCATGACCAACTATGTTCCCCAAAACATAGTTTTTGTAACCGGTGAAGGTGAAATTACAATTACAGATGATGACTTGGATACTGATTTTGATGGCGTAAATGACTTAGTGGATGAAGATGATGATAATGACGGTATTACGGATATTAACGAAGGTAACGGTGATGCCGATGGCGACTCCATTATTGACAGCTTAGATAATGATTCTGACAATGACGGTTGTCCCGATGCTGTAGAGGCTGGACATACAGATCCTGACGGCGATGGTTATTTAGGTAACGGTCCTCTAACCGTAAGCAACGGTACAGTAGACCCTTCTACAGGGCGTGTTTTAGCACAAGGTGGCTATACAGGTACGGATAGTAAGGTTACCACAGCGTTCCAAACCGTTAGTATAACATTACAGCCAAACGATAGAGTTGCCAACCTTGGCGACACTATTACCTATACAACAGGTGTTAACGGAACCGGACTTACCTATCAATGGGATGTTAGTACGGACAATGGTACCACTTGGAACCCTATTTCGGATAGCGGTATTTATTCGGGTTCCACGACTACCACATTGACCTTGACAAATATCACAAGCTCTGAAAGTGGAAATCAATATAGATTTAGCGCGTATGATAGTGAAAATCTATGTACTCCTTATACCTACTCTAATGCCGCAGACCTTTTTATAAGACCTGTTGTTACCATTGCAGACGCAAGTGTTGCAGAAGGTAATGATCTGGATTTCTCCGTTAGCTTATCTCATGCGGTAAATGAAGTAGTGACGTTTGACCTTACGTATACAGATATTACTACAATAGCATCGGACTATACTGCCCTGTCAGGTTTTTCAGTACCTAGTAATACATTGAATACAAATATCCTTATTCCGGCCATAGATGATAATATCATTGAAAGTGATGAAACTTTTACCTTGGGCATGACCAATGGCTCAACCAATGTAGGCGATATTACCGATACTGCGTTGGGAACCATTACTAATATAAATGCCCCTGCTGCGGGTGAAGGTGTTTCCATAGCTGATTTTTCCGTTGATGAAAATGTGGGTACCGTTAATTTTATATTGACCTACACCGGACCTACAGTACAAGATTCCTTTACCGTAGACTATGCCATTACAGATATTAGTACAACTCATGGCTCAGATTATAATGTAAACCTTACTGGTCAGGTTACTTTTCCTGCCGGTACTTCTGATGGTAACACCCAATCACTTTTAGTAGCAATTACAGATGATACCGTAATTGAAGGTGATGAAAGTCTTAGTATTCAAATATCAAACATCTCAAACAGTCTTTTGAATATTATCAAGGCAGATGCTACAGGTACAATCATAGATAATGATACTACCCCAACGACAGGACTATCTATTGCAGACGTAGATTTCAACGAGGCAACTGCATCGGCAAACTTTGTAGTTACCTATAATGGTGGTAACGTTAAAACTGGCTTTACAGCAGATTATACCATTAGCAATGGGTCTGCTATAGAAGGAGATGATTATACCGCTACATTAACAGGTCAGGTTTCTTTTCCAAACAACACTACGGACGGTGCAACTCAACTTGTAAATGTTACCATAATTAATGACCTCATCATTGAAGGTGACGAGAATTTAAATATTGAACTATCAAATCCTTCTACCAATCTTATCAACCTAGTGGACCCAAATGCGATCGGTACCATTATAGATAATGATTCTAAAACACCTACCACAGGTTTAACGGTTGCTGACATCAATATAGATGAAAATGATGGCACTGCTAGTTTTGTGGTTACTTATAATGGTAGTGAACTGCAAAATTCTTTTACTGTAGATTACGCTATAACGGATGGTTCAGCTATAGCTGGTACAGATTTTAGTGGAAACCCTACATTAACAGGTCAGTTGACATTCCCGGCAGGGACCAATGACGGTGATTCACAAAATGTGAGTATCAACATCAATGACGATACCATCATTGAATCTGATGAAACCATCAATTTTCAATTAACGAATTTATCTACTAGCCTTATTAATTTAGTAGATGCAAATGCTATTGGTACTATTACCGATAATGATTTAAAAACGGCAACCACAGGTTTAAGTGCATCTGACTTTTCGGTTAACGAATCCGCAGGAAGTACTAACTTCATCATCACTTATAACGGAAATACCGTACAAGATTCCTTTACCGTAGATTACAATATTACGGACGGTACTGCTTCAGACGGAAAAGATTATACCACAACACTTGCTTCAGGACAGTTAACTTTCCCAGCCGGTACATCTAATAACGATCAACAGTCAATTGAAGTTACCATACTGGAAGATGCATTCATAGAAGCTACGGAAGATTTGAACATTCAACTTTCTAATCTGTCCACTACTTTAATTAACATCGTAGATCCAACAGGTACGGGCGCTATTTCCGATAACGATAATACCGCTACTAAAGGAATTGATTTTCAGAATTTAACGGTTACGGTTACAGAAGGGGATACTGGTGATAATGTAAATGCGACATTCGTCGTTGAATTCATTGGTGATTTGGACACTGGCGAAACTATTGAAGTAGATTATTTTGTAACTAACGGTAGTGCAGCAAATGCCACAGATTTTACTCCTCATGCTACCATACAAACCTTAACTTTTACCAGTACAACAAAAACACAAAATATAGTTGTGCCCATAATTAGCGATGACACCATTGAGAACGAAGAGGATTTCTTTGTTGATCTTGTTGCCATACGTTCAAATGTTGGTATCAACTTATTAAACAACCAAGCTAGAGGAGTTATACTTGATGACGACGGAGGTTCTGTTGCTGTAGCTGGTTTTAGTATCGTTGAACAGACCAACGGTATCAATTTTGATGTTACGTATACCGGAGACAGATTAAACGGTGGGTTTACCCTGGCATATTCTATTACCGATATTAGCACAACTTCTGGTGTTGACTATACTTTAACCACAGATCCACAAACAACTGGAACCTTAACTTTTACCGGTGTAAATAACGAAGTACGTTCAGTTCAAATCAATGTTGTTGGTGATGATTTCATTGAAAACAATGAAGATTTGAGAATTACGATTTCTAATCCATCTTCATCTAAAATCAGTATATCCAATGCGGATGCAATTGGTACGATAACCAATGATGATACGGGTACAGTGGCTGCTACAGGTTTTTCTGTAGACGAATTCAATGTAACCGCCAATTTTGAAGTTACGTATACCGGAAAACCAATAAATGGAGGTTTTACAGCATCCTATGAAATTACGGACAATACCACCACATATGGTAGTGACTATACCGCTTCGGCAACAGGTACCCTTAACTTTACCGGTACTTCAGATGAAGTACTACAAGTTCCTGTGGATATTATCCAAGATGCTATAATTGAAGGTGATGAGACCTTGAGATTGACAATAACCTCAATTTCCCCAAATTTAATTACAGCTTCTAACCCTACAGCTATTGGTACTATTAGGGATATTAATCATTTACCAAGTGCAGTAGATGATTCTTTTGTTGTATTCCAAAACCAAGCTTCCGCAAATATTACGGTGCTTGATAATGATGATTATGGGTTTGACGGACCTGCAGCCGTAAACCCTCTACAAGTGGTAAACAACCCTATTAATGGTACGGTTACACTTAGGGACAATGGCACACCTGGTGACGCTACAGATGATTATTTTGAATACCAACCTAGTCCTTCTTTTAACGGAAACGATTCTTTTAGATATAAAATAGTAGATTCTAACGGATCTGAAGATGAAGCTGTTGTTAACATATTTGTAAACGACACCAACCTTAAAAAAGATTTTGAAATTCGCTATTCCGGAAGTATCAACGGAGACTTTACCATGATCGCCAACAATGTACTTTCAAGAAATGCAACAGGAAATTACAATGGAGAAGATGGTAACCATGATTTCAACAACAACGTTTTTGTAGATATAGACTCAGACCCAACAACGTTCAACTCTACCAATGCGAACTTAGCAAACCCAGAGCCTTCGTTGAGCTGTTTAAATATTAAAAAAGCTTATCTATATTGGGCTGCCGCAGATAAAGAATACGATGGTACTACTGGTGGTGGTGCTACAGAACCTTCTTGGAATTACAACCAGGTTAAATTAATGCTACCAGGCCAATCTTCATATACAACAGTTTCTGCAGATGAGGTAATTTATAGAGGTCGTGATGATCATTTTCAAAATGACCCGTATGTATGTATAAAGGATATTACCGATGACATCAATGCTCTTTCTACTCCTTTTGGAACCTATCAAGTAGGTAACGTAAAGGCTACCGAAATGGATTTACGATCTCACGGTATTGCAAATGTGACCGGAACCTCTGGTGGATGGCAAATTGTATTCGTTTATGAAAACGTATCATTAGACCCAAAAAACATTACCCTTTATGATGGTTATGTGCACACCTTTGCATCTAATGGTGCGGGTGAAACAGAATTTAACTTTAGCGGCTTTGAAACCATACCTAACGGTAATATCAATGCCAATGTAATGTTAGGTGCGTTAGAAGGTGACCGTGATCTTTCAGGTGACCAATTATTAATATTTGATACTTCTAATAACTGGTCAAAATTATCGACTACGTTAAGAGATGAAGACAACTTCTTTAACAGTCGTATTACCATTGACGGTCTGAATTACGTGGACAGAAATGCCGCTAGTACCAATACCTTAGGTTTTGATGCTACCGTATTTCCATTAGCCAATACGGCCAATAGATATATTGATAACGATCAAACTTTTGCCCGATTTAAAATTACTACAGATCAAGAGTCTTACGGTCTATATTTAATGGGATTAAGTGTAGATGTTTACAAACCAAGTCTAGGGGCCTTAAGTCTGAATACAAATACCAGTGGTCCTTTTAATGCTGGTGATATTGTACCCTTGACTTTAAACGTTACCAATATTGGTAATGACGATATTCAAGATCTTGTTATTACCACGGTTCTTCCTGCTGAAGCAGATTTTTCCGGGGTAGGAACGTTACCTTCAGGAATTACCCATTCTTATGACCCGTCTACTAAAACATTGACCTTTACGGCTCAAAATGGTACTACCAATATGGGTGATAATTATGATATTGATTTCGATATTGAAATTATAGAAGCTTGTTACTTTTTGGAAACCGCCTGTGTTGCTAGTTTTGAATTACAGGCAACGGCTACGTATAGTGGAGTAATTAGTGGTGACCCTATTACCACCAACAGTTCATCTTCTACAGATTCTTGTGGTATAGGTACACATACCCCAACAATCATAGATGTACAACAACCCCCACAGGTAAATTGGTCAACGGCTCCTAATGCATTGGACAGAACTATTGCCTGTGATAATATTGCAGCACTTAACAATGCCAATTCTTTGGTACCTGCAACGGCTTCTTGTGATTTTACTTTGAATAAAACAGCAGGTAGTTTTGTACAATCTGGAGCTTGTCCTACTGAAGGTACGTATACCAATACTTGGACATTTACAGATGCTTGTGGTAGAGTAAGTGAAACTTTTACCCAGGTTATCACTATTGAAGATAATGAGGCGCCTACTTTTAATGAAACTTTACCACAAGATTCTTATGCTGCTCATGACAATATACCTACGGCACCTATACTTTCTGCCAATGACAATTGTGACTCTAACTCTACAGTGACATTCAACGAAACTTATGACGGTGACAATACAAGCACAAATTACACGATTATTAGAACTTGGACAACTAACGATTGTGCAGGTAATAGCACAAGCCATACACAAAACATTTACGTTAGTGAAAATGGTGATCCTATAGGTCTTAGTATTAACGACGTTACCGTTAATGAAGATGCAGGTACCGCTGTTCTTGAAATTACACATACCGGTACTGTCTCTGGCGGATTCACGGTAAATTATACTACCGCAGATGATACCGCGGTTGAATCTGAAGACTATGTTTCTGCATCGAATACCGTTTCTTTTACCGGTACCAATAACGAAACAAGATCGGTTACCATTACAATTAATGATGATACAATTATAGAAACTACCGAGCAGTTCTTTGTTCAACTTACAAATGGTACAAATACACCTACCATTAATGATAATGAGGGTATTGTAAGTATCACCGATAATGATAATGTACCTGGTAGTACAGGTGTTTCTTTTGCCAATGATAGTGTTATTGTTACAGAAGGCACTAACACTTTTGCGAGATTCACAGCTACTTTTACAGGTACCATTGCTCCTGGCGAAACAGTTACCGTTGATTATGCAACAGGAAACGATACCGCTATTGAACCAAGTGATTACACGTCTTCTACAGGTACAATTTCATTCAACAGTACTACAAATTCAGTTAATATAGACGTACCGATCATAGACGATAGCATAATTGAACCGTCGGAAGATTTCACTATAACATTATCCAATATTCAATCTAATATTAATGTTGGGTTCTTAGATCAACAGCCAACTAATTCTGCTATTGGTACTATTAACGACAACGATAATATACCGGGCACTACGGGTATTTCATTTGAAAACGACAATATTACCGTAGATGAAGCTGCAGGTACTGCCACCATTAATGTTCTATTAACAGGTAATGTTCAAGGCGGATTTACCTTAGACTTTACAACCAATGATAATACGGCCACCCAACCTGGTGATTATATTACTAACTCGGGGCAATTGACCTTTACCGGTACAGATGGTGAAACCCAGTCCATATCCGTTACCATTAATGATGACTCACTTATAGAGGTAACTGAAAGTTTATTTGTAGACCTTTCAAACCTTTCAACTTCATTAATTGCAATAAATGACAACCAGGGAGTTATCAATATTACCGATAATGATGGTGGCGCCGGTACGGGTATTTCATTCCAAAATGACGATATCACTGTTAATGAAGCTGATGGTACAGCTACAATAAATGTACTGTTAACAGGTAATGTTCAAGGCGGTTTTACTATAGATTATACTACTAATGATGACTCTGCCTTTCAACCAGGGGATTATACTACAAGTTCAGGTCAATTGACCTTTGCCGGTACTAACGGTGAACTACAACCAATTACAGTTGCTATTATTGACGACAATATTATTGAGACTACAGAAAGATTGTTTGTAGACTTATCTAACTTATCTACAACCTTAATTGCCATTAATGACAGTCAAGGGAATATAAATATTACCGATAATGACAACATACCTGGAACTACCGGTATTTCATTTGAAAATGACGATATTACCGTAGATGAAGATGCTGGTACAGCTACTATTAACGTTCTATTGACAGGTAATGTTCAAGGCGGATTTACGGTAGACTATACCACCAACAATGATTCTGCTTTTGAACCTGGTGATTATACCTCAACTTCTGGTCAATTAACTTTTACCGGTACAAACGGAGAAATTCACCCTGTAACGGTCAACATCATAGATGACAACATCATTGAAGCTACTGAAAGACTGTTCGTAGACCTATCTAACCTATCTACAACCTTAATTGCTATCAATGACAACCAGGGGAATATCAATATTACCGATAATGACAACAATCCTGGAACCACGGGTATCTCATTTCAAAATGATGATATTACCGTTGATGAAGCTGTTGGTACGGTTACCGTAAATGTACTCTTAACCGGTAACGTACAAGGTGGTTTTACATTGGATTATACCACCGGTGACGACTCTGCTGTTCAACCAGATGATTATACTACAAGTTCAGGTCAATTGACCTTTGTAGGTACTGACGGTGAGCTACAGCCTATTACCGTTACAATTATTGATGATAGTGCCATTGAGACGTTAGAAAGATTATTTGTTAACCTATCTAACCTATCAACTAATTTGATTGCCATCAATGACAATCAAGCAAACATTAATATTACCGACAACGATAATATACCGGGTACTACGGGTATCGCATTTGAAAATGATGATATTACCGTTGATGAAGCTGCAGGTACGGCAACCATAAATGTGCAATTAACAGGTAATGTTCCTGGCGGATTTACGGTAGATTATACAACCAACAACGATACGGCTATACAACCAGGAGATTATACTCCTATAAGCGGTCAATTGACTTTCACCGGTACAGATGGAGAAATTCAGCCAGTTACGGTGACCATAATCGATGACAATATCATAGAGGCTACCGAGAGACTATTTGTTGACCTTTCAAATTTATCGACATCCCTTATTGTTATTAATGACAATCAAGGTAACATCAATATCACCGATAATGATAATATACCGGGAACTACGGGTATCTCTTTCCAAAATGACGATATCACAGTTGATGAAGCCGCTGGCACTGCAACGATCAACGTATTGCTTACCGGTAGTGTTCAAGGTGGTTTCACCCTAGATTATACTACGAACGATGATTCTGCCGTACAACCAGGTGACTATACTACCAATGCAGGACAATTAACTTTTGTAGGTACAGATGGTGAATTCCATCCTGTAACGGTAAGCATTATAGATGACAACATCATTGAAGCTACGGAAAGGTTATTTGTAGATCTGTCAAACTTATCTACCACATTGATTGCAATCAATGACAATCAAGGTAATATTAACATTACAGATAATGACCATGTGCCCGGCACCGGAATCTCATTTGAAAATGATAATATTATAGTTGATGAAGCTGCTGGCACCGCAACTATAAATGTATTGTTAACAGGTAATGTTCAAGACGGATTTACGGTAGATTATACCACTAATGACGACACCGCGGAAGCTCCTGGTGATTACATCTCAACTGCCGGTCAATTAACGTTTGTTGGGACAGATGGCGAAACACAGTCAATTACCGTAAGTATCATAGATGATAATTTAATTGAAGCAACTGAAAGATTGTTTATTGACTTGTCTAACCTTTCTACCACACTAATCACCATAAATGATCACCAAGGTAATATCAGTATTACAGATAATGATAACATACCTGGCACTACTGGTATCGATTTTGAAAACGACAATATTACCGTAGACGAAGCTGCTGGTACTGCAACGATCAATGTTCAATTGACAGGAAATGTACCTGGCGGATTTACTATTGACTATGCCACTGCCGATGGTTCCGCAATTGAACCTGGTGATTATACTAGTAATTCCGGTCAACTTACTTTCGTTGGTACAGATGGCGAATTACAACCTATAACGGTTACTATTATTGATGATAATTTCATTGAAGCTACTGAAACGCTATTAGTCAATTTATCTAACCTTTCTACTACGTTGATCGGTATAAACGACAATCAAGGTAATATCAATATCACAGATAATGACAATATACCTGGCGTTACAGGTATCTCATTTGAAAATGATGACATTACGGTAGATGAAGCTGCAGGTACTGCTACGATCAATGTATTATTGACGGGTAATGTACAAGGCGGATTTACTTTAGACTATACTACCAACAATGATTCAGCGGTTGAACCTGGAGATTATACTGCTATTGCCGGTCAGTTGACCTTTGTCGGTACAGATGGAGAAACACAGCCAATTACCGTAAGTATCATTGATGATAATTTAATTGAAGCAACTGAAAGATTGTTTATTGACGTGTCTAACCTTTCTACTACACTAATCGCCATAAATGATCACCAAGGTAATATCAATATCACCGATAACGATAATATACCAGGTGTTACAGGTATCTCATTTGAGAATGACAATATTACGGTAGATGAAGCTGCAGGTACTGCTACGATCAATGTATTATTGACAGGTAACGTTCAAGACGGATTTACTTTAGACTACACAACTAACAATGATTCCGCAGTTGAACCTGGAGATTATACCGCCAATGCTGGTCAGTTGACTTTTAGCGGTACAAATGGTGAAGTTCACCCTATAACCGTAAGTATTATTGACGACACACTAATTGAGTTTACGGAAAGTTTATTTGTTGACCTTTCTGATCTATCGACCACATTAATTGCTATTAATGACAATCAAGGTACTATCAACATCACTGATAACGATGCCGATCCTACTTTATACGGAGTACGATTCGATATCACTTCAATAGATGTGAACGAGGATGCAGGTACCGTATCTCTTGATGTCATACTAAATGCAGATGTTCAAGACGAGTTCACGGTAGAGTATTATACCGTTGATGGGACTACCATAGAAGGTAGCGATTATACAGGTGTTCCTCAAGATACCCAGACATTGACATTTGGTGGAACAAATTCAAATACTCAGACTATTGTTATTCCTATTATAGATGACACCTTAATTGAGTTTACGGAGAACTTCCAGGTAATCCTTGAAGATATTTCCTCCCCTATCGTAGGTATTCTTGCCAATGATACGGCAACGGTAAACATAATTGATAACGATGCCGACCCTTCTTTATACGGAGTACAATTCGATATCACTTCTATTGATGTGAACGAGGATGCAGGTACCGTATCTCTTGATGTCATACTAAATGCAGATGTTCAAGACGAGTTCACGGTTGAATATTATACCGTTGATGGGACTACCATAGAAGGTAGCGATTACACAGGTGTTCCTCAAGATACCCAGACATTGACATTCGGTGGAACAAATTCAAATACTCAGACTATTGTTATTCCTATTATAGATGACACCTTAATTGAGTTTACGGAGAACTTCCAGGTAATCCTTGAAGATATTTCTTCGCTTATCGTAGGTATTCTTGCCAATGATACGGCTACCGTAAACATTATTGATAACGATGCCGATCCTTCTTTATACGGAGTACAATTCGATATCACTTCTATTGATGTGAACGAGGATGCAGGTACCGTATCTCTTGATGTCATACTGAATGCAGATGTTCAAGACGAGTTCACGGTTGAGTATTATACCGTTGATGGGACTACCATAGAAGGTAGCGATTACACAGGTGTTCCTCAAGATACCCAGACATTGACATTTGGTGGAACAAATTCAAATACTCAGACTATTGTTATTCCTATAATAGATGACACCTTAATCGAGTTTACGGAGAACTTCCAGGTAATCCTTGAAGATATTTCTTCGCCTATCGTAGGTATTCTTGCCAATGATACGGCTACGGTAAACATTATTGATAACGATGCCGATCCTTCTTTATACGGTGTACAATTTGATACTACTTCGGTTGAGGTAAACGAAGGTGCAGGTACCGTAACCTTAAATGTTGTACTTAATGCTGATGTTCAAGATGAATTTACTGTTGAGTTCTATACGGTAGATGGTTCAGCAGTGGATGCCAACGATTACACAGGTGTACCTCGTAATACACAAACATTGACATTCGGTGGCACAAACGATAATACTCAAGCTATAGTAATTCCTATTATTGACGATATTATTATTGAAGACCCAGAAACTTTCAATGTCATTCTTGAAAATATATCTAGCCCAATAGTTGGTATATTATCAGATAATATTGCTACGGTGACCATCATAGATAATGATGGTAATGAAGGCTGGCCAACTGATGAGACCATTGAAGCTTGTGATACGATCCCAGATGCATTTGTAATAACTTCTGATAGTACATGTGCCATTACCGTGGATTATGATGAATTAGTGGAAGGTCAAGATGATGAGTGTGCAACGGAATATACTATTACCAGAACATGGACTATTACTGATTGCGTAGGTAATGTTCGTACACATACACAAGTAATTACTATTGAAGATACAGTAGCCCCAACTTTCAATGAAGCGCTACCGTTAAATATGACCGTTGAATGTAATATGGTGCCAGATGCATCTATATTGACAGCTACAGATTCTTGTGACCCTAACATTGAAGTGGTTTTTGAAGAATCTATTACCAATTATGAAAACTGTGCAGTTGGTTATACGGTAACTAGAACTTGGACCGCTACCGATTGTGCCGGTAATTCAACAGAACATACCCAAGTAATTACTATTGAGCCAACTGGTCCTATCATGAGCCAGCCTTATGAAGAAGAAATTACTATTATCTGTGGCGACGAAATTCCAGAAGCACCAGAACTGACCTTTACAGGTGGTTGCGGTAATTTTGAAGTTGTTTTCAATGAAGAAACGCAACAAGCTGATGACTCTGACGATTATATGATCATAAGGTCTTGGAACGTAACGGATTCTTGTGGCAACACTGCTTTATTTGAGCAAATAATTTTTGTATTACAACCTCAATTACAGGAAATTACAATTAATATTTGCATAGAAGAAGAGCCAATTGATTTATTGAATTACCTACCTGCAGATTTTGACAGTAACGGTACATTCATGATTCTTGAAGGTGATGTTGTTCTTGAAGAAAACATTTTTGATCCTATGAATCATGAGCCAGGTGAATATAAAATTGCCTATAGTTCTACAGAGGGTACTTGTAAATATTATGTTGACTTTACAGTAATTGTAGATACGGAATGTGTACCATGTGGTAGAGGTGATATTATCATCTCTAAAGCGGTTACCGCAAATGGTGACGGAGTTAATGATTATTTTGAAATTACGGGTGTTGAGTACTGTGCCTTTAGTTTTGATGTCATCATTTTTAACCGTTGGGGTACAAAAGTTGCAGAGGTCAAAGACTACCAAAATGATTGGGGCGGTGAGTCTCCTAATGGTTCTTTCGGTCAATCTGGTATGTTACCAACAGGTACTTATTACTATATAATTACAGCAACCGATATTGAAACAGGTACTATTCTAGAACCGTTCAACGGTTACATTTACCTAGGTACCAACTAATATTAAAATACATTATTTACAGCACCTCATCTTAAAAAAGATGAGGTGCTTATTTTTCTTTCCCCCATTAGAATACTAATATAAAACGCTCTTTTTAAGCCTATTATAGCACACATTTCATTTAACCGATAAAATCATCAATTAAACGAAAATGCGGTATAAGAACGAATAATAAGGAGAGTCAACCGTTAATTTTTCTATACATAAGAACAGCGTTTAAATTTGTTTAAATAAGATTAACCTACTTATTCATTAACATATAGCCGTAAAAAGCTAAACCCAAACATAACCATGAAAAAAGCTAATCTCTTTTTAGCCATTTTGCTATTTACCGGTGTATTTGTAAATGCACAGCAGTTACCTCAATTTACACAGTACATGTACAACACCATTTCTGTTAACCCGGCATACGCAGGTAGTAGAGAAACGTTGAACGCTACAATACTACATAGAAACCAATGGGCAGGATTAGAAGGTAACCCACGTACCAGTACGCTATCTGTTCATTCTCCATTAAAAAATGAAAAGATCGGTATTGGCGTATCATACATCAATGACCGTTTAGGTTTTGAAAGCACCAACTATTTTTATGGTGATTTCTCATATACCGTTCCAGTAAGTCAGCAAGTAAAAATGCGTTTTGGGCTAAAGGGCGGGTTCACAAGTTATAACCTAGAAAATCCTGATCCCAACGATCAATTCTTCAATGCCAACTTCAACAGTATAAACCCTAATTTTGGTGCTGGCTTTTATATTGGCTCAAACAGATGGTATGCCGGTATTTCATCTCCAAGAATTTTAAATACAGATTTGAACGAAGGCGAATTTGAAGCTATAGAACGTAATAGCTATTATGCCATTGGTGGTCTGGTTTTTGATCTGTCTGAAACAACTATTTTTAAACCTACCATCATTACAAAATTTACAAATGGTGCCCCGGCAACCTATGATTTTACCATTAACTTTTTGTTCAATGAGAAATTTTGGGTAGGTACCTCATATAGAGTGAACGATGCATCTAACTTTGGTGCAATGATGGATTACCAAGTTTCTAGAGATTTTAGAATTGGTTATGCCTATGATCTACCGACATCTTCGGTAAGACCTTATACTGGCGGTACACATGAAATAATTTTGATATTTGAACTTGCCAAAAAAGTGTTAGGTCCGGTAAAATCCCCCAGATATTTCTAATAATTTAAAATCGATACGATGAAAAATTATAAAAATTTGGTGCTTTTAACGCTACTATTTCTAGTAGGGCAATTTACCATTGCGCAAATAGCATCGCAAAAAAAAGCTGATTATTACTTTAGTAAATTTTCATATTCTTTAGCAATACCTGAATATGAAAGAATGGTGGAAACAGATTTTAATGCGGAATATGCACATCAGCAATTAGCTGAATGCTACCTATTAATCCGTGATTATAAAAAATCTATTCCGCATTTTAAGGCTGTAATCAACAATGCCACCCTTCCTACGGATTATTATTTTAAATATGCCATGGCACTTTATGCCAATGGAGATTTGGATGAATCTGAAACTTGGTTGAAAAAATACAAAAAGTACAACAAGAACGATTCTCGTGTAAAACGATTCTTAAAAGATGGTAACCTGGCATCGGTAGTCTTCAACAGTAGACAACGATATGAGGTTGAACCTGTATCCTTTAATTCTACAGATAGTGATTTTGGCGCGTTTCGGTTTTTAGGAAATATCTATTTTGCCTCTTCTAGAAGAGACGTGGTAACCGGTGAAACTTATGGCTGGAACGATGAGCCTTGGTTAGATCTTTTTGCTGTGCAAGAGGACAACCCTATGTCTGAACCTATACGTTTAAAAGGAGATATCAACACAAAATTCCATGAAAGTTCCGTAGCTTTTTCTACAGATTATAAGAACGATACCATCATGTATTTTACCAGAAATAATTTTTATGATAAAAAAGCTGGTTACGGTGTATCAAACGAAATCAACCTAAAAATATATAGCGCCAAATTTGTAGATGGCAAATGGGTAGAAAATAGTAATCTTAGAATTAACAGCGACTACTATTCAACCGGTCACCCATCTATTAATCAATCTAGAACCCGAATATATTTTGCTTCTGATAGACCTGGTGGTTACGGTGGTACAGATATTTATTACGCAGAAATTCATGAACGTGGAGGTATACAAACGCCGATCAACGCCGGACCCATTGTTAATACGGAAGGAAACGAAATGTTTCCGTTCATAAACGAAGAGGGTAAATTATTCTTTAGTTCAGATGGTCATGTTGGTTTTGGTCAATTAGATGTCTTTTCTACCATATCAAATGAAGATGGTGAAGTTATTGACATTATTAATTTAGGTACTCCTATAAACAGTTCTAGCGATGATTTTGCATACTATGGGCTACCTAACGGTTTAGATGGTTATGTAAGTTCTAACAGAGAAGGCGGCGTTGGTAGTGATGATATTTACAAGTTTAAATTTACCCCTGCCTTAGATGTAGAAGGTTATGTTGTTGATGGAGTCAATAATCAAATGCTGGATAGTGTTACGGTCAAATTATTTGATCAAATTACCAACACGCTTGTGGCGCAAACTACAACAGATGAAAATGGATACTATAGATTTCCGGTGAACAGAAAAACTACATACATGATCGAGGCGGTGAGAAAAACCCACCCACATAAAAATGTTTTCTTTAACACCTCTTCTACCCCAAAGGCACAAAAGCTTATGAGGCAAGATATTGTTCTTGAGCCTGTATTAGACCTTAAAGTATTGGCGGGACTTAATAAAATATACTTTGATTTCAACAAAAGTGATATTAGACCCGATGCTGCTGCAGAGCTAAATAAGGTAATTAAGGTAATGAACATTACCTACCCAGATATGATCATTAAACTAGAGGCACATACGGATCCGGTTGGTAGTCATGCCTACAATGATGATCTTTCTGAAAGAAGGGCAAAATCTACCTACGAATATTTAATTGAGAACGGTGTTTCTAAAGATAGAATCGTTTCATATAAAGGGTTTGGCAAGCGAGTACCTATCAACCATTGTACAAGTAAACAAGACTGTTCTGCAGAGGAACTGGAACTAAATAGAAGAACAGAATTCCCTATTCTACAGATTAAAAAAGGCATAATTGCCTCAAAATAGCTATATAAAGTTATCACCAAATAACGACCAACCATAAAAAAAGTCCTTTACAATTTTGTAAAGGACTTTTGCTTTTTATAATATGTAGCTACCTATTCTAAAATACCGTCTACGATACCGTATTTAATAGACTCCTCTGCATTCATCCAATAGTCTCTATCAAAATCTTTTAAGACTTTATCAAAGTCTTGACCACAATTATCCGCCAAAATCTGGGCACTTAACTCTTTGGTCTTAATAATTTCCCTTGCCTGAATTTCAATATTGGAAGCTTGCCCTCTTGCACCACCACTTGGCTGGTGAATCATTACTTGTGCGTGTGGCTGAATAAACCTTCTACCCTTTTTACCAACAGACAATAATATAGACCCCATAGAGGCTGCCAGACCGCTACAAATAGTAGAAACAGGACTCTTTAATGACTTTATAGTGTCATACATTGCAAAACCAGAAGTTACATAACCTCCAGGACTATTAATATATAGTTGAATTTCTTTATTGTTCTGCATATCCAAGTATAACAACCTATCAATTACATGTTTTGCAGAATCGTCATCAACCATACCCCATAAGAAGACTTTTCTTTCCTCCAGCAATTTCTCATCTATGGCTTCCTGAATTTTTCCTTTTTTAGAACTCATATTTTAAGTTTATTTATCTCTAACAAAATTAATGAATTAAATCATAAACAGAAGAGGCAATCCTTCTCCTAATTAACGTCCAATTCTTTTCAACTTATATTACAATTACTCTTTTGGTGCCGTACTCTCTTCTACTTCCACCGTTTTTTCCACTACCTTCTTAATAGGGATAACCACTTTGCCGGTTTTTGTCTTTAATACCATTGCTATATTATCTATACCAACCACTGTACCTTGCAAATCGCCTATTTTAACCTTATCTCCTACTGCATAAATTTTTCTAGAATAAAAAGTTCTCAAAAGATCACCAACTATTTCTCTAGATCCTAAACCTAAGGCCAAAGAGATCGCCAACAAAAAAGCTCCCAGAACAATAGTAAAGTTATTGGTTATGATCTGTGTGTCTATACCTGCTTGGTTTAACGCTGTTATACTTACAAAAATTATAATGAGGTAGAACAAAACATTTCCAAGAATTTTTCCACCACCTAGACCAATAGAATCAAAAACCTTAATAATGGTCTCTTTGATCGTTTTGGCCAAGAACAGTCCTATCATGAAAATGACCATAGCAGACAACAAAATAGGCAGGTAACGTAGTAAATTGGCAATTTCTGTAGAAATAATGGTCAAGCCCATAATATCTGAGGCCACAATTATAAACACCAACCAAAGCAGCACTTTTACAAAGGTTACAATGATTTTAGATAGATCTATCTTAATATCGGCATCACCAAAAAGTTTAGCATCATTTATTTTTTCAGAAATACTGCTCAACTTAATGACCTTAAATATCTTTCTTAATACCAAGGTGGTAATTTTTATTATGATCCACCCAAATACAATTACTATAAAGGCCCCGAAAATACCTGGTAACGCTGCCGCTATATCTTTAAAAATATTACTTAAAGATTCAAATGTTAGGTCTTTCCACTTATCTACTGTTTCCATATCTGGTCTACTACTATTATTTCTGGTTAGGTTTTGAATTCGTTTTTAACATGCCCTCAATAATAGAGGCAAAATTACCCGTAAATAGATTGGTCAATTCCATCACCAATTTAGCCGCAGCGACATCATCCATAACTTTTTTACGTAGTTCTGGTGGAACATCTTTAAGATCCCCTTGTAAATTTTTAAATGGATTATTGTCCTGTTCTAGCATTAAGGTAGGGTTTTATACATTTCCGTTACTTTCGCTTTTGCCCTTTTGAGCCTCATTTTTATCGCACTCGGTTTTAAATCTAAGATATTTTCCAATTCTTTTATTGATGCTCCATCTTGATATTTCAATAATAATAGAGATTTATCTTCTGGCGCAATTAGTTCCAAAGCCTTTTTTAGCTTATCTACCTGCATTTGCAATAGTAAATCATCGGTTACATCAACAGGTATATCTTCTTGAGTATCATATTTAATTGAGTTATCATTTATTTTTCTTTCCTTATTTCTGTTCACGTAATTGACACAAAAATTATAAGTAAAAGAGTAGAGCCAAGTAGAGAATTTTGAATTTCCCTTGAACGAACCCAACTTAACAAATAACATTAAAAAAATATCTTGGGTTAAATCTTCAGCTTCTTTGTTAGACTTTGAAAATCCTAAACACTTATTATAGACCAATTGAGAGTACCGATCATATAATTCTCCAAATAATAAAGAATCATTATTGGCAACAATTCTCTCGATCAACTCATTATCGGTAAGTTTTTCATGTGCGCCTTTAGAAACCGTTTTATTTCCAAACTGGTTTCCAATGATTATAAAACAAAGCTTCTTAAGAAAAGTCACCCTAATAATTATGTTTACAAAAAAATAAAAGTAGGTTAAAGATACTGTAATTGATATATTTACTTGAAAATCTACAGAAAATGAAAAAATTAATTCTTCTTTCCATTCTTGTTTCAAGCGTATTTACAGGATGTAAAACCGACCAAAAAAAAACTAAAGTTGTTGTTGCCGAAGATAAGGAATTGACCGTTCTTGAAAAAATAGCCAATGCCAACGGTTTTGAAAACTGGAAAGATGTAGAGCTTATAAAATTTACTTTTAATGTAGATCGTGAAGATGAACACTTTGAACGTACTTGGTTATGGGAAACCGGTTCTAACGATGTAACCATGATGACAAGACAAGACACCATCTCTTACAACAGAAAATCTGTAGATAGCACCATGACAGCAACAGATGGCGGATTTGTAAATGACAAGTTCTGGCTATTGGCACCATATCAATTGGTATGGGATCAAAAAAGTTTCACCCACAAACACACAGAAAATGTAGAAGCTCCGATTAGCAAAGCAAATATGCATAAACTAACTACGGTCTACAATAATGAAGGCGGCTACACACCTGGCGATGCCTACGACTATTATTTTGGAGATGATTATATTATTAAAGAATGGGTATACAGAAAGGAAAACCAGTCTGAACCTAATATGGTAACCACTTGGGAAGACTATAAAAACCTAAACGGGTTACACATAAGCATGATGCACAAAAGACCGGATGCTGATTTCTCACTTTATTTTTCCGGGGTAGAGGTGAAATAATATGGTACAAAGTTTGATACGTTTCAATCTTAACAACTAATCCATGAAACCATCATTCTTTCTGTTTTTTCTACTTTCATTTATTGGATTTTCACAACAGACTATAGATGCTGTAATAGTAGATGGTGCTGACAATGTTCCTCTTGAATTTGTCGGTGTCTATAATTCTAAAGATCATACTATTTCCAATGAAGATGGTAGGTTTCAATTTTCATCATTATTAGATTCCATTACAATTTACAGGGTTGGTTATGATAAATTAAGTACTACTTTTCAAAAAGTAAAGGATACCATTTTCCTCAACAAAAGTGTATTGGAGCTTAATGAAGTTACGGTTACGAATGAAAAAACCCTATGGCAAAAAGTAGGGGATTCCATTAGATCTAATTACCCTATTTATCCCTATAAAGAGAAATTTCTGTTGAGAGGTGTTTTAAGATATAATGGTGAAATTACCAGAATTCAAGACTTGCAAGGTAAACTAGAAAGAAGAACACTTTTATACACAAAAGAGATTGACCCCGATAAGAAAGACTTTAAGGTAGAGTTGACCAATATGCGTAAAGTTGGATTAGTGAAAGATGAAAATGAAGTATACTTCATTTTTGAAACCTTTTACCAATTATTCATGAATTTCACCCCTATGAACGCTACTGGAGATGCTTTTGATTTGACCGAAGCTACTTTTAATAATGGTAGTAAGACCAATTTAAGTTTTCATACCAAACCAGAAATTGAAAATGAAGAAGTAAATGGCCATTATATTATCAACAATAATGACCATGCTATTGAAAGAATTTACATGGCCATTAACAATAATGACAATCCTTATAAAAAGGATGGTAATATTAGATTTAGAACGGTCTCCGTTGAAAAAGAAATGTCACTTTCCAAATCTTCAAATACAAACAAATATTACATAGCCACGGCAAAATATGATGTAAAGGTAGAGGTGACAGATGATAAAAATTCCTACACCTCTTTTTATGATGTATCTTTTATATTGACTACATCTGACCATGAGGGCGACTTTCCCGTTAAAAAAAATGTAAGCACCTCTAAAGATCTGTTCAAAATAAAATACCCGTACGATCAGCGTTATTGGAATGCTCAAAATCAATTATTGTTAACAGAAGAAATGCTGGATTTTATTGAAAAAGTACAAGATCCCAATAATGAATTTAAAGTAAAAAGCAATATCAAAAACTGACCTAAGCTTTCTTTTTCTTAAATAAAAATGTAAAGAATAGAATTAGGAATCCACAAGCCAAAAGTACCACGAAGCTTCTGGTCAAACTATAATTCTCTGCTAGAAAACCTAAAATTGGTGGGGCACACAAAAAGCCGGCATATCCTGAACCTGCAATAAAGGCAATACCTTTAGAAGAATCTATTCCTTTTACATTCCCCCCTATTCTAAAAACTTCAGGTACCATGACAGAAAATCCCAATCCGTTTAACGCAAAACCGATAATACTTAAGTAAGTATTTGTTGTCAATACTAAAAAGTATCCTGCAATTGCTAAAATTGCTCCTACGGCAACTATCTTGACCGATCCAATTTTATCACTGATCCCATCCCCTAAAAACCTTCCTAAGGTCATGGTGATTTGAAACCCTAAAAATCCCAATCCCCATAAAGTTTCGGGCGCTAACGCAATTTCCTTTAAATATAGTCCGCTCCAATCTACGATAGCACCTTCACTACCCATGGCCAAAAAAGAAATAAGACCTAATAGCATTAACGGTTTTAGCAAACCAAAACTAAAGGGTTCATTTTCTATTTCTTCGGCTACTTCCGTAAAATATTGTTTCCTAAATTTAAAGTTGACCACCAAAACGAGTAACACGGCAATGAACATGTGTAGTACGGGATTTGACAACGGACCAATTAAAAAACTACCCAAACCTGCCAAAACACCACCTAGACTAAAAAAACCATGAGATGCTGCCATAAACTTTACCTTATCCTTTTTCTCTATTTCCGTTACCAAGGTATTCATAGAAATATCCGTGATACCATTAGAAGCCCCAAAAAGAAACAAGGCTGCCATTAACATATAATAACTAGGTGCCAGTAGTGGCAGCATGGCAGCAACACAACTCGCCAACACCCCGTAAAATGTGCTTTTACCAACCCCTACCCTATTGATAATACCTGAGGCAAACGGAAAAACCGTGAATACACCTAATGCCAAAAAGAAAATAGCTATACCCAGCTCAGACTTACTAATATTCAAAGTCTCTTTGACCGTGGGTATATAAATGGCCCATGTTCCAAACAGTATGTTTATACTTGCAAATACCCATGATGGGCCAAAATAACGTGCTTTCCCTAAAATTAATCGTAATGACTTCACTTGGTTGTCCGTTGTTAGTTATTGGTTACTTCGGCTACGCTCAGCACAGGTGTTGGTTGTTGGTTGTTGGTTGTTGGTTAAAATTGAAAAAATACCTTTCTATTTTCTTT
Organism: Maribacter sp. 1_2014MBL_MicDiv; assembly: GCF_001865655.1. Classification (NCBI taxonomy): domain Bacteria; kingdom Pseudomonadati; phylum Bacteroidota; class Flavobacteriia; order Flavobacteriales; family Flavobacteriaceae; genus Maribacter; species Maribacter sp. 1_2014MBL_MicDiv. Next base: position 897,599 of record NZ_CP011318.1, read on the forward strand.
TCTCTCTTTTCTATATTCTAAATTCTACAAAATTTTAATTGGCAAGTACTCCTTCTTTTAATATCTGCCCAAAACGGTACATATCTTCAAATGTAGAATAGAAAGGAGCCGGTGCTAAACGAATTACATTGGGCTCTCGCCAATCTGTCACCACCCCATTTTCCATCAAATAATTGAACAACGCTTTGCCCTGTCCATGTAAGAACACAGAAAGCTGACAGCCTCTATCTGCCGGAGTTATGATTTCAAAAGTGCTATCTACCTCTTTATCTATTTCGTGTAAAATATATTCAAGGTAGGATACGATCAGATTTCTCTTTTCAATTAACTTGTCCATTCCAACCTCTTCAAACATGGTCAATGAAGCCAAATAGGGCGCAACCGATAGCACAGGTACATTACTTATTTGCCAAGCATCGGCATTTTCCATAGGTTCAAATTCTGGCTTCATTAAAAAACGGGTTTCCTTTTTGGTTCCCCACCATCCTTCAAAACGCTGAATATCTTTTTTATTCAGGTGTTTTTTATTCACGAAAATTCCAGAAGCATTTCCTGGTCCGCTATTCATATATTTATAACTACACCATGATGCAAAATCGGCATCCCATTCATGCAGTTTCAATTCTACATTACCAACGGCATGTGCTAGGTCCCAACCCACATTGGCACCAACTGCTTTTCCTGCTTTGGTAATAGCTTCCATATCCATTACTTGACCATTGTAATAATTTACTCCGCCAATTAAAACAAGTGCCAGTTCATCTCCCAACTCTTCAATTTTTGCCAGTATATCTTCTGTCCTCCAATGATGCTCCCCTTCTCTCTTTTTAATCTCTACAATAGTTTCATCCGGGTCTAGCCCATGAAAACGAACTTGACTTTGAAACATGTATTGATCACTTGGAAATGCTTTTTCTTCACAAAGAATCTTAAATCTCTTTTGAGTGGGGTTGTAAAAAGAGACCATCAATAAATGAAGATTCACCGTAAGCGTATTCATTACCGATATTTCTTCAGGCAACGCCCCCACTACTTTTGCCAAGGGCTCAGCTAGGCGCTCATGATAGTCCCACCAAGGTTTTTCTGCATAAAAATGACCTTCAACGGCAAGTTCCGCCCAATCTTTCATGACCTCATCTACAAACGATTTGGTTCTTTTTGGCTGTAACCCTAGAGAATTACCGGTAAAATAGATGACCTCCTTCCCATTAATTTTAGGAAAAATAAATTCATCTCTATATGTACTTAAGTCGTCTTGTGCGTCTAATGATTGTGCAAACTGCAACGTATTTTTAAACTCCATAGCTAATTTTGTATAAAGGTAAACATAAGCCTATAATATTATAAGCTCCATGCAATAATAGCATTTTAAGATTCTGTTCTTAATCGCATTTCGATCATGTGTCTTTTAAACCCTTTTTTTTCATAGGCTTTAATAGCAGGTTCATTTTCCTCATATACATGCAACCTTATTTCCGTAAGCCCAATATTCATGGCCCAATGCTGTAAGGCTTCCATAATTTTACCGTTAATTCCCCTGCCCCTATATTCCGGATCGGTATACATAAAACCCAAATAAGCATAGGTCTCATGATCCAAGTAAGGTCTTGCCTGTTTTTCCAATGCATAACCCGTTGCAACAATTTTATCTCCATCACAAGCAACCATAAGGGTAGCTCTTGGGTTTTCTATCAATGCATCTAAATCATAGTATTGCACATCATTATTTCTAATAGTTGGATCCATTGGGCGTTCTGCCTTGACCACTTCTTGCTCATATTGCAATAGTACAGGCACATCATTTTTTAGGGCTTCCCTAATGGTAATTTCATTGTTCATGGTTATGCTAATTTGAGTCCATTAAAATAAGGCTTAAAACCCTATTTTTGCAAAAAGAAACGCATGCATTTTTTATCGCCACTTTTAGAAAATTACTTAGCGGACCATTCACAGCCAGAACCTAAGTTGTTACAAGAACTTACCCGAGAAACGCATTTAAAGGTTATACAGCCCCGTATGTTAACGGGACATTTTCAAGGGCGTGTTTTAAGTTTACTTTCTAAATTGATACATCCTGCCAACATTTTAGAAATTGGCACATATACTGGTTATTCCGCTTTATGTCTAGCGGAAGGATTACAGAAAAACGGACAATTACATACTATTGATGTCAATGCAGAACTAGAGCAAATTCAGCGTACTTTTTTTGACCGAAGTGATTATGGTAATCAGATCATACAACATGTAGGTAATGCTTTGGACATTATCCCTAAAATGGATATCACTTTTGACCTTATTTTTATTGATGCGGAGAAAAAGCAATACGATAAGTATTTAGATGTTGTACTACCCAAAACCAAATCTGGCTCTGTGATACTTTCAGATAATGTATTGTGGTCAGGTAAAGTGGTTGAGCCTTTGAACCCAAAAGATGTGACCACAAAAGTATTGTTGGACTATAATAAAAAACTAAGTGATCATCCACAATTAGAGACGGTATTGCTGCCTATTCGTGACGGACTGACCCTAAGTAGGGTAAAATAAGCAGACCGTATAATTTATAGAACAACCAGGCGGAGCATATACCTACCAAAGCACCTACCATTAAATCAATAGGAAAGTGCACCCCAACATACACCCTACTCATGGCAAATAGTATGGGCCAGAAATAAAATAAATACACCCATTTAAATTCTCGCCTTAAAAAAAGAACGGTCAACGTAATTATAGAAAAGGAAGATGAGGCATGGCCTGAAAAAAAGCTGAACCCGGACGGACTCCGTAGTATACGAATCAACGTATTTAGCTCTTCGTCATTATTAGGTCTTAAGCGGGCTACCACATGCTTTGTCAGGTCAGTGACCGTAGCCACAAAAGCTGCCATAATCAATATGGTCAAAATCATTGTTATAGCCTCTTTCTTTGGAAATTTTATAAAGAAAAGTGTAATGATCAATGCAAAGAGAGGAATCCAAGGTGGAAATTTGGTAACGGTAGACCAAAAAGCATCGTACTGTTCTATACCTAGACTGTTAAGATAGACAAAGGCATCTCGATCCCATTGTAAGATCTTATCTAGCATAAGCGCTTATTTTCTCTTGATCGTACCGGTTACTTCATTGATATTTTTAGTGACGTCAGTTATTTGCTTTTTAACGTCAGTACCTAAACCGGAACTAATATCTTGTTTCATGTCATCAATATCCTTTTTAATATCGGTCACAAAACTTGTATCTATACCTTGTTTGTCGGCACTTTTTTGAATTTCTTGTTTAATATCTTCAGTAGCATCTTTTAGCTGGCGCATACCTTTGCCCAAGCCCTTGGCAATACCAGGAATTTTGTCGGCACCAAAAACCATCACTACGATAAACATAATGAAGAAAATTTCCGCGCCACTAATAAATAATGAATACATAGCAATCATACTACAAATATAAACAAGTTTAGTATCGAAATTAAAAAAGCCCCGTAGTTATACGAGGCTTTTTTCAATAAATGTTTTGTTAATTATTCTCCTTTGATTCCTTCTTTCATTTTATCGAAATCACTTTCCTGCTCTTTCTTTGGCCAACTATTGTTAGTTGTATCAATATCAGCAGTTTCCATTTTAGGATCTATCTGAATTCCTTTTAGCTCAGATGTAGATGAAATCACCATACTTACCTCTTTGCTGTTCTTTCTCCAGATTTCTGGCGGATAGGTTACATTTTTCACAGAACCATCAGCATACGTATACTCAACAATTAAAGGCATTGGTAAACCGCCCGGACTGTTGTACGTTACTTCGTAAAAATACTTAGGCTCTTTTATAGCTGCTCTTTCAGCTGCCGTCATATTATCCATCATAAACTCCTTCAACGTTTTAGAAGTTTCAGATGGTAAATTATTCTTTAGTTCCGGTGATACCATACCGGCATCATCATACTCCTCTAAATATACCATTGGTGGTAAATTGGACTCTGGTATACCGCGCTCTGCCAAATATGCTTTCATCTTCTTGTTCGGCTGATCGCTTACGTAGTATTTCTTAATATCCTTTACGGCCATATCTACATAGTCGGTAGTATAGAACCATCCTCTCCAGTACCAATCTAGATCAACGGCAGATGCATCTTCCATTGTTCTAAAGAAATCTTCTGGGGTTGGGTGCTTAAATTTCCAACGGTGAGAATAGGTTTTAAACGCATGATCGAACAATTCGCGACCCATTACGGTCTCTCTCAAAATATTCAACGCTGTTGCAGGTTTTCCATAGGCGTTTGGTCCTAATTGAAAAACGTTTTCAGGGTTAGACATAATTGGTGCAATAGTACTTTGATCACCGCTCATGTAAGGTACGATCTTAGCTGGATCCCCTCTTCTTGATGGGTATTTTGCATTAGGCGCAATAGCTTCTGGATATGCTTCTCCAAATTCTTGCTCTGCCATATACTGCATAAAAGTATCCAAACCTTCATCCATCCATCCCCATTGACGCTCATCCGAATTTACGATCATTGGGAAAAAGTTATGTCCTACCTCATGAATGATTACACTGATCATTCCGTATTTAGTCCTGTCAGAATAGCTACCATCTTTATTTGGTCTACCGTAGTTCCAACAGATCATTGGGTACTCCATACCTTGTCTTTTGGCATGTACCGAAATTGCTTTAGGGTAAGGGTAGTCAAAGGTATGCGAAGAGTAAGATTTCAAAGTATGCGCTACAGCTTTTGTAGAATACTCTTCCCATAACGGGTTACCTTCTTTAGGGTACATAGATACCGCCATTACGTCCCTATTCCCCAATTTTACCGCTTGCATGTCCCAAATGAACTTTCTTGAGGTTGCAAAACCAAAATCACGAACATTCTCCGCTTTTAGCTTCCATGTCTTTGTTTTATCCGAAAAACCTTTTTCTGCAGCTTCTGCTTCTGCTTGGCTTACAATGATTACAGGCTTGTCATATGATTTTTTCGCTTTTTCATAACGCGCCATCATTTCTTTGCTATATACTTCTTTTCTATTTTGAAGTACACCTGTACCATCTAAGATATGATCTGCAGGTACGGTAATGTTCACTTCATAATCCCCAAAAGGAAGAGCGAATTCGCCATTACCCCAAAACTGGTGGTTCTGCCATCCTTCAACATCATTGTAAACGGCCATTCTTGGGAAGAACTGTGCAATTACATAGGCTCTGTTACCGTCTTCAGCAAAATACTCATAACCTGATCTTGCCCTATTAATCGTATGATCCGGTATATTATAGTTCCACTTGATCTTAAAAGCATACTTATCCCCACTCTTTAACGGCGTAGGTAAGTCTACACGCATCATAGTGAAGTTAATGGTGTAAGGCAATGCTTTTCCTGAATCGTCCTTAACGTAATCTATATTAAAACCGCCATCAAAAGGTTCGGTCATAAAGTTACCTACAAATTTCTCTGGAGAATCTCCCAAAGAAATACCGCTACCATTTTTTAAAGCCGCCTTAGAATCTTTAGCTCGTACATTTTGATCTAACTGCACCCATAAATACTCCAAATCATCTGGAGAATTATTGGTATATGTAATGGTCTCTTCACCAAATAATTTAGCATTCTTATCATCTAAACGAATGTCCATTACATAGTCTGCCTGCTGCTGGTAGTAATCAGGACCAGGTGCACCAGATGCAGACCTGTAGGTGTTAGGTGTAGAAAACTCTTCATACAATTGTTTGAACTTACTCTGGTTGTAGTGCCCAGGTTCCTTTTCTTTGGTCATCGTTTCTTGAGCAAACGTTACGGCCGTAAAAAGGAATAAAATAGACGCAAATGCGTACTTTACTCTTTTCATTACTTGGTTTTTTTAGTGTCCGAAAATTAAAGTTTTTATAGGGATATCTTAATATATGTTACAAATTTAACATTCCTTTAGGACGGGATTTCACCAAAACGTGGCTTTTTTTTGTGCCTTTTACTTTCATGTGTACCACGTTTTGCTGATCATCATAAATATCTGTAAGGACTTCATCTGTAATACCAATTTGTTTTAAGTTGGATAACGGAATATTAGGTACTTCTAAATAACAAATGACCATATCAGAATCATACTTATGACCGATAAAATCATAGGTTGCGTTTTCTTGGTTTACTTCTACCAAGAATTTTGTTCGCAAGTATTTTTCAAGAAAATCCTTGTCCATTTCCGTTTCCTTAGCAGTACCCAGGTTTGCAGTATAACCATATCTTTCTTTGAGTACCGTATTCATATCATCTATAAAAACACGGGTAATAATCTGTATGGCCTCATCTTTTTCAGAATAGTCTACATTGGTAACACTAATGTAAAATTTGTGCGCCCCTACGAATGCAAAAAGGGGGAGTATCAATAATACCAATACCGGTTTAAAAATTTTCATAATGTATGGTTTCATATGCTATGGAGCAAAGTACATGCCAAATATAACACCCCTAATCCAAAGCATTATTCTTTCTGTACTGTATACTCTTTTGTCGTAGGTATTCCCAAATTTCCATTTCATTATGGGAATCTACAATTTGTTGAAAACGGGGATCAACCTCGCAATAATATAGAAAATCATCTATTCTATCAATAGGGATCAACAACTGTTCTTGGTATACGCTATCTTCATAAAACTTACGTACCCGTTCCGTTCTATCATACAGTTTATTGCGCTCTACCCGCTTCTTCAACATTTTAGTACGCCCTGTAATGGCATTGATCAATGGGTCAAAACTCATTATGGGGTTTGCTGTAGCCGCGGAAAGTTCCCTTTCGGCTTTGGTAGGTATTTTTACATAAGCATTTGGTAAACCTAAAGTAGATGCGGTAACTATGGGATCCAATTCTAAAGTAGGTAGATCCTTTAAAAGGTTACCACTAAGATTATAGGGCGTTACGGTAACCTCATCTAATTCCGTAAGCGCCTCTTCTAAACCTACAGAGATAAACTTGCTTTCTAAAATTGCGGTATTTACTACCACAATTTTCTTTTTGTATTGTATGGCTGAAAATTCTAAAGTATCCAACAATTGCACGGCAACCGTAAAAAATCCGTTTTCATCGGTAATGGTGGCCCTTTGCGATGTTAAGTTAAGTACATGAGTGGCGGCAACGTCACCGTCATCACTATATACCCTGCCCTCTAATTTCTTTGTCTCGCCCAATTGGGAGAAAACCGAAATACTAGCAAGCAAAAAAAAGAATAGGAGTCTACTCCTCATTTAAATCTTTAAGAAACGATTTACTATGATTCACCAATGCATCGATCAATTGAAATTCATTTTCCTTTTTAAGTAATGACTTTGCAGGCATTCTAGCATCACAGTAATACAAAAACTCATTGATCTTATCTTGTGGTATCTGCAGGTCTACAACAAAGAAAGAATCGTCATATACCTGTCTTAGAACCTCACTCACCTTTAACGATGGAGTCTCTTCGGCAGCTTGGTCCTGAGATTTAAAAATGGCCCTGAAGATATTGGCAAAATTAAGACCGTCTTGCATACCTCTATCCACATCGGACATGGCAATATTCTCTACGGCTGTCCCTCGATCTATTTCGTACTCGTGCTGTTTAAATTCTTCATTTCTCATTTTCAAGAAACGTTCTTGCTGTTCTGGGGTAATGACCACTTCGTCCAACTCCGTCACTTTTTCGTTCACCTCTACCACCAAACGGTTGTTCGCCAAAATTTCCTCGGTTACGGTCACTACTTTTATATTGTAGTTTACTGCCGTAAAAACTAATTGATCACCCACTTTTACATTGATCTTAAACTGCCCTTGGTCATTGGTAATGGTTGCATGCTCAGAAGTTGAGTTGATCACATTTTCATTGGGAACTCCAATGCTCATGTAGATTACCGAACCTCTTAAAGGTACTCTAGCATCATCTTGTGCAAAGCCCGATACTGTGATAAACAATACAAATAAAAAAAGTAATTTTCTGGTCATTTAGTGTGTCTTAAAAGGGATGATACCCTACCAATAGGGTATTCAAAAGATAAAGAAAAGATTTGTAACTATTATAAAAAAAATCCAGTCAATAAACTTTTGTTAATTTCTTATATTCCAAAAAAGCAATAGGTCCTTATCTTCATGTAAAACCATACCGTACAACGACCATACATGTACTTTAACCCAATAGCACATTATTTCAACTTATAAATAAAAGGTATTACCAAGATAATTCTATTTTTGTTTATCGTTATTTTTCCGTTATAAGACACTAAGTATGAAAGCAATTATTTTCTTTATTTTCTTTATTTTTTTGGCACTGCCCCCCGTATTCGGACAAATTAAAATAGGAGACAACCCCCAAAATATAGATGCTTCGTCTGTTCTAGAGCTAGAAAGTTCTTCTAAGGTATTGGTCATTACCCGCGTTACAACATTAGAAATGGAAGCCATTACCCCACAACGTGGTGGTTTGGTCTATAATACCGATACGGAATGTGTTAATTACTATGATGGCACCCAGTGGGTAAACCTTTGTGATGCCGTAAACTTTACCATAACCAATGACCCTATTATTAATGGCAGAAGTACCATAGAGATTACGGAATCTGCGGCTGGGTACAACTTAGAAGTTGCCAAAAACAGCATTTTGGGCGATAATATTATTGATGGAGGCATTGGCCCGGACGATATACAGGACAATTCTATAACACAGGATAAACTGGCTGCAGAATCCGTAGGATCCAGCGAGCTTAGACAAAATGCGGTAGGTTCCGTAGAAATTAGGGATGGTAGCATTGCCCCGGAAGATATGGCCAACACTATAGCCGATCAGGTGTTGACTACAGATGAAAATGGCATTGTACAATGGGAAGACACCAACGATCTTTTTGACCTGACCTTTAACAAATTGGACAATACTTTAACCATTTCTAGATCCACTACACCAGGTGTTTCCACCATTAGTTTAGAAGCTTTGGTAGGATCAGATGATCAGCAGTTAGATCTTACAGGAAATATTCTTAGCATAGAGAATGACCCTAATACGGTAGATTTATCTACTTATTTACAACAGTTAAGCATTGATAACAGAAGAATTACGCTAACAAATGGAGGATTTATAGATTTACCTGCTGGTACAGTAAACACGGATAATCAAACTCTTTCGCTTACGGAAAACACCTTAGCGATTTCAGGAGGAAATAATGTTAATTTAAATAAGTATTTAGATAATACGGATGAGCAGCAATTATCTATTAATGGTAATCGTATATCATTAACTGACGGAGGGTTTGTTGATTTACCCGATGCTACTGTAAACACTGATAACCAACAGCTTTCAATAAATCCAGAAGGGACTGTTATATCTCTGGAACGAGGTAATTCAATTACTTTACCTGTAATAGACGGTACAGAGACAGTGCTACAACAAGGTACCAATGTAACAATTACGGGAAATGGCTCAAGTGGCAATCCTTACGTAATTAATGCTTCTGAAGTTATTGATTTAAACAATGGCAACATTTTAATTGGTAGTGATACCAATGTTGCGATCGAAACTTTTATTAAAAAAGATGCTACCATGAATAATTTAGGTGAACTTACCATTAACCCTGGTGTAGTTACTCCTGAAAAAATTGAGCCTGCACAGGGAACACTGACCGAAGACCAAGTTTTGATTACAACTATTGCAGGAGTTGTTGAATGGGCGAATTTTCCACCAAGTGGAGTTGGCGCTGATGGAAATACAACCAACGTCTCACTTACCGAAGACGGAACCAATTTAATACTTACGGATAGCGAAGGTAACTTTGTAACCATACCGCTTGCTGATCTTAATGACGGTGTCGACAATGATACCACTAATGCATCACTTACCGAAGATGGCACAAACTTAATCCTTACAGATAGTGAAGGTAACTTTGTAACTATACCACTTGCTAATCTTAATGACGGTGTCGACAATGACACTACAAACGCCTCACTTACCGAAGATGGCATAAACTTAATCCTGACTGATAGCGAAGGCGCAACAGTGACTATAGCTCTTGCAGATATTAGCACAGGTACCACCAACGCATCTCTTACCGAAGATGGCACAAACCTGATCCTGACAGATAGCGAAGGCGCAACGGTGACTATAGCTCTTGCAGATATCAACTCAGATACTACTAACGCATCTCTTACAGAAGATGGCACAAACCTGATCCTGACAGATAGCGAAGGCGCAACGGTGACTATAGCTCTTGCAGATATCAGCACAGGTACCACCAACGCATCTCTTACCGAAGATGGCACAAACCTGATCCTGACAGATAGCGAAGGCGCAACGGTGACTATAGCTCTTGCAGATATCAGCACAGGTACCACCAACGCATCACTTACCGAAGATGGCACAAACCTGATCCTGACAGATAGCGAAGGCGCAACGGTGACTATAGCTCTTGCAGATATCAGCACAGGTACCACCAACGCATCACTTACCGAAGATGGCACAAACCTGATCCTGACAGATAGCGAAGGCGCAACGGTGACTATAGCTCTTGCAGATATCAACTCAGATACTACTAACGCATCTCTTACCGAAGATGGCACAAACCTGATCTTGACAGATAGCGAAGGCGCAACGGTGACTATAGCTCTTGCAGATATCAGCACAGGTACCACCAACGCATCACTTACCGAAGATGGCACAAACCTGATCCTGACAGATAGCGAAGGCGCAACAGTGACTATAGCTCTTGCAGATATCAGCACAGGTACCAACAACGCATCACTTACCGAAGATGGCACAAACCTGATCCTGACAGATAGCGAAGGCGCAACAGTGACTATAGCTCTTGCAGATATCAACTCAGATACTACTAACGCATCTCTTACAGAAGATGGCACAAACCTGATCCTGACAGATAGCGAAGGCGCAACGGTGACTATAGCTCTTGCAGATATTGACACGCGATATACCGCGGGTGCTGGACTTAATCTTTCAGCTACTAACATTTTCTCAATTGCAGGTAGTTCCATCCAAGGTAGTTTAAATGGCGGAGGTGTCACTAGTATGATTATACCAAACACTATTGGGCAAGGTGACATTGGTTTTGACGCCATTGGGTCTGGTGAAATTCAGGGTAATGCAGTTGGTTTGTCAGAGATGAAAGATGATTCAGTTGGTTCTGATGAAATAATTGATGGAAGTATTACAAATGCGGACATAGGAACTGGAATAGATGGTGTTAAAATCATACCAAATTTTGGAGGGCAATTGATCCAAACTACTGGAAATGTTCAAGCTAACAACTTCATATCTGCCACCACCACTTACCCTGATTATGTTTTTCAAAAATACTTTTTAGGCAAATCAATTTTAAAATATGATTATGAATTTTCATCCTTAGAAAAAATAGAATCATATCTAAAAGAAAATCACCACTTACCTGGGGTAAAATCGGCTTCAGAAATCGAAGCAAATGATGGTAATTGGAACTTATCAGAAGGTGCTCTTGTCAACCTTGAAAAAATAGAAGAATTATTCCTTCACACTATTGAACAAGAAAAGAAAATTAAAGAGCTCCAAAAAGCCAATACTAACATGAGTTCAGAATTGGAGGCTTTAAAAACCCAAATGGAAGAGATTAAAATCATGTTATTAGAAAAGCAGAACAACTAATGAAAATATACACATACATACTTTTCTTTTTGTTTGCAGCAACCCTAACTGCCCAAACCGCATTGTACAACAACGGTAGCATGCGCATGCATGAAGGGGCTACCATAGGTTTTCATACTGACTTCATCAATGAATCTCCCATGGACAACAACCTTGGTCTTGCAGGCTTTTATGGTACGGAGCAATTGACCGTTAGCGGAACCGTAACTCCTCAATTTTATGACATGGAGCTTGCTCTAGAAAACCATATGATATTGAACTTGGGCATGGACAATACCAATAACACCAATTTTATTTTTGGCAGTATTCGCACCCCATTGACCCAACCCGATGTTTTTTACAACTTCGTTGACAATTCATTTTACAGTGGTGAAAATGATTTTAGTAAAATTGAAGGCTACGCGGCAATCACCAATCAACAAAATTTTGGTTTTCCCGTAGGTGATGTGCAGTACCTAAGACCTTTGATTATAAATTCCGAAAGTGTAAACCTATTTGCCAAGTGCGCTTATTTCTACGAAAACCCTAATAATGCACCTGCACCCATTGGTTTTTTGGATACCAATGCTACAGATTTAGACGTAGCATTAGTAAATACCTTTGAATTTTGGAGATTAGAAGGTTCTGTACCAACCACCGTAACCTTAAGTTGGAATGATCGTAGTACCGTAGCAAGCTTAACGGATAACGTTGATGAAGTTATACCCGTAGGTTTTAGCAAAGCATCACAACATTGGGTAAATTTAGTGGGCAGCGTACCTGTGGGGACATTAACTGAAGGTTTTGTTTCTACTGAATCCTTTATTCCAGACGATTATGAAGCCATTACACTTGGATCATCTAAAACTCCGTTCGAGCCTTTGTCAAAAGATGTCCTTTTTATTGATAATTTCTTTGTATCGGTAAATGGCGATGGGGTTAACGACACCTTCTATATTGAGGAGCTAGAGGAATTCAATAGCAACTTTGTTCAAATTTATGATCGTTACGGACTCAAAGTATTTGAAAAAACGAATTATACCAATGAGTTTGTAGGTTTTTCCAATTTGGACAATGTACCTTTTGGTGCAGAAGAGGGTTTACCTACCGGTGTATATTTTTACACTATCCACATTCCAGATGAGGATTTAAATTACCAAGGTTTCTTGTATTTAACGCGATAAAACACATGGTAAAAGAACAGGAAACAATCTCTATTTTAATGTGATTTTTCCTGCTTTTTGTCATTTTAAAATAACTGTTACACCCCACAACCATTAGATAAAACGCAGATTTTTAGGTTAAACCGAAGCACTTGTCTACATTCCCAACATATTTGCCTAAGTACACAACATATTCTATTTTTCTTACAAAATCCCCTTTATTTTTACAGATGTTAACATATTCCCCACATTGTAAATGTCTTCAAAAATTAAATTTCTATTATTCTTCTCATTTATTTCTTTCTGTGCTACGGCACAAGTAAAAATAGGTCAGAACCCTAACACTATTCATTCAGCTTCTATTGTAGAATTAGAGAGTACGGACAAAGCTTTTGTGCTTACCAGACTCTCCACCGCACAAATGCAGGCTATTACACCTTTGAACGGTGCAGTAGTGTACAATACCGATACCCAATGTGTTCATTACTTTAACGGAACGGTATGGACAAACCTTTGTGACGGCATTAATACCAACGATTTTTCTTTTATAGATAATGGTGACGGCACCATAACCCTAGATGATGGCAACGGTAATACGATCACTTTTAACGCAGCGGCACAAACCATATCTACACTTATTGATAATGGCGACGGTACATACACGTACACCAATGAAAACGGAATAGAAACCGTTATTTCAATAGCTGTAACCGACAACCAAAATTTACAAACCGATAATACCCCAGGTAATATTAGTATTGATAATGGCAATGCCATTGCAATCAATGTGGACGATGCAGATGCAGACGACCAAAATGAAATACAGACCTTGGATTATACATCGGGCGTACTTACTTTATCTAACGACCCCAATGCAACTGTAGTAGATTTATCGGCATTTGATCAAAATGCTGCTGATGATTTCTCCGGAAGCTATAATGATTTAAGCGACCTACCTATAAATTTAGATACAGATGCTACAGATGACTTCAATACAGCCATCACTTTTGACGGAACAAATTTAACGGTATCGGATGCCGGTGGCGATGTAAGTACGGACATCAGCGGATTGGCATATGACGACACGGCATTAAGAGCGGATGTGGACCAAAATACTGCGGACATCGATGCGCTGGAAGCAGAACAGACTACGCAGAATACCAATATTGCAACAAACGCTACTGACATTGACAATCTTGAAGCGGGGCAAACAACTCAGAACACCAATATTGCTACGAATGCTTCGGATATTGACAATCTTGAAGCGGAACAGACCACTCAGAATAATTCGATAGCAACTAACGCAACAGATATTGATAACCTAGAAGCAGAGCAAACTACTCAGAATAATTCGATAGCAACCAATGCAACTGATATTGATAACTTAGAAGCTGAGCAAACTACTCAGAATAATTCGATAGCAACTAACGCAACAGATATTGACAATCTGGAAACCGAGCAGACCACTCAGAATAATTCGATAGCAACTAACGCAACAGATATTGATAACCTAGAAGCAGAACAGACTACTCAGAACAATTCCATTGCAACAAATGCAACCGATATCTCCACTAACACAGCAGCCATTGCTGCACATAACACTGCCGATGGAGATTTGAGCGATTCCAACGAATACAATACAGGCATCAGCTTCGACGGTACCGATCTTATCGTAACCGATGGCGGTGGTGACCAAACCGTGGACATCAGCGGATTGGCGTATGACGACACGGCATTAAGAACCGATGTGAACCAAAATACTGCGGACATCGATGCTTTGGAAACTGAACAAACCACACAGAATAATTCCATTGCTACGAATGCAACTGATATTGATAACTTGGAAGCAGAACAGACTACGCAGAACAATTCCATTGCTACGAATACTTCGGACATTGATGCATTGGAAGCGGAGCAAACAACGCAGAATAATTCCATTGCTACGAATGCAACCGATATCTCCACTAACACAGCAGCCATTGCTGCACATAACACTGCCGATGGAGATTTGAGCGATTCCAACGAGTATAACACAGGCATCAGCTTCGACGGAACGGACCTTACCGTGACCGATCTGGGTGGTGACCAAACCGTGGACATCAGCGGATTGGCGTATGACGACACGGCATTAAGAGCCGATGTGGACCAAAATACTGCGGACATCGATGCTTTGGAAACTGAACAAACCACACAGAATAATTCCATCGCTACGAATGCAACTGATATTGACAATCTGGAAGCAGAACAGACTACTCAGAATAACAATATCGCTACGAATGCTTCGGACATCGATGCGTTGGAAGGGGAACAGACCATTCAGAATAATTCGATAGCAACTAACGCAACAGATATTGACAATCTTGAAGCGGAGCAAATAACACAGAATAATTCAATAACAACCAATGCAACCGATATCTCCACTAATGCTGCAGCCATTGCAACGCACAACAGTGCCGATGGCGATTTGAGCGATTCCAATGAATATAACACCGGTATCAGTTTCGACGGAACGGACCTTACGGTGACCGATCTGGGTGGTGACCAAACCGTGGACATCAGCGGATTGGCATATGACGACACGGCATTAAGAGCGGATGTGGACCAAAATACTGCGGACATCGATGCTCTGGAAACCGAACAAACCACTCAGAATACGAATATCGCTACAAACGCAACAGATATTGATAAGCTAGAAGCGGAACAGACTACTCAAAATAATTCCATTGCTACGAATGCAGCGGACATCTCCACTAATGCTGCAGCCATTGCTGCCCACAATACTGCCGATGGAGATTTGAGCGATTCCAACGAATATAATACAGGAATCAGCTTCGACGGCACGGACCTTACCGTGACCGACCTTGGTGGTGACCAGACCGTGGACATCAGCGGATTGGCGTATGACGACACGGCATTAAGAACCGATGTGGACCAAAATACTGCGGACATCGATGCTTTAGAAGCCGAGCAAACGACTCAAAACAATTCCATTGCAACAAATGCAACTGATATTGATAACTTAGAGGCAGAGCAAATAACACAGAATAACAATATCGCTACGAATGCTACGGACATCGATGCGTTGGAAGCGGAACAGACGACTCAGAATAATGCGATAGCAACAAACGCTACTGACATTGATAATCTTGAAGCGGAACAGACTACTCAGAACAATTCCATTGCTACGAATGCTACGGACATCGATGCATTGGAAGCGGAACAGACAACACAGAACAACTCCATTGCTACGAATGCTACGGACATCGATGCATTGGAAGCGGAACAGACAACGCAGAACAATTCCATTGCAACTAATGCTTCGGACATTGATAACTTAGAAACGGAACAGACAAATCAGAATACCAATATTGCAACAAACGCCACAGATATTGATAACCTTGAAGCAGAACAAACGACTCAAAATAATTCCATTGCTACAAATGCTTCTGACATCGATAATCTGGAAGCAGAACAGACTACTCAGAACAATTCCATTGCAACAAATGCAACTGATATTGATAACTTAGAAGCTGAGCAAACCACTCAGAACAATTCAATAACAACCAATGCAACCGATATCTCCACTAACGCTGCAGCCATTGCTGCCCACAATACTGCCGATGGAGATTTGAGCGATTCCAACGAATTCAATACGGGTATCAGCTTTGACGGAACGGACCTTACCGTGACCGACCTTGGTGGCGACCAAACCGTGGACATCAGCGGATTGGCTTACGACGACACGGCATTAAGAGCCGATGTGGACCAAAATACTGCCGATATCGATGCTTTGGAAACCGAGCAGACCACTCAGAATAATTCCATCGCTACGAATGCAACTGATATTGATAACTTAGAAGCAGAACAGACTACGCTGAACAATTCCATTGCTACGAATACTACGGACATCGATGCATTGGAAGCGGAACAGACTACTCAAAATAATTCTATTGCAACAAATGCAACCGACATCTCCACCAATGCTGCGGCCATAGCTGCCCACAATACTGCCGATGGAGATTTGAGCGATTCCAACGAATATAACACCGGCATCAGCTTCGACGGAACGGACCTTACCGTGACCGACCTTGGTGGTGATCAAACCGTGGACATCAGCGGATTGGCTTACGATGACACGGCATTAAGAGCCGATGTGGACCAAAATACTGCCGATATCGATGCTTTGGAAACCGAGCAAACCACTCAGAATACGAATATCGCTACAAACACAACAGATATTGACAATCTGGAAGCGGAGCAAATAACTCAGAATAATTCGATAGCAACCAATACAACTGATATCTCCACTAACACAGCAGCCATTGCTGCACATAACACTGCCGATGGAGACTTGAGCGATTCAAACGAATACAACACAGGCATCAGCTTTGACGGAACGGACCTTACCGTGACCGACCTTGGTGGTGACCAGACCGTGGACATCAGCGGATTGGCCTATGACGACATGGCATTAAGAACCGATGTGGACCAAAATACTGCGGACATCGATGCTTTAGAAGCCGAGCAAACGACTCAAAACAATTCCATTGCAACAAATGCAACTGATATTGATAACTTAGAGGCAGAGCAAATAACACAGAATAACAATATCGCTACGAATGCTACGGACATCGATGCATTGGAAGCGGAACAGACAACACAGAACAACTCCATTGCTACGAATGCTACGGACATCGATGCATTGGAAGCGGAACAGACAACGCAGAACAATTCCATTGCAACTAATGCTTCGGACATTGATAACTTAGAAACGGAACAGACAAATCAGAATACCAATATTGCAACAAACGCCACAGATATTGATAACCTTGAAGCGGAACAAACGACTCAAAATAATTCCATTGCTACAAATGCTTCTGACATCGATAATCTGGAAGCAGAACAGACTACTCAGAACAATTCCATTGCAACAAATGCAACTGATATTGATAACTTAGAAGCTGAGCAAACCACTCAGAACAATTCAATAACAACCAATGCAACCGATATCTCCACTAACGCTGCAGCCATTGCTGCCCACAATACTGCCGATGGAGATTTGAGCGATTCCAACGAATTCAATACGGGTATCAGCTTTGACGGAACGGACCTTACCGTGACCGACCTTGGTGGCGACCAAACCGTGGACATCAGCGGATTGGCGTATGACGACACGGCATTAAGAGCCGATGTGGACCAAAATACTGCCGATATCGATGCTTTGGAAACCGAGCAGACCACTCAGAATAATTCCATCGCTACGAATGCAACTGATATTGATAACTTAGAAGCAGAACAGACTACGCTGAACAATTCCATTGCTACGAATACTACGGACATCGATGCATTGGAAGCGGAACAGACTACGCAGAATAATGCGATAGCAACAAACGCTACTGACATTGATAATCTTGAAGCGGAACAGACTACTCAAAATAATTCTATTGCAACAAATGCAACCGACATCTCCACCAATGCTGCGGCCATAGCTGCCCACAATACTGCCGATGGAGATTTGAGCGATTCCAACGAATATAACACCGGCATCAGCTTCGACGGAACGGACCTTACCGTGACCGACCTTGGTGGTGATCAAACCGTGGACATCAGCGGATTGGCTTACGATGACACTGCATTAAGAGCCGATGTGGACCAAAATACTGCCGATATCGATGCTTTGGAAACCGAGCAAACCACTCAGAATACGAATATCGCTACAAACACAACAGATATTGACAATCTGGAAGCGGAGCAAACATCACAGAACAATTCCATTGCTACAAATGCTACGGACATTGATGCATTGGAAGCAGAACAGACTACTCAAAACAATTCCATTGCTACGAATGCAACCGATATCTCCACTAACACAGCAGCCATTGCTGCACATAACACTGCCGATGGAGATTTGAGCGATTCCAACGAATATAACACCGGCATCAGCTTCGACGGAACGGACCTTACCGTGACCGATCTTGGTGGAGACCAAACCGTGGATATCAGCGGTCTAGCTTACGACGACACGGCACTAAGAGCGAATGTGGACCAAAACACTGCCGATATCGATGCTTTGGAAACCGAACAAACAACACAGAATAATTCGATAGCAACCAATGCAACTGATATTGATAACTTAGAAGCTGAGCAAACCACTCAGAACAATTCCATAGCAACTAATGCAACAGATATTGACAATCTGGAAGCGGAACAGACTACTCAGAATAATTCAATTTTATCAAATTCAGCCGCTATTGCTGCACATAACACTGCAGACGAGGACTTAAGTGCCACCAATGAAACCAACACTAGTTTTTCTACTGTTGATGTTGCCGGCACTGACTTCTTAAGAATATCTGATTCTAACGGAGACTTAGACGTTCCTTTATCAGATTTATCTCATACCGGTACTACTGGATCTGTTTTCTTTGCTGGAGCAGATGGTACTCCAACCGAAAATAACGGTCAATTATTCTGGAATTCCAGCAGCAATAGTTTGGGCATTGGAACTTCAAGCCCAACAAACAAGCTTCATGTTTCAGGAGCAATTCGTTCTCAAGGAATTTTAAATTCTAATGGAACAGAAAATGAACCCGCATACCGATTTAATGATGATACCAATACTGGTATGTTTAGACCTGCAGCTGACGAAATTGCCTTTACTGTTGGTGGTATAGAAGCCATGAAAATCGAAGAAACCAGTAGTGACACATCAGTAATCATAAATGAAACTTTAGAATTGGAAGGTGCCATACTAGATGAAAATGATTCCCCTGGTACCGCTGGTCAAGTATTAACTTCAACAGCTACCGGTACTGAATGGGTAAATTCTATGAGTCCGATTAAAGCCATTGGAAAAATAAGTGCTGCTGGTGGGGTCACCAAAGCAACAGCTGGAGTTACCGTAACTAGAATCAGTGTTGGTTATTACAGAGTTACACTACCTACGGGTGCGGTATCTGATGCAGATTACATTATTCAGTTAACACAACCTGGAAGAGGTGGTGCTGGTAACGACGACCCTGGTATCTCCTACTCCAACCAAACCGCAACTAGTTTTGAGGTAATCATAGGTGATAATGACAACGGTGGCACAGACCGTTCAAGATTTGATTCTGAATTTATGTTCACTGTTTTAGATTTATAAAAATGAGATTAAAAAATTACATCATATATTCTATCATCTTTCTAACCGGTGTCATTGCCAATGCCCAATTGGAAAGTGGATTATTACTTGGGTTAACCAATGCCACAACGACTGATATAAACGCAACTACAGACGCCGTAAAAGGATCATTGGTCTTTAATACAGATACAAATCAAGTATATGTTTTTGATGGCACATCTTGGAATCAAATGGGGCAGAAAACTACCTATACCGGCACTTTTAGAATATCCGGATCCGGTACACTATCGGTTAGCGGAATTCCTTTTCAACCAACTTCAGTATCGTTTGTTGCTTATGCCAACGTAGAGGATTTTAATATTGACAGCGATAACGGCACCAGAAACAATGAAACAGGTCTACCTAACGCTTATGGTAGCATGAAAGGATTTGCTAGGGATGATAATGGCTCTATTACCGAGCAAGTAATCTTTAATGGGGGTAGCGGAAATTCTATTAACGATATTTCTAGATATGCTTCAGATTCACATAGTATCGGAGTAAGATACGCCAACCAAAATGGTGATAAATTAGGTTTGACCTCAGCGACGGTAACCGCATTTACCTCTACCGGTTTTACATTGAATACAGATAATTATGCAGATGGGGTTGTTGTAATTTATGAAGCACATAGATAAATTTATGAGAAATACCTACACCTTAATATATACCATATGCATTGCCCTCTGTACCATATACAGCTACGGTCAAGATGCCGTACATAATTATGGTAATATCCAAATTCATGATGACGGACTTGTAGGTTTTCACATGGATGTAATAAATAACGGAGCTTTTAACCAAAATAAAGGTCTAGTGGGTTTTTATGCCATGGATAAAGCTTTGACCATATCTGGCGGATCCAACCCTATTTTCTATGATTTTGAGATTGCCGTAGATAATGATCTTTATGTTGATAATACCGTGGGTGTCTTAAACAATGCCAATTTCATCACAGGTGATGTTGTGACCAATAGGGCAGCATCAGAAGTCAATATTAATTTTCTAAACGATTCATTTTATATAGGCGAAGGCAATACCACAAAGGTAGATGGCTATGCGGCTATGAGTAATAAAACCGACTTCACCTTCCCCATTGGTCAGTTCGATAAATTACGACCATTGACCATTTCCTCAGAAAGTTCAAATGATTATACTAAAGCTGCCTATTATTTTGAAGACCCTAATACTCCTAGTATTGTTGGTACTACGTTTGATACCAGTTTGACCGAAAATCAATTTTTATCGGTTAGCGAATATGAATTCTGGCATTTAGAAGGTAATGTTCCATCAAAAGTAACCTTAACATGGGACCAAGATAGCAATGCCAGCCTTTATGGTGATTTTATTACAGACCTAAAAGTGGTAGGTTGGAGTATTATAGACAAAGTATGGGTCAATTTGGGCAATACCAATGTAGAGGGAGATTTTAATAGCGGTTCTATTACCTCCGAAGACTTTATACCAAGTGATTACGAAATCATAACCATTGGTGGTAATTCCGATCTTCTGGAAACTGTTGAGAACATATCTTTAGACAATTATTATATGACGCCAAATGGTGATGGCATCAATGATTTTCTTGTCATAGAAGGTATAGAAGGCTCACCAAATAATACCCTACAAATCTTTAACAGGTACGGTAGAATGGTATATTCAATGAAGAATTATAACAACGAATTCAATGGAATATCCAATGTTAACGGTGTCATTTCAAAGAATATAGGTTTACCATCGGGTATTTATTTTTATATAGTTACCCTAAATGATATAAATCTCAGACATCAAGGGTATTTATACCTTACCACAAGGGAAGACAACTAATCTTACATCTTTTAAGATCAAGATTTACTATTTTTACTTTATTATGGAATGTATTGACCACTTTCACTAGTTTTTTTCTTTTGATAAAGTTTGGCAAATATTTTGCTCCATTAACCTCAATATTCAAATATGCAAAGAAGAACGTTTATTAATAAAAGTAGTTCGGCAGCCTTGGCTCTTGCCTTAACACCCACATTATTTATTCAAGAAGAAAAGGAATATGGTATTCTAGAGCTTATGGGTAAAGAAGATATTGAACTTTTTGGTAAGGGTATCAATCTACGCAAAGAAGCACACGATGCTTTTATTGAAATGAAAAAGGCCGCATATAAAGATGGTATTGATTTAAAAATTGTATCCAGCTATAGAAGCTACGATAGACAAGAGGCAATTTTTGAGCGCAAATTTTTAAAATATACAGATGATGATGGTATGAACCCTACCGATGCTATTGATAAAATTATTGAATATTCTACTATACCCGGTACAAGTAGACATCATTGGGGTACTGATATAGATGTTGTGGACGGTTACAGAAAAGTAGATGGTGATGTATTGGTACCACATAAGTACGAAGGTGACGGACCCTATGTTGATTTTAAAAAATGGATGGATGAAAACTCTGAAACTTATGGTTTTTATTTAGTTTACACCAATGAACCTAAAAGAAGAGGTTTTAAGTATGAACCATGGCACTATAGTTATGCTCCATTATCAATACCTATGCTTGAGCAATTTAGAAGTAAGAATGTTGCCTCAATTATAATTAGAGAAGACTATTATGGTGCAGAGCATTTCACAATGAACTTTTTAAAGTCTTACATTCAAAATAATATTTTAGATATCAATAGGAAGCTATTATAAGCATTTTGTACATTAGAGCCTGTACTATAACACATTACCATGAGAAGAGGAAGTTGGAAAATTAGAATATTCATTGGTTTGGCCATTGTTGCCTTCGCTTTTATACAGAAATGCAGCAATACAGAAGAGAATCCTTATACAGGCCGATCACAGCATATTACAATGACCCCTGATCAAGAAATTGCCATAGGATTACAAAGTGCCCCAGAGATGGCTCAACAACATGGCGGACTCTACCCAGACCAACGTTTACAGTCGTTTGTATCAACGGTAGGCAACAAATTGGTTCAAAATAGTATCGCTAGGGAAACGCCATATGAATATGACTTTCACTTATTGGCAGATGACCAGACCATTAATGCTTTTGCATTGCCAGGCGGACAATGTTTTATTACCTACGCTTTATTCTCACAATTGAACGAAGCTCAATTGGCCGGTGTACTAGGCCATGAAATAGGTCATGTAATAGGTAGACATTCCGCTGAAAGAATAGCTGATAGCCAAACATGGCAAACAGCGACCATGGGTGCAACCGTGGGTGCCGGAGACATGGGAAGTATTGTTGGCAGCATAGGTCAAAGTACTTTATTAAAAAATGGGAGGGGCGATGAATTGGAAAGTGATGAACTTGGCGTTCTTTTTATGATTCAATCTGGATATGACCCTTATGAAATGATCACGGTTATGGAAATTTTAAAAGCAGCGGGCGGACCCAACCGTACTCCTGAATTTCAAAGTACCCACCCTGATCCAGAAAATAGAATAGAAAAAATAAAAGAAGCTATAGCAAAGTATAAAAATCAAGGTTAATCCGATTTTTTTTACACTTCATCTAGTGCTCGCTATACGCTACCAATATTTTTGTAACTTTGGGTAAGTCCCAAGCTTATTTTACCATTTATCTATTGCCTTTATAGCTATGATTTAATCATAGAAGAACACTATAATGGGAACAATTACACATTTCAAAAACTTGTACGTGCAGGCATTTGAAAACTGTAAACCAGAAATATTGGTTACATTTTTAAAAGTCTACTCGGTGTTTTGCGCCCTAATGATATTTATGGCAATGTATGCCTTCGTTGTTAGAGCCGTAAACGGATTTGATTTTTAACGCGTTTTACTCTTTTACCTGAACACTATTTGGAGTAGAATTTTGTATTAATTAAAAAAGGCCCATTGAAATTTCAATGGGCCTTTTCAAATTTAAGTATCTAATTTTTAAGAATCTTGCTTAATAACCTCCAATACATCTTTAGCATTAGATTGCTTGGCATAGTCTTTAGCAGTGTAGCCTTGATCACTCTTAATGTTTAAATTAGCGCCGTTCAACAATAAAACTTTTAATACCTCTGCCTTATTGTAACGTGCAGCATACATCGCAGGTGTTAGTCCTAATGATTTTTCGTTAAGCTCGGCCCCTGTTGCTATTAAACTTCTAACCTTATCCACATCGCCCTTAATTACCGCCTTACATAATGAACTAATTTCATCATTTACGGTAATAGATTCAATAGTATATGTATTAGAATTTTCAATACTGGTTACATTGGCATTAGCTATCGAGAACACCCCTATACAGAATAAAAATGTAATTACTTTTTTCATAATATTTATATTTTATTTAGTGTTAAAATTATCAATATTATAAATTTACATATAAATCATTAAGATATTATCAAATTTAAGAATTAAATAATATATATTTAACACTTACACCGTATCAAATTGACATTCTCGTTCTTTAAGCTTTTTCAACTACAACAATAATTGAAATAATTAACTGCCAGCTGCAATTTCAATAAGTTCAAGAGCATCGGTTGCATTTGATAATTCCGCATAACGTTTCGCGGTATAGCCTTGGTTACTTTTTAGATTTAGATCCGCACCATTATCAATGAGAATTTCTAAAACATCCACCTTATTATAACGGGCAGCAAACATGGCCGGTGTCATACCTAGAGATTTTTGATTTACATCTTCGCCAAGGTCAATTAAGCGCTTAACCGTTTCTAAATCTCCCTTAATTACCGCTTTACAAAATGAACTGATGTTTACCCTTTTCACAAGTGTTGTGTTAGAATCTGTAGCGTTGCTAGTTTTGTCTGCAGCCAAAATTGTTGACCCCATGGTAAGTGCTACCATGGATAATGTTAGAATTACTTTTTTCATGATGATTGATTTTAATTGATGAAGTACAATAGCGTACATTTAAAAGACGCTCGTCTACATAAATTGTTTCAGCCTTTAACATTGTTATAACTAAACTTTAACAAACAAATCTTAACACAGACTACAAATTTGTTGTGTTACTCCTGCTTTACAAAAAAGGTAGGTAATGTAGTAGCTTAACTTAATAGATCATAGTATTTTTGTAGCCTTAAAACCTAATAAAGATGAACAAAAAAGTAATCTTAATGATATTAGATGGCTGGGGCAAATCTCCAGATCCAGAAGTATCTGCAGTAGATAAAGCCAATACTCCTTTTATAGATAGTTTATATACCAAATATGCTAATTCCAATTTGTTGACCGACGGAATGAATGTTGGTTTGCCAGAAGGTCAAATGGGAAATAGCGAAGTAGGTCATATGAACTTAGGTGCCGGTAGAATAGTTTATCAAGATCTTGCCAAAATAAATAAGGCGGTCAACGAAAACACCTTAAGTTCAGAACCGGTCTTGAAAAGTGCTTTTGACTACGCGAAGAAAAACAACAAAGATGTTCATTTTTTAGGCTTGTTAAGCGATGGTGGTGTACACAGCCATACAAACCATATTAAGGGTTTAATAGCTGCTGGAAAAGAATCTGGTTTAAACAATATGTATTTACATGCATTTACCGATGGTAGAGACGTTGACCCAAAAAGTGGAAAAGGCTTTCTAGAAGACATTGTAGCATACGGTTCTGATAAAAACACAAAATTGGCAACGGTTATTGGTAGATATTACGCCATGGACCGCGACAAAAGATGGGAACGCGTTAAAGAAGCTTACGATGTAATTGTAAATGCCGAAGGTGAAAAATCTACCGATATCGGCAAAACAATCCAAAAAAGCTATGATGCCGATATTACTGATGAGTTTATTAAACCTATCGTGATGACCAATACGGACGGTACTCCTATTGCTTCTGTAAAGGAAGGCGATGTGGTTATCTTCTTTAACTTTAGAACTGACCGTGGTAGAGAATTGACCCAAGTGCTAAGTCAAGTAGATATGCATGAACAGAATATGCACAAACTTGATCTTTACTATGTTACCCTTACCAATTATGATGAATCTTACAACAATGTTCATGTTGTTTACAATAAGGACAATATTGTAGAAACGCTAGGTGAGGTTTTATCCAATGCAGGTAAAAAACAAATAAGAATTGCCGAAACCGAAAAGTATCCACACGTTACTTTCTTTTTCAATGGCGGTAGAGAAGTTCCTTTTGAAGGAGAATCGCGTATATTATGTCCGTCACCAAAAGTGGCTACATACGATCTGCAACCAGAAATGAGTGCATTTGAGATTAGGGATAAAATCATCCCTGAAATCAAAAAAGGAGATGTAGATTTTATTTGCTTGAACTTTGCGAACCCAGATATGGTTGGTCATACCGGTGACATGAATGCCGCGATCAAAGCATGTGAAACTGTTGACGAATGCGCAAAAGACGTTATTACCGCAGCTATAGAAAAAGATTTCTCCGTAATCGTAATTGCTGACCACGGTAACTGTGAGACCATGATCAACGAAGATGGCTCACCTAACACGGCACATACCACCAACCCTGTACCATTAATTTTGGTGGACAAGGATATTCATCAAATCAAAGATGGTGTACTAGGTGATATTGCACCAACGATATTAAAATTAATGGGCGTTGAACAATCAAAATTTATGACCCAAAATTCTTTGGTATAATTACATAACCAACCCATTAGCACATCATGAGCACGATTAAAATAAAAACAGCTGAAGAGATTGAATTAATGCGAGAAAGCGCCTTGATCGTTTCCAAGACCTTGGGAATGATCGCTGCAGAAGTTAAACCGGGAGTTACGACGCTTCAGTTAGATGCTATGGCAGAAACTTTTATTCGCGATCATGGTGCAGTACCTGGCTTTTTAGGCTTATATGATTTTCCAAACTCGTTATGCATGAGCCCTAATGCCCAAGTGGTACATGGTATTCCAAATAATACACCATTGAAAGAAGGTGATATCATCTCAATAGATTGCGGTGCTTTAAAAAACGAATTCTACGGTGATCATGCTTACACCTTTCAAGTAGGCGAAGTTAGCCCTGAGGTAAAAAAACTACTTGAGGTCACTAAAAAATCACTCTACGTTGGCATACGTGAATTTAAAGTAGGTAACCGAGTTGGTGATGTAGGTTATGCTATTCAAAAATTTACGGAAGACCATGGCTACGGGGTGGTACGTGAATTGGTTGGTCATGGTTTGGGAAGAAAAATGCACGAAGGTCCTGAGATGCCAAATTATGGTAGACGCGGAAGAGGTAAAAAGTTTCTTGAAGGTATGACGGTAGCTATAGAGCCTATGACCAATATGGGGACTAAAAATATTAAACAACTTAAAGACGGATGGACGATACTTACCGCAGATGGTCAACCTAGCGCCCATTTTGAGCATGATGTTGCTATTGTGAATGGAAAACCAGAGCTATTATCCACTTTTAAATACATTTATGAAGCCTTGGGTATTGAAAGTGATGAAGAAGATGAGTTTACTTCTTCCATCGTAAAAAGCTAGTCAACAAGCATGAAAAAAATTTTTAAATTTTTTCTCAACCTTGTTCCTAGACCGGTATTAATTTCACTTAGCTATTTGGTAAAACCATTTTTTAAGGCTTATTACCGGGGCAACACCTATGAAGATCCAATTGATGGCAACACCTTTAGAAGTTTTCTACCATATGGCTATGAAAATCCGAGAGAAAATGTGCTTTCTCCGTCTACCCTATCTTTAGAAAGACATAGATTGCTATGGATGTTTCTGAAAAAGGAAACGGACTTTTTTACAGCCCATTTACACGTATTACATTTTGCGCCAGAACAAGCTTTCTACAAAAGATTTAGAAAATTAAAGAACTTAAATTACATAACAACAGACCTAAATTCCCCCTTAGCGGACGTTAAAGCGGATATATGCAACTTGCCTTTTGAAGACAACAAGTTCGATGTAATTTTATGCAATCATGTATTAGAACACATACCGGATGACACCAAAGCGATGTCAGAATTATATAGAATTTTAAAACCAGGCGGTTGGGGCATTTTTCAAATACCACAAGACTTAAATAGGGAAAACACCTTTGAAGACGATTCTATAACGGACAAAGTAGAACGTGCAAAGATTTTTGGTCAATATGACCATGTTCGAATTTATGGTAGAGACTATTTCAATAAATTGAGAACTATTGGTTTCACGGTCGAAGAAATAGATTTCACAAAACTTTTGAGCCAAGAAGAAATAGATAGATACCGACTAGCTCCTGGTGAAATCATTCCATTAGTAAGTAAATAATTATTCCACTACTAACGATTTAAATCCTTGTGTCATATATTCCTGAGTATCACCATTCTCATCTATGTATACGATATAAGCCTCTAAACTTTTATTCTCACTGATTACCTTAAACGCCTCATCTAAATCCATCGCCATAAAAGCGGTAGCATAACCGTCTGCCGTAGCACAATTATCCGCTAAAATGGTTACGCCCAGTGTATTGGATAATTGCGTGTAACCGGTTTTAGGATTTACTGTATGAACATATTTTTTACCAGTTGCCTCATCTACCCTGTATTTACGGTAATTTCCTGACGAAGCCAATGCCTTGTCGTTTAAATTGATTAAAATTCTGGTAGCCCTGCTTATATCCATTTCAGGGTCATCAATACCTACTACCCAAGATTTATTCTTAATCACGTTTTTACCTTTCGCTACAAGTTCACCACCCACTTCTATTAAGTAGTTTTGAATTCCCTTAGCATTTAACATGGCAGCCAACCTATCTATAGCATAACCTTTGGCAATTGAATTAAAATCTAAATAGATGCGACTATCGGTCTTTATAATTTGATTATTCTGATTTAAAGATACCTTGTCAAGACCAACATAATTTAAAAGACTATCCACTTTTAAACTATCCATAGTTATTTTTTGCTCAGGTCCAAAACCCCAAGCATTCACCAATGTTCCAACAGTAGGATCAAAGAAGCCATTTGTTTCTTTATAAATGGTTTGTGACAGCCTTAAAACCTCCTTGAACATAGCATCTACAACCACAGTGCTATCACCATTATTGACCCTTGATATATCCGACTCTGGAATATAAGTAGATAACGATTGGTTAATAACCGCAAATACCGAATCAATTTCTGGTTGTAAGTCAGATTTATTCTCCGTAAAGGATATAATACTATATGAAGTACCTAAGGCCCCACCAACATTATCATTACGGACAAAACTATCATTGCCGAATTTACACGATTGAAGACCAACAGCAAGCAAACCAATTATTAAAAAGCATTTTTTCATATTTCTACCAAACCATCATAATCAACAATATACTCCTCATCTAAATACACCGGTAAATTATGGTCCGCTGCATTCACCAATCCCACACCTGCATAAAATGTAGTTGCCTCAAACTTAAGGGCGTGTTCCTTCATTTTCTTTAAATCGGACATAAAAAAATCTAAATTCTTGGGATCACCTGGATATTCAATTGCCTTAACCACAATAAAACGCATCTTCTTATCCTTGGTACAAACAAATTGCGGATTCTTACGCAATTCACTATTGACCGCTAAAAACTCAAACCCTGCTTCCTCTAACTGCTTCCCAACAATATTCATTGCCAAATTGTGAAGCTCCTGTTCTGTTAATACGTGCATATCTAAATAAAATTATAAAAAAAACCGATACATTACATACCGGTTAATTTATTCTATTTCAACAACTTACATCTTATCCTCCAAAGTCATCAAAACGTATATGTTCATCTGGAATTCCGAAATCTTCACCCATTTTCTGAACAGCTTTGTTCATTAACGGTGGTCCACAGAAATAAAGTTCAATATCTTCTGGAGACTCATGAAGACTTAGGTAGTTATCAATTACACAATTGTGTATGAAACCTACAAAACCATCACCAGGTGCATCTATATTCTCTTTTACTTTCCAATTATCTTCTTCTAATGGTTCTGATAATGCCAAGTAGAATTTGAAATTTGGAAACTCTTCTTCCAACTTATAGAAATGATCCAAGTAGAAAAGTTCTCTTTTAGAACGACCACCGTACCAGTAAGTTACTTTTCTATCAGTTTTTAAAGTTTTAAATAAGTGATATAAGTGAGAACGCATTGGCGCCATACCTGCACCACCACCTACGTACAACATTTCTGAATCTGATTCATTGATGAAGAATTCACCGTAAGGACCTGAAATTGTACAATCATCACCAGGCTTCAAATTAAAGATATAAGATGACGCAACACCAGGATTAACATCCATCCATCCGTTCTTAGCGCGATCCCATGGCGGAGTAGCAATACGTACGTTCAACATAATTTCTCTACCCTCAGCTGGGAAAGAAGCCATTGAATAAGCTCTCTCTACCGTTTCTGGATTCTTCATCACCAAAGGCCAAAGGTTGAACTTATCCCACTCTGCTTGGAACTTATCTGGAGTTTCATGCTCTTCTGGGTGAGCAGTAATATCTATATCAGCATATTTAACCTCACACTCAGGAATCTCTATTTGAATATAACCACCAGCTTTATAGCCCATATCTTCTGGAATCTCAACTACAAATTCCTTAATAAAAGAAGCAACGTTATAATTACGAACCACTTTCGCAGGCCATTTCTTAATACCGAATACCTCTTCTGGGATGGTAATTTCCATGTCTTGCTTTACCTTGACCTGACAGGCCAAACGTGCACCATGGTTTAATTCTTTTTTAGAAAAGTGAGGAGTTTCAGTAGGTAAGGCCTCACCCCCACCAGAAAGAACGTGACATTCACATTGAATACATGTTCCACCACCACCACAGGCAGATGGTAAAAATACTTTTTGGTTACCTAAGGTAGATAATAATGACCCACCTGATGCAACTTCAATTTTCTTCTCTCCATTTATAGTAATGGTCACAGGACCAGATGGAGAAAGTTTTTGTTTGGTAAACAGAAGCAATGCCACTAACACCATCAACAGTATTAGAAATGCGACAACAGTTATTAGTATTGTTCCGCCAGTACTTGCAGCTAAAATCATAATTATTTGTTTACGTCGTTATAAGAAATCACTTTTTCGTCAATTTCTTCGTTCTTATCTACTACTACCTCTTCTTCAATTGGTGCAACCACTTCTGGCTGAGTTACTTGATTTACTTGTTCCGTTGCCTCTTCAGCATCATCACCGCCACCGGTCAACATACCACCGAAACTTTGAAAACCAATTCCCATTAAACCAGTAATGATAAATGTAATACCTAAACCTCTTAAAGGTGCAGGAACATTACTATATCTAATTTTCTCACGAATGGCAGCAATTGCCAAAATAGCCAAGAACCATCCAATTCCAGAACTCACTCCGTAATTAAATGCCAAACCAAAAGTTTCTATCTCTCTTGCCTGCATGAATAACGATCCACCCAAAATTGCACAGTTCACAGCAATCAACGGTAAAAATATACCCAATGAGTTATATAAGGAAGGTGAGAATTTCTCAACTACAATCTCCACCAATTGCACCATTGTTGCAATGGTTGCGATAAATAAGATAAACGATAAAAAGCTAAGATTGTAATCAGCATACTCAGGTCCTAACCAAACCAAGGCACCATCCTGTAGTAAATACTTATCCAATAACCAGTTCATTGGTACGGTAACCGCCAATACGAATATTACAGCAGCACCTAAACCAACAGCAGTAGCAACTTTTTTTGATACCGCCAAATAAGAACACATCCCCAAGAACACGGCAAATACCATGTTATCTATAAAGATGGACTTAAAAAATAATTCTACATGTTCTAACATAATTTCTACTTAAATGTCGTTTAATTTTCTTCTACAAGCGCAGGATTTCTTGAACGTTGTACCCAAATGATAATACCAACAACTATTAACGCTGCCGGTGGTATAATCATAAAACCATTATTCTCATAACCTGTAGCGTACAATCCTGTTTTTTCAATTGGATCACCTAAAACCGGAATACCGAACAATGTACCCGAACCTAAAAGTTCTCTAAAGAACCCTACGATGATTAGAATAACACCGTAACCTAAAGAGTTACCAATACCATCTAAAAATGAACGCCAAGGACCGTTTGCCAATGCAAATGCCTCAAAACGTCCCATAATAATACAATTGGTAATAATAAGCCCTACGAAAACCGCCAGGGTTTTACTTAGCTCATAAGCAAATGCCTTTAGCACTTGATCCACAATAATTACCAATGTAGCAACTACAATTAGTTGAACAATAATTCTAATTTTTGAAGGTATAATGTTTCTCATCAAAGAGATTACAACATTACCCGCACCCAAAACGAACATTACAGAAATTGCCATCACCAAAGATGCCTTTAATTCTGCCGTAATTGCCAATGCTGAACAGATACCTAATACCTGAATGGTAATAGGGTTGTTATCCGCTAACGGATCTGTAATAAGATTTGTATCTTTTTTTGATAGTAGTGCCATATTACTTTGCTCTAATTGTTTCTAAATAAGGTTTATATAATTTGACAGTTTCGCTGATCATAGCAGAAACACCGTTACCGGTAATTGTAGCACCCGCCAAGGCATCTACTTCATTATCATCTTTTGTTTTATTCAATGGGTCGTTATTACCCTTTGCTACGGATATACCAGCGTATTGAGTTCCATTAAGTATGGTCTCACCTTTAAAATCATCCATGAAATAACGCATTTTAATGTTGGCACCTAAACCTGGCGTTTCACCTTTATGATCAAAATAAACACCCTGAACCGTCATAGTATCATCTAAAGCGATAAAGCCCCAAATAGCATCCCAAAGTCCTTTACCGTACATAGGAATGATGTAGAATTTCTTCCCATCTTTCTCACCGATAAAAACTGGCAACTTATAAGGTTCTCCCTTTTTAATGTTCGCCAATTGCTTTTTTAAATCAATCAAATAAGCTTCATTGTCCTCAGTGATTTTATCACCTTGAATTACCAATTGCTCTTTGATATAATTAGCAAACTCGTCTTCAACTACATCTGTTGGAATAAAATTAACGCTACCGGCATCATCACCATTTTCGTTAACACCCATTGCATATAGAATGTTCTGTTGTTTTTCAAAACGCTCATTCTCTTTGATATTTGGTCGCAATGCCGATGCCAAGAATGCAAGTATTGAACCAACTACCACAACCATAACAGCAGCAAAAACTACTGTATAAACGTTACTATCTGTTTTATTAGCCATAATTAAACTGTTTCAGCTTTAAGTTCTTCTGCCTTACCATCTGAATCTTTTGGATAGATAGTAGCATCTTTTAATCTTTTCATTCTATTCTTGATATTGCCCCTAACCACATAATGATCAATTGTAGGTGCAAATACGTTCATTAATAGGATAGCTAAGAACACACCTTCTGGGTATGCAGGGTTGAATACACGGATCATTACAGAAATAAACCCTATAAAGAACCCATAGTACCATTTGCCCTTATTTGTCTGAGAACCAGTTACAGGATCAGTTGCCATGTAAACAATACCAAAGGCAAGACCACCCACAATTAAATGTTTCCAGAAATCAAAACTCATTAAACCGTAGAACTTACTAGATTCTGCAACCCAACCAAATTCAACAACTTGATTGAATATTAAGCCCATAACCAATGAACCGATTACAGCACTTAGCATTATTCTCCAGCTAGCGATTTTTGTGAATATCAAAAACAAACCTCCTAGCAAAATCAGGAAAGCAGATGTTTCACCAACAGAACCTGGAATAAATCCGAAGAACATATCCGAAACAGAATAGGACATCTCCGCACCTTTGTTTTGCGCTAAAAATCCTAATATGGTCTCCCCAGAGTAAGCATCTACATTTGTAGCACCTGCCAGAATCTCTTCTGAACGCTCTCTAGCGCCGTAAACCCAAACTTTATCACCACTCATCCAAGTTGGATAAGCAAAGAATAAAAATGCTCTAATTGTTAAGGCAGGATTAAGAATATTCATTCCCGTTCCACCGAAAACCTCTTTACCGATCACAACACCGAAAACTACGGCTACCGCCAACATCCAAAGCGGTGTATCTACAGGAACAATTAATGGCACCAACATACCGGTAACCAAATAACCTTCTTCTACCTCATGACCTTTGATAACAGCAAAAATGAATTCCACTATTAGACCTACAGCATAAGAAACCACAACTAATGGCAAAACCTTAATAATACCGATCCAAAAATTATCCCAAGTAAGGAAATCGTTCATCAACGAAAATTCCTCTGGAAAACCATTGATAGCAGAATAATATTGATAACCCGCGTTGAACATTGAAAATATCAACACCGGTACCAGCGCCATAATTACCGTGTTCATGGTACGCTTTAAATCATCTACCGCCTTAACATGTGTACCACCTGCATGGGTAGTCTCATCTGGCGAAAACAAAAAAGTATGAATGGCATTAAAGGCAGGAGCCATTTTCTTACCCTGATACTTCAGTTTAAGTTCGTGTAATTTGCTTTTTAAACTCATTTCTTATCCTATTTCTTTTTGCAATAAATCTAACCCCTCACGAATAATTTTCTGGTGCGGTTGTTTAGAAATACATATAAACTCAGTTAACGAAAAATCTTCAGGAGCCACTTCGTACAAACCTAATTGCTCCATTTCATCCAAATCTTTCACCATACATGCTTTTAAAAGCTGCATTGGAAAAATATCCATTGGAAAAACTTTTTCATATTGCCCCGTTACCACGAAAGCCCTATGCTCCCCGTTAGTATTGGTATTTAAATCATATTTCTTGTTAGGTTGCATCCAAGAGAACGTCAAAGCCCTAGTTGCTGAAACTTTATCAAAAACCGGCTTGTTCCATCCAAAAAACTCATAATCATCCCCTTCCGGAATAACCGATACCGTATTATTATAGTATCCCAAAAAGCCATCTGGCTTACTTTTAGAACCTGTAAGTACATCTCCATTGATTACCCTAAAGTTTTCTTCATTTACACCACTTGCATAAAGAAATGTAGAGATTTCAGAGCCTATCTTTGTTGAATAATATTTTGGTGCTTTCACAGAAGACCCAACAAGGGCTACAACACGCTCCGGATTGTATATTCCCGTAAGCAAGTATTCACCTATAATAATAAGATCTTGTGGAGATACGGTCCAAACCAACTCTCCTTTATTGATAGGATCAACTCTATTGATCTGAGTACCCACCAACCCTGCAGGATGGGGACCAGATACATTATGCAATTCAACACCCTTCATAGATGATAGTGGTGAAGCACTTGAACCTACCGAAACATGAACTTTACCTGGCGTTAACTTACCAAGTGCAGTTATGGCAGTTTGCAATTCTTTCTCCTTACCCTGTAACACATAATTCAAATCTGCCTGTAACGGAGCACTTGAATAACCGGAAATAAAAATAGCCTTAGGCGTAGTATCCGGATTTGCGATTACATCATAAGGTCTTTGTTTGATAAATGGCCAGCAGCCACTTTTCAACAACGTTGCTTTCAACTCTTCTTTAGATGCATTTTCTACATCTATAGCAGCACCTGAAAGTACCTCTTGTGTTTTATCCGCTAATATCTTTAAGGTCAAAATACGTCTTCTATCCCCTCTTTCAATTTCGATGAGCTCACCACTTACCGGCGAAACAAAAACCATACTCTCTATGTTTTTGTTATAGAACAAAGGCTCGCCCGCTTTCACTTCGGCACCTTGTTTTACCATCATCTTAGGAATAATTCCGTGAAAATCACTTAACTGTATTGCGTAAACATTACTTAAAACAGCTTTTGAAGTAGTCTGTTCTGCGGCGCCCACCAGATTAATGTTGAGCCCTTTCTTAATTCGAATGTCTTTTGACATGTGCGTGTAGACCTTTAGGTTATCAAAATTTGAGCAAATTTAAGTACAAAAAGTTCGTTTTCATAATTATTGTCCCATAAATTAGACAATAGAACGAGCTATATTTTTTAGGCATCCTTTTTGTTTACCTTTACTCAAAAAAAACGGGGTACAATGCGCATTTTCTTCCAACACTTTATTTGTCTTTTATTTTTACAGAATTTGATCGCCCAAGTTCAAGTAGAGGTAAATCCGCCCGAAAATATTAAATCAATAGTTTTCAAAGGTCCCACTGAAGATCAATTTCCTGTTATTAAAATTGGAGAACCACTCTATTTGGAATTTGATGACATCCTTGCAAACGAACAAGATTATTATTACAAAATAGTACACTGCGATTACGATTGGACACCCTCTTCCCTTCTTAAGTCTCAATTCTTAGACGGAGTTGACAACCAGCGCATCACAGATTACGAGAATAGCTATAGCACCTTACAATCATACTCCAACTACCAATTAACCATACCCAATGACAATGTACGCTTAAAGGTTAGCGGCAACTATCTTTTAGAAGTATATAACAGTTATAACGAAATACAGTTTTCAAGAAGGTTTGTTGTCTATAAAGATGTGGTAACCGTTGGTACCGAAATAAAACGATCACGGGACTTTAACTTTATCAACGAAAAACAAGTAGTTCAATTCAGTATAAATTCTGGATCCACCAGATTGATCAACCCCAAAAAAGAAGTAAAAGTTGCTATATTACAGAATCACTATTGGCCCACTATGATCACCAACATAGCCCCACAATACACCTTAGGAAGCGAGCTAGTATATAAATACGACCAAGAAACGGCTTTTTATGGCGGCAATGAATTTTTACTTTTTGATACTAGCGACCTTAGAGCTCCAAGTTCCCAGATCTCAAGTATTGACCTTACCGATTTGTACAACCACTATCTTTTCTCCGACGATTTTAGAAATGACAAACCCTACACTTACTTTCCGGATATCAATGGAGATTTTGTTGTTAGAACATTACAAGGTGATAACGCCTCTAGAGAAGCTGAATACACAAACGTCCATTTTAGTCTACCCTATACAGAGTTCATTGCCTTAGACGATGTTTATGTTTTTGGAAAATTCAATAACTACGCCCTAACAGAAGAAAATAAAATGGTCTACAATGAAAAGAACGGAATGCTAGAGGCCACTTTAAAGATGAAACAAGGCTTTTACAACTACAAGTACGCTATAAAGAGTGACGATAAAATAAAACTAAACGAAGTTGGCGGTAATTTTCATTTTACCGAGAACACCTATTTGGTATTGGTATATTATAGAAATTTTGGAGATATGTACGATAGTATTATAGGTATAGGCTCTGCCAATTCTAGAAATATCACGAACTAACTGTATATTTACGTTTTTCATCATTTATGGAAAACAAACCAACCACCCAACCAAAAGGCAGATACGAATTAAAATACAGAGGTGTTGACTGCCTAAATTGCGGACACCCGTTAGAATTAAGTGACAAGTATTGCCCAAATTGTTCTCAGGCCAACAGCACTAAAAGGCTAACCATATTAGATTTTTTCGAAGAATTTCTAGCCAATTACGTATCGTACGACTCTAAGTTATGGCGAACCTTGGCAGCCCTTTTATTAAGACCTGGCAAAATCACTAAAGAATATATTTCAGGCAGGCGATTGTCTTACACAAACCCTTTTAGGTTTTTACTAAGCCTGTCTATCATCTACTTTTTAATATTAAGCATTAATAGTGAATTTGAATCTTTCAATAAATTCGGTTCTGCCAACAAACGCCCCTTTATAGATTTAAATACGGAATTCAACAATTTGGAATTCGAAAATGAAGCGGAGAGAAAAATTGCACTGGCACAAATAGATTCATTAAAACTAAACAAGTACTTAAAAAATACCATAGACAAAAAAGACTCTATGGTTCTGGCAAATCCGAAATCTTATTTTAATCAAATAGACACCAACGGTTTATCGGATAGATTTTTTAAAAAAATTGATTTTTTCAATACAACGATCAAACATGATACCATTTACTATTTTGATGAGAGTACAGAAAAGTTTGGTATACCCAGCACTAGGGAAAACAAAATGGCCTTTAACCTTGCCAATAGTTTGGTGGAAATAGAAAAACGGCCAGGAACATTTTTAAATACCTTATTTTCCAAACTTCCATTTACAACATTTTTCTTTCTTCCGTTCTTCTCTTTCTTCATTTGGTTGGTCTATATCAGAAAAAAATACACTTATACCGATCATTTAATCTTTAGCTTTCACAATCAGTCATTATTATTTATCTTGCTCATTGTTAGCAATTTGCTCAATGCAGTGTTCAATTTTAGTAGTGAAGGATTATTTATTTTAATTTTCGCTTTCTACCTTTACAAAGCAATGCGCAATTTCTATCAGCAAGGAAGAGTTAAAACGGTTATAAAGTATTTTTTCCTAAACACGATATTTTTTATCTTAGGCATAATAGCTATAACCATATTAATAGCACAAAGCGTATTTACATATTAAATATGATGATAACACAAGTTACTAAAGGCATAAAGATATCGGTACAAACAACTTTTGAAGGCACGTTCTTTAAAAACTACAAAATGCATTATGCTTTTGGGTACACCATTACTATTGAAAACCAAAGTAAAGATGCTGTACAGTTAACTTCTCGTCATTGGAAAATATATGATTCCTTAAATGATATGGAAACTTTGGACGGCGAAGGTGTTATCGGCAAAAAACCTGTTATTCAACCAGGAGAATCGCACACTTACAATTCTGGATGTTTACTGACCTCACCTATTGGCGCCATGAAAGGCCATTACAATATGGTAATTATGAGCAACGCCCAAAAATTTAGGGTTTACATACCTACTTTTAAATTTAGTGCTCCTTTTGCTCTCAATTAAACCCTTTTAATCTTTTATTAGTTTTTAGTCCTATCCCCTTTTAGTACCTTTGGTCAACTTTTTAATTTAAAAAATTTGACAATGGGTAAAGGATTTTTTCAAGTTCCTACAGCTATTAATGAACCTATTAAAAGCTACGCTCCTGAATCACCAGAAAGAGAAGCGGTTTTAGAACAATACAAAACATATTTTAACGGTCAAGTCGATGTACCTATGTACATTGGCTCAGAAGAAGTACGTACAGGTAACACCAAACCGATGTCCCCTCCGCACGACCATAAACATATAGTTGGCACTTACCATACTGCAGATAAAAAGAACATACAGGATGCTATAGACAACTGTCTTGAATCAAGGAACGCTTGGGCCAACCTAACTTGGGAACAAAGAGCTGCCATATTCTTGAAAGCTGCTGAACTAATTGCAGGACCGTACCGCGCAAAAATTAATGCGGCTACAATGATCGCACAATCAAAGAACATTCATCAAGCAGAAATTGATGCGGCGTGTGAATTAATTGACTTTTTGCGTTTCAATGTTGAGTACATGTCTCAAATTTACGAAGAGCAGCCAGATTCTGCCGAAGGTATTTGGAACAGAGTAGAATACAGACCATTAGAAGGTTTCATATACGCCATTACCCCATTTAATTTTACTGCTATTGCGGGTAACCTACCGGCTAGTGCAGCTATGATGGGCAATGTGGTTGTTTGGAAACCAAGTGACAGCCAAATTTTCTCGGCAAAAGTTATTGTAGACATATTTAAAGAAGCTGGATTACCTGACGGAGTGATCAATGTAGTTTACGGTGACCCAGTTATGATAACCGACACTGTTTTGTCCAGCCCAGATTTTGCAGGATTACACTTTACAGGTTCTACGCATGTTTTCAAAGAGCTATGGAAACAAATAGGTAACAATATCCACACCTATAAAACATACCCTAAAATAGTTGGAGAAACTGGTGGTAAAGATTTTATTCTGGCACACCCAACAGCCAACACCAAACAAGTAGCAACCGCTATTTCCAGAGGTGCATTTGAATTTCAAGGTCAAAAATGTAGCGCAGCGTCAAGAGTGTACTTACCAAAATCCACTTCAAAAGAGATTTTAGAATACGTAAAGGCAGATATAGATTCATTTAACAAACCTGGGTCACCAGAAGATATGAGCAACTTTATTACTGCGGTAATACACGAAGGTTCTTTTGATAAATTGGTGAAATACATCAACCAAGCCAAGGAAGATGAAAATGCGGAAATTTACGCAGGTGGTGGTTTTGATAAATCTAAAGGCTATTTCATAGAGCCAACGGTAATCTTAACGACAAATCCAAAATACACCACTATGGAAACCGAGTTATTTGGTCCTGTGGTAACCGTTTATGTTTATGATGACAAAGATTGGAGCAAAACCCTTCAATTAATCGATCAAACTTCTGAATATGCATTAACAGGTGCTGTTCTTTCTCAAGATAGATACGCTATTGATGAAGCTACCAAAACATTACAAAATTGTGCAGGTAATTTCTACATCAATGACAAGCCAACTGGTGCCGTTGTAGGACAACAACCGTTTGGAGGAGCCAGAGCTTCTGGAACAAATGATAAAGCCGGATCAGCTCAAAACTTATTACGTTGGGTCTCACCTCGATTAATTAAAGAAACCTTCGTTACTCCTGTAGATTACAGATATCCTTTTTTAGGATAAAAAAACAACTAAAAAGGCTGAAATTAATTTCAGCCTTTTTTTTTGTATTTACCTTACCTTTAAAGTAAATTACATAGATTATACATTCTTAACATCAACCTTAACACACTTATTATGAAAAAGTTACTATTCACCTTACTTCTAACCAGCTGTATCTCTTTTGCCCAAGACGGACTAACACAAAGCAGCATTCAAGCAGTTTTAACAGGCAATCAATTACAGGTTGTTCAACTTGCCGAAGCTTTCCCTGAAGAAAAATATGATTGGAGACCGGCAGAAGGTATAAGTTCTGTAGGAGAAGCGCTTTTGCACGTAGCAGGTGCCAATTATTTCCTTGCCTCAAAACTAGGCTTTGCCCCGCCAGAGGATATAGACATCATGGGATTAAGTAAAATTACAGGAAAAGAAAATATTATAGCCGCCCTAAAAATATCTAATGAATTTGTACTTAAAAACATTACGAAAGTAGAAGATGGCACTTTAGACGAAGAAGTTGATTTCGGATTTATGAAGTCAAACAAACTTGGCGGCCTATTGGCAATTATGGAACACAATGGCGAGCACAAAGGGCAATTAATAGCTTATGCAAGAACTAATGGCGTGGTACCACCATGGAGTAAATAAATAATTTTTCAAAGCTTAAAAAAGGTCCATCAAATGAATTTGATGGACCTTTTTTTATTTATTCAACTAAATTAACACCTCACTAACACAATATCAATGTAAATTTAACGTTAATTAATTGTAAACTCAATGTGATTTGCCGAACTTTGTACCTCATTTAAAATCAATTGCTTATGATTATTGACAATTTAAAATTACATATCACATGTATTCAAATACATATTTGGAACAACTTAAAGGAATTTGCACGTAAATACAAAAAGGCATATTATAGCTCTTTTTTGTTGTAACACTTTTAACTACCCTTTATACTTTAAAGGCAGATAGACCATTTTCTTAGTTTCAAAAAAATCTTCTTTGAAGTAATTGGTCAATTCAAAGATTTCTGCATTTCTATACTCCTTTAATTCATCTTGCAGATCCCCGCCCTTTAAATAGAGAATTCCGTTTCTAATATCGTGTTTTGATTCTTTTTTGATTTTACCCTTTACCCAGTGAACAAAAGTAGGCATCGCCGCTACTGCTCTACTTACGATAAAATCAAATCGGTCAGGTATTTCCTCTACCCTTGCATTAATGGTCTTTACGTTGGTTAGCTGTAATCCTTCAACT
Source organism: Maribacter sp. 1_2014MBL_MicDiv (assembly GCF_001865655.1). NCBI lineage: Bacteria > Pseudomonadati > Bacteroidota > Flavobacteriia > Flavobacteriales > Flavobacteriaceae > Maribacter > Maribacter sp. 1_2014MBL_MicDiv. The sequence goes on from NZ_CP011318.1 coordinate 939,213, forward strand.
ACCTCATTTACTACCTTTATCTTTTTTCCTATTGAATCTACCAAAGTAAACTCAACCTCTGGAAAAAAGATAGCTAATGGTATACCGGGAAAACCACCACCTGTACCCACATCTAAAACAGATGAACCTTCTTTAAACTGAATAAATTTTGAAATTCCCAAAGAATGCAAAACATGTCTTAAATAAAGTTCATCTATATCTTTTCTGGATACCACATTAATTTTTTGGTTCCAGTCTTTATATAGTTCCTCTAGTTTTTCGAATTTTCTTTTTTGATCCTCAGATAAATTGGGAAAATTTTCAAATATGATTTCAGCAGTCATCCGTATATTTGTAAATAGATTTAATTAGTATATTCACTCGTGCAAAGATTTGGCTTTTAATTAAGCTTTCAAACTATTATAGATTCAATTACATTATATTAAGTAAAAGATTACCGAATTATGGAACAAAATACCATTCGTTTCCCTAGAACTGATTCTGCCAAGTTCTTCAAAACTTTAAACAGCAGAGTTAACGAATACTTTAAAACAAATAAACTTAAAAAAACAGGTAATTGGCGATTACACCTTAAAACGGTAATCATGTTCGCTTTGTTTCTTGCCCCCTATTTTTTGATTTTGACCTTAGGTCTACCCAACTGGGCCAATGTTCTTTTGACCATAGTTATGGGAATAGGTATGGCAGGTGTTGGTATGAACGTAATGCATGACGGTAACCACGGAGCCTATTCTAACAAAAAATGGGTAAATAAATTAATGGGAAGCAGTATTTACATCTTGGCAGGTAATGTTTATAACTGGCAAGTACAACATAATGTACTTCACCATACGTATACGAACATTCATGAACATGATGAGGACATGGAGGCTGGTAGAATTTTACGTTTTTCCAAACATGCCGAATGGAAGAAACACCACAAGTTTCAACACTTTTATTCTGTATTTCTTTATGGTCTTTTGACTTTCAACTGGGCGATAACCACAGATTTTCAGCAAATGTACCGCTATATGAAGCGTAAATTATCTTACGGAAAACTACCTAGTGCTACCATGAACTGGAGTACACTTATCATTACCAAAATATTGTACATCACCATTTGGATCGTACTACCTATGCTTATTTTAGATATTGCTTGGTGGAAAATATTAATAGGATTCTTTTTAATGCACTACGTTGCAGGTGTAATTCTTAGCGTTGTTTTTCAACTAGCTCATATCGTTGATGATGCGGACACCCCTTTACCCGATGAATCTGGTACCATGAAAAACACTTGGGCCATTCACCAACTGTTTACCACTGTAAATTTCGGAACCAAAAATAGAATAGTAAATTGGTTTACCGGCGGATTGAACCATCAAGTTGAACACCATATATTCCCTAACATTAGCCATGTACATTACACAAAAATTTCAAAAATTGTGAAACAGACGGCACAGGAATTTAATTTACCTTATCACGAGTATAAAACTACAAGAAAAGCTATAATTTCGCACTTTAAACATTTAAAAGAGTTGGGCAAAGAGCCTACTTTACAATACTAGAAATTAAGAGTACCCATGAGCAATCAACTTTCGGACAGAATCAACAGTGTTACACCGTCAGCTACTTTAGAAATGGCTGCTAAAGCCCGTGAACTTAGGGCTGAAGGTAAAGATATTATTGGTCTTAGCTTAGGCGAGCCAGATTTCAATACTCCAGATTACATTAAAGAAGCTGCAATTAAAGCAGTGAACGAAGATTATAATTCCTATACTCCAGTTGATGGATATGTAGACCTTAAAAAAGCTATCATAACCAAATTCAAAAGAGATAACAATTTAAATTATGAGCCTGCTCAAATAGTTGTTTCAACAGGAGCTAAACAATCCTTATACAATGTTGCCCAAGTTATATTGAACGCAGGTGACGAAGTAATTTTACCTTGTCCTTACTGGGTAAGTTACAGCGATATCGTAAAATTAGCAGATGGTGTACCGGTAGAAGTCCCAACTACTTTAGAGAATGATTTTAAAATGACCGCTGAGCAGTTGGAAGCCGCTATTACACCAAAAACCAGAATGTTATGGTATAGTTCTCCTTGTAACCCAAGTGGGTCTATCTATAGTAAAGAAGAATTACGTGCACTAGCGGACGTACTTCAAAAACATCCTCAAATTATAGTGGTCAGCGATGAAATCTATGAGCACATTAACTATGGTGTTACAGCACACGCCTCCATGGCCGAATTTGAAGATATGTATGACCGTACCGTTACGGTAAACGGTGTTGCCAAAGCATTTGCGATGACCGGATGGAGAATTGGATATATTGGTGCTCCTGCATATATTGCACGTGCTACCAACAAATTACAAGGTCAAGTAACCAGTGGTGCAAACTGTATAGCACAACGCGCAGTTATTACAGCTTTAGAAGAATCACCAGAACGAATAAAGTATATGGTTGATGAGTTTAAAGAAAGACGTAAACTCATTTTAAGCCTATTGAATGAAATTAAAGGTTTTAAATGTAATGAACCAGAAGGTGCATTTTATGTATACCCAGATGTTACCGCTTACTTTGGAAAAACCTTGAGAGGCAAGCAAATTAATAATGCATCTGATTTTTCTATGTACATACTAGAAGAAGCAAATGTAGCTACCGTTACGGGAGATGCTTTTGGTAATGGAAACTGTATTCGTATTTCTTATGCGGCGTCAGTAAAAGAAATTAAAGAAGCAATATCAAGAATTAAAGAAGCGCTGAAGTAAACCTCAGCATATATTCATAAAAAAGTCCCTTTTCTTAAGGGACTTTTTTATTTCTACTATTCTTTACCTTAAGTGCTTTTCCAAAAATAAGGAGTCAATAAAATCAGTACGGTAAATAACTCCAACCTACCGGCAAGCATTAAAAATCCGCACCACCATTTTGCAAGATCGGGCAAGCTGTTAAAATTACTTACCGGATTTAAACTTCCTAGAGCAGGACCTACATTACCTAAAGAAGATGCCGCCCCTCCTATGGCTGTTTCAAAATCCAATCCCAAAAAACCTAACACCAAAGCACCAATAATAAACAGTAACATGTACAGCACAAAGAAGCCTATTATATTATAGACAATTTTTTCCTTTACCGTTTTATCATTGTATCGTACAGGGATTATGGCGTTGGTATGTAACGTACGCTTAAATTCCAATACTCCGTTTTTAATTATCAATAAATGCCTCATAACCTTTATACCACCGGCAGTAGAACCCGCAGAACCACCCAAAAAGAACAGTCCAAAGAAAAACACGGTTAAAAAGGGTGTCCATTGCGTAAAATCAGCACTAACAAAACCAGTAGTGGTTATCACAGAGATGATCTGAAACAGTGAATGTCTTAGGGCACTTTCCGCCTTTCCTAACACCATAGGATAACCGGGAGTAAGTTCTGTAATATTTGCCTTGAAATATACCACCAAAGCAACGATTATTGTAAAAACGATGACAAAGCCTGCGTAGTATCTAAACTCTTCATCCTTAATTACTTTTTGTACTTTACCCTTAAAGGCGAAATAGCTTAATACGAAATTACTACCCGCTAAAAACATAAAGAATATGATGATATATTGAATTAAAGGCTGATCGTTCCAATATGCTACACTTGCATTTTTAGTTGAGAATCCACCCGTAGATAACGTTGCCATTGCATGATTGATAGCATCAAAAAAGGACATACCAGCTAACTGCAATAATATGGTCTCTGCCACAGTGTATCCAAAATAAATAAGCCAGAGTCGTTTTGCCGTATCAGTAATTCTAGGGTGCAACTTATCCCCAGTAGGTCCTGGTGCCTCTGCAGAGAATAACTGCATACCACCAATACCCAACAAAGGCAGAATGGCAATTGCCAATACAATGATTCCCATACCACCGATCCAATGGGTTAAACTACGCCAAAAAAGAATTCCTTTGGGCATGGCTTCAATATCATCCATGATTGATGCCCCGGTTGTGGTATAACCTGAAATAGTTTCAAAAAAAGCATTGGTTATCGTCGGTAACGCTCCAGAAAACAGATATGGCAACATCCCGGAAATGGACATTACGATCCACCCAAATGTTACAATGATGTATCCTTCTTTTTGTTTCACCTCTTTTTTATGCCCCCTGGTATAGTACATCATAAAAACACCAACGAACATAGTACAGATAGAAGCAAGTGCAATACTCAAGGTAGCCCCATCTTTATAAAGACCACTAACAACTGCAGCCAAAAGCATAAACCCCCCATTACAAAGTAACAGAAGCCCCATGATATGAAAAATAATTCTTAAATTAAGTCGCATCTTAAAGGAACATTCGTTCTATTTTAGGAATTTCAGATGGTAGACAACAAACCACTACCCTATCTCCTTCCTGTATATTAAAACCACCAAGTGCAATGTGGCCTACCCCATCCCTAACAACACCACCAATGGTAGCCGCCTTAGGAAAATCTAACTCTCTAATAGTAGCACCGGTCACTTTAGAATTTCTTTTTACGATGAATTCTAAAATTTCGGCGTTTAAGTTGTTTAATCGCATTAATGCTACAACTTCACCTTTTCGAATGTGCCTAAATATATTGTTTGCAGCTAAAAGCTTTTTATTGATCAAGGTATCAATACCTATAGAATGTGAGAGCTGAAAATAATCCATGTTCTCCACCAAGGCTATGGTCTTTTTAATATACTTTGATTTTGCCACCAAGCAAGACATAATATTGGTCTCTGAATTGCCGGTTACCGCAATAAAAGCATCCATGGACTCTAAACTTTCTTCATCTAATAGCTCAACATTTCTACCATCACCATTAATTACCAGTGCATTTGGCAATTCATCAGCAAGATCAAAGGCTTTCTCCTTATTCTTTTCTATCAACTTTACATTGAACTTGTTGGCACACAGATCTCTTGCTGTCTTATAACCTACTTTACTACCACCAAGAATCATTACATTCTTGATTTCCGCTTTTTTCTTTCCAGTTAATTTATACAACTCATCTACACCTTCTTTTACCGTAATAAAGTATACTTGGTCTCCTTCCTTAAAAACGGTATCACCACGCGGTATAACCGTATATTGCGTTCCTGTACGTTGCAGGGCTATGGGCATGAAATGTAATTCAGGGAAAATTTTGGCAGCCTCTTTTACCATTTTACCTACAAACGGCGCAGATTTTAGCAAAGAAACCCCTACCATAATCAATTCGCCCTCCTCGAATTCATAGGTATCGTTGAATGCAGATTTATTCAACAACATTTGAATTTCAGTCGCCGCTAATGCTTCGGGTGAAATCAATTCATCTATCCCCAGGTCAGAAAACCTTAAAAGATCCTTATTCTTTATAAACTCGGTATTTGATATTCTGGCAATAGTTCGCTTGCAACCAAGCTGTTTGGCCAACATACAGAGTGTTAAGTTCGTTGTTTCAGAAGAGGTTACCGCAATAACCAAGTCAGAATTTTGCACTTGGGCATCGTTCAACACCGCAATAGAAGTAGCATCACCTTTTAAAACACGAATATCTAAATGGTTATCGGCATAAGCCAGACTCTCTTTTTTAGAATCGATTAAAGTAATATCCTGTGATTCATAGGATAGTAATTTGGCCAAATGAAAGCCTACTTCCCCAGCACCAGCAATTATAATCTTCATTTATCTTATTAGACCGCTAATTATCAAGCATAAAATTTCTCTCTTAAACACCATAAATACTTAAAAGTAGTCTTGAAAACCGTAGCAATTATTATGGGGCAAAATTACATAATTAAATTAGTTTATTCTTTATTTTCAATTCTTTAACCTATCAATGGCCAACCTTGGTGGTTAAAAAGGAGTTAAGCTCCTACTATATTGTATATTTGCCAAAAAAATAGCAATATAATGCCCCAAAAAGTTACGCCATACAAAGATTCTGACTTAGGTAAAAAGGAACAGGTGACCAAAATGTTCGATACCATATCTAAAAATTACGACGGTTTAAACAGAGTAATTTCTTTTGGCATTGACATTAAATGGCGTAAAAAAGTTGTTGAAATTTTAAAAAAGGAACAACCTAACTCGATATTAGATATTGCTACTGGAACAGGAGACTTAGCCATAGCACTTACAAAAACAGGTGCAAAAAAAATTGTGGGCCTAGATATTTCTCCGGGAATGTTGGCGGTTGGTAAAGAAAAAGTAACCGATAAAAATTTGGACAATACTATTGAAATGGTAGTTGGTGACAGTGAAAATCTTGTTTTCGATGCTAATTCTTTTGACGCCGTTACCGTGTCTTTTGGAGTACGTAACTTTGAAACCCTTGAAACGGGTATGGCTGAAATTCTTAGAGTTTTAAAACCTAACGGCACGTTAGTGGTCCTGGAAACATCTGTACCCACCAAGACCCCTTACAAACAAGGTTACAATTTCTACACAAAAAATATTCTTCCATTAATTGGAAAAATCTTCTCAAAAGACGATTCGGCATATGGCTATTTAAGCGAATCTGCTTCCGTTTTTCCACATGGAGAAAACTTCAACAATATTTTGCGCGAAATTGGGTTTATAGATGTAACGAATAAACCTCAAACATTTGGGGTTGCTTCAATTTATGTTGCAAAAAAAGCTAATCTATAATATTAGCTGTCTTTCAATATTTATTTGACGTTTTACAATCGTAAACCAGCATTTATGAAGAAGTGGTTTTTAATACCCTTAACGTTGTTGATAACGAATTTAATGAGCGCTCAATTTAATGAGAGCCCTATATTGAATAAACAGAACGAAGATAAAAAACTCTTAAACTGGGGTTACTTCTTAGGTTTAAATCAGTATGACTTTAAATTTGACTATAAAGAGGAATTAGGATTTGATTCTTCAGGTAAAGACCTAACCACTATCCAAGTTGCAAAGTCCTTTGGATTTAATGTTGGATTGATTGGCGAGTTGCGTATTAATGAATTCTTAGATGTTCGTTTTGAACCAGGGTTGCATTACGGATCTAGACTATTAGGATTCCCCTCTCCATTAATTGATGAAAATGATGCAATTGTAGAAGTTAAATCTACTTACATTAATTTTCCACTACTACTAAAAGTCAGCACTAGAAGATATGGCAACTTTAAACCATTTCTTTTAGGCGGTGTTTCTACCGGACTCAATTTAGGTAGTAACGAAGAAAGTTTGGACGATAACAGTTCTGGAACATTTAGAATGAAAAAATGGGTGTACAACTACGAACTTGGATTTGGAATTGATTTTTACCTAGAATACTTTAAATTCACTCCTTCTATACGAGGTGTCTTTGCTCTAACGGATGAACTAGTGCCCGATCAAGACCCTAACAGCCCTTGGACCGGAAATATTGAATCTCTGAAAACCCGAGGCATTTTCATCAACTTCACTTTTGAATAACAATTAGCAAAAGTTAAATATTTCGAATTAAAAAGCCGGGCTATTTTCTAATCTCGTGTAATAGAATTGCCGTTGCAGAAGCCACATTTAAGCTCTCCGTGGTTTTTTCGCCAAATTGAGGTATTGCCAATCTATCTGTACATAATTCAGCAACGATATTGGACACTCCTTTTCCTTCATTACCCATAATCATGATTCCTTTTTTAGGTAATGTGGTAGTATTTACATTATCGCCGTCCATAAATGTTCCATAAATAGGTAATTCTGTTGACCCTAAAAATGTACTTAACGACCTATATTGAATATTAACCCTTGTTATAGACCCCATGGTTGCCTGCAACACTTTTGGATTATAACAATCCACCGTATCATTTGAACAAACAATATCGTTGATACCAAACCAATCGCAAAGCCTTATAATAGTACCCAAATTTCCTGGATCTTGAACACCATCGAGCACCAAAACCCAATCAGAGGCTATTTTTTCTACTTTTTCAGGAATATAAAATACACCAAGATACCCATTTGGGTTCTTTAAGCTACTCATTTGACTTAGCTCCCTTGCACTCACTTGCGTTACCTCATGACCGCCAATATCCAAATTACTTGGGTCAACAGCGAACAATTTGTATAGTCTCATTTGATATTTCACAACTTCTTCCAAGGTTTTTTTCCCCTCTATTACAAATAGTCCGTGCTCAATTCGGCACTTTTTTTGCTGTAGGCTTTTGATAAGTTTCAATTCACTTTTGACAACCATTCAAATAATGTATTTTTGATTTCTATGAGGATGGCACTTTGCTCCAAAAACATCATGGCTAAATTAAGCTTATTATCCCTACTGGCAATAGTCTTGTTATCCTGTAACTCGCTAAAGAAGGTTGAGGATGATGAACTCTTGGTGATTAAAAACACCATTTATGCTGATTCTATAAAAGTTAACAACGAAGAATTAGAAAGTCTCGTCTATCAAAAACCGAATTCTACTGTTCTAGGATACCCTTTAAGGTTAAATTTATACAACCTTGCCAAAGAAAACCCTGATTCTTCTTACAACGCTTGGTTATACAGAAAAGAGAACAGAAAAAAAAGACTGGATAAACTGCTTTCAGAAAAGCAAGTGGAAAGGCTAGGCGAATCTTTTCTGGTCAAGGGACTAAGTAATTGGCTAAAGGATATTGGTGAAGAACCCACTGTTTTAGATACTACCAAAACAAGATTAAGTCTAGAAAAATTAAGCGCCTACTATCAGAGCAAAGGCTATTTCACCAACAATACCACGTATGTAATTGATAGCGCAAGGTATAAAAAGGCCAAGGTAAATTACCATATTGAATTGGGTGACCCCTATATGATAGATTCTTTAGGTAACAACATCTCATCTAGAGCAATAGATTCATTATATTTTTTAAACGCCGCAAATTCACTGATTAAAGAAGGGCAACAATTTGATCTTTCAAATTTTAACGGAGAACGTGAAAGACTAACAGGCATTTTCAGAAATAATGGTATTAGAAATTTTCAAGAAAGCTCTATAACTTTTGATATTTTAAGAGATACCGCTAGAGCTGCAGACGATCAAAAGATGAACATCACCCTTAATATAGGTGACCTAAAGACAAGAGGTGAAAATGAGGTGACCACTTCTGCTTATAAAGTTGAGAAAATCGATAAAATAAATATCTATACAGACTATCTTTCAACAAACAATCAAGATTCCATTTACACTATAGACTACCAAGACTATACCATTCACTATTCTAAAAATTTTGACATCAAACCTAAAACCTTGGCCAATGCCATTTTTTTCAAAAAGGATAGTATTTATAGAGATGTCGATAAAATTAGAACGTCAAGGCAATTAAACGCACTAAACGTTTTTAAGTACCCAAACATAATATTTGAAGCAGACAGCCTTGGCAACAAAGTAAACACCAACATCTACTTGGCTCCTAAAACAAAATACGCATTGGGAACCAACTTTGAAGTGAGTAGATCCAATTTAAGAAGACTTGGTGTTGGTTTGGGCACCACCCTACTCATTAGAAACATCTTTAAAGGGGCGGAAAATTTGAGTATCTCGGCAAATGGCTCTTATGGTTTATTAAGCAGCAACACCTTTGAGGCAAATTATTTTTCCGAATTTGGCGGAGACATTTCTTTAGATTTCCCTAGAATATGGTTTCCTTTCATTAATACGTCTAGAATTATACCTAATTATACATTACCAAAAACCAGAATTGCTATTGGTACCAATTTTCAAAACAATATTGGTCTGGACAAACAAACCTTCAATACCGTTTTAGGATATAGCTGGACACCAAGTGATTTTGTAAACCACGATGTTGAGCTTTTAAATATTCAATTTGTAAGAAATGTGAACAGTAATAGGTTTTACAATGTTTATACAAATACCTACGAACTATTAGATGAAATTGCAGATTCTTATGAAGACGCTGCGCTATACCCAGAACTGGCAGAATATTTTGAAACAGATGATAGTGATGATGATTTAAATTTGATCATACCTAGTGGTACAAGCGGATTCACCAATGCTATACTAGACGGCACAGTAAGTGCTACAACAGATGATTTTGAAGATGTAAATACCATTGAAGAAAGAAGAATAAGACTCACGGAAAACAATTTAATATTTGCATCTAACTACACTTTTAATAAAACGAATAGAACTGGTGTTCTAGATAACACTTTTTATCAATTTCGTTGGAAAATTGAAGGTGCCGGCAACGTACTGTCTGCATTCTCCACTTTTATCCCGTTCAATAAAAATGACGATGATCAACTTTTGGTTTTTGGTGTTCCCTTCTCGCAATACATAAAAAATGAATTTGAATATGTAAAATATTGGGATTTAAAACGATCTAACGTTTTGGCCGCAAGAGCATTTTTTGGCATCGCTATTCCATACGGCAACTCTGACAACATACCTTTTGTTCGTAGTTATTTTGGCGGTGGTTCTAATGACAACAGAGCTTGGTTCCCATATTCATTAGGACCCGGAAGCACTTCTGCTATCAACGATTTCAACGAAGCCAACCTAAAATTAGCTTTAAATCTTGAATATAGATTTCCTATTGCAGGAGATATTAACGGAGCGATCTTCGCTGATGCAGGTAATATTTGGAATGTGCTAGATAATGTTGAAGATCCAGATGCCACTTTTGACGGTTTAGCATCTTTAAAAGATATTGCCCTTGGTACTGGCATGGGTCTTAGATACGACTTTACCTATTTCCTATTTCGATTAGATTTAGGCTTTAAAACTTATAACCCAGCTGAAATTCAGTCTAAAAGATGGTTTAGAGATTATAATTTTGCCAATGCTGTTTTGCAAATTGGTATCAACTATCCCTTTTAAATATAATTGTTTTATTACTTTTGTTTTTCATTCTTTTTAAGAAACAAACAACAACATAATTATGGCTCACAACATAAAACCGGGAGTTGCAACCGGAGATGAGGTTCAAGAAATCTTCAACTACGCAAAAGAAAAAGGATTTGCACTACCTGCAGTAAACGTAATAGGCTCTGACACTATTAATGGCGTTTTAGAAACTGCAGCTAGCTTAAATGCTCCTGTAATTATACAATTCTCTAATGGCGGAGCTCAGTTCAATGCCGGTAAGGGCCTTTCAAATGATGGACAGCAAGCTGCTATCTTAGGTGCAGTTGCAGGTGCTAAACATGTACACCAATTAGCAGAAGCTTATGGTGCTACGGTAATTTTACATACAGACCATTGTGCTAAAAAATTATTGCCTTGGATAGACGGACTTTTAGATGCAAGTGAAAAACATTTTGCAGAAACCGGTAAATCTTTGTTCAGCTCTCATATGATCGATCTTTCTGAAGAGCCTTTAGAAGAGAACATTGAAATATGTAAAGGTTATTTAGAGCGCATGAGCAAAATGAACATGACCTTAGAGATCGAATTAGGTATTACAGGTGGTGAAGAAGACGGTGTAGATAATTCTGATGTAGATGATTCTAAACTATACACTCAACCAGAAGAAGTAGCGTATGCTTATGAAGAACTTTCTAAAGTAAGCCCTAGATTTACAATTGCCGCTGCTTTTGGTAATGTTCACGGGGTATACAAACCTGGTAACGTAAAATTGACCCCAAAAATTCTTAAGAATTCTCAAGAATATATTTCAGAGAAATACGGAGTTGAACATAACCATATTGATTTCGTATTCCACGGTGGGTCAGGCTCTACTGTTGAAGAAATTAGAGAAGGTATTAGCTACGGAGTAATTAAGATGAACATTGATACCGATTTACAATACGCTTTCTTAGCAGGTGTTCGTGATTATGTTCAGGACAATAAAGATTATTTACAATCTCAAATAGGTAACCCTAAGGGAGCAGATGAACCAAACAAAAAATTCTATGACCCAAGAGTTTGGCTAAGAAAAGGAGAAATATCTTTTATTGAAAGATTGAAAAAAGCATTTGAAGATTTAAATAACGTAAATACGTTATAACAACTTAGGATAACCATAAAATGGATGATATGACGGCTTGGTTTAAAAGAAAAGAAAAAGGTATACAAACCTCTACCGAAGAAAAGAAAGACACACCTAAAGGCTTGTGGTACAAATCGCCCACAGGCAAAATTGTTGAGTCAGACGATCTAGCAAAAAACTTTTATGTAAGCCCAGAAGATGATTATCACGTAAGGATAGGAAGTAAAGAATACTTTGAAATTCTGTTCGATGACAATAAGTTCACTGAACTTGATGAGAAGCTTTCTTCTAAAGACCCTTTAAAATTCGAAGACACCAAAAAATATAGTGAGCGTTTAAAAGCAGCTCAGAAAAAAACAGGGTTGAAAGATGCTGTTAGAACAGGCTTTGGTAAGTCTTATGGTAAAGACATCGTTATTTGCTGTATGGATTTTAAATTTATAGGAGGCTCAATGGGTAGTGTTGTAGGTGAAAAAATTGCCCGTGGTATAGATCACGCCATTAAGAAAAAAGTGCCTTTTATGATGATTTCTAAATCTGGTGGTGCTCGTATGATGGAAGCTGCCCTTTCTTTAATGCAATTGGCAAAGACCTCTGCTAAATTGGCTCAATTATCTGAAGCTGGTTTGCCGTACATTTCTTTATGTACAGATCCTACAACGGGTGGTACAACTGCATCGTACGCTATGCTAGGTGATATCAATATTGCAGAGCCAGGTGCACTTATTGGTTTTGCAGGTCCAAGAATTGTAAAGGATACTACAGGTAAAGATTTACCTGAAGGTTTTCAATCTTCAGAATTTTTATTGGAACACGGCTTCTTAGATTTCATTTCACATAGAAGAGATTTAAAGAAAAAAGTTAATCTTTACATAGATTTAATTCAAAATAACCCGGTAAGAGCAGAAAAAACTTCTGCTTAATATTTTAATGATAAAACATCTTCATTAAGGATATTACGGTCCATCTTAAAGTGCTCGTCCTATCAATTGATTCGGCGAGCATTTTTGATTATAAAATACACTGCACATTTCAATAATAATTGTATATTTGCGCCCTGATTGAAAAACAATCACATACATAAAAATCATTTAAAACAATATTGGAATGTATTTATCAAAAGAAGTAAAAGCCGAAATTTTTAAAAAATACGGCGGTAGCGCAGAAAACACTGGCTCTACAGAAGGACAAATTGCTTTGTTCACACACAGAATCAATCACTTGACCGGTCACTTGAAAAAGAATCACAAAGATTACAACACTGAGCGTTCACTTGTAAAATTGGTGGGTAAAAGAAGAAGTCTTTTAGATTACATGATTAAAAATGACATTGTAAAATACAGAGAGCTTATTAAAGAACTAGGTATTAGAAAATAATTTTTAAAAAGGGGATAGTTAACTATCCCCTTTTTTTTAAGTACTCCATGCCTTAGGAGTTAAAGCCAAGTATTTTGGTAAAGGCGAACAAAAAGCTACACACGGTTTTTCATTGGTCAACACAACAACACAACAACTCCGACCAGAGAAAATTTCAGTCGGAAAGACCATTGTTTAACAAATCTGCATGAGCAGGTTTTAATCGAATTTTATGATTCCAAAAGTATTTAAAGAGGTCATTGACCTTGGGGATGGTAGAGAAATTTCTATCGAAACCGGAAAATTGGCAAAACAGGCACACGGTTCTGTTGTTGTACAATCAGGAAAATGTATGTTATTATGTACAGTTGTTTCCAACTACAAACAAAGTGATGTGGACTTTCTTCCACTAACGGTAGATTACCGTGAAAAATTTGCTGCTGCGGGTCGCTACCCAGGTGGTTTCTTTAAAAGAGAAGCAAGACCAAGTGACGGTGAAGTATTGACCATGCGTTTAGTGGATCGTGTTTTACGTCCATTATTCCCAAAAGATTATCACTCTGAAACTCAGGTGATGATTCAATTAATGTCTCATGACGAAGACGTTATGCCAGATGCTATGGCAGGTTTAGCAGCTTCTGCAGCTATTCAATTATCAGATTTCCCTTTTGAATGCCCAATTTCTGAAGCTAGAGTTGGTCGTGTAAACGGAGAATTCATCATTAACCCAACTAGAGCACAATTAGAGGAGTCTGACATCGATATGATGATTGGAGCATCTGCAGATTCCGTTATGATGGTTGAAGGTGAAATGGATGAGATTTCTGAAGAAGAAATGACCGAAGCAATTAAGTTTGCTCATGAAGCCATTAAAGTACAGTGTGCTGCTCAAGTTAAATTAGCAGAAGCTTTTGGTAAAAAAGAAACACGTGAGTACGAGCCAGAAAGAGAAGATGCTGATTTAGCTCAGAAAATTCACGACATGGCATATGATAAAGTATATGCTGTTGCACAAGCAGGTTCTGCCAAACATGAACGTAGTGCTGCATTTGGTGAAATCAAGGAAGAAATTATCGCTTCTTTTTCTGAAGAAGAGCAAGCAGATTTCGGCGGATTAATTTCTAAATACTACAGCAAAGCTGAAAAAGCTGCTGTTAGAGATTTAACATTGAATGAAGGTTTGCGTTTAGATGGTCGTAAGACAGATGAGATTAGACCTATTTGGTGTGAGGTAAACTATTTACCTTCTACACACGGTTCTTCTATCTTTACTCGTGGAGAAACTCAAGCTTTAGCTACGGTTACCTTAGGTACAAGTAGAGAAGCAAACCAAATAGACATGCCATCTTACGAAGGTGAAGAGCGTTTCTATTTACACTATAACTTCCCTCCTTTTTCAACAGGTGAAGCAAGACCTATTCGTGGAACGTCTCGTAGAGAAGTTGGTCACGGTAACTTGGCTCAACGCGCATTAAAAGGAATGGTTCCTGAAGATTGTCCTTACACAGTACGTGTAGTATCTGAGATTTTAGAATCTAACGGTTCTTCTTCTATGGCTACTGTTTGTGCTGGTACCATGGCAATGATGGATGCCGGTGTTCAATTGAAAAAACCTGTTTCCGGTATTGCAATGGGATTGATTACAGATACTGAATCTGGAAAATATGCTGTTCTTTCCGATATCTTAGGTGATGAAGATCACTTAGGTGATATGGATTTTAAAGTAACCGGTACTGCCGATGGTATTACAGCTTGCCAAATGGATATTAAAGTAAAAGGATTGTCTTATGAAATTCTTGTAAACGCTTTAAAACAAGCTCGTGACGGTCGTTTACACATTTTAGGTAAAATTGCCGAAACTATTGAAACACCAAATGCAGAGGTTAAAGATCACGCACCTACAATGGTTACTAGACGTATACCTAATGAGTTTATTGGAGCATTGATCGGTCCTGGTGGAAAAGTAATTCAAGAATTACAAAAAGAAACCGAGACTACTATCGTTATTAACGAAGACCCTGTTACCGAAGAAGGTATTGTTGAAGTACTAGGTGTTGGTAGCAAAGGTATTGATGCTGTTATGGCAAAAATAGATTCTTTATTATTTAAGCCAGAAGTTGGTAGCGTTTACGAAGTAAAGGTTATTAAAATGTTGGACTTTGGTGCTGTTGTAGAATATACAGATGCTCCTGGTAATGAAGTATTGTTACATGTATCTGAATTGGCATGGGAACGTACAGAAAATGTAACCGATGTGGTGAACATGGGAGACGTATTCGATGTAAAGTACTTTGGTATAGACAAACGTACCCGTAAAGAGAAAGTATCTCGTAAAGCACTTTTACCAAAACCAGAAGGCTTTGTTGAAAGACCACCACGTGATGATAAACGTAGAGACGATCGTCGTGGAAACGATCGTAATCGCGATAGAAAACCCAGAAGAGATTAACTCTTTGTAAGTTTATTCTTAAAGCCTCGACTAATCAGTTGAGGCTTTTTTTGTGCCGTTCAACGGAAAAATGAACTTTTTTTTATTGAATTGTAACATTCGGAAGATTTTTACGTATAAGTATATGCAGTCTATGCAAATTGAACTTAATTTATTTTAATGAGACAGCTTAAGATTACAAAACAGGTCACCAATAGAGAGACCGCATCTTTGGACAAGTACTTACAAGAAATTGGAAAAGTGGACTTGATTACCGCTGATGAAGAAGTAGAGTTGGCACAACGCATCAAGGCAGGCGACCAGATCGCTCTTGAAAAACTTACCAAAGCCAACCTCAGATTCGTGGTATCAGTTGCCAAGCAGTACCAAAACCAAGGACTTACTTTACCGGATTTGATTAACGAGGGAAACCTTGGTCTTATCAAAGCTGCACAGCGTTTTGACGAAACGCGAGGTTTTAAATTTATCTCATACGCCGTATGGTGGATCCGTCAATCTATATTACAAGCTTTGGCAGAACAATCTCGTATCGTTCGTTTGCCATTGAACAAAATTGGTTCTATCAATAAGATCAACAAAACTTTTGCCTTTTTAGAGCAAGCGCATGAAAGAATGCCTTCTCCAGAAGAAATTGCGAAAGAGTTGGATATGACCGTTGATGATGTAAAACAATCATTGAAAAACTCAGGTAGACACGTATCTATGGATGCTCCTCTTATCGATGGTGAAGATTCTAACCTTTATGATGTACTTCGTAGTGGTGAGTCGCCAAACCCAGATAGAGAATTGTTACATGAGTCTTTACGTACAGAAATTGAGCGTGCTTTAGAAACTTTGACTCCTCGTGAGGCAGATGTTATCCGTTTATACTTTGGTCTTGCAGGTCAGCATTCTATGACATTGGAAGAAATTGGCGAAACTTTTGATCTTACAAGAGAAAGAGTTCGTCAAATTAAAGAAAAAGCGATAAGAAGATTAAAGCATACTTCTAGAAGTAAAATATTGAAAACGTATTTGGGTTAAGAATTCAATGCGATAAAGTTATAAAATTACACGTTAATCTTTCCTTAAATTGGCAATATTGGCATATTAGTTGTAATTTTAACGATAACAACAGTTTATCATGACTGTTCGTTTTTTGATTGATGAATAAACTCCGGCTGATTACCGGAGTTTTTTCATTTATAAAGGTTACCATAATTCGTCTTCTAAAAAGTATCCCTTGTTAAATTCTTAACGATCTTTGCCTATCTTAGGAATTTACCACCATGCTAATGAGGCACATATCACTAATTTTAATAATTCTACTATTGTTTAATTCGTGTAAAATATCTGATAACATCAAAGAATTTAACAGCTACCCTACGCCTGTTGATGAAAATCTCTGGATTACATATGGTAAAAATTCCACTTCATTTAAACTATGGTCTCCAAATGCAGAAGAAGTAATATTAAGATTATTTAAAAAAGGTAATGATGTTGAAGCTTTTGAGATATATCCCCTTAAAAAGTCAACCACTGGCGTATGGCACATAGCAGTTCAAGGAGATTTGAATGGAACATACTACACTTACCAGGTAAAGCACAACAATAAATGGTTAAATGAAACTCCCGGTATATATGCAAAAGCAGTAGGTGTTAACGGCAATAGAGCCATGGTGATAAATATGGAATCCACTAATCCTATTGGGTGGCACAATGATTGTTCTCCTCTGTTAAAACAACCAAATGAAGCCATTATTTATGAGCTACATGTGCGTGAAATGACCATACACCCACAATCTGGTTCATTCTATCCGGGTAAATATTTAGGGTTAACCGAAAAAGGTACCACTGGAAATAATAATGTATCCACAGGTATTGACCATTTAAAGGAACTGGGTATTACACATGTGCATCTTTTACCCACTTTTGATCACTACGCTATTGACGAGACCAATTTAAATACACCGCAATTTAATTGGGGGTACGACCCTAACAATTATAACGTTCCAGAAGGCTCATTTTCAACAGATCCATTTAATGCGGAAGTACGTATCAGGGAATTTAAACAAATGATCAAAGCTTTTCATGACAATGGCATAGGTGTAATTATGGACGTTGTTTACAACCATACGGGCAGAACCGACACTTCTAATTTTAATCTTGAAGTTCCCGGTTATTATTACAGACATTGGCAAGACGGATCTTATTCAGATGCCGCTGCCTGCGGTAATGAAACTGCTTCTGAACGTAGTATGATGCGCAAATTCATGATAGAATCTATCACCTATTGGACAAAAGAATATCATATTGATGGTTTTAGGTTCGATTTAATGGGCATTCATGACATTGAGACCATGAATAATGTTGCTGATGCCGTTCTAAAATTAAACCCTGATGCATTACTTTACGGTGAAGGGTGGACCGCAGGAGATTCTCCTTTACCGGAAGAAAAGCGTGCTCTTAAAAAACAAATGCAACAATTACCAAAAATTGCAGCTTTTAATGACGATTTGCGTGATGGACTAAAAGGGTCTGTTTTTGATGACCAGAGTTTAGGTTTCGTAAGTGGTGACAAGAATAAACAAGAGTCCATAAAATTTGGAATTGTAGGAGCTATTCAGCATCCTGATGTCAACTACGATAGTGTTAATTATTCAAATACCCCTTGGACCAATGAACCTTGGCAATCTATAAATTATGTCTCTTGCCATGACAACCACACACTTTTTGATAAACTGAAAATTTCAAGACCAGATGCTGACGTAGAAACGTTAATAGCAATGGATAAATTAGCGAATGCCATTGTACTGACCTCACAAGGCACTCCGTTTCTACATGCCGGTGTAGAAATGCTACGTACTAAAAATGGGGAACATAATTCCTATAACCTGCCAGATAGCATTAATCAAATAAACTGGAATTGGAAAATTGAGTATAAGAAAGTGTTCAAATACTACAAAAATTTAATTCGCTTACGAAAAAAGCATCCTGCATTTAATATTGCCAATGCAAAAGAAGTTCGCGAAAAAGTAAAATTCCAACAGACCAATGATAGCCTTGTTTCTTTTATTATAGATCACAATGCAAACAATGACAATTGGCAGAAAATACTGGTCATTTATAACGCATCAAACAAAAAAATAGATTATAAAATTGAAGGCGTTTGGCATAAAGCCGTTTCAGGTAGTACCTTTGACTTTGAAGGTTTACAATTAGTAAAAGATACCATTAAGGTTCCTGCACTTTCCATGTACGTTGCCTTTCAAAAATGAGTATTATTTATAATATAATCCAATCATATGAGTTCAGATTCTCAGCCCAATAACCCGCTTCACGGTGTTAAGCTCGTGACCATTTTAGAAGAACTTACGGAGAAATACTCTTGGGAAGATTTAGCGGGACAAGTAAATATCAATTGTTTTAAAAGTAACCCTTCTATAAAATCAAGTTTAAAGTTTTTACGTAGAACTCCATGGGCCAGAGAAAAAGTAGAACATTTATACTTACAATCCTTTAAAAAATAATGGGCTTTCATATTGTACTTATAGAACCTGAAATTCCTAACAACACTGGTAACATTGGCAGATTGGCACTTGGCACCGGTTCTACCTTACATTTGGTTAAACCTTTTGGTTTTGAGCTAAGCGATAAAAGATTAAAAAGAGCGGGGCTAGATTATTGGCAACATCTTAATGTGATCATGTATGAAAACGTAGATGCGTTTTTCAAAGAACATGATGACAAAAAAATGATTTTCTTCTCTGCTACCGCAACCAAAAATCATTGGGAAATTGATTTTGAAGATGACATGTTCTTAGTTTTTGGAAAAGAATCTGTTGGGCTACCTAAGACCTTATTAAACAAACATCAAGAAAACGCGGTTAAGATACCATTATACAGTACACATATTAGAAGCCTTAATTTGGCAAATGCTGTTGCTATTTCCATTTATGAAGGTTTAAGACAAATCAACTAAAGCCGTTTGACTTTATTTTTCAGAGCTGATTTTATAAAATTTGCATCATGTTCCCTGCATATACATTTGATAAAATAAGCACTTCATTTTTAGAATATTCTAAAGCAAAACGGCGTAATAATCGCTTATCGCATTAATAGGATTCACAAGTCGTTAAAATTTTCCTTTACCCAATTATTCGTAGATTAAATGCTTATTTTCAAGCAACCAATTATTCAAATTATCCACCAAACAACGACTCTTATGAACTCGAAAATTTCGGCAATTGTTGTCCTTCTATTTTTTTCCTTTACCTCTACTGTATTTGCGCAGAAAAAGAAAGCAAAAAATAATACTCAAGATGTTGTAATCGACAAAGCTTTCTATGAAAATTTGGAATGGCGAAATATTGGCCCCGTACGTGGAGGTCGATCGCTTGGTTCCACGGGCAGCCCTAGCAGACCTAATGAGTATTATTTTGGAGCAACGGGCGGCGGATTATGGAAAACCACTGATGGTGGTAACGAATGGGAACCTGTTACAGACGGGCAAATAACCAGCTCTTCCGTTGGTGCGGTTGCGGTTGCCGAAACCAACCCAGATATTGTTTATATAGGCATGGGAGAAGTTCAATTGCGCGGAAGTATTACTCAAGGTGATGGTGTTTACAAATCTACTGATGCCGGTAAAACTTGGGAACACTTAGGTCTTGAAGAAACCCAAGCTGTTTCAAGAATCAGAATACACCCTACAAATGAGAATATTGTTTATGTAGCGGCATTGGGCCACCCATATGGCAACAATGAAGAAAGGGGTGTTTTTAAAAGTATGGATGGTGGAAAAACATGGAAGAAAACTTTATATGTTAGCGATAAGGCGGGTGCAGTAGATTTAATTATAGACCGTAACAACCCAAATGTTTTATACGCCAGCACTTGGCAAGTTCAACGTAAAGCATGGAAAATGTGGGGCGGTGGACCGGATTGTAAACTATGGAAATCTACCGATGGCGGAGAAACCTGGAGTGATCTGTCTAATAACCCAGGTATGCCCGCAGGACCGTTAGGTAAAATTGGTGTAACGGTATCCCCTGCAGATTCTAACCGTGTATGGGCCATTGTAGAAGCTAATGAAGGTGGTGTTTTTAGATCGGACGATGCCGGTAAAACATGGACCAAAACCAATGACGAAAGAAAACTAAGACAACGCGCATTTTACTATTCTAGAATTTACGCCGACCCTGTTGATAAAGAAACCGTATACGGACTAAATGTTGATTTTTGGAAGTCTACGGATGGTGGGGTAACTTTTGACACTGAAATTAAAGTTCCACATGGTGATAATCATGATCTTTGGATAGACCCTAACGATCCTAATAGAATGATCTCATCAAACGATGGCGGTGGCGTGGTAAGTATTAACGGTGGTAAATCATGGACAGAGGAAGATTACACCACAACACAGTTATATCATGTAATGACCACAAACGATGTACCTTACCATGTGGCTGGTGCTCAACAAGATAATAGTACCATTGCCATACCAAGTGATGGATGGGGCCATATGCAGGCAAGAGGTCAAGGGGATGGTTGGGCATATGCCGTAGGAGGTGGTGAAAGCGGGTGGATCACCCAACACCCTACCAACTTGGATATATTTTATGCAGGTAGCCAAGGTGCACTCTTAACCAGGTATGATCGTAGTAACGGCCAATCTAGGGATATACAGGTGTATCCACGGTTTTTCTCTGGAGAACCGGCAAGTGCTTTGCCAGAACGTTGGCAATGGACCTTCCCTATTATGTTTGCGCCACAAAATGAAAACGTAATGTATACCTGCTCCCAGCATGTCTGGAAAACTACCGATGATGGTCAATCTTGGGAAAAAATAAGTCCTGATCTTACCTATGCAGACCCATCTACTTTGGGAAAGACCGGAGGTATCATTACCATGGATATGAACGGTCCTGAAATTTACGCAACCGTTTTTGCGCTTGCCCCATCTAATCATGACATTAATACCATATGGGCAGGATCAGATGATGGAAAAATACATATTACAAGAGACGGTGGCAAAAATTGGTCAGATATTACACCAAAAGAATTACCTAAATTTTCAAGGGTAAGTATTATTGACGAATCTCTTCACAATCCTGGTACGCTTTACGTAGCCGCCAATAGATACCAAGTAGACGACAGGCAACCCTATGTATTTAAAACCCATGATTATGGTAAAACTTGGACTAAAATTATTAATGGTATTGCAGACGGGCATTTTGCAAGAGCTGTTCGTGAAGATCCAGTAAGGGAGGGACTTTTATTTTTAGCAACGGAACATGGCGTATATTTCTCTATGAACGATGGCGAACTTTGGCAAAGCCTTCAACTTAAATTACCAGATACACCGGTAAGAGATTTGGTAGTTAAAGACAATGATGTTGTTCTTGGTACTCACGGAAGAGGCTTTTGGATTTTAGATGATATTCAACCGCTAAGACAGTATTCCCCAGAAATGGTTAAACAAGAAGCTATTCTTTTTAAACCTACCAACGCTATTAGAGGTGTCACCGATGCTTCTATTCAGTATTATCTTAAAGAAGAAAAAGATACCATCACCTTTGAAATTTTTGACGCAAATGACAAATTGATCAACACCTTTACCGGTAGCAAACCAAAATACGAAGTAGACCCTAATTTACCCTATTGGCTAAAAGGAGGCTCTACAAAGCCAACCACCGCAAAAGGGATAAACACGTTCACCTGGGATATGAGATACACAGGAGCTACAACATTCGACGGAATGATCATTTGGAGCGCAAGACCTGCCAGAGGTCCAAAAGCACCCATAGGTACTTACAAGGTTAAAATGAAGTCCGGAAATTATGAGCAAACCTATTCGTTCAATATAGAAATGGACCCAAATCTAAAAGGCATTACAAAAGAAGATTTGGATGAGCAATTTGAGCTTTCCAATAAAATTATGGAAAAAACCTCTTCTGCAAATGAAACGGTAATCAAAATACGTGATATCAAAAAGCAACTTCACAATGCTAAAGAAGATATTGAAGCTACTGATTATGAAACGATCGTAACGCCATTTTTAGGTGAGATCACTGAAGTTGAAGAAGCTCTTTACCAAGTTAAAAATCAATCAGGTCAAGATCCTTTGAACTTCCCAATTAAACTCAACAACAGATTGGCATCTTTACGCCGAAGTGTAGAATCTGGAGAAGCAAAACCAACAAACGGTGCCTACAAAGTGTATGAAGAATTATCGGCAGAACTCACTATAGAATTGAACAAATTGAACGGGATTTTTGACAAATACAAGTCAAAGATAAATCCTATTCTCATAAAAAGTGGCGGTACGGCAATTGATTGATCGTAGTTAAAGCAAATCTAAAACAACTGTAGAACGAATTACAAATCCGTATTTTTGTACTGAACAATAAAGGTTTTATAAAATGAAAAAGGCAAGCATAGCGCCATCTCTTTTAGCTGCAGATTTTGGTAATTTACAACGCGATGTAGAAATGGTGAATGCCAGTGAGGCAACGTATCACCATATAGATGTCATGGACGGCGTTTTTGTTCCAAACATATCTTATGGTATGCCAGTAGTTAAAGCTATTCAAAAACATGCTACAATTCCTTTAGATGTGCATTTAATGATTGTTGACCCAGATAGGTATTTGGAAGAATTCGCCAAACTTGGAGCACATATTCTAACCGTCCATTATGAAGCCTGCACTCATTTACATAGAACCATACAAGCCATTAAAGCTTTGGGCATGAAGGCAGGTGTAGCGTTAAATCCACATACCAACGTATCTCTTTTAGAAGATATTATTCAAGATATTGATGTGGTTTTGATCATGAGCGTTAACCCCGGCTTTGGTGGACAATCGTTCATTGAAAATACTTATGATAAAATAAAAGCTGCAAAGGCGATGATCACCAGAAAAAATTCGTCTGCTTTGATTGAAATTGATGGTGGTGTTACTACGGCCAACTCTCAAAAATTAGTTGATGCCGGCGCAGATATTTTGGTTGCCGGTAGTTTTGTTTTTAAAAGCGAAGACCCAACAACTACTATTAAAGATTTAAAGGGATGAAAACTGAATTTGATATTGTCATCGTTGGCGGAGGACCAATTGGTATAGCATGCGGATTAGAGGCTAAAAAAAACGGACTTTCTTATCTGATCATTGAAAAAGGACCTATTGTAAATTCCCTTTTCCACTACCCTAGCAATATGCAATTTTTCTCTTCATCGGAAAAATTGGAGATAGATGAAATACCATTTATCAGTAAAGAAGCCAAACCTAAAAGAGACGAGGCATTAGAATATTACAGGCGAATAGTTACTTCAAATAAGTTGCATATAAACTTGTTCGAAAAGGTTGAGAACGTTCAAAAAAAAGGAGAAACATTCACTATCACATCCAACAAAAATACATACACTTCAAAACAAATTGTGATAGCAACCGGTTTCTATGACTTACCCAACTTACTGAACGTACCGGGAGAAGACTTAAAAAAGGTTGTTCACTATTACGATAATCCACATTACTATGCCGGGCAAAAAGTTGCAGTTATAGGGGCAAGCAATTCTGCAATTGATGCTGCCTTGGAATGTTACAGAAAAGGTGCAGAAGTTACACTGATCATTAGAGGCCCAGAAGTTGGTCAACGTGTAAAATATTGGGTAAGACCAGATATCATTAACCGTATAGAGGAAGGAAGTATTAAAGCCTATTTCAACACAACGGTTAAAGCCATTACCAATGACAGTATCCTTTTAAACACTGATACGGGCGAGGAAGAAATTGAAAATGATTTTGTTTTAGCACTTACCGGATATAGACCCAATTTTAGTTTCTTAGAAAAATTAGGCGTAAACATTAGTGAAGATGATAAAAAACTCCCTGAATACAATCCAGAAACCATGGAAACCAACATGTCTGGGTTATACTTGGCCGGGGTAATATGTGGTGGTATGGAAACTCATAAATGGTTTATTGAAAACTCAAGAATACATGCTAAAATGATTGTAAAAAATATTGTTCTAAGCTCTGTGACTACGTAATCCACTGACTTTTAACAGATAATAATCATTCTAAACAATAGGTAACATATATGGACGTTATGTAGAGCACTTAACTACTAAACCTTCCATTATGATATTTTTTGGCACTGGATCAGCTAGTCTTGATTCGGTAAAAACAAGAAACATTACTTGTCAACATTGCAATAATCAAGATACTATTTACATTAATATTTACAGAAGGCACGCACATGTTTTTTGGATCCCTGTTTTTCCATTGGGTAAAAGTGGTAGTTCTTACTGCACACATTGCAAAGAGACTTTAAGTCCTAAGCAGATGCCCGAAGCTCTTAAAATGCAGTATAAAAATATTAAAGGAGAGGCTAAAGGTCCAATTTGGCAGTTCTCGGGTCTATTAGTTTTTGCTCTGTTAATAGTATTTGCTATTTACTCTAGCGGCAAGAATAAAGAGGATACACAATTATACCTAACACAGCCCGCTGTTGGTGATATTTATGAGTATAAAGCAAATAACGGTAGTTATTCTACCATGCGACTTGAAAAAGTAACAACAGATAGTTTATTTCTTTCCTTGAACGATTTTGAAATATCAAAAAAGTCCAGAATCTATAAAATTGATAAGGAGGAAAATTATTCTGAAATCACTTATGGATATTCTAAAAGTGAAATGATTCAAATGCACAAAGAAGGCATTGTTTTCGATATTAATAGAGATTAAATCTATTAAGTATATATCATTTAAAAGCCACATCTTTTCATATGTGGCTTTTTACTTGTGACCCCGGAGGGATTCAAACCCCCAACCCTCAGAGCCGAAACCTGCCTGCCGGCAGGCAGGTCTGATGCGCTAAATTAATTCTTAAGAATACTTTTCAAGAACTCACGACCGATACCCGATTTGAAATATTTTTCTCTAGCTCTTGCTTCAACACTAGTTTTAAACTCCTCTTTATAAACTAAAACCCAAGGTAAAAACCCCTTGGTCGATTTGTTCTTTCCCGAATTATGTTCCACTATTCTTTTTTGAAGATTATTAGTCATTCCTTTATATAAACGACCATCTACTTCACTTTTTAAAACATAAACGTAGTACATAATATAAATCAAAAAGGTCCTGCAAAAAGCAAGACCTTACATTTAAGTGACCCCGGAGGGATTCAAACCCCCAACCCTCAGAGCCGAAATCTGATGCGCTATTCAGTTGCGCCACGAGGCCAATATATATTTAGCAATTAGCAAAACTAAAATTCTGCTAATTCTATATTATGCCAATTTCTTCTTTACAATCGTAGAAATTAATTTACCATCTGCTTGGCCGGCAAGTTCTTTAGACACTATGCCCATTACTTTACCCATATCCTTCATTCCAGAAGCACCAATAGCATCAATTGTCTGTACAACTACTTTCTCAACTTCTTCTTCAGAAAGTTGTTCTGGTAAAAATTGCTCAATTACAGCAATCTGTGCCAACTCAGGATCAGCAAGGTCTTGTCTACCCTGCTCTATAAAAATTGCAGCACTGTCTTTTCTCTGCTTTACCAGTTTCTGAACAATCTGTATTTCATCTTCTTCAGTTACTTCTGACCCGCCACTAGTACTCGCTACCAATAACGCAGATTTAATAGCTCTAAGCGATTCTAGCGCTACTGAATCCTTTGCTTTCATAGCTAATTTCAACTGCTCCATTACTCTTTGCTGTAGACCCATTTCTTCTATATTTTGGTCTGCGAAGATAAAAAATAAAACCCGAAAACTGACCTAGTTTTCGGGTTTTATACATTACTACAAATGCAGTATTAGTCTACATTATCATGTAAAAAAGAGTTATTAGATCTTAGTTGAATATCATCGTTACTATCTCCACTTAACGAGGTTCTAGAGATTTTTTTTTCGCGCGGACTATCCTCTAAATTAACACCTTGTCTTTGATAAGCAGGTTTCTTCTCATCATAACTTGTTGGTGCGTTGTTCTTGAACTTATAATTGAAATCCTTCAACTTACGTCTACGTTCATCAGCTCTTTCCCTCAATAATTCTTCAATAGGGGTATCTAAAGGATCCAACTCCTCTTCCGGTTGCACCTCTCTTCTTGGAGCTACGGTCTTCTTTTCAAAAATAAGCTCATCTTCCACAACTTTTGGCTCAAATTCCTCAGCTTTGGATTTTGCCCCGGTAAGCTTACTTTCCAATTTCATATAGTCATCTAAACTATATCTTTTTTCCCCGTTTTTATTATACTCCAATACAGGAACAATTTCAATGCTATCATTAACATCAATATCCTTAACTTCATCATGGAGGTCAAACATGATTACGTTTTCCTTCTCTTCTTCCTCTCTCTTAGAATATTGAAAGTTGGTAGCAAATCTATCATCTTCATCCTCAACTTTTAATTCCTGTGGGTCTACAACTTCTATATCTCTCAATGAAGTTGGAGCGTCTACTATAACAAAGTCTTCTTCAGAGACATTCTCTGCTAATACTTCCTCATAAAAAACATTAAAATTCCTGATGTAGTTCGTTGTAGGAATCAAATCAAAATCATCTTCCTCAACGAACTCATACTTTTTTACGGGTTTGACTTCTTTTACCTCCTCTTCCTCATCGTCCATCTCTAAAGTATGAACTGTTTTTTGGTTAGATAACAACATTGCCTCTGCACGTTGGCCGTCTTCTAACGTATGAATAATTTTCTTTGATTCGGTATTTACAATGTCATCTTGTTGTTCAATGTTAAACCCCGTTGCAATTACGGTTACGGCTATAGCTTCTCCTAAGCTTTCATCTTCACCTACACCCATAATAATGTTTGCACCGTAGCCAGCTTCTATTTGAATATGATCGTTGATTTCACCAATCTCATCAATAGTAATTTCCTGTGCCCCGGAAACGATCAATAATAATACATTCTTAGCTCCTTGGATTTTATTATCGTTCAATAACGGTGAATCCAATGCTTTCATAATAGCCTCATTGGCTCTTGCAGAACCAGATGAAATTGCCGATCCCATGATAGCGGTACCACTATTGGACAACACCGTTTTAGCATCACGTAAATCTATGTTTTGAGTGTAGTGATGTGTAATAACCTCTGCTATACCTCTAGCTGCAGTTGCCAATACTTCATCCGCTTTTGAGAACCCGGCCTTAAAACCTAGGTTACCATACACTTCCCTTAATTTGTTATTGTTAATTACGATTAGCGAATCTACATTTTTACGTAATTTTTCAATACCCAATTGTGCCTGTTCAACTCGCATTTTACCTTCGAATTGAAACGGCATTGTAACGATACCTACAGTAAGAACATCCATTTCCTTTGCAAACTTGGCAATTACGGGAGCAGCACCAGTTCCTGTTCCCCCGCCCATACCAGCAGTAATGAAAATCATTTTGGTAGTCGTATCCAACATACCTTTTATGTCTTCCATACTTTCCATGGCCGCTTGCTCACCCACTTCAGGATTGGCACCAGCACCCAAACCTTCTGTCAATGATACACCTAACTGTATTTTGTTAGGCACCGGACTATTATCCAAGGCCTGTGAATCAGTATTACAGATTACAAAATCAACTCCGTTGATACCCGCCTGGAACATGTGGTTTATGGCATTACTACCACCACCACCTACACCAATGACTTTTATTACGTTGCTTTGATTCTTTGGCAGATCAAAGGAGATATTATCAAATTCGCTGTTCTTACTCATATTCTAATTATTACTGGTTATGTATTCTTATGCTATGCTTATTACTCTGCGTTATCTAAAAATTCTTTTAACTTTTCAGTCCATTTATCAAAAACAGATTTTCTTTCCTTATGTATATCAGGGCGTTTTACGGTTTCCGTTTTATGCTCTGCATACACCAATTCTTCTTCTTCCTGCTCTTGTATAATTTCTTCCTGTGTTAATTTCAACTTCTCTTGGTTCTTAATGGCATTCATTAAAAGACCAACAGCGGTTGCGTACAACGGACTAGCAACTTCTTCATCAGAATCGCCAGCCAAATGCTCGTTAGGGTACCCAATACGAGTATCCATTCCTGTAATATATTCTACCAATTGCTTTAAATGCTTTAATTGGCTTCCACCACCTGTAAGTACAATACCGGCAATCAGTTTTTTCTTTTGCTCTTCGTGACCGTAGTTTTTGATCTCTACATACACTTGTTCAATAATTTCAACAACTCGTGCATGTATGATCTTAGAAAGGTTCTTTAAAGAAATCTCTTTTGGCTCTCTACCACGTAATCCTGGTATAGATACAATTTCATTATCCCTATTTTCACCCGGCCATGCAGAACCAAATCTTGTTTTTAATAATTCTGCCTGTTTTTCAATAATGGAACAGCCTTCTTTGATATCTTCGGTAATAACTCCACCACCAAAAGGTATTACTGCGGTATGCCTAATAATACCATCTTTAAAAATAGCCAGATCAGTTGTACCACCTCCTATATCGATCAATGCTACACCTGCCTCTTTTTCTTCTTGACTTAGAACGGCATCAGATGAAGCTAAAGGCTCTAACGTAATGTTACCTAGATCTAAACCTGCACTCTTAATGCAACGCCCAACGTTCTTTATAGAAACCACTTGACCAACTACTACATGGAAATTAGCTTCTAACCTACCACCGTACATACCAATAGGCTCACGGATTTCCGCTTGTCCATCAACTTTGTATTCCTGTGGCAATACATGAATAATCTCCTCACCAGGAAGCATGATCAACTTGTGCACTTGACCACATAACATATCCACATCATCTTCACCTATGACTTCCTCAGAATCTTTTCTGGTAATATAATCGCTATGTTGCAGACTTCTTATATGTTGACCGGCAATACCAACGACTACAGAACCGATCTTAAGCCCTGAGTTTGCCTCTGCTTCCTCTACCGCTTGCTGTATAGATTTTATGGTCTGTGTTATATTATTAACCACACCTCTGTGCACACCTAAACTTTTGGACTTACCTATACCCAAAATCTCAATTTTACCATATTCGTTTTGCTTACCGATTATGGCAACGATTTTCGTTGTTCCTATGTCTAACCCGACTGAATATTTAGTTTGTTCCATTTTAATTATATTTTAGTGCACACCACCTGGTTATTGAATTCTAAACTTACTACCGCATAATCCTCCAAGGTTTCATCCTTGTTCGCTTTGGCATAAAATGCCTTAAAATTGCTGAACTTGGCCTCTAAATCTTCAATACCGCCTATGTTTACAACAAAATTATTAAGCCTTAACCGTAATTGATATTCACTATCACCTTGAACGTGAATACCTATTACCGATTTTCGAAAAAAATCGTCCTTATTTATATGTTCCAATATGACATAGACATCCTCAAGGCTTTTACCACTGATATTGCCTGTTATAATGGGAACTCTAGCTGAATGATTATTGGAAAGCGGCATTCTCTTTCCTTCATCATCTAAATAGAACTTTTTATCCCCTTCTATGCGTCCGATTGGTTTCCGTTGAACTATTTTCGACGTAAGCTCGCCATCTATTGTAAGATAGACCTGGGCACTTTTCACCATTTCATTGGCCTCAAGGGCCTTTTCTACAGTATTCAAAACTATATTTTCTTTAGGCACATTTTTGAGGCCTCCGCAATTTTGTATTAACAATTTATTAACCGTCCCTTCAGTAAGGTACAAATTTTGGTCACCAATGAATTCTACCTTCATACCGACCACCTGTTTTGCACTATTTCTTTCGTTAGAAAAAGCGTACAGCCCAGTGATTACAAGTATCAACGCCGCTAATTTTATAAAGCCCAAATTAACCCGCATAAGACATTTCTTTTTTTATTTTCACTACTTCCAAGCCTATATCTCCGGCTCCCATTGTTATCAATACTTCTGGATTTTGATTTTTTACCTCAGAAAGCATTTGTTCCTTTGAAATTAATTTTCTATTACCATTTGTCATTTTACCTAACAACCATTCTGAATCTACCCCTGTAATAGGCTCTTCCCTAGCCGGGTATATATCTAACAACAGCACATTTTCAAAACGTGACAAGCTTTGTGCAAACTCGTTCGCAAAATCACGTGTTCTTGAAAACAGGTGCGGTTGAAAAATTGCCAACACTTTTTTATTGGGATGCATTTCCGAGACGGCTTCAAAAACCGCATTGATCTCAGTAGGATGATGCGCATAATCGTCGATATAAATGAATTCATCATTTTTTATCTGATATGAGAATCTTCTTTGTACTCCCTTAAAGGTAGACAGTGCCTGTGCAAGGCGATGCGGCGGGGGACCTGCTTGCATCGCCATCGCAAAAGCCACTAAACCATTGAGCAGATTATGCCTTCCTGGCTTGTTAAATTCAACCCCTTCTAGTTTGAGGTCGGGGGTCTCCAAATCGAATATGTAGGTGCCATGTTCTATTTTTATGTTCCGGATGCAATAATCCGAATCGTCTTCTATACCATAGGTCAACCCTTTTAAAGGCAACCCGTTACGCACAAATAAGGTGCCGCCCGGCTTCAACCGCTCGGTAAAATCCTTAAATGTTCTTTCCAGCTCCTGGGCATCTCCATAAATATCCAAATGATCTGCA
This sequence comes from Maribacter sp. 1_2014MBL_MicDiv, assembly GCF_001865655.1. NCBI lineage: Bacteria > Pseudomonadati > Bacteroidota > Flavobacteriia > Flavobacteriales > Flavobacteriaceae > Maribacter > Maribacter sp. 1_2014MBL_MicDiv. The sequence continues at coordinate 970,508 of NZ_CP011318.1, forward strand.
TCCATAGAGGTCACACAGGCTACATTTGGTGTTAATTGCATAAATGAACGATCAAATTCATCTGCCTCAACAACAGAATATTCCGTTCCTTCCAACAAGAAATTACTATTGAAATCTTCTGATATACCACCTAAGAAAGCGGTCATTTTTACACCTGTTTCTTTTAACAAATGCGCCAAAATACTAGATGTGGTCGTTTTACCATGTGTACCTGCAACTGCCAAACAAAAAGAATCTTTGGTAATTAGACCCAATACTTCTGATCGTTTTTTAATGGTAAAACCATTCTGTAAAAAGAACTGATATTCCGTATGGTTTGATGATACCGCGGGCGTATACACTACCAAGGTATGTTCCGGGTCATTCTTATACACTTCTGCTACTAGGTCAATACTGTCCTTATAGTGAATATCCATACCAGAAGCTGCCAGTTCTTGGGTCAACGGACTCTCGGTCTTATCGTATCCGGCAACCGTTATATCTATGAACGCAAAATAACGCGCCAAAGCAGACATACCAATGCCTCCTATGCCAATAAAATACACTCTATGTATTTGCGCTACATTCATTTTATTGTATTAATTTTTCTATTTCATCACAGATATCAGCCGTAGCATTCGGTAATGCCATTGCTTTGATATTCCTTGATAATTCCTCTTGCTTTTCCGATGTATTAAAGACCGATTCAAACTGCATCTTAAATTGCTCATCAAGCTCTTTTTCCCTGATCATTACTGCCGCATGCTGTTTTACCAATGCCAATGCATTCCTGGTCTGATGATCTTCTGCCACCACCGGTGACGGTATAAAAAATGTAGGCTTTCCTACCAAACACAGTTCTGACACCGCACCTGCACCTGCCCTTGAAATAATGAAATCTGCCGCTACGTATGCTTTATCCATAGAATTCAAAAAGGCATATACTTTTATATTAGCCGACTGATGGGCTTTATAGGTTTCATAGTACCCTTTACCACATTGCCAGATTACCTGTAATCCCAAATCTTCAAAGTATGCTAAATGATCCGCTACTAATTGATTTATGCGCCTAGCTCCTAAACTGCCACCCAACACCAACAGCACTTTCTTATTGGTGGTCAATTCAAAATAATCTAAAGCTTCTTCTTTGGTAGCTTTCAATTCCACCAAATCTGACCTAACAGGGTTACCTGTCAATACTATTTTGTCTTTTGGAAAAAACTTCTCCATACCCTCATAGGCCACACAGATTTTCTTCACTTTATCCTTTAATAGTTTATTGGTAATACCCGCAAAGGAATTCTGCTCTTGCAATACACAAGGAATACCCTTCGCCGTCGCCATTTTTAACAACGGACCACTAGCAAAACCACCTGTACCAATTACGGCATGGGGCTTAAACTTCGATACGATGCTATTTGCTCTCATTAAACTACTTATCAATTTTATTGGAAATAGTAGATTTTTAAGGGTCAGTTTTCGCTGAATTCCCGTAATCCACAATCCCTCTATTTTGTACCCCGCTTGCGGTACTTTTTCCATCTCCATTCTATCCTTTGCCCCTACGAACAAAAATTCAGCATCTGGATACCGCCTTTTCAACTCGTTCGCTATGGCTATCGCCGGATAAATATGTCCGCCGGTACCTCCGCCCGACAAAATAAACTTATAACTGCCCACTTAAAATCTCTAAAGGGTTAGTCTCGTCCATATCCAAATCGTTGCCAGAAGCACTTTCCTGAACTATACTTTTATTACTTGCACTCAATATGATGCCTATTGCTAAACAGGTCATCCAGCTAGAGGTACCACCACTACTGATCAATGGTAAATTTTGCCCCGTTACCGGAAACAACTCTACCGCTACCGCCATATTTATCAATGCCTGAAAAACTATAGGCAACCCAACACCCAACACCAACAATTTGCTGAATATGGTTGCACAGCCATTTGCCACTACCACTATCCTAAACAACAAGAACATGTAAAAAAGCATTAAAATGAATCCGCCCACCAAACCATATTCCTCTACGATTATCGCGTAAATAAAATCCGACGAACTCTGTGGCAAAAAGTTCTTTTGTACACTCTTACCTGCTCCTTTACCTACAATACCACCGGTTGCTATCGCAATCTTTGCACGTTCTATTTGATAAGTGCCTTCAGTATCATCCGGATTGGAGAAACTATCTATACGGCTCATCCATGTGTCTACCCTATTCGGGAATAGATCCGGGAATGCTTTAGCGGTTAATATGAAAATGGATAAAAACAATATTCCCGTACCCACGATCCCCAATAAATATTTCATTGGATATCCTCCTAAAAAACACAATACCATCACCATAGAGAATACAATGGCCGCCGTTGAAAAGTTCGCGGGCAATATTAATGCCACCACTAAGAAAACCGGTAACCACAATGGCAGTATACTTTCCTTAAAGGTTATTTTAATATCCCTCACCTTTGAAAAATAGCGCGCTACATAGATCATCAATACTACCGCCGCTAAATTCGAAGGCTGAAAACCAAAGCCTACCAAAGGCAAACGGATCCAACGACTATCATTGGTGCCACCACTGGAAGTGCCTTGTGCCAAAACAAATATGAGCAACACCAATACAATGGGCAGTGCTATCATAGAAAGCCCCTTGAAGAAATGCGTGGGTATTTTATGTACCCCATAAATAATTCCAAAACCTAAAAACAACAGTATGGCATGTTTTACCAAGTGACCAACCGGCGTACCATTGCCCACTACATATACCAAATTACTACTGGCACTGTATACCGGCAAAAATGAAAACAAGGCCAAGAGTGCCGCAATGGCCCAAATGGCTTTATCTCCTTTTATATTTTGGAATATATTCAACACCTTATAGGTTTTTTACACAGTTTTTAAATTGATCTCCACGATCTTCATAATTTTTAAATAGATCAAAACTTGCACACGCAGGTGATAACAATACGGTATCTCCACGTTCCGCAATTTTATAGGCAACCTTTACCGCTTCTTCCATAGCATAGGTTTCCACTAAAAGGTCAACAGCCTTACCGAATACGTGCTTGATCTTTTCATTATTCTCACCCAAGCATATAATCGCCTTTACCTTTTCACGCACCAATGGCATTAGCTCCATATACTCATTTCCTTTGTCTACCCCACCTACGATCCACACAGTAGGTGTTTTCATACTATCCAATGCGTAATAGGCAGCGTTTACATTAGTTGCCTTTGAGTCGTTTATATACTCCACATGATGTATTTTCAACACCTTTTCCAAACGGTGGGGAGCCCCTTGAAAATTAGAAACACAGGCTCTTATGGTTTCTTTACGAATGCCGACCAATTTTGCAATTGTTGCCGCTGCCATAGTGTTCTTTACATTGTGCTGACCTTCTAAGGCCAAAGTGTTCTTCGTCATGCTAATAGTGTCTGTTGTTGTTTTTATTATTATCTCGTTTTGTTCTATAAATGCGCCTTGCTCAACTACTTTTTTCAATGAAAAGGGCATTAATTTTGATTTAACAGGGTGCTTGTTCAGCCAATCCACCAAAACCGTATCATCTGCGTCATAAATCAAATAATCGTTTTCGTCCTGGTTTTCCGCTATTCTGAATTTTGATGCGATGTAATTTTCAAACTCATATTCATACCGATCTAAATGATCCGGTGTAATATTCGTAATCACGGCAATGTGTGGTTTAAAATCTATAATGCCGTCCAATTGAAAACTGCTGATCTCAAGTACGTAGTACTCAAAATCATTTTCCGCAACCATTTTTGCATAACTATCACCAATGTTACCCGCCATACCTACATGTAATCCGGCATTAGCCAGAATATGGTTGGCTAACATGGTTGTGGTGGTTTTACCGTTGCTTCCCGTTATACCAATGATTTTGGCATCTGTATATTTTGATGCAAATTCTATTTCTGATATTACAGGAATACCTTTGCCCACCAACTGCTTTACCAAGGGTACTTTATCCGGAATACCCGGACTCTTCATGACCAAATCGGCTTTTAGTATGCGGTCTTCAGAATGCTGTTCTTCTTCCCAATCAATCTTAAAATGTTCAAGAACGTTTTTATACTTTTCTTTTATTTTTCCTTTATCGGATACAAATACATCGTACCCTTTTTTCAATCCTAAAATGGCTGTTCCTACTCCACTTTCCCCTCCGCCTAGTACTACTAAAAGTGCCATTATCTAATTTTTAAGGTCACTATAGTTACAATTGCCAATAGAATACCTACAATCCAAAAACGGGTTACAATCTTACTTTCGTGATACCCTTTTTTCTGATAGTGATGATGTAAAGGCGACATTAAAAAAATACGTCTACCCTCGCCAAATTTCTTTTTTGTGTACTTGAAATACCCTACCTGCATCATTACTGAGAGCGACTCTGCAAAGAAGATTCCGCATAACACGGGAATCAATAATTCTTTTCGTACAATAATTGCGATCACGGCAATAACCCCACCTATGGTCAAACTTCCCGTATCTCCCATAAATACTTGTGCCGGAAATGCGTTATACCATAAAAACCCGATCAGCGCCCCTACAAAAGCGGTAATGAATATCAACAACTCACCAACTCTTGGTATGTACATGATATCCAAATAATCAGAGAAAATAATGTTACCCGATACGAGGGCAAAAATGCCCAATGTAAATACTATAATTGCCGATGTACCTGCGGCAAGACCATCTATACCATCGGTTAAATTGGCACCGTTAGATACTGCGGTTACGATCAATATGATGATAGGGATGAACAGCAACCAAGCATATTCTTTTGCCCCTTCTCCAGCCCAAGAAATTAAATTGCTATAGTCAAATTCGTTATTCTTAAAGAACGGCACCGTGGTCATGGTAGATTTAATTTCCTCTCCCTTTACCTGCTCTACGGTATACTCTTGTGTAATAATGGTCTTATCATGATCACGCATGGTCACTTCTGGGTGAAAGTATAATACTGCACCAACTATAAGCCCCAATGTTACCTGACCCAAAACCTTAAACCTGCCTTTTAAACCTTCTTTGTTCTTTTTAAATACTTTGATGTAATCATCCAAAAAGCCAATTGCACCCATCCACAACATGGTAAAGGTCAATAGCATAATATAAATGTTCTCCAACCTTGCGAACAACAACACCGGGATCAGGGTAGACATAATAATGATCACACCGCCCATAGTTGGTGTACCCGCTTTTTGCTTCTGCCCATCAAGACCTAGATCACGAATAGTTTCACCTACTTGTTGTTTCTGCAAGAACAGAATTACACGCTTACCGTACACTGTTGCGATCGTCAACGAAAAAAGAATAGCCATTGCGGCACGAAACGTACTAAACTGAAACAGCGTAGCCCCGGGCAACTGGTATTGTTTTTCTAAATATTCAAACAGGTAGGTTAACATAAAATCTTTTATTCTTGCTTTTAAGCTTTGGTTATTTATCTAGGCTGCTCAACAGCTCTTTTACTATTTTAAAATCATCGAATTCAACACGAACACCGTTGGTTTCCTGGTAGGTTTCATGCCCTTTTCCAGCAACTAAAATGATATCGTTATCTGCTGCCAATTGACACGCCGTCTTTATGGCCTGCTCCCTATTTTCAATGGAAAGCATCTTTTTTACATTTTGTGGCTCTACCCCAGCTTCCATTTCGGTGATGATTTCCGTGGGCGATTCCGTTCTAGGGTTGTCCGATGTAAAAATGACCTTATTGCTCATTTCCGTTGCGATATTACCCATTACCGGACGCTTTGATCTGTCTCTATCGCCACCACACCCCACAACGGTGATGACGTTTTCATTTCCAGTTCTCAACGTGTTGATTGTCTCAAGCACATTTTTTAGGGCGTCCGGCGTATGGGCATAATCAACTATTGCCGTAATTCTATTTTTTGATATATAATATTGAAACCTTCCGTCCACATTCTCCAACTCACTTATTAAGCGAAGGGTTTCCAATTGATCCATGCCCAATAAATCTGCCGTTGCATAAATTGCCAGCATATTATAAGCATTGAAATGACCTATTAATTTTGACCACAGCTCGTTGTCATTGATTTTCAACAACTGACCATCAAACTGGTTCTCTAAAATCTGTGCCCTATAATCGGCATAGTTCTTTAGGGCATATGTTGCTTTTCTAGCTTTGGTATTCTGCAACATGATCAAGCCGTTCTTATCATCCAAATTGGTCAATGCAAAAGCCGTCTTTGGCAACTGATCGAACAATATTTTCTTGGTATCACGATATTCTGCGAAGGTCTTATGATAGTCTAGGTGATCATGGGAAAGATTGGTGAAAATTGCTCCCGCAAAAGCCAAACCTTCCGTTCTTTTTTGATGAATACCATGAGAACTCACTTCCATAAAGCAATATTCCACACCGGCATCGTTCATTAATTTAAAATGCTTGTTGATCACCAATGCGTCGGGCGTGGTATGTTTTGTAGGAAACTCGGTATCATCTACCATAATTTTTATGGTGGACAACAGCCCCACTTTATACCCTGCCTTTTTAAACAGTTGATATAACAAACTAGATACCGTTGTTTTACCATTGGTACCCGTAACACCTACCAATTTTAAATTTTTTGATGGCGTACCGTAATAGTTAGAAGCCATCAATGCCAATGCTTGATTTCCGCTTTCTACCTGTACATACGTTACATCATCTACCATAGTTGCAGGTAACTCTTCACATATGATCGCTCTAGCACCAGCTTTTACTACGACATCTATATATTTATGCCCATCGGTAATGGTACCTTTTATAGCAACAAAGGCATCGGATTTTTGCACTTCACGGGAATCGAACTGCACCGAAGCTATATCACAAGTGGTAGTACCGCTAACAGCAGTAATACGCACTCCATATAATATGTCTTTCAATTGCATCATATCAATTCCAACACTATTTTTTTCACTGATTTCAGGTCTGTTCCCTTAGAGATCGATTGGCGCTTTACCTTTCCGTTCCCTTTCACCTCTACTTCAATTCCTAAATTCTCCAAAATGGCAACGGCATCCATTCCGCACATCCCCTTTACATTGGGCACCTCAGCATATTTCTGCTGTGCCTTCTTGTAATAGCCATTATGAGAATCTTCATTATCCGCCACCAACACATCTTTGACATCCACCTCACTGGTCAGTGGCGATGTTGCATAGACTTTTTGTGCTACGGACTTAAATACCGGCCCGGATACATCCGCTCCATAATACCCTACACTTTTATCTGGCTTATGAATTACCACTATACATGAGTATTTTGGTTCGTCTGCCGGAAAATAACCTGCAAAAGATGAGATATACTCGTACTTTGATCGGTCTTTAGAGACATAGTTGGTTTGCGTAGTACCTGTTTTCCCAGCCATGGAAAAATTCTTGGAATACATACCATGACCCGTTCCATGCTCTTTTTCTACTACATTCTTTAGAATCTGCTGTACCTTTTTCACGGTTTCTTTTGAACATATAGCAGGGTTCAATACTTTTTTATCGAACTTCTCAATAGTCTTGTCCCATTCCTTCACCTCTTTTAGCAGCCTTGGCTTCACCATTTCACCATCATTGGCAATAGCGTTGTAAAATGCCAAAGTCTGTAAGGGAGTCATAGAAACCTCGTAACCATAAGCCATTTGTGCCAATGACAGTCCAGACCAACCTTTATCCCCAGGGTAACGCAACACCGGTTTACCCTCACCTACTACCGGTAAGCCCAGTTCTTTATGCACACCCATGGCCATTAGCCTGTTTACATATTTTTCCGGATCGCTTTTATACCCGTCATTGATCATTTTGGCAAACGCTACGTTAGAAGAAACTTCAAATGCCTTGGACATGGTTATTTTACCATGACCGCCACGCTTGGTATCTTTTACCCAGTGTCTATAAATTTTCCAACGCCCCTTCTCGGTATCGATCACCGTACTGGTATCAATAATTTTATCTTCCAAGGCCGCCACCAAATTCACCAACTTAAAGGTTGAACCCGGCTCGTGAGATTCACCTATCGCATAATTTAAACGCTCATAGTACTTACCTTCTGAAGTCTGGCCCAAGTTTGAAATTGCCTTTACCTCACCGGTCTTTACCTCCATTACGATTACCGTTCCATGATCTGCTTGGTATTTCTCTAACTGCCCCAATAATGCATGGTGCGCTATATCCTGTATATTGATATCAATGGTAGAGTACACATCATAACCGTCTTTTGGCTCTACGATGTTATCATTACCAATAGGCTTCCATTGGCCTTTTGCGATTTTCTGTTTTAAGCGCTTGCCCGAAATACCCCTTAGGTATTCACCAAAGGCACCTTCCATACCTACACGGGTATAATATCCATTTTCATCTACACGCTCATACCCAACACTACGCTCGGCAATTTTACCCAACGGATGCTCTCTTTTGGTCTTCTGTTCAATGATCAATCCGCCCTTATAAGCACCCTTATTAAATAGCGGCATTTTTTTAACCGCCATGTAATCTGAATAATCCAAGTTGCGTACGATCAACGCATACCTATTTTTATTCTCTCTTGCTTTTCTTAAAATTTGCTGGTAATGAGATGATGTTTTACCAAACTGCTTTGCCAAGGCATCGGCCAATGGTTTTACGTTTTCCTTAAAATCTTCGTTGCTTACGGTCACGGCATCAAAACGGATGGTGTATTTAGAAACCGAAGTCGCCAAAAGACTACCGTCATCTGAATATAGATTTCCCCTATTGGGCTCGATCGTGAACATACGCTCGGTACGCGTATCGGCAAGGGCCTGGTATTTTTCACCGTCTACAATTTGTATGGAGACCAACTTAAACAACACAGCGCCCGCAAAGAGCACCATGCAGCCCGCCACTATGTAGAGCCTTTTTAATATGCTTTTATCCGTTACCGCCATTACTCCTCTTCATTTAAAGATTTCACTTTAATTTTCTGTGGGGGAGTTTCTGAAGGAAATAAACCTTTTTCCGATATTTTACCGGTAATGTTCGATTCTAGCTTCAACTGCTGCACATCTGATCGCATATCTACAAACTCGTTACGCAATTCTTTCACCTCTTCGTTCAACAATGCAATACGGTGTACTTTTTGATCGGCGCTATGGGAGCTACTGATCATTACCGTTGCCAAAAAAGAAATGAAAATAATGAACAGCCAATTTTTAGGGGCGTCGCCGCTCACCAAAAATTTTCCCTTCAAAAGGTCAAATACACCCGTTTTCACTTTACTTTTCGCCATTGCGTTCCGCTATTCTCAATTTAGCACTACGTGCTCTGTTATTCACTTTTATCTCTTCTCTTGTTGGCACTATCAATCCACCAACCTTTTTTAACGGTACATCTATATTCCCGTAAAAATCTTTTTCGGGCTCCCCCTCAAACTGTCCGGCCCTTATAAATCTTTTCACCAATCTATCTTCTAATGAGTGGTAACTGATTACACTTAACCTTCCTTTCTCTTTCAACAACCCCGGCACCTGCTCCAAAAACTCCTTGATCACCGCTATCTCTTGATTCACCTCTATGCGAATGGCCTGATAGATCTGTGCCAAAATTTTATGCTGCCTGTGCTCTGGCAAAAACTGCTTTAATGCCACTTTCAAAGCATCGGTAGTTTGGATCTGCTCTTCTTCCCTATTGGCAACAATTACTTTTGCCATGGCGTTCGCATTTCTGATATCACCATATTCAAACAACACTTTTCTTAAGTCGTCATAAGAATATTTGTTGACCACATCAAAAGCAGACAATGCATTGCGCTTGCTCATTCGCATATCCAGATCTGCATCAAAACGGGTTGAAAAACCACGTTCCGCTTGATCGAACTGATGTGATGAAACGCCAAAATCTGCCAAGATTCCATCTACCTTTCTAATGCCATAGAACTTTAAAAACTGGGTGATGTATCTAAAATTTTCCGCGATCAGCGTAAATCTTGGATCACCTAACGCGTTTGCCTGCGCATCTTCATCTTGGTCAAAGGCATATAACTTGCCTTCTGGCCCCAATCTTTTCAATATTTCTTTAGAGTGACCGCCACCACCAAATGTCACGTCTACATATATACCGTCTTCCTTGATATCCAACCCATCTACTGTCTCTTTCAGCAATACCGGATTATGATACATCTTTATCGTCTTTTTTGTTCAGCATTACGCGCTTTACCAAATTCTTCTTCTCTTCCTTAGATATAGATATGGTAGCCTCGTACTCCTTAACATCCCAGATCTCCAAATGCTTTCGCATGGGCACTATCTTCACCTCTTTTGTAATTCCCGCTAAGGAAATCACGTCTTTTGCCAACAAAAGTCTTCCGGTACCATCTACTTCTACCGGTCTTAGACCATCCATGAAAATTCTTTGAAAAAGTTGGCTTTCTTCATCAAATCTGTTATTCTGGTCCATTTCTGCCATGATTTTATACCATTCTTGCGCAGGATATAATTCAAGGCATTCATTGTAATATGACTTCTTGATAAAAAAACCTTCATTTAAGATCGGAGTCATTTGATTGCGCAGCGCAACAGGAAGCATGATACGCCCCTTGGCATCGGCCTTGCAGTTAAATGTCCCAAAGAAATAAATGTCCAAAATGGATAGGTTTTATTTATATAACTCAAATATATAAATATTATTACCACATTTTACCACTAAAAACCACTTTGTTAATAAATTACCCCTTTTGTGAATCATTTTTGCCACTCATCGGATTTTTTTTGGAACAATTTTACCACTCGACCTTTATTTTGGGGAAAATTGAAAGTTGTCTGGATTGCAAAAGCACCTAATCGAAAAGAGTTGTTTGCTATTCTCTGTAATTACCTATATTTGGGCAATTATGATGAGTAATGCGCATGGAAAACGAATTGATTAACGAAGGTGGCTTTAAGTATATAGAAAAAGGTGAAGGAAAACCCATAATTATTCTTCACGGACTTATGGGCGGACTCAGTAATTTTGAAGGGGTAACTTCTTATTTTCCTCCTAAAGGATATAAAGTGCTTATACCTGAACTTCCGCTATATTCTATGCCAATGTTGAAGACCACGGTAAAGAATTTCGCCAAATACCTTAAAAAATTTATAGACCATAAAGGACTAGAAGATGTTATTCTTTTAGGGAACTCTTTAGGTGGCCATATTGGTCTTTTACATACCAAATTATATCCCTCAAAAGTAAAAGCACTGGTGATTACCGGCAGCTCTGGACTTTACGAAAGCGCCATGGGAGATGGTTACCCTAAACGTGGTGACTATGAGTTTATTAAAAAGAAAGCCCAAGATGTTTTCTATGACCCTGAGGTTGCCACCAAAGAGATCGTAGATGAAGTTTTTGCCACCGTGAACGATCGTGTGAAATTGGTGAAGACCTTGGCGATCGCCAAAAGTGCCATTCGTCATAATATGGCACAGGATCTACCTAGCATGCAAACTCCCACTTGTATTATTTGGGGAAAGGACGATACGGTTACTCCACCAGATGTTGCAGAACTGTTTGATGAGCTTTTACCGAATTCCGATTTATTTTGGTTAGATAAATGTGGACACGCACCTATGATGGAGCACCCAGACCAGTTCAACACCATTTTGGATGACTGGTTGACAAAAAATAATTTTTAAATACCCTACGGATGAAAATAAAGTCGGCCGACTTTGTAATGAGCAACTCCGATGTTACCAAGTGCCCCAAAGAGCCTTTGCCCGAATATGCCTTTATAGGACGTTCCAATGTAGGTAAGTCTTCTTTGATCAATATGTTGACCGAGCGTAAAAGCTTGGCAAAAACATCTGGCAGACCTGGTAAAACCCAACTTATTAACCACTTTAAGATCAATGAGAATTGGTTTCTGGTAGATTTACCGGGGTATGGTTATGCCCGTGTTTCCAAAAAAGATAAGAATACCTTTCAAAAATATATTACCAATTACTTTTTACAACGAGAGCAACTGGTATGCTCATTTGTGCTTGTAGATATCAGGCATGATCCACAACCCATAGATATGGAGTTCATGCAATGGATGGGTGAAAACGGAGTACCTTTTGCCATCATTTTCACAAAAGCGGATAAATTAAAGCCAAAAGCCATTGAGCGACAAGTAAACTTGTATTTAAACAAACTCACCACAGATATGTGGGAAGAAGCTCCACCGCACTTTATCACCAGCTCTAGCCACCGCAGCGGCCGCGATGAATTATTAGCTTTTATAGACGACATTAACGACAAGTTTTTTGAGGCAACGAAGTAGTTGTTGGTTGTTCGTTGTTGGTTGTTCGTTTTTTAACGCTGTGCGTTTTTTTGTATTAAGTACTTATTCTAGTATTCAGTTGGCAGTTTTCTTAACGCTGCGCGTTTTTTGTATTAAGTATTTAGCTCTTTGTGCTATTTTTTAGTACTTCGTACTCTGGGCTGTTTGCTTCATATTTAATATACAAGAGTTCACACGCACTACTTAATACTTTTTACTTATTACTTAATACTAAGTACTTCTTTATTAACGTCATAGCGAGCAAAGCGCGGCTATCTGTTTGTTTGGAACACGGCAACCATCTCGCAACCGACATGTCACTTCGACTACGCTCAGTGACCTAAAAAACGAAATGTCAGTTCGAGTGGATTTTTGACTGAAGTAAAGCGGAAGTAAAAAATCTGTATCGAGAACCCTCGCGTGTTCCAAACCTGTTCTCGATACCCTCCTTGTCGGCGGACAGGCAAATTTCTCGTACCTCGAAATTCACTCGAACTGACAGTGGTACTCGCTAACGAAAACAACTGAAAACTGTAACCGATTACTGAAAACTTCCTCGTCAACGTCATAGCGAGCAAAGCGCGGCTATCTTTTTGTTTGGAACACGAATCACTTCGGCTACGCTCAGCGACCGAGTAAGCTCTACGACCGAGTGAGACCAACAACCGACAACCAAAAACCAACAACCATCAACCAAGCGTAGCGATCAACTCCTCCACCGTCTCCATAGCGTTCAACTTTTCGGCAGACACTAACACTTCTAAGTCATGTTCTGTTTCTACCAATATAATAGGATAGGTATACTTGTGCCCAAATTTGCTTTTATAGTTTTCTTGGAATTCATCTTTATGAAAGAATTCTAGCTCGTAGCCCTTAGCTAACAAGCTTTCTCTAAAACCTTTCCATTGTTTGTTCTCGGTAAAACTGCCATAGGTTAAACTGCAGAGATTGCAGTTATAAGTAGCTGGGTTAATGATCTTATGGGCGAAATCTAGCATTTTACTACCAGCATCGCTATTGGCATTATAGATAAATAGAATTTTATTTGACATGACCTTTTGGTCGTAAAAAGACCCAAACCATACATAATTTTTAACCAATTATGGTTTCCCGTAATAGAGTTTGAAATGTTAATTGTAGGTTTATTCTTTAGTGAAATGTTAGAAGTGTAATCACACATATTTCTGAATATAGTGGAATATGCGTAATTGTGCACATACACCATAGTTGTATGCCAATTAAACGAACTCAATGAAAATCAAAAGAATTGTAATAAGAAATTATAAAAGTGTTAAGTACATTGACATTGAATGTTCGGATAAAATAAATGCATTTATTGGAGAAAATAGCACAGGGAAAAGTAATATTTTTGATGCAATAAATTGGCCTTTAGGTCCAATTTATCCTTCTTTTAACTCAACTCTTCCAGAAGACCATTTTATGGGAGATATTAATAATGAAATTAAAATTTCTCTTGAATTTGATAATGGTAAATATCTTCAATTAGCGCAAAATTGGACTGACCAAGCAGGACGCGAAAAAACTGGATTAAATCATTCAGGCAATTATATTACTGACATAGACAGACAAAATTATTGTTCTGCCTATTTAGGCGTTGATAGGTCAATTCTTGATTACGCACCTTCAAACAGATGGTCTTTAATGGGTAGAATTCTTCTAGACATTAACAAAATGTTTAAAGAACAGGAAATAGTTGATGAAGAAACTGGAGAAGTTGTCAAAAAAACGGAAATATTTAAAACAGAAATTGAACGACTAAGAGACGATATTCTGTTCACAGTAGAAGATGATAATGGAACACAAGTAATGAAAAAATTCATTGAAGTTCTTCAAGTTGAAACAGCAAAACAATTAAATCGACCGAGTAACGAATTAAAAGTAGATTTAAATTTGTATGACCCTTGGAATTTTTTCAGAACTCTACAACTGATAATTTGTGAAAACGACACAAATCTATCTTTTCAAGCTTCTAAACTTGGAATGGGTGTGCAGGCATCTATTTCAATCGCAATTTTAAAAGCATATTCACAACTAAAATTAAATAATAGCACACCATTATTTATTGATGAACCTGAATTGTTTTTGCATCCTCAAGCACAAAGAAATTTTTATAAAGTTTTATGCGAATTAGCAGAATCTGGTACACAAATATTTTTCACTACTCATTCGCCTGATTTTTTAAATGTTGGTAGGTTTAATGAAATTTTCTTAGTTAGAAAAAATGCTGAAAACGGAACTTATGTTAGAAATGCAAAACCGACAGCATTTATAGACGATTTGAAAATAAGAAGAAATATCAACTCAACAAGTGAAGATATTTTACTTCATTACAAAAATGCCTACGAAGAAACTGGAGATACACAAAAAGCAAATGAGGCCTTTTTTGCAAAAAAAATAATATTAGTTGAAGGGCAAAGTGAAACTTTACTTTTACCATATTTCTTTGACTTAATAGATTACGATTATATTGGAAAAGGAATAACGATAGTAAGATGTGGAGACAAAAGCGAACTTGATAGATTTTATCGTCTATATACTGAATTTGGAATACCGTGTTTTGTAATTTTTGATGGCGATAATCATCATATAGGAACGCAAGATGAAGCTAGTACAATAGGAAAAAACAAAGCCTTATTAGAATTATTTGATATTGTTTCTGACTTTCCTGACAATAGTGTAAACGACAAATTTCTTGGTTTTGAAGCTACTCTAAATGAGAATTTAGGAATTGCGACTTCAAAAAAGGGATTAAAACTATTTAAATATATCAAAAAACATATTACTACGGCTGACCAAGTACCGAATTGGGTAACTGGAATAACTGAAAAAGTTGAATTATTAACAGATAATACAGAGAGTGTTTTAAAAGCACCTGAAGCTGAACAATAAAAATAACTGGCTACAACAATGTATAACAATAATAGCGGTTTAATCGCTAAAACCAAGTTAAGTAAATATAAATAAGGTCTGTGTTTAACCGAAAAAGTAGTGTATGAAAATCCGCTACTATTCTTATACTAGACCGTTATGCAAAATTTAACGCACCTAGAAAATGACAGCTAAAAAATTCTTATTTATACTCATTTTTGTTTCAATTTATCAATTCAGTTTCTCGCAAGAAAACAATGTTGAGTCTTATTATGTACCTGCTGTCGATGGAACTAAGTTGGCTGTGGATGTTTACTTCCCAGAAAAATACAAAAATCAAAAACTTCCTGTGCTCTTTGAATTTACCCGATACTGGAGAGGCAAAGAAGACGCGAAAACAGGAAAGCCAATTGCCTCACTCAGTAAACGAGATAAGTATTTTCTTGACAATGATTACATCCTCGCAAAAGTTGACGTCAGGGGAACAGGTGCTTCTTATGGAGTTCGTTTAGGAGAATACACGCCTACGGAAGTGAAAGATGCTTGGCACATTGTTGATTGGGCAGTAAACCAATCGTGGTCTGATGGTAAGGTGGGAGCCTATGGCACCTCTTACTCTGGGACAACAGCAGAGCTTTTATGTGCAACGCAACATCCAGCCATTAAAGCGGTTATTCCTGGTTGGTCAGATTTTGACGTATATGAGAGTCCTAGTCGTCCTTATGGAATGCTTGCAACAAGTTTTATAGCGCCATGGAGTAAATATGTTGATTGGTTAGACCAAAATTCAGTGGAGAATCTGGGCGCAAGTGTGAGGCGTATCGGTGAAGATTTTCCAATAGATGCAATTGAAGAACATGAAAACAACCCAATTGTATTGGAAGGTCTTATACAAGCACGTTACAAGGATTCCAAATTTGGGGATTTCAAGTTTGAAGAACTTGACCCCTTGCATTGGAAAAAGGAAATTTCGGAATCAAATGTACCAATGCTCGTTCTTACAAGTTGGCTTGATGCCGGAACAGCAGAAGGTACTATATTAAGGTTACAGCACTTTACTAATCCGCAGAAAGTTGTCATGATGCCAACTTCACATGGAGGAGGTTTTCATGCCAGTCCATTTGTTGTTTCTGATAGTATCATTGAACCTGTCCCATCGGTAATTGAACAGCTTAGACTACAACTTAACTTCTTTGACCATTATATAAAGGGGAATGACAAAGGAGTTGACGATTGGCCAACCATCAAGTACTATAATTTTGGAGAAGAATCATTTAAACAATCTGATATTTGGCCACCCAAAGGGCAAGAAAGAATTAAGTATTATTTAGATACCAACGGAAAATTAAATACTTCATCATCAGAAGAACCTCAAGGTATGGATGAATATCTAGTTGACTTTTCCGTAAGTACTGGCACAAACAATCGATGGACAACCCAAATGGGAAAACCCGTTCTTAACCTCAATAATCGCAATGCTGCCGATTCTTTAATGCTAACTTATACATCCGCACCTCTTGAAGAGCCTCTTCAAATCTCGGGAACACCTGTAATTTCTCTCAATCTATCTTCAACACACATAGAAGGAGCGATTTTTGTCTACTTAGAAGATGTTGACCCTAATGGAAAAAGCAGATACATCACAGAAGGAGGGCTTTTACTTGAACATCGGAAATTATCTAAGAATGATATATTTAACGAAATACCGTATCATTCATTTAGAAAATCAGATGCATCACCTATGCCTATAGATAAGATTGAAGAAGTAATCTTTAAATTACATCCAACATCAATTCTTATCAAGAAAGGACATTCTATAAGAATTGCGATTTCAGGGGCTGACAAAGATACATTTGACAAAGTTCCGACAGAAGGAATACCAACTTTGAGCATATACAGGAATAAAACAAAAATATCTTTTTTAGAATTACCAATAATAAAATAAAACACGTGCATTACAATGGCTATAAGTAATTACTTGTTCTCACCTACTTCTGAAAACAAATAATATTATAATTACCTTCGTCATCATTTCAACAAAAAACAACACACCTTCCCACAAACACAACACATGGAACAACAAGGCTCAGATATCATTGAAAATAGATACAAGAACTTTATAAAAAAGGTTTGCGAGACAGGCATCGTTTATGCGCTGCAAAATCATGAAGGCTTTGCCACCTCAGCCTCTGCGCTTTATGAAAATGAACAGGGCAAACCTGTTGACATATTATGTTTTTGGGCAGAAGGTGCCAGAGCGAAATCTTGCACTATAAACCATTGGAGCAACTACCAAATTACAGAAATAGCATTATTAGATTTTATAGAAAATTGGGGTGTAGGCATGGAAAATGACGGAATTATAGCCGGCATTGCCTTTGACCAAAAAATGTTCGGCTACGAAGCAAAACCTTTGGATTTAATTCTTGCCTTAGTTGATGAAATAAAAGCGACCAAAAAAGAGCTACCGCTACAAAAATTTGAAAACCTTGCCGATTTAGAAGAACAGGCGAAAATTGCCAACGGGTAATATTTAGAGTTAATAAAACTTTTAATCATAGCATCGATTTTAACGACAGGTGCCTAATTTGCGCTGAACACCTAGTAAATTAATTAACCCTATCGTTAAAAATTATGATGACCGCCATTGTTGTACTGATCGTAACCGGAGCACTTGTTATTGGTGCACTGTGGGGGCTGTACGGAAATTTATCCAAACGTTTAGAAGGCTTTTTAGTGGCGCTAGCCGGTGGGGCGTTACTGGTTTCCGCCTTGTTGGAATTAATTTATCCAGCACTTGAGAAAAACTCCGTACCCATTGCACTATCCACTGTCTTTGTAGGTGCCATAACCTTTACCGTGTTAGATTATTGGGTGAAGGAAAAATGGAACTCACAAAGTGGCGGCGGCTTACTTGCTGCCATTACTTTAGACGGCATACCTGAAAACTTGGCATTGGGCGTGTCTTTAATTGGCGCAAGTCCGTTATCCATCGCGGCATTGTCTGGATCTATATTATTGTCCAATTTACCCGAGGCGGCAGGTGGCGCAAAGGAAATGGCTGAAAATACCGATTCTAAAAAGAAAATTCTTTGGCTATGGATCGGCACTGCACTGATTTTATCGGCAGCAGCCTTACTTGGGCATTTTCTACTAGCCGATGTACCTGAAGAATACTTGAACTACATTAAATGCTTTGCCGGTGGTGCCGTAGCAGCGTCATTAGCTTTAGAGGTTTTTCCAAAAGCGTTTAAAGAAGATAAGTATTGGACAGGTTTGGCTACTGCCATAGGTTTAGTTTTGGCGCTATATTTAAATACTTTGGGGGAGTAATATAAACATACACGAGGGTTTATAGCGTAATAATTTGCCAAACAATCACCACACAACGCCCATAAAGCAAAACTGAGAAGTGTCATAGTTTAAAGATTGCTTGTTTTATACTATTGTAAAAAACACTGGTATGCAAAAGGTATCTTTCACCGAAAATTTAGATTTCAACGATAAAAAAATTGTTACTCAAGTTCTTTTAGAGACATCGTTCTCTAAAGAGATACGCATCATGTTGAAAAAAGGTCAGCTCATGAAAGAACACAAGGCTCCTTTCCCGATTATAGTACATATGGTAGAAGGAAATATAGATTTTGGGGTTGAAGGTACTGTCCATGTACTAAAACAAGGAGATATGATTACCTTAGCAGCCAATATTCCGCATGACCTTTTAGCGAAATCGGATAGCATTGTTCGCCTTACGCTTTCTAAACTTGATGCCGCGGCAAGAGTAGAAAAAGTTGTGGCAAATTCTTAAACTTAGCGCATGACCAAAATCACAAATAGAGATGATGTAAGCCTGCTAGTGCATACGTTTTATGATAAAATAAGACAGCATGAATTGTTGGGACCTATTTTCAACGGACATATTTCCGAAGAACAATGGCCGGCACACCTCAGCAAACTCACCGATTTTTGGGAATCTAACTTATTTGGGGTACGAACTTTTAGAGGAAGCCCCTCAAAAGCTCATGTGAACGTTGATAAAAATCTAAACCATACAATTTCCCAAAATCATTTCGCACAGTGGTTACAACTTTGGTTCGAAACTATCAACGAACTCTTTGAAGGTGAATTAGCGGACAGAGCTAAAGAAATGGCACGCCGTATGTCTACAGGGCAGTATATTCATATTTGGCAAAATAGACCGAGGGAATAGTTTTCAGTGGGCAGTGTTCAGTTTCAGTAGGCAGTATCAGTTCTCAGTGTTTTAGTGAATTAGTTTGATAGTGAAATAGTAAATAGTTGCTACGGGCTACTTAAATATCAAAATTTTAGCAGCTAAATACGATTCAATCAAAATTAGTCTATTCTCTATATTCTATTTTCCCTCTTCCAACTTTAAACTTTAAAATTCTCACTTAATACTTTGTACTTATTACTTAATACTGACTCCAAGCTTCTGATAAAACAAGTCTATTCTCTATATTCTATTTTCTATATTCTAACTTTAAAATTCTCACTTAATACTTTGTACTTAATACTAGCTTTGAGCGCTTTGGGCGCTTTGCGTTCGGCGTATGGCGATTTACCCTTAACGCTTAAAAATTTCTTACCTTAGTCTTTGGCGTATAAATAAATGTATACTACAAATACTTAATGCTATGGATTACCTTTCCCCTACTTACTTTTTTGATTTTGAAAGTGAAGAAATTCAGGCCATTATTTCAGAATTTAAAGATGCTTCTTTGTCACAAAAAGAAATAGCCATAGCCTTATACACCAAGGTGAGAGACCATTGGCGCTATGACCCCTACAACTTAAGCTTTAACAAGGAGAAATACAGAGCCAGTGAAATTGCGAAACGCAGCAAAGGGCACTGCGTTGACAAATCGATCATATTAATTGCTTGTTTACGTGCCATGGGCATACCGGCAAGAATACATTTGGCGAAAGTTAAAAACCATATTGCGGCGGACCGCTTAATTGAAAAATTTGGATCCAACGAATTAACTCCGCACGGTATGGTAGATGCTTTTATAGCAAACAAATGGCTTAAACTCTCCCCCACTTTTAATGCTTCTTTATGCGAAATGCTAAATGTTGCCCCTTTAGATTTTGACGGGGAAAATGATGCCGTTCTACAGGCTTTCAATAAAGAAGGTACCCAGTTTATGGAATATTTGGAAGATTATGGTCATTTTGAAGACGTACCCGTAGCATTTATGGCACAAAATGCCCGTGAACACTACCCCAAAATATTTGATAACGGTACCAACCAGACCGAGTTTCAATTGTAAGTTTAACAAATTTTAATACTTAAGGACCTAACGGTATCAACAACGAATTACTATTTGTAGTACATTCGATTTCAAATTTTGTACACTTTGAAGAACATCACTTTACTACTGACTCTACTCTTTTTATCGGCAACTATGATGGCGCAAGAACCTATGGTTTGGAACCCGGATTATGAGCTACAATTGACCGATTATCAATCTGCAGAATCCGAAATTAATGCTAACCTCACCTCCTATTCCATATATTCCGGTGCCAAAATAGATTTCAGCTTCAATATGAATTCTGTCTCGTTTATGTTCACCAAGAACTTTAATGACAAGGTAAAGGCCATTTTTCAAAAAAACCTTGCTGTTTTAGTAGCCCCGGACATCTTGACCGCGAATCAGCTATTACAATTTGGACGTTACGATTTTGACCTGGTGGAACTATATGCAAGAAAAATAAGGAAAACGATATACGAGGAAAAAGGTGCTTTTAGCGACTCAAAATTATTTCAACCCATTTTTAACGAGCTGCAGGAAGAAATGAATACGGTAAGTGCACAAGTCTTTAAAGCAACCGATTTTGGCAAAGATGCAGAGCTCCTTTTAAAAGAACACAACAAAGTCATAGATGGCATTAACCAACTCTCTGACTTTTGTATGACCTGTAAGCCTAGAAAGAATAGGAAATAGTTGATGGTTTTTCGTTGATGGTTGTCCGTTGATGGTTGTCCGTTGATGGTTGTCCGTTGATGGTTTTTCGTTGATGGTTTTTCGTTGATGGTTAATTAAACGCTTCGCGATTTTTGTATTAAGTATTAAGTACATAGAACTAAGTTGTAAAATTGTTATCGAGAACCCTCGCGTGTTCCAAACCTGTTCTCCATACCTGCCTGCCGGCAGGCAGGCATTTTCTTTTAGAAAACACTCGAACTGACATTGATAATTTCAACAGCTTGCCATGTCGCGAGAGCTCCTAGCAATACCATTTACATTTACTTAAAACTTAATACTCAGTATATCTCACATTACACCTTCCTGTCAGTTCGAGTGGATTTCGAGGCACGAGGAATTTGTATCGAGAACCCTCGCGTGTTCCAAACCTGTTCTCGATACATTTTCTTTCAGAAAACACTCGAACTGACATTGATAATTTCAACAGCTTACCATGTCGCAAGAGCTCCTCGTAATGACATTTACATTGACTTAAGACTTTATATTTAATACATCTAACTACGCACCTCTTACTTAAGACTTTGTACTTATTACTCTGTACTTTCTACCTCCTACTTTTTACTTAATACCCTTTACTTAAGACTAAGTAATCAACACTTCCCAACTTCAACTCAGCACTCAAATATCACAATTGAGTAGTTATCTTTATCTCAGCAACATTAATTACTTCATCTTTGAGTCCTAAATAACCAACCACTCATGGAAAACATCATTAGCATCTCCATCTTCATTCACGCCTTTTTTGGCGGTGTAGGCCTTATTACCGGTATTGCAAGTATTGTAGTCAAAAAAGGGCAAAAGAACCATAAACTATTGGGCAAATGGTTTTCTTGGTCTATGATCATTAGCTCCGCCATTTCTCTAGTAGTAGCCCGCATGCCCAACCACATGAACACCTTTTTATTCTTGATCGGTATTTTCACCATTTACATGGTCCTGGCCGGTAATAGGGCACTAACCTTTAAATCGATCAAAAAAACAAAAGCCAATTATACCGATAAGTTAGTTTCAGGAATTATGATCCTATCTGCCATGCTGATGATAGCATTTGGAATTATAGGACTTATAAAAGGGTATAACCAAAGTATCTTATTCTTGTTCTTTGGTTGCTTTGGACTATTTATGCCTTATGGAGATTTTAAATTGTATAGCACCACATTAGAAAACAGGAAGCTTTGGCTCATAAACCATTTGAGCAGAATGCTGGGTGCACTTATTGCGTCGGTAACAGCATTTATTGTAGCCGGCATGCACCAAGATACCCTTTGGGCGTGGATAACACCGTCCGTTTTAGGAACTGCCTATATTATCTATTGGATCAAAAAAACAAAAGGAAAAAAGAAATTGAAATCCGCTTAACCCTGATCTTTTAAATTTAGGTTCTCTGCGAAATAATCACAGAAATCCTTCATGGTAGCCGTCATTTTCTCGTCTTGCGTTGCTTTTAAGAAAGTTTCCGATAACGAAACCAATGTTTGATGAAAGAATGTTTTCATTTCATCTACCGGCATGTCCTTGGTCCATAAATCAATCTTTAAAGATTCTTGGTTTTTACTATCCCAAACGGATAACAACATTGCCTTTGCCTCTTCATTCTCAATACCACCGTCTTGTGCAGACCAGTTTAATTTTTCAGGAACTCTATTCTCATCCAATCCTACGCGCAACGTAATTTCTGAAGTATGTAAATCTGCCATTTAATTTCTTGGTTTGTAATTTGATTTCTTAAATATCTCTTCTGCAGGCATGGTCATCAACTGTTTTACAGCTACATCATTATTCTCCATAAAGGCACGTACAATTTGCCATCCTACAAATCTTCCTAATTTACCTGGCGATTCATTGTCCAGTTCCAATCCAAATTTTGAGAAAGGGGCAGGCTCTAAAAACCGTTGGTTCAATTTATTATCTGTACTGTACAGGTATTCATTCTCTATAAAATTTCTCCACATAGGTTCTTCATTGGCAAAAGCCCAATCCAAATCCTCTTGTGAATAGCCTATTTTCTTGCGATCATCTACATTGGGCATAAGCACATCCTTTAAATACAGTTCTTTACCAAAATAGATCATACGGGCAAGAAATGTTCGCTCCCTGGGTCTTGGCACTACCTGTTTTGCAAAGGAACTTGCCACATCGCTCACCAAAAAGTTGCGATCCAAGGTATGCGCTATATAGCGCTGAAAACCGCCGTAATACTTATGCTCTGGTCCTAAATAATTATCAAGGCTTATGAACAACAAACTATCCGTCAAAATAATCCTGTTGTTGTAATCTACATCATTGGTAACCGTAATTACCTTTGGCACTGCATATTCCGGAAAATAATATTTGATATGTTTAAACAACTGTACCAAACCTTCTTCCTCATCTTCAAAACTACGAAAGGCGTTACCCACTTCTTGAAATAATTCAATTTGAAGGGAATCGTTCATTTTGGCGATCCAAACACTATCGGGTGCCGGAAATAAATACGGATACATTTTACGCAAACCTGGTAAACCCTCTTCTCCCGAAGATGCAAATTCACGATCAAAACGTGCTATTTTAAGGTCCATAGGTACGGCTGCAATCTCTTTGGCCACCTTATCGCTATCATTACAACTAGAAAGAATGACAAAAACTGATAATAGTATAAAAATAGGTTTGACCTTGGCAAGTATTTTACAATACATTTTATTATTCACAGTGTTCAACTTATTTTTAAGGCAAAGTTAATTGATTTTACTAAATAATTAGAGCCGTATGCAAACTGAAAAGGTAATTGAACACATTGTTAAGTGGTTAAAAGATTATGCTGTAAATGCAAAACAGAAAGGTTTTGTCATTGGAGTATCTGGCGGAATTGATTCTGCGGTTACTTCTACCCTATGTGCAAAAACAGGTTTAGACCTTCTTTGCCTAGAAATGCCCATTCACCAAGCCGAGAACCAAAGTGACCGTGCTTCTAGACATATTGATTGGTTGATAGAAAATTTTCCAAATGTTAGAAGACAACCTGTAAACCTTACCCCTGTATTTGATAGTTTGGTGGCCGCACTGCCTGCAGTAGATAATGAAGAGGACAGGTTTATGTCATTGGCAAATACAAGAGCAAGATTGCGAATGACCAGTTTGTATTATTTTGCCGCGCTTGAGCGCTATCTTGTAGCGGGAACCGGAAATAAAGTAGAAGATTTTGGTGTTGGTTTTTACACCAAATACGGTGACGGCGGTGTAGACCTTAGCCCTATAGCGGATTTAATGAAAACCGAAGTGTACGATATTGCTAAGACTTTGGGCGTTAACAAAGAAATTATTGATGCCGCACCTACGGACGGACTTTGGGGAGACGATAGAACCGACGAGGATCAGATTGGCGCATCTTACCCTGAGCTAGAGTGGGCCATGAACATGAAAGACGAAGGAAAGACCATAGCCGATTTTGAGGGTAGACAAAAAGAAGTATATACGATTTTTACGAGGTTGAATACTATGAACCAACACAAAATGTTACCTATACCTGTTTGTGAGATTCCTACAGAGTTAAAATAACAACTCACCTAAGAATCAATGTATTAAATCGAAAATAAAGATGAAAATTATACGTTAGTAATAAAAAAATGCAACTTTGGCTTCTAATTTAGAATTTTAAGCCTTACATTGCATGTTGTCTTTTCAGACAAAATAGGTTTTGAAATCTATAAAAAAAACAATTTAATGATCAAAGTTTTAATAGCGGACAATCATCCTATCATAAGAATGGGAGTTAGGAAGGTTCTAGAATCCGCTGAGGGCTTTGAACTGATCGATGAGGTAGCTACTACCGAAGAGCTGTTCGAAAAACTCAAAGACACAACCCCCGATGTGGTCATGTTAGAAATGGATATTCCGGAAATTAACGGAATAGCGGCATTACGCAGAATCAAGAAAGATTACGCGGACGTAAAAGTCCTTATGTACAGCGGTCAATCTGAAGATGTATATGCCCTAAGTGCCATTAGAGCCGGTGCTTTTGGATATTTATCCAAATCATCTGGTGTAGAATATATTACTGCAGCAGTGACCAAAGTAAGCGAAGGAAGCATGTTCATTACAAATGAACTTGCACAAAGACTTGCTTTTGATGAAGGAACTAAAAAACCGAGAAGGTTCTTTAGAAAACTATCTACTAGAGAAATTGAAGTGTTAAAACTTTTAGCTAGTGGAAAGCGCAACAAAGAAGTTGCTTTAGGTTTAAACCTAAACGAAAAAACAGTTAGTACCTACAAAGCTCGTTTAATGAAAAAATTGAACGTAGATAATATGGTAGATTTATTACAACAGGCGAAAGCATTGGAATTGTACTAAAGTCTTACAACTGAATAAAATAAAAAAGACCTGTTTAAAACAGGTCTTTTTTTTATGCGATCATTTTAAGTTTTATGACAAAACCCTATTTAATTTCTGATTCAATAACTTGTTCAACTGAATATAGTTCATAATTTCCTCTAGCGCTTCCCTATTGTCCTTATCTGCTTGTTCCGTGGTATGCTGCAAGGCCGTCATCCTCTTTTTGATCAAAAAACAGCGCAAGGTCAAAATGGTTTCACTCACTAATTGAGACACGCCTATTTCTTTCTTTTTTGGATAAATATCTTTACGCTCCCAGTTATGCAGGGCATAACGCTCTTCTTCCATTAAAATTGAAGATATTTGATTTGCCATTTCTTGATCTAATCCGTTAACAAAAGTGGTGATCGAAAAATCGCCCTCTTCATTCAAGGCTTCGATTAATTTGCCATACATCTTTCTAAAATCTTCATTGGCCAACTCTATTTCATCTTCTTGTAGATCTAGATATATTTTCTCGTACACTTTGATTTCCATAGATTCTGGCTCCAATTCCAAGTCTCCGGCGTCGTTTTCCTTTAACACCAAGTCTTCAAACTCTTCTATATTGCTACCGTACAACATTAGGGACTCTATAATTTTGCGCTCTAATACATACTGTACATCAACTCTTTCCGGTTTTTGCTCATCTGTATTGCGTACCACATCAAAAGCCTTAGGCTCTTCTTTCTGCTGCTTCTTAAAATCTTTCTCTCCCTTTTTATCTATCTGCGCCAAGGTATTGAACAAGACAGCTTCTGAGATATTCATGATCTGTGCACACTCTTGAATATAAATTTCCTTTTGTATGCGATCCGGGATCTTGGAAATACTGTTTACGATATCCCTAACAGTATCTGCTCTTTTAATAGGATCATTATCCGCTTCCTTTACCAAAAGCGATGCCTTGAACTGAATAAAATCTTTGGCATTATCACTTAAGTAAGCCAACACATCATCTAACTCATTATTCTTTGCAAAGCTATCCGGGTCTTCACCTTCTGGAAACGTACAGACCCTTACGTTCATACCCTGTTCCAAAATAAGGTCAATACCCCTTAACGATGCCCGTAGACCAGCCGCATCGCCATCAAACAATACCGTAATATTCTTGGTCAACCTATTTATGAGCCGGATCTGCTCTGGCGTTAAAGCCGTACCACTAGAAGATACCACATTCTCTATTCCTCGTTGTGCAAATTGAATAACATCCGTATACCCTTCTACCAAAAAGCAATTATCTTCTTTTGCTATGGCTTGCTTGGCATAATAAATACCATACAACACCTTACTCTTATGATAGATGTCACTTTCGGGCGAGTTCAGGTATTTGGCCGCTTTTTTATCGTTCGTTAAAATACGCCCACCAAAACCTAAAACACGCCCACTTAAGGAATGTATAGGAAACATGACCCTGCCCTTGAATCGATCAAATTTTCTAGCACCGTTTGGATTGTTGGGATCATCTTTTACAATGGTAAGTCCGGTTTTTTGCAGGTAATCTAACTTATACCCTTTATCTAAGGCTGCTTTGGTAAATCCGTCCCATTGATCTAAACAATACCCTAATTCAAATTTTTTGATGGTCTCATCCGTAAAACCACGTTCTTTAAAATACGTAAGTCCAATAGCCTTACCTAGCTCGCTCTCCCAAAGCATTTCCTTAAAATGGCCTTGAGCAAATTCTGACACCAAATACATGCTTTCACGCTCATTTGCCTGCTCTTTCTGCTCACTAGATTGCTCTGTCTCTTCTACCTCAATATTATATTTCTTAGCTAGGTACTTAATAGCCTCTGGATAGGTAAAATGTTCATGTTCCATTAAAAAAGCAACTACATTACCGCCTTTGCCGCTACTAAAGTCTTTCCAAATTTGCTTTACGGGAGACACCATAAAACTAGGTGTACGCTCATCACTAAACGGACTTAAGCCTTTAAAGTTGGAACCCGATTTCTTTAACTGTACAAAATCACCAATAACCTCCTCTAGGCGAGCAGTTTCGTAAACTTGATCTATGGTTGTTTTTGCTATCATGAAAATCTTGCTAAAAGCTGGAAATAATTTTACGTAAATTAGAACATCAAAAATAGCAAAATGATTCTATTCTTTGGCACCAGACCAGGAAAGCCGATAACTAAAAATCTTTTTCATAGCACTTGTCCTTATTGCCAACAAAAAGGAACGTTAACAGCGTTTACCCAAAAGAATTACTTCCATATATTTTGGATCAAGCTTTTTAAAATTTCCAGTACCACTACCGTAGAATGTAGCCACTGCAAACGTGGATATTATGAGCACGAGTTCACCGAAGAAATGAAAGCCGATCTGGAGAATTAAAAAAGCTGTAGCACCCTTTTTAAATTGGAGTACCACAGCTAATTTGATTGATGAATATCTTAATTAAAGATCAAACCTAAGACCTAGAGAGATGTTACGTTGTTCTACCGCCGCATCTTTGAATATGGGATTAAGATCATACTTTACATATAATAGTACCCCATCTACACCAGCATAGGCACTTAAACCATACACAAGATCATTGGTATTATAACTACGCTTTAATTTGTCTTTTACTTTTTCTCCATCAATGGTATATTTTAATTTTTGACGCGTTCCTAAATTGAACCCTGCATAACCACCCAAACCAACTCTAAATTTATTATGTAACGAGTACCGCATGGTCTTATCTGTGGTAGTTAGCTTTGACGGACCGAATTCAAAATGCATAGGAAATACTAAATTATCCATTCTAAATTTCGATTTATCCAAATCATATTCAAATTCTTGAAGCTCAGACTGACCGTTATCCAATGACACCAAGTACTGATTATCCTTTGGTTTTAAGCCATTAAATTGAAATGAAAACCCATAGTTGAACCTTAGGAAATTTGTATTCTTAAACACCCTGGTGCGCCATTGCCATCCCATTTCAAAAAATCTACTTCCACCAATTTTATAAGGAGAATCATTTAAGGACTGCCCTTCTATAATTGCATTATTTAAACCAACGGCCAAAACAATATCAGAATAAGTTCTTCTGTCATAGACCGGTTCTTTTCTATGCCTATTTTCATTGATACGTATTCCAAACAGTTTGTCATCATCATCCCCTATTCCCAGTTCAAAAGCGAACTTATAATTTAAGGTATCCAATTCTTTGACCTCGCCGTTATTTCTTTCCAAAAGGGATATTTTATTATCAATAATAGCGATTCTCTCCTCTATATTAAGTGCTCTTTTTTCTGCAGCCTTCATCTTTAAGGCATTGGACTCTTCTTCAGTAATTTCACCATTTTCCAATTGCTTAACTATTTCAGCAATTTCGAATTTTAAGGCTTCCTTTTCTTGTCTAGTTATACTAAGCTTTTGCTCTTTTAAAATTTCTACTTTTTCTATATAATTATCTTGAGCCACTACACTTTGCATTAATAAAAGTGTCAAAATGGCTACTAAATACATGGTAATTGTTCTCATTTCTATTTTGATTTTTTTTGATGAATAAACTCCGCTCCCTGTCCCCATAGTATTTTATAGAGATAAGGAAAAACGATTTGTGATTGATTAATTATTGCGGTCTGCTACGGCAGTACGCACTTTTATAAAACCGGCTTTTAGGGAATCAAAAATTTGGTCTCGGAAGGATTGATCAAGTTCATCTTCAACCTCTGTCAACAAAGCCATAGCATCAACAGATTTATCTTTATTAAATATTTTATCTCTTAAAATTTCATCTTGGGCACGTTTCAATAATGAATCTACCTCGGCATCGGTCACTGTACTGTTTTGTTCCAGAACGGTTACTTGCGCAATAACATCGGCCACTTTAGAATTTATAATATCATCGGTCACCACTAATTTTTCAACAGATGTACTAGTAGGTACCTGGTTTACCGCGACTTCAATTTCATCTTTTAATACTAAAGGCTCTTTTTCGTTAATTAGTATATTTTCTTCCTCAACTACCTTCTCAATGCTAGTTTCAGCTTCTGAATGTGCAACCACCTCTACTTCCTCTTTACCTATAGGCAAAACATCTTTTACAAGAACTTCTTTTAACGTACGTTCTTTCTCAATGTCTACAATTTCTGTTGGCATTTTGGTAGCTGCAGTATTGCCATTAAAGTAGAACATTGCAATACCGATCAACACAACAATACTTGCCGCAATACCCATCCAGAGATATACGGGTTTCTTTTTGGCATCATCATCATTTAATTCTGATGCAATTTTGGACCATGCATTCGCCGATGGCTGAATTTCGCGCTCTTGTAACTTGGTCTTAATATGTTTTTCAAATTTATCGGTTTCCATACCCTATAATATTTTGTTGCCTTAATTGATCTTGAAGCAATTTTCGGGCTTTTAATAATTGTGTTTTTGAAGTGCTCTCGGTAATCGATAGCATTTCTGCAATTTCTTTATGCTTATACCCATCTACGGTATACAATACAAAGACCATTTTATAACCTTGGGGCAACTTGTCTATCAATTGCTGAATATGCTCTGTATCTAAATCAGTACTCTGCGAAATCTCTTCCGACTGATTTTTCTCGTACACCTCATCATCATACACGACAAATTGTTGTTTTCTTAAATAGGATATGCTTTCCCTGATCATGATCCTACGTAACCACCCTTCAAAACTACCTTCAAACTTAAACGTATCTAACTTGTTGAACATTTTTAAAAAACCCTGCACCATTACATCTTCCGCAAAATGAACATCTTTTATATACTGACGACAAACGCTTAACATTTTTGGCGCATGCTTTTTATACAAACGCTCTTGTGCATCGCGGTTGCCCGATGACGCTTTTTTTATGAGTTGGCTCTCGTTTTTATAAAAAGGTATAATTTTCAAAATATTGGTTTGGTCTTCTATTAGCATAGACGCCGAAGAATGAAATATAGTTGCCTGAAAAATAAAAAAATTCAAATTATTTTTCAATATACTGATTACCAGTTGTTTGATTTGTAAAAAAAATTACTTTTTACGATCAACCACATAATTGACCATGAGCTGCAAAGCACTTTTATAATCGGATTCTGGGTAGGTGTCCAAAAGCTCGAGGGCTTCATTTCTATACTGTAGCATTTTACTTACCGCATAATCCAAGCCACCTTTTTCCTTTACAAAGGCTATGACCTCTTTTACCCGCTTTTTGTCTTTATTATGATTTTTGATGGAATTGATGACCCAACTCTTCTCTTTCTTGCTGCAATTATTTAACGCATGAATTAAAGGCAAGGTCATTTTCTGTTCTTTGATATCTATACCAGTTGGCTTACCTATTTTTTGACCACCATAATCAAAAAGATCATCTTTAATCTGGAAGGCCATACCACACAACTCCCCAAATTTTCTAAACGTTTCCACATCTATGCTTTCGGGCTTTACAGAACATGCACCCAACGAACAACATGCCGCTATTAACGTGGCGGTCTTTTGCCTAATGATATCATAATACACCTCTTCGGTAATATCTAAGCGTCTAGCTTTTTCTATCTGAAGCAACTCGCCCTCACTCATTTCACGAACGGCAACGGAGATTATTTTTAGCAGATCAAAATCTCCATTATCAATAGAAAGCAACAAGCCTTTTGAAAGCAGGTAGTCTCCCACTAAAACGGCAATCTTATTTTTCCACAGGGCGTTTATAGAGAAGAAGCCCCGTCGTTTATTACTCTCATCTACTACATCATCATGCACCAATGTAGCCGTATGTATCAACTCGATTACCGATGCACCACGATAGGTACGCTCATTTACTTCGCCATTATTTAACAGTTTTGCCGTTAAAAATACGAACATAGGGCGCATTTGCTTCCCTTTTCTATTTACGATGTAATGGGTAATTCTATTGAGTAATGCAACCTTAGAGGTCATTGAATCTCTAAACTTAGACTCAAACAACTCCATTTCCTGATAGACAGGTTCCTTTATTTGTGCTACAATTTTCAGGTGCTCCTTCTTAGAAGGCCTAAATTAGGTAAAAGCTAGGAAATAACAGTAGCCAGAAGGAATTTTAAGATTGCTAGTTGTTGGTTGTTGGTTGTTGGAAAAAATAAACTCAAGTTTAAAACTCAAGTTCAAGTTCAAGTTCAAGTTCAAAAATGCTTTTGGCTTTTGGCTATAACGCTTCGCGTTTGTAGTATTAAGTACTAAGATATTATACTAGCAATTGCTCTAGTAATTCGTATTACTTAATACCTTTCATTCTAAAGCTTAGCTGTGCTAAATAAGTTATCTTCTAACAAGTCTATATTCTATACTCTATTTTCTCTCTTCTAACTTAATACTTAGTACTTTTCACTTTGTACCTCGCACTTACTACTTTGTAC
The DNA here is from genome assembly GCF_001865655.1 of Maribacter sp. 1_2014MBL_MicDiv. Taxonomy (NCBI): domain Bacteria; kingdom Pseudomonadati; phylum Bacteroidota; class Flavobacteriia; order Flavobacteriales; family Flavobacteriaceae; genus Maribacter; species Maribacter sp. 1_2014MBL_MicDiv. Next base: position 1,002,355 of record NZ_CP011318.1, read on the forward strand.
TTCTAACTTTTATTCGCCAACTGCCCACATGCGGCATCAATATCCTTTCCTCTAGAACGACGAACGGTTACGGTGATATTATTACGCTCCAATGAATTTACATAGCGATCTATAGCTGCATTGGACGCTTGCTTAAATTCACCGTCATCAATAGGGTTGTATTCTATAAGATTTACTTTAGAAGGCGCAAAACGGCAAAACTCCACTAACGCATCTACATCTTTTTGAGTATCGTTTATGCCTTCCCAAACCACATACTCATACGTAATTCTACTTTTTGTCTTTTGGTACCAGTATTGTAGAGACTCCCTTAAATCGCTCAAGGTAAACTTAGCGTTAAAGGGCATTATTGACGTACGAATTTCATCAACAGCTGAATGTAAAGAAACCGCCAATTTAAATTTAACTTCGTCATCGGCCATTTTTCGGATCAATTTAGGCACACCAGAGGTGGAGACCGTAATTCGCTTTGGAGACATGCCCAGCCCGTCTGAAGAGGTGATTTTATCAATAGCCTTTAATACATTATTGTAGTTCATTAAAGGCTCTCCCATGCCCATAAAAACAATATTGCTTAAAGGTCTGTCAAAATACAATCTGCTTTCATTATCAATAGCGACAACCTGATCATATATTTCATCGGGATTTAAATTTCGCATTCGTTTTAAACGTGCCGTTGCACAGAACCTACAATCTAGACTACACCCTACTTGACTGGACACACAAGCAGTTGTTCTTGATTTTGTAGGTATTAAAACGGACTCAACAATTAAATCGTCATGCAAACGCACCGCATTTTTTATAGTACCGTCACTACTGCGCTGCATTTGATCCACCTTAATATGATTAATGACAAAATTGGCTTCTAACATTTCCCTGGTCTCTTTTGATAAATTGGTCATTACATCAAAAGAATACGCAGCTTTTTGCCATAACCACTCGTAGACCTGGTTGCCACGAAAAGCTTTGTCACCATTAGAAACAAAGAACTCCCTAAGCTGCTCTCTCGTTAGTGCCCGGATATCTTTTTTCTTTATTTCTTCCATCTATTAAAGGTAGGTATTACTGGTGATAAAAATCCCGCTTTGTCAATATGTAGATAAAGCGGGATTAAAAAATTTTCCTTTTTAAAAAGGATTATATCAACTTATATGATCAACATTGCATCACCATAAGAATAGAACTTATAGCTTTCCAATATTGCTTCTTTATATGCTTTGTTCATTAGATCATGACCCATAAATGCAGATACCATCATCAACAATGTTGATTTTGGCAAATGGAAGTTTGTAATCATGGCATTTGCAATACTAAAATCATATGGAGGGAATATGAACTTATTTGTCCAACCCTCATAGGTATTCAATGTCTGCTTAGACGACACTGCACTTTCCAAGCCACGCATTGCCGTAGTACCCACGGCACAAATACGACGTTTTTTCGCTTTTGCATTGTTTACGATCTCTGCAGCTTTTTCATCAATGAACATTTCCTCACTATCCATTTTATGCTTAGAAAGATCTTCTACCTCAACTGGGTTGAATGTACCTAAACCTACGTGCAAAGTCAACTCAGCAAAATCTACACCCTTAATTTCTAAACGCTTCAACAAATGTTTAGAAAAGTGCAAACCAGCAGTTGGAGCCGCCACAGCACCTTCATGCTTGGCATAGATCGTTTGGTAACGATTTTCATCTTCTGGCTCAACATCTCTCTTTATATATTTTGGTAACGGAGTTTCTCCTAATTCCCTTAATTTTCTTCTGAAATCAAGGTAAGCACCATCATATAAAAAACGTAACGTTCTACCTCTAGAAGTAGTATTATCAATAACTTCTGCTACCAAGGTTTCATCATCACCAAAATATAGTTTGTTACCAATACGTATTTTACGTGCAGGATCTACAAGAACATCCCAAAGGCGTTGCTCTTCGTTTAACTCACGTAAAAGAAAAACCTCAATACGAGCTCCTGTTTTTTCCTTGTTACCGTACAAACGGGCCGGAAATACTTTTGTATTGTTAAGAACCATGACATCACCTTCATCAAAATAGTCGATCATGTCTTTGAACATTCTATGCTCAATTTTTCCGGTATCTCTGTGGATGACCATTAACTTAGACTCATCTCTATTTTCAGATGGATGCTCCGCCAATAATTCTTTAGGAAGCTCAAAATTAAAATTTGATAATTTCATGTAGCTATTATATTTAATGTAGCAAATTGCGGCTGCAAATATACAATCTGCAGATAGGCCTTGTCAAGTAAATCCTTAATTATAATTCCTTTATACCGAAATCCAATTGTTTTAGGTCGTTCCAAAAATCTGGATATGACTTAGATACCACCTCTGCATCATTAACAATAAGTGTAGTTTTCATGGCCAAAGGAGCAAAAGCCATTGCCATTCTATGATCATTATATGTATCTATAGCAATATCTTCTAGAATACCTACAGATGGCATTATGGTCAACGTTTTATCTGTTACGGATATGTTTGCCCCTAATTTAGACAGTTCTGTATGCAAAGCCTCTAAACGATCTGTTTCTTTGATCTTTAACGTGTGCAGTCCGGTTAAATAACAACCTACCCCCAAACCAAAGCAGGTAACCGCAATTGTTTGGGCTATATCTGGAGCATTTGCCAGATCAAACTCATTCTTAGCTTCTATCTTTTTATCGGTCTTCTTTAAGGTAACCGTATTATTGCCAAAAGTAGTCTCCACACCAAATGAAGTATAAATACTGGCAAGTACGCTATCTCCTTGAAGACTTTCTTTTTTATATGCCGATAAAGTAATTTGCGTTCCTGGTGCTGCCAGTGCACAAATACCATAAAAATATGAGGCAGAACTCCAATCTGATTCTACCACCAATGTCGTTGGTGCTACATTTGCCTTTGGCGACACTTTAATCAGATTACCCTCAAAAGAAGTTTCCACTCCAATTTCCTCTAACAATGCCAAGGTCATTTTTATATACGGTACTGAAGTAATTTTACCGATCAACTCTAATTGAAGTCCGTTCTCCAAACTTGGAGCAATTAACAATAACGAAGAAATATATTGGCTACTTACATTTGCCGGTAAACTCACTTTATCTTTAACAATATGCTGTCCTTTAATTTTTATGGGAGGATACCCCTCATCTTGAACATAAGATATTTCCGCTCCCAAGGTTTTTAAGGCATCTACCAAAATTTCTATGGGTCGCTCCGTCATTCTTTTAGAACCTGTAAGCACTACTTCCTTACCTGCCTGTGATGCAAAATATCCGGTTAAAAAACGCATGGCGGTACCTGCATGATGAATATCAACCATACCTTCCGAAATTTTCAAACCTTTAGCCATTACCTGGGCATCATCTGAATTGGAAATGTTCTCAATGGTTATATCAGAAAACAATGCAGCCAATAATAAACTACGGTTAGATTCACTCTTTGAACCTGTTATGGTAATCGTATCGTTAAGCGTTGTATTGGACGGACCTGTCAAGTGAAGTTTCAATGCGTATCTTTTTAAAAATAGAACAACAAATATAAGCCTATTTCAACTTTTTATTGTTGTGATGACGGTCATGATCTCGCTTTGTTTTTAAATCTAACTTTTTATCAAAAGCTTGTTGCAAATCAACACCCGTTTGATTGGCCAAACACAACACTACGAACATTACATCTGCCAATTCTTCGCCCAGATCTTTGTTCTTATCAGACTCTTTTTCGCTTTGCTCTCCATAGCGTCTAGCGATAATTCTAGCCACCTCGCCCACTTCTTCGGTAAGCTGTGCCATATTGGTTAATTCGTTAAAGTAGCGAACTCCGTGTTCCTTGATCCAGTCATCAACTGCTTTTTGTGCGTTTTCAATGTTCATTATTCCTTATCTTTTGTATCAATCATTATGGTCACAGGACCATCATTCAATAATTCAACCTTCATATCCGCACCGAATTCTCCGGTACCGACTTTCTTACCCAATTTAGATTCTAAAGTAGCAATAAAGGCTTCATACAGGGGTATGGCAACATCTGGTCTTGCCGCTTTTATATAAGAAGGTCGATTCCCTTTTTTAGTACTTGCATGTAAAGTAAACTGGCTAACCACAATGACATCACCATTTACATCTACAAGCGATTTGTTCATTATACCATCTTCATCATTAAAAATGCGAAGGTTTGCTATTTTGTTCGTAAGCCAATCAATATCATCTTGAGCATCTGCATTTTCTATACCCACTAAAATTAAAAGCCCATTGTCAATAGCACTTATCTTTTCGCCATTGACCGTTACGCTAGCTTTGGCAACACGTTGTATTACTGTTCTCATTTTTTATCGTCATGTATATCTACCCTATAATTCTCATCTTCACCTTTGATCATCTGCAGATAACTGTTATACCTGCTCCAAGCTATATCACCAGTTTCCAAGGCATCTTTAACGGCACATTTTGGCTCATCTACATGAATACAATTATTGAATTTACAATCTTGCTTTAGTTCAAAAAATTCTGGAAAATAATCGCCTATCTCCTCCTTTTCCATATCTACAATACCAAAACCTTTAATACCTGGGGTATCAATAATGCGAGCATTAAAACTAAGATCGAACATTTCCGCAAAAGTGGTGGTATGTTGCCCTTGTGCGTGTTGTTGAGAAATTTGTTTGGTCTTAATATCCAACTCTGGCTCCAAAGCATTGACCAAGGTAGATTTACCAACACCAGAATGACCCGAGAACATTGATGTTTTACCGATCATCATTTCTTTCACCTTATCAACGTTCTTGCCCGTAGCCGCAGAAATACCCAAACAAGTATACCCAATATTGCGGTAAAGGGCCGCCAAAAACTTTATCTCATCTAATTCTTCCGGGGCATAAGTATCTACTTTATTGAAAAGTAGAACAACCGGAATTTCATAGGCTTCTGCAGTGATCAGAAATCGATCTATGAAAACTGGGTATGTAGGCGGATTGTTCAATGTTACCAATAAAAAAACCTGATCCAAATTAGCAGCAATGATATGTGTCTGTTTGGACAGGTTTACAGATTTACGAATTATATAATTTTTACGATCTTCTATTTCATTGATAATACCAATGGTATCATCTCCAATAGTCTCCACCTCAAAGCGTACTTGATCACCAACCGCTACAGGGTTCGTACTTTTTATACCCTTGATCCTAAACTTACCTTTTATTCTACATTCATAGAAATCACCATTTTCCGCCTTAACAGTGTACCAACTACCCGTAGATTTATAAACAATTCCTACCATTTACCCAAAAATCCTTCCATTTATACAAAGTAACTGCTTTAAATATAAAAATTAACATAAATTTGAATTTAGAACTATAACAATAAATAACAACCAAAATCAAGAAAATGAAATTCATCAAAAAATCATTGCTGATGTTAGCTTTATCAGCCATTACTTTTGGAACTGCCCAAGAAACTATTACAAACGAATCTGTAGTACAAATGGTTGAACTAGGTTTCGACGATTATATGATCATAGATAAAATAAACACTTCGGATGTTAAATTCGATGCTTCTATTTCCGCTCTAGGCGCTATGAAAAATGCAGGGGTTTCTTCTGAAATATTATCCTTGATCATGGATAAATCAAAACAGAACACAAAATCTAAAACTGGTATTTACTATGCCGATGCTAGCGGTGAAGATAAATTAATACAACCAAGTGTATTCTCTGGTTCAAATTCTAACCAAGTGGCGCAGAAATTGGTATCTGGATTGATCAATTCTAAAAAGAAAGCTCAGTTACCTAAAACACAATCCAACAATGTAATTCGCCAAAGCAGACCAGAATTTACGTTCATCTTTGACCCAAGTGTTACAGAAGTTGATAATATGCAGAACAACCAAGGTGGAGATACCGGTATTTTTAACTGGTGGTTTAGAATGGCAAGTAACCCTAATGAGTTTGTTTTGGTAAAACTTACCGTTAAAGAGAAAAAGAACCTTAGAGAAGTTATCACCGGAAAAAGTAGCTGGATCACCAGTAGCAGCGGTATTGATCCAAAATATGCATTAAATTTTGCTATCGAAGAAATTGAAGGTAACAAGTTCAAAGTTACTCCAGATACGTTAGAACCAGGAGAATATTGCTTTATATACCAAGGTCAGGTTCCACAAGGTAGAGAAAACCAATCTGTTTTTGATTTCTCTATTCAATAGAAACAAAACATAATTTTATAGGTAGTCCCGATGCTAAAAGCATCGGGACTTTTTTTTGCCTACTGGTTTTCTGGTAGTTTTTTTTAAGGGTTTCATATCATTTTACATTGTTTTGATGTTTCGCTCTTTGCTTTCTTCATTTAAGAGTATACTTTCATGGCACATTTAACAATCAATTTTTAAAATCACTATCATGAAAAAAATCATCTTACTTGCCCTATTTGCCTTTACTGCAATTACTACATCTACAGCACAGGAATACAAAGTTGTTACCAGTGTAGAATCTATAGTACCTAGTGGATTAGGACGATCACGAATTATAGATGCCAATGCAGATCGAGATTTTAAGGAGTTCACTTCTGAACAGACCGAGGAAGATAATACACGAAATAAATCTAAACGCAGTGATATTCGCGTTAAGGATTTTGAAGAGACCAAATTGCTTAATTTCTATAATGTGGCCGGTATTCGCTTTCAGAACATTGCGGCAAACGATGCACTTATTTCATCTAAACTTAGTGATATGGCACAAAATGGATGGGAACTTGTTTTTGTAACCAGTGGTGTAGAAGCTGATGCCGGTAACACAGACGGACAAGGCATTTTCATTACCCGATATATCTTTAAAAGATAGCATTAGTACACATAAAAAAAGCCCGGTAAAACCGGGCTTTTTTAGTACTAAATCTTTGTATAGCTACTGTGCCAAGTTAATCTCAACACGTCTGTTTTTCTGTCTACCGTCTTTATACATATTGGTAGCAATTGGCTTACTTTCCCCATAACCAATAGCGGTCAATCTTGCTGGTGAAATACCGCCATCTATTAAAAATTGTAGTACAGCTTGAGCTCTTTTCTCCGATAATTTTTGATTGGTAGCTTCTGAACCTATACTATCCGTATGCCCTTCAATAGTAAAATTTGCATTGGGATATTCGTTTAAAATACCGATGATATCAACCAATACCGGTGTTGACTCATCCTTTAATGTTGATTTTCCTGTGTTGAACAAAATAGTTTTTGCATACTCGTTCAACGACTTTTGAACCTCAGCCGTAACAACCGGTTCTGGACAACCGTTATTCGCTACCGTACCCATTTCATCAGGACAATTATCATCTTTATCAAAAACTGAATCTCCGTCACTATCTGGCCAAGGACAACCATTATTCTCTACAGGTCCGGCTACATCTACACATTGATCTTCATTATCCAACAAGGTATCTCCATCCGTATCTACCCAAGGACAACCATTGTTTTCTACAGGACCTGCCTCATCTGGACATTGGTCCTCATTATCCAATACCGAATCGCCATCAGTATCTCCCCATGGGCAACCATTATTTTCTATTGGTCCTGCCTTTTTTGGGCAACCATCTTCTTTATTTGGAATACCATCACCATCTGAATCTTTTGGCTGACCATAGTACACCGGAATTTTCAACCCTGCATATACATCTGCTCCTTGTATTTCATTTTTTGTAAATGTAGAGATCAATGATCCCGACCCAAGATAAAGAGGACCGGCACGTAAGCCTGCACCTACTTGCAAACCACTATACTGATAGCTACTTACAGGCAAATAGAAGCTGAACCACTTACTCTCAAAACGTGGGGTCAATGATAATACGTTTGCAGTTCGTAAATTATTCTCACCTGCAGAACGCATAGAGATATCAGTATTAAAATTCAAATAAAAATGATTTTTAATATTCCAATCTGCATTAAAATGTAATGCCGTTGGCAAACCTGCCTTTAAATCTTCCGTAGCTTGGGTGAACGTATATAAATTTTGAAGATCATCTGAATCCTCTATATTATCATAATCGTCTTGTGTAATGGTATTATTGATATTATAGGTATCTACCAAACTACCTTTATAGTTTACAGCACCAACATCAGTAAGTGACAAACCAAATTTTAGTTTATACTTATTTTTATCTTTCATGACGGTTTTTTCTCCATCAGCACCCGTTACCACATAATCTTCATAATCTGGTCTCCACTCATAAACAAAACCTAGATCGAAACCGAATCCGTTGGCATCGGGCACTTCATAATCGTAGTCTTCTACATCATACTGATCAGCTCTACCGTAAATTAGATCTCCTGTAGATGCTAAAGTTCCAATAGTAGAATTATCCGGTAATGTAGCGCCATCCGCATCATAATCAATAGTTACATTTCTACCGGCCACATAGGCATTACCAAATCCTTTCAAATATTTAAATGACAGACCACCTTTTAAGAAATGCTCTTCTTTATTCATTAATTCTTGTGCATACGTGATCCCCACTTCTGCCCAACCATGACCGGCGGCAAAGAAATCACCTTCGTTTACCAAAAAGTCTTGACTTTCATCAATACTATCGTCAAGGTCATCAATACTTTCTCCATTAAATTCATTTCCTGTCACAAAACTTCTTGCTCTTGTAAATATGGCAATAGAAGATTTTCTACCAACATTAAACATAAACGAAGGACCTAACACATCTACATTACCAGAAAAATTATTGTTATCCGAAAGGGTCAATAATGCATCTGTATCATAGTCAAAATCACTGGAAACCAAATCAGAATACCCAACACCTACATAGTCATTAGCTAAAAAACCACTAGCTCCTATTAGATTAATATCTGTTTTAAAACGTGAATCTGCAATATTTGCAGGGTTAGAGATCACACTATTGACACCACTGTAATTATCTGTTAAAAAGCCTATATACGATTGGGCTTTTACAGCAAATGATGCCATTAACATGAACGTAAACAATACTACTTTCTTCATACTTTTTGATTGGTTAAAATGGTTCTTTAGACCCCTAACGGTTCATAATTAAGGATATTGTTAAAATGTATTATTTTTCTTACTTATTAAAATTAAGACATAAAAAAACATCCGCATATTACGGATGTTTTGTATTTATAAAGTTATGTAAACCTTAACCGTTCACTATCTTTTCTTGGTGGTTGATAGACTCTTGGTGAATAGCCTTGAACATACGAAGAACAAATTCTTCACTAAGTCCCTTACTTTCCCCTTCAAGAATCATTGCTCCCAGAATTTGGTTCCATCTATTAGATTGTAGTACGGCAACGTTCTTTTGCTTTTTAAGTTCACCTATACTATCAGAAACTTTCATTCTTTTACCTAGAGTCTCGATCAATTGGTTATCAATAACATCGATCTGTGCTCTAAGGTTACTTAATTGAGAATTGTATTCCGCCTCTGGATCGCTCTCTTTTCTAATTTTTAGGTCTCTCATAATCTGAACCAATTTCTCTGGAGTTACCTGTTGAGCGGCATCACTCCATGCATTATCCGGATCATGGTGCGTTTCGATCATTAATCCGTCGAAATTCAAATCTAAAGCAGTCTGAGAAACATCAAAGATCATATCTCTTTTACCTGTGATATGAGATGGATCGTTGATCAAAGGTAAATCTGGAAATCTGTTCTGAAATTCGATCGCCATTTGCCATTCCGGTATATTTCTATACTTGGTTTTCTCATATGTAGAGAATCCTCTATGAATTGCACCCAACTTTTTAATACCTGCCGTATGTAGCCTTTCAATACCGCCTAACCATAAAGCTAAATCTGGATTTACAGGGTTTTTAACCAATACAATCTTATCTGTACCTTCAAGTGCATCTGCCAATTCTTGCATGATGAACGGACTAACAGTTGATCTTGCCCCTATCCATAATAAATCTATATCATGCTCTAAAGCTAATTCCACATGAGCACGGTTAGCCACCTCGGTAGCCGTTTTCATACCTGTTTCAGCCTTTACCTTTTGAAGCCACTTAAGCCCCAAAGCTCCAACACCTTCAAAATTTCCTGGGCGAGTACGTGGTTTCCATATACCTGCTCTGTAATAGTTTACATCGGTATCTTTTAGGGAGTGTGCTATACCTAACACTTGCTCCTCAGTTTCCGCACTACATGGCCCTGCTATTACTAGTGGATGGTCAAGGTTTAAATCATCCAACCATGTTCTCATTTGTTTTGAATTTTCCATTTTTACTTATTCTATTTCTTGTTTAACGGTATTTCTTTTTAATATTCCTTTAATCTTATTCGTATTATTCATTTCATTATAAATGCCCTCATAATCATCTTTCAACAACAGTTCCTTAAATGCGGTTAGATTTTGAATGTACTCCTCCAAAGTTTCTACCACATTCTCTTTATTCTGTTTAAAAATAGGTGTCCACATGGCGGGAGAACTCTTTGCCAAACGCACCGTGCTTTCAAACCCACTACCGGCCATGTCAAAAATATCACGCTCGTTCTTCTCTTTCTCGATCACTGTTTTACCCAACATGAACGAACTTATGTGCGATAAATGCGATACGTAAGCAATATGCTTATCATGAGCAACAGGGTTCATATAACGTATTCTCATGCCAATGGCTTGAAAAACTTTTAACGCTCTTTCTTGGAGCTTAAATGCCGTTAACTCTACCTCACAAATAATATTTGTTTTGTCTTTGAATAAATTGTTGATCGCTGCGGACGGACCCGAAAACTCCGTTCCTGCAATGGGATGGCATGCCAAAAAATTTCTTCTCTTAGGATGATTTTCCAACACCTTGCAAATCATGGATTTGGTAGACCCAACATCTAAAACAACACAATCTTCATGAACGGCATTCAAAATAACAGGAAGCTCGGTAACCATAACATCTACCGGTATACTTACAATGACCATATCTGCCAATTGTAAATCTTGATAGGTAGCTTTCTTATCTATAATACCCAAAGACAATGCTTCAGCTAAGTTTGCTTCATTAGATTCTATGCCATAGACGGTAACATTGTCGAATGCCGACTTTATGTCTTTCGCCAAAGAACCTCCTATTAAACCGATACCAATTACAAATACATTCATTTTAAAGCTACGCTTTAGTCTTAAGACCTATTATTTAAATCTTTTAATTGCCTCTTCTATCTTATTCTCCGTTATACATAGTGAAAAACGAATATAGCCTTCACCATTACTCCCAAAAATGGTTCCTGGCGTAATAAACAGATCTTTCTTATATAAAATATCATCTATGAACTCTTCTGATGATACACTGCCTGCCGGCAATTTAGCCCAAACGAACATGCCTACAGCGTTACGATCATATGAACAGCCAAGCTTGTCTACCAACTTATAGATCAATTCTCTTCGCTTACCATAAACTTCATTTAGTCCCTTAAACCAGTCATCACTGCTATTCAAGGCGGCAATTGCTCCTTTTTGTATGCCGTAGAACATACCGGAATCCATATTGCTCTTCACCTTTAAAATAGCATTGATATGCTCTTCGCTACCTAAAACAAAACCTACACGCCAACCGGCCATGTTGAACGTCTTACTCAAAGAATTCAATTCTAAACACACCTTTTTTGCATTGGGCAAGCTTAAAATACTGGCAGGTTCGTCATTCAAAACAAAACTATATGGATTATCGTTCACCAATAAAATATCATGCTCTTGGGCAAATGCCACCATCTTTATAAACTGCTCTTTGGTTGCCGTAGCACCTGTTGGCATATGAGGATAGCTTAACCACATTAACTTTACCTTTGATAAATCTTGCTTTGCCAATGCCTCCAAATCTGGAAACCAACCATTATCAGCGGTTAAATCATAGTATTTTGGCACGGCCCCTACCAAATTGGTTACAGAGGTGTATGTTGGGTACCCGGGATTTGGTATCAATACCTCATCACCCTCGTTCAAAAAAGCCAGGCTTATATGCATTATACCTTCTTTAGACCCCATTAATGGTAAAATTTCGGTATTTGGGTCTGCAGTAACACTAAATTTATTCTTATAAAAATTGGCTATGGCATCTCTTAACTGAGGCAAGCCTTGGTAACTTTGGTATTGGTGCGCACCGTTCTCTAACACTGCTGCTTGTATGGCTTTTAAAACCTCTTGGGATGGAGCCAGATCAGGACTACCAATACCCATATTAATGATAGGTTTACCTTGTGCCATTAAACCACGAACTTCTCTCAATTTTTTTGAGAAGTAGTATTCCTGTATGGAATCTAACCTTTTGGCAGTACGTATCATTGTCTTACATTTTTATATTCACCCAAAATCTTAAAGTCTTCTGCCATGATGTTCAATAGACTTTTAGCCTTCGTAAAATCTGCATAATCATTAAAAGTTACATCAACAAAAAAAGCATATTTCCAAGGTGTTTCTATCACCGGTAACGACTGTATTTTGGTTAAATTCAATCTACAATCGCTCATAACATTAAGCACTGCCGCCAAACTACCCCTTTTATGGTCGGTTAAAAACCGTAAAGACGCCTTACTGATCTCTGCCTCTGGCAGTGCATCATTTTTTGTTTTTACAATGATAAAACGCGTAGCATTATTTTGAATGGTTTGTATGTCGTTCGCTACGATGTCCAATCCATATAATTCTGCCGCAACGTTAGGAGCAATAGCCGCTACATGCTTAAGTTTTTCTTTTTGAATTCGCTTTGCGGTCTCTGCCGTATCTACGTCTTCCACCAATTTTATATGCGGATATTGTCTAAAATATTCCTTACACTGCAATAGTGCCATTGGGTGTGAACTTACTTCTGTTATATCCTCAATCTTCTGGCCTTTTAATACCATTAAGTTGTGATGAATGTTTAAATAATACTCCCCAATGATGTGTAGGTCATTATGGTTTACCAAGGCATAATTAGGAATGATAGATCCTGCAATGGAATTTTCAATGGCCATAACACCCTGATCCGCTTCTTTGGTCAACAACTTATCTACCAAAGCATCAAAAGAAAGGCATTCTACCAACTCAATATCATCACCATAACAATCTTTTGCCACTTGATGGTGGTTACTGCCCTTTATTCCCTGTATGGCTATTTTTAGACTCACTTTTGCTCCGTTTTATTCAAAAAAAAAGTTCCGATGTACATCGGAACTTAGATTCTATTTTATATTTAAAATATACTACAACAGTCCCGTACCTCTCTTAAAAAAGAAGTAAAAATAAAAACCGTTCCAGAAATATTGTTTTGTCATCACTTTTGTAATCTGTGGCTAATGTAGTAATTATATTTAAAAATGGCTGTTTTGGATTTTATTTTTTTATAAAAATCAATTTCTTTCTCAAAAAGTGAAGGTTTTGTGTTAAATCTTTAAACCTCTTACCATCTAAGTGCAATACCTAGTCCATTCTCATTAGCTACCGGTCTAAGTTTAAAAGCCGTTTTATCATCAAATTGCTTATTGTAGGCAAGTATAGCTTGTTTTCTTGCCTTATTAGAACCATTCAAAAATATAATAGCAATTATACCAGAGCCAATACCACCCAACAATGGTCCAATTGCCTTTCTCGCTTTATCCCTGTCACTTACAAAAGGGTCATTATTAAATAATTCTACCGAGCCCCAGGTTACTCCAACTATTTCTCCGACTAAAGCAATGGTAGCGATACTCTTTTTTGTGTCAGCTTTTTCCAGTCGCTATAAATTTCATCATTACTAGAAAATAATTCTTTTACTTCCTTCTTGGTAATTTCCTTATCGTCTTGATAATACTCCATTCCCCATATTCCCGTAAACGTCGTAATTTCTTGTGCAGAAACGTTTATAGCCATTGCAAACAATACAATTAAAAAACACTTTACCTTCATGTCAATAAACTTAAATTTGATAATCTCATAGCGTTAAAAAATTACTTTAATTGTGCATTGGGCTGATAATAGAAGGGAATAGACCATTTAAATTCTTTTACATCACCTAACGTTTTGGTGACCAACAGCGTATTATCACCTTTTTTCAATAACTCTTTGTCAATAAAACCTACAATACCAAATTGTTCTGAAACGGCATGGTCTTTCTTTAGAAAATCTATATTTAACAAAGTACCATTGAGGATAACCTTATGATATTTTTCATAACAATCAAGATAAAATTTTCTAGATTTAACTCTTTCCTGTTCATTGGACAAGTTATCATCTTCTTGATATTCGCCGCAAGTAGCAGCTTGATAATTACGTTCATGATGAAATACGGGAATAAACAGCTTTACAGTCTCACCCATTATAACATCAGACTGTATTTGTGGAGTCAGCAAAAATGATTCATCAGGGTTTTGATCACTATAATAACTCAAGTACATTAGATTTACATCATGATCTTTTGGAAAAATCAAATGAGGAATATTGGTATCTTGAAATTTCACTAATGTCAAAAATATGCCTGATGCAAAAAACGATAGCACGAGATAAACTAAAGATTTTTTCTTCTTAAAATTAGACCCAAAAACCATTGAAACCTGCAGTAAATTACGGTATAAAGGACCATAGGTAACCATTGATGTAAATTTGACCAATTTAAACATCCAAGTTTGTACCATTACATTAGACTTGTACTTTTTTAAATTTCCGATGACACTAAAAATCATTTGTAATACAAGAAGACCTGAAATTATAAATAAAGGTATTAACAGTATATAACTTGGCACATAATCCAATAACAAATTATATATCAGCATATAAATACTTAAAAACAAGGACATGTAAGAATAAATCAATAGAATAGTGAATGCTGAAGAAAAAATTACACTGCATAATTCATCTACCTTTTGAATAGTATCTTGTTGCTTTGGGAGTATGGACAAAATCTTCTCGGTATAAATTTTAGAGTATACACTATCTTCAATACTATAATCTGGAAAAACAGAATTCAACCCTACTAATCCAATCCAATACGCTCGTAAAACGAAATGAATTACGAACATAGAGACCAGAATACTAATAGCCAACAAGCCTAAAAAAACAATCATATACCCATAAATGTATTGCTCAACAGGTAATAGATCAATGTATTTATTTGTAGCCCATTCTATTAAACCAAATAGTTGAAACGTTCCAAAAATGGCAATTGCAGAAACTAGCAATTCTGCTTCCCAACTTTCTTCTTTAAGTCGTTGAAGCCATTTTATGTTCTTTTTTTTCTCTTCAACTGGGGTGGTTTCTGGTGGTAAGCTCATTCTGTATTAAAAATCTCACGGTTAGCGAGACTAATATACCCTTTCTTTAAATTTTAAAAAACATTAAATCAGTTGTAATCAAGCTCATCAAAAAAAGAATCTATCACAACATCAAGATCTTCTTGTACTTTAGGATCTGTACTATTGATCAGAATTGAAAACACCAATTGCTCTTTTGGATACACGAAAAAATTGGAATACCCACCTACCCCACTACCCACATGTCCAAAAAACTTACGCCCTTTGGCATCTTCACTTACCTGCCAACCTAAACCGTAGTATGTAGAATTACCGTTTACTAGCTGAGCAGTTAAAAATTGATTCAAAATATCTTTTTCGATTTCTACTTTCTCATCTAAAAATGCTTGCCCGAATTTTGCAATATCTTCTGAAGTTGATAAATAACCTCCACCGGCAAGCTTATAAAAGATATCTACGGGAGTCGCTTTTCTAAACCCGGAAATGCTTTTGGTATAAAATGCAGTTACATTGTTTTGTGCTTCTAATGTTGCAATAGCATTCACATCTATATCCGATTGCTTAAGGTTATAATCAGGATGCCTTCTTGGTATGTATGTGTTTTTCATTCCCAATTGATCCAATACTTTCTCCTGCACATATGCTTCAAACGGAATACCACTTGCTTCTTGCATGGCCGCCGAAATCATTACCCAATCAAAACTATTGTACAAATATTCGGTACCTGGTTCAAATACCAACGGATCGTTTTTAAAAATTGATAAACTATCCTTTATCCCAAAAGGTTCGTTCAAGGCGAATTCCTTGCCTTTATACACACGTATGCCTGCAGTGTGGCTAGCCAATTGACGAATAGTGAAATCCCACTTTTTCTTGGGGTAATCTGGCAGATAGGTATAGAAAGATTCGTCTAATGAGATCAAGCCTGCTTGCACCATATGTGCCAATGCGGTAGCCGCTATAGGCTTGGATACACTTGCAATTCTAAAAATTGAGGATTTTGGATCTACATATTTTTTGGTATCCAAATCCGCATACCCATACCCTTTTTGGAAAATGGTTTTTCCTTCTTTTAAAACCGTAATTGCCAATCCTGGAAATTTATCATCGGCATACATATCTTGTAAAATAGCATCTGCTTTTACCAATCCGATCAAAGTCGGGTCATCTCCCAACACTCGTTTAGTAGCGAATACATTTTTCAGATATTTTAAAATGGGATTCATTCCACAAAAATCAATCTTCCGTTATACAATTCTTCCACTTCAACGTTTTCCGGGCGGTTATAGCTTTGTACATCGCCAGTACCCCTTAATACTCCGGTAAGACTTTCTTGCGGATTCACAAAAATATCATTTGAACCTCTATGGTTTATGGTAACCCGATCAGCAATCAATGCTTCCGCCTCAATTCTAGAATCACCTGCAGCTATGGTAATACTCATACTTTCCGCTGTTCCTTTCAACTTAAAATAGGCAATGCCGTTAACCGTTAAACTTAACGAAGCCACTTCTAAATCTAAATCAAATTCCCCATCTGTTGTTTCTGCTTCCGGATTCGTAAAACTTTCGGACAACAATCTTAAGCTATCAAAAGCCAAAACTCCGTCACTTTTAATAGGAAAACCTGTACTGCTACGTATACTGGTCAAATTAGGGGTAGTTACGTAGATCGTAGTGGTAGCATAATCTCTTACATAATTACAATCGTTCGTATCGGTCAGTAATAATTGACCATCTTCTACAACAGCAGAAACCTCATTTCTAAGATTTTCACCGGTTTCTATTTCTACTTTTTGGGTGTCGCCTTGTTTTATAACCAAAGTCACATTTTCAAATACGGTAATACTCGTAAATTCAGCTACTGTAACTTCCTCTCGTATCATATCACCTGTACTCTGAAAACAATCTGAGGCGTTTTCGGAGTCGCAAGAATTACCTATGACCAGCAAAACAAACATAGTAGTGAAGGTCAAAAATGTTTGGTACATCCCTTTTGTCCAAATGTCCATTTTATGTTTTCTATTTTCTAACATCATATTTCTACAATCGTATTCCTATCCCAAATTCTACCGCTTCCGCTTTTGCGCCGTGAGACTTTAAGGTTACCGCCCCAAAAACTCTATCTCCAAAATAGCGCTTTAATCCCACACGCAAATAGGTGCGACCTTCAAAATCGAACGGATAATACACGTAGTAGCCAAATTGTGAAATGACGGACATTTCATTAATGAACAGTTCATGACCCGCAAATACACCTACCCTTTTATAATCATCATCCGCATCCACATTATTCTCTGGGAAAGCAATACTTTGATACCTTATCAACTCTTTCAAAAAATTAGAAAAATAAACATCTGTTCCCACTTGAAGAGCACTTTTTCTTCCAACCCTTTTATCGGCATAGGCAGAAAGCACTACAAAGCCATATTGACCGGAATCAATAACATCACTCTCGTTTAAACCAGCTCTCAACGCAAAATTGTAACGCAACGGCTCAGTCAATTTTTCCTTTTCCCTGTGTACATAATCAATTTCAGCGCCACCATCTAGATCATATACAAAACCGGCATTAAATGCCAAGGTATTAGTAGACGTATTCGGTGCCCTAAAATTGGCGTTGGAATAGTGAATTACGGACACACCAGCCTTAAATCCCAATCCTTTTATAATATTCTCTTTATGATAGTTCAGCATTAAGTAGGTTGAACTTAAAAAATCCGAGCCGTAGGCATTATTTCTATAATTGGTCTCTTTATCGTACGGATTTGTAGCGTATGCAATACCTTGCCCTACGCGTAATTGCATGTTCCGCCTAAAAAAGTAAAAATTGTAGTGCGCATACAAACCATAATTATCGCCCAACGTGCTGTTGTTCGTATTCTGATAAATAAAAGAGTAACCCAGATCCGGATAATTATACAACTCTTCCCATTCTTCTTCCCCGTATGTTTTGCGGTTATAACTTAAAATAACCCCTGCCGGGTGCGATGTGATCAAATGCGAAATATCTGGATTGTGCAGTATGATGGAACCATAGAATTGGTTGGCATCAAGCGTGTACTTCTTTTTCTTGGTACCTTCTTGCGCAAAGCAAAAACTTACCGATAGCATTACAATGGTTAGAAACTTAAAATTCATTGTAGGCAAAAATAGTTATAAGTATCAAGTACGAAGTATTAAGTACAAAGTATTATCATTATCGGCCATTTTGTACGTAATACGCTCTACTAAATTCTTTCTAAACCTTTAAAAAAGTGCTTCCGCTATCGCCTTAATATTATCGGATTTCCCCATAGAATAGTAATGCAATACAGGAACACCTGCCGCCTTCAATTCCTTAGATTGTTGAATTGCCCATTCTATACCCACTTTACGTACATCTTTGTTGGTGGCGCAAGCATCAACAGCTTCTATTAAATCTTGTGGCATATCTATTCTGAACACCTGCGGCAATAATTGCATGTGCCTCTTTACGGCAATTGGTTTAATGCCCGGTATAATAGGCACGGTAATTCCAATTTCCTTTGCTGCTTCTACAAATTCAAAATACTTTTTATTATCAAAGAACATTTGCGTAACCACATAATCCGCACCGGCATCTACCTTTTCCTTTAATCGCTTTAGGTCCGATTGTAATGATGGAGATTCTAAATGTTTTTCCGGATAACCCGCCACCCCTATACAAAACTCACTACTGTGTTCGCTCTCCACGGTTTCATGTAAATATTTACCTTTATTCAAATCCTGGATCTGCTTTACCAAATCTATTGCAAACGGGTGCCCCCCTTCAGTAGGTTCAAAATACTTTTGCTCACTTCGGGCATCACCACGTAAAGCCATTACATTCTGTATGCCTAAATAATGACAATCAACCAACAAGTATTCCGTCTCCTCCTTGGTGAAACCGCCACAAAGCACATGAGGCACCGTATCTACATTATATTTATGTTGAATAGATGCACAAATACCCACAGTACCAGGTCTCATACGTGTAGTCTTCTTATCTAAAAGCCCTTCTTTTTTAATATAGATAGTTTCTTCACGCGATGTAGTCACATCAATGAACGGAGGGTTAAACTCCATTAAGGGATCAATATTATTATACAATTCCTGAATATTTTTCCCCTTTACCGGTGGTACGATCTCAAAAGAAAAAAGTGTTTTTCCCTTTGCATTGGTGATATGGTCTGTAACTTTCATTTTATATTCTTTTACTCTTGGTTATGAGCAAACCTTCAAGAGGCTTATTTACTTTAATTCTTCTTTGGGCGTTCGGGCGGGCTTTTCGCTATATTTTTTCTATTTCCACAACTCTTTTTACTTAACATTGGCACAGTTCAGAAATAGAAAAAGATGCCGCTGCAATCCCTAACGCATTAGTCCACTATATTTGGTGCAAGCCATTTCTCGGCTTCTTCAAACGAAATCCCCTTTCGTTCCGCAAAATCCTTTACTTGATCCAGTTTTATTTTACCAAGACCAAAGTAACGGGCTTCCGGGTTACCAAAATAATACCCGCTTACAGATGCGGCCGGCCACATGGCAAGACTATCTGTTAACTCTACACCTATGGTTTCCTTTACTTTCAGAACATCCCAAATGGTCAATTTTTCTAAGTGATCGGGACAAGCAGGATAACCAGGCGCAGGACGAATACCTTTATAAGATTCCTTTATTAAATCTTCATTGCTAAGATCTTCATTGGCGGCATAACCCCAATGCGCTGTTCTCACCTCTTTATGCAAGTATTCGGCAAATGCTTCGGCTAAACGATCTGCCAATGCCTTTACCATGATGGAGTTATAGTCATCTAAGTCTTTCTCATATTGCGCCGCCATTTCTGCCGTACCAAAACCTGTGGATACACAGAAACAACCCATGTAGTCTTGTTTCCCGGATTCTTTTGGAGCAATAAAATCTGCCAAGGCATAATCTGCGACTCCTTCCCTACGCTCTAATTGTTGGCGAAGGGTACGGAAAGTATAGTTCCCATCTGTTTCGGCTCCGCTAAGCGACCCTGTATTCCCTTCTAAACTTGAACTAGTATCGGCTAAAATATCATCGTCATTAATGGAATTCGCAGGAAACAGTCCAAATACACCTTTAGCCTTTAATTTCTTTTCGGAAATTATCTTGTTCAGCATCTCTTGAGCGTCTGCGAATAAATCGGTTGCTTGTTCCCCAACAACCTCGTCGGTCAATATTGCAGGATATTTACCATGCAGTTCCCAACTTCTAAAGAAGGGAGTCCAATCTATATAAGGAACCAAAACATTCAGATCTAAATCTTCGATCACCTGAATACCCAATTTGTTCGGCTTTATAATTTCAGAAGTTTTCCAATCTATTTTAAACTTATTTCTCCGTGCCGCAGAAATTGGCTTATATGTTTTACTAGATGAACGGTTCAAGAACTTTTCCCTAAACACATCATAATCATCTTTTATACTTTTCTTATAGCTCGTAGATGTTTCTTTTTGCAACAAATCGCCCACCACGGTTACTGCTCTAGAGGCATCGTTTACATGAACTACTGCCTCTTTATATTGTGGATCAATCTTTACCGCGGTATGTGCCTTACTGGTGGTTGCACCACCGATCAACAACGGAATACTGAAATCTTTACGTTCCATTTCCTTTGCCAAATGCACCATCTCATCCAATGATGGCGTAATTAATCCGCTAAGCCCTATAATATCTACATTATGCTCAATAGCTGCTGCAATAATTTTTTCCGGTGGCACCATTACGCCTAGATCAACGATCTCATAGTTGTTACACGCCAGTACTACACCCACAATATTTTTACCAATATCATGAACATCGCCCTTTACGGTTGCCATTAAAATCTTTCCGGGAGCCCCAGACCCGTCTGTAACCGGATTTAATAATTTCTCCTCTTCAATGTACGGCAGTAAATATGCCACTGCTTTTTTCATCACTCGGGCAGATTTTACCACTTGCGGCAAAAACATTTTTCCGCTACCGAATAAATCGCCCACCACGTTCATACCCGTCATTAAGTTGCCCTCAATAACCTCTATTGGCTTATCGGCAGCTACTCTAGCCTCTTCTACATCTTCAACAATATATTGATCAATACCTTTTACCAAGGCACGTGTAATTCTATCCTGTAAAGGTTCTTCTCGCCACGATAGATCTATTTTACTTTCCTTGGTTTTACCGACTACAGATTCCGCAAAATCTAATAAGCGCTCCGTTGCATCATCCCTCCTATTTAGAATAACATCTTCTACATACTCCAATAAGTCTTTAGGAATATCATCATACACCTCTAGCATACTCGGATTTACAATACCCATGTTCATACCCGCTTTTATAGCGTGGTACAAGAAGACCGAGTGCATAGCCTCACGCACCGGGTTATTGCCCCTAAATGAAAACGAAACATTACTAACGCCACCACTTACACTGGCATGTGGCAAGTTTTCACGGACCCATCTTGTAGCTTCAATAAAATCGACAGCATTTAATTTATGCTCATCCATTCCCGTTGCTACCGGAAAAATATTTAAATCGAAAATGATATCCTCCGGTGCAAAATTTACCTTGTTCACCAAAACATCATACGAACGTTTTGCTATTTCAATTCTACGGTCATAATTATCTGCCTGACCTACCTCATCAAAAGCCATAACAATTACCGCGGCACCATATCTTTTTATGAGTTTGGCGTGGTGTATAAATTGCTCTTCGCCCTCTTTTAAGCTTATGGAATTTACCACACATTTACCTTGAACAACTTGCAGACCAGCTTCAATGATTTCCCATTTAGAACTGTCGATCATAATAGGCACACGAGAAATATCCGGCTCCGATATAACAAGGTTTAAAAATTTCACCATGGCCTGTTTACCATCTATCAATCCGTCATCCATGTTAATATCAATAACCTGGGCACCATTTTCAACCTGCTCCCTAGCCACTGCCAATGCCTCTTCAAACTTTTCCTCTTTTACTAAACGAAGAAACTTTTTTGAACCCGCAACGTTTGTTCGCTCACCAACGTTTATGAAGTTCGTTTCTGGGGTTACAATTAGGGGTTCTAGACCGCTTAACCGCAGATATCTGGTTGTTGATTGTTGGTTGTTGGTTGTTGGTATTTCAGACCTATTGCTCATAAAATCTATTTCACTTTTTAAAATAATTGATAAATCCATTTATCAATTTCTTACAGCTAATAATTCTCTTATTAATAGCTTCAAAATCTTCTCTCTCTATATAATTTAAATCAAGAGCTATATAAAGTTGGGTTTCTAACTCATACAATGACCCTCTTGAAATATGAAGAAACTGAATTGTATCTGCCGATGTTCTTCGTCCGCAACCTTCAGCTATATTAGACGGTATAGATACAGCACATCTTCTTAGTTGATTACTAAGTCCGTAAATCTCTTCTTTTGGAAAAGATTTAGTAATAGAATAAATATCCTTCACAAGAATTCTTGATTCTTTCCAAACTTCCAATTCCGTATAGACTTTCATATTATTCGTGTTTTTTCCACCCAACAACAGACAACCAACAACCAACAACTAAAATTGACGCGGAGCAAAATTTTTCACAACCTCAGCAATCGCAGTAATATGTTCCGGAGTGGTTCCACAACAACCGCCAACAATATTTACTAATCCTTTTTCCGCGTATTCTTTGATCTGTTCCGCCATTTGCTCAGGAGTTTCGTCGTACTCTCCAAATGCATTTGGCAAACCGGCATTGGGGTGCGCTGAGACCGCATGTTCACTTTTGGTAGACAACACCTCTAAATGAGGTACCAACTGGTTTGCACCTAAAGCACAATTAAACCCAACCGATAAAATAGGAATGTGGGATATGGATATTAAAAATGCCTCTGCCGTTTGACCCGATAACGTTCTACCGGATGCATCGGTAATAGTACCACTAACCATTATGGGAACATCTATGTTTCGTTCTTCTTTAACTTCTTCTATGGCAAATAATGCCGCCTTGGCATTAAGCGTGTCAAAAATGGTTTCTACCAATAAAATATCCGACCCACCATCTAATAAAGCTTCTACCTGTTGTTTATATGCAATACGTAGCTCATCAAAAGAAATAGCCCTATAACCTGGATCATTTACATCTGGTGACATACTTGCCGTTTTATTGGTGGGTCCAATACTACCGGCAACAAAACGAGGTTTATTTGGTTCTTTTGCAGTGAACTCATCTGCTACCATTTTGGCAATACGCGCAGATTCATAGTTAAGCTCATACACCAAATCTTCCATAAAATAATCTGCCATAGCAATCGTAGTCCCGGAAAAGGTATTGGTCTCTACAATATCTGCCCCAGCATCAAAATACTGACGGTGAACATCTGCTATAGCATCGGGTTGCGTTAACGACAACAAATCATTGTTACCTTGCAACGGATGTTCCCAATCCTTAAAGCGTTCTCCCCTAAAATCTTCTTCAGTAAACTTATAACGTTGAAGCATAGTACCCATGGCACCATCCAGTATTAAAATACGATCTTTTAAAATTTCTTTTATATCCTTCATTTTACGCTTAACAAATTATTTGTTCGCTTTAAAATATATGATATCAAGTAAGGAAAGGAAGGTAATTATGTTCTTTCTTTAGTTATCTGTCCTTTTGAATTAGGATAGAATGTAGCACCTTCTTTTCCATTACGGAAAGGGTTGCCAAGGTTTCACAGGGTCTAGTCCCTCCGCCTTTCTTGATAACAATACAATTTAATTAGGAACGAATTGCAAAGTAACGGCACTACTCGCTCTTTACCAAGACTTCAATGGTTTTTTTAGCCAACGAAATTCTTAAAAAATGTCACAAAAAAAGCCCCCGCGCGTCTGAAGCATCCGGAGGCCGTACTACTCAAATAATATAATTTATGCGATACTTTGTACTACTTCTTTCTTTGCTTCTTTCTTAGAACCATCAAAACCTTCAACACCACCAACAGTAGTATATTTCATTACAAAGCGCTTACCAGGATTGATCTGCTGGTATGCATATTGACACATAACCGCTGCTTCATGGAAACCTGAAAGTATCAATTTCAACTTACCTTCATAAGTATTAACATCACCAATGGCATATACTCCCGGTATATTGGTCTGGTAATCTTTTGCGTTATTTACCTTAATGGCATTTTTCTGAATTTCCAAGCCCCAATCACCTATAGGACCTAATTTAGGAGACAGACCGAATAAAGGAATAAAATTATCCACTTCTAAATAAGTATCTTCTTTTTCCTTGTCCGTGTGCTTAATAACTACTGCCTTAAGTTCATTTTCACCGTGCAGCTCTTTAACTTCAGCTTTGGTAATCAACTTGATTTTACCCAATTTCGCCAGTTCAGATGCTTTTTCAACGGAATCCAATGCCCCTCTAAATTCATCCCTTCTGTGTACCAAGGTTACTTCTGCCGCTACATCGGTCAAAAATATAGCCCAGTCCAAGGCAGAATCACCTCCACCGGCAATGACCACTTTTTTATCGCGATATACTTCTGGATCTTTGATCATATAGGAAACACCTGTATCTTCAAAGTTTACAATGTTAGAAATAGGTGGTTTTCTTGGCTCAAAAGAACCCAGACCACCTGCAATTACAACTACAGGTGCATTGTGCTTTGTTCCTTTATTGGTAGTTACCACAAAAGAACCATCTTCTAACTTATCTAGCGTTTCCGCTCTTTCTCCCAAAGTGAATCCTGGTTCAAAAGGCTTTATCTGCTCCATTAGGTTATCTACCAAAGTACCTGCCAAAATTTCTGGAAATGCAGGAATATCATAGATAGGCTTTTTAGGATATATCTCTGAACACTGACCACCTGGTTGTGGCAATGCATCTATTAAATGTGTTTTTAACTTTAATAATCCTGCTTCAAATACCGTGAACAATCCGGTAGGTCCCGCTCCTATAATGAGCATATCTGTTTTAATCATAATTCTCTTTTTAGTAAAAAGTAATTCTACAAAGTTGACATCATTATATACAACTACTTTTTAGCTTCTTTTAATTTCACTTATTCTATATACTTATCCTTTACTAAATATGCTATGCTTTATTTACTTCAATAAAACTAACATGCTCTTCAGCAAACTTATGAGTTGCCTCCGCTAACGCTTCACGATGTCTAACTACTTCTCCTATGATAATGATAGCAGGATTAGAAAGATTTTCTTTCTCCACCACATCAACTATGGTATCTATAGTAGCAACTCCTATTTTTTCATTCTTTCGTGTTCCGTTCTGAATTATTGCTATAGGTAGTTCCGATTTACCTTCAGACTTAAATAATTTTACTATCTGAGGGAGTTTTGACATCCCCATCAATATGACTACCGTAGCACTACTCTTTGCAGCTAAGGCAACATCTGTTGATAATTTATGCTCTTTTGTGGTTCCTGTAATTACCCAAAAACTTTCTGAAGAACCTCTTTTTGTTACCGGAATGTTTTGATATGCAGGCACACTTAAACTTGACGATATACCTGGTACCATGGCTACTTGCAACCCATGAGAAGCGGCATATTCCATTTCTTCCGAACCGCGACCGAATACAAAAGGATCTCCTCCTTTTAACCGCACCACATGTCCGTTAGATTTTGCCCTACTTACAATAAGCTCATTAATTTGCTCTTGTTGATATGCATAGCATCCTTTGCGTTTACCTACAAAAATCAATTCTGCATTCTTGGCATAATCCAGCAACTCCTCGTTCACCAAAGCATCGTACAAAACTACATCGGCATTTTCCAGCGTTCTGATCGCTTTTAACGTAATCAGCTCCACATCACCTGGTCCTGCGCCAACTACGGTTAACTTAGGTCTCCTTATATGTTGTAAATGATTTGCCATTATCTATGCTTCTGCCAATTCTTGCTGTCTGAACTTTTCAACAGTTTCTAAAAATTCTTTCGCATCCTTTATGTAAGATTGTGCAAATTCTTTTGTTGGTTCGTTCTGATTTAATTGAAGTACCAATTTTTCAAATCCGCCAGCTACGGCAATTCTGCCATCGGCAACAAATTTCTCATCAAAATCCTTAATGATACTTACGTGGGTATTCACTTTTGTATTTTCTGCGGTCAACATCGCTTTAGCAGAGTTTACCATAGAAGAATATGCGTGATAGATACTAGCAGACCATTTTTCGGCATCGAACATTTCTTGTGCATTCTGAATTTTTTCTTCACT
This sequence comes from Maribacter sp. 1_2014MBL_MicDiv, assembly GCF_001865655.1. NCBI lineage: Bacteria > Pseudomonadati > Bacteroidota > Flavobacteriia > Flavobacteriales > Flavobacteriaceae > Maribacter > Maribacter sp. 1_2014MBL_MicDiv. The sequence continues at coordinate 1,028,759 of NZ_CP011318.1, forward strand.
TTCAAAAAGTAATGTTGCAATCAAGTCGATAACAACACCGGCACATTCACCTACACCTATAGCTTTTTCATAACGCTCCGTATTACCCCAATCTATAAAGTCTTCTGGCGTTAAATCATCTATTGATGATAATGGCGTAAGAAAATCATAGAAATACATTTGTCCTTTTTCAGCATAATAATCCGGGAACGATAGATCTCCACCATTGGCATCAAAATCATTTAAGATCAAACGCAATGCTTCCGGACCTCTTTTACTTGGCACTTTCACCACTTTGTCCGCAAAACGACCGTTACCATTACCATCATTGCTACCGCCCAACAATACCTGAAGCGCAGGAGCTACCAATTTATCCTTTGTACGAACGGACATGCCCTGAAAACCAATATTTGCCATATTGTGCTGCCCACAGGCATTCATACAACCACTGATTTTTATAACAACATCATCGTTATTTATATAATCTGGGTATTCTGTTTTTATCACTCTTTCCAGTTCCTCTGCAATTCCCGTACTACTTGCAATTCCCAGATTACAGGTATCCGTACCAGGACAAGCAGTGATATCAAGAGCCTTATTATAACCAGCCTCAACAAAACCTAACTTTTCCAATTCAGTATAAAAGAACGCTACGTTCTCTTCTTTTACGAAAGGAATCAAAATGTTTTGACGTAAGGACAATCTTAACTCACCCGCTGCATATTTCTGCACCAAGTTTGCCAATAAACGTGCTTTATCCGTATAGAAATCACCCAATAACACTTTAATACCCAAAGCAACATAACCTGGTTGTTTTTGTGGTATTACGTTGGTAGATTTCCACTGTTCAAAAGCTTTTACGTCACTAATTTCTACTGCCGGAACCTTTAACTCCGACACCTTTACCTTAGGATATGCCTCTGGATCTATTGGAAAAGTATCAAAAGGTACCGCCGTTTTCTCTGCCGCCAAAAGCTCCTTAAATCCGTCAAGACCTAAATCTTTCAACAAGAACTTCATTCTAGCTTTAGCTCTACTTTTACGCTCACCGTAACGGTCAAAAACACGAACTACGGTTTCCATTAAAGGAATTATCTGATCCGCAGGCAAAAAGCTGTACAACTCATCGGCATGTCGTGGTTGGGAACCCAATCCGCCACCAAGCATTACTTTAAAACCTATTTCACCATTTTGTATTTTGGCAATAAAGCCCAAATCATGCATATAAGACAAACCGGTATCGGCATCACTTGCGGAAAAAGAAACTTTGAACTTACGTCCCATTTCTTGACTTACAGGATTTCTAAGGAAATACTGAAATAATGCGTGTGCATATGGTGAAACGTCAAAAGGTTCATCAACATCAATACCAGCCGTTTCACTTGCGGTTACGTTACGTACCGTGTTACCACAGGCTTCCCTTAAGGTAATTTCATCTTTCTCCAATTCTGCCCACAACTGCGGCGTTCTATTCAAATCTACATAGTGGATCTGAATATCTTGGCGTGTGGTAATATGCAATCTACCTGTAGAATATTCGTCCGACACATCACAAATACGAAGCAACTGCTTAGAGGTCACCTTACCATAAGGCAACTTTATACGAATCATTTGAACCCCTTCTTGACGCTGTCCGTAAACACCACGTGCCAATCGAAGACTTCTAAATTTTTCTTCATCTAGCTTGCCACCATGAAACTCATGAATTTTACGTTCCAATTCAAGAATATCCTTTTCAACTACCTGATTTTCTAATTCTGTTCTAAAACTTTGCATTGCTTAGTATTAAATGTTCAGTATAAATACCGATGTAAATTATTACTATATTTTACCTATAGATTTTATAGACTTAATAAAAACAGTCAATATAAAATTGACATGTTTTTATTAACTTATGAATCCTGCACCTACGGTACTGTTGGATTTTGTATCGATCAATATAAATGAACCGTTTGTTCTGTGATTTTTAAATTGATCATAGAAAATTGGTTTATTTAAACGGAAACTCACTTGAGCAATATCATTCATGCCCAAAGACTCCGTTTTCTCATCTATACCAGAATAATCCGGAGCGATCTTATGGTGCACTTGCTCTACCTTTGCCAATACTTTATTGACACCATGTTGAACAATATATTTATTACCGGCTGCCAAAGGCAATGAATCCATCCAAGAAATCGTTGCCGTAAATTGCTTGTCTACCGTTGGCAGATCACCCTCTTTCACTAACATATCTCCGCGACTCAAATTAATTTCATCTTCCAATGTTATGGTTACCGATGACCTCCTAGATGCCGTTTTATATTTCTTATCATGAAAATAAATATCCTTTATTTTAGAGCGTGTCTGTGATGGAAGCGCCACTACCTCATCACCTACGCTTAATTCACCACCATATACTTTACCGGCAAATCCTCTAAAATCATGGTGCTCATCCGTTTTTGGACGGATAACATATTGCACCGGAAAACGTGGTGTACCCACATTGAAAATATCCTTTCTATCCAATGCTTCAAAATGCTCTAACAAAGACTGTCCTTTATACCAAGGGGTCTTGTCCGACAAGTTTACTACGTTATCCCCTTTCAACGCGCTTACAGGAATAAAAGTAATTTTCTGATCTTGATAATCCCTCTTCGCCATCAATGCCTCAAAATCAGCTTTAATTGCATTGTAAGTTTCTTCAGAATAGTCTACCAGATCCATCTTATTAATAGCTACCACTACATCTTTTATGCGTAATAGGTTATTGATAAAAAAGTGTCTATTAGTTTGCTCTATTACCCCTTTACGTGCATCGATCAAAATGATTGCCGCTTGCGAGGTTGAAGCTCCAGTTACCATGTTACGCGTATATTCTACGTGCCCAGGTGTATCTGCTATAATGTAACTTTTCTTTGCCGTTGAGAAATAGATATGGGCCACATCAATCGTGATACCTTGCTCACGTTCCGCAACCAGACCGTCTGTTGCCAAAGAGAAATCCAAATAATCATATCCCTTTTGCTTACTGGTCTTTTCTATTGCTTCTAATTTATCGCTGGTCAGTGACTTTGTGTCATACAATATTCTCCCAATCAAGGTACTTTTACCGTCATCTACACTACCTGCTGTTGCTATTTTTAGTACTTCCAATTTCGTTGTTCGTTGTCGGTTGTTGGTTGTTAGTTTTATTCGCGATCTACTATCAACGAACAACTAACAACTATCAACCAGATTAAAAATATCCTTGTTGTTTTCTTTTTTCCATTGCCGCTTCTGAACGCTTATCGTCTATACGCGCGCCACGCTCTGAAATGGATGAATCCCTAATTTCCTCTACTACCTTATCAATCGTTTCTGCATCTGAAAGAACGGCTGCCGTACAAGACATGTCGCCTACGGTACGAAAACGCACCAAACGCTCTTCCACTACCTCATCTTCTTCCCTAAAAACGATACCATCTTCTGCAGACCAGATCATACCGTCCCTTAAGAAGGTTTTACGCTTATGCGCAAAATAGATGGAAGGAATTTCAATTTGCTCCTCTTTGATGTACGACCAAACATCTAGCTCCGTCCAGTTAGAAATAGGGAACACTCTTACGTTCTGCCCCAATTCTATTTGCCCGTTCAACATATCGAACAACTCTGGGCGCTGATTACGCTCATCCCACTGACCAAAATCATCACGAACAGAAAATATACGTTCTTTTGCACGTGCCTTTTCCTCATCTCTACGAGCCCCACCAATACAAGCGTCGAATTTAAATTCTTCAATGGCATCTAACAACGTTGTTGTCTGCAAGCTATTTCTACTTGAATACCTACCAGATTCTTCTTTCACCTTACCTTGATCAATAGAATCCTGTACATTACGTACAATTAATTCCAGACCCAACTCCTCTACCAATCTATCTCTAAATTCTATGGTTTCAGGAAAGTTATGACCTGTATCAATATGCATTAAAGGGAAAGGAATTTTTGATGGCCAAAATGCCTTCTGTGCCAAACGTACCAATGTGATCGAGTCCTTTCCTCCCGAAAACAAAAGTACCGGCTTCTCAAACTGAGCTGCAACCTCCCTAATGATATAAATGGCCTCATTTTCAAGGGCATTTATATGAGACGTATCTTTTAAAAGGTCTAAAGAAGGGGTTGCCTCCAATTCCGTGCTTGTATTACTCATTATACTTTTTTAGATCAATTATCTTTATTTTTTCTACTACCTATGATTAACTGTGTAACCCGCACTCCCTATTTGCCAACACTTTGGTTGGATCAAAATAGTTATGCTCGTTAGGTAGGTCATATTTTTTCAAATAGGCATCTAGCTGAGTATCGTTCCAATGATAAAACGGACTCACCTTTAATACACCATCTTTACTTAGGCTCAATATATCCAAACTATCCCTATGTGCGGTCTGCCCTTTTCTTAGGTTAGTAAACCAAACATCCGGTTTAAAATCCGCCATTGCCCTTTTAAAAGGCTCCAATTTCACCTGCTCGGTAAACTCTGCATGCCTAGGATCATCTATTTGTGGTATACCCATTACGGCATCTCTATGTGCGGTAGTCTGTTTTGGCACATATAATTTTATGTTCAAATTCAACCTTTCAGTCAATTCTTCTGCATGTTTATAGGTTTTAGGAGTATTATACCCCGTATCGCACCAAACTACAGGAACATCCTTTCTCACCTCTGAAACAGCATGCAAAATAGCTACTTCGTACGGTCTAAAATTAGTAGTCACTATAGGAACCTTAGCATGTTTTACTGCCCAAGAAATAATTTCTTGAGGTGGTATCCCTTTAAACTGAACGTTCAATTGTTGAACTTGTGCTTCTGTCAATGCCATAATCCTTTTCTTTTCTATTTACCCCACTTTACTAAATTCCAGATTCTTTCGTGAAAAAAATACAGAACCATTTTTGTTACAAAATCTATAGAGGCAATAGAGGCCGCAATAGAAATTTCACCTGTTAATATATAGGATATCACCAAAGTATCTAACGTACCAATTACTCTCCAACTAAACGCTTTTGCAATACTACGTAGCGGCTTCTCTGAAGTTTTATCTTCTTTATAGGTAGTCTTTGACTCTTTTTTGTTCAAAACAAGTTGATCTGCAATCATCTTTTACTTAATTTTTATTACCCTACTAATTTAATAGAGTTTTCAAAAATAGTATATATTTTCAAAGTAGTCGCCAAAAATTCAGATAAATTTCCATTACCCTATAGATTTAGTAGATTATTAACAAATGGACGCAAAAATTTAATATTTCGCAACATATTGAATTCCAGTAAACTAAAAAATGAATGAATTTTGAACGCTAAGAAATGATATCCTTTAAAGTATTGCTTCTATATACCTCTAAGGCACTATCACGCACTTGCAACATTAATTTATGTACGGAGCATGTGTTTTCATCGGGACAATCATCGCAGGTCTCATAAAAATTAAGGCTAACACATGGCACCATCGCTATAGGACCTTCAAGCACTCTCATAACATCGGTCATTGAAATCTCTTCGGGTGACCTTAAAAGATAATAGCCGCCCCCTTTACCTTTTTTAGAGCCTAAAAAACCTGTTTTTCTTAAACTTAGCAAAATGCTTTCCAAGAATTTCTGGGAGATATTCTCCTTCTCAGCAATTTCTGAAATTTGAACAGGTTGCTTGTCTGTTTGCGCCGCTAAATAAGAAAGCGCTTTTAAACCATATTTTGTCTTTTTCGAGAGCATGATGCTAAGATAGCCAAATAATAAAATATCGGAGAAATACTTAAGACGACAATTTTAGCGTTAATACTGGGCAACCTAAAAATTCAAATCATGAAAAAAATATTGTTATCTACACTTTTAAGTGCATTTACTTTGGTGTTCTTATCATGCTCTAACGATGAAGATGCTGTTACCAACGCCAGTGAATCTCAAATTACGGGCACCTGGAACCTGACCGCCCTAGAAACAAAAGATGGTAGATCAGATACTAATTTTGACGGCACTTCTATACCCACTACTTTCACCGCAGTTGGTAAAGATTTTGATACCGTAGTTACTTTTTCAGAAAACCCCAACATAGTAACCAGTGAAGGTTCTTACACCACAGTGATTACCACTACGGTTATGGGAGAAACATCAACTGAAGAAGAAACCGGTGAAGACTTTTTTGAAAGTGATGAATGGAGACTAGATGGCAGTATCCTATATTTTGGCACTGGTGATGAAGAAGTAGGCTTTACCATTACAGAACTTACAGATGGTAAAATGTCATTACGATATGAAGTGGATGAAACTGTAGATTTCTTTGGTGCTACAACTAGCGTTAGTGCAACTTATAATATGACATTAACAAAATAACCCACCTTATATAAAACAAACAAAAAGCCCGGTACGTACCGGGCTTTTTGTTTTAATCACTATATCTTTTAGTCTAAAGCTTGAGCAATATCCGCTATGATATCGTCTATATGTTCCAGACCTACAGAAATTCTGACCGTACCATCTGATATGCCCACTGCAGCACGTTCCTCTACGCTTAATTTACTATGCGTTGTAGATGCCGGATGCGTAACAATAGTTCTTGAATCTCCTAAATTGGCAGAAAGGGACAATAGTTTAATGGAATCGAAAAATTCCCTACCCGCTTCTAAACCGCCTTTAACTTCAAAGGCTACTACACAACCACCCGCTTTCATTTGCTTTTTTGCAATTTCATATTTAGGGTGCGATTTTAAAAATGGATATTTTACCCAATTTACATTATCGCTCGCTTCTAAATATTCGGCTAACTTTAAAGCATTATCACAATGCCTATCAACTCTTATTGCCAGTGTTTCTAAACTTTTAGAAAGCACCCAAGCATTGAAAGGTGAAAGTGCCGGACCGGTAATTCGTGAGAATCGATATACTTTATCCATCAAATCTGCACTACCTACGGTAATACCAGCCAAAACCCTACCTTGACCATCCATTAGTTTGGTACCGGAATGTATGACCAAATCCGCCCCAAATTTAATAGGCTGTTGTAAGTAAGGTGATGCAAAACAATTATCTATGATTAAAATTAGATTATTCTTTTTGGCAATTTTACCCAATTCCTCCAAATCCAACACATCAACACCTGGATTGGTAGGTGTTTCCGCATAGATGATTTTTGTTTTCGGAGTAATTAAACGCTCTATTTCTTCTAAGGCATCTATTTTAAAGTATGTGTGATCAATATTCCACTTTGGAAAAAAGTTGGTAAATAACGAATGCGTAGAACCAAAAATACTTCTTGCCGATAGCACATGATCTCCACTATCTAACAATGCTGCCAATGTAGAAAATACCGCTGCCATACCCGATGCAAAAGCAAATCCGCTCTCCGCACCTTCCATTTGACAAACCTTATCAATAAATTCAGATGAATTTGGGTTAGAATATCTTGAGTATATATTACGATCTTTTTCCTCGGCAAACGAAGCACGCATATCTTCAGCGTCTTCAAATACAAAACTAGAGGTCAAATATAATGGAACGGAATGCTCCAAATTTTCGCTTCGTTTTAATTGTGTACGTATTGCGTTCGTTTCAAATTTATTGTTGTTCTTTTTCATTTCTTTACTTTTTGGCTTCGGCTACGCTCAACCACCTAAACTAACTAATTTACTCTTATTCACATTATTTGGCACCGGCTACGCTCAGCCACCTAATCTCGGCTACGCTCAGCCGAATTGACATTTTATTATTCTTTAAAATATCTATAATGTGTATCATTTTGGCATTCTGCCAAACCTGGCAACTTACCTAATTCCCCATTAATTAATGCTTCTTTCTTTTCTCTTCTCCAATCTTGTATTTGTTTCTCTCTATAAAATGCAGAATCAATTCTTAAATACTCATCTACATAAACCAACTTCACAGGTAATCTTAATCTTTTATGATTAGCCCCTTTACCTTCTTGGTGTTCTACTATTCTTTTATCTAAGTCTTTTGTACTACCAGTATAATAACTTCCGTCTGAACATTCCAAAATATACATGAATCCTGACATTCAATTATCATTTATTGGCTTCGGCTACGCTCAGCCACCAACATTAAAATTACTTATTTTTATTACTATTATTTGGATTCAGCTATCTCAGCTGCCAGCCTTTTACCTAACAAATATTGGTACGCGGTGACTGAGCGGAGCCGAAGTCATCCTTTCTCCGCAATTCGTAATATATCACCAAAGACACCTCTTGCGGTTACTGCAGCGCCTGCACCTGCACCTTGTATTACTAACGGATTTTCCCCGTAAGATTCCGTATATATCTCTATAATGGAATCTGACCCTTTTACTTGCCCCAGGGCACTTTCTTTTGGAACGGAGACCAATTTAACATCTAACACTCCTTTTTCTTTCTGAAGATTGCCATGCAGATCACCTACATAACGCAATACATGATCTGGCTTTTGGTTCTTCTTAATTTCATTGAACTTGGTATCCAACACTTCTAAATGCTGTAAGAAGAAATCTACCTCACCATCTTGCAGTTTTTTAGGTATCAGGTTTTCAATATTGATATCTGCAAACTCATTATGCAAATCTAGCTCACGTGCTAAAATCAATAATTTACGCCCAACATCATTTCCAGAAAGGTCTTCACGTGGATCTGGTTCCGTAAATCCTTTTTGCATTGCATCTTTCAAAATCGATGAAAAAGGTACATCCACTTCTGAGAATGTATTGAAAATATAACTTAAAGAACCTGAGAAAACGCCTTTTATCCTTGTTATATTCTCTCCGGATAAATGTAACAACTTAATGGTATCAATCAATGGCAAACCTGCTCCTACATTGGTTTCATACAGATATTGCTTTTGATTTTTTTGCAATTCTTCCCTCAGTAACTGATAAAAATCGTAACGCAAGGTATTGGCAATTTTGTTCGATGACACAATATCAAAACCATGCTCTACAAATTCAAAATAGTTGGCAACAAAATCTTTACTTGCCGTATTATCTATTACAATAAGGTTCTCTAAATGGTGACGCTTTGCAAATTCAAAGACATCATCAATCTTATACGGTTTTCCTTTCTGCTCTAGTTGTGTCTTCCAGTTCTTGGCAATGCCTTTTTCATTCAACAATATCTTTTTAGAGTTTGCAATTCCAAATACTCTTAGGTCTAATTTCTTACGCTCTTTTATGGACTTTGCCGATTTTAAAATTTGTTCTATTAACGTACCGCCTACATTACCGTGACCGAAAATCAAAATATTAATTTTCTTGCTGATGCCGAATACCTGACCGTGCATAACATTGACAGCCTTATGCAAATCTGATTTCTTTACCACCAAACTTACGTTCTTGCCAGATACCGTATTATTGAACAACAACGGCACGATCTGGTTTTTGATCAATGCATTGAACGGGTTGTGAAAAGTACTTAAATCTTGACCTACGATAGATATGATAGATACATCATCCATCACCGTAATCATATTTACATCTTTGGATTCAAAGTCATTGCTAAACTCATTTTCCAATGCCAGCTTTGCCCTTTTTGCCTTATCCTTTTTCACCACAAGACCTATTCCCCTTTCAGATGATCCTTGGGAAATAATGCTCACACTAATATTGCTAGATTGTAAGGCTTTAAAAATACGGGCATCTACACCTACTTTCCCTAACAAACCACGACCTTCTATATTAATCATGGCAACATCTTCTATTACCGAGAGCGACTTTATACCTTCTTTACTGGATTTGGCACTTATTAAAGTACCCTCATTATCATCATTGTAGGTATTTAAAATACGTAACGGAATGTTCTTCTCTATTAAGGGAATTATGGTTTTGGCATGTAGAATGGTAGCTCCAAAATTGGCGAGCTCGTTTGCTTCTTCATAAGACAGGTTCGCCAGTCTTTTCGCCTCTGGTACATAATCAGGGTTTGCCGTATAAATACCATCAACATGAGTGTAATTCTGTAATTCTTCGGCATCTAAGAAATTAGCCAATAATGCGGCGGAATAGTTACTACCATTCCTACCCAAAGTAGTTGTCTCGTTCTCCATTGTAGAGGCTATAAAACCGGTTACTACCGCTACCGTATCACTCGGAATTTCAGCAAATTTTAAAAGCACCAATTCTTTGGATTCATTTTCAAGCACCTTGGCGTCACCAAAGGTATCATCGGTCTTAATGACTTCACGTGTATCTACAAGTTTGGCATTGATCCCTTTACCGATCAATAGTTTGGTTACCAGTTTGGCAGAGATCAACTCGCCATACGCCAAAACCTCATCTTTTATTTTGGCACTGTAATCTCCCAACAAGGAAACTCCTTCATACAGCTTTGCCAAGCCCTTGAATTCGGCAGATAGATTTACGTTGGAATAGGTATGTTTTTGATACTTTTCCAACGCTTCAAAATCTGACCTATAATCTTTTCCCTTGGCTGCTTTCTCAAGCATATCCTCTAGCTGATCTGTAGCCTTTTCCCTTGCGGAAACCACCATGGCTACATTCTCATTGTTTTTGACCTTTTGTGTAACAATATCCAATACACGCTCAAGTCCTTCGCCATTGCTTAACGATTTACCACCGAATTTTAAGATTTTGATCTTCTTGATATTACCGTTGGTATTAAAAATACCGGTCAGCAATTTTTCCATTTGATCAAACTCGATCAAAAAGGCATCATGCCCATGTAACGATTGTACTTCGCCATAGGTCACATTACTCTTTGCCTGCGCCAATTGCTTAAAGGTATCTTTGTTTTCTTGGGCAGTAAAGAACATATCCGAATCTACCCCGATAATATGAATATTGGTATCGCTATTTTGTAGCTTTATAAAATTCTCATCACCATCCCTAGTTACATCAATGGTCTTTAACAATTGATTCATCAACTTATACGCAGACAATTGAAAACGCTCTTGTAACTTATCGCCATGGTGCATTAACCAACTTTCTACATTAAAAACCTTAAGCTCCTCATTGGTACTTCGTTTAAATCGTTCTTTAAAGGAAGCCGGAGTCCTATAACATAGCATGGCATGCATACGGGCATCATGCACGGGTTGTTTAGAATTCACTAAAAACTGTTCCTGTATTTGGCAATTGGCTATTAACCAATCGGTCGATTTCCAATCAGATGCCACAGGAATCAAATGTTCTGTCAGCGTTGGGTGCAATGCTGCCATTTCCCATGCTATACCGCCACCTAAAGATCCACCGATCAATGCAAACAAACGTTCTACCTTTAACTGCTGTAGACCCAATAAAAATATTCTAGCTACATCACCGGCTACAAAATCCTTATAGTTCTCTATTACAAACTTATCATGCCCATTACCCGGAATGTTGAATGCCAAAATAGTGTACTTGTTAGTATCTATACACTTTTCTTCTCCGATCAAGGCAGACCACCAACCATTTTCACCGGTAACATTAGAATTGCCCGTTAATGCATGGTTCACCAATATAATGGGTGCAGTATGTAATTTTTTTCCAAATACCTGATACGATAATTGAATATCTTGAACACTACCGCTTAGGGCCTTGTATTTTTTAATCTGTAGTTGATGTAACATCTATTTCAAAATCAATTTGTGGCTGAGCTTCGACTGCGCTCAGCCACCTCATGTAAATAATATATTCTTGAACATTCAATGACTTCGGCTAGGCTCAGCCGCCACCAATATTCTTTTTTTCTTAAACCACCGATCACTTCGGCTACGCTCAGTGATCGGTGGTTTCAGCTTTTACCTTATCTAATTTAAAGACTGGCAAATGCCTGCTCTAAATCTGCTTTTAAATCTTCTATATCTTCAAGACCTACCGACAAACGAATTAAATCTTGCCCTACACCTGCACCTTCTTGCTGCTCTGCGGTTAATTGCTGGTGGGTAGTACTTGCCGGGTGAATAATCAATGATTTGGTGTCACCAATATTGGCAAGTAAAGAAAATATCTTAGTGGCATCGGTAACCTTTTTAGCCGCTTCAAAACCTCCTTTGATACCAAAGGTAACCAATCCGCTTTGACCTATTGGCAAGTACTCTTGTGCCAAGTCATAGTACTTATTGCTCTTTAATCCTGGGTAATTTACCCAAGCCACTTCTTTCCTTCCTTCTAACCAAGTAGCCAATTCCAATGCATTTGCACTGTGTTGCTTTATACGTACCGGCAAAGTCTCTAAACCTTGTATAATTTGGAAGGCGTTATACGGACTCAATGCCCCACCAAAATCACGTAAACCTTCCAGTATCAATTTAAAGGTAAATGCTGCCGCACCTAATGCCTCACTATAAACCAAACCGTGGTAACCTGCAGATGGTTCCGTAAATTCAGGGAATTTTCCGTTAGTCCAATCAAACGTACCGGCATCTATAATTGCGCCACCTAAGGACGTTCCTTGACCACCAATATATTTTGTCAATGAATGAATGACCAAGTTGGCACCGTGCTCAATAGGGTTTAACAATGAAGGGGTAGCTACCGTATTATCTACTATAAAAGGTACTCCCGCTGCTTTAGACTCCTTTGAGATTTCTTTCAGATCTAACACATCCAATTTCGGATTCCCTAAAGATTCCACAAAGAATGCCCTTGTATTATCCTGCACGGCATCGGTAAAGTTCTTTGGGTCAGATGCGTCTACAAAGGTGGTCGTAATGCCGAATCTTGGTAGGGTAACATTCAATAAATTAAAGGTACCTCCGTATAAACTGCTGGATGCTACAATATGATCGCCCGCTTTTAACAAGGTCAATAAACCTGTAGAAATGGCAGCAGTACCAGATGCAAAGACCACAGCCCCAACACCACCTTCAACAGCGGCTAATCTATCTTGTAAAATTTGATTAGTAGGATTGTTTAAACGTGTGTAAATAAACCCAAGTTCTTTAAGAGAAAATAAGTTTGCCGCATGATCGGTATCATTAAATACATACGATGATGTTTGATAAATAGGCACTGCCCTTGTACCTCCATTTGTAGTGGTGTCGTGACCTGCGTGTAATGCGTTTGTTGCTAATTTGTGATTACTCATGATTTTGTTGTTTTTAAAAATTATTTTAATAATTAAAAAGCCCAACTTAAACACATAAAAATGTGAGTAAGTAAAATCAAAAAGTTATAAGAAAGTAATATCGAGAAAATCGATTACTGTTATCCTTCCCCTAAGGGTAGAATGTAGCACCTTCTTTGTATGGAACAAAGGGTTGCTAAGGTTTCAAAGGGTCTAATCCCTCCACCTTTCTTGATAACTATTCAATACGTGTGTGAACTTTGAACTACAAATATAAAGGCAGAAAAATTTAAAAACCTAGTATTTTATGAAAAATATATAATTCTTGGTCTTGTTGTTAGTTTTCTGAAGGCTTAAAAGCAATGGAACACTTGTTCAATTACAATATTCTCGATACATTTTGGGACTCAGATACTCTACGCCCAAAATACTTGAGCTGACAAAATACTTTATGAAATCAACTTCTTTTCGACTTAAAATTAATATCACTCTGAGTGGTTTTTAATACCTTTTTTGGGAGGAAAAATTGTATCGAGAAGCACACGTGTCCCAAACCTGTTCTCGATACACTCTTAACCTAAAGAAAAATTAGTTTAAGAGCACTCGTACTGACATTTTACTATAAACGAACAACGAGAAACTAGAAACGATCAACTACTCAATCATCCCTGCGCTCTTATATTTATCTATATACATCTGATCTTGCTCCGGGGAGTCTTTATATTTTTTACGAAGCGCAATTAAATCTTTCTTTAATTTTTTAACGGTATCTGCGTAGGCAGGGTCGTTGTAGACGTTATTCATTTCCTTTGGGTCCTTCAATCTATCATACAACTCCCACTCATCAACATCATAGTAGAAATGTACCAATTTAAATTCCTTATTCACAATACCATAGTGACGCTTTACCATATGAACAGATGGATATTCGTAATATTGATAATACACGGCATCTCTAGTCCATTTTTCTTTTTCGCCTTTCAATAAGGGAATTAAACTTTCGCCTTGCATATCACTAGGCGACGTGATGCCTACAGCTTCTAACATTGTCTGTGCAAAGTCTAAATTCTGTACCATTTCATTTTCTACCGCCCCCGGTTCAACTACATTGGGCCAACGCACTAATAAAGGAGTTTTGAACGATTCGTCATAAATAAATCGCTTATCAAACCAACCGTGTTCCCCTAAATAAAATCCTTGATCAGAGGTATAGATCACTATGGTGTTTTCCGCCAATCCGCTTTCATCCAAATAATCCAATAAGCGACCTACATTATCATCTACCGAAGAAATACTACCCAAATAATCTTGCATATAGCGCTGATACTTCCATTTCATTTTCTCGGTATCGTTCATTTTTGGCCAATTGTTGTAGAAAAAATCATTGATGGAATCTAACACCGGATCATACAATGCTTTTTGCTCTGCCGTTGCACGGTTATACGGACCGTAAAAACTATTGGGAAATTCCTCCACTACCGGTAAAACCTTACCCTCCATTTTAGCCAAGGTTTCCGGTCTGATCTTACTATCATGACTATACATCATGTGTGTCAACAAATTCATTTCTGCCGTCTTTGCCGCCGACCCTCTATTGCTGTAATCATCAAATAACGTTTCTGGCTCCGGGAAGGTTTTTTTCGTGAACTCCTTGAACTTATCCGGTCTTGGCCACCACGGTCTGTGCGGTGCCTTGTGCAAGTACATCATCATAAAAGGTTCGTCATTGGACGCTTCTTCTTTCAACCAATCTAGTGATACATCTGTTATGATATCGGTAACATAGCCTTGCTTGGTTATGGTATCACCATTGGTAACTATAAAATCTGGATTAATATAGTGCCCTTGACCCGGCAAGATCATAAACTCATCTACCCCTTTTGGATTATTGCCAAAATGAAGCTTACCGAACATCGCCGTTTTATACCCATTCTTTTTAAAGATTTGCGGAAAGGTCACCTGTGTAGTATCGAACGGAAAATAATTATCCACTTTCCCGTTGATATGAGTGTGCTTGCCTGTTAATATGGTTGCACGAGAAGGCGCACAAATAGAGTTAGTAACACTGGCATTGGTAAACAGCATGCCCTCTTTTGCCAAGCGATCAATATTGGGTGTTTGCAACAATTTATCATCATATGCGCTTATGGCCTGATACGCATGATCATCTGACATGATGAAAATGATATTGGGCTTTTTAGCATTGCTTTTTTGCGCCTTAGTCTTAAATGGCAGCAAGAAAAGTAGGACTGCAGCGGTTAGGATTAGTTTTTTCATTTTGGTTGTTGTTCGTTGTTGTTGGTTGTTGGTTGTTGGTTGTTGGTTGTTGGTTGTTGGTTGTTAATAAAAGTAAGGCTAATTTAAAGAGGAAAAACTGTAAACCGAATTATCATATAGATTAAAATTCTTTCTTCTCCTTTATTCTCAACTGCTCCTTATTTGCAAAAACAAAAATAGCCCCTATCACAAAACCACTTATCAATCCACCAATATGCGCTGCATTATCCACCGATTTAACTATACCAAACAACAAGCTTAATCCAATAACTAGACCTAAAAATATCCCTACAAATTTTCTCATATAATCTGAGAAAATTTTAAATACAGCGAAAGCCAGCATTACACCGAACAAACCAAATATAGCACCCGAAGCACCAACACTTACAACATCCTCGTGCCAATAAATACTTGCTAAACTGGCAAAAATTCCACAAACAATATAAACCAAAATAAACTTCATGTAGCCAATTAATTTTTCTAAAAAAACTATACTAAAGACTAAACCGAGTAAATTTTGGAATAAATGAAAAACACCAATATGAATAAAATTTGATGATAATAAACGCCAATATTCACCATTTGAAATTTCTTGTCTTCGATTTCCACCAATATCAAGTAACTCTTTAGTAGTTGGAGAAACAAAATCAAGACCTATAAATATCATAACTAAGAATACAATAATATTTAAAAATATAAGGACAGCACCACCTTTGTACGCTCCTATCGGATTCAAAAATTCAAGAAAATCTTTGAAATCATCATCCTTTAATGGTTTATTTCGCTTAAATCTATTTAACTCATTCTTGTCTATTTTCGGTAAAATAATCATAATCAAAATAATTAACGCTCCTATTAGAAAAGCAACTACCGTGTTCCTAAGTGAATTGTTATTTTCATTTTTAAACGCAACAATCTTAGGAGCTAAGAATATTTGATTATTCGCATTAACTCCAGGATATTCTTTTTCGACAGCATTTACAAAACCATCTCTTTCTTTGGAAATAGCTAATTTTTCAAAATAAGTAACCGCATAGAAATTGTAGGTATTAAATTCCTTGCTAGACCTATCCAAAAATTTTGAATACTCTAAATTCTTTCTCTGCTTGCTTAAATTATTATTAATAGTCCTTTTGTATTCAACACAATGCCAAACTGAAGTAGAACCTCTTAAAGGTGTAGCATAAAACAGATTAAAATTTAAACTTCCATTATACTTCCCAGTGGTCCTAACAGTTACATGGGAAAGGCTTGCATTATCCTCAACATCAAATGAATTTACTTTAAAATACTTTCCTCCTTTAATTTTAGATATATCAGATACATAATTTACTTCAATTAAATCATAAGATATTTTATCAACATATTCCTGACTAACTACCAAAGGTGCAGCTATTGCAGCAACCATGGCAAACTGATAACCAAAATAACCATCTCCGCCTTTTCCTCTAATTCGTAATAATCTAATCCTTTTTCTTAACCATATCAAAACGGATATCCATGGCAGAATAATAGGCATCCACAAATCAAGAATATCTTTTTTTAAGGGTAATAGACCTAATTTAATATCAAAAACCCACCGAAATAAACAATACGAAATAACCGTTCCTAATGATACCATTAGAAACGGAATATATATTTCTCGTAGTTTTATTTTTGAAGAATTCAATATCTAAGCATATAGAAACTAGTAAAAGAGTTTATTAGTCATTTTTAATAAATCCTAATTTACTCCAACACAGAAAACTCTATACTTGAATCTGTAAACACCGTATGTGTTTGGGTTTTAAAGTCCGACTCCTCAGCTTCAAAAATATTATCTACATAGGTTTGCGGATTTAAATCTATTAACGGAAACCATGTGCTCTGTACTTGTACCTGTAATTTGTGCCCTTTCTTAATGGTATGGAATACATCTTGCAACTTAATGGTTACATCTGTTTTTTCATTTGGCACAAACGGTTCTGGGTTGGCAAAACTATTTCTAAAACGACCACGCAACACTTCGCTACGTACCATTAAATGATAGTTGCTCATTTTTAAGTGATCTTGCATACCTTCATAAGCAGGTTCATCTGCTGGGTGTACGTCAATGATTTTTACGATCCAATCTGCAGCGGTACCTGTAGTAGCAACTTTTAGCTTCGCCAAAATATCACCCGCCAAGGTCAAATCTTCTTGCATTACGTCAGTTTCAAACACCAAAACATCACCACGGCGAGCTGCAAAACGCTGATCATCGGTCATATATTTTCTAGGTGTAAATACCGTTTTAATATCTTCTGAATAAGGTACCGGCTTTTTAATATCACTGATAAACTTTACTTCTTCCACTTCTTTTGGCTCAAAAGTCAGTTCTTGATCTGGAGATAAATACATATCCTTTTTCACGACACCTGCTGGCGGCCAAGTATCATAGGTTTTCCAATCTTTTCTACCGGTATCAAAAACGTAGGCTTCCGGCAAACCGCTATTCTTATCACCATTACCTTTTAAGAAATGATCAAAGAATTTGGTTTCTATATGTTCTTGGAAAAATTCAGAAATACCATCGCCAAAATAATAATTACCTACGGTATTCTGACCTTTTCTACGTGCCCATCCGCCGTGATCCCATGGTCCAAAAACCAAGGTATTATAATTATCGACATTGTACTTTTCTATATTCTTATAGGTTTCTAACGGTCCGTATAAATCTTCCGCATCAAATTCGCCCGCAACTACCATTGTGGCCACTGTTGGCTTTACATCTTTTAAATGCTGGATCAAGCCCTTGCTCTGCCACATTTCATCATAATTTGGATGCTCTTTAAGTTCGTTCCAAAAATAATCATCGGTAACACCCTCATTTGCCATACGTGGGGTATCGGCTGTTTCGTATTCAAAAAATCGATCTAAGTTCTTTAACGGTCCTTCATCTAAAAAGAATTGATATTGATCTTCGGTAGGTAAATCCGGCAATGTATACCAAGCCGTATCTATAGGCTTATCCCCATCTGGTCTTGGTGTACCAAACAATGAAGTAGCCCTAAAATAACTCAATAAATAGGCGCCATTGTGGTGGAAATCATCAAAAAAGAAATCGGCAATACTTGCCTGTGGAGATGCTGCCTTTAAAGCCGGATGCGCATCTACCACGGCATTGGTAGAATAAAAGCCAGGATACGAAATTCCCCAAATACCTACATTACCGTTATTATTCTCTACATTATTGACCAACCAATCAATAGTATCATAGGTATCTGAACTTTCATCGATATCCTGCTCCGTTTTTTTGTTGGGATTATAGGCGCGCATATTTTCATAATGCCCTTCACTTAACCAACGGCCGCGCACATCTTGATAGACCACTATATAGCCGTCTTGCATCATATGAATATTGGGCGCGATCTTTGATTTAAAATTACCCGCTCCGTAAGGCTGAGAACTATACGGGGTTCTTTGCATTATAATTGGGTACTCTTTTGAAGTATCTTTTGGCGAATAAATAGTGGTATGTAACGTAACACCGTCTCGCATGGCAATATCCACTTCCTTTTTTGTGTAGTTATCCTCTACGTAGGTATCAGAAACCTCAGCATTGGCTACTTTTTGTGTTGTTTTTCTACAGGAAATAAGTACTGTAGCTAGTAAAATGAACGTAAAAAACTGTTTGATGGTAAACTTTGACATGTCTTAAAGGTTTGAAATCTTAAAACTAAGAAAGTTTACTACTGTACGGAATAAAATTGAACCGAAAATTGCTAATTTAACTTTAGCTGTCTGTCAATCATTTTTAAATGAGAACAAGGCAAGAAGAATTGGACCGCAATATAACATTTACAGGGAACGAAATATTAAAATAAAGTTTTGATAGGTGGATAGGCACTGTACTTCTCACACAGGAAATTGAGAAAAGCAAAAGCATTTAAATCATAAACAACTTTCTCATTAGCATAACAATGCCGGTGAAAAAATCGCTTTTATATTCTTCAATGGTGGTCTCTTTTAGTAGTTGGTCTTTCATTAAAATAGTGTTTAGTTGGATCTAAATTTAATTAGAAAAAGGAATTAATACAACTGTTTCTAAATTTTCTATAGATTTTTCAATTTTAAATTCCGGATTCATTTCTACGGAACGATATTCGTATTTTGAGGTATCTAAAACTACATACTCAGAAATAAGGTCTGTATCTTTTGCACACGATTGGAACAATACACATAGCAAAATAGCTAAGAGAAAACGGGACATTTTAAGCATGGCATTCGTAGGTTAAGTTCATATTTTTATAGGTTTTAAAAGACAAAGACTCTTTTTAACAATGCGGAATACAAGCAGACATTTGGGACTTCAACCGGTATTTACATGGATAATTTTTTTACAGTACTAACATTTTCTTTATCTTCTAACTTGGCAAAATTTGGGGATTCACCAATAATTACAATTCAAATATATGTAATACTTTTCCTACAAAATAGATTTTGTGGTAAAACTATATAATCTTGTTGTGAAGAGGTGTTAATTGGCTTGTATGAATTATTGAGCACCAAAAACCACTATAAAAAAAATCTTTAAAAACAGCCCAAATATTCTTGATGTTTTACAATCTTTCCATAAATCAGTGCACAAAAAAATGCCCCGTAAAATACGAGGCATTTTTTATTCATTAATATGTAAGCACTAACCGTGCAAAACGGTTTCACTTTATACTTATATGCTAAACGCAGATTTTATCTCTGCTACTTTGTCTAATTTTTCCCAGGTGAACAATTCCACTTCTTTTTCAATACGACCGTTATATGGCGATTCAAAAACCTTGGTAATAGTTCTTGGTTGTTTACCCATATGACCGTAAGCGGCCGTTTCCAAATAAATAGGACTTCTCAACTTCAATCTTTCTTCAATGGCAAAAGGTCTCATATCAAACAACTCAGCCACCTTTCTTGCAATAGCACCATCACTCAACCCAACTTTAGAAGTACCGTAGGTATCTACATAAATAGACGTGGGTTCAACAACACCGATCGCATAGCTCACTTGTACCAAAATTTCATCAGCAACACCTGCAGCAACCAAATTTTTTGCCGCATGACGTGCCGCATATGCCGCACTACGATCTACTTTACTTGGATCTTTACCGCTAAAAGCACCACCACCGTGAGCTCCTTTACCACCGTAGGTATCAACAATAATTTTACGGCCCGTTAATCCGGTATCACCATGTGGTCCACCAATTACGAATTTACCTGTTGGGTTAATATGATATTTGATCTGATCATCGAACAATTTTTGGGTCTCTACCGGCAATTGTGCCTTCACCCTTGGAATAAGAATTGATATAATATCAGACTTTATTTTCGCTAACATTTTTTCATCATCGGCATCAAAAGCATCATGCTGTGTGGAGACCACAATAGTATCTATACGCTGTGGCTCATTGGCATCTGAATATTCTAAAGTAACCTGCGCTTTAGCATCTGGCCTTAAATATGAAATCTCTTCACCTTCTCTACGCAGTTCTGCCAGTGTATGCAAAATCTTGTGTGAAATATCTAACGCCAAAGGCATGTAATTTTCGGTCTCACTGGTTGCATAGCCAAACATCATACCTTGATCACCAGCCCCTTGCTCTTCCTTTGCTCCACGGTCTACACCTTGGTTAATGTCTTGAGACTGCTCATGAATCAACGAAATAACTCCACAAGAGTCTCCGCTAAACTGGTATTCACCCTTGGTATATCCTATTTTATTAATGACTTCACGAGCAATGTTCTGTACATCTAAATAGGTATCACTTTTTACTTCTCCCGCTAAAACTACCTGGCCGGTAGTTACCAAGGTCTCACAAGCAACTTTACTTTCTGGGTCAAAAGCAAGAAAATGATCTAATAAGGCGTCACTGATCTGATCCGCAACTTTATCCGGATGGCCTTCACTAACAGATTCTGATGTAAATAAATATGGCATAACAAACTTTTTATTCTATGGAGGGATTTGTATGAATGCCGAAAAGAAGTATGATGCGATAGGTATCTACATCAACTGCTTTAGCATTTTTTTCGCTTTATACCCTAAGGCTAAAACAGAGGTTGCAATCAGTCAAATCCCTCCTCTTTTTTTTAATTCAGATGCAAAAATAGAAAAAATGTTCTGTTCCTTATCTTAATATGATGTTATTTATTGACCCAATTAAAATTAAGGCTCTTTATCCTGCTAGAATCATCAAATATTATATATCATATTTTACAGAAAATAGCACATACCTAGGTTGTACAAAATACGCCTGTGTACTAAAGTAAAGTTCATTGGTACTATCCCTATTCAATGTAGTGGTATTCAATAAATTGGTACCCTTAATACCATATTCCCAACGGCTATCTTTCTTTTGATAGGTTAAATTGGACTCTAAAAAACTATAGGTATTGGTTATGGTATCTTCCTTATCCGTATAATTATAATAGTCATAATCTACGGTAAAAATAAAGTTCTTTAAAAAACTGGCATCAAAACGGGCATAGGGCCTACTGGTGTAAAAGGTAGTTTCCAAATCACCATTTTCATAATTGTTTACGGTGTACCTATACCCCAACTCCAAGTTAGGCGCATTTTTAAAATTCGTAGAAAGTGCGCCCGTATAATTCTGTGTCAAAGAATTTGAGGTTCGCTGCTCATCATCAACAAGGTTATTGGTGGTAGACCAACCTAAATTACCTTGCACCGATGCTTTTATCTTACCAAAAGTACGCTCATATTTTCCGTTTGCCGTAAAAGATTCATCATCGAAATTAGAGTTGATGGTACTACTGACCCTGTTGATACCAACTATGTTCACTCCGCTTTTTAAGGCATCTATTCGTTTAGTGTATGCCACGTTGGCAAAAATATTGGTGAAGTTGAACATGTTAAAACTGAAAAAATTCAACGACACATTATGATTCAACGCACTTTCCAGATCCCGGTTACCACTGTACAGCGAATTATAGTTGTTCAACACATAACCCTGAGCAAAATTGCTTACATCTGTAAACGAACGGGTTACTTGATAATTGAATCGTAAGTTTTCTGACTTTTTAAGCTGGGCGTTTATATATACATCTGGCAACAATGACGTTAAATTATCCTTGACCACACTACCCAATTGCTCATTTTTTACATTAAACTGGTGTAAGGTAACACCCGGATTAAACGTGAAAATTCCTGAAATAACCTTATAATGTAAGCCGGCATAAACATCTGAAACATGAAAGGCAACGTCATTACCAAAATCATTGCCATTCATATTTAAAACATCTTCATTATCTAAAATCTGAAATATGTTCGAATTAAAGTTTTGATTGCTCTGTGTGGTACCCAAAGTCAAATTAATATTGCTTTTGCTACCCAAAACCCTGTAATAATCCACTTTTGCGTCCACCTTATTGGTGACTACTTGTTTTGCCTGATTAATGTTATACAACTCTTGGTTCTCATCTACCGGAAAAATATCTACAAAGGCAAACTCGTTTCTAATTGCTTCATAAAATGGATCTTCATCTTGATACAAATATTGCGCCTCTACGGCAAAAATATTCTTATCGCTCAAAGTATAGTAAATGTTCAGATTTTGATTTACTGATAACGGTTTTTGTTTCTTCACCTCTGCAATCTCATCAGTTATAGATGAAATGGACAGTACGTTTACTTCTTCAGTATCATCAGATTGTTTTAACAATGCGTCATAATCTAACTGAAAACTATCATTTGGCTGATATTTGGCACTCAATTTAGCCAGACCCAAATGTATTGTTTGATCTGTATTTGATGTAGTACTTTCCACATCATTACTGGCAATGTAAGATGTAACTCCTTCTGATTTTAAAATGGTACCGGTGTACGAATAAATACCGAAGCCACTTAAATCTAATCCCTCCATGGGTGCATAGCTAAAATTTGCGGCGGCAAATTTTGTGTCAATATCATTTGCCCTATTATTCTGGGCAGACGAAAGCCCTAAGCCATCTGCCCCTGTAGAAATAGAACTACCTCCTCTTGAATTTAGATTTCTGAATCCACCGGTAAAATTCCTATAATCATTACGGGTAAAAGGTACTTCACCAATATTGTTAAGGTCAGTGATAATATTAATACTGTATTTAGGACTGTAATAAAACAATTTTGGATGGGCCAAATACCTATCATCTGGACCATAACCGGCAGTTAACTCCCCAAACCAAAAATTCTTCTTCCCCTCTTTTAGTTTAATATTCAGGGCCACATTATCATCGTCATTGGTGAGTCCCTTCATTTGTGAAACCTCATTAAAATTACGTAACACCTCTACCTTACTTAATGCATTAGCTGGAATATTTTCTACCGCCAATTTACTATCGCCATCAAAAAAGTCTTTGCCCTCTACCATGACCTTGCTCACGGTTTTACCCTCTACCTCAATTTGGCCGTCATCGTTAATTTCAATACCGGGAAGGTTCTCAAGTACATCTTTTAATTTTTTTTCGGTACCGGATACAAAGGCATCCGTATCATACACAATAGTATCCCCTTTTACCGAAACCGGCATTTCATAAGTAACATCTACCTCATCTAATTGTGCCGCTTGCTCTTGCAAAACAATATCCTTTATCGCATCATTCTGCCCAGCGGTAAAAGTAAACGACTCCGGTTTAAAACCAAGATAACTCACTTTAACCGTGTATTGCTCACCAGTTTTCAACTTCAATTTAAATTGCCCTGCATGGTTGGTTATACCGTAAGACTCCAAACCTTGTGTAGCCGTATTGATCGCAATGACGTTGGCCATATCTACACCAACCCCTAAACTGTCCTTAACCGTACCGGACAATGAAATTTCTTGGGCCAAGGCAACAGCAGACGTCACCACTAGCAATAGTGTTAAAAGCACTTTGTTTCTCATGTAATAGGTATAAATTGAAATGAATTAAAAAGCACTTTTATTAGTTTGGCCTACCGCCACCACGACCACCTCTATTCCTGAAATTCTCTCGCATTTCTTTCATCTTTTCTTGAGAAATCTCATCATACTCTGCCTGGCTGACCTTTTTTCCTTTGCTAGGTGCTTTTATTTCCATTTTCTCCGAAGGATTCATTGTAATCTCCGAACACACAATTGTGGTGATATCATCGTTCACCGCCAATATTAACCCCGGCAAACCCCAATACAGACCAGGACCTTGATTTATAGGAATTTCGGGAGTATACCAAGCAACGATCTCTACTTCTTTAATGGTAAATTCAGCTTCTTTCTCCTTCTCTTCATTATCTTGCCCGCCTCTACCAGGTCTTCTAAAAATGGCACTCATATTGGGTCGCTTTATAGTCTTTGTTGCCGTTGCCTTGAACGCCGTATAATTTCCTATTTTTTTAGACTCGCCACCCATTTTCCACTCCAAGGTCTCCAACTCATCATCGATCAAGAAAATCTTTCCCAAAAGCTCGTTCTTTATCAAATACCTTTGCTCTTTTATATTTTTATATAAATCGCCATCTGTACCGGCCACAGCTCCAAACCGCGGTCCACGACCACCACCTCTTTCTCCAGGTTGCTCTAATTTCTCTTCTTCTTTATAAATAGATGCTGTTTTATCAAAGCTGAGTATAAAGGTTTTCTCGTTTGCCTTTTTAATACGCTCCATCATCTCCTTTTTTCGGTCCTCTGGTATATTTCGGTTTCCAAAATCAAAATTTACCTGAGTTTTACTCTGGTATACCGCTTTTCCTTGAAAATCCTGTGCATGCAAGTTTATGCCCATACAAAGGATTATAAAACTCAAAAACCACTTATATATCTTCATGTGTACGTATTAGAATGCTTGTATGACACCAATTTTAGCTTTTGGTTTAATTGAAGTATGTTAATAATTACGTTGCTTTCATTTTTTTTATGCCATACAACAAATATGTTTTTACTTCCTGTTGTTATCTTGTATCTTGTACCATCGAATTCTTCTTGGGAACAAGAACACAACCATTAATCAATTTAATTCTATGCACATAGCAGTTGCCGGAAATATCGGTGCAGGAAAAACGACCCTAACCAGATTACTTGCAAAACATTATAATTGGGAAGCTCATTTTGAAGATGTAGTAGAGAACCCTTATTTAGATGATTTTTACAATCAAATGGAACGTTGGAGCTTTAACCTCCAGATTTACTTTTTAAATAGTAGATACCGCCAAATTTTACAGATCAAGGAAAGCGGTAAAGAAATTATACAGGATAGGACCATTTACGAGGATGCACATATTTTTGCGCCCAACTTACACGCTATGGGTCTTATGACCAATAGGGATTTTCAAAATTACTCTAGTTTATTTGATCTAATGGAAAGCCTGGTGGATCCACCAGACCTTCTCATTTACCTACGCAGCTCTATACCTAATTTGGTAAAACAAATTCATAAGAGAGGCAGGGAATATGAAAACACCATTTCCATTGACTATTTGAGCAGGTTGAACGAACGTTACGAAGCTTGGATACATGGCTATAACAAAGGCAATTTATTGATCATTGATGTAGATGATTTGGATTTTGTGGACAACCCTGAAGATTTAGGAAGTATTCTAAATAAAATTGACGCTCAAATCAACGGTCTATTTTAGGTTCATTTTTGCAAAGCCCGAAACCATTGGAAAATTTTGAACATAAAGTTACCCGCTTTCTTCAAGATGGAGTTCCCTTTTTATTTATCATAGATTTTGACAAAACAACGAAACAGGTTTTTACGTTTGAAGAAGCTGCTAACGAAAATATCTTTTTCAATATAAAGGGTAACGGCAATGATGGAAATCTAGCTTCTTCATCTTTAGAAAAATTAAATTTTGACCTGAAACCAACATTGGTTTCAGAAGAAATTTACAAGCAAGCTTTTTCATCAGTAAAACATGAGTTAAAAACAGGTAATAGCTTTTTATTAAACCTTACCTTTCCAACGGCGCTTGACACCCCGTTAGAACTAAAGGAGATTTACCAAAAAGCGCATGCGCCATATAAGCTTTTATATAAAGATCTATTTGTTGTTTTTTCACCTGAGTGTTATCTTAAAATAAAGGAGGACAACATATTCTCTTATCCAATGAAAGGTACGATCAACAGCAATATACCCAATGCCAAAGAGTTGTTGTTATCCAATAAAAAAGAGCTGTATGAGCATAACACCATTGTTGATCTAATTAGAAATGATCTTTCTATGATCGCAAAAAAGGTTAGGGTAAATAAATTTAGGTATGTAGATAAAATTAAAAAAGAAGATCAAGAATTACTACAGACCAGCACGGAAATACAGGGAGAGCTTCCTAAACACTGGAAAGATGAATTTGCCACATTACTATTAAAAACATTACCCGCAGGATCAATTAGCGGGGCTCCTAAAAAGAAAACTTTGGAAATTATCTCAAAGGCAGAAATAACACCGCGTGGATTTTACACGGGAATTTTTGGGGTTTTCGACGGACAACAAATCGATAGTGCGGTCAGCATTCGATTTATTGAAAAAATTAACGATACGCTTTTCTACAAAAGTGGTGGCGGTATAACCCACCTTAGCGAAATGGAAGAAGAATATCACGAACTTTTAGAAAAAATATATGTACCCATTATTTGAATCTGTTTGTATAGAAAATAGTGAAATTAAAAACGAACAATACCACGAAGCTAGATTTAGAGCTTCTTACATGCAACAATATAAAACCCACCCAACCTATTCTTTATTTGATGGTATTCACCTTACCAACTTAGACAATACATTAAAATACAAGTTACGTATTGGCTATAAACAGCACGGTACCCGTTTTTCTATTTCCGAATATGAAAATAGCATAGCCACCTCTCTTCAATTGGTTAATGATGATACTATTTCATACGCCGTTAAAAGAAACAATCGTAAAAAATTGAACAACCTTTTTAAGCTACGTGACCAATGTGATGATGTTTTGATCATTAAGAACGGATTTATTACCGATGCCTCTTACGCTAACATTCTACTGACCGATGGCGAACATATTGTAACCCCTTCTACCCCTTTACTTGAAGGTACTTGTAGAGCTAGGTTATTAGATGAAAATAAAATAACGGAAAAAAGAATTTCAACGGCCGATTTACAACATTTTAAAAGCTTTCAATTGATCAATGCTCTAAATGATTTTGGTGACACCAGATGGAACCCTATCAAGAATATAAAGAATTAAACCTTATATAAATCCGTTTTTCTTGGCGTGCTGTATAGCTTCCTCGGTTTTATTGACCATTAAAAATGGAATATCCTTAAAATCCGCAAAGAGATTTTCTATTCGTGCCATACGTTTGGAATGATTTACGCTACGCAAATAAATAGCTTTTATCCTGCCCGGAAATAGAGTTGATATCTCTTGATAGATATCACCATCTTTTTCACCACTATCACCAATTAAAATAAATGGCAAATTGGGATAAGACATGAGCAAATTGCTGATTTCCTTTTGTTTTTGCGGTTTTTCATCACTTTTCTTTCGCATTTTAAAACTTGCCATACTTCGTAAAAGAACCGGACCTTTAGGAAAATTGTTAGTTTTTAAAAAGAGCTCCAAATACCTGTATAAGTTCCATGGGCTATGGCTTACGTAAAAAATAGGGTTGGCCTCATCGCCAGATTTGCCTAAATGTAATTTTGTATAAAAATCCGAAGCTCCTTCCAATTGAGAACGTTTTGTAGCCCTTTTGAACATGGTATTTATAATAACCTTCCATTTTAAAGAAGATACTACACCGGTATGCAAAATGGTATCATCTATATCACTGATTACCCCAAATTTTGCATTAGCACTGGGTATTAGCATTTCTCCAGGAAACCTATTCTTTAAAAGAATCTCCCTTTTTAATTTGGTATTACTAAATGACAACTCAAATTTGACCCAACCTTCTTCATTTGCCAAATTTTGCAGTCCTTCAATATTCTCATCAATTAAATAATACCCATCATTATCAGTAACACCTTGCACCGTGTTGCCATTTGAAAAAGTAATCTTTATTGGTGCATTTTTAATTTCATCGGTCTCAAAACGTTTCCAGGTATTCTTCATTAAATTGAAAATCCCTTTTTGATCCAAATCGATATTTTCATCTTCAATCGCTCTACCCCTTACATACAAACGTGTAGCACTCCCATACGACTGAAAGTTGATGATCTGAAGTTTATCTTTCTTAAAAATACCCATGGCGTTAAAATTACGGTCTTTCAACAACCTTTAAAATATTTATTTCAAGAATTATCAATTTACCAGCCTATCAAAGCCATTAAACTTTTGAAAATATTTTGTTTAGACCATTCACTCATTCAAAACAAGGGTTAGCTCATTACTCATTTTAGCGGCAACACCTATGCTATACTTTTAAACAAGTAAAAGGAAAAATAACCTGTCTTGTTCACACAAGTCAAAAAAAAATGAAAGATTATGAGACCAAAAAAGAATCCACAAAAAGATCTAAACAAAAAAAGCGGAACATTCTTCGTGATTGGACTATTATTAGTACTAGCCATGGTATACACCGCCTTGGAATGGAAATCCTTTGACCCCATCAATCAAATAGATGTAGCCCTGAACAAGGTTGATGATTCCATTATTGAAGAAGCGACTATTATTGAATTAAAGGCAACCCCACCGCCAAAACCAAAGGTCTTACCTATTGAAATAGAGATCATAGAAGATGATGAACCTATTATCGAAACTGAGGTTATTGCAATTAAAGTTGACACCGACACGAAAATTGTAGACCCCTCTGATTTTGAAGTTATTGAAGAACCAGAAGAAGTAAAAGTAATTTGGACAACTATTGAAGAGGTTCCTATATTTCCTGGTTGTGAAAGCGCAGAAGACAAACGCGCCTGCTTCAATGAAATGATGCAAAAACACATTCGTAAAAACTTCCGCTACCCAGAACTAGCTCAAGAAATGGGAATTCAAGGTAGAGTAAATACTCAATTCATGATTAACAACGATGGTACCATCGGCGCTATTCAAAAAAGAGGTCCGCACGATGTACTAGAAAAAGAAGCCGTAAGAATTTTATCTAAACTACCTAAAATGACACCAGGTAAACAAAGAGGCTCTGCCGTAAAGGTTTCATTTGCCATACCAATTACATTTAAACTAGAATAGTTTAAAAACAAAAAACCATCAGCTAGGCTGATGGTTTTATATATAAAGCGGGGAATTATTGTTTATTGATCTCCACTTTTTCAATAGTTATTTCGGTTGCCGTACCCTTCTTTTCAATGGTAGCCTTTTCAAATGCCTTCAGCTTTTCTTCGACTTCGCTCTTAGTTCCGCTGTAAACAACTTCTTCCGTAACCAATTCCCCATCAACAGTTGTAGCATAAGTCACAATGGCCTCTACCAATTGTTCACTTTCAACATTCATTTCTATTGTCACTTCTTTTGTATTGTTCACCATAGCAACTCCATCTTCTGTATGTCCGCCTAAGATTGGCGCAATGACCAAGCCGATCAAACAGGTTAATTTAATCAAGATATTCATTGACGGTCCAGAAGTATCTTTAAATGGATCACCGACAGTATCACCAGTTACAGCTGCCTTATGAGCTTCTGAACCTTTATAGGTCATTTCCCCATTAATTTCAACACCGGCTTCAAAAGACTTCTTAGCATTGTCCCAGGCACCACCAGCATTGTTCTGAAAAATTGCCCATAATACTCCGGAAACTGTTACACCGGCCATGTAGCCGCCCAACATTTCCGCAATGGCCAATTTGTTCATTCCGAACAATAATGGAGCAAAAGCAATAACCAATGGAAAACCTATTGTCAACAGACCCGGCAACATCATTTCTTTTAAAGAAGCCTGAGTAGAAATTGCCACACATTTATCATATTCCGGCTTACCCGTACCTTCCATAATACCAGGTATATCCTTAAACTGCCTTCTAACCTCATGTACCATTTCCATAGCGGCCTTACCCACGGCATTCATCGCCAAAGCAGAGAATACTACCGGTACCATACCACCAACGAACAACATTGCCAAAACCGGAGCTTTGAAAATGTTGATGCCATCAATTCCGGTAAACGTAACGTAAGCAGCAAATAATGCCAAAGAAGTTAACGCTGCGGATGCAATGGCAAAACCTTTACCCGTTGCGGCAGTCGTATTTCCTACAGAATCTAAAATATCGGTTCTTTCCCTCACAATTGGTTCTTGCTCACTCATTTCGGCAATACCCCCTGCATTATCAGATATTGGTCCAAAAGCGTCAATAGCCAACTGCATAGCAGTTGTCGCCATCATTGCAGATGCCGCCAAGGCAACACCGTAAAACCCCGCAAAGGCATATGATGCCCATATTGCACCAGCAAACAAAAGAACAGATGGAAAAGTAGAGATCATACCCGTTGCCAAACCTGCAATAATGTTTGTACCGGCACCTGTACTTGACTGTTGAACTATTTTTAAAATTGGGGATTTACCCAACCCCGTATAATATTCGGTCACCGAAGAAATTACGGCACCTACCACCAACCCTACCAAGGTGGCATAGAATACGCGCATAGATGAAATCTCAATTAACCCCTCACCAAAAAATTCCATTTTCATGGTTTCGGGCAACATCCATGTTACTAAGGCAAAACAAGAAATGGCAACTAAAACAATAGATGTCCAATTACCAATGTTCAAAGCACCCATTACCTGAGCTTCTTTCGCCTCATTATCTTTTATTTTAACGAGCATAGTACCAATTATGGATATGATAATTCCAGCACCCGCAATTGCCATTGGCAACAGAATTGGTCCAATTCCGCCAAAAGCATCAGAAATGCTACCGCCCATATCTTTAATTACATAATTACCCAAAACCATTGCAGCCAGTACCGTTGCCACGTAAGACCCGAACAGATCAGCTCCCATACCGGCAACATCACCAACGTTATCACCCACGTTATCAGCAATAGTGGCCGGGTTCCTAGGGTCATCTTCAGGAATACCCGCTTCTACCTTACCTACCAAATCTGCACCAACATCAGCAGCTTTCGTATAAATACCACCGCCTACACGAGCAAACAATGCAATTGATTCTGCTCCTAAGGAAAAACCTGCAAGTGTTTCCAGCACTATGGTCATATCCATAGTAGATGTCCAAACGCCCCCCATAAAAAACTGAAAAAAGGCAATAAAGAATATGGTAAGTCCCAATACGGCCAAGCCGGCTACACCAAGTCCCATAACCGTACCACCGCCAAAAGAAATTTTTAATGCATTTGGCAAACTAGTACGTGCCGCCTGTGTAGTCCGCACATTGGTCTTTGTTGCTATTTTCATTCCAATATTACCTGCATATGCAGAAAATATAGCTCCAAATACAAAGGAGATTACAATTAGCCAATGTGTTGTTGGGACAACAAAAGAAACAATTGCAAGTAAAACACTCACTATAACCACAAAAATTGATAAAAGTTTATATTCTGCACTTAAGAAAGCCAAAGCCCCTTCATAGATATAATCTGATATTTCTTTCATTTTTCCATCTCCGGCATGTTGTTTCAATACCCAAGATCTTTTAATACCCATGTAAATTAGGCCTAGTACTGCCATAAGAATTGGCATGTAAATCATTGTTGACTCCATTTAATCTGTTGTTAGTTGTTAGAAATTTATCTGACTAATGTAGTAAATTAGAATAGAATAAAAAAAGCCACTTTTCTTTATGAAAAGTGGCTTAAATGAAGTGAAATATTATTTATATCATAAAAGTTCGCTTTGCCTTGTGCTCGCTCTTATCATATCTTTCTACACATTCGTGGTAAATTTCAACGGCTTTCTCCGCATTGCTCCACCCACCGGTATCTACTTTTTTCTCCTCTAAATCTTTGTAGACTTGAAAGAAATGCTCAATTTCTTTTAATCTATGCGGATTTAGGTCACTAATATCATTATTGTTGCTCCATATTGGATCAGAAACCGGTACACAGATTATTTTTTCATCTGGTCCTTTTTCATCTGTCATATGGAAAACACCTATAGGTTTTACTTCCATTACCGTCATTGGATAAACAGGTTCCGTACCCATTACCAAAACATCTAATGGATCTTTATCCAAAGCCAAGGTTTCTGGAATAAATCCGTAATCCCCTGGGTACATCATTGAAGAAAACAACATACGATCAAAACGAATTTTATGTAGATCAAAATCGTATTCATACTTGTTTCTACTTCCTTTCGGAATTTCTATTAAAACATCAAAGGTTAGTCCTTTTTCTGTAGCCATATTTAAAAGTTGTTTAATTTATAGTTTGTATTGAAACGTTGCTTAGTTGTTATAATTGTAAAAATTAGCTGAATTAAAAGACAAATCCAAAAGTTCCTGTTACACCAAACTTTCTAGCATCTGGATTCTCTAAATAGTTTCCCCTAAAATTGAAGTCCAATCTAAATACCTTGAAAATATTTCCAATTCCAAAAGAATACTCATAATATATTTTTTCCGATGGTGCCATTAAAGGTGTATTTACGGTAGCAGGAGCACTCAATGCTATGTTCTCATCAGACAAATCTCCCCACA
The DNA here is from genome assembly GCF_001865655.1 of Maribacter sp. 1_2014MBL_MicDiv. Classification (NCBI taxonomy): domain Bacteria; kingdom Pseudomonadati; phylum Bacteroidota; class Flavobacteriia; order Flavobacteriales; family Flavobacteriaceae; genus Maribacter; species Maribacter sp. 1_2014MBL_MicDiv. Next base: position 1,061,553 of record NZ_CP011318.1, read on the forward strand.
CTCCGCGTATAGCCACCAATTCCCTTAAATTGAACTTTCTTAAAAATGGGATCCTTGAAAAGAACCTTCCATTAAAATTATGTTGCAAATGTACTGCAGCATAGGTATCTGTCACAAATTCATAGAAATCTAAATTTGGAAAAGTACCATAATTAGAGAAAAAGGTCTGGTTACCCGGCACCACACTCAGCAAGCCCAAAGGCACCTCACCAAAGGTTTTACCCAACTCTACCGTACTTAGCAATCTACCAAATCCGCCCAATTGCCAAGGTTGACTATATGAAAACTGTAACTTACTGTAATCAAAATCACTATCAAGAACGCCTTTGGTTCCCTTGGTATAATTCAGTAAAATAGTACTATAGGTATCATTGACATCTCTACGCTCAACTCCAAAGCCAATGGTTTTCTTACCCGGGGTATATAATAAAAGAGCATTAAAATCAAACTGTCGTATTTCTGACGAAACACCTGTTGGAGATTCAGGATCTACATAATCTAAACTAAAATCACCGGGCAAGGCAGAACTCAAGGTTCTAAATGTACCACCCACAGAGAGTTTTAAATTGGTTAACGGCTCTATTTCAAAATTCAATGCACTTAGGTTGATATTCGTCAACCTATTATTAGCGCCTACTGTCAATAAAGATGATGATGCTATGCTACGCCCTAAAACATCATTAGTAGCGGTCAAACTAACCCCAAGTTGCTCTATATCCCTTCTATTCCCCCCAGAAATGATCAGTCTACTGTTTTTATCGATGAGCATTTTACCCGCCAAGCCATGTTTGAACTTATGATCCTTAAACCCATATGCCGTATACCCTTCTATACGCCATAGGTCATTTTGACCAAAATACGTTCTAGCACCAAGTCTAACCCTAGCACCTTCGGCATTATTGTACCCAAAAAAATCATATACCGAACCCAGGTCCAAATTCCATTTATCGACCTCAACATAACCAGACCCCAGTATGCTGACCAGATTATAATAAGTCTTGAATTTTGGCACCGTCTTCAAGGTGTCAAGCAATTTATAAATACCCTGTTCGTCTTTATTTAAGCTTTCCAATCTATTTTTTTGCCAAAACTCATCATCCTTGATAATTTGGGTAACATCTAAAGGGTTACGATCTTTTCTATAAGCTTCCTTTGGCTTTGGCTTATTGAATTCGTAATTATCATACACCGTAGTTCTTTTGCCATAAAGTCCTTTAGACTCCTCCTTTTTGTTGAAACTAAAGTCGCTCAACATATAATCTCTTTTTAAAAGAAATACAGAATCGTTGACCACATCGAAATCTTGTTCAATGTAAATTTCTTTTACCCAGTTAATGTTGGCACTTTTGGTTACCTGTAAATTGATGTTCTTAATTGCCCAAGTAGAATCATTTACCCAGAAATCTCCCTTAAAGGTCAATTCATTTTTACGGCGAGGATAGTATACAATATTATAACACCATTTGCTATCAATAAACGCACTGTCCCTTAGCGCATAGTTATAGACATCTACCCCAGTTTTGGACAAAGGACTCGTAAAACTTTTATCGAAAAATTTCAGGTAGTTATTATAGACATCGTATTCTTGATACAAATCCTTAACAAAAGCTATTATTGCTTGATTATTCTCAAAACCTGAATTTTTATTCCCTAGAACATCTTCTTTCTCTTCCTTGATCTTATTATCGCCATAGACTTTAGAAAAAGTCTCGTTCAAGAAAATTGGCAAATAGGTTTTACCCGTAATACGTGAGGTATCCAAATCTTGAAAAACAAATTCAAGACCTTTAAACACTTTACTTTTAATTAGGGCGCTGTCAATGGTATTTAAATCAAATTCTACCTTTTCATACTTATCAAAAGCATATTGATCAAACTGTCGAACCCCATTCTGACGTTTTTTTGCCCAGATTTTTCTAAGGATATCGACTGCCGGATTATTCTTTTTAGATTGCTTACCCGATATTAGCACCACCTCATTTAACTGCTCAGCAGCTTCGACCATAATGATTTTCAGGTCATAAGAGACTTTGTTTTTTAATTCAAGCTCATACTCGGTATAACCGATAAAAGATATAATTACCGTATTATAATCATTTTCAGATTCCAAATAGAACCTACCATCATCATTGGTAATGGTACCTTCTGTGGAATTTTTAAAGAATACATTGGCAAAGGATACAGGTTCACCTTGCTCGTCTACAACCATGCCACCAATTTTGGTTTGCCCCTGCAGCATAAAAAAGCTTAGACTTAAGATTATAAAAAATATCCCTCTCATTAAAATACGTAGTTCAATAATAATGTTTTGTGGCAAATAGCATACCAATAAAAAAAGCTTCTCCAGACTTGGTCGGAGAAGCTAAGGTACTTTACAATATCTTTATCTTATTTGTATAAAACTTTTTTAACAGCGTTTACCACATCTTTGTGATTAGGCAACCACTCCTCCAATAATACCGGAGAATAAGGTGCAGGTGTATCTGCCGTATTTATTTTTACAATAGGAGCATCTAAATAATCAAATGCATGCGCCTGAACGTGATACGTAACCTCTGTTGCTACGTTACCAAACGGCCAAGCCTCCTCTAAGATGACCAATCTATTGGTCTTCTTTACTGATTTTAAAATAGCTTCGTAATCCAATGGCTTTACAGTACGTAAATCTATTATTTCACAGCTAATGCCATCCTTCTCCAATTCATCGGCAGCCTTATCCGCCTCTTTAATGATCTTACCAAAAGAAACTATGGTAACATCTTTACCTTCTCTACGAATATCCGCAACACCTAATGGAATGGTATAATCACCTTCTGGAACTTCACCTTTATCACCATACATTTGCTCAGACTCCATAAAAATAACCGGATCGTCATCTCTAATGGCAGCTTTTAATAATCCTTTTGCATCGGCAGGGTTAGATGGTACAACCACTTTAAGCCCTGGACAATTAGCATACCAACTTTCAAACGCTTGTGAATGCGTTGCCGCTAATTGACCTGCAGATGCAGTTGGCCCTCTAAATACAATAGGGCAAGGAAACTGACCACCGGACATTTGTCTGATCTTGGCAGCATTATTGATTATTTGATCAATACCTACCAAAGCAAAATTGAAGGTCATGAATTCTATAATAGGTCTGTTCCCCGTCATTGTGGAACCAACCCCTATACCAGCAAAACCAAGCTCGGAGATCGGAGTATCAATTACCCTTTTTGGGCCAAATTCATCCAACATTCCTTTAGAAGCCTTGTATGCGCCATTATATTCCGCTACTTCTTCACCCATCAAATAGATAGATTCATCCCTCCTCATTTCTTCGGACATGGCCTCGGCTATTGCTTGCCTAAATTGTAGTGTTTTCATGTATGGTAAAATTATTCTTTGTTAAATGCTAGAAAGCAAGCAAAAATAGGAAATATAATATCAAAAAATAGAATGCCAGATTTAAAAAAAGTTATAAAATTTACTATGCATGCATAGTAAATTTGGATTTTATTAGCTATCTTCGTCACCATTAGATATAAAGTTTTTACTCATGAAGATATTAGTTTGTATAAGTAATGTTCCAGATACGACGTCCAAAATTAATTTTACGGATGGCGATACTAAATTTGACACCAATGGTGTACAGTTCGTAATTAACCCAAATGATGAATTTGGACTGACCAGAGCTATGTGGTTCAAAGAAAAACAAGGTGCATCAGTACATATTGCAACTGTTGGAGGACCAAGTGTTGAACCTACAATGCGTAAAGCACTGGCTATTGGAGCAGATGAAGCTTTTAGAATAAATACCGAACCTACAGATGGTTTCTCGGTAGCCCAACAATTAGCCGAAGTGGTTAAGAATGGTGGTTACGATCTAGTAATCGGCGGTAGAGAATCTATTGATTACAATGGCGGAATGGTGCCTGGGATTTTGGCATCGTTAACGAACATGAATTTCATCAACTCTTGTATTAGCCTTGAAATTGATGGTGACAATGTTACCGCAGTTAGGGAAATTGATGGTGGAAAAGAAAAATTGACAAGTAGTTTACCATTAGTTGTTGGTGGCCAAAAAGGACTTGTAGAGGAAAGTGATCTTCGTATACCTAATATGAGAGGTATCATGATGGCAAGAAAAAAGAGCCTTACAGTGGTTGAGCCTGTTGACGCTCTTAAAGCAACCGAGGATAAAAAATTCGACAAGCCAGCTCCTAAAGGTCAAGTTAAACTAGCCGATAGTGTAGATCAATTGGTTGATTTATTGCACAATGAAGCAAAAGTCATTTAATAACCTTTTATTTAGGTAAACATTAAAAACAAAAGAAAAGATGTCAGTTTTAGTATATACAGAATCAGAAAAAGGAAAATTTAAGAAGAATGCGTTCGAAGTAGCTTCTTACGCCGCTGAAGTTGCCAAAATGATGGGCACTACCGTTACGGCAATATCATTCAACAGCGAAGAAAACGATAGTTTAGGAAACTACGGGGTTTCCAAGGTGTTGAACGTTAAAGACGAGGCACTTGCAACATTTAACGCAGGCGCTTACGCAACAACAATAGCCGAAGCCGTAAAAAGTACAGATGCTAAGGTGGTCATCTTAAGTTCTAGCACAGATACCAAGTATTTAGCGCCACTATTGTCCGCTAAATTATCTGCAGGCTACGCACCTAATGTAGTTCAAGCTCCAGAAAGCACTTCACCATTTATGGTCAAAAGAACAGCTTTCAGTAATAAAGGTTTTGCGCACACACAGATAGATACCGATATTAAAATTGTTGGTGTATCAAATAATGCGTTTGGCGCTCACGAAAACAGTACAGATGTTTCGGTCGAAGAATTTAGCGCCGCTACCGATGGCATTACCAATGACACAAAATCCATTGAAGTAGATAAGGTTGTTGGTAAAGCAACCATTGCCGATGCCGATATCGTAGTTTCTGCAGGTAGAGGTCTTAAAGGACCGGAAAACTGGGGAATGATAGAAGAATTAGCAGATGTACTAGGTGCGGCTACAGCTTGCTCCAAACCTGTTTCAGATCTTGGCTGGAGACCTCATGGTGAACACGTTGGACAAACAGGAAAGCCGGTTGCCAGTAACTTGTACATTGCCATTGGTATATCTGGAGCCATTCAACATTTAGCCGGTGTAAGTGCCTCTAAAACTAAAGTTGTCATCAACAACGACCCTGAAGCTCCTTTCTTTAAAGCTGCAGATTATGGAATTGTTGGAGATGCCTTTGAAGTAGTTCCTCAATTGATTGAAAAATTAAAGGATTTTAAAGCACAAAACGGCTAAATTTTTGTTATTTTGTGCCCCTTAAAGGGCTGTTCGGATAATTGGAGCCCAAGTATTCGAACAGCCTTTTTTAGTTTAAAATCTATGAGTCTAGTACGATTAAAAATAAAAGGAATCTCTTACAGTCAAACCCAAAATGGTGCATATGCACTTATTTTGAACGAGGTTGAGGGTGACAGAAAGTTACCAATTGTTATTGGTGCTTTTGAAGCACAGTCTATAGCCATAGCCCTAGAGAAAGAAATAAAACCCCCAAGACCGCTTACACACGACTTGTTTAAAAACTTTTCAGATAGGTTTGATATTGTAATCAAACAAGTCATTATCCATAAATTGGTAGATGGGGTATTCTATTCTAGCATAATTTGCGAAAGAGATGGTATAGAAGAAATTATTGATGCAAGAACCAGTGACGCCATTGCCTTGGCACTACGCTTTAACGCCCCGATTTTCACCTATAAAACCATTTTGGACAAGGCAGGTATATTCTTGAAGTTTTCCTCTAAAGAGAAAGACCAGAAAGAAAGTGACGACAGCATTATGGTAGATGAAATACTACAGGAAGGTGAAACGGTTGAGATAGATTCTGGTGCTACCGATGGCTACACTGAACTAACCATTGAAGAACTTGAGGCTGAATTAAAAAAGGCGGTCACCAACGAAGACTACGAAAAAGCGGCAAAACTGAGAGATGAAATCTCTAAACGCAATTAAACATTAAATTATAGTTTATGAAAAAGGGCAAATGGCTGCTATTTTTTGCACTAATTCTTACCACAATTACATTTGCTCAAGACGTAGACGTAACCATACCAGTAGAAAACGCAACCGATACTACTTTGGTTGAAGACGTTTCCGCTAACAATGTAATGGACATGGAAATCAATGAAGGATTTAGCCTCAACAGTCTGGGAAGAGGCATTTTAGGTATGCTGGTTCTTTTACTATTAGCTTTTTTATTCAGTTCAAACAGAAAGGCCATCAATTGGAAAACGGTAGGTATTGGTCTGGTATTACAATTGGTCATTGCTATTGGAGTTTTAAAAGTGCCTTTTGTACAATTAGTTTTTGAACAAATAGGTAAAATTTTCGTAAGTATTTTAGAATTCACACGTGCCGGCAGCAAGTTTCTTTTTGAGGGGCTTGTAGTAGACACTGGTACCTTTGGATATATTTTTGCTTTTCAAGTATTACCAACAATTATATTTTTCTCTGCATTAACATCGCTATTGTTCTACTTAGGACTTATTCAAAAAGTGGTAAAGTGGCTTGCTTGGGCACTTTCAAAAACATTGGGCATATCTGGACCGGAAAGTCTTTCGGTCGCAGGAAATATTTTTCTTGGTCAAACCGAAGCCCCACTTCTAATAAAGGCCTATTTAGAAAAGATGACACGTTCAGAAATTCTACTGGTTATGATCGGTGGCATGGCTACAGTTGCCGGTGCAGTATTGGCTGCATACATAGGTTTTTTAGGTGGCGAAGACGAGATATTACAATTAGTTTTTGCCAAACATTTGTTGGCAGCATCCGTTATGGCAGCTCCTGGCGCTATTGTTATCTCTAAAATATTATATCCGCAAACCGAAGAAGTTAACAGTGATGTACACGTTTCTTCAGAAAAAATTGGTGCCAATGTTCTTGATGCTATTGCAAACGGCACAACAGAAGGCTTAAAACTTGCTGTCAATGTAGGCGCCATGCTTTTGGTATTTGTTGCTATTATCGCCATGGTCAACGGTATATTGGAATGGACAGGGGACTTGACCTATCTTAATGGTTGGATTGCTGACAATACCTCATATTCAAAGTTTTCACTAGAAGCTATACTTGGTACTATTTTCGCTCCTTTAATGTGGCTCATAGGTGTTGCCAATGAGGATATTATGCTAATGGGGCAGTTACTGGGCATAAAGCTAGTAGCGAGCGAATTTGTAGGCTACATTCAATTAGCAGAATTAAAAGATATCACCACAGGTGCCAATTTAACGTATAACAAGTCTGTAATAATGGCTACGTATATGTTATGTGGTTTCGCAAATTTTGCATCAATAGGTATTCAAATCGGTGGTATTGGATCCTTAGCACCAGGGCAAAGAAAGACTCTATCTGAATTTGGAATGAAAGCTGTTTTGGGCGGATCGTTGGCTTCTTTACTTTCTGCCACAATTGCGGGCATGATTTTAGGATAAGCGATCTTGCCAAAATAATTTTAGTTAATAAGATTTTATAACCCGTACTTTATTCTCACTACAAAAATTCATCTAAATAGTATTTTTGTATTCCGCCCATAAATATATTCGGCGTTATATTTAATTCTATTGCTATGAAACAGTATCACGACCTTTTAAAACATGTTCTAAAAGAAGGAAACCAAAAAGGTGACCGTACAGGAACCGGAACTAAAAGTGTTTTTGGATATCAAATGCGTTTTGACCTCAGCGAAGGTTTCCCAATGGTGACCACCAAAAAACTGCATTTAAAATCAATTGTACATGAACTATTGTGGTTTTTAAAAGGTGATACCAATATTAAATATTTACAAGAAAACGGGGTTCGTATTTGGAACGAATGGGCAGATGAAAACGGTGATCTTGGACCTGTATACGGTCATCAATGGCGCAATTGGAACAATGATGAAATTGATCAGATCAAAGAAGTTGTACATTCCTTAAAAACAAACCCCAACAGCAGAAGAATGTTAGTTTCTGCATGGAACCCAAGCGTACTGCCAGATACTTCTAAATCTTTTTCTGAAAATGTAGCTAACGGTAAAGCAGCATTACCACCATGCCATGCCTTCTTTCAGTTTTACGTTGCAGATGGCAAACTTTCATGTCAATTATACCAACGTAGTGCAGATATATTCTTGGGTGTACCCTTTAACATTGCCTCCTACGCATTGTTCACCATGATGATGGCACAGGTTTGTGGATACGAAGCGGGCGATTTTATACACACTTTCGGTGATGCCCATATCTACAATAATCATATGGAGCAGGTTGAACTACAACTCAGCAGAGACCCTAGACCATTACCGAAAATGAAAATAAATCCTGATGTTAAAGATATTTTCGATTTTAAATTCGAAGATTTTTCACTAGAATACTATAACCCGCATCCCCATATAAAAGGGATAGTAGCTGTTTAGTATCAATTTCTTAATTTATAAGGTCAAAACCCATTGAGCAATTTTATTTAACTTACAATAAAATTGTTTTCATGGTCAGCACTGATACGTTCTTAGATTTCTTTATAGAAACTAGAGAGCACACCGAGGCTATTTGTAAGCCCCTAGAAATTGAAGATTATGTGGTACAACCCATAATTGACGTTTCTCCCCCAAAATGGCACCTAGGTCACACCACTTGGTTTTTTGAAGAATTTATACTAAAATCTTACGATCCTTCGTATCAAATATTCGATGAAGATTTTTCGTTCGTATTCAATAGTTATTACGAAACCGTAGGCAAACGCGTTATACGTGCCGATCGTGGTAATTTATCTAGACCTTCCGTTAAAAAGGTGTATGAATATAGAGATTATGTTACCAAGGCAATGATAAAATTGCTAGAATTGGACACAAACAAAGCATTGTTAGAAGTTCTTGAGATTGGAATTCATCATGAAAAACAGCATCAAGAATTATTACTTACAGATATAAAATACATTTTAGGAAACAATCCCTTATTACCTAAATATTCAGACACATTCATAGAATACACTGCTGATAAAGATGAACAACGTTGGCTTCATATGAAAGAAGGTATTTATGAAATAGGTCATAATTCCACAGATTTTTGTTTTGATAATGAATTAGGAAGACACAAAGTATACCTACATGACTATCAAATCTCTAACAGACTAGTTACCAATGCAGAATATATTGATTTTATAAAAGAAGATAGCTATAAACGTTTTGACCTGTGGCATGCAGCCGGTTGGGACTGGGTGCAACAAAACAATGTAAACTCACCCTTATATTGGCATGAAATTGATGGAAAATGGCACTATTATAGTCTTAACGGACTAACCGAAATTGACTTAAACGCTCCCGTAACACATATTTCCTACTTTGAGGCATTTGCATATGCCCAATTTAAAAACTGCAGACTACCCACTGAATTTGAATGGGAAGCCGCACAACATTTGTTCACATGGGGACAACGCTGGGAATGGACAGAAAGTGCATACCTACCCTACCCTAATTACAAAAAAATAGACGGTGCTTTAGGCGAATACAACGGCAAATTCATGGTAAACCAAAAAGTGCTTAGAGGTAGTTCTGTAGCTACACCCAATAAACACGCAAGACATACATATCGCAATTTTTTTCAAACAGATTTAAAATGGCAGTTCACCGGTATAAGGTTAGCCAAATAATTACGACATACTAATTATGCAAGACACTAACATAGCACCAACCGTTACAACTGAATTCGAAAAAGAGGTGTATTCCGGTTTAACCGATTACCCTAAACACCTATCGTCAAAATATATTTACGACAAAAAAGGAGATAAGCTTTTTCAGGATATCATGGCAATGCCAACCTATTACTTGACCAATTGCGAATATGAGATTCTTGAACAAAACAAACACGAAATTACAGCACTATTTTCCGGTTCTGGCACCTTTGACCTAATAGAGTTAGGGGCTGGTGATGGTAAAAAAACAAAAATTCTTTTAAAAGAATTCAGTGATAAAAAAATAGATTTTACCTACGTGCCTATAGATATAAGCAACAACGCCTTAAATCAACTACATGACTCCTGCAAAATAGAATTGCCAGAAGTTAACGTACAGCCTTTTCAAGGAACTTATTTTGAAGCATTGAAAGAGATAAATACTAGAAAAAACAGAAAGGTCATTCTATTTCTCGGCTCAAATATTGGCAATCTTATGCATGACCAAGCCGTTGGGTTTATGGAAAAAATTCAGCAACTCATGCAGCCTAACGATCTACTTTTAATGGGTTTTGACCAAAAAAAGAATCCACAGACCATTTTAGATGCCTACAATGACCAAGAAGGAATTACAGCTGCATTCAATAAAAATATACTTGCAAGAATCAATAGTGAGCTCGAAGGCAATTTTGATCTAGAACAGTTTTTACATTGGGAAGTTTACGACCCCGAAACCGGAACCGCAAAAAGCTTTTTGGTTTCTAAAATTGAGCAAACCGTGAGAATTGAATCTTTAGATCTTACAGTTCATTTTAAACAATGGGAAACCATACACACAGAAATTTCCCAAAAATATGATGACCAAATTATTGACTGGCTAGCCAAAGAATCTGGATTACAGTTAACCACAGCTTTCCAATCCAAAACACATAGCTACAAAAATTGTGTATTTAAAATAGCTTAGCATTTATCTAAATATAAAAACAATAGAGCCCTTCAAAAATTGAAGGGCTCTTATATTGTACACTCGCTATTATTCTACAACTCTAAAACTGCATTTTCAGAACCAGCATAATCATTCCATTGGTAACGATCTGCCTGCGCATCGTTTATGTACTCGCCATCAACAAGGTACTTAAATTCAAAAGAGTTCTCTTTAGGTAAATCAAAAGTACCTTTAAAAGAACCATTCTTTTGTTTCTTTAATTCACTCTTTTTTGCATTCCAATTATTGAAATCACCTACTACAGCCACCTTTTTTGCATCTTCTGGAGATACCGTAAAAGTAACCTTACATACTGGCTTAGTTTTTAAATACTTCTTTGCAATTGCCATGATACAGAATTTAATATTTTAGGCAAAATTAGCATATTAAAACACTCATTTACAATGGATAAGACATTTTTATCAAATTCTCAAAATTTAAATCCTTTATAGAAGGACAATGAAATTTTATCCTACAAAATTACTTAATCACGAAAGCTATCTGCCTGTTTTCAAGATTTTTACAATGGCATCTATTTCTGATTCAGTATTATAAAAATGAAAACTTAACCTAACACCATCACCTCGCTGAGCGCAAAAGACATCGTTCTCCAATAATTTTTGATACATCGCATCATTGGCTTTAATATTAAATATAGTGCTATGGCTTTTTCTGTTTACAACCCTATCAGTCAAAAGCCCTAATTTTTTAAATTCGGTTTTCGCCATTAACGACAAATTACCGTTATGCTCCGCTATCCTTTCCATACCAATTCTTTCAAAAAAATCAATGGAGAATTTTAAACTTCCAAAATTCATGGATGAAAGGTGACCAGGTTCAAACTGTTTTGCAAACCGAATTGAATTCTTCTTATCAAAATTTCCATCAGCAGCATTAAATCCAATAGTATTCAAATCAAATTCATTTTCAACTTGATCAGAAAAAAGCATAAATCCATTACCATAGCCTGCCAATAACCATTTGTATGCGCTAGCCCCCAACACATCTATACCAGAGTTGTTAAAATCAAAATTGGTACTACCACAGAACTGAGTTCCATCTGCTATAATAAGTACATGAGGATACAGTATCTTTATTTTTTTCAGAAACTCGAGGTCAATTGAAAACCCATCTAACCATTGTACAAGGCTCAAGGCCAAGACATCTATCTTGTTGTTTTCTATTTTTTCCTGAATCTCCTCTTCTACATGTTCGGAGAGTTTTACATACTCAATATCATACCCTCTTTTTTCAAAACTCCAGTTCAATGAAGGGTAATCATCTTCTACAAGTAATATTTTCTTTTTAACATCTAAACCTTCTAACAGAACATTTAGTCCAGAAGAAAAATTATTGACCAATGCTACGTTTTCTCTTTTGCAATTAAAAAACGTACTTACCGCAGAACGCGTGTCCGATATTACCTTTAGCGCCTCTCCTCGCATATCACTACCGGAAAGTAAAAAATCTAAATCATGCTCTTGACGCCAATCCAATAACGAATCATACAACGGGCCGTACACAGCGGTATTTGCGTAAATTCCTTTTCTAAGTACAGGAAATTCTTTTCTAAATTTATCCATAGGTTATAGCGTATAATACAATTCGTGTATCTTTATATCAAAGATAGCAAGAGTATGTTTTCTAAGAATAAAAACACCTCCAAATTAGACATAGAGCAACATGAATTGTTAGAGAATGCTCAAAAAAGAGTACGACAAAAAAAACGACTCTATACTCATTTTGTAATCTTTCTTGTAGGCAGTGTCTTTTTGGTACTGATCAATAAAATCTTAAAATACGGGCAAGAGTACAATTGGTTTGTTTGGGCAATTACCTTTTGGGGATTTCTATTTGTTTTGCATGTTTTCAATGTCTTTATCACCAATAAGTTCATGGGTCAGGATTGGGAACGATCGCAGCGCGAAAAATTAGTGGAAAAACAAAAACAGCGAATTTCTAAATTACAAAAAGAAGTTGAAGAAGAATTGCCATTACCTGAAGCTTTAGAAATTGAACCTAAAAAAAAACTGCTTTGAAAACACTTATAATGATTGCCGCAGCAGCGGAAAATAATGCCTTGGGCAAAGACAACGATCTGCTTTGGCATTTACCAGATGACTTTAAACGTTTTAAAAAACTAACCACCGGACATAAAATTATTATGGGAAGAAAAACGTTTGAAAGTTTTCCTAAACCACTACCAAACAGAACCCATATAATCATCACAAGAGATAAAAATTACACTACTGATTATGATGAATGTATAGTAGTCCATTCCTTGGATGAAGCTATTGATCTCGTAAAAAATGAAATTGCCTTCATTATTGGCGGTGGTGAAATTTATAAGCAAGGCGAAAAGAAATCAGACAAGATAGAGCTTACACGTGTACACGGTGTTTTTGAAGATGCAGATACGTATTTCCCTGAAATTGATGAAAACTATTGGATGCTAACCACGCAAGAGTTTCATCCGGCAGACGAAAAACACAAACTTTCTTTTACCTATTTGACATATGTAAAAAAAAACAACGTACTTAAAACTCTTTAGATTGAACAGTGTATTTAACTGTTGTACTTTCTATTATTGATGACAGCACTGTTTCATCTCCATTAGTATAAATTTGATGGGAACCCAATTTAGTGGTATTCGACAACAAACCGTTCTTTTCCAATACGATTTTGGTCTGTCTGGCCACAGCTTCTCCAGAATCTATAATTGTGACATGCTCTGGCAACATTTTTTTCAAAAGTGGAATAAGATATGGGTAATGGGTGCAACCTAAAACAAGATAATCCATACCTTGATCAAGCATAGGCTTTATGTAACTTTCTAAGAGTTGATAAAGTTCTTTACTTCTTAGCTGACCATTCTCTATCATTTCCACTAGACCGGTACCACGTTGTTCTATAACGGTAATTCCTGCAGCGTGATTTTTGGTGGTGCTATGAAACAAACTACTGGACAATGTACCCTTTGTTGCCAAGATTCCGATAATTTTGGATTTGGTATTGATAGCCGCTGGTTTTATAGCAGGCTCTATACCAATAAAAGGTACGTTATAATTGGCCCTTAAATAGCTAATTGTATTAGTCGTTGCCGTATTACAGGCAACGACTATTAATTTACAATTTTGATTCAGTAAGTATTCGGTATTCTTAATACTCAGCTCTAGAATACGTTCCTGAGATTTTTCTCCATAAGGAGCATATTTACTATCGGCCAAGTAAATACAATTTTCATATGGCATTAATTCTTGGATTTCACCCCATATAGACGTACCACCAATACCCGAATCAAAAATACCTATAGGCCTGTCATCCATATTATTTTAATACCTCGGTTATAGGTTTACCTGTAGCACCGTTCGGAAAAGAAATACCCAATAGCGCCGATATAGTTGGTGCAATATCCGGTATTTCAGTTCTATTTACGGTTGAACCCGGCTGTATACCTTTTCCATAAAATAATAATGGGGCATGTGTGTCATATATTTGAGGAGACCCATGAGTAGACCCTGTAGTACTGTAGGAAATATACCCTGGTTTTAAAACGATCAATACATCACCAGATCTTTTTTGATTATATCCATTTTGTAAAATATAAGGTATACCAGATGTATAATCATTACTCCACATTTGATTTGCGGTATACACCCTATCAATTGCATCATAGTCCAAAACCTCTTGCGCTATTTCGATTTGCACTTCTGCCAAACTCAAATCTAAGTTTTTTACAATTTTATGATCTAAGAATATTTGATCATTAGAGTAATTTTTAATAATATCTTCAGTACCATATTTATATTGTAAAAACTCTTTCAATCTCTTTTTATTTGCAGCCGTATCAACATAACCAGATGGTATTTTTTCGCTTTTTAAATAGGTAGGCACTTCAACAGCTCCATGATCTGCCGTAAGAAACAAAGTATATTCTCCTTCACCTACATTTTTATCCAATGCCTTGAACAGCCTAGCTAAATCTTCATCTAACCTTAAATAAGTATCTTCAATTTCCTTAGAATTAACCCCAAACATATGCCCCACATAGTCTGTACTTGAAAAACTTACTGCCAAAAAATCGGTAATATTGTCTTTACCCAAGTTTACCTGTTGCAGTGCTTCTATTGCAAAATCTGCGGTCAAAGAATTACCAAACGGCGTTGCTTTTATTATATCAAAATTTTTAGTTTTATCTAAAAGCTCAGCAGGTTTGTGAGGGAAAGAAGTAGAGGTTTCACCTTCAAATTTTCCTTCAAAAAGATTATTATCAATTCCGCTTTCTCTGTATTCTTTAATATCTCTAAGTGTATTCCATTCTCTTTTATACGATTGAGCGGTACCAGAGGTATTAAAATCGTTCACCCATTTTGGTAATTGACTCATATAATACGAGCTCGTAACCCACTTACCTTCATCACCGCCATGAAACCAATATGCCGCATTGGCAGTATGTCCACCTGGTAATACGGCACCTCTATCCTTCAAGGCAATTGCTATGGTCTTTCCTTGCATTTGTGTATGCAATCTAAGCTCATCTGTAATAGTTGTTACGGACATTCTATGTGGAGACATTTTACCCGCATCTGAAGTAGTACCTACAGAAGCATAGGTATCATCACTAGCACAATATACACTTGCATCTAATTGCTTATCATACCAGTTATTGCCTATTATACCGTGTACAGAAGGAGTTGTACCGGTATACACTGAAGTATGCCCCGGTCCAGTACTGGTTGGCGCATAATTAAAATGATTGTTTTTACAGTTAAAACCCTGTTCAACCAATCTTTTAAATCCGTCTTGTCCATATTGATCATAAAAACGGGTTAAATAATCATATCTCATTTGGTCAACTACGATACCTACGACCAATTTAGGTTTTGACCTCAGCAATTCATCACTTACATTGTTCTTATTTTTCTTTTGGGCAGTTAAACCACTGGCTGCCAACAATGTTCCAATAAACAACGAAGCAATAAAATATCTTTTCATTTTCATACGTATAAGATTGAAGCGCAAAAGTAAATAATTTACACCTTTAAAGATTAATCGCAGGTTAAATCAGGTGCATTATTGTTATTTTTACGGTAAGATTTTTATTTTTAATAAATGAACTATTTAGCATCTGTAGGAAGCTATGCCATTATGATCCGTGAGGTTTTTAAAAAACCTACAAAATGGAGAATAATGAAGTCCCTTATATTTAAAGAAATAGATGAACTTATCTTTAGTTCATTGGGTATTATCATATTTATCTCCTTTTTTATAGGTGCCGTTGTTGCCATACAAACAGCACTTAACTTAACAAACCCGTTAATACCCAGAAATTTAATTGGTTTTGCCACCAGACAATCGGTAATATTAGAATTTGCCCCAACTTTTGTATCTATAATTATGGCAGGTAAGGTAGGATCTTACATTACCTCTAGCATAGGTACTATGAGGGTTACAGAACAAATAGATGCTTTGGAGGTTATGGGTGTCAACTCATTGAACTACTTGGTATTTCCTAAAATTATAGCCATGTTATTCTACCCCTTTGCGATTGCTATTTCTATGTATGTAGGAATTTTTGGAGGATGGATGGCCGGTGTTTTTGGCGGATTTCTTACTAGTGAGGATTTCATTACAGGTTTACAATCTGATTTTGTTCCTTTTCATATTGCTTATGCATTTGTAAAAACCTTAATTTTTGCTTTTGTAATTGCAACAGTACCTTCATTTCATGGGTTTTACATGAAGGGTGGTGCATTGGAGGTAGGTAAAGCAAGTACAACCTCGTTCGTGTGGACCAGTGTTGTTATAATAATACTTAATTATATTTTAACCCAACTTTTACTAGGATAATGATAGACGTACGAGACATACATAAATCTTTTGGCGAAGCTCATATCCTAAAAGGGATTTCTACCACCTTTGAAAAAGGAAAAACTAATTTGATCATTGGTCAAAGTGGATCTGGTAAAACTGTTTTTCTAAAATGCCTATTGGGACTATTTGAACCTGAAAAGGGTGGTATAGCATATGATGGCAAGCTGTATTCTGAGCATTCTGACGACGAAAAGCGAGATTTACGACAAGAAATGGGTATGGTATTTCAAGGAAGCGCCCTATTTGATAGCATGACGGTTGAAGGCAACGTAATGTTTCCACTAGAAATGTTTACCAAACAATCAAAAGCTGAAATGCAAGAACGTGTAGACACTGTTTTAAAAAGGGTAAACCTTGTTGATGCCCACCATAAATTTCCCTCTGAGATATCTGGAGGTATGCAAAAACGTGTTGCCATTGCTCGTGCTATTGTTATGAATCCAAAATATCTTTTTTGCGATGAACCCAACTCTGGGTTAGACCCCAAGACGGCAATTCTTATAGATAACTTGATCAAAGAAATTACTGAAGAATATAATATCACCACGGTCATTAACACTCATGACATGAATTCAGTGATGCAAATTGGGGAGAAAATTATTTTCTTAAAAGACGGGCTGTTGGAATGGGAAGGCACCAAAAACGAAATCTTTAAAACCGATAACGAAGCTGTTACCAATTTTGTTTATTCATCAGATCTCTTCAAGAAAGTACGCCAAATGTATATTCAAGAGCAAAATTAATCTTTAGGCATTTCCTTTATTTGAATCTTCTTATTATTTAAACGTAGTCTTAACCATTCTTGAAGCTTGTTAATGTCTTTAACCGTTTCTGCCCTTTTGGCTTCTTTTTTCCAAGTTACCTCAAACAATGGTATACTATCAGTCTTAGTAAAATCTGTTGAAATCAAATAAGCATACCCTATACGATCTAAATTCTCATAATTGGTTTTTGCCTCAAGACTTATTTCATTAAAAGGAATTTGATTAGATGAAATCTGATTTAAACGCATGAGCTCATTTTCCAAAAGCTGTATTTTCTCATCCTTGCTGGTTAAAATACTTTTCTGAGATTCATATAACTCGTTTACATACTTTAACTGAGTAGCTTCTTCACTCCTTGAACCTTGCACCACAGCAAGCTCGGTCTCACTTAATTGCTTATACTCCGCCATTTGGGTACGCCATGTTGCAATAACATTATCAGGGATACCATCATTGCCCATAAAGAACAGTTCTATTTTAGATTTACCCTCGTCATTATAAACCACCTCACTGAAATCTTTTAAAAATTTACCCTCACCGGCAAATTGATAAGGCTCAATTTTTTCGGTTATAAAAGCTTCAGCATCCCTGTTGAAAAGAGACTTTTTAAATACATTGTAAAACGTAAATCCAGCTGGTATCATGACCAATACCGCCAACAAAGAGGCTAATCTTCCAATTAATTTTCTTCGTTGTGAATTCACATAGCGCACCATTGGAAAACGCAACAATTTAATAACCAAGAAAGTCGCTAGCGCAATAAAAATAGTGTTTATGATAAAGAGATACATTGCACCAGATGCATAACCCCAATTACCAATGGCCAGTCCAAAACCTACGGTACATAAAGGCGGCATTAATGCAGTAGCAATCGCAACACCAAAAATAACACTGGCTATAGTCCCCTTTTTAGCACGGGCTATTACCAATGCCAAACCACCAAAAAAGGCTATCAATACATCTCTAATATCTGGTTCGGTCCTTGCCAACAGCTCAGAAGACTCATCTCTAAGCGGAAAAAAGCGATAAAATAAATAAGCGGTAATAACGCTCAAAACCACCATTACGGCAAAATTCTTAAGCGATCTTTTTAAAGTATCAATATCATTGATTGCAACCGACATACCTATTCCTAGAATAGGGCCCATTAATGGAGATATTAACATGGCACCGATTACAACAGCTGTAGAATTCGCGTTTAATCCTATAGATGCTATAAATATGGAACAAATCAAAATCCAAGAAGTATGGCCCTTAAAAGGTATATCGGCAATTATAGCTTCTTTAGTTGCCTGCTGGTCCGTATTGGTTCTAATATCCAATAACTCAGAAAGAAACTTTTTTACACTACCTAAAAGACCTTGAAAATCTTTTTTTACTTCTTCACTACCTCCACCTTCATTACTAGTGGGTGTAATATTGTCTTGATTAAGATTGTTCTCCATATTTAAGCGAATTCATCACCAAAGGTATCTTTTACCTTGTTTAAAACCTGTTTAATGTCCTGTTCTTTTGTTTTCGGATAGATCAAAAGTACTTCATCCTTATCAACAATGATATAATCATTTAAGCCATCTACAACTACAACTTTACCAGCCTTAGATCGGATCATATTACCACTTGCATCTTGCACCAAAACTTTTGCGTTTACAACGGCGTTATTATTTTCTTCCTTATCTAATTTATCATACAAAGAACCCCAAGTACCTAAATCATTCCAGTCAAAAGTAGCTTCTTTAACATAAATAGCATTTGAGTTTTCTAAAATTGCATAATCAATAGAAATATTCTCCGCTTTTGGGTAGTTTTCAGATATGAACTTCTTCTCGTCTTCCGTATTATAACACACTAACCCATCTCTGAATAAAGCGTATTGTTTTGGCTGAAAATTCTGAAATGCATTCACTATTGTTTTTGCACTCCACATAAATATACCGGCATTCCACAAAAAATTTCCTTGAGCTAAAAAATCTTTTGCCGTTTCATAGTCTGGTTTTTCCCTAAACTGATTTACCTTTTTTATCGGAGCCGTATCTTCTTTATTGTATTCTATATAACCAAATCCGGTATTTGGAAAGGATGGTTTAATACCTAACGTACACAAAACATCTTCAGTTTCACATTTTTTAAAACAAGCTGTAACATCTTTTGCAAATGCATCTTCATCTTCGATCCAATGATCACTTGGCGCAACGATCATAACTGCATCTTCATTCATTTTCTGAATTTTTAAGGCAGCATATAGTATACATGGCGCAGTATTTCTCATAGCCGGTTCAAGAACTACTTGTTCTTGTTTAACCATTGGTAATTGTTCTAGCACTAAATCATTATACCTCTCATTGGTTAAAATGAGTATATTTTCTGTTGGCACAAATCTATTAAGTCTTTGAAATGTCTTCTGTATAAGTGTATCACCTGTACCCAACATATCGTGGAACTGCTTTGGATTATCACTTGTGCTAATTGGCCAAAATCTTGATCCTACTCCGCCTGCCATTAAAACGGCATAATAATTTTTATTCATGTCAGCTTTTTATTAATTCCACTTCAGCATTTGGTTGAAATAAAAATATTCTTCCAGAAGATATTTCTACACATTCATAACGCTTTGTTCGTTTATTTCCTTTCTTAAATAATTTTCCGTTATATATGCGAAAAACGCACCCTATTGGTAATTCGTAAACGTAAGATTTTTCCGATTGTTGTTCATCAAACTGTTTTAAAGCTATTGACAAACGAGCATCTGTACTACTGCTTGCTTTTGGATTTTTAAAATGATATGCTAATAAGGGCAACAGTTGCGATGGAAATACCTCTGGACGAATAAACGGAAGCATTAAAAACTGAAATGTTTTCTTCCATTCAATACCATGAGGTTTAATATTTCTACCATATTTCTCAAATGCCATTAAATGTGCAATTTCATGAATTAAGGTTATTAAAAACCTATATTTATTTAAGGACGCATTAACGGTAATCTGATGTTTGCCGTCTTTCCCCCGTCTATAATCCCCATGCCTAGTAACGCGCTCATTTACTATTTTTAAATGCACCTGACTATTCTTTATTAGTTCAAAACATGGACTAACCGCTAGTTCTGGAAGATATTTAGCTAAGGTTTGCTGCATTTTATGGTGTACTACTGCTTACTTGCAAAATTTTACCGTTATACATTTTTTGTCCTTTTAAGGCAAAATCCATTATATATTCTGCCATTTCTTTTGCACTCAAAGGTGCTAGATAACCTGGAAATGCCTCTTCTAACATTTCCGTTTGCACGGCACCTAAGGCCAACGCATTGAACGAGGGACCGGTTTCTTTAAATTCCTCGGCCAACAATTCCGTTAATGTCAGTACAGCCCCTTT
The DNA here is from genome assembly GCF_001865655.1 of Maribacter sp. 1_2014MBL_MicDiv. Taxonomy (NCBI): domain Bacteria; kingdom Pseudomonadati; phylum Bacteroidota; class Flavobacteriia; order Flavobacteriales; family Flavobacteriaceae; genus Maribacter; species Maribacter sp. 1_2014MBL_MicDiv. The sequence continues at coordinate 1,082,237 of NZ_CP011318.1, forward strand.
ACTAGAGCTATATGCAGATAGACCGGGAAATTTTGCACTACCCTGAATACCTCCCATAGAACTAATAGTAAGCACATGACCATCTTTGTCCATAAATGGCACAATTAATTTTGTCATTGAAGCTACCCCAAAAACATTGACATCATAAACCGATTTAAATTCTTCTTCGGTAATTTCCATAAAAGGTTTATTCACCAATTTACCAGCATTATTTATTAGAGCTAGAACTTTTGCGTTATTGACCTTTAAATATTCATTAACCTTTTCTCTGTCTTTTGCCGATGAAACATCAAATGGAAATGCGGTAATGTTTTTATGACCAATATTCTTTATGGGACTGTCATTTCTTGAAAGTGCCAAGACTGCATAACCTGCATATGCCAATAATTTACTTAATTCAAAGCCAATTCCTCTACTTGTACCCGTTACAACTATATAATCCATTAGTTATATTTTACTTCTTTTAAAGGAGCATTAATAATACCCTCCAACATTGGCTTTACTTCATTTACCATATTGGACATAAAGTTGTAATCCATTAAAGAGGCTTCGTCTCCTACTTTATGATATTCACCAAAATTAGTAAAGTCGAACGAACTAAAGGTTTGAGAAGGAACGTTAAATTTATCGTGAAACGGTGCATTATCTGAACGTCTAAATAAATTAAACTCTTTTGCCTTTGGCAAAAAACCTACCAAATTCTTTTGCGCATATTTATTACTTACTTCCGCAAGATTTGACAATTCATAACCAGTTAAATAGAGACTATGGTCTTTGTTCACCATAGGCACACCTATCATTTCAAAATTCAACATAACGTATAAATCTAAATTCTGGGTCAATAATTTGTCTGCCAAATGTTTAGACCCCAACAATCCCTTTTCTTCCGCAGAAAACAATGCAAAAATAATACTGCGATTATTATTTTTAGTTTGAGCAAAATATTTTGCGAATTCTATTACCGCAGTTGAACCAGAGGCGTTATCATTTGCTCCATTAGCTATAGTATCGCTATCATCTCCACTAATTATCCCAATGTGATCATAGTGAGCACCTATTATTACATACTCATTTTTTAAATCCGAATCTGTGCCTGGCAGAAACCCCACTACATTATACGCTGTACCATCACTATAATTTTCTAAAGTGTCTTTATATGAATTAAAATAAGGTTGAATATTATTCCTAGAGAATATATTCTCTATAAAATCAGCTGCCTTAGTTATACCATCACTCCCAGTATCTCTTCCTTTCAAATCATCTGAAGTCAAAAAAGTCATCAACGCTTCAATATCTTTTGGGGTTGTATCTACAGCGTTCATAACGGAACCCTCAGTCATTGTAACCTTGTTCTTTACAACCGAACCTTTGACTCCTTTTGGATTATTGGGATTTAAAACTGTTGATTGATTCACTTTTGTACCTCCACAGGCTACTAACAGACCACCAAGAAATACAATTACTATATGTCTCATAACATCTTATTTTTAAAATCTAAAGATAAAAAAAAGCATCCCGATGAAAGGATGCTTTTCTTATTCTATTTATAAAATTAATTATCTATGCCAACATAGTAACCGGGTTTTCCACAAAGTACTTCAAAGTCTGTAAGAACTGAGCACCAACTGCACCATCAACCGTTCTATGATCGCAAGCTAGTGTCAACTTCATTGTATTACCTACCACTATTGCTCCATTTTTCACTACTGGCTTTTCAACTATAGCACCTACGGATAAAATAGCTGAATTTGGCTGATTGATAATACTTGTAAATTCAAGAATACCGAACATACCTAGATTAGAAACCGTAAATGTACTTCCTTCCATTTCAGAAGGTGCAATTTTCTTATTTCTAGCCTTACCGGCTAAATCCTTAACAGCACTACCTATTTGAGTTAAGCCCAACAAATCAGCATGCTTTACTACTGGTACAACCAAACCTTCATCAACAGCTACAGCAACACCCATATGTATATGCTTATGATACTTTGTAGTATCTCCGTTCCATGACGTGTTTACTTGAGGATGCTTTTTCAGCGCCATTGCACAGGCTTTCAAAACCATATCATTAAATGACACTTTAGTATCAGGTAGACTATTGATCTGCGCCCTTGATGCCTTAGCGTTATCCATATCAACCTCAATCGTTAGATAGAAGTGAGGAGCGTTGAATTTTGAATTACCTAATGCCTTAGCTATAGCCTTACGCATGTTAGAATTCTTAACCTCTTCAGTTCCTTCTTCTCCTGAAGGCAATGCCATTGATACAGGTTGTGATGAAATTGCATTTTCAGCTTTAGCTCCGGCAGTAGCCGCTGGAGCAGCAGATGTACTTGGAGTATAATTCTCCACATCTTTCTTTATTATTCTACCATTATCTCCTGATCCAGAAACAGTTGACAAATCAATTCCTTTATCAGCGGCTATCTTTTTAGCTAATGGAGATGCAAAAATCCTAGCTCCGTCCGATGCAAGTTTAACCTCATCTTTCTTCTCTGATGCACCTGAAGATTTCTCCTCTTTTTTATCTTGAGCAGGAGCACTTTTTTTGCTTCCTCCAGATTTACTATTTAATACTGCGTCAACATCTGTGCCTTCAGGTCCAATTATTGCCAAAACAGCATCTACCGGTGAAGATTCACCTTCTTGTATTCCTATATACAATAACTTACCATTATAGAAAGACTCAAATTCCATTGTAGCCTTATCCGTTTCAATTTCAGCAAGAATATCACCTTCTTCAACATCATCACCAACTTTCTTCAACCAGCTAGCAACGGTACCCTCTTCCATGGTATCACTCAATCGAGGCATTTTAACAATCTCAACCCCTTCTGGAATTTCAGCACCTCCTGAAGTTTCTTCATCACTTGAAGAAGCCTCATCAGATGACGACTCCTCACTTGATGATTCTTCAGAGGACTCACCTCCTCCACTTACCAAGGAAGAAATATCTTCACCTTCATCCCCAATAATTGCCAAAAGGCTATCTACCGGAGCTGTATCTCCTTCTTGAATACCGATATGCAAAAGAGTACCTTCATTGAAGGACTCGAATTCCATTGTTGCCTTATCAGTTTCAATTTCGGCTAATATATCTCCTTCCTCTATTTTATCTCCAACGCTTTTTAACCACTTTGCAACGGTACCTTCTTCCATGGTATCGCTCAAACGGGGCATATTTACTACTACTGCCATTTAATTATATTTTATGTTGAACAAATGGAAAATCCTCTTGTTCGTAAACCATATCATATAATTGGTTTACTGGTGGATAATCTGATTCTTCTGCGAACTTCTCACATTCCTTAACCAAGGATTTCACTTTTTTGTCAATATCCTTAATTTCAGCGTCGGTCGCATATTTATTTTCCTTAATAATATCCAACACCTGAGTAATTGGATCTATTTTTTTATACTCTTCAACCTCATCTTTGGTTCTGTAATGTTGTGCATCTGACATAGAATGACCTCTATATCTATATGTTTTCATTTCAAGAAAAGTTGGTCCACCACCACTACGTGCTCTTTCGATCGCCTTACTCATTTCTTGCGCAACAGTTACCGGGTTCATACCATCAACAGGCCCACAAGGCATTTCATAACCTAAACCTAATTTCCAAATTTCGGTAGAGAACGATGTTCTTGCCACTGAAGTACCCATGGCGTAGCCATTATTTTCACAAATAAAAACAACGGGTAATTGCCATAACATTGCCAAATTAAAAGTTTCATGTAACGAACCTTGTCTTACAGCACCATCACCCATATAACAAAGGGTTACGTTATCTCTTCCAGCGTACTTATCACCAAAAGCCATACCTGCACCTAATGGAATTTGCCCCCCAACGATACCATGCCCACCATGAAAACGATGTTCTTTTGAAAAAATATGCATAGAACCACCCATACCTTTTGAAGTACCGGTCACTTTACCATATAGCTCTGCCATAACTTTTTTAGGGTCAACACCCATACCAATTGGCTGAACATGGTTTCTATACGCAGTTATCATTCGGTCTTTGGTTAAATCCATTGCATGTAGTGCACCAGCCAAAACTGCCTCTTGCCCATTATACAAATGCAAAAACCCTCTTACCTTCTGCTGAATGTATACAGCAGCCAATTTATCCTCAAATTTCCTCCAAAACAGCATGTCTTCATACCATTTCAAATACGTTTCCTTGGTGATTTTTTCCATCAATTTTAACTAAAGGTTTAAATTTCTTTATTGATAACAGAGGCAGTACAACCTAGGTATCCAAGAACAGCAAAAATACACATATAAATGAATCGATAAAAATTAAAGAAGCAAATCCATTAAGAAATTACAAGCTTAACAAATAAAGCTTATAACGTGTATATTTATAATGTCATTTTAATTGAGAAATGTACTATTGAACCCTAACGGCAATAAATCTGCCAAAGAACTACATTCAATAACACTACCTGTCTCACCCATCATCAATATTTTAATAGGTTCGCCCTGTTTAAACTCGTATTCAGATATTGCTTGCCTACAATTACCACATGGAGCTGCCGGCTCATTAACTTCATGATTTAAAGATGCCGCAGTAATGGCGATCGCTTTAATTTTTACACCAGGATAATTGGCCCCTGCATAAAATATAGCCACCCTTTCCGCACATAAACCTGATGGATAAGAAGCATTTTCTTGATTGTTACCTTCAACAATCTCCCCATTATCCAATAAAATAGAAGCACCTACATTAAAACTAGAGTATGGTGCATACGCCCGTTGTCTTGCCTGTATAGCTGCGGTCATTAAACTTTGGTCTTCAACCTTTAATTCATCAAATGAATCATATATGGTGATATCAAAGCTTATCTTCTTCTGGTTGATCATATTTTTTTATTTATCAATCTACATATATTAATTGTACCTGAGAGAATGTCGCATAAAAAAACCTGCAAATTAGCAGGTTTTTTCTATTATTAAACTTTTTGAACTTTAATCATTATAATACTCTTCCCCTAAATTAAAAGTAAGTGAAAAACGTAGTGTGTTCTCTAGTGGATTACGCACTTGAGACGTTGAAAACAAATAAGAAAGATCTACCTGAGCAGCCTTAAACTTGAACCCTGCACCCAACGTAAAGAACTTTCTAGATCCTTTTTCCTCACTCTCGTTGAAATAACCGGTTCTAATCATAAAAGCATCCTGATAAACATATTCAGCGCCTAATGCCCAAGTAAACTCCTTTAGCTCTTCACTAAAACCATCTGGTGCATCTGTAAAAGAATTAAATATTCCACTGAATCCACTTTCATTTTGATAGATATCATTATCTGCCGCATCAACATCACCATCACCATCAAAATCTTGAGGTGTTGGCACCAGCAATTTAGTAAACTCCGTAGTAATACCTATTACGTTATCTTGATCTAAAATGAAATCAAAACCACCACCAACACTTAATTTACTAGGCAAGAAGTTTTCCTGTCCACCTTCATCATATTGAATTTTACCACCAATATTAGAAAGGTTGAAGCCACCTCTCCATCTACCGTCAAAATTATTATAGGCTATTTCTCTAGACCTGTAGTAACCGGCTACATCTACCGCAAATGAACCTGCGGCTTGTGAATCCTCACTACCATTCTGTGGTAATTTCAAATTAGATCTTATATATCGTCCACCAACTGCCATTGAAAAAGTAGGACTTAACTTTAATGAGTATGACCCATCCAAAGCCAATTCATTCGGTTTCGCAATAGTACCCGGATCATTGGCAAACTGTCTTAACTCAATTTCACCTAAAGTAAAATATCGCAAACTGACCGCAAATGCACTTTGCTCATCAATTTTATTATAAAAACTTGCATTTAGCAAAGAGATATCCGTGATAATACTTTCCAAATATGGTGTATAACTTACACCTATACCTATTTTTTGCTCCGCAAATGCAAATTTAGCAGGGTTCCATTGTTGAGAAAAAGCATCTGTAGAAGTTGCCACACCCATATCACCCATACCAGCAGACCTAGCATCTGCCGCTATTGTCAGAAATGGCACCGCCGTTGTAATTACACGTTGGTCATCTTGTGCAAATACTTTACCGATAATCAATACAAAGAAAACAAATGAAATTTTTCTCATCTTAATAATTGTTCTTTATTAATTTTTAAAGTCGAAATATAGTGTTTACCTTATTCTCAACTCCAATATTTTACATGTAAACGCACATTTTCCCGTTATCTTGCATGAATATTAAGTTTTTTATAAGATTTTATAATTTAAGTCGAATATAAGGGTCATAGCTTTTATCCGAATTTAGATTACAAGCCTTATTATCACATTCTAAAAGTTTTATCCTGAACCATACTATTTGACTGATTTAACCGTTTAACCTTTAAAGAAGGCCCAATTTTACAAACGGTTATTTTTTAGATTTTCAAAATTATTTTTAATTATAAAATAATCTTATAAAAACACCGTTCTATTGAGCGAAAGTGACAAACAAATTAAAAGAAATTACAGTATCATATTGAAATAGTAATCAAACTACTATTTAATATGACAATTGAACTCAAGTCCTAATTATGAAAAAACATTTAGTAAAAGTTGTACTCTCGTGCACGGTTATAGTAGGAGGCTTAACAGCTAGTAGCTGTTCAAAATCTTCATCTTCTTCTAAAAACACCTCTAGAGCTACAGGTTGGAAAATAAATGCCAAGGAAGGTGGTTTTCAATACAATACCGATTTTAAAGAGCAAGAAACCGCTCCTGGATTAGTATTCGTTGAAGGTGGAACGTTTACCAAAGGTAAGGTTCAAGATGACGTAATGCATGATTGGAACAATACTCCGACTTCACAACATGTACAGTCTTTTTATATGGATGAGACAGAGGTAACCAACGTAATGTATTTGGAATACCTTGACTATTTAAAAAGCGTATATCCACCAGAAAACCCTAAATACACTAACATTTACGTAGGTGCACTGCCAGATACATTGGTATGGAGAAATAGATTAGGTTTTAATGAAACCATGACCAACAACTACTTGAGACACCCTGCATATGCAGAATACCCTGTAGTTGGCGTAAACTGGATCCAAGCAACACAATTTGCCGAATGGAGAACAGATCGTGTAAACGAAGTTATGCTAGAAAGAGAAGGTTACTTATCTGAAGATGCCAAATATCAAGCAGCTACAGGTGAAGTACAAGGCACTTTCAGTACAGAGGCATATTTAAATAGACCTGAATCTGTATATAATGGACAAATTGATTCATTACAAGGTAAAAAGAAAAAGGATAGCGTTTCAACTTTTGCCAAGAGAAGCAGCGGTATCATTATGCCCGAATATAGATTACCAACTGAAACAGAATGGGAATATGCAGCGCAAGCACAAGTTGGGCAAAGAGAATATAACAATTACAGAGGTAGAAAAAAGTATCCTTGGGAAGGCGATTACACTAGAAACGGACAACGTGTAGGTCGTGGTGATCAATTAGCCAACTTTAAGCAAGCAAAGGGTGATTACGGCGGAATTGCAGGTTGGTCCGATGACGGAGCAGATATTACTGCCGAAGTAATGTCTTACAAGCCTAACGATTTAGGTTTATACGATATGGCCGGTAACGTTGCCGAGTGGGTAGCGGATGTTTATAGACCAATAGTTGACGATGAGGTAAGTGACTTTAACTACTATAGAGGTAATATTTACATGAAAACAGCCATTGGCGAAGATGGCAAAGTAAATATTTTAAGAGATTCAATCGTCTACGATACATTACCTAACGGAAAAGTAGTAGCCGTAAATTTACCGGGAGAAATTAAAATGGTTCCCGTAGATGAAGAAGAAACATACTTAAGAACTAATTTCTCATCAAGTGACAACAGAGGATATAGAGATGGAGATCCTGGTTCTTCAAGATTCTATGATAGATTCAACGATGGAGACGAAGAGGATTCCAAGAAAAAAATGTACAACTCTCCTAAGCATTCAGTTGAAAGAGATTCTTTAGGTAATCTTATAAAAGGTTATGATTCATCTAACAACAGAACTACTTTGATCAATGATGAAGTAAGAGTTTACAAAGGTGGATCTTGGAGAGATAGAGCATACTGGTTAGACCCAGCACAAAGAAGATATTTACCACAATATATGGCTACGGACTATATAGGATTTAGATGTGCAATGTCTAGAGTTGGTTCTAAATCAAAAACAAAAAACAAAACAGTTAGAGGTAAAAAAGCAAAATAATTTTTATCTAAACGAATTAAAAAAGCCCTTTTCTTAAAGGGCTTTTTTTTATCTTCGATTTTATGAAAATTCACGACTTACATGCTATCTTTTTAGCAAACCCTTCCATTAGCACAGACACTCGAAAGATTAAGGAAAATGATATTTTCTTTGCTCTGAAAGGAGAGAATTTCAACGGCAATACTTATACACAAAAGGCTCTTGATAGCGGAGCCAGTTATGTGGTGATTGATGAAGAAAAATATGTTGCAAATAACAAAACAATTCTAGTTGATAATGTTCTTAAAACATTGCAGGACCTAGCAAACTACCATAGAAAAAAGTGTAAAGCACAGGTAATTAGTTTAACCGGCAGTAATGGAAAAACAACTACAAAAGAATTAATAAACGCAGTTTTAAGCACTTCATACAGAACAATAGCCACAAAAGGTAATCTAAACAACCATATTGGAGTACCATTAACACTACTGACCATTAAACCAGATACAGAAATTGCCATAGTTGAAATGGGTGCCAACCACCTTAATGAAATTGAATTTCTTTGTAAGATTGCCAAACCTGATTTTGGTTACATTACCAACTTTGGAAAAGCACATCTAGAAGGTTTTGGTGGCGTAGAAGGAGTTATAAAAGGGAAAAGTGAACTATATGATTATTTAATTAGCAGTAATAAGTCCGTATTTCTAAATGCAGACGACCCCATCCAATTAGAAAAACTAGAAGGTTTCACCAAGAAATATGGCTTCAGCACTACGCAAGCAAAGTATTTCAATATTGAACTTATAAACGCACAACCATTTGTAAACCTAAAGGTAGAAGATGTTGAAATAAACAGTAACCTTATTGGCACATATAATTTCACTAACTGTTGCGCTGCGATTATCATTGGCAAATATTTTAATATAGAACTACCCAAAATAAAATATGCTATTGAAAAATATATACCAGATAACAACAGGTCGCAAATTATAAACACCAAGGGACACTATATTATTTTAGATGCTTATAATGCCAATCCCTCAAGTATGAAAGTGGCACTTGAAAACTTTCATACATTAGAAAAGCCGAATAAAATTTTAATTTTGGGAGATATGTTCGAGTTAGGAAATTCATCCCATGAAGAACATCAATCAATTGTTGATTTAACAAAAAGATTAAACTTTGAAAAAGTAATTTTTGTAGGCGAGAATTTTTATCAAACTACTACAAATTCATTGAAAATGAAATCATTTGCTGATTTAAACGCTTATCTAAAAACAAATTCAATTTCACCTAAATCTACACTACTTATAAAAGGCTCTAGAGGCATGGCACTGGAAAGAGTTTTAGACAACATATAGTGGGATATACTGGATTCGAACCGGTGACCTCTGCCCTGTCAAGGCAGCGCTCTAAACCAACTGAGCTAATATCCCATATAATTTGAATAATAGGGGATAAAGATACATCTATACCATTTTATAATAAAATGTTGGAAAGCATTTAAATTAATTGACCGCTATTATTTTGAAAATAACCAAGCAACGCCACTATACCATTATAGGAAATTACACAAGAGAAGAATAAGGCAGCAAAAAGACCAATGTTTAGCAACAAACCTGCTTTATATTGAGCCATAAGTTTTTTACTATTAATCAGCAAAATAATTCCTAGTATAACCAATGGTAATACAAAAACATTAAATACTTGAGAAAGTATTTGCATTTCTATAGGGTTTGCTCCGTATACCGGCACTATTAAAGAGAACAAACACGCTATTGCGGTAATGACTCTAAATTGTTTTGAATTTGTATCCAACTCCCCAGATTGATAATCCGCCAATAATATTGGCGCTATCAATAAACATGGAAATATTGAAGATAGCCCTGCACTTAAAGTTCCAAAGAAGAATAATGTTAATGCAAATTTACCAGCAACGGGCTCAAGCGTATTTACCATGTCCAATACTTTGGTTACCGGCTGCCCTTGATGAAAAAGAGCTCCACAAGCCACTGCCATAACGGAGGCACTTATAAAGAAAACCAATGAAGCCGCTATTATTGCATCTTTTTTTTGTTGATTTCTGTTTTTAATGGTCCATCCTTTTCCTTTTACAAATAATGGCCTTGACAAGAATGTGGCCGCAGCCATTGTGGTACCCACAAATGCAGCCACCATCATTTGACCACCTTCAACTTTTGGAATTGATGGCACCAAACCTTTTACCACTTCCAATGGTAATGGATATACCATAAATAAAGAAATGATGAAAGAAAGTCCCATTATTGTAACGAAAATCACAAGAATTTTCTCAAAAAAAGCATATTTACCTACCAGCAATAAACCATAAAACACAATTATCACGGCAATGGCTATTGCTAGAACTGTCTCATATTTGGCATTGACCAATCCTGGAAAATAAATAAGAAAGATTTCATAAATTATATTCGCAGATATACCCAGAATACCCATTAGCGAATTCCATTGACCAAATGAAATACCTAATATTATAAGAATTGCAATAAGTTTGCCCCACTTCAAATGTTTTTTAAAAGCAAACAATGCTGTTTCACCCGTTACCAATGCAAAATTTCCATAGGCATACATTAGCAAACCCGAAAAAACACAACTTAATAACAACACCCATAAAAGTTGCATTCCATAAGTACTCCCTGCCACGATCATAGAGGTAACACTTCCAGTACCAATGGTATAACCAATCGCAAAAATTCCTGGCCCAAAGGCTAAAACTAGAGCTAAAATCTTTTTCCAAATAGATGATTTAGGCATGTTTTTCTTTTAGTAGTTATTTTGACCTAATTCAAAATCAAAATTGGATTATTTATAAAAGTATTTCAATATGGGTATCAACCTCAACCCTAAATATTATAGCAGAATTGATAAAGATTCTTAAAATGTACTTTCATCTTCTCTTTGGCCGATTGAGGATTTTGCTCCTTGATGGCATCAAAAATATCTTGATGCTCCTGAATACCTCTGAACGCCATATTCTTATCGCAAACATGGTACTTTTCAAAATTGGTAAGAATTTCAGGTGTTATAATCAACATAAAAGTATTCATTGTACTATTACCACTAGCTTTGGCTATGGCTAAATGAAACAACAAATCTTCTTGAACTGCATCTTCTCCATTTTCAACTTTTTCCCTATAAGCATCCAAGGCATTTTTCATTAGCTCCAAATCATCATCAGTTCTTCTTCTAGCTGCCAGACGCACAGTTTTAAGCTCTAACAAAATTCTAGTTTCTACCAATGATTTAAAATCGGGCTCATCTAACCTTAGAATGTCGTTAACCATTCCATTCATGGCCACTTGACCTATTTCAGCAACGAATGTACCGCTCTGAGGCTTAGAAACTAAGATTCCGTAAAATTCCAGTTTCTGAATCGCTTCACGAACACTACTTCTACTTACACCAAATTTCTCTGACAATGTTCTTTCTGAAGGTAATTTATCACCTGGCTCTAGATTTTTATTATTCATTAAATCTCTGAGCTGTACTATTATCTCATTCTGTATTTCATTGCTCTCGTTCCTTGTGAGGATTTCTAATTTCATTTATAACTTGCTTTAAGAGAAAATCGTTAGTAATTCTAAGTCATTAATTTGCAAAATTAATATACAATGAACAACTACTGGTTTAATTTAAAATTTACTGGCCTAAAACAGGCCAGTAAATTCATTTCAACAAATCTAACTCAAACAACTTTCTTTGTTATACTAGGTATATTTTTCTTTTAAAATTAATGCGCAACCTCTAATTCATAATATTTTACGTACGCAAATGCATTGTTTTCTATGGTCTGTAAATAATTACCAGCTTTAAAATAGTTTTCAAATACACCCCATTTTTCAATATGAATGTCGTTATAGACAACAGATTCAGAATCATTCAATATAATTTCCATTCTTCCTTCTGAAACTACAACTTCTAAAGTAAACTTATCATTACCTACAACTTCTGAAAATGTATGACTTTCATTATCCTCCCAAGCATCAGTATGTAGTATTTCCTCGTCAGTGGCATTAATATTCTTAAGCTTTTTAGTAAGCACCCTAACCCTTTCTTTCTGCCAATATATCTTCAACATCGGCGGTGCATTATTATCATTCTCGCCTATTAAATCTCTTTGCTCATTAGTTAATCTACCATGAATTTGCATAACCAATGTTCTATGAAAATCTCCGCCATCATCTACAGATATTTCAGGCACAGACAATGTACCTTTCATGCGTCCGCCCTGTGCAAAAGTCCAATTTGTACTATTACTACCCGGAACTATTTGCTCTCTCAACTCCGTTCTTGAATAAGAAGAGTTTGCTGTTGATGATCCAGGTGATGTATAAAAAACCAAAGCGCCATCTGTAGAATCATTATACATGAACGGCAATAACCTTTCATCAGTAGCATAATCTATTATTTCTGGTGGATTTACCTCATCTGGACTACCAATAGGCAATGTCACCTTCCAATTTTCCAAATTAATATTAGGCAAAAAATAGTCCACTCCTTCTACTTTCACTTCCTCTATTTCTTCTTCAACTTCTTGTTCCTCCTCAATAATCTCTTCCTCTTCAATTACCTCTTGCTCTACTTCACTTTCAATTTCATCTGAAGAACTATCACAACTCAAAAAACAAAGTGACAACCAAGACATGAAAAGACAGCTAATTGCAAAATGCTTCGTAATCACTAGACTATTCCTTAATTTCATCTATACATATTAATGTTTTACTTCTAAATCATAGAAGCTAACTTTAGCAAAAGAACCTTCATCTCTACTTTGAAAGTAATTACCTGCTTTAAAATAGTTCTCAAATACTCCCCAACGCTTCATATTAAAATCATCATAAACAGCAAACTCAGTATTATTCAATGAAACTACCATTTTACCATCTGTTACTTTTACTTCAATTTGAAACTTTCCAAAGCCTACCTCTTGTTCAAAATTAAATCCTTCATCATCTGTCCAAGCTTCTTCATGTAATATTCCAACTGAATTAACATCAGCAAATTTTAGCTTTTTCGTCTTTACCCTTATTTTGCCGTTCTGCCAGTAAATTTTCAAAACTGGTGGGGCATTATTATCTCTTTGCCCTATTAGTTCTTTTTGCTCATTGGTTAACCTGCCATGAATCTGTAAAATAATAACCTTGTGGTACTTTCCATTTTTATCTCTTGACACTTCATCGACCGAAAGTTTTGCCTTTAAGCTTCCACCTTGTTTAAACGTCCAGTTTACATTGTCATCACCGGGCACCATTTGTTCTCTAAGTTCTGACCTAGAATACTTGGTGTTTGCAGTAGTAGCCGAAGTAGGATATGCATAAAATGTTAACGCCCCTTTAGTGTAATCATTAAACATATATGGTTTTAATATATCATTATTTGCATAGTCCAGAATTTCTGGAGGTTCAACACTAATAGCACCTCCCTTGCCAGAACCCTCTGGAATTGTAACCTTCCAATGTGATAAATCTATGTCTGGAAGTTTGGTTTTTTTCCTTTTCTTTTTTTTTCTACGTTTCTCCGTTTTTGTTTCTGACTCTGTGAGGTCACCCCCCATAGTTTGGGAGGTAGCCTCTACAGAGAGAAACATTAATGACAATATCAAAAGATGTGATATCCAATACATTAGAATCAAATAAATTATGGTGCTTCATAAACCTTAATATTATCAACCCATGCATCTGCAGTGGTCAAAGAATACATCCAAATAGTCACCTGTCCACTTGCATTAGAAGTAAATGTATCGGTACCCATTGTAAAGTTACCCTTACCGTTAGCAACATCAACTACAGCTCTTCCTAAAGGACCCGCTCCTGTTGAACTAGCAAAGGCAGCAGCGCCATCGCCATCAAACCAACCATCCAATATCTCTACATAAACTGCGTCACCACTATTTGTAATAGCTGCGCTAAACTCTATCGTATATTCTTTATTAGGTTCTACGGTAATCTCTTGATATGCAGCTCTAGAAGAAGATGTTCTTGACAAACTTTCAAGTGGACCTACCATTGTAGTACTACTTGTATACTTTGCACCAGGTGTTTTAGAACCTGTATCCGCTCCCGTATAGTCAAATGAATCTCCGTCTGAACTTGTATTAAAGGCATTTGAATTACTGCCATCAAAACTAGATGGCTTCCAACTAGAAGAACCATCAGAGAAATCACCGTTTACAACCTCAACAATAAAACCATCTGCTATCGTTATCTGTTCCGTTGCTTCGGAAGTATTTCCTGTTTGACTATATGCTGTTAAAGTAACTACATATATACCATCTTCTTCATAAGTGTGAGTAGGATTCATACCCGTAAATTGGTAACCATCTCCAAACTCCCATAAAAGCATTACCGCATCCACAGATTCATCGGTAAACGAATATGTTCTATAATCATCTGCATCTACTTCGAAAGAAAAGGCTGCTGATACCGGTGCCAAGATGGTAATGTTTTTAGTCAACTCCGTTGATAAACCAGAATCATTGGTAGCATTTAATGTCACAACATAATCTGCAGCAGTTTCATATACATGTGTAGGAGACTCATCTGTTGAAGTATTACCATCTCCAAAATCCCACTCGTAAGTAGAAGCGTTAACAGAAGAGTTCGTAAAAGTATACTCTAAGAAGTTTGTTTCGCTCTGTGCTATATCAAATCCTGCCGATGGCGGTACAGCTCCTGGTATTCCAACTTCTATTGTAAAATCATCAAGTCTAGCCTCAACCTCTCCGTTTGTAAAGTAAATTGCAACAGTATTATTTATACCTGAGTTGAACGAAAGTTTTTGCTGTACATAAACATCTGGTTCAGAATCGTCCGTTACGGTTACAGATGCTATAATTGCATCATTTGCCTCTTCTTTATTTGCAAAAGGTCCATTCTCCGTAACACCCAATACAGCAACAGTTAATGAAGGATCAGAAGATCCACTTAACATAGTATACCAAAAACTTAAATCATAATTAGTATCTGGCTCTACAGTAATTTCCTGATAACCTACACGATCACCTGCCGGTACCGGTAATTTTGCTCCTTGATCTCCAAAAGTAACCGGACTACCTGTAATTTGTATTACACCACCCAAATCACTATTTCTCCAAGAATCACGACCGTCTCCTCCTCCTTCTGGCAAGGTATCATCTTCAAAGCCAGCTTCAAGAATAATAGGCTGAAAGGGTCCTTCTACAACCATTACCTCTATAGTAGTAGAACCAGTAACACCATTACCGTCTATTGCGGTTAACGTTACAGGATATGTACCTTCACCGTCAAAAGTAAATGTTGGATCCTGCTCCGTTGAAGTGTTTCCATTACCAAAATCCCATTCAAAAACAGTAGCTTCTGTAGCTAGGTTGGTAAAATTGATGATCCTAAAATCATCTGAGGAAGCTGCATAAGAAAAATTAGCCGCTGGAAATACCGTGTCTACCTTTGAATTAGTATCTGGTAAATCATCCCTAAAAAGTTCATCATTTACACAACTAGCAACCATGCCAGCCGAAACTATAGCCATAAGCAATAGTTTTGTCTTACTAAATATATTTACTTTCTGTCTCATAGTTTTTATATTAATATCCTGGATTTTGTGTTAATAAACCACCACTAATATTTATTTCCCTTGCAGGAATTGGCAGCAATAAGGCTCTAGAAGAAAAAACGTATCCCATTTCCTCAGCATGTGCACTCAATACTTGATCAGCTACACCGAACCTAAGTAAATCGAACCAACGTTGGTTTTCAAATGCCAATTCAACACGTCTTTCCCTTAAAAGTTCTGTTTTTGAAACACTTGAAACAGTGTTTGGAGCTGTATCAGGAAAAGCTCTATCCCTGATTTTTTGAAAAGATTCCAAAGCGCCAATATCAGTTGTACTAGTACCATCACCTATTGCCGCTTCTACATGCATTAATAATACATCAGCATATCTCAATGCTATATAATCGTTACCTGCATCTCTTGCACTTAAACCATAATCTGGCGGTGTTACACTAAGATCTGTACCTTCAGGTAGAAATTTTGCAACTTCTGAAGTTGTATTGAATGTTACATAAGAAACCTCTGTTCTGTTACCTCCATAGGCAACGAAATCGGCTACTAAATTATCATTCACAATATTCTGCCCATCTTCTCTTCCTTGACGGAAAGTTGAAGTGAATTCTGAAGAAAAACTTTGACTCTCCGCACTGTTACCAGCTACATATTGTACCGCAAAAATAATTTCATCGTTCAACTCGTCATAAAAAACATCTGAATAGTTACTTTCCAAAGAAAAATTTCCACTATTGATTATTGCTTCACAAAGTTGACTAGCACCAGAATAATTTTTGTTTGGCTGAGTCATATAAACTTTAGCCAAAATACCTTGTGCCGCCGCTTTAGAAGCTCTTGCCTTAGCTGAATTATCCAAAACGTTCACAGCTTCTTGTAAATCCTCAACTATTTGAGCATAGATCTGTGCTTCAGGAATTCGGGTAAACAAAGCTTCATTATCGGTTGGACCAACAACTTCTGTTACCAAAGGAACGTCGCTATACAACCTAACCAAGTTAAAATATGCATAAGCTCTTAAAAATTTTGCCTCGGCAGCATACTTGGCTTGATTTTCTACATCTGCAACCTCTATAAAGCCTAAAATGTTATTTGCTCTAAATATCACTTCATACATAGATTGATAGTAATCTTCAGATTCTACGTTATTGGCATTTACCACATATCTGTGAAAATCTGACTTAGACCCTTCTAATGTGGCGTTACGAGTGTTATCAGTTCTATGCTCTGTTAATAAGTGCTCAAACTGAACCCCTCTATTGGCATCTCCAATATTTGTGGTCGTATTTTCATTTACACCTTGTAATGCATCATAAATGCCTATCACACCGGCTAAAACATCTGCATCTGATTGAAAGAATGACTCAACCGCAACTGCCGTTTCTGGCAAAGGGTTCAAAAAATCATCACTACAGGAATGGAATATCACCCCTGTGATCATAAAGACTATATATTTTATATGTTTCATAATAAGTATCTTTTAAAAATTAAAAATCAATGTTAAGACCCAATGTCAATGTTCTAAATATTGGCGTACCAGCTCTTTGAGAACCATAAGCCCTTGGATTAGAACCATCTACATGCTCAGGGTTAAAACCATGATAGTCATCTGCAGTGATATACACTAAATTCTGAGCAGTTGCATAAACTCTTAGACCTCCAATACCAATTTTAGATGTTACATCATCAGGGAAATTGTATCCAAGATTTATATTTCTTAAAGAAAAATAATCTGCATTTGCTATAACTTCACTGGTCAATACCTTTTCTTGAATAAAAGATGTATGTGGTACTAAACCGTCAGCAACTGCTTGCGCCTCTCCTCCACTACGTGTTCTATTACCAAACCAGTTATAGAAATATTGATCACCAATATTATTCACTTGAGCACCTAAGCTACCTTGTACCATGAATGAGAAGTCAAAATTACCCATCTGAAACTCATTAGTAAAACTGTACACTAAATCTGGGTATGGATCACCTAAAATGGTTTTATCTTCTTCCGTAATGATACCATCACCATTTAAATCCTTAACGATCGTATCATCTGCCTGACCGTTAATTCTATTCCAAGGATTATCTACATAAGTAGTTCTAAACTGTGTGTCATCGTATAAATCCGTATCAACAACATACCCCCAGAAAGATGATATTGGCTCGCCAATTCTGTTTATCCATTGAGAGTTTCTACCATAATCATCTTCTATTAAAGCATTGTTAGAATCTCCAAAACTCAACAATTCGTTTTGGTTAGTAGAAGCAATCAATGTAGAGTTCCATCTAAATTTTTCTCCAACAATATTCTTGGTTCTTATTTCAACTTCAACACCTTTATTTTCAACCTCTCCTAGGTTTACTATACCGCTTGTAAAACCAGTAATGTAAGAAACTGGGTTTTCCAATAATAGTTCATCACTTGTTCTCTTATAGTAATCTACAGAACCAGATATTCTATTATTCAGGAATCCGAAATCAACACCAAAAGTCATTTCTTCTGAAGCTTCCCATTGTAATAAGGCATTGGCAATGTTTCTTGGCGATACACCAGGAGTTATACTACCATCTGTAATCGCATTAGAATTTTGAAGTAATGCTAAATAAGGATAAAGGTTTACATTATCATCACCAACATTGAAATTTTCAGCTCCTGTTAAACCATAACTAGCTCTAAACTTTAAGTTATTGACTATATCACTGTTCAATAAGAAGTTTTCTTTAGCAACGTTCCATCCCAAAGACACAGCTGGGAAATTACCGTATTTAGAATCTACACCAAATACAGAACTACCATCTCGTCTAAAAGACGCATTAACCAAATACTTATCTTTATACGCATAATTAACTCTAGCAAAATAACCTACTTTTTTAAGCTCTGTATTAATTTCAGTAGGGTTGTCAATTAAAGTAGCACCTTGGAAATTTTTTAACAAGTCATTAGAAAATCCACCACCGGTCATTATACTTTCTTCAGATTTTCTTTGTTGAATGGTCATACCCGCCAACAAGTTTAAATCATGATCACCGCCAAAGTTTGCAGAATAATTTAAAGTGTTATCATTAATTAACCTTGTTCTAGATCTATTAGCCAAATAATATGCCGCTCTACTATTACCAGAAGCATGGTGCAATGTTCCGTCATATCTTGTACGTTTTCTATGCTCTAAAGTAACACCTAAAGAAGTTTTAGCGGTTAAACCGTCTAACAACTCATAACTTAAATATGTAGATCCAAATAATTTAGTATTAAATTCATAATGCTCTCTTTCCACATATTGTGCAAATGGGTTAGAATCACCAGAAGTACGTGGACGTTCTGTATTGCCATCATTATCCAAATCTAAATTAACCAAGTGATTTTCATAAAAATAATCACCAACTCCTACATTAGGATAAACATCTCTATCGATAAATTGTAATGATTCTTCAGTATGATATATTGGCAACCATGGCGATTGTCTAGTTGGATTATGAATTGAAGTTGGCAACCTTCTTTGCGAAGTATATGAAGGTGTAGCTCTTAACCCAAACTTTACCTTTTCACCTAATTTTGTATCTAACTTTATATTTCCTGTATATAATTTATAATCATCAGTAATTACAACACCTTCATCATGCAATGCTCTTAATGATGCACTAAACTTAGTATCTTCAGTACCACCACGTGCAGAAAAAGAATGACTGGTTACAGTTCCACCGTCGAAAAACACATCTTGCCAATCTCTATCTACACCAGTAGTAGCCACTAACAATTGTGCGTATAAAGTTT
Organism: Maribacter sp. 1_2014MBL_MicDiv; assembly: GCF_001865655.1. Lineage (NCBI taxonomy): Bacteria > Pseudomonadati > Bacteroidota > Flavobacteriia > Flavobacteriales > Flavobacteriaceae > Maribacter > Maribacter sp. 1_2014MBL_MicDiv. The sequence goes on from NZ_CP011318.1 coordinate 1,101,795, forward strand.
CACCAGATAGTGTTCCGGTAGCAGCTTGTTCTATCTTAGCCCATTCAGCAACACTCTTTTTGTAGTCATCACTACCATGTGCATCTTTGAAACCCGTATAGGTTTGATAGCTAAACTTTGTTTTACCAGCCTTACCGCTTTTTGTAGTAATCAAAATTACACCGTTAGAACCTTCACTACCATAAATTGCAGCTGAAGCAGCATCTTTAAGCACCTCAAAAGACTCAACATCATTCATATCTATGTTAGCAAGAAACTCCGAACTCACTACAATACCATCAACAACCAATGCCGGTCCAGAATCTGCAGTTACAGACCCCACACCCCTAATAGTAATGGTAGGTGCACCACCGGCCTCAGCATTAGTGGCCTGAATATTAACACCGGAAACTTGTCCGATCAAGGCATCATCCACCCTTGAAACCGCAATTTGGTCTAAGGTCTCATTAGTTACTTTAGAAATTGAACCTGTTAATGTTGATTTCTTTTGCGTACCGTAACCAACAACGACAACTTCATCTAACTGACTAGCATCTTCCTGAAGGGTTACATTAACTGTTTTTTGAGAGACAATTGCTACTGTTTGCGTAGCATACCCTATATAAGAGAATTGCAATAAATCACCACTTGTAACCTGTATGGTAAAATTACCGTCAAAATCACTTTGGGTACCTCTAGTTGTATTTGCCACAACAATATTGGCACCTGGAATCGGTACATTGTTGGCATCTGTCACAGTACCAGATAAACTATAGGAGTCCTGTGCAAACAATTGAATGTTGACCAGCAACATTGCAACCATAAAAACTTTTAATTTAAAATTCATTTGTGTTATATTAAGTTAGTTCTATTGAATTGGGCCAAGCCCTCTTTTTGATCTACTTAAAATGCGATATTAGCCACCGCATCATAATCATTAATTTACTATAACACACATTTCACATAAGAATCAAGGATAATTCTTATTTTTACATAAAATGTGTAAATAGCAATACTTACATGTTTGTTACTTCCCTATCGATTTGGAGTAATTTTTTTCATAAAAAGGATGGGCGAGCACCCGTCCTTTTTTTATGCTTTTTTCTATAGTCTCATTTCACTTTTTTTTTAATTAATAAGATGATTATTAGTTTTCATTTAATTGGTTTACCAAATTGGTTCGTCAAACTGGTTTACCAAATATATGTTATTATCTTGTTAAAAAAAATTACTTTGAAAATTTATCGACCTTTTTTTTGTCACTAACTACTAATTTTCATTAATAAATTACGTAATCAATAAAATTATTAAGAATCTTTATCAAAATGACATTAGCCCTAAAACATTAGTCTTTATGGGCAATTGAGATACATGTTGAACATTTTTCAATTTGAATAACCTTGCTATTAAGATAAAACAGAGCGTGAATTTCAATATTTAAAAAATTTAACATTTATCTGTTATGATATTCATATTTATAAAGGCCAAAAATAGCAAATTGACAAGCATGAATATAAAACACCTTCTTAACAGTACCTTATGTTCAAAAGAATTAAATTGATTATGATTTAAAAAATGATGGAAGATAAAAAGTATCTAGAAGATCACTAAGATCACCTTATTAGCGTACTTCATTTTTTCTGTTTAAATACAGGAATAAAGACCTAAATACTAAAAACGAAAAAAGGCTTTCATTTTCATGAAAGCCTTTTACTATGTGGGCCCTACTGGATTCGAACCAGTGACCCCCTGCTTGTAAGGCAGGTGCTCTGAACCAACTGAGCTAAGAGCCCTTGTTAAGGGTGTGCAAATATATAATACTTTTACAATTCTCAAAAGAAAAATCAATAAAAAATTAAAGAACTTCTGCTACAACAAAGTTACTACCGCCCACATAAATTAAATCAGATTTTTTTGCCTGTTTTTTCGCTGTTTTAAATGCCTTATTCACAGACTTATATACATCGCCTTTAAAATTCAGCTCATAAAATTGCCTCGCCAAAATATTTTCATCCAAGCCCCTAAAAATTTTTGGTTTACAGAAATAATAGACCGCATTTTTAGGAAATAGAGGTAAAATATCAGCAATATTCTTATCCTTTACTACACCAATCACAATATGAAGGGTATCAAACTCTTGATTTTTTAATTGTTCCAATACATAAGATAATCCATCTTTATTATGAGCAGTATCACAAATAATAGTAGGTTGATCACCAATTTTCTGCCAGCGTCCCATTAAGCCCGTATTTTTGACCACATTCTTGAAACCATTAACTTTATCCTCTTCACGAATCTCAAAACCTTTTAACAGGTTCAATGTTCCCAAAACACCTTTAATATTTCGTTTCTGATAAGACCCTAGAAGACCTATTTCATAATCGCTATTGTAATTACCACTATCTGCAAATAAAATCTTAGAATTCATTTTATTTGCTACTTCCTTGAAAATTGGAACGGTTTCCTCATTAAACTCACTAACTACAACAGGAATATTGGGTTTTATAATTCCTGCTTTTTCCCTAGCTATTTCAGGTATAGTATCTCCAAGAATATCAGTATGATCCAGACCTATATTTGTAATTAAACTTACTTCTGGATAAATAATATTAGTAGAATCCAAACGCCCTCCTAAGCCAACTTCAATAATGGCAATATCCACACTTTCCTTATCAAAATATGAGAATGCCATACCAACTGTCATTTCAAAGAATGAAAGTTTACGCTGTTCAAAAAAATAAGAATTGTTCTCAATGAAATCAACTACCCAATCTTTATTGATTTTTTTACCGTTGATTCGAATACGCTCTCTAAAATCTCTTAAATGAGGTGAAGTATACAACCCTACTTTATAGCCTGCCTCCTGCAAAACCGAAGCCAATAAGTGACTACTGGAACCTTTACCGTTGGTACCTGCTACATGAATACTTTTAAAATTAGTATGAGGATTTCCTAAATGGGACGCAAACAAGGTTATACCATCTAGTTTTGAATTAAAGGCTACTTTACCCTTATTCTGATACATTGGAAGTTGAGCAAACATCCAATCCAAAGTCTCTTTATAGGTCACTCTCCCAGCTTGAAATTAACTACAACAAAACCAGTTTGTTTACTAGGTGCATTACTATCTAAGTTCCACTTGTGCATAAAAGCGGTTTTTCTAGCTGGTTCCAGCAAACATGGATCATTATTGGTCGTACCCTTTACTCCTGGTTCAGCACTGATAACTTTTCCATTGCGATCTACAGTAATTCTCACCACAACTCTACCAGATTGGTTACATTCTTGTGCAACTTTTCCTTTATTCACTAAAGACCTACCATTTAGTCCATATCCACCTGTTCCGCTTCCACTGCCCGGACCTCCATAATAGCTAGTTGCGTAGGGATCTCCGTCCGGTTGACCTTTATCTCCAGCCCTATCATCATCTCCTTCACTTCCAGTTGCCGTTCCATCAGACTTATTAAGACCACCCATCATCTCGTCCAATGCTTTTTTCTTTGCCTCCTGCTCTTTCCGTGCGCGCTCTTCAGCTTCTCTCTTCTGCTGTGCAATTCTGGCAGCTTCCGCTTTTTTCTTATTCTCCGCCGCTTCTGCTTTTCGTTTAGCGTCAGCCGCGGTTTCATCCGCCTTTCTTTTGGCTTCTTTGGCTTGATTTATTTTAACAGCTTCCTCATTTTCCTGTGTTAACAACTTTTCTGCAGGTGACTCTTTCTCCGCCGAAACTTCTTCCACTTCTTCAACAGGATTCTCAATTGCCTCTGCAACCTCTTGCTTTGTAGGCTCTACAGGAGGAGTGTCCACAGGTTCAGATTGAATTTTTTCTTTAGGCTGAATTCTTCCGCTACCAAACTGAGTAGTACCAAAGTTGACAGATATTCCGTTTTCCTCAGGTGGGTCCATATATGTTAGACCTATGTAAAATAAAACCAATAATAATGCACTTAGCAACAAGGTTGTAAGTGTCAGTGATTTCTTTTTATGTTTAGTATCTAAAAATGCCATTTAATTTGGTCGAACCGCCAAAATTACCTTGTAATTATTTCTATTGGCAATATCCATTACGTTTACCGCCTCTTTAATTGCTACGCTTTCTTCGGCTCTAAGTATAATTGTAGGGCTATCCTGCCCTGCAAGCGCCTTTTTCAATTCTATCTCAATATATTCTCCATTAATTCTTTCGTCATTAACAAAATATTGAAGATTCTTGTCTATGCTTACAGAAACATTTTGCGTATTGGTAGACTTCCCTTTTGCTTTAGGCAATAATAAGTCTAAGGCATTAGGGGAATTCGCCGTTAGCATAAAAAACACCAATAACAAGAATACAATATCTGTCATTGAAGACATGCTAAAGTCTGGACTGACCTTATTTCTTCCTTTTAATTTCATAATAAAAAATTAAAGAGGTTCGTTTAATAAGTCTAAAAATTCAACGGCATTAGCCTCCATTTTATGCACCACTTTATCGGTTCTATTCACCAAATGGTTGTAACCAACATAGGCTATAATACCAACAATTAATCCAGCTACGGTTGTTGTCATCGCTGTATAAATACCAGACGCCAATGAACCCATCTCCGCTTGACCACCACTACTTGCCATCTCATGAAAAGCAAGAATCATACCAATAACGGTACCCAAAAATCCGATCATGGGAGCCGCACCGGCAACAGTAGCCAATATACTTACGTTCTTTTCTAATTTATACACCTCTAAGGTACCGGCATTTTCTATAGCAGTATTGATATCATCTAATGGCTTGCCAATTCGGGAAACACCTTTTTCAGTTAACCTTGCCACAGGCGAATCTGTCTGTGCACATAAAATTTTAGCTGCATCTAATTTACCTGAAGTAACGTAATCACGAATTTGATTCATGAAATTCTTATCTATTTTTGAAGCCGCATTTACTGCAAGTAAACGTTCAAAATAGATATACAGAGCCACCCCTAACATTATGAACAATACGGTAATTATTATTACACTTCCCGTTCCTCCGTTAAATATTAAATCGATAACCGATAGAGTTTTCTCTTCAGATAATAATTCTTCGCTCGCATCTTGAGCCAAATCCTGAAATAATAACATAGTATTCTTTATATATTGAATTTGCCTTTATAACGATGAATTGCGAATTAAATTATCCGTGTAGAACAAAATCTCTTAATAATATAAATACGATCGCACCACTAACAAAACCGATTAAAGCCAACCAGGCAATTTTTTTCAGATACCAGAAAAAATCAATCTTTTCCATACCCATAGCTACAACACCTGCCGCAGAACCAATTATCAACATACTTCCACCTGTACCGGCCGAATAAGCTATAAAATGCCATAACGGACTATCTAACGGCTCACTGAACATACCCATACTTGCAGCAACTAAGGGAACGTTGTCAATTACCGCAGATCCTACACCAAATAATATAACTACGATATCAGTATTAGGAATTGCCTCGTTCAATGCACCTGCAGCATTAAATAAAATCCCTAAAGACTCCATTGCCGCTACTGCCAATAGAATACCCAGGAAGAATAATATACTAGGTAATTCTATTTTGGATAGCGAATGGTGAACAGGACTATGGTGACCTGCATTATCGTCATCTTCTCCTTCAACACTAGAAATGTTGAATTTTTTGTTACTGTAAATCTCAGCAAAAGTTGCCACAACCGCCAAAGACAACATCATACCAACGTAAGGAGGAAGATGTGTTACAGTCTTAAATATTGGAACGAACAAAATGGCACCTAAACCTAAGTACAACATTGTACCTCCATATTTAGATTTTGAAATCTCACCATCTAGATCACCATCTATTAAACCTTTAAAAATCTTAAATCTTCCAGCTATTAAAACAGGAACTAGCATACACACCAATGAAGGCAATAATACATGTATTACCAATTGACCTGCACTTACCTTGTTTGCGATCCACAACATGGTCGTTGTAACATCTCCAATAGGAGACCAGGCCCCACCGGCATTAGCAGTAATCACGATCATACCCGCAAACCATAATTTTGTTTCGCGATCCTTTATTACTTTTTGCAAAATTGTGATCAAAACAATAGTTGCGGTAAGGTTATCTATAATAGCAGATAAAATAAATGCCAATATTGAGAACAACCACAATAGCTTACTTTTCTTTTTAGTTTTTATAAAACCTTTAATGGTAGCAAAACCATCAAAATAATCTATGATTTCAACAATGGTCATTGCCCCTAACAAGAAGAACAGAATCTCTGCAGTCTTCCCAAGGTGATGCAAAAGAGATTCTTCCATGATATGCATTTTATCCAAATGCCCTAAATCAGAGAAACCAGAAACCAAACCTTGCTGAACAGAATCGAACCAGTTTTCATAGCCATCAATTCCAAGTGCTATCAAAGCCCACAGAATAGCCATCATGGCCAATGCAGGAATAAGTTTATCTATTTTAAGATTGTGCTCTAATGTGATGGCAAGATATCCTGCCAAAAAAACAATAATAATTATGGTTTCCATGTTCGTTGGTTTTTTTAATATCTATTGATAAGGTGTCAAATATAGGTTCTAAATACAAAAAAATAAATCATCCAAATATATTCAAAATAGTCTGTGAATTCCTAATGATTTCACAATAATACCGAAGATATCTGACATCCAAATACTTAAATCAAACTATTATCAAATAAAACGCATGTACGGCATCACTATTTTAACGCTTAACAAAATGTTAAATATCATCTTTCAATTTTAGCCTAGCAATTTGGCATTAAAAAATCAAACATTACACATCTCTAAAGTTTAATATTTAACTTCTATATCTTTATCTTTGAGAAGATAACTTTTATACATATTAGATGGATTTTTCATTAAATGAAGAACAAAAACTTATACAGCAAGCGGCACGAGATTTCGCACAAACTGAACTTTTAGCAGAGGTAATTGAAAGAGACGATGCTCAAAGATTTCCGAAAGAGGAAATTAAAAAATTAGGTGAACTTGGGTTTCTAGGTATGATGGTAGACCCTAAATATGGTGGTAGCGGACTGGACACCTTATCATATGTATTGGCAATGGAAGAAATTTCCAAAATAGACGCTTCTACCTCAGTAGTAATGTCAGTCAACAACTCATTGGTTTGCTGGGGACTTGAAAAATTTGGAACCGAAGAACAAAAAGAAAAATATCTTTCCAAATTATCCACAGGAGAACAAATAGGCGCTTTTTGTCTTTCCGAGCCTGAGGCCGGTAGCGATGCCACCTCACAAAAAACAACCGCAATTGACATGGGAGACCATTATATTGTTAATGGCACCAAAAACTGGATTACAAATGGCAGTACTGCCAGTACCTATTTAGTTATTGCACAAACCGATAAGGACAAAAAACACAGAGGTATAAATGCCTTGATCATAGAAAAAGGCACCCCTGGTTTTGAAATAGGACCCAAAGAAAACAAATTAGGCATTAGAGGTAGCGATACACATTCCTTAATATTTAACGATGTAAAGGTGTCCAAAGAAAATAGAATTGGAGAAGATGGTTTTGGCTTCAAATTCGCAATGAAAACCCTTGCAGGTGGCCGCATAGGAATTGCCGCCCAAGCGCTCGGTATTGCAGCTGGGGCATATGAACTAGCCTTAAAATACTCTAAAGAACGTAAAGCGTTTGGTACCGAGATAAGTAATCACCAAGCCATAGCGTTTAAACTAGCAGATATGCATACCGAAATTCAGGCAGCAAGATTATTGGTTTATCAATCCGCTTTAGATAAAGATAATGGAAAGGATTATGATTTGTCTGGTGCCATGGCAAAGCTATACGCTTCTAAAGTTGCCATGGAAACTACAGTTGAAGCTGTGCAAATTCACGGTGGCAACGGTTTTGTTAAAGATTACCATGTAGAGCGTTTAATGAGAGATGCTAAGATTACGCAGATTTACGAAGGAACTTCTGAAATACAAAAAATTGTAATTTCCAGAAGTATTCTAAAATAAAAAACAACATTTTTAAACATCACCCCCTTTTTATATAGGGGTGATGTTTCACAAATAAGACAATCACTTTGTTACCCTCTCAATAAAGTTAGATGTAATTGTTAGAAAGTTGCACAAACCCTCACTTAACCCCTTCTTCACCTCTGTATTTTCATATTATTAACTTAAATTTATCAATATGATAAATTGAAGGTTTTAAAAATATGTAATTATAGATTTTTTAAGCTTTTATTTGTTTCGTTGAATTTAATATTTGAATTTATTCTAATCGTTGAATATAATTCAATTAAATTGATATTTTTGAAGAAATACCACAAATTATGACACTGAAGAAGCAAGGATTATATTTACCGGAATTTGAACATGATAACTGTGGGGCTGGTTTTATATGCAGCCTTAAAGGAAAAAAATCCAACGACATTATACATAAAGCGTTGGAAATACTTGAACGTTTAGAGCATAGAGGTGCTGTTAGTGCCGACGGTAAAACAGGAGATGGAGCAGGAATATTAGTTGATATTCCTCATGATTTTTTTCAGGCTGTATGTAGTTTTGATCTGCCAGAAGCGGGTGAATATGCAGTTGGTAATATTTTCTTCCCTAGAAAAGAAAATCAACGTAATTTCTGTATTTCAGTTTTTGAAGAAAATATAAAAAAACAGGGGTTAAAATTATTAGGATGGAGAGATGTTCCCGTTAATAGATCAATACCTGGTAGAATAGCTGCTGAAACAGAACCTTTTGTAAAACAAATTTTTGTTGCAAAAGAAAGTAACGAGCAAGATTATTTTGATTTCAACTTAAAGCTTTTCATTGCCAGAAAGATTACTGAGCATACGATAATCAATTCAAAATTATCTGAGAATAAATTCTTTTATGTTCCCAGTCTATCCACTAAGATAATTATATTCAAAGGACTTTTAATGCCTTTAGATATAAGCCTATACTACTCAGATTTAATGGATTCAAGAGTAGTAACTAGATTAGCCTTGGTACACCAGCGTTTTTCCACAAACACTTTCCCTACCTGGGATTTGGCACAACCGTTTAGATATATGTGCCACAATGGTGAAATAAACACCTTAAGAGGTAACGTTACCCGTATGTATTCAAGAGAAGAACTATTACAAAGTGATATGTTCGGAGATGAAATCAAAAACATACTTCCAATAATTCTACCAGGAAAATCTGACTCCGCTACTATGGATATGGTGGTTGAGCTATTATTGATGACCGGTAGATCTTTACCTGAAGTCATGATGATTCTAGTACCTGAGGCTTGGGAGAAAAACCCTGAGATGTCAGAAGCTAAAAGGGCATTTTACGAATATCATTCTTGTATGATGGAACCTTGGGACGGTCCAGCATCAATACCATTTACAGACGGTAACTACATTGGTGCCGTTTTGGATAGAAATGGACTAAGACCTTCTAGATATACGGTAACTAAAGATGATTACGTAGTAATGTCTTCTGAAACCGGTGTTGTAGATATCACTCCTGAAAATGTAGATTTTCATGGAAGGTTACAACCGGGTAAAATGTTCTTGGTAAACATGGAAGAGGGAAGAATTGTGAATGATGAAGAAATTAAAGAAAACATCGCACAAAAATACCCTTATAAAAAATGGCTGGATGATAATTTGGTACATTTAAAAGATATTCCATATAATGATTGTCCCTTATTTATTGGAGAAGAAACGCTTGAAAAAAGAAAATCTGTATTTGGCTATACCATAGAAGACATCAACACCATTATCTTACCAATGGCAAAGTCTGGCAAAGAACCTATAGGCTCCATGGGATCAGATACTCCAATAGCCGTTTTATCTCAACGTCCTCAATTAATTTACAATTATTTCAAGCAGCTTTTCGCTCAAGTTACCAACCCTCCGTTAGATGGTATACGTGAAGAGTTGATTACCGATATTAGTTTAACATTAGGTAGCGATCATAACATATTTGAATTTTCAGAATATCACTGTAGAAAACTAAAAATTCAGAATCCAGTTATATCTAAAGAAGATTTAGATAAAATTAAAAATTACGACGTCAGTCCAGATTATAAAGTGGTTTCAATACCCATTCTATATTCTATACAAAAAGGGCACAACGGACTAGAAGATGCTTTACAATCAGTATTGGACCAAGCTTCTGCGGCAGTAGATGATGGTGCTAATATTATTATCCTATCAGATAGAAATGTCAATGACGAAATGGCGCCCATACCCGCCCTATTGGCTTGTTCTTTTGTAAATAGTGGATTACAAAAATTGGGTAAACGCTCTAAGCTTAGTGTTATCATTGAATCTGCAGAGCCTCGTGAAGTACATCATTTTGCATTATTATTCGGTTTTGGTGCAAGTGCCATAAATCCCTACTTGGTTAATGAAATTATTGCCGAGCAGATAGAAGAGCATGACATTACGGAATTCTCATTTGATGAAGCAATTAAAAATTACAATAAAGCGATTGGCAAGGGAATTTTAAAGGTGATGAACAAGATTGGTATATCTACCCTTAACTCTTACCGTGGTTCTCAACTATTTGAATGTATAGGAATCAACACTAAGGTAGTTGAAAAGTATTTCCCAAATACACCTACACGTATTCAAGGTATAGGGCTTTATCAAATTGAAAAAGAAATTGCCCTTCGTCATCACAAGAGCTTTAGCAAAAAGCAAATTGATGCCAATTTAGATTTAGAAATTGGTGGTGAATATAGGTGGAGAAGAGATGGAGAAAAGCATATGTTCAATCCACTATCCATTGCCAAACTTCAAAAATCAGTACGTAATAACGAACCTGATACGTATAAGGAGTACTCTAAAATGGTTAATGAGCAATCAAAAAACTTAATGACCATTAGAGGTCTTTTTGAATTCTCTAACTATGACCCTATTCCAATAGAAGAAGTTGAGCCTTGGACAGAAATTGTCAAAAGGTTCAAAACCGGGGCAATGTCTTACGGATCTATCAGCAAAGAGGCACACGAAAACCTTGCGATTGCAATGAACCGTATTGGTGGAAAAAGTAATTCTGGAGAAGGTGGTGAAGATCAAAATAGATTTTACAAAAATGCAACAGGTGATTGGAGAAACAGTGCTATTAAGCAAGTGGCTTCCGGTAGATTTGGAGTTACCTCAAATTACTTGACGAATGCCAAAGAAATTCAAATTAAAATGGCACAAGGGGCCAAGCCAGGTGAAGGTGGTCAATTACCCGGACCTAAAGTAAATCCTGAAATTGCCAAAACAAGAAACTCAACACCTTATGTTGGTCTAATTTCACCACCGCCACATCATGACATCTACTCTATTGAAGATTTATCACAACTTATATATGATTTAAAATCAGCAAATAGAAAAGCAAGAATAAATGTAAAGCTTGTTTCAGAAGTAGGTGTAGGTACTGTTGCAGCAGGTGTTTCAAAAGCTAAAGCAGATGTAGTTTTGGTTTCCGGTTTTGACGGAGGTACCGGAGCATCTCCCTTAACTTCATTAAAGCATGCAGGTTTACCATGGGAACTTGGTATAGCCGAAGCCCAACAAACCCTTGTATTAAACGATTTAAGAAATAGAATTGTTCTTGAATGTGACGGACAATTAAAAACTGGTAGAGATGTTGCCGTAGCTTGTCTTTTAGGTGCTGAAGAATTTGGTTTTGCCACTGCACCTTTAGTAGCCTCAGGATGTATAATGATGAGAGTTTGTCATTTAAACACTTGTCCAGTTGGTATTGCAACCCAAAACCCTGAATTAAGAAAGAAATTTAAAGGTAAGCCAGAACATGTGGTTAACTACATGTATTTTGTTGCACAAGAATTGCGTGAAATAATGGCGCAATTAGGCTTCAAGACTATTAACGAAATGGTAGGCCAGGTACAGAAACTAGATCGTAAAAAAGCAATTGACCATTATAAAGCAGCTGGTATCGATTTAACACCGATACTTCACCAAGTTGATGTACCAAAAGGAACTAAATTCTATAATACTGAAAAGCAAAAACACGATATAGATAAATCTATAGAGTTTGATATTATTGCAAAAGCGAATCCATCATTATTTAGAAAAGAAAAATTAACGTTAGACTATCCTATTTGCAATACGGATCGTGCGGTAGGCGCCATAATAAGTAACGAAATATCTAAAACTTATGGCGCAGAAGGGCTTCCTATTAATACATTACGCTTGAACTTTACTGGATCAGCAGGTCAAAGCTTCGGGGCATTTGCCACAAGAGGTCTAACAATGGTCGTTAATGGTAATACTAATGATTACCTAGGTAAAGGACTTTCTGGTGCTAAACTAGTCATAAAAGTACCTGAAAAGTCTACAATTGTACCAGAAGATAACGTAATTACCGGTAATGTAACACTGTATGGTGCTACCGCCGGTAGAGCATATATTAATGGAAAAGCAGGTGAGCGTTTCTGTGTTCGTAATTCAGGTGCAAAAGCAGTTGTTGAAGGTATAGGAGATCATGGTTGTGAATATATGACAGGTGGTGTTGCTGTCATTCTTGGTGAAGTTGGAAGAAATTTTGGAGCAGGAATGAGTGGTGGTATTGCATATGTCTTAGATAACAATAAAACTTTTAAACAACGTTGTAGTCTAGAAGGTTTAAACCTGTTAGAAGTTACAGAAGCACCAGACATTAAGCAGCTTAAAGATTTAATCGAAAGCCATTATAATTCGACCTCAAGTCCTTTAGCTCAGCGTATTCTTGAAAATTGGGAATCATACCTACCAAAATTCGTTAAGGTATTACCTGAAGAATACAGACAAGCTCTAATTAGATTAGAAAAAGAAAATTTACAAACTATTTAAGATCGGAACATGGGAAAGACAACAGGATTTTTGGAATTCGACAGAAAAATTGAAGCATACGAACCGGTTGAGGAACGTTTAAAAAATTACAAGGAATTTACAGTACCGTTACCAGAAAACGAATTAAAAAATCAAGGTGCGCGTTGTATGGATTGTGGCATACCTTTTTGCCATAGTGGTTGCCCATTGGGTAATTTAATTCCAGATTTTAATGATGCGGTATACCGTGGTAAATGGGAAAAAGCAAGTTCAATATTACATTCAACAAATAATTTTCCAGAATTTACCGGTAGATTGTGCCCGGCACCATGCGAAGAGGCATGTGTTTTGGGTATTAATGAAGATCCGGTAAGTATTGAAAATATTGAAAAAAATATTGTAGAAACTGCCTTTGAGAAAGGTTGGATATCTGCTAAACCGCCACTTACCAGAACCGGCAAAAAAGTAGCTATCGTTGGATCGGGACCTGCAGGTCTAGCCACGGCACAGCAACTTAATAGAGCAGGCCATAATGTAACTGTTTTTGAACGAGATGAAAAACCAGGAGGTCTTTTGCGTTACGGAATTCCTGATTTTAAGATGGAAAAGAACGTCATAGATCGTCGCTTAGAAATTCTGAAAGCTGAAGGTATAAACTTCAATTGCGGTGTACATATTGGAGTAGATATAAAAGCTGATGAATTAAAACAAAATTTTGATGCTATAGTTTTAACCGGTGGAGCTACTATCAGAAGAAATTTACCAATTGAAGGGTCTGACTTAAAAGGGGTTGTTCAAGCCATGGATTTTCTTGGACAGAACAACAGAAGAGTAGATGGTATCAAAGAACTTGGAGAAGAAATAAAAGCAACCAATAAAAATGTAATTGTTATTGGTGGTGGTGATACTGGATCAGATTGTATTGGAACATCTTTTAGACATGGAGCAATTTCAGTATCAAATTTCGAGATCATGCCAATGGCCACTACAGAAAGACCCGAAGGTCAGCCTTGGCCGTTTTGGCCTATGCGTTTAAGAACTAGTTCTTCTCACAAAGAAGGAGCTGAGCGTTTCTTTAGTATATCCACCAAAAAATTTATTGGTGATCAAGATGGTAACCTTACAGGCTTAATAACTTCTGAAGTAGAATGGATTAAAACTCCAGGTCAACGACCACAGTTAAAAGAAGTTGAAGGTACTGAGAAGGAATGGAAATGTGATTTGGCTTTATTAGCTTTAGGTTTTACCGGTTCTGAAAATACCGTTGCGAATCAATTAGGTTTAGAAATGGATGCAAAAACCAATATAAAAGCCTCTGAAAATGATTATAAAACAAATGTTCCTGGTGTTTTTGCAGCTGGTGACCAAAGAAGAGGACAATCTCTTATTGTCTGGGCCATTTCAGAAGGTAGACAAGCTGCACATCATGTAGATAAATATTTAATGGGAGAAACTGCTTTACCATTAAAAGGTGAAGGTGATTTACCTAGGGTATAATTATTAACTACCTATAAACTACAAATCCGCAACTGTTAAGGTTGCGGATTTTTTTTATCTATTTGGCTATACTTCACTTATCAATATCCAAATTCATGAACTATTAGCTCATAATATCAATAATAGATTTTTTTCTGTACTCATTATTAGGCTCATTACATCTTTTAAACTTAAATGAAACCGCAGAACTAGCCCTTAGGCATTCAAAGAGAACACGTATAACTACTTACTTATAATTGCACTAGAAGTATAACAGTCCGTATGAAGATAGGGTAATACTTATATCACCCCGGTCACTTTCACTTTAGGGTATAAAAAAAGCCCCTTACATTACTGTAAGGGGCTTTCGAAAAAGGCGGCTACCTACTCTCCCACTTGGTATAGCAGTACCATCGGCGCAAACGGTCTTAACTTCCCTGTTCGGAATGGTAAGGGGTGGGCCCCGTCGCCATGGCCACCTAAGTTTTGGATCGGACATTGCCGACCGCGGCCTTCGCCGCAATATCGTTGACATGAATGGAACAGGATTCCTATAAAGGAAAGAAACATGTATATCGTCAAATATGTTTCAGAATCGAAAGAAAGAAGTAAAGATCGTCGTGCGCCCCTCCACAAGGAAGGGACGTACGTATGCGCAAGCCTGACGGGCAATTAGTACTACTCGGCTACGGACATTACTGCCCTTCCACCTATAGCCTATCAACGTGGTCATCTCCCACGGCCCTTTAAAGAAATCTCATCTTGTGGCCGGTTTCGCGCTTATATGCTTTCAGCGCTTATCCGATCCCGACATAGCTACCCAGCGATGCTCCTGGCGGAACAACTGGCGCACCAGCGGTCGGTCCAACTCGGTCCTCTCGTACTAGAGTCAGATCCACTCAAATTTCTAACGCCCGCAGTAGATAGAGACCGAACTGTCTCACGACGTTCTGAACCCAGCTCGCGTGCCACTTTAATGGGCGAACAGCCCAACCCTTGGGACCTTCTCCAGCCCCAGGATGTGACGAGCCGACATCGAGGTGCCAAACCCCCCCGTCGATATGAGCTCTTGGGGGAGATCAGCCTGTTATCCCCGGCGTACCTTTTATCCTTTGAGCGATGGCCCTTCCATGCGGAACCACCGGATCACTATGCTCTTGTTTCCAACCTGATCGACCTGTATGTCTCTCAGTCAAGCGCCCTTGTGCCATTGCACTCTACACACGATTGCCAACCGTATTGAGGGCACCTTTAGAAGCCTCCGTTACTCTTTTGGAGGCGACCACCCCAGTCAAACTACCCACCACGCACTGTTCTCTCAGAAGAGAGTTAGGCCCCGGACAAGCAAAGGCTGGTATTTCAACAATGACTCCACCACACCTGGCGATGCAGCTTCAAAGTCTCCCAGCTATCCTACACATTGCTTGACCAAGGTCAATACGAAGCTATAGTAAAGGTGCACGGGGTCTTTTCGTCCCACTGCGGGTAACCGGCATCTTCACCGATACTACAATTTCACCGAGCTCATGGCCGAGACAGTGTCCAGATCGTTGCACCATTCGTGCAGGTCGGAACTTACCCGACAAGGAATTTCGCTACCTTAGGACCGTTATAGTTACGGCCGCCGTTTACTGGGGCTTCAATTCAATGCTTCTCCCCGAAGGAATGACATCTCCTCTTAACCTTCCAGCACCGGGCAGGTGTCAGGCCCTATACGTCATCTTTCGATTTTGCAGAGCCCTGTGTTTTTGATAAACAGTCGCCTGGACCTCTTCACTGCGGCCCCCCATAAGGGGGCGACCCTTCTCCCGAAGTTACGGGTCTATTTTGCCTAGTTCCTTAGCCATGAATCTCTCGAGCGCCTTAGAATACTCATCCCAACCACCTGTGTCGGTTTACGGTACGGGCTGCTTCACTCGCTTTTCTTGGAAGTCGATATGCTGGATTATCACCTTGGCCGTGGCCTCGGTGTACTATCGGGGTATTACTACTCCCTTCAACGTACAATTCCGTCTGTACGCACCAACTTCTCGCCTCCGTCACTTTTAGCGTGAGCAGGTACAGAAATATTAATCTGTTGTCCATCCACTATCCCCTTCGGGTTCGCGTTAGGTCCCGACTGACCCCCAGCTGATTAGCATAGCTGGGGAAACCTTGGTCTTTCGGCGTGCGGGTTTCTCGCCCGCATTATCGTTACTTATGCCTACATTTTCGTTTGTAACCGCTCCAGCATCCCTCGCAGGTACGCCTTCGACGCAGTTACAATGCTCCCCTACCCCTTGTATAAATACAAAGTCACGGCTTCGGTGATATGCTTATGCCCGATTATTATCCATGCGGAACCGCTCGACCAGTGAGCTGTTACGCACTCTTTAAATGAATGGCTGCTTCCAAGCCAACATCCTGGCTGTCAATGCAGTTCCACCGCGTTATATCAACTTAGCATATACTTTGGGACCTTAGCCGGTGATCTGGGTTCTTTCCCTCTCGGACATGGACCTTAGCACCCATGCCCTCACTGCGCAGAAACATTTTATAGCATTCGGAGTTTGTCAGGAATTGGTAGGCGGTGAAGCCCCCGCATCCAATCAGTAGCTCTACCTCTATAAAACTATCTACACGCTGCACCTAAATGCATTTCGGGGAGTACGAGCTATTTCCGAGCTTGATTGGCCTTTCACCCCTACCCACAGGTCATCCCAAGACTTTTCAACGTCAACGGGTTCGGTCCTCCACTATGTGTTACCACAGCTTCAACCTGCCCATGGGTAGATCGCACGGTTTCGCGTCTACTACTACTGACTATGGCGCCCTATTAAGACTCGCTTTCGCTACGGCTCCGTTCCTGAAGAACTTAACCTTGCCAGTAAAAGTAACTCGTAGGCTCATTATGCAAAAGGCACGCCGTCACCCATATGGGCTCCGACCGCTTGTAAGCGTATGGTTTCAGGATCTATTTCACTCCGTTATTCACGGTTCTTTTCACCTTTCCCTCACGGTACTGGTTCACTATCGGTCTCTCAGGAGTATTTAGTCTTGGCGGATGGTCCCGCCGGATTCATACAGGGTTTCACGTGCCCCGCACTACTCAGGATACCACTATCTAAATGCTCTTTGCCTATACGGGACTATCACCCTCTATGGCCGCTATTTCCAAAGCGTTCTAGTTCATTACATCTCGAATGTCGTGGTCCTACAACCCCGCACATGCCGGAACATGTACGGTTTGGACTAATCCGATTTCGCTCGCCGCTACTATCGGAATCACTTTTGTTTTCTCCTCCTCCGGGTACTTAGATGTTTCAGTTCCCCGGGTTTGCCTCCTTGCGGATGTTATACCTTCAATATAACGGGTTGCCCCATTCGGATACCTGCGGATCATATCGTGTGTGCCGATCCCCGCAGCTTTTCGCAGCTTATCACGTCCTTCTTCGCCTCTGAGAGCCTAGGCATTCCCCATACGCCCTTTTCCAGCTTGTCGCCAGATCTTTAATCTATTCTATTCTTGATTCGTACTCTTTACTTAATAAAGATTCGTGTTTCTTTCTTTTTTAGTCGGTAAGACAAATATCTTACCTCCTGTTCCAATATGTCAATGAACGTTGAACAGTTGACAATTATCAGTGAACAATGAACAATTAAAAATTGCTTATTGCTAATTGAACATTGTCAATCGTAATGTGGAGAATATCGGAGTCGAACCGATGACCTCCTGCGTGCAAGGCAGGCGCTCTAGCCAGCTGAGCTAATCCCCCAATTCCATAAGTCGGCTGTTGCCAGTTTACAGTTGACAGGTAGCACAACTTCTAAAATTTCCTTCAATATTTCAATATATGAACGTAATGCCCGATGGGCACCCTTTCTTGTTTGTAGTCCCAGGCAGACTCGAACTGCCGACCTCTACATTATCAGTGTAGCGCTCTAACCAGCTGAGCTATGGGACTGTCCCTACTCTTCCTCTTCAGTATAAATACCTTCCCGGAAAAGCAATTACTTATATATCATGATTATGGAGATCTTTATTCTTATCCGAACACTTTATCTTAAAAAACAATCGTATTAAACCAAAAGACCGGGACCGTTATTCCGATTCTTCGTTTCGCCAGGGACCGTCCTTAAAAGGACAATCTCTAGAAAGGAGGTGTTCCAGCCGCACCTTCCGGTACGGCTACCTTGTTACGACTTAGCCCTAGTTACCGATCTTGCCCTAGGCCGCTCCTTACGGTGACGGACTTCAGGCACTCCCGGCTTCCATGGCTTGACGGGCGGTGTGTACAAGGCCCGGGAACGTATTCACCGGATCATGGCTGATATCCGATTACTAGCGATTCCAGCTTCACGGGGTCGAGTTGCAGACCCCGATCCGAACTGTGACAGGTTTTATAGATTCGCTCCGCCTTGCGACGTGGCTGCTCTCTGTACCTGCCATTGTAGCACGTGTGTGGCCCAGGACGTAAGGGCCGTGATGATTTGACGTCATCCCCACCTTCCTCACGGTTTGCACCGGCAGTCCCGTTAGAGTCCCCATCATGACATGCTGGCAACTAACGGTAGGGGTTGCGCTCGTTATAGGACTTAACCTGACACCTCACGGCACGAGCTGACGACAACCATGCAGCACCTTGCAAATTGCCCGAAGGAAAAGTCATCTCTGACCCTGTCAATATGCATTTAAGCCCTGGTAAGGTTCCTCGCGTATCATCGAATTAAACCACATGCTCCACCGCTTGTGCGGGCCCCCGTCAATTCCTTTGAGTTTCATTCTTGCGAACGTACTCCCCAGGTGGGATACTTATCACTTTCGCTTGGCCGCCCAGTACTCAAGGTACCGGACAGCTAGTATCCATCGTTTACGGCGTGGACTACCAGGGTATCTAATCCTGTTCGCTCCCCACGCTTTCGTCCATCAGCGTCAGTCGATAGTTAGTCACCTGCCTTCGCAATCGGTGTTCTATGTAATATCTATGCATTTCACCGCTACACTACATATTCCGGCAACTTCACTATAACTCAAGACCGACAGTATCAAAGGCAGTTCTACCGTTGAGCGGCAGACTTTCACCCCTGACTTATCGGCCCGCCTACGGACCCTTTAAACCCAATAATTCCGGATAACGCTCGGACCCTCCGTATTACCGCGGCTGCTGGCACGGAGTTAGCCGGTCCTTATTCTTACGGTACCGTCAGTAAGCTACACGTAGCTCTTTTTCTTCCCGTATAAAAGCAGTTTACTACCCATAGGGCATTCTTCCTGCACGCGGCATGGCTGGATCAGAGTCTCCTCCATTGTCCAATATTCCTCACTGCTGCCTCCCGTAGGAGTCTGGTCCGTGTCTCAGTACCAGTGTGGGGGATCCCCCTCTCAGGGCCCCTACCCATCGTAGCCTTGGTAAGCCGTTACCTTACCAACAAGCTAATGGGACGCATGGCCATCTTGTACCGCCCGAAGGCTTTAACCGTATAACGATGCCGAAATACGGTACTACGGGGCATTAATCCAAGTTTCCCTGGGCTATTCCCCTGTACAAGGCAGGTTCCATACGCGGTGCGCACCCGTGCGCCGGTCGCCGGCGGAAAAGCAAGCTTTTCCCCGCTGCCCCTCGACTTGCATGTGTTAGGCCTGCCGCTAGCGTTCATCCTGAGCCAGGATCAAACTCTTCATCGTTGTTTTGTAAATATTCGTCCCAACGAAACCAAATCCATCCCGGCCCCGACTCTCGATTCAATATATCCAAATATGCACAAGGCATATTATATGGTATGTTTCTTAATTCGTGTTCCTCTCGAACAGGTCCTCACCCGTTCTCGATTCTTATAATCTCCACAATATTTCAATGAACTTCCATCCACTC
Organism: Maribacter sp. 1_2014MBL_MicDiv; assembly: GCF_001865655.1. Classification (NCBI taxonomy): domain Bacteria; kingdom Pseudomonadati; phylum Bacteroidota; class Flavobacteriia; order Flavobacteriales; family Flavobacteriaceae; genus Maribacter; species Maribacter sp. 1_2014MBL_MicDiv. The sequence goes on from NZ_CP011318.1 coordinate 1,121,902, forward strand.
CGCTCCAAAAATCTTACGACATTTTCGCTTCGTTTCCCTTAGGTGTTTCCCTAAGCGGCTGCAAATATACAACTGTTTTTTAACCTGGCAACTTATTTCGAAAAAAAATATTCTTTCTTTTTTTTCCCCAGACCAACCAACATATAAATGAACCTTTTCCGACTCCCGATTCAGAACTCGTCTTCCTCGCTAGCGGGGTGCAAATCTACAACCTATTTTCTAATCAACAAGACTTTTTGAAATAAAATAACCAAAGTTTTTGAACACATACATAACTGCATGATTATGAAACATTTGCACATAGAAGAAATCACAGTGGGATTAAGATTCTAAAAATCAATGCACTAGCAAATCAAAATATCATAATCATCTTATTGTCAATAACTTATAAATGACGTCAAAAAACTAAGAAAAGAAATTCCACACCAAACCGAAGCGTATAACGAAATCACGATAAGGATAATTTGGTGCAGCATAATAATCATATCCAGAAAACGAAGCGTTAAAATGTTCTGCCTTTAAATAAATTCTAGTCTGTTGTATTCTTGCATTAATAAAGAAATCTAACAAAGGGAACCCACCCAACTCTTCTTTATTTTGAACATAAAATTCACCCAGTACAGGATTATACCCATTCATATTATAAGCAGTAAAGTATTTAAAGGTTACACCCGTCTGTAAAAACATTGCTTTCTTAAAAACATCAGAAGAAAAATACAATGTGTTTCTAGTTACCAGTTGCGGAACATTGAGTACTTGAGAATCTTGAGTCACATTTTGATACATGACCGTATTATTCAATGCAAACATTCCAACCTTGAATTCTTTTTGATATTTCACTTTTAGATGAGATACCGTATTACCCTCTTGCAACGGTTTTGTAAATGCATTATCCAACCCATCGGCAATCACCTCTTCTGATACAGGGGCAAAATATGTATAGTTATCTAAATTACTATACTTCACCATTAAGTGTCCCCAAGTTTTGGACAACAACTCACCTTTTAAACTACTTGCTCTTTCCTTTTCAAAAACATTACTATTATCCCAGTTATAATTAAAATATTCACTTTGATACAATAAGTAGTTAAAATTGGGCAACCTAGAAGAATTGTGCAGGGCGAACCTCACCTTATTATTATCATTAATATTATAGGTTGCAGAGGCATTGAACACATTACCCGCCAACTCACCTGAAAGATTATATTTTAAATCCGCATTAAAATCAAAACCACCTATTCGTTTCTCATACTTTCCCACCAGTCCAAACTCAGTTCCGTTCAATCTATTGGGTATTACCGTTCCATCTGCTTCAATAAGCCTACTATTGAAATAATAATCGTAATTATATATATTAACACCGCCTGTTAGCCTACCTAGTGTCTTGTTGTAAAATTCTATATTAACCTCGTTATAAAACGTCTTCAAAATTGCCTTATCATCTATAGCACTTAAAATTGCATCACCAAATAATGTATCATTCGATGTTTCTATAAACTGATAATACTTGGTCTCATAATCAAAACTATGTCCTATAGATAATGCCGTTTTTTCAAACCGGGTAGAATCTAACTGTTTTCTCACCAATTTATATTGATGGTCTAAGTAATATCTTTTACCTAATATCTTATTTTCAGCATCATCTAACAAGACATCTACCCTCGGTCTATTTATAAAATCCTCATCACCAGATTCAAATTGCTCTTCTTTTTCTGCCAAGCCTCCATTTTCTTCAGACGAAATATTCTGTGCAGCTATGTGCGCTCTTAACGAATATCTACCGTTTTTAGATAAATAATTTGTTGTAGTTATAAAATTACCTGATTCTATTTGAGTATCATTATACTTACCAAGCGAACGAAAGCCTATATAACCTATAGAAAAATTTAATCTTCTTGAGGTATTGAAAGTCAAATTTGCGTCTAGTAATTGACCTTCTTCCAAAGTTGTTTTAAAAAACAACTCGGTCATTGGGGTGGCTACATTATAATAATTAATTTGTTCTTTCTCTAGGTATTTACGGTCTTTTGCTAGTGCCCCAAGATTTGGATAGCTCCCCACCCTTTCAAAATCTACCCCAAGTTCGTTATAGGCTTGCCCAATGTTGGAAAAAGACATTAACTCAAAGTCATCTTCACGCAAGTAGTTATACTTATACTCCTTTTGGATAGTCAAGGTTGTATCTAAAAAGGTAGTATCTCTTTCAAAAGAAATTATTTTATAATCTTCTATAGTTAAAGTTATAGAATCATTTTTAAGCTTGTCTTTTGGATTTATTGGCTTTGTTTTCTTTACCAATGAAAGCGAATCGCCTTTTTTCTGTGGTTTTCCAATTACATCTTGTCCTAAAACAATTGACGTTGTAAAACACAATAAAACTAAAATTATATATTTCATGAAGCAATGTTACCCTTGCAAAGTTAATTTTTTTGTTGCTAAGTAAATGTGAAAGTTTAAGGGAGTTTGTTACGTTAACTACAAAGGATAAACAAATAAATATTAAAATTTAACTGATCACTCTATTATTAAAAGAAATATTTTTCTGATTTTTATAAAAAAATGTTAATGAAAGTTCTACTTTTTAATATAATAGTACTTTTTGCTATTATAAATGTTAGTGCGCAATTCAATGAAAATGCGCCATGGATGAAAGATTTAAAAGCCAATCAGCAAACATCCAAATCTTCTTCCCCAACAAATTCATTGTACGAAATTTCGAATGCATTCAATAACTATTGGAGCGATAAGGATTATACAAAAAAGGGAAGCGGGTTTAAACCATATAAAAGGTGGGAGAATTATTGGACCCACTATATAGACAAAAATGGCAACCTTCCCACTTCCAAACAATTATGGGAGTCATGGAAACGCAAACATGAAAGTACCGGCAAAGCAGCGAACCCTATTGCCAGCTGGAATTCCATAGGTCCCTTTACACATGATACTTATTCTGGCGCATTAAATGGGCAAGGTAGAGTAAACGCAATTACCGTAGACCCTAACAATGAAAACATCTGGTACGTAGGTGCGCCCGCAGGCGGAATTTGGAAATCAATAGATGGTGGTTCTTCATGGGTGAATTTATTTGATGATTTTCCTCAAATAGGAGTCTCCGGTATTGCAATTGACCCAAACAATTCTCAAATCATCTATATTGCTACTGGTGATGATGATGCTGCTGATTCATATAGTGTTGGCGTTTTTAAATCTACTGATGGAGGGAATAGTTGGAATGAAACGGGACTAAACCCAAGTAATTCTAATATTAACTTATTAATGAGCGAAATTACCATAGACCCAACTAACTCGAATATTATTTGGGTAAGTACCAGTGCAGGTCTTCAAAAATCAACAGATGGAGGAGCAACTTGGTCCGTAAAAAGAAGCGGTAATATTCAAGATTTCAAATTAAAACCCAATGACCCCAACACCATATATGCAGTATCTTCAAATACTTTTTTCAAATCTACAGATGGTGGAGAGAATTTTGTAGAGATCACAAATGGCATTCCTTCAAGTTCAGGGAGACTTGCTATAGGAGTTAGTGGAGCAAACCCATCTGGAGTATATGTTTTACGAGCACTAACAGGAGGTAATAGCTTTGCCTTTGGTGGATTGTACAAATCACTGGACAGTGGAGAGTCTTTTACGAGGACAGCTAGCGAACAAGATATTTTTGAATCTAACCAAGCTTGGTTCGATCTTGCCATTGAGGTGTCACCATCAAATTTCAACGAAGTTTATACGGGTTGTCTAAATGTCTGGAAAAGCACCAATGGAGGCGATACTTTCATTAGAATCAATAGATGGAACGTTACCGATCAAGGATATACCCACGCAGATATACATACTATTAAAATTTTCAACAACAAACTCTATGTTGGTAGTGATGGGGGTATTTATATGTCTGAAAACGGAGGAAGTTCTTTTACCGATTACACCGCAGGCATCAGTATTAGTCAATTTTATAGAATTTCTGTAGCAAAAAATGATGCAGGCAAAATAACAGGAGGTCTACAGGACAATGCAGGTTTTATACGAAACCAAGAACAATGGCATGTTTTCACCGGTGGTGATGGAATGGATTATGAAATTGACCCTAATAATAGTAGTTTAGTTTATGGATTTGTCCAGTTTGGAGGAAGCCTATTCATCTCTTCAGATTCCGGGCAATCTGTTGGGGTAGTCGCTGCACCTACAGATACAAATGGCAACACCATACAAGGAAATTGGATTACTCCGTTGGCTGTTGCCTCAGATGGTTCTGTTTATGCCGGTTTTGATGCTTTATACAAATTAGAAAACAACCAATGGAGCAAAATATCATCTTCAATTGGCACAGGCAATATTGACGATCTTGAAGTTGACCCTAATAATCCTGAAACAATATTTGCCGCTGAAAGTAATATACTATATAGAAGTAGAAATGGCGGTGCCACTTTTAGCCTCATAAAAGTAATGGATTCGGAAATCTCAGATATGGCCATTAACTCAAATGATAGTAATATTATTTATCTTACTACATCTGACAGAGTGGGTATCGCCCAAAATGAACAACCTTCAGAAAGAGGAGTTTTTAAGGTCACTATTGGCGAATCAGAAACAATTTCAGAAAACATCACCTTCGATATTCCAACCGATCAAGCATTTTTCTCAATAGCTCACCAAGGCAGACATACCGAAAATCCAATTTACGTAGGTACAAGCTTAGGTGTTTACAGATTAGACGACACCCTTTCAGAATGGGAAGAATACTTTACCAATTTGCCAAGTGTTGCTATAAGTGATCTAGAAGTCAATTTAGATGGAGAAAAAATTATTGCTTCAACATACGGTAGAGGTGTTTGGGAATCTACAATACCAATTCAAATACCCGACAATGAAGTAAGATTAGTATCTATTACCCCAAACTCAAACGAAGTGCTTTGCGACTCCTTTACCCCAACGGCAACTGTAGAAAACCAAGGACTTAATACCATTACCCAAATTGAAATCACCTATACAATTAACAATAATCCAGAACAAACATTTACTTGGACAGGTAATCTATTAAGTAACGCTACTGAAACTATTGCTTTACCTATTGAAACCTCGACCAATTTTGGCAATTCCAACATATCCATAACAGCGACCATTCCTAATGACAGCTACAGCGACAACAATACACTTGAGAATAGATTTTTTCTTAATGTACCAGGGTCCGGTGGTGAAGTTAACACGTTTGAAACCGAAGAGGAATCTCTAATTACTTACAATGATGGTAATTCTGAAGTGGTTTGGCAGAGAGGAGTACCTGCAGGGTCAAAACTAAATACCGCCACGTCTGGAACAAATGTTTACGGCACCAATTTAAGTGGCGATCACCCCAATAGTACAAAAGCTATTTTATTGAGCAATTGCTATGACATGACCTCTATAATAGCCCCTGTCCTAAAATTTAATATGGCTTATGACCTAGAACTAAATTTTGACATAGTTTACGTTGAGTATTCCATTGACGGAGGTATCAACTGGGATATTTTAGGCAATATCGACAGTCAACCTAACTGGTATAATAGCAACAGAACAAATGCTTTATCAGAAGAAGCCGATGATTGTCAAAACTGTCCTGGAGCTCAATGGACCGGTGAAAATACAGAAATGACCGAATATGCCTATGATTTCAATTTAAACGCAGCCAATGGCGAAACCAACCTTACGGGTGAAAGTAACGTGGTTTTTAGAATTGTTTTTCAATCTGATCCAGCGGTCACCCAAGAAGGTGTGATTATAGACGATTTAGTTGTTGATGGCTTACCTGATGATGACGATGACGATGATGACGGAATTTTAGATAGTAATGATAATTGTCCTTTAATTGCAAACGCAGACCAACTAGATACCGATAATGATGGTATTGGTGACGTCTGTGACACCGATGACGACAACGATGGAATTTTAGATGTTGATGACAATTGCCCATTAATTGCAAACCCAGATCAAGAAGATGACGACTTTGACGGCATTGGTAATCCATGCGATAATGATAGTGATAATGATGGAGTACCTAATGATATTGACCAATGCAATGACACACCCAATGGAACAGTTGTAAATACTACTGGTTGTGAGGTTTTCTCTTTACCGAACACAAATTTTCAAATTCAAACTATAGGTAGCTCATGTAACGCTAGTAACAATGGTAGCATTGTGATAACCACTGCCAACAATACCTACACATATAATGCTGTACTAACCGGCACCGATACTTCAATAAGCGAAAGCTTTACTGATGAAAGTTCATTTTCCAACTTATCTGCCGGTAGTTATCAATTATGTGTAACCGTAGAAGGACAAACTGATTATGAAATTTGCTATGACCTAATTATTTCTGAACCTGAGTCGTTGTCGGTGTCAGCCAAAATCAACTCATTGAGTAATGAAGTTACACTTAGCTTAGCAGGTGGTGAATTATATACAATATTTTTAAATGAAAAGATGTACACTACTACAGCTAAAGAGATAACTTTACCCTTAGATACTAACAGCACAGAACTATTAGTAAAAACAGATCTAGATTGTCAAGGTGTTTATACTGAAAATATTCTTCTAAATGATGAATTCTTTATCTACCCAAACCCAATTGAAGGAGGTGATTTAACCATATATTTAGGTGCAAATTCTACAACAGAAGCTACTATTTCCCTTTATAAATTAAATGGGTCAAGTATATTTTCGAAAAAAATGAAACCTATCAATAACGAAATTAAAATAAGCGTTAACAATTTAGCCACAGGTGTATATATGTTAAATGTTACAAATGGCAATACGCTTTCTAATTATAAAATTATAAGAAAATGAGAATACTAAAATATATCACTTTCATGTTTTTGTTCGGATCACTTTTGCTTTCATGTGGTGGTGGCTCGGACAACGAAACGCCTATAGAACCTGTTGCACCGGTTGTAGTAGACCCAAGTGCGGCATCCCTTATATTTCCCGAAGACAATACAGAATGTAATGAAGGAGTCATAAATGCGAACGATGACACTAGAAGCACGGTAAATTTTCAATGGTCAGCCTCTGAAAATACCGATTCATACGAAGTTAAAATCAAAAATCTAGAATCGGGAAGTGTTACAACGGCAACATCTACAACAAACCAAGTTGATGTGTTGATCAATAGGGGAACACCGTATGAATGGTATGTAATTTCACTTGCCAGTGGAACAACTTCTACCGCAACCAGCGATACTTGGTCATTTTACAACCAAGGACAAGGTATTGAAAATTATGCTCCATTTCCGGCTGTTGCGATTACCCCACAAAGAGGTGCCACTATAACCGATACAAGTTCAACCGTTACACTTGAATGGTCTACATCTGATGTTGATGATGATATTGTTTCCTATGAGATATTATTTGATACTGTTAATGAGCCTACCACCTCATTAGGGAGTACCACGAACACTACGATAAACGCTTCTATTTCAACAGGCAATACTTACTATTGGAGAGTAATTACAAAAGACTCATTTGACAATACTTCAAACTCAGAATTATTTGAGTTTCGTGTGGAATAAATAGAAAAGCCAAAGGTGAACATCTTTGGCTTTTCTATTTAATTTTTGAAATGTTTTTATAAAGAATTAAAGTAATTCAGAAATGCTATTACATCTTGTTCTTTTCTAAGATTTAATTTCTTTTCTTTAACATATAACTTCATTTCATTTTTCTTACTCCCTGTAAAATCTAAAATATTATTTTTTGTTAAGCGTACTTTAACTGCGTGATTTTCAGAATCCTTATTTCTGTTGTCTAATATATAATAAGAACTATTCCATACATATGTTGGTGGAGAATATTTCTCATAAGAGGTACTAGGACTACGCGCCTGCTTTAATAAGGCTTCAGGTTTAAACAACAATTTTAAAGGTCCCTTATTCAACTCTGTGAAATAGCTAGTTTTAATAGATTTATCATTATCTACATAAGTATAAATACAATATAACTTGCCGTCTATCTCAACTTTAATATATGCTCTTTTAAGTAGTGAGTAATAAGAATCCTTAGATAAATTATCTAAAATTTCTACTTCATTTCTGTAGGCATTATACCTCATTTTACCTACTTCCTCGACTTTTTCGTTTACGATAACTTCACCGTGTACAAATTCTTCATTTAGATACGGACTTCCTTTCGCCTTACTAGGCTCTATTTCCGTACTGCTAGTAACAAAATTAACTATGCCTTCTTCAGGAACAGGAGAATAAGCATTTTGTCCATTTACGTTGTTGATCACAAAAGTGGCAATGAAAATTACCGTTAAAATTTTATTCATTTTATGCATTGATTTTGGGACAATTTAATTGTTTATTATGAATTGCCATGTTTAAAAACTGTTATTAAAAACTTAAAATATATAGTTTTATAACAAATTAATATAGGACCATTCTACTGCTAATTTTAAGGGTTAAGGCATATCACTGTTTAAAAAAGAAATAGCAGAACTATCAAGATTATAGTGATAAGATCTCCAATAGAAACCAGTACCCTCAAACTCCCAAACAACCTCTTTTTCATTAGTTACTTCAATAACACCCATAGAACCAGAAGTTATCAATGTATTGCCATTATCTAAACGAATGGCTCCTGAAACTCTAGCTGAATATAGATTATCTCTAGTGTATTGCCATACCGTTTCCGGTTCATTGTTTTCATTAGGATTTAAATTCAATTCCGTAGGTAATCTAAATTCATAAACTACAGATTGTTTAGTGTCCCCGTTTCCATTAGCATATACTAAAATATTACCAGCACCCGGTAAACCATCTTTTAAAATATTTGGAAAATGATTATTGTAAAACAAACGTTCACCACTCTCATTATTATAAGCACTAGGATTTCCAAAACGATAAACCAAATCGCCTCCTTTACCATAATTACCACCAAAATCAACTGTGGCTTCCTCTACTGTTGTGCTATGATCAATAACCCAAACCTCACTAAAATAGTTTACACTTAAATAAATTAAATCTTTATTACTGTCATAACTTAATCCGTTAGCATGCATTATATCTCCATCTGGTCCTGTTTCTTCTCTTAAAACATCTATAAAGTTGATATTGATTTTTTCAGGGTTATCTGCTACAATACCAAAATACGGTTTAGAACTATCTGTATCCTGAATGATATGGTCCCAAGAATCCCACTTCCAAACAACTTCATTTGTAGCTGGGTTTATTTCTATTATGGATTCCGTATACACTTTTTCCTCTTCACCAAGGTAACCTATGGCGTCAAGTTCATCGGGAAGTCTTAGATCCCACACTAAGGCCAATACATTTCCATTAGGCAACATTTCTACATCATGATGAATAATATGCTCTTCATTTGCCAAAACATACTCCCAATCAATTGAACTATCAGGGTTTATTAGCTGAATAATGCCCCCAAAACCTCCAAAGCTAAAATCTGGACTTTCTACACCTAATGAAGCTAATAATTTACCGTCTGACAATAATTCCACATCATTACCCAATCCAAATTCCAATTGCCATTCATGAATAATTTGAGCAGAATCTTTTGCCATTAAATACACCCGATCGTCAGTAGCTTCATTAAATAAAACATATCCTTCCTTGGACAAAGAATTATCATACAATAACACATTACCTGTTTCCCCTTCAAGAGGATAAACCGTTTGAACAGGATCATCTGATTCTGACTCCTCTTCTACAACTTCTTCTTCCATTTCTTCAATATTATTAACAGTTTCATCATCCGAAGAACATGCAATACTATTTAACAAAAAGCAACTTAATACACCGATAAATAATTTATGTTTCATAACAAGTTAAATTGGTTTTCTATTCTGTCGTTCTATTAGTCTAATCTTTATCATAAGGTAAAAAAAAATCAGGCTAAATTGCTTCAGCCTGATTTCAAAAATATTATAATGATGTATTTATATCATTATGGATTTAAACAAAAGTTCAAATCTTACTTACAATAATCTATTGTAAGTAAACCTGCATCTGCACTTTCATAACCTCCAGCAACTTCGCCACTTGGAGATATAATTTCAAATCCAATTTCACCATACTGGTCTCCTGGAAAGAACCACTCTGCAGATTCAGTACCTTCAGGTATCGTAATCGTTACTGTTCCTTCTGAACCATTATTAGGTGTACATTCGCCATCTCCTAAAAATGTTCCTGCAGCACTACCATAAGGAGAACAAAGTCCAACTTCCAATACAGTACCGTCATTTAAAGTAATGGTTAAACCTGAACCACCAGTAGTTGTATCTGTCTGCCAACCATCTCCATAAGAGTCGGTCATATTAATAGTCCATTCTCCTGCTGCAATAGGACATTCTCTATAAAATTCTAAATTTAAAGGTGAATTTTCTATGACAATATCATTTGATCCAGAAACGTCTACCAAATTTAGAATAAGATTTACTCTGCCTTCTTCTGGTAAAGCATCGAAATTACCTGTAATAGTAACCGTTGATCCGAAAGCTCCAGCTGGAATTGTTAGACCACTTATAGTATACTGGTCTGTAGTTGCTGTTGAAGATGGATCTACTTCAACGGAAATAGTTCTTTCACTATCCGTTTTGGTACTAACAAAAACATCTACATTAATTGATGCACCCTCAGTAGGAGTTGGCACTAAAATAGAACTTGCCGAAAACTTGGCCAATGTTTGACCATTTTCACTATCAAATACTATATTCTCTTCTTCACAAGAAACAAAAGCAAATAGTACCGCTATTATTAAAATATATTTTTTCATAATTATACTAGTTTTTAATATCCAGGATTCTGAACCATGTTTTGATTAGCATTAATTTCCGCTATTGGAATAGGCAACTGAAATCTAAAATTGTCAGCATCAATGGTTGGAAAATCAGGAGGAGTTCCCGAACCATCAATAATATCTCCCATTGTTGAACGCTGTACAGGTTCACCGCGACGTTTTAAATCAAAAAATCTGTGACCTTCAAAAGCCAATTCAACTCTTCTCTCGAATTGAATAGCATCTTCAAGCGCCTGACCTGACTCACCACCGGCATAAGACAAATACCTTAAATCTCTAAGCTCATCCAAAGTAGTCAAAGCATCTTGACCTAGTTCAAACTGCGCTTCGGCTTTATTCAATAACACTTCAGCAGCACGAATAACCTTTACATCTACACGACCATTAATTTGCCCTGTTTCTCCTAAGAATTTTTTAATAGCATTATAAGTATTTCCTTGATTTGAACCTTCAAATTGAAGAACGTTTAATCTCAAATCATTCTCATCGATATTATTAAAGAAATCAAAATCTATAGCATACTCTGAAATAGTAGTATTGATAGTACCATCGTCATTCAACGTTCCTTGACTATACAACACACCTACATTATTACCATTACTCTCTGAAGATGTGTTTATTGCAAGCTCCACTACCAAACCAGCACTACTTACATCTGTATATACTTGCTGTAATTCGGTTATTCCATCAACTACTGTGACACCATCTGCCAAATCTACTGTCACTTCATTTGCAGCATCAATAACTTTTTGATATTCACCATTGTACAAATACACTCTTGATAACAAAGCATATACACCCTCTTTATTTAAACGACCCTCGCCATTACCAGAAGAACTTATTAATTGACTAGCTCTTTCCAAGTCACCAATTATTTCTGCATAGTTACTTGCAACAGTTTCTCTTGCAGGCTCAGCAAAAGGATCCTCAGTATCTCCATCTTCAGCTTTTAGGTAAACAACACCTAAAGAAGCGTTAGCGTCTGCAGATTGAGTTGGAATTTTACCATAAACCCTAACCAAATCAAAATGAGCCCAAGCTCTAATTGCCAAAGCTTGTCCTAAAATGTTATCCTTTTCAGGACCATCACCAAGGTTATCAATCTGAGCAATTACCAAATTGGCAACGTTTACAGCTTCATAAGCTTCACTCCAATATAAATCTATTGCACCACCTGTACTTGCAACATATCTATAATTGTAATAATCTTGATTAGAACGTCTACCTGTTTGTGCAATGATTACATTATCAGAAAGTATGTCTGGAATACCTTGCAAACCAGAACCAGTACTTGAATAATAATTCCACAATTGTCTATAAGCACCATCTACACCGTTTTGGAATGCTGAAACACTATTAAAGAATGTTTCAGGATTACCTTCTACGAAAGGTTGTAAATCATTCAACTCGTCATCGCACGACATAAAGAATCCGAACGAAAACAAAAGAACTAATATTTTTATATTATTTTTCATTTCTAACTTTTTTTTTGTTTTTAAAATCCTACTTCAACACCAAAAGTATAAGACCTTGTGTTTGGATAGCTAAATAGGTTAAATGACCCTGGTACGAAACCAGTATCTCCTGGTTCACCAGATTCCGCAGAACCTAAACCTACCTCTGGATCTCCGTTAAAATCAGTAATCGTGAATAAATTCTGTCCTGATACGAAAAATCTTAAAGAGTTTAGACCAATACCATCAATCATATCCCTAGGCATGTTATAATCAAGAGTTACAGTACGCAATCTTAAATAATCACCTTTTTCCAAGAATCTTGTTGAAGTTTGATCAGCAGTACTTTGATATAAAGGGCTAGGCAATACATCAGTATCTCCTGGTTGTTTCCAGTAATTAAAAGCTTCAGTTCTCTGGTTACTATCAATATTTCCTATAGCAATACCTTCTGAACGTTGGAAGTTATAAATGTAATTTCCGCCTTTATAAACGAAGTCACCTCTTAAACCAAATCCTTTATAAGAAAATGCGGTGTAGAAACCACCTTCAAAATCCGCTATAGGAGATTTTCCTTCCTGAATTTGTTGAAAACCGTCACTAAATTCCTCAGTAATATTCCCATCTAAATCATAGTATAAAGGCGCACCATTTGCAGGGTTTACACCAGCGTACTCTACTGCATAATAAGAATTGATTTCCTCTCCTACACGTAAAATATTATCTCCAAATGTACCTGTTATGATATCTTCACCATCTACCAATTCAACAACCTCATTATCAATAAAGGTAATGTTACCACCTAATGTCCATTTAAAATTTTGAGTTCTGATAACATCTCCACTTAAAGATACCTCAATACCTGAGTTTTCCAACTCACCAATATTTGAGAAGATAGAGTTGTTCTCATCACCCACTGTATAAGAAATTGGACGATCTAACAATAAATCTTGAGAGTTCTTTTTAAAGTAATCAACTACACCATTTAATCTGTTGTTGAATAAACCGAATTCAACACCTACATCAAATATTGCTTGAGACTCCCACTGAATTTGAGGGTTACCCACACCTACCGGTAAAGCAGTTGTTTGACCATTATACGTATTTGCAAAATCCAACAAGTTTAAATATTGGAAATCACCAATGTTTTGGTTACCCGAAGTACCGTAAGATGCTCTTAATTTCAACGTATTGAAAATAGAGTTTTCCATAAAGCTTTCATTTGCAATGTTCCAAGCCGCACTACCACTGTAGAAATAACCGTATTTATTATCTGGACCAAATCTAGAAGAACCATCACGTCTTACAGAACCAGAAACTATATATCTACCATCATAATCATAGTCAACAAATAAACCTTGAGAAAACAAAATTCTTCTGGATTCATTTGAACCTACAGAAGTTGCTTCTGCAGCTACATTTAAATATGGAATATCCGGAGAAGGAAAACCTCTACCTGATGCAAACATACTCGTAGCAATATTCTCATTGTATTCCAACAGGAAACTTGCAGAAAGATTATGAAGACCATTAAATGTATCTGAATAGGTAAATACATTATTTACATTATACTCAAAATCCACATTCAAGTTATCGGTCTGAGTTCCTGGGAAGTTAGCATCACCAACAAACCCCTGCAATACACCACCTGCTATAGAACGAGTTGTTCTATTATATCTATTGCTAATTAAACCAACACTAAAATTATTGGAGAATTTCTCTCCAAACGTCATGCCCGCGCTTAAGTTACCTATCAACAATAAGTTTCTTGTATCTTCAGGCTCTGTCTGCAATGCCAATGCAATTGGAAAACCTGACCTTGTAGGGTTATAAACATTATCACCTTGAGCATCAGTAACTATAGAGCCATCATCATTAGTTAAAAATAATGGGTCATATGGGTTATAATCATACATTGCTCTAAAAGGGTTCTGTACATTGTTTCTATCCCTTGGTAAATCTGTAGTACTACGAGAAACCGAAACGTTAGCCCCAATATTTAACCAATCTTTTGCTTGGTAATTTGTATTTAAACGAGCAGATACTCTTTCAAAACCATCAATATTTTCAATGATACCAGAGTTCTTATCATATCCTAAAGATAAATAATAAGTTAACTTTTCATCACCACCAGAAACAGAAAGATTGTTTGATTGGATAACAGAATTCTTAAGCAATGCTTCTTGCCAATCTGTATCTAAAGATGTTAGTCTAGCCAACTCCTCAGGAGTTGCAGTAGCACCAGGCAAGCTAGTAGCTGCACCAACGCCTAAAGCAGCGTATTGACGCTCCAACTCTAATTTTTGAGATGCATTCATCAAATCAAAATTATTAGGAATCATTTCACCAAAACCATAAGAAGAAGAGAACTTAACTCTTGCGTCACCTGCTTTACCTTTTTTAGTGGTAATCAAAACAACACCATTAGCACCACGAGAACCATACTTAGAAACGGTAGCCGCATCTTTCAAAATTGAGAATGTCTCAATATCACTAGGATTCAAGTTACTAATTGGATTGAAATCTCTTTCTGTGTCAATCGGAATAGGCACACCATCAATTACATATAAAGGAGTAGTTTGAGCGTTGATCGACCCTACACCTCTAATTTGTACGAATGCCGTATTACCAGGTCTACCGTTAGCAGCTGTAACCTGCACACCCGCGGCTTGACCTTGTAAAATGTTATCAATACTAGTAGAAGGAACAAAAGCCTCTATCTTTTCAGTAGATACAGTAGAGATCGCCGATGTAGATAATTCTTTTGACCTAGAACCATAACCTACAACAACAACTTCTTCCAATGCCTCAGCATCTTCTTCCAATTGTACATTAATGGTATTGGAAGCTCCAACACTCATCGTCACTGTTTTTTGACCTAAATAAGAAAATCTTAATTTTTCGCCTTGATTTACGTTAATGGCATAGTTACCATCAAAATCTGTTTGAGATCCGTTCGTTGTACCAACAACTACAACAGACACTCCCGGTAAAGGCAAACCGCTTTGATCGGTTACAACACCGGTCACTGTTTTTTCCTGTGCAAAGGAAAATGTCATGAAGAACACCAATAAAGGCGTCAACATCCACGTCAACTTCTGTTTCATAAAATTTGTTTTTGAATTAGCTTGCGCCAAAAGTCCAAAAATTTGCTTAGTATTCCAAAAGCTATCTTAACCCAAAAAAGTTATATGTTAAAAAAACACTTATTATTATTTTTTTTTCTGTATTTCATCGATTTTGTTGAAAATAAAACAATTATTTAACAATAAATCAATATTTAAAATTCAAAATTTTAAGTTAAAAAAAACATAATGCTTCTTAAATTTTACAAAAACATTAACGAAACCGGTACTGACGAGGCGGGAAGAGGTTGTTTAGCGGGACCTGTGACCGCTGCAGCAATAATTCTGCCAGAAACATTCGAGAATTCAATTTTAACAGATTCAAAACTGTTATCAGAACACAAAAGACAACTTTTAGAGCCATTATTAAAGGAAGATTGCATTTGTTTTGGAATTGCCCATATACAGCCAGAGATCATAGATGACATCAATATTTTAAATGCTTCTATTCTAGGAATGCACCATGCAATATCCAAATTATCGCAAATCCCAAGCCATATCATTGTTGACGGCAACAAATTCAAACCTTATAAAAAAATATCCCATACCTGCATTGTCAAAGGTGATTCTAAATATTTGAGTATTGCCGCAGCTTCAGTCTTAGCAAAAACAGCACGTGATGCCTATATGTTGAAATTGCACGAAGAATACCCTATGTACAACTGGAAAAAGAACAAAGGCTACCCTACCAAAGAGCATAGAGAAGCAATTAAAAAATATGGTATAACCAAGTACCACAGAACAAGTTTCAAGCTTTTGCCAAACAACTGATATAGTTTTACAAATAGTATAACTTTGTATAAATTTCTATTCATGAGACCTTTTCTAGCATACCTAATTATTGCCTTTATTTGCTATAGCTGTACTTCTAAAAAAAAGAACGATAATTCACCTTTAAAGGTAATACCTGAAAACGCTAGTTTAATATTTCAAATCAATGATTTTGAATCGGTTAAAAATGAATTTTCTTCCAATGAAATTCTAAACGGTTTAACATTGAATAAACCATTTTCCACATTAAAGAACACCCTTAAAGACTTAGGTCTTTTATCCAATCAAAAAAGCGGATTGGTTGCGCTCTCCGTTGACAGCCTAAATATAGATTACACCTTTATAACAAAAGATAGTCTCTCCATAGATAACTGGGCAGAACTAACCAGTAAAAGTAAAGAGGACCTCACTTTCAACGACTACACGGTTACAAAATACACAGTTGATAATGCAATATTCTACACTACATATCTTAATGATTTCTGGATTATGTGCTCTTCTCAACACCTACTTCAAGAAAACATTAATTCTGTAAACTCACCTCAAAAAAACAGTTCATTTAAACAACTTTACGAAGTATCCAACCATGAAAAGCTCATTAACATTTGGCTTGATATAGATAAAGGAACCACAATGCTTAACAATCTTTTAGGCAAAGACCAAAAAGTCTCCAATTTTGGCAGTTGGTTAACACTTGACGCCACTGTGCATGGTAACGAATTAGTTTTAAGCGGCATAGCACAGCCAAATGACCTTAATCAATATTACTTGTCATTATTCAAAAATATAAAACCTATAGAGAACAAAGTTTGGAATTTGGCTCCTAGTAATAGCAAATACATAACCTCATTTGGTTTTGATGAATTCAATAAGTTCATTGAAAATAAAACGCTAAACAACTACCCCACCCAACCTTTAGATTCACTATTAAGTACTGTTGAGGAAATTGGTATTACCGAAATTGACCAAGAAAAAATGCTGTTTTTAAAAACTTACGGTACCGCTACTTTACTTGACTATTTAAATACAGAAAAAGTAAGTACTGAAGAATTCAGTGGTAATGAAATATGGGAACTACATTCTGACAATACTATTTTTGCAACACTACAACCTTTAATTGGTGATATCACATTCACCTTCGCCAGTATTACCGAAAACACCTTTATTTTTTCAACATCTAAAACCATCCTAGAATCAGCCATTTCTAAAATAAAGACTGGTGACACCTTTGATAAGACACCTATATATAAAACCATTGAGACCAACCTTACCCAATCATCGAGTGTGCTTTCAATTTCTAATTTTGACGGCAACGCTGCCTTCTTAAACGAATCGGTTTCTAAAACCTTGGGTAGTTCGTTCAGCAATAGTCATTTGAAAGATTATGTTTTTGCATCACAGATTATCGCAGATAACGGTTTCTACCACACTAACTTCTTAATTAAAAAGGTTACTAATGAAGATGTTCAAAACACAGTTTCACAAGCATTTGAAATTCAATTTAATACTGACCTTGCAACATTGCCCCAATTTGTAACCAACCATAATAATGGTAGAAAAGAAATTATAGTACAGGATCAAGAGAATATACTTTACTTAATTTCCAATACCGGAAAAATTCTCTGGAAGAAACAGTTAGATGGTACAGTTCAAGGAAAAGTACACCAAGTAGATCTTTTCAAAAATGGTAAATTACAATTGGCATTTACTACAAACAACGAGTTTTTAATTTTAGACAGAAATGGAAAAGAAGTAAAACCTTTTAAAATAAACTATTCTGGCGGCAACCTTAATCCACTAGCGGTTTTTGACTACGAAGGAAATAAAAACTATAGATTCATAGTCACACAAAACAAAAAATTACATATGTACAATAATGAAGGTAAAACAGTAAAAGGATTTACATACGAAACTGCCGAAGCCAACATACTAAATTCTCCCCAACATTTTAGAATTGGAAAAAAAGACTACATTGTTCTTAAACTTGATAATGGTAAACTAAAAATATTAAATAGAGTTGGCAAAACCAGGATAAACATAAAAGACAAGTTTTCATTTTCCGATAATGAAATTAGGTTATACCAAAACAAATTTACTTTTACCTCGATGGATGGTATTTTATACCAAATTGACTCTCAAGGAAAAATTTCATCGAGCAATCTAAATCTAGCCAAAGATCACGGTATAGATGCCACATCTAGAACTTTAGCCATAATGAACGACAATATCTTACAAATACGAGACAAAAAGGTAGAACTTGAGTTAGGGGTTTATACCAAACCCGTTATTTTCTACCTCAATGATAAAATCTATGTATCTGTAACGGATATTCAAAATCAGAAAATATACATGTTTGACAGTCAAGCCGAAGCCATACCAAATTTTCCGATTTTTGGTAATTCCGTCATTGATATGGCAGATATGAACAGAAACAAAAAGCCCGAACTTGTATTCAAGGATCAAGAAAATAGTATTAAGGTTTATAAAATACGATAACACACCGAAAGTTAAGGTCTACAAACATTTATATACCGACCATACATTTAATCAACATAATCCTTAGGATTTTCATAAATTTAAATAGTTATAATTCAGAACCTTAACTATTACAAAATGAAAACTAAATTATTATTTACACTTGCCTTTTTAACTTGTATCACCACCTCTATGGCTCAGGATAATTGTAGTAAATTCTACCCCATGAACGAAGGTGTTTCTATGGAATACACTAATTATAATAAAAAAGGAAAAGTAGAGGGTGTAAGCTCATATAAGGTCGTAGAGGCCATAAATAACGGAAACGTCACTAATGCCACCATGGCTATAGACCTGAAAGATAACAAAGGGAAGGACGCTTATAGTACCACGTACAATTTAACGTGTACCGGAAACATGGTAACCCTAGATTACGAATCTCTTCTACCGTCTGAAATGATGGAACAGTATGGCGATATGGATATTGAAATATCGGGCAACGATATAGAAATACCAAATGATCTTAGCGTTGGCCAAAAACTTAACGATGCCAATGTTGCCATGAAAATTAGCATGAGCGGTATAAATATGAATATGACCGTTGACATGACCAATAGAAATGTAGAGAAAAAAGAAAGTATCAGTACTCCTGCCGGTACTTATGACTGTTACGTACTATACAGTGAAAACCGATCAAAAATGATGATGGCAAACCAAGTATACCCTTCTAGAGTGTGGCTTGCAGAAGGTGTGGGTATGGTTAAACAAGAAACTTATAAGAAAAATGGAGACCTTATGAGCAGTACCTTACTTACTGCACACAGCAAATAGACTAATGTCAAAACATAAAAAAACCGAGGCTTACACCTCGGTTTTTTTATGCACCTATGTTAACCATATGTTCTAAAACTTCATTAAAGGGAAATAATCCTAAAATATTAATAATGAAGACTACAACAAATTTTATCAAATGTGCGATTTTAGTATTTGCCATCACAGTTACATCATGTTCAAAGGAGGGAGACATTGGTCCACAAGGGGAACAGGGGATACAGGGTGAACAAGGAGAACAAGGACCTGCCGGTGAAGACGGGGAAGCGCTAGGAGTGCCCGGTCCACAAGGAGAACAAGGTGAACAAGGAGAAACTGGACCTGCTGGAGAAGATGGAACTGACGGCACAAATGGTACCAACGGTGAAGACGGAGAGGATGGCAATGCTAATGTAGCCACATACACCTACGACCTTTCTTCAGAATCCGGAGCAACGATAACAGTCAATGCAACTGCTTTGTCCCAAGAGGTTATTGATAATGACTTAATTCTTGGATATCTTTTAAAAAATGGAAACACCTACACTCCCATTCCTGCACCAATCTATGCTTTTGGACTTGGTGACAATAGCGATATTGCCGTAGAAATAAGCTTGAACAGATATTGGATGTTCTTTTATGAAGTAGGAACAGAGAACTTAAAATCTGTAACTGCTGGTCAGTTAGACGAGTTAAAATTGATAGTTATAGAATCTAGCAGTACAACTTCTGGCAAATCAAGTAAGGCAAACACATTATCGAACTTAAAGTCTGCTGGTGTAGACACCAACGACTATTATGCAGTCATGGATTATTATGGATTAGCATACTAATCTGATTTTAAAACATAAAAAATAGAGGCTTTCACCTCCGTTTTTTTATGCTGTTATGCCAACCTTTACAATAAAGCCTCATTAAAAGGAAATAACCTAAAAATTTTAATAATGAAGACTACAACAAATTTTATCAAATGCGTAATTTTAATATCCGCCATTTCATTTATATCATGCTCTAAGGATGGAGATATTGGTCCACAAGGGGAACCGGGAATACAGGGTGAACAAGGAGAACAAGGACCTGCCGGTGAAGATGGAACGAATGGCACTAATGGTACCGATGGAACTAACGGTGAAGATGGAGAAGATGGTAATGCTAATGTAATTGCATCAGATTGGTTTGGTCCAGACGCTCAATACTTTGTAATTAATGGCTATACAAAATATGCCGAATTTGAAAAAACAGTTACAGAAGTAGATACTGATTTTTATAACAAGGGAACTCTTCTAGTGTACGCCAAATTTGATAATTATGTCGAAGAAGTATGGCCTTCTGATCATATTTCACTGTTGCCATTACAAATTAGTGGTGGAACTACTGAACATATTTACACTACATATACGGCTATTGGCGCCATCAAAATAAGATACCGTCGAGAGGGTGAATTTGTACCTGAAACATATACCATCTCAGCTTCTGCGCTGTTCCGATATGTATTAATTCCACAAGCAACTACAGGTAAAAACCAAAAGGTTGATTTTTCAAAAATGACTTACGAAGAGGTAATGGATCATTTAGGATTGGAGTATTAAAATACAATAGCCTAAAAAATAACAGAAAAAACCGAGGCTTACACCTCGGTTTTTTCATTTACCTCAGCTTCAA
The DNA here is from genome assembly GCF_001865655.1 of Maribacter sp. 1_2014MBL_MicDiv. Taxonomy (NCBI): domain Bacteria; kingdom Pseudomonadati; phylum Bacteroidota; class Flavobacteriia; order Flavobacteriales; family Flavobacteriaceae; genus Maribacter; species Maribacter sp. 1_2014MBL_MicDiv. The sequence goes on from NZ_CP011318.1 coordinate 1,143,005, forward strand.
AAAGTATTTGAAAATGCTTTAATAATTTTTGCTTCACTTTTTCTAAATTAACTTCTTTCTTACCTAACTCCACGTTTAAAGAAGTAACCGCCTTACCTTTTATTCCGCACGGGATCATTAAATCAAAATAACCTAAATCAGCATTGACATTTAACGCAAAACCATGCATAGTTACCCAACGCGATGCTCTTACACCCATAGCACATATTTTACGTGCAAACGGAGTACCAACATCTAACCACACACCTGTTTCACCAGGCGAGCGCTCCGCTTTCAATCCATACTCCTTTAAAGTCAAAATGACCATTTCTTCTAAAAAACGAAGGTATTTATGTATATCCGTAAAGAAGTTATCCAAATCTAAAATAGGGTAACCTACTATTTGTCCAGGACCATGATAGGTGATATCCCCCCCTCTATTAATCTTATAGAAAGTGGCTCCTTTATCCGCCAAAACTTTTTCATCTACCAAAAGATTGGAAATGTCTCCGCTTTTTCCCAAAGTATACACATGGGGATGTTCAACATAAAGAAAATGATTGGGAGTTTCTAAGTTCAGATCTTCTCTCCTATTGCGTATTTTAAGATCAAGTGTCTCTTGAAATAGCTGTTCCTGATAATCCCAAGTTTCTTTATAGTCCTTAAGACCTAAATCTTGTACTTGTACCTTCTTGTTCATTTTACAAAGGTACGAAAAGCTATAGCCTATTTCTCTAATTCCACTTCAATGACTACAGATTCTGGGTCTTTCATCATTTCTAGAAAATTAACTTCATGCACCATAGTTTTTCCATCCATGGAAAATGTAGCTTCTTCTATATTGGTAGATTTTACACGTCTTGGAAAATGATACTTAAATGTATATGTAGAGCTAGATAAAAACATTTCTGCACCTGCTAAACTATCTATGCTCCTTTCAAATAATGTTTGATCAAGAATTACTGTCTCTCGTTTGAATTTGTTCTTCTTAAAAGTATAGTTGACCTTTGTTGCTTCTTCTGGAGCACCACCCGGCATAGCATTACCCCCAGCAATGGGACCAATAGAACTTGCACTTTGAAAAGAATTAAACGCATCATTGACTTCTGATACTTTGTTGAATTCAGTAAACATATCAAAATTCATGATTCCTTTATCCGGATCAACGTTCATATGAAGTTTAAAAGGCTCTAATCTTTTTAATTTTTCTTGCTCCTCCAAAGGTAGTTTAGCTATGCTATCTTTCTTTTCTATCAACAAATCTCTAAATACCAAAGTGGAGTCTATAGCCTTTTCCAATTTTGTAGAATCTGTTTCTGGCAACATTTGCAACATTTCGCCCCCATCAAAAGAAATACTCATTTTGCCGGAGCCATTTTCATTAAAATAAATTTCTTCTGTAAAATTACAGGCAACAAAGAATACTGTTATTAAAACAGCAGTGAAGGTTTTTAAAAGTTTCATGAAAGATTTTTCTAATTAGGATTGTTCAAAATGACCAATGCGGCAATTACGCCAGGCACCCAGCCGCAAAAAGTTAAAAGTAAAACAATTAGAAAAGAACCACAACCTTTGCCCAAAACCGCTAAAGGAGGAAAAAAAATGGCGAGCAATACGCGAATTAAACTCATTTGATTATTATTTTGATTGATTGATGTACCTTATACGTCGCAAGTATAACCACTTTGTTACAAAAACCGATCTTAAAAACTATCATTATTTAACCAATGCCTAAAAAGTTATTTTTAATTTACCTGCTATTTTCTTTTTCCTATTGTGCCGCACAATACAGCTTTAAAGGTCAAATTGCAGAACAACAGTTTGGCAAAACTATATACCTTTCCATTATTGAAGATTACAGAAAGTTCGACAAAATTTCAATGGAACAGATTTTAAAGAAGACTACAACAGATTCTTTGGGCTATTTTAATTTTAGCGGAGATAATTTAATGGACCAAAACAGGATTTATAGAATACACGTGGATGAATGTTCTGATCTTGGCACTAATTCCGATCATTTTTTTGGTAGTTGTGAATACAGCAAAAGTATATTGTTCATTGCCAAAAACACCGACACCATTATGTTTCCGACATCATTTGACAATGAGGCGCTATGTGAAATTTCTTCCACTAATTCTTCATCTTCTATGTTTTTGGATATTGATGTGCTAAAAGAGCAAATGGCATATGAATTCAATGAATTTAGAAGTAAGGCAAGTAAAAAATTAAACTCAAAAAAATGGTTTTCCTCTTTGCAAGATTATGGAGCTAACCTTAATGAACCACTGGCAGAATTATATATTTATAGCTTTTTATCCGATAGAAAAAATGATACTTACTCCTATTACTTAGCTGATATCAACAATACGGACTATTACACATCTCTAGGTAATCGTTTACGTTCTAAATACCCAGAAATTAACCTGACTACATTATATAATAACGAAATAGCGATTGACCAACAAATTGCTGACCGTAAAGACCCTTCAGCCAAACTATGGCAATGGGTATTGCCGTTTTCACTTGTTATTTCTATCGGGTTCAATATCTTTTTAATTCTAAAATCAAAAAAAGATAAAACAAAACTACAAATTTCACCTTTGACCAAACTTACAGAGCAGGAACAAAATATAGTATCCCAAATTCTTAAAAGCAAAACCAACAAAGAAATTGCCAATGACATGTTTATTAGCGTTAGCACCGTAAAAACACACATAAACAATGTTTACAAGAAATTGGGGGTAAGTACAAGAGATGAAATAAAGCAACGTTTTCAATAACCCTATAAATCTCCACCCTGGGTCTAGCCCCCATTTCCACCCCTTAAAACCTAATTTTCCCTAATAATTTCTAGAATTTTCAGATCTAATCTAAAATCATAGATCATGAAATTTTCCTTATTAATTATTGCATTTATTTTAAGCTACACTACTACAATCCATTCTCAAAAAATCAACCAAGAAGTGCATATTGAGAATCAACAACCATTTCTACTTGGCAAAATTACACCCGAAGCTCTTTCCGCAAACACCTATAAAACTTGGTATCTTCCTAATTTCAGCAACTATAAAGCTGATACCGAAAAAATAAAACTCATTAAAAAACACTTAAACGCTTACAAAATATTAATATTTATGGGCACTTGGTGTGGTGATAGCAAACGAGAGGTTCCGCGATTTTTAAAAATTCTGGAGCAAGCTGAATACCCTAATGAAAACTTAAAAATCATTGCCCTTGACAAAAGAAAAGAAGCCTATAAAAAAAGTCCACAAGGTGAAGAGTGGGGATTAAACATTAGAAGAGTTCCTACTTTTATCTTTTATAAAAATGGCAGAGAAATAAATAGAATTATTGAAACTCCCATCACCAGTTTAGAAGACGACATTTTAAAAATTGTTAGCCAACAAGTCTACCTACCCAATTATGGGACATCATTACATTTTGACTGACAACAATTGATATCATCTAGCTTATGATTAATCGAGTATTTTATAATTAACTAAAACCTTTACAACTATTGTTACGTTAGATAATTATGAAATACTTGAACAAGTTATCCCTTATACCGCTAATAGGTCTTCTGTTTACTATATTACCATCTTGCAGCCAAACCGAAGATATTAGATCCGCACCTATTTCAGAAGATCTAAACAACCAAGAAACCATAAACTATTTGGCTCTTGGCGATAGTTATACCGTTGGAGAAAGCGTTGCGTTTGAAGACAGCTTCCCAAAACAATTGAATTCCACTATTGAAGAAAATAAAAACTATAATGTCAATACTACTGTAATTGCACAAACCGGCTGGAGAACCGATCAATTATTGGCATCAATTGGTGGTAGAGCATCTGCCGAGTATAATTTAGTCACGCTACTTATTGGTGTAAACAATCAATTTCAATCTAGACCATTTTCTCAATATGAGACAGAATTTGTAAGATTAATTGATAAAGCTATTAGTCTTGCGGGTAATGATTCTAACAAAGTAGTCGTGCTTTCAATTCCAGATTACTTTTATACGCCTTATGGCCAAAGTAACGGTGATGACCAAATCTCAAGGGAACTTGACAGGTATAATGATTTTGCCAAATCTACCTCAAAATCCAAAGGAGTTACGTTTCTAAATATTACCGATATTACCAGAAAAGGATTAAACGAACCTGAATTGGTAGCAAATGATGGTTTACACCCTTCTGCCCTTGCATATGAAAAATTTGTTGAAAGACTCTATCCTTTAGTGCGTTCTAGATTGAAAGATTAAGACATATCGATTATATTTGCCAGCTAAATAAACGACGGCATGCAATTATCGGAGCAAGAGCTTATCAGAAGAGAAAAATTGGAAAAACTAAGAGCATTGGGTATCAATCCTTATCCAGCTGCTTTATACCCTGTAAATGCTACATCGGCAAGCATTAAATCTAATTATGAGGAAGGTAAACAGGTTATTGTTGCCGGCAGACTCATGTCGCGTAGAATTCAAGGTAAAGCTTCTTTTGCCGAGCTACAAGATAGTTCCGGTCGTATTCAAGTTTATTTCAATAGAGATGAAATCTGTACAGGTGATGATAAGTCTTTATACAATGATGTCTATAAAAAATTATTGGATATTGGTGATATTATCGGTATTGAGGGTGACCTATTTACTACCCAAGTAGGCGAAAAAACCATTATGGTCAAGAAATTTACCATGTTGAGCAAATCGCTAAGACCTTTACCATTACCAAAAAAAGATGCAGAAGGCAAGGTCTATGATGAGTTCAATGACCCAGAATTACGCTACCGTCAACGTTATGTAGATTTAGTGGTGAACCCAAAGGTCAAAGAAACATTCATTAAAAGAACCAAGATCACCAATAGTATTCGTGAGTTCTATAACGACAAAGGTTATTTAGAGGTTGAAACACCAATTTTACAACCAATACCAGGTGGTGCTACGGCACGCCCTTTCTTAACGCACCATAATGCGCTGAACATTCCTTTGTATTTACGTATTGCCAATGAACTTTACCTAAAGAGATTGATCGTTGGTGGGTTCGATGGTGTTTATGAATTCTCAAAGGATTTTAGAAACGAAGGTATGGATCGTACCCATAATCCGGAATTTACGGTAATGGAACTGTATGTAGCCTACAAAGACTACAATTGGATGATGGATACCACTGAAAAATTATTGGAGAAAATTGCGATGGATGCCAATGGGACTACTAAGGTAACCGTAGGCAAACACGAAATTGAATTCAAAGCTCCGTACGCAAGAGTACCTATTTTAGAGGCTATAAAAATACACACAGGCATTGATGTTGCCGGTATGCCAGAAGAAGAACTACGTGAAACGGCTAAAAAATTAGGTCTAGAGGTCGATGAAACTATGGGTGTGGGCAAACTGATCGATGAGATTTTTGGTGAAAAATGTGAGCACCATTACGTGCAACCAACATTTATTACAGATTACCCAAAGGAAATGAGCCCGTTGACCAAAGAACATAGAGACAACCCTGCTTTGACAGAACGTTTTGAGCTTATGGTAAATGGTAAAGAGTTGGCAAATGCTTACTCTGAGCTTAATGACCCAATTGACCAAAGAGAGCGTTTTGAAGATCAACTGAAGTTGTCCGAAAAAGGTGATGACGAAGCTATGTTCATTGACCAAGATTTCCTTAGGGCATTAGAATACGGTATGCCACCTACTTCTGGTATTGGTATAGGTATAGATCGCTTGGTTATGTTGATGACCAACAATGCATCTATACAAGAAGTATTGTTCTTCCCGCAAATGAGACCTGAAAAGAAACCTCTTCAATTATCGGATAATGAAAAGGTTATTTTTGATATCCTTAAATCAGAAAAGAAAATGCAATTAGACGCGCTTAAAAACAAAGCAGATCTAAGCAACAAAGCATGGGACAAAGGCATTAAAGGGATTACAAAACAGCAACTGGCAAAAATCTATAAGGAAGACGATGTTCTTTTTGTTGAAATATTAAATTAGCTATTTACCGTAAAAATAAAAAATAGTAGTTTAGAAGCTGGCAAAACCAACCAGCATGAATTTAAGCAGTAAAATAGGTCTGTTTACAGGTCCTATACTATTTTTTATAATCATTTTTTTACCAAGTGTATTGATTTCAGATAGTGCGGACGCCGTCATTGCCGTTGCACTTTGGATGGTTATATGGTGGGTAACAGAAGCGGTTTCTATTTCCGTAACCGCACTATTACCCCTATTGCTCTTTCCAATTTTAAAAATTATGCCAGTTGGTGAAGTTGGAGCAAACTACGGTAGCCCCATAGTTTTTTTATTCTTTGGCGGCTTTGTAATGGCACTGGCGTTAGAGAAGGTAAATCTGCATAAAAGAATAGCGCTCACTATCATTAAACTTACCGGTACCTCTGCCAATAAGGTGGTATTAGGTTTTATGATCGCTACTGCCGTACTGAGCATGTGGATCAGCAATACTGCAAGTACGGTAGTTATGTTACCGATCGCCATGTCGGTCATCAATCTATTGATCGAAGATGAAGACGGATTCACTACAAGAGATCGCAATTTTGCCTTAAGTGTAATGCTTGGAATTGCCTTTTCTGCCAATGCGGGTGGTATTGCAACGGTTATTGGCACCCCTCCAAATTCTGTCTTAATAGGTTTGCTTGAAAACCAATATCAAATAGAAATATCATTTTTAAAATGGATGATTATAGGGCTACCCTTTTCCCTTATCATAATTTCCATTTGTTACTTTGTTCTCGTAAAAGTCTTTTTCCCCACTCGGGGTTTAAAATTTAAGGCTTCAAAAACCATTATTCATGAGGAACTGGATAAATTAGGACCTACTTCCGGGAAGGAAAAAATGGTCTTATCCATTTTTGGAGTCACAATATTTTTGTGGGTGTTCAGAACATTGATCAATTCCATTTTCCCCAATTTAGGTCTATCGGATACCCTTATAAGTATTTTTGCCGCTATAGCGTTATTTACACTGCCGTATAATCTAAAAAAAGGAGATTTTATTTTAGAATGGAAAGACACCCAAAAACTGGCTTGGGGAATTTTAATACTATTTGGCGGTGGTCTATCACTGGCAAATGGCATGTCCGTTTCGGGTATTGTAGATTTGGTTGCCCAAGTTATCGCAGAAAGCAACCTAAGTATATTGCTTACGGCTTCTTTACTGATCGTTCTAATGCTATTTATGACAGAATTAATGAGCAATGTTGCTCTTGTTGCAGTATTAGCTCCTGTTGTTGCCGGAATAGCCATAGGGCTGGGTCTGCCCATAACCTATCTACTTATTCCCATCACTATTGCAAGTAGCTGTGCTTTCATGCTACCAATGGCCACGCCACCAAATGCCATAGTTTTCGCTAGCGGGTATATTAAGGTACATGAAATGGCACGCGCCGGAATAATTCTTAATCTTATAGCGGTTCTCTTACTGATCCTCTTATTTCAATTTTTTCTACCTCTTTTATTTTAATAAGAATTTATTATAAAAATAAAGCCCTTGCATATTGCAAAGGCTTTATAATCGACTAATTCAGAATGAAAAAATGTTTATTCCTATTTAAAAGACGCCTATTGATCATGATTGTTACAAATAGGCTTAAGAAATTATTAACTATTTGTTACAGATATTATTTCAATCTTTGGAAGATTACCTAACTAACTCACAAATGAAAAGAAAATTACTTGTAAAATTATTACTATTACTGTGTGTTTTTGGCTACCAGAATGCTGACGCCCAAATTTTCAAAAAGAAAAAGAAAAACACGGAACAAGAAGCAAACAAGCCTTCTAAAGATAAAATTCAACCTTATAACAAGGTTATAACAAAAGATGCCAAAAGTGATTCAGGTCTATTTACTACCCACGTAGTAGATGAAAATCACTATTTTGAAATTCCAGATTCCCTATTCAATAAAGAAATGCTGATGGTAAGTCGTATTTCCAAAACTGCATCGGGCATTGGTTTTGGTGGTGGAAAAATAAACACCCAAGTACTTCGCTGGGAAAAGAAAGATAAAAAAGTATTACTTCGTGTAGTATCCCATGATGTTGTTGCCGCAGATTCTTTACCGGTACATGAAGCCGTTGTAAATTCAAACTTTGAACCGGTTTTATTCTCTTTCGATATTAAAGCTATTCAGAAAGACTCGCTCAACCCTACAACCGTAATCGAAGTAAACGATATTTTCACGAAGGACACCAAAGCTTTTGGTATGCCAGATAGGTATCGCAAAAGATATAAAGTATCTCGTTTAGATGAAGGCAGAGGGTATATAGAATCTATTAAGAGTTACCCATTAAATGTTGAAGTACGCCATGTGAAAACGTATTTGGCGAGCAACCCTCCAAGTAATTCTACCTTAGGTTCAATTTCTGTGGAAATCAATAACTCTATGGTATTATTACCTGAAGAACCTATGAAACGCAGATATTTTGATGAGCGCGTAGGTTGGTTTGCACGTGGCCAAGTAGATTATGGTCTAGATGCTCAAGAGAGCAAAACGATCAAGTTTTTAGATAGATGGCGCTTAGAGGTTAAAGATGAGGATATAGAGAAATTCAAAAATGGCGAACTAGTTGAACCAAAAAAGCAAATTGTATACTATGTAGATAGGGCTACACCTAGAAAATGGGTACCTTTTATTAAGCAAGGTATTGAAGATTGGCAAACCGCTTTTGAAGCTGCAGGTTTTAAGAACGCCATTATTGCAAAAGAACCACCTACAGTTGAGGAAGATCCAGAATGGTCTCCTGAAGATGTGCGTTATTCAGTGGTACGTTATTTAGCATCACCTATACCAAATGCCAATGGTCCGCATGTTAGCGATCCCCGCAGTGGTGAAATATTAGAATCTGATATTAACTGGTACCATAATGTAATGACCTTATTGAGAAACTGGTACTTTGTACAAACAGCAGCTATCAATCCTGCTGCCAGAGGTGTATCTTTTGATGATGAAGTCATGGGTCGCTTAATTAGATTTGTATCATCACATGAAGTTGGCCACACGCTTGGGCTTCCACATAATATGGGCAGTAGTGTTGCATACCCTGTAGACTCCCTTCGTTCTAAGACGTTCACAAAAAAATATGGTACGGCACCATCAATAATGGATTATGCCCGTTTTAACTACATTGCGCAACCTGGTGATGAAGGTGTTGCCTTAATGCCAGATATTGGGGTATATGATAAATATGCCATTCAATGGGGATACAAACCAATTTTAAACACTACAGCAGAAGAGGAAAAAGCTATTTTGGACCAATGGATCTTAAAACATGCAGGTGACCCTCTTTACCGCTTTGGTCACCAACAAGTAGGTGATATAGTTGACCCAAGTTCACAGACCGAAGATTTGGGAGATGATGCTATGAAAGCTAGTGAATACGGTATTGCCAATTTAAAAAGAATTGTTCCCAAACTCATAGAGTGGACCGCAGAAGATGGTAAGAACTATGAAGACCTTGATAAACTTTATGGACAAGTATTCGCTCAGTTCAATAGATATATGGGCCATGTTTCCAATAATATCGGGGGCGTATATGAGCACCACAAAACCTATGATCAAGATGGCGCCGTGTATACCGCCGTACCTAAAGAACGCCAGCAAAGAGCCATGGTTTTTCTTCAAGAACAGTTATTTATTACTCCAATGTGGATGCTAGACCAAGATATTTTGGAGCGTACAGAGTACTCTGGCTTTTTAGAACAAATGCGGGCTATGCAAGTACGTACATTAAATAATGTATTAAGCTTAGGCAAAATGGCAAGGTTGATAGAAAATGAAACAATGGATAAGTCCGAAGCTTATTCCCTTGCCCAAATGATGAGCGAATTAAGAAAAGGTATATGGTCTGAAACAAGGAGTGGCAAAACGGTAGATACTTATAGAAGGAACCTACAAAAAGCCCATATTGACCGTTTAGCATATTTGTTGACTGCAGAAAATCAAGCCAAGGCTTCGGATTTTGGTGGCTACAGAAAATCAACAGTTGTCAACACCAGTCAATCTGATATTCGAACCATTGCGAGAGCCGAATTGAATATTTTGAAGCGCGATATTAGAAACGCACGTAACAGAACCTCTGACTTGATGACAAAATATCATTACGATGATGTTTCTGAGCGTATTAACGATATTTTAGACCCTAAATAATTGCATGTAATTGTGGTCAAGATTTCAACGTTATCGATGAAAAACCAATATCATCGATGAATGAAATGTGTTAACCACATTTTAAATATTCTAGACATCAAAAAAAGCCCATTACACAACAATGGGCTTTTTCATGCGTTTATCTTTTTTAGATTAGTAAAGAATTTAAACCCCCAAATCATGACCAATAAAGTAAAAAGTCTTATCTACCTAGCTTGTTTTATCTGTGCTTCTGTTGTTTATCACCAGAACACAAATGATACCGTTAAAGAAGATATTGTAACAAACACCTACGAACAAGAGGCTGACATCGTTATTAATCCATACAAAACGATGGAAGGACGAACACAGACCAATTAAAAAATTCAAAGAACATACCTACTTAAAAGCGCGGCCCAAAAGCCGCGCTTTTTAATTATCATAATTTATCTTTTTCCGTTAAAAAACTATTAAAAATTAAATTACCCTTAAACCTAATTGAAAATTTCATGTCAAAGTAACAAATACATAAAAAAATAAACATGAAAAAATTAGTAATGGCCATATTGATTATGGCAGGCATAACTGCAACGGCACAAGATCACCAAAGAAAAGGTAAAAGAGGTGACATGAAAGATTTGACTCCTGAACAAGTAGCAACTATTCAGACCAAAAAAATGACTTTGGCCTTAGATCTTAATGAATCTCAACAAGGAAAAATCAAAGCAATACTTACGGAAGATGCCACTGCTCGAAAAACAAAAATGGAAGAGAGAAAAGCCCAAAAAGAGGAAGGTAAAAAGGTATTGACCGCAGAAGAAAAATACGCTATGCAAAATGAGCGCTTAGACCATCAGATTGCCAGAAAAGAGCAAATGAAATCTATACTTGATGACGAGCAATATGAAAAATGGGAAAAAATGGACCATAGACGAAAAATGCGAAGTAAAAACAATGAAGGTAGAAAAGGAAAACGCTCTGCCAGACAATAGATGCTTATACAAACCCAAAAAAAAGACTTGCTTTTGGCAGGTCTTTTTTGCATTTAAGCGATATCTCAAACTTTCCAAAACACCTTATAAACCAAGGCTAAACCCTTAAACCATACATTCATGGATGAAATTGCATATTTGACCAATAAATTTTTAGCTAACATCTTTATGCTTGTACTTAGAATCTTCAAATTGAAGACAGCAACATGCGTCTCAATTTAGATTTTAAGACACCAAACCATGATAGCAAAAAAAATAGGTTATTTATCTCTACTTATAGCCTTTACTCTTTTAACCAGTTGCCAACAAGAACTTTACAAGTCTAATAACAAATTTAATATTCCGGAAAAAAGTACAGAGGAGCCTTTGGTTCAGTTTTTAATAGAACCAACAAATTATAGCGCTATTTTAGAAACTGAAAACTTGGCAAAGGCTTTTGACTATTCTAAAATTGCACACAAAACGTTATGGGTAAATCAATTTAACGAAAAGTTGAATATTGCTCCAACCACAAGGGTCGTTACCGTTCATGAAACTGCAGGTTTAAGTACCGTTGCCATTGACAGTCTTTTAAAGTTCGTTTCTAAAGGTGGAACCTTATTGATTACCAAAGCAGCAAAAGATGAACGTATGTCTTATTTTTTTGGCATGACCCCTGGGGCTGATTGGTCTACGAACAAAGTAGCTTCGGGCCTGTTCTTTAACAAACCTTTGTTTCCAGGTATGCAAGGTCGCGGCTTTGATAATGAAACAACCCATTTAGGTTTCAATACTTCCAATTTCTCCAGTAACGTTAATGTACTGGTATCTGCATATAATGATAATAATTACCCTGTTTTAGTTGAAAATCAAATTGGCAATGGTAAGGTCATCCTGTACAATTCATCTCAAGTACTTAAAAAAGAAATGAGGGGATTGTTGTTTTCAGCCAGTTTGCTTGGACTTGAGGGCATACCTTACCCAATTGCAAATATTGGAACGCTTTTTCTTGATGATTTTCCATCGGCTGTTTATGACGAAAATGGTAAAGCCATAACCTTAAAAAATGGAGAGGGAAAATCTGAGTTCTTAAAAAAAGATTGGTGGCCTAAAATGAAAAAATTTTCCCAAGAGGAAGATATAAAATTCTCTGCATATGTAACCTTTAATGCCGATGACAAGAACACCGGTGAGGCTAACTTTAAAAGTTGGGAACAGACTGGGCTACTGGATGGTAAAAATGAAGATGGCACCAATAAATGGATGACCAACGAGTTTACCAACCGTGGTCATGAATTAGGTTTTCGAGGCTATAACGATCTTTCATTGTCCAAAGAATTATGGCAAGACACTGATCTAGTTCTTGAAAATATAAAGGCGTCTGAGAAAAAATGGAAAGAAAATATATCCAAGTCCCTACCCACATCATATGTGGCACCAAATAATAAAATTGATAGTTTAGGACTAATATCATTAAAAAAAGGATTTCCTAGTTTAAACTTTGTTCATACCTCTTTCTTAGGAGATTTATATAAAGGTGGTAACAGGGAGTTTGACCCAGACCCATTGAACAATAGATTTTTTGATTATCCACGTTTAAGTAGTGGTTATACCATTTCAGATAAAGAATTATGGGCTATAGAGTCTACCTATCTATATACAGGAATTTGGTCTCACGCCTTAAATACTGAAGATGCCGTTGAAATGGGAAATGCCGGAAATGCAATAAATTCACTTAAAAATCATATTGCAGACTACAAGAAAAGACACCCCCAAATGCAATTCTTAACCGCTAAAAAATCTACAGAGGCAGTTATGGATTGGCGCTATCAAAGTATTCGCCATTTAAGTTATGAAGGTCAGTATGAAGTATCTAGTTCCTTAAACTCAGATGCCAATAAAGACTCTTATTGGTTAATGTACGTTAGCGAACATAACAATGTCAAAGTACATGAAAAATTATTCTTTGACCAGACAGAATTTAGCGCAACACCATTTTTAAATGGTTTTCTATATAGCATTAAAACAAAGTCCCCAAATTTAAGTGTACCAGATATACGACCAGAAATTAGAACATTAATTGGTACAACCTCAACTTTAATCACCAATACAAATAACGATTATAAAGCTTATAACCGGAGTAAGCAGACCATGGTGCCTTTAAAGAAAAAAATTAACAGATTGGTGGTTGAAGAAAAAACCAAAGAGGCAACAAACTTAATGGAAAAACTATTTGACAATAATAAATTCATTAACAGCCAAGAAATAGTTACCTATGCAGAAGGTATGGAGGCTCAAGGCAAAACCGAAGAGCTTTGGTCACAATTAGACCAACTATACCAAAAAAACCCATCAAATTCTTATGCAGATTTTTCTAGGGACATTAGTATTGTCAGTAATTACCCAACACCTACCATTAAAAAAATGTGGATAGAGAGACAGATGGAATGGGGACAAAATGACCCCGTCCTTCTTAAAGAATATTATCAAAATTTTAATACCGAAGACAATACCGAAATTATAGAACAAGTTCTTAGCGTTCTAAATTCTTTAGAACCAACTGATGAGAACCAACATACATACTATGATTTTTTGGTAAAATCCAATAAAGATGATTTACTACAGAAACTAGATGAGATAGCACCTTGTAGTATATCCAATAAAGATCTGGCAACTTCAATTAGTAAAGCGTATGCAGAAAAACTTAATTTTGACAAGGCAGAACTTTGGCAAAAATGTGGAAATATTTCTCCAGAAGTGGTTAAGGAATGGAAAGAAAAAACAAAGACCATTGCAAGTAAGAAATTTACAGACTTTGAGTACTATCTAAGATATCTGCTGGTCAATGATCCAGACAAAGCCTTAGAGGAAGCCCAAGAAATAGAGCCCTGCAGACCCGATTTAATTAGACTATCAAAGAATATTGCTCTTTTATTTGCGCAATACTCACAATACCAGAAAGCTTTAGATTGGAGCACGTGTACCAATACCATTTCTATCAAACATATTTTAGATTGGAATCTTGAATACGCCAATGGCCGGTATTTAAAACAAGTATATGCCAAACATATAGAAAAGAATCCTAGAGATTATAATACCATGAACCACATGGTGAAATTATTATTACTAAAGGGTGATGTAGATGGTGCAGGTAAAATAGCCTTAAGCATACCACAGAACAAAATTGATCCCGATTTTAAAATTGCATTCAACAATGAGGTAAAATCTGAAACTAACGAAAAGCAATCTTTATATGTAAGCAAGTACAAAGTTTTAATGGATGACGCTATTGTAAAAAAATCTGAAATTGAAGCTAGAAAAAAGAAAGGGCACTCCATAGGACTTACCTCATCTGCTATTGCAGATGAATTTAACCCAACCTTGTTCAACAATGCCTTCCATTTTGGTTTTTATAATACAAAACTCGACTTTCATAAATTCTCAATTGTTCAAGGTACCGCATATTCAGTTCTTAAGGACACTATAGTACCTAATGATATTGATAGAGATTTACTCGGTGTTGCCTATCAATATAAAACAGAGTCCAATGAGAAAAAACCTTTTTCCGTTGGCGCCAAAGTAGAATTAGATAATTTTAATAAGGTATTCTTTCATTTTAATACCGGTATAGATTTTATAGGTGACAATAGTACATCATCATTAGCTTTAAAAGTACACCCCGTTACAACAGGACCGGGTTACGAATTAAACATTTATGATATTCAGGTAAAAGCAGCACAGGAGTTTAAATACTCATCTAACCTAGATCACCAATTTTATGTAAAAGCAGATTACTACACTGATAGTCAATACTACGCTATTGGTGGCACCAGAGTAGAATATAATTTGCTGAATTTGGACAAATTTAAATTTGGTCCATTAATAGAAGGTGCTTACGGTGTTGGCTCTGAAGAGAGAAGAGACGGTTTTCCTTACTGGCTTACCGAAGATAGACTTTATGCCGGTGGAGGATTACAATTCACCATTGGTAACGAAGATTCAGATTTTAATTGGCAAAGCGACTTTTCACTTTTTGCCGAGCAGGAAGAAGATAGTTTTCAGCGTTATGAAGGTAAACTATCTTACAGAATCAAGAATTTTACAACCGTACATTTAAACTACTCCTATTTTACTATTGACCGGTTTTTCTCTAACGCCGTTCAGCTGGGTATTCAGTATAATTTCAAATAATAAAGAAAGCCCTGAAAACAGGGCTTTCTTTAATTACCAATTTACAATATAATTGTTCTGCTTATAATTCTATTTCTTTTAACGCATTGATAGTTGCATCTAAATCTTCGTAACTTAAAGCATCATTTAAAAAATAGCTTTCAAAAGCACTTGGGGGCAAGTAAATACCCTTATTCAACATACCGTGAAAATACTTTTTAAACGTTTCATTATTGCCCTTGGCAGATGAAGTAAAGTCTACTACTGGCTCATTGGTAAAATGAACGGAAATCATACTACCATATCGGTTAATTTGATGGTCAACATTCTTTTCTTTCAATACCTCTGCAATGCCCTCATGTAAGTATTCGGTTTTATCGGCAAGACTTTTAAATACCCCAGGGTTATTGTTCAATTCTGTCAACATTGCCAATCCGGCACTCATAGCAAGAGGATTACCACTTAAAGTACCAGCTTGATAAACGGGTCCGTCAGGAGCCAGATAATCCATTATCTCCGTTCTTGCAGCAAAGGCTCCTACAGGTAATCCACCACCGATTACTTTTCCGTAAGTGACTATATCCGCTTTTATACCAAGTACTTCTTGAGCCCCACCTTTCGCTAGACGAAAGCCTGTCATAACTTCATCAAAAATCAATAAAATTCCTTCTTGAGTACAGATTTCACGAAGTTCTTGAATAAATTCTTCCGTAGGTATTATGCACCCCATATTACCTGCTATAGGCTCTATAATAATTGCTGCCAGTTCTCCTTTATTGGCTTTTACCAACTCCTTTACACTGCTTAAATCATTATAAACCGCCAACAACGTATCCTTTGCCGTACCCTGTGTTACACCCGGACTATTGGGACTACCAAAGGTAACCGCGCCACTACCCGCTTGAATCAAAAACGAATCCGAATGTCCGTGGTAACATCCGGCAAATTTTATTATTTTTTCTCTACCGGTAAAGCCTCTTGCCAAACGCACAGCACTCATACAAGCTTCTGTTCCACTATTGACAAACCTGATCTTATCCATATTGGGCACCATTGATATAGCCAATTTCGCCAGCTCTGTCTCAATTTCCGTAGGCATACCAAACGAAGTTCCGTTCTTAGCCTTTTCAACCACTGCATTAATTACAGGCTCATGGGCATGACCTAAAATCAAAGGTCCCCATGATGCTATGTAGTCTATAAGCTTATTACCATCTTCATCATACAAATAAGCTCCTTTCGCTTTTTTTACGAATATTGGATCACCACCAACTGCCTTAAATGCGCGTACCGGTGAATTTACGCCACCTGGTATATATTTCTTTGCCTCTGCAAACAAGGCACTACTTCTTTGATAAATCATATGCTCTATTGATTTTTTACTACTTTTTGACTTTAAGCGGCTGTCCAATTGACAGATCAGAGCTACGCAGATTATTCAACTGCATTAACTCATCTACACTTAAATAATATTTTTTGGACAAGGAGTACAGGGTATCTCCTTTTTGTACCGTATGAATATTGTCCGCACCAGTAACCACCACCGTATTATCCGTATAGCCAGCCTTTTTTATTTGCTTGTCATACTTATGCAGATCATACTTCTCTATTAAATAAATTAATTTCTGCGGATACTTTGGATCTGTGGCATAACCAGCTTTACGCAAACCCCTTGCCCAACCTTTATAGTCTGTATGTCTCAAATTGAACAAGAACGCATACCTGGACCTCGTTGTTAAAAATATACTATGGTCTCTAAAGGAATACATAGGATGATTGTATTTTCTAAAACATTCCCCTTTTTCATCGTCATCATGAAAATCGTAATCACCTTCCCACCCTTTGTGGCATTTAATACCAAAATGATTGTTGGTTTTCATAGCCAATTCTCCTTTACCATTACCGCTCTCCAATAATCCCTGCGCCAAAGTAATACTTGCCGGTATACCATACCCCATCATTTCTAATTGGGCAGTTTCAGCAAAAGTTTCTATGTATTCGGTTGGTGAGTCTATTTTAAACCTAATAAATTTTGAAGGCTCAGCAGGTAAATCTGCCTTTTCTCCTTTATTAGGACTATCCGCTTTAGAGTTTCTTCGCTCATTTTGGACATTCTTGGTTCGTAATTGATCCGAATATCTTTTTTTCGATTTACATGAAGTAAGCGCCACGCCCACCAACAAAATCAATAAAATTATCTTTTTCATATATGCAACAAAGGTAAATTTTTCTTTTTCAGTATACTATTCATACCAGTAATACCTTGCAGACCACCAGTATGAATTGCCAAAATTTTTGATCCTGGCACAAAAGTATCATGCTGGATCATTTGACACAACCCAAACATCATTTTTCCGGTATAAACGGGGTCTAAAGGAATTTGCGTTTTTGCTTTAAACTCATTGATGAACCTAACCAATTCTTCCGTTATTTTAGCATAGCCGCCAAAATGAAAATCATTATTTATTTGCCAATTATCTTTCTGTACCAACTTCTCTATTTCAGACTTCAAAAAAGCTCCTTTTAATGCTGAAAAACCAATGATTTGCTGCTTAGCAAAAGAAGCATTGATCAACCCAGACACAGTACCACCGGTACCTACACTAGTACAAACACAATTGAATAGTTCATCTTCTTTGGTTAAAATTTCTTCACACCCTTGTATCGCCAAACTGTTCGTACCTCCTTCCGGTACAAGATAAAAATCCCCAAACTCACTTCTTAATAGGTCAATAAACTTTATATCTTCCTTTTGCCTATATTCTTCTCTACTGATAAATTTGAATTGCATGCCATCTTCATGGGCTTTATGTAAAGTTGCATTATGCCGCCAAGTATGTTCCAGCTCTTGGCCACGAATAATTCCAATAGCATTAAATTCCTTTTCTCTTGCGGCGTAAGCTGTTGCGGCAATATGATTGGAAAATGCACCGCCAAAAGTCAATAACGTGTTCTTACCTTCCGCTTGGGCAGCCAATATATTATACTTGAGCTTTCTAAATTTATTACCAGATATAAACGGATGTAGTAGATCTTCGCGCTTTAGTACTACCGTAACATTCTTTTCAGCGAATAAGGGAAGTTCAACAAGTTGATTGATGCTATGCAAGAAGGGCGATTTTTAACGCCAAAGATATTTAATAAAGCTAAAGATTTTGCGATTGGACAAATAATCCATATCATTTTCATGCATGTAAGCTTCTCTCTCAAAGCTGAGATTTTGATAAGCTTTATAGGTATCCAAATAACAAACGGCTCTAATTGCCCATTCTGTAAGGTAAAGTATATAAAAAGGAAGGATCAATAATTCTTGCTGCTGACGCAAATGAATTTTCTCATGATTTATAAGTACATCATCATTTTTTAAACTTCCATTTTTTAGAAATATGAAAGGCCAAAGTGAAAGACCCACATAATTTTTATAGAAGAAATGTCTAAATACCAGAATCATAGAATTACTTTGGTAATACTATTACAAAGATAAAGCCAAAAATAGTTCAACTGAAAATTACCAGTTTTTATTGCCAACAAAACCGATTAATGGTTAAAATAGGGCTAAAGTACTTATGTATATAACTTGAACAGATTACACAACAAGGTTATCAACATAAAGAAGTAACTTTATATTCCTAAATAGTATGTTTTACGATGAAGAAAATAATTCCTATCGAGGAGGGAGATTTTTACTGGTCTGAGAACGGTTATAGGGTCTTTACCAAACAATATCATCTTAAGCGAGGCTATTGTTGTGAAAGCGGTTGTAGACATTGTCCTTATGGTTATGATCCAAAAACAAATACCCAATAAGTTCTAACATAGCTCGGCATGATATTTGTGATTATTTCAACTAGAGAAAATTAAGTACTTAAAATATATAACGTTATGAAAAACATCAAACTATTTGGCTTACCGCTGCTTCTTTTAGTTTTTATTACTTCTTGTTCATCTGTAAGCGTACTTTCAGATTATGACCAGAAAGCTGATTTCAATGGTTATAAAACATATGCATTTTATAAAACAGGAATAGACAAAGCACAAATATCCGACTTGGACAAAAAACGAATTCTACGCGCCATTGAAACCGAAATGAGTTCTAGAGGTTTCGTAAAATCCGAAAAGCCAGATCTATTGGTCAGTATTTTTACCAAAGAGCAAGAACGCGTTGATGTTTATAATAACAACTACGGTTGGGGCGGTGCCTGGGGATGGGGTTACAACCCATGGGCTTGGGGACCTGGTTTTGGCTGGGGCGGTACTAGCGTAAGTGCCAGCACACAGGGTTCTCTTTATATTGACCTTATAGATAATAATACAAACGAACTGGTATGGCAAGGTAAAGGTGTGGGAACACTATCAAATACCAAGAATATTGCCAAAAAAGAAGAACGAATTAGAGAATTTGTATCTCAAATTCTAGAGCAATACCCACCTAATGCGGTTGCAATGAAATAATAAACACATATTATAAAAAAGGCTTGCAGATGAAATCATCTGCAAGCCTTTTTTATTTACAATAATGGAAAATGCGTATCGTTCTTTACCTCATTTAAAACAAAAGCGCTCTTAACACCACCAATACTTGGTAAAGAAGCTATCTTAAATTTTGCGAAATTATAATAGGCATCAAGGTTGGCTACTACAACTTTAAGGAGAAAATCAAACTCGCCACCCACTACAAAGCATTCTACCACTTCAGGATACTTTTTTACCTGCTCAAAAAAATCATCCATCATTGCGCCTTTTTGAGCCTCTAAAGAAACAAAGCTAAAAACCGTTATGCTATCCTCAATTTTGTCCTTATCCAAAATAGCTACATAGTTCTTAATAAACCCATCATGCTCAAGACGTTTAATACGTTCATATACTGGTGTTTTTGTCATTCCAAGTTGCTCTGCAATTGCCTTGGCACCAATTTTTGCATCTTTCTGCAAAATCTTTAATATCTCCCTATCTATAAAATCTAATTTTTCCATCAAAATATTTTCCTGATTAATGGTCCCTCGCGAACCCTATAAAGTAATAATTACTTTTATGTTATCAATATAAAGTCTTATTTCCTAATTAAATTAAATTTAACATTTAATTAGTCCTATAATCCTATATTTAATAGAAATAATATAGGCTTCAAAAGTATAATTATGGGTGAATTTTCTTCTACATATGAAAGCAATCCTATTTTGGATAAACTTCCATCACATTTAAGGCAATACATTAAACCTCAAAACTATGAGGATTACACCCCTATAAACCAAGCTGTTTGGAGATATGTGATGCGCAAAAATGTAGATTACCTTAGCCAAGTTGCCCATAAATCATATACGGAAGGCTTAGGTAAAACAGGCATCTCCATAGACAACATCCCAAATATGTATGGCATGAACCGTATTTTAAAAGATTTAGGCTGGGCCGCCGTTGCTGTAGATGGCTTTATTCCACCAGCCGCTTTTATGGAGTTCCAAGCCTACAATGTTCTAGTTATAGCTTCTGATATTCGCCAATTAGAAAATATTGCCTATACCCCTGCCCCAGATATCATTCATGAAGGAGCGGGCCATGCGCCTATTATTGCCAACCCTGAATATGCTGCATATTTAAGGCGATTTGGGGAAATTGGTTGTAAGGCCATATCTAGTGCTAAAGATTTTGAACTATACGAAGCTGTACGCCATTTATCCATTATCAAAGAAGCTAAAGGCACACCAATAGAAGAAATTCAAAAGTCTGAAAAGCATATTGAATTTCTTCAGGACAATATGGGTGAACCCAGCGAAATGGCGCTTATTAGAAACTTGCATTGGTGGACCGTGGAATACGGACTTATAGGAACCTTAGAAGACCCTAAGATTTACGGAGCGGGACTTTTATCCTCTATTGGTGAAAGTCAGTGGTGCATGACAGATAATGTAAAAAAACTGCCTTATTCCATTGAAGCGGCAAGAACCTCTTTTGATATCACCAAACCTCAACCACAACTTTTTGTTACTCCAGATTTTGCTTTTTTGAGTCAGGTTCTTGAAGACTTTGCAAATACAATGGCTTTACGAAAGGGCGGACTTTCAGGTTTACAGAAACTTATAGACTCAAAAGAACTAGGGACAATTGAACTAAGTACTGGATTACAAGTATCCGGTAATTTTGAATCATTGATTTCTCATGAAGGCAAACCTATATACTTTCAAACCAAGGGCAAATCTGCTTTAGCATACCGAGAAAAAGAGTTGGTAGGGCAAGATATCAATCAGCATGAAACTGGTTTTGGCTCTCCTATCGGAAGGCTTAAGGGTATTAATATCCCTATTGAAGACATGAGTCCGCGCGACCTTAAAGCATATAAGATTTATGAAGGTGAAATTGTTTCGTTAGATTTTATTGGCGGAATCAATGTTACCGGTAAAATAGTTACCGGCACACGTAATCTTCAAGGTAGAATTATCTTAATTACTTTTGAAAATTGTAAGGTAACACATAATGGAACAACCCTTTTTGAATCTAACGATGAATTGTACAATATGGCAATCGGCGAAGACATAGTTTCCGCCTACCATGGTCCTGCAGATTTGCATAGTTTTGACCTTTTAGACCATTCCCTAAGCCCTAGCAGTGTCAGCAAAAATGAAGAAAGTTTAAATGAACTAGAATCTTATTATAAGACAATCAGGGATTTTAGAGAGGGCAAAAACACCATTGTTTCTAGAACAAAGATTTTTCAGGAAATACAGGAAAAATACCCAACAGATTGGTTATTGCCTGTTGAAATTTATGAACTGGCCATAAAAAGTAATGATGACAAATTAGTAAAAAATATAGAGCGGCACCTTGAAAACATTAAACTTGACCAACCGAAACTAGGGCAATTAATTGATGACGGACTAGCATTAGCTACGGTAAAATCCCTGGCTTAATTTCTTGCAGTGCCTCTAAGGATTCTATGGTCTGTTCTTGGTAAGTTAATCGCCAACCCATTGAATTGGTAAGAATATAAAACTTCTGCAGCTCACTAATTAGTCTATTCTCCGCATTGCCCAATAATGAAGAAGCTTGCACTTTTTTCATTAATGATGCATTTACCGTTTTCTTTATTTTATTATAATCGGTAGCATCAAACTGGTTCAAATAATCTGCGGTAACATCGTAGTATTCAAAATCTGGATTTAACTTAACCTCTGCATTTGGAATACTATTGATCTTAACTGTTTTTGTGGTTTCATCAACTTCAAATTCAATCTTACTTAAATCATAAGCCACGGTTACATCTGCATTTACCACAACCAATGCCTTTTTTTCTGCCCGCAATAACGGACCAAAAAGTTCTTTTGAATCTTTATAGTTGTACACTTCTGCAAAATGCCCCTCAGTTACCACCAACTTGGAAACGTTGGTAATTTCTTGTTGAATGAGCATGGAGTTTTCTTTAAGAATAGATTTATTATCTCGTTCACCTTGGCACATTTGAAACGCAAACAATAATGTTACTCCGATTACCAAGCCTAAAATTATCTTTTTCATAAAAAACAATGTATTCGAAATTAAGGAACAAACGGATACGAAAGCCTATCGTTTTAACGAAAAATGACCTGAAAGCTGAATTTCAGTATCTCTATTGATGTATTTAAACCAATAATCAGATGAAGGCATTTGTTTGCCATTATAAATTCCGTCCCAGGACGAATTAGAAGTATTAGGGTCTAGCTGCTTTAATAGCTTACCGTAACGATCATAAATAAAAATATCTATATCACCTGTTCCAGAAAGTTTTGATGTATCCCAAACATCATGGTAAGCATCACTATTAGGTGTGAAAAATTTGGGTAATCCTAAAGATTCTACATCTTGACATGCAATAGGGTCAATACTTACGGAAAATCTAGATTGACCAATACAACCATTCTCTTCGGTAAAAATATAAATGGTCATGGACTCTAAAATTTCATCACCTGCCAGTAAAATTGTCCCACCTCCATCGGCTTCACTATAGTAATCTTGCCCATCAGGTAATGTTGGCAAGGTATATGTTTGACAAGTAACAACGTCATCTAATTCCGTAACCGAAACCTTAGTAATATCCACTAAAAAATTACTTTCATCAAAACAGCCTCCCAATCCCATTTCATTTTCCGCATAAACATATATAATTTGCGATTCGGTAATTTCATCGCCAGCATTTAACATTAACCCGTTGCCACCAGCAGCAGTGTAATAGTTACCAGAACTTAATATTGGCAAGGTGTAAACATTACATTCATCAACATCTGGTAACACATCTGCAACCACCAAAGGGTTTACAATCAGACTAAAAACAGTCTCATTAAAACAGGTTTCAGATGCTTCAACAAGCACTGTAATGTCTTGCTGATATGGAATAGTATTGTCAAATGAATTAGATAACGTTATTGGGTTTCCTGCGGCGTTAAAATAAGAAACCGTTAACCCAGTTTGCTCCCAAACAACTTGAGACTCTATAGCCGCCAAGTCTAAATTAAATGTAGCAAAACCATCGGCATCCGTATCACATATTATTACATCATCAATATCGTTTGCTATTGGTCCATTACTATCAACATTTACAGTTATAGGGTTTCTTTCCAGGATTAAATCTGTAACAATAGTGCTACTAATTTGACATGTATACACCCCTGAATCTGTTACCTGAAGATTTGTTAATACTAAATTTGGAGTATCTGAAGCTGGTATTGCCACACCGTCTTTAAACCATTCATATACATTTGCACTACCGCTTACCGCAGTGGTTAAGGTCAAAGAACCATCAACACATCCTGTAATGTTTTCAACATCGTTCACTAATGACTGTGGATTGTCAACAAATAAAGAAAAGCCTTCGTAATAATTAAATTCATCTTCAAAATCCCCAAATTGAAAACTATTGCCATAAATTCTAAATACTCCCTCATTCAAAAAATTAAAACCAGGTATATCTCCCTCTATATTATTGTTATAAATATCTAGAGAACTCAGACTGGTCCAATTCACTAAACCTGCGGGCAAGATTCCTTCTATGTTATTATCATTAATTTCAAAAACATTAATATTAATTAAGTTTGAAAAAGAATTAGGTATTGTACCCGTAAAATTGTTTTGTCCTAATGATAAGGTTAATATCGACTGAACATTTCCTAATTCATCGGGCAAATTTCCCTCAAATTGATTAAAACGAAGTACTAAGAGCTCTAATGAAACTAAATTTTCAACCAATGGAGAAATAGCTCCATCTAGCTGATTAAATTCTAATAGTAAAGTCCTTAAATTAATTAAATCATAAATAGCTTCTGGAATTGCCCCTGTTAGATTATTATATCTCAAAGACAAGGATGTTAAATTTGAGAGAAGTCCCAATTCAGAAGGCATTTCACCCGAAAGTTCATTAAAAGAAAGTCGGAGAACCCGTAGACTATTTAAATCTCCCAATTCTACAGGTATAGTTCCTGTTAGTTGATTTTCCGAAAGCAGTAAAGTTTCCAAATTACTTAAGTTACCAAGTTCGGGTGGTATTGTACCACCCAAATTATTAGCACTTAACCATAAAGTTACTAGATTATTTAAACTTCCTAGTATCATAGGTATACCATCAGACAACTCATTTCCATTTAAAAATAAGTGTTCAAGATTCAAAAGATTACCTATACTAATTGGAATAGGACCTGAAAGATTAGTTTGGTCAGACAAATCAAGAATCGTCAAGCTCTGCAAATTACCTATTTCCATTGGTATTGTACCGATCAGGTTGTTTCCGGTATTGGAATTATTATCCAAATCTAAGGCTATAACACTATTAGCATTAACCGTTACACCATACCAATCATTAGTTACTACCGTAGCAGCTAACGGTACAGCAAAATTCCAATCATTAGTAAGGTCAGCATCTGTCTCACTAACCCAGTTAGGTCCTCCCGTAGCATTATATAGCGCTTGTAATGCTTCCAATTCAGCTAGCGGAAGTTGGGCATTAGCATTAAATATACCAAACAAACATATAATTAGACTACTTATTCTTTTAATCATTTTGAACATTAAACGGAAAAATACCTAAAAAAAAAGTTTATCATTTTATAACCATTAAAAACTCGACAAAATTCATGTTTGACCTAGAATTGTAAATGAGGGAATTCTGTCTGAATTTCTGATTTTAAAACGTTTAGTTTTACAAGGAATTTTTGATGTTGATCAGAATTTTCATTAAAGGGTTTATGTAGCATTCCTTTTTGGACCTTTTCTATTTTTTTCATAGTTGAAGATGTATTTGATGCCAACCACACCTCAACAAACTTCTCCCAGATATACTCTATTGCCGTCTCATTGGGGTGAATCATATCTTTGGCGTAAAAACGATAATCACGCAACTCATCCATCATTAATTCATAGCTAGGGAAATAAGATACCCTACCCTCATTTAAAACCTGATGAATAGCGGCAATAAGATGCGATTTACTTCTTTGATTCTCCAGGAAAGTGATAATGATATGACTAGCTGTATTTACTTGCGTTGAAGTTCTACTTATTGCATTATTTAAATCTGCAATAATTTGTGCTTTGGACGGATTACTTAAGCTAGAATGCGCATCAAAACTATGCCATTGTTCATTCTCGTTAAACACATCTTCTTCAGTAAAAAATTCTTGATTGACAGACTTTTCAATTAACCTTTCAATTGCCAAAGGATGAAACAATATCCCAAACGGATTCTGTATTCCCTGAAATTTGTAATACGATAGCTTAGCCCCTATATTTTCAGAAAAACAAGAGCCCAACAATAATAACTGACTAGAGTAGTCAATAGGATTATTAGCTTTAGATAAAGGTATTTCAGTTAAGAGATTCATTTTTTGATTCCTTATCGTTTTACGAATTTCTTAAACAATGCACAACTACTTCAAATAATCTTCTGCCTTTACCAAAGCCTCTTCAATACCACCAGGATTTTTACCGCCTGCAGTGGCAAAGAAAGGTTGACCGCCACCGCCGCCTTGAATATACTTACCAAGCTCACGAACAATTGTACCGGCATTTAATCCTTTGGAGGCAACCAGTTCTTTAGATATATAACAGGACAATAAAGCTTTACCATTTTGCTCTGTACCGAACAGTAAAAACAAATTATCCTTATTGCCGCCCATTTCAAAACTAAGGTCTTTAATACCAGCTGCATCTAAATCTACATTTTTAGCTAGAAACTGCACTCCGTTGATTTCCTTAAGCTCCGAAAGTAAATCACCTTTTAGATTTTTTGCCTTATCCTTAAGTAATTCAGCTACTTGTTTTTTAAGGCTACTATTCTCTTCCTGAAGACTTGAAACCGACTTTAACGGATCTTGGCTATTGCCTAGAACATGTTTTATTTCTGATAGCAATTTGTCATTATCAGTATGAAGATCTTTAACGGCATCACCGGTAATTGCTTCTATTCTTCTAATACCTGCTGCAACGGCGCCCTCTGACTTTATTTTAAATTGCCAGATATCTCCCGTATTCTTTACATGTGTTCCTCCACATAATTCTATGGACTGACCAAAACGAATGGTTCTTACCGCATCTCCATATTTTTCACCAAATAACGCCATAGCGCCCTCTGCTATCGCAGTTTTCATTGGTACGTTTCTTTCTTCCTGAAGCTGTAATTGTCCGTCTATACGAGCATTCACAAAATTCTCAACCTCCTGCAATTCTTCTGGTGTCATTTTAGAAAAATGAGAAAAATCGAATCGTAAATATTTTGAATGTACCGAAGACCCTTTTTGCTCTACGTGCTTACCCAAAACTTCTCTTAATGCCTGATGCAACAAGTGCGTTGCCGTATGGTTAGCTTCAGTTCTGTTGCGTTGCTTTTTATCTACGACCGCTTTAAAACTTTCATTTAAATTCTTTGGTAGGTTCTTGGCAAAATGAATGATCTCGTTATTCTCTTTCTTAGTATCGGTAATATAAATGACATCGCCATGTGCATCTTCTAAATACCCTTTATCACCAACTTGACCACCCCCTTCGGCATAAAAAGGGGTTAGATTAAATACCAGTTGATATTGTGTACCTTCTTTTTTGGACGTTATTTTTCTGTATTTGGTAATCTTCACCTCAACATCAAGCATATCATAACCAACAAACTCTTGCTCATTATCCTCTTGTAAAACTTCCCAATCTTCTTTAGATACGGACGATGCGGATTTTGACCTATTCTTCTGCTTCTGCATTGCCTCATCAAAGCCAGCCTCATCTAACTCATATCCTTTTTCACTAAGAATCAATGCAGTTAAATCTATTGGAAATCCGAAAGTATCATATAGCTCAAAAGCTTTTCCGCCATCTACGACCTTTCCTTTTGTATTCTTTATGATAGTATCTAAAAGCAACAAGCCCTGATCTAAGGTTTTCAAGAAAGAGTATTCTTCTTCCTTGATCACATTTTCGATCAGTTGTTTTTGTTCTTTCAATTCCGGGTAAGCTGCACCCAACGAATCGGTTAAAACATTTATCAAACGGAACATAAAAGGTTCTTTGGTATTCAAAAAGGTGAATCCGTAGCGTACCGCTCTTCTTAATATTCTTCTTATCACATAACCGGCACCTGTATTGCTTGGCAATTGACCGTCTGCAATAGAAAATGCCACCGCGCGAATGTGATCACTGATCACACGAATAGCTATATCAATTTCTTCACTTTTACCATAATCGGAATTTGTTATGGTTTCTATTTCTCGTATTAACGGCGTAAATATATCTGTATCATAGTTAGATTGTACTCCTTGTAAAACCATACAAAGACGTTCAAACCCCATTCCCGTATCTACGTGCTTAGCCGGCAAACTCTCTAACGAACCATCTGCTTTGCGGTTGTATTGCATAAATACCAGGTTCCAAATTTCCACTACCTGCGGATGGTCTTGATTTACCAAACTTGCACCAGATACTTTTGCCTTTTCTTCTTTTGAGCGAATATCCACGTGAATCTCGGAACATGGTCCACATGGTCCTTGGTCGCCCATTTCCCAAAAATTATCTTTCTTGTTCCCCATGATAATCCTATCCTGTGGAACAATTTTCTTCCATAGCTCAAACGCCTCTTTATCCATATCCAATTGATCGGCATCTTCACTACCTTCAAAAACTGATACGTACAAACTATCCTTATCTATTTTAAATACTTCGGTCAACAATTCCCATGCCCAGGCGATAGCCTCTTCTTTAAAATAATCGCCAAAGCTCCAGTTGCCCAACATCTCGAACATGGTATGGTGATAGGTATCTTTACCTACTTCCTCCAAATCGTTATGTTTACCACTTACACGCAAACATTTTTGAGTATCTACCACTCTTGAGCTCTTAGGCTGACTAATACCTAAAAAATATTCTTTGAACTGGTTCATGCCCGCATTTGTAAATAGCAGGGTTGGGTCATCTTTTATGACCATAGGTGCAGAAGGCACTATTTTGTGTTCTTTACCTTTGAAAAAATTCAGAAATTGAGTTCTTGTTTCTTTGGAATTCATCTAAAATGCTAAGCTTTTACAAATTTTAACGGTTTATATAAAACTATTTTTATATTTGTTTGTTCCCTAATAATTAAAAAACAAAAATAGGATAAATAACATTCATGTCTAAGGTAAAATACTATTACGACCCAGATACGCTGTCGTACCGTAAAATAGAACCCCAAAAATCTAAACGTTATAGAAATATAACCTTCTTTATTTTGGGATCCTGCCTTTTTGGTCTGTTAGGTTTAATTCTATTACTGAACACCAATCTCGTAAACACCCCTAGAGAACTTTCTTTGTCAAGGGAAGTGAAGAACTACGAGCTTCAATATGAACTGTTGAATAAAAAAATGGAACAGATTGAAGAAGTTCTGGGCAATATTGAAGAAAGGGACAACAATATCTACCGTTTATATTTTGAAGCAAATCCAATACCCGACGAGCAACGTAAAGCAGGGTTTGGAGGTATTAACCGTTATAAATCTTTAGAGGGCTTCAACAATTCCGAGATGATCATATCTACCACCAAAAGGCTGGATATTATTAAAAAACAAATGGCCATACAGTCTAAGTCTTTAGATGAAATCACAAAACTTGCCGAAGAAAAAGAAAAATTATTAATGTCCATTCCCGCTATACAGCCCATCAACAATGAAGATTTAACCCGCATGGCTTCAGGTTATGGTTGGCGTTCAGATCCTTTCACAAAAGCAAGAAAAATGCACTATGGCATGGACTTCACCGCACCTAAAGGCACACCGGTATATGCTTCTGGCGATGGTAAAATAACCAGAGCAGATAATAATTCATCCGGCTACGGTAAACATATACGTATTGAGCATGGCTACGGGTATTTAAGCCTTTATGCGCATTTAAGCCAGTATAATGTGAAGAAGGGTCAAAAAGTAAAACGAGGCGATTTAATTGGCTTTGTAGGCAGTACAGGTAGATCGGAAGCTCCACATTTACATTATGAAGTTTGGAAAGATAAAGATCGTATAAACCCTATTAATTTCTATTACGGAAGTTTATCTCCAGAAGAGTTTGAAAACATGCTTAAATTTGCTAATCAAGAAAACCAATCATTAGATTAATGCAGATAGACCTCCCAGAAAAAAGATATTATGGTATTGGTGAAGTAGCCCGTGCTTTCGGTGTAAACGCCTCGTTAATTCGTTTTTGGGAAAAAGAGTTCGATGTACTTCAACCAAAAAAGAACGCAAAAGGAAATAGAAAATTTACGCCACAGGACATTAAAAACCTTCAGCTTATCTACCATTTGGTAAAAGAAAGAGGCTTTACTCTTGATGGCGCCAAAATCCACCTTAAAGAAGAGAAGCAAAAAACACTTTCCAATTTTGATATTATTCAAAAATTGGAGCGCGTAAAAGCGGAACTAAATAAAATTAAAGACCAATTATAACACAACCATTATGAAAAAAGGACTAATCGCATTAATTGTAATCGCTGTAATAGCGTTTGGACTATACCAGTGGGGCGTAGGTTTCAATAACACAGCAATAGCGCTAAAAGAAACTTCTACAAAAACCTGGGCAAATGTTGAAAGTGCTTATCAACGTAGAAACGACCTTATAGGCAACCTAGTAAAAACAGTACAAGGTGCCGCTGATTTCGAAAGAGGTACTTTGACCGATGTAATAGAGGCAAGATCTAAAGCAACTTCGGTAAGCATTGACCCAGCTAATATAACCCCAGAGCAATTAGCACAGTTCAATCAAGCACAAAGTGGATTAAGCAGTGCACTAAGTAGATTATTGGTTACCGTTGAACGCTACCCCGACTTAAAGGCAAATCAAAATTTTCTGGAACTGCAATCTCAATTAGAAGGCACCGAAAATAGAATAAACGTAGCACGTGATAGGTTTAACGCAACCGTAGAACCATACAACCTTCACATCAAAAAATTTCCAAATTCAATTTTGGCAGGTATATTTAATTTTGATGAGCTAGCATATTATAAAGCTGATGCAGGATCAGAAAATGCACCAGACGTAAATTTTGAATTTGATTGATATTTTATGTCCAAGGTAGAAGATTTTTTAACCGCCAAAGAAGAGCAAGACATAGTGAACGCTATTCTTGAAGCAGAAAAAAATACTTCTGGTGAAATTAGAGTGCATATAGAAGCACATACAGACAAAGACCATTACGAGAGAGCCAAAGAGGTTTTTCATTTATTAAAAATGGATAACACTAAACAAGAAAATGGGGTTCTTATCTATGTAGCCGTACACGATAAGAAGTTTGTAATTTGTGGTGATAAGGGCATTGACAATGTGGTACCTAAAGACTTTTGGCAAACTACTAGAAATAGCATTCAAACACATTTTGAGAAAGGAGCTTTTAAAGAAGGTTTAGTAGCTGGTGTTTTAAAAGCTGGCGAAGAGTTAAGAAGCCATTTTCCTTGGCAATCAGATGACACCAACGAACTAAGCAATGAGATATCTAAAGGTTAGCCTTGTAATTCTTTTTCTTTGGTGCACTCCGTCATGGAGTCAGTTTGAAATTCCTGAAAAACCGGCGTTACAGACCAGTGTTTATGATTACACCAATTTATTGAGCGACCAGCAGAAAGTAGCTCTTAGCCAAAAATTGGTTCGTTATTCGGACAGCTCTTCTACCCAAATTGTAGTTACCATTATTGCGAGCACTAATGGCGAAAACATTAATTATTTGGGTGCCAACTGGGGGCAAAAATGGGGAATTGGTCAAGAAGGCAAAGACAATGGTATTCTCATAATTTTAGCTGAGAATGATAGAAAAGTTGCTATTAGTACCGGGTATGGTGTAGAAGGTCTACTTACAGACGCTATATCAAAGCGCATTATTGAACAAGTAATCCTTCCAGAATTTAGAGCTGGGGATTATTATGGTGGACTAAATAAAGGGTCAGATGTTATTTTTCAAGTTTTAAATGGTGAATTTGAAGAAGACAGAACCTTTGGAAATAACAGCAAATCCCCTTTCTCCTCATTTTTACCTTTTATCATTTTTCTCGTAATACTTTTTATACTTTGGAGTCGCAAAAACGACGACAATAACGGAGGAAGTAACGGTAGAAGACGTAGGGGTCTTAGTCCTTGGGATATGATTATTCTAAGTAATATGGGACGTTCTAGTGGTTCTAGTGGCGGAGGCGGAAGCTTTGGTGGCGGTGGATTTGGAGGAGGTTTCGGCGGCGGCGGCTTTGGCGGCGGCGGTGCTTCTGGCGGATGGTAGTTTTGTTACCAAAAAAAAATATGTCATTTCTTTTACCCAGAATATTTAATTTAAGTTAGAAACTACACCTCTTTTTATAGAGGTTGGAGTTGGTTCTTGTCTGTGAGTATATTACATTCTTAACTATCACGACACCCACCCCTCTATCCCCTCCCAAGAGGGTAGGTTGACGTTTTTTGTAGCTAGATTATTAGAAGCCGAGATTAATGAGCACCACTTAATCTGTTTAATCTAAAATGATTAATTCATATTAGAATCTGTATCCCTCTCGGGAGGGATTAGGAGCGGATTCTTGTTTGTTATTACAATCTTCATCGTCGTAGCACCTATTCCTTTGTCCCCTCCCAAAAAGGAAGGTTAACGTTATTGTTTAAAACCCAAAAAAAATGACCAAACAATTTTGTTTAGCAAAATTGTTTGGTCATTTTCAATATTTTATAATTGAAGATTAGAATAAAAACTCTATTTCTTCCTCATAAATACCGTAATAGGCACCCCAGTAAAATCATACTCCTCAC
This sequence comes from Maribacter sp. 1_2014MBL_MicDiv, assembly GCF_001865655.1. Classification (NCBI taxonomy): domain Bacteria; kingdom Pseudomonadati; phylum Bacteroidota; class Flavobacteriia; order Flavobacteriales; family Flavobacteriaceae; genus Maribacter; species Maribacter sp. 1_2014MBL_MicDiv. The sequence continues at coordinate 1,175,510 of NZ_CP011318.1, forward strand.
GTATCTTATTCTCTAAATAACGCTTGTAAGGCTCACGTACATACTGAGGTAAGTTACAGAAGAAAGCAAACTGCGGATATGGAGTTGGTAATTGCGTACAGAATTTAATCTTAACAAATTTACCTTTATACGCCGGCGGCGGATAATTCTCGATTATTGGCAACATTGTTTCATTGAACTTACGCGTAATAATCTTCTTGTTACGATTATTATATACCTCAACTGCAGTTTCTATTGCCTTAAAAATACGTTGTTTTGTCAGTACCGAAACAAAAAGAATAGGCACATCTATAAATGGCTCAATAGCTTTTTTAATTTTATCGGTATAGTGCTTTATAGTATTGGTCTCTTTATCCTCTACCAAATCCCACTTATTAACAAGAATAACTATCCCTTTATGATTTCGCTGTGCTAGCCAGAAAATATTTTCTACCTGACCATCAAAGCCTCTTGTTGCATCGAGCATTAAAATACATACATCGCAATGCTCAATTGCCCTAACCGAACGCATAACGGAATAGAACTCTAGATCTTCTTTCACTTTTGCCTTACGACGAATACCTGCCGTATCTACTAAGTTGAATTCAAACCCAAATCTGTTGTATTTAGTATCGATACTATCTCTTGTAGTACCGGCAATATCAGTAACAATGTACCTATCCTCCCCTATCAATGCATTAATAAAAGAAGACTTACCCGCATTGGGTCTACCAACAACGGCAAATCTTGGCAGGTCACTTTCCTCTTCTACAACATCTGGTAACTTTTCTACTAAGGCATCTAGCAATTCTCCAGAACCACCTCCATTTATACTAGATAAGGTATAGTACTCACCAAGGCCTAAAGAGTAAAACTCAACAGCATCCTCCGCTCTTTTGGCATTGTCAACCTTGTTGACCGCCAAAAAAACAGGCTTCTTTACTCTTCTAAGTAACTTGGCTACATCTTCATCCATACCGGTAACACCCGTTTCAACGTCTACCATAAAAATTATGGCATCAGCTTCTTCGATCGCCAATTCAACTTGCCTATCAATTTCCTTTTCAAAAACATCATCACTACCCACAACGTATCCGCCGGTATCAATAATTGAAAACTCTTTTCCGTTCCAATCACTTTTACCATAATGGCGATCACGTGTAACACCACTAACGGCATCAACTATAGCCTCACGTCTTTGAATTAATCTATTAAAAAATGTTGATTTTCCTACATTAGGTCTCCCCACAATGGCAACAATAGCACCCATAGCTTAAATTTGGGGCAAAGGTAATATTTAAACTGGCATTTACACCATAAGTTAAACAGAGAGATTAGACGGGATCACTTCAAAAGATTCCATTTCAGAAAGTTGCCGCTTTTTAGGAGTAGATAGATAAGGTTCACCAACTGACCGTTTACGAACAATTCTTGCTGGTGACCCATAAGCCATAACGTTATCTCCAAAATGATCAACAACTAAAGCCCCAGCTCCAATAACGGTATGCTGTCCAATCTCAATTCCATTAATCACATTAACTCCTAAACTTATAGCCGAAAACCTTCCTAATTTTAAATTACCGCCAATACAAACTGATGGTGCTAAACTTGAATATGAGTCCATTATACCATCATGACCTAATGAAGAATTAGTATTTATTATACAAAAGTCATGAATAATTGAATTTGCATTGACAATTGCACCTGGCATGAAGACGTTACCACATCCTAACAAAACATCTTTTCCTATAATTGCTTTCGGATGTACCGTATTCACAAAGCTGAAATTCGGTACAATCTTCATTATTCTATCAGCAATTTGTTTTCGTATCCAATTATCCCCAATTGCGATAATGCCTCCAGAAATATTAAATCTATTAATTAAAAATGGCAAATCGAACTCTGAGCCCAATACTTGATAGCCATTAATAATAGTACCTTTTTTCTTAAATGAATCTACGAATCCAATAACATTAAATTTCCCCTCTTTCTCTAGACAATCCAATACTACACTACCATGACCAGAGGCTCCAAATATTATTACATTTTGCATTTCATCGGGGTTTTATGACACTTTATCGATAAACCAAAAATAGACTATTCTTTTCAAACTAAAGAATCAAAAAACATTTTGAGGTAAAAATTATTTCGAAAAAGCCAAAAAACAAATGGCTTCAAAGTCAATTATCTGAAAATAAAAGAGTTCAGAATTTGACCTTTGATAATACGAAGATGAAATTTTAATTTAATTATTAGAACAATACTATTTATTGTAGCCAAAACGCTTTAATTGACGTGCATCGCTTCGCCAATTCTTGTTCACTTTCACGTAGAGTTCGATGTGAACCTGCTTACCAAAAAATTTCTCTAAATCTTTTCTAGCTTCTACGCCAACGCGCTTTAAAGCTGCCCCTTTGTGACCAATGATAATTCCTTTTTGAGAATCGCGCTCAACCATAATTACGGCACGCATACGAATGATATCCTCATCTTCAAAAAACTCTTCGGTTTCTATTTCTACCGCATAAGGAATTTCCTTTTTATAATTTAGTAATATTTTTTCCCGGATAGTCTCATTTACAAAAAATCGCTCCGGCTTGTCAGTTAACTGATCTTTAGGATAATAGGCAGGCGATTTTGGAAGTAGCTCAACAATACGTTCAAAAACTCCCTTTATATTAAAATTAGATAATGCTGAAATTGGTTGCAACTCTACCGTAGGTAATAAGTCTTGCCAATACTGAACTTGCTCTTCCAATAATTCTTGGGTAGCTGTATCTACTTTATTTAATAATAGTAAAACAGGAATTTTACTGTTTTTAATTTTCTCGAAAAAAGCTTCATCCTTTAAAGCCTTCTCCCCTATCTCTACCATATAGAGTAACACATCGGCATCTTCAAAAGCAGATTTTACAAAATCCATCATACTGCTCTGAAGCTCATATGCCGGCTTGATAATACCAGGGGTATCCGATAAAATCATTTGAAAATCATCCCCATTTACAATACCTAATATACGATGCCTAGTAGTTTGTGCCTTTGATGTTATAATGGATAATTTTTCACCCACAAAAGCATTCATCAATGTCGACTTACCAACATTTGGATTTCCTATTATATTTACGAAGCCTGCTTTATGATCTGCCATCCTTCAACTTTATTATGTATTTCTTTAATTCTACATTTACCTTTGGAGCCAACAAAAGTACGGCAATCATATTAGGTATTACCATTAATGCATAAGACAAATCAATTAAATTCTTTACCAGCTCTAAAGAGGCCACTGCCGCAAAAACGATCATAATCACAAAATACCAGTTATACAACTTACCTATTTTAGCATTGGTCAAAAAGGATAAAGATTTTACTCCGTAATAGGAATAGGTAAACAAAGTGGATAGTGCAAATGCCGTAACTATTACCATTAACAATATATCTCCCCAACCGAACAGGGTTCTTTCAAAAGCTGATAAGGTCATTACAATTCCACTAGAATCTTCTAAATACGCTCCACTGAGAATAATTACGATTGCCGTAAATGTACATACCAGAATGGTATCTATAAACGGCCCTAACATAGCCACCAAGCCTTCACGAATTGGTTCATCGTTTTTTGACTGACCGTGATACATTGGCGCGCTACCCAAACCGGCCTCATTTGAAAACATTGCCCTACGGACACCAATAATTACCAATCCCCAAAATCCGCCAGTAGCTAAAGATTTAAAGTTCCAAGCTTCCGTAAATATCATTTTCAGAGCTGGTAATATTTGACTTGAATTCATCGCCATAACCGCTATAACAGCAATTAAATATACCGCGACCATAAATGGTACTATGGCTGAGGCAACCTTAGCAATCTTTGTTAATCCACCAAATATGACAAACGAAGTAATAATGGCCAGTATTAAACCAATAGTCCATTTCCAATTCTCATCACTCATTTCAATGATGTTGGAACCAGGTTCTACTACACTCATAAATGTTTCCGTGAACTGATTGGCCGTAAACACACCCAAAAAGCCAAAGAGACCACATATCGCAAAGAAAATAGCCAAAGGTCTTGCCTTCTCACCCAATCCTTTAGTTATATAATACATGGGGCCTCCCTGTAATTTACCGTCTGAATCTGTACCACGATACATAATTGCCAAACTACAAGAGTAAAATTTGATACACATACCTATTAATGCTGTCATCCAAATCCAAAACACCACTCCAGGTCCACCATCATGTATGGCAATAGCTACCCCAGATATATTCCCCAAGCCAACTGTAGCAGCAACTGCAGCCGAAAGCGCTTGAAAAGAACTTACCTCACCTTTTGAATTTGAATTATCATATTTACCTGCTGTAATTGCTATAGCGTGACCGAAAAAACGATAGGGCATTAATTTGGAATAAAAAACCAAAAAGAGTCCGCCGCCTATCAACAAAAGAAACATTGGCCACTCCGTATACGGCAGGGCATTGGCTATAAAGTCGTTAATTGTATCCATAAAATTGTAAAAAACCGAAGTTATGGATTTAAAGTTTTTTAAAAGATAATGCTCCCAAAAAATATTCTTTAAATAAGTTTTGAAAATAGAGAAAATGTATTGTATATTTGCACCCCGCTACGAATAGTAGCACACCTTTATCTCGTCAGCTTAATGACCTGAAGTTGCAAAACAAGTGAGATAAGAACCCATATCGCGGGGTAGAGCAGTAGGTAGCTCGTCGGGCTCATAACCCGAAGGTCGCTGGTTCGAGTCCAGTCCCCGCTACTAAGTTTAAAGTATTTAAAAACAACGGTTTAGTTTTCGCTAAACCGTTTTTTTATGCCTAATTTTAAGGAGTTAGTTACCTTTGAATACGAAAATGAATACGAAAGTGCATACGATTTGTCTTTAAAAAGAACCTTTTCCTCACCTAAAATATATTCTGCAAACGGCGATTTAAAAAAACGCTGGTATGTCTATTTTTCTTTTCGGGAACCTAAAAGTGGAAAATTAAAGCGTCAAACTCCTTTCTACGGGGACGCAAATAAATATAAGACCAAAGAAGATAGAATGTCCGTTTTGGTCATCTATAGAAAAGTTTTATTAAGACTACTGAACCAAGGTTATAATCCTTATTCCGATAACTTAGAATTACACCAAAGTTTACATCGCAAAAACAATGTTGCAGTTCCTGCCGATCTAACCAATAATAATTTAGAGAAATCCGTTCCACTGCCAGGGAAAACATCGATGACAGTAAAGGAAGCTTTTGATTTTGGAATGAAGCTAAAAGAAAAATTGGTAAGCACTAGTACCAAAAGAGATTATCAAAGCAAAATAAAGAACCTTTTGGAATGGCTTTCAGTAAATCACCCTGAAATACGATTCATACCTGAGCTTAACAAAAAGCTTGTTGTAGGATTCTTAAACGATGTGTTACACAGAAATAGTGCACGAACAAGAAATAATTACAAAACCGACCTAAGTAGTATTATACAAGTACTTGTAGATAATGAAATCATAGAACAAAATTTCGTAAAGAAAATACCTAAACTAAAATCTACACCAGAACGTAATAAAACATATTCCCAGAATATTCAAGAGGAAATTTTTGAATATTTAGAAGTTCATGACCCAATTCTATTACTCTACATTAAATTTATCTCTTATAACTTTTTACGACCAATAGAAGTCTGCCGACTTAGAGTAAAAGATATTGATATAAAAAATAGACGAATACAATTTAAAGCAAAGAACAGCCCATTAAAAACCAAAATTATACCAGAGCTGTTATGGAACGATTTGCCAGACCTCAGGAAATTGGATAAAGAAGCCGTCTTATTTACACCGGAAAAAATTGGCGGCGAATGGGACACCCTTGTAGATAATAGGCGAGACTATTTCAGTAAACGCTTTAGAAAAGTCGTTAAAGAGCATTTTAAATTAGGAATAAATTATGGGCTATATAGCTTTAGACACACCTACATAACTAAGGTTTATAGAGCTTTAATGAAGGACTCCTCCCCTTTTGAGGCTAAAAGTAAGTTGATGTTGATCACAGGACATTCTTCCATGACGGCCTTAAAAAAATATTTAAGGGATATAGATGCCGAACTTCCCGAAGATTACTCAACAATGTTAAAAAATGTACATGAATAAAACCTCTTTGGAACTATTGTACAAGAACCTGATCTCAAAGCTGTGGGAAGAACTATTATTTTTCATCCCTGATAATGAAGTTTCAAATGAATTCTTAGAAAACCATAAAGAAATAGAATTCGAAAAACTTCGTAATAAAATATTAGTGATAGATTATTATAAGGGACCTACACGCTACGAAACAGGTAGGGACAATTACATGATAATACTTAAAGACAGCACATTAAAAAAAAGTACACGTCAATTATTAAATGCAAAAGCAAATTCCAATGCACAGGAATTTAATTACATTCTAGAATTATATTTCGAGCAGGTTGAGTGCTTACATTTTATTACAAATTGGCTGAATAAAAATATAACCCAAGTACTACCTCAAGAGGACACTATTCTAGGTTTGTTTAAACTCCAATATAATTTTCACAAGTCACATTTTGAAACAATTCTTAAACAGTTTTATCCCGATATGCAATCTTTGCCGAAAGGTAATTTTAATATCGGAAAATCGGTAGAGTCATCTTTGCCTCATGTATCCAAACTTTTTTATACCAGGGATATACAAAATGTAATACCTGGAGTTTCAAATTTACAAGAAGAGCTGCATGAAAACCTTCCCACTTCTACAGATAAGAAAACACAGCGCAGCAAAAATAAAAAACTACCTCTTATTTCCGATTCTGAGGCAGAAGCGATTTTATTAAAACGTATTTTCAATATTGATTCAAAAATACTTAAATAAATTATACGTAAATTAAACGTTTAATTTACGTATAATTATGACAAAAACTGAAATTTGCAAGTATTGTGGTGGTGACTATGTTCCAAAAAGAAGAGGTGCGCAAAAGTTCTGTAGCAACTCTTGCCGTAGTTTAAACTGGAAAAACAACCAACAGATTAAAGAATTGAAGGTACCAGATGTAAACACTATAGATGAAAAACCTGTTTTAGTACAAAAGCCGAGCTTTCATGAAAAAATGTCTTTAGCAGGAATTGCAAATGCTGCCGCAGGAGCTGCTGTTACAGAAATAGCAAAGGATTTTGTAACACCTTATGCTAACAAACCTGCTACTAAAAAAGATATTGAAGATTTAAAAGCATTTCTTAAATCTCGTTATTTACCTATCTACAATTTAGGCAAAGATGTATATAATAGAATCCCATATTATGATGTCAAAACATGTAACGTTATTTACTTGAAGAGTTAAAATAGAACAGACAAACTTCACTCATAAATATTTAAAAGCTTAAAATACCAGAATTTTAAATCTCTATTTGCTGGTTAATGTTCCTATATCTTGCTCTATGGTGTTCTGGATTTTTGGCATTCTACTCTCGGTAATTTTTAAAAAAAGCATACTTAAAAATAATATACTATTCTATAGAAACTTTGGAATTAAATTACAAATTAACATTCTCCGCACAAATTTAAAGCAGTTTTATAAGTATAGGTGGGGCATTAAAATATTGCGAAAAGCGCCATTAACAAAGTTATAGTTTTGCGAAAATAAAGTTTGAGCGAAACCGGTCGTTGCTGCACTTGAGTAAAAAAAATAATGAACCAGAAGAATCCTGTAGTATTTTATAAATGATACGTCTTAATTTTGAGGGTTTGATATGATTTAATAATACTGATTTTGATTTGAACCCTGTTTAAGTTTTTCATTTATGCTTTATTTTTTGATTTAAGACAAGGGAAGTATGAATTTGTTGATCTGTAAGTTTCGTTTAAAATATTTCGGAGCAATTCTCCTATTATCAAACTATAAATAATATTCTTTATAGGAACTGATAGAATAATTTTCTCAAATTCTCAAATGAATCAATGTGATGGTAAAGCGTATGACGCCATTAAAAAATACGCAATGCCTTAATATTCCGAAATTAGTTTAGAAATATTAAATAAAGGTACACTCTAAATGTGATGATTAAAATCAACGAAATAGGAAATACGGGCTTCAACCTTGCAATTGCACCTAAAAAGGATAGTTGTCTTATACTAAATAAAACGTTTCAACAAGGAAATCAGCTAAACTTATTTTAAATATACTATTCCATTCTAGAATATGCTTTTAAATAAATGAAGCTAACTTAAGTAAATCGAATCCACGAATTAAACAGATAATTTACAAATTTAAACGACTTTATTCCTCAACACCCCAATCCCCTCAATCTCTAATTCAACCTCGTCCCCAGGCTCCAATGGTCTATGAACCGAAAAGTTATTTTCAATAAGACTTCCCCATCCAACGGTACCACTACCTAAAATGTCACCAGGCATTAACTGAACATTATTTTCTGAAGCTCTTTTTATCATTTGCGGAAAGGTCCAATACACGGTTTTATAATTGCCTTCACAGATGGTTTTTCCGTTTATTCGTGCAATCATTTTTAAATCGAAACGACCATCAGTTGTTTGAGGCATTTGCAAATGCTCTGGATGCATTTCTCTTGAAATCGCACACCTATATTTCTCGAATTCATCTTTGGTAACAATGCAAGGCCCAATGGCATTTGCAAAATCTTTGCCTTTATGCGGTCCAAGAGGCACGGTCATTTCCTGTCTTTGGATAGCTCTAGCGGTCCAATCATTAAATATGGTGTATCCAAAAATATAGTCATCGACATTTTCGACCTGAATATCTTTACCTTTCTTACCCATGATAACAGCCAGCTCTAACTCAATATCAAACTTGGTTTCCTTTTCTGGGCGCTTTATTTCAGCTTCTGGCCCATAAATCGCCTGATGATTGGTAAAGTAAAAAATAGGAATGTTATACCATTCTGGGCTAACGGTATGTCCAAAAGACTTTGAAGCATTTAACATGTGTTCCTCAAAAGCAACATAATCTCTAAAACTTCTTGGATTCGTTAGTGGAGCCAATAGTTTTACTTCTGATAATTGATAATGAGGTGCTAGGTTTTCTAGATTATTATCCTTTATTATTTTGAAATACGTTTCATGGTCATCAATAAAGCTTAACATATCATTTGGTAAACTGGCGTCCGCTTTTTGCATAGCAATTACACCATTGCCTTTTAACCAGCCAATTTTAACAGCTCCTATATTATTTTGAAAAGTAACTAATTTCATAACATTACTATTTTATTAATGTGGTGCCATTAAAGTACCAACAGCCTTACCTATGACTTGACCAATATTTGCTCCTTCAGGAAGCGGTTTTCCTTGAAACTCCAATAATTCCCATTCTGCGAGGGTTTCTGATGCATCTACAATCGCCATACATCGTTGGTGACGTCTTTTCATAAAGGCTGTGAAAGCTTTTTCAACAGTATCTGCCTTATCCAATTCCTCTGCTAAAACTACACCATCTTCAAGCGCTAATGCGGCTCCGGAGCCTAATTGCGGAACGGTTGCATGGGCACCATCACCTATAACAATAGCTCTGTTTTTAAACCAAGGGTCTGGTAAATGACTTGCTTCTATTGGACGATAATTGACCAAATCTGGTTCTGTAATTTGAGGGATGATGTCTTGGGCAATCTTAGCTGGAAATTCAGATAAATAATCCTTTAACATAGGCACATAGGCAGATTTCTCAATCCATGGGTTATCGGATCCTTCAGCAGACACCAAGAACATATACATACTGTCATCAGACATTGGTATAAATCCAATTTTACTACGCTTTCCATAATACATATATGCTGTATCTAGGTCCTCATGCTTTTTAAAGGCATACCGCCAAACTGAAACACCCATATACTTTGGTTTAAAATCACCAAAAATCAATTTACGCATATCAGAATTTATACCATCTGAAGCGATTAAGATATCATAGGTTTTTCTAGTGTTATCCGTAAATGTTACGGTAACGTCATCTTTGTTGTTTTCGATATGGGTAACCGTAGTTCCCATTTTATAGTGAACACCAAGTTTGATAGCCTTATCATACATGATTTCATGTAAGGTACGTCTTGAAATACCATTATGGCTAGGGTACTTCCCTATTGGTGGTGCTCCTGCAAGACCAATAAAATGCCCTGTAGAAGTGTACATTTTTAATTGTCCGTAAGGATAACCTTGCTTCATGGTTTCATCAGCTAAGTCTAATTCATCCAATGCTCGAAGGGCATTCATTTGTTGAATAATTCCTACTCCATATACATTATACACATCTAGTCTTTCTGCTATTTCAACTTCAACACCCTTTTGGGCTAAAGCAATTGCAACAGACTGACCTCCAATACCACCACCAACTACGAGTACCTTTTTTACTGCTGACATTTTTAGAACTTTTAAAATTATTAACTATAGAAATAGACTATTAGGCGTGAATTTTCTCTGCAATCCAATCGAACATGTCTAATGCAGGCATAAAATTGTCTACTTGACAATGCTGAGACCCACTTTCACCTTCTGGTACAATTTTCATTTTATGTTCACACGTTAGATGCTTTTCTAATGTTATTGCGTGTTCCACAAAATTCTGTTTATCACCACCACCATGCATTATAAATGTTGGCATAGAGATTTTTTCGGCAACACCGTTCTCTAAGGTGAAGCCTTCTAATTTTTTAAGAACAGCTTCATAACTATCAACACCCATAATATGTTGTACAATTTCAGCTAAAGGATGTTTCCCATTTCTACCTGCCCAAACAGAATAGTAAGACCAGACAGCCCCGAATACCATACATACTTTAAAACGAGGCTCAAATGCTGCACAACGTGCTGCCATGTAACCTCCCATAGATACCCCTGCAATACCAACACTAGTAGTGTCAACTTCATCTTTCAAGTTTTCTAAAACCCAATCCAAAACAGCTGTACCAGCAACATTATAATCATGTCTAGAGTGAATATGGTTTAAACGTAAAGCAGCTCCTTGACCTGGTCCGTCCATAGCTAACAAGGCAACACCTCTTTCCATTAAATGGTCGCCTATTCCAAAATAAAGTTCTTCAGCTAAACTATCTAAACCACCAAACATGACCATTACTGGTGGATTTTTCACGCCTTTTGGCTTAAAAAGATATCCTGGTAAAAAGGAACCTTCAAAAGGAACTTCTACCTGAATTGGTTTTTCTTCAAAATATTTGGTCGCCTTTATAAAAGCTTCTCTTGCTTTAAGGTAGGTCGGTATTTTTCGGTCATCTTGTAGATTCATAAAAAATTCTGCCGTGCGTAAATAATTAAATGCTCTTAAATAGGTTCGCCTAGCAGATACAAAAGCATTGTTCTTTTCATAATCTTCTGCCCAACCATAAACCTCATTACCTTTATTTAGCCAAGCTATATTAAAGGTTTCTCTATTATCTGGGTCAATATTGCCCGCTGCTTCTAATATTTCTGCAAACTCGCCACCACCATAATGTGCTTGGGTCAATGCTCTATTAACTTGATAAGAAGGCATGTATTTGCCTGGAAAAAAATGCCACATAATACGTGTGTGTTTTAAAAATTGTTATTGCTACTTAAATCAAGTAGCCTAAATATCTACAGGTTTCACTGTACCATCATCAGATAGTCCAAGTTTTTTACCTTTCGCCATTTCTGCAAACGGATTTACAGAACCCCATGCATCATTTGGGTTATCTTTTAAATAATGAACATCTAAATGATCTGGTGCAAACACTAATCTAGCACAAGCATAGAATTCAAATAAAATTCCACTTCCTGGATCAACAATGTAGATAAAGAAACCTTCATCTGCCTTGTGCCTTGTTGGTGCACCCATAACACTCTTATACCCCTTTTCTATAAAATAGTCTAAAGCTAAAAGTACCTCTTCACGACTATCTACATTCCAACAAATATGATTTAAAACTGCTTGATTAGGTTCTATATTCGGGTCTGTAAAGATGGCAATGTCATGTGATAAGTTTGCAAGGGTATGTAAACCTCCAATTGGGGGTATTTCATCTGAAATACGAATTTCATCTGGATTTTTAAATCCTAAAGCTTTCCAAAATGCTTTTTCAGCTGGGTAAGCACCTTTTGATACCATATATGTTACGTGGTCAAATCTTCTTGGATTAGCACCTTGTAAACGATTGCTAGCATATCGATCGGCATACACACTACCACGTTGCCCTTCTTCACGAAGCCATTGTACATCCCAAAAAACCTCATGCATATGACCTTCAGGAGATTGAAATTTAAATGCTTTTCCATGGCCTTGGTCACCATCGTACCAACCTCTACCGGCACCGATGCTTTCTAAATACTCAACAGCTTCTTCTAAAGCCTCTGGGCTATCCGCTCTCCACCCAATATGTCCTAGTCCAGACTTGTCGCTTTGCGTTAATTTTAAGGTGTGATGAAAATAATCGCCCCATGCTCTTAAATAAACCGAGCCTTCTTCTCGTCCAGTTATATCCATTCCAACAATATCGCCAAAGAAATGTACCGATTTTTCAAGGTCTTTGGTTAAGACCTCAACATGGGCCATTTGCGAAAAATAATGTGGGTTTTTTGCCATTTCTATAAATATTTATATTCTTTATTACGAATCTATAATTACAAATTTAATTTTATTCTTACTCTTGAATGAATCATATGGAAGACATTGATATTCAAAATCAATACTTTTAAAAATATCAATCAACTAAAACCAATATTTAATATTCATTATTACTAAGTTCTTTAATTGATGTATAAGGAAATACATATTTTTTATTCTTTGGATTTCAATTTTTTCATCATTGCACCAAAGGCCGGTCTAAAGTCATCAAACAACGGATTGTCTTTGTTCTTTAACATCACCTCGCTAAATAGTTTTAAGCCGATAGCAAATTCAACCGAATCTTGTTCCGTCTTAAATCGATTTCGTTTTTTCATGCGTTCAATAATCTCGAAAATATTGTCATGATTGCCAAACTCTAGTTCAATAGGCTCATAAATGGTGTCATTTGGCCTAAGTAGTTCTAATAGCTCAAGTTTCAGTTTGTATTTATTTGCCTTTTTTTCCATAATATAAATGTTGCTATTCCATTACTTCTGGCAAACATTTGCCATTAATTTTAAAAGGTTTTGCTTCAATTAAAACAAAAAGTATTCTACAAATATCCGTAGTACTAGGGTTTCTCCATTTATGAATAGTACCACGTTGCACTATAATTTCTTGCGGACCTACTGTTTTAAATTGGTGGTCATCTAATTCGAGTTCTATGGTACCACTCAGTACAACACCATAATCTATGCTATTACTACGATGCATAGGTGAACTTGCACCCGGTAACATGTCAACAATTCGTATTACAGAACCTCCAGATAGTGTTGTACCTACATCGTTAAACCTACCATCGGATTCATCATTACAGTCGCTAGGTACAGTTAACGTACTCCAAATAGTGGCCATTGCGGCATCTCCTGTTGGTATTATAAGCGGTTCAAACACATCATCTGAACTAAAAATGGCTTTACCTTCTGTAGAATGCCCTGTTACTATTCTACGAATCTTTATTTCCATTATTAAATCATTTGTCTATCGTTACTCCACCGCTTCAACAGGGAACACCTTACCTTTGGTCTCCTCTAATTTAGATAAGAAAAATAAAGCTAATACAGCCAATACAGCAGCAACCCATAAAAAGGCAGATTCATGTACTATATCAGAAAGAGCACCTGAAATAGCAGGCACAATAACACCACCTATAATTTCTGCGACTGCAGTTACAAAGCCAATAGCTTTCGCTTTTAAATGATTTGGAACGGCTTCAGAAGGTACAATTGCAGCAACCAGAGGTATAGCGCCTACCATCGCATAACTAAAAAACATAGCGGGTAAATGTATGCTAGATCCGTTAAGGTAATAAACTGCAAAAGGGTAAAAAATGCCCAAAATTACCGCAATATACAATGCTTTTTTTCTTCCTATTTTATCTGAAATTCCAGGAAAAAATAAGGACGATATTAGCATGGCTACCCCTAATAGGCCCATTGTTTTTTGCATATCATTGGCGCCCATACCTTGTACGTCTGTAAAGTATTTGGTGATAAAAGGAATTGTTGCAAACCACCAACCAAATACGCAGCAGGCTAATGCCGTACCCCATTTAATATTTTTATAGGCCCAAATTTCTTTGAGAGCAAAACCCGTATCCTTTTTTGCTCCTCTACTTTCTGTGGTCGATTTTTTTAAATAGAAAACAGCAATGAGCCCTAGTAATAGACCCGGCACACCTGCCACGTAAAAAGCGGTACGCCAACCCATATTTTCAGCAATTTGGATTAATATCACGGGTGCTAATATAGAACCGAATAATGCACCACCAACGGCTTGTAATATACCTACATTAAGACCAAGTCTGCTTGGTGTAGATTCTCGTTCCACAAAGACTTGCGCTAATGGTATTACTGGACCTTCTGCTAAACCCATTATTAACCGGGCAACAAATAAAGTACCAAAACCAATAGCCATACCTGAACCAAATGAACAGACAGAAAAAATAACGATGGCAATTAGAAACGTGATTTTGTTTTTGTTTTTGGACTCTGACCAAGCAGTGGTATAATAACTGGAAAATGCCCAAGCCAAGGATAAAATTCCTGCTAAGAGCCCTATTTGTGTATTATTTAAATTAAGGTCTTTGGCTACAAAGGGTACTAAATAATTTAGCGCTAAGCGGTCAAAAAATAGTACTCCAAAGGTCAAGGCCATTAGCGTAACTATTCCATTTTCATAAGAGAATAATTTTTTCATTGCTACAATTATTTAATGTGGTGATTTTCTAAACTGTGTTTTTTTACCCATTTCCTCAGACCAGGCAATAACTCCATTATTTTTTGCCCATTCATTGTAAATAGCATCCATTTTTGCGATGGTTTCAGGCTGTGAAGCTGCTATATCGTTTGATTCGGTTCTATCGATAGAAAGGTCATACAGTTCCCACTCTTTTTGGTACTGATGAACACCCTTTAAATCGCCCAGCCAAACTGCACGGTCTCCGAACCATTCAAAACAAATGGGTTGTTCCCTGTTCCAATCTTCACCTTGTAATAAGGGCAGAAAACTTTCACCGGCTAGAGCGTTAGCTTTAATGCCATTGTAGGTTTCAGGATATTCAATACCGGCAATATCTAATAAAGTGGGCATGATATCTACCACGTGGCTACCACCTTTCATTACCTTTCCCGTTTCTTTTTGATTTGGATAACGTATAATAAACGGTGTTGCTAGGCCCCCTTCATAAGGAGATGATTTATAACTTCTTAATGGACTGTTAGATACCTGTGCCCATTTTTTGGAATACGATTCCATTGAACCCGCAGTACCCACAGGGCCTTCATTTCGTTTAACCGTAAAAGGCATTTTACCAACATCCATATTTTCAGCGCCATTGTCAGATAGAAAAACAACTACCGTATTATCCAATTGACCAGTTGTACCTAAATAATTCAGCAGTTTTCCTATATTTTGGTCCAAATTGTCTACCATAGCGGCATAAACTTCCATTTTCAAAGTCCATTCGCTTTTTTCTTTTTCAGTTAAACTGTCCCAAGGTGGTAATAATTTATCTTTAAAGAGATTCCAGTCTTCATTAGCAAGTCCTAGTTTTTTGATGTTCTCAAAACGGAGTTTACGTAGTTCATCCCAACCTGCGTCATATTTTCCTTTATACTTGGCAATATCTTCCGGTTTTGCATGTAAAGGCCAATGCGGAGAATTATAGGCCATATAAAGTAGAAATGGTTTTTCTGCTGGATTGTTCTTTACAAAATCAATGGCTCTTGTAGTGAGTTCATCGGTTAAGTAAAAATCTTCCTTTTCTATAGTATAAACCTCATTACCTTCATACAAGAATGCTGTTGAAGGTGGGCCTTTTAGCAAAGGCTTAGTATCAAAATAACTGGCGCCACCATCCAAAAACCCAAAGAAATTATCAAAACCACGCTGTAATGGCCAATGTGGTCTCTCATTACCTACGTGCCATTTACCGGCCATATAGGTGGAATAGCCTCCTTCTTTAAATACCTCGCCCAGGGTCAGTGATTCTTTATTAATATAACCTTCATAACCTTTTACCCCAAAATCTTCATTAAAGAAGCCCATACCTGCTTTGTGCGGATATTGTCCAGTAAGTAAACTAGTACGTGAAGGCGCGCAAATGGTATTGGTGTAAAAGCGCGTTAACCGTGTTCCTTCAGAGGCAAGACGATCAAGACTTGGCGTATTTATTTCTGATCCATAGTTTCCCAAATCAGAAAAGCCCATATCATCTGCCAAGATTAAAACGATGTTCGGTTTTTTTTCTGGCTGGGGATCCTCTTTTTTGTTTGTATCGGCGTCTTTGCAACTAAGACAGAAAAGGGTAAAAACTCCTAAAATCAGTATTCTCATAAAACAATTTTTAAAATTATAAAACGCTCATTTTCAGCTCGTAAAATATCAAATTGGGGTTTGTCTTTTGAAAGAAACTAAGGATATAGAATTTGAAATTCAATATCCTTAGCGTAAAACACTTATTCAATAAACAAAAACAAAAATTAGAATCTATAAGTGGCCGTTAAGAAATAAGCTCTTGGCATGCTACCTTGTGTTGAGAAAGTTGCATTTGGATTGTTGGCAATAAAATCAGGACCAAAACCATCTCTGTTTAGCGCCTGTGGAAAACCACCTGGCCCTTGCCATCCTAAAATTCCGTATTTGTCTAACACATTATTTATATTTAGTTGTAGACCGAATTTTTTAGAAAAATCATAACCAAATGCCAAATCAACGTTACCAAATGCAGGTAGGGTAAAGGCATTAAGTACATTTGCTTGTCTATCACCCATATAGCTATAGTTTAATGATCCGTAGAACTTTTCACCATTGTAAATAGGGTTGATGTTAAATATAAGGTTAGCACTGTTATCAGCTTCATTACCAGAGTAATCTACAATTGTATCATCACCAGCTCCATCTTCACCTTCTGCCCAAGCTGTATATTTATCAGCTTTTGCATTTTGCACTACTGCATTTGCCCTTACCAACCACTTATCGGTAATATTATAGGTTCCTTCCAATTCAAAGCCCAAAGTAGTATACTCGTTGAACTGATAAGTAGGAGAATAGTTAGTACGACTCTCAGTTGAAAAAGTTTGAATGTTTGGTACATTTTTCAGGTTACTATAAAATGGCGTCGCCACTAGTTTTAATTTATCAGTGTTCACTTTATACCCTATTTCAAATTGGGTTATTTCTTCTAAAAGAGATTCACTCTGATTTAATGTATTTACTAAATCATCATTGTTTAAATCTAAATAAAAGGAGGTTGATGGCGCCTTGTTACCACGCGCAAACCTTGCATAAATAGCGCGTTGTTCACTAAACTTATAATTTAGACCTGCCGTATAAGAAAAGCTGTTTAAATCATAATCGTAATTTATTGGAGGGCCTGCTGTACCCCCTCCATTATCCCAAAGCGTAAGCGGGTTTCCATCACGACCACCAAAAGATGGGTCGTTTTGTCTAGGGTTTCCAATTGCAATAGAATTAAATCCTTCCGAAGATATATTCTCATATCTAAGTCCGTAATCGAATGTAAGTTTTGGTGTAATTTTCCAATTATGTCCAAAGAAAAGTGCAAACACACCCTGAGTAGTTTCTCCATCATCAGAACCTGTCCACCCTACATTCATAAAACCTTCAGGACTTGTAACTTCATACGTATTTCCGTCATTGGCGTCTAAAGTAATCTGAGCTGGCACTGGGCGATCTTGGATAAGCCCACCACTAAGACCCATACCTTTGCTGTAATTTGTAATATCTAATTTTGAGCGGCTATAAAAGCTACCTAAGTTAAAACTACTTTTTTCTGTTTTTTTAGTAAGAATTAATTGATTGGCAATTTCATTTCTGTCAATATCCGTATAGAATAATGGCATAAACATTAATGAATTGGGCTGTATATTAGATCCAGGAAAATTATTATTTGCTCCTGGTGTAAACAGTACAGGTGGCCCGGGCACTGCATTTGGCCCAACGTTAGGAGTCAATGTTACAGTACCAAATTCTTGTCCTGTAGTTGGATCTGCAAATCGGTATGTTCCGGTACGATGTGGTGCCGGCCCAGCAAATAATCCCGGTATTGCATAGAATGGAATGGATGTAGTGCTAATAGGGGTTACTACGGCCGTAGCATTTCTTTCATCATCCTTTCTAGAATATTTAAAATCATTTTTTAAAGAAAAGCCATTCCCCAAATCTTGCACCCAGTTAAAACCAATAGAACGATCTATATTGTGCAGCAAATCTGTAGAATTAATAGTTCTAGAGCCTTCGTCGTTAAACGGTACTTCCAATGAGAAGTCATATAGCGCATAAGAATCGTACTTAGAAAAACCATTTGCTATTTGTGGGTCTTCCCAGTTTGTAGAAGGTATGAAAGCCATTCTGTCATTCTTATCATTCAAATATTTTAAGTTTACTCTAAAAGAACCTGTATTGTATTTTTTTACAATATTAGCTCTAATTTGACCACCCTTATTAATTGGATAGCCACGGTCTCTTGCTCCATCTGATTTACGGTAAAATCCACCAATATTGTATGTCCAACCATTACTTAAAGGGCCACCTACATTAAAATCAGCTCTGTAATATGGGTTTTGGCCATTGCCTTCAAGACCATATTTAGCCCTTACTTCGCCTGCAAATTCATTTCCTCCTGTTTTAGAAACGTAATTAAAAATACCACCTGGAGCATTAGCGCCTAAAATAGATGCGGTACCACCTCTAACAGCTTCAACACGAGACGTCATAGCATCAGCTCTTAAAAATAAATCAGGATATAACTCAACATTTGTAACAGGTAACCCATCTTCTTGCAAAGAAACATAGCGGTAACCATTTAAATTATCAATTGAGTTTGCAGAAAGCCCCCTTGAATAAACGGAGTTCCAAATTTCTCCTCTTGCTTGGTTTACAAAAACACCTGGTATGTTCTTCAATAAATCTGCAGAACTTGTAGGTGCCACTCTTGCCAATTGTTTAGCTCCAATAGTTGTAATTGCCACAGATGCATCCATACGACTTCGTGCATCAAAAACACCGGTAACAATAACATCATCTAATTGCGTAGCATCTTCTGCTAGCGAGACGGATAAAGGTTGTGATTGTGGAACGGAAACAGCAATTTTCTTTCTTGTAAAACCAACATAAGAAATTATTACTTGGTAATCTCCACTATCTAGACCGCTAAGTCTAAATTTCCCATCAAAATCTGTCATGGTTCCATTCTTTGTTCCTTCTATTAAAATAGAAGCACCAGGTAGTACAGCACCAGATTCATCTTTTACTTGACCAGTAATTTCGCCTGTTTGAGCTTGGGCAAAACCAATCATTAAGAATCCGAAGCAAGTTAAGAGTAGCCGAACGTTATTTTTCATTTGAGTTAGTTTAAGTTGATTAAAAAATGATATTAATCATATTAATATTTAAAAATTATTAATATGTTAATAATTATATCTTCAAATTTCCAATATAATAATGATAAATGTGAATCAAAAAAAGAGCAATTATATTCAAAATCAATTCTTTTTGATGTTTTTTTAATTTAGGGTTTGATTAAACACAATTCAAATAGATATAATTTTTCTACAAAATAATTTAGCAGAATCGATACCGGAAAGTGGCAAAATGTAAAATGGGAATACAGAGTAATTCGAAATGGAATACACTAGTTGGTTTGTGCGTATTCTTTTGGTGAAAGGCCGGTTTGTTTTTTAAAAAAACGGGCGAAGTTACTTGGGGTTTGATTACAAAGTTTTACGGCAATTTCTGATACATTAAGTTCAGAATGTTTGATTAAAGTTTTTGCTTCTAGAATAAGCATTTCTTTTAGTAGGTCTTGGGCTGTTTTATCAATTGCGGTTTTAACACATTTATTAAGGTAGTTTGGTGTAACATTCAATAAATCTGCATAGTCGGTTATATTTTGATAATCATAAATATGTTTTGCAAGTGCATGTTTATAGCGTTTTGTAATTTCAAAATTCGACTTTCTATTTTTCGTTACAACCTCTGGCATTTCAGATTTAAGTTCCTCAAAAATTGTCATTAAGTATAAGGAAATCAAGTTTTTACTAGAACTCTCTCCTCTATATATAGTAAATAATCGCTCTAAAATAGTGGCAATAATTTCCTGTGTTCTTGTATTTAATTGTACTATAGGGTTAGACTGGTATTGAAAAAACACAAAGCGTTCGGTCAAAATTCCTTTTGGGAATATATCAAGGATACGTTCATGAAAATGGCAGTAAAAACCTTGGGCATCTTCACTGATCATATCATGCTCCGTAATTTGGTATGCGGGTAAAAAGAAAATGGCAGGAGCCTTAATTTCATAACTATTTAAACCCTTACTTCTTCTAGAGGTTCCTTTTGTTAAAAAAAAGAAATCGTGAAAAGTTTTACGATGCGGTAGTACATGAAAACGTTTCTTGTCACTTATATCATCAATCCTATTGATATGGAAATCATCATGTCTTGTGTTGGATATTATGGGCAACCAATCAATAGAATGCATATGAAAATTAGATATTTCATATGAACTTAAGGTCGGTATATTTTTTTCTTTACCAATTTTCATGTTTGCTCAATACCTAAGTGAAAATTATTCATCCAAAATGGCTACCGCACGGGTCCACCCTGCACTGGCTTTTTCAATTTTTGCCGGAAAACAAGCTACTTTAAATCCAAAAGGGGGAAGTTTATCTAAGTTAACCAATTTTTCTATTTGGCAGTATTCTTTTTCAATACCTACGTAGTGAGCTTGCCAAATGATCCCTGGTCTAGGGTTTGATCTGTAATCCTTAGCTTGTAGGTGTAAAGGAATGTCCCAACTCCATCCATCTGTACCCATAACCTTAATGCCTTGGTCTATTAGCCAATGGGTTGCTTTTGCAGAAGCACCAACATGCCTACTGGTAAAATCTTTTTCATGTAAATGTTTGGAAGCATCACAACGAATTAAAACAATATCGTAAGGTTTTAAGGTGTATTTAATGGCGGCTAATTTCTCTTTTAAATCGTTTGGTTCAAACATATAACCGGCGGGCTTATCCGTAAAGTCCAACACAACTCCATCTCTAAAAAACCAATCCAGGGGCATTTCATCAATTGTTCTTGATGGTTCGCCATTACAGGTTGGGTAATAATGGTAGGGAGCATCAACATGAGTTCCAGCATGACTATTTACCGTTAAAAATTCTCCGGCAGGGCCATTTCCATCTGGAAATACATCACCTAAACCATCGAATAAAATCTTGCCCATAGTCTTTGCACCCTCTTTGTGGTCTTCATAATTAATGGCGGTAGGGAAAGGCTCTTTTACTTTGTCTGAAATAGTTACGGATAAGTCAATTATCTTCATATTCTATTGGTAATAATTCATTTTGAGCATGAACTTTATTAATAAATCCTATTTTTTGTAGGATACTTTTGTAAAGTTGATAAAAAGAATTAATAAAATTGAATCATTTGTACGCTAAATATATTCAATATCAATCCTTTATTGTGAAATTTATTAAAAATGTATCAAATTGTATTCTAAATCATAAGGTTTAGCTGATAATCCTATAAAACAACATCATGTCTACACATACTTTTACCATGAACGAATCTTTTCCCATGAACGCTTGGTATGCGGTTGCTTGGGATGTGGAACTGAAGCATAAATTATTGCCACGTACTATTTGTAACAAGCCTTTGGTGTTATATCGAAAAAAAGATGGGACGCCAATAGCTTTGGAGGATGCTTGCTGGCATAGACTATTGCCCTTGTCCAAAGGTAGTTTAAGGGATGATACGGTTGTTTGCGGTTATCATGGGCTTGAGTATAATAGTGATGGGCGTTGTTCATATATGCCATCGCAAGAGACCATAAACCCATCTGCCTGTGTACGCTCATATCCTGTAATTCAGAAATATCGTTTTATTTGGGTATGGATGGGCAACCCGGCATTGGCCGATGAATCAAAAATTCCGGATATGCATTGGAACGATGATCCAGACTGGGCAGGTGACGGACAAATGATCAAAGTGCACTGTAATTACAGGTTGGTGGTTGATAATTTGATGGACCTTACCCACGAAACCTTTGTACATTCAGAAACTATTGGTGACCGTAATGTGGCAGAAGCACCCTTTGATGTGCACTACGATGAGAAAACGGCTACCGTTACGCGTTGGATGAAAGATATACAGCCACCACCATTTTGGAAAGGGCAATTGAACAAAGTATTTGACCATGATGGTACCGTAGATCGCTGGCAGATCATAAAATTTGAAGCTCCCTGTACCGTAAATATAGATGTTGGCGTAGCCATTGCGAATACTGGTGCTCAAGAAGGTGATAGGTCTAAAGGGGTCAATGGGTATGTATTAAATACCATAACACCATCTACGAACCAGACCTGTCTTTATTTCTGGGCGTTCAGCAGAAATTATAACCTAAAGGACCAAAGTAATACCACCGAACTTAAAAATGGGGTCGCCCATATTTTTTCTCAGGATGAAGATATTTTAGAGGCCCAACAAAAGGCAATCAATGAAAACCCGGATCGTGAATTTTATAATTTGAACATAGATGCCGGGGCCATGTGGGCAAGAAGAATTACGGATAATATGGTCGCAAAAGAAAAGAAGGACTAATGAGATATAGGAATACTTGGGAAGATGCCGTGGTGGGTAAAATGGAAAAAGTTGCGGATAATGTAATGCAAATTCAAATTATCCCTGCAGGTGACACAGCGGCCTTTACAGTGGGCTCACATGTAGATATTGCTGTTTTGATCAATGACTTGCCAGAAATCAGGAGCTACTCTTTGGTTGGGCGGTACGTTCCAAATAAACCCTATACCATAGCGGTAAAACGTTTGCCCGCAAGCCGTGGCGGGTCCAAATATATGTGGGGATTAAAAGAAGGTAGCAAGTTGCGCATTTCACAACCCACCAATCATTTTGAACTTGGTTTTAATACGTCAAATTATCTACTTATTGCAGGAGGTATTGGAATTACGCCCATTCTAGGGATGGCAGAAGAGTTGATAGCAAAAACTGACAAGAATGTACGCATGTTGTATTTGGGCAGGTCTGCCCAAGAAATGCCTTATATAGAAGCGTTACAAAAGGTATTAGGGCAACGCTTAATAGTGCATTTTAGCGATATTGATGGTTTTTTTGATACGTCAAAGATTTTAAATCTTTGCGATATTGAAACGCAAGTATACTTATGTGGACCCATTGGCTTAATGAATGCGGTTCGTAAGACATGGGAAAATGGACCGTTCAACAATCAAAATTTACGGTTCGAGACTTTTGGGGCTTCGGGTTTGTTTGCTCCCCAGGCATACACTGTAAAGATACCGAGGTTTAATAGAGAAGTACAGGTAAATGAAAATCAAACCTTATTGTCTGCTTTGCTTGATGCAAAAATTGATGTCATGTATGATTGTAAAAAAGGAGAATGCGGATTATGTCAAGTAGATATTCTTGAATATTCTGGCGATATTGATCATCGCGATTTCTTTTTCAGCGAAGAAGAAAAAGGTGAAAATAAAAAAATGTGTGCCTGTGTAAGCAGGGTTGCCAATGGTAATATTACCATAGACACTGCTTATAGGGGATAGTTACAACGTCTAATACCAAATAAAATGTCTAAACCAATTGCACTGCAGTTAGATGAGCGTGCCACCTCTACCATGCAATACGCTACCATATTCGTTTGTTTTTTAATGAACATTTTAGATGGTATGGATGTGCTGGTCATTTCATATTGCGCCCCTGCAATCGCTAAATCGTGGGCTGTTGGTCCCGAGGCTTTGGGTGTCGTATTTAGCGCCGGTCTTGCAGGTATGGCATTGGGTGCATTATTGCTGGCGCCATATGCGGATAAGATTGGTCGAAAAAAAATGATTTTAATAAGTGCCTTTTTAATGGGTACAAGTATATTTTTAACAGGTTACACAGAAACAGTACCGCAATTAATTTTTCTACGTTTTATTAGTGGCTTAGGCATTGGTAGTATGCTCGCCAGTACCGCATCTTTAACGGCCGAATACACACCAAATAAATCTAAAGATTTTTGGGTAAGTTTTGTTATAGCTGGTTATCCTGTTGGGGCAGTTTTGGCTGGGTATCTAGCAGCGTCTGTTGTGCCATCTAGCGGATGGCAAATGATGTTTAAATTAGCAGGCTTGGCTTCATTTATTACTATTCCGTTAATTTTTATATTCCTTTCAGAATCCATTGAATATTATGTAAGAAGGCAACCAAAGCATGCACTTGTGAAGGTTAATCGTCTTTTAACTAAATTAAAAATACCTGAAATTTCTACCTTACCAGAAAAACCGGCTAAATCGTTGGGTATTCCTGTAAATCAATTGCTTTCTAAAAAATACAAACGATCTACTATTCAGTTATGGGTAGCCTTATTTTTTGCCTTCGGATGTTTGTATTTTCTCGTCAGTTGGATTCCAAAACTGGCTACGAATGCGGGCTTGTCTATGGAACTGGCCATTTACTCGGGTACGGTTTTTAATGTAGGTGCATTTTTCGGTATTGTCATACAAGGGTATATTTCATCTAAAATGGGACTTAAAAAAACCATTGCCCTGTTCTTGGGAATAACAGCTGTTTTAATGGCAATGTTCAGTGTATTTGTGGGTTCAGATTTTATACTGATAGTCTTTGGACTACTAGGCTTTACCCTACAAGGTGGTTTTGTTGGGCTGTATGCCGTGGCTGCCCGTATGTATCCCACAGAATTTAGAACTACAGGTCTGGGCTGGGCCATTGGTGCAGGTAGACTGGGAGGTGTATTGGGTCCTGCACTTGGCGGTGTACTCGTAGGTATGGGGCTTTCGATGTCCGCCAATTTTATGATTTTTGCCGTTCCTGCGCTTTTGGCAGGGGTGGTTACCTATTTTATTTCATCAAAGGAAATTTCTTAGAAAAACAGAGCATAAACAAATATTGCTCAAAGCGATCAACAATGAACAATTTAAAATCACTTCTTACAGGAAAATATATGCTTTGGCTTCTATTGGCCATACCGGGCGTTATGATGACCTTGAATTACGCAAAAGGACAATTTAAGTATGAAGATATCATGCATATTACCGGAGAATTTGCTGCTCGTATGTTGATTATAAGTCTTATTGCATCGCCAATACGTTTAATGTTCCCTAAAACGAAAGTAGCGCAATGGTTATTAAGAAACAGACGCTTTTTTGGTGTGGCGGCATTTGCCTATACCTTACTCCATACCATTTTTTATGTGCTGGAATTTCCAATTTCTAAAATAGTAAATGAATCAATAGAGCTATCAATACTTACGGGGTGGATTGCCTTTTTCGTGTTTATTCCTTTAGCTATGACGAGTACCAATGCAGCAGTCAAACGAATGGGGCGCAATTGGAAAAAGTTACAACAATGGGTGTATCTGGCTGCTATTATGGCTTTCGCTCATTGGGCACTTCTTGGGCTACAAGGAGAAGAAGGTAGTATGGCCGGAGCTTTGGCCCATTTTGTACCTGTAATGCTTTTACAGCTGTACCGGGTTTATAAGCAGAAGTTTTCAAAGTAATCAGCAAGCTTTTTAGGTTTCTGTCTTTGTTGAATTATGCTTTAATTTTCATTCTAAAATCTGTAAAATTGAACTTCCCAATTTTGCTAGCCAAGGGGAATACTCCAATCCTTGACTTAAAACTCAAGTGACTGGTAAACCCAATGACTGAATACGCTTTTTGCTGTATTGCATTTACACTGCCCTAAATACCAATTCCGGAACAATAGTTTTAACAATAAATCGTTGTAATACGGTTATAAAAGGCTATTTGCAGTAATTAAACGGAACGTTTTGTAAGATGTGGTGGTTTACATTGGCCATTTTTTAAAAACTACACTTGGCTTTTATTTAATTAAACCTTTAGCGCATAAAGTAGTCAGAAAAATAAAATTAATGATGAATAGATACTTTATACTAGTGGTCTTATTTATTTTGGCAAGTTGTCAATCTGATGATACCATAGACCCCATTATAGAAGATGATACGGATACACCTAGTGCACCAGATGTTTCCTTGTATTTTCCGTCAACTTCTACCAACGAATGGGAAACGATAACTCCTAATGAAATAAACTGGGATACGGACAAATTGGAAGAGCTCAGGAATTTTCTGATCGGTGAGAACACAAAATCATTTATGGTATTGCTCAATGGAAGAATTGTAGTTGAGGATTATTACAATGGCCATACGGCTAGCGATACTTGGCAGTGGAACAGCGCGGGCAAAACACTTGTTACCGCTACCGTTGGTATTGCGCAACAAAATAGTTTAATCAATATTGATACTAAGGTTTCTGATTATTTAGGTACCGATTGGACAAGTACAACACCCCAGCAAGAAGATTTGATTACCGTTAAGAACCTGTTGTCTATGACTTCTGGTTTGGACGACGAGCCACAAGTAGTAATTAAAAGAAATTTAACCTATCTGGCCGATGCAGGTACAAGATGGGCCTATGGCAATGTTTTTCAGCGTTTAATGAATGTTGTAGAAGATGCCAGCGGAACGGAATTTGAAACGTATTTCAACAATGAGTTAGGTGATAGATTAGGAATGAACGGCTTTTGGAACAATGGTCTAATCTACCGCATTTATAATAGTGATACAAGGAGCATGGCCAAATTTGGGCTATTGGCTTCACAAAATGGAAATTGGGACGGAACGCAAATCGTTGATGAAAACTTCTTTATTGAAAGCAAAACAACTTCGCAAAATATCAATCCCTCGTACGGCTATCTCTGGTGGCTAAATGGAAAAAGTAAGTACATGCTACCAGCAAGTCAAACGGAATATGACGGAACCCTTGTACCCAATGCCCCAAATGACATGGTTGCCGCTATGGGAAAAGATGAACAGCGCATCTATATTGTACCTAGTAGCAATCTGGTAATTCTAAGAATGGGTGAGGCTACGGTATCTGGTGATAATTTTGCCCTATCGTCTTTTGACAATATGTTTTGGGAAAAATTCAATGAAGTTATTAAGTAATAAATACAGCTATTAACTGCTGTTCCTAAGTTTAGAATGCAAATACCAATGAAAAGCGAACTTAAAGTTTCAAAAGGGATTTCATTCTTAGAAAATCTTTTATTCAACCCTAGTATGAAGTTTAAAATTTTCTTCTTGCTTTGTTGCGCAGTACTACTAATCAGTTGCTCAAAAGAAGGGGATGCTGTCGTTTCCGAAAATGAACAGCAATTGGAAATTCCGCTATCAAGTGTGGACTACGGTTCTATGGATAATTGGTATTTTCATCCTGATCAACTATTAAATTTTCTGAAAACCTATGATTTGGATATTGCTGTCATTGATGAAAATTTAAGCATTAGTTCTACCGTTGAGGTCAGCAATAATGCCGCTATAAATACAGGGGTTGATGTATTTTGGGTGCATCCTACCCATCTTATAAATCCACCGATATCCCCAGGTACGGTAGCAATCGGTAATCAGGATACCAATTTTATCGGGCTATCCATTTTGGCCCAGGGAGCATTATTGGCAAAGTATGGCCGTTTTTACGCACCAAAATATAGGCAAGCCACACCTGCATCCTTCTTAAGCGCTTTTTATACGGAAGAAGAAAGGGCTGCAGCTTTATTGGAAACCTATTCCGATATAAAGGCATCTTTTCAAAATTATTTGGACAACCATAATAATGGGAATAAAATTATTCTTGCCGGGCACTCTCAAGGGTCATTTCTTTTGGCAATGTTAGTGAGAGACCTCTTTGATACGAATCCGGAATTACGGGAAAAACTAGTAACGGCAGCCTTAGGAGGAATGGGCTATGTTTATGCGCTCGATAATTCCACCTTAGGGGGTTGGTGGCAAAACATAGGTCTTTGTAAGACTACGAGTGAGTGTGGGTGTATTCATTACTGGAGAAGTTATGAAAATGATGAGACCATACCGGAGCCTGAAACAACCTTCCCGTCATACAGCGAGACTTTGGTAAATAGTGGATTGGTATATCGCACAACGGATGAAAACAAGGACACGTTTTATCAGGACAATTTAATTTTTGACTCCCAAAGTAGTCCATTGCGCTATATAACGCCAGGTGTTCCATATAGTTTTAGTAATGGGGCAAATTTTGTAGCCTTTGACAATATGTACACAGCTCGTTTTAAAAGAGCATCTAGTCAAAGAACAGGTTTGGCCGTTGATTACATTGCAAACGCATCTGATCAACGACCTAACGAATTAGAAAATTTAGAAAGTCCTATAATATTTTCGGACGGAGATTATCACGTTAAAGATTATCATATTTATATCTGGGCATTAATGCAACAAATAGATGTAAAGATTACGAATTGTCAATAACAGCTAAGCCCTATAATTAAAAATTTAGGGCTAAAATAATCCGGTATAGTCTGCAAATACGGTTGGCTTTAGTAACCCACCACAATAGCAATCATACTTTCTACATAATTACAGTACCCTATTTATGCGCTAGGTTTCAATGCAGAAAACAACAATATGTAAATCGTATCGTTACTTTTTAATAGCGGTAGGTAACCAAAAGTGCTCACATAGGGGTATAACACTATGTGGCATATATTGAGAAAACTATAAAAGAACAGGTGTAATATGGTAACGAAGAGCGTAGTATCCAATTTTAAGCATATCATGAGCGGAAAAATGTATTTCTTCTTTAAGAAAAGTGTGTGGCGCTACCTTTTGGCAACCTTAATGATTGCTGTTGTGGTACCCATAAAACAGTATAATTTCATCACCTCATTTCTGATCTATTTTTTTGGTTTACTGCTAATCGTATTTCCAATAATGATTATGGCCGCCAGGGTTCAGGGGAAAAAAATGGAATTTGATGCGGAGGTAACATTTGCTGAAGAAAAGATAACAATTAGGCATAGAAATAAAGACTTGGTTGAAACCAAGGATTGGAATTGGATCAAGAAAATAAGTGCTACAAAAGATAGGTTTGTTTTGGTGGTAAACCAACGACAACAATTTGTAATTTCTTTAGCTAAAGATGAGCTTACACAAGATGAAATAGCGTTATTTGAAACCAAAATATAAACAACTCCTAACTACCCCATAGAATCCAACAACCAGCAACCAGCAACTAACAACCAACCTTTTACGCTTTCCCGTAATCTAGTACCATTAAGTTTATTTATCTTTCCAATAAATACTAAAGCATACTTCCCTCTATTGCTTTAGAAAATAGAATGGCTTATAATATGGTTTATGTATGATTGCATATAGCCTAACATAACCATCAAGCTCAAAATAAATATGAGAAAGACATCATCATCACATTGGAAAAACCTGAAAGACCTTCAAGGTCTTTTATTCTTTGCTCAAACCATTGATGAAATGTTATTTGAATATACTCTTGACTCGTACAAACCTATGGCTCTCAATTGTAGACTTCTATGTATTGAGTGTCTAAATACAATTGATGAAGTTAGGAATGGATATATGCCAAAAAAGAATTTACAATCTGTTCTAGAGGAGCTAAAATGGAGTTTGGATAAAGATATAGCTGCAAAGGATATATTAGGTAAGAAATTTGAATTTTATACTAGTAAAATAAAGCCTAACGAAATAAAACTGGATGCTCTTGAAAATATTATTAAGTTCATTTATAATCATTTCAGTAGTCGTAAATATTTGGAGCAACTTAAGTTAACTTTGACTAGACTTGTTAAAGATGGAAATGAAAAGGATAAAATTAGAAACTTAACTAGTTCATATCTGACTGAATTAATCAACTATGGCTATCATCCTAATCATATTGATTATCAAAATTTTCATTTCTTTTTTGATTCAACTAAAGTTGGAGAGATTTCAAAAACTGAACAACTGAATGATTTTTTTGATTTATTCAATTTTGAACCGAGCGAATATATAGTAGTTTTTATCGGAAGTATTTTATTCAGGGAATTCAAAGCTACTTTGAATGAACACGATATTGTAGTTACAAAAACATACAATTGTTTTTCAAAAATCCCTCAAGACCTTGCATTTAAAAACAGTAGAAAAGATAATGAATCTTTTATCATTTGTTCGAATGTAAAAGGATTGGACCATCATTCTGCAAGAGAAAACATCGAGAAATTTTTAGGTCAAGCAACTAATCTTTTTAACTTCTTTCATCATAAGGAAAAACCTAAAATCAATGACATTAGCGTGGTATCAAGGAAAAGTGATAACTATGTTGTAATAATAGATAAACCAATTAAATCTATTCTAAAAACAAAATATGATGAATATCCTAACATAGCTGCCACTTCGGTTGAAAAAGTACTTTCTGAATTTAAATTGAATGGAGAATCAACATATAGATTCTCAAGAAGTATAGATTTACATAGTGCTGCACTTACAGCAACAGCTACTGAAAATCAAATGTTAGATTTATGGGCAGCTCTTGAAACCTTAATTCCAAAATCCTCTGAATCTAATAAAGACAGAATAGTTCAGATTTGCGATAAACTAATACCTTTTTTACAGCTTAATTATATTGAAAAACAATTTGTGGAATTAAATGAGGATTTAAAAAGTTGGGATTCAGTTTATATTGATAAAGCCATAAAAAAAGCAAAAGGTTATGACTCTTCAAATGAAATTGTTTCAATAGCTGCTTTTACGACTCTTGATGAAAATAAATCTCTCCGTCTAGATTTATACAATGAATTAGAGGATTTTCCTCTCTTAAAAAACAGAATATTTAGCGTACATAAAATGTTTAATTGTCCTAAGAATATAAAAAAGGTTCTGGACAGGCATTACACCAAAATTAGTTGGCACTTAAGAAGAATTTACAGAACTAGAAGTTTAATAATACATTCCGGCTCATATCCGACTTACACTCAAATTTTAATTGAACACCTTCATAACTATCTGGACATATTCATTAGAAAATTGATGGAATTTGGAACGGAAGAAAGAATATCTACAATTGAACAAGCAATTTTGGAAATTTCAACAATTGTGGATTACCATAACGATTTATTGGATAAACATAAAGATGAAGAATTAACATTAGATAATTTTAAGGAATCTTTATTAGGTATGGAATAAATCCAGCAGATAACATGCGTATAAAAAATAGGCTAAATAATAGTAAAGTCAAGAGTTTTGGTTCGTATCAAATTTTATATTTATCCTAAAGCTTAGGACTTGGTAAACGTCTACGTTCCATACACAATACCGATAAAAACAACCACCAACCAAAAATCATCCCTTCCTAAACTCCCCAGGTGCTACGCCCACCCGCTTTTTAAACAAGCGGCTAAAATAGGCAGGGTCGTTAAAATTTAAGAAGTAGGCTACTTCGGCTATGGAGTATGAGGTATTCAAAAGGTATTTTTTAGCCTCGTTCATCGTAAAATCTTGTACCACGTTAAGGG
Organism: Maribacter sp. 1_2014MBL_MicDiv; assembly: GCF_001865655.1. Taxonomy (NCBI): domain Bacteria; kingdom Pseudomonadati; phylum Bacteroidota; class Flavobacteriia; order Flavobacteriales; family Flavobacteriaceae; genus Maribacter; species Maribacter sp. 1_2014MBL_MicDiv. The sequence goes on from NZ_CP011318.1 coordinate 1,207,017, forward strand.
CAGATTTTCCGGTTACGGTATGGCAAACACGGTTGAGGTGGGTTTGGGTAATCCCTAGGGTATCGGCAAATTTCTTTATGCTCAGCAGGTGCTGTGCATGTTGTGGTATCAATTCTTGAAATTGCTGATAATCCTTGATTTTCCATTTGCAAAATAAAGCCCCTTCTATTTCCATAACCGGTAACACGCAAAAGCGGATAAGAATTTTAGTTTTAAAGAACAATATGTAATAAATTTCATTGCAGTTTGTAACATTTTCATCGTAGCATACTCTTTAACAAAAGCAAAAAAATGAAGAACATATACACTTTTATTTTTACGGTTTTAGGGGTCATAGGGTTTTCCCAAACCAAAAGTGATTACTTGCAAAAAAACCGATTTGATCTAACAAAAACCGAGTTTGAATTTCCGCAAAAAGATTTTCAGCTCATTGGCTTTGGAGCCTATCACGGTAGCCAAAAAACCGAAACCACAGAAATTGCACTCATAGAATCCTTAACCAAAGATGGTACCATAAAATACTATCTGCCAGAAACAGATTTCAGCATTGCCCACTACTTTAACCAGTATCTTAAAACCGGAGATACCATTTTATTAAAAGAATTGGTAGTGCATTATGGAAATAGAATACCACAGGATAAAAGCATTGCTACCTATACTAAATGGAAAAAACTTAAAACTCTAAATGATAATTTACCTGCAAAGAATAAACTTAAGGTTGTAGGTGTTGATCTTTTAGTAAGCTATAAATTTACCGCTAAGCATTTATTGGAATTGTTAGACCAGAAAATGCACACAAGGGCATCAGTACTGGCATTAGCTAAAATGACTGCAAACGATACTGTTAATTTTTTTCCATTTACGGCAACGTTTTCAAAGAAAGTTTTAGAAAATTTAGTTCAAGATTATGAAGACAACCGAAATGAATTTGAAAATAGTATTGCAGACAAATTTAGTTTTGAGCACATCATAAAAAACCTAAAAGAAACTTTTGTAGACTTTGACAATTCTACGAAGAGAGAAAGGCTAATGTTTGAAAACTACGTAGCATTAAGTACCTACTACCAATTTGATAAAAAACCACAGTTTGCCCGATTTGGCTTTTTTCATATAGAAAAACAATGGGAAGGAAAAAACCCTTCTTTTTTTGTTCAATTAATTGAAAATGGAATTATTGGGAGAGATAGACTACTATCGGTCATTGGTTATCTAACAGAAAGCATGGTACCTTGGGGAAGGGTTTTAGACGATAATGGAAATTATAAAGAATATAACACGGAGGGGGGCTATGGAATTGGCGACTATGAAAAAGAGTATTTTCTTGGAATTGACAAACTAAAGGAAAGCAAAATCTCAGACATTACGCTATTTCGTTTAAACCAACCCCAAACACCGTATGCTGACGGAATTCCAGATTTAATGGAAATCGTTATGACGGATGAGAAATCAAATGGAGACTTAGTTAAAGGAAAATCCACGACCGAATATTTAGACTATGCTGTTTTGATTTCTAATTCAAAAGCAAGTGTTCCAATTGAAGAAATGGATAAAAAAGCGTTGCCTAACAATGTAAATTATAAATAAGCTTAACGAAAAAACATAAAGGTATTCCCCGTATCAAACTTTGTACTTAACTTAAAGTTCAGTGCTTGTTAACGTCTAATTTTTATATGCGAAAACGTAAAAAAAACCACCAACCAAAAATCATCCCTTCCTAAACTCGCCAGGTGCTACGCCCACCCGCTTTTTAAACAAGCGGCTAAAATAGGCAGGGTCGTTAAAATTTAAAAAGTAAGCTACTTCGGCAATGGAGTATGAGGTGTTAAGCAGGTATTTTTTAGCCTCGTTCATGGTAAAATCTTGTACCACTTTAAGGGCAGATTTTCCGGTTACGGTATGGCAAACACGGTTGAGGTGGGTTTGGGTAATCCCCAAGGCATCGGCAAATTTCTTTATGCTCAGCAGATTTTGTGCATGTAGTCGTATCAATTCTTGAAATTGCTGATAATACGCCAAGTTTTTATTATTAGAAAGTAAGGCATCTGCCGTATTCCTGAATTTTTCACGAAAAAGCGCTAGGTACACCAATTCAAAATACCTTCTTAAAGCTAAAAGTTTTTCTGGAGCATCTTCAAAAATTTCGTTTTGTATTTTGTCTTTAAGGTACCGCACATCAGAAAAAGTAGTGGTGTTCCCTAAAAATGAAAAACAGTTCAATTGGTTACTCTGCTTTTTTATACTGGCTTTATCCTGTAAAAGTGTGTCATAAAAAGATACGGAGAGGGTAATGACCTCCCCAATAATAGAAGGCTCAAAATGAAACCCATGTAATACGTTGGCAGGTACCGTAACCACGCAGGGGGCAGCAAGTTCAATACGGTTACCTTCAGAAAGTAAAAAACCGCTACCTACTTCTATGACAAACAACTGCACCAAATCTGTATGAATATGCTCGGCAATCTCCCATTCATAAATTTTACTGCGATCCTCTAAGGGTTCAATATGTATAAAGTCGGTCACCAAAGGCTGTTGATGCTCGCCGTACAATCCCTTATAACGTAGTAAATCGTTCATTATGTTTATTTATAACTGATGTTATTATGTTTTAAATATAGTATAAAGTAATGTATTACAGTATTTTAATGAAATATATTGTCTTATTTAAACATTTTAAGGTATTGATAATGTTTATTTTGTCCTACTATTATTTAAAATTGTCCTAAGGGTTAAAAGTTACTTGTACTAGCTTTGGAAGACAGTAGTTTAATACATTGAACATGAGCATTACAACGGACTCCAAATTTGATATCGAAGTACAACCGCCCTATTTAGACGAAGCTTATAAATCGACTATTTTAAGAGCGCCATTGCAACCCTTGGTCGTCCCTAAAAAGAAAGACATTACCTTATCAGGTCCGCTTTTTAAAGATTTTAAATTAGGGGCTTTAGACCATGATCTTACCAAGAATTCTGTAAAAGATGGAGAACCTATTGGCGAGCGTATTGTGGTGCATGGCAAAGTCACCAATGAACATGGGCACCCCTTACCACATACGTTAATTGAGTTGTGGCAGGCAAATTCTGCTGGACGCTATGTACATAAGGTTGATCAACATGACGCACCCTTGGACCCTAATTTTTTAGGTACGGGACGTTGTATGACAGATGCACATGGCTATTATAAATTCTACACCATAAAACCGGGTGCTTACCCTTGGGGAAACCACCCCAATGCATGGCGACCGAATCATATACATTTTTCGTTGTTCGGGGGTGATATTGCCAGTAGGTTGATTACCCAAATGTACTTTCCTGGCGATCCGCTCTTTGAGCATGACCCTATTTTTAAGGCTGTTCCCCCAAAAGGCAGGGAGCTGTTAGTATCAGCTTTTGACCTTTCGGTTACCGAGGCCAATTTTGCACTGGGCTATCGGTTCGATATTGTTTTACGCGGAAAAAATGCAACCCCATTTGAAAATTTGTAAACAAGTATGAAGACATCAGCAGTTAAAAAACAGACTCCTTCACAAACTATAGGGCCTTATTTTGCCTACGGGTTAACGCCACAACAGTATGGCTATGATTTTGATAGTTGGGTAGACCATGATATGGTAAAAGGGTTGGATAATGTGGAAACCATTACCATAACGGGTACCGTTTACGATGGTAATGCACAGCCCGTAGATGATGCGATGATAGAACTTTGGCAGGATGACGGAGTGCATAAATTGTTTGGACGTTACGGCTCGGGTACGGATGAAGGAAATACATTTACCTTTAAGACAATAAAACCAAAATCGGTTAATGGTCAGGCACCATTTATTCATGTAATACTATTTATGCGTGGTCAATTATTGCATTCATATACACGTATTTATTTTGCCGATGAACAGCAACTTAATGAAACGGATGCTAATTTAAATGCTGTTGATACCGATAGAAAGCACACGTTGATCGCGGAGAAGAAAGGCGATTCTTATGTATTCAATATTCACATGCAGGGCCCCAATGAAACCGTTTTTTTTGAAATTTAATACATAGCAGTACATGTCGCTCTACACTGAGACTTTTTACGCCAATGAACTCACTGAACTTTTTTCCGATCGCGAGTCCGTCACCAAACTTTTAAACGTAGAAGCTGCCTTGGCACAGGCACAAGCTGAGGTAGGGTTGATCCCATCAACGGCATCAAAAATAATATCAGAATGTTGTGTGGTAGATGCTATTGACATTAATGCTTTAAAATCTGATATTGTTTTGGGAGGTAATGTTGCCATTCCTTTAGTAAAGCAATTAACAAAGGCCATTAAAAATCGTGATTTTGAAGCTTCTAAATATGTGCATTTAGGAGCTACCAGTCAAGATATAATAGACACTGCAACAATACTAACGATTAAGGAATACGTTGTTTGGTTAGAGGGCAAATTAGAAGTTTTACAGCATGCATTGGTACAACTCACCAAAGACCATGTGCACACGATTATGATGGGTCGAACCTTGTTGCAGCAAGCAAAACCCATGACGTTCGGTATGAAATCTGCCGGATGGCTAGAAGGTATTTCGCGCACTGGAACACGATTGAACGAACTAAAAAGTCGTTTGTTTTATATTCAGTTGGGTGGCGCCGTAGGCAGCGGTAATGCTAATATCACAACAGAGGTTCAAATGGCCTTCGCGAAAAACCTAGACTTGAATGCATCTTTTCCATGGCAGTCACAGCGAGATTCCTTAGCAGAATTTGCTTCTGTTTTAGGAGTTCTGTCAGGTTCTTTGGGTAAAATAGCAAAGGATATTTCCTTACTCATGCAAACAGAAGTTGGGGAGGTTTTTGAAGGTGCCGAAGAAGGCAAAGGCGGTTCCAGTACCATGCCACATAAACGCAATCCTGTTGGCTGCGCACTTATTTTAAGCAACGCCACCCGCACACCCGGTTTAGTGGCTACCATGCTTACCGCTATGCCCCAAGAACATGAACGTTCTGCCGGACTCTGGCATGCGGAATGGGAAACATTAACGCAGCTCATGAATTTAACTGGCGGTTCTTTAGAAAAGTCAGTCGATTTAATAACGAATCTAGAAGTTAATAAAGACCGGATGCTCCAGAATATAGAGATTACGAACGGACTCATTTATGCCGAAAAGGTGTCATTGTATCTATCAAAATCCTTAGGAAAAATGCAAGCGCACGAATCGGTAAAGAAGGCGTGTACCTTGGCTTTGCAACAACAAAAGCATTTAAAAGAGGTAGTGCAAGAAATGCACCCACAAATAGAATCTATAGAAGATTTGTTCAAACCTGATAATGCCATAGGCAATAGTGTGGTCTGGACAGAAAACATATTAAAAAAGTATTCATAAGGTTATGAAAACAAACTATAAATTACAGGGAACACCCAACAGTCCCGTACTGATGTTCTCTAATTCTTTAGGGGCAGATTTAACCATGTGGGATGAATTGGTGCCGTATTTACTACCTTATTTTAGGGTTTTACAATATGATACAAGGGGGCATGGGCAAAGCGAACTTACGGATGGACCCTACACAATAGAACAATTGGGCCACGATGTAATTGACCTCTTGGATACATTAAAAATAGATAAAGTGTATTTCTGCGGCTTGTCCATGGGTGGGTTGATCGGTCAGTACTTGGGCATCAACCATCCAGACCGTTTGTACAAACTCATTATCAGTAATACAGATGCTAAGATTGGTACTGTAGAACGATGGAACGACCGTATTGAAACCATCAATGAACAAGGCATGCAAGCTATCGTAGATGCCACAATGGAAAAATGGTTTACCGAAAGCTATCACCAAACGCATCCATCCCGCGTAGCGGAAATGAAAAAAATATTCTTGGCGAACAGACCAGAAGGATATACCGCCTGTTGTGCTGCAATAGGTAATGCCGATTTTAGGGCGGATATTAAACAAATTCAGCTAGAGACTTTAATCATTACAGGTGATGAAGATGCCGTTACCAATGTGGTCCAAGCCGAAATCATGCAAAAAGAAATAGCAGGTGCTGAGCTAAAAGTATTTCATGCCAGACATTTGCCAAGCACCGAATTACCATCATATTACGCTGAAACGCTTATCAATTTTATAGTCGGCGAAGATACTTTTGATAGAGGTATGCATGTACGTAGAACGGTTTTAGGTGATGCCCACGTGGATAGGGCCAACGGAAACAAGAATGAATTCAACACCGATTTTCAAGAATTTATTTCGCACTATGCATGGGGAGAAATTTGGACCCGACCAGGTTTGCCTAAACACAGTAGAAGCCTTATAACCCTTGCCATGTTGATACCGCTCAATAAGAAAGCGGAGTTTAAAATGCATGTAAAAGCGGCATTCAACAATGGTGTAACCAAAGATGAAATAAAAGAAGTGATTCTACAATCAGGAATTTATTGTGGTTTACCCGCAGCCAACGATGCCATGCATTCGGCAGAAGAAGTATTTACAGATTTAGGAATAGAATACTAACCGGATGATACATATTAAAACACAAGTAGGAATAATAGGTGCCGGACCTTCGGGGATAGTCTTGGCAAATTGGTTGAAAAAACACGATATAGATGCCGTAGTCATAGAACTACGCTCACGGGAATATGTTGAAGGTAGGGTTCGTGCCGGTTTGGTAGAACAGAACACCAAAGATATTTTGAAGGAATTGGGGCTTGATGCCCGAATGAAAAAAGAAGGCATTGTTCATGATGGCGTATACCTTAGTTTTGATGAGGAACGTGTTCATATACCATTTGGCGAATTGACCGGCGGCAGAACCATAACTATTTACGGTCAGCAGGAAATTACCAAAGACCTTACGGATGCTTGGTTGCAAAAGGGCGGAGAACTGCACTTTGAAACCAGGGCGACAAAAATAGTAGATTTTGATACGAAGCGTCCTAAAATACATTTTGAAAAAGACGGCGAAGAAGGAATTCTGGAATGCGATTTTGTGGCGGCCTGTGACGGTTTTCATGGCATTGGACGTAAGACCTTGCCAAAGAAAAGTTTCCAGTCCTATGATATTACCTATCCGTTCAGCTGGTTGGGAATATTGGCAAATGTAGCGCCTTCAACAGATGAATTAATATATGCATATCAGGAGAATGGTTTTGCATTACATAGTTTACGTTCAGAGACCGTAAGTAGATTATATGTTCAGGTAGACAATGATGAATCGGTAGATAATTGGTCTGATGATAGAATTTGGAGTGAATTATCTAAGCGATTAGCTACACCTAGTTGGGAGCTTAAAAAGGGTCCTATTTTTGAAAAAGGAATAACGCCTATGCGCAGCCATATGATTGATAGTTTACGAAGTGGCAGATTATTATTGGCTGGCGATGCTGCACATATAGTTCCACCAACAGGGGGTAAAGGAATGAACTTGGCCATTGCCGATGTAAAACATATGGTTGACGCCTTTGTGGCCTATTATAAAACGAATTCTGAAACGTTACTGGACACTTATACCAATGATGCCCTTCGTAGAATATGGAGAGCGCAGGATTTTTCGAATTTCATGACTAAATTATTTCACAAACAAGACGCTCATGGGTCATTTACCTATCGCTTACAAAAAGCAAAATTTGATTATCTAAAAGTATCTAGAGCATATAAAACCACCATAGCAGAGAACTATGTAGGGCTACCGTTTGAATCGTTTAAAAATTAAATCCCAATGAAAACAGTTCCAATAATAAGTGCTGAAAAAGCAGCAAGTTTAGTAAAAGATGGCGACATCATTTTAGGGGGTGGCTTTGGTATGACAGGTAACCCCGTGAATATCATTCATGAGTTGGCAAAGACCAAGACCAAAGACCTCACCTTTATCGCCAACAATGTAGGCGAACCTAATATGGGCGGTGGTCGCTTGTTGAACAATGGACAATTAAAGAAAATGATCGGCTCTTTTTTCACTTCGAATAGAGAAGCCGTTTTAGCGGCACAAGAAGGCCGTGTGGAATATGAATTATTGCCTCAAGGTACATTAGCAGAAGCTATTAGAGCCGGAGGTGCAGGTATTGGGGGATTTTATACGCCCACATCGGCAGGAACCTTAATCGCTGAAGGACGAGAAACTAAAATGCTTAATGGAAAAGAGCAAGTTTTTATAGAAGGTATTCGAGGAAATGTAGCTATCATAAGAGCTTGGAAAGCAGATACGGCAGGAAATCTGCAATACCGCATGACGGAACAAAATTTCAATAGAGCTATGGCAACAGCTGCTGATATTGTAATTGCCGAAGTTCAAGAAATTGTTCCTAATGGAGAAATTGACCCTAATGAGATTCATACTCCAGGTTGTTTTGTAGACTATTTGGTGGAGCGAAAACTAACAGAAGAAGATTTGGGTTCTTCAGCATCGGTAGGTTCGTCAAAAGTAATTGATGAAAAACGGATGAATATGGCCAAACGTGCGTTTGCGGAATTGGAAAAAGGCGATGTGGTGAATCTTGGAATTGGCATCCCAACTTTAGTAGCCGATTTGATAAAACCAGAAGACGGCATCATTCTTCATACCGAGAACGGAATGCTAGGTGTAGGCCCCGAACCAAAAGATGGTGGCGGCGCTATGTATTATCCTGTAAATGCAGGTAAAGTTCCAGTAACGGCTTTGCCTGGAAGCAGTTATTTTGATAGTGCCGATAGTTTTGCCATGATTCGTGGCGGGCATATTGATGTGGCCATCATGGGCGGATTGGAAGTAGATGCGCAAGGAAATCTGGCCAACTGGTCCGTACCCGGAAAACCTTTGTTAGGTGTAGGCGGTGCGATGGATTTAGCATCGGGCGCCAAAAAATTAATTATTACATTACGTCATACGGATAGAGACGGCGGTTCAAAAGTAGTTGAAAATTGCACGTTACCCATTACGGATTTTAGCTGTGTAGATATGTTGATTACGGAATTGGCCGTGTTCAAATTTATTGACGGGCAGTTGACCCTTATAGAGATTTTACCAGGTAGTACCTTGAAAGAAGTACGTGAAAAAACCGAAGCCAAATTTGTTAAACAATTACAGTAGAAAAATGAAAGAAGCATATATAGTTGACGCGATAAGAACTCCAATAGGAAGTTTTAGAGGTGCTTTGGCACAAGTGAGAGCAGATGATTTGGCAGCAATTCCCATCAAGACCTTACTCGAAAAATATCCGAATCTACCCAAAGATGCGATTGATGATGTTATACTAGGATGCCATAATCAAGCCGGGGAAGACAATAGAAATGTGGCACGTATGGCGCTACTCTTGGCAGGATTACCATATACCGTTCCAGGTGAAACGATCAATAGATTATGCTCATCAGGTATGTCTGCCGTGGTGCAAGCAAATCGTGCTATTAAAGCTGGCGATGGCGATGTATTTATTGCCGGAGGAATGGAACACATGTCTAGAGGACCTTTGGTGATTTCAAAGTCAGCTATAGCGTTTGGTAACGATTCTAAAATGGAAGACTCTAGCTTTGGATGGCGTTTTGTGAATAAAAAGTTACATGAAATGTATGGTACGGATGCCATGGGAATTACCGCAGAGAATCTAGCCGAGATGTTTAGCATAAGCAGGGAAGACCAAGATTTATTCGCGTATAATTCTCAAATGAAAGCTGCAAAAGCACAGCAAAACGGAATTCTAGGGGAAGAGATTTGTCCGGTTGAAATTCCGCAACGAAAAGGAGACCCAATTATCGTGAGTCAAGATGAATTCATAAGACCGAGTACAACGGTAGAAAAATTAGCCACTTTAAGAACCGTCTTCAAAAAAGATGGAACGGTAACCGCAGGTAATGCATCAGGATTAAATGACGGTGCGGCAGCCATGTTAGTTGTTTCAGAAGATGCCTTGAAAAAATACAATCTCACGCCAAAAGCTAGAATAGTAGCTTCAGCTGTAGTGGGTGTAGAACCAAAAATAATGGGTATTGGTCCTGTCTACGCCACTAGAAAAGTCTTGGCAAAAGCAGGTTTAGAATTAAAGGACATGGATGTATTAGAATTCAACGAAGCCTTTTCCGCTCAAGCGCTAGCCTGTACACGAGAGTTAGGTTTAGCAGATGATGACCCAAGAATAAACCCTAACGGCGGAGCGATCGCTATTGGTCACCCTTTAGGAATGTCTGGTACACGAATACTTCAAGCGGCAACGAACGAATTAATTCGATCCGGAGGAAAATATGGTTTGGCTACCATGTGTGTTGGTGTAGGCATGGGGTATGCTACTATTATTGAGAATGTCTCTACAAGTAAGTAAATAAATCAAGAAAACACTCATTTTTTTTTAAGATATCGATATGAAAGTTATTTAAAGTTAGGATTCGTTTGTGTAGCATATGAACGGAAAATATGGTTCTCCCAACCTCAGAAGAAGATAATGCTATCCGTCGTTTAAGGCACTTCTTTTGTCGGTTACAGATTTTAAAACTTTTAAAACAGATCAAAGAATATATTTGGTAATTATATAAACTTAACATTAGTACACAAGAAAATGAAAAAATCGATTACCCATATTATTGTTGTAGGAATGCTACTTGTTGTAAGCCTTCTAACTGCCCAATCAGAAGTCCAGACCGGAAAGAATGTTGCGGTAACCCAGACTAACTCTGGGAAAGTCCGTGGATATATTACCAACGGAATTTTTACATACAAAGGAATTCCTTATGGAACCGCTAAACGTTTTGAAGCGGCACAAAAACCCGATGCTTGGCAAGGGGTAAGAAGTTCAACGATGTACGGGCCAGTAGCTCCTTTAGAAGTGCCAACAACATCGGTTCGAGACGAATCCGAATTTGTTTTTGACCATGACTGGGGCTTTCCAAATGAAGATTGTTTGAACTTAAATGTGTGGACGCCGAGCATTGATGATGGCAAGAAAAGACCTGTAATGTTTTGGATTCACGGTGGTGGCTTTACGACTGGCTCAAGTCACGAATTGCCTTCTTACGATGGCGAAAATTTAAGTAAGAGAGGCGATGTGGTTGTGGTTTCTATCAATCATCGGTTAAACGTTTTAGGCTTTCTAGATTTATCCGCTTACGGCGAAAAGTATAAGAATTCAGCCAACAATAGTATTTCAGATTTAGTGCTATCCTTAGAATGGGTAAAAGACAATATATCCAACTTTGGCGGCGACCCAAATAACGTCACTATTTTTGGCCAATCTGGCGGTGGCGCTAAAGTAAACACACTTATGGCTATGCCAAAAGCGAAAGGTTTATTTCACAAAGCGGTTAATCAAAGTGGTTCTTTTAGAACGGCTATGTTAGAAAAAGAAGATACTCAAGATATCGCCAAAGAAACCATTTCCATTTTAGGATTGGATGAGAATACCATTGATAGTATTCAAAACATTCGTTTTGAAGATTTAGTTGCAGCAAGTGGAAAAGCCTTAAAAAAAGTTGCAGAGAAAATGAAAGCTGCCGGAAAACCGGTTATTGGTTTTGGTCTGAATTGGGGACCTAGCAGAGATGGTGTCGATTTGCCGTATCAATTAGGTTCGGATGAAGCTCTTGCGCTATCAAAAGATATTCCGCTTCTTCTCGGTACAGCTAAAAATGAATTTGCACCTTTTATGAATATGCGATTTATGGGTGCTTCGGATGAAGCTATTATGGAGCATATAAAAACACAGTACAAAGACAAGGCAGATGACTATGTTAAAGCGGTTCGGAAGGCATACCCTGATGATACTGCTGCTAAAGATTTATTGGATGTAGATACCATGTTCAGACCAGGTGCGGTTGCGGAAGCGAATGCAAAGTCTGCGCTGAAAGACGGCGCTCCGGTTTATATGTATTTATTTACATGGCAGTCTCCTGTTTTTGATGGAAAATACAAAGCATTGCATTGTATGGAGCTTCCTTTTATGTTTGATAATATCGCATTAGGAAATCAAATGACGGGTGGCGGACAAGAAGCACATACTTTAGCTGCAAAGATGAGCCAATCATGGATTAATTTTGCCAAAACAGGAAACCCTAATCATGCAGATTTGCCAGAGTGGCCAGCATATAATGTTTCTAACACGGCAACTATGCATTTTGACAATACCTGCCAAGTACAACCACAATTAGATAAAGAATTATTCGCAATCGTAAAAAGAAATTAAACAAATGAAAATCAAAAGAACAAAACTGGCATTTACAATAGCAATCGTTAGTGCCATGGCGCTAAGCAGTTGTGGAGAAAAATATACTTCAGAAGTTAAGGACGGAATAACAGTTGTTAGTAATCAAGAAGGCGCAACCTTAGGTCATTCAGCAGATTCTGGTGTCAAGATTATTGCCCAAGACCGTTATGCTTTTAAGGACCTTAATAAAAATGGAACCTTAGATGCATATGAAGATTGGCGTTTACCCGTAAATGAACGTGCTCAAGATTTAGCAAAACAAATGAGCCTTGAAGATATTGCTGGTTTGATGTTATACAGCTCGCACCAATCTTTACCGGGAAGAAGCCGTGGTTTTGGTTCATCAACTTACGGCGGAAAATCGTTTACAGAAAGTGGTGCGGTTGCCAGCGACCTATCGGATGAGCAGAAGAAATTTTTGACCGATGACCATCTACGCCACGTATTGATTACTTCGGTAGCGTCTCCTGCTGTTTCCGCCCAATGGAACAATAATGCCCAAGCTTTTGCAGAAGGTCTTTATTTGGGAATTCCTGTGAATACAAGTTCAGATCCACGACACGGTAGTGATTCCTACGCTGAATTTAATGCAGGTGCCGGTGGAGATATTTCCATGTGGCCAGGGACTTTAGGAATTGCAGCAACTTTTGACCCAGCGTTAATGAAGCAATTTGGCGAAATCGCCTCAAAGGAATATAGAGCTTTGGGTATAGCCACAGCATTATCTCCACAAATAGATTTAGCTACAGAACCACGCTGGAGCCGTTTTGATGGCACCATGGGTGAAGATCCTGATTTGGCAACTGATTTGGCAAAAGCTTATGTAGATGGATTTCAGTCTACCGATGGCGGAGATTGGGGCATGCAAAGTGTAAATGCCATGGTAAAACATTGGCCCGGTGGTGGACCTGAAGAAGGAGGTCGTGATGGTCATTTTGGATACGGAGCATATGCCGTTTATCCTGGAAAAAACATAAAAGACCATCTGAAGCCTTTTACCGAAGGTGCATTTAAGTTAGATGGCCCTACAAAAATGGCTTCTGCCGTTATGCCTTATTACACAATTTCTACTGGGGAAGGTGAAAAGGTTGCAAATGGATATAATAAGTATTTGATTACAGAAGTTTTACGTGGCAAGTATGGCTACGAAGGCGTATTATGTACGGATTGGGGCATTACGAGAGATATAACCTCCGTATCAAAATTTGAAGGAAAACCTTTTGGTGTTGAAGGCCTTTCAGTTGCGGAACGTCATTATAAAGCTATAGATGCTGGTATGGACCAATTTGGAGGGAATAATGATATGGCTCCAGTTTTGGAAGCCTATAAAATCGGGGTTGCCGAATTGGGCGAAGATGCCATGCGTGCTCGTTTTGAGGAATCAGCTGTTCGTTTGTTAACCAATATTTTTAGAGTAGGACTTTTTGAGAACCCCTATTTGGATGTTGAAGAAACAAAAACAATTGTAGGCAATAGCGAGTTCATGACAGCTGGTTTTGATGCACAATTAAAATCTATCGTTATGCTCAAGAATAGTAACAAGAGCTTACCGATAAAAACAAAGAAAAAAGTTTATGTTCCTCAGCGATACGTTGCGCCAACTACAAATTGGTGGGGTGTGACCACAGAGCCAAAAACCATAGACGCATTTAATATGGAGGTAGTGGCAAAGTATTTCGATATCGTAAACACTCCGGAAAAAGCAGATTTTGCCCTTGTAGGCATTACAAGTCCTGATGGCGGGGTTGGTTATGATGACGCAGACCTAGAAAAAGGCGGTAACGGGTACATTCCTATTAATTTACAGTATAGCCCGTATACAGCTGATACGGCAAGGGAAGTAAGTTTGGCAGGAGGTAGTCCTTTAGAAGACTTTACCAATAGAAGTTATAAAGGAAAATCAGTAGAGACCATTAATACGACCGATATGCAATTGGTAAACGATACAAAAGCAAAAATGGGAGACAAACCTGTAATTGTATCTGTGAAAGTAGCAAAACCAATGGTATTTTCAGAGATAGAAGGTAGTGCTTCTGCTGTATTGGTTCATATGGGTGTACAAGATCAAGCCTTAATGGAAATCATTACGGGTGCTGCAGAACCTTCTGCTTTATTACCTTTTCAAATGCCTGCTGATATGCTTACTGTAGAAGCTCAGTTTGAAGATGTACCGAGGGATATGCAACCCTATACCGATGCTGACGGAAATGCTTACGATTTCGCTTTTGGGTTGAATTGGAACGGGGTAATCGAAGATGCAAGGGTGCAAAAGTATCGATAAAACTAAATCTTAGGGAGGTCACACATTTTAATAATTTCTTTAAGAGAAAAATACAAATCGGTCACTCTAAATTTTAGAGCTCATACTAAACGATGTGCTAATTTTAGACAAATGAACTATTTCTAAATCTAAAACTGAAATGAAAATTGAATTTAAAAGAATTAAAATAATCTGAACACCAATTTCTTTTTTACCTAAATTGCAATAAGAATTTATTAATAATCAGAAAACTAAAACTGCATACGTTTTTGCATACGATTTTATAATTTAATAGCGGTTGAGCCCAATAAAACCGTTGGGAATTTTCCATACGAGGAGCTCATAACCCGAAGGTCGCTGGTTCGAGTCCAGTCCCCGCTACTAAAACAAAAACCTCTGAGATTTCAGAGGTTTTTTTTATGCAGTGAATTCTCCTAAAGCGTTTTTGTCCAATTTCAAATTATCACCCTTAAACTTTATATTATTTTCATTAAGTTTTATTGAAAGTTGGTTTAACTTACCTTTAATGACTCCTTATTAACATGTTTATCTAAAAGATGAAAACTAGATTACTTCTTATCATCACCTTGTGCATTATTCCTTTGTGGAGTAATGGGCAAAGCCTTTCCCCTCCAATTCAGAATTACAGTAGCTATGAATACAATGCCGCTAGTAAAAATTGGGGACTAACTATTGATGAGAACGGTGAATTATATGTGGCAAACAACATAGGCTTGCTTCACTTTAATGGCGAAACTTGGACACTAAACAAACTGCCCAATAAAACGATAATACGCTCAACTGCATATGTAAATGGAAAAATTTATACCGGCTCTTATGAAGAATTCGGTTTTTGGAAAATGAATCTATACGGTTCATTAGAATACACCTCTTTAACCCATTTAATAAAAGAACACGAATTTACGAACGAGGAGTTCTGGCAAATAATACCTCTTAACAATGCCATCATTTTTCGGTCCTTTTCAACCGTATATATTTACCGAAACAATGAAATAACAGTTTTAGATGCTCCTTTTGTTGTTACAAATATTGCCAAGTATAAAAAGGAGATTATTGTTGCCGGTGAACAACGTAGATTATATCGTATTAAAGACAATACACTTGCTCCCTTGGAATCTCAGGAAATATTGGAAGGAAAAACTATTGTAGATATGGTTTCCTTTGGAGACGATCTACTTATCGGCACCAAACTTAATGGTTGTTACATGCTCAACAATGGTCTAATAGCTCCATTGGACGACTCAATAAACAACGAGTTGAAAGACAACCAACTAAACAAAGTATTGTCTCTCGACAAAAATACAATTGCATTTGGCACTATTAAGAACGGCATCTACACTTATGATGTTAAGCACAATACCTTTCAAAACCTCAACAAAGCACTGGGACTGCAGAACAATACCGTTTTGGCCATGCTGCATAATAAAGAACAATTATGGCTGGGTCTAGATAATGGTATAGATAAAATTCAATTGAAAAATCCTATTACTTATTATACCGACCATTCAGGTGTTTTAGGTACCGTATATGATCTTGTAGACCATGAGGGCGAGCTATATTTGGGCAGTAATACCGGTATTTATCATTTTAAGGATGACCAGTTGCAATTTGTACCAGGATCACAGGGGCATGTTTGGGATTTGGAAATTATAGACGGAGATTTATTCTGTGGTCATAACACAGGTACTTTTATTTTAAAAAATGATAAGCTCAACAAAGTGTCCGACATTTCCGGGGGATATCAAATAGCCAAAATACCTGAAACACAATCTTCTTATATTCAGGGTACATATACCGGTTTAGCAAATTTTAAAAAGGGGGAAAACGGAAATTGGATCACCAGCCGTATTACCGGCATTGACTTTCCCGTAAAGCAATTATGTTTTGAAAACGCTACAACTTTATGGGCGGCACATCCATATAAGGGGCTTTTTAAAATAACCATGAACGGTACGCACACAAAAGTGCTGGCAACAACAGAAATTAAAACTGGTGCCATACCCAACACTTACAATATCAAATTGTACAATATTAAAAACCAAATTATACTATCTAGTGAAGGTAATTGGTTCAAATATGATCCAATAGCTGATATTATATCTGAATTTGAAGAGTTTAAAGATTATGTAAATATGGATCTTGTCAACTATAATTCAACAAGTTATTGGTTTTTTGATAATGATAATCAGAAAAAAATTATTCATACAGACCTTGGTGATAATCAATTTACATTAGATGATGCCCTTCTTAGAAAAAGACTTGCTATAGAAACGGAAACCATAGTAAACTATAATGATTCCATATACTACTTTACCCTTACCGACGGTTTTGGAAAACTTAACTTGAATAAATTTGAAAATGAATTAAAAAATGTAGCATTACCAATACCCAGATTAAGTTCTTTTCAAGATGAAAATGAAACGTATCTATTAAATAATTCAAGTTTTAAAATACCCTTTAACAAATCCAAATCTTTACTTATTAATGTCTCCGCTGGCAGTATTAAACAGTATACCTATTTCTATGAACTTACGGGCACAATTGATCAGTCTAACTATTTAGATCATGGTACAATTCAACTTCAAAACCTACCCTTTGGAGATTACACGCTAAAAGTTCATACCGTTAGTATTGGTAATGAACTATCTGCCCCAAAGATTATTGAATTTGAAATTTTGAGGCCTTGGTATTTTTCCAATTGGAGTTTATTGGGCTATCTACTATTGATTATTGCGGCCATTCTTTTAGTCCGCTGGTACAACAGGCAAAAATTGGCTAAAAAGCATAACCAACTAAAGGTTCAAATGCAACGGGAACAAGATGAACGTTTGGCACAAATAGAGAAAGAAAAATTAGAAAAAGAAATTAAGAGAAAACAGACAGAACTGGCAAGAACCACAATGAGTGTTGCCAAAAAAAACGAATTGATCATAGAGCTAAAAGATATGATTGCATTAAATCAAGAAGCCTTTAGCAACAAACAGCGCTTTAAGTCGCTATCTAAAAAACTTGATAGCTCTTTGGATGAAGACCAAGACTGGAAACATTTTGAAGTAAGTTTTAAAGAACTGCATGAAGATTTTTTTGAAAATCTTTTAAAGAAATATCCAAAATTAACACCCAAGGATTTAAGATTATGTGCTTATCTCAAAATGAATCATACCACAAAAGAGATTGCTCCATTAATGGGTATTTCTGTTCGTGGTGTTGAGATCCATAGATATCGTCTTCGCAAAAAATTGAATATAGACAGCTCGCAAAACCTATCTAATTACCTCATTAAATTTAAATAAAACATCAATTAATGGTTTTTACAACCACCACTCGTATTAAGAATGCGTTAATTAGCTACATCATTACTACATCAAAACGTTAATTTTTACTTTTCCATTAACACATTTACTACTGCAAAACCCCATAATCAAGGCTTTTCACGCACTACACACTATTGATGTACTTTTTATGTAGTTCAATAAAATTTAACTGCTCCTTGTTTTGATAACTTGCTATCAAAATTAACAACTTGATAATTTTACAACTCAATTTTTAAACAATTATGAAAATAGAAATCAAATTTTTAACATTCTGCATTTTAATGACCCACTTGGCGGTTTTTGCGCAAAATGGAATTTCGGTTTCGGGAACTGTTATTGACGAAGGTGGTCAACCATTACCTGGTGCAAGTATTATAATTAAAGGTACTACTACAGGAACCCAAACTGATTTTGACGGTCTATATATTTTAAACGATGTACCTAGTGATGGTACTCTTGTCATCAGTTACATTGGCTACTCTTCCCAAGAAATTTTGGTGAACGGTCAATCAACTATTGACATAAGCTTATCTGAAGATTCTCAAACTTTAGATGAAGTGGTTGTCGTGGGTTACGGTACTCAGAAAAAGGCAGATCTTACTGGATCTATTACGACCATTAAAACAGAAGATATCACTAGAACGCCAACGAGTGCGGCCATGCAATCCTTACAGGGTAAAGTAGCAGGTCTTCAGGTAGTAAGTAGCGGAGCTCCCGGTACAGGACCAACAATTAGGGTTCGTGGTATTGGATCATACGTAGGTGGCGCATCTGACCCACTATATGTAGTTGATGGTACCTTTTTCGATGACATCGATTTTCTTAACACAGAGGATATTGAAACTATCTCTGTTCTTAAGGATGCCTCTGCCTCCGCAATATACGGGGTACGTGCCGCTAATGGTGTAGTATTGATCGAAACCAAATCGGGTAAAATCAACCAAAAACCAGAAATTACATATAATGGTTACCAAGGGGTACAAATAGCACAAAATGTGGTTACACTTTCAAACAGTGAACAGTTTGCCACCTTGGCAAGAGAATCTGGTTCTGCTGCCGAGGCACAGTCTATTGAAAATGCCATACAACGATATGGAAGAAGTAGAATCAACCCTAATGTACCAGATGTCAACACAGATTGGTACGATTTAATTTTGCGTCATGCCCTACAACAGAACCATAGTATTGGTGTTGCCGGTGGTACGGAATCCGTAACATATTCATTAGGCTTAAACTACTTTGAACAAGAAGGTATTTTGAACATGAAGAATGAATACCAAAGGTTCAATATTAGGTCTAAGGTAAATGTGGATATTACCGATCGCTTAGATATTGGTATCTCTACCCTTTTTAGCAATGCTACAAGTTATAGACCGGAAAACACGGCTTTTGCTTTGGCATATTATGCAACGCCTACAATGCCTGTACTAGATCCTTCTAAAACAGATGCATATCCTAAACCTTATGCGAATGCACAAGATTTAGGATACAGAGGTACGCAGAATCCTTTTCCTATAATGGAAAATACCGAGAACCGAGACAAGATCAGAAATACCTTGACTACGGTTGACCTAAACTATCAATTAGTTCCGGATAAATTAACTCTAAAAACTGCTTTTTACCACAACTTTGAGACTACAGAAACTAGAGAGGTACGCTTACCTTACTTTTTTGGAAATGGTAACGCATTTAGGGAAAATGCCGAGTTAGTAAAAAGAAACCAAACTTTCTCCGAGCAAACTTGGGACAACACATTAACCTATGACGATAGTTATGGCAAACATAACCTAACGGCATTGGTAGGTACTTCTTACAGAGACCGTTCTTATGAGCAATTAGAGGCTAAGGGACTTAACTTTCCCAATGGACCCGGTATTGGCGATGAATCTTATTTCTTGGATTTAGCAAAGACTATTGATGTAGATGGCGTAGGTGATGATGGTCTTAGACAATATTTTTTCTCATACTTTGGGCGAATTGCTTATAACTTTGATAGCAAATACTTGCTCTATGGTACGTTTAGAGCTGACGGAACAAGCAAATATCAAGAGAAATGGGGCTATTTCCCAACCGTTGGTGTGGGTTGGGTGGTTTCCGAAGAATCTTTCTTGGAGAACAGTAACGTTATTGATTTTTTAAAATTGAGAGCCAGTTGGGGTGAGTTAGGTAATGCAAACGTTGCAGCCAGTACCGGTGGTATTACCTCAACAGAGGTAGATGCCGCTTTTGGTGATGTTCGTTATCCAGGCTTAGTAACCAGCAGTGATTTTGAAGCCCTAAAGTGGGAGGTTACTGCAGAAACCAACGTAGGTTTAACCGCCAGATTATTCGATAATAAATTAACGATCGATTCTGATTACTACGTAAGGGAAACTCGTGATGCGGTTATACCGGTATCTAGATTGTTAGTACCAGGTGAAACCAGGCAGAACGTGGGCGTAATTAGAAACTCCGGTTTTGAAATAGTTGCCAATTGGAATCAGAAAGTATCGGACAACTTTAGCTTTAGTGTTGGGGGTAATTTCTCAACTCTTGATAATGAGGTATTAGACTTAGCGGGACAAGAAAATCTAACTTCTGGTGGCGACACCGCCCAACGTACAGTTGTTGGCGGCACCATTAATCCGTTCTTCGGATTAAAAGTAGACGGTGTTTACCAGACCGATGAAGAAATTTTATCGGATCCTGCGGCACAAGCTGCAATTGCCAATGGTTTAACCGTTGCGCCAGGAGATTTAAAATTCGTTGATCAAAACGGAGATATGGTAATTGATGCCCAAGATAGAGTTGATCTTGGCTCATATCTTCCAACCTATTCTTTCGGATTCAATTTTGGAATGAATTATAAAGCGTGGGATTTTAATTTAAATGTAATTGGTCAAGGCGGTAATGTCATTGCCAACCAAAAACGTTTTGCCATTCGCCAGACACCAGATGCCAATATAGATAGAGATTTCGCCGTAAATAGATGGAACGGTGCTGGTAGCACCAATAGCTATCCATCGGCAAGAGGAATCAGAAACCCTTGGAGCAACCAGTTCTTAAGCAGTTTTTTTGTTGAAAAGGGAGATTTTGTGAGACTACAGAACGTAACATTAGGGTATACGCTACCAAAACTTAATAGCAAATTCAATCCTGATATTAGATTCTATATCACCGCAGAGCGTCCATTGACATTCTTCAACTATAACGGATTTACTCCTGAAGTTTCTGATGGTAGAGATACACAGACCTATCCTATACCTGGTGTATACACCTTTGGCGTAAATATTAAAATTTAAACATACAGCTATGAAATATATAAAAGTTAACAAACTAACAGTGCTTTTAGCCTTTCTAGGTACTGTACTAATAGGTTGTTCAGACGATCTGGATCAACCGGAACTGAATAATAATTTTGCGGGAGGAACCGATTTCTCCCAAACCGATGATATGATTTTTTCATTGATCGGAGTTTACCAATCTGTTGCAGATAGAGGTTGGGAACAGCCACTAGTGGTAGCCACTAGAGGTGATGATGTCAACGCAGCGGGTGACCAACAAGGTCTAAAAAATCAAGACCGCTATGTGTACGACAACTCCTTCTTTGGATCAAGAACCTTATGGGAAACGTATTATGGCGATATCATTGGTGCCCATACGGGTATGGAGCAGATTGAAAGATATATGGAGTTTGCAGATGATGAGGGCATCGCTTTAGGCAATCAATATATCGCCGAGGCAAAAGTTTTACGTGCCGTGCTGCTTTTTCAACTATCGCAAGTGTATGGTTCGGTATTCATTCCTACCTCATCAAACTTAAATGATTTTGCAGACGTAACATCCGTACCTAGTAAAGATGAAGTTATGCAACACATTTCTGATCAAATGGACGAAGCAATTCCGTTCTTGCTTGACCTAAGGCCAAATGAAAGAACTGACCTACCTGGCGGCGTTACCAAGTACACCGCTTTAATGATTAAGGCAGAGGCAAATCAAGAACTAAAAAACTACCAAGCCGTAGCGGATGCGACCGGTGAAATTATTGCTTCTGGCAAGTTCAGTTTGTTCCCAGATTATTACGAACTGTTTAAAACTCCCGGTAAACTAAGCGACGAAAACTTATTTGAATTTCAATACTCGGATTTTGGCAATGGTGAGGGTGATAGGGTAAGCCACTTGTACGCTCCATATGGTCCAAACTCATGGAATCCGGAGGTTGATGGTTCTAGTAATGGCTGGGGATTCTTTGAACCTAGCTTAAAATATATAGAATTCATGTTGGACAGGGGCGAGACCGATCGTCTGGAAACTTCGGTTTTCTTTAGTCAAAAGGGTATTGACAGTTTGATCGCTACTACGCCTTATACCGCAGAAACCCTACCTTCATTTGTATCTCCCATTACCAGGGATGGTGATGAAAATACTTCAACGGTTCGTTCCATATTTTCAAGTGGAAAACACTATTTACCTACCAATCAATTAATACCTGGCCGTACGGCTTATGGCAGTAACAAGAACAACATTGTTTTTCGTTACTCAGAAACATTGCTAATGTATGCCGAAGCTCTAGTTCAAGGTGCCAATAATTCTGTAATGACTGCAGATGAGGCGGTAAACCAAGTAAGGGCAAGAGCAAATATGGCTCCATTAAGTGGTGTTACCCTTGATCAGATCGTGGATGAAAAATATGCAGAACTTTCAATGGAATGGGGAAAGCGTTTTTTCGATATGGTACGCTTGGGCAGGTATGATGAACTAAGTTTTGATGGCAGAACATTTACGGAAGACAAGGCTTTTGTAACCTATCATCAAGATCAGATAGACGAGTTTCCAATATTAGGTGAAATAGCAAACTAAAAACCAACTACAATGAAATATTTTAAACACATTATTACCTTTTGGTTGGCTGCCTTTATTTTGGTAGCCTGCGAAGATGGTATAGATTCTCTTACCGAAGTTGACCCAGGGGCAGATGAAACGGCTCCTAGCATTACCATTACATCTCCAACAGAAGGTTTGGCAGTAAAAGTTAATGAAGAATTAGCAACTATTACCATAAAATTTGAAGCTCAAGATGATATAGAATTGGCTTCTGTCAACGTTGCTTTAGATGGAACAACTATTAAAAACTATGCTGATTTTCTGGATTACAGAAGGTTGGTAGTTGATGATTTGGTTTATGATCAATTAGCGGATGGTGATCACGTTCTTACCGTAACGGCAACAGACCTAGATGGTAAAACTACTAACGGCACGGTCAATTTTACAAAAGAGCCAGCCTATGTTATTAAATATCCTGGTGAAATTTTATATATGCCTTTTGATGGCGCGTATGTTGACCTGATCAGTTTTGAAGAAGCCGAAGAATTTGGCTCCCCGTCCATTAGTGAAGACAACATTGCTGGAGACGGCGCTTACCAAGGTGCAACCGATACGTATTTGACCTTAGACCCTGAACGATTCAAGAATGCAGAATTCAGTGCTATCTTTTGGATGAAAATCAACAGTTCTCCCGATCGCGCAGGTGTATTGACTATGAGTGCGCCTTTAGTGAATGGCGCAGACAATGACCTTTCTAAAGGGTTTAGATTTTTCCGCGAAAATGCTAATGGCAATCAACGTTTTAAATTAAATGTAGGTTCTGGTGATGCAGGCACTTGGTTTGATGGCGGCGGGGCTGCAGACGTAGATCCTTCTTCAGGAGAATGGGTAAACTTCGCATTTACCATTTCCGGTGCTGAAGCCGTAGTATATATTGACGGTCAAATTGCCAGTGAAGGTGCTTTTAGCGGAATTGACTGGACAGACGTCAACGTACTTTCCATTATGTCGGGCGCACCTAACTTTACAGCGTGGAACCACTTATCGGACGAAAGCTTATTAGATGAGCTTCGTATTTTCAACAGAGCTATTTCTCAAGAAGAAATTCAACAAATAATGGCAGATGATTCTGGTGAATTTGTTTCTACCTACCCTCCTACTTTTGACGGTGAAATGTTCTATATGCCATTTGATGGTAGTTACAATGAACGTTTTAGAAACATTGACGCTACCGTTGTAGGTACACCAGGTTTTGCCGGTGAAAGTGTAGAAGGTGATAATGCCTACGCAGGTGCAACAGATTCTTATTTGACTTTTCCCACGAATGAATCCGGAGCTTTAACTACCGAAGAATTCAGTGCCACGTTATGGTACAAATTGAATGCAGACCCAACAAGAGGTTCCATCTTAGTTATGGGTCCGGAAGATGTGGACAACGCAGGTTACCCAGATGTACAGAACAAACGCACAAACGGATTCCGATTCTTTAGGGAAGGTGATGCAACAAGACAAGTATTTAAGTTGAATGTGGGTAATGGTGACGGTGAATCTTGGTTTGATGGTGGCGATGCGGCTGCACTGGATCCTACTACTACAGACTGGGTGCACTTGGCTTTTACCATCTCCGGTACTGAATGTGTGGTTTACTTTGATGGAGAAGTAGTTGCTCAAGGTGATTTTACAGGCGTAGATTGGACAGGTTGTGACCTATTATCCATAGGTTCAGGCGCTCCAAGGTTTACAGAATGGGGACATGGTTTTGACCTTAGTTTTATTGATGAGCTAAGATTATACAACAAAGCACTGACCCAACAAGAAATTCAAGATATAAGACAAGCAGGTCTTTAAGCACGATAATAGTTTAGTTTAAATTAGTTAATGTAGTAGATTTTATGAGGTTATTTTTAATTTCAATGACCATTGCAACTTTGTTAGTGGGTTGCAATGGTCAATCCTCTAAGTCCAAACTTAGAGATAAAGACAAGCAAAAAGAAGACATCAAATTAACGGATGAACAATTATTGGATTCCGTACAAAAGCAGACATTCAATTATTTTTGGGAAGGTGCAGAGCCTACATCAGGGCTGGCAAGAGAAAGAATTCATTTAGATGATATTTATCCAACCCACCACAAGGATATTATTACCATAGGTGGTTCAGGTTTTGGTGTAATGGCAATTTTAGTTGGTATTGAAAGAGAATTCATTACACGTGAAATGGGTCTTGAAAGATTGGAAAAAGCTGTAGATTTTCTTGACAAAGCCGATCGTTTTCATGGCGCATGGCCACACTGGCTTACTCCAGATGGTAAAATGACTCCGTTCAGCAAAAAAGATAATGGGGGAGACCTGGTAGAAACCGCATTTCTTATTGAAGGCTTATTGACCGTTAAAGAATATTTTAAAGACGGTAATGAACGTGAACAAGCACTTGCCCAACACATACAACAACTATGGGAAGAGGTGGAATGGGATTGGTACACCAAAGGTGAAAACGTACTATACTGGCACTGGTCCCCGGAGTATGAATGGGATATGAACTTCCCAGTAGGTGGTTATAACGAAGCTTTGATCATGTACATTTTGGCAGCGGCATCTCCTACCCATCCTATTAAAAAAGAAGTTTATGACAAAGGCTGGGCTAGAAATGGCGCTATAACAAAAGATACCACTTTTTACGGTCTACCCACCGTTTTAGATCATTATGAAAGTGATGCATCTCCTGTAGGCCCTATGTTCTGGGCTCACTATTCTTTTACCGGTTTAAACCCAAAAGGTTTAAAAGACCAATTTGCAGATTACTGGGAATTGAACCATAATCATACCATGATACAGTACAAATATGCCGTTGACAACCCTAAGAATTTCAAAGGGTACGGAGATAACCTTTGGGGGCTTACGTCTAGCTATTCTATTAAAGGATATGACGGACATAGACCAGATAGGGATATCAGCGTTATTTCCCCAACTGCAGCACTGTCTTCCATGCCATATGCCCCTAAGGAAAGTATGGCATTTTTAAGAAACCTGTACACCAACCATGATACGCTTGTGGGTAAATACGGTCCATATGATGCCTTTAGTTTGGAAAAAAACTGGGTTTTGCCTAGATATTTAGCTATTGACCAAGGTCCTATTCCGGTGATGATAGAAAATCATAGAAGCGGATTATTCTGGATGCTTTTTATGACCAACAAAGATGTAATTAACGGGTTAGATAAATTAGGATTCTCAGTAGCATCTACAAAATGAAGGGCAAAAACCGACATAGGAACCAAAAGAAAGCACTACAAAAGGCGTTCGCTATATTCTTGGGAATCTTAACGATAACGGTAATGGCGTGTTCCTCATCGGAACCCGATGCCCCAACTGGGCAATCTGAGCTACCGGAAACACCAACAGAGCCAGAACCAGACCCTGAAGTACCCGAAATTACAGATGAGGAACTTTTAGACCTTACCCAACGTGAAACCTTCAAATACTTTTGGGATTATGCCGAGGCAAACTCTGGTGCGGCGCGTGAACGTTTTCACCCCAATGAACCATCTAACGACCCAAATACGGTTAGTATTGGCGGTACAGGTTTTGGTTTAATGGCATTGATCATCGGAGCAGAAAGAGGTTTTATTAGCAGAAACGAATCTGTACAACGTATTGATCAAATCTTAAGTTTCCTGGAAACTGCTGATCGTTTTCACGGTGCATGGCCACACTGGCTACATGGCACCAATGGTACCGTTAGACCTTTTAGCGAAATGGATAATGGTGGCGACCTTGTAGAAACTGCATTTTTGGCGCAAGGCTTAATTTGTATTAAAGAATATTTTAAAGATGGTGACGATACCGAAAAGTCTTTAGCGAATAAAGCTGACACCCTTTGGAAAGGGGTTGAGTGGAACTGGTATACGCAAGATAAAAATAGCCTTTACTGGCACTGGAGTCCCAATTTTGGTTTTGATATCAACTTAGAACTTAAAGGGTATAATGAAGTAATGATTGCTTATATAATGGCTGCCGCTTCACCGGAATATTCCATTGAAAAAGAGGTGTATACCAACGGTTGGGCATCCAACGGAGCTATTAATGATGCTACCAGTGCATATAATATTCCATTAGTGGTGGATCACGCAGGAAACTCCCCTAACGGCGGACCATTATTTTTTTCGCATTATTCTTATTTAGGGCTGCGGCCACAAAACTTGAACGACGACTTTGTTGATTATGGTACTGCGGCCATCAACCATGCTAAAATTAATTATCTGTACTGCGTAGAAAATCCTAAAAATTTCATCGATTATGGCGAAAATTGCTGGGGATTAACGGCTAGCTACTCCAGAAACACAAATGGCACTTTAGGGTATAACGCACATAGCCCAAGTAATGACACAGGCATAATATCTCCAACAGCGGCTATAAGCTCCATTCCTTACACTCCGGAAGAATCCCTAAAAGCGTTACGCTATTTTTATCAGCATAAAGATAAATTATTGGGACCTGCAGGATTTTATGATGCTTTTAGTCCGCAAAACAATTTTTGGGTTGCAGAAGCCTATTTGGCAATTGACCAAGGACCTGAAATCATAATGATAGAAAACTACAGAACGGGCTTACTTTGGAATCTTTTTATGCAGAATGAAGACATTCAAAACAGTCTTAACAAACTAGGTTTTACGTATGAAAAATAAACACTTGTTTCTTCTCGCCATAATTCTTGTGTGCAGCTATACAGCTTTTGCACAAGATACCAGCTTATTTGAAAAGAAAGAATTGATTGTAAAAGGTGATACGTTGCCATATAGAATGCTATACCCAGAAAATTTTGATACGGAAAAAACTTATCCGTTGATCTTATTTTTACATGGTGCAGGTGAAAGAGGCAATGACAACCAAAAACAATTAACACATGGTAGTGCTTTATTTCTTGATCAAAACAATAGAACCAAATTTCCCGCAATTGTTATTATGCCACAATGCCCTAAATATGATTATTGGGCTCAGGTAAACGTAGATCGTAGCAACTACCCTGTTCAATTGGACTTTCAATTTAAAAAAGGACCAACCAAGGCAATGGACCTTGTGCTGCAATTATTGGAAAATTATGAAAAAGAAGATTTTGTAGATAAAAACAAAACTTATGTCATGGGGCTTTCCATGGGCGGTATGGGCACCTATGAACTTTTAGCAAGACAACCAGACCGTTTTGCTGCCGCAATTGCAATATGTGGAGCGGGCGACCCAGCTTACGCAACAAATTACGCGAAGAAAATTCCTGTATGGGCATTTCATGGTGCTCATGATCACGTTGTTGCCCCTTTACAAACAATGGAAATGGTTAGTGCTTTACTACATGAGGGAGCTTTCCCCCGGCTTACCTTATATGATTTTGCCAACCATAATAGTTGGGATCCCGCTTTTACAGAACCAGATTTATTACCATGGCTTTTCTCTAACTCCTTGAACAAAGAATAAAAGGTCATTAAAACTGATATTTATGTCTCATACCTTTAAATTACTACCATTACTCCTATTGTCTTTTGCCATTTCTAAAATGTCTGCGCAAGAAACCATACCTGAAGTTGAAGCCTTATTGAGCAAAATGACTTTAGATGAAAAGATAGGACAGCTAAATCTATTGACACCTGGTGGCGGTATTGCTACAGGGTCTGTTGTAAGTGAAAATGTTGAAGCAAAAATAAAAGCTGGTCAAGTAGGTGGTTTATTTGGTGTATCAGGACCAGAGAAAGTTAGGCAAGCACAAGAAATAGCCATAAAAAATTCTAGATTAAAAATTCCTTTATTAATAGGTTCCGATATTATTCACGGTTACAAGACCACCTACCCTATTCCATTGGGTGTGGCTTCTAGTTGGAATATGGAACTAATTGAAAGTGCCGCAAAAATGGCTGCAAAAGAAGCTACCGCAGATGGTATTAACTGGAATTTTTCACCAATGGTAGATATATCCCGTGATGCCAGATGGGGAAGAATTTCTGAAGGTTCTGGCGAAGACCCATACTTAGGATCGGCTATTGCAAAGGCAATGGTGAAAGGTTACCAAGGTAAAGATTTAAAAAATGCGTATACCATGATGGCCACGGTTAAGCATTTGGCATTGTACGGTGCCGTTGAAGCTGGGCGTGATTATAATTCGGTTGATATGAGTAAGGTGAAAATGTACAACCAATATCTACCACCGTACCAAGCAGCTGTAGATGCCGGCGTAGGTAGCGCCATGACATCTTTTAATGATATTGACGGTATACCTGCTACTGGGAATAAATGGTTGATAACGGACTTATTAAGAAAGCAGTGGGGCTTTAAAGGTTTTGTTGTTTCTGATTATACTTCTGTAAATGAAATGACCGCGCATGGATTGGGAGATCTGCAAGCTGTTTCCGCCCAAGCAATTAATGCGGGACTTGACATGGATATGGTGGGCGAAGGTTTTTTGACCACACTTAAGAAATCTGTACAAGAAGGCAAGGTAACCGAAGAAGCCATTACCATTGCCTGTAGAAGGATTTTAACCGCAAAGCATCAATTGGGACTGTTTGATGACCCTTATAAATACTCGGACACTTCAAGACCTAAAAAGGATATCCTGACCGCAGAAAACAGAGCAGCTGCCAGAAAAATTGCCACACAATCTTTTGTACTTCTCAAAAACGATAACAACGTACTTCCTTTACAAAAAGATGCTAAAATCGCTTTGATTGGTCCTTTGGCAAATGATAAAAACAATATGCTGGGTACATGGGCACCCACAGGTGACCCTCAATTATCCATACCCGTTTTAGAAGGTTTAAAAAATGTAGCTCCAAAAGCTAAGATAACGTACGCCAAAGGGGCAAATATCACCAATGACCCTGAACTGGCTTCACGTGCCAATGTTTTTGGCCTACGCGTAGATATTGACAAACGATCGCCAGATGCCATGATTGCAGAAGCTTTGCAAAACACTAAAAATGCAGACGTCATCGTTGCAGTGGTCGGGGAAGCTTCAGAGTTTGCTGGGGAAGCAGCTAGTAGAACCGAAATATCAATACCTCAGAGTCAAAAAAAATTAATCAATGCCTTGGCAGAGACTGGCAAACCTGTGGTATTGGTACTCTTTAGTGGAAGACCACTGACCATCGCAGAAGAATTTAACCTACCGGTAAATATTCTACAAGTTTGGAACCCTGGTGTTGAAGCCGGTAACGCTATAGCAGATGTGCTTTTTGGAGATTATAATCCGTCAGGTAAATTAACGGCAAGTTGGCCTAGAAACGTGGGGCAAATCCCCATATACCACAGTATGAAAAATACAGGAAGACCAGCACCTACCCATACATTTGAAAAGTTCAAATCCAATTACCTAGATAGTGAACTATCTCCCCTTTTCCCTTTTGGTTATGGGCTGAGTTATACCACATTTGAATATAGTGCAATAGCTGTTGACAAGAAAAAAATAGCACAAGATGAAGCTGTTAATATCTCGTTTACCGTAAAAAACACTGGTGATCATGATGGTGAAGAAGTAGTTCAGCTCTACTTAAAAGATGAGGTACGCAGTATAACACCTCCAAAAAGACAGCTTAAGGGTTTTAAAAAAATATTCCTGAAAAAAGGGGAAAGCCAAAGAGTGACTATCCCCCTTTCTGCAAATGATTTAAAATTCTATAAGAGTGAATTAAAGTTTGTAGCTGAACCAGGGAAGTTTATTGTTTTCGTAGGTGGTAATTCCAATGCTGAGATGTCTACTGAATTTGAACTGGAATAAATCTTTGATCCAATATTTAGAATAAAATTGAATTCGACTATGCGACTTGGCATCCTAACGCTTATAGGCTTATTGACCACTGCTTGTAACACCAAAATAAATACGAGTAAAAAAACCGCTCAAAAACCAAATATCGTATTTATCATGGCAGATGATCACGCCATTCAAGCAATAAGTGCTTATGGCCACCCCATCAGCAAATTGGCAAATACTCCTAATATTGATAGGATTGCCGAGAATGGAGCCATATTCCAAAACAGTTTTGTTACCAACTCCATTTGTGGTCCTAGCAGAGCAGTTATCCTCACCGGAAAACATAGTCATATAAACGGATTTAGACAAAACGGAGATCACTTTAACGGTAGTCAGCCCACATTACCTAAAATGCTACAGCAATCTGGTTATAACACCGCAGTATTCGGTAAGTGGCATCTACATGGTTATCCAGAAGGATTTAATCATTGGAAAATTATTGTAGACCAAGGAAACTATTATAATCCTGATTTTATTGAACATGGCGATACAACCCGTATAGAAGGCTATGCTACCGATATTATTACCAATGATGCCTTACAGTGGCTGCAACAGGACCGAACAGATTCTCTTCCATTTTTTTTAATGGTACAGCATAAGGCCCCGCATAGAAATTGGATGCCCGCACTGAGACATGCAAACCTTTACGATTCTATACAATTTCCATTACCCGATAGTTATTTTCCTGATTTTAATAAACAATGGGCTTCTAAAGAGCAACTACAGACCATATATAATGACATGTACGAAGGCCATGATTTAAAAATGACCAAATCTTTTGGGAGCACACAACTCCTGAATAATCCATGGACCACGGACTTTGATAGAATGACCCCAAAACAGCGTGAAGCTTGGGACGCCGCTTACTTAGATAAAAACAACGATTTTCATAAAGCTCACTTAACCGGTAAAGATTTGGCCATTTGGAAAGGTCAGCGTTACCTTCAAGATTATATGGCAACTATTGCCGCAGTAGATGAGGGTGTCGGCAAAATTCTTGATTATTTGGAAGAAAGCGGTCTTGACAAAAACACGCTAGTGGTCTACACTTCCGATCAAGGTTTTTGGATGGGTGAAAATGGTTGGTTCGATAAGCGTTTTATGTATGAAGAATCTTTTAAAACACCACTACTAATGCAGCTACCTGGGACCATAAGACCAGGAACCAAAATCAATGCCATGGTGCAAAATCTAGATTTCGCGCCTACTTTTTTAGAACTTACCGGGTTTTCCAATTTAAGTAAAGACATGCAAGGAGAATCTTTTTTCGGATTATTGAACGGGACACTTAACGAAGACGATTACAGAGATGTGGTTTACTATCATTATTACGATTACCCCGCATTTCACATGGTGAAGAAGCATTACGGTATACGAACAAAACGTTATAAACTAATACATTTTTATGATGATATAGATACTTGGGAGTTATACGACCTTGAAAAAGACCCAAATGAAAAAATGAATTTGATTATGAATACCGATTATGCCCAGGTCTTACATAGAATGCGCGTTAAACTGGATAGTGTACAAACACATTACAAGGTTACCGAAACTGAATTTAAAAAAGCTCCTAAAGATAAAGTGGACAAAGCCTACGAGCAATTTAAGAGACTTAGGGGTACACCAGCTACATTTAACTAGGCTCGCTGCTCTAGGCTATTAAGCAAGTTCTTTGCCGCCAACCAAAATTTCTTGGTAGTGGGGTTT
This sequence comes from Maribacter sp. 1_2014MBL_MicDiv, assembly GCF_001865655.1. Classification (NCBI taxonomy): domain Bacteria; kingdom Pseudomonadati; phylum Bacteroidota; class Flavobacteriia; order Flavobacteriales; family Flavobacteriaceae; genus Maribacter; species Maribacter sp. 1_2014MBL_MicDiv. The sequence continues at coordinate 1,239,060 of NZ_CP011318.1, forward strand.
GGTATCACGTGCATTTCTTCATCTTCATCACTAGAACCCACCATAAGCTTCATATATTCAAATGCCTCATTAGGTATTTCATCCGATAGAAATGCCATACTCCAAGTATCAAACTCCCTAGAATAGATATTTCCCTCAGAGAGCAGCTTTACCTCATGATGTCGTTTATCAACCTTTATCCTTTCGAACAATGTCAATACAACTTCTGCTTCCCCTTCCAAATACTGTATAAACATTTCATCATAATATATTAAACAACCCGTAATATCATGTTTAAAATTAAAATCTCTTGAGGTATTGAGTATTTCATTTATTTGGGTTGCATTCAGTGTTTTGGCAATAGATCTATAAACCAAATTATACATAAAAACCAATGTCTAATTATTAAATTCTACAACAATATCTTTAACATAGCGAGGGAACAAAAAGACATCTTTTTCTTACAATTATATTAAAAAGAAATATCTTAACACTATTTAGCACCTAATCTTCTAAATTAAATCTGTAGGGTCAATTTTATTTTTTATAGCGACTATAGTATTTACATATATACCATAATTTTCAGTAACACTCTTAAAACATGAAGATTATGAAAAATACAATAGTTATAACTGCAGCATTGACCTTGATATTAGCATCATGCTCAAGCACAAAACAGACGACAACAAATCAAACAGAAACCGTTACCGAGAAGGTAAATACTGAACAAAACATAACAACTGCGAATACAAATTCTGAAGCCTCCAACACATCGGTTATTGATCAGCAAAACACGGCCGCACAAGCTAATGGCTCAACAGGTGCCATGAACAACGTTATGGCAAAAGGTAGCACAACTACCATTAGAGATGAATATGCTGATATGTTCACAAAATTGGAAATGAGCAACGAACAAATAAGTACGTTTACCGCTGCCATGAACAGATTTAAAACTAAACAGGCCAACACACCAAGTGGCGAAATGTTAGGAAGTATTGAAAGTGAACGTACCCGACAATTAGAAGAAATTCTTTCTAGTGGCCAATATGCAAAGTATGAAGAATGGTTAGCTAATAATCAGTAAGTAGCTACAGCTTTCATTCATGTATTGCATCAATTCTATAAGCTATTCAACAAACTTTTGAGCAAAGCCCCTTGTACCTTTATGCAATACTAATTATAAAATAATATTGCAATGATAAAACCTACACAAGAAGTACCTGAGTTAAAATTGCCGTTGATCAATGATACAAAATGGAGTTTGTATGATCAAGATAGCAAAGCATTTACAATGCTTGTTTTTTATAGAGGTCTACATTGCCCCGTTTGTAAAAACTACCTTGAAGCCCTAACAAAAAAATTAAAGGATTTTAGTGATAGAGGTGTTCATTTAATCGCCATAAGTAGCGATAGTGAAGAAAGAGCAAAAAAGGCTGGTAAGGAATGGAATATTCCTGAGCTACCCGTTGGTTATAATTTACCCATTGAAACCGCAAGGGAATGGGGGCTATATGTTTCTAAAAAAACATCTGACAAAGAGCCAGATGAATTTTCAGAACCCGGATTGTTCTTAATTAGACCAGATAATACTTTATATGCAAGTGCCATACAGACCATGCCATTTGCAAGACCTAATTGGGACGATATTTTAAACGCAATTGACTACGTTACCAAAAATGATTATCCTGCCAGAGGTGGAGAGTAAAAATTTGCGCTTTTTTATAGCACGCAACAAAAAAAGTGATTTGAATTCTAAAGAATCAAATCACTTTTTTTTCTGTTTTCAATCTATGTTAATTTCGTTTATTCTTTCTTCTCTTTCCACTTTTCAAACTTGGCTTTTGCTTCATCGCTCACCATAGGATAAAGCCCGATAATAGGCGTACCTGTCTGTACACTTTCCATTACAAACTCTTCGTACATAGTCATTTCTAAACATTCATTAGCTACCTCATCTGCAAGATGTGCCGGAATAACCATAACACCATCATCATCACCCAGTAAAATATCTCCAGGAAATACCGCAACATCACCGCAACCGATCGGATCATTTATAGCAATTGCCTGGTGCAGGGTAAGATTTGTAGGTGCCGATGGTCTATTATGGAATGATGAAAAATCCAGATCCGCAATTTCCGCAGAATCCCTAAAACCGCCGTCGGTAACAATTCCAGATACCCCACGAACCATTAACCTTGTTATCAATATTGACCCTGCCGATGCCGCCCTTGCATTCTGGCGGCTATCTATAACCAAAACAGCACCTTCTGGACACTGCTCTACTGCTACCCTTTGCAAATGCTTTGGGTCTCTAAATACTGAAATTGGGTTAAGATCTTCCCTTGCCGGTATATAACGCAAGGTATACGCTTCGCCGACCATCGTAGGCCTTCCTAATTTCAACGGTTTAACATGCTGTATAAATTGATTTTTCAATCCTTTTTTAAAAAGACATGTTGCTACAGTAGCGGTACTTACTTTTTTTAATTTGTTTTTTGTAGATGTTGATACTTTGGTCATAATTGCTTCTTCAATAATTTTAATATTCCGCCTTTTTCCATGCTTCTTTGATAAAGGTTAAATCCTTTTTCATTTTAGCGAATACTTCTTTTTTATCCATTTTTATGGTTGTTGCACCATGTTCCGCACCACCAAGATCATATTCTAAATGCAATGACATAGGCACCTTAATTTTATACTTTTTTAGTATAGAGAAATAATGTACAAAATCTACCATTCCCTCTCCTAAAGGGGTATTGATCGGCTGCCATACACCATCTTTTAGACCCCACTTAAAATCTTTGATGACCAAAGATTTTATAAATGGCCGAATACGCCTTAAATCTAACTCCCAACTTTTACCTCCTTCTACTATGGCATGCCTAATATCATACTGACAACCGAGAAAATTAGTATCTGACTTGGCAAAAATAGGTGGCAGATCCCAAATTGGGGCACCTACATGATTACCCGCATGGTTTTGATAACAACCAACCAAACGTAATTGTTTATTTACATCTGCCAATTTCTTCGCTTGATCAGCAAACTCCTCCATACTTTCATCTATGGTTTTTTCCTCAGGATAAGATAACCAACCGGTACGATAATGTGTAAAACCTAATTGACTTGCGGTCTGTAATACATTCAACTCATTTGGTTGTAAAATATCCCAAACGTTAGTGGTCATCATTTGTGGTTTTAAACCGTACTTCTTCATTGCTTCTACTACGCGAGGCAAATCGTTTTTAACATTATCTGGCAATACATGACCTTTTGGACGTACGGTTACATCCAATCCGTTAAATCCTATTTCTGCCGCCTGTGCAGACATTTCATTGTAATCCAAAAATTGTAAATGTTTGGAGAACAGATTGATTTCCAATTCGTCTTCACTCGTAGCTAATGATGGAAAAAAAGAATTATTTACATGTAGTAACGGTATGCCTGCCAAGGCACTAGCAGATTTTTTCGCGAATTCTCTTCTTGATATCGATTTATTATCATTTCTCATTTTTACCCACTTAAAATTATTTTACTGCCAGTTTTAATGTTAAAAATTTGGAGGTCTTACAAATATATGTATTTTTGGTCAACCAAACTGGTTAACCAGTTTTGATAAATTGACCTATTTTTTGACGATTAAATCTAATGTCAAATCACAACTAATAACATACACCTGTCACATTACATTTATAGAACAAGATTAACTCCGTTATAATGAAAAAGTACTTTACACTATTAACTGCCGTCTTACTCCTAATTTCTTGCGGTAAAAAGACCAACGTAAATAATATTACCGTAAAGGATATCAGTGAGCTAAATACGGCATTAGCAAATGCAAAACCTGGTGATGAAATTGTTATGACCAATGGTGATTGGAAAAATGTAAACATCAAATTTGTAGCCTACGGCAACGAACAGAACCCTATCACCTTAAAAGCCGAAACCCCCGGAAAGGTTAAAATCACAGGAACATCTGACCTTAAAATTGGTGGTGAATATCTTATTGTAGATGGTTTACATTTTATTAATGGAGCTTCTCCAACAGATGCCGTTATAGATTTTGGTATTGATCAAGATACAGTAGCCAATCACAGCAAAGTAATCAATAGCGCTATAACCGATTTTAATAAGGCGCAAAGGAACATGACGGATTTATGGGTTCGTTTTAGAGGAAGACATAATGAGCTTGACCATTGCTATATTGCAGGAAAATCAAATAGAGGACCAACAGTTAGAATAGATTTAGCAGGAAACAACAGTATCAAAAATTATCATAAGATCACCAACAATTATTTTGGACCCAGACCTCCAAAAGGTGGTCCCAGTGCAGAGACCATTCAACTAGGCAATAGTTTTACATCTATGGCTCCTAGCCATACCTTGGTAGCCAACAACTTTTTTGATCATTGTAATGGCGAGGTAGAGGTTATCTCTAGCAAAACAAATTTCAATGAATTTAGAAACAATGTATTTTATAAAAGTGAAGGATCATTGGTTACCAGACATGGTAATTACTGTATTGTAGATGGTAATATTTTTATTGGTGATGAAAAATCTGAACAAATTGGTGGAGTAAGGCTAATTGGTACGGGTCATTGGGTGACCAATAACTACTTTTATAACTTGAACGGACAAACGTTTAGAAGCCCATTGGCTGTTATGAACGGAATTCCTAAATCTCCATTAAATAGATATTTACAGGTTACAGATGTCGTTGTCGCTAATAATTCTTGGGTAAACTGTGTGTCTCCTTGGCAATTTGGCGTAGGATCTAATGTTGACCAAAAAGACATCCTACCAAAATCAGAGATAAGATCGGCAACCCCTATACGTACCATTGTAGCCAATAACCTAATCTATAACGAAACACCGGACAAACAACCTATAGTCACCCATGATTCCATAGATGGTATTTTGTTCAAGAGCAATATGATCAACAACCAAGGCGGCATTTTCAAAACGGTAGATGGACTCATACAAGAAGAAATTGCTATGACCGTTGCCAAAGGTGATATATTAATGCCCGAAAAAACAATGCCCGATTTTAAGCTGTACCACGGCTTTGAATTTGATCAGATCAAAACAGATCTTTTTGGTAGTCCCAGAGCTGATCACAACATGGTAGGCGCAGTTGTAGAAAAGCCATCTGACAAAAGTGATATGATGAATATTTCATTATATGGACCAGATTGGTACAACAAAGACACCGCTAAAAACTCCTTGACCAGAACACATACCGCTGCCAACACAACAGCACTTATAAGCGCTTTGTCTTCTGCAAATAGTGGGGATACCATTGTACTATCTGCCGATCGTTATGAGATAAATTCCCCCTTAAAAATCAATAAAAAAATAGTTATTACCGGTCCTTCAAACAACTCAAAGACCACCATACAATATAGTGGAGCATCTAAATCTCCTGCTTTTGAAATGCACCCAAAAGGCGAACTTATGCTTAGAAATGTTCATTTAAATGGTCAAAAAGAACAATACGCTTTTGCTAGTTTAAAAGAAAGCATGTCCAGCTTATACAATCTTACTGTTGAAAACTGTATTATTTCTGACTTTGATTACGTTCTAAAAGCCTATAAATACTCCTTCTCAGAACATATCACTTTTGAATCTACATCGGTATTAAACTGTTCAAACGGACTTGAACTATCTGAAGAAACTGAAGACAAAGGAGAATACAATGCAGAAAACATAACCATTAACAACAGCACATTTGATGGTGTAACCAGCAATGTGATCGACTATTATAGAGGTGGCTATGATGAATCTACCGTTGGCGGTAATCTAATCGTTACCAATAGCACTTTTACGCATTGTGGCTCAAAAGCTGAAGAAGGATTACTACTGAATACCTACGGGATTATCAATGTACACCTTAAAAACAATGAGTTTATAGATAATCCTGTAAAACTTGTTGCACGTCTTTGGGGAGCCAAAAACAATAATGCTTCTGGTAATGAAATTAAAAATTCAGGAGAATTGGTGGTACAAGAGAATTTGCCATTAAAACTAATGTATTAACATATTAAAACATGAAAAATACGGCAGCCCTTTTCCTGATAGGATTTTCCACAATGCTATGTGCTCAACATATTTCCTCAGATAGCGTTTTAGGTGTAAATGAACTTGCTACTGTTCTTAAACCCGAGACAAAAGCTGAGTTTTCTGAAGAAAACAACATTACGGATAAACAGTTGGCAGCCTATTTTAGAAGAAAGTTTACAGAACGTTTTTTCTATGATTACCACACTGTTGATAATAGACTAGCCCTTTACAATGAGAAGTATCATAATTTTGAAGATCATAAGAACAGAGCACAAGACCATATCTCAAAATACGCTGATTCTACCCAATGGGTTTTGCCTTTTAATTATTTAAACGGAGATAAAGTAAATGCTTACGCGCTACGCCATTTAGCCAGACAGCACAAAATGGCAGATATTATTCTCACCTATTTTAATGAGGATAGAGACCCAAAACACATTCAATATTTTGAAACTCAAATGCGCTCCTTAAATACCGCCCTTGAAAGTGGAGATTATGAAAAAATTGAAGATGGTAACGGAGTGTATGAGGTATTTAGATCCGGGTATAGAATACTGAATTGGTTGTGGATCCATAATTTAATCTTGAACGAAGCCGAATATTCAGACAGGGACCAATTAACCACAATAGCTACCCTTTTACAACACGGGCAACACCTTTACGAAAGAAACCAAGAGTTTCAACCAGGTAACCATCAAACAAGAGGTATGTCGGCTTTGGCAATGTTATCTATTTTATTGAGGGATTTTGAAGGTACAGAGTTGTGGTACAACGCAGCAATGCAGCGCCTTAGTGAGCATTTGGATAAGGAAATCAATGATGATGGGTTTCAATTTGAACGTTCTGTTCATTACCATATGAGCGACATCAATAATTACTATTACGTATACCAATTAGCTAAGATTAACAACATAACTATTGATACATCTTGGAAGAACAAGCTTGAGGGCTTATTCTCTACATTGGCAAAAATAGCTTACCCAGATAAAAGTGCACCTGTATTACAAGACGATACTGAAATTCCTTGGGCAGAAACCAATGATATATCAAAGGTTATGACCCTTGGATATTTATTATTTGAAGATCCTGAATTTGGGTATTTTGCCTCGGATAATGTAGATGACAGAATGTATTGGTTCTTAAATCAAGATCAGCTGCATCTATTGCAAAATATTGAACGTAAGAAACCTTCTTATGGATCTCTTGCACTAACGGACACTCACTATTACATTATGCGTGAAGGATGGAATGCAAATGATAAAATGATGATGATTAGTGCCGGACTGGACAAGGACAAGCCAGACCACCAACATGGAGATATGCTAGGCATACAAGCCATGGCAAACGGTCATGCCATTCTACCAAATTATCAGGTTAGATATTCGCTGAAAGATTTTGAATTATTCAAGAACTCCATGGTTAAGAATGTGGCTTTAGTAGATAACGAGCTACAGGGAAAACAATGGACTTCTAACAAAGGCGGTAGTGGTTTTGGCAAATTTGGTAATTTGCCAAAACCAACCGTTATTAATTGGACCACGCACAAAGATTATGATCTGTTCATTGGAAAGCATGATGGTTTTGACAATGTAGGTGTTAGTTACTCAAGACAGGTCATCTCTGTAAAAAATGATTTTTGGATCGTGAAAGACAACTTTTCCTCTGATCAAGAACATGAGTACAAACAAGTTTGGCAAGGACATTATACAAATGAAAATGGATCCAATCTTTTACGGGCTACCGCACCGGACGCTAGCGGACATGACATCTTACAATTATATGCCACAGATACCGTAATCACTTCTGGCAGCAGAGGGAAAAATTGGTCTCAAGTTTCTAAATTGAATGAGAAGAATTTTAGCTTTCTAACCCTTATATATCCGTACAAAGGCTATGACAACAGAATTGATGAGACTAGTGAAACGTTAAATTTGAACAAATGGAACATAAACGCATCTCTTTCCAAAATTCAAAATGCAGGCTATACCATCATCAGCAAAGAAAACATGGCTTATTTCTTTAATGCAAATAATATCTTGTTCAAAGAACTGAGCGTGAGAACTTCCAAAAATGCGGATTTTATCATTCAAAAAGTTGGAAATACATATCGAATCACTTCTACTAGTGCGGATGAAAACTCTTTTACGGTTTCAAAATTAAAATCTCCTGAAGAAACCAAAACCCTACTACCAGGGGAAACTTGGGAATTATAATAGCATCGCCCCTCTACAACAACCCTATTCAACCAATTTACAATAAGGCATTTAGTGAACAAATTTTATTGGAGAAATCACAAAAATCAGCGACCGAATTTCAAAATTTAAATATTACGAAATTGGTAATTGTCCAAGGCATAAATTATCAAAACATAATTAAAAACACCTATAATATGTTAAATATTTGCCAGTCTTACAAATATCCTTATTTTTGGTAAACCAATTTGGTTAACCAGTTTTGCTTTATGAAACCTCATCATCTATTATTTTCAGTTTTATGTCTTTGTTTGGTATTCTCCTTTACGCCAAGCCCATCCTCTAACCTGGTGCATACCGTAGAAGAGTTTGAAGCTAAACTAAAACAAGTACAACCTGGAGATAGTATTGTACTCGCTAATGGTGTATGGACAGATGCTGAATTACTTTTTGAAGCCAACGGTACGGCAGAAAACCCCATAACACTTACTGTTGAAGAAATGGGCAAAGTCATTCTATCCGGTGAATCTAACCTAAGAATTGCCGGAGATCATTTAATTGTCAAGGGCTTGGTTTTTAAAAATGGCCACACCCCTACCAATGCTGTAATTTCATTTAGAAAGAGTAGGGAAAAAATGGCAAATAATTGCCGGTTAACCGAATGTGTAATCGATAACTACAACAACCCAGAACGTCAAGTACAAGACTATTGGATCACCATTTTCGGAAAAAACAATAGAATTGACCACAATCACATTGCAGGAAAAAAGAACTTGGGCGTTACCATGATCGTTGGTTTAGATACTGAAGATAGTAGAGCCAATAACCACCAAATTGACCATAACTATTTTGGACCACGCCCTACGTACGGTAATAACGGAGGCGAGACTTTAAGAATTGGAACCAGCCACCATGCATTGGAAAAATCCAATACATTGGTTGAATCCAATTATTTCGACAGAACTAATGGGGAGCATGAAATTATATCGAACAAGTCTTGTAATAACACGTTCAAGTATAATACTTTCTTTGAATGTACCGGCACATTGACTATGCGCCATGGTAATGAAACCTTAGTGGATGGCAATGTGTTCATAGGAAACAACAAACCTAGCACTGGTGGCATTCGTGTAATCAATGAAAATCAAACCGTTATAAATAACTACCATATTGGCTTAACCGGCTATCGTTTTAGAGGTGCTTTTGTTATGATGAACGGTGTACCAAACTCACCTCCTAATAGATATGTACCTGTTATAGATTCTAAAGTAAACAACAACACATTTGTAAATTGTGATAACATTCTTTTTGGTGCAGGCAGCGACGAAGAAAGAAGTCAGGCTCCAAGGACATCAGAGTTTTCAGAGAACATCATTTATAATGAAAGCAAAAAAGATATTTTCACCATTGATGATGATATTAGCGGCATTACTTTTAAAAATAATATTCTTGGTGAACATTCTGAAACCACTATAGAAGAAGGGTTTAAAAATGCCAAAATTAAACTGGTAAAAGACGATAATGGATTATTGATTCCTACTTCTAATAAAATCAAATCGAAAGTATCTATCAGTCCTAAAATTGCAACTAAAGAAAATACAGGTACAACCTGGTATTCTAAAACTGATAATTACGTGACCTTAAACTCTGGCAACGTGATCAATGTTGAAGCTGGCATTAACACGCTGTACGAGGTGGTAAAAACATCAAAACCTGGTGATATTATTGTATTGGAAGATGGTAGTACTTATTTACTGACCAAAGCGGTTAACATTAACCATCCACTTACTTTTAAAACACTAGGTAATGAAAAAGCAACTATTCTCTTTGAAAGAATGATGGCTTTTGAAATACAGAACGGTGGTAGTCTATCATTGGAGAACATCACTTTTGACGGCACAAAATCTCCGGATTACGCAGGTAACGCTGTAATAAGTACCAGCAAAACCAGTATGATAGATAATTACAAACTGTTTATAGAAAAGTGTGAATTCAAAGATATGGTTGTCAACCACTCGTTTGATGTACTGCGTGTTTCTAAAGGAACTTTTGCCGATACCATTAGCATAAAGAACTCTAGCTTTAAGAATATTTCTGGAAGTATTGCCGCATTGGACAAAGAAACAGATGACATTGGCGCATATAATGTAGAGTATTTTATAATGAAAAATAACGCTATAAATGATTTACAGGGCGCTGCATTACGATTATACAGAGGCGGTAAAGATGAAAGTACTTTTGGTCCGTTCTTAGAAGTTGAACACAACGTTTTTGACCATGTAGGTTATGGCAAAAAGAACAAATATGACGCTACCCTTTCATTATACGGCGTGCAGGAAATTGATATCAAGAACAATATTTTTAAGGATAGTAAAGCCATAAACATGCATTTGGTAGTTGGTGAACCTATTGTAAAAGTTCTCAACAACGCTTTAAGCAATTCAGAAAAACTGATCGTTACCGGAGATCAAAAATACCAAGTAGAAAATCAGTGGCAACTTACCCCTGATTTTAAAGAAAGTAGCAATTATTCATTAACTACAGACTCCCCTTTAAAAGGTAAAGGTACCGATGGCAAAGACTTAGGTCTTATTAAAAATTAACAACAAGAATGACCAAAAACTTAACAACGATACAAGTAATTATTTGCTGCATTTTTCTTTGTTTCAGCACTATGGCCCAAGAGCACCCCAGCTTGATTCTGACCAAAGCCGGCGTTCAAAATATACGGGCAGAACTGGGTAACGTTCCCCTCTTTGATGCATCGCTAGAAAAGTTAAAACAAGAGGTTGATGCAGAGATTGCACTAGGTATTGACACTCCGGTGCCACAAGATTATTCCGGTGGTTACACACATGAACGTCATAAACGTAATATGGTGGTCATGCAGCAAGCAGGTGTTCTCTATCAAATTTTAGATGATGCAAAGTATGCCAAATATGTAAAAGACATGCTTATGCAATATGAAGCAATGTACAAGACCTTACCCTTACACCCTAAAACAAGGTCGTACGCAAGAGGTAAATTATTTTGGCAATGTTTAAATGATTCCAATTGGCTGGTCTATGTTAGTCAGGCTTATGATTGCATTTATGATTATTTGGATAAAGCCGAAAGAAAGAAACTTGAAAAAAATCTTTTTAGACCTTTTGCCGATCATATATCCGTAGATAGTCCGCAATTCTATCAAAGAGTACACAACCATAGCACGTGGGGTAATGCCGCCGTAGGTATGATAGGCTTGGTCATGAACGATAAAGAATTGATTGATCGCGCCTTATATGGCATAAAAGGGGTCAGTTTAGATAAGACAGCAAAAGATGATGATGGCGGTTTCTTAAATAAGGATGGTAAGGCAGGATTTTTAGCAAACATAGAAGAACCATTTTCCCCGGATGGCTATTATAACGAAGGTCCATATTATCAACGTTATGCCATGTATCCATTTCTAATTTTTGCGGAAGGATTGCATAATGTAAAACCTGAACTTAAAATTTTTGAATACAAAGACGGTGTACTGTTAAAATCTATAGATGCACTTCTAAATTTATCTGACGCAGACGGTGATTTCTTCCCCCTTAACGACGGTCAAAAAGGAATGTCCTATTATAATAACGCATTGGTTACAGCCGTAGATATTTCATATTATTTTGGCAATCAAGACCCTGGTCTTTTGAGTATTGCCGCTAAACAGAACAAAGTTTTGCTAGATGATACCGGACTTGCCGTTGCCTTAGGTGTTAAGAATGGAAAAGCGGAGCCTTTTGAAAAAAAATCCATCAACCTGTCTGATGGACCAGAAGGCAAACAAGGTGGTGTGGGAATTTTAAGAAGCGATGGATTAGAACTTGTTTTTAAATATGCTTCTCAAGGATCTAGTCACGGTCATTATGATAAACTTTCATATTCTTATTATGAAAATGGAGATGAAGTATTACAGGATTACGGATTGGCACGTTTTGTAAATATTGAACAAAAAGGCGGTGGAAATTATCTAAAAGAGAACAAAACTTGGGCAAAACAAACCGTTGCACATAACACGCTGGTTCAAAATGAACAGTCTCATTACCAAGGAAAATATGATATAGGTAGCAAGTATCACCCAAATTTGTACCTATTTGATAGCTCTCAAGAAGATATTCAAATTGTTAGTGCAACAGAAACAAATGCCTATCCTGGAACAAAAATGCATAGGACCATGGCCATCATTAAACAAGATGGATTTGAAAAACCGTTTATGTTGGATATTCTAAAAGTGACATCGGACAGTACAAACCAATATGACCTTCCATTCTATTATATGGGACAAGTAGTAAAAACCAATGTAGACTATAAAATCCCCAATACCCTTGAACCTTTAGGTGAACGTAACGGATACCAACATTTATGGTTGGAAGGTACCGGAATGACAAATAACGAAAACACAAAGTTCAGTTGGCTGGACAATGGTAGATTTTACACCTTGACATCAGCAACCTCACCAAATGATGAATTAAAATTGGTTAGAATTGGTGCCAACGATTCAGAATTTAATTTAAGGAGAGAAGCAGGTGTAATTTTACGTAGAAAAGACATCAATAATACATTGTTTGTTTCTACAATTGAATCCCATGGTAGTTATAGTCCGGTTTCGGAATTAGCTATAAACTCTAACAGTAACATCAAAGAATTGAAAGTTGTAGTAGATACCGCAGCATATACTGCAATTGAGATTACAGCTATTAATGACGAAACAAGCCTATTTATTATAGCCAATACAAACAACTCTAAGGAAGCTGAACATAAATTAAAAATTAACGATAAGAATTATGAATGGTCAGGTTCTTATCACTTTAACAAATAATAACAGAAATAGATTATGAAAAGATTTAGTGAAAAATATGTCATTGCAAAAGATATGGAATGGGAAGTTCTTGGTGGCGGAGTATCAAGAAAATTCTTAGGCTATGACAACCAAATTATGATGGTAAGAGTTAAATTCGACAAAGGAGCACTAGGGGCTCCACATCAACATTTTCATACACAGGCTACTTATTGTGTGTCAGGAAAATTCGAATTTGAAATTGACGGTGTAAAGCAAATTGTAGAAGCAGGAGACGGTGTTTATATTGAGCCAAATTTACTTCATAGCGCAGTTTGCCTTGAAGAAGGAGAACTTATTGATACTTTCAGCCCTGTAAGAGAAGATTTCTTAACAGGTGAGGGTCCATCTTACTTTGGTGACAAAAAATAATTAAGATATATATTTCTATTATCGCTACATTTTGCATTGGTTACGCCCCCTTTTTATGACCCTTGCAATAAAGTATCAATATTAAAATTGTTACGAATGTAGTGTACCATTTTAATTCGTTTTCATAGCGATAACGAATTTCAATTTAAAAGCTGAACCAAAAGATAATGGCAACAAACAATTTACCCCTTTTAGGAAAGATAAAACGAAGCCTTAAAAATTTTGGTCCAGCTTTTTTCATTATTGGCTATGTAGTAGGAACAGGAAGCGTAACCTCTATGGTGGTTTCCGGTGCCAAATATGGCCTTAGCCTATCGTGGGCGCTATTACTATCATGCTTTTTTACATATTTTCTTCTTGTAGCCATAAGTAAATTGACCATAGTTTCTGGGGATACCTTAATGTTTAATTTCAAAAAGACATTTGGTAAACCATTAACCATATTTATAATTACTGCCCTACTCGTCTCTATAGTTTCTTCATGTATAGGTGTAATGGGTGTTGTAGCAGAAGTTACCATGGAATGGATTTCGGTAAAAACAGAAATCTCTTTCCTTAACGGTCCTATGGTATCCATTTTCTTTATTGCATTGCTTATTGCTCTTTTCTGGACCGGAAAACACGAAAATTTTATAAAAGCAATGAGTATAATGGTCGGTTTTATGGCGCTAGCCTTCATTATAACCAGTTTTATGGTCGTTAATGAAGCAGGTACCTCTATCACCGAATTTTTTCCGGAACTACCTAAAGGGGATAATAACGGATTAGTTATTGCCGGTATTGTAGGCACCACAATGGCTGGTGTATGTTTAGCCTCTAGAAGTATTTTGGTTCAAGAACAAAATTGGGGTTTAAAGGATTTAAAGACCGAAAATAGAGATGCCATGTCATCTATGATCATGACATTCTTTATTAGTCTTGCCATTATGATCAGTGCTACCGGAACATTATATTTTAAAGGCGCACCGGTAGATGATGCAACTGACATGATGCATGCCTTAGGACCTTGGGCCGGAGATTTTGCCTTAACCCTGTTCACACTAGGTATTATTGGGGCAGGTTTATCTTCCATATTCCCTAACCTACTTCTATTCCCATGGTTAGTGGCAGATTACACCAATACGGAGCGTGACATGAAAAAACCACTGTATAAACTTATAGTTGTTTTAGTGGCATTATCCGGTCTAATTGTTCCTGTTCTAGGCGGTAAACCAGTATGGATCTTAATAGCCTCGCAAGCTTTGAGTCCGTTTGTAATGCCATTGATCACATTGTTTTTACTTATTCTTTTAAATAAAGAAACGGTTATGAAAGAACATAAAATTAGCTTGTGGATGAATCTTGCTTTAGGTGCCACCTTTATTTTCAATTGCTATATGCTTTATGTAGCCTTAAACGGGTTTATTGATTTTATTTAGAATTACATTTATAGGAATAATTTTGATTGCAATAAAAAAAGGCTAACAAATAACTTAATTATTGCAAACCCTTTTTACATCTTCTTAATTAAAAATTACTTTCTTAACTAGGAGGGTAACATAGCAAAATCTTAGATGCTATGGTAGATGAAAATTTCACTTCCTCTATAGCTGCCGAAAAAAATATTTCATCGCCTTGAGCAAAACTATACTCCTTACCTCCACTAATGATCTTACCCTCACCGTAATAAATAACAGCAACAAAAAAATTACCATTAGCTTTTAAGGAATGTTCACCATTTACAGTTAAATCCAATTCACTTAAACCAAAGCAATCTGTATGGCTTTCATTAAATATTGTATTCAGGGTATGTTTATCAGATGAGTCTATTGTCTTTGGAGATACTTTCCACCTTTTCAACGCCTCTTCATAAGAGCAACCATCATAATGAAAACAGTCTAGCATATTTTGCTCACCAACACCTTGGTGTATTAACTCATCAGAAATTGTTAATCCCGCGGGAGTCACTTTTTCTACTCTCATAGTATAATCCGTAGGCTCTTGTACCTCCATTAAAAAACACCCACTACCAATGGCATGTGGCACTCCGCCATAAATCATATAAGCATCACCGGGGTTTACCTCTATTTTATGAAGGCAATCTAGCATACCTTCAATATCTTGGTTTTTAAATAAGATTTCCCATTGTTCTCGGGTCACTCCTTCTTTAAACCCCATGTAAATGACACTCTTTTCGCCATTTATTTCACGTTTGTTCAATACATACCAAGATTCTGTTTTTCCAAAAGCGGAGTCTAACATGGTTTTAGCATAGTCTTTATCCGGGTGTACCTGTATGGTTAATCGCTCCTTTGAGTCCAACATTTTTATCAGCACACCGGTAGTGCCAAATTTATCCGCCAAAGCCTTACCTAAATAAAGTTCTTTGTTAGACGCTACCAATTCCTTTAAAGAATAAGTTCCAGAAGGTGTTTGGACCATAGATAGACCTTCATTTTCAGGTCTACCCTTACCCCTAGCCGTCACAGTTGACATTATCCACTCCTCTGGCATGCTACCATCAACCTCTGGAGAATCTTTTTTCCATTTATCGATTAAGGCGCCACCTTCATATGTTCTCCAAACCCTGTTTGAAAATTGTTTTAACGGTATATAAGCATATTGCTGAAAATCGGTATTCATATTCATGTTTTAATATGTGTTTAGAAAAATCAAAAAGACCTATGAAAATCAAATATTTTGAATTCAAAGATCATTATTAAAAAGTAAAAACAATTGAAATTTCAGTGTAGAAAACCGTTCAAATTTAAGAATTAAAATACAGATTTTAGATAAAAAACTAGCATTAATGGATTCAAAAATCATTATCTCAAAAATGTTGGCATTTGTTAATTAAATACCAAATCCTCATTATTACATAGGGTTTACAGCAGATTTAGAAAAATTAAGTTACCCCACAGATGTTAAAATGTAAATTTCTCTTTTTTGAACGATTAAATAACATATATTTGGTAAACCAAATTGGATAACCAGTTTGGAAAACCAAAATTTTCAACATTACTCAACTTAAATTAGAACTCAAACTTCAATTAATTAAATGACAAAAATTAAGATTAACAACGAGATTACCCCTTAGTTCCACATTAGAACTATGTAATGATTTACCACTGTATGCTATAAGCAAGAAGAATTAAAGATCAATCTAGGTCAAACAGTGATTAAATGACTTAATCAGGCTTAAAACAAGTCGAACTTAAATTAACATAACAAGACAAAAATGAATTTAAAAACGAAATTAGCATTGATAATGATGTTGTTGGTCAACATTTCATTATTCGCACAAGATGGGTACAACCTGACCGGTACGGTTACCGACGAAACAAATATGCCTGTGCCCGGTGCCAATGTTGTTATTCAAAATACAACAACCGGTACTTCTACAGATTTTGATGGTAACTATTCCATTACCGTTAAAAACGGCGATGTTTTAGAGTTTTCTTACATTGGATACGCTAAAAAATCTGTTACTATAAACGGCCAGCAAACGTTAGACGTTGTACTAGCTGAAGATGCAAGTCAACTTGAAGAAGTTGTTGTTGTAGGTTATGGATCTCAGAAAAAAAGTGATATTACAGGTTCTGTTTCATCTGTAAAATCTGAAGAATTAAACGCTTACCCTGTACTGAATGCAGAACAAGCATTGCAAGGTCGTGCAGCTGGTGTTGTTGTACAGTCTAACAATGGTGGTGAGCCAGGTGCTCCTATCAGTATTAAAATTAGAGGTAATACCTCTATTAATGCAAGTAGTTCTCCACTTGTTGTTGTAGATGGTTTTGTTGGCGCTTCTATGCCACAAGCAAATGACATTCAGTCAATGGAAGTTTTAAAAGATGCATCTGCTACCGCCATTTATGGATCAAGAGGTTCTAATGGTGTTATACTGGTAACTACTAAAAAAGGTAGAAGCGGAAAATTATCAATTGAAGCCAACACTACTTATGCCATTCAAAATATCTCTAACAGATTAGATTTATTGAACGCTAGTGAATTTGCCGATTACCAAAATCAAATTAGAACTAACAATGGTGTAGCCACTCCTTATACTCAAGGACCAGCTGATACAGATTGGCAAGATTTGATCTATAGATCGGGTAGCACATCTAATAACCAAGTTTCATTTTCAGGTGGTAGCGAGAAAATTAACTTCTACGCTTCTGCCAACTATTTTAAGCAAGAAGGTATTATTATAGGTTCTGATTTTGAAAGATTAACATTCTTATCTAACGTTGATGCTCAAGTCACGGATAAATTAAAATTAGGTATGAACCTTTTTGGAAGTAGAGGAATTAAAAATGGTTCCGCTACTCAATCAGACGGTTCAGTTTCTGCCGGTGGAGATGATGTGATTACATTAGCTTTAAGATATGCGCCAGACCAGCCTGTATATAACGCAGATGGAACGTACACATTTGGTAATACCGTAGGTGACCCTGTGGACAACCCTTTTGCTGTAGCAACAGAGAGAATAGATGAAACAAAAACTGATAATTTTAGAGCTAACCTATATGCTAACTATGAAATTATAGATGGTCTTAGCTTTAAAAGTACTTTTGGTTTAAGTACAGAAAACCAGACTAGAGGTATATACTTACCTTCATTATTGACCCAGACAGCAGGTGGTGAAAGTGGAAGAGCAATTGTAAATACTGATAGAGAAACAAGTGTTTTAAGTGAAAACTATTTGACTTACAACAAAGAATTTGGAAAAAGTAATTTAACTTTATTAGGAGGTTACTCTTACCAAAAAACGGTTTCAGAAAACTTTTTCTCTGAAGCAACCGGTTTCATCTCTGATGGTTTTTCTTACTATGGCCTAGGTTCTGCAACCAACATATTACAACCAGATTCTTCAATATCGGAAGTAGAAATCCAATCTCAATTTGGTAGATTCAACTATGATTATGATGATAAATACTTATTGACTGCAACGCTAAGAAGAGATGGTGCATCTAACTTCTCTGCTAACGAAAAGTATGCTCTTTTCCCTTCTGCAGCTTTAGGGTGGAAAGTTTCCAATGAGAATTTCCTTAAAGACAGTAAAGCTATTTCCAATTTGAAATTTAGAGCTAGTTACGGTGTAACCGGTAACCCATCAATTGGGGCTTACGAATCTTTATCAAGACTTGAAACTCTTTATGCTTCAAGTAACGGACAAACTGTTAGCGCCGTAACACCGGAACAACCAGAAAATCCTAATTTGAAATGGGAATCTTCGTATCAAACAAACTTTGGTATTGACCTAGGTTTAGTCAACAATAGAATATCCATGTCATTGGATTACTATAACATTGACACTAAAGATTTGATATTAACGGATAATAGTATCACCGAATACTTAGGGTTCTCAGGTGATGATATTCTAGCTAATGTTGGGGAAATAAACAACAGAGGACTTGAAATTGCTTTAAGCACAAAAAATATTCTTAAAGAAGACTTTAGATGGACAACTGACTTTAACATTGCCTTCAATAAAAATGAAGTAGTTAGCTTAGTTAACGATGCTGATTTGTTTTTTGATGCAACACCAAGTTATTTTAGCCATGATAGAAGTTATATCTTAAGAGTTGGCGAAGAAGTAGGTCTTTTCTGGGGTTATGAATATGCTGGCGTATACAAAGGCGGTACAGCACCAGATGGCACACAAACTTTATCTGGTGGTGTAGCAGGTGATCCATTATTTGTTGATGTAGATGGAAGTGGTGACATTACAGAAGCAGATAGAACAACGATAGGTAACCCTAACCCTGATTTCACATGGGGTTTCACTAACAATTTTACATACAGAAACTTAGATTTAAGCATTTTCTTCCAAGGTTCTCAAGGTGGTGACATCTTTAACTTGACCAATGTTCAGTTAACAAACGGTGATGCAAATACTACAAGAGCATATTACAATAGCGCTTGGACACCAACCAATACAGACACAAACACTCCGCGTGTAGGTAATAACAGTAACAGAGAAATTTCTTCTCGTTTTGTGGAAGACGGTAGTTATGTAAGACTTAAGAATATTTCTTTAGGCTATACAGTTCCTTCTGAAGTTTCAGAAAAGTTAGGTCTTGATAACCTAAGAGTATCTTTAAGTGGACAAAATCTATTGACCTTTACAGATTATTCTGGTTTAGATCCAGAAGTTAGTTACTACGGTTCTGGTGGTAACAATAATACTTCTGCTAACACTGCTCAAGGTTTTGACTTTGGTAACTACCCAACAGTAAAAACTGTTACAATGAGCCTTAATTTAAAGTTTTAATAACGAATTAATTTAAAATAAGAAAAATGAAAATATTTAAATTATTACTATTATTGGTAGGTTTATCAATAATGGGCTGTTCAGATCTAGAAGAAGAGCCTGTAGGTATATTATCAGCAGAAGGTTTCTTTGAAACTCCTGCGAATATACAAACGGCAGTAGATGGTTCGTTAACACATGCTATAAACGAGAAGTTCTGGGGAAGAAAATTGTCTATTGCGTTAATGTTACGATCAGACATGGTTAGTCTTGCCTCTAATGAAACAAGAAGAGTTGAAATGAATGAATTCACTACTCTTGCAAGTAACGGTATGATCAGTGAATTTTGGCCAAGAACTTACCAAGGTATTGCCGCTGCAAATGCTGCAATTGCAGGTGCTGAAGATGTAGATGTAGATGATTCCATAAAAAACCCGATAACTGCACAAGCTTATTTTGCAAGAGCATTCTACTATTTTCACTTAGTACGCCTTTTTGGAGATGTTCCTTATATTGATGCTCCTGTTACTGATTTTGACGCTGCTACATCAATCAGTAGAACACCAGCTGCGGAAGTATATGAAAATATTATTTCAGATTTAGAGTACGCAAAAACATGGTTACCAGCAACGGTGACATCAAGAGCAACACCTTCAAAAGCGGCAGCTAGTTCGTATTTAGCCTTAGTTTATCTTACATTGGAACAATGGCAGAATGCTTACAATGAAGCTCAAGAGGTTATAGACAATGCAGGTACTTATAATTTAGCATTAGAGCCTAATTTTCAAAATCTGTTTAATGCTGATGCTATAGACGCATCTCTTGAACCAATTTTTGCATTGGATTATAACAATTTTGAAGCAGACGATAATGCTTATGATCAAACAGCTCCTATGACCGGTATCAGAGGCGACGATAGAAACCTAGGAGGAGGATGGTCTGTAGCCGTACCAACTTTAGAAGTATATACTACATGGGATGCTGCAGATTACAGAAGAGCGGTTAGTATGGATGACGAAGTATCTATTGGAGGTACTGTTGTTGACTACACTCAGTTTGACATTAGTGGTCATGAATTCGCAAAAAACAACCCTTACATTGCAAAATACACTCGTTTCCCTGGACCATTTGCCCGTGCGAACGCTAGAGCAACTAGCCATAATTATTCTATGATTCGTTATGCCGAAGTATTATTGATTGCAGCAGAAGCGGCAGTAGAATTAGGGGACAATGCAACCGCGTTGAATTATATCAACCAAGTGAGAGCAAGAGCAAGAATGGGCGGAGAAACCCAAACTGGTGCAGGTGTTACCGTAGTGGTTGAGCCTAGTGATGAACCTGCGGATCTTACAGGTACCGTTACAGTTAATGACGTTTTAGAAGAAAGAAGACTTGAATTTGCTTTTGAAGGCATAAGATGGTACGATATCGCTAGAAGAAGAATCGGAAATGAAGTATTTGGAGCATCTGGATTAGAAGGTGAAAAGCCATTTTTCTCTGAAGATGATTATTTACTTCCATTACCTGAAGATGAATTGGAAAGAAACCCTAACCTAACACAGAACCCAGGGTATTAAAATATAGATCATATTAAAGAAGTTGTTTGAGTTGGTTTTTTTTAAAAGATGGCTGGCTTTTTGAGATAGCCAGCCCATCTTTTCCCTTACAACAAAAGAAGTTCTGAACATTAGACCGGCGAAAAATTTGTTTATACAGTTATTTTTTTAAATTTGACAAACCAATCTGGTTAACCAATTTTTTCCGTAACTAAAAAAATGTGAACTATGAAGTTGGAAATCTTAACAAGAAATGAACATAAGGAACTTCACAATACCATTATTGCTAAAATAAGGGATCTCATACTGAACAAGAATCTTGAGCCAGGTGACAAATTGCCTTCTGAGCGCATGCTATCAGAAAAATTTGAAGTAAGTAGAAATAATATTAGAGAAGCTATTCAAAAACTTGAGTTCTATGGCATATTAAAATCTAAACCACAAAGTGGAACTTTCGTTGCAGATATAGGACCAGTTGCCATGAAAGGGATGATGAAAGATATCCTTGCACTAGAGGATCCAGATTTTAAATCATTGGTAGAAACTAGAATATTACTAGAACTTAAAACAGTTAGACTAGCAGCAAAAAGAAGAACTGAAGAAGATTTGGCTAAAATGGAAGCGGCTTTAGAATCTTATAAAGAGAAAGTCTTGAATAATGAAGAGGCCGTGCAAGAAGATTTACTTTTTCATTTAGCTATTGCCCAAGCTTGTGGAAATAGTACTATTAATAGAATGATGTTGATTATTACGCCAGAGATCATCAACAACTTTGAGAAATATCATGTTTGTGATAAAGACCAAGGTCCAAAACGAATTAAAGAGCATCAAAACATTTTTGACGCTATAAAAGAACAGGATACTCAATTAGCAAAACAAATGATGAAAGATCATTTTAATGAGCTATACAAGTATTGTTACAATATTTAAACGGATGATTTAATTTATCCTAATTAACCAGCTGAATGATAATACAAGGATTTTTATATACCAGCATAAAACGTCCACTTATTCTCATCGGTAAGCAATAACCAATAAATAAAGAATTATGAAAGTTAAGGGTTTAAGATGGTGGGTTATCGCTTTGATTGCATTAGCGACTATTATTAATTACATCGACAGACAGTCTATTGGAGTACTTTGGCCAGATATTGCTGAAGACTTATTTCCTGATAGTACCAATGACGAGCGAAAAGAAATTTTCGCAACTATATCGGTAGTATTTATGTTCGCCTATGCATTTGGGCAAGCTATATTCGGAAAAATATTAGATTGGGTAGGTACTCGTATAGGGTTTGCCTTGTCAATTGGAGTTTGGTCTATAGCAACTGCCTTACACGCGCTTGCACAAGGTGTATTAAGTTTCGGTTTCTTCAGAACCATTTTAGGAATCGCCGAAGCTGGTAACTGGCCTGGGGCAGCAAAAGCGAATGCGGAATGGTTTCCCACAAAGGAAAGAGCATTTGCCCAAGGTTTATTTAATTCAGGTGCAGCAGTAGGTGGTATAATTGCAATACCGGCCATTGCCTTTATGACTGTATATTTCAGTTGGCAAATGATTTTTATTATCGTAGGACTAATTGGTCTGTTATGGTTAATTCCTTGGCTAATTTTAGTTAAAGCTCCACCAAAAAAACATCCTTGGATATCAGATGAGGAACGTCACTACATCTTGACCGGTCAACAAAATCAAGATATAGATAATGATGGCACGCCTGATGAAGGATACAACCCAGATACAAAAAAACTACTCTCACATAAACAAAGTTGGGGTGTTATAATAGCTTCAGCTGCAATTGACCCAATATGGTGGTTATTCGTAGTGTGGATTCCAATCTACCTTAACGAAGTATACGGCATGGATGTAAAGACCATTGGTATTTATGGTTGGGTTCCCTATGTAGGAGCAATGCTAGGTGCTTGGTTTGGTGGATTATTTGCCCAAAATCGTTTACAAGCAGGATGGACTGTCGATAAAACTAGAAAAATAATTATCACAATAGGATGTTTAATCATGTTGCCTAGCTTATTGGCCATGGCAAATCCGGGCGGACCAACTACAGCTGTTTTAATAATGGCCCTTATCTTATTTGGTTTCCAAACTGCAATCGGAAATGTTCAAACATTGCCTAGTGATTTTTTTGGAGGCAAAACAATTGGAACTTTATCGGGTATAGCGGGTATGGCTGCTAAATTAACCGCAGCGGCATTAATTTATTTAGTGCCTTGGTTAACATCTGGAGGTAACTATACACCAGCTTTTATCATCGGCGCAACAATGGCTATTATAGCTTTAGCCAGCATCTGGATATTATGCGGTAAAATTGAACCGTTAAATGAAAATAAATAAACTGAATTAAGAATAGATTAAAATAATTATAACATGAGTACAGAAGGAAAAGTAGCAGTAATTACAGGAGCAACTGGAGGAATCGGATTTGCAGTTGCTAAAAGATTAGGACAAGATGGTTACACCGTTATCTTAAATGGAATAGATGACGAAGCTGGTGCCGAAAGAATTAAAGAACTTACTGCAGAAGGTATTACTGCCGAGTACTTAGGATTTGATGTTACCAATGAAGAAGCGGTGGCAAAAAACATTAAAGCAATCGGTGAAAAATATGGTAAAATAGATACATTGGTAAACAACGCTGGTGGTCTAGGTGGTAGATCTCGTTTTGAAGAAATGACAACTGAATTCTATAGAGGTGTTATGGCCTTGAATTTAGATTCAGCTTTCTTTGCTTCTAGAGCTGCAATCCCTTACCTTAAAAAAGGTGAGCACCCATCTATAATCAATTATACCTCTAATGCAGGTTGGACAGCTGGTGGACCAGGTGCTGGTATCTATGGTACGTCTAAAGCAGGAGTTCATGCTTTGACCAGAGCTTTGGCAAAAGATTTAGCTGAATATGGTATTAGAGCAAATGCAGTATCACCTGGTACTATTGACACTCCTTTCCATGCTCAAATTAAAGCTACGAAACCAGAAGTTTTTGCTTCTTGGGCAAATAACATTATGTTAGGTAGATTAGGTCAGCCAGAAGATGTAGCTGGTGTTGTTTCTTTCTTAGCTAGCAAAGATGCAGCTTTCATTACTGCCGAAACTGTACAGATCGGTGGTGGTCAAGCTTTAGGAATTTAATAAAACCTCTGTTTATAATAATAAGGCGTCATTGTATTTACATTGACGCCTTTTATTTTGATGATTCCCTAATGATCAGTTCTGAATTCAATATTAATTTATTCAGTTTTTGTTCAACAACCTCCTTTTCAACGTAACCTAAAAAGGTTTCGGCAGCAAGCCTTCCTATTTGCGCACTATGCTGACTAATACTTGTAATGGTAGGAGTCACCAAAGAAGTAAACGGTTCATTTCCAAAGCCTACCAACTTAATATCTTGGGGCACCCTAATACCTTTTTCCTTTAGAACCTGTAAAGCACCCAATGCGGCATAATCACTTGCTACGTAAACCGCGTCGGGCCTGTTTTTAAGAGATAATAAATTTTCAATTTGCAACCTGCCGTCCTCTAAGGTCAAACCACTTTCTATAAGTAATTCTTCATCTGGTGGCAGATGATGTTTTTTAATAGCATCAACATACCCACGTATTCTATTGTTAAAAATTCTAGTTCTTCTATATCCTCCAATATGTGCTATGCGCTTACAACCTTGCCCCACTAAATGATCTACGATCATATGGCTACTTTGATAATCGTCTATACCAACGTAATCCACATTTAAGTCATTCTCTCCCCTATCAAACAATATTAAAGGAATTCCATTAGATTTTATTTTCTCATAATAAGAAAGATCTACGGTTTCATTCGCCATTGACGCAATTATTCCATCAACTTGGGTATATAAAAGTGCATCGATATTCTTACACTCCTTTTCGAATGATTCGTTAGATTGGGTAATAATTATATTGTATCCGGCTTTATTAAGAACACCTTCCATATTTTCAACTACCGATGAAAAGAAATTACTATTTGTTCTTGGTACAATTACCCCTACCAAATTACTTTTACCTTTTCGTAAGGCACTTGCCAAATGATTTGGTTGGTAATTTAATTCCTTAGCAACTTGCTTTACCGCCTTCTTTGTCTTAACACTAATACGGGTATCGTCATTTAAAGCCTTGGAAACCGCTGCCGTAGAAATATTCAAAACATTGGCAATGTCTTTTAAAGTTGTTCTTTTTTTATTCAATTACTTTATATATATTTGTTTAATCGATTAACCAAAAGTAAGACTTTAATTAAAGTAAACAAAAATTGTCTGTTTTGGTTATTTTTTAGCTCAAGTGGTTAATCGATTAAACAAATGATAATTTAGTACATATTAAACTTAATAGTCAACATGAAAAAAGTAGTAACATTCG
The DNA here is from genome assembly GCF_001865655.1 of Maribacter sp. 1_2014MBL_MicDiv. NCBI lineage: Bacteria > Pseudomonadati > Bacteroidota > Flavobacteriia > Flavobacteriales > Flavobacteriaceae > Maribacter > Maribacter sp. 1_2014MBL_MicDiv. The sequence continues at coordinate 1,264,698 of NZ_CP011318.1, forward strand.
GTGAAATCATGCTTCGTTTAGCACCACAAGGATTTTTAAGGTTTTCACAAGCCAATAATTTTGATGTAGTATATGGTGGAGGGGAATCTAACGTAGCTGTTTCATTAGCTAATTATGGTGTTCCTGTAGATTTCGTAACACGTTTACCAAAAAATGACATTGGTGAGTGTGCCATGATGGAAATGCGCAAAAGAGGCGTTGGTGTAGATAAAATAGTATACGGTGGTGATCGTTTAGGTATCTATTTCTTAGAAACCGGTGCGGTATCAAGAGGTAGTAAAGTAGTTTATGATAGAGCTCATTCCGCAATTTCAGAAATAGAATCTGGAATGATCGATTGGGATGCCGTATTCGAAGATGTAGAATGGTTCCACTGGACGGGTATTACACCTGCAATTTCCCAAGGAGCTGCAGATGTTTGCTTAGAAGCTGTTAAAGCTGCAAGTGCAAAAGGAATTACTATTTCTACGGATTTAAATTATAGAGCCAAACTTTGGACATATTGTGACGATGCTCACAGAGAAAAAATAATGGCCGGATTAACTGAATATTGCGATATTATATTAGGTAACGAAGAAGATGCCGAAAAGCACTTTGGTATTCACCCAGAAGGTTTAGATGTACATAAAGATGGTGCTGATGTTAAAGCTGAAGCTTTCTTATCTGTATGTAAGCAAATGATGAAGAAATTCCCTAAAGCTAAAAAAGTGATTACTACTTTAAGAGGTTCTATTTCTGCTTCGCATAATACATGGGCCGGTGTTCTTTGGGATGGAAATAAAATGTACGAAACTCGTCAATACCAAATCACGGATATCGTTGACCGTGTTGGTGGTGGTGATTCTTTTATGGGTGGTTTAATCTACGGATTGTTGAAATACCCAGAAGATGATCAGAATGCTCTTGACTTTGCAGTTGCTGCATCTTGTTTAAAGCATACCATTAAAGGTGATGCCAACCTTGTAACGGTTTCTGAAGTTGAGAAACTTATGGGTGGTGATGCTTCTGGTAGAGTTGCTAGATAATTAGAAAACATCTTTAGATCTTCTAAAAATAAAAAAATGTCGAAAAAATCTGTTTTAATTCTTTGCGGTGGCGGTCCTGCTCCTGGTATAAATACCGTGATCAGTACCGTGGCAAAGGCTTTCTTAAAAGATAATTATCGCGTTTTAGGTTTACATGAAGGTTTTAAAGGAATTTTCGATGAAAATCCGCAGATCAAGGAATTTGATTTCTTCCATGCCGACCGGATTTTTAGTAGGGGTGGCTCAACATTGATAATGAGCCGTTTTAAACCTAAAAACGAAAAACTAAACACTAGCCTTTTTATTGATAATAATGTAAAACTGTTGGTAAGTATAGGTGGTGATGACACTGCTTCTACTGCCAACAGAATTACAGGGTATCTAGAAAAAGAAGGTATCTCAATAGCCAATATTCACGTACCTAAGACTATTGATAACGATTTACCATTACCTGACAGAAACCCAACATTTGGTTTTCATTCTGCTAAAGATGAAGGTGTACGCATAGGCAATACAACTTATGAAGATGCGCGTACCAGCCAAAACTGGTTTGTTATGTCTACCATGGGAAGATCAGCCGGTCATTTGGCATTTGGTATTGCGGCAAGCTGCCATTTTCCAATGATGATCATACCAGAAATGTTTGATCGTACGGCTATCACCTTTGATAAAGTAGTACGCATGGTCATTTCATCCATGATCAAACGTAAAATTGAGAACATTCATTACGGTGTTGCCTTAATTAGTGAAGGAGTGTTTCATAACATGCCAGATTCAGAATTAAAAAAGTGTGATATAAATTTCACCTATGATGACCACGGGCACCCAGAACTAGGTAATGTTAGTAAGGCGCATATTTTCAACATGCTCGTTCAAAAGAAATTAAAAGAACTAGGTATAGATATTAAAAGTAGACCCGTAGAACTGGGTTACGAATTACGCTGTTGTAGACCTATAGGCTTTGACCTAACCTTATGTACGGTATTAGGTCTGGGCGTAAAAAAATTATTTGATGAAGGTAAAAGTGGCTGTATGGTCACTGCAAATTCTAGAGGAGAAATTACACCATTATTCCTATCCGATATTCAAGATGAAAATGGCAAAATAGCTCCTCGTTTGGTCAATATCAATTCTGAGTTGGCGGAACTATGCTTTCAAAATTTATTCTATGTAGGTGAAGATGATTATGAAGATGCAAAAAAATATGTGGACAATCCTTCAGACTACGATTTCAACAAAATTTTAACCGAGAAATAAAAAATTCAAATGGCACAATATTCAAGAATAGAAGTAGCAAATGTAATGAAGGAATCTGGTATGGTACCTTTGTTCTACCACCCAGACATTGAGTTAGGTAAAAAGGTTTTACAAGCTTGTTATGATGGTGGTGCACGTTTAATGGAATTTACCGCTCGTGGCGATTTCGCTTTTGAAGTATTTTCCGAATTGAACAAATACGCTATTAAGAACTTACCAGGTATGATTATGGGTGTAGGTTCTATAACCGATGCAGCTGCAGCATCATACTACATGTCTATAGGTGCAAACTTTATTGTAACTCCATCTTTAAGAGAAGATATTGCTATAGTTTGTAACCGTAGAAAAGTATTATGGTCTCCTGGTTGCGGTTCATTGACCGAAATCAACAAAGCCGAAGAAATGGGCTGTGAGATCGTAAAATTATTCCCTGGTTCTCTTTACGGACCTGGTTTTGTAAAAGGCATTAAAGGACCTCAACCATGGACCAGCATTATGCCTACCGGTGGTGTAAGTACAGATGAGGACAATCTAAAAGGTTGGTTTGATGCAGGGGTTACCTGTGTTGGTATGGGATCAAAATTGATCAGTAAAGACATTTTAAACAATAAAGATTACGCAGGTTTAGAAGCTTTGGTAAAAGAAACCTTGGCTACTATCAAGAAATTAAGATCATAAAGTATAGAGACAGTACCTGAAACATTTTTGTTATTGGGAAAGTCTTTTAAAAGTGCATATTTAAGTTGTTAGTTGGAAAAGGGCATTAAGATCATGGCAATACGCCAGATTTTGTGCCCTTTTTATTTGGACAAAATTCAAGATAAAAACAAATTTTCAGCCAATAAATAATTAACAACCCAATATTTAGTTTTAAGTAACTATAACTATTATAGGCAGTTACCTTCTTAGAAAAAATTCAATAACATTATTAGCTAATTAGTTTATATTTTAGGGGTATGAACAACAAATTAAGCATAATCATACCTCAATATATATTCCTTGCTTTATTTATATTTCTAATACCCAATCGCACCTTAGCACAGATTTCAAAAGATAGTTCACTACATTACAGAAAAGCAATTCTAAACCCTTCTCAACCTCAAGACCTGCCCTCTGGCGTTCACTATTTTACCAAGAAAAAAGAGCGGGATATAGAATCAAAAGATACCTTAAATGCAATTTATGACCTTAGGCTGCTTTCTATAGCTGAATTTAAAATTGGTAATAATTTCAGTAGTGAAAATCATATTGTTGAAGCCCTTAATCTTATTGAGTCAATGCAGACCAAAGATACTTTGATCAACTCTAGGGTAGGTCTTTACAACCAATTAGGGCGTATTTATAGAGCATCGAACAACGCAACCGAAGCCATTAGAACTTTTGACAACGCATTACAAATTGCCAATAAACTAAGCGATAGTGTTATCATCTTGAACAATAAAGCCAATATCTACAAAGATCTTTTGGACTATAAAAACGCATTGGACATTTATTCGTTTCTATTTGAAAAACGTTTTTATTTTGCCAATGATTATCAAACTACCTTGGTAACCGATAATTTAGGTCTTGTACAGTCTAAACTTCACATTCCAGAGGGATTGGATAATTTAAAAAATGCTTTAACACTTCGTCAAAAAAATAATGACCTTATTGGTCAGCACGCGAGCAACACTCATTTATCAGAGTATTACTTGGATAGAAAAGACACTACAAAAGCATTATTCTATGCAGAGAAAGCGCTATCCCTTTCAGACAGGATCAACAGTAGTTCTTTTAAACTAGAATCCATATCGTTACTTATGAATATGGATAAGAATCCTCTTATTCATGAATATAAAAAACTGACCGACAGCATAGCCAATGCCAAGCAAATAGCAGAGAACAAAAATGCATTTCTAAAATATAATGTAGCCGAAGAACAAAAGAAAACTCAAGCCAGTATATTACTGCAAGAAATAGAATCACGTAAGCGGTTGGCTTACCAAGCCCTTGCCTTTATTATTTTTCTAATTCTCGTTGGTTCTTATTTTATCTACAAAAACCGATACAGAAAGGCTAAAATCGAAGAAATCTATAAAACCGAAACCAGAATTGCTAAAAAAGTACATGATGAAGTTGCCAATGACATGTATAAAGTGATGACATCTCTTGAGAACAATTCAGGAATTGACACTACTATTTTAGATGAAATGGAAAAAATCTACACCAAAACACGAGATATTTCTAGAGAAAATAGTGCAATTGACCTTAGAAAAGATTTTGGCAAACAATTAAACGATTTATTGCTAGGATATAAAAATAGCAAAGTCAATATCATAACCCGTAACCTTTCCAAAATGCCTTGGGACGGTATTTCTGAAATGAAAAAAACAGCTATCTATAGGGTATTGCAAGAGCTTATGACCAATATGCGCAAACATAGCCACGCAACTTTTGTAACCCTAGTTTTTGAAAAAGAAGGAAAAAAAATCCATATTAATTATCGTGATAATGGCGTTGGATGTGATCTTTTTAAGAAAAATGGCCTTCAACATACGGAATCCCGTATCGCTTCTATAAATGGAACTATTAATTTTGAATCCAAGCAAGGTGATGGCTTTAAGGCATCAATAATAATTTAATGCATGTTCAAAAAAGTTTTAATTGCGGAGGATATGGAAGACATCAATAAAGGTGTTTTTTCATTGCTGACCGAATTGGGTGTTTCACAAATAGATCAAGTTCAATATTGCGATGATGCCTATTTAAAAATAAAAAGGGCGGATTTGGATTCGGTTCCGTTTGATCTTGTAATATCGGACCTATCATTTAAGGTGGACCACAGGTCACAGACTTACCCATCAGGGCAGGCTTTAGTGGCTAAACTAAAGTCAGATTTCCCTTCCCTAAAAGTCATTGTGTATTCTGTTGAAGATCGTTTGCAAGCCGTGCGCACTCTCTTTAACCAGCATGATATAGATGCATATGTTTGCAAAAGCAGAACCGGACTTAAAAATTTGACCCAAGCTATTTGTGAAGTTGCTAAAGACGGAAAATTCTTATCCCCAGAAGTTTCAAATGCATTTAGTGCCGAGAACGAACTGGAAATTGATGACTACGATATTTCACTTTTAGACAACCTTAGTAAAGGCTTATCTCAAGATGAGATCAGCGCACTGTATAAAAAAGAGAATATTTCACCTGCTAGCCTAAGTTCAATTGAAAAAAGATTGAACAAATTACGAATACAATTCAATGCCAATAATGCCATTCACCTTGTGGCAATCGTAAAAGATTTAGGGCTAATCTAAAAATAAACCGTTGCCTTACGGAAAACCGTAATATTTTTAGTTATAATGGTGTTAGGTTTGTTCTTGCTTAGCAATAGGCACACTAACCAGAATTAAAATACATTGCTATGGCCATCCTGCTGAAGAGGTAATTCGGGGGAACTGACCGATTTGGTAGGTATGGCCTAATTATAAATCAACCACTCAACAAAACATTATGCGTAAACTAATTACCCTATTATTTATTCTTTCAATTCTAATTCCTACCAAAAACTATGCTCAAGACAATGGTGCCGTTGTCGCAGGAGCAGTGGGTGCCCTTGCTGCAATAGGAGCAGGTGTAGCAGCAGTGGAACAAATGAAAGAACGTGCTGAACTTACTGCCACGGAATGGTTATTGGCAAACAACCCCAACATAACCAGTTTTTCATTAAAGACTTTAGATTTCGATGGTAAAAAGTTAAAAGACATGTCATCTGCTTCTGTCATCACCTTTAAAATTCAAGAATTTGAACCTGCGGACAAGCCGGTTTTAGATGGCAAAAAGCAAGTACTGTTAGGTTTTACTAGTCACGGGTGGATTAATGAATATGGTATTGATTTCAATAAAATAAAATGGTTTTTAATCGATGAAGCAGAATGGGTTAATATGATGGTTTCTTACGTTAAGGTAGCATCTGGAGAATCAAGTGACTATAATGTGGCTTCTACTTTACAAGAAGGACGTATTGTTAATAAAGGTGTCAAAATCAAAAACAAAATGACCATACCATTTTATCAACTTTCTGGCGATATGTATGTTGTTACAGACTATTCTAATGAAATGAAATTCATTTATAACGAACGATCTTTAGGTATTTTCTTAAAAGATACGAGAGACCTCGTTCAAATTAAAAGGAGTAGTTTAATTGAACTACATGAATTCTTTTTTGAAGAATAAACAACTTAAATCACAGCAGCAATATCAACTGCCACTTTTAATTTACTCTGTCCACTACCATAAACAACCCCTTTTAAAGGCGGCACGTCATAATAGTCCCTACCCCAGCCTACCACAATGTGTTGGTCTTTGGGTATCTGGTTGTTCGTTGGATCAAAATCTACCCAACCGAAACCTGGAATATAAATAGCAAACCATGCGTGGGAAGCATCGGCTCCTATTAATTTTTCTTTACCGGGAGCAGGTAAGGTTTCTATATAACCACTAATATAGCGTGCCGGTAACCCTACAGACCGTATACAAGCAATGGCTATTTGGGCAAAATCTTGACACACTCCTTTTTTCTCCTTCATCACTTCCTCTATTGGCGTGGAAATAGTGGAGAATTCCGAATCAAAATCAAAGTCGGTATAAATGCGTTGCATCAATTCATATGCAGCTTCAAAAACAGACCTATCGCCCTTAAAGGACAATTCTGCATAGTCCCTAATCACCTTATCCGTCCTTCTAATAAAAATAGATTCCAGCACATACTGCTTAGCTTCCAAAGTTTCCGCATCCATCCCCTGTAATGCAGCTAGGGCATGGTTCATGGTAATATTTTTACATGCCCCGCTATTGAATGATTCATGGTATTGGGCGTATTCTCTTTTAATCTTACTCTTTGTGGTTACTTTTAATGTTCTATGCTCGGTTTGAATGGAAAAACGGGTTATATAATTTCCAAAAAAGTCTTTACGCTCGGTAATTTCAGCTGGTTCTGGCGATATTTCAATGGCATAATCCAACAGTTCCTGGCCTTTTGATTCTCTAGGGCGTAATGTCGCAATATTATGACAATAGCTTACAGGAGCGTTATAGTCATACTTGGTAATATGTGTAATGTTGAATATCATTATTAAATGGGAAATGACTGTGTAAACAATTGTGTTTGCTTGTCCGTATGATTAAAATAGGTGTTGGATATAGATTGTGACGTTTTATACAACAAATCAGAAAGTTCTTTTAAAAGGGTATCTAACTGCTCTCTTGTAACATCTGTTTCAGATTTTGTCTGAACCAACTTAGAAGACTCTGCCAATCTTAACTTTGAAAATGCCTCAAATACAAATTTTTGATAGTTACTTAATTGATGGTCATGTTTGGAGTGCGGCAATCTTGCGATATCTTTTTGCAATCTATTGATCATAAAGGTCAATGAACGTGCATAATCCAGATCTAACACAACAAGATCCAACACATGTGCCAATTCTATATGAGAGCGGTAACTGTATCTGTATATATTAAGGCTTTCATGACTGGTCAATAGGTACTCCAACAAATCATACTCTACCTGCTCATCAAATTTTATGGTCAACAAGGCCCTACATTTAGTAATATTTAAACTGCTTTGCTCCAATTGCAATCCTATAAAGTATAATAGCAAACCTTGTTGCACCATGATACTTTCTTCAATAAGCCCCATAAATGCAATTAACCGAGTAATCAATTGATTTAAGACTTTAAGAATTTTATTTATGGAGTGATCATCACCATCTACCAAGGAGTTCCAAATTTTTTGGATATTCTCAAATACACGCCACATATCCGAGGACCATAAATTACGGATGGAATAATAGGAGTTACCGAACATACTTATGGTATGCGCCAGACTGCCCACCCTATTCTTATCTAAAATAACGGACAACATTTCCTCATACGGATTATCCATGGCCAATTTGCCATCTTTTGCTCTTTCCACGAAGCCAGGATAGGTACCCGTTAATTGTGTAACCGCTTTAAAAAGCACCTTAAGTTTTTCAGAATCGGGTTTTTCGTTTCTGTTCTGCACAATGGCCATTTGTCGCATCACCGTACGTAAAAAACGCGCATTGACAAGCGTTCGACCCACGTAGCGCCCCGCCCAATATAAATTTTCTGCCGTTAAGCTGGGTAAATCATTTAGACCCGAAATGGCAATAGATGATTTTTGCTGCCAATGCCTATTTTTTTCTTCCACAATGGGTTCATCGTCCAATATCCAAAAATCTTTACTGGTACCACCTCTTTGATTAGACACTCTTACCGTCTCGCCATCTGGTGCCACCCTTACCAAACCACCTGGCATTACGGAATAGTCTTTTTTAGATGCGATGCAAAATGCTCTTGCCACAACATTTCTTGGCGCTAATTTATCATTGGTAAAATTGGGTGCCGTTGAGAAATTAATGCGTTCTTGTGCAACAAAACGATACGGACGTTCCAAAATGACCTTTTTAAGTTCATCCAATGCTTCCGTACTCATTAGTTCTCCAAAATAGATACTTTCCCTATTGGTACGATCTATTCTTTTTATGACCAATTTTGAAATGTTATCCAAAACAAAGTTTCTTTCCTTTTCTTGTCCGCACCACCATGATGCAATCTGAGGTAATTTTAATTCCTCATCCATAAAGAATTTTGCTATGGCCGGCATAAACGGAATCAATCCCGGATTTTCAATAACTCCACTTCCTATAGGGTTTATGACCGCTACATTGTTTCTTCGTACAACATCCAATAATCCGGCTACGCCCAAATGTGAATCCTCCCGTAGTTCCAAGGGATCGGTAAAGGCATCGTCTACCCTACGCAGTACAACATCGATCTGCTTTAAGCCTTGTAAAGACTTCATCCAAAGAAAACCATCACGCACCACCATATCATTACCTTGTACTAATGGATACCCTAAGAAAGACGCCATATAGGCATGTTCAAAATAGGTTTCGTTATGTGAGCCCGGTGTAAGAATCACAATATTCGGATTTTCCTTTTTCCCAGGTGCGGCATCAATAAGCATTTGATTGAATTCCTGAAAAAATCCGGATAAACGCTTCACTTTCATTTCCGCATACAAATCCGGCAGAATTCTACTGGTCGTGGATCTATTCTCTAAAGCATACCCCATACCTGATGGTGCTTCTGTCCTGTCATTTACTACCCATAAACGCCCATCCGTTCCACGACATAAATCTGCGGCATAGATAGATAAATACTGTTCTAACTGAAGCTCCATACCGGAACATTGCCTAAGAAAACCCCTATGCCCATAAATTACTTCATAGGGTACAATACCGTTTTTTATTAATTTTCGGTCGCCGTAGACATCTTTTAACACCAAGTTGAGCAGTTCTGCCCGTTGCTTTAACCCTTCCTCTACCTCTGCCCACTCATTTTGGTGCAGCATAAAAGGAACCACATTAAGGTTCCAAGGTCTATGCATACCCTGTGGATCGTTGTATACATTATAAGTGACCCCGTTTTCTGACAATAGCCAGTCTATATCTTTTTGACGTGCCGTTAGGCCCGTGACCCCCAAGGTATCAAAACTGGTCAATAGTTTGTTCCAATAGGGTTTTATACCATTGTTCAATGAATACATTTCATCATTGCCCTGTTGGGTATCATAATTATTGAACCACGTGGTTTTTGTTGTTGGCATTACCTCTTCAATTACTTCTTACGCAAATCTGTTACATGTGGATACTCTGGGTTGACCGGCATCTCTTTGTATGCAAATGTATTTGAACCTTTCTTAGGTTCTACCATTCTGCCCGTAAAATTTGTTGAGGCCACCAATTCTGTAGGAGTTACCTCATCTTGTGTCATGCCAATATCCCAAAATCTATTTATTCTGCGCGATTCTGCTTCTAAGCTATTTACCGGATAGGTGTCATACGACCTACCACCTGGGTGTGCCACAAAATAGGTACAGCCGCCAATCGACTTTTTGTTCCAATCATCAACTATATCAAATACCAACGGAGTATCTACCCCAATAGTCGGGTGTAAGGCAGACCATGGTTCCCAGGCCTTAAAACGCACTCCCGCTACGTACTCGCCCTTTGTTCCTGTAGAGCTCAATTCAATTTTAACTCCATTACACGTTAACGAGTATCGCTTTTCATTAAAATTATTGACTTTTACCTGTACACGCTCTAATGAAGAATCTACATAACGGGATGTTCCGCCACCGGTCATTTCCTCACCAAGCACATTCCACGGTTCTATGGCCATACGCAATTCCATTTGTATGGTATTGACATCTACCATACCGTACAACGGGAAACGGAATTCAAAGAAGGGGTCAAACCAATCTAATTTGAACGGATATCCCGCTTGGTTCAACTGCTCTACAATATCCTTAATGTCTTCTTTTACATAATGCTCCAGCAAGAATTTGTCATGTAATTCTGTACCCCAACGCACCAATTTGTGTTTGTACGGTTTTTTCCAAAACCATGATACCAACGTACGCACCAACAACATTTGCATTAAGCTCATTTGCGCATGAGGAGGCATATCAAAAGCACGTAGCTCCAAGATACCCAAGCGCCCGGAAGAAGAATCCGGAGAGTATAATTTATCTATACAAAACTCCGCTCTATGGGTATTCCCTGTTATGTCCGTCAACAAATGCCTGAACAGACGGTCAGTGATCCAAAACGGTACCTCTTTATCATCTGGTATTTGCGAAAAGGCAATTTCAAGTTCATACAAGTTCTCCAACCTTGCTTCATCTACTCGTGGAGCCTGACTAGTAGGTCCTATAAATGCACCTGAGAACAAGTAGGACAGTCCGGGGTGATGTTGCCAAAAAGTCAAAAGACTTCGTAATAACTGTGGGTTACGTAATAACGGACTATCAGCCGGAGTTATACCGCCCAAGGTAACGTGATTACCACCGCCTGTACCGGTGTGCTTACCATCTAGCATAAATTTTTCGGTTCCTAAACGGGCCTGCTTTGCTTCGGCATATAAGGTTAGCGTATTGTCCGTAAGTTCTTGCCAGTTTTTTGCAGGATGTACGTTTACCTCAATAACACCAGGATCAGGGGTCACCTTTAAAACTTCTAACCTATTATCACGAGGTGGTTCATAGCCTTCTAGAATCACCGGAACTTTCAATTCTTTTGCCGTAGCTTCTATACTTGCCACCAAGTCCAAAAAGTCTTCGGCACTATCTAACGGAGGCAAATAAAGAAATAATTTATTCTCCCTGACCTCTGCGCAAATTGCCGTACGCACATAAGGGTGCTTTCTTGGGTGACCTATAGATTTTAATTTCAATCGTTTTTCCAATGCATCGCCAGGTTTTGGCAAATCCGGCGAGGGTTCAAACAACTCTACCTCTGCCGTTGGTTCTGAAGGTATTGGCGGGTCTTGGGGCAATGCCGCCAAAGGCAAACGAAGTCCTATAGCGGAATTACCGGGTGTAAGAAACAAATATTTATTTCTAAACTTCCATTTATTCGTAAGCCATTTGTTGTTCTTTTTGGTCAAAGGATATACGTGACCTACTACTTCACCAATTCCATTTTCCAATATTTCACCCAATTTTCTACGTAGGTGACCATCATCTTTATTGTATTTTTTAGGATTGACATCTACCGGTAATTTTCCTTCTTCCCATAAAAAGTAAAAGGCATCTTCATAGGCTGGCATTACACTGTTGGTCTTACAACCCAAATAGCCACCTAAAGTCTTTAAAAATCGTTTGGTAATATTTCTGGGCATTTTATATTCCTCAGAGAAAGATGCCAATAAACTTGGATCGTTCCAAATGGGTTTTCCGTCTTTGCGCCAGTGGATACCAATGAGCCAACGCGGCAAGGCCTCTCCAGGATACCATTTACCCTGTGCGTGGTGCAAGAGCCCCCCTTTACCAAATACCTCTAGTAGCCTGATGGAAAGTTTGCTCGCCAATTCCCTTTTGTGTTGACCATCTGCAGCGGTATTCCACTCCTCAGATTCCATATCATCTATAGAGACAAATGTAGGTTCGCCTCCCATAGTTAAACGAACATCATTGGCCTGCAATTCTTCCTCTACCTTAAAACCAAGATCATAGATTGCTTGCCATTGTTCATCTGTGTAGGGCTTGGTTACACGTGGCGATTCAAAAATTCTAGTAACCGAATTTTCAAATTCAAAGGTAGTTTCAGCAAAATCACTAAATCCGCTTACCGGTGCGGCACTTTCATAAGATGGTGTACATGCCAATGGAATATGACCTTCTCCCGTAAACAAACCAGATGTGGCGTCTAGACCGATCCATCCGGCACCTGGTAAATATACTTCTGCCCATGCATGTAAATCGGTGAAATCTTCTTCTGGCCCTGACGGACCGTCCAATGATTTTTCATCCGATTTCAATTGCACCAAATACCCGGAAACAAAGCGAGCCGCCAAACCTAAATGACGAAGTGTTTGCACCAGTAACCATGCAAAATCCCTACAAGAACCCAACTTAGCCTCTAAGGTCTCTTCACAGGTTTGTACCCCGGGCTCCATTCTCAACGTATAATCCAAGTAATTATACAATTTGCTATTTAACCCAATTAAAAAATCTATACTTCTTTGCGGAGTCAAATCTATCTTTGACAGCCACTCTTTCAACAACGGACCGCTCTCCACTTTTTCCAAATAGGGCAAAAGTTCTTTCTTAGCCTCATCGGAATATTTAAATGGAAATTCCTCTACAGCTTCCTCAACGAAAAAATCGAACGGATTGATCGTTTTTAAATCGGCTATAATTTCTACATCAATTGACAGCTCAGTAGTTTTATCGGGAAAAACAATTCGAGCCAAATAATTTCCAAAAGGGTCTTGTTGCCAATTAAAAAAATGATTTTCAGGTTTAATTTTAATTGAATAAGCCTCTATTGGTGTTCTACTATGTGGTGCCGGACGCAACCTAAAAATATGTGGCGATAGATTTATACTTCTATCGTAGATATACTTGGTCTTGTGTTTAATTGCAACTTTTAATGCCATACGGTTGTGGGATTTCGGTACTACCTAATATAAGCACTATAATCAGCAAATGAATATAACTAGGCGTGAATCATAAAATTTTTATTCAAATTGGAGTTGGAACGCTATTTATTGATAGATTGCTAATGTTAGGGGGTGTTTGTTGATCTTTTTTGGATAGAATAACATTAAAAAAAAGATGGTGCTGAATAACCAACCCAAGGCTTTACTATTTTTTTGTAAATTGAAACATACATAAAACGCTCTACTTATGGAAAAGGCACTGCAAACCATGATCGACAACATGCCTGAAAAGACAGGGAAATCATTGAACGAATGGAAGACCATTCTTAAAGAAAAGTCATTTGCCAAACATTCTGAAGGTGTCAATTATTTAAAGAAAGAGCACGGTGTTACCCACGGTTTTGCAAATACCATTGTTACCCTTTCAAAAGAAGAAAACCATGCTCCAACGGATTTGGTGGATCAGCAATACAAAGGGAAAGAAAGCCTACTCCCTATTTATGAAAAGCTGCTACTTGTAATAAAGCCTTTTGGAGATGATATTACCATTACCCCAAAGAAAACTACCGTAAGTATTATTCGTAAAAAGCAATTTGCATTGATAAAACCTGCTACCAAAACTAGAATAGATTTAGGATTAAAAATAAAAGACAAGCCCACTACTGAGCGCTTGCAGAATTCTGGTCCTTTCGGCACCATGTGCTCCCATAGGGTTCAACTTACCGAAGTTTCCCAAGTGGATACCGAATTAATCGATTGGCTAAAAGAGGCTTATGAAAAAGCTATTTAACACAACCCTTTCATTAATTATATCGCATTAAGCTATCATACATTTTCTTGGCACTGTACCTTTGTCCTATGAGTATTGAACAGACTGCCATTAAAACAACATACTTTAGCATTGTAGGTAACATTCTCTTGGCTCTTATCAAAGGTTTAGCGGGATTCTTTGGTAATTCTTACGCTCTTATTGCAGATGCCATTGAATCTACCACTGACATCTTCTCCTCTATTTTGGTGTTATTAGGATTTAAGTATGCAGAAAGACCAGCAGATGAAAATCACCCTTACGGTCATGGTAAAATAGAACCCATTATTACTTTTTTAATTGTTGCTTTTCTAGTGATATCTGCCACCGTTATTGCCTATGAAAGCATTGACAACATACAAACTCCACACAAAACCCCAAAATCATGGACATTAATAGTTCTTGGCGTTATCATTCTTTGGAAAGAAATCTCATACCGAATCGTCATTAAAAAAAGTAAGGAAACCAATAGTACTTCGCTAAAAGCGGACGCTTGGCACCATAGAAGTGATGCCATAACATCAATCATGGCTTTTATAGGTATTTCAATTGCCCTAATTTTTGGAAAGGGTTACGAAGCGGCCGATGATTGGGCCGCCCTAATTGCCTCGGGTTTTATTCTTTACAATAGCTACCTAATCTTACGACCTGCGTTAGGCGAAATAATGGACGAGCAACGGTATGACGAACTATTGGAAGAAATACGTAAAAAATCACTGGAAGTACCCGGGGTTACCGGTACAGAAAAATGTTTTATACGAAAAGCCGGAATGAAATTTCATATTGACCTCCATGCCATGGTAGATGGCACTATATCGGTTACAAAAGGACATGATATTGCACATTTACTAAAAGACCATCTACATCATGAAATTCCGAACCTTGGTCACATATTAATACATATTGAACCTGATGATTTGTAACTAACCCCCCAAATGCAACAAGGCCAAAGCATCTTCAGTTTTTCCTTCTGCCAACCACTGTTGTGCCAGTTTGTGCAATGCTACAGCATCTTCATTGCCGTTTAGTATAGATTTCACCTCAGCATGTGCCGCAATAGCAGCAATTGCTTCTTTAGTTGGTAACTCTTCTAGATTCCCCAATCTACCCAAATTATTCCCCGTTAGTACCGTACTGTTACGCACAGCTTCTGGCAACATATCTACCCCAATACCTTTGGTTCGTATAGGTTTAGGAATTTCAAATAGCGCATCGCCATTGGCTCTGCAATACCAATTACCGCCCATACGGGCAACCAAATCTAACTTGGGGGTATCCAATTTTCCTTCGGCATCTAGAAATGCTTTCTTTACGTGTATCTGAACTACTTTTGCCAACACTAGATTCCCTGCCCCTGGACCATCACCCAATGCTATTACCTGATCCACTACACACTCAAAAGCTACGGGAGCTTCACCTACTCTTGGTGGCTTTACCTTATTACTTGGTATTTGCGTTAATCCTGATTTTACAAATTCATTTACACCGTCACCGTATTCCGTACTTGACAATGACATTTGTTCTACCATGTCATAATTCACAATATTGATTACCGTTTCCTTTACTTCCAATACATTCTCCAAGGTGTGCTTGGTGGTATTGTCACGACCTCTTCTTGAAGGGGAAAAAATCATGATAGGAGGGTTTATACTGAATAGGTTAAAATAACTGAACGGACTCAAATTTACATTGCCGTCCTTATCTATTGTGCTAGCAAAACAAATAGGTCTTGGCGCTACAGCAGATAATAAATACCCATGCAACTCTTGTTGAGATATACTTGCTGGGTCTATTGTATTTATTTCTTCGTGTTGTGACATTGTGCTCATATTCTAAATTACTTACTGGGTAAAATAGTACCCGTTACTTCACCAAAACCAACCCTTACGCCTTCTTTTTCGGCAAATCCTTTCAAGGTTATGGTGTCATTATCTTCAATAAATGTGCGTTTGCTTCCGTCTTTTAATTCGAAAGGCTTTTTACCTCCCCACGAAATCTCCAGCAATGACCCATAGGAGCTTTCATCTTTGCCCGATATGGTACCCGATGCCATGACATCGCCTACATTTACATTGCACCCATTTACGGTATGGTGCGCCAATTGCTGCATCATATTCCAATACATGTACTTAAAGTTTGAGCGACTGATTATTGTTTCTTCCGAAGATTTGGTACCCATGCCTACTTCTAATTGTATGTCATAATTTTTGGCTCCCTCATATTGTAAATACGAAAGTACGGCTGGTTCTTGCTTAGGACCTTGAACCTTAAATGGCTCCAGTGCTTCTAACGTAACAATCCACGGCGACATGGATGATGCAAAACTTTTGCCCAAAAACGGACCTAAAGGTACATATTCCCATTTTTGGATATCCCTAGCGGACCAGTCATTGAATAACACCAATCCAAAAATATGTTCATAAGCATTTTTAACTGTAATTCGATCTCCCAATTGTGTAGTTTTACCTACTATAAACCCCATTTCCAATTCAAAATCTAAACGCCCCGATGCTTGAAAAACCGGCGTTTCCATTTCATTGGTTTTCACTTGCCCCATAGGTCTATGAATATCGGTACCACTTACCACAATGGAAGAAGCGCGACCATGGTAGCCTACCGGAATATGCTTCCAATTGGGCAACAGTGCATTTTCTGGATCACGAAACATTTTACCTACATTGGTAGCATGCTCAATACTCGAATAAAAATCGGTATAATCGCCTACTTGCATCGGTAAATGCATGGTAGCGTCTTTCTGTAATATAAATGCTTCCAGATGATTTTTTAATGGCGAATTTTCTATCACCAGCAACTGCTGTATATCTAAACGGACTTTATTGGTAATCTTCTTTCCTAGAGCGATAAATGCATTTAAAGTTGATTGATTAAAATAGTTGGCATTGACCTCTAACAACCCTAACTCTGATACCACAACCAAATCAACAATTTGCGTTCCAATAGCAATACCTGCTCTTGGCTGATCATCGTTCACCGAAAATATGCCAAAAGGAAGATTGTAAATGGAAAAATCTGAATTATGGGGTACGCTGACCCATGTTTTTAGTGTTGTCAAGTGTTTTCTTATTTCTGTTATAACCAAGATTTGTAATAATCGCCATCATCTAATTTCATGGCATTCTCAGTAACCATCAACGGTTTAAAGGTGTCTATCATAACCGCTAATTCTTCAGCCCCTTTTTGACCTATGCTACGTTCTGCAGCACCTGGATGCGGACCGTGTGGTATGCCTGCGGGATGCAAAGAAATATTTCCCGGTTGTACACCGTTTCTGCTCATGAAATCACCATCAACATAATATAGCATTTCATCCGAATCTATATTGGAATGGTTATATGGTGCCGGAATGGACTGCGGATGATAATCGTACAGTCTTGGCACAAATGAACAGATTACAAAGGCATTTGTTTCAAAAGTTTGATGCACTGGTGGCGGCTGATGAATTCTGCCCGTAATAGGTTCAAAATTATGAATGGAGAATCCGTATGGGAAGTTATATCCATCCCAACCTACAACATCAAAAGGATGCCCTACATACACCATTTCATGCATGACTCCTTGCTTTTTTACCTTTATCAAATGTTCATTGGTATCGGTAAATGTTTCAAGGTTTTGTGGCAATTTATAATCGCGTTCACAGAACGGAGAGTGCTCCAATAACTGCCCAAACCAATTTCGATACCTTTTTGGCGTATAAATCGGTGAATATGACTCGGCATATAATATGCGATTGTCTTCACTATCAAAATCTATTTGATAAATGGTTCCTCTGGGAATGATCAGATAATCACCATATTCAAACGGAATTTGTCCAAAAATAGTCCTTAAGGTACCAGAGCCTTTATGTATGAACAACATTTCATCGGCATCGGTATTCTTATAAAAATATTCGCGCAAGGATTTTCGTGGTGCCGCTACCCCAATGATAATATCACTATTGACCAAAAGTGGCTCACGAGCTACTAAAAAATCGTCTTTTGCGGGTGCATTAAAACTAACCAACTTCAACGAACGTATATTCTTCTCCAAAGCAATTTTAGGAGACACATCAGTACTCTTTACGATCTCTTTGACCATGGTAGGTCTATTATGATGATATAATAAAGAGGACATACCGTCAAAACCAATGGTACCGAACAATTGTTCCGAGTACAACTCCCCATTGGGTTTTCTAAACTGCGTGTGCCTTTTTGGCGGCAACGCACCTTGCTTATGATAGATAGGCATATACGTTCGTTTTGTTAGTTACTACTATTTTATTAAAATTAAACTATTCTTGGCTTGTCAAGAAATCTGTTGAATTTATAAGGTTCCTCTTAATTCTTGCTCACGCTCAATAGCTTCAAATAAAGCCTTGAAATTTCCTTTTCCAAAAGAAGTTGCTCCTTTACGCTGAATAATTTCAAAGAACATGGTTGGTCTTGCCTGTACCGTTTTTGTGAAAATTTGCAACAGATATCCTTCATCATCACGATCCACCAAAATACCTAGTTTTCTCAATGATTCTATATCCTCATCGATTTCACCAACTCGCTCTGTCAATACATCATAATACGTTGTAGGTATGGTCAAGAACTCCACACCTCTACTTTTTAAATCAGAAACCGTTTTTACGATATCATCAGTAGCTACGGCAATATGTTGTACACCTTCACCTTCATAAAACTCCAAATATTCATCTACCTGAGATTTTTTCATTCCAGGAGCAGGCTCGTTGATCGGGAATTTAATACGACCGTTGCCATTACTCATTACCTTGCTCATAAGCGCAGTATAATCGGTAGAAATATCCTTATCATCAAAAGACATTATTTGCTTAAAGCCCATTACATTGGCGTAGAAATCTACCCAATAATTCATTTTACCTTCGTTCACGTTACCTACCATATGATCTACAAATTTTAATCCAGTAGACGTTGGCTGATAATCGCTTTCCCATTTTTGGTAGCCCGGTAAAAATGTACCGTTATAATTTTTACGCTCTACAAAAATGTGCACTACTTCACCATAAGAATAAATACCAGAACTTACCACCTTACCGTGCTCGTCTTCTTCGGTTTTTGGCTCCATGTAACTTTTAGCTCCTCTTTTCATAGCCTCGTTATAAGCATAGGTAGCATCATCTACCCACAATGCCGTTACCTTAACTCCGTCACCATGCTTGTCTATGTGCCTACCCACATCTGTACCACTCTTTAACGGTGATGTCAAAACCAATCTAATTTTATCTTGCTCTACCACATAGGATTCAAAATCCCTACTACCAGTTTCAAGACCTTTATAAGCTAAAGATTTAAAACCGAAAGCGGTCTTATAATAATGTGCCGCTTGTTTAGAGTTACTTACATAAAGCTCTAAATAATCGGTACCGTTAATAGGCATAAAATCTTGTGCCTCTTTGTGTTTGTTTTCTGCTACTGTTGAAGTTGACATAGTATATGATTTAGTTTTATATTGTTTTTAGTTGCTTATGCAACATATATGATAAAAAAATTTATGCTGTGGTCGTTTGGCTCTTCATTAAAACCTCAATTGCGGCCAAAAGTGCTTTGTTAGCCTCTCTTACCCCAAAAGATATACGCACTTTTCCCGGCGCACCAAAATTACCTACAGGGCGTACCATTATACCTTTCTTTTCTAAAAAAGAGGTAAACTCCATATCATTCACCGGTGGGTCTATTAGCACAAAATTACCCTGTGTTGGCCAATATTTTATATTCATTGTATCAAGTCCGTTCAAAACAAACTTTCTTTCTTCCTTAACCAATGCTACAGTTTTGTTTACAAACGCTACATCTTCCAAAGCAGCAATTGCCCCCTCTAAAGCCAATGATGACAATAGAAAAGGTTTACAAATCTTACGCATGTAATTGCTTAGTTCTAAAGGGGCATAACAATAGCCAACCCTTAGACCTGCCAAACCGTAGGTCTTTGAAAAACTATTGATTGCAATTACATTTTTACCTTCTACTACAAAAGGAATTCCCGAAGTGTAATCTTCGGCTTCGGCAAAATGTCTGTATACCTCATCTAACACCAGTACTACATGGTCAGGTAATTTATCAATGAAATTTCTTAAATCTGTCAGTGGAATATAATTTCCTGAAGGATTGTTGGGCGATGCTAGAAATACAAACTTTGTTCTATCATTAATAGCCTCCAAAATACCGTCCAAATTGTAATCATAATCCTCCGTCATGGGTACGTTGATCGCCTTGGCTCCCATCCAACGGGTAAAGGCCGTATAAGGTAAAAAGCAAGGCTGACTCACAATTACCTCGTCATCTTCGTTCAAAAATGCCTTAGAAATCATATCTATAATTTCTGAACCACTATTTGCAGTAATAAAGTTATCTACGGTAAGTACACCATCAAAATCTTTCACCAACGCCTCACGTAACCTTATATCCGTATTATCCGGATATAGGCTCAAATCATCTAAGGTATTTGCCAAGGCTTCCTTAACTTTTGGGGAATACCCTAACGGATTTTCGTTAGAGGACAATTTGTGAACGGTAACACCATCGGGCATTACAATCTTCTTACCTCCGCCTTTGTAAGTGCTATCTTCTAATATATATTTCTTAAAACCTGGTTGCATATTTCTAGTACTTTTTGCCAATTTGAACTAAGTAAAAATACAATTTTTTTTTAATTTTGTTGCATTAACAACAATTTTAACGATAAACTCCTGTATTTTTGGAAGAATAACTTTGAGATTATGGACAGGACGGAGGGCTTCGGCGTTTACATTGATCGTACTTTAAAAAAAGTACAGAGCACTTTTTTACAGGTATTTGCAGAAAACAACATTGATCTTACTATTGAACAATGGGTGATCTTGCAGCGTGTACATTTAGAAGGAAAAGACGCTTCGCAAGCTGACATTGCCAAATCTAACTTTAGAAATAGGGCTACAACCTCTAGGGTAATCAGTGGATTATGCAAAAAAGGGTTGCTACGTAAATCAAGATTCAGGGATGATCAAAAAAGATATAAATTGGTCATCACAGAAGAAGGTTCTGCTCTAATAAAACAAGTAATGCCCTTTATACTTGATTTAAGAAAAGTTAGTACCCTGGGAATCACTGAAGAAGAATTCGAAATTTTCTACAAAGTACTTGACCAATTATGGGAAAATTTTGATCAATACGAAGGTCGTTCATAGTCATATTCCAGTCGATAAAAGAAATAATTAAATTTTTATTGATTTTGGTTTTACCAGTCTATAAAAATCACTAAGTTTGCACCCACATTTGAAAAAATGGTGTCGGTCGCATAGCTCAGCTGGATAGAGCATCTGCCTTCTAAGCAGACGGTCGGAGGTTCGAATCCTCCTGCGATCACTCTGAAGCCCCTTTTTAGGGGCTTTTTTGTTTAAATAACTTATTCAAGTCGTTCTATTTTTTTCACAAACCCAATAATCTTAAGGTTTTTATTATTTTTGAGATACTAAGACCATCACCAAACTACCATGTATACACTTACCTACGAATCTACTGCCGTTAATATTATGACCAGTTCAGAAATGGAGTCTTTGCTTGAGGAAGCACGTACACATAACAAGAGTAAAGATATTACCGGTTGCCTTATCTATTATAAAGGAAAATTTGTTCAACTTTTGGAAGGGGACAAAAAGGAGGTGCAAGAACTCTATGATAGAATAAAAAAAGACCCACGCCATAAAGAGGTTACCTTATTTTCAGAGGATAAAATTATCAAAAGAACTTTCCCTAATTGGGGCATGGCTTACTACCCTATGGATGAGGAGCACACCAACCAATATGAACTTGAACAGTTTAAAAGAAACTTAATTTTAC
This sequence comes from Maribacter sp. 1_2014MBL_MicDiv, assembly GCF_001865655.1. Lineage (NCBI taxonomy): Bacteria > Pseudomonadati > Bacteroidota > Flavobacteriia > Flavobacteriales > Flavobacteriaceae > Maribacter > Maribacter sp. 1_2014MBL_MicDiv. The sequence goes on from NZ_CP011318.1 coordinate 1,286,633, forward strand.
TTTCCGATCTTGTTGAACCTACTAATTTGACAGCAAAGCAATTTTGGAAAAAGATAAAGACAATGATTGCAGAATCGCCCATGTAATTTACTCAATTCTATATCATTTTATTATCTAACAGTAATTAATCATCATCTTCATTCTTTATAAGTGGATGATCCGTTCTGCCTAAACCAATTATCTTTATAATATTGATTATCGTATTATACAACATTAATACCACTACGATCAAGGCAGAACTTAATATTGCGCTTACACCGATAGTAATGTAATATATAGCATCAAAATAATTTTCCGGAATATTTTCACTTTCGGTGACAGGTAGATTAAATACCAAAAAGAACAACAAAGAGGCTATAAAAATTGCCGTATCCAGCTTTGCAATTTGCATAATGTGCAAGTAATGATCATTCTTCAGTTTAGAATTTGTCCCTGAGCTCACCCCTAAAAGGGTTAACATTAACGCCAATATGGTTGCCGATGCTAGCACTATGGTATTACATAAAGTATTTAATCCCGTAAGGCTAGACTTTATTAAAACTTTAGCTTCATAACCGCTTAAATTTCCAAGCATAAAAGTTCCTAATCCAATAAACCCTAATGAAATCAAGCCGCCTATAATTGCGCGCTTTGTATAAAGTGAAATATCTATACTCATATTACATAAACAAATTAATACTGATTAGATTTTTTTATAAGTTTCCCATTAAAACCTTGCGAATACCCATGAAACTGTAATACCGAAAATCATATGTGCAAGGATCAATTGCAAAAAGAAGTATGTCCAATTAATTTTTGGCGGGTTACTGTGATTACTAATTATCATTGACCACCCGGCAACACCTATGACCCCAAGTGCCAATCCAAAAATCAATCCTGTCCAAATGACAATATCTTTATTGAAGTGGAAGTAATAGACGTACATAATGGCAGCCATACTAATGCCTATTAAAAAATGAATTAACCAGCCTAAGTAATAATTATTATCCACTTTTCCTTTGAAGGTCTTAGAAAGATCAATAAGCTGATTTAATAAATGTGCCTCATTAAATTTATGACCGCTTAACAATTCAACCAAGTGGCTAAAACCTGTCATAATCGTAGTTCCTAAAATGCCAGCGCAAAATATAAGTAACAATTCCATTGCTGTTTTTATTTCATTAAACTAATCCAAGCATTAAATTAAATAATAATTGGTGCTTACCACTATCTATATTTTTTTGAACCAACATTTACTTGTAATGAATTACTTTTTGGAGCTTAACGCCAGTACCTTCAATGTTGTTAAATGCATATCATAGCAGTTATGCATTCTAAATAATCAACTACTATTAAATAACATGGAAGAAATCATTGGAATTTTTGCCGGCATCTTTACCACCATTGCGGCAGTTCCACAAATTTACAGAGCTTGGAAAACAAAAAAGGTAGATGATGTCTCCCCTAAAATGTTTTTTATCTTAATTCTAGGGGTATTACTCTGGACAGTATATGGTGTTATGAAACAAGATGCTCCAATTATTATTACAAACGGTATTTCAACACTATTGAACATCACCATGTTCATTCTCATATTTAAATATAGAAAACTGGAAAAATGAAAGAATTATTTAACACTTCTTGGGAAACCGTAATGTTAATTTCAATCAGTGCATGTGGTATATATTTAGCAATTATTGTTTTTACACGCATTACCGGAAAACGAAGTTTTTCTAAAATGTCAAGTTTTGATTTTGCAATGACCGTTGCCGTTGGATCAATTATTGCTACTACAATCCTATCTTCTTCTGTAAAAATGATCGAGGGTATAGTAGGTTTGGCAATGGTATATCTTTTACAAATAAGCATTGCATTTGCCAGAAGAAATAAAACTATACAGAATTTGGTAGATAATTCACCTTTATTACTCATGGACGGGGAGAAAATTATTGAATCCAATTTAAGAAAAGCCAGAGTTACAGAGAGTGATTTACGTTCAAAATTGAGAGAAGCCAATGTAACTGAACTCAGTCAAATTAAAGCGGTTATTTTTGAAACTACGGGAGACATTTCAGTTCTACATAAAAAAGATGATGCTCCTTTAGATTTATGGATTATGAAAGATGTGAAAAGAGAATAGCACCTTTCTCATACTTACACCATTACAATTTAGTCCTAATTTGTGTCTTATTGCTATCATTATTTATCCATATGCTATACCGCACAATTTCCAATTAAAAGAGCAAATCAATTAAGTGCTCAAATTTTAATTTCAAGTAAGAAATTACAACATATTAAAATCTAACAAGATGAAAATAGCATATAAAAGTTGCATAGAAGCCTGTAAAAAATGCTTTATCGATTGCCAAAACTGCATAGTTAACATGGCTGGTAAAGAAAGTATGAATGAGTGTCCAAATTGCTGTATTCAGTGTGTAGATACTTGCCTTAGCACCATTAAAATATTAATGGCAGATAGTCCTTTTTCTTCAAAACAAGCAGCGCTTTGCGCTGAAATTTGCGAATGGTGCGCAGAACAATGCCAACAACATGACCATGAGCATTGTCAATTGTGCGCAGAATCTTGCTTGGCATGTGCCAAAGAATGTAGAAAACTTGCAGCCTAATACGTATTTAAAACTAAGAACATGGAAAATATAACGATAGATAAAAATCAAGAACAGGCAAAACAACCTGGTAATGAATTCAAAATGAATCCTGAGCCACTTACCATACGTGAAAGCTACACAGGCAGTGATAAATTAAAAAACAAAGTTGCACTGCTTACAGGTGGAGATAGTGGTATAGGTAAAAGCGTAGCGGTACATTTTGCAAGGGAGGGCGCAAAAATTGCCATCATTTACCTAAACGAGGAAAAAGATGCACTACAAACTAAAATTGAAATTGAAAATGAAGGTGGAGAGTGTCTTTTGATCAAAGGAGACGTTAAAAATGTACAGTTTTGCAAAGATGCTATTGATAAGACCATTTCTAATTTTGGAACCTTAAACTGTGTTATCAATAATGCGGCCATGCAATTCCCTACCGAGCATATTGAGGATATCAAAATAGAGAATTTGCATACCACTTTTGAAACCAACATCTACCCTTATTTTTATATTGTCATGGCTGCCATGAAACATTTAAAATCTGGTGATACCATTATCAATACGACATCTGTTACTGCATATAGAGGGTCTGAGCACTTAATAGATTATGCCAGTACAAAAGGAGCAATTGTTTCATTTACCAGAAGCTTGTCAAAATCACTTGCAGAGAAAGGAATTCGTGTAAATGCTGTAGCCCCCGGACCTATTTGGACTCCTTTGATACCAGCTACTTTTGATGGTGAAAAACTAGAGAAATTTGGTAAAGATGTGCCGTTGGGTAGACCTGGCCAACCTGCCGAAGTAGCTCCAGCCTATGTGTATTTAGCCAGTGAAGACAGTAGCTATATGACAGGACAAGTATTACATATAAATGGTGGTGAAGTAATTGGCGGATAATTAATTGTATACATAATGATCAAAGATGAAATGTTCCATATTTATATGGCAGAAGATGATATGGAAGATCAACAAATATTTAGAGATGCTATAGCTAGTTTGCAAGAAAATATAAATATTACCATGTTCTCAAATGGGTTAGATTTACTAAATGAATTGCAAACTAAAACTCTAAAGCCAAATGTTATTTTTCTGGATCTTTTTATGCCTCGAATGAATGGAGAGGAAAGTTTGACCGAAATTAGAAAGAGTACTGCCCTTGATGATATTCCGGTAGTTATATTTTCTAATCTGTACGATATTGACCGTATTTCAAATTTGTTCCAAAATGGTGCAAATAGATATCTCCATAAGCCTAATTCATTTAAAACGCTAACATTTGCTTTAAAGAGAACTATAGAATCTATTAAAAACAACACTTTAGGGGGTACGGCGATAATAAACTATGTAGAATAATGGTTACATAGTAGGATGATTCATTTTTTTTGACTCAAAAGGATCAATAAACTTTTAGGTATTGAGTTATTTTTAAAATCAATCGCATTATTGCACAACAAAGCCAAAAGCTAACTTGCAATTGAATTATCAGCACATATAGTGCATATTCAACCAAATAATTTTAGAGTACAAATTATTTACCGAACATGAGCAAACCAATTTTAAATGTTTTCCTGGCAGATGATGACAGTGATGACAGAACATTCTTTTCTGACGCTTTGCGTGAAATACCGATACAAACCAAGATTTCGGAATTTAACAATGGTGTTGATTTAATGGCAGAACTACTATCTGATACAGCAGCACAGCCAGATGTAATATTTTTAGATTTAAAAATGCCCATGATGGATGGTTTTGAATGCTTGGCCGATATTAGAGATTTAGAAAAATTTACTGATATACCGGTAATTATTTACTCTACCTCTTACCATCCTAAAGAAATTGACAGATTAGAGGAAATGGGGGCTTCATTATACCTACAGAAACCCTCATCTTATAATCAATTAAAAACACTTTTACACAAATGCCTTCGATATGTTAAAAACACTGAGGGCAATATTATCGACAAGGAATTTGTAATCTCTATCTAATTCCCCTATTCATATTACCCTCCTCCTTTAAATTATATCTGAACACTTTTATATTTAATTATTAGTTTTTTTATTAATTATTACACTAAACCAGTAATACCTAGATAGCACTTATCTGGCAAATAATTATTTTATAAAGCCAGATTTCGATTTTTGATACCACGTAATACTTCAGATTTTTCCAAAATAAAAAAGCCAGCTCATAGAGCTGGCTTTTTTATTTTTATATCGTTCCTCTTATGCAGAAAGAGATACGTTTCTAATATTCATTAAGTAAGCTTTTGGCGTACAATTAAATTTGTTTCTAAATATTTTAGAAAAATAACTTCTACTGGTAAATCCTATTGAATATACTATTTCAGAAATATTCATATCAGAAGTCTGAATTAGCTCTTCCGCTAAAATTAAACGTTCGTTTCTGATAAAATTAGTCACCGTGGTACCTTCCATCACTTTAAAACCTTCTTGAAGTTTTGTTGGCGAAAGACCGTATTCTTTACTTAAATCTGTAACGGTATAAGGGTACTCTGGCTTTCTCTTAATTGCATTAACTGCTTCCTCTATTCTTAAAAGCTCTTTTTTGGTCAACATTGAAGATACTTGCCCATCATTCTCCATATCTTGCTTACAATGTAAAATCTCTAACGCAAGGGTAAAATTCACTATTCCTTCAATAAGTAGCTTTCTTACCAAGCCTACCTGCGTAATAGCTCTAATCTGCAATAATTGTTCTTTAATCTTTAAATTAAAAGTACCTATATGTGGTTCTCCATCTTCATTTAGAAAAGTTGCGAATAATTGATCATAAAGTTCTTGATGGTTATTATTATCTATTGCACTACCATCTTGAGTAACCTTAATAATAGATAAATTGGATTTTGAAGCTCCTCTCAACTTAATATTTATTGTATCGTTAGATCCACCTACTACAACGGTTTGCAGAGCCTCAACTTTTTGAGAATCGCTACCTTTTGTAAATCTAAAATTACCTTCTAAACAGTAAACGAAATATAAACTACGGTTTTCATCAAGCTTTAAATCAAAATTAAAATCTTGATTTAAATCCATGTCATATTCAGTATAAGATATACCTGATCCTAATGAGACTGTTTGTATTCTACCTGTTCCCTTATCATTATCGTATTGAAGAATACGATCGCCTTGAAAGCTAGAAATACTTCCACCTAACACATTGTTGAAATAACTTAATTGATTATGAACTATTTGCATGATAAATTGTTTTGAAGGTTATTATTTAACGCAGCCTCTTGTGCCTCAAAAGCATTTGATGAATCAGGAGTGCTACCTTTTACATTTGACGTTTGGTCATAAGAACTTTTTCGTCTTACGTTACCTACTCTAGCATATTGAAGATTATTCATAGGGACTTGCATTTCTTGTTGTTACAAAGATGCAGCCAAAGAAGTGTAAATGTGTTACATGATTTTTAGAAGCTGTTACACAATTTTAAGAAAGGCGAATTATGAACTATAACAAGGTAGGTAAGTAAACAGTAAATTCTGCACCTTTATTGATTTCCCCTTCGGCATGTATTACACCATTATGGGATTGAACAATTTTTTTACAAATAGACAACCCTAAACCTGTACCGGTAAATTCGGTTTTTCCGTGTAGTCTCTGAAAAATCTCGAATATTTTTTCTTGATACTTTTTCTCAAAGCCTATACCATTATCAATGAACTGTAATTTTACATAATTGATATTAGGCAGCAAAGTTTCTAAACTATCATTTTTGCCATTAATAACACTGCTTACAATCTTAATTTGAGGTTGAACCCCTTCCCTTATATACTTTAAAGAATTACCAATAAGATTGGCAAATAGCTGTTCTAATTGAAACTGAATGCCGTTGACCACCGGTAAATTTTGAGTAACAATTTCCGCATTCAACTCATTTATACGTTCACCAAGGTCTTCAAGTACGTTGTTAAGAACATCGTTAAGATCTACCCTTTTTGGCTGCTCATTAACCTCATCAATTTTTGAATATGAGAGAAGATTACTTATCAAATTTCGCATTCGATCAGATGAGTATTTTATTTTATCCAAATATCCCTGCGAACGACTATTTAAACGACCTTCTTCTTCATCATGCAAACGACTAGCGAACATTTGTATTTTACGCAAAGGTTCTTGCAAATCATGACTGGCCACTCTATTAAAAGCTTCTAGATCAGCATTGGTTCTCTTCAGTTCTGCATTTTTAATCTGTAAAACGGATTCTTCCTCTATTTGATTGGTAACATCTCTTATAACGCCTACCATATACCAATTACCTTCTTTTTGGTAACACTCGCCAATGGTGTTCATATACTTAAGTTTATTAGACTTCGTATACACCCGAAACACTTGATCTGTCTTCGATTTTTTTCTTTTAGCCTCTTTAAAACTTGTCTTAACCTTTTCTATATCATTAGGGTGCAGAAAGGTCAATAAACGATCAAACTGATTGTCAAACTCGTTAGGTTCATAGCCAAATAACCGGTACACATTATCCGAGTACTTAATCTGTTCTTTCTCTAAATTCCAACGAAAACTACCAATATTAGCCACATGTTCAGCCTCTGACAATAATCTATTTTGTATGAAAAGTTCATTCTCATATTTCTTTTCTTTGGTAACATCTTTGGAAAATAAAATGAGACCATCGTTCATTTTGACAGCTCTAGTACTTAACCAAAATGATTCTTCCTTAAATATGAACTCCCTGGTATATTCTTTATTCTCTCCCGTAGCATAGCAGGTTTTCAATATTTCCATTACTCCGTTTTCTGAATTCTTTGGATAATATTCTAAAATACTCAACCCTACTATTTTATCGGCTTCTTCATTGGTAATTTCATCCATTCGATTATTTAAATAATCGATTCTAAAATCTTTAACCTCACCGTTATCATTGAAAATAGGCTTTAAATAGCATATAATACTATCATTACTATCTAAAACACGAACACCAAATAGATTGGAAATTTCCAATTCATGCGTTCTAGATTGTTTAGTACCTAATGGTAATTTAGACTCAGCATCGGTAATATAACTTGGTTCCAACTCAGCAAGGGTAATCAAAAGTCCATTGTTAAGGCACTTTGCATCTACACGGTAATTAAAAACCCCGTCATCTTTTTTAATAGATATATGTGTAGTATTTGGTTCTTTGGTGGTAAGTACCTTATCGGCAAGAGTTAGTATTCCATCAACATTGGAAAGTTCCCCAAAATTTAGGCCAGTAACTACTTCGGTTGTTTTGTCAAAAAAGTCAAGGGCTTTTTGGTTGGCATACTTTAAAGTATATGCTGAACTTTTTGAAGTTACATCGGTTTCTGGTTCAATATATAGCAGTGCAGTGTTGAACCCGTCAACAATATCCTCAAAAAAACTGCCTACCATATTATTCACCATTATCTCCTACTATTTTTTATTTTAAGTTAATACACTACGAAGTAACCGTTTATATTATGATTTGACTAGTGCTAAAACAAAAAAAGTTGCTCCTAATGAAACAACTTTTACCTATAAGACCTATTGAAAATTTAAATTTTCAATAAAAAATTCTCTTTCTTAAAATCATTTAGGTGGTATGCCCAATTCATTTTAACCACTTGTTTCAATGACTTTTTAAGCTCGTTGAAACTAGAAGGTTTTTTTATGTAAATGTTTGCCCCTTTTTCAAAGGTCTCCTCAATATCTCTTTCTGCAGAAGAGGTAGAATAAATAGCCACCAACAAATCTTTAAGATGTGGTGTATTTCTAATGGCTTCTAAACACTCAAACCCATTCATTATAGGCATGTTCAAATCTAAAAACACCAAATCTGGAGTATTCTTCGTATCACTAAGCAAAAACTCCATACAGCTTTTTCCATTTTCCAATTGGTGCAAATCTGTATTAAGCTCTATTCCTTCTAACGCATCAGCAAAAAACTGTCTGTCGTCTTCGTCGTCATCTACAAGGAGTATCTTTAATTTATCCATTTCACTTTTCATGTATTGAAAGAAGAACCATTCTTCTTACTTTTTTCTAAACTTCAAGTATTGGGTAATTGTCAACCCCGTTACTTTTTTGAACTGATTCGATAAATGAGGTACACTACTAAAATTCAAGTCATGCGCAATTTCGCCCAAACTTGCATTTTCTAAAAGCACTAACTCCTTCACTTTTTCAATGCGCACTAAGATATAAAAATTCTCAATTGAGGTGAATGTTTTACTAGAAAACAAGTTTGAAAGATATGGATAACTAAAACCCAACTGATTAGAAAGTAATTCTGATATTTTTACGTTTCTAATATCCCCATCATACACCATTTTCTTAATGTATATCTTGATTTCCTCAACGATATCCCTATTCTCCTTTGTTTGGATTTTTATTCCAAAACCTTTAAGCTCTTTAGAAATTGACTCAAGCTTTTCATTGCTTAAATCTTCAGGTAGCTTAATAGTACCGTCTTCCAAAATTTCAAAATCAATCCCCGCTGCAACCATTGTTTTACGAAATACTTCACTAACCATTTTTTCAGGGTCGACTATGAAACTATATTCCATTTAAAAACAGTAATTATTTCGCAACAGTTTAAGTTGTAAAAGTATTATTTATATAAAACTTAATATAACAAAATACAATAAATATTGACCACTATTAAGTCCATTGCAAATTATTACTAATTTTGTAAGATTTAAGCTACATTGTTTATAGTGTCAGAAGAAATTAATTAAACACATGTTTGCTATTTCATTGTATAAATTAATGCTCCATATGCAGGTATATTCATTTTTCCAGTGAAATGTTTGGCGTCTGTGACTTTATCTACAAATTCTACATCGGCAACTTCCATATTAGAAAATGCATTATCATAGATTTCACTCCCTGCATTGATTTTTAACATAAATGGTTGGTTCTCATTTAACCCAATACCATAGTCCTTATATTCTTGATTGCTGAAATTCAAAATAACCAATACCGGTTCTGTAGGGTCATTGGCATCAAAACGTTTGTAAGCTAAAATTTTGGTTTCGTTATTAACATGAAGAAACTCAATATGCTGGCTTCTTAGCCCTTTGCCTCCTGGCATTTCTCCAGTTCTCAAATGAATAATATCACTGATTAAAGTTTCTATTCCTTCATGTTTTTCAAATTTTCCCCAGTCTAAGGCTTCGGTGTCTTTAAAATATTCATCCTCGATAAACTCTTGTCCTTGAAAAAGCATGGGTATACCAGGTGCGGTCAGCGTTAATACCATTCCCAATATGGCTCTTTTCTTGGCAAAATCGCTCTCTGCATCGCCTGGCTGAATTTCTTCTGGCACCCTTGCCTTACCATTGGCTACCTCATCATGAGATTCTGTATAAACTACGCGGCTAAAGGCATCGTTACTGTACTTAAAACTTAGAGCTCCTACGATTTTTTCCAAATCCCTACCATCATCATGGGTATCTTCAATAACTTCCCTTACCGGATGCACAAAATTCATATCCCATTGTGAGCCATACATTAACCCACCATATTCTACGGCATCCGTCACCCTACTATCACCTTTCAAATCTTCTGCTATGGTCAAAACGTCAGGGTATTTCTCCCTAATCTCCATATTAATGTCACGCATTAATATATTCCCTTCTTCTATTTCTGTATCATACCCCAATCCGCCACCTTCATAACGTATGTAAGAAGTAGCGTCCATTCGCAGCCCATCACAATGGTATTTCTCTATCCACATCAACGCATTATCTCGCAAATATTGGCGCACTTCTTCTCTACCATAATCTGGTCTGGTGTCTCCCCATGGTGTATCGCTTCTGTGGTCATTGTAAAAGTAAATTCCACCCTTATCATTTTCGCTCCAACCATCAAACTGCCACAGATCTACATCTGAAGGACCAAAGTGATTGTACACTACATCCATAATTACCGCAATTCCTTTTTTATGCGCCTCATTCACAAGTTTAGCAAAACCATCTGGTCCACCATAATCTTGTTCAATAGCAAATGGATGAGCCGGATTGTACCCCCAAGATATTCCACCTGCAAATTCAGACACAGGCAATAGTTCTATACAATTAATCCCCAAACCTTTTAAATAATCCAACTTTTCAACAACATCATCAAAAGTACCTACGGCATCTGGTGACGCCCTGTTAAAAGTACCAACATGCAGTTCATAAATCACCAATTTATTCCAACTTGGCATTTTAAAATCGGTATCTTCCCATTGAAAATCTAAAGACCTTATCACAGAATTTCCATTACTGTTCGTTACCTCATAGGCATAGGGATCATTTCTTGACAATAAGTTGCCGTTGTACTCAATAAAATATTTGTATTCATCACCAGGTGATGCTATATCTGTGACCATTGACCAATAACCATTCTCCTCTAATTCAAGGGAAAGTTCTCTTTTAGACCAATTGTTAAAGCTACCTGCCACAAAAACTTTGTCTGCATTAGGCGCCCATACTCTAAAGGTTACAGTACCATCATCTATGATAGCACCCATACCTGCCGATTTTGTAATAGAAGTCGTGTTCATAAGTCAAAAATAGACTTCAATTTTGGCTTGTAATACCCTTAAAGCTTGATGCTTTAACTCAAAAAAATAAATTTTGAATAACCGCTAAATGAAATATTATGGAGTTGAATAATATTCTAAAATATATGTTTATTGCTGCTTAGGAATAACTACAGTAAAAACGGAACCTTTGTTTAATTCGCTAGATGCGCTGATGTTCCCATAATGGTTCTGTACAATCTTTTTAACGATTGCCAAACCAATACCGGTACCCACATATTCTTGTTTGGTATGCAAGCGCTGAAAGACTTCGAATATTTTCTTAGAGAAATGCTCTTCAAAACCAATACCATTATCGGTAATGGTAATTTTCACATACTCCTTACCTTCCAATAAATTATCATCAATAATCTGTGCATTGCTTATAGTTTCCGTATCAATGGTAATAATAGGTGCAGTGTCATGCTTTACATATTTCAATGAATTAGACAATAAATTATAGACCAACTGTCTAAATTGAAATGGCACTACCTCCAATTCTGAAGAATTCAGTAAAGTAATTTTTCCGTTCTTTTTCTGAAGCTCTTCCCCTAAATCACTTTTTACGTCTTCTACCAGATTCTCCAGTTCAATTTTTTCAAATACCCGTTGCTCAGTATCTGCCCGTGAGTAGGATAATAGATCATTAATAAGAGATTGCATTCTAAAAGCTGCGGACTGTATTTTTTTGAATTTTGTCTTACCGGAATCAGACAGTTTATCAAATTCTTTATCGAGTAAAATTTCCGTAAACATTTGAATCTTACGTAATGGTTCTTGCAAATCATGACTAGAAATATAGGCAAAGGACTGCAGTTCTTTGTTCATGGCTTCTAACTTAATATTGCTATCCGCCAATTCCTTGGTACGGTTCTCCACTTCCAATTTCAACTCATCTGCAAATGATTTTTGCTTATCAATGCTCATGGCCGTACCCACAAAACCTACCATCTCTTCCTTTTCATATTTTGGAACTCCTAGCACTTTGAACCATTCATATTTACCGGTTGCATGTCTTTTGACCCTATACTCCAAGGCAAACTCGGTTTTATTCTCTACTGCATGTCCAAACCCGGCATAGATCAGATCCAAATCATCTGGGTGAACTACATCTACCCAAACCTGTCCCGTAAAATCTTCTTCCTTTTCTATACCAACATAGTCCAATAACGCACGGTTGGCATATTGTATATTTATTACCTTATCAGTTACCCAAATCCATACTGGCGAAAGATTTGCCAGTTCCCTGAACCTTCTTTCACTCTCCTTTAATCTTCTTTCTGCAAGTACTGTTTCTGTTGTATCTGTTACAATGACCAAAACCCCAGATACATCACCTTCTTCATCTTTTACCGGGCTATAACTAAATGTCCAATAAACGTCTTCTATTCTACCGTTTCTAAAAATAGGTATCAACAAATTTTCTCTCCAAATAGATTCGCCCTTATCTGTAACAACTTTTAACATTGGTTCAACTTCTTCCCAAACTTCATTCCAAGCCTCTTTTCCATTTAGTCCTAAAATTCTTGGATGTTTACCATCGTTACCTAAAATTGGCCTATAGGCATCATTGTAAAAACTTTTTAAAGTCTTTCCCCAAAACAATAACATAGGAAAGGGTGAATTCAGTAGAATGTTTATGGTTGTTCTTAAACTCTGCGGCCAGCCATCAGGAGGTCCGAAAGGTGTTAGTGACCAATCTTTTTCTCGCATCAACCTACCCATTTCACCACCATCATCAAGAAAATGAAATTTTTTGTTCATAAGGCTTGCAAATAGAAGTTTCTAAAATTATGGTTATTGTACTCTTTATGTAAAAGCATTATAAGATTAGCTAAATTAAACTAGCTATTACAAATTAAATAATTTATTGAAGAAAGTCTTAACTCAATAAAATAGAATTGCTCTTTATTAAGACCTTGAGGAGTGATTGCAACAATGTGACTTTTCCATTCCATTTTATAAAAAACCTTAAAATTGAAAATGTTAGAAAATCAGCAATTTTGACTCAAAAACAAGCAAAAAACCCTTTAAAATAGTCAAAAAAATCATAAAACAAGTCAATTTCTTGCATTTTAACTGAATTTTACTATGTTACTGTTTAACTAAAGTTATTCTATGCGACAATTAAAGATCACAAAACAAATTACGAACCGAGATGCCAAATCATTAGAAAAATATTTTCAAGAAATCAGTAAGATAGATTTAATTACTGCCGACGAGGAAGTAGAGCTGGCGCGAAAAATTCGTGAGGGTGATCAAAAAGCATTGGACAAGCTAGTGAGCGCCAATTTAAGGTTCGTAGTATCTGCCGCCAAGCAATATCAAAATAGAGGCCTACGCCTTACAGACCTTATTAACGAAGGCAATTTAGGCTTGGTAAAGGCTGCAAAACGTTTTGACGAGACTAGAGGATTTAAGTTTATCTCATATGCGGTTTGGTGGATCCGCCAGTCTATTTTACAAGCACTTTCCAAGAATTCACGCATGATACGTTTACCTCAAAACAAAATAGCGGTTAGTTCTAAAATTTATCAGGTGTATTCAACCTTGGAGCAAGAAAATGAAAGACCTCCAAGTGCTACGGAAATTGCAAAAGAATTGGATATGAGCGTTTCTAAAGTTAAGAGCTCTTTGAAAAACTCCGCAAAATCCATTTCACTTGATGCTCCTTTTAAAGAAGGTGAATCCTCATCCCTATACAACGTATTAGAGTCTACATCCCTGGAAAGACCGGACAAAGATGTTATGGCAGAGTCGTTGGAAACAGACATCAATCAAGTTTTGCAAAAAATTCCAGAAAGACAGGGCGATGTTTTACGCCTGTTCTTTGGCCTAGGGAACCAACCTGCTATGAGTTTGGTTGAAATAGGCGAAGTATTTGATGTTACCAGGGAACGAGTTCGCCAAATCAAAGACAAGGGTATTAAATCTTTACGCCGAGCCTCTAACACAGAAGTATTAAGAGCCTACCTGTAAACCAAAGCTACATAATTAGCTAATCACCTTATACACAAACTATTATTAACACCCCTTAAAAATAGTATAACATAAGCTTAACACCTCTAATTTGTAGTTGGTGATGCTTATGTTATGTTACTGTTTTAAAAAAGAATACATGAAATTAATCTACATCAAAAGAGAAAGTAATATCAAAGAATTATACAGAACACGCACCGGACTTATGAAATCGAAAGTGACATCGATCACCAAATATTTTATGGGAGTACCTATAAAAACCATTCACTCATACAAACAAATTTATCAAGGGCGTAAAAATAATGCCATTGAAAAAATGCTATTTATATAATCACATTATCACACAAATATTATCCAATAAATTAAACAGAATTCATGAAGATATTAGTAATAGGAGCAGGTAACATGGGCTTAACGTATGCTGAGGGCATGTCCAAATCAAAATTACTTAAGAAAAGGAATATAATGGTGCTTGACACTTCTGAAGAAAAATTGGAGGAATTAAAAGAAAATCCTCAATTTGATGCTTTTGATGACCTTAAAAATTGTGCCCCACAGGCAGATATCATTTTTATTGCCGTTAAACCGTACCATGCCGAAAGTGTTTTTTTAAAGCTGAATCCGTTAGTAAAACCTGGCCAAATCATGATATCGATCATGGCGGGCGTTACCATAGATACCATAAAACAATTAACGGGACTCACAAAAATAGTTCGTGCCATGCCTAATTTACCGGCACAGATCGGTAAAGGCCTCACCTCTTTTGTAGCCTCTGAAGATGTTACCAGAATTGAGCTGTTGACTATTGAAAGTCTTTTGGACACCACAGGTAAATCTATATTGGTTAGTGATGAAAACTTTATTGACGCCTCTACGGGTATTTCAGGTAGTGGACCGGCCTATGTTTTTTACTTTATGCAAAGTATGATGGAGGCCGCTTTAAAAATGGGCTTTACCCCAAGTGTTTCTAAAGTACTGGTAGCACAGACCTTTACAGGAGCCATTGAACTTTTTAACCAAAATGAACTATCGCCAAATTCTTGGATGGACAAGGTAGCAAGTAAGGGTGGTACTACCCGTGCAGCCTTAGACTCTATGGAAAATAACAATGTTGGTGAATTAATTAAAGAAGCAGCGTTCGCAGCATTTGAACGTGCAGTAGAACTTGGAAAAGAAAAAGTAAATGTATAAACAGAAAATAGTAATTAAGGTAGGTACTAACGTCATGACCAATAAGGACAATCGTATAGTGAGACCGGTATTACGAAATTTGGTACAACAGATTGCAGAATTATATGAACGTGATATTTTAACCGTATTGGTATCATCAGGGTCGGTAATTGCAGGCCGTGAGGTGCTTGGTACGTCATCTATAGAGAACGACACGCAACGTAGACAGGTATATTCATCAATTGGCCAACCTAGAATGATGCGATTATACTATAACATTTTTCATGATTATGGTATGAAATGTGCTCAGGTACTGCCTACAAAACGCGATTTTACACCTGGTGTACACAGACAGAACATGATCAATTGCGTAGAAGGTCTGTTGTCCGAAGGGGTAATACCGATCGCCAACGAAGATGATGCCGTATCTGTCACCATGAGTATGTTTTCCGATAATGACGAACTGGCAAGTTTAATAGCTCAGCTGATAGATGCTGACAAGCTGATTATTCTAACGGATATTGACGGACTCTATACCGGTAACCCTAACGAAGAAAGCAGCGACCTTATAGCACATGTTAATCCTGAAGAAAATCTAGAAGAATTTATTCAAGATAACACTAAAAAAGCCGGTGAAGGTCGTGGTGGCATGGGTTCTAAATTAGATTACGCTCAGCAAGCCGCCGCAAAAAACATACCTACGTTTATTGCCAACGGTAAAAAAGATCGGACGATCATTGATATTATAGAAGGAAAAAATGTGGGTACAAAAGTTACCCTTGAAGAAAAAGCAGAAGCATAATGAAGATAATTTCAACAGAAATAAAAAATAAGGTTTTAAATAGTATGATGTTACTTTTGGATACCAATCGAAGTAGCATTCTCAACGCCAACAAGAAAGATCTTGATTTGTTTACCAAAGAAGATCAAGCTATGTATGATAGACTCATTGTAACCAACGGCAAAATTGATGGTATGATCGGATCTATTAAAGAGGTGATGTCTCAAGAAGATCCTGTGGGTAAAATCATTTCGACCAAAAATTTGGATAACGGATTAGATATTACCAACAAAACAGCTCCTTTTGGTACAATCATGATCATCTATGAATCTAGGCCCGATGTAACAATTGAGGCAGCGGTTCTTGCTTTTAAGGCCAACAACAAAATATTGCTAAAAGGTGGTAAAGAAGCGCTTTACAGTAATACGATTCTTGTTGAACTATGGCACAAGGCATTAGAGGAGAATGGACTGTCTAAAGACTACATTCAACAATTGACCATGAACAGGGAAGAAACGCAAGAGTTCTTAAGAAACCCTACTGAAAAACTTGACCTCATTGTACCTAGAGGAGGTGAACGCCTCATTAACTTTGTAAAGGAACATGCAAAATGTGCCGTGTTGGTTAGCGGAAGAGGAAATAACTTTTTATTTGTAGATAAAGAAGCAGATTGGGAAAAAAGCGTTAAGGTCATCATGAACGCCAAAACCGAAAAAATATCGGCATGTAATGCTTTGGATAAAATATTGATCAATTCCAATATTGAAAATTACGAGCAGAAATTAGCGGATATTTACCAACTTTTAAATGCAAATGGTGTGGAAACATTGGTTGATGCCGATGTAAACAATATTCTAAAAGATGCTCAACAAATACATGATGAAGCAATTTGGAAAGAAGAATTTCTAGCCATGAAATGTTGTTTAGGTGCTGTTGAATCTCTAGATGAAGCGGTAGAAAAAATAAACGATAATTCTGGCGGACACTCTGCCACTATTATGACCACCAATAAAAATACGGCACTACAGTTTATGGAAGAAGTAGATTGTGCCGCAGTATACCAAAACGCATCTACGAGGTTTACAGATGGCGGTCAAATGGGTGTTGGTGCAGAACTTGCGATTAGTACAGATAAATTGCACCACCGTGGTCCATTGGGTCTTAAACAATTGGTAACCAATAAATATTATATATTTGGTAACGGACAAATTCGTGAATAGCATTCTAGTTCCCCTAAAAGTGAAATAATGTTCGAAACAATTGAAAATATAGACGGTGCATTGGTCTATCATGGCAACATGCACAAACGAATCTTTTTTTCTGAAGCAGAAAATGTCAACCTAGACCATTTACTTCTTAAAATGAAAGATTTGGCCAAAAAGAAAAACTACGAAAAAATACTTGGCAAAGCATCTGAAAAAGGTGTTAAGGTTTTAAAATCAAAAGGGTTTGTAGTGGAGGCTAAAATACCAAGTTTGTATCGTGGTACAGTTGATGGCTATTTTCTTGCAGAATACACCAAGCAAGAACGTCTTGCCCATGATGAAAAGACCAAAAAGACCATTAGCTCGGTAAAGACCATTGCAGAAGCCGCTAATAAACCTCAAACAGATCCACATCTTCAAATGCCTAGTAAACTGAAAATAAGGTCACTAACGGACTCGGATTTCAAAAATTTAGAAGATTTACATCAGAAAGCGTATAAATATCACCCGCATCAAATTAAGAATGCGGAATACTTCTCTAAATTAAAGAGTTTGAACCATGAGTTCTATGGGCTCTTTCAAAATGGTCAATTACTGGTTTCTGCCATACTTGCCATTAATGAAAGCGAACTGAATATGGAGATTGTAGATTTTGTAACCCATCCAGATTTTAGAGGTCAAAATCTTTCTTATTACCTAGTACAGGATATTAAGGGGCAAATGAATATTTATGGATGCAAAACCCTTTATACCATGGTTAGGGCTACCTCATATGGTTTAAACATCACCTTTAGCAAACATGGGTTTGTTCTTGCGGGCACCCTTACCAATAATTGTATGGTAAGAGATGCTATGGAGAGTATGAATGTTTGGTATTACAAAGAAAAGTAATATAACATTACATATAATGAATGCCGGTTTTGAGCCTATAACTACTCAAAATCGGCATTATTTATTTATTGTCTCACTTTATGACAATAATTCTTTGATAGTGTTCAATTTTGTGCTTTATTTGAAAAATAACTATTCAAATTTTATCAAATTCACTCATGAAAGGTGCAAATAATACGAATTACATTCCTAACCTTTCTTATGACTGTGTCATATTTGGTTTTAATGGTAAGTCGTTAAAAATACTCATTCTTGAATATCATAACACTGGTTTTTTTGCACTACCCGGTGGCTTTATCAGAAAAAATCAAAGTTTAAAAGAAGCCGTACAACAAGGGGTAAAAGAACGTACCGGATTAACCAATGTTTACCTAGATCAGTTTCAGGTATTTGGTGAAGTTGACAGGGCAGATTCTTATGCCATGAGCCGCATTTTAGATGGTAGCAACAAAAATACCCCCGAAAACCAATGGATGATGAATCGTTTTTTAACCGTTGGCCATTACGCACTGATCAATTATGAAGAGGTAAACCCAAAACCAGATCATTTATCTGACAGTATTGGCTGGTACGCAATAGATGATGTTCCAAAATTAATGATGGACCACAATGAAATCGTGGATAAAGCATTAGAGGTTCTTCGTAATAACATTAGCGAAAAATTGATAGGGCTCAACCTATTGCCCCAAAAATTCACCATGAAACAATTACAACAGGTTTTTGAGGCAATCCTAGACCAAAAATTAAGACGTACAAGTTTTCAACGTAAAATGCTGTCGTTGGATATTTTAGAACGTCATGAGAAGCTTTTTGAAGGCAAGGCGCACAAAGCACCTTATCTATACAGCTTTAAACAATAAAAATAATACTCACACTTTATACAACAACAATGAAAAATTCAACTAACAACTTATTTAAATGCATGGCAATTGCCATTTTTATGCTGGGCACGGTAACCACTTATGCCCAAAAGAAATTTGGAGGTCTTGCGCTTTACACGGTCAGAGATGACATGGGCAAAGACGCCAAAGCTACATTACAAGCGGTATCAGATGCAGGATACAAGAATATTGAAGCTGCAGGTTATGAAGATGGAAAATATTATGGTATGACTCCATCTGACTTTAAAGGTTTATTAAAATCTTTAAAACTGAAACCGATCAGTACGCACCAAAGCGCGGTTACCCTTGACAATGCCGATCAAATGATGGCAGATGCCAAAGCCGCAGGTTTTAAGTATTTCGTTGTTCCTATTCCACCAATGGGCATGTTTACCTTTAACCAAGAGAACATGACTATGGGCATGACCGGTACCGTAGAAGAACTGGCGGAAATTTTAACCACCTTAGGCGAAAAAGCAAATAAGGCAGGGTTAAAATTATTATACCATAATCATGATTTTGAATTTAATAAGAATGAAAATGGTATTGTACCCATAGACTACCTATTGGAAAATGTAGACCCAAAATTATTGAACTTTCAAATGGATCTTTATTGGGTAACCAAGGCTAAGGCCAACCCAATTGCTTACTTCAACAAATATCCGGGAAGATTTAAAATTTGGCATGTAAAAGACATGGATGAGCAAGGAAGATTTGCCCCTGTTGGCAAAGGATCTATCGGTTTTGAAAATATCTTGGACAACAAAGAACTTTCTGGCATGAAATATTACATGGTTGAACAGGACATGACTTTTGACGGACTAAAACCTTTAGAAGCTATTAAAATAAGCCATGAAGGCATTAAAGAAATAGGTTTCAAATAAATTTAAATACCAAACAACGGAGATTGCCCCAAGGAATTTATTTTCTTTGGGGTTTTCTTTTTTTTGCACTGTCCAGATTAAACCTTTTATAATTTTTTAGGTCTAAAACTCTTATTAACTATAATCTTACATTTGCACGCGCAAAACCGACTTTAAAATTTATAAAATGAAAATGACCACCAGTTTACGAATGAGAATTATTCACCGCTATCTAGGCTTCTTTCTAGCAGGTATTATGGCTATGTATTCCATAAGCGGAATAATCATGATTTTTAGACAGACCGATTTTCTTAAGAGTGAAAAAATAATTGAGCAGCAATTACAACCAAACTTAAAAGCTGGTGAACTTAGCGGAGCACTACGCATTAAAGGTGGCATAAAACCGGAAAAAACGGAAGGTGATGTAGTCTATTTTAAGCAAGGGCAATACAATAAAGCTACAGGTATGGCAACTATAAAAAAGATGGAACTTCCATTTATCTTAGATAAGATGGAGCACCTACATAAAGCCACGACCAATAGCCCTGTTTATTTCTTGAATATTTTCTTTGGGCTATCATTACTGTTTTTCGTGATTTCATCATTTTGGATGTTTTTACCCAAAACTTCAGTTTTCAAAAAAGGACTTTATTTTTCTTTGGCAGGTATGGTTTTGACTATTATACTGCTATTCGTTTAGTACAAACTCGACTAATTCAAACGTGAACCGTTGTAAGGAACTTTCTTTACAGCGGTTTTTTGTTTTAGCAGCTATCAGTATAGTGACAAAAACGCTAACCTCCCCTCTCGGGAGGGGACCAAAGGGGTGGGTTATCGGGTGTGGTAGATTTTACGGGACATGCTAACCCTAAAGAACCCACCCCTAGCCCCTCCGAGGAGGGGAACAGTTTGTGACTATTATTGGACATTTTAGATAAAACATACTTGGTAACCTTTTTGAAAACACAGCTCCCCAACAACCAAAAATACCCAAAACAAAAACGCTAACCTCCCCTCTCGGGAGGGGATTGAGGGGTGGGTAAATGGGTGCAGAAGATTTCATGGAACATGTTAACCTGTAAGAACCCACCACTAGCTCCTCCGAGGAGGGAATAGTTTGTGACTTTTATTTCACTTTCTAGATAAAAATGTGGTGGTAACCTTTTCGAAAACGCAGCTCCCCAACAACCAAAAAACCCCAAAACTAAGACGAAAACCTCCCCTCTCGGGAGGGGACCAAAGGGGTGGGTAATCGGGTGCAGAAGATTTCATGGAACATGCTAACCTGTAAGGACCCACCCCTAACCCCTCCTAGGAGGGGAATAGTTTGTGACTGTTTAAACTCCATCCATTAACCTTTAATTAATCAAACTTCTGTATCTTTCCATAAGCAAAGTACTCTCCCCTAACACTTTATAACATTATCTTTATCATAAATCCATAACCATTGGATTTTTTAAAAAAACCGTAAAACAAATATCTGACCAAATGAAAAAAGTTTTAACCCTTCTTATCCTTTTAGCAACTACATCATCCGTTTTAGCACAATCAAAACTCATAAAAGCAGCTTCTTTTTTAGATGTTAGAACCGGTAAATTAATTTCACCTGCCAACCTGCTCATTGAAAACGGAAATATTAAATCCATTAATCCGAAGGCATTGCCTGAAGGTTTGGAAACGATTGACTTAACCGGTAAAATATTGTTACCCGGGCTTATGGACATGCACGTGCATATAGATGGGGAATTTAAAGGTAGTTGGGACTATGTTTATAAGGAAAGTGCCAGTCAAGGTACTATTAGGGCTGTTGCAAATGCTGAAAAAACATTGATGGCAGGCTTTACCACCATAAGAAGTATAGGGCAATTACATATTACCCCAGAGTTAATTGATGTTGCCGTTTCAGAGGCTTCTGACCAAGGTACTATTGCCGCACCACGAATTATTCCATCGGGACATATGATCACCATTAGCGGCGGACACGGGGATATTTCTTTAGGACTAGCGGAAGGATTGGTTACCGTAGGTCCAAATGACGGAGTGATCAATGGTAAGTATGATGCCATAGAAGCGGTAAGATATCAAATTAAGCATGGTGCCAAATTCATAAAAATGCACGCCACGGCAGGTGTGCTCTCTATGGAAGATGCCATTGGCGCCCAACAACTAAGCAATGAGGAAATGAAAACCATTGTTGACGAAGCTGCTAGGCATCATATTAAAGTTGCCGCCCACGCACATGGTACAGAAGGTATTAAAGAGGCGATAAAAGCCGGCGTGTACTCTATTGAACATGGGTCTATTATAGATGATGAAGGCATTCAACTTATGAAAGAAAATGGTGTTTATCTAGTACCTACCAGGGGACTGGCCACTATAATAGAACCCATGATAGACAAAATGGATCCCGTTATGGCCGGTAAGGCAGAATATGTAATGCCCATTGCCAAACAAAACCTTACCAAAGCTATCAAAGCAGATGTCAAAATTGCTTTTGGGACGGACACACCTATTATTCCCCATGGAAAAAACGCCATTGAATTTGCGGCATTAATAGATTGTGGCATGAGTACTAAAGAGGCTATCAAAACCGCTACTACCAATAGTGCAGAAATGCTAGGGCTCAAGGATCGTGGTGAATTAAAAGAAGGTATGCTCGCAGATATTATTGCCGTAGACACTAATCCAATTGAAGATATCTCCACTTTGGAACACGTAAAATTCGTGATGAAAAACGGTACAGTTTATAAGAATGAAAAATAAATAACCTTTTAGAATTCAATCAATCAAAAAAACAAATTATGAAATCATTACATCGCAGTATTAGCAGTTTGTTACTTACTTGCTTATCTGTTATGCTTTTAATAAGCACTGCAGCAATCGGGCAATCAAAATCAGACGATATAGATGCACTCCTAGATCAATATCTCTCATATGGCAAATTCAATGGCTCTGCCCTAGTTGCCAAAGATGGTGAGGTTATTCTTAAAAAGGGTTATGGTATGGCGAATATGGAGTGGGATATCCCTAACAGTCCCAACACAAAACATCGTTTAGGATCGATCACCAAGCAATTTACCGCCATGCTTATTCTTCAATTGGCATCGGATGGAAAGTTAGATCTTCAAGCTCCCATAACCACATACTTACCAGAATATCCAAAAACTACCGGAGACCAGATTACCACCCACCATTTATTGACCCATACCGCCGGTATACCCAACTACACCTCATTTCCTAAGTTTTTTGAAGAAGATAGTCGCGACCCATATTCGCCAGAAGAGTTCACTAAAAAGTTTCAGGATATGGAATTGGAGTTTACCCCTGGGGAAAGATTCAATTATAGCAATTCGGGGTACTTTCTTTTGGGTTTGCTTGTTGAAAAACTATCCGGCAAAACGTATGAAGAAATGCTAACGGAACATATATTTTCTCCACTGGGAATGAAAGATTCCGGATATGACCATCACTCCAACATCCTTAAAAATAGAGCTACAGGCTATGAAAAAAATGGGAACGAATTCATTAATGCTCCTTACCTAGATATGTCCATTCCGTATGCCGCAGGATCTCTCTATTCTACCGTAGAAGATTTATATCTGTGGGATCAAGCGCTATATACCAACAAATTGTTACCCCAAAAATATATGGATATGTATTTTAAACCATACATACCTGCATTTGGCAGTTTTCACTATGCCTACGGATGGATGACCGGTAATGAAGCTCTTGGGAATACAACGGATAGTATTGCCGTAATTAGCCATGGTGGTGGAATCAACGGATTCAACACACAAATTTCCAGAGCGCCATCAAACCGATCATTGATTGTGCTTTTAAATAATACAGGCGGCGCTCCCTTAGGTCAAATTACGCAAGCTATTCTCGGTATTATAAACGATAAGAGCTATGACCTCCCAAAAGCTTCCTTGGCATCTAAAGTTTTAGAGGTCATAGAGACAGAAGGTATTGATGCAGGAGTAGCCTTTTATGAGAAAAATAAAGACAATCAAGATTTTGATGTCAATGAAAATGAGATGAACCAAGCGGGATATAAATTATTAAGGTCTAACAAAACCAAAGAAGCTATTCAAGTCTTTAAGTTGAATGTAGACGCGTATCCAAATTCCGCCAATGTATATGATAGTTATGCCGAAGCGTTAATGAAATCAGGTGATAATAATGGTGCTATTGAAAACTATACCAAAACGGTAGAAATGAATCCTGGAAATATAAATGCGATAGAAATTTTGAAAAAACTTGATGTAGATACCAGCAGTCTCACAAAAGAGTTTGAAGTACCAGAAGCACTACTGGAAAGTTACCTAGGCGTCTACGAATTGATGCCCACTTTTAAAATTACGATTACCAAAGATGGTAAACAATTAAAAGCACAGGCAACGGGGCAGCCATCGTTCAATATTTTCGCCAAATCGAAAGATACTTTTTACTTAAAAGAAGTTGCCGCACAAATTCAGTTCATAAAAAACGAAAACGGAAATACAGAAAGTTTGACCCTATTTCAAAACGGACAGGAAATGAACGGTATGAAGGTGGAGTAGTGTGAGATTGTTTAGTTTTAGAACGTAGACACCTTAACATCAAAACAAGAAGCCCCGAAAATCTTGCCCCAACCCTAAAGGGTGGATTTTCTACAATACAGAAATGAAAAAAGATAAAACAAACGTATCTGGAATGCACCATGGAGCAACACCTTCGGTATTTAGAAATGCTGCAAAACTGAGAGCTTCTATGACTGAAACAGAATGTATTTTATGGAATTATCTCAAAACCAAACCACAAGGTTATAAGTTTAGAAGGCAACACCCTATTGCAGGTTATGTTCTAGATTTTTATTGTCATAAACTAAAGTTATCCATTGAAATTGATGGTGGTTATCATCTAAAACTAGAGCAAATAGAAAAAGACAAAGAAAGAACCACGTATCTAAAAGATATTGGTATTTCCGAACTAAGATTCACAAATGATCAAGTACTAAATGATTTTAAAGGGCTAATTGATCACATTAACTCAATATTGCGCGCGGGCACCCTTTAGGGTCGGGGCGAGCGTCGGCATCATTAAAACATAACTCCCCAACAACCAACGAACCCAAAAACAAAGACGAAAACCTCCCCTCTTGGGAGGGGACCAAAGGGGTGGGTTCTTAGGTGTTCTGATCTCAATTATAAACCTCCCCGCCCCATAGTAGGCAGCCCCTTTATTTTTCTGACAGTTTTACGGAAAACCGTAAGAAAATATGCCGAAAACTTCTTTATATTGCAAGTGCAAGCAAAGTATACTCCCCTACTACTTTAACTGAAAATATTACACATATATTTTAATATTTGCGAATATGTGTAATTGTACACATACACAATAGTTGTACCACATTTAAGAATACTTAACCAAACTGAATGGAATTGTTTCCTTCTAAAAATTTCAAAGCAGAATTGAGAAGTGATTACTCAATCTCAATGCAAAATCTGAAATCAAATACAGATATTACTGATTCACTAACTTCTGCTCCGACTAATAAAGCCTTTCGCGGACAAGTAAATGAAAATGGATTTAAAATAATATCATCTGAAATTGGTCGTGGAGCAGTATGCGTTATAGTTGGGGAATTTGAAGGTAAAACAGGCGAAATTGAAATTCGAATACACAAGGCATTTAAAGTGATGTTTTCAATTTTAATGCTAATGCCAATTATCGGTTTTGGAATCGCAATTTTCACGAATGGACTTGAAAAATCATACGGTATAATTATCCCAATGTTGATGGGGATTTTATTTGTGAGGTTTGTCTTTATGGAATTAGGGTTTCGATTTATATCGAATACAGGAATCAATAAGCTGACTGATATACTTACGATAAGAGAACTAAAGAAAACGCAATAAAACGTGGTACAACACAACCTATAAACAATACGGGTTTCGGGCTTAATCGAAAGGTTTGTGTATTTTTATGAAGTCCGCAAAATCTTTGGGATTTTGCTTTCGAACAAAAAAGAAAAAACAAAACCAAAAGATTTCGCTATGTGCATGGCGGAAAGCAAACACTAGTTTGCTCCCGTACTGTTCATAGCCACACCGTTGCCAGCAATGCGAAAAAAAATTAGCAAATAATAAAATATAAGATTTAATGCGCGATAAGACAACAGAATCCGAAATAATTGATAACTACAAGTTAGAAAGACTCTACAATCACGAAATTGAGAACGGAAGATTCTTTAAGGTTGTTTTTCCTGATGAAGATACTGCCGATTTACAATTAGCTGCGAAAACCTATATGCAGGTAAAATTTTTGCCAAGTCGGAATGATATTGAAGGATTTGATATTATTAAATTGGTAAGAGGAAAAGAAACTCAACGAATATCATTTTCTAAATTTAATTTTGCTCAATTAGAGTTATTTCTAAATTTTATACACGATTTAGATTTAAGTACTATTTCTGAACGTAGATTAAAACTTTCAGAAAACTCATTGGACATTCTGGATGAATCAACCAAAAAAACTATAGCTACACTACTTCAAGGAGATGAGGGAGCGGATTTAATTCAGCAACTTTTAGACAATGAAATAATTACAAGTCAGGATATTGTCAATACTGGCTTTAGGAAAAATCAGTTGAAAATTTTCGAGAAATTAATAAAAGAAAAAGAATATTGGAAACAGTACAGGAAAGAAGAAAGTGAAATTTTAGAAATGGTTTCTAAAAAAGAAGATAAGGGCTTCGTTCTTAAAGAAAATTCAAAGGAAGAGATTACTTGGCAGTATTTTTTTAATAAAAACGCTTGGATTTTCGGTTATGGTTTAGATTACAGATACCAAAATATTTTACAACGAGAATTTTCAGCTTCTGACACAGATGCTGCTGGAAAAGAACAAGTCAACGCAGACTTTTTAATTGGAGATAATTACTTTACGACTTTTGTTGAATTAAA
Source organism: Maribacter sp. 1_2014MBL_MicDiv (assembly GCF_001865655.1). Classification (NCBI taxonomy): domain Bacteria; kingdom Pseudomonadati; phylum Bacteroidota; class Flavobacteriia; order Flavobacteriales; family Flavobacteriaceae; genus Maribacter; species Maribacter sp. 1_2014MBL_MicDiv. Next base: position 1,313,485 of record NZ_CP011318.1, read on the forward strand.
AACACCAAACACGGAATTATTTGTGAATACGGACAGTGGTAAAAATCGTTCTGGAAGTTGGTCTTTATCTACTAAATTAATTTATGGAGTTTCGCAAATCTTGGAACAGAAAGCGATGGGGCAAATTAAATTAGAGAAAGAGCCTTATAACGATAGAGAAGAAAAAATAACCCAGAAAGGTTACGATTCGAAATGTATTTTGGTAGTAGGAAATTTAATGAATGAAATAGAAAATTCGAATGACAGTAGTAAGATAAAAGAAATCAAAAAGAAAACATTTGAATTGTACAGGAGGGATTCTAAAAACATCGAAATCTTAACTTTTGACGAATTATATAACAGAGCTAATTACATTTGCAACAAGGCATAAAGCACAGTTGGCAACAATGTATATAAACATAGCTAATATGGGCTTTCCAAGAGGTTTGTGTGTATTTGCAAAAACCGCCAAATTCTTTAATTTGGCTTTTTGATAAAAATTAATATAAAAAGAAAATTAAAAAATTCGGCTCGTGTATAATCCGAAAAGTTAGCGTCAATTTACACGCTACGTTTCATATACAAGACCGTTGCCATTAATTTGAATGAAACTAACTGATCAAATAAAAATCCGAGAGCTGAAATTTAAACCAAAGGTTAAAATTCTAGAAAAAACTGTTGAATTGAACGACATCGGAATTTCAATTCCAATACCCAATGGATTTACAGTGGATGACGGTGGAATTTTTGAAAATTTTAAAACGGAATATGTTTTTCCAGAAAACTCGGAGTTTTCAAAAAAGGACAGAGAAAACTTTGAAAACGGGATTTTCCCACCTGTTTTTACACTCAAAAAAAATAATGGAAGACCAATTATTGCTTGTTACTTATTCGACTTTAGAGCATTGAAAGGTGGAAGCAACCTGAACATTCGAAGCATAAACAAGTTTGAGTTAATGTGGACACCATATTTAGCAAAAAAGACAAACGAAGTGCCAATGAATGCCAAAAGGATTCTGAAAAATGACTTAACTGGTGCACTTTCGACTGAATATGGATTTGAGTATAAAACCAAAAATGGAACTGAACCAATTCCATCAAGTTTAAAGATATTGACTTACGAAGTTGGGAATTTTGTATTGACTTTTTATTTAGTTTATGACAATGCGAATGACTTGGGACAAACCGAATTGGATTCTTTCATTGACCAAATAAAAACTAATGGCAACAATGGTTATAATTCATTGTGGCAAAAAGGCAAATCGATGTTCAATCTATAAATCTAAATGCTGCATTTCGGCGGAATAATCCTACGAATGATTTTACAACGAAATCAAAGCCGAGACCGTCTTAAATCCCTATCCAATTTTGAACAAGAAAAACTTCAAAAGAGAAGAAAAGAATTAAACTGTACCAAATGCCAAGGTGAATAATAATTAATGTAATCTATGATTCCCTATGAAAACTATCTTCGCTACATTTCTGGTATTTATACTTCACCTTACCAGCAATGCCCAAGACAGTTTTAAAAAACTTCCACAGGCAGCTAATATCAGTTGCCCAATACTATTGGTTGACGAACATATCATTGCCCATACAAATGTTATCACTTCAAAGGAAGACATTGAAGATATAGCAGTGATAAAAGAAAAACCTAGCCGCAAAGCGCATTTTTATAATCTCACGGCAAACGGTATTTTGTTTGCCAAACTAAAAAAGAAGATACCATCTAAAACACAAGCAGAACTCAATACTTTTTTTAACCTAAAAGAAAACAACCCGGTATATGTTAACGGCTATTTATTGGAGCAGGACACCTATACCATTGCTACAGAAAGTATTGCAACTATAGATCTAATAGCGCCAAATGAAGAAACTGACTTAGACCAAAAAGTCATCAATGTTTGGATTCTCTCCCAAGAAGAGCGAAAAAATGGCTGTTCACTGCAACAAATGGAGTAAATTAGTTGTTCACCTCATCATCGCTCATCATGAAAAAAACAATTCTACTTTTCTCTTTCATTCTATTTTCCTCCATAACCTTGGTTGCCCAACAAGATCAATTTTTAGAAGATAGTATGGAGCGTTTGGAGAACTCCCGCAAGTATTTGCTGTTGGTCGCAGAAATGATGCCCGAAGAAAAATATGGTTACAAAGCCACGGCAGAATCTTTGAGCTTCTCCGAGAATCTAATGCACATTGGTTTTGCACTAGATTGGCATAGCCAGTCGCTCTTAGGTGGTCGTGAAGCCCGTGTATACCAAACCGATACCGTTTTTAAACCTGCCCATAAGACCAAGGCGGAAATGATGGCACGTATAGACCAAACCTTTTCGGAAGCCATTGCCTTGTTAAAGGATTTTGACCCCAAAGCATTGGACGAGCATTTGGACTATTTTGGGCTGGATCGCTCTAAAAGGCAAATATGTATGCTGTTGGCAGACCATATTACCCACCATAGAGGGCAAATGTTGGTTGCCATGCGCTTGAACGGTCTTACGCCACCACGGTACGTTTTGTATCAATAATATTACTCCTGCTTCTTTTTATCGGTATTCATAATAGAAAGCACAATCCCTACCAGCGCAATGCAGACACCGGCAAATATGGCGATCATTACTACACCATTGCTCCAGTTCACCAATGGAAGATTCATTGTTATCATAGTTTGGTCATTTTAATTGCGGTAAATGTAATTTCTAACGGCTGTTTATTCTATGACAATTGTCAGTCCGCCAACAATAACATAGTGTATTTCTGATTGGATTATCGCCTAAAGATTGTATGCCTAATTTGGGTTCTGTATTTTTATAGTTACAAATGATATTTGAACATGGTAGATAAAATTAAATGTCCGAATTGTGCGCATGAGTTTGATGTTGAAGAGGCGCTTTCTGGCAAAATGCAGGCTCATTTTAAGGCTGAATACGAACGTAAAGTGGCAGAGCAGGCAGAGAAATTCAATAAAGAACGTAGAAAGCTTGAACTTGAGGTAGAAGAATTCGAGAAAAAGAAAGAAAAAGAGAACGAGCTTTTTAAAGAGAAGCTGGCGCAACGTCTTGCCAAGGAATCTGAAAAAATACAGAAACAGACCAATGAATCTTTTGAGCAGCAACTGCGTGCCCTACAACAAGAGAACGAGAAAAAGAAAGAGGAGAACAGAGCTTTGCGCGCCCAAGAGATCGATCTTTTAAAACGTGAGAACGAATTAAAGGAGAAAGCCGAGGAACTGAAGATGAACGTGCAAAAAGAGCTATTGGAGAAGCAATCTATCATAGAAGAAAAAGCCAAGGCAAAAGAGCGTGAGGCCATGGCGCTAAAAGAGAAGGAATACCAAAAGCAACTGGACGACCAAAAGAAACTTATTGATGAAATGAAGCGTAAGGCCGAACAAGGTTCTATGCAAATGCAGGGCGAAATACAAGAACTTGCCTTAGAAGAGTTGCTACGTAACACCTACCCTTTTGATAATATAGACGAGGTTGGCAAGGGTATTCGTGGTGCAGATTGTATACAAACGGTCATAAACTCACTTCAGCAGACCTGTGGTTCTATCGTATATGAGAGTAAGCGCACCAAAAACTTCAGTAATGATTGGATCAATAAGCTGAAGCAAGACCAGATCAATTGCAAGGCAGATATTGCGGTGATCGTTACGGAGACCTTTCCACCAGATATGGATCGCTTTGGTGAGAAGAACGGTGTATGGATCTGTGGGTTCAATGAGGTAAAAAGTGTATCGCTGGTGCTGCGCGAATTGCTGCTAAAAACACAATCGATCAAATCATCTGACGAGAACAAGGGCGATAAAATGGAGCTTTTATATTCTTACCTAACCAGTAACGAGTTTGTACAGAATATCAATAGAATTATTGAAAATTATGATTCTATGATCAAGCAACTGAACTACGAGAAAAAAGCCGCCTACAAGAATTTTGCGGTTAGGGAAAAGCAAATTTGGGGCGTTCAAGAGAATATTAACGTGCTGTTTGGTTCTATTAAAGGTATTGCCGGTAACTCATTATCTACCTCAACGATTCTTGACCTTCCGGATGCGGAGATTGATGATTAGTTGTTGGTTGTTGGTTGTTGGTAACATAATGAATTCACTTTGCGCTAAGCACAAAACCCTTAATAAATTATGCGCCAAGCGTGCCACGCATTGCGTTTAGCGTTGGGCGCTAAGCTCTTTTTAATTTGGAATTTAGCCAGGTGATCATCTTTTCAAATCTAAAAGAGATGAATATTAAATATACACAGCTTATAAAACTACCGAAATTACTACTTGATGTATCTTTAAAATAGAACACATTTAAAAGTGTTGCCGCTAAACCTAAAATACCAACAGCAAGAATAAAGTATTTTAAAATTTTCATGGTAAGAGGCTGAATGTGTTTTTGCATGTTTTGGACGATTTTGATAATTAACTACGCCTATATGTAGCATTTTTGTGCAAATTGTTACATGTTTTATGGAAAATAAAAATTTTACTTTCACCTACCTACCCAACTTTTAAAATCCGATGCTTTTGCCTTGCTCACTACAATACGCTCGCTACACGGCGGATGGACTTCTACCAACAGCTTACTGTTAAAGTGTAGTTTTATAGTCACAATAGCTTCTCTGCGTACTATAAATTGCCGGTTGGCCCTATAGAAAAGTGTTGGGTCAAGTGCCTCTTCCACTTCCTCTAACTTGATATCCAAAACATACGAACGCTCTTGTACCGTAACCGCTTTTACCACACCGGTATCTATAAAGAAATAAGCAATATCCCCAGTTTTAATGGGTAACAATTGATCACCGATACCCACTAAAAATGTCTGTTTATACCTATTGGGCTTGATCTGTATTAAATGTAAGAGGCTTTGCATCTGCTGCTCGTCCATACCCTTTTTTTGATTTTGGGCATTAAAGCGATCCAAGGCATCTGAAAGCTCTTCTTGATCAATAGGCTTCAACAGATAATCAATACTATTCACTTTAAATGCCTTTAACGCATACTGGTCATAAGCGGTGGTGAATATAATAGGGATGTTAATAGTGACCTGATCAAAAATCTCAAATGAAATACCGTCTGCCAAGTGAATATCCATAAACACCAAAATACCTTCAAACGGATTACTGAAAAAATCTACGGCAGCCTTAACGGTATCTAACACCGTAACGATCTCAATATTTGGATTGATCTTGGTCAGCAGATACGCCAAGTTATCACTAGCAGCAAGTTCATCTTCTACAATTATTACTTTCATGCCGGTTGGTTTAAGGGCAATTCTACTTTAAATATATCATTTTGGGTGCTTGCCTTAACTTCATTCTTTAGTAAAAGCAAGTAGCGTTTCTTTAAATTGTATAAGCCCGTGCCCATACCTTCTGCCACGGTACTACGCGTACGAATAGGATTTTCCACAAACAACGATTCTTCTGTAGAATACACCTTAACGGTCAACGGGTTGGTAGATGATATCTCATTATGCTTTACAGAATTCTCCACTAACGATTGCAAAGCCAATGGTGGCACTTTACGATCTAAGAGTTTTTCATCTATATCTACCTCTATTCTTATACGATCGCGGTAACGGGTTTCCATTAAATAAATATAGCTACGTAAAAACTTTAGCTCGTCTTTAACGGGCACCAAATTGATCTCGCTACTCTGCAAAATGTAGCGGTACATGTATGAAAGCTTATTTACGAACTGCGTAGCTTTTTCATTCTCACGAATTAATGACGATAACGAGTTTAAGGAGTTGAACAGAAAGTGTGGATCTATCTGGTTTTTAAGGGCGGCAAGCTCATTCTCCAAATTTTGTTGTTTCAACTGTTCATTTTCTATTCTACTTTCTTGCTTATCCGTACTTACCCGTAATAACCTGGCTATAAAAAATAACACTATAGATAGATTGATGAAGGTGAAATTGACCCAACCTTCTTCGTGAGATTCCAATACCCTGCCATTTACCAAAGGATAAAACGCAATAATTACCTTGACCACTACAAATAGCGATACTACATTTATGATCAGAATTAATAGCCATTTTAAAAACGGAGGCCATTTTAAACCATCATAATCTATATTGGCATTTAACTGAATGACCGACCAAGAAAAACAGAAGAAGAATAGATATCTATATAAAAAATCAGTTACCCATGACATGGAGAAATTTAAATTCCCCTCCATAATACCATTATATAGATAGATCGTCTTTGGCAACGATACCAAAATACCTATAAGTAGGGCCGTTTTTACTACTTCGCCCTGTTTAACCTTTGTCAATGCCATGTAATCTCTTTTCTAAATGGTACTTCTCAAATATACCGTAATAATAACTTTGAATTTGTAAAACGTAAAAAAGCCGGCCTTCACAAAAGCAAAGACCAACTTACATTTAAACTACACTAACTTCTTAAAGTGCATAGGCGTCAAAATTGTTTGGCAAATATGCCGCTGTTTCAAAACCTAATTCCACTATTTCTTCCTCTTCAAAAATTTCAAAATCTATTTCAGATAAATTAGCACCTGCATAGGGATCAAAATCAAGGGGCAAATATTCAAAGGTGTCAAAACCTAAGTTTACTTCTTCGGCCATCTCTACCACTTCTATTTCATTGGCGTTTAATTTGCCCATTTCTAAAGATGCTTCTAACTGCGCTTCTAGATCAATAACACAATCTTCAAAAATAGCAGTGATTTCTGCCTTATCTGCTTCCTTTTGTTTCTGTACTCCTTTAAATGATATAAAGGTGACGGCCACTAAGACTACCGCCGATAAAATTTTAATGTTTTTCATGATTTTATAATTTTAAGTTTTTAGAATTGTTTTTCTATACCCCAAAGATATTGAGCAATACCGCAGGCAGATAATATTAGTGACTCAACTGTCGAATTTGCCATCTAAAACAGCTTTAGACAGTTATGAATTATTTTTGGTGGATGTAAAGCGGGAATAATTTTGAAGAAATTAGTACTTGAGCACTACCAATCTGATGCTTTTAAACAAAGAGTATACTTTTGTTTTTACGGATGCCTTCCTATTTAGTGAACCACTCCCTAACCGTTTCCTCTGCCAATTTATTATTTGGGGTAAATGCATTGTTATGCTCGCCACGGTATTCTATGTAGCTAGGAAATTTCCACCATAGTATGCCCTGGCACCATGGCTCATTTTGAATTCCCTTAAATATAACCTCATAAGACCTTTGCTGTGCCTCTTCATTGATAGTTTCATCTGCCTCAGCATGCGGATTCTTCCAAGGGGTATCTATACTTCTGAATCCGATTTCGGTAAAAACTATTGGCTTTTTAAAGCGGTCATATACTTTTTTAATTTTGGTCTTCACGGTATCAAACCTTAAGGTCATTTCGGCATTGGTAGGATTGTCTTTTTTACTTAATGGATAGTAGGAGTTCAACCCAATGAAATCTAAATCGTCCCAAAACTCGATTTTCTCGAACTCATCGCCCCAATTGGCGGCATAAGTGATCTTACCTGAGTAAAGTGCACGGGTTTGTTTGATCATTTGGCGCCAAGCATCTGGTCTTGCCAAAGTTGCCTTTGTAAATTCCACACCAATACATAAGGCATCCATACCATGAATTTCTGCCAAAAAAGCGTAATGACGAATCCATCTATAATAATAATCATGAAATTTATCCCATTGGGCATCCGTAGGCATATCTATACCACCTGGCCAGCTACCACCTACATATATTTGTGGCTTTAGCAAAGTATACATGCCCATTTTACTTGCCATGGACACGGCATGTACCACGGCATCATCATTTTCACTACCGGCATTGTCACTAAAGTGCAAAGGGGTTGGTGTATTAATATCATTAATACCCGTATAGGGTACAATGGCCATGGCATTACTGCCCATATTCTTTTGCTTTAAAAGAGATTCGGTCGCTTTTTGAGAACCGTAGCCGTTGTAAATACTATAACCTTCATGTGCAAAATTAAATCCTTTTAGATAGGGTAATGTCTTTGCCTGCTTTTGGATTATAGGATGCGCTTTTGGCAACTCCTCTAAATACTGCTGCCATTTTACGTTCAATCTATTTTTCTCAGCATCAGAAAGCGATATGTTCTTATATTGTTTCAAGTACCGATCCTTACCCCACGTCTTGACCAGAAAATCTGTGAAAGCACCTGCCATACAATCTCTGATCAATGAAGATTCCATTTCCAAAAATGAATTGTCCAATAGCTCTGCTACGGAATACGTATTTTCAGATTCTACCAATCTTGCCGCCCAGTACTTATAGCCTTTCATTTGCCAGGTATCCGTAAAATAAATAGGTAGACCTACATTAAATATGGTTTTACTACTCTCCCCAATTAGGTTGTATAAAACCAATGCATTGTCCCTACCTATATTATTATGTGCATATATATTGTTGACAATAGTATGTACGGCATTTGTTGCGGGATCAAAAGTAGAGTGATCGGTATTGCCTGTCATTAAACCTTTCTCTTCTGTACAGGTATAAAAGTTATAGGTAATTTTTGGGACATTGCCGTTACCAACAAACTTGACCACTTTGGCCTTGGCCGCTTTGACCTCTTTTAATTTTTTAGTTACATCAGCGGTATCGATCGCTTTTTGATGGTCTATAAACTTAAACTCCTCGGTATCCAATAACACTCTTGTACCTGTGGCGAAATCAAAGAAAGTAGACCCTTCAATTCCCCAACGGGTATTAAAATCGCCCATAACCAATCGTTCTTTCTGCTCATATATCTCATATTCTAAATTCTGACGGTAAAACGACTGACCTCTTTCTGCTACCTTATCGGCAAAAAGTTCAAACACTTCTTTGGCATCGGTACCTGTTAAATATGCGAAAGGTAATTTTGAGTCTACCGGACTTGGGTAAAAACAAACGCCTAAAATTGAATTGTTATTTGGAATGCTCTTAGTCCCTATGGTTATATCGGTTTCGGAAATTTGAAACGGCGTATTGGCCATATATTTTTTAATGAATGGGTTTTCATCTACAGCACCCACCAAATAGACAATAGATGTCTTAAATTCTTCTTGATCAACCTCCGCTACCGATTTAAAACTCACCTTTACACTGCGTCTAGAACGAGTAAGCTCTTGTTTTGAAAGTACGTCCAGAAGTTTTTGATATTCCTGTTGCAAGTTGGGGTCCTTTGCCCCAAACACCACTAAAATCTCTAGTTTATCAAAAAACGACCTGCGTAAATCCCTTCTTGTAGAAACGGAATCCAGAGTTACGGAAACACCTTCATTTTCTGATGTTGGCAGATATTGTACCCCTGCAAAACCTACAATGCCAACTATTACAAAAAGTGTGACCAAAAGATATTTCCTTTTCATGAACCAAGAGATGATTAAACTATAGTATAAGATAGCAAAACTGTAAAACCTAAAGCTGACCAAGGCGTTTTTTAACTTAAAAAAAGGAGTTTTATGATTTGCTGTCGCATGGTGCTTAAAATCAAATTGTATCTTAACTTTGTAATCTAATTGCCAACGCTTCATGAAATCTTTGCTGTTTTTTACCATGCTTTTCTGCACTACCCTATTAGTTGCTCAAAACAACGCTGTAATTCCTTTAGAAAACTTTACCGAGTTACAGGTGTATGATAGAATTAGCGTTACCCTGGTAAAAGGTGAGGAAAACAAGATCGAAATACCTCTAGAACACAAAAAAGACCTTAGCATTACCGAAAACGATGCACGTTTACGCTTAAAAATGTGTTCTGGGGAATCTGTATTAAATTCTACCTTAAGCCTTAAACTTTATTATACCGAAGCATTATCGATAATAGATGCCAATAAGAATTCTAGAATTATATCTACAGGATTGGTCATTGGTACAGATTTAGCGATTGAAGCACAAGATGCCAGCACCATCACCTTAAATATTGCCCATAACAATGTATCTGCCAAAAGCACCAGTGGTAGTGAGATAAAACTTTCGGGTACCAGCACCAACCAAGAGGTCATGATCAATACCGGAGGCAAACTTTTTAACAAGGGGCTAAAGACTAAAAACAGTACCGTAATAGTGCTATCTGGTGGCAGTGCCGAAGTTTATGCCAGTGAGGCGGTTATTGCAAAAGTAAAAGCTGGTGGTTCCATTACAGTATATGGAAATCCAAAATCAGTGGACAAGGATGATACCTTTGGCGGCAAGATTGCCATACCCGAGTAATTACTGTTCTATACTCTGAACATTAAACGCTACAAGTTCACTTTCTTGAAATTGCGGAGTAACCTCGATTGGGTTACAGCATACTTCACAATCTTCTACATAAGTCTGTTGCGGAACAGATGGGTCTAGAAGCATGGAAACTTCTTCCCAGCAATACGGACATTGAAAATAATGCTCGAACATAGAAAATGGTTATGCTTTCAGCTCTTTTGCCAATTCTTGTAAGGTAAGAGTTTGTATAAGATTTCCACCATTTGAAGTAAAAATGGTCTCATGGCCTAATTTTATGGCCAAAATATCCTCATCCTCTTCCAAATGAATATCGGTAGCGTTGATCTGCACTTCTTCCAACTTTACATCAAAGCGTTTTTTTAAGGTTATTGAACCGTTCGCCTTACGTAACTCAAACCCGTAAAAATCGAAAAGTCGCTGTAACCCACTAAAAAAACTGAAGCCAATAAATATTAAACCTGCCATGGCAAATTTATATGCCAAGGTAAAAACATCCAGTTCATCTCCATTTATAAAGGTGTATACCAAATTGATACAACCGTACACGCCCAAAAGAAACACCAAAAGACCAACAATAACCGCTAAAACATCTGTAAACAATGCTTTTTGAGTTCTTGTAACGGTAAATCCGTCAACGTTTCTATTTGCTTGAAAACCAAAATCCTTCAAATACTCTAAATTCTGGATCTGTGCCCTTTTATTTGTAATGGTGGTGTTTAAATCACTAAGGTCTACAACAACAGCACGTTTTTGCAACTCCTCTTGTAAACTTAATTGCGCTTCAAAAGTGAGCAATGAATGTTGGTTCATTATCTCTATGAGTTCGCTATTTGTTCTATCGCTATACATGTCTTTCGTAATTAATTGCCCCTTACAATTCTATATTCAATAACTGCCCAGTTAGCTGCAACAATTGTAGTTCTGCCAGCTTAGCATCATATTTTGCCAAATTCTTATTGGTTTGCGCATTCAATAAATTGATCTGTGCCTGTCTAAATTCTATGGACGTAATACTACCTAACTGAAACTGCTCTTTTGAACGTTCAAAGTTATTCTCATTGGTAAATACGTTCTGTTCTTGTATTTGATATATTTTCAGCAGATTCTCATATAACGCCATGGCATTCTGCATATCACGATTTACCTCTAGCTCTACCTGCTTTCTTAACAATTCTTGATTGGCATAGGCAATTTTTGCATTCTTTACGCTTACCGTTGTACTACCGCCATCAAAAAGATTCCATGTTAAACTGGCACCCAATGCATAATTACCAACGTTAGAATTTGTACCCGGAAAAACCGCTCCCGTTAAAAATGCAGAAGGGGCATTTTGGTTTCTGTTCCAACCGTAAGAACCCGTTAGCCCAATAGTAGGCAAATACCCAGACTTATTTACTTTAATGTCATAGGCATTAATGTTCAAATTGGTCTCTGTCTGTAGTACGGCCACGTTATTGACAATTGCCTGATCCATAAACTCCACTATTTGAAACTTAGGTATAAAGACCACTGTGGTATCTACCATATACTGTGAACTTAAATCTTGATTCAACACTACGTTTAGATCGCGCTTTGCATTGGCCAATTGCTGCTCAGTGTTCAATAATGCAATACTATCATTGGTCATATCTACCTGTGCGTTCAAAATATCCAATTTGGTGTTTTGTCCGTATTCAAAAGAATATTCCGACCTTGTGATCCTATCCCTAGAAATCTCCAAAGCTTGCTTTTGTACATTTCTATTTTCAGTTAAACGGGCAATTTCAAAATAGACCGTAAACATTTGGATCATGGTGTTCTCAATAGTCTCACGTGCCTGTAAGGTACTTAGCTGATACTGCTCTTTTAGTCTTTTATAGTTATAGTACCTACCCAAACCATCAAACAAAGTGTAGTTAAGGTTTAAAGCCGCACTGTATCTTTGGCTCTCTGCACCATCTATGGAAATATCATCTCTAGCACTACCATCATCATTGAACTGCCCTGGGAATTCCGTAGTGGTATTATTGTTATTATATGTAGCAGCGGCAGTACCCGTTAACGTTGGCAAATAGCCGGAGTTGAGCACACTGGCATTATTCTCGGCAACATCAACCTGACCTTTTGCAATCTCAATTCCAAAATTATTCTCCAATGCCTTAGCTACAGCTTCTTCTTTTGAGAGTGTTTTCTCTTGTGCAAAAATTGAACAAACAGGGAGAAATATCAATAATGTGATGAATCTTACTTTACTCATTATAACTTATCTAGATTCTTATGTGTTTGTGCACCATCTTCTATTGCATGTTGCGTATGTCCTTCTAAATGCGCAGCTTCCTTTCTTTCCTTGATCGCTCTTTCTACCTCTTCTTTCGTAATCTTATGACCCGAAACGAAAGATAGATTCTGTGCTTTTAAGTTGTTACTGAACGATAAAAACAATGGCAACATCAATAAGGTAAGCACCGTAGCAATACCAATACCATAAGCAATGGAAATTGCCATTGGCTTTAAGAATTGCGCCTGTCTACTGGTCTCTAACATTAATGGAGCTAAACCGGCGATCGTGGTTACCGATGTTAAGAAAATTGCCCTAAATCTTGATTTACCGGCTTCAAAAATGGCGTTGTCAAAAGACATACCTTCCCTTAAATTAGAATTGAACTTACCTATGAGTACCAAACCATCATTAACCATAATACCGATCAATGCAATGATACCCAATATAGAAAGTACATTTATAGGAAAATCATGAATCCAGTGACCCCAAGCAACTGCGGTAAAGCTAAACGGTACCAATAACAATAACATTAACGGCTGACTAAAACTTCTAAACGTAAATGCAATTGTGATGTATATTAAAAGGATTACCGTAAATCCAACCAGTTTTAAAGACCCTGTCAACTTCTCCAATTCTCTATTTTGCCCTTCATAAGAAGCACTTACCGTTGGATATTTAGATTGTATTTCCGGCATGTGTACGTTCTGAATCTCTGTCATGATTTCCGTAGGACTATCCTTTACATCTTTCATATCTGCGGATACCTGAATTTCCCGCCTTCCTTCTAAACGGTTGATGGCTACATCTCCACGAACAATAGTATAATCTGCAACCTCGCTTAATGGCACACGCTCACCAGACGGAGTTACAATTCTCATATCATCTAAATTGGAAATTGAAGAACGCTCTTCTCTATCATAGCGCACCCAAACCCTAATCTCATCTTGCGACCTTTGAAAACGTTGTGCCTGTACACCAAAGAAACCGGCACGAACCTGGGTCATTAAAGCTTGAAGATCCAAGCCAAGTAAATAGGCATTTTCCTTTAAGGTCAATCTGATTTCTTTAATACCGGCAGGATCATTATCGGCAATATCCTTTAATCTTGGGTTTTTAGTAAGAATTTCTTTAAGCTCTACCTTTGCAGCCTTTAATTGCTCTATATTATTCCCTAATAAGGATACCGATACAGGCGATCCACCAAAATTACCACCAGAACCATAGATCAAACTTTCTACGCCTAAAACCGGACCTACCAATTCTTCCAATCTACGGGTAACCATATCCGCAGAAATCTCATTAGGTCTTTCTTCGCCTGGTAATAGGTTAATGGTCAATACCGCAGATGAAGAACCTGGTCCCAATCTTCTGATCATATTTTCAAAAACCATTTTATCGCCTTCAGGAAAATATTTATCGGACAGTTCTTGATTTACTATGATTGCTTTCTCCTCTATAAATGAAATAATAGAATCTGTTATTTTCTCATTGGTTCCGTTTGGCATTTCTAGTTCTATACCCACACGGTCACTGGCAATTCTTGGAAAGAAAGCCGTTCTAATAATACCACCACCAACAGAACCTAACGTTAATATGAATGCCGAAGCGAAAACGGCGAACATAAATATTTTATGATTCATTGAAAATCTCAATACGGGAGTATAAAGATTATCACGCATCCATACCATTAATCTATCTCCAAACTCATTGATTACCCTAAGTTTGGCAAATGCATTTGCGAATCCGCTTTTTGGCTTGGTATCAATAGGCTGTAATGCTTTTGAATGTGCCAAGTGAGCAGGTAATATGACCAATGCCTCTACCAATGACACCACCAATGTTAAAATAACGATTACGGATACTTCACCAAAGAATTCCCCAATTCTACTATCTAGAAACAAGAAGATAGAGAATGCCAAAATAGTGGTAATAATAGCGGAAATAATTGGAGGCAATACCTCCATAGTACCGTCTACAGCTGCCTGAACAGGAGATTTACCCTTTTCATAATGTTGATAGATGTTCTCTGCAATTACAATACCATCATCTACCAGAATACCAATTACGATAATCATACCAAATAACGACAGTACATTAATGGTAACATCAAAGAAGCCCGCAAAAACAAACATTCCTAAAAACGCTACCGGTAAACCAAAGGCTACCCAGAACGCCAATCTTGTATTCAAGAAAAGTGATAGGAATATCAACACCAAAACCATACCCATAATGGCATTTTCGGTTAATAGTTGCGTTCTTTGATTAAGTGTGATAGATTGATCCGAAACAACATCCAATTTAATGTTATTGTACTTTTCATTGAATACATCAACATACTCATTCACCTGATCGGCCGCTACAATAAGATCTTCATTATTGGTACTTGTAATAGAGACACTAACAGATAAATTGCCATTGAAATAACTTGCATTTGGCGTTTCTGCAAAGCGATCCCTTACTACGGCCACGTCTTTTAAACGAATTACGTTACCAGATTGATCTGCCCTAACCACAAGGTTATTTAACTCACTACCATAATACGAACGGTTATTGGCACGTATTAAATACTCTTCGGCATCAGTCTTAATATTACCACCGGTCACAAGTATATTGGCATTACCGACTGCACTTGCAACTTCTGTAAATGAAAGTCCGTAGGCCAAAAGATCATTCTCATTTACGGCTATTTCAATTTCCTCATCTGGAAAACCAGAAATCTCTATTTGAGATATACCGTCCATTGCACGTAGATCATTCTCAATTTCCCTACCTACACTTTTTAATGTTGCCAACGGAATATTTTCTCCACTTATGGCAAATGATATGGTTTGGCGAACGGTCTCTAACTTAGAAACGATCAAAGGCTCCATACCTGTTGGAAAGGTCGGCACCCTATCTACCGCATTCTTGACCTCCAACAGCATGAAATCTATATTTTCCCCTTTTTCGATCTCCACATTGATCGTACCACTATTTTCTCTTGAGGTAGAGGTTACACGATCAACACCTTCAAGTCCTTTTAGGTTATCTTCTATCTTTAGAACAATACCTTCTTCCACCTCTTGGGGCGAAGCACCTGGATAGGTAATGGTGATAGAAATATTCTTAGAATCCGTCAATGGAAAGTAAGAAGATTTCAATGCCTTTGCACCAACTATACCAAATAGGGCAAAGGATATTACTACGACATTTACGGCAACATGATACCGAATAAAATATTCAATCAGTTTACGCATTATCCTTTAGTATTTTCTGGTTGTTCAGCATAAATTTTAACTGCCATACCAGTATAAGCTCCGCTTATTGGCTTTGACACTATAGTAACACCATTGGGTACGTTCTTAAGAACTACACGTTTATCTGAAAAATAAACGGGCTCTACATCTATGACATCAAGTATAGAATCCCTTACTACAAAAATCTTGTTATCTTCCAATAACAGACCTCTATCTACCTCAATAGCATTCTCCTCTTTTTTAGCATCAAGATCAGCCTCTAAGTACATTCCTTCCCTTAGATTCTTATCTTCTACCTCTATATATGCATTTACGGTTTGTGTGGCTTGATCAATACTTCCATTGATTCTAGTAACCTTGCCCTTATAAGTGCTGTTATCATCCAAATTTGTTAGTTCTACCGACTCGCCCACTTTCAATAGATCCGTATATCTTTTACTTATGGCAACTTCCAATTCATAAACTTCGGTATTAATGAACTCCCCTAGTTTTTGACCTGATCTCACCAAAGTACCTTCTGTAACCAAAGTCTCTGTCAGTACTCCGGAAAATGGTGCTACAATACGGTATTTGGATAATCTTTGTTCTAAATTCTTAACATTATAATAGCTGGTTAAAATACCTCTCCCAGAGATGAAGAACTTTTCTTTTTCAGTAGCCATTTCCGGCAACGCGGGAGTACTTTTAGACATATCAAAATTGGTAAGATAGTTTTGCCACTTTGAGTAAATGTCCGGGTAATCTAAACGTAAATCTGGCATTACCGCCGTTAATTGATTGAAGAGATTACTTTTGGCAGACTGCACACTTGCCGCGTATTCATCTGCATCTATATTTATAATGGTCTCACCTTTACGAAAAGACTGACCTTCTTTAAACAATTTGCTCCCCTTTTTGAAGACTCCTTGAACCTCCGCATATAGCTCTACGCGTTGTTTAGCGGTTAAATTACCATTTGCCGATACTATAATTGGTACCGTACCATTTTCAACGACCTCGGTAAATACTGTTTTTACTACTTTCTCAGATTTGGGTTTGAATGTTTTCTTACTATCAATAATATAACCCGCTAAAAAAAAGGATACTACAATTAGTAAAATACCTAGAACGGTAAAAATAATTTTTCGCATTTTATTATAATTTATAAGCGTATTTCAAAAAACACAGGATCAAAAGTACTTTTTAATATCCCTTAGGATGATGATGATTAAATGAAACGACCAAATTCAAGAGTGAAACGACTTTGAAACAATCTCAGCTTAAATCAACATGCCGTTTTGTACAAAAGTTTTAAAAAAAGCACTTACTATCAACGAGTAAAATGTATTTACCTTATAGGGTAATCATCAAAATATTGTTAAAACAGAATAGCTTTTTTAAATAGACTTTAACTAGAATTTTTTGGAAATCATTTAATCATTGGCGAAACTACAAAAAAACACTTCTGGCATTGAAAGCCTTTATGGTTAAAGTAATCATAAAAAATATTGGCTTTACGGTAGGTTTAAAACAAAAAAGGGATGCTCTCGCATCCCTTTCCCTTTGTATTTATAAGCTATTTAATTTCGCTTCGCATCTTCATATTTGGTATCTACTATACGTGTTCTATTTACTTCGCCCGTACCAAATTTTAAATTCAAAAATTCGTCATCACTATCAAACACGGCAAGTTTAGTACTTTGCATTCTTAACAATGAGTTTAGCGACCTAAAATCATTGCCTTGTAATTGCACAAATTCTAGGTTACTCAATGTTGCCATACCACTAGGCAAATCGCCTTCAAATTTATTATAAGAAAGAATTATTTCCCTTAAGTTCACCAAACGTCCTAAATCTACTTCAATTGCTCCTGCCAACTTATTACCAAATAACTCTAAACGCTCTAATTTCTCAAGTTTTTCAAGCGACTTGGGTAAACTTCCTTCTAAATAATTACTGGAAAGGTTTAAGGTCTTTAGATTAGAAATTTCACCAATACCATCAGGAATTTCACCTTGAAATAAATTATTGAACATAGAAAGTTCTTCCAATGCTGCCATTTTTGAAAATTCTTGGGGCAAAGTCCCTGATATCTTGTTCATTTCTAAACGCAACGAGGACAATTTCTGCAAACTAAACAAATCTTTAGGCAGTTCACCTTCAATCACGTTAAAAGCAAGGTTCAATGATTTTAAATGAGAAAGCGCGGAAATACCATCTGGAATAGCACCTGTTAAATTGTTGCGATATAATTTTAAACCAACAACATGACCGTTTGCAACCTCAACTCCATGCCAAGTTGCTGGATCGGACTTCAAATCCCATTTACGCTGCCACTGTTCACCAACGGTGCTATTATTGAAATCTATTAAATATTGTTTCTCCTTTTCAGGTATTTGTGCATTGACCAAATAACTACAGGTCATGAAAAGCACTATGCAGGTAAAATTAATAACATTTTTCATACTGAAAATATTAAGGTTTGGGGGCTTTTTAAATACACATTTCACAGCTTAAACAAGTACAAACCTACTTTAGTGTAAAAAGTACTTTTATTATAACGTGCAAAAAATACATTTATGATATATAGCTGAACCTTTATGGTACAAAAACAAGAAAGAGATGCTGTTCAACATCTCTTTCTTTCACCAAACTAACTAAAAGTGTAAACTACTCTTACTCTTCTATATCTTCAAACTTCGTATCCGCCATTCTGGTTCTACTGAAGTTTATATCCTTAAATTCTATTTTATCGTCTTCTTTATCGTAATCAAAAACCAAATACTCTTTAGTTTCCAAAAGCTCTAAAGCTTTAAAAGAACTAAAATTGTTGTTCTGAATTTGAAATACCTCTAGGCTAGCCAGTTGTGAAAATTCGTTGGGAATATCACCTATAAGTCTATTGTTTGCCAATACCAATTCCTTTAAATTACTAAGGTTACCCATATCTCTTGGAATAGCACCTTCTAATCTATTTTCAAAAAGACCCAAAGTCTCTAATTGAGATAACGCACCCAATGAACTTGGTATATCACCAATGAATTCATTACTAGAAAGGTTCAGCACCTTTAATCCTTTTAAATTACCAACCGTAGAAGGAATCTCCCCTGTGAAAAAATTATTGAAAGCAGAAAGTTCCTCTAGTTGTAACAAGCTACCAATACCTTCAGGTAGTTCACCATTTAGCCTGTTCATTTCCAACTTTAATATTTTTAAATTGGATAGGTTTTCAATTTCTACAGGTAACTTACCTGTTATTGAATTAAATGCAAGGTTCAATACTCTTAAGTTCTCAAGGTCACCTATTTGCGAGGATAAAGACCCCATAAGATTATTATGAAACAAGTTGATTTCAACCACCTTGTCATTTTCAACCTTTACACCGTGCCATTTAGAAACTGGTGCATTCAGATCCCATTTCTTTACCCAATGCTTACCATTGGTAGTTTCGTAAAGATCAATTAATGCTTTTTTCTCTTTTTTAGATACTTCTGCAAAACAAACTGTTGTCAGAAATAATAAGCTGAAACTTAAATAGTATAGTTTTTTCATATGATGGTGGTTTGGTAAATGTATTCAACTAGGAATTATCCTACAAATTTGAACTAATAACGTTGAAAACTGAAATTTTATCGTTGATTTACCCTGCTATGTTGTGAAAGTAGCTAAATCTGTGGTGAAACTATCAAAATCTGTGGTGAGACAAAACTGAATTATGTTAATTCCTCAATATCAATAGTTAACGTTTCCCACTTTTGCATTAACGTCTCTAATTTCTTCTTTTTGGCTTGATATCCATCAAAGAAATTAGGCTCAGCTATAGTAGCATCATAGTCTACCAATAAATTATGGTCGATTTCTTTGATCTCCTTTTCTAAAGAACCAATTTTACTTTCTACAGAGCTTAATTGATTTTTTAAACTCTTAATTTTTTTCTGATCTTGAAATGATGTGGATGCTTTTGGCTTCTCCTTTTCAGTAACTACCGTCTGTTTTTTCTCAATTGCCCTAAAATCCTCTACTTTACGTTGCTCCAAATAAAAATCTACATCGCCCAAATATTCTCTAATCTTTTGGTCTTTAAATTCATAGACTTTATTGGTAAGCCCTTGTAAAAAATCTCTATCGTGAGAAACTAAAATTAAGGTGCCTTCAAAATTTAAACAGGCTTGTTTTAGTACATTTTTAGATTTGATGTCCAGGTGATTGGTAGGCTCATCCATTACAAGTACGTTAAATGGCTGCAATAACATCTTTGCCAAAGCCAAACGGTTACGCTCACCACCGGACAATACTTTAACGTATTTATCAACTTCATCTCCCCTAAACAAAAATGATCCTAAAATATCTCTAACCTTACTTCTATTCTTTTCATTGGCGGCATCTATCATGGTATCAAGTATGGTCTTATTACCATCTAAATACTCTGCCTGGTTCTGAGCAAAATATCCTATTTGCACGTTATGCCCCAATTTTAAGTGACCCTCATGTTCCAGATCACCAACTATAATTTTAGCCAGGGTAGATTTTCCTTGTCCGTTCTGCCCAACAAAAGCCGTTTTGCTGTCACGTTCAATGAGCAAATTAATATCGTTTAACACCAAATTTTTGCCATAAGACTTAGAAAGCTCCTCTATCTCAACCACTACTTTGCCAGGGGTGACGGATACAGGAAAACGCAGACTCATTACACTGTTGTCATCTTCATCAACTTCAATACGTTCAATTTTATCAAGCTTCTTTATTAAAGATTGTGCCATAGAAGCCTTGGTAGATTTTGCCCTAAACTTCTCTATTAAACGCTCTGCTTGCTGAATCTCTTTCTCTTGATTCTTTTGTGCATTAATTTGTTGTTGTTTGATCTCATTCCTTAAAACCAAATACTGGGTGTATGGCTTATTATAATCATATATGCGACCTAAAGATATTTCTATAGTTCTATTGGTTACATTATCCAAGAACATTTTATCATGAGAAACAATTACAACAGCACCGGTATAATTATTTAAAAACTGCTCAAACCAAATAATGGATTCTATATCCAAGTGGTTGGTGGGCTCATCTAAGAGCAACACGTCATTACTTTGCAGCAATAGTTTTGCAAGTTCTATACGCATTCGCCATCCACCGGAAAATGTTTCGGTCTTTTTATCAAAATCCTCTCTTTTGAAACCTAAACCTTGCAGTATTTTTTCTGTCTCTCCTTGGTAGTTATATCCTCCCAAAATTTCATAATGTTGGGTAATATCACTTAAATCTACTATTAATTGATTGTACGATTCTGATTCATAATCTGTACGCTCTGCCAATTGATGGTTAATCTCATCTAACTTTAACTCTAGAGCTTTGATCTCTTCAAAAGCTTGATAAGCCTCTTCTAAAACCGACCTGCCTTGAACAAAATCTATATCCTGTCTTAAAAAACCAATTTTTATGTCTTTTTCAACTGCAATTACTCCGGTATCCAAAGCCATATCCTTATTAAGCAGTTTTAATAAGGTTGACTTACCTGCACCGTTTTTACCTACTAATCCTACTCTATTACCGGCATTTAAGCGAAATGAAATTTCTTCAAATAGATATTCTCCTCCAAAAGAGACAGATAGGTTGTGAACGTTTAACATAAATTCTAATTCTTCTTGTTAGCCTTGGATATAGATAAAAATTATCTATACATACATGCTTAATTATCTTTTCTTCAAATAGATATAAGACAAGAAAAATGCCTTAAAATCGTACCTTAGTATAAAGTTTTGCAAATGTTAAAAAAAGGAAACAAACTCTACAGTATTTTAACAGGAAGTTGCCCCAGATGCCATAAAGAAAGTATGTATGTGGACAAAAACCCATATCATATGGGCAAAATTTTTGAAATGCACGAAAGATGTGGTCATTGCGACCTAAAATATAAAATTGAGCCTTTTTTCTTTTATGGCGCTATGTATGTTAGTTATGCAGTAGGTATTGCTTTTGCCGTTGCAGCTTTTGTCATTGCCAATCTTTTTCTTGGAGCTAGCCTCATCACCACTTTTATTGCGATAATTGGAACCCTGGTCGTTTTTATGCCTGTAATCATGAGAATTTCTAGAAATATTTGGATCAATATGTTCGTGAAGTATGATGCCAAGGCCACTTTACACAACACTAGTCATTAGCAAACCGGGCTATGTCCATTTCTGCCAATAGCGGTGCTTTTGTTTCAATACGATCATAAAGAGATTTGGCCGCCCACGGTGCAATGGTAATACCATGAGATCCAAAACCGTTCAGCACCCATAAGTTTTTGTGTTTAGGATGTTGCCCCACCAATGGTCTTCTATCTTTTACCGTAGGTCTCATACCTGCTACATGATCAACCACGGTATAATTACACTTTAAAAGGCCATTAAGTTTTTCTATAAGTTCATTCTTGGCTTTCTCTGTAGTAATATTGTCTTTTTGTTCTCTATTGTAGGTTGCACCCACTTTGTATAGATCATCACCAAGCGGAATTAAAAAAATTGATGATTTAATAATATTCCTCTCATTTAAATCTTTTGCCTTGATTACAATATATTCTCCTTTAGACCCCTGCATTGGCAAATAATTGAAAAACGGATTGCACACCATACCGTACCCTTCGGTAAATACAATGTTTTTAGCTTTTACATTTTGATATACAACACAATCCTCTTCAATTTTCAATTGCTCATAATGAAATGTCTGTGCGTAAATTTTATCATTTTCACTTAGCCATTTCTCATAACTATCAAATAAGAATTTAGTATCCAGTTTACCGGTTTGTAATACTTTACCAAATTGAAAAGGGATGTTAAGGGCTGCATTATCGTTTTGCGCCAAGGTAACATCCAAAAAGGGCTTTAACTTGTTTTTATCGGCAGCTTCAAACCACAAATTTTGCTCTTCAATAGAAGCGAATTTTCGGAGTACATTTAATTTTTCATCAAACCTTACATTTAAAAATTGCTCTAATCCGCTATAAAATTTCGTAGCCACAGGCAATTGCTCATCTGCCCGCCATGAGAGTGTAAACCTTTTTAAAATTATAGGATTGTACAAACCACCTGCAACCCTAGAAGATGTTTGCGAACGGTCATTAAACACTACGAAAGTCTTATTATTTCTGCGCAGGTTTTCACAAAAGGCAGTACCTGCCAAACCTAGACCAACAATCATATAATCTACCATACCACAAATGTACTTACAATGTATGAAACAGTATATAAAACAAAAGACCCGATCTACAGATCGGGTCTTTTTTATGTGAATTGGATTTTCAGCAAGCTTAGTAAGCCCACATGTCTTGTTCTTTATCTCTAATAGTTTCTTTGATTCTTTTTGCTTCCAACAATTGGAACAAAGCATTATCAGAAATATAATCATCAATATTTCTATCTCCTTGAACGTTATCTTCTTTATAAATAACAGCATCAAACCTACGTGCATTCAACAACATGTCAAATGATATGGGTTGTGCAGAATTCTGGGAGTTAAATAGTTTAGCCTCGTGCAACATTTCACGCGCATCTGGGTACCATACCCAAAAAAGCTCAACCATATCTGGATTTTCGTCGTCCATAAAGTTAACATCCGGAGCAACAGGAGCAATACCTAAAAGACGGTACTTTAACTCTCCTTGTCTTTTATCGAAATACCAAATTCCTTTTATATGATATTCTTCAATATCCGCTGCAGAAATAGTTCTACGAGTAATATACTCTTCAGAAACAGCTTCACCTGCATTCATTTGCTCATACCCATAATCTAGGGTATCAACCATTTGCAAGGCATCTTTTAAATCTGCATAAGTTCTTTTTTGTGTAAAATAAGAATCTGTATAAGTATCTAATTTTCCACTTTTTAAATTTTTAACCAGTACATGGTATAATGACCTTCTATCTGGTCCAATATCCATAGTATCTGTTGGGTAGTATAATGGGAAGTTTACTCTCTCATCTAAATCTATGGTCTCCCATAAGGTTTTAGACCAAAGTATATCCCTATCATCTACATAACCATATTCTAATGGAGCATCATTATCCACAGCCTTTTGAGCTTCTGTACGAATACCAACCTCACTAGGTTTCTTTGCGTTCAATACATTTGCCTGGGCCATCATTGATAAAGGTAACATTGTTACCGCTCCCATTACTAAAACATTTTTCCAATTCATGTTTGTTTCACTTTAAAATTAACCGGGCAAGACCATAGGGCTTACCCGGTATCATTCCATTTATTTAGTTTGTAATCTCCACTACTACTGGAGATACTTTCTTTAACTTGTAACTCTTATTGTTTGTGATATAAGCTTCGATATCGAATATTTGCACAACATCTCCTCTTTTAGCACGTGATAAAGCTTGTTTAGCCTTAGCATTCATTTTGTTTCCTCTAACAGAAACGGTTGGCTGACCTGGTACTTTGAATTTGAAACCGCTTACCGCTAAGTTCAAATCAAAATCGAAGTCTTCTAAACCAGCACCTATAGTAGCGATCTCAACATTTCTCTTTGGAAGTTTAAGACTACCGGTTTGCTTGCTTATGCTACCTTCCGGTCTTGGAATATCCTTAATTCTGAATTCAGACTTAGAAGATACAGACTGACCATCTGGCAATGTACCTGAAGCTGTAATAGTAACATTTCTACCAGTACCTGGTGTCATTACATACTTACTACCACTTACCGCTTTAAGACCTGGAGCAGATGCTCTAACCTTATTGTTAGGTATACCTGGTATAGAGATAGACATTGGGTTAGCAACACCTCTATAAACAACATTCATTTTATCTGCAGCGATCAAAGCAGCATTTGGCTTAGAAATCGTTGCGAAAGAGTTATT
The DNA here is from genome assembly GCF_001865655.1 of Maribacter sp. 1_2014MBL_MicDiv. Taxonomy (NCBI): domain Bacteria; kingdom Pseudomonadati; phylum Bacteroidota; class Flavobacteriia; order Flavobacteriales; family Flavobacteriaceae; genus Maribacter; species Maribacter sp. 1_2014MBL_MicDiv. Next base: position 1,337,983 of record NZ_CP011318.1, read on the forward strand.
AACCTCAACAGGAATTTCTTCACCGTCTTGCTTAAAGTAGATCGTACCTTTTACTTCATGATCACCGGCAGAACCAGAACCAATCAACATTTTAACACCACCTGCCTCTAATTTATAATCAGAACCTTCAGATAATTTTCTTCCGTCTAAAGTCAACTCAGCTCTTACTGGAGTAGAAGAATTATCAGTTTTGCTGATAATGATCTTACCATCGTACTTTTCACCTGCATAGTATGCAGATTTAGTAGCCGAAAGAGATGTTGCAAAGTTCTTTAAAGAAACTTGCTCGGTCAACTCACCTGCCAACATAGATTTCAAAGCTGCTTCTTCAGTTATCTTAACATCAGCTTGTAACTGTGTTAATTTCGCCAAAGATGCTACTAAAGGATACCCTTCGTAGTGGTAGTTGATCCAATCTTGCTTTGTACCGTCTCTTTTTTCAACTTTACCGTTCTCATCTCCTGTTTGGAAACGATCGATAACAGATTGCTTTAAAGCAGCTGGTACTATTGCAGCAACTTGATCTCTATAACCTGTTAGGTTACTCATGAACTTCTTACCGTCTTCCGATAAATTTTCACCTTGAAATAATTTCTGGTCTAAGTAATCGGACATATCCATACGAGCATAATCTTTAGGATCTTCGATCCCTTCCATCATACCTTTTTTAAGTCCTTCCAAATAATCATAATACTCTTGAGACATTGCTTTGATCTGCTGAGCATTTTGATATAACTTGTCATACTTTGCTGCATCTTCAGATGCTTTAGTTCCAAGACTTTCCAAGAACGCATTGTTACTTGCTGTTGTCTTTTCGTTAGAAGTCTCTAGCTTTTCATTCATTATACCGAATGCCGCTAGCACCTCTTTACTCATGTTTAACGCCAACATTGCGATGAAGATCAAATACATTAAGTTGACCATCTTCTGACGTGGTGATTGTTTTCCTCCTGCCATGGATTTTTAATTTAGATTTTTAATTAATAATTGATTTGGGTCGGTAAAAATCCAAATTAGTTTTTGCTCATTGCAGATAACATACCACCATATACACCATTCAATGAAGAAAGGTTTGTAGACAAAGATGCCATTTGATCTTTAAGTGCACTTGCATTTTGAACAACCTCTTCATTAACTGAAGCTTGTTTGCTAGCACTTTCCAATTGTACTTTATAAAGACTGTTCAAAGACTCCATTTGAGCTGCAGCCTGAACCATTTCGCTTGAATATTTCTTAGTAGACTCCATTGCATCAACAGTTGGAGCGATACCTTTAGCAGCACCTTCAAAGTTCTTGATACTAGTACCTAAGCTTTCCATAAGATTTGCATCTACACCAGCTTCTTTTAATAAGTCATCCAATTTCTTAGATAAAGATGCCTCTGCTTCTTTTACTTCTGTAGCAGCTTGTGCTTTCTTAGGAGCTTTGCTCTCACCACCAGCTAATTCTGGGTATACCAATGACCAATCTAAATCGTCATCTACTGGTTCAAATGCACTGATCGCAAAAATAAGTGCTTCTGTTATAAGACCTATCGCTAGAAGAATACCACCATTTAAAGGTCCTAACTCCCAGTGAAGAATTTTAAATAATGCACCGATAATTACAACTGATGCTCCAAGGCCGTAGGCCATGTTAAATAATTTTTTTGTGGATTTTGACTGTGCCATGATTTTAATTTAATTTAAGGTTTAATAAAAAAGATTTGGTTAAAAAATGAATTTGAATTTATTATAAAACTGTTAATATTATTATTTATTGTGTTGAGTCTTCCTCACCCATATAATCTTGTACTGTTCTGAAACCTATGTAACTACGAGCTGAATCTGCATACTCAAAGTCTCTTGTACTTACTTGTAAAAAGTATGCTACATCTTTCCAAGAACCTCCTCTAATAACTTTTCTTGTGTTAGATTGATCACCTCCGTTAGGGTTCATTGTTGAAACATAATCGTAAGCACTTGGATCGTAGCTAGAGTTTGTCCACTCAGATACATTACCGGCCATATTATACATGTTATAATCATTTGGCTCGTAAGATTTAGCTTCTACCGTATATAAAGCGGCATCTGCTGCATAATCTCCACGTTGTGGTTTAAAGTTTGCCATAAAACAACCTGTATCACTAATAACGTATGGTCCACCCCAAGGATAAGTTCCACCTTCGATACCACCTCTTGCCGCATATTCCCATTCTGCCTCTGTTGGAAGTCTAAATTGGTTTACGAACTGCTTTCCACGACTCTTATTATCATCATTCTTGAACTTGGTTCTCCAATTACAGAATGCTTTTGCCTGTTGCCAGCTAATACCTACTACAGGATATTCGCTATACGCATCATGCCAGAAATAATCATTGTGCATAGGCTCATTGTACGAGTATGAGAAATCTCTGATCCATACCGTAGTATCCGGATAAATTTCCACCTCTTCTGTTCTGATAAAGTCTTTACGGCTAGTATTTCCTTTTACAGATGCTCTTGCCGCAGCTTCAATATCCATCCAGCTGTACTTATATTTTAATTGCTTAACGTCAATAGTACGTTGACCATTATAAGATTCTTCTTCAGACAAATAGATAGAATCCATAATTTCGGTATAATACTCATCTGGATAGTCCGATGTGTCCCACACTAGGTCTTCATCTTTGCTCAATGCTCTACCTTCGTATCCTGTTTCGCCCATACCAGAGTAATTATCCAACATATATTTATCATATACAGATGCTCTTGTTGTATCTGCATCTTTAAATGCATAATCACCAATACCACCTTCTTCTGGACCAATACCTAATTCATCTGCTAAAATGGCCAACTTGGTTCTAACAATAGAATCTTTTACCCATTCTACAAACTGACGATACTCACTATTGGTAATTTCAGTATCATCCATGTAAAAAGAACGTACCGTAACTGTCTTAGTTGGTGCATTCAATAATTTTCCTTGGTCTTCCTCACTCTTACCCATGATAAAAGAACCCCTTGGGATAAGTTCCATTCCATATGGTTTTTCTGGATACCACTTTTTTCCCTGGACTCCGGTTAGCTCACCTTTCTGTTTAGACCCACAACTTGTGAGTAAAAAAACAAACGCTATAGAGGATAACAATAGCTTCTTCATACTTTAGGTTAAATTTCGATTATGGTTTAAACTCAGAATACAATAATTTATTCTAACAACTAAAACTAGGTTTTATATAAAATATTGTATTAAAGTCTTTTAATGCTTTAAAAAAAATTATGTTAATTAAAGCCTTTCTTATAGGCCTTGAACCACCTTTCAGGAATCTGTTGATTACATGCGTCTACATAATCCTTCTCGGTGCAAGGTAATAACGCAGGTGTATTGGCTTTAGTATGTGAAGTAAAAATAGATGGCACTTCTGTCCACCATCTTTCTGTTAATAAGCTTTTGTAGAACACCAATTCTTCATCTTCGCTAGGTACGTTATACTTAACAAAATCATCTGTTTTGGTGTATGGAGATTCTTTAATCCTAAAATTGATACCTTCTATAAAGTACCATATTATTTGTGCTATTAGCTGTTGTGATTGTACGGTATTCTCCATTTCGTACAATCCAAAAACAGACACTTTATCACTGATACCGGCATATCTGGATATTGCACATATTTCTCTACCATTAAATCCGTTTGGAGAGAAATTTGCCGACATAGAAATTTCACTTGCTTTTACAGATCGCAAGTCTAAACTTACCATGTGCGCATTTCTTAGCACAGGCTCTGCCAAAGAAATATCATTTGCAACCTCACCAAGTCTATAGGCATCAAAAAATAAACGCTCCATAAGATCTATTTCTTCCTGGGCATTAAAATAACTTTGATAACCAATATTTGAAAAATTGAAAAGGTTATTAGGTTTGTCTGTAATGATTTTACTCATGTAGGAATGCGAAGATATAAGCTCATCTTCTATACCAAAATCGAACCTGCTATCAATAGCTACCAGGTTGATCATATCCCTAATACCATCAAAAGCCCTGTATGCAGGATATGTAATATCTTGTGTAGCTCCTAAAATGATAGGAATGATATCTTCTTCAAGTAAACCGGCAACTACTTCTTTTACTACAAAATAAGTATCCTCTACAGTTGCGCCTTCTTCTATATCCCCCAGATCTACAATAGTTGCGTTCCAATTTCCTATTAAAAGTTTGTAGAACTGTAATCGTATAGCGGAAACATCTAGCTTTTCGTGTTTTTTCTCATATGCATTTCTAGACTCCCTTACCCCTAAAATGGCTACTGTGGCATTTGCCAATACCGGCAAACCATCCTTTTCAGTATGTATATAGGTGTTTTTACCAATAGATTGACTTGGCAATAACTCATTATGGGCTAAAACTTTGTCCGATACCGGAACTAAAAAATCAAAGGCCATTATTGAATAGGTTTAGAAATCATAAAAATACTACACTCTTATAAAGACTTAAAAATAGATTACTTTTTTTTCTTAGCCTTGGCTTTTGTCTTTTTCTTTGGTGTTTTTTGTTCAATTAATTTCTGAGCTTCTTCCAACGACATTTTTGTAACATCTACCGTTTTAGCCAATTCAACCTTGATCTTGCCCTTAATAACATTATGGCGCCCCCATCTGGCCTTTTCTATGCGAATACCTTCTTCTTCCCAGTTTTGAACGACCTTATCTATTTCTTTTTGTTTTTTAACTTCAATAAGCTCAACAATATCGTCATTTGATAAGTTGTCAAAATCATACTTCTTATTAACGTTGATGAACATACCGTTCCATTTTATGAACGGACCAAACCTACCTACGCCTTTGGTAACCTCTTTTTCTTCGTATATCGCAATTGGCGCGTCCGCTTTTTGCTTGGCAACTATTAATTCTATTGCTCTATCCATCTCTATTTCAAAGGCACTTTCCCCTTTATCCATAGAAATAAATTTATCGCCGAATTTTACATAAGGTCCAAATCTACCCACGTTGGCCAATACCTCTTCTCCTTCATAAACCCCTAATTTTCTAGGAAGCTTAAACAGATCCATTGCTTCTTCATAAGTAATGGTATTCAAAGATTGCTCTGGCAATAAACTGGCGAATGTTGGCTTCTCTTCATCATCTACGGTACCAATTTGAACCATTGGCCCGAATCTACCTAAACGTACAGATACTTGTTTACCACTCTTAGGATCTTTACCTAAAATTCTTTCGCCACTTGCGCGATCCGCATTTTCTTCAACATCTACCACATTTGGATGAAAATCTTTATAAAAGTCTTTCATCATTTTCTTCCAATCTTCATCACCAGAAGCTATTTCATCGAAATCTTCTTCTACCTGTGCAGTAAAGTTGTAGTCTAATATATTGGCAAAATTACTTACCAAGAAATCGGTAACGATCATACCTATATCCGTAGGCACCATTTTTCCTTTGTCCGAACCTACATTTTCACTAAGATTCTTTTCTTCTATTTTATTTGATGCTAATATCAATTGTTGATACTTACGTTCTGTACCCTCAATTGTACCTTTTTCCACATAACCTCTATTAAGGATCGTAGAAATTGTTGGGGCGTATGTAGATGGTCTACCAATGCCCAGCTCTTCTAGCTTTTTAACCAAAGAGGCTTCTGTAAATCTATATGGCGGTCTTGAAAAGCGTTCCGTCGCAGAGATAAAATTATTCAGCAAGCGCTCACCTTCTTTCATGGCCGGCAACATACCTTCTTGTTCTTCGGCAACATCTTCATCATCTACACCTTCCATATACACCTTTAAGAATCCGTCGAACTTTATCACCTCACCGTTCGCCGTGAATTCTTCTGAATGTTTATTGGTCTTGATCTTTACATTGGTACGCTCTAACTGTGCATCGCTCATTTGAGATGCAACCGTACGTTTCCATATTAAATCATATAACTTAGATTGATCACGTTCTAATGATGGGGACTGATTGCCCATATCAGTAGGTCTAATGGCCTCATGGGCTTCTTGCGCCCCTTTAGATTTACCGGTAAAATTTCTAGTCTCGCTATAAGATTCACCATAGTTCTTTATAATAGCTTCTTTTGCCGAAGCCAATGCTTCATTGGACAAGTTTACACTATCCGTTCTCATATAGGTAATTAAACCTGCTTCATATAAACGTTGTGCCACCTGCATGGTTCTACCCACAGAAAAATACAATTTCCTTGATGCCTCTTGCTGCAATGTTGATGTTGTAAACGGCGCTGAAGGCGATTTCTTTGCTGGTTTCTTATCTAACTTACTTACCGAGAAATCTGCAGAAATATTCTTTTCTAAAAATGCCTTGGCCTCTTTTTCAGAAGCAAAGGTTTTATTCAGCTTGGCAGAAAACACACTACCTTCTTCAGTCTTAAATTCTGCAGCGATCTTAAATGATGCTTGTGGCTCAAACGCCTCAATATCCCTTTCTCGTTCTACGATCAACCTTACAGCTACAGATTGTACACGACCGGCAGAAAGACCCGGTTTAATTTTTTTCCAAAGTACCGGAGATAATTGATAACCTACCAAACGATCCAAAACTCGCCTAGCTTGTTGTGCATTTACAAGATTAAAGTTGATTTCTCGCGGATTCTCTATTGCCTTCTGAATTGCAGCCTTGGTTACAGAGTTAAAAACAATTCTTTTTGTTTTTTTCTTATCTAGCCCCAATTCTTCTGCCAAGTGCCATGAAATAGCTTCTCCCTCACGGTCCTCATCACTCGCAAGCCATATAGTTTCTGCTTTATCCGCAAGACCTTTAAGCTTTTTAACCAAAGCCTTCTTTTCTTTATCTACTATATATTTAGGGGTGAAATCATTCTCTACATCTACTCCCAACTCCTTAGAAGGTAAATCTGCAATGTGACCAAAGCTCGATTCTACCTTAAAATCCTTTCCCAAAAACTTCTCTATAGTCTTGGCCTTTGCAGGAGACTCAACAATTACTAAATTTTTCGCCATCAACCTTGTTTATACTTACAAATGTATACTAAAAATTATACTTTGAAATTTCAGGAATTTATTTTTTCCCATATTTCAACAGAGATACGCTCGTAATTTCATGAAATTCACAGCTATAAACAAACCAATTGCTCGCCTTCAACAGCTAAAGCTTACGAAATAAAAAGGGGAGGCTATAAATGCCTCCCCTTTTTTTTAACCATTTCATAATTTTACAGCTGTAATGTACTTAACAGCCTAATATCATTATTTACATATTCGTATTGATACAAGGTACCTTCTCCAATCATCAAAAGAGATGATGATAATGGTATAACATCATAAGCAACAATATCTTCAAAAGTGTTGATTAAAGATATATTAGGAGCATTGCTCTTGTCATACACTTTTAAACCAGCAGTACCGTCACAAACAAACAAGGTATCTCCTTTTATTCCCAAACCGTTTGGACCGACCATTGGATAAATCACTTTTAATTCTGGATTTTCCAAGTTGGACACATCTACAACGTAAAGACCACTTTCCGCAGTGCCACAAAAATTACCACCTTTTAACGTTACATATGCATAATCACCATCAACGACTACGGGATCACAGGCAGTACCGTGCCTAAATTCTGAAATAAACTCTGGCTTTTGAGGGTTTTCAATACTATAAATATACATGCCCTGTGAACCTCCGATAAATAGTATATCACCTTGATTATAAATAGTCTCAATATCCCAAGCTACTTGCACATCATCTAACACCTTTACATTTTCTACATCGGTAATATCAAATATGTTAATATCACTGTAATCTACCACGTATAGATAATTGCCAATAATCTTAAAACGAGCCAAAGAACCGCCCTGCCCTGTTGTTGGCGATTGATTATTAAAATTTTCGGCTACATCTGCAAAAACACCATCGATGCTATCAAACCTGGCCTCATACTCCTTTATAGGGCGCCTTTCCGTGTTTACTTCCCACCCAACTACAATATCTTTATCATAATCAATATCTCCGTATTCATAAAAATCGGCTTGTGGAAATTCTGTATTGAACATCCAAACATCATTATTATAAATGGCATTGACAATACGACTGGTTAAGGTGATATTATTTATATCCGAAATATCGAAAATCACCAAATCACCATAGCTATCCGCATATATCTCATCGTTTTTAATAGATATATCATTGTTGCCTTCCAATTTAATAAATGCGATAGGCTCTGGGTTTGAAGGATTTTGGTTATTTATGACATGAAAACCTTGATTTACATCATTCACAAAAATATAATCTCCGTAAGCGTATATCTTGCCCGAAGTCACAATGGGCACAGGTTCCGTAACGGCTACGGCTTCTGCCTTAAAAGAAACTGCATCTTGTAAAATTGGTCTAGCTACAAGGTAATCTTCATACGGTCCGTCATCATCGCATGACACCAATGCTGATATAGCAATTACACACAAAACAAAAAAGAAATTTCTCATGGCCTTTAAATTTAAACGGTTGTACCCTATAGATTAAAGCTACCGCTAATAGTTGCGTTATCAACTAGTTAAATTTACGACACCTCATTAAAACCTACACCATCCTTATACATATAGTATGCAGGTACTTTACTCAACATAACAGTAAACAATACACCAATACAACATAAAACAAAGCCTAATTGTGCCACAAATGACATGACCAAGACCAGACCAAAAATAACCAGCCAATTTTTGTTGCCTAACGTAAAACTTGCCTTAACCATTTCTAGTGGTGACAGATCATTTGAGAATGCCAAAAACGCGGGTAATAATGACATAGGCACTATCAAATAGAACACACCTAACCCACAAGCAAGCCCACCTAAAAGTGAGAGTCCTAAAAGATACAAGGATAAAATGAATACTTTACCCAATCTACCTTCCTTAAAAAAATAAAAGTAGTCAACATTAGCAACCTCATCCATATCCTTTTGCTTACAAATCTTTAGAAAAGCCGCATTCAACGCCAACGCGATAGTGGTAATAGCCAACAGCAAAACAGGAAGCAAAATTACCATTGCAATGACCATCATTGGCGGAAGTTCATTCTGTTCCAGCGCTTCACGATCCGTAATTCCGGCAGCTATCATTGGCACGTAAAACAAAATATAAAATGGCAGTATAACTACAAATGTCAACAATAATGTAATGAAGCCTTGCAGCCACACTTTTTTAAAAAGTTCTATTGATCTGCTAAAAATGGTACCAAAGTCTAGATCTGGTCTACTTTGTATGTGCTGTGCAAGGTTTTCTAAATTCATAGGAGTAAGTGGTTATTTTTAAAGTTAAATCTAAATAATTAATAAGCGCAAAGCTTAAACTATACCTAAATAATCATGTCATCTTGTCATATTTTTGATTATAATAGTATCTTTGCCATCCAAATTATTTTATACGCAACGTATTACAAAAATGGAGAAAACCATAGACGAAAATGTGCAGGGCACAACTTTGGTAGTAGAAGGAAAAGAGACGAATAAACGTAATCTTTATATTGAGAGTTACGGTTGTGCCATGAACTTTTCGGACAGTGAAATTGTAGCTTCTATACTAGCGACCGAAGGTTTTAACACCACCCAAACGTTAGAAGAAGCAGATTTAGTACTTGTAAATACATGTTCTATTAGAGATAAAGCTGAACAGACTATACGTAAAAGACTTACGGAATACAATAAAGTAAAAAAATCTAGACCCCATTTAAAAGTTGGTGTTCTTGGCTGTATGGCAGAAAGATTAAAAGACAAGCTTTTAGATGAAGAAAAAATAGTGGACATGGTCGTTGGACCAGATGCCTACAAAGATCTACCCAACTTGATTAAAGAAGTAGATTCTGGCAGAGATGCCGTTAACGTCATTCTTTCCAAAGATGAAACTTATGGTGATATTGCACCGGTTAGATTAAACACCAACGGCGTAACGGCTTTTGTATCTATCACCAGAGGATGCGATAATATGTGCACCTTTTGCGTAGTCCCTTTTACCAGAGGTAGGGAAAGAAGTAGAGACCCACAGTCCATTCTTGCCGAAATACAAGAGCTTTCGCAAAAGGGCTTTAAAGAAATTACATTACTTGGTCAAAATGTAGATAGTTATTTATGGTATGGCGGCGGACTTAAGAAAAATTTTGAAAATGCATCTGAAATGCAAAAAGCCACCGCTACCAATTTCTCTAAGCTTTTAGATATGGTAGCACTTGCCTACCCTAAAATGCGTATACGTTTTTCAACATCCAACCCTCAAGATATGACCTTGGATGTTATAAAGACTATGGCGGCACATAAGAATATTTGCAACCATATTCACCTACCCGTTCAAAGTGGAAGCAATCGTATTCTAAAGGAAATGAACCGCTTACACACTATTGAAGAGTATTTTGAACTCATAGACAACATTAGAAAAATAATACCTGACTGCGCTATTTCCCAAGATATCATTAGCGGTTTTCCAACAGAAACAGAGGAAGACCATGCCGATACCTTAAAAGCGCTTGAATATGTAAAATATGACTTTGGTTATATGTACGCCTACTCTGAAAGACCAGGTACTTTAGCAGGCAGAAAAATGGAAGATGATGTTCCTGAACCTATAAAAAAGAGACGTCTTTCTGAAATTATAGCCCTACAAAGAAGCCACTGTCAATTTAGAACGGAAAAGCACGTAGGTAAAATTCAAGAAGTCCTGATCGAAGGAACCTCTAAAAAATCCGAAAATGAGTGGATGGGCAGAAACTCTCAAAGCACCGTAGTTGTTTTTCCTAAGGAAAACTACAAAATAGGGGATTTTGTAAATGTTCAAATCAATGATTGCACTTCAGCAACCTTAAAAGGTCTTGCTGTTGGGTACTCTGACAATAATTAACTTTTAGTAGCCATTTTATATGGAAAGCATACAAAGTATAAAACAACGTTTTGAAATTATTGGGCAAGACCCAAAATTGAATCGTGCTCTAGAAAAAGCAATGCAGGTTGCCGCAACAGATATTTCTGTTTTGGTTACCGGTGAAAGCGGTGTAGGTAAAGAATCGATACCAAAAATTATTCATTCGCTTTCTCACAGAAAGCATGCTAAATATATTGCGGTCAACTGTGGAGCCATACCGGAAGGCACCATAGACAGTGAACTTTTTGGTCATGAAAAAGGTGCTTTTACAGGTGCAACACAAACCAGAAGTGGTTATTTTGAAGTTGCCGATGGCGGCACCATATTTTTAGATGAGGTTGGCGAGCTACCTTTAACCACACAGGTTCGTTTATTACGTGTATTGGAGAACGGAGAATTTTTAAAAGTTGGCTCCTCCCAAGTTCAAAAAACAGATGTACGCATTGTTGCGGCCACAAATGTTAATATGTTCGAGGCGATTAAAAAAGAACGCTTTCGCGAAGACCTTTATTACCGACTAAGTACCGTTGAAATCAACATACCACCTTTACGTGAGCGCCAAGACGATATTCATCTATTGTTCAGAAAATTTGCATCTGATTTTAGTCAGAAATACAAGATGCCCACGATCAGACTAGATGACCATGCCGTTTCTTTACTTACCAAATATAGGTGGCCGGGTAACATCCGTCAGTTAAGGAATATTGCTGAACAAGTGTCTGTCCTTGAAGAAAACAGAGCCATTACAGCATCTACCCTGCACGGATATTTACCTAACAACAATACAAGCAATTTACCTGCGGTAGTTTCCAATTCTAAATCTGAAAGTGATTTCAGCAACGAAAGAGAAATCCTTTACAAGGTTTTGTTCGATATGAAAGGTGACCTTAACGATCTTAAGAAGTTGACCATGGAGCTACTTAAGAACAATGATTCTCAAAAAGTTCAAAAAGAGAATGAAAACCTTATACGTAAAATCTATGGTAATGAAGATGATGAGGATGTTGATTTTGATCATAACACCCAAGATGATACTTCTTTAAACGTTCTGCACTTACCCGAACCTAAAAACGAAGAAGCATCTATTATTCAAGATTCTTACGAAGACAAATATCATTTTGCCGAAGAAATTCAAGAAGAAGAAACCCTATCTTTACAGGAGAAAGAGGTAGAATTGATTAAAAAGTCATTAGAAAGAAACAGAGGAAAAAGAAAGGCAGCCGCAACTGAGTTAGGTATTTCTGAGCGCACACTTTACCGCAAAATAAAACAATACGACCTTTAACATTAAATGAATCGCATTTCAATGAGATATCTTAAACAATCCATACTATACCTACTTCCTGTATTTTTATTTTTAAGTTGTGGCGTATACAATTTCACTGGCGGAAATGTGGGTGAAGCAAAAACCTTTAAGGTCAATTATTTTCAAAATTATGCCACTCAAAGTCCTGGTTCTACTTTTGAACCTGGTATGGATAGAGACTTCACACTTGCATTGCAAGATAGAATTCAAAACCAAACCAGCTTAGAATTGATCAGTACGGGCAATCCAGATTTACTATACGAAGGTGAAATTACAGAATATAAAATTTCACCAATGTCTGCAACTGCAGCGCAAACAGCAGCGCAAAACAGGCTTTCTATACGGGTTAAAGTCAGGTTCTATAATCAGTTGAAAGAAGATGCCGCGTTTGATCAAAGCTTTTCTTTCTTTTACGACTACCCTGCAGACACACAGTTAGCAACTATAAAAAGTGAAGCCCACGAGGTAATTTTTGAAAGACTAACCCAAGATATTTTCAACGCCTCTTTGGCAGACTGGTAATTACATGAACGTTAAGGACTTTACATATTTTCTAGAAAACCCTACCAAAGTGGTAGAACCCATTCATACCAAACATTTAGAAGATATTATAGCCGAGTATCCTTATTTTCAAGCTGCACGGGCACTTCACTTAAAAGGACTCAAAAACTTAAACAGCTACAAATACAACAAAGCTCTAAAAGCAACGGCTGCTTTTACGACAGATAGAGATGTGCTTTTTGATTTCATTACATCTAGAGACTTTTTACAATATGATACAGCTACGGCAACTATTGCCGAAATTGAGGTCAATAACGCCATTGAAGTTCAAGAAGAAAATAAAGACCTAACACTAGTTCATTCAACTGAAACTAAAGAAAACACAGATTCTCTTGACATTTCTGATGAAGTAATTACCACAAATGAAAGTAGCCCCACTGAAGAAACTGAAGATCTAAATGATCCTATTGAAGAAGCACCTACACCTTCTTTTATTACACCATCTCAAGACAACCCCCTACCACAAGACGAAAAAGATGCAGAGCAAATTTTGGATCCGGAGTTGTTTCAATCTAAAAACCCTGATAATACCGAAGAAGAAAATGCGCTAGACATTGGTAAACCTCTAACTTTTGATGCCAAAGAGAAGTATTCTTTTTCAGAATGGCTAAGCCTTGCCTCCAAAAAACCTTTAGAAAAATCAGTTGAAGAAGATTCCACTCCTTCAAAAGAGGACGACACCAAAAAGCAACAAACCGTTATTGCAGAAAACAAGGTAGAGGCAGAAAGCCAAAATACAGACAGTGTCAAAGAAAAAAAGACAACAGACAAACCTGTAAAAAAACCAAGGGTAAAAAACGAGGCCATCAAAAAGAAATATGACCGTATTGACAAGTTCATAGCTTCCAACCCCAAAATTGTACCTACGGAACAAAGTACAACCATAGACATTTCACAGTCATCTACCATTAACCAGAACGAGCTAATGACAGAGACTTTAGCAAGGGTTTACCTGGAACAAAAAAAGTATAAAAACGCTATTCAGGCCTACAAAATTTTAAGTTTGAAATATCCAGAAAAAAGTAGTTTCTTTGCAGACCGAATTAAGGCGGTAGAAAAATTACGAAAAGATAATAAATAATTTAGAATGAGTACATTTTCAATTTTCCTAATACTTATCATAGTCGTTTGCTTATTGTTGGTATTAGTGATCATGGTACAGAACCCAAAAGGTGGCGGACTTTCCTCTTCTTTTGGCGGAGGTGGAAACCAAGTAGTTGGCGGAGTAAAAAAAACAGGTGACTTTTTAGACAAGAGTACTTGGACGCTAGCTGGTTTATTAATAGTTTTAATTTTAGCATCTAACATTGCACTTAAAGGCAATTTTGGCGATGCAGATTCTAAATTATTACAAGGTGACGACATTGAAACCGTAGTTCCTGAAACATTACCTGAGGAGGTAACACCACCAGTTACAAATGAAGCTACGCCTTCAGATAGTTTATAGAATACACACTACAATATATTTAAAATGCCAGCTTATGACAAGCTGGCATTTTTTGTTTACAATTTGTCAGTAAAAAGGCAATGGCATAATTTCTGCCTTTACATTTGCACAAAACTAAAAATCAATTTAAAAATTAATAATTATGGCTAAAGTTAATATCAAACCATTGGCAGACCGAGTTCTTATTGAGCCAATGGCAGCTGAGACTAAAACTGCATCTGGACTTTACATTCCTGATACCGCAAAAGAAAAACCACAGAAAGGTAAAGTTGTTGCTGTGGGTCCTGGTACAAAAGATGACAGTGTTACCGTTAAAGTTGGAGATACAGTTCTTTACGGAAAGTACGCCGGTACCGAATTAAAATTAGAAGGTACGGACTACTTGATGATGAGAGAGAGTGATATTCTAGCTATTATCTAAAAATAGCATTTGGCTTGGGCATAAAACCTAAGACCTTTTAATTTTCACGAAATAGATAATTAATAATTTTAATGACCTAAGACATATCATTGGGTCAAAATTTAAACAACAAATAAAAATGGCAAAAGATATTAAGTTTGATATAGATGCTAGAGACGGCCTTAAAAGAGGTGTTGATGCATTGGCAAACGCAGTAAAAGTAACATTAGGACCAAAAGGTAGAAACGTTATTATCAGCAAATCATTCGGAGCTCCACAAGTAACCAAAGATGGTGTTACCGTAGCAAAAGAAATTGAATTAGAGAATCCATTAGAAAACATGGGTGCTCAAATGGTAAAAGAAGTTGCTTCTAAAACCAATGATTTAGCAGGTGACGGTACTACTACCGCTACCGTTCTTGCTCAAGCTATCGTAAAAGAAGGCTTAAAGAACGTTGCTGCAGGTGCAAACCCTATGGATTTAAAGAGAGGTATTGATAAGGCTGTTGAAGCTATCGTTGCCGATTTAGCCAAACAATCTAAAAAAGTAGGTGATTCTTCCGAGAAAATTAAACAAGTTGCTTCTATTTCTGCCAACAACGATGAAACTATTGGTGATTTGATCGCTCAAGCTTTCGGTAAAGTTGGTAAAGAAGGTGTAATTACCGTTGAAGAAGCCAAAGGAACAGATACTTACGTTGATGTTGTTGAAGGTATGCAGTTTGACAGAGGATATCTTTCTCCTTACTTTGTTACCGATTCAGAAAAAATGGTTTCTGAATTAGACAGCCCATACATCTTGTTGTTCGACAAGAAAATTTCTTCAATGAAAGACTTATTACCAGTATTGGAGCCAGTAGCTCAATCTGGTAAGCCATTATTAATCATAGCTGAAGATGTCGATGGTGAAGCATTGGCTACATTGGTAGTGAACAAATTAAGAGGTTCTTTAAAAATTGCTGCTGTTAAGGCTCCAGGTTTTGGTGACAGAAGAAAGGCAATGTTAGAAGATATCGCAATTTTAACTGGTGGTACGGTTATTTCTGAAGAAAGAGGTTTCTCTTTAGACAACACTACTTTAGACATGCTAGGTACTTGCGAAAAAGTACAGATAGATAAAGACAACACTACTATTGTAAATGGTGGCGGTGTTGCAAAAGATATCAAAACTAGAGTTAACCAGATCAAATCTCAAATAGAGACAACTACCTCTGATTATGATAAGGAAAAACTTCAAGAGCGTTTAGCTAAATTAGCCGGTGGCGTTGCCGTACTTTATGTTGGTGCTGCTTCTGAAGTTGAAATGAAAGAGAAAAAAGATAGAGTTGATGATGCTTTACACGCTACAAGAGCAGCCGTTGAAGAAGGTATTGTTGCCGGTGGTGGTGTTGCATTGGTAAGAGCAAAATCTGTTCTTTCTAAAGTGTCAACCGATAATGAAGATGAGGCTACAGGTCTACAAATTGTAGCTCGTGCCATTGAAGCTCCTTTAAGAACTATCGTTTCTAACGCAGGTGGTGAAGGTTCTGTAGTTATCGCCAAAATACTTGAAGGTAAAGGTGATTACGGATACGATGCCAAGTCTGAAAAGTATGTTGAAATGATGAAAGCAGGTATTATCGATCCTAAGAAAGTAACTAGAGTAGCATTAGAAAATGCAGCTTCTGTTTCTGGAATGATCCTTACTACTGAATGTGCTTTAACAGATATTAAAGAAGATGCTCCAGCTATGCCTCCAATGGGTGGCGGTGGCGGAATGCCAGGTATGATGTAAAAGCCCCTAAATCCCCAAAGGGGACTTTAAAATTTAAACCGCTCTTGAAATATCAAGAGCGGTTTTTTTCATTTTAAAATATGAGCAACAAAAAAACCACCTTCTTTATTTACAGAAGGTGGTTTTCATGTCCAAAACAGTATGCCTTCTAAAGGCAATAACTAGACTACTTCTTTCTAGGAGCAGCTTTTGGAGCAGCCTTTTTACCAGCTTTTGCCGGTGCAGGCTTTGCAGCTGGTTTCCCTGCTGATTTTGCTTGTGCCATTGGTATAGAATTTAAAAATAAATCTATAGCTAATGTATTTCAGATTTTGATCGGTTATTATTTTGTTGGCAAAAGATTAACTAAAATTTCACCCATTTTTTTCTTTTCAAAACCTCACTCTAAACCAAGCAATTATCTAGTTACCATCATGATGTTGACCATCATCAGAATTGTCTTCCCTATATCTACAACAAGGATGCACACTATTATAAGCTTCTTCTGTTGCTTTTAATTCTTTGGTATCATGACCAACGGCAACGATAGCCGTTTTTATTTTCATTGCATCGGTTTTGCGCTCATCCATTATAATATCCAACTGGTGCGTTGGTATGCTCCAGTTTGCATACTTTACTCCTTTCACATTCAGCGCAGCTTCTTCAATACGCTCTTTACACATGGCGCATTTACCATTGACATCAAATGTCATTTTCTTATTCTTCTCTTGTGCATAGGTTATCACGGCAATTAGCATCATTGCAATGGATAAAATAGTTGTTTTCATAGTATGTATATTAATTGATAAATTAAATTTTAAATCTAAAGCCTGCATAGAACATTCTACCCATAATTGGCGCAAACACTATTGTAGTATCAAAATTTGGACCAAACGGATCATCTGCCCCTAAAACAGGGTTGTCTTGCTGTACATCAGAAAGGTTTTCACCTCCTACATATACCTCAACACTTTTTGAGAACACCTTGGTAATTTGAGCATTCATATGGTTATAAGGCGATGAATACTCAGCCAACTGGTACGCTACAGGGTTGCTACTTGTATCTGGTAATCTTTTCTTCCCCATACTATGCAAGGTATAATCAAATTTCCACTGAGATCCGTTCTCCTTGGCTTCGGTTTCATACCCTAAATTAACAAAAAATCGATGTTGCGCCAGTAAGGGTTTTTGAAGGTTTCCGCTTCTATAGTCTGTTGAAACATCATAGAATTTATATGATGTTCTTAAGTCTAAACGTGGTAATAGTTCATAATTCACCTCAACCTGAAAACTCTTGGCACTACTATCACCATCCAAATTGTAGAAAGAAACTTCCTGAGGGTTCTCCCAATCTACCACTACCTGATTCTTAAAATCAGTGATGTAATAATCTAAAGTAATATCACCTTTTTTGTTCAAGAAATTAAATCCTTGCAAAAAACTTACTCCATAATTCCATGCATCTTCCGGCTCCAAACCATAAACTTCTCCATCTGTACTGGCAATATTGATGGTTCTTGCAGAGCCAAATAGCTGCTGATTCTCGGCAAAAATATTGGCGGCCCTTTTACCTCTACCAAAAGACCCCCGTAAACTTCCTTTTTCCCATGGTGTATATCTAATGTGAAATCTTGGTGTCACAAATGTTCCCAATCTATTATGATTATCTACACGTAAACCTGCGGTTAAACTCACTTTTTCTAAATTCTCATAACTGTACTCCATAAATGCACCTACAGAATTATCTACTCTAGAGTAATCTGTTGCCGACACCAATTCATCATAGCCATCGTAAGCGAAAGTAATACCGGTTTTGAACTTATTTCTAGTATCACCTATAATAGAATTGAATATGAGGTTGCTATACAAACTTTCATGGTTAATATCATAGGTTCTAAATCCAAAGTAGGAATCTTGTTTATGTAAACTGTAAGAAGTTTGAAAACCCAGACTTTGAAAAGGCAATTCCGGAAAAACATAACCTAACTTAATTGACGTATCAAACCGGCGGGTATTGATTTCACTTCCCCACACTTCGGCTTCGCTCAGTGCAAGAACTTCGGCTCCGCTCAGTGACTTATTTCCACCATCTACCCTATCCATATCTGGCTCAAAATCCACTTGCCCTACTTGTTTTTCATCATTCAAAAAACGAATATTGAAGAAACTAACCCATCCTTTTTCGGCATCTTGATATTGCCATCTGTTCATTACATTTATTTGCTTACCCAAGGGTGCATCTAAAAATCCGTCATTATTGTCATCCTCTTTTTGCGTTCTGGTATTACCATGAACATAAAGTCCTGTGCTCAACTTATCCGTTAACTTTCTATTGAAATGGGTATTCAATTCATAACGCCCATTTTGATTTACATATCCATTTACAAATACGGCATTATCGGTTAACGGCTTTACGAGCTCTGTATTTATTTGCCCTGAAATACTTTCATAGCCATTAACAACACTACCAGCCCCTTTGGTTATTTGAATACTTTCTATCCACGTACCTGGTGTAAACGTTAAGCCATAAGCCTGCGATGCACCGCGCACCATTGGAATATTCTCTTGGGTTATCAATAAATACGGACTGGTTAAACCTAACATTTCAATTTGCTTGGTTCCCGTTAGCCCATCGGACAGGTTTACGTCAATAGCCGGATTGGTTTCAAAACTTTCCGCCAAATTACAACAGGCCGCTTTCAAAAGCTCATAGCTGTTTACCGTAATCACATTCTGCGGACTAAAATAGGTTTTCTGAATAGCATCACGCTCTTGTTGCACCACCACCTCATCTAGCTCATTTGAAGGCTTTAAACTAATACGAATTGTCTTAGGTTCATTTATAACCAACGTATCACTTTCAAAACCTACATAACTAATAATTAATTTATTATGCCCTCTTAAATAAGGTATGGAAAATTCACCATCAAAATTAGTTACCACTCCCGTTTGGGAATCTTGCCAATACACATTGGCACCAGAAAGACTAAGCGCATTTGAGCCTTCTGAATCTAAGACCACACCGTCCACCTTTTCTTGTTCTTGCGAAAATATAAAAGCAGGCAGCATAGCCGTTATTAGTATTACTATATATTTATTCATTATTTTTTATTCGAAGTATTTCATTTCATTTATTCCCTAATCTGTGCATCCTGTACACTAAGACATAAAATTTAAATATTGAGACCATGCCACCTACATGAGTTCCAGCAAGGAATATTTAACTTTTAACGGGTATCTACAATTTACGACATGGCATTAAATACCATTATCTCTTGGAATCAAATTAAAAAAACTTCGTGAAGAATATGTAAATCCTCTGTGAGTATAGGAGGAGGATTTACATTACAAAGAATATCATATTCCGTTTCTACAAACAAGCCTAAATAGGTACTTGCATAAGAATATAAAAATATCTTTAAAGGGAAATCTAAATCTGTTTCATGATAAGTCAAATCATCTTGCCCTTGCATGGTAAACACTTCATTATCACAACAAGGCTTTTTATCTTCAATTGGCTCATCACTTGTTGACAAAGCATCTAATCCCAAACAACAATCATCTGCATGTGTAAATACACCAACATCCATAACACGCCCCATACAAAGATGCTTCTCTACCGTCCACGAAATAGTGGACAACAACAACAGAAATACCATTGTCAAGGAAAACAGCTTATGAAACAAATTTTTCATGACTACAAAGTTACAGATTATAAAAAATTAAAAATCACATATTTAATGAAATTTAGTACAAGACATTAAATCCCTAGTAATTTCATTAAGAAATATTGCAAAACATATACGATAAAAACTTTTTTCAAGTTAAAAGCACTGAACACATTAACGTAATAACCAATAACTAAATTTTTAACAATTATGAAAAAACAATTAAAAACCACTTTTCTTATTTGCACTATTGCGCTTTTTATAGGCAGTTGTAGTTCAGACGACGGATCTGTTTTTGACACCCCAATACCAGATAACACTGGCGGTGATGATGGCGATGACACTGATGAACCGGAGGTAGCAACAATAGTTTTCAATGAGGCCGTACCTTCATCTAACATAACTTCTGCCTCTGCTAGCGGAGAAGCGGGCACGAATGTAACCGGTAGGGTTATTTTTACCTCAGATGCCACTACTCAACGTAGAATGTATATTACACAAAATTACTTAGGTCAAGGTGAAATGCCTTTTAGTTCTTTTGATTTGAAAAGTGATGATCTTGACAAAGCACTGAAAGCAGACGGCTCTCTAGATTTAGATGGCGCCACCAAGAAAGAAATAGATTTTTCATTTCCACTTCCTGTACCAGATATTGAAAACGGTGAAATTGTTTACTCATTTTGGACCACTACAGGCAAAGGTGATTTTCGAGATAGCTCAAAAAGATTGGCACTAGGAGTAGGTCAAATTACAGTTACCGTAGGTACAGGCGCAAACCCTGTAGCTGCAGTTAGGGAATTTACAGATATTAAACTATTTGCCCCTGCACAAGATGGATCAACGGAATCTTTCTTTTCCCTATTAAATGAAACTGTATATAGAATTGATGTAGGGCCTGAGTTTAGAGCTTTCTGGGATTTTGGATACTACTACGGTGCTTCCGGCCCTTCTGCAGAAGACAACGCTTCTTTTGCTTCAACGGAACAATATGATGCTTCTTTTGGATTTGATGTAGAAGGACTTAAGCCTGGCGCAGAGGAAGAGAATGCCGCTACCGAAACATTGAACCAAATGTTTTTTGCAACTTCTACAACAATAGATGTCGCTGCATTTGATGCAATAGCCTTAAACAGTGAATTAAATTTTATCACAAGTTCTAGCGCCCAAAAAATCACGAACTTAAGTGTAGGCGATATTATTGAATTTGTAGATAATTACGGCAAAAAAGGTTTAATTAAAATTACAGCCATAGAACCTGGCTTCAACAATAACGATTTTATTGAATTCGATGTAAAGATTCAACCATAATCTTAAATCATAATCAAATAGTTAAAAAGAGGATGTTTAAATACATCCTCTTTTTTTGTTTTAGAGTCTATTGTTACACAATAACAATATGTATTTTTGTCAAAAAAAGGTATGTTCAATTTATTGCGCCCTCAAGTAAGCTCCATTATAGACTCAAACAAAACTCCGGATGCAAAAATGCTAGCCATTTGTGAACTTCTAAAAGCCGAAGTACCACATTATGATTGGGTAGGGTTTTATTTTAAAAACGGGGACAAGCGCGAACTAAAACTAGGCCAATACGCCGGTGCACCAACAGACCATACCATTATTCCTTTTGGCAAAGGCATTTGCGGGCAGGTTGCAGAAAGTAATGAAAATTTTGTGGTGCCAGACGTACAGGCCCAAGACAACTACATAGCCTGCAGTATTACCGTGAAATCAGAAATAGTTATACCCTTATTTTTAAATGGCGAAAACATTGGGCAAATAGACATAGATTCCAATACTCCAGACCCATTTACAAAGGCAGATGAGAGCTTTTTGGAATTCGTTAATTTTGAAGTAGCCAAAATTCTTTAAAACTTTAGGTTTTTTGTTGATAAACTACGCCATTTTGTAACCGCAAAAAAATTACTTTTGCTTGCTTATTAAAAACATTTAAGCATCATACAATGAGCAGTGTAAAAAAAGCGTCTTCAGCCTTAATTTCAGTTTTTCATAAAGACGGATTAGAGCCGATAGTAAGAAAATTTCAAGAATTAGGAATCACTATTTACTCCACTGGAGGAACCGAAAAATTCATCACTGATTTAGGAATAGACGTTGTTCCCGTAGAGGATGTAACAAGCTACCCTTCTATTTTAGGAGGAAGAGTTAAAACTTTACACCCAAAAGTATTTGGCGGTATTTTAAACAGACAGGATAACGAAAGTGATGTTGCCCAGTTGGCAGAGTTCGAAATTCCGCAAATAGACATTGTTATTGTGGATCTGTATCCGTTTGAAAAAACGGTTGCCAGTGGTGCTTCTGAGCAAGATATCATTGAGAAGATAGATATAGGTGGTATTTCGCTTATACGTGCCGCAGCCAAGAACTTTAAAGATGTTACTTGCGTTTCCTCTATGGAAGATTATGCTGATTTTCTTGAAGTTATTTCTGCAGATAACGGAAACATTAGCCTAGAAGATAGAAAGCGTTTTGCTGCTAAATCTTTCAATGTTTCCTCCCACTACGATACTGCTATTTTCAATTATTTCAACCAAAACCATGATTTAGCCGCGCTTAAAGTCAGTGAAACTTCCGGTAAGGTTTTACGCTACGGAGAAAACCCTCACCAAAAAGGATTCTTCTTTGGTGATTTTGATGCAATGTTCTCCAAGCTTCACGGTAAAGAATTATCATATAACAATCTATTGGATGTTGATGCAGCTGTAAACTTAATGCTAGAGTTTAAAAATGACGCACCAACCTTTGCTATTTTGAAACATAACAATGCTTGCGGACTAGCACAAAGAGACACGTTACACCAAGCTTATGTAGACGCTTTAGCCGGTGACCCCGTATCTGCTTTTGGCGGTGTTTTAATCAGTAACAAAGAAATTGATAAGGCTACAGCAGAGGAAATACATAAATTATTCTGCGAGGTAGTTATAGCTCCAAGCTACAATGCTGAGGCATTGGAAATTTTAAAAGGAAAGAAAAACAGAATCATCTTGATCCAAAATGAAGTTGACATGCCAGAAATGCAAGTAAGAACTTGTTTAAACGGTATGCTTCTTCAAGAAAAAGATCATAAAACAGATGCTATTGCTGACCTTACGAATGCAACTACCACTAAACCTACTGATCAAGAGTTAGAAGATCTAATTTTTGCATCAAAACTTTGTAAGCATACAAAATCCAATACCATTGTTTTAGCCAAAAACAAACAACTTTGCGCAAGTGGTACCGGTCAAACCAGTAGAGTAGATGCCTTAAACCAAGCAATACACAAAGCAGAGTCTTTTAATTTTGACCTTAAAGGAGCGGTTATGGCAAGTGATGCATTCTTCCCGTTCCCAGACTGTGTTGAAATTGCCGATAAAGCAGGAATCACCAGTGTAATTCAACCAGGCGGATCTATAAAAGACCAATTAAGCATAGATTATTGCAACGAACACAAAATTTCAATGGTGATGACAGGCACACGTCATTTCAAGCATTAATTTCATTACTTTTGTCGATGAAATACACCCTTTTATCTAAAATTTAAACATCACATATGGGATTTTTTGATTTCTTGACCGAGGAAATAGCTATAGATTTAGGTACAGCGAACACCCTTATAATTCATAATGACAAGGTAGTTGTTGACAGTCCGTCAATAGTTGCTAGAGATAGAATTAGCGGTAAAATCATTGCAGTTGGTAAAGAAGCCAACATGATGCAAGGAAAGACCCATGAAAATATCAAAACTATTAGACCATTGAAAGATGGTGTAATAGCTGATTTTGACGCTTCTGAGAAAATGTTGATGATGTTTATTAAGAATATTCCGGCATTAAAGAAAAAATGGTTTCCACCAGCATTGCGTTTAGTTATTTGTATTCCTAGTGGAATTACAGAAGTAGAAATGCGTGCCGTAAAAGAATCCGCAGAACGTGTTAACGGTAAAGAGGTGTATTTGATCCACGAACCAATGGCAGCAGCTATTGGTATAGGTTTAGACATTATGCAACCAAAAGGTAACATGATTGTTGATATAGGGGGTGGTACTACTGAAATTGCCGTAATTGCACTTGGTGGTATTGTTTGTGATAAGTCTGTTAAAATTGCAGGTGATGTATTTACCAACGATATTATTTATTACATGCGTACCCAACATAACCTTTATGTAGGTGAAAGTACTGCAGAAGCCATTAAAATAGAAATAGGTTCGGCTACCGAAGACCTACAATCTCCGCCAGATGAGAAGTCGGTTCAGGGACGCGATCTTTTAACAGGAAAGCCAAAACAAGTTCAAATTTCATATAGAGAAATAGCTAAAGCTCTTGACAAATCTATTTTGCGTGTAGAAGATGCGGTAATGGAAACATTATCCCAAACTCCACCAGAATTAGCTGCCGATATTTACAATACAGGCATTTATCTTGCCGGTGGCGGTTCTATGCTACGCGGTCTGGATAGAAGGCTATCACAAAAAACCGATCTACCTGTGTATATCGCGGAAGATCCGTTACGTGCAGTTGTTCGTGGTACCGGTATTGCATTAAAAAATCTAGAACGCTATAAGAGTATATTGATCAAGTAAGAAGTTCTTTTTTTTAGAATAACTTTTTAACTTCACGATAAACAACCTTTAGTAAAGTTTAAAAATCATTTAATAGTGGTTATGATGATGTTTTACAAGTTAATACTTGTTAGAACTTAACTAACGAGAGTTAATTTCAAATCTCAATTATTGAGTAAAAATTTAGAGGTGAATGCAGCAGATCATAAATTTTTTAATTAGGAATAAGATTTTCTTACTATACCTTTTTTTGCTCTTTATTTCATTCATTTTTACATTTCAATCGCATTCGTACCATCAATCTAAATTTTTAAATTCCTCCAACTATATTACTGGAAGTATATATACATTCTCAGATAATATAACTTCTTATTTTGGATTAAGGGAAGAAAACAACAGGCTGATAGAGGAAAACAAACGACTTAGGGATAGGCTATTCAACAACGTATTACTATCGCCTTCAAGAATAGATTCTACTTCTGTTAATTATGAAATAATTAGAGGTAGGGCAATTAATAACAGCTATGCCGATCAACGTAATTATATAACTATCAATAAAGGTGAAAACGATAGTATTGCACAAGATATGGGTGTTATAACTGATAAAGGTATTCTTGGCATCGTGGAAAATACATCAAATAATTTTTCTACCGTGCAGAGTATTTTAAGTGACAAATCTACCATAAACGCTAAAATCAAAAATTCTAACCACTTTGGATCTTTAGTTTGGGAAAACACGACCGACTATAATGTTGTTCAACTAATTGACATTCCAAGATTGGTGCCATTAACCATTGGCGATACCATTGTAACGGGAGCCATGAGTAGCATTTTCCCGGAGAATATACCTATAGGAACCATTAAAAGTTTTGATTTGGACAATTCTAAAAGTTTCTACTTTATTAATGTAGAACTGTTCAATGACATGACCAATATTGGGACTATATACATCATTAAAAATTTAAATCGCAAAGAAGTTTTAGAACTAGAAGCAGAAACAGAGGCCAATGATCAATAGTACGACATTTTTAATTGTACTCCGATTTATTTTATTGGTACTGGTACAAGTACTAGTATTCAATAAATTGAATTTTTTTGGGTATATAAACCCACTGGTTTACATTCTCTTTCTTTACTGGTATCCTATCAAACAAAATAGAACTACCTTTATACTTCTATGTTTTTTCTTAGGTCTTTGCGTAGATATTTTCTCTGACACACTTGCCATTAACGCAGCGGCCACAGTAACCATAGCCTATTTAAGACCAACCATTATGCGTTTTGTCTTTGGTGTCAATTATGAATTTCAAAGTTTTAAGTTAAACAATAGCACTAAGGCACAACAATTTACGTTTTTAGCGTTATTGATTATAATACATCACTTGGTATACTTCACTTTAGAAATTTTCAGCTTTGCAAATAGCTTGTTAATTTTACAAAAAACAGTCGTAGTGGGTATTTCCACGTTGATATTAGGCATTTTGTTCAGTACGTTATTCAGCACTAAAAAAGAATGAGAAAAATTCTTTTATCATCTATTATCATTGTAATCGCAATTACCTTTTTGGGAAGGCTATCCTATTTGCAAATTTTTAGTTTTTCTGCAGAACAGGTTTTAGAAGACCCCGCAATTAAAGCTATTTATGATTATCCAGAACGTGGCTACATATACGATCGTAATGGTCATCTATTGGTAGGTAATGATCCTGCTTATGACGTCATGGTCATACCAAGGGAAGTAAAGGCTCTGGACACTTTAGAGTTCTGTGGGCTTTTAGGCATAGAAAAAGAAAAATTCGTTGAAAAACTAAGAAAAGCAAGAGTATACTCCCCTAGACTTCCTTCTGTACTTGTACCTCAACTATCAAAACAAGATTATGCTAAGCTCCAAGAGAAAATGCGTAAATACAAAGGTTTTTATATTCAAAAAAGATCTTTACGTTATTACGACACGCCCAGTGCAGCCAATGTTCTTGGGTATATTAGCGAGGTAAACGAAGGAGATCTTGCCGTTAACAAGTATTATGTACAAGGTGAATTAAAAGGCAGAACTGGAGTAGAACGTTATTACGAAGACCTTTTAAGAGGAAGAAAGGGTGTGCAATACATACAAAAAGACAGATTCAATAGAGATATTGGTCCATATAAAAATGGGGAATTAGATACTTTACCTGAGCAAGGAAAACAAATTAGCATTACCATTGATAAAACCTTACAAGAGTATGGTGAAACCCTAATGAACGGAAAAAGAGGTGGTATTGTAGCTATAGAACCTGCTACAGGAGAAATTCTCTCCATGATTTCCGGGCCAACATACGACCCTGCATTATTGGTTGGCAGAGAACGTTCAAAAAACTATACTAAACTTTATAACGATACCATAGCGAACCCTACCTGGGACCGATCCATTCATGCACAGCAACCCCCTGGATCACCATTTAAAACGCTGAACGCACTCATCGCCCTTCAAGAAGGGGTTTTGGATGAGTCTACGACCATTCAGTGTTATCACGGTTTTTATGTGGGCAAGAAAAAAAGAGGATGTCACTGTGGTGGAGGTTTAAGAAAACTAAATAACGGAATATCTCAATCATGCAACGCTTATTTTGCGGGTGCCTTCAGAAAAATATTCGAAAAATTCGAAACTACGGATGAAGCCATGGATGTGTGGGAAAAACACATGCGAAGCTTTGGTCTAGGCGATTATTTAGGTTACGATTTGCCATTTGGTCAAAGAGGTCGTATTCCTAGTAAAGAATATTATGACAAGTGGTATGGGGATAATAGATGGAGTTCGTCTTATATTATCTCAAATTCTATAGGGCAAGGTGAAATATTGGCAACTCCTGTACAATTAGCGAACATGACAGCTGCCATTGCCAACAGAGGGCACTATTTTACACCGCACATTTTAAAGAAAATTGAAGGCAAGGATATTACAGAACCAAAATTTACCGAAGCAAAGCACACAACGATCGACCCAAAATATTTTGAGCCGGTAGTTCAAGGTATGGCAGATGTTTATGTAAGCGGTACTGCAAGATGGTTACAGATACCAGGAATAGAAGTAGCAGGAAAAACTGGTACGGCGGAGAATTTTACCAAAATAGATGGTGTACGTACCCAATTGACGGACCATTCCGTTTTTGTGGCATTTGCACCTGTAGACGACCCTAAAATTGCCATCGCCGTTTATATTGAAAATGGATACTTTGGCTCTAGATATGCTGGCCACATTGCCACGCTTATGATAGAGAAATACCTAAAAGGAGAAATTTCCAGAAAGGATTTGGAAAAAAGAATGTTGGAAAAAACATTGGAAGCCGAATACGCGAAACCCTACAGTGGGGAGGAGTTCAAAATAAACGAGCGTGTCTGGTAGAAGTATACTCAAAAGAATAGACTGGCTAAGTGTTTTCATCTATTTTGCACTGGTGCTCATTGGCTGGATCAATATATATTCCAGCACCTTTACAGATGACAGTAGTTCTATATTCGACATTGGCACCAGATATGGAAAGCAACTATTTTTCATAGGGGTAAGTCTAGTGACCATTGTTATTATCTTAGCATTGGAGGTCAATTTTTACGAAAGATTTTCTAGCCTCTTCTACCTTATTTCAATGGTTTCCCTACTTGGATTGTTCGTATTTGGTAAAACCATTGCCGGAGCAACTTCCTGGTATGATCTTGGTTTTTTCAATTTGCAACCCTCTGAGCTAGCTAAAGTGGCTACTGCTTTGGCGTTAGCAAAATACTTAAGTGATATACAAACAGATATCAAAAGAAGAAAAGATCAATTTTATGCGTTACTAATTATTATAGTACCCGCATTATTGATCATACCACAACCGGACCCTGGTAGTGCCTTGGTATTCTTTGCCTTAATATTTGTCATCTTTAGAGAAGGCTTACCACTCTATTATTTAGTAGTGCTAGTAAGTTTAATTCTCGTATTTGTTATTACCCTAATGTATGGTACGGTTTGGCTTGTAATCGGTATGGTATTATTTACCATAATTTTATTTGCACTAAAAAAGAAAACTTTCAAAATTCCCGTTATACCACTTAGCCTAACGTATGCTGCAGTTATACTTTTCTCCCTTTCGGTAAACTTTGTATTCAACAATGTTTTTGAACAACGCCATAGAGACCGTTTTGGGCTATGGTTAAGATTGGAGAAAGATCCAAAAAAATTGGAGCAAATTAGAAAGTCTATCGGATACAATACCTACCAATCTGAAAAAGCAATTGAGTCTGGAGGATTTTTTGGTAAAGGCTTTTTAGAAGGTACAAGAACAAAAGGTGACTTTGTACCTGAACAGGATACAGATTATATTTTTAGCACCGTTGGGGAAGAATGGGGCTTTTTGGGTACGGCTACCGTAATAGTTCTGTTCTCGGTGTTGTTCCTAAGATTGATTTCATTGGCGGAACGTCAAAAAAATGCCTTTGCCCGTATGTACGGTTACGGTGTAATATCTATCCTTTTAATTCATTATTTCATCAACATTGGAATGGTGATAGGTATTTTACCTACTATAGGTATACCCTTGCCTTTCTTTAGTTATGGGGGATCTGGTCTTTTATTTTTTACAATTTTACTTTTTATATTCTTAAGACTAGATACCAATAGATTAAAAGAAGGTTTTTAAAATTTCCAGCCCACCGTACTTTTACTACCCTCAAAAGCACTTTGTTGTTTTTTTGATATTTGGTTAAAAAAATCAATACCCGTAGCTTTTTCAACTTCATCCACAGATACCACAAAATTTCTGAGCGATGTGAATTGGGATTTATTGGGGATTAAAAAAGAAAGCGTGTATATCTTATCATCTTTTTTTCTGGCAATAATTTTATAAAAATGATCAGGAACATCAACATCTTCTTCCCCTATTTCTTCTAAACCTTTTTCCAATACACCACCAGTAAATACATACAAAGTGCCATATTGTTTTGCCCATCGTCTTGTCTGTTGCTCTAAATCGTTCCAAATACCAGCATTGAACTCCCTATTTTGCGGACTTATATTACTGGTATAAAAGGTTTCATTGTAAGCTTGTAGGGAAAACCTACGATCACCAGCCGGTACCAAATGCCCGCGATCATAGCCAGACCCTTTATAATTACGCCAATCGGCAGATTTTGATGATACAAACGGGTCTTCAATAAAATATGGTCGCTTTCTATCATCATACGTCAAATGACTTTTATCCAACACATAAGCTACCCACTCTGCTTGCTCATATGGTTCATTATAAGACAGGGTAAAAAATGAATGATTTACAATTTCTCCGGTGGTGGACTCGGGTAATAACTCTTTTGGAAAATCATTGGGACCATTATCTGTATCTGTTTTCAAATACGTAGCTGGGGTATAAAAATTATCAAACAACCAAAAACCAACTACGCAAACAAGAATTAGAACGCTATAAATAGTTCTATTTTTATTACGGTATGCCATGCGCCAAAATTACCGTAATTTTGTAAGAATCAAAGCAATTTACCGACCAATAAAACCAGTATAATAAGTCTAAAACGAAAGGAAATATTATGATGTTAACTTGGAAAGATGTTATTCATTTTTCAGTAAATGGTAATCCTGAACCAGACCAAAGGGTTGAAAAAACCGAACTGGAATGGAAAGATGTACTTACGCCCCAACAATTTAAAATTACTCGTAAAAAAGGAACCGAAGCCCCGCATTCAGGTGCCTTATGTTCTGCGCATGAAGCAGGCAAATATGAATGTGTTTGTTGTGCCACACCTTTATTCGATTCAACTATTAAGTTTGAATCTGGTACAGGATGGCCAAGCTTTACGCAACCTATTAAAGAAAACGCCATAAAATATCACAAAGACACCTCTTTTGGAATGATACGGGTAGAGGTTATGTGCAATACTTGCGATGCCCATTTGGGACATGTTTTTCCTGACGGACCAGAACCAAGCGGATTACGGTACTGCATTAATTCTGAATCTATGCAATTAGAAAAGGAGGAAGCTAATGGATAATACTAATTTTGAAGTTGCTACGGTTGGCGGTGGATGTTTTTGGTGTACAGAAGCCGTTTTTCAAGAAGTAAGAGGTGTTCATAAAGTAGTTTCAGGATATACAGGTGGCAAAGCCCCTGGAAGACCTACGTATAGAGAAATCTGTTCTGGTCTTACCGGACATGCAGAGGTTGTACAGATTACTTTTGATCCAGCTGTAATAACATATGAAGATATACTGATTATCTTCATGACCACGCATGACCCTACGACTTTGAATAGACAAGGGGCAGATACCGGAACGCAATATAGATCGGTAATTTACTATCACAATGCCAATCAACAGCAAAAAGCAGATATGGTCTTAAGTGAAATGCAGAAGGTGTATGAAAAGCCCATTGTTACCGAGTTAAGCTCGCTTGGCATATTCTATGATGCAGAAGATTATCATCAAGATTATTATAAAAATAATTCTGAACAAGGATACTGCCAAGTGGTCATTAACCCTAAATTGGCAAAATTAAGGCAGCTACATGCAGATAAACTGCTGAAATAATACTGTTTTCTGCCTAACGATCATAAATTTCTATTTATCTATAGAAATTTTCCGCTCACCTATGAATGTCAATTTCATTTCATAGGTGAGTTTATTTTTGAGACATAGTAACCCTAAAATCTTACTTATTATGAAATCTCAAAAAACATTCTACTATATTGCCCTAGGGCTTTTTGCTATAGCGGTAATTGGCTCTATAATTAACTCCGTCATAAATTTTAATACGGTTTCAGAAACCTTCACTAAACTAGGTTATCCTATATATCTTATTTACATTTTAGGTGTTTGTCAATTTATTGGTTTAACCATGATTTTGTTGAACAAATCTCACTGGACCTTAGAGTGGGTATACGCAGGTTTTTTCATGAACTACACCTTAGGTGCCTTAGCCCATTTAGCCGTGAAAGATGGTAACGGTGCATCTGCAGTAGTATGTATAGTGCTACTTTTTGTAACCTATATTCAAAGCAGAAAAATTCGAAATAGTAATAATGAATTAGCTGAATTTGGAAAACCACAATTCGCAAAATATATCTAACTCAAAAAAAAAGCCGCTGCATAAATATGTAGCGGCTTTAATAGCTTATTTAACTCTTTAATTCTTAACACTTGCCAATTTGCCTTGCTTAATGTTATTCATTTTTAAATCTTCTAAAACATTTACCGCTTCTTCAACGTAAACGTCTTTGGCTAGATTTTTATGCCATCTATTACGTTTTTCACGTAAAACTGAATCTTTTGTAAATAATTGTTCCTCATATCCTAAAGATTGAAAGGTAAGTTGTGAATCGTAATCCGTTAGCTTTTTAAAATAATCAGATTGTTCTTTATCCTTGTCTTTTTCTTCTTTATAGGTATCATAATTCAAAGAAATTTCCGTCTCGTCTTGTTCAGCCTTTAACCATTTGGCATTTTCTTCGATCAATTTAATTTGAGGACTGTTGGCCATACGTTTTTTACTATCGGCAATAGTTTTTTCGTAATCTATATAACCATCCCAAGCTTTATAATCCGCAGGAGTAATCTTATCCCACCCTAATGGATTGGATTGATCTCTTTCGCCTAAATCAATATAACTATATCTATCTGGAACAATGATATCACTTTTTACACCCTCTAATTGTGTAGAACCGCCGTTAATTCTGTAGAACTTTTGGGTCGTAATTTTAATAGCTCCCAAATCTCCATGTTCATTACTACGCAACATATTGTTCAGCGGTATTACATTTTGTACCGTGCCTTTACCAAATGTTTGCTTACTACCAATTACGATTGCTCTTTTGTAATCTTGCATTGCCGCAGCTAAAATTTCAGAGGCCGATGCAGACAATTCATTTACAAGAATAACCAAAGGACCATCCCATTGTATTCTTTCGTCTTTATCATCATATACATCTTTACCCTTATCTTTAGAACGAACCTGAACAATTGGTCCATCTTTTATAAATAGACCTGCCATTTCAACAACGGTCTTTAAAGATCCACCACCATTATCACGTAAATCCAAAATAAGACCTTCCATGCCTTCTTCCTTTAAACGCTCTACTTCTTTGGCTACATCTGTAGCTGCGTTTCTTTCGCTATAATCATTAAAATCAACATAGAACTTTGGTAAATTTATAATCCCAAATTTCTCTTGTCCCTTAATGATATTGGCAGATTTCGCATATGACTCTTCCAATTCTACAACATCTCTTGTCAATGAAACCACATCTAATGACCCATCTACTTTTCTTACCGTTAAATCTACAACGGTACCTTGTGCACCTTTAATTAATTTGATGGCATCATCTAAACGCATACCAACAATATTGATAGGTTCTTCACCATTTTGACCAACTTTGATAATTTCGTCACCAACTTCTAATCGTTGATCTCTCCAAACTGGTCCGCCAGAAATGATCTCTACAATCTTTGCACCTTCCGGCTTTTTCTGAAGTCTTGCTCCAATACCCTCAAATTTACCAGACATGCTGGTATCAAACTTTTCTTTTTCTTCTGGAGCGAAGTAGAATGTATGTGGATCAAACTCATCTACTATGGTATTGATGTATTGTACAAACCAATCTTTGCGCTCTAAATCACCAACAAAATCAAAAAACTCATCTAATGTAGTTTCCGTAGATTTTCTAGATTGTTCTTCGGCTTCTTTTGGTGAATGAGCAGTATGATCATGTTCATCAGTACTTTCGATTTCCTTGTTCTCCATGTGAGAAATCTTAGAATCATAAGTACCCAAAGTAGCATATTTCAACTGCTTTCTCCAACGTTCTTTAAGCTCTTCCCTATTTGCCGCAAAAGGCTCTTCATCATACTTTATACTGATGCTTTCATTTTCGGAATAATCAAAAGGAGTTTCCAAAACCTCTTTATAAATACCCTTTGCATCATTCATACGTTCCATTAATCTTTCATAAACTATATTAAAGAAAGTTATGTCGGTATTTTTAATTTCATCATCAATTTGAAACTTATATTTTTCGAACTCGGCAATATCCGAAGCTAAAAAATATCTTTTGGTAGGATCTATGACATCTATGAAGTCTTCAAATACATGAACGGAAAAATCGTCGTTCAATGCTTTTGGCTCATAGTGCCCCTTTTCAAGTACGTAAGTGATGAGATCCAACAATAATTTATCCTTATCGTCATTTTCAAAATTCTTATTGGTAAAACTGCATGATGCAACTGCCGCTAACATCAATAACAGTACGTAGGCTAAATTTCTTTTCATAAAATTATCTTTTACTTTCCTTTTCAATATCTCCGAATTTGAGGGTTTACAGTAGTGGTAAAAGCCACTTAAACCTCTAAGGTAAAGAAAAAACCATGCCATTTAATGGGCTTGCGATTAATTTTTTGTTAAACGGCCATCGGAACATATCATATTTAAAAACGTATTTTTACTACAGAAAGTATACGCTATGGAAAAACCATTGATTTTAGTTACCAATGATGATGGTATTACCGCACCCGGATTACGCATGCTGATCTCCATCATGAAAAAAATAGGAGATGTCGTGGTCGTTGCACCGGATAGTCCGCAATCTGGTATGGGACATGCTATTACCTTAGACACCGCCCTATTTTCAAAAAAAATGAAAATAGACTTGGACAATGATGATATTGAAGAATATAGTTGTAGCGGAACACCTGCGGATTGTGTAAAACTGGCATTGCAAGAGCTATTGCCTAAAAAACCCGACATCTGTGTCAGTGGCATAAACCATGGTGCAAATTCTTCTATCAACGTTATTTATTCCGGTACCATGAGTGCGGCCATTGAAGCTGGTATAGAGGGCATTCCCGCTATTGGCTTCTCTCTTTGTGACTATAATTGGGATGCAGATTTTTCCCATGCACAAGATTTTATTGCCACGATCGTTACCCAAGCTTTAGAAAATGGTATTCCTAAAAGAACGGTTTTGAATGTCAATATACCTAAGCTAGAAAAGAAAAAAATAAAAGGCATTAAAGTATGTAGACAAGCAAAGGCAAATTGGAAAGAAAAATTTGACAAACGAACCAACCCTATGGGTAAAGATTATTATTGGCTTACGGGAGAGTTTGAACTTTTGGACAAAGGTGAAGATACAGATGAATGGGCATTGGCCAATGGTTACATCTCAGTAGTACCCACTCAATTTGATTTAACCGCACACCATGTTATTCAGGAATTGAATACTTGGAATTTTTAATTGATAATATTATTTAGAAGCAACACTTTAATGAACATTAAAAAAGAAATTATAATCGGTTTTATTGTAGGTATCATTGCTAATACCATTGGTACTTTATTATACATTCTTTTATTTTCTGATTTGAGTATTACCGAAACATTTCAGGCTGCCGTTACTCAAGAGCATATTGGCAGTCTTTTAGCATTGGGCGCCATTTTAAACTTAATTGCTTTTTTTGGTTTTTTAAAAATCAAAAGAGATCATAGAGCAAAAGGGGTTTTAATCGCTACCATTTTAACCGCTTTTATAATTCTCTATTATAAAATCTTTTAAAATGAAATACTACATTATTGCAGGTGAAGCTTCGGGCGACCTACATGGTTCCAATCTGATCAAAGCGATCATGGCACAAGATGGTGATGCCCAGATCAGATGCTGGGGCGGAGATTTAATGCAACATGCTGGTGGAACATTGGTAAAACATTACAAAGAGCTTGCTTTCATGGGGTTTCTTGAGGTGCTCATGAACCTGAACGCTATTTTTAAAAATATTAAGTTCTGTAAACAAGATATTGCGGCATTTCAACCGGACGCTATAATTTTCATTGATTATTCCGGATTTAATTTACGTATTGCAAAATGGGCAAAAGAGCATAATTTCTTGACCAATTACTATATATCTCCTCAAATTTGGGCATCAAGAGAGGGCCGTATTGAAAAAATTAAGGCCACGGTAGACCACATGTATGTAATACTGCCTTTTGAAAAAGAATTTTATGAAAAGAAACATAATTTTCCTGTCAATTTTGTGGGACATCCTTTATTGGACGCCATTGCCAATAGACCAATATTAAATGAAAGTGAGTTCAGGGCACAAAATAGTCTCGACCTTGAAAAACCAATTATTGCATTACTTCCCGGAAGCAGAAAACAAGAGGTTCAAAAAATGCTCAGTGTAATGCTCTCACTTACTTCTGATTTTTCAGATTATGAATTTGTTATTGCCGGCGCCCCTAGTCTTGATAAAGATTTTTATGCTTCGTTTTTAAAAGATGCCAATGTAAAGTTCATTCAAAATAAAACGTATGATTTACTTACGGTTTCTAAAGCCGCCCTTGTTACCAGCGGTACGGCCACATTGGAAACTGCTTTGTTCAAAGTACCACAAGTAGTCTGCTATAAGGCAAATTGGATCTCTTACCAAATTGCCAAACGCATTATTACTTTAAAGTATATTTCCTTGGTCAATCTTATCATGCAAAAAGAAGTTGTTAAAGAACTTATACAAGATGACCTTACTAAGCAGAATTTAAAAAAAGAGCTCTCCCTTATTTTAAATGGTGAAGCAAGGGCAAAACAACTATCATCTTACAATGAACTTATTAAAAAATTAGGTGGTGCCGGGGCAAGTTCCAATGCTGCTTCTTTGATTATTGAAAATGCTAAAACTGCATAGGTAGATCTATTTTAAAAAATAATTCTATAATTTTGAAGTTACACGTATTACAGTGTATTCTCTAATTTATGCGTAAACTACCCTTCTTAATAGTTATTTGTTTTTTAGCCAGTTGTGGTGTTAAAAAAAGTTCCAGTTCTGACAAGGAACGAAGAATCTCTGTTGCCGCCGCAAATAATGAGCGAACGGGTAATACTGAAAAACCTTCTTATCATAAAGAACACAACATAAACCCACACGCACCGACCAATACAAAAGCAGACGATATTATTAATACCGCTCTTTCATTTGCGGGTACACGATATAAATTTGGTGGCACTACCAAAAAAGGGATGGATTGTTCAGGATTATTATATGTATCTTTTGGAGAGCATGATGTGCAATTGCCACGCACTTCTTTTCATATGGCGGAAGAAGGTCATAGAATAGCCGTAAAGAATATTGAAAAAGGAGATTTACTATTTTTTAAGACCACCCGTGGATCAAAACGAATTAACCACGTAGGTATGGTGGTGGGTACTGATAATAATGAAATAACCTTTATACACGCATCTACTTCAAGAGGTGTTACTGTTTCTTCTTTAAGAGACGGTTTTTGGAACCAAGCCTTTGTAAAAGCCACAAGAATATTATAAAATGAAGCTCTTAGCGTTTATTCCCATTAGATTAACGCTATTACTTATTCTTGGAATTTTAATTGGGAAATTTTTCTCCTTTGACCTGCTCTACTTAGGTATATTTATTGGTGCTCTTTTTGTACTATTATCCGCCATATTTTTATTTGAAAAAAACACAAAATCTATATTTTTCGGAATTGTCTCTGCCTTAATTTTTGTGTTTTTAGGCACGTATTGTTACACTAATGCCCAACCCACAAACCACAATGACCATTACACAAAGATCACTTATACCAACAGTGATTTATGGTCTTTGAAAATTAAGGATGTATTAAAGCCCAATCCATTTTCATATCGGTACTATGCAACGGTAAAAGGTATTGGTCAACACCCTACCACTGGAACTATATTAATAAGCATTCCTAAAGGTTCTTCTGGACAACAGTTTCATATTGATGATGAATTTGTGACCCGTACGAAGTTAACCGATATATACCCTACCTTAAACCCGCACCAATTTGATTATAAAAACTATCTAAAAAATGTTGGTATTTATCATCAAATGCAGATTGAACAACATCATTTTACAATTACCTCTAGGTCAAGGACCACTTTAAAAGGCATAGCTTCAAGCGTTCGAAACCATATTATTTCAAAACTTAAAAAAGAAAGTTTTGGTGAAGATGAATTAGGGGTAATTCAAGCGTTGCTATTAGGACAACGATCAGATATTTCCGAAGAGACCTACACCAATTACCAAAAAGCTGGTGCCGTACATATTTTAGCCGTATCTGGACTGCATATAGGTATTTTACTTTTATTAATTCAATTTCTATTGAGTCCGCTAAAACAAATTCCTAAAGGCAGAACTATTATCCTATTGCTATCAGTCATATTTTTATGGGCATTTGCCTTTATAGCCGGACTCTCAGCCAGCATAATACGCGCCACCACTATGTTTACGTTTGTAGCCTATGCACTGTATTTAAACAGACCTAGCAACACCTTCAACATTTTGGCTTTATCCATTCTATTTATCTTATTATTCATAGATCCCAACCTGCTATTTCAAGTAGGGTTTCAAATGAGCTATGCAGCGGTTTTCGCCATCCTCTGGATTTTTCCTATTCTTAGGGATTTGTGGTTTCCAAAAAATAAAGTGGTGCGCTATTTTTGGCAATTACTATGTGTAAGTATAGCCGCTCAACTAGGTGTTCTACCAATTAGTCTGTTTTATTTTCACCAATTTCCCGGTTTGTTCTTTGTTTCCAACTTAATTATCGTACCTGCATTAGGTGTTATTTTAGGCATGGGGATTTTGGTTGTTTTCTTATCTATATTCAACTGGCTTCCCGCTCAATTCGTCTGGTTATACAATAAAATTATTGGGTTTATGAATAACCTTATAGCCTGGGTCGCTCGACAAGAAAGCTTTATATTCGGTGATATTCCTTTTGATGTGGTGCAGCTGATACTCTCCTTCATAGTTTTAGTCATGGGAGTTCAATTATTTACAAGATTTAATTCTAAAAGAATACTATTGTGTCTTGGCAGTGTACTATGTTTTCAAGGTTATACGATATATCAAGAAATCAACACAAATGAAAAGGTAGAAGCTATGGTATTGCACAAAACCAAGGAGCGCATATTTTTTAGTAGAAATGGAAAAGAATTGACCGTTTTAACAGATAACAATAACCAACCAGACTATTTAATTTCAAGATATAGAACTGCTGAACGCATACATAGCGTTAGTTTCGACACCTTAAAAAACGGTTACCATATTAAAAATAATTCGTTGCTGATTATTGATAGCACCGGTGTTTATCCCCTTTCAACATCCAACAAAATTCTTTTAACACAATCACCAAAAATTAATCTGGACCGATTAATAGATAGCATACAACCTAAAGAAATTATTGCAGATGGCAGTAACTACAAAAGTTATGTTGACCGCTGGAAAGTCACTTGTATTAAAAATAAAATCCCTTTCCACTACACAGGTGAAAAGGGAGCTTATTATTTCAAGTAAGGAATACTAATGTACCTTACCCATTAACTTTTTAATGATCGGTGATGCTACTAGTACAATTAACCCTGCACCTATAGCATACTTGGCTATTAATAAAAAGCCATCTGTATATACCGATAAGGTTTCAAAACCATTTACATCACCATCTGAACTTTCTATAGCCAGTTGTTTACCGATGAAGCCAACAATTTGGAATGCAAAGGCAGATGATAAGAACCATACCCCCATAATAAAAGCAATTAACCTTGCAGGAGCTAGATCAGTCATTTTAGACAACCCAACAGGTGACATAAAAAGTTCACCCACAGATAGCAAGAAATACATTAGCAACAAGTATGTGAACGGTACAAAACCATTTTCATTGGCACTACCGCCACTAATAGCAAGAACGTAAAAACTGATTCCCGCAAAAAGTAATCCCAATCCAAATTTATAAGGTGTTCTAGGGTTCCAATTCTTTTTACTTAACCATGTCCACATCATTGAAATAGGAATAGCCAAAATGATAATAAACATAGAGTTCAACGAATTGGTCTGTGCAGCCGACATAATACCGTCAAGATCAATATTTCTTGCTGCGAACAACGTAATTACACTTCCGGATAGTTCATGGAAACCCCAGAAAATGGTCATAAAAAAGGTAAGTAACACCGCGACAAACAATTCTTTTCTCTCTTTAATATTCGCTTTGAACATTTCGTAAGCCAAGTATGCCAAAACCGCTATACCAATACCTGTAAATATAATATTGACAATATTCTGATCCGCAAACATACCTTCTGTAGCAATTGCCTTATAAGAAGATAATAACAACGCAATCAACGGTGCAGACAACACAGCTAAAACCGGCACAAGAATTCCTTGTTTTACACCAAGTACCTTTTTTTCCAAGACTTGCTCATTTGGAGGTAAACCTCTATCGCCAAATACATTTTTTTGAATTCCGCTCCAAAAAACGATCAACCCGGTCAACATACCTATTCCTGCCAGACCAAAACCATAGTGCCAGCCATATGTTGCGGCCAGCCATCCACATAATAATGGAGCTACCCAGCCCCCAATATTAATACCCATATAAAATATCGTGAACCCAGAATCTTTTTTAGGATCTCCTTTTTCATAAAGCGTACCCACAAAAGTAGAAATGTTAGGTTTAAAGAACCCGTTACCCACAATAATGAGAGACAAGGCCAAAAAGAAGGCCATATTGTTTTCTATAGCCAATACAAAATGCCCTATGGACATAAGAATACCGCCCAAAAAAATTGAGTTTCGCATTCCTAAAATCTTATCTGATAATTTGCCACCAATTACGGTAGAGGCGTATACCAATGAACCATAGGAAGAATAAACTGCCGCCGTAGCATAATCTCTTTCTGCCAAGGCTTTGAATATTACGTCTATCATGTAGAGCGTGAGCAGTGCACGCATTCCGTAAAAGCTAAAACGCTCCCATAATTCTGCAAAGAATAAGTAAAATAAACCCTGTGGGTGCCCAAAAACCTGCTTTTGGTCTGAAAATTCGGTACTTTCAGTCATATTGATGTTAGTTTGATTATAGTTTTTCTTTAATAAAATTGGTCATTTTGTTATAGAGGTGAATTCTTGTATTTCCACCATAAATACCGTGGTTTTTATCCGGATAAATTCCCCAATCGAATTGCTTATCTGCCTGTATCAAAGCCTCGATCATACGCATTGAATTCTGCACATGAACATTATCATCACCAGTACCATGAATAAGTAAGTAATCGCCTTCCAACAAATGAGGATAGTTAAACGGCGAGTTATCATCATATCCACTTGGATTTTCCTGTGGTGTTTGCATATAACGCTCTGTATATATTGTATCATAAAAAGCCCATGAGGTAACAGGTGCTACGGCAATTGCCATTTCAAAAGTGTCGTTACCCTTTAAAATACAGTTTGTGGACATAAAACCACCATAGCTCCAGCCCCAAATACCTGTTCTACTTTCGTCAATGTATGGCAACTCGCTTAATTTCTTAGCAGCGGCTATTTGATCTTCTACTTCATATTTACCCAACTCTTTTTGGGTAACCTTCTTGAAATCTCTTCCTTTAAAACCCGTACCACGGCCATCTACACAGGCAACAATATAACCTTCCGCCACCAAACTCTGGTGCCAGTAGTCGTTAGCCCCCATCCAACTGTTAGATACATTTTGAGATCCAGGACCACTATATTGATACATAAACAATGGATATTTCTTAGACGAATCAAAATCTTTTGGCTTGATCATATACATGTTCAAATCATTGCCATTAATTGAAATTGTAGAAAATACTTTAGGACTCACAGCATAACTTTCCAGTCTTTGCAACAATTGACCATTATCTTTTATATCCTTTACCTTTTTACCGTTTATTGCCTTATGCAGTGTGTATACAGGTGGTATTTCAGCACTAGAATACGTATTTATAAAATACGTGAAATCTGTACTAAATGAAGCATTGTTGGTTCCTTGGGTAACAGCTAATGCCTTTTTATCATCTCCGCCGCTACTAATATTATATACCCCACGGTTTATTGATCCGTTCTCGGTAGACTGATAGTAAATTTTATCTTCGTTTTGATTGTAACCATAGTATTTGGTAACCTCCCAATCTCCCTTGGTGATCTGACTCATAAGATTACCGTCTTCCCCGTATAGATATATATGATTAAAACCGTCTTTCTCACTGGTCCAAATAAAACTATCATCTTCTAAAAAAGTAAGATTATCGGTGATATCGACATAAGCATCATCTTTCTCTTCCAGTAAAACAGATACTTCATTCTTTTTAGCATTTACGGCATACATTGTTAAATGATCCTGATGCCTGTTCAAGGTTTGAACACTCAACATATCTTTATGGTTCATCCATTTAATTCTTGGTATGTAGTATGCGCTATTTAAATCTACCGCAGCAATATTACCACTAGCCACATCTAAAAGATGTAAGGTA
This sequence comes from Maribacter sp. 1_2014MBL_MicDiv, assembly GCF_001865655.1. Taxonomy (NCBI): domain Bacteria; kingdom Pseudomonadati; phylum Bacteroidota; class Flavobacteriia; order Flavobacteriales; family Flavobacteriaceae; genus Maribacter; species Maribacter sp. 1_2014MBL_MicDiv. Next base: position 1,379,828 of record NZ_CP011318.1, read on the forward strand.
ACTTTTGAATTGTTCTCTCCGGCCTTTGGGTATTTAAATACGTGTGGTTGTTGATATAGCCCTGTACCGTAAACATCCATTGAAAATTCGGGGACACTTGTTTCATCAAAACGTAAAAAAGCTATCTTACTTCCATCGGCATTCCATTCGAAAGCTCGTACAAAAGAAAATTCTTCTTCATATACCCAATCTGTTACACCATTTATTATTTGATTCTTAACTCCGTCTTGGGTTATTTGTTTGGTTTCACCACTTTCAATGGTAAAAATATAGAGGTTATTATCCTTCACATAGGCTACTTGGCTACCATCTGGAGAAAACAATGGTTCTTGAATTTTTGATTCACTAACCTTTACTACCTTCTTAGATGCAATTTCATATACATAAAAAACACCCAACCTTGACCTTCTAAAAATGGGTTCTATTTCAGTTGAGAGCAATAATTTTTTTTCATCATCGCTAAAGGTATAAGCTGAAAAGGAAGGTATTTCGGCTAAATCTGCAGAAGATACTACGGTACCTACTTTTTCCAAGGTCTTATAATCATATTTATCTACCGTTGTAGATTGGCTGAACCTATTTGTATGAAGTACGGTGTATAGAGTACCGTTATTCATGGAACGTAGCGCTTCAAGACCTTCTGTTCTAAAAGCACCTTGATAAATTTCGGAAACTGATATCTTTTTTTCCTGTGCCCAAATAATTACGCTGAACGAAAGTAAAATCAACGTAAATAAGTGTGTTTTTCGCATAAAAATTTGAATTTTGTTAAATCTCTCAAGTTTACCACTATTTCCTTAAAAAAACACGCTTTACTGAAAAAAAGAAGCTGGTTTTAACGCTTTGCATAGATAAATTAGATTCAGGTCAATATGCTTATCTTTACCAGCGTAAAATTGGAATCTATTGGAGGTATCCAATTCTTTACAAAACATGAACCATTAGTAGAAAGTTATATCTAAATGACCGAGCCAATAAGTGGTTTTTCCAAACTTTCCAAAGAAGAGAAAATAGATTGGATCACCACAAATTACACCCAGAATGCAGCACAATCAAGAAAAATTCTGCAAACGTATTGGAATATAGACCAAAACGTTCAACAGTTACACGATGAATTTATAGAAAATACCATTACCAACCTCTACGTACCCCAGGGCATAGCTCCCAACTTTTTAATAAACAATACGCTTTATGCCATACCCATGGCCATTGAAGAGAGTTCGGTTATAGCGGCAGCGAGCAAAGCCGCAAAGTTTTGGTTAAAAAAAGGAGGATTTAAAACAACCATATTAGGAACCGAAAAAGTAGGTCAAGTTCACTTTATATACAAGGGCGATACCAATAGGTTAAATTCTTTTTTTACTTATTTAAAGCCCATTTTATTAGCTGAAAGTGCCTCTTTAACTTCCAGTATGGAAAAAAGGGGCGGTGGTATTACAGATATTGATTTAAAAGATAAAACCAAGCAACTAGAAAACTATTACCAACTACATGCCACCTTTGAAACTAAGGATGCCATGGGTGCCAATTTTATTAACAGCTGTTTAGAACAATTTGCAGCTACTTTAAAAAAAGAGGCCGGTAATTACGATGATTTTTCCCCACAGGAAAAAGATATTGAAGTAGTAATGAGCATTCTGTCCAATTACGTACCCAATTGTAGCGTACGTGCAGAAGTTAGTTGCCCGGTTGAAGATTTAAACCTTACAGAAGAATTAACACCACAGCATACCGCCGAAAAAATAGTACAGGCCATTAATATTGCACACATAGAACCCTATAGAGCGGTTACGCATAACAAGGGCGTCATGAACGGTATAGATGCGGTTGTTTTGGCCACTGGTAACGACTTTAGGGCCATAGAGGCAGGCGTACATGCTTATGCTTGTAGAAATGGTCAATACAGCAGCCTGACCCATGCATCCATTGAAGATGGAATCTTTACATTTTGGATAGAACTTCCCTTGGCTTTAGGTACTGTTGGCGGACTCACAAATTTACATCCGCTGGTAAAACTAAACCTTGAAATACTACAACGCCCTTCTGCTGAAGAACTCATGCAAATTATAGCGGTAGCGGGTTTAGCACAAAACTTTGCAGCAGTGAGTTCATTGGTTACTACAGGAATTCAAAAAGGACACATGAAAATGCACCTTTTGAACATTCTTAACCAGCTGGGCGCCAATGAAAACGAAAAAGCTAAATTAGTTACGTATTTTAAGACCAACCCCGTAACGCACCACGGCGTTGAACTACAACTTAACGAGATAAGAAAATAAGCCTTTACCATATGCCCACATCCTTTTACAGCAACGGTAAACTATTGCTCACTGGAGAATATGCTATTCTTGACGGAGCCACAGGTCTGGCTTTGCCTACAAAATTTGGACAGTACCTGAGCTTATCACACTCAGAGTCAGAGAATTTTATTTGGAACAGTTTAGATGAAAATGATGCTGTTTGGTTCAGTTCAGAATTTTCCAAGAATAGGCTTGAAACCATTCACACTTCTGACCCGGAAGTAGCTCACAGGCTATCTCAAATTTTAGTAGCGGCTAAAAAACTTAACCCTTTATTTTCACCAAATACAGATGAAGTAAATGCTGTAGAAACAAAAGTAACCTTCCCTAGAGATTGGGGCCTTGGCACTTCTTCTACCTTAATATCAAATATAGCATCTTGGGCAGAAATTAACCCCTATGAATTACTGGAGGCCACCTTTGGCGGTAGTGGTTACGATATTGCTTGTGCTACACATAAAACGCCAATTACTTATCAAAGAAATGGCTTTAGTCCAAACATACAGGAAGTCAGTTTTAAACCTAATTTTGAAGACCGACTTTTCTTTGTTTACCTGAACGAAAAGAAAAATAGTAGAGATGCCATTACCAGTTATCGCAACTTGAATTTCAATAAAACCCAACTGCTTAGCGCAATCAACAATATCACCGATAAAATTTTAAGCTGTACTACTTTGAAGGAGTTTGAACACCTACTCAACCAACACGAAAAGATTTTATCTAAAACACTTCAGGTACCCACTATTAAAAGCACTCTTTTTGCAGACTATCCACATACAATAAAAAGTCTAGGTGCCTGGGGCGGAGATTTTGTCCTTGCTATTGGAACAGAGGATGATATGGTATATTTTAAAAATAAAGGCTACCATACCGTTCTGCCTTATCAAAAAATGATATTATAAAAAAAGAGCATCTAAATTAGATGCTCTTTTTTTATTTTGACAAACTAACTTTTTAGTAAAAAGTAGCTCTTTTATCTTCTATTTCCGCACCTTCTTTAAGAGCGTTATACACTGCTGTATTCACACGAGCAGCAGCTCCTGTTTTTAGTGCATTTGCATATACACTATAATTATCAAGCTTAGGTGCTTCGGTTTTCTTTACAATTTCAATTTTAAAGATTCCGGTGTTACCTTCTATTAAACCAGAAGTTGCACCTTCAGCCATACCATAAGCAGTTCCTACCACTACAGGCTCGCTACCTGCACCAGGAATTGTAGGAGACTTTACCGTAAGAGCAGAAGCATTTGATACACTTACACCATTATCAGATGCAATAGCACTCATGTCTTTACCTTTATTGGCTGCAATAATCTTTGCGGCTTTACGCTCTTTTCTAATTTTAGGCAACACTAGCACAGAAGCATCTTCAGCACTCATAACACCTTCTGCGTAAGAACCTGTAAGTTGAACTACTGCATAACCGTTATTAATATTGAATCTCTTAATGTCACCAACCTCAGTATCTCCATTGAAGGCCCATTGTACAATATTTCTTTGATTTGGCAAACCAGGAAGGTTTTCATCCAAAGCTTTAATTTTGTTTACCGGACGTACAACATAGTTACCCTCTTTTGCCAATGTCGAAAAAGCACTTTCATCATCCGTAGTTTCCATTTCAAATTTGGTCGCATTGGTAAACAACGTATTTATTGTTTCTTCTGAAGCTACTATCTCTCTTGAAACAGTTGCAATCTGAACCACATCTTCCTTATCATCAATTTTAATTACATGAAATCCAAAATCTGTTTCGACCATACCGATCGAACCTTCTGAGTTTCCAAATGCAAAGTCATTAAAAGCAGGAACCATTACCCCTCTTTGAAAGTACCCTAAATCTCCACCATTAGGAGCAGATGGACCATCTGAATTATCTCTAGCCAAGGTTGAAAAAACAACACCAGATTTTTTTGCTTCCCTTAATAGTTCTTTTGCCTTTGCCTCAGCTTCTTCTTTTGTTCTCTTTACTTCCGGGTTTGCTCTTGTAGCACCTTCATAAGCTAAAAGAATATGACTTGCTTTCACCGAACCGTTTGGTTTTCTAGCAATCATTTTAGAAATCTTATAAGAATCACCATCTTTATACGGTCCGTAAATTTGACCTATGTTCAAACTCATTAAGGTGTCCGCAACACTAGATGGTAAATTTTTCTTAGCCTTAAAAATAGTATCGAACTTGGTGTCTGAATATCTATCTAAAAATGCCGCAACATCTTTTGTATTTCTAAAACCTCTGATAGTATCGTTACGGTCTGTTTGAGAATTATACTCGATCGTATCGTCTAAAAGTTTTGTGATTTCTTCTTTGATAGCAGCTTCATCAGCTTCAGAAGGCTTTTCCTGAAAAAATACATACTGTAAATCTCTTGCAGGGTCCTGCTTGTACTCTTCTTTATGCTTGCTAACGTAATCTGCAATTTCGCTTTTAGTTACTGTAATTGTACTATCTGGAATAGAAGTATAAGGTACTCTTACATACTTAATATCCATTTTCTCGTTAGCCAATTTATAATCTAACTCACCTTCTTTTAAGGTAGCACCAACGCCTGCCTTAACCATGTTAAAGTAAGTTTGCTCTTTTGCCAATTGTACGATCTCAGCTTCTGTTTGCAACCAGGCTTCATATTGCGCAGAATTGTTCACTTTCCAATCTGCAACGGTCTGCTTAAACATATTTGCATCAAACTGACCATTTTGATCTTGAAATTGAGGATTTTGAGCATAACCTGTTGTTCTTAAAAAGTCAACGATCTGATCTTGCTCTATACCAATACCTAAATCTTCAAACTGCTCACCTAAGATGGTCTTTCTTATTTTATTTTCCCAAACCTGATTTACCACTTGCATATTAGATGCAGTAGGACCAATTCTGTTAGAAGCCACCTCAACCTCTTGTCTAAATTCATCAATAGAAATATCTTCTCCATTAATTTCGGCTACGGACGAACCTACTTTATCTCCTCCAAAATTGCTACTGGTAAATACCCCAGAAATAACAAATGCAAAAAGTGCCAAACCTATGATCAAGATCAACACTGTTGTACGTTTCCTAATATTTTCTAATACTGCCATTCTTATTAACGTTTAAAATAATCGTTTGTGGTTATTGGGTGGCAAAACTACCATTTTTAATTGAAATAATAAAAACTAATAAGCCACCTAATTTATTGATTGATGCACTGTTATTCCTCTTCCAAAACTTCTATGGAAATCAAATCTATTTTTGTGTTAGAAACTTCCAACACGGTAAACTTATATTGCTCTATAGTAAGCTCTACCTCTTTCTCAGGTATTTCACCCAAAGTATGCACTAAAAGCCCACCAAGGGTCTCATATTCATCTGATACAGGAAGACTTAATTTATAATTTTCATTGATATCATCTACTTCTAACCTTGCAGAGAACAAATAATGACGCTCATCTACCCGCTCTTCCCTTAAATCCGTAGTATCATGCTCATCTTCGATCTCACCAAAAAGTTCTTCAACAATATCTTCTACCGTTACCAAACCAGAGGTACCGCCGTATTCATCTAAAACAACAGCTATACTTTTTCGTTTTTTGATGAGAACATTCAATATATCTTGAATAAGCATGGTCTCCGGCACAAATTCAACCGGCAGTAAAATACTTTTAATTGTCTTAGGTTTTTTAAAAAGCTCATAAGAGTGTACATAGCCTATAACATTATCTACGGTATCATTATATACCAGTATTTTAGAATAGCCCGTTTCCGTAAACAATTTCGCCAAGTTTTTTGGAGTTTCATGCATTTCTACCGCAACTATTTCAGTTCTAGGCACCATAACTTCCCTAGCCTTTACAGCTGCAAACTCTAAAGCATTCTGAAAAATCTGTATTTCAGTATCTACTTCATCTTCCTCCTCTACCGTTTCCATTTGCTCGGTAATGTAATCTCCCAACTCTAACTTGCTAAATGCCAATTGGACCTCATCACCTGATGTACCAAATACGTACTTCAAAATAATATCGGACACCCAAATAATAAAGTCGGATATAAATGAAAAAAGTATATAAAATAAAAATGCAGGTATCGCCAATAATTTCAAAAGGTTATTGGCATAAATCTGAAATAGTACTTTAGGTAAAAATTCAGCGGTAATCAAAATGATGAACGTAGATATCAAAGTTTGGGTCAACAAACTAAAATCTGTAATCAACAACTGCAAAATTGCATTATCGGGCACTATTTCAGTGAACCAGTTCATGAGCAATTCTCCCATGAAAAGTCCATAAATTACCAATGCTATATTGTTACCAATAAGCATGGTAGCTATAAATTTTGATGGTTTTTTAGTTAACCTTGTCAGTACAGTTGCTAAAAAGCCCTCTTGTTTTTTCTCAATTTCAATATGAATTTTGTTCGCAGAAATAAAGGCAATTTCCATTCCTGAGAAAAATGCTGAAAAAATCAAGGAAAGTATAATGATAATACCGGCTGTACCCACTATTTATTTTGATTATCACGCTTACGCTGTTCAAATTTCTTTCTATAATTTCGTCTAAACAAGAACATACCTATTGAAATTACGGCAAAAAATATAAAGAAATACGCCATACTTCGATCGGTATTCCAATCCGTTATTATTCTATAGATAGAAAAGCCCGCGACTATAACGTACAAATACTCTGTATATCTTAAAATATTAATCATTTTTTTCTTCTTTATCTTCTTCTTTGATCAACATTAAACCATAGGTTTTATGTGCATTTAAAAACTTCAGGTCTTTTTGTATATCCATACCTTCACCATCCATTTCAGTACCGTCATCTGGATTGGTAAACGTAAATTTTTCTTGGGTAAAAGCCCACTCATTACCACGATCATAATATAGCTGTGATGTAGCTAGCTTTTTACCGTCATCTCCTTTTATAAGCACATTACCACGCAAATCTACAATAGAAGTCTTAGAGTACAATACTCCATAATCTGCCTCTATCGTTGTTTTTTCATTTTTCTCGTTAAAAATTTCCACCAGCAGACCTTCTGGAAAAGTTTGATACGGAAATGAAAGCTGCTCAAAATCGTTTCTGATCGGTCCGGATAATACTGCCATTACCCTAGACGAACCGTCATCTTCAGATCCTAATTTTTCAGGTGTTTCAGTATAGGTCAGCACAAAATCCTCTACTACACCCCTGGGGTAAATTTTCTTTACCGCTTCTTCACCCACTCTCTTGTAATTATCTTGACAAGATAAAAAAAGCATTGCCATGGTACATACCACGGCAATGCCTCTAAAATTATAAATCTGTTTCATTTTCTCTATAAAGAAGGTACTTTCACGCTACCACCAACCCAACAGTTGAACGTAACGGTCTTACCGGCCATACCTGAACTAAAGATCATTTCTTTAGTTGGAGCCTTAGCACTGTAACTGTTTGCCGCTTGACTAGCTGAACCTCCTAATGAAGGATCCACTCTTCCTGCTTGTCTAGCCATATCCGCAGCTTTCCAGTAAATTGCTCTCTTTTCAAACGCTGAGCTACCACAATCGTTAGCACTTGTTGCGTACAAGTTAGCAATTAAAAGATATGCACGACCATTTGACGGGTTAGCATCAATAGCTTTTTGAGCGTATTTACGTGCAGTAGACTTACTACCTTTTCTTTTATTGATCACTGCAACTTTGTAAGCGATCTTAGATTTCTTATCGTTATCTGTTTCTAGAGATAATGCCTTATCAAAATCCGCAAGGGCACCAGAACTATCTCCGTTCTTCATTTTTAAAGTACCACCGTAAACATAAGCATCTGCAGATGGATCTAGAGACAATTGTGCTTCAAATAACTTTTGGAACATTGGATCATCTGTACACTCTTTGTTGAACATAAGACCTACCGCTCTTTTTACCCAAACAACATCACCCTTTTTCTCTTCAAAACTCTTTTCATATAAAGGAATAAGGTTACTACAATCTGCCAATGGACCTAATTTAGAATCAATACTACCAGCAATCTTACCATAAACCTCAGAGTAAGAGTTATAAGACTTTAAACGAGACTTTTCTTTTGAAGTTAAAGTACCAGCTTCTTCTTTTGGTAAAAGCTTAGCTATTTTACCTGTAAGCTTTTCATTTTCAGTTTCTATTTTTTCGGTAACTGCGTCATATACATCAAAAACTTCTTGTAGATTTTTTCTACCTGCTTTGTGCTCATCAACCAAACTAGAGAAATAGATATATAAAGCCTTTGGGTTTGTAAAATTAGCTTCATCTTTTGTAAATGCCTCGCTTAACATACTGTACATCTTAGCATCATCTGCCATTTTGTTATCGTACATTACCAATGCCTTATCTACCATTGTTTCACCCGGACTAGTTTTAGATGAAAAATGTTTAAGCTTATTGTCATAAAGCCCCATAAGATCGTTGGCAAACTTTTCTTTGTCTGCACCTGTAGCCTTATCTACCTTATCTTTTAGGATACGCTCACCATAAACATATATAGCATTGTTTAATTGAGGACATGTTTCATAAACCATTTTCCATGGCTCATAGGCCGCTTCATAATTTTTAACTTTTGCATGCTCGGAAAATATTGACAGGTTGGTCATACATTCAGGGTTTTGCGCCTGCGCATTGCTCACTCCCATCATCCCAAGGAACATAATTGCCGTGAAGTAAAGTTTCGATTTCATTTTTTCTCTTTTTAAAATGGTTAATGTACTAAATTTTTATTAATTGATTTTTCTTTTCTGGAACCAACGATCGTTCAATGAGAGACCTACATTAAATTTAAAATAGCTTTCTTCAATCAAATCCGCCCTAGTAGTCCCTCTTCTACCAAACTCAAAACCTAAGTTAAGGTTAGAGAAACTTCTGCCCAGTGGTAAGCCTAATCCAAAAGTTATGCCAAAGTTATTTATATCAACATCGTTCACCAACATACCCGTCTTATCTAAACGTAGACCTGCACGGTAGGTAACCCTTTTTAAATAACTTGTAAATGAATCATGATCAGGGGTTAGAAAGGCACCAAAGGCAAATGAACTTGCATCTTCATACGCCACATTAGCAGAACCCAAGAAAGCATTTTCAAAAGAACTCATTTCTTGAAAACTATATTCTGCACCCACAAACCATTTATAATCTTCACCATAACCAATACCCAAAGTAGTAGTGGTCGGCATCTTTAATTCTGTATTCTCTAAATTCTGAGCAGCCAAATTCACCTCTAGCTCTTCTATGGTTACACCACTGGCTACTGAAAAAGAACCCAATTGCCTATCATTCTTGGAAACCAAATTACCTTGGGTGTTCACACGAACCGATGTATGAAGTCTTTGCCTACCCTTGATCAAAGGCGTATAATTTAAAGCATAGTTGAAATCAAAACCATTTACTCTAGATGAACGCCTATCAAATGTACCAAACTGCACATCTTCTATTTGCTGCAACCTTTCACTTTCAAGTGTACCAAAATTGAAATTAACGGTAGCACCTATACTTAAGTCTTTTACAATTTCATACCCAATTGAATAAAAAGCGCGGGTTAAACCACCCTCACCAGTATAAACATTAGTTAACGACCCGCCTGTTTCGGTACGATCATCAACCAAATTATATCCTACCGAAGAATATGGCATTATACCAAACCCCATACCCAAACCTTTACCTACACTAAAACCAAGTGCCAAGTAATCTAAACTTGTAATAGAGCTTTCCTCTTCTGCTGTGAAACTTTTAAGCGTAAATTGTTTATTGGAGACTCCTGCGGTATAGGTCACCAATCCTTCCCTATCCATAACTTCTAGACCTAACTTACCAAAAGCCGCTGGGTTTTTTAAATTGATATGAATACTATCGGCATATACACCAATACCTCCCATCATTTGATTTTCTACCGTACTGTTATTTTTTAAGTCACCTATTCCATAAAAAGAATAAGGAGAAACAGTACCATCTTGAGCGTACAAACCAATAGTGGTTATGTATACAATTGTAATTACAATTTTTCTGATCATTTAGTGCTTGTTGTATTCCAGCAAATAATTAAGCCCTTTCAGGAGAAATTTGGAATCCGCAAATATGGTATTTTTTAATCGTTTAGACAAAAATAGTGTGTCTCCACCGGTTAAAATAACTGTTAAATTTTTAAATCTTGCTTTGTAAAGATCAATGACACCGTCTATTTCCAGTGTAATTCCATTTACCGCCCCACTGTGTAGACAGTTTTCTGTGGTGTTGCCAATGTAGTCTAACAGCTCCTTTTTTTCAAGTAATGGCAATTTAGATGTTTGGTAATGCATAGCATTGTACCGCATTTGCAAGCCCGGGGAAATTGCGCCGCCTAGGTACTCATCAAAATCATTGATCATATCATACGTAACACAGGTTCCGGCATCAATAACCAAATTATTTTGATGTGGATTATAATAATAGGCAGCCGTAGCCAAGGCCAAACGATCTACACCCAAAGTTTGTGGAGAGGCATATGAGTTCTTAAACGGCACTTTTGACGCATGACTAAGCTCATGAAGTTCACTAAAAATAGCCAAAACCTTAATCTGGTCCTTTGAAATTGACCCTACACTAGAAATTATTGAAAATTCTATTTTAGGAAATTCCTTGAAAATTCTTTTTACCGCCTCAACAAACAAATCTACAACAACAGTCTCTAAATGAATTATTTCCGACTTTTTAAAGATCGCTAATTTGACATTTGTATTACCCGCATCAACAATTAAATTCATGTTGCAAAGATTAAAAATTAAAAAAACATTTTTCTTTTTTTACGATTTAGTTTGGAAATCATAAAATTGAAATTATATTTGCACCCGCTTACAGCAAGCATGGTGCCTTAGCTCAGTTGGTAGAGCAATGGACTGAAAATCCATGTGTCCCTGGTTCGATTCCTGGAGGCACCACAATAAATCCTTACTTAACGGTAAGGATTTTTTTGTTTACATCCCTTTCTTTTCTACACCAAAAATATACAAGGATAGCCAACCTACATACCATTACAGCTGTATTTTTCACTTTATAAGTTGTAAGTAGACAAATTGTAGAGCTTCCAGTGAAAATTTGCAAATCAAATTAGGAGCGGTACTGTTAATACCGACTAAAGACTACTTTAGCCGATATTAACACAATATAGTGAAGCAAACTTCTACCAATAGATAGAAAGTAAATAAAGATTAAATTTTAGCGTAAATTAAATAGGCGCAATCCATACAATGATTTTACAACATGTTAATCCCAAACCCGTTCTACCTTATGTTCTGTAAAATCTTCAATTTTTAATTCATTTTCTGAATTGTTCACAATGGTCAAAGCCCTAAAAAACTCATTGGGGAAAATTTGATTGGTCATCACATACTGACCCTCATTGATGAATAGCTCTAACGAAGAATGGTCTAAAAGCATCATTATTTCTATAGGTCCGTCCGGTATATTCGGAATCTTCATTTGTTGAACACCAGGAGCAAATTTTTCACTAAAATCTATCTTACCCGATTTTCTTCGGTCAAAAGTGACAACTTTCTTGTCCCTATCAACATCTATACTCACGCTATCGCCATTTTTATTTCTAAAGTACATTTGCGCATTGGGCACAGAAAGCGTAAACTGTATTTTACTCTGGTTTCCATATTTAAGAGGCATAATTCTTTTTCTCGTAGGCAAGATTTCCAAAACACTTTCCGGATAAGCCATTGCTACGTGCCTCTCAAAACTTTCTAATGGATAGTTGTACAACAACACGTCATCATTTACTTTCCGCAAGGTCAATTCTCTAGGCACTGTCATTGCACTTCGCCATTTATCGGTAGGTGTATCTCTTGCATAGTCCCAATTGCTCATCCATCCAATAAAAACACGTTCATCATTAGGTGCATCGTTATAGGTTACTCCTGCATAATTATCCCTACCTAAATCTATCCACTTATGCTCCACTTGGTCCGAGGTAAATGTTTCTCCATCAAAATCTCCTATAAAATATTGCGTACCACTACCCCCATTTGGTGCACCCGGATTTATACTGATCAATAATACCCATTTTATCTCATTTGTACCTTCAATCTTCAACGGAAATAAATCTGGACATTCCCAAACACCTCCATGAGCACCTTGCTCTTTACCAAACTCACTAACTTTTTCCCACTCTTTTAAATTAGGAGAGTTCCATATTTGCAAATGATCACCTGCCACTAGTAGCATTGTCCAAGTTTCTGCCTTATCGTTCCAAAACACTTTGGGATCCCTAAAGTCTTTAATGCCGGTATTACCGATTACAGGGTTACCTTCATACTTGGTCCAACCATCACCATTATCTAAGCTATAGGCAATGCCCTGAGTTTGAAAATCTTTTTTACCTGCTTGCTCGCCCCCCATGTCATGATAGGTAAAAATAGCCACCATTGCCGTCTTATCTTCCGTGCCAAAACCCGAAGTGTTATTATGGTCCATAACGGCACTACCAGAAAATATAAATCCATGTTCATCTGGAAAAAGCGCAACCGGCTTGTGCTTCCATTTCATCATATCTTTACTTACCGCATGACCCCAATGCATGGGTCCCCAAACGGTACTATCCGGGTAATATTGATAGAACAAATGATATTCCCCATCAGTATAAACAAGTCCGTTTGGATCGTTCATCCATTTTTCTTCTGGTGTATAATGATATTGAGATCTATAGGGTTCTATATAATACCCTGTTGGCTCTACATCTTCCGTGAAGGCTTCTTGTTTAACGTCTTGTTTACAACTAGTTATTAAAATACCCATTATAAAGACAAACACCTGTAAGCCATTATTTTGCAAAGTTTTAACCATAAATTCACTTTTCAACCGGCACTTCTTGAAATCTAATTATAGTACCTTTGTAAAGATGAAAATACTAATTTCTAAATTAATATTCTGTCTTGTGATTTTATTACACTTCTCTAATAAAAGCTTAGGTCAAGACAAAATTACAAAGGCTTTGAATTCTTGGAACCAAGGTACTATACCTTATGTATATTTTGATAATCTACCGATTACCGATTCTATTGCATACTTAGATACAAGGGAAAAAGAAGAATTTGAGGTAAGTCACCTAAAAAATGCCATTTGGGTAGGATACAAAACATTTGACGAGCAAAAAGTTCTAGAATCTTTACCTAACAAAACACAACCTATTATAGTATACTGTTCTATTGGTGTTCGCTCAGAAGATATTGGCGAGAAATTAAAAGAATTAGGGTATACCAAAATTCTAAATCTTTACGGAGGGATTTTTGATTGGAAAAATAAAGGCGGACAAGTTTTTAACGACAAAGAAATACCTACCGATAGTGTTCATGCTTTTAGCAAGCATTGGGGCAAACTTTTACAAGAAGGAATTAAGGTGTACTAGTTAGGAGTTAGGAGTTAGGAGTTAGGAGTTAGGAAAATTTAAAGAATCAGATTGGGAATATTACAAAACAATAAGACGGAAAAAGACGAGAAAATTATAGATTTCACTCTCGCAAACTCAAACAACCTTTTGCTTATTTTCACCAGAAACCCAGAACTTGGTAAAGGCAAAAGGCGTTTAGCTGCAACTGTAGGTGACCAAGCCGCATTTGATATTTACAAATTTTTATTAGCGCACACGGTAGCCATTACCAAAAATCTTTATGCCGAAAAACAGGTGTATTACTCTGAAGAAATTTGGAATAACGATGTTTGGGACAATTCTAAGTTTGATAAAAAAATACAAATAGGCGATGACCTTGGCATTCGTATGGCAAATGCCTTTCAAGAAGGATTTCATAACGAATATCAAAAAATCATTATCATTGGCAGTGATATGCTAGACCTTTCTCAAGATGATTTAGAAGATGCATTTAAGGCTTTAGAGAAAAACGATTTTGTAATAGGTCCTGCAGAAGATGGAGGATATTATTTATTGGGCATGAAAAAATTTATGCCCGAACTTTTTAAAAATAAATCATGGGGAACGGAAACCGTTTTAAAGGACACCTTAGCAGACCTGAAAAATGAAACAACCGCCCTTTTAGAAACAAAAAACGACGTTGATTATTATGAGGACATAAAGGATATTGAAGCCTTTGCCCCTTTTTTAAAACATATGAAAAAATGATGAAAGAAGAACTTTTAGAGTCTGTAGCTTACCTTAAGAACAAAGGTTTTGACAACCCAGAAATTGGTATTGTACTGGGCACAGGATTAGGAAAATTAGTAGATAGTATTGAAGATCCCATAGATGCCCATTATAACCACATTCCATTTTTTCCATTGGCCACCGTAGAATTTCATACCGGAAAATTAGTCTATGGAACCATATCCGGAAAAAAAGTTGTGGTCATGCAAGGTCGTTTTCACCTTTATGAGGGGTATGACTTTCTAGACATTACCTACCCAATTCGCGTAATGCATATGTTAGGTATTTCAAAACTGTTCATCTCTAACGCCGCTGGTGCGGTAAACCTAGATTTTAAGAAAGGAGATATGATGTTGATAGAAGATCATATTAACCTTCAAGGAGGCTCTCCATTGGCATTTAAAGGTGTAAGCGAATTTGGCGAACGTTTTGCAGATATGTCTGAACCTTACGATGTAGATATGCGCAACAAACTTACCGCCATTGCAAAAGAGCATGACATTTCATTGAAAAGCGGTGTGTATGCATCTGTTGTAGGACCTCAATTGGAAACTAGGGCAGAATACAGGATGATCAAATTAATAGGAGCAGATGCAGTAGGTATGAGTACCGTACCAGAGGTCATAGTTGCCAATCACTTATCATTACCCATAGTGGCCGTTTCTGTTTTAACCGATGAGTGCGACCCAGATAACCTAAAACCTGTTGATATAGGTGAAATTATTTCCATTGCCGAAAAAACAGAACCAAAAATGGTGAAATTATTCAAGGA
This sequence comes from Maribacter sp. 1_2014MBL_MicDiv, assembly GCF_001865655.1. Lineage (NCBI taxonomy): Bacteria > Pseudomonadati > Bacteroidota > Flavobacteriia > Flavobacteriales > Flavobacteriaceae > Maribacter > Maribacter sp. 1_2014MBL_MicDiv. The sequence continues at coordinate 1,395,011 of NZ_CP011318.1, forward strand.
ATTGATCAAGCAACTGTAAGGTACTCCAGTATTTGACTACCATAAGTTAGCAAGTATTGATTTATGAGTACCCCACAGCCAACCATTAGCATTATTATACCAGTATTAAATGAAGAAAAGTACATTAAAGATGTGCTTTTCTCCATTTCTGCCAATGCACGAACCAAGTGCATTAAAGAAATATTAGTCATTGATGGCGGTAGCACGGACCAAACAATTACTAATGCTGAAGCATACGGAGCCACAGTATTAAAAAGCAAAAAAGGGCGTGCTGCACAAATGAACTTTGGTGCTACAAATGCCAACGGTGAAATTCTCTATTTTTTACATGTTGATACTTTACCCCCAGAGGGTTTTGACAAAGAGATCATTCAAGAATTCAAAAAAGGATTTGAAGTAGGATGCTTTCAAATGCGCTTTAACAGCAACAGTAGGTTTTTAAAATTCTTTTCTTGGTGCACCCGTATAAACCACCACATTTGTAGAGGTGGTGATCAATCACTTTTCATTACCCGTAAACTTTTTCACCATCTGGATGGTTTTAATGAAAGCTATATTGTGTATGAAGACAATGAATTTATTCAGAGAGTCTATAAACTAAAACCATTTAAGGTAATTTCTTCTGCTGTAACCACTTCTGCCAGAAGGTACGAAGAACGCGGCATGATTAGACTACAGTATCATTTTGGCATGATCCACTTAAAATATCGTTTAGGCGCAAATCCAAAAGACCTATACCAATATTACCTAAAACATATAGCCGCTTAAATTATTGGCGCCTTTTTATTTCTTCACATTTAAAAAAAATTTACGACACCTATTAGTTACTATAAGTAGGTCTAAGTTTTAAAATTACCCAATAACGGGTATTGTTCTCCGGTATCTACAATTTTACATTTATAAATGTTAATTTAAAACTATACCAAAAATGAAAACCAACGTATTAAAGCACTTTTTCTTTACTGTATTAACTCTTTTTATTATCAGTTGTGATAAAGACGAAACCGAGGTAACCGAAAATGAACAACAAGAACAAGAACAGATTGAAGAGCCAGAAGAGGAAGTTACAGACCCCACAGTTGTTTTAGCCGAAGAAAGGGAAACTGTCATAAACTCCCTTACAAATGGAAATCAACAAACATGGAAAATTACTGAAGCTATTTTGACCAATAATTCAGGGACTTTTAATATTTCAAATAATTTTAATGTTATTGACGACGAGCTTATTTTCATCAATGAAGTATTTGCAGGTTCTAAAACAGACTTTAACGGTACATTAGAATGGAGACCTGGAAATTTCATTGAAACCGAGGCTACAACAATAGAGGAAACCTTGGTAGATTATTATGAATCTCCTTTTAAAACATCTTTTGATTTTGTTAGTGAAAGTAGCGCTAACTTGGAAAGCCCTGGTTTTACATTTACCTATGTAGACGAAAATACAATTACAGGAACCGTTTTAGGCGAAGGTTCATCAACTATTGATATTATACTTAGCCCAAAAACAGTGGAGGACTATGTACAAGTACCTACCGAAACATTATCTTTTTCACCTGCCTTCACCTATCCATCAAATGCAGTTAGCGGGATGTCCCCAGGAATGACAGGATCAAATAGCAGCAATAGTATCTATATTGTAACCAGGGAAGATGGCATGAGAGGTTCAGAATCCATGAATCCAGAACGTGTCTCAAAATTCGATCTTGAAAACGGCAACCTCACTGATCAATTATTTTTTCAAGGAGATTTTGTTTCAAAACAACTTCATATTATAGACAATAAACTAAAAGTAGTTGGCGGGCAATATATAAATACATATGATTTAGGCTTACAGACAAATCCTACCAGTGCTTCTTATGAAGGTCAGATTGCATTATCTAGACATGGGTCTGCCGTAATAAACGACGAAATTTTTATCGTAGGCGGATCTCTTGGCGACACACAAAATGTTGGTAATGAAATTTATAAATGGGATGATCTTAATTCATCACTTTCTCTTGAAACTACCATGCCAGAAATTAGAAGTGGCGCCCGCGCAGAAACCGTCCAAAGCAAACTATATGTTTTTGGCGGTACAGAAGAGTTCGTTGGTCAAAATGCAAAAAATACTATTTATATCTATGATTTTGAAACAGGGGATTTGAGCACTGAAACCATGCCATCATCTGTCCATTTTACCTACACCGGTAAACATGAAAACTTAATAATTGTGGGAGGACAAATTAAAACATTTACAGATGATGCCGATGCAGATGGTAACCCTGACGGATTTTTAACTCAGGTTGACAATGATCCTTATTTAGGGGTGTACAATACATTAAACAATGAATTCACTGAATTGAGCACTAACCTAACAAGTTCTGAAAATGAAACCATTCATTCTATGACCGTAATCAATGGAAAAATATATATTCTATACGGTCAACAAGAAGAAGTGGCAGAAGGAGAATTTCAAAATTGGGATGTTTTAGTAGCAGATTTAAACTAGATATCTACTGATTTAATTGCAATCTTATATATTAACCTTTACGGACATAACAACCGTAAAGGTTTTTTTTATAGCAGAACAATTTAGACAGTTAGTAGTAGTTCTATTCCCCTTCATAATCCAGCAACACCCCTTCACTGATCCATTTTGCCAATGCCTGCCTATTATCTGGATCCACGATCCTTACTTGATCTTTGGCATTTCTAATATTACCAATTTCAATAAAGGTCATAGCAGGGTGAGTCTTTTTTACCAAATAAAGAGAGGTTCTATCCTCAAAAGTACCAGAGTAGGTTCGGTTTGGTTGGTATTTCTTATACTTGGCTTCAAAGGTCTTATGAATACTTTGCGCCAACCTTTTACCATTTTTACTATGCTCATGGTGATAAAAAAACACATCTATGTTCTGCCCCTCACTTCTACTATCTACATGTGTAACTATCAATCTTTGATAGTTGCCTTTATTAGATTTATATAAATCATTTACAATTTCTACACGCTGCTTTAATCTCGCAACTTGATTTAAAGGTATTGTTTTGTCTAAATAAGCCACCTCATCATGGTCGATCTCTAAAATAAAATCATCTCTAATACCGTCATTGGGATCTTGTATAATAATATAGACTTTTGCACCATGGGAAAGCAATTCTTTTGCCAAACGCAAGGTTATGTCATATGCGTATTCATCTTCTGCAATGGCCTTACCGGCATATATGCCCATTGCCCCGGGATCAGGACCGCCATGACCGCTCACCAAATAATATATAGTACCTTTTAGTCGCTCACTTTTCTCAATGACATTTTTATGTTTCTCACCAAATATATCGTAAGAAACACTTTCCAATTCCTTAATTTCCTTAGACTGTATCTGCAGGGAATCTACAATTGCCACAGTATCTAATTTTACAGCTGGCATAATGTATGTTCTACCCGCAATAAGATGTACACTATCGCGTAAATTATCATTGTTCAACAACACAAATTCATCGAACACTTCATAGGGGTCAACACCTTGCTTTCTTAACAGTGACAATATACCGTCACCAGGTTCTGCAACAATAGTTTTTAATGAATCTTGCCCAAAGCAAAAAACACTTAAAAACATACATACTACTATGGTAAAATTATTGTAATTCATCTTGGTACCAAAAGCAAGGTCTATGCCATAATTTGCGGAAGACCTCTCATAAAGACACAAAGATTGCTAAAAATATTGACCAATACCAAAGACAATACCATTGTCTCCGTCTTTTGTGATTCCGTAGCCGTAATCTATTCTAAATATTGCATTGAAAATGCGCTTGTGCATAAACCTGAGCCCTACACCTGGGTAAATTCTAAGGTTTTCACTTTTCCATAAGTCATCAAACCCACCAGCCGGGTTTCTCCATGTTCCACCATCAATAAAGAAATTTCCTTGTAGCACAAATTTATTTTTTTCGATGATGGTTTGCCTGTATTCCGTATTCAGCACAATCATAGCGGTACCCCTATCTATAGTGTTGCCTACACCTCTTATATTTAAGTTATTATCTACGGTAAAAGGAGCGAACGGACTGTCCACGTTACTTGCCAAACCTAAACGCAATCTATTGGCCCAATTTCCCCGATCTCCAATTCTTTTAAAAAAGGTGAAATCGTTAAAACCAATTAAAAACTCAGGTAAATTATCATCGGTACTACCTACATACTGAAAATTAAGTTGACTTCTAAATCCGTCTAAATAATGATAGTAATAGTCCAACCCGTTATAATCATAAATAAATTTGAACAAATGCTTATCAACATTTAAGTTCAATGGAACATCTGCACTGGTAGCACCGTCAACATATGCATAATCCTCAGTAAAAAAACTGAAACCAAATTCCATTCTGTTGAATAAATTGAACTCATACAACGCCAACAGCTCAAATCCTGTATTACTATACCTATAATCTGCGGTATCGTTTTCAAAAAACACCGGCTCTAGTGTTGTAAAATTATTATAGTTCAATGCTAGACCCAGCTTACTGGTAACCAAGTAAGGCGCCCTTACACTTACCCCAAAAGAACTATAATTATCATACTGATAAAACGCTCCTAAAGTAATATTTTGCCCAAAGGAATTAAATTCTTGCAGCCCTACCCTAAATGCGAAATTATCATTGGAAGAACTAAACAGATTGGCAAATGGTATTAAAGTAAAATTTTCCTCTACAACATATTGCACAATACATTGGTCACTAGGCAATAAATTCACCTTATAATATGCGTGAGAAATTGAGGGCAGCTTTTTTAAACGGAGAATATCTTGATCCATTACTACAGAATCCAACTCCATACCTTTCTGTAAGGTAACCAGCTTTTCAATAAAAGAAATCTTAGTCCGCTTTGTACCTGAAATCTGCAGTTGACTTACCACATTGGTTTGCCCATACGCAGATGAGCATACTAAAAACAGTACTGCAACAACCAACAGCATACCTTTACATTTTGAGGTATTTAAGTCATAAACCATAAGGACATTTCATCTTGACTCTCAATATAAAACAAATTAAGTACGGAATCAATTTTAGTTAAAAACAACATGACTTAAACCAAAAAAGAGTCTAATTGCCTTACAACAATAGACTCTTTTAAGAAACACTCAAATAAAAATTAAAAAATACCTCTTAACCCTAGATTAAATGTTTGTCCTAAACCGGTATTACTACCGCGTACAAAATTAGTATACAGCAATTCTAGGTTCAAGGCACTTGTCAACTGATATTTTGCACCACCACCAATGGCAGTGAAATCTTGTGCAAAATTGTTACCTAAATCCAATCGTTGAGAATGTTGCGCCAAAGCTAAAACTGTGAATTTACTCGAAGGAAAATAGCTCAAGAACAAACCTGGGGTTAGGTTTAAACTATTATTGGCAAAGCTCTCTTCTTTATCACCAAAACTCAACTCTGAGTTTATTTCACTAAAAAGTTGCCATTTGTCTCCCGGAAAAGTATAGTCATAGAAAAATCTATTCTGCCATATGTAACCTTTTTGATCTAGGAAAACCCCGTTTTCAGTTTCATTATCCACTAACGGAATAAAGAAAGAACTCTGTATGGAAAAATTACTTACCGATGCTATTGGCACAAACTTTACAGATGGTGCAATGGAGGTAAGTCCAGATCTAGCCGTGTTATTTTCGCCATCAAACTTAAAAACATCAGTAGCACCTCTATCACCGATCACGTTAGATCTAAATTCTAAAATAGCACCTATATTCCATCGTTTATTGGTTCCTACACCTGTATATCCTTCTAACGTAGAGGTAAAAAAGGTTTGTCTAGGTTCAGTACCGTCTGTAAAAGTACTTTTGGTCTGTGTGTATAAATTGTTGAACCATTTTACATCATACTGACCCTTACCTACCAATTTTGAAGGTGTATACTGTTGAATATTACTTTTCTGCTGCAAACTATCTTGGGCAAAGCCCGATATTATTGAACAAAAGAAAACTATTGAAAATATCGTTTTTGTTGAAACTCTCATCTTTGGTTTTTTTTAAAATTCTAAATTGATTATTTGGTTTCGTTCAAAGACCAGTCATAAGGATAGTAAGACACCTTTGCCTTTTCTGGTAATTGTTCTTTTCTGTAGGTATTAATAAAATCTACGGTGCTTCCTTTTTGTTCAAAATCTCCCTTATACCACTCGAATAATTGTGAAATTTGCACCTTATTCTTATTCACTTTTATAAAATTGGGGTTGTTCAATGCCAAAATCGTTTGTTTTTGTAATTGACTGTTCAATGTAGCCGGTTTATATGCCGTATTTATAATAGGAGGACAACCCAAACCTGCACATACCAATACAAAATGAAATCTTGCTTCAGAAGGAAATTCCGCTCTCAGCAAATTATTCTCTATACCGTTCAAGGTTATGGATTTACCGCCAACTTCATGTTTAGTTTTATCAAAAAATCCAGGAACATCCAATGGTGACTTTAATGGGTAATTGTTTACAATACCGTCTATGACCAATAAATTATAAGCATTGATCCAGAAGGCTTGGTATTGTGTAGCATCAGATTTAGAAACCGAAATACCCTTTGCTATTTCCAAAACGGCATTTAAACTTTTTCGGTCATTTTTAATTGCGGCATACTTCACTTTGCCGTTCACTACATTGGCTTTAAAAAAGCTATCGCTTTTACTAAAAAAAGTAGTTAAATCTTGTGCCGTTATACTGTTTACAACAAAAAGGATAAACAAAAAAGGTATAATAGTTTTTTTCATGGTAATCTTAATTTAAAATTGCTTTTGAGATTGTTTAAGTCGGTCATTTTTTAAAAACCATACAAACAAAAAAATATTTTTCAACGATTTTTTCAATACTTACGTCTCAATTAATCACTGATTTTCTGGATGTTACAAAGACGTTTTAATTTCATTAAAACGCAAACTACGATTAAAAGTATCACAGAGTTATAACAAGTTTATAATCTTTCTAAATTAAAATGTAGCTGTTAAGTTATTACCTTTAATACCGACACAACCACCAACAAAATCATTTTATGGATCATATTGTAATTATAGGTAATGGCATTTCTGGGGTCACTTTAGCTAGACATATTCGTAAACTATCGGACAAAAGAATTACTATTATTTCTGCAGAAAGCGATTATTTCTTTTCGCGAACAGCCCTAATGTATGTTTACATGGGCCACATGAAATTTGAACATACCCAACCTTATGAGAACTGGTTCTGGAAAAAGAACAGAATTGATCTTATGAACGGTTTTGTTGAAAAAGTAGACACCGATTCTAAAAAATTACTTTTAAAAGGAGGTTCTACTGTTTCTTATAACAAATTGGTAATTGCAAGCGGCTCAAAACCCAACAAGTTTGGCTGGCCCGGTCAAGATTTAAAAGGTGTACAAGGACTGTATTCCAAACAAGATCTTGAAATGCTAGAAAAAAATGCCCCTAACAACAAGGTGTGTAATAGAGCGGTAATTGTTGGTGGCGGACTTATAGGTATAGAAATGGCAGAAATGTTGCGTTCTAGAGAAATACCGGTCACTTTTTTAGTTCGTGAAAAAAGTTTTTGGAACGGTGTGCTACCCGCAGGAGAATCCGCAATGATCAATGAACACATAATAGAGCACCATATAGATTTACAGTTAGACACTAATCTTGAAAAAATTATTGCCGATGATAACGGTCATGCCAAAGCTGTTGTTACAGATAAAGGTGAAACCATTGAATGTAACGTTGTTGGCCTAACTGCCGGTGTTGCCCCTAATATAGATTTTCTAAAAGATTCTGGCATAGAAATAGGTAGAGGTGTTAAAGTAAATAGATTTTTAGAAACCAACATAAAAGACGTGTACGCCATTGGTGATTGTGCAGAGCAACATGAAGGCATAGGTAGCAGAAGACCTATAGAGGCCGTATGGTATACTGGTAGAATGATGGGCGAAACCCTAGCACAGACTATTTGTGGAAACCCAAGAAAGTATAATCCCGGTCACTGGTTCAACTCTGCTAAATTTTTAGATGTGGAGTACCAAACTTACGGATGGGTGTTTAGTGAACGAGGCAAAAAAGAAACTGAACAGCATTTTCATTGGAGACACCCCGAAGAAAAAATATGTATTACCGTAGCGTTCGACAAAGACACTAATCAATTTTTAGGTATCAACACTTTTGGCATACGCATGAGACATGAGATCTTTGACCAATGGTTAACGGAGAACAAAGATATTGATCATGTAATGACATACTTAAAAGATGCCAACTTTGATCCGGAATTCTACAAACTACACGAGGACGCAATTGTTGCCAAATACAATAGCGATTACAACAAGAACATTAATCCGAAGAAAAAAAGTTGGAAACGAATTTTCAGCATCGCCTAACTCAATTATTAAAATAAAAACACACCTACCATGGGTAATTTAAATAGAAGTATGTCACTTGCGGGAGAACCCCCAAAAGCTTTGAACACTGGCCAAAAATTGGCAGTAATAACAGGTATGACCGGTATGGGCATTCTTATTTTACAATTGTTCAATTTAAATTTAGGTAATAGTGCACTATGGCTTTCAATAGCTATTCTTGCCATTTTTGCCGGAATCATTTGGTTTTCACAAGCTGCATATGCACATAAACATAAAGGGATAAAAAATGATGGGGTTTGGTTTAAATCAATGTCCAGCCGAGGTGTACTAGCCTGGATGGCAGGTATCGCCTTAACAGGATTTTACATTGTTCTTTACTTTTATCCGCAATATTTAGGGCTAGTAAAAGATGGTGACAACACTGGTTTAATTGCATTATTTGACCCGTTGAGCAAAGCTTTAAGTGGCAACCCAGCCAGCCAATGGTTTGTTTATGGTACGCTATACACCGTAGCTATTTTAGCTTTTGGAGCTAAATTTATTTGGAAATACCGTCATAATAAATACGAACAATTAAGAACGGTAAGTGTTATGTTCTTTCAAACGGCATTTGCATTCTTTATCCCAGAAATTATGGCAAGGTTAAACGGTGATTTACCCTATTATGACCTTAAGAATATGTGGCCCTTAAATTATTATAATTTTGAGCGCTACCGTATTAATGGCTTTATAGATTCTGGCAGTGTAGGTATGACTATGTTTTTCTTTGGGATCATATCCATATTTGTTATATCTCCTTTCTTGACCTATAAATATGGTAAACGTTGGTACTGCTCTTGGGTTTGTGGTTGTGGTGGCCTGGCAGAAACTGCTGGAGATTCTTTTCGCCAATTAAGTGATAAATCTAAATTCGCCTGGAAAGTTGAGCGCTGGGTAGTACACAGTGTAGTAGTATTCGTAACCTTAATGACTACTGCGGTAATCTACTCTTATTTAGGTAACGACACCAGTAAATACTGGCTAACAAAAACCATGTTTATTTCTGGCGTTGCCATTATTTTAACCGCTGTATTTGCGTGGGTAATGATTTACAAAAGAGACGAACTTGAGAAAGATGCCAAATATGGCGCTATTGGATATTTTACCATAATAGCGGTATTAATAGGCATGCACTTTTTTAGTGGCTCTGGAAACATATTCATTTTTAAAGCAGAGACCCTACGTTCTACCTATAGCTTTTTGATCGGTAGTATTTTCTCCGGGGTAATAGGAACAGGTTTCTACCCCATTTTAGGAAACCGTGTATGGTGTAGATTTGGATGCCCAATGGCCGCAATATTAGGATTTCAGCAACGTATGTTCTCTAAATTTAGAATTACTACCAATGGTGGTCAATGTATCTCTTGCGGTAACTGTTCTACCTACTGTGAAATGGGTATAGATGTACGTGCTTACGCTCAAAAAGGCGCAAACATTGTAAGATCTAGTTGTGTTGGCTGTGGTATCTGTTCCGCTGTTTGCCCTAGAGGTGTATTAAAATTAGAGAACGGACCAGAAAAAGGACGTATAGACTCTAAAGAAGTTTTGTTGGGCAATGATGTTGATTTAATGGATCTTGTAAACAAAAACTAGTGGTATTCAGTAGGGTCATTGAGAAAGTGCCCAAAGTTATCATCTAGGAAAAAGAACATGAAAGATTGGTTTTAGCTAATCTTTCATGACCTTTACAACGTAATAACCACCATAGAAATTAAAAATGAATCGCTTTCTTTTTATCATAATTCTCCTCTCTTTGCATTTGCAGGGGCAAAAAGAAATCAATTATCCTGAGGTAATTTATGGTAAGGAAAATATAAGCGCCAGCTGGGTTAGCCACCCAGATATTAAAGGAGGAGAGGACACTGCAGTGTTATTTAGAAACACTTTCAATATCACCGATTCCAAAGAGGATTTCATCATTAATATTTCTGCAGACAATCATTACTTTCTATATGTAAATGGGCATTTTATTACCCACGGTCCGCAATTAAGCGACATTGAGCACTATAAATTTGAAACCTTAAACTTAAAAGACTATCTAAACAAGGGCAAAAACGTTATCGCCGTTAAGGTCATCAATTTTGGAAAAAGGAGATTCTTAGGCATGCAGTCCATATTTACTAGTGTTATGGTAAATGGCATTACCAACAATGCAAAGATTATCAATACCACTGGAAACAATGATAATTGGCTAAGCACTATAGACCAATCATATAAAGCCAATGAAGTGGTTTGGAGAGGTAATGGAGAAAAGGCGATCGTTGGCGGATTCTATGCAAACAACCCAACCGATATTGTTGATATGAACCACTACCCAACAAATTGGGAAACGTTGGATTATGATGATTCCAGGTGGAAAAAGGTTGATTTTTTTGAGAATGCAAGTAGCATGGGCGGTTCCATTGCCTATTTGTTAGAACCTCGTAATTTGCCTTTGCTTTCGTGGGATGAAGAACGTGTAGGTAGTATTGTAAGGTCAAGTAACCCTATTGACACCGCTTTCCCAAAATCAGGTGAACTTATAGTTGCTCCAAACAAGAATATTACTTTTTTAATCGATCGGCAATATGTTACCAACGGTTTTCCTGAACTGATTTTTAGCAAAGGAAAATCAGCCAAAATCACTATTAAATATGCCGAGAATCTTTTTGGTGAAAACAATGAAAAAGGTGATCGAAACAATATTGAAAACAAACAGCTTTTAGGGTATTACGATGAAGTTATTTCTAACGGTAATGTGGCTCAAAAATTTATTCCTAATTGGATGCGCACTTTTCGTTTTATAGCATTTGAAATAGCTACCAAAGACCAAGAACTTATTTTAGAAAAATTTGTAAATCATAGATCACGAACAACCATACCATCCATCGCAAAGTTTACATCTGACAATACCTTGTACAATGATATTTTTGATATCTGCAAACGCACTATAGATATCTGCACACAAGATTATTTTTTGAGCGATGCCTATTATGAGACCATGCAATATGTTGGCGATACCAAAATACAGGCTTTAATTTGGCAGGCATTGAGCGGTAATACGGCACATACCAAAAATGCCATTCGCCAATTTGATCATTCCAGGGATTCTGATGGCAATATATTGGGCGCCTATCCTCTGCGCTCCACATTTATTTACCCTACCTATTCTTTGGTGTGGGTAGATATGATTGCCGATTATTATAAAACCTCTGGTGACAAAGCATTTATACATACTTACAAAGACGGCATCACCAATACTTTAGCTGGTTTTGAAAAGAACATGAATGAGCTTAATTTGGTAAACAAAACTCCCTATCGCTATTTCGTTGATTGGTATACAGGACCCAATAATGGCAGTGGTACGGCAACAAAAAATGATGGTCTTAATTCTGCCGTTGTCAGCCTACATTATGTTCATGCACTACAGAACGCCGCACTACTTTTTAAAGAAATAGGAGATGATCATGCCTATAACAGCTATAAAAATAGAGCGCAAGAAATTATAGCATCGGTCAACGAACATTGTTACGATGCCAAAAGAAAGCTCTTTGCCGAAAGACCAGACAAGACCATTTATGATCAACATACCAATATCATGGCCATATTGACCAATGCTATACCATTGTCAGAGCAAAAGGATTTATTGTCGAAAATTTTAACCGAAAAAGATTTATTACAGGCTACCTATTACTATCGCTTTTATCTTTTTGAAGCGATAAAAAAAGTAGGTGCACCAGAGCTATTCGACCTTGCACAAAAGCCTTGGAAAAAAATGATCGACGATCATATGACCACTACCCTAGAACGTTTTGAAAGTACAGAAAAACCAACACGTTCAGAGGTTCATCCGTGGAGTGCATCACCAGCCTATTTTTATTTTAATTATTTGGCGGGCATCCGGTCCGTAAAAAATGATTTTGAAGAAGTTGAGATCGTTCCTGCTTTTGGTGAGCTAAATGAAATTAAAGGTTTACTCCCCACATCAAAAGGGAATATTGAATTTGAACTAGAAAAAAATAAAGAAACGTTATCCGCTGTAATAACCATTCCTAACAATATGATCGGAAATCTGGTTTGGGGCGGCAAAAATATTGCACTAAACAAGGGAAAAAACCACTACACCATACAAAGGGACAAATAGCAAGTAAAATTGCATACCGTATGAAACCAATGAATTAAATGAAATAATATGAAGCTATTAAAACCCACATACGCCGTATTGATCTGTTTAGGATTGTTAGCTTTTATAAAGCCCGAAGACAAACATTATAAGCGTAACTTTTATGATGACGGCACCATAGAAAGTGAAGGATGGATGCGGTATAATACAAGAACAGATTACTGGACTTTTTACCACCCTAACGGAAACAAATCTCAACAAGGATTTTATTCTTACGGTAAAAAAGACAAATATTGGTTTTTCTTTGATGAACACAGAGTTAGAACTAAAGAAGGACGGTTTAAAGATAATAGTGAAATTGGTTGGTGGCTCTTTTACGACCCACAAGGGCGTATTAACCATAAATGTCAATTAACAAATGGAATAAAGGACGGATATTGTTTAAAATATAAAGATGCAAAACTCATATCTGCCGAAAAATATAGTAAAGGAGAAAAAATTAAAGAATGGACATCTTTTAGGGCCTTTACACATGAAAATAGTTTATCTGATTTAAAATAATGACAGACATAAAGGTAATTATACCAGCTTTTAACGAAGCAGATTCTATAGCACATGTCATCAACGAACTGCCCAAAACGGTATCTGAAATAATCGTTGTAAACAATAACTCTACAGATGACACAGTAAAAAATGCAAAAGCCGCGGGTGCAACGGTACTCACAGAAAACAAAAAAGGCTATGGCTATGCATGCTTGCACGGGTTAGATTATGTGGCAAAAAAATCTAAACAACCAGATATTATCGTATTTATTGATGGAGACTATTCTGATTATCCGGAAGAGCTGGATAAGGTAGTTGCCCCAATTTTGGAAAATGACATTGATTTTGTAGTAGGTGCCAGAGAAAAAAGTTTAAGAGAAGAGGGTTCCATGACCCCACAACAGGTTTTTGGCAACTGGTTGGCCACATTTTTAATGCGTTTGTTTTTTGGCGCAAAATTTACGGATTTAGGTCCATTTAGGGCAATTAAATACGAAAAGCTCAAAGAATTGAACATGGAAGACAAAACTTATGGGTGGACAGTTGAAATGCAACTAAAAGTTCTTAAGAAAAAAATGACATATGCCGAAGTACCAGTACGTTACAAACGAAGAATTGGTATCTCAAAAGTATCAGGAACCGTAAAAGGTAGTATATTTGCTGGCATAAAAATTTTGGGGTGGATCTTCAAATACAGTATTAAATAATATGGAACTAGCTTTAGCATATTTCATCATCGTAATTTATAGTATTTCTTTACTATTAATTTTCTTTTACAGCTTGGCACAGCTAAATCTGTTGATCAATTATTTATCACAAAAGAGACAGAACCAAACGGCACCAAAATTTAACCTGTTAGACCCAAAAGAAATTCCGTTCGTAACCATACAACTTCCGGTCTTTAACGAAGAGTATGTAATGGACAGGCTTTTAGAGAACATCGCAAAAATTGAATACCCAAAAAGTAAATTGGAAATTCAGGTTTTAGATGATTCTACGGATGATACCGTAATAGCTACCGCTGCAAGCATAGCTAAATTACAGGAGACCGGTCTAGACATACAACATATTACAAGAACAGACCGATCTGGTTTTAAGGCAGGTGCCTTAAAAGAAGGATTAAAAATAGCTAAAGGTGAATTCATCGCTATTTTTGATGCAGACTTTTTACCGGCTGCAGACTGGCTTAAAAAAACCGTTATCTATTTTAAAGATGAAGAAATAGGTGTTGTGCAGACCCGTTGGGGCCACCTAAACCGAGACTATTCCACTTTAACTAAAATACAGGCGTTTGCTCTTGATGCCCATTTCACATTAGAGCAGGTAGGGCGTAACAGTAAAGGTCACTTCATCAACTTTAACGGTACCGCAGGTATTTGGCGTAAAGAGTGTATTCTTGATGCCGGTAACTGGGAAGGAGATACCCTCACAGAAGATTTGGACCTAAGCTACCGCGCACAGTTAAAAAACTGGAAATTTAAGTATTTAGAAGATGTAGAAACCCCGGCAGAACTACCTGTAGTTATCAGTGCCGCTCGTTCACAACAATTTCGTTGGAACAAAGGTGGGGCAGAGAACTTTAGAAAAACGGTTTGGAGCGTTATTACCGCAAAGAACATTCCATTTAAAACCAAGTTCCATGGTGTTATGCACTTGTTGAACAGTTCCATGTTCTTATGTGTGTTTTTGGTAGCTATATTAAGCATACCATCGCTTTATATTAAAAATACCTATGGTCATTTGGATTGGGTATTCTCTTTGTTAAGCTTGTTCACGATAAGCACCATTATATTGTTTGTCTGTTATTGGTTTACCTACAAGAGTATACAAGGTAGCGGCTTTGATAATTTTGTAGATTATATACGAATTTTCTTTACTTTTTTCTCGGTTGCGCTTGGGTTCTCTTTACATAACACCATTGCCGTACTTGAAGGTCATATGGGTAAAAGAAGTGAATTTGTACGTACTCCAAAATTCAACATTAGCTCATTAAAGCAAAGTTGGAAGGGAAACAAATACCTAGCTAAAAAATTATCGCCCAATATGATATTGGAATTTGCATTAATGCTCTACTTCATGTTTGGTATGTACAGCGCCATACCATTAAATGATTTTGGACTGTTTCCATTCCATTTTATGTTATTTCTAGGGTTTGGGTTTGTATTCTTTAAATCTTTGACTTCAAGGGCTTAAAAACACTATAATTGCAATATTTTAAAAAGATAACTCAACTGGGTTATCTTTTTTTATTTTCAAGACATCCTAATGTAACCTGAACGCCAGAAAGACCATTTACACATTTATTTTTTCTGCAATAAAGGGTAAAAAAGATTTTCACTTTATATTGTGATCAATATAGAGAATAGCATCAAAATTTAAAACATGGATCCTAAAGAAAATCTCAAAAATCTAGGACTTGAACTTCCTACAATATCAACACCAGGTGGCAATTATGTTTCTGTAAATATTAGAGATAACATAGCTTACATCGCCATTCAATTTCCTATTTTAAATGAAAAGTTCTTATACCAAGGTAGATTAGGGAATGAAATTTCAACAGAACAAGGGTATAAAGCTATGGAACTATGCGCCTTAAATGTATTGGCTCAAGTAGAAAGTAAAATTGGTTTTCATAAAATTATAGGTTTAAATCTTTTTGACGCCTACTTTCAGTCAGCAGAAAACTGGGACGAATCGCCAAATGTTGTCAATGGAGCATCTAATTTGTTCGTAAAGGTTTTAAATGAAAAAGGTCAACACTCAAGAGCAATATTTGGAGTACATAAATTACCCAGAAATTTCTGCGTTGGACTAACAGCTACCTTTACCATTAAAACCGAATAAAGACCATGGAGCATAGCGTGATAAAAATACATTAACTCAACTTATACGCTGTGGTTACAATGACACCGTGTTGATCAACAACCCTTAACAGCTCTTTTGACTTCACTGTTTTTAAGTTAAAAGGTGACTTTTGTAACTTTATACCGCTTTTCATTTTAAGCCTTGTACCTTGACCCGAAATAATGTCTATGTTGGCAACAAACTTTTTGTTTGGCAAGTGCTCCGTAACAATAACATAGGTGTACTGCATTAACTTACGAGTAATCTGAAGAACTTCGGCATTAGATAAATGTTGTAGTACTTGTCTTAAGATAGCACAATCTGCAACAGGAAGGTCATCTACTGCAATATCCAAACATTGAAACTCTACGTTCTTTGATTTAAACTTTTTCTTGTTGTACGTAATTAATTCCGGTACTATATCAACGGCAACATAATTCTTGGTATAACTTACCAGTTCTTTACCTATATTAAAATCTCCACATCCTAAATCACACACGGAAATAGGGTTTTCAAATGAAGTTAAAAAAGTAGTTAATGTCTCTATATAAGGTTTTACAATTTCCGGCTTATGAGAACCTTCACCCGAATAAAAATCTTCAGTACCACTACCCCACAGATTCATTTCATACACTTGTTGCATAGCCTTTTTGGTTGGCCAAGGAATCTTATTTGGTTTAATACCCTTTTTATCAGTATTCATAAGCAACAGTGCAAAATTTCGACTTCAAAATAAGGTATAAAAATTTAAAAATCACCACCTAACCTGAGAACATAAAATTAGTTTGAGTACAAATTCCCCTATTCATGGCTTTCAGCAGGTAGTTACCACAAACTATCAGTGGTGATTATTTAATACTTATAATCGTTTATTTAAAGAAGGCTATTTTAATACCCATTGAAATAAATGCCAAGCCTCCTATTTTATTTAACAGTTTACTTGAACTAGGGTTTTCTTTGATCTGGTTAGAAAAAACACTTGCGAACAAGGTTAAAATAATATACCAAACCACCCCTATAAACGCATAAGTTACACCTAACATTACATACGGCATTGGGTTATGTATTTGGTTGGCGGATATAAACTGCGGAAAAAAAGCAACAAAGAATAATGCAACTTTAGGATTTAATGAATTAGTCAAAAATCCTGACCAAAAATCACTTTTCACCTTTTGACCATTAGTTGACAATTGCTCTAAACCATCAAAATCGGTTCTTTTTCTATAAGTTGCCACCCCTAAATAAATAAGGTATGCAGCACCTAAATATTTAACTGCGGCAAAGGCAAAAGCTGATTTGGCCAATAATACGGATACTCCCATTGCCGCACACATAGTATGCGTCAATATACCCACATTTACTCCTAATGCCGCTTGTATTCCAGATTTTCTTCCTCGTCCCAAAGACTTGTTCAGTACAAAAAAAGTGTCTAAACCAGGTGTCATTATAAACAATAATGCCGATACCATAAAGGTTACAAAGTTTTCTATACCCATAGCTCTATAATTTTAAAAATCCACAAGGCAAAGAAATGACTCTAAAGGTTTATGAAAAATACATATTTGTAGCTTTTTAATGCATAAATTGCATTAATTATGACTACACAGCAAATAAAATATTTTTTAAGCCTTGCCACGGAACTTCATTTTTGGAAAGCTGCAGAAAAATTGTTCATATCTCAATCTACCTTAAGTAGACAAATTCAATCATTGGAAGAAGAAATTGGTTATCAACTATTTAAACGAGATAAACGCAATGTAAAACTCACCGATGCGGGTATTTTCCTAAAGGACAAATGGGCTACTACCATCAATGACCTTGATCATTTTCAAAAACAGGCAAAGAAGATAGACCAAGGCACTTCTGGCCATATTTCCCTTTCTTACCCAGGTTCAATTGCCTTTAGTTATCTACCGCTTTTCTTAAGTAAAATCAACGCTAGCATACCAGATTTAAAACTAGAATTAACTGAGCCTATAGATGAAAACCATGAAAAATTGCTACTTAATTATGATACCGATATTGCTTTTAATAGAGATGCTATAAATAACACTCATATAATGTCGTATAAATTACATACTGAACCTATCTGCCTTGTGGTTTCTGAGAAACATTGGTTGACCAATACAACCTTAAAGGATTTAAAGGTGTTGCAAGATGAAAAATTCATTATTTCTGGCTTGCATAGAAACACTTACTTTCCTTCACTATTAAGAAGTCTTTTTCAAAAAAACGGTTTTGAGCCAAAAACTGTTATTGAATCTGATTTTGGAGGTATGATCATTAATCTTGTAGCACAAGGCCTAGGCATATCTATACTACCGTTATCCTATAAATTCTCAAATGCAATTGGCGTTAGGTTTATAGAGCTAGATGAAACTATTAGCTTATTTATGAACTGGAGAAAAAATGATCCTAATAGAATAACAGAAAGAGTAGTTAAACTTGCCAAAGAAATGACAAACCCTACTTAAATCAATATTTTAAAGTTTGTAGAATAAATGGATCCAAATAGATCTTGATAGCCTAAAATTAAAAGTGCTCATCAATATAGTTACCAAAGCAATAATAGCAAATACCCGCAACGGAGACAGATCTACAAAATACCAAAACAACACAAGGCTTATTATCATTTGTGCCACAGCCAAGGCATAACTAACGAACATAGCTCCAAAAAAGAAGCCCGTTTCTTTTTCAAATTTAAAATTGCATTCAGAACACCTTTCATTCATTGTCGGCATTTTAAACAAAAAAACATTTCCTTGCCCACTAAAGACCTTACCCTCATTACAATTAGGACATTTGCATTTTACAACATTCAACACTTTACTCATGACCCCATTTTTATACTGCAAAATTAAGACATAAAATAAAGGTATCAGTCGTATTATAAGCGCATATATTTGTATTTTTAAGACATTTTATATGAAAATACCCGTTTTACATATTAGTCAGTTTTTAAAAAACAAGCCGTTACACAGTCTTTATGTAAACTCTTTTGCAGACCATATTCAAATCAATAAGAATCTTATAAATAAACCTCATAGCCATAATTTTTACTTGTGCGTTATTTTTACCAAAGGCACCGGCACACATGAAATAGATTTTGACACCTACCCAATAGAACCTGGAAAGGTCTTCTTCTTAAAACCTGGGCAAACTCATTTTTGGAAATTTGAATCGCAACCAGAAGGTTATATTTTCTTTCACTCTCAAGAATTCTATGAATTAAAATTTTTGGATCATTCCCTAAATTCTTTTCCTTTTTTTTATTCCAACCAAAACCCGCCTTTGCTTCAATTATCTAAAGAGAAACTGATACACCTAACCACTGTTTTTCAAGAACTTTTTACAGAGTACAGAGAAGAAAATTTACTAAGAGAAGCTAAAATCATTAGTCTTATACACTATATATACATAGAACTAACGCGTGCATATACTGCCGACACTATTATAGAAAAATTAGGATCTAACAGCTATGCGAATATACTTGAACGGCTGGAAAAATTAATTAACGCACACTTTTACACCGAAAAATTACCTAAATTCTATGCTGAAAAACTAAGTATTACAACCAAACACTTAAACAGAGTGGTTCAAAAGACCATCAGCAAAACTACAACTACCTTGATTTCTGAGCGTATCATGTTAGAAGCTAAACGTTTGATCGTTCATTCTAATGACAACCTAGCCAATGTTGCAGACACCTTGGGGTATTCTGACTATGCCTATTTTTCAAAATTCTTTAAAACAAATACAGGGATGACCCCAATGGAATTCAGAAAAATATATTTTCATTAAACCACTACAAGATATCATGATGAATTTAGAGACAAACAAAAGGAACGCCATCGCTTTTTACAGAACGGCATATTTAGGAAACCCAAAACTGGCCATAGAAATGTATGTTGGCAAAGAATACATTCAGCATAATCCCGCAGTTGCCAATGGTACGCAAGGTTTTATAGATTATTTTGAACGCATGCAAAAAGAATACCCTGAAAAATCTATTGAATTTGTACGTTGCATTGCAGAAGGAGATTTGGTTGCATTACACACGCACCAGGTATGGCCAGGAAATGACCAATATGTTACAATGGATTTTTTCAGGTTTGATACAAATGGAAAAATATGCGAACATTGGGATGCTATACAGCAAATACCAGAGAAATCTGAAAATCCAAATACTATGTATTAACCCATCAACTTAAAGTATTATGAATAAAATTAATATTCAAGGCATTAATTGGGATGCAAAATCATCTTTTCAAAGAGGTCCTGCAAAAGCACCTGCCCTAATCAGAAAAGCATTGTACAGTGATTCTATGAACTTATGTACGGAGCTTGGAACAACAATAGAAAATGACCTAATAACGGATAATGGTGATTTCAATATTGAAGACTATTTTGATATCGCCACTATTACCCAAAAGAATATTGAAAACGGTGAAAAGTTACTGACCTTGGGTGGCGACCACTCCATAACTTTCCCGATTATTAAAGCGTTTCATGACCATTATCCAAAACTTGACATTCTACATATTGATGCCCATGCAGATCTATACCATGACTATGAAGGCGATCCTTACTCCCACGCTTGCCCATTTGCAAGAATTATGGAAAACGGTTATGCCGTAAAGTTAGTTCAAGTAGGTATTCGTACCTTAAATCCACATCAAGCTTCACAAGCAAAAAAGTTCGATGTTGACATTCATGAAATGCGAAACTTGGACTTAACTGCAATACCCAATTTTAAAAATCCCTTGTACATTTCTTTAGATATGGATGGTTTTGACCCTGCCTTTGCACCAGGGGTTTCCCATCATGAACCGGGCGGACTCTCTTCTCGTCAAGTTATAGATTTAATTCAGGGTATAGACGCCCAAATTGTGGGTGCAGATATTGTGGAATACAATCCTGATCGAGATTTTAATGATATGACCGCATATTTGGCAGCTAAAATGATGAAAGAGCTTTTAGGAAAATTGATGGTCCATTAAATTAAAAATAAATAAAAAACCATTAAATTGACCTGTTACTAAATTGAAAACCCCTAATGCCAACTAGCTTTAAAAACTTTTTGAAACTCCATAAAGTTTCCCTCACCTTAGCGGTATTAAGTTTTGTATTCTACTATACGTTTGCCTATCATTTACCTAGAACAGATTTCATAAAACTGATTACCCTATTTGTTGCCCTATTCTTTTTCTGTTTTAAGCTGATACAATTTGAAAAACACAACTTTAGGTTTTTACTGGGTATAGGCGTCATATTTAGACTGGTATTTTTATTTGCAGAACCTAATCTTTCACAAGATTTTTATAGATTCGTTTGGGACGGACATTTAGTAGCCAATGGCAATAACCCCTATCTACACACTCCAGATGAGTTAATGCAAAACATGGTATCAATAATACCGAATGCCAAAGAGCTGTACGACGGTATGGGTAGTTTAAGCGCAAGGCACTACAGTAATTACCCCCCTTTAAATCAACTTATTTTTGCCTTGGCCACTATTCTTGGCGGCAAGAGTCTTTTTGGATCTTTATTCGCTATGCGTTCAATTATAATTCTGGCTGATATAGGTATTTTCTATTTTGGCAGAAGGTTATTAAAAAACCTTAATCGATCTCCGCATCTAATATTCTGGTATTTCATTAATCCGCTTGTAATAGTTGAACTCACCGGAAATCTTCATTTTGAAGGGGTCATGTTGTTTTTCTTTATTCTATCGATGTTTTTATTGTCCATAGATAAATGGAAAACCGCCGCAATGGTTATTGCCTGCTCCATCTCCATAAAATTAGTACCTCTTTTATTCCTTCCTATTTTTTTAAAATATTTGGGTTGGAAAAAAAGTATTGTTTTCTATAGCATTATCGGCATTACGTCCATAGCTCTTTTTCTGCCTTTTAACACGCCAGAATTTATAGACAACTATAGTAGAACCATTAAACTTTGGTTCTCTAATTTTGAATTTAACTCGAGCCTCTATAACCTTGCCAAAAAAACAGCCGTTCATTTTGACGCAAAACCTTGGGAGTT
This sequence comes from Maribacter sp. 1_2014MBL_MicDiv, assembly GCF_001865655.1. Classification (NCBI taxonomy): domain Bacteria; kingdom Pseudomonadati; phylum Bacteroidota; class Flavobacteriia; order Flavobacteriales; family Flavobacteriaceae; genus Maribacter; species Maribacter sp. 1_2014MBL_MicDiv. The sequence goes on from NZ_CP011318.1 coordinate 1,416,938, forward strand.
CATTAAAGAATACGGTAAAATTACCCCACTAATAACTGTTATTACTGTAGGGTTATTTACATTTTTCCCCAAGAAATACGACTTAAACAGGGTACTTTGGTCAATGATGTGGGTTTTGACCATTTATTATTTCATATCTACCACAATACACCCTTGGTATATTATATTTTTAGTGCTACTATCTATTTTCACTTCATATAGATATGCCATTATTTGGACTGCCGCCGTAGTACTTAGTTATTATGCATATTCCCAAGCAGATTTCAAAGAAAGCCTTTGGCTTTTAGGCATTGAATATATTTCAGTATTTGCCTATTTGACTTATGAAATTGTTGCACATCGTAACAAAAAGTAAACTTTTTGTAAAAATTATGTCATGCGGGATGTCAAATAAATATAATTTGTACATTTACCCCGTAATGAACGAAATAAACTACTTTTTATATAGCACCGTGAGCCCAGTGGCTCTAGCGCGCCCGTTCACATCTCGCCGTCGTCGCCCGTAAGGGTAAGATATATTTATGGAATTAGGTGAGTCCATTTCCGCACAACAAATCAAATTTATTTTTTACACTTTTAAATCTAACTGGCAATGAACTTAATTGTTGCTAACGAATCACATTTTAAATACGCTCAGGATATCTGCGATACCATAGCTGAATCTGCCAAAGTACGCGGTACCGGCATAGCAAAACGTACCCCAGAGTATATTCAAAGAAAACTTTCTAACGGTAATGCCATACTTGCATTGGACGGAGATAAATTTGCGGGTTTCTGCTATATAGAAGTATGGGGACACGAGAAATTTGTAGCAAATTCCGGACTCATAGTACACCCAGATTATAGAGGGCAAGGTCTAGCTAAAAGTATTAAAGCCAAAATCTTTGAATTAAGCAGGGAGAAATTTCCCGATGCCAAAATATTTGGAATCACCACAGGTTTAGCAGTGATGAAAATTAACTACGAACTAGGCTATAAACCTGTTACATTTTCTGAACTTACAGATGACCCTGAGTTTTGGAAAGGCTGCCAAACTTGTAAAAATTTTGACATCCTTACGAGAACTGAACAAAAAATGTGTCTCTGTACCGGTATGTTATATGACCCTACCACAAAGAAAAAAACTGAGAACACTAAAGAAATGAACGGTAAGGCATTTACAAGATTAAAAAGTATAAAAGAGAGTTTGTTTCTGAAAAAGAAATAAGAGAATAGAAGTTATGGAGCTTAAAATGACTTTTACCAATTACAGATTTAAGGATCAAAGTCCTATTTATTTCTTCTAACCTCTCAACTCAAAACCTATAGAACCAAAATAAATAATTATCCGGCTTGCCGGAATTGAACATCATACAATGAAAAAATTAGTACTAGCATACAGCGGCGGATTGGATACTTCTTATTGCGCCAAGCATTTATCAAAAGACAAAGGATTTGAAGTTCATGCAGTAAGCGTGAACACAGGAGGTTTCTCTGTTGAGGAAATAAAGGAAATTGAGAAGAAAGCTATTGAACTGGGCGCTTCCTCTTATACCTCTATAGATGCCGTACAGACCTTTTATGATAAAGTAGTAAAGTATCTTATTTTTGGTAATGTACTTAAAAACAATACCTACCCACTTTCTGTAAGTGCAGAAAGAATTGTACAGGCAATAGAAATTGTAAACTACGCTAAAAAAATAGGCGCTGGTTATATTGCCCACGGTAGTACAGGCGCGGGTAACGACCAAGTACGTTTTGATATGATTTTCCAGATCATTGCCCCAGAAATTGAAATCATCACGCCTATTAGAGATAACAAACTAGCCAGGGAAGAAGAGATCGCATACTTAAAAGAAAACGGTGTAGATTATCCTTGGGAAAAAGCAAAATACTCTATTAATAGAGGACTTTGGGGTACTTCTGTTGGTGGTGAAGAGACATTAACTTCAGAAAAGCCCTTACCAGATAGCGCCTACCCAAGCCAATTACAGGAAAAGAACCCTACAGAGGTAAAACTTACTTTTGAAAATGGCGAATTGGTTGCTATTGATGGTGCAAAAGACAACCCAGTTGCAAATATTGAAAAACTAGAGGCTTTGTCATCTAAATATGCCATTGGAAGGGATATTCACGTTGGCGATACTATTATAGGTACCAAAGGCCGAGTTGGGTTTGAGGCTCCTGCTTCTTTAATTATCATAAAAGCACACCATTTATTAGAGAAACATACACTTACAAAGTGGCAACAATTTCAAAAGGAACAACAAGGCAATTTCTATGGCATGTTATTGCATGAAGGCAATTACCTAGATGCTGTAATGCGTAACATAGAAACCTTCTTGACAGATACTCAAAAAACGGTTTCCGGAGATGTATTTGTAGGCTTATATCCATTTCAGTTCAGGTTACACGGTATTTCATCTAAACATGATTTAATGACCGATGCTTTTGGTAAATATGGCGAGGTCAATAAAGGATGGACAGCAGATGACGCTAAAGGATTTATTAAGATTCTTTCAAATTCCGGAAAAATCTACAACCATGTAAATGGGGATAAATAGTTAGGAAAAAATAGTATTAAGTAATGAGTACAAAGTATTAAGTGAAAAATTCCAATAGTAGATAAAGTACTTAATACTTATTACTTGATATTCATTCAGAAAATAAAATTATGATTAAAGCAGGTATTATTGGTGGTTCTGGGTATACGGGAGGTGAGCTTATTCGCATCTTATTACATCACCCAGCAACTGAAATCGATTTTGTATTCAGTACTACTAGAGCTGGAAAAAAGGTGACAACGGCTCATCCAGATCTATTGGGGGTTACTGATATGGAATTTACAGGTAGTGTAAATCTAAATGTAAACGTTGTTTTTCTATGTTTAGGCCATGGTAATTCTACCGCATTTTTAAACGAGCATCAATTTTCAAAAGAGACCGTTATTATAGATCTGAGCAATGATTTTAGATTACATGCCGATGCCAATTTCAATGGTAAGGAGTTTGTTTATGGTTTACCGGAATTATTCAAATCCGAAATTGAAAATGCAAAATATATAGCTAATCCTGGTTGTTTTGCAACTGCTATCCAATTGGCATTGCTACCCTTGGCAAAAGCCGGGTTGTTGGACAATGAAGTACATATAAATGCTGTAACCGGTAGTACCGGTGCGGGTGTTAGTCCGTCTGCCACATCGCACTTTTCATGGAGAAATAATAATGTAAGCTGGTACAAGCCTTTTACACATCAGCATTTAGGGGAAATCAACGAGAGCTTACATTCATTTCAAAAAGATACTGGTAATCTGTATTTTATGCCCAATAGAGGGAATTTTACCCGTGGTATTTTGGCAACTTCCTATACCAAATTTGAGGGTAGTTTAGAGGATGCTAAAAAAATCTTTCAGGAATTTTATAATGATGCGGTGTTCACCCAAATATCAGATGAGCCCATCAATTTAAAACAAGTGGTAAATACAAATCAATGTCACATCCACTTACATAAACATGAAGATGTGCTGTTGATCACCTCTGCCATAGACAACTTATTAAAAGGTGCATCTGGGCAAGCGGTGCAGAACATGAACTTAATTTTCGGTTTGGAAGAAAACCTAGGACTTAATTTAAAAGCCGGAGTCTTCTAAATGATTTGATGGACTATTGAAATAACATAAGATTGAAATAAAATTAATGAGGACTAATTTTAAGTAGTGATATGAAATTTACGGTTTACTTCATACTTTTTACTTAGCACCTTTTACTTAATACTACACCAAACATGAAAACAGCCATTATAGGTACAGGTAATTTAGGACTTTCTATTGCTAAAGGCATATTGAACAGTAATGGTGCTACCAGTATGTACCTTACCAAAAGGGATACCACAGCTATAGCAGAATTTGAGAAATATGATAAGGTTACCGTTACAAATGACAATAGAATAGCCGTTGAAAATTCAGATATTTTAATTTTTGCCGTACAGCCTATTCATTTTGCCGCCATTTTAGAAAGTATAAAAGATCTATTGACGGATAAACATGTAATCATCTCTACTATTACCGGATTTAGTATTGAAAAAATAGAAGCGGTAATTGGTAAAGACAACTTTATCATAAGAAGTATGCCCAATACGGCTATTTCCGTGGGTAAATCCATGACCTGTATCTGTAGCAACGAAAAAGGTAAAAAAAGGGTTGAATTGGCAAAAGCCATTTTTAATAGAATGGGACATTCTATGGAAATCCCCGAAGGTCAAATGCAGGCTGCAACCGTAATCTGTGCAAGTGGTGTAGCTTTTTGGATGCGCTTAATACGTGCCACCACCCAAGGCGCCATACAGCTTGGTTTTGATGCCAAAGAGGCTCAAGAACTTGCTATGCATACTTGTAACGGTGCCGCAAGCCTTTTAATAGAATCCGGTAATCATCCTGAAGAAGAAATTGACCGTGTTACCACGCCTATGGGTTGTACCATAACCGGTTTAAATGAAATGGAACACCAGGGTTTAAGCTCATCATTGATACGCGGAATTATTTCCTCTTACGACAAGATCACCGAATTCAAAAACAAGTAAACACGCTACCCTACCCGTTCATTATTTTGAACTTGAAACTTTTCAACTATGAAATTATTTGACGTTTACCCTTTGTATAATGTAACCCCGGTTTCCGCAAAAGGCATTGTAGTAACTGATGACCAAGGACAGGATTATTTGGATTTCTACGGCGGGCATGCCGTTATTTCCATTGGCCATACGCACCCACATTATGTAAAGCGTTTAAAAGACCAATTGGATAATATTGGGTTTTATAGCAATGCGGTACAAAACCCTTTACAGGTAGAATTGGCCAACAAATTGGGTGAAGCATCCAATTGTGAAGATTACAATCTATTCATGTGCAACTCTGGCGCAGAGGCAAATGAAAACGCATTGAAAATGGCTTCTTTTGTAACCGGAAAATCAAAGGTAATTGCCTTTAACAACGGTTTTCATGGACGTACTTCTGCTGCGGTAGCAACAACGGACAATCCATCTATCAATGCTGAAATTAACCTGCAACATGAAGTTGTTTTTCTTGACCTAAACGACAGTAAGGGTTTTGAAAGGGAAATATCAAAGAATGTTTGTGCCGTTATCATTGAATCTATTCAAGGCGTTGGTGGTTTAGATGAACCTACGACCGAATTCTTACAGAACGTTGCTTTGTTTTGTAAAGAGAATGATGCATTATTAATAGCAGATGAAGTACAATGCGGATTTGGCAGAAGCGGAAAATTCTTTGCATTTCAACATCATAACATTCAACCGGACATCATTAGTATTGCCAAGGGAATGGGCAACGGTTTTCCTGTAGGTGGTATTCTTATTCACGAAAGTATAAAGGCAAAATACGGAATATTGGGCACCACTTTCGGTGGCAATCATTTGGCTTGCGCAGCCACCATGGCGGTTTTAGAAGTAATTGAAAAAGAAAATCTAATTCAAAATGCTAAAGCATTAGGCGAATATTTCAACGAAAAGGCAAAAGAAATTCCGCAAGTAAAACGGGTAAAAGGAAAAGGCTTAATGTTAGGGCTTGAATTTGATTTTCAGGTTGCCGATCTGCGTAAAAAATTAATTCACGAACATTTTCTTTTTACAGGTGGCGCAAAAGATAAAACAGTGCTAAGAATTTTACCTGCCCTGAATATTACAAAACAAGATTTAGACGTGTTTTTTACAGCTCTTAAAAAAGCCCTATCATGAAGACAACCCTAAGCATATCTAAAAGGAATGCCGTACTTAAGCGTATGGCAGGATTGGTGCAGCAAGAAGAATCAATTCTAATATCTGCCAATGAAAAAGATTTAAATTCTTTTGAATCAGGCGATATTGCAATGGTTGATCGCTTAAAGGTAAACAAGACCAAGGTAGCAGAAATGATTTCTTCCTTAAAAAAATTAGCTGCCTTGCCAGACCCTTTGCATGTAGAACGTTTTCAATTTACCCATGAAAATGGTTTAGAGATCAGCAACAAAACCGCACCTTTCGGTACGATCATGATTATTTATGAATCTAGGCCAGATGTTACCATTGAAGCTGCGGGCATCGCATTTAAATCAGGCAACAAAATATTGCTAAAGGGGGGCAAAGAGTCTTTGAACTCCAATTTGGTTTTAGTAAACCTATGGCACAAAGCTTTGGAGTCTTGCGATTGTGCTACGGATTGGGTGACTTACCTTAATTATTCTAGAACAGAAACTCAGCAGTTTTTAGAAAAACCAACACAAAAACTAGACTTAATTGTACCTAGAGGCGGCGAAAAGCTGATTGCTTTTGTTAAGCAACATGCACAGTGCCCGGTAATAGTAAGCGGTAGAGGAAATAACTTTGTATATGTTTCGCACGAGGCAGATTTGCAAATGGCACTGGATGTTATCGTCAATGCAAAGACCACAAAAATTTCCGCTTGCAACGCCGTTGACAAAGTCATCATTTCAAGAGATTTACCACGCAAGGCAGAATTTTTAAGTCATTTGATCAAGACCCTTAAAAAACACAATGTTGAAATTTTGACCGATGCCAAATTAGCCGGATTAGATGGCACCTCTCAAATGGAAAATGAATCTGTTTGGTTTGAAGAGTTTTTGGATTATAAAATTGTACTAGGGCAAGTGCCAGATGTAGATGAAGCCGTACAGCTCATCAATACCTATGGAGGCGGCCACTCCGCTTCTATCATTACTAAAAATGAAGAGGAAGCAGATGTTTTCATGCAATCTGTGGATACCGCTGCGGTATACCATAATGCATCTACCCGCTTTACGGATGGCGGACAATTTGGTCTTGGAGGAGAACTAGCCATTAGTACAGATAAATTACATCAACGCGGCCCTATAGGATTACAGCATTTAGTAACCAATAAGTGGTACGTAAAAGGAAATGGTCAGGTAAGGTAGTTAGGAGTTAGGAGTTAGGAGTTAGGAAAATAAGATTTCACCTAACATAAACGATATTAAAATGTTGAAAAAGAGAATTTTATTGAAATTAGGTTCCAATACCTTAACCAAAGACACTGATCATATTTCCCGAGGAAAAATTGAGGATATTGGTCGGCAAATTGCCGCTCTAAAAGATAAGTTCGAATTTATTATTGTGAGTTCCGGTGCCATTGCCGCTGCAAGGCAGTTTGTTAAGTTGGAACATAATGGAGAAGAAATTAATGTAAAGCAGGCATTGGCATCTATTGGTCAGCCTCATCTAATGCGCATTTTTCAAGAAAACTTTAGGGAGCTTGGGCTCTTTACATCACAATGTTTGTTATCCTATTCCGATTTTGAAAATGAGCAAACTAGAGCGAATATTAAAAACACCATTAATGTTCTTGTTGCCAACAACTTCATTCCTATCATTAATGAAAATGATACCGTTGCTACTGATGAGATCAAATTTGGTGATAACGATAAATTGGCCGGTTTAACTGCATCGCTTTTATCTGCTGACATTCTTATCATTGCTACAAATACAGATGGTATTTACACAAAATCATCTTTAACGACTTCCACACCAAAAACAATAGAAGCCGTTTCAGACCTGACCAAATTGCTAAAAGAAATAGGGGAATCCAAATCTACCCACGGCACCGGTGGCATGCAGTCAAAAATTGATGCAGCCACCATTGCACAAAAAGCAGGTATTGAAACCTGGATCACCAATGGGCTGAACGATAACTTTATTGTTGATGCCATTGAAAATAAAAGCACATTTACAAAAATAACATCATCATGAATTACCTTTCAATAAACGATATAGACGTTTTATCCAACTGGGTAAAAGAAGCCATAACACTTAAAAAACAACCTAAAAAATTTAAGGAATTAGGTAAAGACAAAACTATTGGGTTGTTATTCTTTAACAACTCGCTTCGTACACGTTTAAGTACCCAAAAAGCAGCAATGAATTTGGGTATGGAAGTTATTGTAATGAATTTTGGTAGCGAAGGTTGGGCTTTGGAATATGCCGATGGTACCATTATGGACCAAGGAACTTCTGAACATATTAAAGAGGCCGCCCAAGTAATTTCGCAGTATTGCGATATCATTGCCATTCGTGCCTTTGCCGGTTTAGTAGATAAGGAACTAGATGAAGCCGAAGAGGTACTCAACGGTTTTAAAACATATGCTTCGGTACCTATCGTAAATATGGAAAGCTCTGTGGGGCACCCATTACAAGCATTAACCGATGCCATTACTTTAGAGGAACACAATTTTAAAAATAACCCTAAGGTTGTTCTTTCTTGGGCGCCACACCCAAGGGCTCTACCACATGCCGTTGCCAATTCATTTGTACAAATGATGCAAAAGCAACATGCCGATTTTGTGATTACGCATCCTGAAGGTTATGAACTGGACCCTAACATCACAAAAGATTGTACTATTGAGCACGACCAAGAGAAGGCTTTAGAAAATGCCGATTTTGTTTATGTAAAGAACTGGAGTAGCTATACCGATTATGGTCAAATAAAATCGCAGGACCCAAACTGGCAAATGACACTTAAAAAATTAGGCAAGGCAAAATTTATGCACTGTCTTCCTGTTCGTAGAAATGTTGTTGTTGCCGATGAAGTTTTGGATAGTGACCAGTCTTTGGTTATAGAACAGGCAAATAACAGAACCTACGCAGCACAATTGGTGTTAAAGAAAATACTGGAGAGCAATGAAAATTAATAAGTGGATCTATATTGGTATTGCGCTATTCGCCCTCATCCTTTTTGTAATGAATATGGTAGATATTGACCATAGCACCGCTCATTGGAAAGCCTATATGGGTCCGGTCAGTAATATTATTCTAATAATCGCCATGGTACTCATGTTCAAATTTGCAGATTATGAAAAATAAATTAAGTGTTGTAAAAATTGGTGGTAATGTAATAGAAGACGAAAACGCCCTAGACGTTTTTCTCACTGCCTTTTCTAAACTTGAAGGCTTAAAAATTTTGGTCCATGGCGGTGGAAAATTAGCCACTCAATTAGCAACCAAACTTGGCATTGAGTCTAAAATGATAGATGGCAGGCGTATTACCGATGGCGAAACCGTTGATATTATAACCATGGTGTATGGCGGCTTGGCAAACAAGAAAATAGTTGCACAACTACAAGCTAAAAACACCAACGCAATTGGATTAAGCGGTGCTGACGGTGATAGCATACAGGCTCATAAACGTCCTGTTAAAGAAATTGATTACGGATTTGTAGGCGATATTGATGGTGTAAACGCTGCATTATTATCCAAGCTTTTAGCGGCGGATTTAACACCCATTTTCTGTGCCTTATCGCACGATGGTGCCGGACAGTTATTAAACACCAATGCAGATACGATTGCCTCTGAAATTGCAATAGGCATGGCACCTACCTTTGAAACTACGTTGTATTATTGTTTTGAGAAAAAAGGGGTTTTAATGGATATTGCCGATGAAAACAGCGTAGTTAAAGACATTAATACCAATACCTATAAATCACTTTTATCCGATGGTATCATTGCTGACGGAATGTTGCCAAAACTTCATAATTGCTTTCATGCCCTAAACCACAACGTAGCAAAAGTTTGCCTGGGCGATGTTACCATGTTAGATAAAAACACAGAACTGTTCACGACAATAAAACTTTAAGATGAACCAAACAGAACTTACAGAAAGTGCAATTGCATTACTGAAGCAACTCATATCAATAGAATCTTTTTCTAAAGAAGAAGATAAAACAGCCGATGCAATACAGGCTTGGCTGGCAAAATATGACATACCTACGGAAAGAGACCTCAACAATATTATTGCTAAAAATAAATATTGGGACGACTCAAAACCTACATTATTACTGAATTCGCACCACGATACGGTAAAACCAAATACGGCATACACCAAAGATCCTTTTTTGCCCCAAATTGAAGATGGCAAGTTGTTTGGTCTTGGTAGTAATGATGCTGGCGGACCGTTGGTTTCCCTTTTGGCTACTTTTGTAAACTATTACAATGCAGAAGACTTAAATCACAATATTTTAATGGTCGCCTCTGCAGAAGAGGAGAATGCAGGTGAAAATAGCTTGCGCGGTTTATTGCCAAAACTTCCACATATAGATGTAGCCATTGTTGGTGAACCTACTTTGATGCAACTTGCTATTGCTGAAAAAGGATTGGTGGTTTTCGATGCTGTTGTTAAAGGTACTCCGTCGCACGCCGCACATCCAAACAATGATAATTCCATATACAACACCATCAAAGTTCTGGAATGGTTCAAGAATTATTCTTTCGAAAAATCTTCTGAAGCCTTGGGCGATGTAAAAATGACGGTTACCCAAATAGATGCTGGCAAACAACATAATGTGGTACCGGCACAGGTAGATTTAGTAGTGGATGTACGTGTAAACGATGCATATAGCAATAAAGAAATTGCAGATTTATTAAAGAAGGATGCGCCATGCGAATTAAAGGAGCGATCTTTACGTTTAAATTCATCGAAAATAGATAAAGACCATCCGTTGGTGCAATCTGGTATTGCCTTGGGCAGAACAACTTATGGCTCACCTACATTATCTGATCAAGCAGCGTTAAGTTGCCAATCGTTAAAATTAGGACCTGGGGACAGCACACGCTCCCACTCTGCCAACGAATTTATTTATGTACATGAAATTGAAGAAGGTATAGATTTATATATTAAATTATTAAAAGGCTTCCTTTCAATCAACAATTAAAAATAACCAATTACCAATAAGCATTGTTCATTGCTTAATTGATAATTGATAACTGACAACATATGAAACTCTGGGATAAAGGATTTAGCACCGATAAAAAAATCGATCACTTTACAGTTGGCAACGATAGAGAATTGGATTTACACTTAGCAAAATACGACGTTATTGCCTCTAAGGCACATGCAAAAATGCTGGGTAAAATAGGATTGATTTCCCCCAAGGAAACCGCTGAACTTGTAAAAGAACTTGATAATATTGCCGCGCGAATAGAAAAAGGCACATTTTCTATAGAAAATTCTTTTGAAGACATGCATTCTAAAATTGAATACATGCTGACACTAAGTCTAGGAGATACCGGTAAAAAAATACATACTGCACGTTCCAGAAACGACCAAGTTCTTGTAGCCATGCATTTATACCTAAAAGATGAATTGACAGAAATAAAGGCGATGACCAAATCGCTTTTCAACCTTCTTTTGTTAAAAGCACAAGAGCATAAAGATGTTATGCTACCAGGTTACACACACTTACAGATTGCCATGCCATCTTCTTTTGGGCTATGGTTTTCCGCCTATGCAGAAAGCTTAATAGATGACCTTTATTTTATTGAAGCGGCCTACAAAGTTGCAGATCAAAATCCGTTAGGTAGTGCTGCCGGTTACGGTAGTTCATTTGCTATAGACCGTAGTTTTACCACCAAAGAAATGGGTTTTGAAACCATGAAATATAATGTGGTTGCAGCACAAATGAGTAGAGGAAAAGCTGAAAAAGCTACCGCTTTTGGTATTGCCAACATTGCAGCTACCCTATCTAAAATGGCCATGGATATTTGCTTGTATATGAGTCAGAATTTCGATTTCATCTCTTTTCCAGATGAGTTAACCACGGGTTCCAGTATTATGCCACACAAGAAAAATCCCGATGTGTTTGAGTTGGTACGTGGCAAATGCAACAAACTACAGTCTATTCCTAATCAATTGACATTGGTCATCAATAATCTACCTAGTGGTTATCATAGAGATTTGCAATTGGTGAAAGAAATTATTGTTCCGGCAATTCAAGATATGAAGGCTTGTTTAGAGATTTTAACTTTTAGCCTAAAGGAAATCAGAGTGAACGATAGTATTCTAGACGACCCAAAATATGATTATTTGTTTAGTGTGGATACATTAAATGAGTTGGTACAAAGCGGTATGCCGTTTAGAGATGCCTACAAGAAAATGGGTATAGAGATCAATGCAGGTACTTTTACTCCAAAAAGAGATATTCATCATACACATGAAGGAAGTCTAGGTAATTTATGCTTAAAAGAGATTCATGATAAAATGAAAAAACTCAACTGATTTTCACATACTTATCAGAATAAATCTTGGTAAACTGTGCTCCAAAAGTGACTATTAAACTAGAGTAGGACACCCAAAGCATGACCAAAATTATACTCCCGGCCGCCCCATAGGTAGAGCCGGGTTCCGCTTTTCCAAAATAGAATGCCAAAGCATATTTACCAAGTAAAAACAATACAGCAGTAAGTGCGGCACCTACTTTAACCGCTTTCCAACGAACATGAGTACTGGGCAAATACTTGAACATAGCCCCAAATAATAAGTAGATAAAACCAAGTGATAATATTAGATCTAAAACGAACCCAAGTTCTAACATACCATCTGGCAAAAGTCTGGAGAGCTGCGTTGAAAACGCCGATAATAGAGAAGTCAACACAAAACTAACCAATAATAAAAAGCCAATAATAATTATAAAACCAAAACCTTTTAAACGCATAAACAATGTAGAAATAAACTCATTTGTGTATTTAGGATTTGCCTCCCAAATTTCATTCAATGCGTTTTGTAATTGATAAAATACTCCCGTAGCACCATAAATTAACACACCGATCCCTAAAAGGGTAGCAATCAATGAAGTTTGCTGACTACCTTGATCCTTGATCATCTCTTGAATAGATTGTGCGGTTTCTGGTCCCATGGCAGAAGAAATTTCAGCGAACAATTCTCCCTGAACAATCTCCTTGCCCCAAATACCGCCAACTAATTCCAATATTAAAATAAGCAGACCTGGCAATGACAATATTGCATAATATGCTATAATAGCACTAATCTGAAATGGCTCCTTTTCCATCCAAGCATGATACGTTTTTACAAATAACTTAGGGAGATGGGTTAGTTTAAATTTGGAATTCTGTCTATTAATCTTTTCTACCTGTGCCATACGTACTGAAATGAATTCAAATAAATTTACCCGTATAACCTTTAATGCAATAATGCTATAGCGTAAAATACTAACTCTTATTCCTTCAGAAATTAATTAATTCATAAAATCCCTTTTAACAATTTATGAATGAACTCTAATTTTTTCTCAACAGGTTTTGAGATTATAAACGGATAGGGATCGTCTTCTCCCAAAGAACGGTTCATACTATTAAGTGTAAATAAAAGGGGAATACCTGTTTCCATTATTCTACTAAAATCAGTAACGGTATATGGATCAAAAGCCGCATTCATTTTCAGGCTTTTCTTAGCAATTATTTTAGGATTTGATTTGAGACCGAAATTATATGCGGTTTCCAATACATCAGTCAAGTGTAAATAATGGGACCACGTTTCTGCCCAATCTTCCCAAGGGTGGGATGATGCATATTTACTTATAAAACTTTGTTGCCAATTTGCCTTTGGACCATTATTATAATGGGTGGTCAATGCATCTGCATACGATTGAGATTCATCACCAAAAATGCTCCTAAAATCCGCTAATACCTCCGGATTATCACGAATTAGCAAATCCCAATAATAATGTCCCACCTCATGTCTAAAATGACCGAGCAAAGTTCTATACCGCTCTGCCATTTGCTGTTTTACCTGCTCGCGAACAACAGGGTCCGCTTCCGCTATCATAAGGGTAATTACACCATCTGCATGACCCGTTTTTAAGCCTTTTGATTCTTCTGGAAGCTCATCTTTCTCCAAAAAATCAAAGCAAAAACCTTTATCATCATCTATTGTTTTGCTAACTACCGGTAGTCTAAAACGCAATAATTGATATACCAATCTGTGCTTGGCGACCTCAATATGTTTCCATTTTTTAAGATTATCATCATCTAAAAGATACGGAATTGTTCTGTTCAGGGTACAGGCAAGACAGAATTTGCGATCTCTAGAAACGTCAACCAACCAGTTACAGACCGTGTGCTTATAGTTCTCACAATATTCATAGGTCTTTCCATCCAGTTCTTTAACCTGCCATTTAGCAGCGCTTGGATTTAAAGAAACAATTTTATTATAATATGATGAATAGCCCAGTTTAAAACCGCAGTTTAAACATGTATTGTTTTCAAAAACAACCGTACTCTTACAATTGGTACACTGAAATAATTTCATATCCTATAGCCTTTATTAAGACAAGGAGCATGTACTATTTGATCATTTTGAAATTAATGATTTCTTGTTCTGTCAAATATCTCCAGTGCCCTCTTGGTAAATCTTTTTTGGTAAGACCACCATAAACTACCCTATCCAATTTTTGGATTTTATATCCTAAGGTTTCAAACAAACGCTCTACAATTTTATTTCTAGAACTATAAATTTCAATACCAACTTCCCTTTTGGGAGCATCCGCAATGAAACTAATATCCTGTACACGAACTACTTTTTCATCTACAACGACCCCTTCTTGAATTTTCTTTAAATCGGCACTTCGTAATTCTTGCTCAAGTACTAAATGATATATTTTACGTAGACCGTTGATAGGGCTTTTTAACGTCTTGGTCATATTACCATCATTAGTAAACAAAAGTAAACCTGTATGTTCTTTTTCCAATTTATCTACAGGAAGTAATTTTGACTTAGAAGCACTTGATATTAATCCAGAAACGTGTCTTTTACCTCTTTCATCGCGAATGGTGGTAACAAAGTCTTTTGGCTTGTTAAGTAGTACGTATTCTCTTTTGACCGGATTCAATAATTGACCATCGAATTTTACCTCATCGCTTAACTTTACCTTGTAACCCATTTCGGTTACAGGCTTACCATTTACTGTTACACTACCGGCGGCAATGTATATATCGGCATCTCTCCTAGAACATACACCAGAATTGGCCACGTATTTATTTAATCTAATTGAATTAGGGTCTTGTGGCTTACTTGGAGTTACATTTTTTTTAATGGGAGAATTACCACGGGCGTAGCTCTTTTTTTTAAAATTACCACCTTGCCTACCTGACGGTTTCTTACCTCTACTAGAATCATCCCTGCTCATAATTGTACCAATTTTGCACAAAGGTAGCAAATTGCATTGCGGTTCAAATAGTTATATGCAACATATTACCAACAACTACAATATTCTATTTAAAACTAAGTCTATGTCAATAAGAAGAATACTGAACACCCCCATTACTATGATCAATTTGAGAATATTATGCAACCAAACATAATCTTTACGTGCCTTGGCCCTAAACAATAAGACAATAAACAACAGTAACAGAAGAACACATATTATAAAATAGATGTTCATGTGGCCTACATCAAATCTAAAAATCAATAATAACGACGGTACTAAAGTCAAAAGAATTAAAAATGAGATCACTAGTTTAGATGTTCTTGCGCCATAAATAATAGGAATGGTCCTATAATTCTGTGCTAAGTCACCAGAGATATTTTCCAAATCCTTAATTATCTCTCGAGCAAGAATAAGTAAAAAGAGAAATACGGCATGCACAAATATTACCGTCTGTATATTCTTATAATAAATAAACACCACAAAGAAAGGAGTAATAGCTAAAGTGGCGGAAATAAAATTACCTAAAAACGGAATTCTTTTTAGCTTATGGGAGTAGATCCAGATACCAAAAATATAAGAGGAAAAAAAGAATACAGCTTTAAACGAAACATAACTGGCCGCAATTACCGCTATAAAATTCAACACAAAATAAGTAGTTAGCTTAAACCGTTGGCTTACCAAACGATCCAGCATACTTTTTCTTGGTTTATTTATGAGGTCTTTTTCAGCATCATAAAAGTTATTAATGATATAACCACCCGCAATAACCAAAGCAGATGCCAATACGATAACAAAGAGATTAATATCCAATACTACTCTACGTACCGGAAGTTCAGGAGCAAGTATATAAATGGATGCCAAATATTGCGCTAGAGCTATAACTAAAATATTATACCCCCTAACTACTGAAAACAGACTCAATACTTTTAACAGTAAGAGTTTATTTTTTCTATTAAGCATTATGGAAAATACCTAAAAATTATAAACTACTTCCAGTTTATAATCTTTTAACGCAGTTTTAGCTTTTTCCAAATCCTCCGTAAACCCTAATATGTAGCCACCACCACCTGAACCACACAATTTTAGGTAATAGTCATTGGTGTCTATACCTTTTTTCCATAAATCATGGAACTTTGCCGGTATCATTGGCTTAAAGTTATCCAATACTACGTGCGATAACTGTTTTAAATTACCGAACAGGGATTTTATGTTACCATTTACAAAGTCTTCTACACAAGCATCCGTATGCTTTATAAATTGGTTTTTCAACATACTTCTAAATCCATCATTCTTCATTTGCTCCATGAAAATCTGAACCATAGGAGCGGTCTCACCAATAATACCGCTATCCAATAAAAATACAGCTCCTTTACCTTCTGCATTCTGTGATGGAATACTTGTTGATTCAATATTATCCTTAGAGTTAATGAGAATGGGCAAACTTAAATAACTGTTCAAAGGATCAAGGCCAGAGGACTTACCATGGAAAAACGACTCCATCTTACCGAATATCGTTTTTAGTTTCAACAATTTCTCTCTGGTTAAATTTTCAAGAACGGTAATTTTATGTTGAGCATACTTATCATAGATTGCTGCTACTAAAGCACCACTACTACCTACGCCATACCCCTGTGGTATTGAACTATCAAAATACATACCCGCAGCCACATCTGACTTTAAAGTATCCAAATCAAATGATACCAATTTAGGCTCATCTATGGTCAACTTTTCCAAATACAGGGCAAAAGCCTCTAAACTCTTGTTAGATTTTGTTGCTTCTTTAGAAACACTTGCGTCAGATTTTAAGGCCCCTTTATAAAAATTATAAGGTATGGATAAGCCTTTGGAATCTTTAATAATGCCATACTCCCCGAAGAGAAGAATTTTTGAATAAAATAAAGGTCCTTTCATTTTTAATAACTAAGCAAGCATTGAACTTATATAAATATAGTCAAAGAAACACATAAAGTTGAACGTTTTACCCAAAAAGGTTAAACAACATAGTGAAACCGTTCTTTTTACAAACGTAGGTTGCACACAAATAGTGTGCAAATCATTTACAACTTCTTAGCACCCAGACCAATTCGATCACAAATATACTGCCCATTTTGACAAAAAGAAATTAACTTCTCTTTAATAAACGGAAAAACGATATCTTTTTCATTTTCAGGGTATAGCACATGTACATTTGCTCCTGCATCTAATGTAAAACAAACATGGGTATTGGATGTTTGTCTAAACTTCCAAATTTCATTTATAATAGAAAGCGTATTGGGTTTCATTAAAATAAAATAAGGATCACTAGTCATCATCATAGCATGCAAAGTAAGTGCCTCACTTTCTACTATACCAATAAAATCATTTAAGTTACCCTCTGCCAAGATTGTACGCAGCTTATCTAAATTCTCATGAGCTTGTTCAAATCTTTGCGATGCAAACGGATGACCATGCATAAGCTCATGACCAACTGTACTACTTACTTGTTTCTCCCCTTTGTCTACCAACAAAATGGTATCATGAAAATTATTGAAAATATCATGTACTTTGTAGGGATATTTAACCCCAAACAAATTTGAACTACCTTCAACCGAAGAGGTTTCTCCCCACTGCACCAAAGGACCTTCAATACTTCGGCATGCACTACCAGACCCTAAGCGCGATATAAAGGATACCTTATTGTTGAAAAAATCATCAGTAATTGGTGCCGAAAAAGTCCTTTCCATTTCCATAAAACATAAAGCTAAAGCAGACATTCCACTGGCAGATGAAGCAATACCACTACTATGCGGAAATGTATTTGATGTTTTTATGACCAAATGATATTCTTTTAAGAAAGGTAGATATTTTTCTATCCTTTTTAAGAATGTTTTAATCTTTGGTTTAAACTCTTCTTTTGGCTGATCTTCAAAAAATAGATCAAAAGAGAATTCGTTATCCTTTCTTATTTTTTTCTTGTATTCTACACTGGTTTTGGTCATACAAGCGGCCAGCGTAAAACTTATAGACGGATTGGCAGGTATTTGATTCTCCCTTTTTCCCCAATATTTAATCAATGCAATATTGCTAGGTGATGTATACCCAACAATACCTTCTTCTTTCAATGTAATGTATGATGATGGAATAAAATCTTTTTCTGACATTGAATTTTCAATTTGTGCAAATATAGTTTTTAGGGCTATCAATTAAAATAAATCCTTATTTTAGAGCTAAACACCAGCCAATTGAAAAGAAAGCTTACCTACATATTTATCGGCATTGTAATATGTTCTACTATAGGTTTCTTGAGTAGTGTAGTTACGCAAAGCTCTGTAAATAGCTGGTATTTAACACTGAACAAGCCAAGTTTTAATCCGCCTAATTGGATTTTTGCCCCGTTTGGAGTGTACTCTACATTATGATGGGTATTTCTGCTGGTTGGGTCTGGGCAAAAGGTTTTCACCATAAATGGGTTAAGACCGGACTTTATCATTTTGGATTTCAATTACTCTTAAACGGTTTATGGAGCATTGTTTTTTTTGGACTTAAACAGCCCTTATTGGCCCTATTGATCATTGTAGCGCTATTAATTGTTCTGGCACTTACTATAAAATGGTTTAAGGTAGTCAGTAAATTTGCAGCATATCTATTGACCCCATATTTCTTATGGGTATGCTTTGCTACGGCCCTAAATTTTAAAATATGGGAATTGAACTAATTGGACAGTTCTAACAGCTTACTCATTGTCCTGTAATTTCTAGTAGTTGCCTTAACTTTCAACTTACGCTCAACAAGATTATTATTCAATTTCGCTTTACCATAACCCGCTGTACATTTTAGATATATACAGTCATTGGCAAATAAAAAATCTTCAGTTTTAAATGTCTCTTTGCTTAACTTATCTACAGCTTCTACGTCTGGTATCTCATTCAGCAGAACAAAGTAATTTTGTTTTTGCAAATTCTCATCATCTGTTTTAAACGGATTCCGATCTAATATTTCTTTTAATTTAGAAATGGTCATCACTATGACAGGAACGTTAAAATTAAAATGGCTGAGAATTGCCTTAGATATCAGATTTTCTAATTCTTTGGAATTTTCCAATCCACTTTTAAATACCACGTTACCACTTTGTATGTACGTTTTAACATCTTCCAATTTTTGCTTGGAGAGCAATTCTTTTAACTCGGCCATTTGAATCTTATGCTTGCCACTTACATTAATGCCTCTTAAAAATGCAATATAGGTGTTCATATTATTCAATATTTGTATTCAGATCGTTAACTACACCTTGGGCCGCAATATAACCTCCGGTCCACGCATTCTGGAAATTGAATCCGCCAGTAATAGCGTCCACATTTATAATTTCACCAGCAAAATAAAGATTAGTTAGTATTTTACTTTCGTAAGTCTTAAAGTTGATTTCCTTTAAATCTACACCACCTGCCGTTACAAATTCTTCTTTAAAAGTGCTTTTTCCATTTACTTGAAATATACCTGCTGTTAATTGTGCCGCCAAATTTGACAACTGTTGTTTTGAAACTTCGGGCCATGTTAAGGTATCATCTATATTAGAGGCTTTCACTAAATTAACCCACAGGCGCTTAGGTATATCCAATACCTTGGTTCTTATAACGGTTTTCTTTTCTACCTGCTTTACCTTAAGAAATAATTCCAATAACCCATCATGATGATACTCCGGGGCCCAATTTACCTGTATTTTAAACTGATAATTGTACTGCTCTAAAATTCTTGCTCCCCAAGCGGATAATTTTAAAATTGCCGGTCCGCTCATACCCCAATGTGTTATTAACAAAGGTCCTTCCGAAGTTAAAACTGCAGTATCTGGTTTTAGTTTTCCTTTCTTTTTGCAAATATTCTTTTTAGGTATCACTTTGACCTCTGCATGTGTAGCCACACCAGGAATATCCGAAATACGCTCATCTTTAATATTAAAAGTGAATAACGAAGGAACCGGCTGAACAATACTATGCCCTAACGCTTGTACATAATTCCACATTTTTGGATTGCTACCAGTAGCTAAAATGAGCTTTTTACAATACATATGACCATCACCAATGGCAACCTTCCATATTACCCCTTCCTCCTCTTTAATTTGCTCTATACCGGTTACAGAACAAAGTGTTTTCACCTGAACACCTAATCTATCCGTCTCTGAAAGAAAACAATCAATAATGGTTTGTGAGGAATTGGTGACCGGGAACATTCTACCATCTTCCTCAATTTTTAGGGCAACGCCACGTTCCTCAAAAAATCCGACAGTATCTCCACTTGCGTAGGTATGAAAAGGACCCAATAACTCTTTTTGGCCCCGTGGATAGTTTTTGCTTAGATCTACAGGATTAAATTCAGCATGGGTTACATTACAACGCCCACCACCAGAGACTTTTACCTTTGTAAGCACTTCCTTACCTCGCTCTAAAATTGCAATTTTGGTTTGCGGTCTACTCTCAGCTATATGAATGGCTGCATAAAAACCGGCTGCACCGCCACCAATGACCAGAACATCATGCATTAATTTACTCGTTCAGGAAAGTTGGTAATTATGCCATCTACACCTACATTTTTCATTGTTTCAATATCTGCAGGTTCATTTACCGTCCATGTATAAATTTTAAACCCGGCATCATGTATTGCTTCGGCCTTTTCCTCATCTAATTTCTTGAAATACGGATTAATGGCCACTGCATTCAACTCTTTTGCCACTGGTATTGCTTCTAAAGGGTCTTCTTCCGTTAATACAGCAATGGCAACATTAGAATTATATTTGCGCATATCCTTCAACTCATCCCAATTAAAGCTGGAAATAATAAAATTATCGGGCGACCAATTTTTCTGCTCAATGTAATATTTCATAATATGATTTACCCTATCTGCCGTACCAGCACCTTTTAGCTCTATGTTTAAGGCTACCTTATTATCAATGAGTTTTAATACATCTTGCAACATGGGTATTTTATGCCCTCCATCAACAATTACCTGCATTAAATCTACTATATAATAATCTTCAATGTTGCCAGGTGCATTAGTAATTCGATCAAGCTTATCATCATGAAAAACTACTACTTCCCCACTTTTTATTTTAAAAACATCGATTTCTATCATATCAACCCCAAGATCCAATGCCTTTTGAATGGATGGCAAGGTATTTTCAGTTTCGTGGCCCATGGCTCCTCTATGACCAATGACTAAAGGTTCTTTTTTCATATGACATGATGCTAAGGTTAAACAAATAAAAGCCAGGATAATTCTATAAAGCATGGGTTTATGATTTTAATTCAAAAATAAAGGATTCTAAAGGATTTAGGTTAATTGAAATATGACCTTCACCATTTTCTATACGTAAAGAATTCACATGACCGTAAAGAGCATCGTGCAGTGGATAAATTCCTTCTTTTAATTTCCACAGATTCACCAAATCTACAGGTATTTTTAAGTCGAACGAAAAATGTTCATTAACATCAAAATTTGAGACTATTATTAATTTTTGATTTTCCGACCAACGGACATAGGACAATACACGGTGATTATAATTTTCGGTAATTTCTTTATTGTAGAAATGAATCTCCCTATATGCACCCATTAAAGCCTCACTATTGATGGTGAAGTTCAACAAACGTTTGTAAAAATCTCGCAAAGCCGCTTCTTTGGGGCTAGATTTGCCTCCATCAAATTTTTTATCATTGACCCACCTTTGGTGATGCGGCACACCTATATAATCAAAAATAGAAGTTCTTGACGGACTACCAAAACCTGCATGTTCTGCTGCCGGCTCACCTACTTCTTGCCCAAAATAAATCATAGTGGGCGATGTACTTATGGTAGCGGAAACAACCATTGCCGGTCTGCCAATTTCTGCATTACCAACAAATTCTGGACTAGCAATACGTTGCTCATCATGGTTTTCTAAAAAGTGGAGCATATGATGCTCTATATCTCGTAAACCATTTTGTACAACCGGTAAGTGATCAGACCAACCATAGCCTTTCATAATATGTTTAAGTCCATCATAAAAATCCACTTTATCATATAGATAGTCCATTTTCCCCTTATGAATATATGTTCTATACAAATCTGGATTATAGACTTCTGCCATTAAAAAAGCATCGGGATTTTTCATTTTAATAGATGAATTCAAATAACTCCAGAATTCAACAGGGACCATTTCTGCCATATCATACCTAAAACCGTCAACACCCATATGTAACCAATACAAAGCAATATCCTTAAATTTTCTCCAAGAACTCGGTACTACTTTTTTCTTCCAATACTCAAAATGTTCTTTATGGTCTTTTTCTCCATAATCGTTTGGCAGCATATCAAAATCCAGTCCGCCATCTGGTCTTACCCCATAATTGATGCGTACAGTTTCATACCAATCGTTCATATCCGGTTGCGGACTACGAGAACCATTACCGGTCCACTTAGCAGGAATTTCTTTTAATTTTGGATAGGAAAAATTTGGAGCATCACCACCTAAGGGAACATAACCATCTTGCCATTGTGGGGTTTTAAATTCCGTCCCCGTGATGTAATAAAAATTATTGTCCTTTTGATACTCTACGGATGTATCATCTCCAAATCCAAAATCAGAAACACCCTTTGGATTAGTTTTCCCCTCATACTTTCTAGCTACATGATTAGGCACAATATCTATAATCACCTTCATGCCGGCCTTATGTGTACGCTCAATAAGTAATTTGAACTCTTTTAATCTATTTGATGGATTTTTAGCCAAATCTGGGTTAACATTGTAATAATCCTTAACAGCATAAGGAGAACCAGCCCTGCCCTTGACTACATCTGGATCATCATTTGATATTCCTATTTCAGTATAATCATTTATTACGGCATGATGCGGTACCCCGGTATACCAAATGTGGGTAACACCCAAATTCTTAATTTCCGTTAGTGCCTTTTTATTAAAATCAGCAAACTTGCCTACCCCATTCTCCTCAATAGTGCCCCAAGGCTTATTATTGGTATTCGTATTTCCGAACAACCTGGTAAATACATGGTAAATAACAATTTTATGATTCATGGGGCATTTTAATTTTTAGTACTAACTACAACAAGAAATTATACGGTGATCAACTCATCTGGAAACAACTCTACTTTTTTACCATTGACACGAATAGAAACTTCTTTTGTTCCAATTAATTGAAAAGTGGTACAATCAGCGGTTACGTTCACTTTTATGATCCGATTTCTAAAATTAACCTTAAATGAATATGCATTCCACTGATTTGGAATCTGAGGTTTAAACGATAATTTATCGTTTACCACACGCATACCACCAAAACCTTCAACAATACTCATCCAAGTACCGGCCATAGACGTAATGTGCAAGCCTTCTTCTACCTCCTTATTATAATCATCTAAATCTAATCTAGATGTTCTTAAATAAAAATTATATGCTTGCTCCATTCTACCCAATTTAGCTGCCTGAATACTGTGCACACAAGGGGACAAGGAAGATTCATGAACGGTAAAAGGTTCGTAGAAATCAAAATGTCTCTCCAGGTCTTCTGTAGAGAAATCCTCTTCAAAAAAATAAAAACCTTGCAGCACATCTGCCTGTTTTATATAAGGTGATCTTAAAATACGATCCCAACTCCATTTTTGGTTAATAGGTCTTTCAGATTTTGGCAAATCATCCACCTTAACCAATTCTTTATCCAAAAAGCCATCTTGTTGCAAGAAAACACCATATTCCTTTGAATAAGGGAAATACATTTTATTGGCAACCTTCTTCCACTTTTCACATTCCCTATCGGTAAGTTTGGTTTTGCCCACAACCCTATGGTAATCATCCGGATAACCGCTCTTAACCTTATCTAATTGGGTCAGCGTATAGTTTATACACCATTTTGCCAAATAGTTGGTATACCAATTATTATTGACATTATTCTCATACTCATTAGGACCCGTAACCCCTAACATTACATATTTATTCTTGTCTTTTGACAAATTAACACGCTGATGCCAAAACCTTGAAATGCCTATTAAAACCTCTAAGCCCATTTCTGGTATGTAGCTATAATCACCGGTATATCTAAAATAGTTGTGAATTGCAAAGGCTATAGCTCCATTCCTATGTATTTCTTCAAAGGTAATTTCCCATTCATTATGGCATTCCTCACCATTCATAGTCACCATTGGATATAATGCCGCACCGTTTGAAAAGCCTAATTTCTTAGCATTTTCAATAGCCTTTTCTAAATGATTGTAGCGATACTTCAATAATTTTCTAGCCACTTTATCATCTTTGGTAGCCATATAGAAAGGAATACAATATGCCTCTGTATCCCAATACGTACTTCCACCATATTTTTCACCGGTAAAACCTTTAGGTCCTATATTTAAGGTAGAATCGGTTCCCAAGTACGTTTGGTTCAATTGAAAAATATTAAAACGAATTCCTTGCTGCGCTTTTATATCTCCTTCAATGACAATATCGCTCATTTCCCAAATTGCCGCCCAAGCCTCTTTCTGTTTTTGTAAAAGCCCTATAAAGCCAATTTCACTTACTTCACTGAGTTTATTATGAGCAACTTGCTTCAACGCGTCTTTTGGGTGATTTCGTGTAACGGTATAACCACCAAACTTTGTTAAAGTTACAGTTGAGTTAGCCTCTACCTCCTGTTCAAATTTCAATGAAACGAAATTATCCGTCTTTTCCGATGCAACACCTACAACTGTGGCACCCTCATAATCTAAAGAAGCCTGCATAAAGGTGCAGGTCTTAAATTCCGTTTTCATAGTGTGCGCTTCAATAAACGCACGATTTTCTTCGATACTTACATTTGTGGTATTCCAAAATTTGTCGTCCCAATTACTGTCCTCATTGGTAATACCACTGTCAAGATATGGCTCAAACACCAAGGAAGCTTTGGTATTTAACACTTTGATTTGATATGAAATAGCACCTACTTCATCTATCTCCAAACTCAAAAATCGCTTTACCACAACTTCAATTTCTACATTATTTAAAGTTACCGCCAAAAAGCTACGTGTATACACGCCTTCTTTCATATTTAACTCCCGTCTAAAGTTCGAAACTTTTTTGCAAGTGGCTAAATCTAATTCTTCGCCATTTATTTTAATGTTGATGCCAATCCAATTGGGTGCATTTAAAACCTTGGCAAAATACTCCGGGTAACCATTTTTCCACCAACCTACCCTGGTCTTATCTGGATAATATACCCCGGCAATATAACTACCTTGAAAAGTATCTCCTGAATAGGTTTCCTCAAAATTGGCACGTTGCCCCATGGCGCCGTTACCGATGCTAAAAATACTTTCAGAGGATTTGACATTTTCCTTATCAAATCCTTCTTCAATAATGCACCATTTATCTGGTTTTATATAATCTTGATTCATTAGTTTCTTGTTGTGTTACGATCAAAAATAAAGCAACTAACTATAGCTATCTTTATTTATTTTTATTTAATAATAATTCCAAAAACTGATTGTCTATTTCTGTGAAATCCTTAAAATTATACTGTGCTTCATTAAGAATATCCGGATCCCCAATTCCAATGCTGACCATATCTACCGCATTAGCCGCTTGAATACCTGCTACGGCATCTTCAAAAACCACACATAATTCCGGTTTAACTTTTAGGTTGTCCGCGGCAATTAAAAACACTTCTGGGTCTGGTTTTGCTTTGGTAACGTTGTTACCATCTACAATGCTATCAAAATATGGTAACAGACCTACTTTTTCCAATATAGGTTGCGCATTTTTACTGGCAGAACCCAAGGCAATAGGAATATTTCTTTCCTTTAAAAAATTTAATACCCTTGGTACGTCTGGTAGAATTTCGCTAGCGTCCATCTTTTCAATATAGGCCAGGTAATCTACATTCTTCTCTATCATCCAAGTATCGAATTGTTTTTGTGTTGCCTTGACATTTCCTATATCCAAAAGAATTTCCAAACACCTTTTTCTACTTACGCCCTTAAAAAGTTCATTTTGTTCTTTGGTAAATTCAAAACCCAATTCGTTTGCCAGCTTACGCCATGCCAAATAATGATATTTAGCGGTATCCACAATAACACCGTCCAAATCAAATATAAAACCTACTTTACCCATTATATTATAACTATTAATTAATTGTTGAACCCCGTTTTACCAAAGTTGCATTAATAACTTCTGTCTTAAACGGCTCCTCTACTAATTCTACAGATTCCATTCTTTGGATCAATAGTTTGGCCGCTAGTTCTCCCATTTTCTCACCATGCTGCGCCACAGTACTTAATTGGGGCGATGAATACCTAGAGAGTATACCGTCGGTAAAACCGATTATCGAAATATCATCTGGAACGGTGTATCCTAAGTGCTGAATTACACTCATGCATTGAATGGCGAATATCTCATTAACACATAATACTGCGTCAACGTCATTATTCTGAAAAAATTCGGTTATTAAATTTGTATTATCCCGATCATGGGGTAGTGTTAAAATTAAACGATCATCTAATGCTATATTATTTAATTTCAAAGCTGCTAAATAACCTTCTTTTCTACTTTCGCTTACATTAAAATAATTTTCTGTGGTTATTAAGGCTATTTTTTTCGCACCAGCCTTAACAAAATGTGTTACGGAATCACCGGCAGCTTCAAAATCGTTTAAAATAACTTTATCACAATCTATTTCAGAAGTTATACGATCAAAAAGTACTATTGGGATCCCTTGATCAAGCAATTCTTTTAAATGGGTAAAATCGTTCTTTTTTTGTGTTTCAGCGCTTAACGAAAGAATGAAACCATCAATACTTCCATTTGCCAACATTTCCATATTTATGACCTCTTTATCATAAGACTCATCAGAAATGCATACTATGACATTATACCCCATGGCATTCGCATATTTCTCAATACCCCTAAAAACCGTAGTAAAAAAATGATGTACTATATCTGGAATAACAACACCAATATTTTTTGTTCTTTTATTCTTTAAACTAAGAGCAATATTATTTGGCCTATAATTATAGAATTTTGCAAAAGCCTTTATTTTATCCTTAGTTTCCTTACTGATTTCCTTGCTATTCTTTAGTGCTTTGGAAACGGTAGAGATTGATACATCTAGCTCTCTTGCAATGTCTTTTAAAGTAATTTTTGGTTTCAAAATAGAAGGTTTAAAAATTTAAGATAAGAACTTAATCTTTTCTAAAAGCTAAAGTTTACTATGGAGATGAAAACGGTAAATATATTCAAAAATCTATTTTTCATATATTTGCAGAATAATCATATTTTCATATTAATACAGATATATAATTATGAATATAACAAAAACGCCCTTTAACATTCGTTATACTCGCAAAAAATAAAAGTTATTAACACGAAACCGTTTTCGTAATTTTTTAACTTTGCACTTTCTATCATTCACACACCTTTTTGCATATTTTTAACAATTGAAATTAAATTAACTCAACTTAAATTAACAATTTATGAAGATTACATTCCTAAAAAGTCTGTTGGTTCTTGGAGCATTTTTATGCTTCGGATTCTTGCAGGCACAAGAAGTATCTGGAACTGTTTCAGATGCAAGTGGACCTTTACCAGGAGCTAGTGTTCTTGTAAAGGGGACTACGAACGGTACACAAACCGATTTTGACGGTAATTATACTTTGACCGCTGAAGAAGGTGCAGTACTTATTGTAAGTTACATTGGCTACAAGACTCAAGAAGTAGCGGTAAACGGTAGAACTTCAATCAATTTTACTTTAGAAGAAGATGCTGAAGCATTGGAAGAGGTTGTAATTATTGGTTATGGTACAACTACCGTAAAAGATGCAACCGGATCCGTAACAGCGGTTACTGCGGAAGATTTTAACGGTGGTAACATTGCTTCGCCAGAACAACTGATTCAAGGTAAAACTGCAGGTGTCAACATTCAAGAAACAAGTGGTGAACCTGGTGCCGGTATTCAAATTAACATTAGAGGTTCTAACTCTGTACGTGCCAATAACAATCCATTATTCGTGGTAGATGGTGTTCCATTGGGTGGAGGAGATACATCTCCACAAGGTGAGACCGGTTTTGGACAAAGTGCCGTTAAAAACCCTTTGAACTTTATTAACCCAAATGATATTGAAAGCATCAGTATTTTAAAAGATGCATCGGCAACGGCAATCTACGGTTCGCGTGGAGCTAATGGTGTTGTTATTATTACTACAAAGAGTGGTAAAGGAAGTAGCCAAGGCGTGTGGGACTTCTCTAGCTCTTTAAGTATATCTAAGGCTGCCAATACTTTTGACCTTTTAGATGCATCTGAATTTTTATCTGGTGTAACTTCTGTAGGTGGTGATGCGAGTGCGGTAAATTTTGGAGCTAATACAGATTGGCAACAAGTGGTATTGAGATCAACTGCTTCTCAAAACCAAAACCTTTCTTATTCTAAAAACTACGGTAGTGGTAACGTAAGAGCTACTTTTGGATACGGCAAACAATTTGGTATCGTTGAAAATTCCGATTTAGAAAGAATTACAGGTAGATTAAATCTTAACCAAAGATTTTTAGAAGACAAATTAGTTTTAGGACTACAAATGTCCATTGCACGTATTAATGATTCTCAAGCACCAATTAGTGCACAGGCAGGTGCTGCAGGTGATGTTTTAGGTGGTGCTTATGCCGCTAACCCAACATGGCCAGCTAGCTCAAGCTTTAATGCAGGTGGTTTAAATGTTAACCCGCAAAATGCACTTGACAATACACAGAACATCACCAATACAAACAGATACCTTTTAAACGGTTCTGTTCAATACAATTTTACCCCTGAAATTTCTGCCAAATTAAATGCAGGTTTGGACATTTCTGAAGCTTCTAACACATCTGTTATCTCAAAGGACATCAACAACATTAATGGTGTTACGGATATAGGACGTGGAAACTATGGTGTTTTAGAAAGAAACAATAAAACTTTAGAGGCAACTGTGAACTACAACAAAGAATTTGAAAATTCTAGTTTAGAGGCATTAGTTGGTTTTGGCTACCAAGATTTCCAAACTTTTGGTTTTAATGCAGGCGGTAGAGGTTATTCTACTAGTGACTTAAATGCTATGGGAAGAGATTTAAGAAGTGCGGTTAACGACTTACAGAATGCAGTAACCGGATCTTATCAGCAAGCTTATTATGCACCCAACACTAATGGAGTTTTAATCAATAGATTATTACCAACGGTTGTAGCTCAAGAAGAATTAGGAAGAAGCCTTAACAGTCCTGTTACTTCTGTCTTTACAAATTCTTTTGACAATACCGATGAGCTACAGTCTTTCTTTGCAAGATTGAATTATACGTTGAATGATAAATATTTATTTACAGCAACAATGAGAGCTGATGGTTCTTCCAGATTTGGTCCTGAAAATCAATACGGATATTTCCCTTCCGGTGCATTTGCTTGGAAAATGAACGAAGAAGATTTTGTTGGCGAAAACGTATCTACCCTTAAATTACGTTTAAGTGCAGGTATCACTGGTAACCAAGATGGTTTAGGTTACGGTAACTTCGTAGCAAGACAACGTTTCTCAGATTTAACAGTTCAACAAAATCTTGAAATTAACGCAAATGGTACAGCAATCGTTGCTACAGATAGACCAGACTTAAAATGGGAATCATCTTTTAACTTAAATGCTGGTTTGGATTTCGGATTTAACAATGATCGTTTAAGTGGTAGTATTGATATCTATAGAACTGAAACTACAGATGTTCTTTTACAGACTCCACCAGCTGCACCTGCAGTTGACCCGTTCCAGTTCCAGAATGTTGATGCCAGTATCATTAACCAAGGTATTGAATTTGCATTGGCTTACGATTTTGTAAGAACTGATGACGCTACTTTTTCCGCAGATTTTAATATTGCCTATAACGACAATGAGGTTCAAAATTTTGATGGACTTATTGACACGGGTGAAATTAACGGTCCTGGTTTAACAGGTGCATTTGCACAGCGTTTTGCTTCAGGACAATCATTGTATTCTTACTTTTTACCAATCTTCACTGGTTTTGATAGTGCAGGTACTCCAACATACCAAGACATAGATGGTAATGGTGTTGGTGATCCTTTCCAAGACAAAACCTTTGTTGGTGAAGATGCTTTACCAGATATTACTACAGGTTTAAGCTTAAACTTAAAAGTTAAGGATTTTGATGCTTCTGTATTCTTCCAAGGTCAGTTTGGATTCTCAGTATACAATAACACTGAAAACGCATACTTTACAGCCGGTGCACTTTCTAACTCTAGAAACGTAACCCAAAATGTATTGACTAGTGGTGAAGACCCAGGAGCTTCTGCAGATGCTTCTACACGTTTCTTAGAAAAAGGTGATTTTGTACGTTTCCAAAATGCTAGTATAGGTTATAACGTACCATTATCTGGCGAAGGAGCATTAAATTCTTTACGTTTTTCAATTACCGGGCAAAACCTTTTCTTAATCACTGATTATAGTGGTTTAGACCCAGAGGTTACAGCTAATACTGGTGATTTAGGTTCTGGTGTACCATCAAGAGGAATTGATTATGGTTCTTACCCAAGACCAAGAACATTCACTTTTGGTATTAATGCATCATTTTAATTAAAAAAAATTGTATATCATGAAAAATAATTTTAAAATCTTAACACTTTCTATTCTATCGTTGGTAGGGGTTTCTTCCTGTACCGACCTAGAAATAGAAGAAACAGATTCGATCATTTCAGAAGGATTTCAAGGCTTGGCCGATCCTTCTTCTACGGTTACGAATCTATATGGATCACTTGCTGGACAGTATGCTGGTCAAGACAACTATTTTGCACTTCAAGAAGTAACTTCAGATGAGCATTTGATTCCTACACGTGGAGGTGACTGGGGTGATAATGGACTTTGGAGAGTACTACATACACATGATTGGAACGGTCAGCACTCTTTTATTGTAAATGTTTTTCAATTATGGAATGGAAACCAATTACAAGCTTCTCAGGTTTTAGATTCAAGAAGTAACCCATCTACCACCAACATTGGAGACGCTAGCTTCATAAGAGCGTATAGCATGTGGGTTATATTGGACAACTTTGGTCAAGTTCCTTATAGAGATACCGAATTACCATCTTCTTCTGTACCTGAAGTACTTACGGGTCAAGCAGCATTGGATTTCATTCTTGCCGATATAGATACAGCTATTGCAAATGCCCCTGCTACACCTGCAGGTAGTGGCGAAGCTAACTTAAGAGCAAGTAAAGCCGCTGCAAGATATTTAAAAGCTAAAGTTCTTTTGAACAAGCATATTTATCTTGGCACAGCTCCAGAAGCTTCAGATATGGCAGAAGTAATCTCTTTAGTTGATGAAATTACAGCTGAAGGTTATGCACTGCAAGAAGGCTACTTTGACCTTTTCTTACCAGATGCAGACACTGAAACTATTTGGGCTTTAGAAGCAAATACCATTAACAAAATTGTTATGGGACTTCACTACAACAGTACAAGTATACAAGGTGGTGGCTGGAACGGTTTTAGCACACTTGCTGAATTTTACGACTTATTTGAAGGTGATGCCGAATCAAATGAATTAGATGCAGATCAAAATCCTGTTGACGGACAAGAAGAACGTAGAGGTGGTGTACCAACAATAGGTACTGCTTTTGCAGGTCAGCCATACGCATCTGATAACAACGGATTTGTAGATGGATCAAATGTTGGATATGGTTTTCTTATCAACCAACAATATGACCTAGACGGAACTCCATTACAGGATAGACAAGGAGCTCCCCTTACTTTCAAAAGAGACTTTAAAGATGGTGCGGGTAACGTAAACTTCATTAACAATGATGAAACTACAGGTATACGTATTCAGAAGTATGCTGCTAGAAATGGAGAAGCTTCTATTAGTCACCAAATCGTATTTAGATATGCTGATGCTCATTTGATGAAAGCGGAAGCTATGTTTAGAAGTGGTGGTGACCCTACGGCAATGATCAATGAGTTAAGAACTATACGTAATACTCAAGAATTATTAGGTACCGTATCTGAGCAAGATCTTTTAGATGAAAGAGGTAGAGAATTGTACCAAGAAGCTTGGAGACGTAATGACTTAATTCGCTTTGGTCAATTTGGTAGAGATTGGTTATTTAAAGCCGAAGGAACCATCAATAATGATGATTACAATGTGTTCCCAATACCACAAGCTCAATTGCTTGCAAATCCTAACTTAGTACAGAACCCAGGATACTAAGCAAACATAATTTTTAGTTTAAGTTGAAAAGGCCTCCAATTTCATATTGGAGGCTTTTTTTTATTTATATAATACGCTATTTGAACAAATTGAGCTGTAAGATTTCTTTAGCTAATGACTGATTACAAACCAGATTGGCTAAATTCAATGGAAATATTACACACTACACCAAAAAAAAATTTCTTTCCCTATTATTGCCTACAGTTATATTTGCTATTACATAGCATTCTATCTCGACAAATTACTTCTTTCTCATACCGATAACAATGGTTCACAAGAACTTAACACTGAGAGGACTTGAATTTAGCACCAGCCATTTGCCACAAAATATGGTACGGTTTTTAAAGTATCTTCGCGTTATACAACCTATCAATTCATTTACAAGAATACTTTCTATTCTACACTAATCAAGAAATAGAATGAAACATAGCTCAGCTACCACATAAATCAAAATAGCCACATCAAAAATTTGATGTGGCTATTTAAATCATGACTTGTAAAATTCCTTACTTTGCAAAGAACACGTAAATGCCGATTACAATACAACAAATAGCTATACCTGCCTGATTCACATACTTATACGGTGTAATGGATACTTGATCCGTATACTCCAAAACAAAAGGTTCTTTTCTTGGTTTAATAGCACCAATAATTAACATAATAACAATATTGGTTACAAACAATATCGCCATTATGTGTAAGAAATGAGGATACGCATCAGCCTCAATCAATTTCAATTGCATAGGGTCTGTAATACCTTTTGCATTAGCATCTTCCAATGCTGCATCTACAAATTTATTCTTCAACCAAAATTGACTAATTATATATAACGCAGAACCTGACAGAATACCTACTTTGGCAGCTATAGCCGGAACTCTTTTAGTCAAATATCCTACAACTATTATGGTGAAAATAGGTATGCTATAAATACCGTTGATTTCTTGCAAATAATTGAACAAGCTTCCTGCATTTGCTATAAGCGGAGCTATGAACATAGCCGCTAACGCCAAACATATCCCGAAAATCTTACCGTATTTTACCACCGTAGTTTCTGGTGCCTCCGGGTTAATATGTTGTTTGTAGATGTCAATACCAAATAGGGTTACAGAACTATTAAGTACACTATTAAAAGAACTTAAAATTGCACCGAACAATACAGCTGCAAAGAAGCCAACTAATGGCTTAGGTAAAACCGCTCTTACCAATTCTGGGTAAGCCAAATCACTTGAAGCTAAACCACCATCAAAATAATGATATGCGATCATGCCCGGTAAAACCAAAATTAATGGTCCTAATATTTTTAAAAATGAAGCCAACAATAATCCTTTTTGACCTTCGGCCAAGTTTTTTGCCCCTAATGCCCTTTGTATAATTTGTTGGTTGGTACCCCAATAAAACAACTGTACCAACATCATTCCTGTAAAAATAGTTGCAAAAGGTACTTCTTGACCTCGGTTTCCCGTAGAATCAAATCTTTCAGGATTCGCACTTACCAAAATATCAAGTCCGCCGAAAACACTTCCATCCCCAATAGCCATTAACCCGAATATCGGAATCAATAATCCACCTATCAATAAACCAACTGCGTTTATAGAATCTGAAACAGCCACAGCCTTCAATCCGCCAAAAACCGCATATACCGATCCTATTAATCCAATTCCCCAAATACAAATTACCAATGCCGTACTATCAGAAACCCCCAATAATGTGGGCACATCAAACATACCGCTAATAGCTACCGACCCTGAATACAGTATTACAGGCAACAACACAACGACATACCCCGTTAAAAACAGACCAGAGGTGATGGTCTTTGTTGTAACATCAAACCTTTTGGCCAAGAATTGCGGAATGGTTGTCAACCCACCTTTTAAATATCTTGGTAACAGAAAAATTGCTGTTACTACAATTGCGATCGCCGCTAAGGTTTCCCATGCCATTACAGATAAACCATCTGTATATGCACTACCGTTTAGCCCTACAATTTGCTCTGTAGAAAGATTGGTCAGCAATAATGAACCAGCTATTACGCCTGCCGTTAAACTTCGACCCCCTAGAAAATAACCATCTGAGGTTTGTTCATCTGTTGTTCTAGTTGCTAAATATGAAATTACGGCTACCAATATGGTGAAGCCTAAGAAAGAAAATATGCCTATCATCTGTTGAGTTGTTTGTTACTTAGTCAAGGTTAAATATATTGGATTATTTTCATTACTTCTAAAAAGATGCGGCAAAATCTCATTATTCGCATTTTACTACGAACACTATAACGATTTCTTTAAATTTTAACGTCTACTTTTGGCAAATAAACCTAACAAATATTAGGTATTTGGCTATATTGCAAATCATTTTTGAATAACCTATTACACAGGTGACTAACTCAATTTTTACAGCGCATATTATTACTCAAAAATCCATTTCAAACATAAAAAGAATGAACTTCAATTTTCTTAAGCTATGCTTGCTTGGCTTATTTTTTTTACTAATACAATCCTGCGGTTCAAAAGAAGACGGTAACACTCTTGAAAATAATAGTGAACCTACACTTTTTACACTTTTACAACCTGAAGAAACGGGTATATCTTTTGTAAATAAAGTTGCGAACTCAAAAGAATTCAACATTTTCAAATACCGCAATTTTTATAACGGAGGCGGTGTTGCCATTGGAGACATTAATAATGATGGGCTATCCGATGTTTTTTTAACAGGGAATATGGAACCCAATAAACTCTTTTTAAATAAAGGAGATTTAAAATTTGAAGACATATCGGAAAAGGCAGGTGTAAAAGGAAACAAACCTTGGTCAACGGGTGTTGTTATGGCAGATATCAATAATGATGGTTACCTAGACATTTATGTTAGTAACGCTGGTAATATGGAGGGGAACAATCATGACAATGATCTTTACATCAATAACGGTGATGGCACTTTTACAGAAAAAGCCCATGAGTATAATTTAGCGGAAACAGGTTTTTCAACCCATGCTTCTTTCTTTGATTATGATAAAGATGGTGATTTAGATGCCTATATTCTAAACAACAGTAATATACCAGTAAGTAGCTTAGGATATGCCGAACAAAGAGAAGTAAGAGCCCAAGATTGGGAAGGTGTTCCAAAAATTTTTAGAGGTGTTGGCGATATGCTTTTAAGAAATGACAACGGTAAATTTGTAGATGTCAGTGAAGACGCCGGTATTTATGGTAGTCTAATTGGTTTCGGATTAGGTGTAATGGTAGTGGATATAAATAACGACCTATACCCAGATATTTACGTTTCCAACGATTTTTACGAAAGGGATTATTTATACATTAACAACCAAGACGGGACCTTTAGTGAGGAGATTCAAAAATGGACCAATCACCTAAGTTTATCCGCCATGGGGATTGACATGGCTGATATTAACAATGATGGTCTTACCGATATCTTTATTACGGATATGCTACCTGAACCGGATCAACGTGTAAAATCGGTGATGGAATTTGAAGGTTATAATATTTTTAAGTTAAAACAGAGCAAAGACTTCCACCAGCAATATATTCAGAACACGCTGCAGCTTAATAACGGTAATGGCTCTTTTTCTGAAATTGCATATTTCAGCGGTGTGGAAGCTACAGATTGGAGCTGGTCTGGACTCATGTTCGATATGGATAATGACGGACTAAAAGATATTTACGTCACTAACGGTATAAACCATGATTTGACAGACCTTGATTTCGTGGATTTCTTTGCCAATGAAATCATTCAAAAAATGGCATTGACCGGCAGAAAGGAGTCTATTGATTCTATTATAAACAAAATGCCGGTTACCCCATTACCAAATTACGCGTACAGAAATAATGGTGATATCACGTTCAGTAATTACAATAAACAATGGGGTTTTGAACTGCCAAGTAGATCAAACGGTTCTGCTTATGGTGACCTAGATAATGATGGCGATTTAGACTTGGTAGTCAACAACGTAAACATGGAAGCCTTTGTATACCGTAACAATTCTGAAACGCAGTCTAACAACAACCATATCACTTTAAAATTCAAAGGTGAAGAAGGTAATAAGTTTGGAATAGGCACCGTGGCCCGCTTATATTACACAGATAACATTATTGAGCAAACATTAATGCCTTCTAGAGGTTTTCAATCTTCTGTAGATTACCCTATGACCATTGGTTTGGGCACTACTGAAACTATAGATTCTGTCCGTATCATATGGCCAAACGACACTACAATAAAACTTGACAACGTAAAGGCAAACCAGACCATTACCTTTAACCAAGAAGAGGCAACAGATATTTACAAAGTCAAAAACACCAAAGCCTCTACCTTGTTGAAATCTATAGAAAACAATACTTTCTTGACCCATAAAGAAAACAATTATATGGATTTTGACAATGAAGGATTAATATCAAAATCATTGGCAGAAGAAGGTCCTGGTTTAGCGGTTGGCGATGTAAACGGAGACGGCAATGATGATATTTTTATTGGTGGTGCAAAAAACCAATCTGGCGCACTATATCTTCATAATGGCAATGGTTCACTTTCTAAACCCATAACAAATTTCTTTGTTGAAGAAGCTCAATTAGAAGATACAACAGCATCATTTTTTGATGCCGACAAAGATGGTGACCTTGACCTTATGGTTGGTACCGGTGGTAATGAAATAGGCAATCAAGGTTCTTACGGAATTAGACTTTACATAAATGACGGCAAAGGAAATTTCTCTTTAAGCACCAACAAACTTCCAAGCATCAATAAAAATGTTGCGGTAATTTCTCCCTCAGATTTTGATGGCGATGGCGATATAGATGTCTTTGTAGGCTCAAGAAGTATTGTAGGAACGTATGGTGTAAACCCAGACCACTTATTCTTATCAAATAACGGTGATGGAACTTTTACCGATATAACTGAACGTTCCGCATACGATCTAAAAGATGCCGGTATGGTTACGGATGCCAGCTGGGTAGATATGGACGGTGATGGTAAGGATGACCTGATTACTGTATCTGATTGGGGAAGCCCAAAAATTTATAAAAACTCTGGCAG
Organism: Maribacter sp. 1_2014MBL_MicDiv; assembly: GCF_001865655.1. Classification (NCBI taxonomy): domain Bacteria; kingdom Pseudomonadati; phylum Bacteroidota; class Flavobacteriia; order Flavobacteriales; family Flavobacteriaceae; genus Maribacter; species Maribacter sp. 1_2014MBL_MicDiv. The sequence goes on from NZ_CP011318.1 coordinate 1,454,174, forward strand.
AAGGCTTAGTAAATTTACAAGTTCGTTAGATAGTTTAAATGGATGGTGGGGAGCTGTTGAGGCCTATGATTTAGACAATGATGGCGATCAAGATTTAATTCTTGGTAATATGGGTAGTAATATCCATTACAAACCAGCTCCTGGCAAGCCTATGAAAATGTGGGTGAACGATTTTGACAATGATGGTACCATTGAGCAAATTACCACCCAAAACTATGACAATGGCGATTACCCGTTACACCAGAAAAAAGAATTGACAACACAAATATTAGCGCTGAAGAAAAAGAATATTAAAGCTTCAGAATATGCAACAAAAACTATTCAAGAACTATTTTCAAAAGATATTCTAGATAATACCATACAAAAGCAGGTAAACATATCAGAATCTGTTATTGCTATTAACGAAGGTAATGGTAATTTCACCATTAAAATTTTACCACCACAAGTACAGTTCTCATGTATTTGTGGCATTCAATGTTTAGATGTAAATAAAGATGGAAACCTAGACCTTGTCATGGCAGGTAATAATTTTGAATTTAAGCCTCAATACTCTAGACTAGATGCCAACTATGGAAATGTCCTTCTTGGTGACGGTAAATTAAATTTTAAATGGCAAAATTATTCTGACAGTGGTTTCTTTATACGTAATGAAGTAAAACAATTAAAAACCATAAAAGATAAAAACGGAAACGAATTTATTATTGCCGCAATTAATGACGACACTCCAAAACTGTATAGATTAAATGAGGAATAAGTTATTGTACATATCTGTTTTGGTTTTTGCGTTAGGATGCAAACAAAATTCCGGTGAATTATTTACAAAACGCTCTGCTAATGAGACAGGCATCACCTTTGAAAATACACTTACCGAAACCAAAGACCTAAGCATATTAGATTACCTCTACTTTTATAACGGTGGTGGTATTGCCATTGGTGACATCAATAATGACAGTTTACCTGACATCTATTTTTCCGGAAATCAGGTAAAGAATAAGTTATACCTCAACAAAGGCAATTTACAGTTTGAAGATATTACTGAAAAGGCAGGCGTTGAGGGTAATAGTTCTTGGAATACCGGAGCCATAATGGGAGATGTAAACGGTGATGGTCTTTTGGACATTTATGTTTGTGCAGTTGTTGGTCTAAACGGATTCAATGGATATAATGAGCTATTCATAAATCAAGGAGATGCTACTTTTAAAGAAAGTGCAGCTGAATTTGATCTTGATTTTGAATCTTATAGCTCATCTGCCGCATTTTTGGATTATGATTTAGATGGTGATTTAGATATATATCTCCTTAACCATGCCATACACACCCAAGATTCTTACGGTAATGCGCAAATAAGACATAATCGTATTTACGAAACTGGCGACAAATTGCTACGTAATGACAATGGTAAATTCGTTGACGTCAGCGAAGAAGCCGGTATTTATGGTGGAGTAAATGGATACGGATTAGGAATAGCCGTTTCTGATTTTAATCAGGATGGTTACCCTGATCTTTATATTGGGAACGATTTTCATGAGGACGACTATTACTACCTAAATAATGGTGATGGTACTTTTAAAGAGAGTATTAAAGAGGCTTTTGGACATACCACACGATTTTCTATGGGAAGTGATGTGGCAGACATTAACCATGACGGTTTACCAGATTTAATTTCTTTGGATATGTTGGGCAGAGATGAAGTTATTCTCAAATCATCGGAGGGTGATGATGATATCCAAATTCAAAAAATGAAAACCGAAACTTTTGGATACCATAATCAGTATACAAGAAATATGCTTTCTGTAAATCAACCCGATGGTAAATTCATAGAAACCGCATTACAAAGTGGCGTTGCGGCAACAGATTGGAGCTGGAGCGCGTTATTCGGGGATTTTAACCAAGACGGTGAGCAAGATCTATATATTAGTAACGGCATACCTAAACGACCTAATGATCTAGATTATATTAACTATATTTCTAATGATAACATTAGATCAAAAATCAACAATACCAACCTTGTAGATCAAAAGGCACTTAAAATGATGCCATCGGGTTTTATAGGTAATATGATTTTTAAAGGTTCAAAAGACCTTCAATTTATCGATGAATCAAAAAACTGGATTGCCCAAGACACTATAATAACCGGTGCTACAGCCTATAGTGACCTAGATAATGATGGCGACTTAGATTTAGTCACCAACAATCTTTATAGCCCTGCGGAAATACAAGAGAACACGACTAATGATAAAGCCCACTGGCTTAAAATTAAATTAGATTATACGCCAAAAAACAAATTTGGTATAGGCACTAAAATTTTCTCTTACGCAAACGGTGTTCAGCAATTTAAAGAAATGTATACGGTTCGTGGGTTCCAGGCTTCCTCAGAACCTATTATTCATTTTGGGTACGGTGATCTTACTACTATTGATTCCTTAAAAATCATATGGCCGGACAAAAGCTATCAGACTTTAAAAAATATAGCAGTAAATCAAACATTGAATATTAGTCCAAGTCAAAACAAACCTTTTGATTATAATAGCCTGCACTTTCAAAAGCAATTACTGTTCAAAAAAACATTGAACAACCTAGGCATTGACTATATTCATAATGAAGATGCTTATAGCGATTATTTACGTCAAAAATTGATTCCTTATCAAATGTCAGACAGAGGTCCGGCAGTAAGTGTAGGCGATTTAAACGCAGATGGCAAAGAAGATATTTTCTTTGGTGGCTCAAAATACATTCCTTCTCAAGTTTATATTCAAGGTGACACTGTATTTCAAAAAACGGATTATCCAAAGATAAAAAAGGATAGTATTAAAGAGGATGTTACTTCAATTATTGCAGATTTTAACAATGATGGAAAAAACGATTTGATTGTAGGGACAGGTGGTGCAGATTTCTACAACGAAATGAAGCCCCTTACAAATTCCTACTACGTATCAAATAATCAAACTTATTCTAAAAAAGAATTTCCAGAAATGTTCGAGAACACATCGGTGCTCTTAAAACTTGATTACGACCATGACGATGACTTGGACCTTTTAGTCTGCAACCAATCTATAAGTGCAGATTATGGAAATAAACCTAACAGTTATTTATTAAAAAATGAAAACGGCAACTTTAGCTTAGCCGACAATACATTTGAGAATCTAGGTATGGTTACCGATGCTTTGGTCACAGATTTCAATAATGACGGATGGGAAGATCTATTATTTGTAGGTGAATGGATGCCCCCTAGATTTTTTGAAAATAATGAAGGTACTTTCAAAGAAATACATCCTTTAGAAAACGATAAGTTAAACGGTTTATGGCAGACTGTCACTAGTTTTGATATTGATGGTGATGGCGACCAAGATTTTCTTTTAGGCAATTGGGGTTTGAATACGAAGTTCTCCACATCAGAAGAACATCCTATGAAAATGTATTATGGAGACCTTGATAAAAATGGTGCAACAGAAACCATTGTAAGTACATACAAAGACGGTAAAGATTACCCTGTAGACGGATTAAAAGAATTAGCCAGCCAAATGGTTTCGCTTCGTAAAAAATTCAACAACTACCATTCTTTCGCTGGCAAACCCATAGATGAAATACTAGGTGAGAATATGCTAGCAAATGCCGAAATTTTAGAGGTGCATACTTTAAATTCTGGCTATCTTAAAAATAACAATGGTAAATTCTCTTTTGTCCCTTTTAGTTATGTACTGCAATTGGCACCTATAATGTCTTTCTTGGAGTTTGACTTTAACGGAGATCTTAAAACAGAGGTACTCGCAGCCGGAAATTATTTTGGAGTTAAACCATACCATGGCCGTTTTGATTCTTTTCCCGGGGCGTTGATAAGTAGCGACAGCAATATTACCTTAGCAAATAAAATTGGTCTCGATTTAACGGGAAAATCGATTCGTAATATGAACATAATCAATTTCAACAACAACAATTATATATTGCTCACCTTTAATGACAAAGCAGCAGAGGTGCACCAAATACTCAAACCTTAGTACAATGAAAAAATATGTATTTATACTTTTAGCAGTGGTCTTATTTGCAAACTGTACAGAGAAAAAACAAGAACCAATTAAGATTTCTCCAGACGATCTACATAATTCTATTGACCATGTTATAGATATCATGATCCATGATATTTTCTCTCCGCCAGTAGCCAGTAGAATATTTGCATACCCAAACATTGCGGCATATGAGATCGTTGCTCAAACAAACCCTGACTACCAATCTTTATCTGGTCAACTAAAAGATTTAAAACCAATACCGGCGATAGATACGGCATCTGCTATTAATCCACAATTATCCGCATTAATTGCCCATATGAACATCAGTAGACAGCTCATCTTTTCTGAAGATAAGTTTGATGTACTGCAAGATAGTTTGTTCACAAAATGGAAAAATATGAACGAACCGGAATTTGAAGCCTCTAAAACCTACGGCTTAAAAGTGGCAGAACATATTAAAGAATGGATGAACAAGGACAATTACAGTCAAACCAGAACAATGCCTAAATTTACGGTCAATACAGACGACCCGGCGAGATGGCAACCTACCCCACCTGCGTATATGGATGGTATAGAACCACACTGGAATAAAATTCGCCCATTTATTATTGATTCGGCATCGCAGTTTAAACCAGTACCACCACCGCCATTCTCATTAGAAAAAGACTCCGACTTCTATAAAGAACTTATTGAGGTTTATAATATTAGTAATGATATCACCAAAACCGGAGATGAATCTGAAGAAGTGGCCATTGCCAAATTCTGGGATTGCAACCCTTATGTTTCGGTAACTAGAGGTCATTTGATGTTCGCTACCAAAAAAATTACTCCAGGGGCACATTGGATCGGTATTACAAAAATAGCGGCAAAAAAGACCGATAGTAATTTTGATGATACCGTATTTGCATACGCCAAAACTTCAATGGCCATTGCTGACGGTTTCATTAGCTGTTGGGATGAAAAATACCGAAGCAACCTTATTAGACCCGAAACATTGATCAACCAACATATAGATGAAAACTGGAAACCTATTTTACAAACTCCTCCATTTCCGGAATATACCAGCGGACACAGTGTAGTATCCGGTGCTGCCTCTACAGCATTGACCAGTATTTTTGGCGATGATTTTAGCTTTGAAGATGATACCGAAACTCCTTATGGTTTACCTATAAGAAAATTCAATTCTTTTAACGAAGCTGCCGATGAAGCTGCCATTAGTAGAATGTACGGCGGAATTCACTACCGAGCTGCGGTAGAAGTAGGTGTTGGCCAAGGTAGAAAAATTGGTGATCTTTTAAACTCTAAAATTAAAATGAAGAAAAATTCAAGTTTAGCACTTAATTAATACGCATGAAAAAAGGCTTAACTATAACCATTGCCATATTAATGGTTGCATTGCTTTGGTATTTTCTTGTTAAACCACAAGATTATCAAATAAGGGTTGTAGCCAAATCTAATACTGGTACTATAAATCAAGCTTTAAAAGCTTGGAACAATACCTTACCAAATGCCACTGTAAGACAGCTTAATAACTTGGGTAATTTAGAACAAAAAGTTGTTACCGGAGATTCTATCCATATCTATAATTGGAACATAACCCCCATTACGGATTCTACTTCACAATTAATCGTGAATGTAAAAGATGAAGACCATAGTATGGGCAATAAACTTGTAATCCCATTTTACGATACCGATTTTGAAAAACAATCAAGAAAAACGGTGACCGATTTCATTGAGAGCCTCAATGCCCATAGAAAGGAATTTAAAGTTACTTTTATGGGAGAAGATAACCTACCTTCTACTTATTGTGCCTGCGTTGAACACAAAACCACACAGATAACCAAGGCTTTTGGCATGATGGAGAGTTATCCTTTTCTCAATTCCGTAATAGCAAGTAATGGCATTCAGGTAAACGGTATTCCATTTATTGAAACCACAGATTGGAATATGCAAAATGATAGCATAAGCTTTAATTTTTGCTACCCCATTATTAAAAGCGATACCTTGCCTCAAATAAAAGATATTATTTATAAAGAGTTCATTGGCAAAAAATCACTTAAGGCTGTTTACAATGGTAACTACATGACCTCTGATAGAGCTTGGTACACTTTATTGGACTATGCTGAAGAAAAGAACATTGCCATAGAAAAAAATCCAATAGAATTCTTTTTTAACAACCCAAATATGGGTGGCGATGCTTTGCGTTGGAAAGCTGAAGTATTTATGCCATTAGCTGATCAAGATGAATAAAATAGTATTAAGCACATTTTTAGTTTTATCTGTATTCACCTCGTGCTCTAATTACGGTCAATTAAAAGTAATTGCAGATTTGCCAGGCAGTTTAGATGAAAACTCTGGATTGGCTACTTATGGCGATTCTACAGTTTGGGTCATTGAAGATGGTGGCAATAAAGATGAAATATATCAAATAAACCTTAAGGGAGATATTCTTAAAAGTCTTAAAGTCAAAAATGGTGACAATCAAGATTGGGAAGACCTAACCACTGATAATGCCGGCAATCTCTACATCGGTGATATTGGTAACAATGCCAACAAAAGAAAAGACTTGGTCATCTATAAACTACCCAACCCTACTATTGAACCAGGAGACAAAATTGACGCTGAAAAAATTAAGCTCCACTATCCGGACCAAAAAGATTTTCCACCTAAAAAAGAGGGTTTATTTTACGATTCAGAAGCTATTTTTCACCACGATGGTAAAATATTCATAGTGACCAAAAACAGGTCTAAAGCATTTACAGGAGAAGCCCATATTTACTCAGTACCAGATACCAAGGGTACTTATGAGGCAACCCTTGTAGGTTCATTTACGCCTTGCAAAGATTGGAAAATATGCCAAATCACATCAATTGACATATCTCCGAAAGGGGACAGAATCGTTGCGCTTAGCTATGGTAAGCTGTTCATTTTTACAGATTTTACTTGGGATGATTTTACAAAGGGCAACATGCAAGAAATTGATCTAGGTGCCCGTTCTCAATTAGAATCGGTTTGTTTTCTCAATGATGACACCCTACTCATTTCCGATGAAAAAGCACATAGTGAAGGTGGTAACCTATACACCTATTCTATAAAATAATTTACTTTTCTAAAAACCGAAACCTAGCCCAAAAGTAAATCTTGGTCCGTCTTCACTGGCAAATATTGCCGTATTCACCGAGATAATATCTGATGCATTTAAGAAAAAACCTCCACCGTAAGAGGTATGCCAACGACCAGAACTCATTTCAGGCATCCACACCCTTCCATAATCAAAACCACCAAAAAGCCCCATTGCAGTAGGTAGTAGTCTTGTGCGTTTTTTAGCAAGACTAAATCTAATATCTGTATTTTGATAGTAGGAAGTTTTCCCTGTAAAACGCTGATTTCTAAAACCACGAAGACCATCAATACCACCTATACTAGCAGCTTGGTAAAACTCGTATTCATCACCTAAGTTAAAATGTGCTTTCCATTTCGTGGCAAGCACCAGCCTTCCGCTTGGTATTAATTTATAATCAAAACTTAAGCTTGGTATTATGTACCCAAAACTACCTCCTTCTTTAGAAAGATTTTCTTTATACCCTGCTTCTAACGAAGTTCCCATTCCTAAGGTTGGGAATGCTTCATTATCCCTGTTTTCGTAAGTATAAGTAGCATGAGCCCCAACAAAATCACTATTGGTTTCTTCTCCATTTTGTTGGTAAAAAGTGTTTATGAACCTATCATTGGTTTCTTCTACACTAATATTCTCATAGGACAACCCCAGTTTTACCTTTGCGCCCAACTGTCCTCTCCAAACCAATGATGGTAAAAAGTCTATTTGCCTAAGTTTTACCCTATTAAAATCCAACCCTAAGTCATCATCAAAATTTTCTGTATCGTTACCAAAACCAAAGAAATTCACCGCAAAATTAGGACTTGTAAAACGGGCTTTCAATTCTGCGTTCCAATTCTCAAAAACATGGGCAAATTCTCCCTGATATTTTACGTCAAAACCACTTGTGGCAAAATAATAAGATGCACCTATGGTATGTTGTTGCGTAAAAGGATTTTGTCTAAACCCATTATAGGTGTATGTATTTAAGAAACCTATTCTAACCCCATCATCTGGATTAAAACCAATAGTAGGTATAATTTGATTGAAACTATTTCTCAATTTAAGTGGTTGATAGGTATTTAGTTCATAGTCATCTGATAATTTAACTTTTGCCCCACTTGTCTTTTCAAACGTGTTTTTCTTGCTCTTAAAATCATACAATGCCACGTTCTTACCATTATCCACTCGATATATATCATTGTTGTGCCCCCCAATAATTCTCACCTTTACTCCCGTAAAATTGGAAGGATTCCTAACCTCAAAAATATCATCATCATCCAAACCAAACACCCAAAGTTCTTTGGTATCATCACTTGAAAAAATCTTATAATAAAAAAGACGTTTTTTCTTATCTTCTATATTTCTAAAAACCTTTACCTCAGTTTCTGTATCATTAAGTCTATTGATTTCAAACCAATCATCTTTGTCGGTACCCGCTACAACAGCATACTTATTTAAAATCTTGTAGTATTCATTTGCCGTTTCTTGAATGTGGCTTAGGCGTGCCAAAAGTCTTTGCTTAATTTCATTGACCGTTTCATCCCTTACCTCTTCTGGGAAAGCCTTAAACGCCTCATCAATATCACTTTCCTTTAAATTCTCTTGCAAGTATTTTGCCTGAGCCAACCATTGACTTTTTTCTGTTTCTCCTAACAAGGTAAGATCCAAAACATAGGTCATAGGAGAAGAGTTAAAGCCCTTTACGCTTCTAATTTCTTCATTAAAACCTTCCATTAACCTTAAGCCTGGTATTATACGCGTGGCAATATTCATTAAAGCACCATCGCCCATTTTGGAGTATACTTGGTCACGATCTCTAGGTACAGGTCTATATACTACCTTATCCTTTTTCTCGTCTTTAAACTCTGCCCATCTCCACTGATCAACATGCCTGTCCCAATCACCTAATACCATATCAAAAAGCCGAGCTCTTAAATAAAGATCCTTGTCCACTTCATACTTTTCATCATCACGCAAGTCTTCTAGCATTCCATCAGTACTCTTTAAATCATTTGAATATCCAAAGCTTGCCAAATCGCCATGACCATCTCCCGTATGTTCCTCAATCATATACAATTCATCTCCAAAAGAATCATTATACTCCTTTAAAGCCGGCTGTTTTGGCACATAATACAATACAGGATTTGTATGGTATATACCAACAGCATCTGATAATCGCGCTGTGGTAAAAGGAGCATACGGGTGTGAGCCTGTATAAAAATCCTGCAAAAGTTCTTGGGTATAGGTCTCCTTTAAATCATCCAATACATACTGATCCTGAAAAGCCATGGACTGCAAGTATAGCTCGGCGCTCTTTTTTAAAGCTCGCATGACATATTCCCTACCATCCTTTGCGCGAAGACGAAGTGATTTAGATTGATGACCTCCGCCTTTCTTAACAGGTTCAAGACCACCCATAAGGGAATCTAAACGTACCGTAGGCACCTTTACCTTTGTCCCATAATACTTACGATAGCGTTCACCCCAAATTCCTTTATAAAACCTACTTTTTTCAATCTCATTATCTGTGTATACGGACGCCTCTACAGAATCTGGGAAACTGACTGTAAGTTCAGCTTCAAACGTAACTTGCGTAGGTGGCAACACTTCATTTGTAAACAAAAATTCTTCATTATTGTTTTCGCCAACACCATAAAATCTAACTCTTGACGACCCATCTTTATATACTTCTAAAGTAGCATAACCCATTTTCCCCGTACTGAACTGAGAACCGTTCAGCAACTTTGTAAAACCTTCTTTTGCACCTGAACCACTAACAATTTGCGGCGTATTATTTTCAAGGATATACTGTAATGTGTGTTCATGTCCTGATGCGAATATTACCCGATTAGAATATTGTGCCAAGGTCGTTACCCTTTTCATCAATTCTCTATAACGCTTGTTATTTACATCTTCAATGGATGCGCCAGATGTAGTTCTTAATACATTAATAAAAGTACCTAAAACAGGTACCGGCACTGCCATTTTTTTTGGATAGAATTGTTTTCTTAACGAATACTGCCCTCCATGCTCGCCATAACTGTTTGATGGATGGTGCATGGCTATTACCGTGGTGCGATCCCTATAATCTTTTATGGCATCTTCCAATTCCAAAAAAAACTTGTCCCTACTCTTGATCTCGCATTTATCATTAATATCGGGGCGTTTGTCCCAATTAGTCAAGTACCATTCTGTATCTATTGTAATGATGGCAACATCTTCCCCAATTTCTATGACATCTATTGGGCAACCGTTCTCAGGTAAAAAAGGGTCTTTTTCCTTCTCTTTTAAAGCTCTTTTTATATAATTTTCTTCCCGTTCCAGACCAATTAAACCTTCAGTGTACCAATCATGATTACCAGGTATAAATAGTGGTCTGCCCTTAAAATTCTCCAAAGTTTTTATTTGGGCATCTAAATGATTTTTTGCCTCTATATAGGCTTGTGTAGAATCTTTTGGATCCGGTAGCCCAGCAGGATAAATATTATCACCCAAAAATATGGCAGTACTGTTCTTATCTGCCTTATCCAACTTATTTTTGAAAATTTTGAGTGCAGGATTCATACCCCCAATTGGAGACAAACCTGCATCACCAATTAAATAAAATGTATGTGAAACTTCTTTAGAGCTATCAACATCTACAGCATATTTATCATCTACATATTTTGTACTATAGGTTGCACAACTTGTAATAAATATAAAAACCGATAGATATGCATAAATCTTTTTCATAGTAGCCTTGCCCTCTTTAAATTTTCGTAATTTGGGTTATTATTATTCAATTTCCATGTCAGACATCTTAGATAACACACAACAATTTGTAACAGACTTACTAACCAACCAATTGGATCATAAGTTTTTATATCACAATCTAAGACATACACAAAGAGTCGTTAAAAGTACTAAACAATTACTTGAATCTTGTTCTCTATCGGATCAGGATCGAGAAATTTTGCTGTTAGTAGCTTGGCTACACGATGCTGGTTACACAAAAGGTACTAAAAACCACGAAGAAAGTAGTTGTGAAATTGCCGAAGAGTTTCTATCAAAAGAAGGTTATGCAAAAGAATTAATAGCAAAAGTGAAGTCCTGTATTCTTGCTACTAAATGGAATGCAACCCCAAGTAATGAAATGGACATGATTATTCGCGATGCAGATTCTTCTCATTTTGCACAAAGCAGTTATCTTGAAACGTCTGACCTTTTGCGCGAAGAACTTAAATTACTTGGCTTAAAAAATTACTCTCAAAAAGAATGGTTAGACCTAAATATTCAAGTATTTAGAACTGACCATCAATTCTATACGGATTACGCCAAGGAGAATTGGCTGGAAAAAAAAGACAAGAATTTAAGAAAGCTAGTTAAGGACAAAAAGTCACAGAAAAAACTAGCAAAGAAAGAACGACTAAAAGCGCAATTTAAGAGCGAAAGTCCTGATCGTGGCATTCAAACACTCTATAGGGTTACCTTAAAAAACCATATTACCCTTAGCGATATTGCAGATACCAAAGCCAATATTTTATTATCGGTCAATGCCATAATAATTTCTTTGGCGCTCTCCAATCTAATTCCAAAATTGGATAACCCATCTAACGATTACTTAATCTACCCTACCGTAATCTTTGTATTCTTTAGTGTGGTATCTATGATTTTGGCAGTATTGGCAACAAGACCTAACGTTACTAGTGGCGAATTCACTAAAGACGATGTAAAAAACAAAAATGTAAACCTGTTATTTTTCGGTAATTTTCATAAAATGGCACTGAGCGAGTATGAATGGGCCATACAAGTAATGCTAAAGGACAAAGATTACATTTATACCTCTCTGACCAAAGATCTTTACTTTCTTGGAATTGTATTAAATAGAAAATACGCTCTTTTACGATGGACATATACCATATTCATGATCGGCATGATCCTTTCGGTCATAGCATTTGCCGTTTCATTTAAATTCTTTGGTCCGGATCGTAAACTTGAATTATTAAGCCAGGTACTATTCTTTTAATGCATCCATTAAATCCTGGTAAGTATAGGTTTTTTCTGGTTCTTGCTCTCTTTTATATAAAATTTGAGCACGTATTGCCTTTAAACCAGACACGCCTTGAAGACCTTCTAACTCAACAATTTCTATTTGATTGGTAAAGTATCCTTTAGATTTCAAGAATTTGATATACCTTAAATATTCTAGCTCATCTTTTTTCTGTGAATACACAATTGACAATACTCCTTTTTGGGTCAATCTTTGCTCTGTACCCTTAATGTAAGATTTATCTATTCTCTTTTTAATTACCTCATAACGGGCATTGTACGTGCCATCTACATCAAATTGTTTTTCATCCATTCTAAAACGAATAGATAAAGATGTATTATATACCAATATTAATGATGCCGCATCCAACGGTACAGGTAATTTGGGTTTTAACGAGTAATGTGCATTTTCCATTTCGCACATTACCTGTAATTGCCATAATCTTAAATTATTTAGGTATAACGGATTGTACTCTTTACTCTCTGAAATAGAAGATCCAATGTACATATTGTGCTCCACACCATCTGTCTTATAACGCTCATAGTAATGTGGAAACATATTTTGGGCACTTTCCTGTCTTTTATCAATAACCGACGATAAGGTTTTATTGACCAAGGTTACGCTTTCATCGTAATTTTTTCTATGATCATAATAAGACCCGGTACCCATATCTATTTTGGACTCATATGCCAGTATATGATTTTCTATATCCTTATCCGCTTTTTTAAGATGTTCAAAAACCGGTGAAATTTCATCTTGAACAAAATCGAAAATAGCTTGTTCACTATTGGTGTAGAGCATTTCCTTAATACTATCCAAGTGATTGTTCACCCTAAAAATCAACTCTTCATAGATAGGTAAATTCCATTTTTTCAAAGCAATATTCAATACACTATCTATTTCAGAAAGTTGTATCATCAAATCTCTTTGTATTGCCAAATTCCTTGCTTGGGAAGAATCCTTTATATCTATTTGCCCAAATAATGGGTATACATCTTTAAAAACAATTTCCTTAAAAGAAGGTGATCTACCTTCTATTTCATCTTGCATAAACCTTTTGGCCTCTTCCTGAAACCTCCAATACACCGAAGAATGAACAGAAGTACATTCATTTTGAATAATGGCATCTATTCTATTGTTCTCTTCGTTCTTGGTACGTACTACGGCAGAAACAATGAACGGCATTACATCATCTAACTTTTGTGCGTTAACCCCATTGAGCACTCCTTTTTTCTGAGAAACTATTTCTAAAATACCCAATAACTTACCTTCATATGCTATTGGCGCAAATATGGCACTTTGCACTCCTTGATCCTGTAGCCCTTTATATGGCTGCATTTCACCAGATTGCCCCACCATACGATCCATATCCGTAATGGTAAAATAAGAGTTGAAATCTATTAGTTTATGATAAGATTCTTCACACAATGCTACTTTACAGTCAATTGCATGTCTACCCCTTAAAAGAAAGCTATCAAAACCAATACCTGCAACTTCTTCAAACTGATCTTTTTTGGCATCAAAAGAAGCAAAACCTACTTTAATATTAGGTAAACGAAAGAATGATTTAAAGGTCTCCTGCAAATCATTCATAAACTTTACAGGTTGTAAAGTGTCCTTTGAGATTAATTTCGACTTAATATTTGAAATTGCCTGCTCCATGGTAACATCGAACAAATTGGCAATTACAAATCCTTTAGAAATAAAACTTTCTGGCGGAATCTTCTCCTTCCAAAGCTTAATATCAGTTGGGTTTGCCAATAACTCGTCTACATCTTCCTGGGTTACTTCCTTTGCCTTGTCCGTAGGGATAACATCAATAAAATCTGCATTATATAAAATACGATAGTGACGCATTACGCCATTGGCATCTGGAATATCATAAAAATATGGTCTACTAAAATCTAGCTTATAACCATAATAATAATTTAACACTACCACACAGCTCATGATATAATCCATATCATCCCCAACGTTTCTTATTTCGGGTTCATAACCGTCACCAGCTTCATGAATTATACTTTGAAAACGTTTAGATGATTTTATAATAACATCTTGGTAGGGCAAGGTAGCTACCTTTATTTCGTTACTGCTCAAAGCCTCTGTAAACGTATCTTGTAAAATACGATCGATCAAGTCTTTATTTTTCTCCAATAAAGAAAAATCAGAAAAACCATTCCGTAATTCAGGAAATCCTTTTTCCACAGCCAAAATACGCTCGGCGGTAGCTGCCAAAAAAGGGTCTTCACCTTTCAAATGTTCATCGTACTTCGTAAGAAGTTTTTCAAAACTTATGAGGTGCTTAAACGGCATTTTCATTCTATCGTGCTTTCCCATGTTCTGGTTAGTCTACTAATTTTGTGTAAAGTTACAAAACCAACCCTATTTTTTGACCAACTATAGCATTATGGTTAACGGGATTTTCGGATATTTAGCGAAAATTACAGTATGTCATCGGAAAACAGACTTAATAGAGCTTATGAAAACGCTAAAACTATTCCGTTTGACGACACTTCAAAATTTATTCTATTTAGCGACTGTCATAGAGGCGATAACAGTTTTGCAGACGATTTTGCAAACAATAGAAACATTTACTACCACGCCTTAAAATTCTATTATTCAGAAGGTTTTGATTACTGTGAACTAGGCGATGGAGATGAGCTTTGGGAGAACATTCATTTTGAATCTATTTTTGAAGCCCATAAAAATGTTTTTAAATTATTGAAGCAATTTCATTTAGAACAAAGACTTCACATGATTTGGGGAAACCATGATATGGTCTACAAGGATGAAGCTTATGTAAAAAAGCATTTATCTAGCTATTTTGAACCTATAGATGATAAGGATAAATCACTATTTGAAGGCATAAAGTACCATGAAGCACTTATACTAAAACATAAAGAAACCCAACAAGAAGTTTTTCTTACCCATGGTCACCAAGCAGATTGGTGGAATTACACTTTTTGGCGCTGGGGCAGATTTTTGGTGAGGGTACTGTGGAAACCCCTACAAGTATGGGGTATAGCAGACCCTACTTCACCCGCAAAAAACTACACTGAACTCATAAAAGTAGAGCGCCGTATTAAAAAATGGATATTAAAGAAAAGATTAAAAGTTACTGTAGTAGGTCATACCCACAGACCTCGTTTTCCAGAGCCTGGAGATATACCTCTCTTTAACGATGGTAGCTGCGTTCACCCAAGAAGTATTACCGGAATAGAAATTGAAAAAGGATCTATTTCCCTAATCAAATGGCAAATTAATACCACGGATGACGGAACATTACGCGTGGTTCGCATTTTATTGGAAGGTCCACAGAAGTTGAAAGATTATTTAGATAATAAATAAGATGGATACGCTTCAAGACCTCATAGCGCAAATTCCTATTAGACATAACTTTACTTCTACCATAATGCTATTAGGAGTGGCGCAAAATCTATTTTTAAGTATCGTACTTTTTGTAAAAAGCATGAATAATAGATTACTACTCTATTTTGCATTTTTATTATTATTTGGAACACTGGTTTTTTTGGATACTTATTTGTGTTACACCGGACTCATAAAACACCTTCTTGAATGGAATGATTCTTCTGAAGTTTTTGTTTTGCTTATAGGTCCTTTTCTATACTTTACTATTTATGCATTTTTGAAAAGAAAACCTATTTCTATACGTAAAGGTTGGTGGCACTTAATTTTACCGCTAGGTTATCTTTTATCACAGATTCCGTTTTACACAGCTCCAGTTTCGGTTAAACTAAACGCTTATTTAGGTGCGTATTATAGTAATTTAGGTACCGCCTCGGTTCCAGACACATTTAACTATTCATACCATCACATTAAAGATATATTTGATTGGTTAATTTTATTTAGTTTACTGTTATATACGCTATTATCACTAAAACTAGTTAAAGAAGAACGCTATAGAAATGACACAGATAAAGCAAACCTTAAGTCTGCCAAATACATTTTTACACGTAATTCTGCCATTATACTCTGTACTTTTTTCATTCTTCTATTTGTAGTTTTCTACATATATGACGACGATGGCGGAGACCATTTTATTGCCATTTTCCAAACTTTAGTAGCATTTGCCACCACATACATTATTATTTCCAAATCTAAGTTCTTTGAAAAATCATGGGTTGCAGATAAGTATGAAACGCTTTCGAATGCAGCAGATGAAGTTACATTTAAAGAAATTGAAACATTCGTGGACAATAACTTGTTTTATACAAATACCCAAGCCAGTTTAAAAAATCTTGCCACCCAGTTAGCTATTCATCCAAATCAAATTTCAAAAACTATAAATTCAGATTTTGGTTCTAATTTTAATCACTATATCAATAGCAAAAGAATTGATCTAGCTAAAGAGAGATTAGTAGACCCTCAATTTAGTCATCTTACCATTGAAGCTATTGGCGAGACGGTAGGATTTAAGTCAAAGTCTGCATTTTACAATGCTTTCAAGAAGATTTCGGGTATATCACCCTCTAAATTTGCAAAGTCAATTTCTCCAAAATTGTAATTCAGGACATATGGTAATGTCCAAAATTTATCATTCCTGATTTTAAAATTCAACTTTGATGAAAATCACTAGATTATGGAAAAAAAGTTTAGAAGGTATGATATCGATTGGTTGCGAGTATTCGTTTTTTCACTCTTAATCATTTATCATTCAGGTATGTTCTTTGTGCCTTGGGGTTGGCATATAAAAAATAACAACATCTATGATTGGTTGAAGTGGCCCATGCTTTTTTTAAATCAATGGAGACTGCCAATATTATTTCTAATTTCTGGTATGGGTACGTTCTATGCCTTATCAAAAAGAAATATATGGCAATTTAATAAGGAGCGATTTTTGCGTTTAGGGATCCCCCTTGTTTTCGGTATGCTCGTTATTGTTCCTCCACAGGTATATTTTGAAAGATTGGCACAAGGTCAATTTCAAGGTTCGTATTGGAGCTACTTGAGCACTATAGCCTATGACGGCATTTACCCAGAAGGCAATTTAAGTTGGCACCACTTGTGGTTTCTTCCGTATCTACTAGTTTTTTCCGTATTGCTTTCTCCTTTTTTCCTTTATATGAAAAATAATAAAAACAGGTATATACGTTGGATTAGCAAGGTAATTCAAAAACCATACGGACTATACATTTTTACGATTCCTTTATATTTATTGGAGTCTTTGTTAGAACCTTTTTATGACATAACCCATGACCTAATTAATGATTGGTTTAATTTTTTCTCTTCCATGACTTTATTCTTCTTCGGATTTGTCATGGTCGCTTGCGGACCTATTCTTTGGAATGCAATCGAAAGGATACGCACAAAAGCTTTTTACTTAGGAATTATATGTTTTATAGGAATGCTTATTACTTGGCAATTTGAAGACGGATACACCCGTCACTTTACCGAAGCTTTTCTGAAAATCGTAAATCTTTGGTCATGGATATTAGTGCTATTAGGATATGCCGCTAAGTATCAGAACAAACCTAGTCCACTTTTGAGCTATGCCAATCGAGCTGTTTACCCATTCTACATTCTTCATCAAACCGTAACCGTAGGAATTGCATATTACATAAAAGATTTGCAATGGAGTTTGCTTTTAAAAGCTACAATTTTAATCGTAGGTACATTTTTAATATGTTGGTTAATTTATCATTTAATCATATTAAAAATAAAACCTCTGCACCCTCTATTCGGATTAAAAAAGGTATTTAACTATATTTTATGTAAAAAATTAAATATCTAACCATTAACAGTATCAATAAAACTCATAAAAAATTGTGACTTCATTAAACTTTTGGTTTCTAAATACATACAATCAATTAAACCTTAAGAAAATGAAAAAGTTTATTGCAGAATTTATAGGTACTTTATGGCTAGTTTTAGGTGGGTGTGGTAGTGCCGTACTTGCCGCAGGATATCCAGAATTAGGAATCGGTTTTGTTGGGGTCTCCTTGGCCTTCGGTTTAACCGTGGTAACTATGGCCTACGCCATTGGTCATATTTCCGGTTGTCATTTAAACCCCGCCGTAACTATCGGTGTTTGGGTAGGTGGTCGTTTTGAGGGTAAAGACGTTTTTCCTTACATCGTAGCTCAAGTAATGGGCGGTATTGCCGGAGCAGCCATTCTATATCTAATTGCTTCCGGCAAAGCTGGTTTTGAACTTGGTGGATTTGCTTCTAACGGGTATAATGAACATTCACCTGGAGGGTATGATTTAACATCAGCTTTTACTATAGAACTTGTGATGACCTTTATTTTCTTATTCGTCATACTGGGATCTACTTACACTAAGGCACCACGAGGTTTTGCCGGGTTGGCTATAGGGCTTTGTCTAACCTTAATTCACCTAATTAGTATTCCAGTTACCAATACATCTGTAAATCCTGCAAGAAGTACCAGTCAGGCATTATTTGTTGGTGACTGGGCGCTAGATCAACTTTGGCTATTTTGGTTGGCGCCAATGATCGGAGCCATTTTAGCGGGATTGATCTATAAGACCATCTCACCCGAGATGACTGATAAATTATAGAATTACAATGTTTAAGCTCATCATAAATAGATAATATATGATGGGCTTTTTTTTTATGGTATATTTAGATGATCAACTTAACTAACTCATTTTTAATATGCCATTATTTATTGTTATTCTAGGAATTTTACTCCTATTCATTCTCATTGCAAAATTTAAACTCAATGCTTTTATCACATTTATCATCGTATCACTTTTTGTGGGTATTGCCGAAGGCATGGAACCTATCAGTGTCGTAGATTCCATTCAAAAAGGAATTGGTAATATTCTAGGTTTTCTTGTTATTATCTTAGGACTTGGTGCCATGTTGGGCAAATTAGTTGCCGATAGTGGTGCCGCTCAACGAATCACCACCCATTTAGTAGAAAAATTTGGTAAAAAGAACATTCAATGGGCCGTTGTCTTAACCGGCTTCATTGTAGGTATTCCCATGTTTTATTCGGTAGGTTTCGTAATCCTAGTTCCATTGGTATTCACTATTGCAGCAGCCACCGGCTTACCACTACTTTATGTAGGTCTACCCATGCTGGCATCTTTGTCTGTCACCCATGGATATTTACCTCCGCACCCTGCTCCTACTGCACTGGCGTCTATGTTCAATGCTGATATCGGCAAAACACTGTTATACGGTATAATAGTTGCCATACCTGCAATTATTGTTGCCGGTCCTATCTTTTCAAGAACTTTAAAAAACATTAATGCAACTCCCTTAAAGGAATTTCTAAACCCCATCATCCTAAAAGAGGAAGAAATGCCAAGCATGGCAAACAGTATTATCAGCGCACTTTTACCAGTAATTCTTATTGCCATTGCCGCACTAGCCCAACTTTTGCTACCGGCAGATTTCTTTCTCACCAAGATTTTGGTTTTTATGGGCAACCCTGCCATTGCCATGCTTATTGCAGTTTTGGTAGCTATCTATACTTTAGGTTTGGGTCGCGGTAAAAGTATGAAAGAAGTTATGGATTCTGTTGGTAGTGCCATTACGGGCATAACCATGGTACTACTAATTATTGCTGGCTCTGGCGCACTAAAGCAAGTTTTGATAGATAGTGGCGTTAGTGAATATATTGGGGGTATTTTAGAGCAGTCTTCCATTTCTCCATTAATTTTAGCTTGGCTGATCGCTACCGTAATTCGCGTTTGCGTGGGTTCTGCCACTGTCGCTGGCTTAACGGCTGCAGGTATTGTATTGCCATTGGTGCAAGGTACCGGTGTTAGCCCAGAATTAATGGTGCTTGCCATTGGATCGGGCAGTTTAATGTTGTCCCATGTAAACGATAGTGGTTTTTGGTTATTCAAAGAATACTTCAACCTATCCGTAAACGACACTTTAAAAAGCTGGACAGTTATGGAAACCACCGTAGGGGTTATGGGACTAGTAGGTGTTCTAATTATAAATATGTTCATTTAAACAATTAAATATGCAAAAGAAACCTTCAGAAAGGATTAAGGAATTAGGACTCATATTACCCCCTGCCCCACCTCCGGCAGGTTTATACAAGCCCGTTTTGGTGGTGGATCATTTTCTTTACATTTCAGGGCAAGGACCAATGCAAAATGACGGCTCATTAATAGTAGGCAGAGCCGGTCATGATATGACAATGGAAGAAGCAAAAGTAGCGGCTAGACAAGTAGCTTTAACCATGCTATCTACCATACAGAACCATTTTGGCGACATTGACAAAATAAAAAGAATCGTAAAAACCTTGGGTATGGTCAACTCTACTCCAGATTTTGGGCAACAACCTTTGGTCATTAATGGTTTTAGCGAGCTTATGGCAGATATTTTTGGACCAAATAACGGTGTGGGTGTTCGTAGTGCGGTTGGTATGATTTTACCTGGCGGTATTCCTGTAGAGATAGAGGCACATTTTGAACTACATCATTAAAAGATATGGAAGACAACAATTGGTATTCATTGACCCATCCGGAAGACGTAATTTCTCCGTCCCTATTGATCTATCCCAATAGAATTCAACATAATATTGAATTAATGATTTCTATGAGGGGCGATGTAAATCTCTTGCGTCCGCATGTAAAAACATACAAAAACGCCAATATCATTGTTATGCAAATGGATGCCGGTATTCAAAAATTTAAATGCGCTACCATTGCAGAAGCCGAATTACTTGGTAATTGCAAGGCAAAAGATGTACTGTTGGCCATGCAACCGATAGGCCCTAATACCAAACGTTTTGTTGAACTTATAAAAGCATACGGCAATACCAAGTTTTCCACTCTTGTTGACAACTCTAAATCTTTACAACTTTTAGGTGACCTTGCTAAAGCCAACAACATTAAAATCCCGCTGTGGATAGATATTAATAACGGAATGAACAGAACGGGTATAGCTCCTGATCAAAAGGCATTGGCCCTGTATCGAGAGCTAAGCGAACATGAGCATTTAATCGCCGAAGGCTTACATGTATATGATGGTCATTTACGCCATACAGATCCCACTATTCGTGAGGCAGAATGCAATACTGCATTTGAACCTGTATTGAGCTTAAAAGCCAACATTGAGAAACTTGACATACCAAGTCCCAAAATAGTGGCCGGTGGCTCACCGACTTTTCCCTTTCACTGTAAACGAGATGGCGTGGAGGCCAGCCCAGGCACTACTTTACTTTGGGATGCCGGTTATGGCAGTCTCTTTCCCGAGATGCATTTTTTACCGGCAGCTGTACTAATGACACGTATTCTAAGTAAACCAACTACGGGAATTCTTTGTTTTGACCTTGGTCATAAATCCTTAGCGCCTGAAATGCCTTTCCCCAGAATAGCATTTTTAGACCTAAAGCACAGTAAGCAAATTAGTCAGTCAGAAGAGCATTTGGTCGTTGAGTATGACGACCTTACCATACCTGAGGTAGGGGATGTGCATTACGCAGTTCCTAAACATATTTGCCCTACCGTAGCCAAATACGATACCCTTACGGTTGTTAAGGATAATATAGTTATAGATCATTGGCCGGTAACTGCAAGAACCCAAAAATCTACGATATAAGTATGTTCATTTTCGATGCCCATTTAGACTTGTCCATGAACGCCATGGAGTGGAACCGTGACCTTACCCGGTCTGTTGAAGATATCAGAAAAGGTGAGCAAGGCATGACCGATAAACCAGATAGAGGTAACAATACAGTATCGTTAGATGCCATGCGAAAAGGTAATATCGGGCTCTGCATGGCAACGCAAATTGCCCGTTATGTCCATAAAGACAATGCATTACCGGGATGGAAGTCACCTCAACAGGCTTGGGCCCAAACACAAGGGCAGTTGGCATGGTACAAAAGCATGGAAGATGCTAAAGAAATGGTTCAAATCACCAACAAAACTCAACTTGATGCTCACCTAGAACTTTGGAAAACCGATAAAGAAAAGAAACCTATTGGGTATTTATTAAGTTTAGAAGGTGCAGATTCTATCATAGACGTTTCATACCTACAACGTTCATATGATCAAGGGTTACGTGCCATTGGACCTGCACATTACGGTCCTGGCACATACGCACATGGTACCAACTCAACTGGTGGTATTGGTGCCAAGGGAAGAAATTTATTAAAGGAAATTCAACATTTAGGAATAATCTTAGATGTAACCCATTTATGTGATATCAGTTTTTGGGAAACCATGGTAAATTATGACGGCCCTCTTTGGGCCAGCCATAATAATTGCAGGGCCCTAGTTAACCACCATAGGCAGTTTACAGATGAACAAATCAAGGAAATTATAGCGCGTAAAGGTATTATAGGTGTTGTGCTTGATGCTTGGATGATGGTTCCAAATTGGGAAAGAGGGGTTTCTACACCGCAATCTGCAGGCGTAAGTCTACAGCAAATGCTCGATAATATTGACCATATTTGTCAACTTGCAGGTAATGCCAATCATGTAGGTATAGGTTCTGACCTAGATGGCGGATTTGGAAAAGAACAAGGTCCTGCCGATGTAGATACCATTGCAGATTTGCAAAAATGTGTTCATTTATTGGAAAACAGAGGTTATTCACCTCAAGACATTGAGAAAATAATGAACGGAAATTTTATTTCGTTCTTAAGGGAAAATTTGAAATAGAATAGTTCGTTTATCGAAAAAACACTATCCTATACTTATTTTAACGTCGCCTTAAGTGCCCATGGCAGGGTATTTGTTATCTTTATTTCACCCAATGTAAAGATTAGATGAGAAACCTTTATTATCTTTTTATTGTTTTGTTCTCCCTTTCCATGGCACAGGTTTCTGCACAAACAGATTTACCTACTGCCAAACCATTGAAAATTGAGAAAGCAAACCCTATAAATTCTAGTGGAACCGCTAGCCCCGTTCTTAAAATGCCCTCATTGATCAAAGAACAGCCAAGTCTAGACATGAACAGCAAGAACCCTGTAAAAATGTTACCCGATGAAGAATTGGTACAAGCAGGAACCGGTATGAAAATTGACCCAAAAGTAGCTCCTGGAGAACGCTTAAATGGATCTGGTCAATATTTTCCTGATCAATATCTTGGGGATGTAAAAAGTAGCGGAAAATTTATTGGTATTGTTTGCAGAGACCATGAATATGTAGATGGAGACCGTGTTAAGATTTATATGAACGATATGGTCGTGGAACAAAACCTGCTATTAACCGGAGCGTTCAAAGGAATCAATGTAGACTTACAAGATGGTTTTAACCGTTTAGATTTTGAAGCACTTAACCATGGATCATCTGCCCCAAATACTGCTCAAGTAGATGTGTATAACGATAAAGGGGAATTGATCTACTCTAACAAATGGTTGTTATCTTCTGGTTCCAAGGCTACTTTAATCGTTACCAAAGAATCAATGTAAAGTGCTTTAAAGTATTATTTTGTTTTTTCTATTATTCCATTTCTTCCAGACTAATTAAATTATCATCGGGAATTCTATCAATCATTTTATTATACGGGTCTATACCAGCTTTAAACGGTTTTTTACTGGTGATAAACGTAAAAGTACTCGTACCAGGCTTAATCCATTTTTTCTCTAGAATAAGTGGAACTTTTTTTGTTTTACCGTTTATAATGGTGTCATTTTGAAATACTGCAATATCCAATAAATTTGGTTGATCAGGAGCTCCTAAATCTTTACCGTTACCGTCATAATAGTTCTTTTCACTTTCTACGGTAAGCTTAATTTCATAGGAATCATTATCTAATTTTTTAAACGTTGCTTCATTGACCTTATTTGTATATAAGGTAATTTTTTCAAAGCTATCCTCTAAAAAATACTGTAAAGAATCTGGAGTAACCTCTTTGATATAGCCGTACCATTCGTTTGACGTAGCAAAAGGTGCATGAGGTCTAAATGCCGCACTATCTATAAACTTCTTAAACCCTAAATTGAGCTGATTTTCACCTATGTAATCTTGTAAAGCATATAAAACAGATCCCCCTTTTCTATACCAAACATAGGCTTGAGTGTCATTGTCCAATAAGGTTTTTTCAAATTTATTTTCACCGGCACGACCTCGCAAATAACTATCCAATTCTCTTTTCAAAAAATCTTGCATTGCATCTACGCCATATTCTTTTTTCATGACCATAAGCGATGAATATTCTGCCATAGATTCTGAAATTTGATTAGCTCCACGTGTGGCAGAGGGTGTAATTTGATGACCCCACCATTGGTGTGCTACTTCATGAGATGTAACCATATAAGCATAATCCAAATCTTCCGGATCACTAAAATCTCCGGTCCATCCAAAACTTTCGGCATAGGGTACCGTATTTGGAAAAGACTGGGCAAAAGACTGGTATCTTGGAAATTCAATTATTCGCATCTGACGATATTGATAAGGTCCGTAATTTTCTGAGAAATAGTCTAAAGAATGGCGAACAGCTTTTGCGAATCGTTTAACATTATAAGGGTGATCTGGATGATGAAATATCTCAATTACAACTTTTTCCCCATTTTTACCTGTCCAATCTTCTTTGTAAATATCATAGCGTGCAGAGGAAACATTAAAAAAATAATCCATTTCGCCTTCCATTTTATAATGGTAATATTTTCTGCCATTTTCTTCCCATTCTTTTTGCAAATAACCGGGCATTATGGCAATCTGGTCAGGAGCCGTACTCACAGTACCTTCGAAAGTTACGTAGTCTGCATCATCATTGAATAATAAATTCCGTAATCCCCATTTATCATTTTGAGGAGGAGCCGTATATTCCTTTACCGGCAAATCGTATTCTTTTCTATACTTATCGCTTGTAAGCTCGTATTGTAAATTATAGCCGAAAGTCGGAAAAAAATCATTGTTCAAAAATGTACCGTTATAGACAATATCCGACCCAGAACCCTCATTTGGGAAACCCTTATAACCACGTTTTATCGCAAGATTCATGACCAAGGTATCACCAGGCATCATTGTATTTGGTAATTTATAAAGTTTATAATTGGATTTGCTATATACTTTACCCTCTTTTAAGTCAATATCACCGACAGAAAACCTTAATAATTCAGTATGCAGCAATTGATTATCGCCCCAGTTTAAGTGTAACGAATCTATAGGTGTTTCTCCTTTATTCACCATAGTGAATGTACCGGACATTGTTGCGTATCTTTCTTCAGGAACTAAATCTACCTCTACCTTTACGTCCGTAAATTTTGGTTGATTTATGTAGTTGTATTTACTAATATCTTTCTCATAATTGGCAGCTAATTCCCTTCCTTGTTTTACTGTTCTATAAGAATTTAATTCACTAACATTATAATGAACATACCATCCTGCACCAGCACAAACCAGTACCCCAGCAATCATAGCCGCCTTCTCCTTTATGCCAAAACGGTGTCTTGCCTCTTTCCATCTGGCCTTTATCCCAGAATCAGTTCCTCTTTTCCAAAACAATAATCCAACTATCGCCAACACAAAACCAAAACCTAACCAATATAAACGAAACCAATTTTGTCCGGATAAGAAATGGCCGAATCCATTCATATCTGAAATGGTATAGCCCGGTGCATAACCATACAAATACATATTATAATCAATATCCGCCAGACTACTAATGGCAAATAACGCTGCCCAGATAGCTATGGTAATAACATGACCTAAAAACTTTTTGGCAATTACGGCATGTACAAAGAAAGCTAACATAACATAAGAAATATATTTGGGAAATTCTATTAAGTAGAGGTCGGTAAAATACATATCAAACTGAAAATTGTAGTACCCCTGTAATATTTGATTTAGCAATCCACTTACTAAAATCATATTTACCAATACAAAACAAATAAAAACCAAGGCCAGAAACTTAGAACCGTAAACTACCCAATTAGGCAATGGTAGGGCACCGTATATTTGATCGTATTTTACACTACGCTCCCTATGTAAAACCTCACCTGTCATAAAAACAATAAGTATAAAAATGAGTACTACATAGTTATAATCTTTAATCTCTAACATATAGTAGGTCATGGGCAACATTGGTGTACCGTAGGTTGGGTTACCAAACCATCCATCAAAAAACAGGAATCCAACGGCCGCAATTAAAATAGCCTTAAAAAATAAATCCTTAGTTATATTTCTAAATTCCATCCATGCCAAATTACCTAGCATTTTTACATTATGAGACCTACTAAAAACCTGAGAAACTACCGGTATTTTTGTTAGAACTGCAGCTGATGAACCATCTACCTCACCAGCCACTTTCTTTTTAGAACCTAGCTTCTTAGTTAAAAATCGTTGAAAATCAAATCTAAAAACTGTAAACAAACAGATTAAAAGACCTATGCCTACCCATAATATTCTATTCCACATTACAGTATCCTTAAAAGGTACCGTTAAGGTATTTTGCTCTTCTGGAGTCCAGTATTGTATAGTATTATTCAATGCTCCAAAGCCAAAAGGATCTAATAAACTTACCAACTCCTTATTTTCGATATCCTGAGTAAGCGTTAGGGTCACTAAATAAACAATGAACAATATTGCACCACCGGCATAAGCTAACATAATACGTTTGGTCAAAGCAACCAAGGCAAAGAAAATACAACCTGAAAAGAAAAAATTAGACCAATAAAAAACCAGAGAAGGCTGTAAATAGTGCCAGAAATTAAAATCAGCATAACGCCCTGCCGGTTCAAAACCTGCATAAGGACCTATGGCGTAACCAATTATGAAGCCCAAAATTAACCCTAAACTTACTAAAAACAGTGTTAGCATTGACCCCGCAAACCTACCCAAAACATATCCTTTCTCACTTATAGGATAACTAAATAAATAATTTTGTGTACCATGTTCTATATCTCGATAAATTGGAACGCCCATAATGGCACTGGCCAACATAATTCCGAAAATACTAACGATATTTAAAGTTGAAGCTATATTTGTTGGTGCATTTAAAAACACTTTCTCCGACCCCCCTTCGAAACCTCCAATGGAAATAATCATTCCATATAAAAAAAGTATTCCAAAATAGGCCCAAGTTGCAGGCCGTTTTAAACGATAATTTAATTCAAATAAGAATATTTCAGTAAACATGATAGTTGGCTTTAGGTGGATGGAAAGAAAATCTATACGGTAACAGCGTTTAATCTAGCTGTAATTTCTGTGAAATAAACATCCTCCAAATTCGCGGGGCTTGTTTCAAAAGTTTCATCCGGCCTCATTTCACTATAAACATGGATAATAGTTCTACCTGCTTTTAAATGAGTTGAAATAACCTGGTGTTCCGCTTTATAGGCATCAAGATCTTTTTTATCAATCATTTTTTTCCAGATTTTACCTTGTATCCTAGAAGTTATCTCTGTCGGGTTGCCTTGAGCCACAACCTCGCCAAGACAAATAATTGCCATGTTCTTACACAAATTAGCCACGTCTTCAACTATATGGGTTGAAAGAATTATAATGGTATTTTCTCCAATTTCACTCAACAAATTATGAAAACGCACACGTTCCGCTGGATCTAAACCGGCAGTAGGTTCATCCACTATTATTAATTTAGGAGATCCAATTAAAGCTTGAGCGATACCAAAACGCTGTTTCATTCCACCAGAATATGTACCCAAACTCTTGTTACGTACATGCCAAAGATTGGTTTTGTTTAAAAGTGCTTCTACTAAATCTTTGCGTTCTCCCTTATTTGAAACACCTTTCAATGAAGCTATATGATCCAACATTTTATAAGAAGTCACCTTTGGGTACACCCCAAACTCTTGTGGTAAATAACCCAAAACTTCCCTAACCCTGTCCGTATCATTTAAAATATCTATATCTCCCATGGTAATACTCCCAGAATCTGGTTGTTGCAGCGTAGCCATGGTACGCATTAGAGAAGATTTACCGGCACCATTTGGTCCTAAAAGACCAAACATACCTTGTGGAATTGTTAAAGTAATATTCTTTAAAGCATGTACTCCATTAGAATACGTTTTACTCAGGTTTTCAATTTTTAGCTCCATGTACAGTTAGGTATTTAGTGTCAATTTTATTAACACACTGATTATTACCTAAATATACTAATTTCTTTCACCGGGCCTGTAAGTTTCTTCTGCTCTTTTTAAAACATCTTTCCTATAAAAAGGTACTTCTTTCCAATCTACATTTCTATACCTCTCAATTTGGTCATTAAAATATGGAGAATCAGGATCACCACTTTGCCCACCTGCCAAAATACTTTTGGCCTTAACGGTTTCACCAAATTCAACCACTGCTGCAAAACTGTTGCCCCTTGTACCGTATATCTTTTTTGCGCCTTCGGTGGTGTATCGCGCACCGTATGCAGCCAAGGCTCCCCACCTACCGGAAGCAAACCCTATTGGAATACTTGGTTTCGCATCATCAAAATGCTGCACGATATCTCCTGTAGTTCGCTGATATCTATTTACTTCTCCCCATGGCATTTTCCATGTACCAAAATCTGACTCAATTTGGTTGATCACTTCTTCAAAAATGGGCAATACGGCTTCTGTGTTGTTCCCAAAATAAATCATGCGCTCCATATCACTTATTCCTTTTGGTTGGTCTGCGTGTTTGCCTATTGCGGTACCATAAAAATGTGCCAATGTCATGGCTACTTGATCTTCTCCCGTTGTATAGTCCCATTCCTCAAGCATCTTAATCGGCTCTTTTAATTTCGGATTCTTATCGTTATGAGAATTATAAGCTTTTACCAAGCCAGGTAACAAAGCTTTGAATGCTGGTAAATATGGGTCATGCGCTAAGCGGATAAGACTATCAATGGTGTACCCTTTTCTGTCTTTCAATAATTCTATGGCATGAACGCCTCTAAAGTTCTCTTGATCTCTAGACATGTAATACGGGTAGTCTTCTTTCTTTGGACTAAATTCTAGAGCTGATGTAAACGGAGTAGAATTACAATTCTGGATCCATCCGTTTTCTGGGTTTACTACTAAAATATTTTCATCTACCGTATGCAAACCTTGCCAATCTGTTTTCGGGTTGCTACCATCTACCGGTTTTGTATAATTAAATTGAACATCTCTTTTTGGCACGTAATTACCATGAAAATAAGCGATGTTCCCTTCCGCATCTGCATACACCGTATTGTTACTTGAATTGGTACGAATATCCATCATTTCACGGAAACCTTTGTACCCGTTTTGTTTTGTGCGGATAAATGACTGCTCTAATGCTTTCACCGGTTCCCACATCATGGCAGATGCTGTCCATTGCCCATCGGCAACATGGGTTATAGGTCCGTGATGGGTTCTGTACCCGGGAAATTTCTTTTCTTTTAACTTTTTGCCATCCAAATATTTTAATACAATTTCAGACGATTCTACAGGTCTTAACTCTTCACCATATTGATAAAATAAATCATCATCGTTCTTAACTATTGTCTCCTTAAATTCATCCATAACATCGGTATAGGTTGATGTATGCATCCATCCGGTATTTTCATTAAATCCTTGATACACAAAAAACTGACCCCAAGTTACCGCACCATAGGCATTTAATCCTTCTTCGGAAACTACATGAACTTCTCCCCTAAAATAAAACGAGGTATGCGGATTGATCAATAACAGCGGATTACCAGATTGGGTCAATGTACCTGAAATAGCTATTCCGTTAGAACCTTGTGGCTCTTCGGCTTCTTTTTCTTTTTCTAATTGCAATAATTCCATTTCTGGTAGTTCCATATCACTTTCATAAAAAGCAGCGATTTTCTTTGTTGAAATTCGCTCTATATCCCCGCCTATTGAACCTTCACTAAAATACATGGGCATCCAAGGTTCAAAATGTGTCAACAATCTTGGTTTTACCTCGGGGTGGGTGTATAGGTAATAGTTTATACCATTAGCAAAGGCATCACATAATTCTTTTAACCAAGCAGGACTCTTTTCATAATTGGCTTTTGCCTCCTCCTCGGTCATGAATAGCTTAGCACGTAAATCGCTATACAATGCTTCTTCACCCTCTACTTCTGCCAATCTACCAGTTGCCCAAATATAGTTTTGCTCAACACGGTTAAAATCATCTTCGCATTGGGCGTATAATAATCCGAATACCGCATTGGCATCGGTTTTACCATAAATATGGGGTACACCAAAATCATCCCTAATGATTTCTACATTAGCCGCTTGTGCTTCCCATTTTTCAACGTCGGGATTGTTGGATTTTTCAACTTTACAGGATACAGCCAAAACAAAAATCAACAAATAGATTAGTTTATTCATATGGAATATTTAAGTGAATTTTTAGGGTATATAAATGTACTCGATTTTTTACCAACTTCCGCTTGCGCCACCGCCGCCAGAACTACCGCCTCCTCCAGAAAAAGAACTACCACCACTTGATGAGCTACTGCCCGAACCAAAAGAGTGTGTGCCTGATGATGAGAAAGTTTTTCTGTAATACGTTTTATCATTATTGATCCAGGATATATTCAAATCTTCTTCGCCCGTTAGTCGTATTTTAATAAAAGCAATGATAGCAGCTATACCAAAAAACGGCAGTAATAGCCATAGTAAAATTTTAGGCTGATCAAAAATTCGCATGGCAAGATCTTGGTCGGACGTATAAATACTATACCCAATAAAAATGGGCACAACCATAAATACCATACCGAAAATTGTAGATATAGACCCGCCTATCAGCATAAAAAAGCCAGGTAACACTCCTAGCTTACCTAAAAATATCCCTCTAAAAACCTCAATGATATTTCTGTAACTTCTAAGAAAGAAAAACCCACCTACACCAATAAATATTGATAGAAAAACTCCAAGGAATATATTCAAGTAAAGCTTTTCCCTGTCATTTTCATCGTCAATTTCTTGTTTAAATTCATCTAACGCCTCAGGATTATTTAAAAATTCGATAAGCTGATCTACAGATTCGTTAATACCAGTAAAATACTCCTCTTCCCTAAAATTAGGTATCATCGTATTTCTAATAATTCTTGAAGCTACGGCATCGGTAATATAAGGTTCCAATCCGTAACCCACCTCAATTCTAACTTCCCTGTCCAACTCTGAAAATAGAATCAATAGTCCGTTGTCCTTTCCTTCTTGACCAATACCGTTCTGCACAAAGAGACCGTTGGCGTAAGATTCTATAGTATCAAAACCCAACTCTTCTATGGTTACCACTACCAATTGATTAGTAGTGGCGTCTTCAAAAGCAACCAAACGCTGATTTAAAGTAGCCTCTTGAGCTGAAGTAAAAATGTTGGCACTATCGGTTACAAAATCACGCAACTCATAATATTGCTCTTGCGCATTACCATAAAAAGTTACTAAAAGAAATAGAAGAATAATTTTTTTAAACATCGTTGGTGGTCTGTGTAATCAAATATAAAAACCTTTATTGAGACCTAACCATACTATCAAAACCTATTCTAGATTCGGTTAAACTTTAGAATTGAAGTAACTTGCAGATCATTATCGGTCGGTCTGGACTACGCTCGACCAGACATTAAAAACCAAACAATTTATCTCCATGGCAGAAAAAAAAGTAAGTATACTAACCGCCTTCAAAACAATTATATGGCCTCGCAGAAAACTGGTTTTGTTGGGTTTATTGCTTATCGTAATCAGTAAAGCTGCTAGTTTTGTGGCTCCGGTATCTCTACGTTATTTTTTAGATGATATCATCCCTAATAAAAACTATGACTTATTAAAAATATTGGTTGCCGTTGTTATTTTTGCATTTTTGGTACAAGCGGTCATGTCTTTCCTACTCACCAAAGTACTTAGCATTCAGGCACAATACATGATTTCCGAACTTCGTGCACAGGTACAAAAGCAAGTACTTTCATTACCTATTCGATTTTTTGATAACACCAAATCCGGCTCATTAGTTTCTAGAATCATGAGCGATGTGGAAGGGGTTAGAAATTTAATTGGCACCGGACTTGTACAACTTGTTGGTGGTACCATTACGGCTGTGGTGTCTCTTGTACTTTTATTAAGAATTAGCCCAATAATGACCTTATTGACTTTTGTACCCTTAATACTATTTGCATTCATTGCTCTTAAGGCATTTAAAATTATAAGACCTGTTTTTAGGGAACGCGGTAAAATTAATGCCGAAGTAAAAGGAAGACTAACGGAAACTCTTGGTGGAATTCGTGTTATTAAAGGCTTTAACGCAGAGGTACAAGAAAGTAAGGTTTTTGAAGAAGGGGTCGACAAATTATACCAAAATGTAAAAAAGAGTTTAACGGCTACCGCTTTTATGACCAGTGCTTCTACCTTTTTATTGGGATTGGCCACTACAGGAATTATGATGGGGTATGGTGGATACCAAATGATGCAGGGCGAATTGACTACGGGCGAGTATTTTGAGTTTACTTTTCTTCTTGCCCTAATGGTAGCGCCCATTGTACAAATGAGCAATATTGGAAGCCAGCTGACCGAAGCTTTGGCCGGTTTAGATCGTACCGAAGAATTGATGAACAAGGTTTCAGAGTCTGACGAAAAAGACCGAACTATTGTGCTTTCTCAATTAAAAGGAGATATGGCTTTTAAGGACGTAAGCTTTGCGTACGAGGAAGATAAAGATGTCTTGCACAACATTAGCTTTGAAGCTAAATCTGGTGATGTTATTGCCCTTGTAGGTAGTTCTGGATCCGGAAAATCTACCATTGCAGGTTTAGCGGCCAGTTTTTTAAACCCTGACTCCGGTGAAATTACCATTGATGGCACGGACCTTTCAAAAGTTGACCTAACCAGTTTTAGACAATTTTTAGGCGTGGTTTTACAGGATGATTTTCTATTTGAGGGCACTATTAGAGAGAACATTCTTTTCCCTAGACCAAATGCTTCTGAAGAGGAATTACAAGCAGCTATCAAAGCAGCGTACGTAGATGAATTTACAGATAGATTTGAAGATGGATTGAATACCGTTATAGGGGAACGTGGCGTAAAATTATCTGGTGGTCAACGCCAGCGTATTGCCATTGCCAGAGCTGTATTGGCAAATCCAAGAATCTTGATTTTAGATGAAGCCACCTCTAACCTCGATACGGAAAGCGAAGCTTTAATTCAAAAGAGTTTGGCTGAACTAACGAAAGGAAGAACCACTTTTGTCATTGCGCACCGTTTAAGCACTATCAGAAAAGCAAATCAGATTTTAGTGATTGAAAACGGACGTATTGCTGAGCAGGGAACCCATGAAGAGCTGATTGCCAAAGAAGGCAGATACCATAATCTGTTTACGTATCAGGCTAGGATATAGATTGGTTGTTGGTTGTTGGTTGTTGGTTGTTGGTTGTTGGTTGTTGGAAAATATGTCAACTCGAATGAAATTTCGAAGTATTTGAAAATTTGTATCAATATCTAATCCAATACAGGTATAGTTATTAATAACCAAAAAATAAATAGCCCACAGCTTAATCCCAAACCATTAATAATAAGAAGCAATACACTTCTATTAAACTTTTTCTTGAATACCATTAAAGCTGTAATCAACAAAAGATTTATTAAAAGAGAAATATGGAGTATAGAAAATCCGTAAAACATTGAATTTTCCATATTTTTTATCGTAATTACAGTATAAGGAACAAAATAAAAGTTTAGTAAAATAATTAAAATAGAAACGAGCCTATTTACTGTTGTCATCTAATAAAAGGGTTAAATATAACTTCTGTCTTATCTATTAATTCCTGCCTATTTATAGAATATTTGGTGTCGAATCCCTAATCAAATAAAAGCGACTTTCAA
Source organism: Maribacter sp. 1_2014MBL_MicDiv (assembly GCF_001865655.1). NCBI lineage: Bacteria > Pseudomonadati > Bacteroidota > Flavobacteriia > Flavobacteriales > Flavobacteriaceae > Maribacter > Maribacter sp. 1_2014MBL_MicDiv. The sequence goes on from NZ_CP011318.1 coordinate 1,487,992, forward strand.
ATAATTAATCCAACACTAATCACTTCAAAATAAGTTTTGTACATATTTTTTCAACACATATAACCCCTAAAATAACTATACATCCTCTGGAGCCAACTCTACTTTGAGTCCGTCCATGTCCTCAGAGATATGCAATTGACAGCCTAAACGTGAATTATCCTTAACATTAAAAGCTTCGGACAGCATAGCTTCTTCGTCATCGCTCATTTCCGGCAATTCGTGGTCAGATTCCACATAACACTGACAAGATGCACACATTGCCATACCTCCACAAATACCTATGGTTCCTTCTGGCGCCAGTTCATACGAACGTACGACCTCCATAAGGTTCATATTCATGTCTGTTGGGGCATCAATTTCATGAGATACTCCGTCACGGTCTATTATTGTAATTTTTATATCGGTCATTAATAGGATTTAGTAGTTAGGGTTTAGTGATCTAGTTTAGTTTATACACTGAATTAGTACGTAAAGTATTCTAGTAATTTCATTTAACTTTTCAATTAACTCAACTGTTTTTCTTATAAAGAATTGACGCTTCAAGTTTAAAGATTTTTTAGAAACTAAAACTTCTAAATCTTGTGATTTTTACCACACCTTCAAATCTTCAAAACGCTGTATCGTCATTTCACAAAATCACTTTTACACTATTTCACTAGTTCACTTACTTTATTCAATCTTCTTCACCACCGCTTTAGGCGCTTCTTTTTTTGTTCCATCAAATCCACTTACTCCACCTACGGTAGTGTATTTCATTACATACTTCTTATCTGGATGAATTTTTTGAAAGGCGCTTTGGCACATTAGCGTTGCTTCATGAAAACCACATAGAATCAGTTTTAGTTTACCAGGATAGGTATTGACATCTCCAATGGCGTATATACCCGGAATATTGGTTTGGTAATCAAAGGTATCCACCTTTATGGCATTTTTTTCAATCTCCAATCCCCAATCTCCAATAGGTCCTAATTTGGGTGATAGCCCGAATAAAGGAATAAAATCATCGACCTCCAAAACAAGTTCTTCCTTAGCATCGGATATTTTTCTGATTAGAACAGATTGTAGTTTATCATCCCCATTTAAGGCAATAATTTCAGCGGGAGTAATCAGATTAAGCTTGCCTTGATTCTTCAGTTCCTGAACCTTTTCTACAGAATCCAAAGCACCCCTAAACTCATTTCTTCTGTGTACCAATGTGACCTGAGCAGCTACATCTGCCAAAAAGATACTCCAGTCCAATGCCGAGTCTCCACCACCTGCAATAACCACTTTCTTATCACGATACACTTCTGGATCTTTGATCATGTAAGCAACACCGTTATCTTCAAATTTTGCTAAATTATCCAACAAAGGTTTTCTAGGTTCAAAACTTCCTAATCCCCCTGCAATGGCTATAACCGGGGCATTATGCTTTGTTCCCTTATTGGTAGTAACCACAAAACTACCATCTTCTAACTTTTCAATAGTTTCGGCACGTTCGCCCAAAGTAAAACCAGGTTGAAAAGATTTGATCTGCTCCATTAGATTATCCACCAAATCGCCCGCCAAAACTTCTGGAAAGCCCGGAATATCATAAATGGGTTTTTTTGGATAAATCTCTGCACACTGACCACCAGCCTGTGGCAAGGCATCTATCAAATGGCACTTAAGTTTTAGGAGTCCGGCTTCAAAAACGGCAAAAAGACCCGTAGGTCCCGCGCCAATTATTAATATATCGGTCTTAATCATTACTAAGATGGTTTGTAATATTTCTCAAAATTATCATTCTATTGTTTTAAATATCATGACAATTATCAAGATCTAAGCTTCTATATTAATTACATTTTGAATTTGTGGTGCGTATTTCTTAATGGTCATTTCTACACCGCTCTTTAAGGTCATTTGATTGACACTGCAACCAACACAAGCACCTTCTAAACGCACTGTAACCGTTTCTTCTTCAATAGAAATAAGACTAATGTCCCCACCATCGCTCTGTAAGAAAGGTCTAATTTCTTCCAATGCTTTTTCCACATTCACTTTTAGCTCTGTTGCAGTCATATCTATTTTTTATTAACCGGCGAACAACCCGCCATTGTAGTAATTTTTATTGCTTCTGTAGGTGGCATTGTCTTGTTTCTAGCAACCACCTCACTAACCACCTGCTTTGTCAATTCTTCAAATGCTTTTTCTACAGGTGTAGCGGTTTGCAAAGCCGCAGGCCTACCAACATCACCAGCTTCGCGTATGCTCTGCACCAATGGCATTTCACCTAAGAAAGGTACATTTAAATCTTCTGCCAGGTTCTTAGCGCCTTCTTTACCAAAAATATAATATTTATTTTCTGGCAGCTCTGCAGGTGTAAAATATGCCATATTCTCCACGATTCCTAAAACAGGAACATTTATAGAATCTTGCTGAAACATGGCTACACCTTTTCTAGCATCTGCCAAGGCAACCTCTTGTGGTGTACTTACTACAACGGCGCCTGTAACTGGCAAAGATTGCATGATACTCAAATGAATATCACCGGTACCCGGTGGCAAATCGATCAGCATAAAATCCAACTCGCCCCAATGTGCATCAAAAATCATTTGGTTCAATGCTTTTGACGCCATAGGCCCTCTCCAAATAACCGCTTGGTCACGCTGGGTAAAAAACCCAATAGACAATAATTTTACTCCGTAATTCTCTACAGGCTTCATTTTAGATTTACCCTCTACGTTTACCGCCAATGGTTTCTCATTGGCAACGTCGAACATAATAGGCATTGAAGGTCCATATATATCAGCATCTAAAAGACCTACTTTAAAGCCCATTTTTGCCAAGGTAACCGCAAGGTTCGCCGTTACCGTAGATTTACCCACACCCCCTTTACCAGAGGCTACGGCTATAATATTATTAATACCCGGTATAGGCTTGCCTTTAATTTCATTCACCTTTGGTTTTGCCGCAGGTGCTTCAACTTTAATATTGATCTTAATCTTAGCTTTTTCATACACCTCTCTGTGGATGACTTTTAAAATCTCCACTTCGGTCTTTTTGCGTGCTTGTAAACTTGGATTGGCAATGGTAATATCTACCTCTACCTCATCACCAAAAATTTGAATATTGGTTACCGCACCACTTTCTACCATGTTTTTGCCTTCCCCGGGAACTGTAATATGCTCCAAAGCCTTTAAAACATCCTTCTTATCTATCTTCATTGTATAAATTCATTCAAAACCTGCCCATTGACAAGTAGGTTACAAAGATAATCCTTAGTTATCAGATTAGGAAGCTAGCGTATTGAAAATGAAGATGCCATTATAAACAGATCCTCTTATTCATAGATATTCAATTCACATTTTTTTATGATTTGGCAATTCACATAAATTTTTCAAAAGACGTACATTAGAATCTTCTTAAAAAACCAACATACATGTACCAACCTATCAAAAGATTATCCCAACTCTTATTTTTTAGTCTACTTACCACTTTATTAATTACATCTTGTTCCAGCTCTAAGAACGATTTCTCCAAAAAAGACGTGAAGCGCTCTCAAAAAATAATAGGGCTGGATTTTGACAAGAAATATATAGACACTTTATATCCCTATTTACAGCGAAATAAAGAAGGATTTGACTCCCTTAGAAAATACACTTTGGACTACGATGTGGTACCTGCGGTTAGATTTGACCCATTACCAATGAATTTTACGCCAAAACCACAATCTGGGTTTCCAGAATGGGAAATTCCAAATAACATTGACATACCAGAAAATAAAGCTGATCTAGCTTTTTATTCAATACCTCAACTAGCATCCCTAATTAAAAACAAAAAAATTAGTTCGCTAGAATTGACCCAATTTTTTATTGAACGCTTAAAAAAATATAACGACATCTTACAGTGTACCATTACCATAACCGAAGAGATGGCACTGGAACAAGCTAAAACCATGGATGCCGAACTTGCCAACGGAAAATATCGTGGAATTCTTCATGGCATTCCTTATGGCGTTAAAGATTTAATGGCAGTAGCAGGTTACAAAACTACGTGGGGAGCAGCACCCTACCGCGACCAACAAATTGATATGACCGCCACGGTGGTGCAAAAGTTACAGGATGCAGGTGGCATTTTAGTAGCCAAGTTAGTTTCTGGTTCATTGGCACGTGGTGATGTTTGGTTCGACGGTAAAACAAAAAATCCTTGGGATACGACACAAGGAGCATCGGGTTCTTCCGCGGGCTCAGGATCGGCAACCTCAGCAGGACTAGTACCTTATTCTTTAGGAACTGAAACCCTTGGCTCTATATTATCACCAAGTACCAGAAACGGAATTACCGGATTACGCCCTACTTACGGTAGAGTAAGCAGACATGGTGTCATGAGCTTAAGCTGGTCTATGGACAAGGTTGGCCCTATGACCAGAAGTGCTGAGGACTGCGCTATTGTTTACAGCGTAATTACAGGCAAGGACCCTAAAGATGGTATGACGACGGATTTGCCTGACGGATTTGACCCCAAAAAAGACTATAAGTCACTTAAGGTTGCCTATTTAAAAAATGACATTGAAAAAGACTCTTCACTTAGCAAAGAAAATTTAGATAATGCCGTGAAGAAATTTGAAGATATGGGCATTTCCTTACACGCTGTAGCACTACCTAAAGATGTGCCCTACAATAGTTTTGATATCATTTTAAGAGCAGAAGCGGGTGCATTTTTCGATGATATGGTCAGAGCTGAAGAAGTGGATAAAATGGTAGAACAACACCATCGTTCAAGAGCAAATTCATTACGCCAGGCACGCTTTATTCCCGCAGTGGAATATATACAAGCCAACAGACAAAGACAGGTACTTATTGAAAAAATGCAGGCCGTTATGAAAGATTATGATGTGCTTATTTCACCAAGTTCGGGCAACAGACTTTCAATTATTACAAACCTTACCGGTAATCCGGCAATTTCCATTCCTACTGGGTTAGATGAAAAAAAGCACCCAACCAGTATCACGCTAATTAGCAACTTGTATGACGAAGCCAGTATTCTTTTATTAGCAAAAGCATTTCAAGACCAAACGGATTTTGATGAAATGCATCCTGAAGGATATACGGATTAGTGGTTCGTTGGTTGTTGGTTGTTAGTTGTTAGTTGTTAGTTGTTAGTTGTTAGTTGTTAGAATACTATCATTTTTAATTAAGTCGACAACTATTCGTTTTCAAAAGGTTCTCGATACACCCCTTATTCAATGAAAAATTGAATAAGGGGCACTCGAACTGACATTCGCAAATTACATTAAAACCTAACGCTTCTCGACTGCGCTTGAAATGTCTTTTTATATATTTCAAAAACTAAATCTGTCTGCCGTCTAAAAGATTGATGATTCTTGAACCATAGTCGGCATTCTTTTCTGAGTGCGTTACTTGTATAATGGTGACGCCTTCTTCTTCATTAAGCTTCTTAAAAAGCTGCATGATCTCTTCGCTTTGTTGAGAGTTTAGGTTGCCTGTTGGCTCATCTGCCAATATCAGTTTTGGGTTTGCAATTAATGCTCTTGCCACACCAACCAATTGTTGCTGTCCACCACTTAACTGTGTTGGGAACAGATCTTTTTTACCTACAATATTGAATCTATCCAGCATATCTGCTACCAAAGCTTTACGTTCAGAGCCCTTTATTTTCTTGTATAACAAGGGCATTTCTAAATTTTCCTCTACCGTTAAATCATCTAATAAGTGATATGACTGAAACACAAAACCTATATATTCTTTATACAGATTAGAACGGTATTTTTCTTTTAAGGTATGTACAGATTCGTTCAAGAAATCATACTCTCCTTCATCAAACGTATCTAGCATACCTATAACATTCAATAATGTAGATTTCCCTGAACCGGACGGACCCATAATTGAAATGAATTCGCCTTCCTGTACTTCTAAATTAATATCCTTGAGCAAAAACACGCGTTGCCCCCCTTGCTGTACCCATTTGAAAATATTTCTTAATTGTAATAACATCTTTATGTAGTGAATTAGTGGATTAGTGAACTAGTCAGTTAGTGGTTGATGGTTAAAATCTAATTTATTATTCTGTTCTTAAGCTTTTAACAGGGTTTGCCGCCGCTGCTTTCATAGTTCTTGCTCCTACCGTCAACAACGCAATTAAAGCTGCCAGCATTCCTGCACCAATGAAGAACCAAATACTCAATGGCACCCTAAAAGCATATTCCTGCAACCACTTATCTAAAGCAAACCATGCTATGGGCGCCCCTATTAGGAATGCCAAGCCTACCAATTTTAAAAAATCTTTGGTCAACAGTATGGTTATGGATGATGTACTTGCACCTATAACTTTACGAACACCTATTTCTTTTGTACGTTGTGCAACGACTAATAACGACATAGCAAACAATCCTATGCAACTAAGAACAATACCAAGTACCGAGCCGGCTGTAATAATAGTTGCCATCGTTTTTTCACGTCTAAAAGTTCTGTCTATATTTTCATCTAAAAACGAGCCTAAAAATTCTGCGTTTGGCTCAACCTTTTGCCAAGCATCTTTAATGGCATCAAAAGAATTTGCCATATCTGCCGGTGCTACTTTTACATAGGCATAATACAAATCAAAATTATCATCAAGAAATAAAGTCAATGGTTCTATACTTCTACTGATATCTTGATGATTATAGTTCTTTAATACCCCTATGACATTATAGGCTACGGAATCTTCATCAAAATATATTCTTGTGGCCAAAGGATTATCCTCTTCGTTCAGCTCTTTTACCATGGCTTCATTGATGACCATGCTTAAGCTATCCGCACTATATTCCTTACTGAACATACGCCCTTGCAACAATTGTAGATCTAAGGTTTTTGCATAATCATAGTCTACATTAAGTACATTACTCTGCACTACCCTACCTTTATGTTCAAACCCGAACTTACTGATGGACATGCTGCCGTCTTTTCCTCGTCCTAGGTTATTGTCCGACCCGGTTACACTTAAAATATTTCTATTTCCACTAAGTTCATTTCGCAACAACTCTACCACTCGGTAACTATCTTTTTTTCCGTTCAACGGTATGGACACTACCTGTTCTTTATTAAAACCAAGATTTTTGCTTCTCATAAACTCTAACTGTCCTTGAAAAACCAAAGTGCCGGTAATTAACACAATAGCAATTACGAACTGTACGACAATCAACGCATTTCTTACTCCGTTTTTGCCCAGTTCCCATTTACCTTTTAAAGCCTTCAAGGTATTTAGCTTGCTCAATAGTAATGCCGGGTACCCACCCGTAATCAATGTGACCAATAAAACCCCAAAGAAACAACCCGCTAAAATTGTAGGTGTCATCATATTTGAAAAAGTAGCCTGGGTATTAAATAAGGTCTTAAATGGGTCTATTAACACATTGGCAAGAATTAATGCCAAAACAATAGCAATAGCAAATACCAACAAACTTTCTAACCAAAACTGTCCAAATAGCTGTCCTTTTACCGCACCTAACGTTTTTCTCATGCCTATTTCCTTCAGGCGCTTTTCACCCAAAGCAATGTTCATGTTCACAAAATTGGCACAAGCAATAAAAATAATTAAGAATGCTATACCCAGTACCAAATACGGAAATGTTCTTTTTACCTGTAAGGTTTCTGCATTGAAATTAGCGAAATGCATATCTGTACTAGGCAATAATTTAAGTTGCGCATAATTGCCGTTGACATCCGGTTGAGCGCCATCGCGTTTCATGTTATTGATCTGCTCCTCATTATGCAATAGCGTAAAATCTACCGTACTTTTTTCAAATTGCGAAGTAGTTACCCCTTCCTCTAATTGCACATACACTGGGTGATTTCTAGAATCCCAAGCATCAACATATTCTTTATAGTCCCAATGAGTGGTGAACGGTATAGCTATTTCAAAATTTATACTACTATTGTTTGGTATATTCTTTAAAATCCCAGAAACTGTAAAAGGCTTTTCCTCTTTTCCTATTTGAAGTCTAACTATTTTACCCAAACCATTGGTAGTCCCAAATAACTTTTTAGAAACTTCTTCGGTTATGGCAACCGAATTTTGATCTGGCATAGGCTTGGCACTATCTCCTATAAGGGTTGGAAAACTGAATATGGAGAAATAGTCCGTATCAACAAATTCTGCATCTAAATTATAATCGTTCTCCCCAAAAGAAACCAATACATTTTCACTTAAAGCTCTTGTTATATGCTTTATGCCGGGCACTTCATCCTTTAAAGCCGGAGCAAAGGGAACGGGATTAGCAGTTGAAAGTTCTGACCCTTTGGGAGTTTGATCAGTATAGTACACTTGATAGACCGACTCTTTGTTCTCATGAAACTGATCATAAGATAACTCGAACAAAACGGTGATGGTCAACAATAGTGCAATGGCAAACGCTAAGGTTAAGCCCAAAATATTAGCCGTGGTAAACACGCGGTTCTTCACCAAATTTCGCCAAGCGATTTTAAAATAATTCTTTATCATGATTACACTATTTTGATTGATTGATTGATGACGTATAAATTATTCCGTTCGTAAACTTTTCACCGGGTTTGCCCTTGCTGCCTTAATAGCCTGAGCACCTAATGTAAATGCCGTTATGCACAAGGCAATAAAACCGGCCAAGGCAAACATCCACCATTGAATTGATATACTGTATGCAAAACCGCCCAGCCATGCATTCATCATATACCAGGCAACAGGGAATGCAACAAAAGCCGCAATGCCCACTAAAATCATATAATCCTTGGAAAGCAATACCACAATTTTCAGCACACTTGCCCCTAGAACTTTACGAATACCAATTTCTTTTATTCTTCTTTTTGCCATAAAAGAAATAAGACCGAACATACCTAAACATGAAATAAATATGGTCAATAAGGCTACGACATTTACCGTTTTCAGCATTCCGTCCATTAAACGATATTGTCCACTAACTTTTTCGCTAAGATCACTTTGAGAATAGTTTTTTCTAGAATCTATTTTGAAGAATGCGGAAGCTATCATATCCTTAACCTCTTTTTCCTTACCGTCTACTACCCTAACAGTTAAATAACGATGCTTATCCAAATCATCTTCACTTCTATAATAATGTACCAAGGGCTCAACAGCATTTTGCAAGTCTTGATAATGAAAATCTTCCATGACACCAACTACAGGATTGCCGATAAAATCGTCCTTTTTAAATTTTAATCGCTTACCTTCTATTGTTGTCCAGCCAAAAGCGGCCATAGCAGTTCTATTAATTATTACTGGTCTTTCCTCTACACCATCCATTTCTTTACTGAAATTTCTACCTTTTACTATTGGAATTTTTAATGTGCTTAAATAACCCGCATCAGTAAATGAACGACGCAGACGCACATCCCTATCGGTATTTGCATCATAAAACCGGGTATAATTAAAGTAGTAATCTGATGGTATTGCCTGACTTGTAGCAACATTAGTGACATACGGATTTGCCTCTAGGTCATTTAAAAGCGCCTTGAAGCTAGACTTGGCAGCATCCAAATCTTTAAAATCAAGATCGATATTGCCCACTATTACGTGTTCTCTTTCAAAACCTAAATCAGCCTTTTTCATAAAACTGATTTGACTGTTCAGAATAACGGCAACACAAATAAATAGAATAGCTATGGAAAACTGAATAATTATAAATGTATTTCGCAATATAAAACTGCCTTTTGCGCTATCTATTTTTCCTTTAATGCCTTGTGAAACTGGTAAAGAAATAAATCGTAATGTTGGCAAAATACCAACTATTAAAGTCACCAAAACACCTAATAAAATAGCACCTATTACTACTGGATAATCATTTGCCAGACTAAAATTTATCTCACCAAATTCAGCACCAAAAATATCGTTCAATTTTGGCAATAAAAAGCCAAAGAAAAGTCCGCCGGAAATCAATATAGAGAGTAACACCAAAATTCCGTTTTCCAGGCAAAACTGAGTAATTACTCCCTTTTTACCACCACCTAAAATTTTACGTACAGCAATATCTTTTGTTCTACGGAACATGGTAGAGGTATTTAAATTTAAAAGATTAACAAGTACAAGAAGCAGTACAAAAATTGATGTAGCAATATTTCCCGCTATAATTATTTCTACTACGGGTATAGAATCAATACGCACATTATTATGTGGTATCACTTCCATTCTTGAAATAACAGTTGGGTCTTCATAATTTTCTTTCACCAATTGACCTAAACGTTTCTCAAATTGCTGAATGTTGGCATCTGAACGAAGTTTCATAAACACCGGAGAAAAACTACTATCCCAATTGTTTTGATTTTTAAATGCTATGTTATCTTTTAATATCGTATTCGGCATTAAAATATCTAAACGAAATGAAGAATAAGGACTTATGGGTTCTAACACACCAGTTACAGTAAGATTTAAGGTGTCTGCCGCTATTAAACTTTTCCCTACAGGATTCTCTTCCCCAAACAATTGCTTACTTACCTTGTCGGTCAAAACAATAGAATACTTTTCATTTAGGGCTGAATTATGTTTACCATATTTTAATGGCAAGGCAAAAACATTAAAAAATTCAGGATCGGCATAGGTAGTTGTTTTCTGAAACTCATTATCCCCTAACTTTAACCAAATATTGCCCCAACCGTGTAAATGTGTGCCGGCAACTACTTCTGGGGAAGTGCTTTTTATTTTATCCAATAACGGATATACCGCTTCATTATAATCATTGCCGTCTGTCAAATGTGTCTTTAGAAAATAAATATGTTCCTGATCCGGTATCATATTATCCGCCACGTAATAAGCGTACACTGAAAACATAAGTGTTAACACACCACCAATACCTATACTTAAACCTAAAAAATTTAATGAGGATAGCAATCTATTTTTCCAAAGATTCCTAAAGGATAGTTTTAGATGATTTCTTAACATTTTTTTTAAATTATTCCGTTCGTAAACTTTTCACCGGGTTTGCCCTTGCTGCCTTAATAGCTTGAAAACTAACCGTGGCAATGGTCACTAACATTGCGCCCAACATGGCTACCGCAAAAATCCACCATTTGAGTACTACTCTATACGGATACTCCTGCAACCATCCGTTCATAATGAAATAAGCTATAGGTACGGCAATAAAACAAGAGATAACCACCAGTTTTAAAAAGTCTTTGGACAACATATTCCATACATTAAAAATAGACGCTCCCAATACCTTACGCACTCCTATTTCTTTCTTTCTTTGCTCGGCTACAAATGATGTCAACCCAAATAACCCTAAACAACTAATTAAAATTGCCAGTGCCGTAAATACTCCCGAGAGTGTACCAATACGTTCTTCCGATGCAAACTTTTGACCATATTCGCTATCTATAAATTCATATTCAAAGGGAATATCCGGAAAATGCTCCTTAAACACATTCTCTACGGTGGCAATACTCTTAGATGCATTGTTATTAGGATTCAACCTTAGGTTATAATAACTGGCATTATTGAACCTATCATACACATAAACACCTTGTTTTACCGGTTCATAAGGTGATTGGGTGATCATGTCTTGAACAACACCTATAATTTTTAATGGCGGATTAGGGTCTTCTTCGTCATCGTCTCGTAGCAGCTGCCCTACAGGATTCTCCATACCCAGATATTTCTTTGCAGTTTCATTGATCAACACCCCTAATGAATCGGTTGCAAAATCTCTTGAAAAATCGCGCCCTTCTAAAATTTTAAGATTCAATGATTTTGCGTACTCCGGTGAAACTTCTGTCCACGCTAGATCTTCTTGAAAACCTTCTGGTTTGCCTTCCCATGTAAAGCCGCCTCTATTAGACCATATTTGGGTAGTTGGACTACTGGAAGTAGACATTTCCACTACCGCTCCGGACCCTATGAATTCGGTTCGCATTAAATCATATTTCCCCACAAAATCTTGACTGAACGTCGGTATTTGGATCAATCCTTCCTTATCATACCCAACAGGTCTATTTTTTGCAAAATTGATTTGCTGCATTACAATCACCGTACCTATAATAAAAGCTACCGAGACCGTAAACTGAACTACAACCAATATCTTTCTTGGCAACCCTGCGTACTTTCCGGTCTTGAACGTACCCTTAAGCACATCTACCGGTCTAAAAGATGATAGGTATAACGCCGGATAGCTACCTGCCAACAAGGAAGTGAACACTATAAACACCAATGACACCATCCAAAACATACCATTATCCCACGGAAAGGATATTTCTTTTCTAGATAGCTCATTAAATCCGTTCAAGGAAAGTAATACCAACAATATGGCTACTACAAATGCAAAAACAACCACAAGAAACGATTCGCTCAAAAATTGATAAATCAATTGCCCTCTTTGAGAACCAATAGATTTACGTATGCCAACTTCCTTGCCCCTTTTCTCTGAACGGGCGGTACTCAAATTCATAAAATTGATGCATGCCAATAGTAATACAAAAGCTCCAATGACACCAAATAACCACACGTACTTTATGCGCCCACCTTCTTGTTTTCCATTTTCAAAACTGCTACGCAAATACCAATCTTTCATTGGGAACAAAAAGATCTGCGGATTAAACTGAGCTGTATCTTCGTTTAAATCTTTCTTTACGTTTTTAATATTTTTGGTTACCTGCTCAATAGTTGTATTATCTGCCAATTGTACGAACATTTGAAATGAATTGTTGCCCCATTGATCTTCGGCATTTTTTATCCATTCGTTCACTGCCAAATACTTCTCCCAAGGAATAATATAATCGGTATCGTTAAATGAATTATTGACAGGTATATCACTGTACACCGCGCTTACATTCAACTTGTGCTCATTACTTACGGTAACCGTTTTACCTATGGGGTCTTCATTACCGAACAAGGCATCTGCCGTTGATGCTGATAACATAATGGAATTGATCTCCCGTAGCGCATCTTGCTCTCCCTTAATAATATCCAGACCAAAAAGCTCAGGTCCATTTTGTTGCATGTAATTACCTGGTCTAGATATGCTCTTTTCACCATATTTCAAGTAATGGTCATTGGTCCATGAACACATGACCAAATGCTTAAAATTATCACCGTAACCATCTCTTAAGGCTTTCTCCAAAGGTCTTGGTATGGCAGGTCCTGTTCCTGTTTCGCCATTAAAGGTTTGCGATTGAAAAACTTGGGCTATACTTTCTTTATTCTTGAAGTAGCTATTATAGGACAGCTCATCTTGGATCCAAAGTCCAATAATTAAAGTTACCGCCATACCAAGGGCAAGTCCGCCCACATTTATAACAGTATACCCCTTATTCTTAAGTAGATTTCGCCAAGCAACTTTTAAATAGTTCTTAAACATGATCGTTCGTTTTTTGATTGATGATTAGTTGATGCTAAACATTGATTGATTGATTGATGATATAAAATATGAAACTAATTCCGTGCCACTATAGTAAACATCTAATTATCAACTACTTAAAATGACAGTGCATTTTCGTGTGTAAAATATTTTGACAAAAGATGTACAATATGTTTACAATGACTACTTAAAAATTAGAATGTTACACCATTGTCATCAATGCTAAACCAAGTTTTGACCATACATTTCAAAAATTACTCTGAACGCAAGCTTTTTACGGGATTTGCAGCTGCTGATTTTAATGATTGCAGTCCCACGGTCAAAAATGTGATAACCATAACAAGTACACCACTTGCCAAAAACACCCACCACTTAATTTCTATACGATACGTAAAACCCTCTAACCATCTAGAGATAAAGTAATAGGCTATTGGTGATGCCAATACAAAAGCAATGAGTACCAATTTAATAAAGTCTTTCGTTAGTAATTTAACTACTGACTGTACACTTGCGCCCAACACTTTACGTACACCTATTTCTTTTTTCTTTTGCTCCGCTACATAGGAGATAAGTCCAAATAAGCCCAAGCAGCTTATGAATATTGCTAAAATGGTAAATCCTACAGAGATAAACCCTAAACGCTTTTCTTCTTCGTATAACTTTTCTACTTCTTTATCTACAAATCTATAATCAAAAGGGATGTTACTTAACGTAGATTTCCATTGTTGTTCCAAACCTTGTAGCAACTGACCATAATTTTCTGTGTTTGCCTTAATAAACAGCCAATTAGGTTCCGTTTCCTTATGTAAGAACAAGGGCTGAATCTCTTCTTTTAAGGAAGCAAAATGATAGTTTTTTACCACACCTATAATTCGTAATTCGTCAATTTCATCGCCATAACTTTGCATCAAAGTAGCACTTAACGCGTTTTCAATATCAATATTAAAAGCCTTTAACGTAGCCTCGTTCACTATGATCTGGTCTACGGTATCGGCAGCATTGAAATCCCTACCTTTCAACAATTCTATACCCATGGTGTTAAAATAGCCATCGCTAACGCCGTTACGTTTTACCACTGTTTTATTTTCCTTATTTCCGCCTGGCAAGTAAAATCCATTATCTGCCAATATAATTTCCGACGGCGAATAATTTCCACTTGACACTTGTAATACGCCCGGTACTTTTAAAAATGATGCTTTTAAAGATTCAAACTTATTAGATGATTCTTCGGTCCCTACCCGCAATGCCAAAAGGTTATCTTTTTTATAACCTAAGTCTTTGGTTTGGGCATATTTAAACTGTTGGCCTATTACAATTACCGTACTTATTAAACATATAGAAATTACAAATTGAAATACTACTAAAGCCTTTCTAAAGGTACCGCTACCAGATTGTAAAATAGCCGAACTTTTTAATGCTCTCACCGGTTTTATAGAAGACAGGACTATAGCAGGATAAACACCTGAAGCCAAACCTGTAATTACGCCTATAGCCAATAATATTACCAAAATCTGCCATTGGTACAAACTTGTATAGGTCAATGATTCCTGTGTAACTTCATTTACAAATGGCAAAAGCAATATAACTATAGGAATACTGATAAACATGGCGAATATGGACAGTAACAAAGACTCGCCCAAAAATTGCCGCATTAATGCATTTTTACCTGCGCCAACTACTTTTCTAACCCCAATTTCACGCGCCCTTTTACTAGCCCTAGCCGTACTAAGATTTATAAAATTAATACATGCCACCAATTGTATAAAAAATGCCAAACTCAGTAAAAAATAAAGGTAGGTACTATTGGATACGCGACCCAGCTGATTTTTTCTACCGTTGGAGTACAAGTGAATATCAGTAACCTTTGTAAGCTCTAGCGTCTTACTGCTCATACCGGCATCTTTTAAATCTTGCGCTCCTCTATCTTCCATAAACTGGGGCAATTTCCGTTGAAGACCTAAACCACTACCATTTGAGGTCAATTTCACATAACTGTAGGCAAAATTATTGGTGGCAAAGCTCTGGAAGTTCTGTACAAAGGTTCCCATTCCCGGAGTACTCATGCTTACAATGTAACTAGGATTAAAATGCGTTTTATAAGCCTTTGCATCATAAACTCCTTTTACGGTAAGGGTTAACGCACTTTCTCCACTGCCCCAAACTACAGTTTTGTCCAAAGGACTGGTTTTGCCGAATAACTTATCGGACAAGTATGATGACAGCATTACGGTATTGGGTTCATCTAAAGCCGTTTTTACATCACCTTCAAGTATTTTAAAATTGAATACTTTGAAAAAAGTTGAATCTGCCAAATAGACCCTTGGTTCATAGTAAGCATCTTTACTATTTGTCGCTCTTATTAGTGGACTGTAAAATGCATCGGTCAATACAACTCTGGTTGCTTCTTCTACCTCGGCAAAATCTTCTTTTAATGCAAATGCTATTGGTGGTGACGAGGTGGCGGAATCAAAAGATTCTTGACCATCACGATCTATAATTGTCTCCACCCTATAAATTGATGACGCCTGGTTATGGTGCTGATCATAACCCAACTGCGCAAATACATATAACAATATTACTAAACAGCTTACGGTACCCAGCGTAAGACCCAATAAGTTGATGATAGTTTGCTGCTTGTTCTTTATTAAATTACGCCAAGCTATTTTGATATAATTCTTTAACATGATGTTCTTTTTGATTGATGAAGTTTGATGCTTTACTTATTCCGACCGTAAACTCTTAACAGGATTTACAATTGCCGCTTTTATACTTTGGTAGCTTACCGTTAGTATTGCCACGATGATGGCAAGCACAGCCGCCAACAGGAATACCCCAACACCAATCTCAATTCTGTATGAGAAATCTTCAAGCCATTTATTCATGACAAACCAGCCTATGGGCAAAGAAATCAATATGGCTACGCCCACTAATTTTAGGAAATCTACCGTAAGCCGGTAAGAAATTTGACTTACAGTAGCTCCCAACACTTTTCTAACACCGATTTCTTTTGTTCGTTTTTCGGCATTAAAGGCAGCTAATCCAAATAATCCCAAACAAGCAATAAAAATGGACAGCATAGTAAAAATGAAAAATATCTGACTCAGTTTTTGTTCGGCTTCGTAGGTGGTATTAAAGGCTTCATCCATAAACCGATAATCAAAAGGTTGACCAGGCGCCATGGTGTTCCACGTATTTTCTATCGCAGCAATATTATTGGCATAATTTCCACCACTCATTCTTACCGCCATGTTCTGTGCATTTGAATTCAAATGCATTCCCAAAGCGCCTATATTCGTTCTTAACGTTCTATAATGAAAGTCTTTGACCACTCCAATTATGGTATAGTAGGCAGGATTTTCTTGATCCATTTCCTCGGATATGCGCATTCCTAAAGCTTCTTCTGCCGAAACATTTAAAATAGGCAGCGTAGCTTCATTGATAATAATAGCTGTAGAGTCTGATGCATAGGCGGAATTAAAATCGCGACCGGCAACCAGTTCCATTTCCATAGTTTTTAGATAATCTGTATCTACATCCCACTCTTGCATTTGAATGGCACTTTCTTGATCTCTAGAACCTTCTTCAAAGAACGAAGTATCTGACCGCCAAGATGGCGTTGGATAATAATTGCTCAACGTAGCACTCTCTACAAAACCCATATTAGCAATCTGTTCTTTAAAAGCCTTGGTTTTGGACCCTAATGCACCCAATTCATTTATTAGCAATACTTGGTCCTTGGAGAAGCCCAAATCTTTATTCTGTATGTAATTCAATTGCTGAAATACTACCAAGGTGCTGATAATAAGAAATACCGAAATTGAAAATTGAAAAATTACCAAGGCATTACGTACCCTACCATTGCCCACACTTTCAGAACTGTTACCCTTTAACGTTTTAACAGGTGTAAACCTCGACATAAAAAACGCCGGATAACTTCCTGACAACAGCCCAAGTAACATAGTTGCCCCCAATAACGCCAACCAGAATAAGGGCTGCGTAAATGGAATTTCAATTGATTTTCCTGTAAAGCCATTGAAAAACGGCAAAGCTACCAGTGTAATCAATAGTGCCGCTAACAAAGACACAAATGCAATTAATCCTGATTCGGTTAAAAATTGAAAGACCAAATTCAGTTTATTTGAGCCCAAGGTTTTTCGCACCCCTACTTCTTTAGCTCTCTTTAAAGAATGAGCCGTAGACAAATTCATAAAATTAACACTTGCCAATATGATCAAGAACAGCCCAATAAAAGAAAGAATGTAGATATTCTGAATACTGCTCGTTGCACTCATTTCCGAGCTTTTATCTGAATGCAAATGAATATCGGTCAAGGGCATGGTGTGGTACCGAATGTAATTACCGGATGCCGCAAACGACTCTGCCGTCATACCTGGAAAATACTTTTGCGCCCATGGCAACATATAACGCTCTAACATACCTTGTAAGGGCTCTTGAAAATCTTCAGCCTTGGCACCGGGAATTAACTTTATAAATGTAAAATAATTATTACCGCCCCAATTATCTTCTCTTGATGCCACGTTGCCCGCCATTGCCAAAAACACACTGTAATCATTGAAATAAGAATTTTTGGGCATATCTTCTATAACACCGGTTACCGTATAGGTATCGGTATTATCCAACAATAAATTTTGACCTATAACATCAGTAGAACCAAAATGTTTTTCTGCTGCAGTTTTAGTAAGGACTAATGAGTTAGTCCCCGTTAATGCTGTTTTGGTATCACCCGCAAGTAAGTCTATCCCAAAAAATTCAAAGACAGTGGAATCGGCATAGGTGATATGGTTTTCTTTGGCACTTCTGTTTCCCCCAACTTTTTTTACATAAGCACTACCTATGGTCCTAAAACGCACTGAAGCTTCTACCTGTGGATAGTCTCTTTTTAAGGTTTCCGCCATTGGTGCGGCAGATTCCCCCGCCTTAATTTCCGCTCCACCAAATTTAATATCAGAGTCTATACGATAAATCCTATCTGCATTGGCAAACATTTTATCATAACTAAGCTCATCGTAGATATAAAGCGATATAATTAATGCCCCCGCCATTCCTATGGCTAGACCGAAGGTGTTTAGAAAAGTGAAAAAGGCTTGCTTTTTTAGACTCCTCCAGGCGATTTTTAGATAGTTTTTAAACATGGTTCTCGTTTTTTGATGCTTGATTACGGAGTATTAAATTCTATTTCTATGCCAAGAATACAAAGTATTGATTTTCAATTATTTATATAAACACACAAAATACTAAGTGTCAAATATTTAGACAGATTATGTCCAATATATTTACAAATCCACTACTCTGTTCTTAGACTTTTTACCGGGTTTACCCTTGCTGCATTAATAGCTTGAAAACTAATGGTCAATAACGCTATTACAATGGCTACCGCCCCGGCAATTATGAACGCCCAAGCATTAATTGAAGTTCTGTATGCAAAACCCTCTAACCAATTCTGCATTAACAACCAGGCTATTGGCGTTGCAATTATTATTGCCATACCTACCAATTTCATAAAATCTTTAGATAATAAGGCCACAATACCTGTAATACTTGAACCTAGCACCTTTCGTACGCCAATTTCCTTTCTACGTTGGTCCGCAGTAAAAGCGGACAAGCCAAAGAGTCCCAAACAAGATATTAGGATGGCCAGCAGTGCAAAAACCTGGGATAAGTTGCCTATTAATTGTTCACTCTTAAATTTGGCATCGTAAGTGTCATCCACAAATTCATATTCAAAAGGAAACACCGGGTTAAACTTATGCAACGTTGCTTCCATTGCATTTAGTGCCAATGCTGTTTCTATTCCCGTTTTAGTTTTTACATACAAAAAACGTGCTTGACTAGGGTCATTGAAAAAAATGACAGGGTCACTTGAACCATACATATCTCCGTACACATAATCTTTTACAACCCCTATCACAGGATAATCTTCTTCTATAGTTTTACCAATGGCACTGCCGCTACCCATAAGTTTTGCAAAAGATTCACTGACAATAATATTGACACTGTCCTGTGCAGGATTGTTACTAAAACCGCGTCCTTCAATAATTTTCATTCCTGTAGTGTTGAAGAAATCTACTGTAATATCTCTAACCGATACCAGTACATCTTCAGTATCTACACCGCCTTGCCAGCTTAACCCCGATGTATTATTTCCACCGGATAAAATATCAGAATTAATGAATCCGATGCTTTCTATCATCCCCGAAGCTTTCATGTCTTCTTCAATAGGTTTGAAGTTTTTGATCATATCTCCGTTAACGGGAATTTTCACCAGATTTTCTTTATTGTAGCCTAAATCGCGTCCTTTTACATACTGTACTTGTTGATAGACGATAATGGTGCTGATGATAAATACTATGGATACAACAAACTGAGTAGCTACCAGCCCTTTTCTTATCATTGAGGCACTTCCTTTTGACCTTCTTGCTCCTTTTAAAACGTCTACAGGTTTAAAAGATGACAGATAAAATGCCGGATACCAGCCTGCAACCAAGCCACAAATCAATGTGATACCTAACAGCGTTAACAAATGCGTTGGGTTTACCAGGTTTAGCGCTAATTGTTTGCCGATCATGGTATTAAATTGCGGCACCAATAACTTTAACAAAAGCACACTTAACACGGCAGATAACCCTGCTGTGATTATCGCTTCTGCCATAAACTGAGAGATCAGTCCTTTTCTCCCAGAGCCTAAAACTTTACGCACCCCTACTTCATTTGCCCTTTTCTCGCTACGTGCCGTAGCCAAGTTCATAAAATTGATACAGGCAATTAATAAAATAATGAGTGCAATAAGACTAAACAGCCGTACATAGGTTATTTGTCCTCCTATATTTTTACCGCCTTCAAATGCCGAACGTAAATGCCAATCTTTCATGGAGAATAAAAAGGCGATGGTTTCATCGTCCTCGGTTTTCATTGGTAGTATTGCCTTTACTTTACTATTGACCACATCAAAATTTGCTTCTGGAGAAAGTTCCACAAAAGTGTCCGCGAAGTTTCTATCATAGTCGTTTACCCATTCATTATCCTTTGCAAAGTGATCAAAAGGAACAACCCAATCAAAACTATAGGTTACATTGTGCGGCAAATCTTCGTAAACTCCTGAAACGGTATAACTTTCTTCGTTGTTTATTTTAATTACTTTGTTAATTGCTGAAATATTCTCACCAAATAATTGTGTAGCCGTTTCTTGTGAAATAACAATGGCATCTACATCATCAAAAACAGTTTCTAAATTGCCTTCCACAAATGACAGACTGAACATACTTAAAAAATCAGGATCTGCGTAACGTCCATTTTTATTGATGGCCGTTTCACCTACCTGAAATAAAAAATCTTCTTCTTTTGTTCGGGCTGCACCTAAAATACCTGGCACCTCTTCCTTTAAAACTTCTGCCAACGGACCGGGAGTTGAATGAAATGTACGCCACTCACCTTCATATTGCTGATTTGTGGGTACATAATATACCACGTCTTGCTTATCAAAATTAGCATCATAACCAACCTCATCTTCTACCCAAAGCAAAATCATGGCTGCACAGGTGATACCTATTGCCAAACCAAAGATATTCAGCATACTATAGCCCTTGTTCTTCCAAAGGTTTCTCCAAGCGATTTTTAAATAGTTTTTGATCATGATTTTTGTTTTTTGATGATGAATTATTCTTTACGCAAGCTTTTTAAAGGCTGTATCAGCGCAGCGCCTATAGATTGATAGCTTATGGTCAAAATAGCTATGGTCAATGCAATGAATCCTGCGATAAAGAATATGCCCCAACCAATAGTGATGTGGTAGGCAAAATCCTCTAACCAACGGCTCATTAAATACCACCCTACAGGTATGGCAATGGCGATAGAAATTATAATCAGTTTCATAAAATCTACGGTAAGCAATTTATAGATGCTTTTAAACGGAGCCCCTAAAACCAAGCGGATGCTGATCTCTTTTTTACGTTGTTCTACCATAAAGGCAGATAGTGCAAACAAGCCTAAACAAGCAACTAAAATGGCGAACAGGGCAAAACTGTTGAATATTTTACCCATACGTTCCACATCATCGTGCATATGGCTGAACTCTTGATCTAAAAAACTATAATTAATGGACTGACTGGGCACATTTTTATCCCAAATCGAAGTAATTGAAGCCAAGGCTTCATTCACATTTCCTTTTTCCAACTTTAGCGATATAGACCCTAAATCTTTACCGATTACGAGCGATAGCGAAGAAATATCTTCTTTTAAGGACTTAAAGTGAAAATCATCTATTACACCTATGACCCTAAACTGTTGACCGTTATTGTTTAGTTCTTTGCCAATAGCGTTTTCCAAGCCCAATTCACGTTGCATATTGGCGTTTATAATAATTGAGTTCAAAGCATCAGACGCAAATTGCTTAGAAAAATCTCTTCCTGTTTTAACCGAAATTCCCAGCGTTTTAATGTAATCATAATCTACTCTCCAGATTTGGGCAGGTATACCTCTACCTTCATTTCCTTCATCTTCCCTTCTAAATGTATTACCGTTTCTACTACCACCATCTACCGGCAAATAATTAGAAATGGTAGCCGATTTCACTTGTGGCAATTGAAGTAGTTGTTCTTTAAAATTTTCAGCACTTTCCCCTAAGATTCCGGTACCTTCTAGAACAACAACCTGTTCCTTATCATACCCCAATTTTTTTTGAAGAATAAAGTCCATTTGTTTGTAAATAATCAAAGTGGCAATGATCAGTACTACCGATGTAGTAAATTGAAAAATAACGAGTCCGCTCCTTAGTTTGCCACTTTTACTGCCAATACTAAGACTTCCCTTTAAAACATTTACCGGTTTAAATGCCGACAAATAAAATGCCGGATATAAGCCCGCCAAAGCACCTACCAAAAGAGCGGCAACTATTATTACCGGAACAAACCACCAAGCAGACCAAGGCATTTCTATAGTTTTAGATGCCATGTTGTTAAATGTTGGCAGTAATGCCCAAGCTAATAGCACGCCTAATAGAAAAGACACAAAACTAAACATCATAGATTCGGTCAAAAATTGCGTTATCAAATTGCTTTTAAAAGCACCAATGGTTTTTCTTAAGCCAACTTCTTTAGCCCTATTGGCAGACTTTGCGGTAGAAAGATTAATAAAGTTGATTACCGCCAATAATAGCACAAAACCGGCTACAGCGGCAAAAAGCCAAACAAAACGAATATCGCCATGTTTAAGTCCGTCTGACATTTTAATATCCGAATACAGATGAATATCGGTTATGGGCTGTAGTTTGTACTTCATGGTTCTAAGCACCTCAATAAAGTCTGGAGCACGCCCTCGTTCGCGTTGTGCAGGTATAATATAGTCTTCAACAATAGAAACAATTTTTTGTTCCAATTCCCGCACGTTCGTATGGTCATCTACCAACACATAGGTAAAGTAATTCTGGTTGGTCCAGTTTGCATTGGTATCTTCTATAGGCAAAAGAAAGTCATAGGCTAGATGTGAGTTTTTTGGAGCATCTTTCATGACCCCGGTTACCGTATACGGAGTACTCTCATCATTATCTAAAATGATGGTTTCGCCCAAAATTTTATCCCCATTAAAAAACTTTGCCGCTTTGGTTTCCGATATGACAATACTTTTTGGATTTGCCAATGCGGTTTTAGGATTACCTTGTTGCAACTTCACCTCCAAAAGTTCAAATGCTTCTTGATCCGCAAGCACAAAGCCGGTTTCCAAGTTATTTTGAGCTGCCCCAGCTAAGCGAATACCGCGCTTACCTGCCCCAAAAATTTCAATTGTATTTATTTTCCCTGCCTTTATTATTTCTGGAAAATCATTTTGCAAGGCTTCCGCAAAGGGTAATTGAAAGTGAGTGCTTTTCATGACTTCACCTTTGTACATGCCTTCTAACACTACCCTATATAACTGATCCTTTTTGGTATAGTGCTGATCATAACCCACTTCATTGTGAATGAATAAGGCTATTAAAAGACAAGCCGCTATACCAACAGCAAAGCCACCAATTTTAATGGTAGCAAATAGCGTATCCTTCTTAATACTTCTCCAGGCTATTTTAAGATGGTTTCTGAACATGGCTCTCGTTTTTATGATCGATGATTAAATTATTATCCGTGATTAAGGGATAAGTTTGGTTGGTTTGGTTGGTTTGGTTTGTTGGTCGATTAGTAATCTTCACTTCGGCTATGCTCAGTGAACAGAATTAATGATTGATTGATGAATAAACTCCCCTACATCATGGCACCTATAGCCCTATTCTGACTTTCAGTTACGATTTGACCGTCAAATAGATTTACAACTCTATGCGCGTAGTGTGAGTCTCTGTCCGAGTGTGTTACCATTACTATAGTGGTTCCTTCTTGGTTTAATTCTGTCAACAAGTTCATTACCTCAATTCCGTTTTTAGAATCCAAGTTACCCGTTGGCTCATCGGCAAGTATTAATTTCGGATTGGTAACCACCGCTCTTGATATTGCCACACGTTGCTGCTGACCACCTGATAATTGCTGGGGAAAATGTTTTTCCCTATGTGCTATTTTCATACGTTCCAGCACTTTCATTACTTTCTCCTTACGTTCTGCCTTTCCCATTTTTAAATAGATCAATGGTAGCTCTACGTTTTCAAAAACGGTAAGCTCATCTATTAAATTAAAGCTCTGAAATACAAAACCTAAATTACCCTTACGCAGTTGGGTACGCTCGCTCTCCTTTAAGCCTCCCACTTCATTACCTGCAAAATTGTAGCTACCCTCCGTTGGGTTGTCTAGCATACCAATGATGTTCAATAATGTAGATTTACCACAACCAGATGGTCCCATAATGGCAACAAACTCGCCATCTTCTACTTTTAGGTTGACACTATTTAATGCCAAGGTTTCTACTTCTTCTGTTCTAAAACTCTTTTTTAGGTTTGTAATGGTTATCATGTTTCTTTCTTTTTGATTGTTATAATGACATCGAAAATTCTCTGATGTGACAGTTTTTATTTTAAGATAATTCTTTCCTACTTTCTACCCTTCGACTACGCTCAGGGTTCGAAACCAAACACTTAAGGTAGCTGAGCGGAGCCGAAGCTATTTTAGTACAATTCTTTCCGCTTCCCCGAAGTTATCGTAGTTACTGGTAATTACTTTTTCCCCTGGTTCCAAGCCTTCCAATACCTCATAGTATCTAGAATTCTGTTTTCCTATTCTTATATTTCTTTTTATGGCTTCTCCTCCATCTGGGTTTAGTACAAATATCCATTGACCGCCGGTACTCTGAAAAAAGCTTCCTTTTGGTAATAAAAGCGCATCGTTAGATTCTCCCAATTGTAATTTAATATTGTAGCTCTGTCCTGAACGTATGGTCTCTGGTTTATTATCGGTAAATACCAAATCTACCTTGAACCTACCATTTCTAACTTCTGGATATACTTTGCGTAAACGCAACGGAAATTCTGCGCCATTACGCTCTAAAACCGCAGTAAGGTCTCTTTTTACACGATCAATATAATGCTCGTCTATATCTGCCTCTATTTTATAATCTGTTAACACGTTGATTTGCCCAATACGCTGCCCTTGGGCAATACTTTGACCAATTTCAGCATCTAAAAATCCTAATTGACCATCTGCAGGAGCCCGTACATTTAAATGATCCAGCCTTTGGTACACCATACCCAATGTTTTTTGCATACGTGCCAAATCTGTATCCAGACCTCTTAATGAAGTTTCGCGTAACTCATCATCCTGCTCGGTCTGTAGCTTTACAATTTCATGCTGCTTTTGAGAAAGTTCATAGTTTTCTTTTGATAGTTGATAGGCTTCCCTAGATATTAATTCCTCATCGAACAACGCTTTGTTCTGTTCGTAATTTCTCTTTAACCGCTGCAGATCTGTACTTGCCGTTGCCAATGACTTTCTACCTTCTACTTGTCTAGAATCGAAATTCAATTTTGTGGATCTTAAATCGTTTTGCTTTAATGCCAGGTTACTTTCACTCGCCAAAATCTGTTCGTACAGATTCATGTTTTCCAGCTTTAAGATGATATCGCCTTTTTTGACCATAGCACCTTCTTCTATTAACTTTTCGCTTACACGACCACCTTCATAGGCATCCATATAAATAGTTGCAATAGGCGCAACGTTACCGTTAATGGTAATATAATCATCGAACTTTCCTGCAGACACCTCAGCAACCGATAGTTTATCCTTCTCGGTTCTAAATGTGGATACCGAACTGGCAAATAACAGTTGGTAACCTACAAATAGTAGCAATACACCCAGAGCAATGTAACCGTAGTGTTTTGGTTTTAATCCTTTTTTCTTTTCTAATTTTATATCCATGGTAATCGTTTGTTCGTTGTTCTTTGTTCGTTTTTGGTTGCTAGTTCCAAATAAAAATTTAGTTGGCTTCAATATTAAATACTGGTAGTCCTCGGTAAAAGTCCAATGTGCTTTTATTGATCTCTGAACGTAATTTTACCTGCAAATTCTCATTTTGTGCACTAGCATATAAATTTTTGGCGGTAAAAAGCTCTAAAGCATTTATCAGTCCTTTTTCATATCTTTTTTGAGCAATGGTAAAGGCTAAATTCTGCGCCTCCATTTTTTGGTTGCTCTGCACCAATTCTACCAATAATGAATTATAATCTTGCACTAATTGCTGAATGGTTTGAAACAGCTCTTGCTCTTGTGTCTTTAAATTATTCTCTGCACGAAGCTTTTCTATTTTAGATTGCTTCACCTGTGATCGTGCAGACCAACCGTTACTAATGGGCACACTTAAATTCACTCCAATATACTGCGAAGTATTGTCCCTAAATTGTTGCCTAAATGGTAAGGTTTTGCCAAGCGTGTCTCTCGTAGTTTCAAAATACCCAGTACCAATTCCTGTAAAGAAAGAAAGTGACGGATACAATCTTCCCCTGGAGACCGCAACCTGTTTTCTTGCTGCTTTAGCTCTTAATTCCTGAGCTTTTATCAATGGTAAAAACTCGCGAGCTTCGGTGTAAACAGCATCAGATTTTATTTCGTTAACCATTGCATCTGTTACCACTTGCGGCAATTCTTTTGTAATTTCAATTTTAGAGGTATTCTCCAAGTTCATTTCTTGGATCAAGGTTAATTTTGCCGTCGCCAATTGATTGGCACTTTGTGTTACGTTCAATTTATCGGTCAATAGTAACGACTCTGCCTCATAAAGATCGGCACCGGCTTTTAAGCCTAATTCTACCTGCTTTTCTACCAAGTTGTAATTGGTTTGCGATACCGTTAACTGTTCTTTTGAGATTGCTACCAATCCTTCAAAAAACTGAATATCATAAAAGGCTTGCATTACCCTAAATGCCAGTAAATATTTTTGTTGCAGCACATCTTCTTTGGTTGCTTTGAACAACAATTTAGATGCTTTAATGGCATTTATTTTTTGAAATCCCTGAAACAAATCAATGGAAGACTCCAACGAATAATTATTAGAGTAGAAATCCTGATTTACAAATGTTCCCGTATTAGGATCTTCTGCCCTACCATAATTAACAAGATAACTAGATGATGCATTTACCGATGGCAACAAGTTACGAACCGATTGTCTATAGGTTTCTTTATTAGATTGATTAGTATACTTAAAATCATTCAACTGTAAATTATGCGCTAAGGCATATGAAACACATTCATCTAATGTCCAACTTTCTTGAGCAAATACAGATGCCCAAATGGTCAGCAGTAAAAGTGTCGTTATTTTAAATTTTTTGTTCATTTCTTTATTGGTATGCCATTCTCTATACTATATGCGTGCCATAATTTTAAATAATTGATTTACAGGTATTTAACTTGTAATAAAATTTGACAATATTTTATCAGTGTAAAAATGTTGTACAGATATTGTCAAAATTTTTTACAGTGATATGAAAATACAAACTTCTATGTGTAGATTTAAATGAGTTAAAAAGAACGTAATCATGATCGATGCCAAGATTCTTGTAATAGATGATACCAAAAGCGTGCTCAGCGCATTAGAAATACTATTACAGTTTGAATATAAAAGTGTACAAACCATTTCTAACCCTAATTTACTTTCATCTTTTCCCAACCTTAAGGAAATAGATATCATATTATTGGATATGAATTTTTCTGCCGGAGTGAATACCGGTAACGAAGGATTGTATTGGCTGCGAGAAATTAAGAAAAAGGCTCCGCACATATCGGTTATTATGATGACGGCTTATGGTGCCGTTGAGCTTGCAGTAGAAGCTATTAAAGAAGGGGCAACAGATTTTGTATTGAAACCTTGGAATAACGAACGACTTTTAACTACGGTTAAATCTGCCTACGAACTTAGAAAATCACAGAAAGAAGTACAACACTTAAAACAGAAAGAGAGTAACCTAAAACAGGTTATTAATCAGAATTCCAATTACATCATAGGTAATTCAAAAGCACTTAATAGTGTACTGAGCCTTGTGCAGAAAGTTGCCAAAACCGATGTAAATATTTTAGTAACCGGGGAGAACGGTACTGGAAAGGAACTTATAGCCAGAGAACTTCATAAATCATCTGCCCGAAATAATGAGGTTTTTATTTCTGTGGATATGGGGTCTATTTCTGAAAATTTATTTGAGAGCGAACTTTTTGGCCACGTAAAAGGCTCCTTTACAGATGCCAAAGATGACCGTGCCGGTAAGTTTGAAGCTGCCAATGGAGGTACTTTGTTCCTAGATGAAATAGGGAATCTTTCTTTGCAGATGCAAGCCAAACTATTATCGGTCATACAAAACAGAGTGGTGGTACGGGTAGGATCAAACAAACCCATACCTGTAGATATAAGATTGGTATGTGCAACCAATTGTAATTTAGAACAAATGGTGGCAGACGGACTTTTTAGAGAAGATCTGTTATATAGAATAAATACCATACAAGTACAGGTGCCTGCATTGCGCGATCGTGATAATGACGTTTTGGTTCTGGCAGATTATTTTCTAAAAAAATATGCCCATAAATATGGTAAACCAAGTTTAAAAATAAACCAAACTGCACAAGAAAAATTAATGGCCTACCCATGGCCAGGAAACGTACGGGAACTTCTACACACTATGGAACGTGCCGTAATCTTATCTGAAGGAAATGTACTAAAACCAACTGATTTTTTATTGGACGCAAAACCAGCCGTTGCAATGGAAGCCGGACCAAAAACCCTTGAAGAAATGGAATTGTTGATGATAACCAAAGCCCTTAACGACAATGACGGTAATTACAGTGCCGCAGCGGACCAATTGGGTATTTCCAGACAAACACTTTACAATAAACTTAAAAAATCAGGGAAATAATGGTCAGCAAAAGCATATACTACCAACTTGTATTTCGCATTGTTCTCATTGCTATTTGTGCACTTTGTACCGCTTTTCTTTTTTCTAAAGAACAGTATTTACTCGGTGTTATTTTAACCGTTATATTTATAGGATTGGTGTACGCTCTTATACATTATGTAAACCAAACGAATAGAAAAATAGCCTATTTTTTTGATGCTATAAAAAATGAGGATTTTACCCTGCGCTTTCCCGAAAAACTAAGCGTAAAGTCTATTGAAGAATTGAACCATAGTTTGAATATGTTAAACAACATGATTCAAGATATTCACCTTAAAAAACAGGCGCAAGAACAATACTACCAAGAGATTTTACGACAAGCGGATATAGGCATTTTTACCGTCAATGATAAAGGACACATTCTCTATGCCAACCCTACCGTACAAGATTTGCTCAATTACAGACCTTTAAACCATGTAAAGCAATTAAAGCAAATAGACCCTGGTCTTTATGGATTGTTTGAAAATTTACAACCGTTTGAAAGTACCATACACTCACTTGGCAATGAACGAGGAAAAAAAGAGCTAACTTTAAAATGCACCCCAATTTCCATTGAAGGACAGCAACTACTATTAGTCGTAGTTCATGATATACAAAAAGAATTGGATGACAGAGAAACAGATTCTTGGGCAAAGCTTATACGTGTACTTACGCATGAAATCATGAATACCATTACACCAATAACCTCTATTTCTGAATCTATTTTAAAATACTTTAAGAAAGGTAATGAACTGACTACCCCAGAAGAATTTGGAGAACTACAAATAAAGAATTCCGCCAAAGGTCTTGAGGTCATTAAAGAACAGGGTAATGACCTTATGAGTTTTGTACAGTCTTACCGTACTTTTTTAAGTGTACCTGAACCTGACAGAGAACTAATACCAGCGACCAAAATTTTAGAAAAAGTTCGCCTCCTACTACAAGAATATACCAATGCACATGACATCACTCTTGAGGTAATCGCAGAACCTAAAGATCTAGAACTGTATATTGATGAAAAACAACTTACCCAAATACTCCTAAATCTGGGAAAAAATGCACAACAAGCGTTAGAAGGTCAAGAAGAAGGAAAAATAGTGATCACGGCTGGTGAATCTCCACAAGGCAAGAAATATATTACCGTAACGGATAATGGTCCTGGTATTTCTCCTGAAATGTTAGATGAGGTTTTTGTTCCATTTTTTACGACCAAAAGTACTGGTACCGGAATAGGGCTTAGTTTAAGCAAACAGATTATGCGTTTACATGGGGGATCAATACGCGTAACATCAAATGAAACAACGACGTTTACGTTAACCTTTCAATAGCATTACAATTCTGCTTTAAGCTCAGTAAACGGATCCCAGAAATGTTTATCCAAATCCACTATTTGCAGATCTTTAATTTGAACACCTTCTGCCTCTAACAATTGTTGCATAAGGTTGGTACCGTCAAAATGGTGTTTTCCGGTTAATATCCCAGCCTTATTGACGACCCTATGTGCAGGTATATCATCCATCGTGTGAGATGCGTTCATTGCCCAACCTACCATTCTTGCACTACGTGCCGCACCCAAATATTTGGCAATAGCACCATAGGAAGTTACCCTACCTTCAGGAATTAACCGTGCCACCTGATATACTCTTTCAAAGAAATTCTCATTTTCAGGTTTCATGGCATCCTATCGTTTAATTAAATAATCGAAAAGCAGTAATGATAAATAGCAATACCATTAATCCGCTTAAAATATAATTACTGTTCTTAGAGAATGAAGCCGCTCTATGCTCCCATCTATTGAAATAAATAACATATAAATACATTGCCAAAAAGGTACCACTACCCGTTGCCAATATAAATAGTACCTCATCTATAATTTCATAGGTCATAATACCCTGAGAGTGAAACACAGTATTAAGTCCGCTGTAATAAGGTATGGCCAGTAGGTTAATGAGCGCCAAGAACACCCCTTTTGAAAAACTGTTTCGTTTTTTGGTCTCCACCAACATTAAAGGTTTACTTTTCTGATTTCTCCCTTTGATAAAAAACACGATCGCCAATATAAAAAAGATGCCCAATGCCAATTGTAGCAACACCTCTATAACATGTTGATTTCTTGATATTAGTTTGGCGATACGTACAGCAATATAGGTCTGTACCATTACAGCCAGTGCTACTCCCAATCCAAAAATAATACCATTTGCCTTACCTTTCTCCACACTGGTCTTGGCTGCATTTAAGTTGAGCAGACCTGGTGGCAATGATGCAATAAAAGCTGCACCAAAAGTAAAAACAAACAAGGTTGGTAGTTGTTGCATTGATTTAGTTTACCCTGAACCTAACAAAGGTTATAGGCTTTCCCTTTTCAAGGTACTGATTTTCATAGAAAGTTTGTATTTCTAACACCTCTTTAGGACTGCCTTCATTTTTGTATACATCATGGTTAGCATACAGTACCTCTAAACCAAGACCATGCAATAAGCCCAAAGTATACCCGTGCATAAACTCGCTATCTGTCTTTAAATTAACCGTTCCTTCTGGTTTTAAAACTTGTTTATAGCGCTCCAAAAATGTAGCATTGGTCATACGGTGCTTTGTACGCTTATATTTTATTTGCGGATCAGGAAAGGTAATCCAGATTTCAGAAACTTCGGCCGCACCAAAAATATGATCGATCAGTTCTATTTGTGTTCGTATAAAGCAAACATTGGGTAGATCACCTTCAATAGCTTCTTTGGCTCCTTTCCAAAAACGGGCACCTTTGATATCTATACCAATAAAATTCTTGTTTGGAAATTTCTTTGCCAAGCCAACGGTATACTCACCCTTACCACAACCCAATTCCAAAACAATAGGATTGTCATTTTTAAAGTGTGTATTCCATTTTCCCTTTAATGGAAAACCACCTACCACCTCTTCTCTGGTTGGCTGAATTACATTTGAAAACGTCTCGTTTTCCTGAAATCTTTTTAACTTATTCTTACTTCCCACAATGATTACATCTAAACTGGGGCAAATCTAAGAAAAAAGCAAGGGTTAGCGATTATTGTACTTCCTCTATTTGAACGATACTTTTCTCTAAAGTAAAAGAAAACTCAGATCCTACCTCTACGGCACTTTCTACGTAGATTTTTTCGCCATGTGCCTCTATAACATGTTTTACTATGGCAAGCCCTAAGCCAGAACCGCCTTCACGACGGCTACCACTTTGATCTACCCTGTAAAAACGTTCAAAAAGTCTTGGTATATGTACTGCCGGTATACCTTCTCCATTATCGGTCACCCTTACAATAACCTTATTCTTGACAAGATTTTCTACGCTCACTTCTGTAGTACCGTTAAAGTTGCCGTATTTAATGGAATTCACCAACAAATTGGTAAGAACCTGTTGAATCTTTTCTTTATCGGCAAAGACAAATATGGGATCAATATATTCCATATCAAAAGTAAGGGTAATGTTCTTCTTTGCCGCTTTCATTTCCAATAGATCAAAAACACTCTGTATTAAATCTATAATATCAAAAGAACGCTTTTCAAGATTAAGATCCCCCACTTCTAACTTTGTAATAAGGTCTAGATCTTTTACGATATAAATTAAACGATCTACCGCTTTATTTGCCCTTATCAAATACTTCTTGCGTACGTTCTTATCATCAATGGCACCATCTAACAAGGTCTCTATATAACCTTGCACCGTAAATAATGGTGTTTTTAGCTCGTGGGAAACATTACCCAAAAAATCTTTACGGTATTCTTCACGAATCTTTAAGGTATCAATTTCAATTCTTTTGTCCTTGGCAAATTTTTCTATTTCTGCGGTTAGGGTTCTCATATCCGTTGTTACAGGATACGAGGGTATGGTACTGGACTCTAACAATTCAACATCATCGTATATTTTCTTAATACGTTTATAAATGAATTTTTCTATCCTTAACTGCAATGTTATAAAGGAGATAACAAAGAAAAACAGTGCCGCAAACATCAAAATACCCCAGTTTATGGTACTAAATCTCCATTGTAATACGGCCAATACAGAAATGCCGATTATTACAATATAGAGCGATGATCGAAATGCAAAGCGATATGATTTTTTTGAACGTAAAGGCGCTGCCATTTAGAGTACAAACTTATATCCTACTCCCTTTACGGTTTTAAAATGGTCTTCACCTATTTTCTCACGGAGCTTTCTAATGTGTACGTCTATTGTTCTACCACCAACAACCACTTCATTACCCCAAACTTTATCAAGAATGACTTCTCGTTTAAACACTTTACTAGGTTTAGACGTTAACAAGGCCAACAATTCAAATTCTTTTCTTGGCAAAATAATCTCTTTACCTTTTTTAATGATCTTATATTCTTCCCTGTTAATGACAATATCACCTACCTTGGTAATATCTTCTTGAGCGTTTTCCTCATTTTTAATTCTTCGAAGAAGTGCGTTTACCTTACTTACCAAAACTTTAGGCTTAATAGGCTTAGTAATGTAATCATCTGCCCCGGCATCAAAACCGGCTACTTGAGAATAATCTTCTCCCCTAGCGGTCAAAAAGGTTATTATGGTACTTTCCATACCCGGTGTTCTTCTTAAGATTTCACAGGCCTCTATACCGTCCATCTCTGGCATCATTACATCTAACATAATAAGATGTGGCAGTTTTTTCTTAGCCTTCGCAACACCGTCCGTACCGTTCTTAGCAGTATAAACGTCGTATCCTTCTGCGGATAGATTATAACCTATAATCTCTAGGATGTCTGGTTCATCGTCAACTAAAAGTATCCTAATATCCTTCTTTTTCATGGTTTTTAAAATGGATTGATTCGCTCAAAAGTAAAGATAATACTATTACTGATAAGGTAGTTAACATTCATTTAATGTAGTAACATTTAGATAACATTAACAAAATAAATGTTTAACATGGATCTAACCCGAACATTACAACCCATCTCTTTCTTTGCCGTGCAATTAAATTTTATGTGCTTAGAACACAATTGCCAACCTAATTAAATTAATAAATTTAAAAAGAAACGATGAAAAAAATTATTTGGTCACTTGCTACAGTTACCGCTATTATTGCTGCAGCATCTTGTGAAAAAGAAACTGTTGTAGAAGTTGAAAAAGAAGTAATTGTGGTTGATACGGTTACAACTGAAACTGAAGTAGAAACTTCCATTACCGTAACTGATGACATTACAACCGATGTTACATGGACAGCCGACAAAATAGTGAACTTAGATGGTAGAGTTTTCGTTACCGAAGGGGCTACCCTTACTATTGAGGCGGGTACAATTATAAAAGCTAATGCTGGTTCTGGTGCTAACGCTTCTGTACTAGTAGTTACAAGAGGTAGTAAAATTGAAGCTGTAGGTACTGCTACTCAACCTATTGTATTCACTTCTGCTGCTGACAATATAGAAATTGGTGAAACTGCCGGAACAAACCTTGACCAAAATGATCGCGGTCTTTGGGGTGGTTTAATCGTGTTAGGTAATGCACCTGCATCTTTTGATGGTGATGCCGAATCTGCACAAATTGAAGGAATTCCTACTGATACTGATGGTGACAAGGGATTATATGGTGGTAGTGATGCTGCAGATGATTCTGGTACATTACAGTACATTTCAATTCGTCACGGTGGTGCTTTAATAGGTGAAGGAAATGAAATCAACGGACTTACTTTAGGTGCTGTAGGTACAGGAACGACTGTAGATAACATCGAAGTTGTTGGTAATGTTGATGATGGCGTAGAATTCTTCGGTGGTACAGTAAACGCAACCAACCTATTCGTATGGGCACAAGGTGATGATGGTCTTGATATTGACCAAGCTTACTCCGGTACTATTGACAATGCAGTAGTTGTACAAGGTGGTATTTCTGACCATGCATTAGAAATTGATGGTCCAGAAGGCTCTTTACAAGGTACATACACATTAACAAATGCCACTTTGATAGGACTTGACGATAATGTTGCTGGAGGTGAAATCGCTGATTTCAGATCAAATGCACAAGGTACTAACAACAATATCTTAGTAACTGGTTTTACAGGTATAGGTACCGATTTAGTACTTTCCGATGTTGAATTGGATAACGAAGGTGTTGCTGCAAACTATACTGCCGGTACATTAGTATTGACAAACTGGGAAATAGTTTTACCAACAGGTGTTACCAGCTCTTCTGAAGTATTTAACGATACTACTGACAGCACTACTTTTGAAGCTGATGCCGCTACTTTTTCATCTGCTGTTACAGAAGGAACTGTTGGTGCTGAAACATCGGCATTTTCTTGGACTTATGCTAACTCTAAAGCTAGCTTAGGTTTCTAAACCAAACATTAATAATAGTTACACATAATAATTGCTCGCCTTAAGGATATCTGTAGGCGAGCAATTTATTTCTTTTTAACATTTTCAATTCATTACTTATGAAACTCAAGTTATTATTAATTTTACTGACCATCTTTTCCGTACAAATTATATCTGCACAAGAAGGTATAATATCAGGAACTGTGAATGACGGTGAATTTAATGACGTCTTACCTTTTGCCAATATTCTTATTAAAGGAACAACAAAAGGAACTACATCAGATTTTGATGGAAAATATGTTCTAGATGTAGAGCCAGGCACCTATACCGTTACTTTTTCTTATCTAGGTTACGAAACCAAGGAGGTAGCAGAGGTTATAGTTAAACCCGGTGCCGAACAAATTATAGATATTACATTGAATCCACTTGCAAACGCATTGGATGAGGTTGTTGTTACTACAACCGTTAGTAAGAATACAGAAGCTTCCGTTTTAAATCTACAAAAGAATTCGGTAGCACTTTTAGATGGCTTATCCATTCAAAGTATTAAAAAATCTGGTGCAGGTGATATTGCCAGTGCCATAAAAGCAGTACCTGGCGTTTCTGTTCAAGGAGGTAAATTTGTTTACGTACGTGGATTGGGCGACCGTTACACCAAATCTATTTTGAACGGTGTTGATGTTCCTGGTCTTGATCCAGATAGAAACACATTGCAATTAGATATCTTCCCAACTAATATTCTTGATAATATTATTGTTGTTAAATCGGCAACTGCTGACCAACCTGCAGATTTCACAGGTGGTGTAGTTGATATCGTCACTAAAGATTTTCCATCTAGAGCAGAGTATAGTTTTTCTGCAGGCTTGGGCTATAACTCTAGCATGCATTTTAAAAACAACTATTTAAAATATGATGGTAGCCCAACAGATGCATTAGGTTTTGATAATGGTCAAAGAGATTTGGCAATACCACAACATATTGAAACCCCTTTACCTGTTACAGACGGTAATAGATCAGCTGCATTGACAAGATTATTGGAGCCTAACCTAAAGGCACTTGAAGAACAGAGCGGCATGGACTTCAACTTAGGCTTTACTGCTGGCAATCAATACAACCTTAATGAAGATGGTAGTAAAAAATTAGGCTATTTAGCTTCACTAACCTATAAAAACAATACCGAATTTTACGAGGACATTGTTAGTGGACAGGTTTTTAGAAAACAAGATCAAGATAAATCTGTACTTGAATTGACCGATGATAGAACACAGTCAGGAAACTTAGGTGTTAATAATGTACTAATCAGTGGTCTTGCAGGAATTTCATTAAAAAGCCTACAATCTAAATACAAATTAAACGTACTTCATATTCAAAATGGAGAATCTAGCGCTTCTTACCTTAGGCAAGATAACTTTAATGTTAACTCTAATACCATTTTCAAAGATGTATTAACTTATACTCAACGATCTATCACCAATATTTTATTAAATGGTGAGCACACAAATGAAGACGGTTCCTGGAAAGTATCTTGGAAGGTATCACCAACTTTTTCAAAAATTTACGATAAGGATCTTAGGACTACACCTTTTAGATTTGATCCTGAAACGGGTAGTTATACCATTTCACCAAGTGAATCTGGAGACCCAAGTAGAATTTGGAGAGATCTAGAAGAATACAATGTTGCCAGTAAGTTAGACTTAACCCGAAAGCATCAATTATTTGGTAGAGATGCAAAGCTTAAATTTGGTGGTGCATATACTATTAAAGAAAGAGATTTTGTAGTTAACCAATTTTCCACTCCAATTCAATCGCAATCAGGTAATTACAGCCTTAACTTTGGAGGTAATGCAGATTTAGTTTTAGCTCCTGAGAATATTTATAACCCTGAAACAAGAGAAGGAACATATGTTAGACGTGATTCTAACATTTCCGACTCTTTCAACTCACAGATTACAGTTGGGGCAGGGTATGTTGGTGACGAATTTAAATTTTCCAACCGTTTCAACGCTATTGTCGGTGTAAGGTTTGAAAAATTCGACCTTAATTACACAGGTGAAAATCAAGATGGTGAAGTTTTTGATAATGTAAATATTCTAGACAAAGCTGACTTTTTTCCTTCTGCTAATTTCATATACGAATTAAATGAAGAGGCAAATAAGAAAATTAGAGCATCTTTCTCTAGTACTACAGCAAGACCTTCCTTTAAAGAAGCTTCAAATGCCCAAATCTTTGACCCGGTTTCAAGTACATTCTTTATCGGTAATATTGATATTCAACCAACTTATATCAATAACTATGATATTAGATTTGAAGCTTACGGTGAAGGAACAAACTTTTTTGCCATTAGTGGTTTTGCCAAAACTTTTGACGACCCTATTGAACTAACTTTTATCAGGGAGGCAAGAGGTCAATTTATTCCCTTAAACTTAGGTGATGCAAAAGTATTTGGTGCCGAAGTTGAGTTCAGAAGAAATATGGGCTTTATACCGGGATGGGAAGATTTTTCTTTTAATGCTAACATTTCGGTTATTGAATCACAACAATCGTATAGCGAAGATGAAGAGGCAGCAAGACGTGACAACCTTAGAACTGGCGAAACACTGGATGATTATAGACAATTACAAGGACAATCTCCCCTTTTATTAAATGTAGGCTTCAGCTATGACAATAACGACAATGGCTGGCAAGGTGGTCTTGTCTATAATGTTCAAGGTAAAACATTAGAAATTGTTGGTAACGGTGATATCCCAGATGTGTACACATTACCATTTCACAATTTAAAATTTAATTTAAGCAAAGAATTTGGCAAGGACAACAGCAGCAAAATATCATTGAAGTTCGAAAATATTTTAAATGATAAATTTGAAAGTGTTTATCAGTCATTTGGCGCCCAAGATCAAATATTTTCTTCAAGATATCCTGGTCAAGCGATATCTTTAGGTTACAGCTACCAATTCTAAAACATAATAAGAGTAAAATTAAAAAGCCCGCAAATTGCGGGCTTTTTTGCATTTCATCGAAAAATTTAGAAGAAAGGGTCTACCACATTGACATTCAGTCATCAATATTTA
This sequence comes from Maribacter sp. 1_2014MBL_MicDiv, assembly GCF_001865655.1. Lineage (NCBI taxonomy): Bacteria > Pseudomonadati > Bacteroidota > Flavobacteriia > Flavobacteriales > Flavobacteriaceae > Maribacter > Maribacter sp. 1_2014MBL_MicDiv. The sequence goes on from NZ_CP011318.1 coordinate 1,525,991, forward strand.
TATATTTGTGGTATACAATTTGTATTGTAGTAGCGTATGAAGCACCTTTACCTAATCATCTTTTTTATATTTACTTCCTTCTGCTATGGGCAAAGTACCCAAAGCAATGGTGATATAGGTGGTTTTACCATGTACCCCAACCCGGTTACCACAGGTAAAGTTTACATTTCTACCAATCTCAACGCTCCAAAAGAAATTTTCATATATGACGTTTTTGGAACCTTGTTATTAAAAACGACCATCCTAGGCAAGGAGTTAAATCTATCTGATTTAGATGCGGGCGTTTATGTATTACGTGTTCTTGAAAAGGACAAAATGTGTACACGTAAGTTGATCGTAAAGTAAACTTAGCCCCTACTATCCACAACTTTTCTAACAAATCACCATCGGTTAAATACACTTATTTACGATGAAATGCAAAGGCTATTTCATTGACCTACATAAATTTACCTTTCACAACATTTTCAGTGTTCTAGTTACACTTCTACATACCTTTATAGTGTTGATCCCAAATCAATACAAAATGAAGAAAATCTACTTAATGCTATTTATGGTAGTCTCCGTTGGTTTATATGCCCAAGACACCATAGACATCAACAACTTGGACAATGATGAAATTACCGGATTCAAATTATACCCAAATCCGGCAATTGCAGATGTTGTTTATGTTACTACGCAACAGAACTCTTTAAAGGAAATTAGAGTATATGATGTTTTTGGCGAATTAGTATTGACCGATAAACTATCTGCCAAAGCATTGAATATTTCAAGACTTTCACCAGGCGTATATGTTGTTCAAGTGACCGAAAACAACAAATCTATTACCCGTAAACTCGTGGTGAAATAAAAGCTTACTTAATTACGGTACAAATACATAAAAATAATTTGGTTCAGTACCTTTGTCCCCATAGGCAAGAACCATGGAACACAATGCTATTTTTGACATACGCACGGCAGATGATTTTTTACATCATGCATTGCGTATTTTTAAGTTTCAACACACGCACAACCCAGTGTACAAAGCTTTTTGCTCCTATTTAAATACAGACCCCAATGCTGTTCAAACTTTAGAACAGATTCCGTTTTTGCCCATTGAGTTTTTCAAATCTAAAAGTGTTCTCAGCTCAACTGATGCTGCAGAAATAACCTTTACCAGTAGTGGTACTACAGGAAGTGAAACAAGTAAACATCATGTTACCGATCTTAACCTATATGAAGAAAGCTATTTAAAGGCATTCAATCATTTTTATGGTGATATTGAAGATTATTGTGTGCTTGCCCTTTTACCTTCTTATTTGGAACGTACTGGATCTTCACTGATCTATATGGCAGATGATTTGATCAAAAAATCAAAGCACCCAAAAAGTGGCTTTTTTCTATATGAATATGAACAGCTTTATAAGCTACTTGGTGAGCTACAAAAAACAGATACCAAAATATTGATCATTGGGGTATCTTTTGCTTTACTGGAGTTTACAGAGCAGTATCAATTAGACTTAAAGAATGCAGTAGTAATGGAAACCGGAGGCATGAAAGGTCGCCGAAAAGAAATCGTAAGACAAGAATTACATGAACTACTTTCTAAAGGTTTTGGTGTACCACACATACATTCTGAATATGGAATGACAGAACTACTTTCTCAAGCCTACTCTAAAGGTAACGGTGTTTTTGATTGCCCTTCTTGGATGAAAATTTTGGTAAGGGACACTGAAGACCCGCTTACCTATTTAAAGAACGGTAAATCTGGCGGAATCAATGTCATTGACCTTGCCAATATCAATTCTTGCTCGTTCATTGCCACACAAGACCTTGGAAAAATCAATCATGATGGTACTTTTGAAATAATCGGTAGGTTTGATAATAGTGATGTACGTGGCTGTAACCTTATGGTACTTTAATTGTTCAAATAATTTTTAATTATACGTTTTATAAAACCAAGACGTTGTGTATTAACATATTTACGGTAAATAAATGTTAATGCGCTTTTATACTTATCTCTTCATACATCTAATATTCAGCATTACTATTAATGCACAAAAAGTAAAAAAAACACCTCTTCCAAATTGGGTAACCCCAATTATATACCAAGAAGAAAAAGAACCTAATAATGAGGGTGCTTACAAATATCTGGTTTTAGATTATCAGGATAATCTAGTTCAAAAAGAGCAATTTATACATTATGCGGTTAAAATTTTAAACAATGAAGGCATTCAAGAAATGTCTGACATAAATGCTGTTTTTGACCCTGCATATCAAACTATAGCTTTTCACAAAATACAAGTTATTCGTAATGGTGAAAAAATAGATAAGCTACAAAACGCAACTATTAATACTTTCCAAAGAGAGACCAATTTAGAGCGCTCATTATATGATGGTTCCTTAACTGCGGTAATTAATCTATCGGACATAAGAGTTGGTGATATCGTTGAATATGCTTACACCTTAAAAGGTTACAACCCTATAAACAAAGGAAATTACGCTAATTTAGTTTACGAGGAATACACTATACCCGTCAATAAAATATACAGTAAGATCTTAACAGATAAAAACAACCCAATATTTTATAAATTATTAAATGGGGCCAATGAGCCTAAAATTGAACATACCAGTTTTGGGACAGAATATTCCTGGGAAAACAATAGCAATGAATTTGTAATTTACGATAGCAATACCCCGTATTGGTATAACGTGCAAAAAAGAATTTCCATTTCAACTTTTAATAGCTGGAAAGATGTTTCTGAATTGCTAACACCGCATTACCAAATACCAAGGACGCCATTAAAACTGCCTATTACAATTGACAAAAACTTAGATTCTAAACAAGATGTCATTGTAAAGCTAATCAGGTTTGTACAAGATGAGATTAGATATTTAGGTTTTGAGGCCGGTGTAGGTGCATTTAAACCGCACAAACCATATGATGTATTGAACCGCAGGTACGGTGATTGTAAAGACAAATCAATGCTATTATCTACATTACTGCAACAACAAGGAGTGGACGCTTATCCAATCTTAGTTGACAGCGGATCAAATGATCATTTAAATGAATATGCTCCTAACCACTTTATTTTTGATCATTGTATCGTCTATTTTGAACACGATGACAAAGAGTATTTTGTAGACCCTACAATAGCCAACCAAGGCGGAGACCTTTATCGACTTTCCACGCCTAATTATAAATTTGGATTGGTATTAAAAGAAGGTAGTAACCAACTTAAAGAAATACCTAATTCTACGAAACCAAAGATCCATATAGTAGAAGATATTACATTGGATTCTATAGGCGGCAATGCAAAATTTGATGTTAAAACTGAATATTTTGGTAGTAAAGCCGACGAGATAAGATCATACTTTAAAAATAATACCGAACAAAACATCAATAAAGAATACTTAAGTTTTTATAGTAACCTTTACCCTAATATAAGTTCTAGCGGCAAGGTGAGCCTATTAGACGAAACAAGACCTTATGAAAATATAGTTACAACAAATGAACATTATTCCATTGAAAAATTATGGAACACAATTGAGGGAGAAGAAACCATTTATTTCGACACCAATTCTTTGGTGTTAGATGGTTTAGTTAGTTACAACAATTCATTAAAGAGAAATATGCCCTACAATGCCGGCATACCATTTAGCTTTACCCAAGTAACCCGTATTTTAATGCCAGAACCTTGGTACATAGATTTAAAAGACATTGTAATAGATAATGATTTTTATAACTTTAAGAAAAGTATTAATGTTAACGGTAATATGGTCACTATAGATTATAGTTATGAACTAAAAACAGATATAGTACCCGCAAAAGAAACCGAGACATTTTTGAAAGGCCTTGACAAGGTAAGAGAAGATATTGGCACTCAATTAACCTATACCTATAACACTGCCACATCTGGCATTAGCTGGCTTTCAGTTTTCATAGCAATTTCGGCTATTGCCATAAGCATGTTTTTTGCATTTAAAATTTTCAAAAATTTCAACCCAAATAATGAAATTGCAGCTTTACCTGCACAACCATTTGGCGGGTGGTTAATTTTGCCCATTATCGGTATAGTTCTTACTCCAATTCTCATCTTAGCTCAAATATTTGACACCGGATATTTTAACAATAGTATCTGGGAAGGCTTTGAATATGCTGGTTATGACAATGTAGGCTTTTTAAAGTTGTATTTAGGTATGGAACTTTTTTACAACTTTACATTTTTAGTATTCGTAATCCTTACTATAATTCTGCTATTTAAAAAACGAACCTGTACACCAATTATGATTATGATTTTCTACGGTTGCAACCTAGTTATCATTTTATTGGAAAGTTTTTTATTGAATCAATTTGGTATACCGGACCCAACTGTTGGTTCTGATATTTTTAGGGCTGCACTATCTGCCGCTATTTGGATACCATATTTTCTATATTCTGATCGGGTCAAACATACTTTTGTTACAACTTACAACAAAAGCAAATCCATAACAGCAGAATCATTCATTGAAAATACTGTGCAATAACAATCATTTGACCAGTTGATAATCTAACCCAGGACCATCACAGGCCATCCATAAACTAGAAATTTCAGTTGAACTTCTGTAGATCAGTATTTCTTTATTATCGCCCGTACAGTTACCGGCTAACTCTTTCCCTGTTTCAAAAGTAAGTTCTAAATAATGATTTGGATCGTCATCGTATTCTAAAACCTCAATACTTCCGGTTGCCTCCACTATCTCTTCTTCCACAGTTCTAGATTTTACAAAAGTACCTTCTGGAGAGAAAATATAATACTCTTGCCACTCCATATCCTCGCCCTTAGTTTCAGAATTTTGGAAACTTCCGGACATCTGTGTCAACACCCATTTTTGTTCTGAAAACACAAATTGTGTAGATGCTAAACCATAATCATCATCACTGGCACAAGAAGCCAATGCAACTATTAAAAAAATATAAATTGTATAATTTCTCATAGCACCAAGACTTGTAAGTAATTACAAGATACCCTAGTGTCCATAACGTTGCGTTAAGGCAATCTTAAATTATTAAAGACCTAAAATTTTGGCGTCTACAAAGAACGTAGAGTTCACCTCCAATTCATGATCGGTACTCATTAATTCATCGGTTACAGTATTTAACCTTAGACTGAATTGATCTTTCTTGATATACTCTTTTAAATCAGCATCAGAGGTATCTAATGTTATTACATTGCCTGCATCTTCAGGCACTTCTTCTAAGTAAGCTATTCTAATTTCTTCTAGGTCATCTGCCGAAATATAAACCTCTATAGAGTTTAAAAAACTAAAATCTGCAGTATCAGGAGAGATGACCACCAATTCTAACTCGGTGAGCTTAATTTCCTCTATGAGATCTTTTCTAGTATCGTTTACTTCAAAAGTAGATTCTGAGTTCGTTTCCATTTCTGGCGTAAAAACATCAAAAGGTAAATCTATGCCCGCAGAAGATGGTATGGTAGCACGTTGACTATATTCCATATCAAACTTTGTAAGTTCATCTAATTTGTCACATGAAGAAAAAATGGCAAATAAACAGATAATGGAAATATACTTCTTGATCATAATTCAGGGGTTTATGCTTATTAACGAAGTATCCCCTTAATTATTTTAATAACTAAGGGGATACTTAAAGAATTATTCCATGCCAAAAAACGATTTCATTTAGTTATTGAAAACCAATACAAAATAATTCTTCTTTCCTCTTTGTAAAAGCACAAATTTATTATTGATCAAATCATCTTCAGTAATTAAAAAGTCTTCTTTAACCTTCTCTTTGTTTACCGAAATAGAATTTTGTTTCAATTCTCTTCTTGCTTCACCATTTGACCCCAGGAAGTTTGTTTTAGCAGCCAATGCACCTATCATATCTAATCCGTCTGTCAACTCAGATTTAGAAAGTTCCGCTTGCGGTACACCTTCGAATATATCCAAGAACGTTTTTTCGTTCAGCCCCTTTAAATCCGATGCCGTAGATTTACCGAACAGAATTTGACTGGCCCTTACCGCATTATCAAGATCATCTTGGGAATGTACCATTACGGTAATTTCATCTGCCAATTTCTTTTGAAGCAATCTTAAATGTGGTGCTTCTTTATGCTGCTCAATTAATTCCTCAATTTCTTGTTGACCTAAGAAAGTAAATATTTTAATGTATTTATCCGCATCCTCATCTGAGGTATTCAACCAATATTGGTAAAATTTATAAGGTGATGTTCTTTCCGCATCTAACCATACATTACCGCCTTCTGTCTTACCGAATTTAGTACCGTCTGCCTTTGTAATCAACGGACAGGTTAAGGCATACCCCTTACCACCGGCAATTCTTCTAATTAATTCTGTACCCGTGGTTATATTGCCCCACTGATCACTACCGCCCATTTGAAGGCTGCAGTTATGCTCTTTATACAAGTGAAGAAAATCATACCCTTGTACCAATTGATAAGTAAATTCCGTAAAGGACATGCCTTCTTTTGATTCTGCTGAAAGACGTTTCTTTACAGAGTCTTTAGACATCATATAATTTACGGTAATATGCTTACCGACATCTCTAATGAATTCCAAAAACGAGAAGTTCTTCATCCAATCATAGTTATTGACCAATACCGCAGCGTTTTCTTCGTCTCCTGAAAAATCCAAGAAACGAGATAATTGCTCTTTTAATGCCTCTTGATTATGACGTAGCGTTTTCTCATCAAGCAAATTACGTTCTGCAGATTTACCAGATGGATCACCGATCATACCCGTAGCGCCACCGATCAATGCATAAGGTTTATGCCCTGCCAGTTGAAAATGACGTAACATCATTACGCCCACCAAATGACCTATATGCAAAGAATCTGCCGTTGGGTCAATACCCACATAAGCGGACTGCATATCTTCCAATAAATGTTCTTCTGTTCCTGGCATTGCATCATGCAACATACCGCGCCACTGTAATTCTTTGACAAAATTTGTCATTTCTTGCTTAATTTTAATTGAACTGCAAATATAAATGGAATTCTTGCCAGTACCCAGAAGTTTAAAGCATGAATTTATCCACCTGTATTTCCTAAATTTGAATTATGGTATTAGTCACAGGAGGCACAGGTTTGGTGGGGTCGCATTTGCTACTGAAATTGACAAGGGAAAATATTGCGGTCAGGGCTTTATATAGATCTGCGGACAAACTTTCTCAAGTAAAAAAAATCTTTAGTTATTACACGGATGATTCCCTTTCCCTTTTCAACCAAATTGAATGGATCCAGGGCGATATTTTAGATATCCCCTCTTTAGAGAATGCAATTGTTAATATCACCCAAGTATATCATTGTGCCGCATTCATTTCTTTTGACCCTTCCGATTTCAAAAAATTGGAACGAGTTAATAGAGAAGGTACCGCCAATATTGTAAACATTTGTATTGCTGCGGGTATCAACAAGCTATGCCACGTAAGTACCATAGGCACTATTGGAAGAACACTCAACGGAGAAACCGCAACCGAAGAAACCGATTGGACCCGACAAAACGCCAACCCTTATGCCATTACAAAACACCTTGCAGAAATGGAAGTATGGCGCGGCGCACAAGAAAATTTAAATGTGGTCATTGTAAACCCCGGCGTAATTCTTGGTCCGGGATTTTGGGATTCCGGCAGCGGTTCTTTTTTCAAAACAGCATCTAAAGGCTATAACTACTACCCTCCTGGAGGTTCTGGTTTTATTAGCGTTACAGATGTTGTAACGATAATGACGACTTTAATGAATTCTAATATTCATAGTGAGCGTTATATTCTAGTGGCCGAAAACCTTTCATATAAAGACGTACTGCATAAAATTGCCTTGACCATGGGAAAAAGACCTCCCACAAAACTACTTAAGTTTTGGCAATTGAATATTGGAAGAATACTGGATAAATTAAAAACAATATTTACCGGTAGCAACAGAACCATTACTAAAAATACCATTTACGGTTTAAAACACCCTAGTATTTTCAACAACTCAAAAATTAAACAGGTCATAATAACCGATTTTGAGAGCTTGGACGAGCAGATTACTTTTTCATCAAAGCTATTTATTGCTGAACACTCTTGATCATCGTTGAGTCTTTCTCTTTAAGGTCAATATTTTTTTTAACCTTCTCTGCTTGGTTCATACTGTCACGTACTTTTTTTTCTGCTTCCAATTTTAATCGTTGCTCTTCCAATTCTTTTTCCACTTGTTTGTACATAGTTTCATAAACCAGTGGTTTAGATGCGTAATACCTGTCGCTATTTACAAATTGTGCACTATCGATCTCATACTTTTTAAAGATATAAGACGTTGGATCTATACCGTTTTCCCTTAACTTACTAAGATTTGTAGCTTTACCGGCATTAACAATGGCCATATCTTTAATTATGGTGACCATTTTATCTTCTGGTATTAAATTATCCGGTTTTTCAATAAGTTCCTCCGCGCAAGAAGAAAATAACAACACACCTAGCGTTAGAAATAGAAACTGTTTCATGATCTGTTGAATGTAAGTCTTTTTGCATTTCGTTTTTCAGAAAACGCACCATTGCTATATCCCAAATGACCGTTGATAAAAGTATGTACCACTTTAGATGAGAACGTAGTATCTTCAAAAGGAGACCATTTACATTTATAAGCGATATTTTCTTTACTTACCGTCCAAGGGCTATTTAAATTAGCTACTACCAAATCTGCATAATAGCCTTCACGAATGTACCCTCGTTTTTCTATCTGAAACAATATTGCAGGATTATGGCACATTTTCTGTACCATTTTTTCTAAGGTAATGGTACCGTCCTTGACCTTTTCAAGCATTGCGTTCAAGGCATGTTGTACCAAAGGTCCGCCAGAAGGTGCCTTAGTATAAACATTGTTTTTTTCCTCTAATAAATGAGGTGCGTGATCTGTTGCAATTACATCTATTCTATCATCTAGCAAGGCATTCCAGAGCATATCACGATCCTTAGCAGTTTTAACCGCTGGGTTCCACTTGATCAGTGTTCCTTTATTTGCATAATCAGCATCTGAGAACCAAAGATGATGTATACATACTTCTGCCGTAATTTTCTTTTGCTCTAACGGAATATCGTTACGGAACAGATCAGTTTCCTTTCCGGTAGACAAATGAAACACATGCAACCTTGCCCCTGTTTTTTTAGCTAATGCAATTGCTCTTGATGAAGACAAATAACATGCTTCTTCACTTCGTATAATAGGGTGCATCTCTACCGGGATATCATCACCGTACTCCGCTTTGTACTTCGCAAGATTTTCACGTATGGTCGTTTCATCTTCACAATGTGCAGAAATGACCATCTCTGTATTACTGAATATGTTTTCAATGACTTTTTCATCATCTACCAACATATTACCCGTTGAAGAACCTAAGAACAACTTTATTCCCGAACAGGCATTTTTATCAAGTCTTTTTAATTCCTCTAAATTATCATTGGTTCCCCCAAATAGAAAAGAATAATTTGCATACGCCGAGTTTGATGCAGTTGCGAACTTTTCTTCCAATTTCTCTATGGTAGTTGTTTGCGGCGTAGTATTGGGTTGCTCCATAAACGTAGTTATACCGCCGGCAAGTGCCGCTCTACTTTCTGTTGCTATAGTTCCCTTATGGGTAAGGCCCGGTTCTCTAAAATGTACCTGATCATCTATGACCCCCGGTAAAATATGCATACCGGCAACATCTATGACCTCTGCATCCGCATCAGAAATATCATCGGCTATTTTTGAAATTACATCATCAACTATTAGAATATCTTTTTCCTGTACTATTCCTTCATTAACTATTGTACCGTTCTTCAATACTATTTTACCCATATTTAAAACTTATTTTTCAGAAATAAACTTCTCATTTTCATTATAAACACTCCCCAAATCGCTTCACTAATGATTGACGAGCTCATTTTTGATTTTCCCAATACCCGATCTCTAAAAATAATGGAAACTTCTTCTATCTTAAAATGTTTTAAGTACGCCCTAAATTTCATTTCTATTTGAAATGCGTAGCCTACAAAACGAACCGAGTCTAGGTTAATAGCTTCTAACACCTCTCTCCTATAGCAAACAAAACCCGCTGTTGGATCATCTACCCGCATACCGGTGACCAACTTTACATAAATTGATGCACCATAGGATAACAACACCCTATACAAAGGCCAGTTCACCACATTCACCCCTTTTTTATAACGAGACCCCACTGCAAGATCCGCCCCGTTCTCACAAGCCTTTAAAAGCCTTAACAAATCTGATGGAGTGTGCGAGAAATCCGCATCCATCTCAAAAATATAATCGTAGCCTTTTGCAATTGCCCATTTAAAACCGTGAATATAAGCAGTACCTAAACCAGATTTCTCCAATCTAGTTTCTAAAAAGAGTCTTCCTTTAAACTCTTCTTGCAGTCCACGAACGCAATCTCCTGTTTTATCTGGCGAATTATCATCTACTATAAGTACATGAAACTCTTTCTGCAACACAAATACAGCCCTAATTATAGCCTCTACATTTTCTATTTCATTATAAGTAGGTATGATTACTATACTACTGGACATAAGATAATTCTAGGTGTTTGGACAAAAGTAAGGTTTTAAAAGTCGTCTTAAAATGGCCTACAATATCTTTATGAAATATTTAAACTAGGTAGGTAGTCTTAAATTTGTAATTTTACCACTTAGTACTTTATGCAAATGTTGACTAAAATACCCAAGCAGTTTTATTTTTTTTTGGCTGCAATTTTCATTCTAAACCTTGTTCAATCTAGTTTTACGCAACTCATTTTTGATGAAGCTTACTACTGGTATTACAGCCAAAAAATGGCATGGGGCTATTTTGATCATCCACCAATGGTGGCCCTACTGGTAAAACTCAGCAGTTTCTTTTTTAATGGTGAGCTTGGCGTACGCTTTATGAGCTGCATTCTTTCTGCCGTCAATATTATTCTACTGTGGTTAATGATAGACAATCCAAAAAAGAACGATTACATTACCCACTATTTTGTTCTGGTTTTTTCCATGACACTGCTAAATGCCTACGGTTTTTTCACCCTACCAGATACGCCTCTCTTATTTTTTACAAGTTGTTTTTTGTTGACATATAAGCATTTCATCAAAAAAAACACTTGGGTACTGGCTATTTTAATGGGTGTTTTTATGGCCGCGTTAATGTACAGTAAGTATCATGCCGTTTTGGTAATTTTCTTTGTGCTATTATCAAACCTAAAACTTACTACCAACAAATATGCTTGGTTAGCGGTCATAGTTACATTAGGTTGTTATGCCCCTCATTTTTACTGGCTTTATGAAAATGATTTTGTATCCATTAAATATCATTTATACGAACGCCCCAATGCGGCCTATAGTTTTGAAAAATACACTTTAGGTTTTCTCGTAAACTTGGTTGCTATCTTTGGTCTAACTTTTCCTTTTATCTATAAGGCACTTTTTAAAACCAAAGGCAACGATCTCTTTAATAAAGCTCTAATATATCTTACTTACGGAGTTTTGATTTTCTTCTTTATTTCTAGCTTCAATAGAAGAGTACAAACACAATGGATCATCATTGTCTGTATACCTCTTGTAGTTATTGCTTTTAACTACATGCTACAAAACAAACAAGCCTTAACCTGGATTTTTAGATTAGGACTCATCAATACCGTTTTAATACTTTATTTGAGAATGGGACTTGCCTACCAGCCCTTGCTCTTTAATTTCTATTATGAAAGCCACGGCAATAAAGAATGGGCAAAAGCCATTGAAGATGAGGTTGGTAACATACCGGTAGTATTTGAAAACTCGTACAGAAACGCCCCCATGTATTCATTTTATACAAATGGCACACCTACGTTTTCCTTAAACAACTTTATGTACCGTAAAAACCAATATTCTATAAACGATACAGAAGAGCAAGTGCGCGGTAAAGATGTTGCCTATGTTTCTAAATATTTAAATAACCCTGCATTTACCTATACAAGAGAGGATGGCGGACTCTACAAAGGTAAATACATTTCTAACTTTCAATCATACCGCAAATTAGATTGTATTATTGAAGATGATGAGGTAAAATTGCATACGGATAAGGCTATAGACCTAAAAGTATATAATCCTTACAAAGAAGACATAGACCTTAAAAAACTGAAATTTGCCGTGACGTACATGGATAACTATAAACATCCATTAGAAACCTTACGAATATCCCCAGAAACTTTGCTTAATGACATTACAACTTTGAAAAAGCAAGATACTACGGTATTTAAATTTCAGCTACCAAAAACTAAAACAGAAAATATTGGCTACTTTAGGGTTGTGATTTCTGAAAATGACCTTTTATACGGTCTAAACGGAAAACCAATTCCCGTAAAATAATGGAACCCATTGCAAGAACATTTGGACAAACCGATTGGATTACCATAACCCTTATGGCTAGTCTTTTGTTCCCTATAATTGCAAAAAGCATCTATTATCCACGTTTTTTAAATTTTATAATACTACCGTTCAATAACAAGTACATTAGCATGTACACCAAGAAAGAAAAACTGTTTAATTGGTTTCATTTTCTAATGAGCGTGTTTCAAGTGATCAATTCTACACTTTTTATTTTTTTTATTTGGCGTTCTTATTTTAATCCTACCGAAGCAAAAAACCCATATATTTTTCCTTTACTACTTGCAGGGGTTTTCTTATTTATTGGTACAAAAACCATGGCTCAGCTTTTTAACGGATTCATTTTTAATTCATACAATACGTTTAACGAGCTGATATTTAAGAAATTAACTTACTTAAATTATTCTGGCATTATTCTGTTTATAGCCAACGTATTTTTAGCTTATGTTTTTATAGACTCAAAAATTATCATAATCATAGCTTTAATTTTATTTTTAGTTATCAATATAATTGGTTGGATAACAGTTCTGAACAACTATCAAAAATTTATAAGCACCTATTTTTTCTATTTTATTTTGTACCTTTGCGCACTCGAAATTGCACCCTTAGTTATTATGGGAAGCTTTCTAAAATAGTGCAGCATATGAAAGTAAAAACGATTTTGGTCTCTCAACCTGAGCCGAAAATGGAAAACTCCCCCTATTCCAAGCTTATCGACAAAGAGAAAGTAAAGGTTGATTTTAGACCGTTCATTCATGTAGAAGGAGTTGACGCAAAAACAGTTCGCCAGCAAAAGATAGATCTGAACGATTTTACTGCGATTATCTTAACCAGTAGAAATGCAGTAGATCATTTCTTTAGAATTGCGGATGAAATGCGCTTTAAAGTGCCAGATTCAATGAAATACTTCTGCCAATCTGAAGCGGTTGCCTATTACCTTCAAAAGTACGTGGTCTATAGAAAACGTAAAATATACGTTGGAAAAAGATTATTTGCCGATTTGGTACCATTGATCAAAAAGTACAAAGATGAAAAATTCCTACTTCCTTCTTCTGATGTATTAAAGCCAGATGTGCCAGAAACATTAGAATCTTTAGGCATCAATTGGAAAAGAGCAATTTTTTACAAAACCGTTATAAGCGACTTGTCCGATCTAAGAAATGTTTATTATGACATTTTAGTTTTCTTTAGTCCGTCCGGTATTGAATCTTTACTACAGAACTTTCCAGATTTTGACCAGAAAAATACTAGAATAGCCGTATTTGGAAATTCTACGGTAGATGCTGCAACAGACGCAGGGTTAAGAATAGATATTAAAGCCCCAACGCCAGAAACACCATCTATGACTATGGCGTTACAGAAATATATTATGAGCGTTAACAAATAACGAACTACATACATAAAAAAAGCCTTGCAATGCAAGGCTTTTTTTTATCTCCTAAAACGCGTACCGTTGTGGTCCGCCCCTTCTTATTTCTTCACTGGCATAACTTTCAAACTTTTTAAAGTTTTCCCTAAAAGCATTTGTTAACTTAAACGCAGTGGTGTAATATTTTTCATCATCGTTCCAAGTAGCTCTAGGACTCAAAACCGATGTTGGTACCCCAGGACACTCCCTTGGCTGCGCAACACCGAATACTGAATGTATATGGTATTTATCATAAGAATAAAGACCTAACTCTCCACTTAAGGCAGCTGAGATCATTGCTCTTGTATACTTTAATTTCATTCGAGTTCCCACTCCATATGGACCACCTGTCCAACCCGTATTTACTAGCCATACATCTACACCAGACTCTTTCATTTTCTTACTTAGCATTTCTGCATACTTAGTTGGGTGCAAAGGCATAAACGGAGCTCCAAAACATGCAGAAAATGATGGTACCGGCTCTACAACACCAGCTTCTGTACCTGCCACCTTTGCCGTATAACCAGAAATAAAGTGGTATGCAGCTTGACTAGGAGTTAATTTAGATATTGGAGGTAGCACACCAAAAGCATCAGCAGTCAAAAAGAAAATATTCTTCACATTCTTACCAATTGATGGCTGCTGAATATTATCAATATGATGAATTGGATAACTCACCCTTGTATTTTGAGTAATTGAAGTATCTGAAAAATCAACATTACCCTTATCATCTAAAACCACATTTTCCAGAATTGCCCCTGGCTTAATGGCACCATAAATTTCTGGCTCTTGCTCTTCAGACAAGTTAATGACCTTGGCATAACAACCGCCTTCAAAATTAAAAACGGTATTTCTACTGGTCCAACCGTGTTCATCATCACCTATTAGTTTTCTATTGGGATCAGTTGACAAGGTTGTTTTACCCGTGCCTGATAGTCCAAAAAAGATTGCTGTATCACCATCCTCACCAACATTTGACGAGCAATGCATTGGCAATGTTTCTTTATATACCGGTAAAATAAAGTTCAATGCAGAGAAAATTCCTTTTTTAATCTCACCCGTATAACCCGTACCACCGATCAAAGCAATTTTATCGGTGAAATTTAAAATAGCAAAGTTATGTTGTCTTGTACCATCAACAGCAGGATCTGCCATAAAGCCAGGTGCATTGATTACCGTCCATTCCGGAGTAAAATCTTCCAATTCGGTCTCGGTTGGTCGTAAAAACATATTATACGCAAACATATTAGACCAAGGATACTCATTAATGACCCTTATATTCAATTTATAATCTTCATCTGCACAAGCATAACTATCTCTAACAAAAAGTTCTTTTTCGTTTAAATAGTCTATTACCTTAGTATATAGTGCATCAAATTTTTCTTTTTCAAATGCAATATTGATATTACCCCACCAGACCTTATCTTTTGTGATATCATCTTTAACTATAAATCTATCCAAAGGAGACCTACCTGTAAATTCACCGGTTTTGACCGCAAGTGTTCCATTACTGGTTTCAACTCCCATGTCCATTTCCAGAGTTGCTTTTTGAAGCTGTTCAGGGGTTTCTTGATAATGAAAATTGGCGTGTGTAATCCCATAATTTTTTAGGGATATGGTATTCGCATTTGTCATTGAGCTTTTCATGCTTTAGAAAATTTGTTCGTGTAAAACTAAAAAAATAAAAGCTGAACCTCTGATTTTCAGAGTCCAATTAGCACCTTTTCACGAAGAAATACGAATTCAATTAAAGATTGAGTAAAAAGGAAAATTATTCGCAGGCACTTTATATTTTTCAATACACATTATAAAGCAATAACGTATTATAATTGCATTATTGTTATTTACACCTTAAAATTTTAAGAAATAAATAAAAAAACGACTTTTTTTTACTAATTTTTAGATGAAATATTCTGCAGTTTTAGCGGATAAAAGTTGGGCGGCATTCTTCATATTGTAATCAAGATCCTTACTGGTATCTTGTATTTCCAATACATCAAAAACACCTTTATTCTTTAAAGCATCTTTTGATATTTGTAGTGCTCCACAAATTGTGATTACCGGAATTTTATAATTTTTACCAAGTTTAATTACTCCTTGTAATAATTTACTGTTCAGGTTTTGCTCATCTATTTTACCTTCGCCAGTTATGATATAATCAAATTTTTCTTGATTCAATAGTTGTTTTAATCCAGACAATTCAACACTAAAGTCCATGGCTCCCAAACCTTTGGCACCTAAAAACGTTTTCAACCCAAAAGCTGCTCCACCCGCAGCCCCTGCACCCGGCAAATCATTATAAAATACTTTATATTTTTCTGAAACTACTTTGTTCAGCCTTATTAAACCCTTATTCAATTCCATTATAGAATTTTCGCTTGCCCCTTTATATTTTGCATAAACAAAAGCTGCACCGTCTTTACCAAATAATGGATTAGCAACATCATGTACCATAAAAATGTCTACATCTTTCAATTGTGCTATAACTCTAGATTCATCTATGGATTTAATTAATGGCAAACTTGACCCCAAAGGCATTAGCACTTCTCCCTTATCATCTAAAAAATCATATCCAAGAGCACTGGCTATCCCAATTCCACCATCATTGGTAGCACTTGCGCCAAGACCTATATAAATATGTTTAATACCTTTCTCTATAGCATCTTTTATTTGTAATCCTGTTCCATAAGTACTAGTAAGCATTGGGTTTCGCTCATCATAGGACAACAATTGCAGACCAGAAGTATTTGCCAATTCTATATATGCGGAATTACTCTGCTTATTATATAGGTAGTACGATCGTATTGGCTCTCCTTTTGGGTTTTCACTGATTACATCAACAGAAATACATGGCCTATATTTTGCTACGGTATTTAAAAACCCTTCTCCACCATCGGTTGCCTTAATATATTGGGCACTAAAAGGCTTCCCTAATTTTTTCATACCGGAAACAAATGCATCTGCAAAAGCTTCACTCGTTAGAGAGCCTTCAAATTTATCTGGAATTAGTAATAGTTTCATTTATTTAAATTTCTGGGGGAAACTATTTATTGAGATATCCCATAATTCTGGGAGAATAAAATATACAAAAAAGGTCAATATAAAAATAGAAATTATATTCATAAATAAACCCTTACCTACCATATCCGGAATTCGCAGGTAACCAGAACCAAAGACTACGGCATTGGGTGGTGTGGCAACCGGCAACATAAAAGCACATGATGCCGCAACCGCCGCCCCTACCATTAATAAAAAAGGGTGCACATCTATGGTCAAGGCCATTGACGCCAATACCGGCAGTAACATTGCGGTCGTAGCCAAGTTAGAGGTTATCTCGGTTAAAAAATTGACCGAAGCTATCAATACCAATATGAGTATAAGTATTGGTAGACCCGATAAAGTTGTCATTTGACTACCTATCCACTCGGCAAGTCCACTAGATTCAAAACCTTTGGCCAAGGCCATACCGCCTCCAAAAAGTAGAATAATTCCCCAAGGCATTTTTACCGCCTCTTCCCAGTTGATCAATTGCTCACCTTTTTTCTTTGAAGGAATTAAAAACAACACAATAGCAAAAAATATGGCTATTATGGTATCATCAAGCGCTGGTAGCAGTTTTTGTAATAAAACTGACCGTGTAATCCAACAGAATGCGGTCAAGGCAAATACCAAGGCAACAATCTTTTCTTCATATGTTATACTGCCAAGACTTGACAATAAGCGTTGTATTTCTTGTTTCCCGCCAGGAAAAGACTTTTGTTTAAAGCTAAAGGCATATTTGGTCAAGTATTTCCAACAGATAAAAATTAGGATAATGGAAATAGGCAAACCAAAAGCAAACCATTGCATAAACGTTATTTCATAACCATAGGTATCCAATATCACCCCTGCCAACACTAAATTGGGCGGAGTACCTATTAAGGTTGCAACACCACCAATAGATGCACTGTAGGCTATTGCCAGCATCAATGCCTTACCAAAGGTCTGGTTTTCATCTTCTACGGTATCTGGGTTGTCCTGTAATTGTTTAATTATAGCCAAGCCAATGGGCAACATCATCACTGCCGTAGCCGTATTGGAGATCCACATGGACAAAAATGCAGTTGCCATCATAAAACCTAAAATTATCTTTCTAATATCAGAACCTATTAAATTGATAATATTCAGCGCTATTCTTCTATGTAGATTCCATTTTTCTATTGCAATGGCGATTATAAAGCCCCCCATATATAAAAAGACATACTTATGACCAAACGCGCCAGATGTTGACGATAGATCCAAGCCACCTGATAACGGAAACAACACCAAGGGCAGCAATGCAGTTACCGCAATAGGAATTGCTTCGGTTATCCACCAAATAGCTATCCAAATGGTAGATGCCAATACGGCATTTGCCTGTACGGACAAACCTTCGGGACGAAAAAAGAACAGAATAAGTATAAAGGAAACAGGACCCAAAACCAGACCCAATAATTTAGTTTTACTCATAAAAGCACCATTAACGGGTTGAAAATACGTTATTTAAGAACTAACTAGAGCTATTTAGCCGGCTATTTCACAATTTTAGACCTTAATATATTATAACCCAAGATCAACCATGCCGCTATCAAAAAAAGTCCTCCGATCGGTGTTAGTGGTCCAATTACCTTGAGGTCAATACTGAATAGCGAATTCAAAGACAACAGGTATATGGAGAATGAAAACAATAGCACTCCTATAACCGTGCATATATAAATTGTTTTTTCTGACTTTAGAAATTCTTTTGGCAACAGACCAAGCGCAAATAAGAAAAAAGCATGATACATTTGATACCTTACCCCGGTTTCAAACGTCGTCACTGCTTGGGTATCTACCAATTTCTTCAACCCATGTGCACCAAAAGCTCCAAACACCACCGCCAGCATTCCAAATACGCATGCAGTTGTTAAAATTGTTTTTTTCATAACTTTAACTATAACTTTTTTTATAAATGTAACAATTTGATACCTTAGTAATTCCTTACCAATCAAAAATACTGAAATCGTATGATGCGAAAAATTCTTGTTATAGGCGCAGGTAAATCTACCTCCTATTTATTAGATTACCTATTAGGCAAAGCAACCACAGAAAATCTACATATTACTATTGGCGATATAAATCCCGCTGCCATACCAACATCTATTGCTAATCATAGCCATTGTACCGTTATTGGTTTAGATATTTTTAATGAAACGGAGCGAAAGGATTCTATTGCAGCTTCTGACTTGGTTATTTCTATGCTACCTGCCCATTTTCACATTAAGGTTGCAGAAGATTGTGTTCAACTGAAGAAGCATTTGGTCACAGCATCTTACGTTAGCCCTCAATTATTGGCCTTAAATGATAAGGTAAAGGAAAACGGATTGGTTTTTATGAACGAAATAGGTTTAGATCCAGGGGTTGACCATATGAGTGCCATGCAAGTTATAGACCGTATTCGTGAAAAAGGAGGCAAAATTATACTGTTTGAATCTTTTTGTGGCGGACTTGTTGCCCCTGAACATGATAACAACCTATGGAACTATAAATTTACTTGGAACCCAAGAAATGTAGTGCTCGCAGGACAAGGTGGCACCGCTAAGTTCATACAGGAAGGCACCTATAAATACATACCCTACCACAGACTTTTTAGAAGAACAGAATTTTTTGAAATTGAAGGTTACGGAAGATTTGAAGGTTACGCCAACCGTGATTCACTGAACTATAGAGAAGCTTACCAATTACAAGACGCCCTAACCATATATAGAGGTACCATGCGCCGTGTAGGCTTTTCCAAAGCATGGAACATGTTTATACAATTAGGGGTTACAGATGACACTTACTCCATTGAGAACTCAGAAAACATGAGTTACAGGGAATTCATTAACCTATTTCTTCCCTATTCTCCTACAGATTCTGTAGAACTTAAACTAAGACATTACTTAAAACTTGACCAAGATGATATTCGATGGGATAAATTACTTGAACTCAACATATTTGATCAAACTAAAGTACTAGGTATACCAAACGCCACCCCAGCTCAAGCACTTCAAAAAATTCTTGAAGATAGCTGGACACTTAAGGCCGAAGAAAAAGATATGATTGTTATGTACCATAAATTTGGTTATGAATTAGATGGAGAAAAAAAACAAATTGATTCTAAATTGGTGGTAACAGGTGAGAATCAAACCTTTACCGCCATGGCAAAAACTGTTGGTTTACCCGTAGCCATGGCAGCATTAAAAATACTTAATGGCGAAATAACAACACCGGGAGTTCAAATACCTATTTCTAAAGAGGTATACGAACCTATATTAAAGGAACTGGAAACTTATGGTGTAAATTTTAAGGAATATGAGGTACCTTATTTAGGGTACAACCCCAATTCTGTAATTACATAATCTATTTTAACTGTCATTCTGAAACCAAATAAGTACATTTATGTTTTGATTCCTTATTGAGGATGCAATTTCTTTAAGGCTTTCCTTGAAATAATAAACATATTCATAAGCTCACCTCCAATCTATGGATTGGGGTTATTGATTTAACGATATATGAAAACACCTACTTCTTTGGCTAAAATTGACGGAATTGACAAAAAGATCTTACGATTTCTAATGGAAGACGCTCGTAAACCAGTACTAGAAATTGCTAGAAGTATTGGCATATCTGGGGCGGCAATACATCAGCGACTAAGAAAACTAGAAGCATCTGGACTTTTATCCGGCTCTAAATTTATTGTCAATCCCAAATCATTGGGTTATACTACCATGGCTTATATTGGCATCTATTTAGATAAAGCTATGAGCAACCCAATGGCAGTAAAACAACTTGAAAAAATACCCGAAGTGCTAGAGTGCCATTATACTACTGGAAACTGGTCTATTCTTATCAAAGTACTTTGTCGTGACAACGAACATTTAATGCAAGTGTTAAACAAAGAAATTCAAGCAATAGAGGGAGTTTCAAGAACAGAAACCTTTATTTCATTGGCACAACAGATCGATAGACAAATCACTATTTAATATTTTGATTTAATCTAAATAAGCTTTAGATTTGCCCTATGAAAGTGGTTTTTCAATCTAAATTTTATACGCTTTATCAATCCGATAAAGAGAAATGTCATTACCTTGACATGAACCAAAAGACCATTAAATTATCTTTTTGCCAGTTGCTTGCCCTACGCAACAAAGTGCAAAATATTTCAATAGAAAATCATTTTGATTCTGACCTTAACAAACATGGTTTTGAAGTATTAATGCTTTGCAACAAAGAGCACTTATTCATATTAAATACCATTGAGCTTTTAGACTTAAAAACGTTGGTAGACTATAGTTTTATATCGCTTGATATAGACCACATAGTAACCACATCTTAAAGTTTACCCAGTTTTCTTATTTATAATTGGTCTTAAATCAAATTCAAATTAAGACCCAAATATTATAATTCATATTATAGTCGTTACTTTTATACTAAATTTTAAGAGAAATGAAAGATATAGCGAGATTAAACATGAGTATTAAGGTAACATCTTTAGATGCCCTTAATGACCAAATACAGATGGAAGGCAAGGCTTCTTCATCTTATTTAGCAATGGCATCATGGTGTGATCAGCATTCATATAACGGTAGTGCAGAATTTTTCTACCGACAAGCAAATGAAGAACGTGAACACATGATGAAAATTTTCAAATTCATCAACGATTGTGGTGGCAATGCAATTTCACCGGAAATATCGAATATAAATCATGACTTCTCTTCATTAGAGGAAATTTTTGAAACTGCATTAGAGCAAGAAATTGCCGTAACCAATTCGATCAACAAAATCATTTCTTTGGCGAAAAAGACCGAAGATTTTGCTGTTGAGAATTTCTTACAGTGGTTTGTAAAAGAACAATTAGAAGAAGAGAAATCTATGAGAGATATTCTAGACCTATTTGAAGTAATCGGTAGAGAAGGAATTGCCCTCAAATTAATTGATGAGCGTATTAAATAAATAACTTATCTAACTTAAAAAAAGGGAGCTTACAAAAGTAAGCTCCCTTTTTTTATACTTATACTTTACGTTTAGTCTCTTCCTCCAAATACTTGAAGTCCCCAGTAGACCAAAGTTGCCAATGACCCAATAGCAGCAACTAAATATGTACGTGCCGCCCATTTTAGAGCATCCTCTGAGCCTTCATACTCTTGTGGGGTAACAACGTTCTTATTCTTAAGCCATGCCAATGCCCTATTACTTGCATCATATTCAACAGGCAAGGTTACAAAACTGAACAGTGTTGCCATACCCATCATTATTAGACCGGCAACAGCTACCCAATAACCAAAACCAACACCGGCAGCAGCACCCAATGCCAAACCACCAAATACAACCCACATAGACATCCCAGAGGTTACACTAACAATAGGTACCAATTTAGATCGCATACCCAACCACTCATAGGCTTGTGCATGCTGTACGGCATGCCCTACTTCGTGAGCGGCTACCGCAGCTGCAGCAGCATTTCTTTGATTATACACACCTTCGCTTAAGTTGACCGTTTTATTTTTTGGGTTGTAGTGATCTGTAAGCATACCAGCAGTAGATACCACTTTTACATCGCGTATGCCATGATCCGCCAACATCTTTTCAGCAATCTCGGCACCACTCATTCCATTTTGCAAATGCACCTTAGAATAATGCTTGAACTTACTCTTTAATTTATTACTAACTAACCAGCTGACCAAAGCTATAGCCCCAATCAATATATAATATCCCATCATAACTTTTCTAATTTTAAATCGATTAAATATACTAAAGATTCATACTTAAATATGAATCTACATGTATAAAAGCAAAAACCCCGCCAAATTCCTTTCGGATATGACGAGGCATATTTTACTGACAATTTGTACAGATTAGGCTACAATCTCTTCCCAACCAAAAGCTTCCATTATCTCTTGATATACCACTTTGCCTTCTACAATATTTAATCCTTTATGTAAAGATGCATCTTTTTCACAGGCTGCTTCCCAACCTAAATTAGCCAACTTTAATGCGTAAGGCAAAGTTACATTGGTCAATGCCATGGTAGACGTATAAGGTACCGCACCTGGCATATTAGCTACAGAATAATGTACCACATCATCAATGATATAAATAGGATCTTCATGCGTGGTAGGCCTGGTAGTTTCAACGCATCCGCCTTGATCTACGGCAACATCAACGATTACGGTTCCGGGTCTCATTTCTTTCAACATGTCTCTAGTAATCAAATTAGGAGCTTTAGCACCTTTCAATAAAACACCTCCTATAATTAAGTCGTGCGTTTTAATTAATTTTCTAATATTAAACTCGTTTGAAAATTCTGTTACCACATGTGGCGGCATTACATCATTTACATAACGTAAACGCTTCATGTTAATATCCAAAATAGTAACATGCGCACCTAGGCCCGCTGCCATTTTTGCAGCTTGTATACCCACTACACCTGCACCCAACACCAAAACCTTACCTGGAGCAACACCTGGAACACCTCCCAAAAGTACTCCACGTCCTTTTACAGGTTTCTCCAAATATTTTGCACCTTGTTGTATGGCCATTCTACCTGCAACCTCTGACATGGGCGTTAAAAGTGGCAATGTACCCTCTTCATCTTCAACGGTTTCATACGCTATACAAATAGCTTTTTGTTTGATCATTGCCTTTGTCAATGCCTCACTAGATGCAAAATGAAAATATGTAAATAGTATTTGCCCTGCTTGAATTAGATCGTACTCTTCTTCTATAGGCTCTTTGACCTTTACGATCATTTCGCTCATGGCATATACCTGCCCGATCGTATCAAGAATAATTGCACCAGCTTGTTGATAATCTTGATTGAAAAAACCACTGCCTTCACCAGCCTCTGATTGTACATATACTTTGTGGTTGTTCTTTACCAATTCGAAAACACCGGCCGGCGTCATACCTACCCTGCTTTCATTGTTCTTAATTTCTTTTGGAATACCAACAATCATGATTTATCATTTTATATTACACTGCAAAATTGATACTAATTAGTCATATATCAAACAATAATTCGATAAAACACAGGGGTCTCATGTCATAATTATCATTTTACAACCACCACACCCCTATTTTTTAGGGGGTATATTTCATTTTATGATGAATTATTCAATTAAACATCAAAAATTAGCTATTACCTTGATGAATATTTAACGCAAAAAAAAGAGGCAATTCCCATTGCCTCTTTCCTAATTATACTATTTAAGAGTTAACCAACAATATTTACAATTTTACCAGGTACTACAATCACCTTTTTAGGAGTACGCCCTGCCAATTGTTGTTGGGTTTTTTCATGTGACATAACCGCCGCCTCTATTTCGTCTTTATTTAAATCTAAAGACAACTGCATGGTAAATTTCATTTTACCGTTAAAGGATATCGGATATTCTTTATCACTTTCTTTGATATACTTTTCTTCAAATTTTGGAAATGATGCCGTAGCAATAGAATCTGAATGACCCAATTTACTCCACAATTCTTCCGCAATATGTGGCGCATAAGGGGATACCAATATTGCCAATGGCTCCAAAACTTTTCTGCTTACACATTTTTGAGCTGAAAGTTCATTTACACAAATCATGAAAGTAGATACCGATGTATTGAAACTGAAGTTTTCAATATCCTCTTCTACTTTTTTAATGGTCTTGTGTAATGTTTTCCAAGATTCTTTAGAAGGTTCTTCTTCACTTCGGCTACGCTCAGCGATCGCGGTTTCATCTAAAAATGGCGTGTACAATTTCCACAGTTTCTTTAAGAAACCATGTGCTCCGGTGATACCTGCCGTGTTCCAAGGTTTAGATTGCTCTAACGGACCTAAGAACATTTCATACAAACGCAAACTGTCTGCCCCATATTCTTCACAAATAGCATCTGGGTTGACAACGTTGTATTTGGATTTGGACATTTTTTCGACTTCGCGACCTACAGTGAATTTCTCGTTGTTATTTTCAGATATCACTCTACCTGAATTTGAAAAGAAAATCGAGTTTTTATATTCATTTAACCAATTCTTAAATCCCTCTAAATCAAGTTCATCGGAATTGTTCACAAGTGAAACATCAACATGTATAGGTAAAATTCTATTTCTATCAACATCTACTTTAACAAGATTTGAACCAAAGATTCCAATTAATGTTGATTTAAGATCAATTTCAAAATCTGCCAAAACATCATTATCTGCTAAAATATTAGCATACAGATTTTTAGATATAAAAATTTTTGTGTTAATAATTTCTTCATCAGAAAGAAGTCGGTCATTATTTGAATCAAATCCAGGAGTTATATCCACCCTATAAGCAAAAGCACTAGTTCCCGTAATCATTCCTTGATTGATCAGCTTTTTAGCAAACTCATCTTTAGGCACCAAACCTTTATCGAACATGAATTTTTGCCAGAAACGGCTATATAACAAATGCCCTGTTGCGTGCTCGCTTCCACCTATATATAAATCTACATCTTGCCAGTAATTAATGGCTTTCTCTGAGAATATTTCTTCGCTATTATGCGGATCCATATACCTATTAAAATACTGCGAACTACCTGCCCAACCTGGCATAGTATTCAGTTCTAGTGGAAATACAGTGGTATTATTTATCTCGCTATTATTGACAACTTTATTAGCAACGGTATCCCAAGCCCACACCTCAGCGTTACCTAATGGTGGTTCGCCGGTTTCGGTTGGCAAATACTTTTCCACTTCTGGTAACTCAATTGGCAAATGTTCTTTTGCAATCATCTGCGGCATACCATCAACATAATATACAGGGAAAGGTTCTCCCCAATATCTTTGACGACTAAAAACAGCATCGCGCAAACGATAATTTATTTTTCCTTCACCATGTCCTATTTTCTCTAACTCATAGATTGCCAATTTCATGGCTTTCTTATACGGTAATCCGTTCAAGAAATCAGAATTTGCAATAACCGTTTTTTCCTTATCGGCAAAAGCTTCCTCAGAAATATCTACACCTTCGAATACATTAGGAATATCAATATTAAAATGCTTTGCAAAATCATAATCGCGCTGATCACCACATGGCACGGACATTACCGCGCCTGTTCCATAACCCGCTAATACATAATCACCGATCCAAATAGGAATAGGCTCTTTTGTAAATGGGTGCTCTGCATAGGCACCTGTAAATGCACCGGAAATGGTTTTTACATCTGCCATACGATCACGCTCGCTACGTTTTGCCGTTGCCTCAATATATGCCTCTACCTCAGCTTTTTGCTCTGCCGTAGTTATTTTACCAACCAATTCGTGCTCTGGCGCCAAAGTCATAAAAGAGACACCGAAAATAGTATCGGGGCGAGTAGTAAACACTTCTATTTTTTCATCATGGTCTTTCACATTAAAAATAGCTGATGCACCTTGTGAACGACCTATCCAATTCGTTTGCGAATCTTTCAAGGGTTGAGGCCAATCTATCTTATCCAACCCATCTAACAAACGTTGTGCATAGGCAGATATACGCATGCTCCACTGGGTCATCTTTTTACGAACCACAGGGTGACCTCCACGTTCTGACACTCCGTTCACTATTTCGTCATTTGCCAAAACTGTACCCAATGCCGGGCACCAGTTTACCTCGGTATCCGCTAAGTACGTTAATCTATATTTTAAAAGAATTTCTTGTTTTTCTACAACAGAAAAATTGGTCCAGTCCTCCGCAGAAAAAATAGCAATATCATCATCGCAAACCGCATTTACATTGGCATTACCTTCTGCCTCAAATACCGAAATCAAAGTTTCTATATCTTCCGCCTTGTCCGTATCGGTATTATACCAAGAATTGAATATTTGTATGAATATCCACTGTGTCCATTTGTAATACTCGGGACTAGAAGTTCTTACTTCCCTACTCCAATCAAAAGAGAAACCTAATTGATCTAATTGCCTTCTATATGTTTTAATATTTGCTGCAGTGGTTATTGCAGGATGCTGACCTGTTTGTATGGCATATTGCTCTGCAGGCAACCCAAAAGAATCATACCCTTGCGGATGCAATACATTAAAACCTTTATGTCTTTTGTAACGTGCATAAATATCACTTGCAATATACCCTAACGGATGACCAACATGAAGTCCCGCACCTGAAGGATAAGGAAACATATCCAACACATAAAACTTTTCCTTTTCAGAATTATTCTCTGCTTTAAATGTTTGGTTTTCTGCCCAGTATTTTTGCCATTTGGCCTCAATTTCGTTGAAATTGTATTGCATGATAGTTACTTCTTTTCAATAAGTCGCAAAAATAGGTTGAATCGTTGAGAGTTAAAAAGATATTGCTAATTAACAGCTTTACTTCTACAAACTATAGAACTATTGCCAATTGACTAAATTTGGTATCTTACAATCGTGAAATTAATGTGTCCCAAAAAATTAGTCTTTTTACTTTTCATATTCTGTTTGGTTTCCATAGAAATGAAAGCCCAATTAGGATTTTGCGGTGGCAATTCTGGCGACCCTATTTTTACAGAAGATTTTGGTGCCGGGACAAATAACGGCCCAGCTTTGCCCGCTGGCACAACCACATATAATTTTACCGCCTTTACCCCTAATGATGGGGATTATACTATTTCTAGCACAACCAATTACTTTGATTGGCTTTCCCTACAAGATCATACCCCTGGAGACACCAATGGAAAAGCATTTATCGTCAATGCCAGTTTTACTGCCGGGGAGTTCTATCAACGTGAGGTTACGGGATTATGTGAGAATACTACCTATGAATTTTCTTCTTGGCTCATTAACCTTCAACCTGCAAATAGCTGCGAAGGCAACAGTATACCCGTTAACGTTCGTTTTCAAATTTGGGACGAAACGGACACTAATCTTCTAGCTCAAGGTGATACAGGAAATATTTTCAATACCGGCACCACCGAGTGGAACCAATATGCCTTGGTATTTAAAACCGAACCTGGCCAAACATCTGTCATTTTAAAGATGAGAAACAATAGTAATGGCGGT
Organism: Maribacter sp. 1_2014MBL_MicDiv; assembly: GCF_001865655.1. NCBI lineage: Bacteria > Pseudomonadati > Bacteroidota > Flavobacteriia > Flavobacteriales > Flavobacteriaceae > Maribacter > Maribacter sp. 1_2014MBL_MicDiv. The sequence goes on from NZ_CP011318.1 coordinate 1,553,789, forward strand.
TGTGGCAATGATTTAGCCATTGATGACATTTTATTTAGATCATGCGGAGACAACGTTACGGTCTCAACACCATCTAATGAAGTAAGTTTAGTGGTATGTGAAACCCAAGGCGGAGTCTCAAGAACACTTACGGCAACACCAGATTCTTTTGTTTTTAGCACACACGCCTATCAATGGCAGCAAAGTACGGACCAACAAAACTGGACAGATATTCCTGGTGAGAATAGTGCCATTTTAGATACCCCATTAGTAACCACAACTACCTATTTCAGGACAAAAATTGCCGAAGATGTAGTCAATGTCAATAACGATCTTTGCAATGTGGTGTCCGATGTTTTTGATATTACCGTTTTACCTATACCAGCAGCTCCAACAAGTAACGGGGACATTATGGTCTGTGAAGGAGAATTGGGAATTTTAACAGTAGCCACTCAAAATAACTACACCGTTAATTGGTATGACGCCCCTACCGGTGGAAATTTAATTTTATCCAATAGCCAAAATCTAGAAATTGGTGTCGCCGGCACGTATTATGCCGAAGCAAACTCAACTGAAATAGTATGTGCATCTATTACAAGAACAGCAATAACGCTCACCGTAAACCCCTTACCAATAGTACCAGATGACATGAGCACATTTTTATGTGAAGATTCTTTTACCACTTTAAATGCCGAGGTTGAAAATGTCGCCTATCAATGGAACACGGGTGAAACCACACAACAAATTGATGTTACCACACCGGGGGAATACAATGTGGTCATTACCAATGCAAATGGTTGCTCAACTATACGAAATTTTAATGTTGAGCAAATAGATCTACCCAGAATAGACAACATTATATCCGATGGAGCATCTATACGCATAACTACTATTAACGATGGAAATTTTGAATATTCCCTAGACGGAATTTCATTTCAACCAAACCCCACTTTTGATGCTGTTGAAGGTGGATTTTATACTATTTACGTGCGGGACAATACAGATTGCGGCGTAGTAACCCAAGATTTTTATCATCTGGTGATTCAAAAATTCTTTACCCCAAATGGAGATATGTTCAACGATTTTTTTGAACCTGACGGATTAGAGGTTTTTAGCAACATCACCATTTCTATTTTTGATCGTTATGGCAAGCTTATAAAATTTGGGAACACAAACGCCACCTCTTGGGATGGCACCTTTAATGGAGAAGATATGCCAGAAGATGACTATTGGTATCTAATTGAAGCAGACACGGCTCAATTTAAGGGGCACTTTAGTTTAAAACGTTAAGGCTTATTTTTTTAAGTACCATTTCACTTTACTTTGCTATTTTTACTGCACTTTTAAGCACTATGGCTAATTCTTTCGAAAATTATCAAAGACGCAAACTTATCTCCTCGTACTTTTCCGTGGTGTTAAGTATTGCATTGGTCTTATTCCTATTGGGAATTTTAGGACTACTGGTTTTAAACACCAAAAAAATGGCAGATCGCTCTAAAGAGCAGATTACCATTTCTGTATTTCTAAAAGAAAATACCAAGGAAATTGAAGTGGAACAACTTCAAAAAACCTTGGCAATGTCAGAATACACCAAGTCTTCTACCTATGTTTCTAAAGAAGAAGCCGCAAAACAACACAGTGAAGAAATTGGAGAAGATTTTGTAGACTACTTAGGCTACAACCCGCTAAAAAACTCCATAGACGTAAAGCTAAAGGCTGATTTTGTTACCGCAGAAAAAGTAGAAGAGATTGCCGCAACACTTTCTGAAAAAAGTTTTGTTGACGAGGTCAGTTATGATAGGGTGCTGGTTAGCATGGTAGCAAAAAGTGTAGAACAGATAGGTTTCTGGATTTTAGTAGCTAGCGCCATTTTCACCTTTATTGCCGTATTGCTGATCAACAGCTCCATACGCCTTTCTATTTACTCAAAAAGATTCATCATAAAGACCATGCAAATGGTAGGTGCTACCAAAACGTTTATCCGTAGACCATTTATATGGCAAAATATTAAATTAGGTATGATCGGTGCTACTATTGCATTGTTGGCCATTGGCGGTGTCGTATACTATGTAAATACTAATTTTGAAGACTTAGGGTTACTAGAAGAACCTTATATTTTAGTCACCTTATTTATAGGCGTTTTTCTACTGGGTATACTTATTTCGTTCATTAGCACCTATTTCGCCACCCAACGCTTCTTAAATCTTAGAACGGACGAATTATATTATTAAATTTGCGGCATGAGTAAAAAGAACAAAATTGAACAGCAACCTAAACAGGAATTTATTTTTCAAAAGAAGAATTACATGTTCATGTTCATTGGACTTGCCTGTATTGCAGTAGGATTTATTTTAATGAGCGGTGGCGGCAGCGATGACCCCAACGTTTTTAACCCTGAAATTTATAATTTTAGAAGAATAAGACTTGCCCCTACTTTAGTGCTTATTGGCTTAGGTATAGAAATTTATGCCATTTTGTTAAACCCACACAAATAGAAAAATTAATTGGATACTTTAGATGCTATTATACTCGGTATCATACAAGGATTGACCGAGTTTTTACCTGTTTCATCAAGTGGTCATTTAGAATTGGGTAAAGCTATTTTAGGTGATAACTCTGTACAGGAAGAAAGTTTATTGTTCACCGTTGTACTTCATTTTGCTACCGCACTAAGTACCATTGTAGTCTTTAGAAAAGATATTTGGGAAATTATAAGTGGTTTGTTTCAATTTAAATGGAACGAAGAAAGCCAATTCTCTGCTAAAATAATTGTCTCTATGTTACCTGCAGTATTTGTAGGCCTGTTTTTTGAAGAGCAATTAGAAGCTTTTTTTGGCGGCAATATAAGGTTCGTAGGCTTTATGTTGATCATTACCGCTGTACTCTTGTATTTTGCCGATAAAGCCAAAGACACCGATAAAAAAGTAAGTTTTGGAAATGCATTTATAGTTGGCATTTCTCAAGCCATAGCTATGCTACCCGGTATTTCACGAAGTGGTGCTACTATTTCTACCTCTGTTCTTTTAGGCGTAGACAAATCTAAAGCCGCAAGATTCTCTTTCTTAATGGTTGTTCCATTGATTTTTGGTAAGATCGCGAAAGACCTTATGAGCGGAGACTTAACTTTTGACGGGGAAAACAACGTTGCTATGGGTGCCGGATTCATTGCCGCCTTTGTTGCCGGACTTGCCGCTTGTACTTGGATGATCCAATTGGTACGTAAAAGTAAGCTATCCTATTTTGCCATCTATTGTCTTATTGTAGGATTGATCGCCGTTATTTACGGATTTACTAATCCGTAAAACATCAAAAACACCCAAATTCATGAAAGATTTGACCAAAGATGACTATTTAAACGGTCAAGTATTATTGATCGATAAACCACTGGAATGGTCCTCTTTTCAAGCGGTCAATAAATTGAAATGGGCGATTAGAAAAAAGTTCAGCTTAAAGAAATTTAAAATAGGTCACGCAGGTACGTTAGACCCTTTAGCAACAGGTCTTTTGGTGATTTGCACAGGTAAGTTCACCAAAAAAATTACCGAATTCCAAGGTCAGGAAAAAGAATACACAGGTATAATTACTTTAGGCAGTACAACACCTTCTTATGACTTGGAAACCGAAATCAATGAGACTTTTTTGACCGATCATATAACGCCAGAGCTTATAAAAGCTGCCACCCATGAATTTATTGGTGAAATAGAACAAGCCCCGCCTGTTTTTTCCGCATTAAAAAAAGATGGTAAACGTTTGTACGAACTGGCAAGAGAAGGTAAAACTGTAGATATTCCAAAAAGAAAGGTACATGTAAGTGCATTTGAAATTACCGACATAGACAACTTGAACGTGCATTTTAGAATTGCATGCAGCAAAGGAACATATATAAGGTCTATGGCGCACGATTTTGGAAAAGCATTAAACTCCGGAGCACATTTAACGACCCTTAGAAGAACCAAAATAGGTGATTTTAACGTAGATAAAGCCCAAGACCCTTTGGACTTCGCCGATTTATTATTGGCACCAGAAGAAAATAAATAGCAGATTTTGAAATGCCATTTATCGATCTTCTAAAATATTTTGGTATTATTAAGGTTATATATTCATGAATCTGAACAGAAAACAATTATCATTACTTGCCACTACCTTTAGCCTGTCTATTGTAGTGCTGGTTTTGTTTGGTATTCAGTTCGGTGGTCAAGAGGAATCTCACGAAGACTATGTGGTTGAAATGATCATGGACCCAGAGGTATTGGAAGAAATTCTCAAAGAAGAAGATCCGGTTGATGAAGAAATGAAGGCCGATCCAATAAAAAGTCATTTAGCTTTTAACGAAACCGCAAAACCTAGCTACGGTAACCCAGAACCATTACAGACTTTAGAAGAGCTGATGGAAGAACGTAGTGAAATGAGTGACGGTGACCCTACTGAAAGTATGATTTCCGATTCTGGTTATTCTGAAAGGGTAAAGGCCTTGGCCAAAAAGAGAGAAGAAAAAAAGCAGCTTTTAGGAGAAAAGGAAGCGCAAAAAAAAGAATTTACCAATAACCTTGCCGCCAGACGAACGTCTGTATCCTATTCTTTGGTTAATAGAAACAACTACAAATTACCCCCACCAATATACACTTGTATTGAAGGAGGAAAAGTTGTTATCAATATAGAAGTAAATGCACTAGGCTATGTAACCGAAGCAGATTACAATGCAAAAAGTTCTGGAACATCTAACGGATGTCTTGTTGAAAACGCCATTAATTATGCTTTGAAAGCAAGATTCAACAGTTCTGAAAAAGATTCCCAAAAAGGCACCATTACCTATTTATTTCAAGGGAAGTAATTCCAGCAGATCTTGAATTATACTTTGCCCCTTATCCTTATTGTAAAAAATTTGAAGATCCTGTTTAAATTCAGGCGTTAGTTTACCGTACTCCGACTTATAATCTTCCACTAACTTAGTTGCCTTTTTAGATCTTGGACCCCATGTAGCCGCAACCGTGTTTTCTTTAACATCAACGGCAATTAATTTTGGTATAGACCTACCTCCATTGGTCAAAAATTGATCCATAATATTTAAGTTCTCATCTCTTAAGATTATAGATAATGATATATTAGGATTGATTTCAGTGAATTTATGCATAACTGGCAGCGCAGGAGAAGCATCGCCACACCAGCTCTCTGATAATACTACCCATGAAACTTTTTGATCCACAGACTTTATCTTGTCAACAACCTCATCGGTAAACTTCAAGGTTTTATCCCACCTACGCATGCGGCTGTTATTCAATTGGGTATATTGTGAAAGTGCTTCAGTTTGCTCAGGGCCGGTAGACGCTCCTTTTTCAGCAAGGTCAGAAACCAATGCCCTATACTCGGCATAACTATAACCGTTATTTAATCCCTTTGCTTTAATATCTTCCAATAATAACTCCATAATGCTTACTTTAAAATATCTTGATCGATCACATTAGTAGCGTTACAAATAGAATACTTACAAATTTTCAGGATTGACCGCCAGACTGTTGAATAATTTGGCCTTCGCCGTAAAATATTTATTTTCTACTTGATTCTGTTTTAAGACCGCATCTATTAACTTTGATTCCCTTGAATTGATCAAAAACAACGAGCTCTCCCCAAAACTGAATTTTCGTTCTTCCGCTGCTAGCAACGCCTCATAACTGGCAACGATATCATCTATTAAATTATTCTGATTTTCAAAAGAAGCCAACTCATTATATATAGCCAATACCTTATTCTGAATTTGCACCTCGGCGTTATCTAACTCAAACTGTGCATCCCTTAATTTCAGTTTAGCCAATTTCAAATCTCCCCGTTCTTTTCTTAAAAATAAAGGCAACTCAAAATTTAAACCACCCTTATAATTTTGGGTTTCCAATGAATTTAAATACTCGGGCGTTTCAGTAATAAACTTATACTCAACGTCAATTTTAGGTAATAGTTTATTTGTTTTTAATCGCTTATCTACGCGTAAACCATCTATTTTATACCCTAAGGATTTTAGCTTAGGATGATTTTCAAGGTCAAAACTATCTAAAGGTTTACCTAAAATTTCCAAGGCTTGATCTATCTCTACATCTAAAGATAGTTCTGGCACCACACCTGGTTGTAATTCCATAGGTATATTTTCTCCCATCCAGAGAAAATTGGAAAGCTCCAATCTTGCGTTACGTAAAACTACATTAGCCTGCTCTCTTTCCAAAGCTCTGTTTTGTACGGCAATTTTAGCCTCAACGGTATCAATAGCAGCAATTTCACCAGCGTTGGCACTTTTATTGACCCCCTCCAACCTTACTTTAGCGTTCTCTAAAAAATCATTGAACAATATACTATTTCTATAAGCCTGCAACCAATTGAAATATGCCAATGAAGCATCGAACAAAATTTGATTGACCAATAGATCCCTATCGGCTTTAGACTGCTCCCTAAAAAACTTTGCCTTCTTTACGGTTGCCATACGCTCATTGATCCATGAACCACGTCCTAGAGAAAGGGCAACCCCGGCACTGTACAATCCATCATCAGGAACATTTCGCTCTGCGTTCAAGTATTCTCCAGAGTACTGCTCAAACTCGCCTTTTAATTCTATACCATACCAGGTAGGAATTTTAAACGTAGTATTTAAAAGATCATAATATTCCGTTCCCTTAAATTCTTTAGTTGCATAATCTACCGCTATTTTGGGATCAAACCCACCACGGGCCTTCATTAGATTTGCTTGCCCAACGCTCATTACCATCTCAGCTTGTTTAGTTATAGGATGGTACTTTTTTACATATCCTAAATACTCTTTAAACCCTAGCTGGACAGAATCTACCGTTTGGGCCGACACAAAAAAACCGGCACATACACAGAAAAAGAAAAAAATGCTTCTCATCATTATTTTTTTACGGGTTTGTCCTGGGCACCTTCAGGTTGGTAATAGTTAGGTGGAAAACCATTTAACTGACGCCAAAGCTCATACCAAATAGGCACATCTTCCAATAAGGCAATAGTATTTGCCCCTGAACCAACACGTAAGGCATCTGGCCATGCTTGATCTTCTTCATCCGGAGATAACAGCACCCTATATTTACCATTAGGGTTTATAAACGTTTCTATAGCTACCACCTTACCCGCATAGGTACCATATGATGCATTTGGCCATCCGCTGAAAACGATAGCCGGCCAACCATCAAATTGTATTCTAACACTTTCTCCTAAATGGATCAAAGGCAAGTCTATTGGTGCCACAAAAGTTTCAACCGCCATATCATAATCTGCCGGCATAATACCTACCAACGGCGTGCCTTCTTTAAATGTTTCTCCTATACCTGCTGTTAATACCTTATTGATATACCCATTTTGCGGTGCCTTAATATAACGCAGCTCACTCCTCATTTTATAATTGGTATAATCATTCTCCAACTTACTGACCTGAGCCTCAGAATCAAATTGATTGGACATCGCCGTAAACTTATCGCTCTGTGCCTTTGAGATCTTATCTGTATATGATGCTTGAACACTATTGATCTCTACTTCCGCATTGATTATTTCGTTCTTGGCCGCCAATAATTTATTCTCTTGCGAGAGCAACTTTGCTTGGGTTTCTTGCAATTTCAACCGTTTTGCCTCAACATCTGTTACCGCTTTTAAACCTTCGCTCTCTAATTGCACTGTTCTTTCAAACTGTCTTTCAGCAATTTGAATATTTGTCTTAGCGGCCTCAAAATCAATACTATCGCTTTGTGCCTTTAATTTGGCCTGAAGCAGCTTGTTCTTTGCTTGCTCAAGTTTTAACCTTCTTTCATTGATAAGTGCCGCAACTTGATTATCCAATGACTTCACCTTTTCACCATATGAGGTTACAGATGAACTCTTAGATTTTAATTGTTGCCCTGTGCGCTCCACTAAATCTGGATCAAAATATTCTGATTTCACTTCAGAAATGAACAATATGGTATCTCCTTTTTCTACATAATCTCCTTCTTGTACATACCATTGTTCTATTCTACCCGGTATTTGAGATTGAATGGTTTGGGGTCTTTGCCCCGGGGTCAACGTAGTTAAAATACCTCTAGCGGTTATGGTTTGTGTCCAAGGCAAAAACAGTACTATGACGCCTACCACGGCAAATGCCAAAAGAAACCTATTAAAATGCTTGTAGTGCCTCTTGTGGTTTACCTTCTGTACCGATTTGAAACTATCTAAAGAGACTTTCTGGTTAAGTTTGTTATGAGATATATTAAGCATCTTTTCCTTGGATTTCGTTAATAATCTGTCCTTTTTCCATGGTTATGATACGCGAACATTTTTTGATCCACTTATCGTTCTCACTTACTACAAGTAATGCCCAACCGCTAGCTGGATCACTTAAAAAACTCAAAATACGGTCTGCTTCATCTACATTGAACTGATCAAGCGGGTCTTTAAGAATGAGCAGTTTTGGTTTACGGACAATACTTCTAGCCAACACTATCTTTTTTGACACGGTATATGGAATCTGTTTACCTTCAGGGTACAATACCGTATTAAGTCCTTCTGGTTGTTTTTTTACAAAATCCGTAAGTCCTACTTTATCTAAAGCCCAATACACTTGCTCATTTGTGGTCTCTTTATCTCCAAAGGTGATGTTGTTCAAGATCGTACCCTCAAATGGGGATTCCTCCGGTAATGATTGACCTAAGTGCGAACGGTAATAATTAAGGTTCATACCTTTTAACGAAACTCCGTTCACGTACACACCACCACTGTCTGGCTCAATGATTCCCGCAATTAAGCGCAATAAAGTATTTTTACCAGAACCACTATTACCTCTTAATAGAATAGTACAACTAGGGGATATGGTTAAACTTAGATCCTTAATTATTTGTCTTTTTGGCTGTGGTACACTGTAAGATATTTCACTTAGCTCAACAGTAAAGGCCTGGTTCTCCATAAATGGTTTTTCTCCTTCTTGAGCCTCTAATTCTTTGTCTACTACTTGCCCCATCTTTTCTAGAGATGTCAATAAATCATAAAACGTTTCCAATCCTAAGATTAATTTTTCAACCGAACCGATTACTAAAAGAATAATAATTTCTGCCGCTACGAACTGACCAATGTTCATCTCTTGATTAAGCACCAATAACCCACCGATTAATAAAAGACCTGCGGTGACCAAAACCTTGAACCCGATCATTTGAATAAACTGCAATACCAAAACCCTAAAATGACTTTCCCTTGCATTGAGGTAATTGACTACGAGGGTATCATTTTTATCCAATGCGTGAGATGTTTTACCAGACAACTTAAAACTTACTATAGACCTGGCTATCTCTTGAAGCCAGTGCGCAATTTTATATTTACTCTTAGATTCATCTAAACTCGTATCCAGACCTCTTTGAGCAGTAAATTTGAACACCACATAAATCAACAACAGCAACAACATGCCGTAAACAATAAAAAATGGGTGATAAAACGATAGTAGTAATAACCCAAAAACAATCTGCAGTAATGCCGCAGGAAAATCTATCAATACTTTTGATAATGATTTTTGAATAGTCAAGGTATCAAAAAATCTATTTGCCAATTCTGGCGGATAGTAATTGTGCAGTTCGCTCATCTTAATTTTAGGAAAACGATATGCAAACTCAAAAGATGCCCTAGTAAATATCTTTTGCTGTACATTTTCAATTATTCTTATTTGCATAAGCTGCAGCACCCCAACAAAAGCAACACCCAATGTCACCAAAATGACCAATACGATCCAAGATGAACTAATTTGAGCACCTTGCATTAAGTTTATTATTGCCTGTATACCCAATGGTAACGACAAATTGACAACCCCCGCGAATATGGCATAATAGAAAACTTGAAAAATATCCTTTTTATCCAGTTTTAAAAGTCCTAAAAAACGCTGCCAGGCAGTTAGTATGTTTCTACTCATTTAAGTGTTGTTTTAATGTATTGAATACAAGGTGGGTCAAATATTGTGTTGGTGTCACTTTCTTATTACAGTCTGTAAGTGACGGAAAGTGCTCTCTTAAATAATGTTGGTGCAAACCATTTTCCAAAATGGTACTTGCTAAACTCGTAGGATATTCGTAATCTGCATCAACCTCGGAAATCATAGTAGACAAACGCCCTACCAATCTTTTATATATAGCGTAATAACCTTCTTTATTCTCTTCGTCTACTTCTTTGGTCAAATAGGCTTTAGAATATTCATTGATTACAATTTGATTTAAAAAGACTTCATTGACATGAGAAAATGCGGAATCTTCCTTGATTTCCCTAGTTATGATGATAATGGACTTTAATAATTTTTCTTTTGGATTTTTAATACTGTGTGTTGCAAAGACCAATTGATATTCCATCCACCCCCAGTACCAAGAGGTTAGGTAAACAAGTAATTTATGTTTGTTTTCAAAATACCTATAAATAGAACTCTCGTTAGAACCTATTTGATGACCTAGCTTTTTAAAAGTAAACCTTTCAAAACCAATTTCGTTGATCATTTGAATACTGTACTCAACGATTTTTTTACCTAGTCCAGAAGATTCAGGGTCCTTTAAATAAAGTTTCTCGTTAACTTTTATCTGCACCCCTTGCAACAGCATATCCATAAAACTATTAATTACATAAAATGTAAATATAATAGTATTACTATCAACTAATGATAGTTTAACAACTATTAACTTAAATTTAAACTTTCTTTAATGGGGTTCAGAAGAAATTAAACAAATTCTACCAAATTAAAGAAAAGGCAAGTTCTGATCTTTTTAAATACTTTTGTCATTAAAGAAACTTTCTATGGAACCAGTAAGATGCGGTTGGTGCAAGGGCGATACGTTTTATGAAGCATATCATGACCAAGAATGGGGCGTACCCGTTAAAGACGATGATTTGCTGTTCGAGTTTTTAGTGTTGGAAACCTTTCAAGCTGGTTTAAGCTGGATCACTATTTTAAAAAGACGAGAAAATTTTAGGGTTGCATTCGATCATTTCGATTATAAGAAAATTGCTAAATATCCTGAAACCAAAATCCTCTCTTTACTACAAGATGAGGGCATTATCAGAAACAAATTAAAAGTTAGGGCAACGGTGACCAATGCCATTGCCTACATGGAAATTCAGAATGAATTTGGTAGTTTCAGTAGTTATATTTGGGAATTTGTAAACAATGAACCTATTAAGAACAAAGTAGTAGATTACAAAGATGCCCCTGCCAATACACCCATATCAGATGCCATTAGTAAAGACCTAAAAAAGCGCGGTTTTAAGTTTGTGGGCAGTACTATTATTTATGCGTTTATGCAAGCCACTGGTATGGTAAATGATCATCAACTAGGTTGTTTTAGATACACCGAAGTGTAAGTAACATAACACCGTTATCATGAAAAATATTCAAACGCTCTTACTAATTACCACTCTGTTTTTTTACAGTCAATTTGGACAGGCTCAGTATAAATACGAAAGGGAACATCGTATTTTAAAATCTCAGTTTCCTGATGTTGCTATCTCTACCATAGAAGAAAATGTTACAGATTATAGGCGTATTAAGTTCTATAAGGAGACGGATAGCACTAAAGTTAGTTATGAGGCGAAATTGAAAAAAGATAAGCTTTGGTACAGCATTGAATTTGATAAAAAAGGCAATCTTGAAGATATTGAAATACTAATTAAACCAGACGATATACCTAATGATACCTATGCCAAAATAGAAGAGTATTTGAACAATAATTTCACTAAATATCGTATTAAAAGGCTGCAACAGCAATATCCTTCAAATACTGAGCCTATTGACCACACTTTTAAAAACGCATTTCAAAACTTGATACTACCCTCTAACAATTACGAACTGGTAGTTGTTGGAAGAAAAGAAAAAGGCTATTTAGATTATGAGATTCTATTTGATGCCGATGGAAATTTTATGGATATAAGAACCTCTCTTCCTCCCAACTATGACCATGTATTGTACTAGATTTCGGTTCATTTTTACCTTATTGCTGTTCTTATGTGTACGTTATGTTCAATCTCAAAATAACACTGTTGCATATTGGGAGCCTGAAGTAGCTTTAAACTACAAAGTAACCCCTTTGCTTAAACAAAATTTTTCTTTATCAAATAGAAATTATACCTATCACAATAACAAATCTCAGTTAACTGTACGCCAAATAGAAATAGCCCATTTTTCCTCTTTAATAATAGATCCCTATAAGAGCATAGGCTTAGGAGTACAATATAGATTTAGAGAAGCATTTGAAAATGACAAGGAAAATGAACTACGGTTAACGCAACAATTCAACATTACCAAAATTACCAATAGTGTCCGCTTTGGTAACCGGTTTAGAATTGAGCAGCGCATACAACCTTCTACACTTATTCATCGTTTTAGATATCGTTTTGCCATTGACATTCCCTTAAAAGGTTTAAGAACAGATATTGGAGAACCATACTTAGTGGCTACCACAGAATCTTTATTAAGCATTGAAAAAAGTGCCAAAGCAATGTATGACCAGCGTATAACATCGCAAATAGGTTGGTCTATTTCAAACCATTTAAAAGCACAATTGGGCGTACAGTTCAGAATGGAGAATTACACTGAAAAAACTGAACACGTTTTTCTCTTTTTAAATAGTTTGGTTATATCACTTTAAGATTGCCATAAAATCTTTTCTTGCAATTTCTTTGGCTCCCATACTGGCCAAATGATCGGTGTGCAATTGGCAGTCTATTACCTTATACTCATTTAGAGACAATTCTTCTGCTAGTTTAATAAAGGCAAACTTAGATGCATTAGATGCTAGACTGAACATGCTTTCTCCACAAAACACATGACCTAAATCAACACCGTACAAGCCCCCTACCAGTTTATCTTCTTCCCAAACTTCATAGGATTGGGCAATTCCATTTTTATGTAATTTAATATATGCGGTTTTCATTGCTTCGGTAATCCATGTACCGTCTTGCCCTTCTCTTGGTACGGAAGAACAATATTCTAGAACCTTTTCAAAACAAGTATTTTTAGTAAGCATAAATTGCTTGTTTCGTATTACTTTTTTCATGCTTTTAGAGACCTTGATCTCATTTGGAAATAGCACCATTCTAGGATCCGGACTCCACCATAATATTATAGAATCGTTATCAAACCATGGAAAAATTCCGTTTTGGTAGGCCAACAACAACCGCTCTGGGGAAAGATCGCCACCAACGGCCAACAAGCCTTCAACATTGGCATTTTCCACGGGCGGAAAGACAAGTTCATCAGTTAAAAAGTACATGATTCTTTTTGAGGCTTTTTCGTTTTTGTTCAAATTAACCAAAGGTGTGAAAACAAAAAAACTTGTTCAACTTTTTAAGCTAAACAAGTTTTTTTATTTAAAGGACAGTACCCCTTATTTTATTGTGCTATAATTATTAAAACGGAAGATCATCATGATCCTCTTCGTTTAAATTATCAGCTGGTTCAAATGCCTCCATTGGTGGTACTGGTGGCATACCTGGTGCCGGTGCTTGTTGAGATAAATTTTCTATCCTCCAGCCTTGAATTGAGTTGAAATATTTTACCTGACCTTGAGGATTTGTCCACTCTCTTCCTCTAAGATTAATACTAACTTTTACATCTTGCCCTACGGCATAACTGTTCAACAAATCACATTTATCTTGAACAAATTCTATCATGATATGCTGTGGATATTGCTCGTCTGTAGTAACGACCAACTCTCTTTTTCTAAACCCATTAGACCCAAAAGTTTGGGTTTCACCTATCAACTTAACTTTACCTTCTATTTCCATCTTGAACTCTTTTTACAATAGATTTCAAAAATACATAAAATGAAGCGGTAATAAAACACGGTACATTGATTACAACACAACAATTATTCACAATTAGGGTTATCTTTAGTATTAGATAACTATTGGATGAACTTTATTCCTAAAAACAAAATTTCCAACATTTTTCTATTGGTAGGCTCCTTTGTTGTGGTTAGTCTAATCTTATGGAATACCAATAGCTTTTTTAAACAATTTAAAGAGGAAGAGCGTTTAAAAATGGAGATCTGGGCTACTGCGCAATCAGAATTTTTGCAATCCTCTGAAACTGTAGATTTAGGCAGTCTTCATTTAAAGGTATTTCAAAACAACACTTCTACCCCAATGATCCTTATAAACAAGGACAAGTCTATAAGGGTGAATAATTTTCCACCAAACAAAGCAGAGGACTCCGCCTACATTCAAAGTCAACTAAAAAAATTCAAGAATGAAAATACCCCTATTTCAATTGATCAGCAAGGCGAACATTTAGCCACGTTATATTACGGCAATTCTGACGTTTTAACCAAGCTGAAGTTTTACCCTATTGCCTTACTTCTTATTATTTTTCTTTTTGCCGCCGTAATCTATTTTCTGTTCAAGACCAATAAGGCTGCCGAACAGAATAAATTATGGGCAGGTATGGCCAAAGAGACCGCCCACCAAATTGGCACTCCCTTATCTTCTCTTTTAGGATGGAACGAACTTTTAAAATCTGAAGACATTAACCCAAGTATTACCAAAGAAATTGAAAAGGATATTGACCGGCTACAGACCATTACCGAACGTTTTTCCAAAATTGGGTCATTGCCAAAACTTGTTGAAAGTGATATTGTAAAAGAAACACAAGATGCTTTTGATTATTTGAAAAGAAGAAGTTCTAAACTTATTCACTTTTCATTTAGCTCTAAAGTGGACCACTTGCCCGTTATGCTCAACAGTTCATTATACAATTGGACTATTGAAAACTTGGTTAAAAACGGAATTGATGCCATGCGAGGCAAGGGCAGCATTGCCATTGAAATAGTACCAGATCATAAATTCGTGAATATTTTAATTGCCGATACCGGGCACGGTATTTCAAAAAGCAACTATAATAGTATCTTTACACCCGGTTTCACCTCAAAAAAGAGAGGTTGGGGCTTAGGACTTTCTTTGGTTAAACGAATTGTGGAAGAGTATCACGATGGAAAAATAAAGGTGTTATCATCTGGCAAAGAAGGAACTATAATGCAAATTTCTTTAAAAGTGGTTCACTAATTATGGCGAAGGAAAAATTTGAAGTTATTAAAGAAGCTCAACTGACCAATAACTGTCCGGAGTGTTTTAATCAGGATTTAAGTCTTACTTTTTATCAAAAACACACCTACGGTAGCTTTTTTCATAAAATTACTGGAGACCTCAGCAATAAATTAGTTTGCAATACGTGCCACACTACAATCTACCCAGTAAGTTGGACGGATGATATAGAGCGCATGTTCAACTATTATCAAAAAACGGCTGTTCCAGCTAAAAAATCATCTCAACCAACACTATTATTTTATGGGCTTTTGTTAGTTATGATCGCCTTGGTGGCAGGAGCTGTTTACCTTTTTATTTCTGGCGCCATTTAAATCTTAGCTCCAATTTCCTGGGCCAAGTCTGCCAGTTCCTCATTACTTAATTTTACCTTGTGTTGAAAAGTTGCATCTTTCATTTCGTTCAACGGAATTAAATGAACATGCACATGCGGTACCTCTAACCCAATAACAGACATACCAATTCGCTTACATTCAACAGTTTTTTCCAGAGCCTTGCCCACTTTTCTTGAAAATGACATGAGGCCCAAGTACGTTTCTTCATCCAAGTCCAATATTTTATTTACCTCTTTTTTAGGTATACACAAGGTGTGCCCTTTAGCGTTTGGGTTGATATCTAAGAATGCTAAGAAATTTTCATCTTCAGCTACTTTAAAACATGGTATTTCACCATTTATGATCTTGGTAAAAATCGTTGGCATAATCGTTTACTATTTAATGGAAATAAAAAATCCTACCCTTTTCAAAAGGATAGGATTAAATATAGTTATTTAAAAATTTTAAGCTCTTGTTATTTCAAGAATTTCAAATTTTATTGCTCCGCTAGGAACAGTAATTTCAGCAGTATCTCCCACTTTTTTTCCTAAAAGACCTTTGCCAATTGGTGAGCTTACAGATATTTTACCCGTTTTAAGATCCGCCTCACTTTCCGCTACCAATTTATAGGTCATTTCCATACCATTATTTTGGTTTTTTAGCTTTACGGTAGAAAGTACCAATACCTTAGAGGTATCTAATTGCGACTCATCAATTATACGTGCATTGGCCACGGTATTTTCCATCTTGGAAATTTTCATTTCCAACAAACCTTGTGCTTCTTTTGCAGCATCATATTCTGCGTTTTCTGACAAATCGCCTTTATCTCTTGCTTCTGCAATTGCTTGAGACGCCTTTGGGCGCTCAACATCTCTTAAATGATCTAGTTCTGCCTTTAGTTTTTTTAACCCTTCGACAGTATAGTATGATATATTACTCATAACCTCCTCGTTTTATAAATAGACAAATCCTCTGCAAATGCCTGTTAATTCGGCTTTTTAAGAGAGGATTTAACACAAATATACATAAATTTTACGCACATTTGTTGAAGTTATTGAAAACAAAATTATAGCATGTTCAGAAGATTAAGTATCCTAATTCTATTGATTATCACTGCTTGTAGCAATGATGGAACCAACAGAAATCCGTACTTACAGGAAATAGGCTTTCGTTTTGAAGCTAATTTAAACTTGCCTTCCTACAGCCCACTTACAAATACGGGTAGTGCCGTATATATCCAAAGTGATCTTGCCGGTACACGAGGTGTTTTTGTCATCAATGCCGGTTTTGATCAGTTTAGGGCATTTGAGGCCAGTTGTCCAAATCATGCACCTAACGATTGCTCTACCATGCAGCTAAATGGACAAATTGCAACGTGTTCTTGCGAAGATTATGAATACAGCTTATTTACCGGTCAATTATTGAATAGACCAGATAATGAAAATCGATATTATGACATGCTTGAATATCGTACTACCTTTAGTGGTGGTAGTGTAATCATCTCTAACTAAGCATTTTCTTCAGCGCGATATTTCTCCATTATTTCCTTGAACAGTTCACCTGTACTTGGTGGTGTATACGATATTGCATTTGCCCCGGCATCTATTGCTGCAACTATAGAATCGTCAGATTTTCCACCCGTGGCAATGATGGCAACCTTATCATTTAAATCCCTAATTTTTTTGATGATATCTGCAGTTTTAGCTGCGCCGGATACATTGAATATATCCACACCTGCATCTATTCTACCTTTAATATCATCTTTTTCCGAAACCACCGTAATGGTTACCGGTATATCAATTTTTTCCTTAAGCATCGTAATAAGGCTGTTTGGGGTAGGCTTATTTAAAACCACCCCTAAAGCACCTTGAAATTCTGCATGTATTGCCAATTCTAAAGACCGTACCCCGGTTGTTAAACCGCCACCGACCCCACAAAATATAGGCTTGTCGGCAGCCAATATCAAAGCATTTGATATTACCGGTTGCGGTGTAAACGGATATACCGCTATAATTGCATTGGCATTGGTATTTCTTATAATAGCTACGTCCGTACTAAACAAAAACGACTTTATAGATTGCCCAAAAACACGAATGCCAGAGCATTGAGAAATGACCTCTGGCACCGTTACTATATTGTTTCTTAACCTACTGCCAAAAACTGGAATGTTGCGCTCCATAACCCTGATAATTAGTCTCCTAATTTAGATTATTCCACTATGCGCCTTACATTCTCAACAAATATTTAAGACAACTTTATATCTTTCTATTATCAACTAAAAATTCACTGTTGCACCTAATAAAAAGTTAGTTCCTGCTTGCGGATAGTAACCTTGTACTTCAAATGAACTACCAGGTGTAGACCAACTATCTACATAAGTATACCCGTTAGAAACATACTTTTCATTGAAGATGTTATTTACCAAACCTGAAAACACGATAGACTTGACAATGCTATTCATGTTAATCTCATAAGTAATATTGAAATCTGTGGTAAAATAAGAGTCTAGCTTAGATGCCTCTGTATCTGTATTGCTTAGATATTGCTCACCTACAAACTTTGAATACAGCGAAATATTCATAGCATCACATGGCATATAACTAAGAACGTTACCCGCCACCAAGCCCGGAGAATAAGCAATGTTGGTATCTCCTAAACCTTGTAGCATACCATCTCTATCAATAAAGAAATCTTTGTTCTTATTTTGACTGATGGCAATGTTAGGCCTTAGGCTGAATTTTTCACCCAATATTATATTGGCATCAACTTCTAAACCTAGCCTGTAACTATCTCCAATATTTTCCCTTAATGGTGCACCAACGTCATTTAATTCGCCAGTAACCACTAACTGATCTTTATAGTTCATGTAATATACATTGGTATTTACCTGAACTGAAGGAGAAACATACCTCCATCCCAATTCAAAATCATTTAGTTTCTCAGGTTTTGGATTACCATTTTCATAATCGTTCCTATTGGGTTCCCTATTGGCAACCGCATACGACAAGTAAAAATTATTATTCGCATTAAGATCAAAGGTTACTCCTGCCTTTGGATTGAAAAAATTGAACGTATCATCAACAAGACCGGTATCTTCCCCGTTTGCTTTATACCCAACTGTTCTATACTGAACATCTCCATACAATGACCATTGATCTGTTAATTGATAATTTGCCTTTGTGTATAAATTAAAATCTGTTTTAGATGAACTATCATCATAATAACGATCTCTGTAACTACTATTACTAGCATATCTAGCCCAGATTACCTCACCAAAATGATCGCCTTCGTATTTATTAAGACCACCACCTATTATTAAATCTAACTTTTCTTTCTTGTAATTTGCAGAAAAAACGGTTCCGTAGAAATCATTATCCAACCAACGTCTTCTAATTAAATCGGTAGTATTCACTTCTTCACCATCTACAATCAGTGGCTCAAAACCATAGGTAGAAAAATCATCGGCTTCTCTATACTGCTCAAAATAACCTCTACCTCTTGTATAGTGCAACGCTATGTTTGTACTCCAAAAATCAGAAATCTGTTCGTTCCATAATAATTGTGCATGGTCTTGCTTGTAATTATCCACTTCATTATCATAAAACTGGGTATTACCATCTAAATCAGTATAAATACCTGAAGGATTAAAAGTTCTATTATCCCTCAAAGTTTGACCATCTATACCGTACCAAGCTTGGTACGTAATTTCATGACCCCCAAACATCAATGCCTTGATCAAAGTATTGTCATCTTTATAAGCCGCTTGTAAAAAATAAGATTCCAAATCCGATCTTGCCCTATCTATATAACCATCTGATTTAATTTTAGATAGTCTACCTGAAATTTCAACATGATCATTTAATAATCCGGTACTGAATTTTAAATTATTTCTTAATGTACCATAGCTACCTATAGAAGTTGATATTTGACCATACGCGTCTTGTGAAAAACCGTCTGTCAACAAATTTAAACTTGCCCCAAAAGCACCGGCACCATTGGTAGATGTACCTACACCACGTTGTAATTGCAAACTCTCAGTTGAAGAAGCAAAATCGGGCATATTTACCCAAAAAGTACCTTGAGACTCCGCATCGTTATAAGGTATTCCGTTAATGGTCACATTTACACGTGTAGCATCACTACCTCTTACTCTAAGCCCAGTATAACCTACACCGGCACCAGCATCTGTAGTAGTTACCACTGATGGTAAAAAGTTCATTAATACAGGAATGTCCTGCCCAAGGTTTCTTGGTTTAATTTCCTCTTTTGTAAGATTTGAAAATGTAACCGGAGATTGCTTGGTTACCCTTACTGCAGAGACGAACACTTCGTCTAAGACTACTTTTTGACCCTCCAGAGAATCAGTTACCTGTTCTTGGGCACTAACTCCAAGACTAAACGCAAAAAACGACGCAATTGTGAAAATAGTAAGTTTCATTCGTAAATAATTACGAATAAAAGGGGCTATTATTCTAAGTAAAAATTGATTTTGCCTATTTAAAGACTTTGTTTTCCAAAATGAAGTCAGCCATTACGCTGGCTGGCCCCTCGCTAAAAATGTCCACCGGACATTTTTTTAACGCTCGGTCCCTTGGCAGCATTACCCGCCCAGGTTCTTTGGGTATAATCTCAGCTTTGTCCTAAAAAATTTCAGGATTTTGGCACCCCTTTGAGATGCCGCAAATGTAATGCAGTAATTTTAACTCTCATAAATAAATCTGAAAAAACAACATCTTGTTTAATTAACATCATTTTAGAACTTATTATCCCTGTTTTGTCGTATTTAAATAAAAATTTCAATCTGTCTTTACTATACAATTAGAAATATTACATGGATTCCAAGAAAAACAAGTTCACCCTTAAAATTACTATTAGCTACTTGCTTTTGGTCATACTGGGCATTATTGCATCATACTATATCTATACGGAGGTTCAAGAATACATTGCTACTGAAAACACAACGGAAAAAGACAACAAATTACTTAAAACAAACTCCTTCCTAGCCCAGTTATATGAAGCTGAAAGTCTCTCTAAACTTGCTTTGCAAACCAAAAGTAGAATTAATTTTAGCGCCTATGAGAACAAAATAGACTCCATACGCACCAATATTCAAGAAATAAAAACGCTAACGGACAGTGAATATCAACACAACCTTTTAGACAGCCTTAGCGCACTTTTAGATAAAAAAGTGACAAATATTAATGCCTTAAGAGCCATTAGACTTAAGGACCAAACAGGGACCGCTATAAATTCTGCACTAGCGGAATTTGATAAGTTAGAGGAATCTTTAGGAATTATAAAACCGGAAGGCTTAGCTCCTAATTTAGAAGAACTTTCACCCAAGGCCCAAAGTACCATAAAAAAGGTTGCGGATTATCTTAATGCTAATGTCCCCACAAACGGCAATTCACAGAGCAATACACAGACTATGGACAGTGTTCTACAAGTCTCTAAAAATCTATTGAAAGATGTTAAACAGGAAAATGCCATAAACGAAAACACCTTGGCCCTTAGAGAGACCAATATCAATAAAACCGATCTTGAACTTTCGCAGCAGTTACGTACCATCCTCTCTTCATTTGAGCAAGAGATTATTACGAACAGCATCAACAACTCCATTAAAAAGGAAACCTTGTTAAAAAGAAGTATTCGCCTTGCCGTTATTGCAGCAATACTCGGTTTTCTTGTGGTTGGTATTTTTACATTTATTATAAATAGAGATTTCTGGAAAGCAAATGTATATAGAGAGAAACTTGAAAAAGAGAAGGCCTACTCTGACTCTTTATTAAAAAGTAGGGAACAATTGATTGCAACGGTAAGTCATGATTTACGCACCCCATTAAACACCATAAGCGGTTACACCAATATTATAGAGGAAAATGAACATGGAACCGTTAATAAAAAGCATATTGACCAAATAAAATCCGCTACCACATATGTGAACAATCTGGTAAACGATTTGCTGGATTTTTCTCAATTGGAGGCCGGTAAAATGGTAGTCAAAAAATCTACTTTTAAGGTAAATGACTTAATTTCCGAAACTGCTAATAGTATTGCCGCACAGTATACGGCTAAGGATGTTGATTTAATTCTTCATTTAGATGAGTCTTTAGAACATCCTGTTATTTCAGATGCTTTTCGATTACGTCAAATTATTACAAATTTACTGGGCAATGCCTATAAGTTTACCGATAAAGGCTCTATCACCTTAACGGGCAATATCATTGAAAAACAAAAAACAAAACAACTTTTCCTGAAAATTTCCGATACCGGCATAGGGATATCAAAAGAGAAGCAAAAACTAATCTTTAAAGAATTTACACAGGCAGAAAACGATACCGACAAAAAATACGGCGGCTATGGATTAGGCCTCACCATTACCAAAAAACTTACCGAATTGTTAGGCGGTACAATCTCGCTTGACAGCAATTTAAACAAAGGCAGCACCTTTACACTTAAAATACCTATTGCTTATGGTGAAATATCATCTATTGAAACAAAAACCGCTTTAAAACCGGATAGGTTAAAAATTATTGTTTTTGATGATGATGCTTCGTTTTTGAAACTAATTGGGGAAATGCTAAAGTCAGTCGGAATAGAAGTTTTACTTTTTACCGATTTCAATGCTTTTCAACCCGATTCAGATTTTAAATTCAATATGGTTTTGACCGATATTGAAATGCCTACGGTCTCCGGCTATGACATTGTTGACCAACTTAAATCAGGAACATTTAAACATTATGAAAATCAACCCATTTTGGCAATGACCGGAAGACGAGATCTTACGGTAGATCACTTTATCGAAAAAGGATTTACTGGACTAATCCGAAAACCATTTTCAAAAACCGATCTTTTACAAAAACTAAACAACATGTTTGAAATGGATTTTCAACATACTCATGAAAAACCTTTCATTTCTAGAAATAACAACGAAAACCTTTACAGTTTAGAAACCATTGAACTCTTTTTAGGAAAAGACAAAACCGCTATTGACGAGGTTTTGCTCACATTTAAAAATGATACAGGGAAAAATTTACATGAATTAAAATTGGCGGTAGCCACAAACAATATTACTCAAATAAATAGTACTACACATAGAATGCTACCTATGTTCAGGCAATTGCATGTGAACAAAATTGTACCCACTTTAGAAACTTTTGAAACCCTGAAAAAAAATGATTCAACCCACAAATCAATATCAGAAATATACGCGAAGCTGGAGCAAGAAATAAGCGATGTTATGGAAGCAATTTCACAGGAAATCTCTACAGGTCTAAATCATAATAGTTAATTCTATTATACAGCGTTTTTCTGGTTACTTGTAATAACTTGGCCGCTTTAGACTTGTTGTAATTAGTACGTTTTAAAGCATTAACAATTTGCTCTTTTTCAAAATCTGCTTTAGAGACACTACCTAAGTCCAGTTTTTCCGGCTTTGACTCCATAAGCTCTTCTGGCAAAGTATTCACTTGTATCTCATTGGTGGTAGTCAATAACACTGCACGTTGAATAACATTCTGCAATTCCCTTATATTACCTGGCCAGTGGTATGTATTAAAAACATTCCACACCTCATCTGAAAAATCAAGAATCTGCTTGTTTAATTTTTGGTTGAACTTTTCCAAAAAATGAGATGCTAGTACAGCTAAATCTCCCTGCCTGTCTTTTAAAGCAGGTATTTGAAGGGAAAACTCATTTAACCTATGATATAAATCTTCTCGAAAATTACCTTTTTCCACTGCTGCTTTTAAATCTTCATTGGTGGCCGATAAAATTCTGACATTAACCTCCACTTCACTATTGCTACCGATCCTTTTAATTTTACGCTCTTGTAAAGCTCTTAATAGTTGTATTTGATTCTCATAAGAAAGATTACCTACTTCATCTAAAAACAAGGTTCCCCCATTTGCCGCTTCAAAACTTCCTATTTTATCGGCTATAGCCCCAGTAAAACTTCCTTTCAAATGACCAAAAAATTCACTAGCGGCAAGTTCTTTAGGTATTGCCCCACAATCTAGCGCTATAAACGGTTTTTCTTTACGATTGCTTTTTTGATGAATTGCTTTAGCCGTAACCTCTTTCCCAGTGCCACTCTCACCTATAATTAAAACAGACATATCTGTAGGTGCCACTAAGGCAATATGTTCATCTAATTTTTGCGCAGCTTCACTAAGTAACTCCAAGTCATTAGAAGTTGAAGGCTTATCATCATTTTCTACAGTTGATTTTGAGTCATTTTTTGTTGTAATAGCCGTTTCTTTCGAAATAATTGGTTTAGCGTGTAATGCACCATCAATTACGGCTAACATTTGATCTGGCGTAAATGGTTTTGAAATATAATCATACGCACCCATTTTCATGGCTTTAACTGCGGTAGATACTTCCGCATAACCGGTCATTACTATTACCGGAATACTGTCCTTTAGTTGAGAAACGAGTTTAATGCCATCATAATCCGGTAATCGCAAATCTGTAATTACTAATTGAAAATTTTGCTCTTTGAGTTGCTTTTCACCATCTAACCCGGTCTGACTTACCACAATGTCAAAACCATTTCTTTCCAAAAACCTTTTTAGCATTTGGGCAAAAGAAGTATCGTCTTCTAAAATTAAAATTTTGGACATAGTAAGTTTGGTATTCTAAGTATTTACGTAAAAATACCATAAGCCGACTATTTGTATTTTAAAATTATCATAAAGCTTAATTAATCAATTCAATAGAGCAAAAAAAAAGGAAAGAATAGCACTTAGCTATCCTTTCCTGACCAAACCAACTTGAACAAACAAGTTTCTCTATAATTACATATCTATCCAATTCCCATTTTCATCGGCATATACGGTTCCTTGTGTACCATCTTCAAGAGACAATACCAACTTATACTGTTTCTCACTGTTCGTATATGCTTTATCTAGACTAGCAGTCGGGAAATTTTTAGCTACTGCATCTGATACTGCTTGAGGAACTTCTGCTACCGAAATTTCTTTGAAATCATCGGCCACGACCAACATTTCATTTACTTGATTATGTTGAATTCCGTTTTCTGCTATTAATGCATCTTGTGCGTTCATTGTAAAACCACCTAATGTCATTGCTCCTAATAAAAATAAAGTCTTCATCTTTCTAATATTTAAGTTAATACTACTTTTCAATACTATTAACTAAGAAAAAAGAGTGCCATTATCTGTAAAAAACCAAAAAACACTGACACATAGAGTGTTACATATACTGCACAGATCTTAAAGCTGTGTAAAATTGTACCCAATACTAGTATCTGTATAATTTTTACCCAATAAATAGTCACATTTTCTTGTGACCCAGAACTTATTTGAAAACAAAAAAAAGGAGCTGCAATGCGCAGCCCCCCTCAAACCACCTATCAAACTCTTGTTTTAAAATTTTTAATCAACACCTTAATCAATTCAACAACAACTAATACTGGCAATGCTAATCCGGGGGATTATTTTAAATACAATTATTTGGTGGCACTTTCATAGTTAACGGTTAGTGTTTACGCGAAAGTGATATTATTGCTATTTACTTCTCTAAACATAGTTTCGATATCATCCCTAAAGAAAAAAGTAGAACTGTGCCTAAAACCGAAATAAATACTAATGTGACCATTGTTTCATAATTTGCTTCACTTATTTAGACACAACATTTTCTGGTAGGTCACATTTTTAAATAAAAAAAACCGCTTTTTGCAGTTTTTTTTATTTTGAAAACTTTTTTCAGGTTATTTTTTATTGATCCAATTACCGTATTGGTCTATATAAACGGTTCTTCGGGTACCACTTTTAAGTACCATAATCAATTTAAATTCTCCTCTATCATTTTTATAAGCTCCACCAAGTTTAGACGTTGGGTATTGTTTTAATATTTCTTCAATAACCGGAGGTGTCAACTCACTAGATTTTATTTTTACGTACTCATCTGTATTGATAGCAATTTCTTTTTCTATAAAATTTGAACCTGTCATTGCTGTACTGTTCAATGTTATTCCTAAAGTCAAGAATACTAATAATGCGTAATTCTTCATGCTAATGTTTTAATCGTTAATAACTCTACTTCTATAATTATTTACGGAAGAATCTGACATATGGATTTTCCATTGCCATAATTTAAAGGCGCTAAATTGAAAAAAGCTGCCTAGGCAGCTTTTTATAAACAACTAACTCAAACTTATAATTTCTACATTTCTAACCAGTTACCTTCTTCATCTGCATACAATACTACAGAAGAACCATCTTGAGAAGTAATTTCTAATTTATAGTTATTTTCATCATCAACATATGCTTTATTCAGCATTGCACCTTGATAATCTGATGCTAGGGCATTTACAATTGGTGCCGGTAAATCAGAAGTTGCTATCTCAGTATAATCTTGAATGAAAACATCTTCCATAATACCATCGTGAAATATAATTGGTGTAGCTGCAGTACCTATTGTTAAACTACCTATTGCTAAAGCTGTGGCAAAAACTAATTTTTTCATCTTTCTACGTTTTTAAATTAAACATTCTTGATAGGTATATTAGAATAATTATGCCAACCATGTAACTTAAAGTTTTACAGATGCAAATTATTGATTTACAATGTATTGTGATTTCAACTACACTTTCCTTCCCTGTGTAAAATTGTGCAGAAACAAAAAAAGTGTGTAGAATCTACACACTTTTTTAGCATAGATAATTATGCCTGATGCGAATCTTTTAAAAGATCTACTACACTTTTTACCGGATTGAAAGTCACTAATGGAACTTCTACAAATATGGTGTTCCAAAACGCCATTGCCCCGTTCCATAAACCTGGAAGCTCAAGTGCCTTTAATTCTTTACCGTCTTTGGTCTTACCTGTTATAAAACCTTGTTTTTCATCTACGAACTTCAACAGGTCATATTTCTCACCTTTATAGTTACGCACAGCACAAACCAAATCTACTGGATTAAAATGCGTTGCATTCTTTAAAATATCCGCTTGTTGAGAATTATTCATATCAATTTGAGCAGATTCAATAATCTGTAATGAAACTTCTCCCTTGCTGTTAGTAACCCAAAACGGTCCACCACCAGGTTCACCTTCATTCTTTACCATACCGCAAACACGAATAGGTCTATTTATATTATCTTTTAAAATATTTACTTTATCAGAATTTGATTTTGAATCGAACCCTTCCGAAAAACGAACATTTAAATTTGTTTTTAAGAAGTTTTTGATGTCTTCTATAGTTGCATCATCCGCTTCTCCCTTATCCAATAAGGCAGCAAATTCAAATGCTTTTTCCTGTTCTTTCAACAAAACACCTGCCAATACCTTTTTGCTATCCGCAACGGCCTTTGCATCTTTCATTACGGCTACGTTATCTATATTCTTAATAAAAATAATATCGGCATCTTGCTCATTTAAATTTTGGATCAGAGCACCATGACCACCCGGTCTAAACAAAACAGAACCATCTTCATTTCTAAAAGGTTCATTGTTCATATCTACTGCCAAAGTATCTGTTGATGCTTTTTGAAAAGAGTAATCCACATCATAAGTAACTCCTGTATCTGCAGAAACTTTTGGTCCAGATGCTTTAAATTCATCGCCAAACATTTCTTCGTGTTGTTCAGATATCGTAAAATGTAGTTTTGCTTTTCCGTTAGAACCGGCATAAAGGGCACCTTCTTTTAAATGCTCTTCAAAAGGGGTAGCCGTAGAATTAGCATATTTATGAAACGGCAATAGCCCTTTAGGGTAAAAGCCATAATTTAGTGCGTTATCTCCTAAAAGTTCAGCAACGAACTTGTAAACTTTCTCACCTTCAGACTCAAAAGAAGCGCCTATACTTTCCATTACTTTATCATAAAACGGAAAGCGTTCTAAACCAGCGGAAAATTTCAGTATATCCTTGTCATTTGTTCTTTCCAAATATGCCTGTAATGTTTCATTATTTGGGTCGTAAGCATTTAAAAATGCGAACAAAGCCTTAAACATTCTAGATGCCGCACCAGAAGCGGGTACAAATTTTAAAATATCTAGATCCTTTAATTTTGAGTCGTAAAAAGAAATAAGTTCTTTTTCTTCTTCATCGGAAAATTTAAGAATGCCGTTACCTATAACAGCAGCATTCTCTAAATTGACAAAAGGTATACCTTCTTTAAATGTCTGGATATGACCCAGCATTGTTTCTTTAGAAATTCCTTTACTCTCTAGTTGCTTTTGATCTTTTTCTGTAAGTTCTATCATTGATGTAATAAGGTATCTATATGGTTAATGGCTTTATTTAAACGTTGTTTTTTGTCTCCTTTCAAGGTAATAAAATTTTTACCGTATTTTTCTAAAGTATCTTTAAAATAATTGAACATTTTTTCCCTCTCGTTGGGCTTATCCCTTAGGTCATCTGCTTCCCATGGGATATCTATATACGTCAACAAATAAAGATCATATGTATTCTGCAATGCATATTTTTCTAAAATAGGATCACAATTACCTATGTAATAGGCTTCTGAATATACTTTGGTTTCCAATAAATCTGTATCGCAAATGAGAATATCTGTAGCTTTTTTGGCCAGCTTGTTCTCTAAACGCATTTGCCCTTCGGCAATTGGCAATAAGTCGTGAGGTTCACAAGTTTTACGTTCGTTGTTCCATTTATCTTGTAGATATTCCCTAGCGTATTCCGGTACCCAAACGGTATGGTAATGTCTTGCCAATTGTTCTGACAATGTGGTTTTACCCGTAGATTCCGGACCAAAAAGAACAACTTTTAAGACATCTGAAGGCTCTTGTCTGTATTTTTCTTCCATGCGTTATAGCCGTAAACGGCCAATATTGTAAAAATGAGATATTGAAAACTTGTAAACGTAAATCCCTTGTAAAAATATAATGGTACAGATATAAGATCCCCAATGATCCAATATATCCAATTTTCTACTTTTCTCTTGGCCATCAACCACATACCCACAAAAAATATAGCTGTTGTTATAGTATCAACATAGGCGGTCCAGCTATTCCATTTATCAAAAACCTGATACACGGTAAACACAAAAACTAGTGTACTTATGAATATAATGACCGAAATTCCATTTTCTTTTCTCGTTGTTCTAGTGATTGGTGTATAATGGTCGGCATCAATCTTTCTTGTCCAAATGTACCAACCGTATAAACTCATTATAAAATAGTATGCATTGATCATCATATCACCCAGCAATCCCCATTTTAAAAGGAGATATACAAAGATTGAAGTACTTATCAAGCCTGTAGGATATACTAAAATGTTGTTTTGCTTAGAACATATTACAGATAATAAGCCAAAAATAACGGCTACAATTTCAAGTGTAATATCCAATGTACTATAATCGGCATATTGCCCAAAGAGATAATCAAAAATGGGGCTCATAGTCGCTTCTATCAGATTTAACTATTTTCATGAATAAAAGCCCGCGATCCATAAGTTCAAACGCTGTTTTTATCTCAGTATTCAGCACTTCCATCACTTCATCATAAGAGCCGAATACCTGTGTACTTAAAGGATTTTCAAGTATGGTTAATCCACTAGCCCTTAGTTTTTTAATAAAATCTATAATGTGTTGCTCAAAATCGTCTTGTAAGGGAGAAAAAGTCAACTCTACCGATATGTCCATATAATGTAGCCTAAATATTAATTTTTATTTCTAATGGCATAAACACAGGTGAAATCCTCAAATTCCAAAAACTTGATTCCATAGTCCGAAGATTGCCCGTTAAAAATTATTTGCGCCGTTGTCCGCCCAGCGTTAAATATAAAATCTTGAACGTTGATGTGATGTAAGAAACTTACGCCTCTATGCCCATAAATTTTATATAAAGATTCTTTGGCGCCCCACACTATGGTCAGTTTTCTGATTATTGCTGCTGTATTAGCCAAAGTTCTATACTCTTCAAACGGTGTAAATTTGTGTGCAATTCGCAATATTTTATCGCGCTGCATTTCAATATCTATACCTACTTCTTCGGATTCACTTATTATTATCGCCGTGAAATTATGGGAATGCGTAATAGAGATAAAATTTCCGTCCTTTAAATGTGGTTTCCCATTATCATCATACTCCAGATCGGCATCTACATAATTATACAAAGCCAATAAATGTCTAATGCTTAAAAATGCCTTACGGTGAAGATCAGACTTCATACCATTGAACCTATTTTGGCAATGATCAGTAAGTTCAACTCCTTTCCAAAGATGTTCTTCTGTCTCTTCTACCTTCCATATAGCTACAGAGGTTTCTTTGTTTACTGTTATAGTTTTGTAAAGCGGCATGGGATTCTTAGTGTTATTCGTACCTTTGCACGAATTAAAAATTGCTGTACATAGATTAACGAAAGTATAAAATTATAAAGATATGAGCACGAAAACTATTCCGTATGTGCCTTATAAGGTAAAGGATATTTCCCTTGCCGATTGGGGAAGAAAAGAAATTGAATTGGCAGAAGCTGAAATGCCAGGCCTAATGGCCCTTCGTGAAGAATACAAAGACGAGCAACCTCTAAAAGGGGCACGTATTGCAGGTTGTCTTCATATGACCATACAAACTGCCGTTTTAATTGAAACTTTAACCGCATTGGGTGCAGATGTTACTTGGAGCTCATGTAATATATTCTCTACCCAAGATCAAGCCGCTGCCGCTATTGCTGCCGCAGGTGTACCTGTTTATGCCTGGAAAGGTATGAACGAAGAGGAGTTTGAC
Organism: Maribacter sp. 1_2014MBL_MicDiv; assembly: GCF_001865655.1. NCBI lineage: Bacteria > Pseudomonadati > Bacteroidota > Flavobacteriia > Flavobacteriales > Flavobacteriaceae > Maribacter > Maribacter sp. 1_2014MBL_MicDiv. Next base: position 1,583,870 of record NZ_CP011318.1, read on the forward strand.
TGGTGTATTGAGCAAACCTTATTCTTTGGCGAGGACAGAAAACCATTGAATATGATCTTAGATGATGGTGGTGATCTTACCAACATGGTTTTGGATAAGTATCCAGAATTGGCCTCTGATGTTAAGGGACTTTCAGAAGAAACCACTACAGGAGTACACCGTTTATATGAGCGCGTAAAAAATGGTACTTTACCTATGCCCGCTATTAACGTAAACGATTCTGTAACCAAATCTAAATTTGATAACAAATACGGTTGTAGAGAAAGTGCTGTTGATGCTATACGTAGAGCTACGGATACCATGCTTGCAGGCAAGCGCGTTGTTGTAGCCGGTTATGGTGATGTTGGTAAAGGTACCGCTGCTTCTTTTAAGGGTGCCGGTTCTATTGTTACTATTACGGAAATTGATCCTATTTGTGCACTACAGGCCTGTATGGACGGGTTTGAGGTTAAAAAATTGGAAACCGTTATTGGTAATGCAGATATCGTAATTACCACTACTGGAAACAAGGATATTATTAGAGCCGAACATTTTGAAGCTCTAAAGGATAAAGCCATTGTTTGTAACATTGGTCATTTCGACAATGAAATTGATATGGCTTGGTTGAACAAAAACCACGGAAGCACTAAAGATGAAATTAAGCCTCAGGTAGATAAATACACTATTGATGGTAAAGATATTATCATTTTGGCTGAAGGTAGATTGGTAAACCTAGGTTGTGCTACCGGACACCCTAGTTTTGTAATGAGTAATTCATTTACCAACCAAACTTTGGCTCAAATTGAACTTTGGAAGAATAGTGAAAACTACAAGAACGAAGTATATATGTTACCAAAGCATTTAGATGAAAAGGTTGCAAAATTACACTTGTCTCGTTTAGGTGCAGAATTGACCGAATTAAAGAAAGACCAAGCTGATTATATTGGTGTTACGGTTGAAGGTCCTTTTAAACCTGATTACTATAGATACTAAATTATAATCCTGTAAATTAAAAAGGTCTCGATGTTATCGAGACCTTTTTTTATTTTATGCTTTTCTAGTTAGTTGTTTTCTGCCAACATACCTTCCAAATAATAACAATCTGTTTGCTCCTTTAATTGAGCCAAACCTTGTTCTTTAGAACTTAACGGATCAATTTTCACCTCTTTACCGTTTGGCATGTAAACAATGTAAAAACCTTCTTCAAAAGATGATAGTTTTATAATCTCACCATTAGGTCTTACCGCATTCCATGATTTTTCACTTGGCTTATATACCAAATCAATTTTCTTACCTTTTTTAGGTCCATCAACAACAGTTACCTGCATCCTATTTTTAGTAGCGGTCATTTCAAAGGTATTACCGTCTCTTTCTACCATTTGAGTTTCAGACTCTCCTTCTTCCATAGCAATTGGGTTAGATCCGCTCCAAAATTCGATAACATTGAAAATAATGGCATCGCCCAAAAAGAATAGTCCGTAAACAGGAATTATGTTCAACCCCCAAAATACCAGGTTATTTACAAACTTACTATCAGAGACTCCTTGGTTCCAGTCCTTTAAATTATTGAAAGCGCTAAAAGAGCCCAAGCAACTAGAAAATAATAATGTGCCGGCCATAGCAATACAGATAACTGATTTTTTCATGATTTTAATTGTTTAGAATTAGTTGTACAAAATAATCATTAACCCCAAAAATTGTAATCTGATAAAAATCAATTATTAACGGTATCCATTAATATTGAAAAACGGGCATTTTATAACATACTGCTATCGTAACAATATTAATAACCTTGACCACTTTGCATACCCTCATTCCATTTTCTTACGAACTCCTTAGACCATGCATCCCATCCAATTGTGCTCAACGTCCAAATGGTAATACCAATTACTATAATATTTAAAATTATCCCTATAATCGCAATTATTTTACCCCTTTTTATAATACCATAATTGTCATAACCATCAGGATTCATTTTATAAATTCCTTCAGATTTTGAAGCTAAATAATAAGAAATTACTGCGGGTATAATGCCAAACCCGCCAAGACAACAGATAATACAACTAAGAACGGACAACACATAAATGAATGCAGAATTCGGTAATTTTTTACTTTCCATAGAGATATTTAATTGAAATGTTTTCTTAAAGTTATTCATTAAGTTTTAAATCAATCTTATATTTTCCTTAAGATTAAAGTCATAAGCACATACAATTGGGTTATCTCTTTTCTCTTACCTACATTTTCACGTACTTGGTTTAAAATATAGCACTATGATAATATTTGTTGATATGGATGAGGTCATAGCCGATACCTACGGTGCCCATATAGAAATTTACAATACAGAGTTTAAAGGTGAGCTCACTTCAGAAATATGTAAAGGATCAGAGGTATGGCATATGGTGCCAGAAGCACACCAGGACAGTGTTAGAAAGCACGCCACTAGAAGAGGCTTTTTTAGAAATTTAAAGCCGATTGCCGGCAGTCAAGAAATACTTGCACGATTAGCCGATAAGCACGAGGTATATATAGCATCTGCAGCTATGCAATTTCCTAATTCATTAGAAGAAAAAAGTGAATGGCTAGATGAACACTTTCCTTTTATTCCTTGGCAAAATCGCATTTTATGTGGTCATAAGCACATTCTTAAAGGAGATGTTCTCATAGACGACCGTAGTTTTAATTTAGAGAATTTTGAAGGCAGAAGCCTACAATTCACCTCTCCACACAACGTAAATACAAAAGGTTTTGAACGTGTTAATACTTGGTTTGAGATTGGTGAGAAGTTATTGTAACTACTCTAAAATATTTATATTTAAAGTGAATTACCTTGTTCATTACATTCTTACGCTATGGCCCATCCCAAAATTAAGAATACAATAACATTTACAGATCAGTATGGCGAGCATTTAAATTTATCCAAAAGGCAGATTCTTGAAATTGATGAACTCACCTATAAGTGGCTTAAAGATTATACATGGAGTATTGATCCTGATTATGATGAAAAAACAGAACGCTGTCGTTATTATAAGACCATTTACAGAAAATTAAACGTTAAACAAAGAAGTCAATTTAGAGAAATAAAACAAGAGGTAAAAAGTAATTACGAAAAACAAGATTTTGAAAAAAGAAGATTTGAAATCAAACAAAAGGAATACGCTTCTTTAAAATTGAGTGACAATGAATTAGTAGAACTTCAAGAAATACTGCAAAAAATTCAATGGGAAACAAGTGATAAATCTGGTTACAAAGTAGAAGATTATAAAATAAACCATAGACGTAATTTATATTTAAAAATAGCCCATGAAAAATTAAAAACTTTCCTAAACCAAGAACAATTAAAAGAGTTTTACAGGGTAGATCAATTAAATGAAGATTGGATTAAAAAAGGTCAAATAGAATTGATAGTTAATATCAATGAATCTCTTAATTTAACAAACGAGCAAGCCGAGTTAATTTATAATTACAGAGAAAACAAAACCAGTAAAGATTCTAAAGGAGAAATTTTAGGCGAATTTGAAGAATGGGAATTAGAAAAATCTTTTAAAAAATCTATATTAAACGAACAACAATTTAAGAAATATTTAGAATGGCAAGAGCATAATGAAAAGCTTAGAATCTCTTATTTCGATGATGAGAATAAAGGGAAAATTCAAAAAATAAAAGAAATTGAGAGTTATTTAGATTACCTAATCAAACACCACTTGCCTGTTTTATGTAATTGGCGAGAAACTATTGAAAAGGACATTCCTAATAATATTAAGTTAGAACTAGAAATTCTACGGAATACTTATCAAAACGATTTAAAAAAAAGGTTATTGGAGCATTTAAAAGCTCACAAAAGACATACCAGAGATTACGTACCGAAAGGAAAAATTCTTATAAAGCTAGAATTCAAACAACGAGCACTAATACCTTCAGTGTATTGTCTAAATAAAAAACAAAAAACTATTATCAACAATCTTTCAAAAAATTTGATTAAACTAATCGACAATAAACAAATAGAATTAAAGGATTTATATATTAAAAAGCACAATTTTTATATTGACAATTACGAGGAATATGGTGGTACCTACGGAGCTTCTATAAAGGTAATCCGGAACAACGAGCCGAATACTAACATCCAATTGATTAATACCCTACTTCTACATCCACAACTCTCCAAGAATATAGAGTTTGCTGACTCAATTTAAAATTATACCATAAAAAAACCCTCTTCAGTATTGAAGAGGGTTTTTTAAATAAATTGTCTTAAGCTTAAGCTTCAAAAGGCTCAATGGAAACATATGATTTTCCACCTGCTTTCTTTTCAAACTTCACTAGACCATCTACACGTGCGTGTAATGTGTGATCTTTTCCTGCATAAACATTTTCACCAGGATTATGTCTTGTTCCACGCTGTCTAACGATAATGTTACCAGCGATAGCAGCTTGACCACCAAAAATCTTAACTCCTAATCGTTTCGATTCTGATTCTCTACCGTTTTTAGAACTACCTACACCTTTCTTATGTGCCATTGTCTGAGGTTTTAAATATTATTATACTTTGATGACCTAGCTTATTTAGCTACACCACCGTCTAATTCGTCTTGCCATTTCTGTAACTCGTCCCATTTACCGTCAGCAGCTAATTCAGCTTGCTTTGGCCAAGTATCGGTTACGTGATTTCCACGAACGTCAGCAATAATTTCAGAAATTTTAGCTGCGTCTGTTTTTGCTAAATCAGCAAAAGTAGAAATACCTGCATTATTTAAGGTTTCGGCTATTTTTGGACCAATACCTTCAATCTTTTTTAAATCATCACCTTTACCAGAAGCTTTCTTTGCTTTTGGTTTAGATGCTACAGAAACATCAACTGGTGCCGCTTTACCATCTGCCTTCTTAGCTTTTGGTGCTGCTTTCTTAGTTTCTGCTTTCTTAGCTCCTTTAGAAATAATAGACTCGATCACTATCTCGGTAAGAGATTGACGATGTCCATTTTTCTTTTTGTAACCTTTACGTCTTTTCTTATGAAAAACGATTACTTTGTCACCTCTTAGGTGCTTCACGACTTTAGCCTCTACTGCGGCTCCGTCTATAGCCGGGGCGCCGATAGTTACGCTCGAACCATCATCTAAAAGAAGAACGTTATCAAAAGTAACTTTCTTACCTTCTTCTACTTGTAAACGGTGAACGTACACTTTCTGATCTTTTGCAACTTTAAACTGCTGCCCTGCCATCTCTACAATTGCGTACATATTGTTAAATGTATTATTAAACCTGATGGATTTTTTCCATAGGCGGGTGCAAATATAGTTCTAAATCGTGAATTTACAAGCGTTTTTGTAGAATTTTATGCACTCTTTATTTTTGTAGTATTCGAAGTCTTAAACAGTTGCATAAAAGCAAGTGTTAAAACCAGGCTTGTTGTAAAGCCCATAGTGGCTACTACTAAAAAAACAATAGCCTCAAAACTTTTATAGGTATTTGCCCACCTTGTTGATAATTGTTCTAAAAAACCGGGTTGTAGCTCTGTGGAATATATGGCAAAGAAAAGTGTAAATAGCAAGGTTGCTACACCACCGGTGATCAAGCCGGCCATGAAACCGCCCGAGTAATTAAACGTATCTCCCTTTTTTAGTTTATAATATTTTATGGCCTCATAAATGGCAAACCCTGTAATAACTGCATTGAACAGGCTATAAAAAACGTTTACATGAAGACCAAACAGAGACAATACCAAAAAATAAGCGATTAAACTACCACTGGCGGCGATACCAAATCTTATAGGAAGGGCGAAATTGTTCATCTGAATTTTATTTTTGTTTACTCTTTTAAGATAATGAATAAACAATAAATAATTTGAAATAATATGTTAAAGAATACTAAATTTGAAGATTGTTCCTACAAAACAAAAATTATTGTAACAAAATGGTATTTAAATATACCAATGGAACAAAGTATTTAAACACTAACCTAATACAGTTTCAATGAAAATGAAATCACTACTGGTTTCGGCAATGTGCCTTTCCATTTTTGCCGGAATCTCACAAGAGGTCGCTTTTGAAGAGTATGACCTAGACAATGACCTACATGTAATCTTACACCAAGACAACACCGCACCGCTAATTTCCATTTCGGTGCTATACCATGTAGGATCTAAAGATGAAGATCCACAACGTACGGGCTTTGCCCATTTTTTTGAACACCTACTCTTTGAGGGAACCGAGAATATTAAAAAAGGGGAATGGGACAAAATTGTTTCTTCTAACGGTGGCTCAGGAAACGCTACCACTGATGAGGACAGAACCTACTACTACGAAGTATTCCCTTCTAACAATTTAGAATTAGGTCTTTGGCTAGAATCTGAGAGAATGCTGCACCCAGTTATCAATCAAAAAGGGGTGGACACTCAAAATGAAGTAGTTAAAGAAGAAAAGAGGCTTCGTGTCGATAATTCTCCCTATGGTAAATTTATAGAAAATATCAAGAAAAACCTTTTTCAAAATCATCCATATAAAGAAACCGTAATTGGCAAAATGGCAGATTTAGATGCCGCTACTTTAGACGAATTTATTGCTTTTAAGAAAAAGTTTTACTCTCCAAACAATGCCGTATTGGTCATTGCCGGGGATTTTGAGAAAGACAATGCCAAAAAATTGATTTCCGATTATTTCAAGGATATTCCAAAAGGTGCAGAAATCACCAGAAATTTCCCTAAAGAAGACCCTATAACTACCGAAATCAATGCAAAAGCTTATGACTCCAACATTCAGATTCCGGCTTCTATGATTGCGTATAGAACTCCGGGACTCAGAAATAGAGATAGCCAAGTTTTAGAAATGATTTCCACCTACCTCAGCGACGGACCATCATCCAAACTATATAAAAAGATGGTAGACGATGAAAAGCAGGCTTTACAAATTGGTGCCATACCCGTTACTTTAGAAGATTATGGTATGTACATCATTTTTGCGCTACCCGTAGGTGAAACAGGTTTAAACACTCTTAACAACTCTATTGAAGAGGAAGTAGAGAAATTGAGAACTGATTTAATTTCCGAAAACGATTATCAAAAACTACAGAATAAGTTTGAGAACCAGTTTGTAAACAGTAATTCTAGCGTTGAGGGCATTGCAAACTCACTTGCTGAATACTATATGCTCTACGGCGATACTTCTTTGATCAACAAAGAAATAGAAGTTTATAGATCCATAACTAGAGAAGAGATCCAAGAAGTGGCCCAAAAGTATTTGAAACCCAACCAAAGATTGGTACTAGAATATTTACCTGAACAAAATACCGCAAACTAAACACGACCATGAAAAATACATATATATTACTCTTAGCATTGTTCTCCTTTATTGCCATACAGGCACAAGTAGACCGTACAGTAATGCCAACACCAGGACCTGCTCCTGAAGTAAATTTAGGCACACCACAATCCTTTAAACTGAATAACGGTTTAAAAGTACTAGTGGTAGAAAATCATAAACTTCCAAGGGTATCTATTCAATTATCCATTGATAATCCTCCAATTTTAGAAGGTAATAAGGTCGGTATGTCCAGTTTAACCGGCAGTCTTTTGGGACAAGGCACAAAAACCATAACAAAAGAAGCCTTTAACGAAGAAATCGACTTTTTAGGTGCTAGACTTTATTTTAGCTCACAAGGGGCATATGCTCAGTCGCTTTCAAAATACTTTGCAAGAATGATGGAACTTATGGCGGATGCCGCTATTAATCCAAAATTTACGCAGGAGGAATTTGATAAAGAAAAAGACAAACTTATTACCGGACTTAAATCTGAAGAGAAAGTGGTTTCATCTATATCAAGCAGAGCGCAAAGAGCCTTAGCCTATGGTAAAAATCATCCTTATGGGGAATTCACGACAGAGTCAACCGTAAACAATGTTACCCTAGCCGATGTTGAAGATTTTTATCGAGAATACTTTGTTCCCGCCAATGCTTATTTAATTGTAATAGGTGACGTAAATTTTGATGAAGTAAAAACATTGACCGAAACATACTTTACCTCTTGGACCAAAGCGGTACCACCAAGTTTCTCTTACTCTCAACCAAAGAACGTACCAAATACCCAAATCAATTTTATTGATATGCCCAATGCGGTTCAATCTGAAATTACGGTACAAAATATCGTAAATCTTAAAATGAAGGACGATGACTATATCGCCGCACTTTTAGCCAATGAAATATTGGGCGGAGGATCTGATAGCAGGTTGTATTCTAATTTAAGAGAAGACAAGGGTTACACTTACGGTGCCTATTCTTCTATTGGGAACGACAAATATGGCCCGTCTAGATTTAGGGCATCTGCAGAAGTTAGAAATATGGTAACCGATAGTTCCGTAGTTGAAATGTTAAAAGAGCTTGAGCTTATAACTTCTAAACCTGTTACAGATGAGGAATTAAAAAACACCAAAGCTTTATATGCCGGCAGTTTTATTATGGCTCTTGAAGACCCAGAGACTATTGCCAGATACGCCCTGAACGTTGAAAAGGAAAATCTACCAAAAGATTTCTACAAGACTTTTTTAGAAAAATTGGAAAAGATCAGCAAAGAAGAAGTTGAGGCTGCCGCAAAAAAATACTTTAATGTTGATAACGCCCGTGTAATTGTTGTTGGCAAAGGAAGTGAGATTCTAAGCAACCTTCAGAAGGTACAATTTAAAGGTAAAAAATTGCCTGTACTTGCTTATTCAAAAACTGTAGATCGCGTTGAAACACCCAACTATGAAGTTACCGTACCGGAAGGTGTATCTGCACAATCCATCATTGAAAAGTATGTAGCAGCTGTTGGCGGAAAAGACAAACTTGAAAGCGTAAAAACATTCGCCATGATGGCCGAAGCTGAAATGCAGGGCATGAAGCTTAACCTAAACATCAAAAAAACATCTAATTACCAATTGATGCAAGATGTACAAATGATGGGGAATTCAGTTAGCAAGCAAGTTCTTAATGGTGATAGCGGTTATACGGTTGTACAAGGTCAACGTAAAGATCTTGGCGAAGAAGAAATTGTTACTTTCAAAGGAGAATCTACCCCGATATCCGAACTTCGGTACCTAAAGGCTAAATCACTTTCTTTAGAAGGAATGGAAATGGTAGGCGATAAAAATGCCTATAAAGTTACGATCAACGAAAAGAAATCTGCTTTCTATGATGTGGAAACTGGATTGAAACTTCAAGAGATCACCACAAATGAAATGCAAGGACAACAAATCTCAAGCATCACTAATTTTGAGGATTATAAAGAGGTGTCTGGCATTATGTTCCCTTTCAAAATTATACAGACCGTGGGTCCTCAGTCATTTGAATTCATAGTTTCTGAAATCAAGATCAACGATGGCGTTTCTCCATCCGATTTTGAATAACATAGAGCATACCATCACTAAAAAAACCCGCTAAAAAGCGGGTTTTTTGTTTTAAACAATTACTTTCTTCTAACCTATCTTTCTAATTCTGGCTTCGCCAAATATTAAGCCCTTGTCCACATCTGGGTTACCGGTATAATTTACATTTGTTTCTCCATAGCAAGTTACCTTCAACCTATCTACTACGTTCACTCTAAAATTGCTTTCTCCGTAAGCAGTAATTTTAGTTTCATCGGCAATCATACTTTCGGTATTTACCTCACTTTCACCATAAGCCCTAAAAACCTGACGAGCTACACTACCTCCGCCAATTTCCAAATAACTACTACCATAAATTGCCACGGTTAATTCGTCTATAGAAACCTCATCAAAATAAACTTTTGCCTCACCATACAAGGACATTTTAAAATCATCTGCATTAAAAAGATTTTTACACCTTACGATCTCTTCTCCCCTTACAGAAAGATTTTCCAATTTTCTATATGTGACGGTAATAGTAGCCATGGTACCATTGTACAAAGGTTTACTACCGCGCCAGTTATCATTTGAAATACGTTCAGATTTTGTAACCACTTTAGCTCCTTCCAAATACAGTCTTAAGGTTCTTCCTTCCACTTCAACATTTATCTTTTCTAAAGGAACTTTTGCATTATCAACAACCACATTTTCCTCTTCACCCTCTACAAGATTCAATTCAATGTGCGGACTTACAATTAGTTTATCAAATGACTTTACGTTGAACGTTTTTTCTTGAGAATGAATATTACCGATCGCAAAAGTGACCGCCAATATGACAAATACTATTTTTTTCATGATCTTCAGTTTTTTGATTAGTTCAATTCAAAGACAACCATATGACGATATTGTTACAGTTCACGTAGTTATTTTTGCCGAACTAACTTTTTTTCTATTCACTAACCATACCCCAAATAAGATAATAATACCTCCCAACAATTGAAGTATACTAATATTCTCTCCATCCAAAAAACCCCATAAAACAGCCACTAAGGGAATTAAGTAGGTTACCGATGCCGCAAATACCGGACTAGATAGCTTTATTAATTTATTGAACAGAATATTTGCCAAAGCGGTACCTAAAAATGCCAGTGCCATTACATACCACACCGCTTCATTCATAGCACCGTCGTTACCGGCAAACAGTCTAAATACTCCAGAATATATAAGAATGATCAAAGCAGGAAAAAACGCAACACCAAAACTTGCCGTGGTAACCGCCAACGGACTCAAATGAGACAAATATTTCTTAATAATATTAATATTGAATGCGTACCCTAATGCAGAAAATATAATAAAGAAGGCATACCAATAATTTTGATCCGTATTATTTTCCATACCGGCAGCTATTAATACCACAGTACCAAAAAGACCAATGAGAACACCAATCACCTGTCTTCCTTTTAACGCTAAACCAAAAAGAGCAATACCTACCATTGTTGTAAACAAAGGTGCTACCGAGTTTAAAATTGAGGTGATGCCGCTACTGATTTCCGTTTGTGCAAGTGCAAAGAAAAAAGGTGGAAAAAACGAACTACAGAGCCCTGCTATAACAACCCATTTCCAATCTGTTTTAGATAAGGTTTTCAATGATCTATATCCCAGCACAAACAAAAGCAATGATGCAAAAACAATGCGCAACCCACCTACCTGTAATGGCGTATAACCTACTAATGATCTTTTAATAAGAATAAAGGATGAACCCCAAATAAATGACAGAATTATTAGGTAAATCCATTTTTGATCTATATTCTTCAATTGTTTAGATTTAGAACAAAAGTGAGGTTTTTTCCAAAAAAATCATCTGGTTAGCTATTTATTTTTACAAATGATTTTTAAATGGATTTTACATAATTGGTATCTTTACGCTATAACTGAATTTACTTCACAGTAGTATTCATTAAATCTTAGCATCATGAGAATAAAAATATTGGCTCTATTCATAAGTGTTTTCACCTTGACCACAACAGTTTCATTGGCACAAGAAAACCCTGCGAGCATTATTAAATTAGAAAACAGAATAACTAAGTCTGTAGAAATTGGTATAGACGGTATGGCTTGCCAAGAAGGTTGTGCAGATAAAATAGCATCTAACCTTAAAGAGAAAGATGGCGTAATTTCCGCTGATATCAGTTTTAACAATAAAAATGGAAATATCGTTTTTGACCCTTCTTTAATATCAATTGAAGAAGTAAAATCAATTATTACCGGTACAAAAGTTAAAAACTATGAATACACTATAACTTCTGTTACCCCACAAGAAAACTAAAATGAAAAATATTCTTTACATAGCTACCATAGCCATCTTTATATCTTTTACCTCCTGCAAGGAATCCAAAAAGACGGAAACAGAAACTTCAAAAATGTCCGAAGTAATGGCCATTCATGACGAGGTGATGCCCAAAATGGGAACTTTAGGAAAACTTGTTGGTCAACTAAAGCCAATGGCAGATTCCTTAGGTGTGGAGTCAGTTGAATTCAAGGCAATGAAAGATTTACAAGAAGCTAATAGATCTATGATGGATTGGATGCAAGGTTTTGGAGACCGCTTTGATGCCGATGAAATTTTGAACGGAAAAGATCTAACCGATGAAAAGAAAAAATGGCTTTTAGAAGAGGAAGAAAAAGTAAAGCAAGTAAAAGAGAATATCAATTCCAGTATTGCAAATGCTGAAAAAATTCTAAGTAAAAAATAAACTTAGTGCTTAAAAGGGTAATTTAGAAAGATCTACATTTCCTCCAGAAATGATAATACCTATTTTCTTGTTCTGAAAAATTTCCGGTTGTTGCATTGATTGTTTCACAACCGCAGCTACCGTAACGGCACTAGAGGGTTCTATGATAATTTTCATACGTTCCCAGACCAATTTCATAGCGGTTACAATTTCATCTTCAGTAATTCTAACAATACCGCTAACGAGCTCTTTTATTATCGGGAAATTCTTATCTCCCAACATCGTTTTTAATCCGTCCGCAATGGTATTGGTAGTTTCGTTACTCTCAATTTTGCCACTTTGTAATGAACGGTAGGCATCATCTGCCTCAAATGGTTCCGCTCCAAAGACTTTACAGTTATTACCAAAATGTTTTACCGCCAAAGCAGAACCCGCAATAAGACCACCGCCACCTACCGGACAAAATATATAATCTAAATCGGGTTGTTTTTCCAGTAACTCCAATGCAGCGGTACCTTGACCTAAAATAACATTATTATCGTTGGACGGATGCACGAAAGTTGCTCCCATTTTTAATCCTATTTCATCTGCCAAAGCCTGTCTTGCTTCTACTGTGGGCTCACATTCATAGATTTTACCACCATACTCCCTAACCCCAACCTTTTTTACTTCTGGAGCCGTATTGGGCATTACAATATGGGCAGTAACACCAACACTCTGGGCTGCAAGAGATAAAGCCTGGGCAAAATTACCTGATGAATGGGTTACCACTCCGCTTTTCTTTTGTTCTTCGGATAACTGTAGAATAGCATTAGTAGCGCCTCGCATTTTATAAGCCCCAGCTCTTTGAAAATTTTCACATTTAAAAAACACTTGGGCATTAACTTCCTTATCAATTAATCTAGATGTTAATACGGATGTATTGTGAACAAACGGAGTAATTCTTTTATGGCAATCTAAAAGGTCTTGGCTGGTCATATCAGTTACTTATTTTTCCACCTTAAGGTCTCAATGATACTTCTTATATCATTTTGAAGATATGAAGCGGCAGGAAGAATGGAGTCATAATTAGGCCGTGAATAAAAATATACAGAGCCCGTTAAAAAATGTTCAGTACTATCCGTTACAAAAAACTGGGATTGAGAAGCCGCATTGCCCTGCACCTCAAACAAGGCACCATACACTTTCTCATTTGGGTTTACATATGGCTGCTCTACAATATTGTCAGCTTTCGCAGCATGTTCATAACTTAACCTTTTAGAATCGTGAATCAACTGAGATAAATTACCATCAACTTTCTTATAACTTAAAAAAATGGCTCCTTTCATTTCAGGGTACGAAATGGTATATGCCTGATCGCCATTAGGTTCTGCTTCTGCCAACTGATTGTACTTAAAACTGAAGTTCTCGGTTTCTAAGTCCGCCAATTTACCTTGTGGATACTCTAATCTCATTTTAGCTTTCGGCTTTGGAATTACCGGCTCATCTTTACAACTGAGCATTAAAAGAAATACTATAAAAAATCCTACTAATGACTTACTCTTCATGTGGTAAGGTTACTTTTATTTGTTTCAATCGTTTTTTATCCATGGCCTCTACTACAAAAGTGTATGACCCAAACAATATCTTTTCTCCACGTCTAGGAAAACTGCCAGCTTTTTCCAAAACAAATCCGGCCAAGGTTTCTGACTCTCCTTTGTTTTCCTCAAAGTTATCCGTATCCTCTAATTTGATAACCCTGTAAAAATCTTTTAAAGGTGTTTTTCCTTCAAAAACATAGTTGAAATCATCCAATTTGGAATAAATAAGGTCTTCATCATCAAATTCATCACTAATATCACCAACTATTTCCTCAATAATATCTTCTAAGGACACTAAACCTGATGTGCCCCCATACTCGTCAACAACAATTGCCAAGTGATTTTTCTTTTCTTGAAATTCGGATAAGAGATCATCTAATTTCTTATTCTCGGGCACAAAGTATGGCTCTCTTATAAGGGTCATCCAATTAAAGGTCTTTCTGTCTAAGTACGGAAGTAAATCTTTTACGTAAAGAACCCCTTTCACAGTATCTATATTCTCACCAAAAACAGGAATTCTAGAATAACCGTGCTTTTTAATTTCTCCCAAAACTTCAGGAAATTTCATTTGCTCATTTAAAGCGAAAATATCTATACGGGGACGCATTACTTGCTTGGTGTCCGTATTACCAAAAGTTACAATACCTTCTAAAATCTTCTTTTCTTCTTTTGTAGTATCTCCTTGTGAAGTTAAATCCAGGGCTTGGGATAAATGATCGATACTTAAATTAGATTTCTGTTTACCTAGCTTATTATATAAGAACAAGGTACCGGAGCGCATTGGCAAACTTAAGGGTGAAAATATAAAGTCCAATATCCTTAAAGGGAAAGCCATTAAGTGTGAAAAACTCATTCTATTTCTATTGGCATACACCTTTGGCAGTATTTCACCGAACATCAATATTAAAAATGTTGCTACCACAACTTCTAATAAAAAACGAACGGACACCACCCCGAACAATATCTGATTAACATTTTCAAATAACGTGTCACCAATTACACTGAACAACAAAACAACACCAATATTAATAGCATTGTTAGCTATTAAAATGGTCGCCAATAGTTTTTTAGGGCGCTCCAATAGTTTAATGAGAATAGCACTTTTTGCCGTTTTCTCATCTTGCAATTCTTTAATTTCGGTTGTGGATAAACCAAACATGGCCACCTCTGCTCCTGAAATTAGTGCAGAGCAAAGAAGAAGTACACATAGTACAATTATATTCATTGCAAAAACACCGTTTACAACCAATGTTGTCATTAAAAACGGTATGGGGTCTGGATCCAATAGCTGCTATTTAATATTGTTAGAATGGCAAATCATCATCATCCTCTTGACTTACAGGTGCTGAAGATTTAGATGGCGTTCTATTTTCAGTACTTACGGGTTTTTGCTGACTAGGTGCAGCTCCACCGTTATTTTGCATACCTTCTTTTTTGGTAGTCAAAAACGTAAAATCTTGCACGTGTACTTCTGTTGAATATCTAGTATTACCATCTTCACCTTGCCATTGACGGTTTTTCAACCTTCCTTCAACATATACCTTATCACCTTTACTTAGATATTTTTCACAGATTTCAGCAGCTTTATTTCTCACCACTATATTGTGCCAATCTGTATTGGTAACCCTTTCCCCGGTAGATTTATTGGTATACGTCTCATTCGTAGCAATTGGAAACCTACCAATACTACCGCCTCCTTCAAAATAATGCATTTTAACTTCGTCGCCTAAATGCCCTATTAACATTACCTTATTTAATGTACCGCTCATAACTTAAAGATATAAAAATCAAAAGTACTAAAATTTAAATGCTTTTATAAAATCTGCGATCAAAACCGGCACAGGAAATTCAGTTACTTTTTCAACAGGAATCTTATTGGTTAAATCTGCCTCAATATCAACTATCCAAAATTTGGTATGTAAATGTTGATGGGACAATTTATGCACTATATCCATATCATTATATATATGTATATCTTTTACGACCGCCCCATCAAAAACAGCATTACTACCTGCAATAACATCATTGAGCTCCAAAGATGCTTTTGACTCTATTAAAGGAAACTCCCAAAGATTTTGCCAAATACCTTTACCCTTTCTCTGTTGCAATATGGTAAACTTATTATTTTTTGCATCCTTATATATAGGTATAAGATAATTGAAGTACCTATTACTAACTTTTGTCTTTTTAAGTTTTACTGGCAATTGATCAACCAGGCCTTTTTCCAAAGCAACGCAACTTTCACTCAATGGGCAAAGTAAACACAAAGGTTTTTTGGGCGAGCATTGCATTGCACCAAACTCCATTATAGCTTGGTTGTAGTCCCTTATATTTTCAGGGTCCATAACCTTTTGGGCCAAAGACTTAAAATATTTAATGCCCTCTGTACTATTTATAGGGATATCTATACCATAATACCGAGACAATACTCTGTACACATTACCATCTACAACTGCATGTGGTTCATTAAAACAAATGGAAGAAATAGCACTGGCAGTGTAATCACCTACCCCTTTCAGTGTTAAAAGTTTCTTATAATTATCTGGAAACTTACCTTTATATTCGCCCATAACCATTTTTGCGGCAGCATGTAGGTTTCTGGCCCTAGAATAATACCCAAGTCCTTGCCAGAGTTTAAGAACCTGCTCTTCTTTTGCGTTGGCAAGATCACCAACGGTAGGGAAAATTTCCACAAACCTTAAGTAATACGGGGTTCCCTGAGCTACTCGTGTTTGCTGAAGAATGATTTCAGAAAGCCATATTTTGTACGGATCAGTGGTTTTACGCCATGGTAAAACACGTTTATTTTTATGATACCAATCTAAAATTTTACCCGAAAATGACATGCTCTTCAATACTAAGTTATAAAAGTAGCAGTTTATACACTTAAAATTAACCCATTAGAAAGAAAGATTGAATTTAATTTATATATTTGCAACCCGAAAAAACATACAGAAAATCTAATATTGAAAGATGACGAAAGCGGAAATTGTATCGAAGATCTCAGATAAACTGGGAATTGAAAAAGGAGATGTACAGGCAACTGTTGAATCCTTTATGGAAGAGGTAAAAACATCATTAGAAAGTGGTGACAATGTTTACCTAAGAGGTTTTGGTAGTTTTATCATTAAAACAAGAGCTGAAAAAACCGGTAGAAATATTTCCAAGAACACAACTATTAAAATACCCGCTCACAACATTCCTGCATTTAAGCCTGCAAAGGTTTTCGTTGAAGGAGTTAAGAGCAACGTACACGTAAAATAATTAATCTTAAAAAAAGAACTTTATGCCAAGCGGTAAGAAAAGAAAGAGACATAAGGTAGCTACACACAAGCGCAAGAAGCGTAGAAGAGCTAACCGACACAAGAAAAAGTAGTTTTAAAAACTACTTTTTCTTTTTAAAAAACGTTCATTGACATAGAGATCCAATATTTGGATTTCGGCAAATACACTAGTATTTGTCTATGGTATTGTTTAATCAGTTTGTTCCCTATACAATAGTTGGAACAACTAAAAATATATTCAGGTGAATAGAGAATTAATCGTAAGATCTAGTTCGCAATCTGTTGACTTTGCCTTGTTAAAGGACGGAAAACTCACTGAACTGCACAAAGAGGAAAACAGTAATGATTTCTCTGTTGGAGATATATTTCTTGCCAAAATAAGAAAGCCCGTGACCGGTCTTAACGCAGCGTTCGTAAACGTTGGTTATGAGAAAGATGCATTTTTGCATTATCACGACCTTGGTCCTCAATTATCTTCAATGCTTAAGTTCATTAAACAAGTGAGCACAGGAAAATTAAAAGATTACTCCTTAGGTAATTTTCCGTTCGAGACCGATATTGACAAAAATGGTGTTATCACCGATGTCATAAAAGCAAACCAATCTTTATTGGTTCAAATTGTAAAAGAGCCTATATCCACTAAAGGACCAAGAATTAGTTCCGAGCTTTCAATTGCCGGGCGTTATTTGGTAATGGTTCCTTTCTCTGATCGTGTATCTGTATCTCAAAAGATAGGTAGCAAAGAAGAGAAAGATAGGTTAAAAAGACTTGTTAGAAGCATTAAACCCAAGGGGTTTGGTGTTATCATAAGAACGGTCGCAGAAGGACAAAAAGTCGCAGAGCTGGACAAAGATCTAGAAAACTTGCTGAACAAATGGTCAGCAATGTGTAAAAAATTACATCGTGCCCAAACACCATCAAAAGTATTTGTTGAACTTAATAGAGCATCTTCTATTTTAAGAGATGTATTTAATGATAGTTTCACAGGAATACATGTTGATGACGCTACATTATTCAGTGAAATAAAAGAATATGTAGCCGAAATTGCTCCTGAAAAGGAAAGCATAGTTAAGCACTATAACACCAATGTTCCTATTTTTGAAAAATTTGGAATCGAAAGACAGATCAAAACGTCTTTTGGCCGCACTGCCGCTATGAGCAAAGGCGCCTATTTAATAATAGAGCATACCGAAGCACTTCATGTAATAGACGTAAACAGTGGCAACAGATCAAACAAAGCTAAAAATCAAGAAGATACGGCCTTAGAAGTAAATCTCTTGTCTGCATCAGAAATCGCAAGGCAATTACGCCTACGTGATATGGGCGGAATTATTGTAGTGGATTTTATTGATATGGTAAAACCACAACATAGAAAAAAGCTTTTTGAACATCTTAGAGATGAGATGAAAGATGATCGTGCCAAACATAAAATACTACCTCCTAGTAAATTTGGTTTAATTCAGATTACCCGACAAAGGGTACGACCTGAAATGAATATTAAAACAACTGAAGAGGACCCAAATAATTCTGGGAAACAGGTGGAAGCACCTATTGTTTTAATAGATAAAATTACAGCGGACCTAGAAAAACTTCTTAAAGGACCTAAAAAGGATAGCAGTATAACTTTAAATATACACCCTTTTATAGCAGCCTATATCACTAAAGGTTTTCCATCAATGAGAACAAAATGGTTCTTGGAATATAAGAAATGGATTAAAATTCAACCGCGCGATGCGTATACGTATCTAGAATATCGTTTTAAAAATAAAGACGGTAAAACAATATATTAAGCCAATAAGACTTTATACAACTAAAAGCGACTCTAAACAGAGTCGCTTTTTTTGTTTTAGGTTTTTATGTATTTTAACCATCAATTTCCTAACCAACCAAAGTAAATGTCCTGCAAAAATTGTTCTTCTGCTCTAGTAAACTATTCTTTATTTTGTAATCAATGTGGTGCTAAAATAGTCTCTGAAAGAATAACGATTAAACGTATTCTAGAAGACGCTTTTCAAAATTATATTGGGTGGGACAATAAGTACCTTGTTACCATTAAATACTTGATTTTAAGACCTGGAGTGCTTCTTAGGGAATATTATAGCGGCACACGTAAAAAATTCTTAAATCCTTTTGCATTTCTAACTATAGGCATGGCTATTAACTTGTTTGTATTTAATTCTTTTGATGAAGAATACATTTCAGTAATGAATGATTTTAATGAATCTCAAATTAATTGGTATGCAGAAACACTGGGCGGACCATTTGCAGATCCAGAATTTAAGGCAGAACAGTTGGCCAAATCAGCTGAAAGCTCAAAATTTGCACTTAAGTACTTTAACTTAATGGTTATCCTTTTACTTCCAATATACACATTGATAGCATTTTTAGTATACAGAAAGCCATACAATTATGCGGAACATATTGTAGCCAATTGCTATATCCAAGGTTTTAGTTTTTTAACTACTTCTCTAATATTTTTTATAGCCATTTGGATTCACCCTAGCTTGTTTCTATTAATATATCCTTTATTGATATTATATTATACTTATGTTTATGGAAGACTATACAAACTTACCATTGGTCAATCAATATTAAAGGTTATTTTATTTTTACTAATAACAGTTGGAGCAGGAATAGCTGTTGGCATTTTAATATTTTTACTCAGTTTTGCTTTTGCTTATATCTTTGCCTAAGTATCTTCCTAATTTTAAATTTTATTTAAATATCACCATTGAACCAACAATCAAAAAGCTACACCGTTCAAGAAGCCACTAAAAAAATAGAAAGCTATTGTGCCTACCAAGATCGTTGTCACAAAGAGGTGGTTTCTAAATTAAAGGATATGGGTATGATACCGATAGCTATAGATACCATTATAGCCCAACTTATTGAAGACAGGTTTTTAAATGAAGAGCGCTTTGCCAAAAGTTTTGCTCGTGGCAAATTCAACATTAAAAAATGGGGCAAAAGTAGAATTGTACGTGAACTCAAGTTTAGAGATATTTCTAAATATAATATAACTACAGCTTTAAAAGAGATCGAACCCGAAGCATACTCAACCACCCTAGATCATCTGGCTAAAAAAAGACTAGATCAAATTACTGAAACAAATACCCAGAAAAGAAGAAAAAAATTAGCAGATTACCTCCTATACAGAGGCTGGGAAAGTCACTTGGTCTATGAAAAACTGCAAGAGTTAATTCCCTAAGAACCTTTAGTTTTCATCTAATGCCTCAACATTTTTATTGGTGTCAGTAATCGCCCTGATATTCTTGGCATCTATCCAATCTTGACCTTTGAGTTTTCGCATTAATACATCATAATGGCGCATTATCAAAATGTTGTAAAATGCCTTACCTAAATTTTTGGGATTACGTGCCAAAGCACGCAAACTCATAGAAAAACCCGGGGTTATATACTTCATATAATGCCAAAACCCTTCTGGCATATACAGTACTTCTCCATGTTTTAATGTTGTTTTAAAACCGTTAGCATGACTTAATGCAGGCCACTTTTGATAATCAGGATTAGAGAAATCAATGCTTTCATGAGTTATTAAAGAATGTGGTACTTTATAAAGCTTCTTTGTTTCAGATTGAGGAAACAACACTACTTCTTTCTCTCCATCAAAATGAAAATGAAAAATATTGGCTAAATCAATATCATAATGCATAAAGGTGTATGAATCTCTTCCGCCAAAAAACAACATTGGCAGCCCTTTTAAAAGCCTTAATCCAAAATCCGGAAAGGCATAGTCTTTCTGTAAGGCTGGTACTTCCTTTAAAATATTCCAAAGAAAAATTCTGTATTTGGTTGGCTCTTTTTTTAAAAGATCAACATAGTCCGCCATTTTCATTTTAGCATGTGGCTCGTTAAAACCGTCTTTATGCTGAACCGGTCTGTTATCATACAAGGGCACAGTAATATCCCCTGCAACCTCTTTCATGTAATCTAAATTCCATTTGGTAAAGGCTGGCCAGTCTGCAATAGCCTGTTCTAACACAACAGGCTTTTGAGGCTTAAAGTAGTTTTCTATAAAGTCGTCCTTAGTAATATTTTTTACCCTAGGAATGTCTGCTAACTTCAATTACTCTTGGTTTTTTTAGGGATGCCAAAGGTAATTAACGTTAAGAAAATATCTTCTTAAAAATGTATTAATGTAGTATTATTCAACAATTTTAGCCTTTTGCTTGGCATTTTCATTACGCTCAATTGAATGACCCGGTCTTGACCATTTTGGTTTTTCACCCATTGGTTTTAATTGAGAATCCTTTGCTTCAACAGTTTTTGGCTGTGATACTTTTGTAAACGGCTTTTGAGGGTTTAAGCCTAACATTTTGAACATTTCCATATCCTCGTTTACATCTGGGTTAGGAGTAGTCAACAACTTATCTCCCGCAAAAATAGAGTTTGCTCCGGCAAAGAAACACATTGCCTGCCCTTCTCTACTCATCTCTGTTCTACCAGCGGATAAACGAACCTGAGTCTCTGGCATAACAATTCTGGTTGTAGCCACCATACGTATCATATCCCAAATAGATACGGGCTCAATATCTTCCATTGGCGTTCCTTCTATGGCAACCAATGCATTAATTGGAACTGATTCTGGCTGTGGATTTAATGATGTCAACGCCACCAACATGCCTGCTCTATCTTCCAATGCCTCTCCCATTCCTATAATACCACCGCTACAAACGGTTACATTACTCTTACGTACATTTTCTATAGTATCTAAACGATCTTCAAAAGCACGAGTGGAAATTACATCTTTATAATAATCCTCTGATGTATCTAAATTATGATTGTAAGCGTACAAACCAGCTTCTGCCAAACGTTTTGCCTGATTTTCTGTGATCATGCCCAAAGTACAGCAAACCTCCATGTCAAGCTTATTGATGGTTCTTACCATTTCTAATACTTGTTCAAATTCAGGACCATCCTTAACATTTCTCCATGCGGCACCCATACACACCCTTGAACTACCAGATGCTTTTGCACGTAATGCCTGAGCTTTTACTTGAGAAACGGCCATTAAATCATTTCCTTCAATATCTGTATGATAACGCGCCGCCTGAGGGCAATATCCGCAATCTTCTGGACAACCACCAGTTTTAATGGAAAGTAATGTAGAAACCTGTACCGTATTAGGGTCGTGATTTTTTCTATGCACCGTTGCAGCTTCGTAAAGTAGCTCCATTAAAGGCTTGTTGTAAATTTCTAAAATTTCTTCTTTTGACCAATTATGTCTTGCTTCGCTCATATAATCTTAGGTTGTTACCAGGGTTCAAAAATAACTGAATTTAAATTGAAAAAATAATTGTTGGTTTTTAAATTAATGATTTACACCTTCTATTCTTTCTTAGAAACCAAAATACTTACTGCATTACCACCAAACCCAACCGCATTTACAAGCACTTTTTTCAGGTCTTTTTCATGCGTTTTCTGATTCAAATAAGGTATTGAGACCATTTCATTATTCTGTAACATGAGTATTGCCAATTCTAAATTTAACATACCCGATGTGGCAAACGTATGACCAATTTTCCATTTATTCGTAGTCAATTGCGGCATATCATCACCAAATACTTCTTTGATCGCATTATATTCTGATGAATCTCCTTTAATGGTTCCTGGTGCGTGCATTACAATGGCATCTACCTCAGCAGGATTTATCTCATCCAAAGCCTTTTTCATAGATTTTTGAAAGCAAACGGCATTTGCGGAAATTGATGTATTATGTTTTAAAATTTCCGTTGCAAACCCCACTCCTTCAATAACAGCCAGAGCATTGTCAACAATCCCTGTTTCCAAACAAGCAACTGATGCCGCTTCGCCTAAAATCATACTATTGTATTCCTTTTCAAAGTTTAACGCTTGGCAAGGATAATTTTGGCTACGCTCAATTACTGTTGCCTTATCGACTACCGAATTCGAGTTTAACGTTGGTGCTTTTGCGTATATTTTTAACGCTTTCATTTGGGCAATGGTAAAATTGGTCAAAGGTGCTTCACTAGCTCCTACCAAAAATCTACTAGACATTCCGCTATTTAACCAAGCTACCCCGTTCAACACTGAATGTAATCCTGTTGAACAGGTAATGGAATGTGAAATGTCCGGACCTTTTGCCCCTAAATCATGAGACACCCATGAAGATATGTTACCTAGCGTGGTTGTTGGTGAGCTGAGTGTAGATGAAATACCTGTATTTAAAAATTCAGAATGATATTCTTCAAACAACTTGGTTGCCCCTCTTGATGAACCCATATTGATTCCAAAATCAGAAGTATTACTCCAACCAGATTGTTCAAAAGCCATCCTAGAGGCTACCATAGCAAATAACACACTATTATCTAACTTTTTATATTTACTATCAGACCCTCGTAATGATGCTACCATTACCTTCGCAGATGTTGCTAAAGGTGCAACCCAGGTTTTAGCTTCATTGATATTCTCAAGTGAAAAATAATGTTGGTTATTTTGATAGGCTTTCCAAATTTCATCTAGACTAGACCCCAGAGGTGAAATTGAAGCTATGGACGTTATTGATATTTTTTCTTTCAATGTCTATTCTAAAAAGTGTTCAATGCTTCCGTTATGGCCTGATAAACCTTCTGAAGCTCTCCTTTTTTAACTACATAGGGAGGCAATACATAAACGGTATTCCCTAAAGGTCTTAATAAAACGCCTCTTTGTAAAAAAAAGCTATAAAGCTTATCTCTTAAATTACCGTAACGTTCTGTTTCTATATTTAAGTCAATGGCCAAAATTACGCCCTTAACCCTTACTTCAGCAACTTTTGGGTGTGATTTAATTTCTTGTACATATGTATTGTGAGCCATATTAATAGCTGACCTTTTCTTCACAATTTCTGGAGAGTTCAATAATTTAATACCTGCCAAAGCTGCTGCACAACCTAATGGGTGAGCACTGAACGTATGAGCGTGGAAAAAACCTTTATGCACCTCATCACTTAAAAATCCGTTATACACCGCTTGAGAACAACTGGTAATACTTAACGGGAACATACCTGCCGTCAAAGCCTTGCTCAAACACATGATATCTGGCTTGTTTTCCAAATAATCAGAAGCAAAATTTTTACCCGTTTTACCGAAACCGGTCATTATTTCATCGGCAATACATAAAATATGTTCTTCTTGACAAATTTCTATTAATTCATTTAAACCTTTAGCCGAATGGAATTTCATGCCGGCCGCACCTTGTACCAATGGTTCAAATACGAAAGCGGCGCATTTATTTTTCTTTAGTATTTGAGAGAGCAGCTGTTTAATCTCTTCTAAATTGTCTTCTGTTGGAACGGGAATACGTTCTACTTTTAATAAAAAATCTTCAAACGGACCGTTATATGATGATAGTCCCGATGCACTCATTGCACCAAACGTATCGCCATGAAATCCATCCTCAAAAGCAATTAATGTATCTCTTTTCTCTCCTTTATTATGAAAAAATTGAAATGCCATTTTTATTGCTGCCTCTACGGCCGTTGAACCATTATCGTTAAAGAAAATCTTAGCCTGATTGTTAGGCAATATTTCCATTAATTTTTCAGATAATTCAATTGCAGGTTCATGCGTTAATCCGCTAAACATTACAAAGTCTAAGGTTTGCATCTGTTGTGTAATCGCAGAAACAATCTGTTCATTGGCGTGGCCGTACATTACCGTATACCAAGAAGCGATCGCATCTATATATTCATTTCCATCTTCATCGAACAAGACAGCTCCTTTAGCCTTTACAATAGGCAGCTGGGGTTTTCCCAACTTATGCTGTGTAAGCGGATGCCATAAATGTTTTTTATCTCTATTGGATAGATTTTCTACAGTCATAGAATTTATAATTCGCCATTTTATCTATCTTGCAAAGATCGGGAAATAAACTGCAATAATCAGATGCCCTTAGAAAGAAACAGAAATGCACTTTTAGCTTTTTCCCAAATGAAGGATACTACGGTGTTCTTATTACTCTCATTAATTACACTATTTATTCGATTTCCCTTTTTCTTTAGAGACTATGTAGATCGTGACGAAAGTACCTTTATTCTTCTAGGTCAATCTTGGGTTGACGGATTTTTACCTTATACCCAGTTGTGGGACCTAAAACCACCTTTAACTTTTGCTTTTTTTGCGGCTATCATTTCCATATTTGGCAAAAGTTTTGTTGCCATACGCTTTGCCGGTGTAGTTTTAGTAGCTATAACCGCATTCTTTACATATAAAATAGCATTGACCCTAGTCTCTAAAAAAGCGTCTGTATTCATAGGGATAATCTGCGTTGTTCTGCTAAGCCTATTTGGCAGCTTACAAGGGGTAATGTCAGAACATATTTGTATGGCCTTCTTTGTACCGTCTATCTATCTTTTGCTTTCAAAAAATTCTAGCTTTTCCATATTTTTATCTGGTATACTAGTGGGTGCAACGGTAATGGTTAAGCTAAACATGGCTTTCCCAATTCTGTTCTTAGGACTTTTCTTATGCTATGAGTCCATTTTCACTAACAGAAAAACAAGCTTTGTACAGGTTGTCTTATTTGGTACCGGAGCCCTAACCATTATTCTGTCCACGGTAACCCCGTATTTTTTGAACGATATAACGTATACCTGGTGGGAGTCCGTAATTCTTGCTCCTTTAGAATATACAGAAGCTAGACGTTATTCTGTTTTTAAACTAGCACCCATCTTCGTTATTACAGCTGTATTTTTGTTTTATGCCCATAAAAGTAAAAATCTAGACTTTAAGAATAGAAATATACAGCTGTTATTGATTACCATAATAGGTGTATTATTTTCTTTTGCAAAAGGAGGAAGAATCAATGGCCATTACCTAATTCAGCTACACCCAATGCTTTTAATTTTAGTAGGTGTTGTTGTTAGCAACCTTATTACAGTTCATAAACCAAAAATACCGGCTTACTTAGCCGTAATTGGTCTATTGATTCCAGCCGAAAGTTATCTGGAGTACGCAAATGTTATAAATAATAAGATTGAAAAAGGTACTATTTTCAATGGTGAAGGTTTTTCTGCCCCACAATTCATTTTAGAAAATCAACTTGAAACCAAGAACGTACTATTCTTTGAATATCATATTGGTTATTGGAACTTAGGCACCTTACCACCAACTACCGCCTCTACACATCCTAGTAATATTTGTAGGGATGAACTTTTTACCTTTTTCAAAAATCCGAGAAAAAAGTCTATTGAAGAATTAAAATTTATCATGGAAGAACTACAACCAAAAACCGTTGTCATTAGAAAAGGTAAACGTATTTTAGATAAAAAAGAAGTTGAGGAAAACCAGTACATAGATAACTACCTTGCCCAACATTATACATTATTTGCAACGGTAGATAATGCCATTATTTTACAGCGATTATAAGGTTTGTAATATTCCTTGAAATTTGTCGGCATATTTTTTAATAACCTCTTTTGTGAATTCTTTTTCTTCGTCTATTCTACCGATTAACGACACACCGGTTTTATGCAGTATGATATTCTCCGTGTGCGGATTTGCTTCTCCACTGAACAATACCGAAACTTCATATCCTTTATGTAACAACCATTGTATTGTCAATAAAGAATGGTTGATACTGCCCAAATAATTTCTAGATACCACAACCACTTTATAATCTGGCATTATAATGTCGAACATAGTATCTTCATCATTAAGCGGTACCAATATACCACCAGACCCTTCTATGATCAAATTATTTTCCGTTTCTGGCTCGTTAATGTGAAACCTATCTATAGAGACACCTTCAATCTCGGCAGCAGCATGCGGACTCATGGGCAATTTTAGATTATAGCTGCTTGGGTGAAACTTAGACCTATCATTAGATATTAAACGTTTTACCTTATCCGTATCCGTATTATCTAAATCTCCAGCCTGTACCGGTTTCCAATAATCGGCTTTCAATGCTTCAACAAAAATTGCTGATGCAATAGTTTTACCTACCTCGGTAGAAATTCCTGTCACAAAAATCTTTTGCATATTTTCTTACTTTGAATTAGTGATCATGTTACAATTTAGGCACTTATATTTTCTTTTCTCGAAAAATGGAAAAAGTTTATAAAATATACCCTTACTGTTATAATATGGCTCTGACCTCCGCGCTTTGCAATTAGGACAAACAATGGGTTTTCCATTATTATCCAAGGCGTACGTTCTAATACTGTTATAGACAGCAATTGCTCTTTCTTTATCTTTAGAATATACTTGCAACTTTACACCACCAATGGCATTACTGATCAATGGATCTGAGTTCAAGGTGTTCTCATCCCTAAGAAAAACGGGTATACCCTCAGATTCTAGCTTACCTTTAACAATTTGCACATCGGCAACATATTCAAAAGATGCCAATTGATAGAATTTATTCTCCATAGACCACTACATATAATTAGCCAATAATTTTACCAAAAGCCCAATCTCTTCCTTTGAATTATAACTATGTAAACAAATTCTTAACCGTTCTTGTCCTACTGGCACCGTTGGCGATAGAACAGCTTTTAAATTAAAACCTTTATCCAACATCTTATTAGCTACTTCTTTTGCGTTTTTAGAACCAGGTATAATACAACCTTGAATAGCAGAATCACTTGGCAAAAAACAAGCTTCTAATTTATGTGATGCTACTTGTTTTTTAAAGTACTCAATGTTTTCAAATAGTAATTTTCTAGGCGCTTTACCAAGTTCATCCAAAAATTCATGAGCAGTTATAATTGTAGCTAATGAATGTGGTGTTAGGCCAGTAGTGTATATAAATGATTTTGCAAAATTAACTAGATAATCTTTCAAATCTTCAGAGCCAAGTATTGCTGCACCATGGCAACCAAATCCTTTCCCAAAAGTTACCGTTCTAGCAAAAACATCTTTTTCCAATTTCAACAATGGCACCATTCCTTCTCCATTATTACCCAATACCCCAACCGCATGAGCTTCATCCACTATTAGACAATACTCATTTGATTTAGCATATTTAGCAAAGGCTTTCAAATCAGGAGAATCTCCGTCCATGGAAAAAATGCTTTCCGTTACAATAAAAACCGTGTATGTTTCATGTTCATTTCTAGCTACATTCAAAGCTATTTTTTCCTTTAAACTAGCAAGGTCGTTATGTGAAAAACTATAGGATTTGACGTTACTTAAACGCAACCCTTCTCGTATACTAGCGTGTATATACTCATCATAAAATACCAGGTCGCCTTTTTGGGGAAGAGTACTAAATAGCCCTATATTGGCATCATACCCAGAGTTAAAAACCAATGCCGCATTAGATTTGTAAAAGGTGGCCAATTGAGATTCTAACCTAGTAAATAATTTGTGATTTCCAGATAATAATCTTGACCCTCCAGAACCATTTGAGGCAACACTTTCAGTCAATAATAATTGAAAAGTTTTAGAAAATAAGGTCTCGTTAGTAGCAAAACCTAAATAATCATTGGATAAAAAATCAATTAAACCTTCTGTGGTATTAAGTGTACGTAAAGTACCTTCTTTTTTACGCGTTTCTAAAACTCGCTTTAATCTATTAGGCAATTGGCTCATAGCACAAAAATAACTTTTCTATGAAAGGATTATAACCAAATTGAAAATTTCATGAAATTTTTCTACCATCTTATCAATATCACTGACAATCCTTTAAGGTTTTGATTGAAAACGTTGCAAATATTCATTTATCAATCTGATAGATAACCACTTAGATGATCATAAAATTTAGGTGTATTGAAGAAAAAATCAATTAAATGCATTGATAAACAAACTTAAATACTATTTTTGCCTCTTTTTTTAAAGAAATTTCTTACTATTATTTTAGAATATTAGAATAAGTAACTATCTTCTTACAAAGATAACCATGAAAGGGAGAAATATTTTAGATACTAATAGATTAAAAGCATTGATTTCTTTTGATGTTATGGATACTAATCCAGAAGCTATCTATGACGAAATTACATCTTTAGCCGCTTCTATTTGTAATACCCCTGTAAGCTTAATTTCATTAGTTGATGATAAAAGGCAGTTTTTTAAATCGCACTTCGGATTTGAAGGTAATGGTACTCCTTTAAAAGAATCTTTTTGCAAGCATGTTATTACCGACGATTTAGATGTACTAGTAGTAGAGGACACTCATGCAGACAAACGATTTCAAGACAATAAACTTGTTACAGAAGACCCCAATGTAGGTTTTTATGCCGGTGCCTCATTAACCACAGCCGATGGACACCGACTTGGTACATTATGTGTTATCGATTATGAATCAAGGCAACTTAATGAAACTCAAATAGACGGACTACAAACCTTAGCCAAACAAGTTGTTCATCTTTTAGAATTACGTAAGGCGAAAAAAATTGAACAAGACCAAAAAATTGAACTTGAGAAAAAGGGTCGACTTTTAGATAACATTGTTTCTGCCACCGGCATAGGGTTTTGGGAACGTAATTTCGCAAACGATACCTTTACTTTAAATCCACAAGGCATTGACATTTTAGGCATAGATCCCAATACAGTAAAAAATTTTACAACCGATGACTGGTTTAAACTAATTAACCCTGAGGATGTAGCTGAAGTTGAGAAAAAAATGCTTCAATGCTTACAATACCCATCTAAAGATTGTAGCGTACAATACAGATTCTTACAAAAAAATGGGGAATTTAAATGGATACATGAAAAAGGTAAGGTACTAAAATGGAACGAAGCTAAAGAACCGTTAGTTATGTACGGTACTTTACAAGATATAACAGAGAAAAAAAGCTTTACAACCGAGCTTCATAGGGTCAAGAATAACCAAGAGGCTATGATCAATAGCACTAGGGACCTCATGTGGTCTATAGATTTGGATTTTAAACTAATTACGGCCAATACCGCATTTCACGAACTGATTAAAAAAATCCAAGGTGAACCTTTCAATGAAGGAGACTCTGTTTTTTCTACAAGCGTACCTAGCAGTATTACGGAAAAATGGAAATCTTATTATACCAAGGCAATTAAAACCGGTAGTT
Organism: Maribacter sp. 1_2014MBL_MicDiv; assembly: GCF_001865655.1. Classification (NCBI taxonomy): domain Bacteria; kingdom Pseudomonadati; phylum Bacteroidota; class Flavobacteriia; order Flavobacteriales; family Flavobacteriaceae; genus Maribacter; species Maribacter sp. 1_2014MBL_MicDiv. Next base: position 1,613,782 of record NZ_CP011318.1, read on the forward strand.
TTTCGGTCAAACAGAAAATACAAGACCCCAGTAAATTTTGGACCACATACGGGTTAACCTCTTTTGATTTAATGTATAACAAGGAGGGGGAAAAAATAGGGATTACCTGTTTCTCAAAAGACATTACCTCAGAAATCTTATCTCAGCAAGTTTTATTAAGTGCAAAAGAGGAGATGCAAAAAATAATGGACACTTCTTTAGATATTATATGCACCCTTGATGAGGAAGGATACTTTTTAAGTATTAACAGAGCAGTAAACGATATTTGGGGCTATGCACCAAAAGATATTATTGGTACCAAATATACTGAACTGATCTATGAAGAGGATATAATTGTAACAGAAGAAAATGCCGAATTTGTATTGTCCGGAAACAAAGTAGTCAATTTTGAAAATAGATATGTTCATAGAGATGGTCATGCCGTTCCTATGCTTTGGTCCTCTAACTGGGATGAAAAAGATTGTGTATATTATTGCATAGCCAGAGATAATACCGAAAAGAAAAAAGCGGAACTTCAATTAGAAAATAGCGAACGTAGATTTAAGACTTTGGTACAAGAGAGTAGTGATATCATAACTATACTAGATGCCGAAGCCAATTTTAAATATGTAAGCCCAAGTTCAATGAAGGTCATTCAAATAAGCCCCGAAGAATTTGAAGGACAAAATGCTTTCGATTACATACATCCAGATGATTTAGAGCGTGTAAAAACACAGTTCAACAAAATAACCCAAAATGATTCTATAAAAATAGAACCGTTTAGATTTAAAAATAAACTGGGTGAATGGCGATGGTTTGTAGCCAATGTATCCAACCAAATACACGAACCTTCAATTCAAGGGGTTATTATAACCTCTAGAGATATTAATGAAACCAGAATTGCAAAAGAACAACTAGAGCAAAGTGAACGCAGATATAAAACCTTAGTGCAAGAAGGCAGCGATATGATCTGTATTATGGATGAAAATGCCAACTTCACATATGCAAGTCCTACTTCTTCGAAAATCTTGAATATTACACCAGAACAATTTATGGGTACTAATGCGTTCGATTATGTGCACCCAGATGATTACAATAGAGTATTTAATGAGTTTATTAAAATTCTAAAAGTTAACCAAGTATCCATTAAGCCATTTAGATTTAAACATGGGGACGGACACTGGATCTGGTTAGAAACCATTATTACCAACAAAATTGACGAACCCTCATTAAAAGGAATTGTGGTAAATTCTAAAGATGTTACCACCAAGGTTCAACATTTAAATGCCATTGAGGAACAAAATGCCCAATTGAAAAAAATAGCATGGACCCAATCACATATCGTTAGAGCTCCAGTAGCAAGATTAATGGGTTTGGTAGACTTATTAAGAGACGATAAAGAAAAATTAAAGCCTGAAGAAAGAGATCAAATTCTCAATTATATAATTACATCGGCAGATGAAATTGACAATGTTATCAAAGATATTGTAGACAATACCATTAATGCCATCGATTTAGACGAAAATAAATGAATTATAAACTTATAATAATTGAGGACGATCCCATTTTTACATTTTTACTGGAAAAAGGAATTGATCATGCCGAACTACAGGGTGAAATATTAAATTTCTCAAATGGAAAGCCCGCAATAGAACACCTTAGCAATTCCTATTCAAAATCCCATAATTACATTATTTTTCTTGATTTAAATATGCCAGTAATGAACGGATGGGAGTTTATGGATAAATTAGAATCTATTGCAACTCCAGATAATTGTATGGTATTTGTGCTTACTTCTTCTGCTTATAGAGATGATATTGAACGTTTAAAGAAAAAGTCATTGGTATCGGATTTTGTAACCAAACCAATTACAGAATTTCATTTAAAAGGTATTAAAGATACCATTATAGAAAAATTCGAAAAAAACGGAATTGTATAACCCCCCTACTTATCACCCCATATTTTCATTTTAGAATCCATTTTTCCAACATTCATTTACCAGCTTCATTATCTTAGCTAAAAATCTAAGATATGCGCTATCTCACCCTTTTACTTTTTTTAGGATTACATATTTCAAGTATTACCGCACAATCTAGTACCTATGTAATATCATTTGATAATGCGGTACATCACGAAGCCGATATTTCAGCAACCTTCAACGAAATAATTGAAGACACTTTATCACTTAGGATGAGCCGCACATCACCAGGTAGGTATGCACTTCATGAATTCGCTAAAAACGTATATAACTTAAAGGCATTTGACAGTAAGGGCGATGCACTACCCATTTCAAAAAACAACCCATATGAATGGCTTGTTCCTAAACATGATGGCACTGTAAAAATCACCTATACACTTTATGCCAATAGAGCGGACGGAACGTATTCTCAAATTGATGAGACACACGCCCATTTGAATATACCGGCAACCTTTATGTACGCCCCATCCCTAAGCACAAGAAAAATCACTGTAGATTTCAAAACCAGAGATGATTTAAATTGGAAGATAGCTACACAATTACCTTTAATAAAAAACAACACCTATAGCGCTCCAAATCTGCAGTATTTTATGGATAGCCCAACCGAATTAAGCAATCACAAACTAAGGGAATTCAATATAGATGGGCAAACCATAAAATTAGCGTTACATGATCCATGTACCGAAGAAGAAGCATCCACATATTTTGAGAAAGTAAAAAAAGTGGTTCTTGCCGAAAAAGAAGTATTCGGAGAGCTACCCACATTTGATTATGGTTCGTATACTTTTATTGCTTGCTATGTACCAAATGCTTCCGGTGATGGCATGGAGCATAGAAATTCTACAATTTTGACCAGCACCAGAACATTATCAAATGGTGGTATGGATAGAAATATAGGGACCGTTTCACATGAGTTTTTTCATAGCTGGAATGTGGAACGTATTAGACCAAAATCTTTGGAACCGTTTAATTTTGAAGAAGCAAACATGAGTGGTGAATTATGGTTTGCAGAGGGCTTTACAAGTTATTATACCAACCTTATTTTATGCAGGGCAAGCTTAATTACACCTGAAAAATATGCAGAAAGATTAACAGGCACTTTTAACTATGTATGGAATTCACCTGCAAGACAATTCTTTAACCCTATAGAAATGAGTTACCAAGCTCCTTTTGTAGATGCGGCAACTTCCGTAGACCCCGTTAACAGAGAAAATACCTTTATTTCATATTACTCTTACGGCAGTGTTCTTGGGTTAGCTTTAGATTTACAACTACGTAATGAAGGTCTTAATTTAGATGATTTTATGAAGCTGGTTTGGTCAACCTACGGTAAAACCGAAAAACCTTATACCATTGAAAATTTGAACGAACTATTGAACACGTACGCCGGTAAAACATTCGGCAATAACTTCTTTAATAGTTTTGTTTATAAAAGCGAAATGCCGCAGTATAACGAACTATTTAAAACAGTTGGCATAAGTATGTCTCAAAATGCAGAAATAGCCTATTTTGGTGCCGCTGTATCTATAACAGATGATTTAAACGGTAAAATTAGAAGCAATACCAAAATTGGGAGTCCGGCTTACCTTGCCGGATTAGATAAAGACGATATCATTACTTCAATAAACGGAGAATCATTCCCTAATGGAATTCAATTTAATTCGTTTATCAATGAAGGATTCAAACCAGAAGACACTCTTTCAATAACTTTTTTAAGAGATGGTATGGAAAGAAAAACTGAGGTCATTTTAACCTCTGAACCAAACTATGCCATCAACTTAGTGGAGAAAAATGTCAAAGCTCCTTCAAAAAAAGTATTAAAAGCCCGCCAAGCTTGGCTAAAAGTTGAATAAATGAGCTTAATATATACTATCGCCACAACCAAAGAAGAATTAATACAAATTCTTTCTTTACAAGAAATGAACCTAAAATCAGCTGTTTCCGATCTAGAAATACAACAAGAAGGATTTGTAACTGTACATCACAATTTAGATGTGCTAACTAGAATGAACAACGCCTGCCCCCATATTATCGCAAAAGATGGTGATAAAGTAGTTGGTTACGCACTTTCAATGACTGATGATTTTAAAGATGAAATTTCAGTTCTAAGACCAATGTTTACCGAATTAGAAAATGTAAACATTAAAAATTTTATTACCATGGGGCAAATCTGTGTTGCCAAGACCCATAGAAAAATGGGTGTTTTCCGTGGACTCTATAACGCCATGAAAAAAGCCTCTTACCCAAAATATGATACCATAATTACCGAAGTTGATGCTACAAACAGCAGATCATTAGGTGCACATTACGCCGTTGGTTTTGAGAAAATTTGCACTTATCATTCTTTGGGTCAAGACTGGGAATTGATTTCTTTGAAGACATCATAATCCAATAAATTTTATTTTTATTATTGTTTTTCGATAATTTTTATATATTTATTATCGTTAAACAATAATATCTTTTATGAAAAGTCTTCTTACTGCACTCAAATGGCTTATTAATTTTTTAATTTTCTCCGTACTAATATCTATAATTATAAACTTAGGTGAACTATCAAAATACGTTCTAACAAAATCTGATTTGCTTCAATATTTCGGTGAAGAAAATAGCTGGATACTAATGCTTCTAATTCCTTTACCAACTGTTTTATTACAAGGTTATATATTCTGGCTTCTTTTGAAATTTAGAAAAGTAATACCTGAATTTAAAACGGATACAATATTTACAGAAAAAAATAGTGCTATATTTAGAAAGGTCGGTAACGGACTTATAGCCTATTCTGTATTAATTTTCTTTATAAGGTTAATAGAAAAATCCTTTGAAAAAACTTTAGAATATGGTGTTTCAGCTTCATATACCTTAGGCAAAAATTTTGGAACGGCACTAAGCGGCAGAATATCACTTTTAGTAATAGCTATTTTTCTACTTATTATAGCCCAATTAATTAAAGAAGGCTATCGTCTAAAACAAGAAAACGACCTAACTATATAATTATGCGACACACTGAACTGTTTAAAGTACTAATAGATATTCTATTTTATACCCTTTGTCTTGGACTTTTAGTAATATTATTTTTTGGTCCTTTAGGGTTGAATCCTATTGCTCAAGAAAATAATTTCGTCCAAGAATGGGATGCAATTTCATGGTTAATATTAGTCATATCTATTCTTGGCTATATCTTACTAATAATTGGAGTCAAATACCTAAAGAACGTAGCTGGGATAATGACAAAAAATATAGGTTTCAGTCCATCAGTTCAAATCAATCTAAAAAAATCAGGTAAGTCCTTAATATTCAGTTCACTCTTAAACTACCTAACTTACGCCTTAGTATTCGTGAAACAATTAATTTCAAATGTACCAGTTGAAATTATATTTGATAATAATTTACTCCTTCAAGTATTCATAACAATAGTTGGATTGTATTTTATTATTCAAAGTGATATTTTGAAAATGACATATAATATAAAAACAGAAAACGACCTAACCATATAATTATGAGCATTGTCGTTAACTTAAATACCGTATTAACAGACCGTAATTTAAAAAGCAAAGAACTGGCTGAAACGATTGGTATTACCGAAGCTAACCTATCCATACTTAAATCAGGTAAAGCAAAAGCCATTCGCTTTTCTACACTGGATGCTATTTGTAAGGCATTAGACTGCCAACCTGCCGATATTCTTGCTTACGAAAAGGAATAAAAAAAGGCTACACTTTTAAGTGTAGCCTTTATAATTTATAATAAAATGTACTAATTAATCCGCTAGTACAATTACTTTATTATTCTTAAGTTCAATAGTACCGCTAGAAATTTGTAAAACTGTATTTCCGGCAGCATCTTTAGTGAACTTAGACGCATACTCTTTATCTAGAGTTATATTGCCCGCAACTTTCACCTTACCCTCTTGTAGTAAAGAAACAATTGGAGCGTGATCTTTTAACATCTGAAACTCACCATTTATACCAGGTACTGTAACTGATGTTACTTCGCCAGCAAATAAGGTAGCTTCTGGTGATACAATTTCTAAATACATATCTCTTTTACTTATGAGTTATGAGCTATGAGTTATTAGTTTCAATTCTGAACCATAAACTCTGAACTCTGAACTTAATTACGCTTCAGTCAACATTTTTTCACCAGCCTCAATCGCTTCTTCAATAGTACCTTTAAGGTTAAAAGCTGATTCCGGCAAGTGATCTAATTCACCATCCATAATCATATTAAATCCTTTGATAGTCTCTTTGATATCAACTAAAACACCCGGTATACCTGTAAACTGCTCTGCTACGTGGAATGGTTGAGATAAGAAACGTTGTACACGTCTTGCTCTACCTACCGCAGACTTATCTTCTTCAGATAATTCTTCCATACCTAAAATGGCGATAATATCCTGTAGTTCTTTATAACGCTGTAATAGCTCTTTTACTCTTTGCGCACATGCATAATGCTCTTTCCCTAATATTTCAGCTGTAAGAATTCTTGAAGTCGAATCTAAAGGATCTACCGCAGGGTAAATACCAAGCTCGGCAATTTTACGAGACAATACCGTTGTTGCATCTAAGTGAGCAAAAGTTGTTGCCGGTGCTGGATCCGTTAAATCATCCGCAGGTACGTAAACCGCTTGTACCGAAGTAATAGAACCTCTTTTAGTTGACGTAATACGCTCTTGCATAGCACCCATTTCCGTAGCCAACGTAGGTTGGTAACCAACCGCAGATGGCATACGACCTAATAACGCCGATACCTCAGAACCTGCTTGGGTAAAACGGAAAATGTTATCTACGAAGAAAAGTACATCTTTCCCTTGACCATCACCTGCTCCATCACGGAAATATTCAGCAATTGTCAACCCTGAAAGTGCAACTCTAGCACGTGCTCCAGGTGGCTCGTTCATTTGACCAAAAACGAATGTCGCTTTTGAACCTTTCATTGCTTCTTTATCAACTTTCGTCAAATCCCATCCGCCATCTTCCATAGAGTGCATGAAATCATCACCGTACTTAATAATACCAGATTCCAACATCTCACGAAGCAAATCATTTCCTTCACGAGTTCTTTCTCCTACTCCTGCAAATACTGAAAGACCACCATGACCTTTAGCAATGTTGTTGATCAATTCTTGGATCAATACCGTTTTACCTACTCCGGCACCACCAAATAATCCAATTTTACCACCTTTTGCATAAGGTTCGATCAAATCGATAACCTTAATACCAGTGAACAAAACTTCCGTAGATGTAGAAAGATCTTCGAATTTTGGAGCTTCTCTATGTATTGGAAGACCGGCTTCACCTGCTTTAGGCAAATTACCAAGACCATCGATAGCATCACCGATTACATTGAACAAACGACCATATACGTCATCACCTACCGGCATTTGAATCGCACTACCTGTAGCCACTACTTCAACCCCTCTACTAAGACCATCGGTAGAATCCATAGAAATAGTTCTTACCGTATTCTCGCCAACATGAGATTGAACTTCCAAAACCAATTTTGATTTGTCCTTATTGACAATTTCCAAAGAATCATAGATTTTAGGAAGATCTGCACCTGATTGAAATTCTACATCAACTACGGGGCCAATGATTTGCGAAACTTTACCTGTAACTTTTGACATTAGTTATATGTTTATATATTACGTTTAATAAAACCTGAAAAAAATGCTCTCATTTTCAGGCTGCAAAGATATAGTTTTCAATTTTAAAGAAAAACTGTTTTTTTTCTTTTTTACAAAAGTAAAAAGGTGCCCTAAAAGCACCTTTCCTAAATTCATATTTTACACACAATTATTGTAGTGTTGCCGGGTAATTCGTAGGATAATCTCCTACGTTCAACAAATTACCGGATTCTTCAAAATTAGAACCATATGTTGCATCTATTGCCTTCATGAATTCATTAGCCAACAATGCATATCCTCTTGCAGTTGGATGTATACCATCTAAAGAGAATGCGCTACCAGTTACCAAATTTGAGGTTAATGTAAAATCACCACTTGTTATTCCTCCATTCGCCAATTGGTTCAATAGTCCATTTGCATCAACCAGAGCTAAACCTGCTTGATTAGCCGTAGCTTCTATAATTTGATTGAAAGCCGCTGTAGCCACGGCAATTTCTTCTTGCTCACTAGGAATTAACACCCATTTATCCTCTAATGGCAATGAAATACCTTCAACTGAAAACTGTCCTGCCAATGTCTGTGGTAAACCTGCAGCCATAAGAGCAGCAACGGATTCTGTATTTACTGTTCCTATAATAGAAGAGCTTGGTAATACGAACAAATCATCTTCAGTTGCTTCTCTTGTTTGCCCATAAGTACTACCCAATAACCCCGCCACTAAAGGCGCAGCTTCTACTGGCAGTCCAAAAGATTGTACAAAAGCCGGAAATGTAGGACTTGCACTAAGTACACCAGCTATTTGAGCTGACAAATCGGTCAACGTTTCATCTCTTATTACGACTTCACTTGCCGCGGTTGTGGAAAATTCTATGGAGCGCTCTGGCACACCCAAGAAAGCATACACTTGATTCAATTGCCCAAAAATGCCATTTAAAGTAGCAATTTGATCTCCAAAATCTGGATTGGTAGGATCTAACGGGTTATGTGGCACTGTTGTAAAATGAGGCACATCTGTAACATTAGGAATGTTGGCAACGACCCCTTGAGCACCACCTGCAGTTAATGTTGCGATCAAAGCTCCATAACTACCATCAAAACCTTGACCTGGCGCACCGGAAATAGGCGTAATAGGATCTGTTCCGTCACCTCCCGTAGTGGCATATCCTAATACATCATTATTACCTATCCATAAAGAGAAAAAACTAGGGGACTGACCAACTGCCATTTCTAAAACGCTAATATCTGGCGTGGCACCGGTCATTCTTACAAAATAAGGATTAGCAAGACCTAATTGAACGTTAGCTATATTACCATATCCCGGCGCTAACAAATGAAAACTTTTTGCACCAGGCACCCCTAGGTTATTAAAAGGTCCTGTTGGGTTATTTAAAGCAATATCCGTGGTAACGGTTACATCCCCAATTAAAGATTCTAAAGAAACAGGACCCGCCCCACCAAATACTAGTCTAGGATCTTGTATTCTAGTACCCGCAAGTGCAAGACCGCCAATATTATCATTGGTTAAAGGTTGACTAAAACTACCCCCACCTGCAAGGCTAAATTTTTGCGATAACAGATTGGGCATAGACAATGTCTGACTAGCTTGAAATAAAGCTCCATCTGTAAAACCTGCCGTTAAAGAGTTACCTAATGAAACATAATTAGAGAAATCTGCAGAACCAGCAGTTAACGCGGGCAATTCCTCTACAATGACCTCTGGTTCTAAATCAACATCTTCTGGGTCGTTACAAGCCGTAAAAGCCAAGACACCTAAAGAAATATATAAATATTTTAAGTTTTTCATTTCAACTTTTGATTTTAATTAGTTGTTAATTGTCCAAGAAACATAGTACATAGACCCAATAAGACCCGTACCGAACGCAGTGTTATATTCTTTACCCGTTAGGTTTGTACCCCCTAATTTGAAAGAAGATTTTATACTTGGAACTTCATAGTTAATTTGCGCATCAACTACATGAAATTCAGGGATTACACCATTACCAAAAGTAGCTTCCCAGAAATAATCATCGCTAAATCTATAGGACACATTAAACCCGAAATTTTCAAAAAGTTCCTTATTTCCAAAAGAAGCTTTGAACTTGTGTTCTGGAGTATTGAAGTTCAGCATTACATCTGGATTGGCTTCACGATCAAAATCCAGTTTTGTAAATGTATAACTACCACCTAAATCAAAATTACCCAACACCTTAACATCAAGACCAATAGATGCTCCATAAGAATTAACATTAGCATCAGTATTGGTGTATGTACTATATGCCTGGAAATCTCCATTAGCTATTGCCGCAACTGAAAGTCCGCCATCACCAACTTCTCCATAGTAAGGAGCAACAACTACCTCTTGAGAGATGAAATCTTGATAGCTGTTATAGTAGGTACTAAAATCAATAACTAATTTATCGACCTTACCTCTATACCCGATTTCAAAAGAAGTTACTTTTTCTGGCTTCACTAAATCTGGATTTGCAACTTCAAGAACCGAAGGGTCACCTGTCTCAGCCAAAGCGGTGGCAGAAGCTGCGGAGTAAGAATTATTATATGCAGCTGCACCAGTTTGTGTAACCGACGAAGGTTGACCTAACAACTGACCTGTTGCACTAACATCAAAATCTCTTGAATATTGCTCTAAATTATCAGGTGCAGAACCAACTAAAATTGCTCTACCGGCATCCAAACCAATAAACAGATCCTGAGTAGTAGGATTTCTAAATCCTGTTTGAGCAGACGCTCTTATATTATGATTTCTGTTCAATGTATAACCTGCAGACAATCTTGGAGAATAAAAACCATCAAAAAACTCAGATTTATCATACCTGATAGACCCTGTTAGTTTTAAACTTTTTTCTCCTGCCATAGGCAAAGTCTTTTGAACCTGTGAATAAATTCCGAATTCCGAATAATCAATAGGTCCATCTTCCTCTGAATCTGTATAAATAGTACCTAAAGAATTTAAACTATATTCTCTAAAAGAGCCACCAACTTGTATTTCCGCCCAATCAATTAAATGACTAAAGTTATAATTAGCGTCAGCATGGTAGTATTTAGATTGATCATAGAATTGTGACCCTACACTTAAATCCGGATCTTTTATTACCCTATTAAATGCAGCTTCGAACTCTGGCGTACCTGGCAATAGTCTACCAGATTCAGCTTGTGCCCTTGCAGCAGCATGAGCCTGCTGGTCAGTAGCACCTGCCAATGTTGCCTGCACATAGGCACCCGTATATTCACCAAACCATGTATTATCATCTTTCCATGCTCTGTTAATATTAATTCCGGTAAAAACCATATCATAAGAATCACCAGCTTTATCACCAACTACATAACCCCTAACAAAAAAGTTATCATTTTTGATTTCCAATTTATGTTGTTCTTGAAAGAAACCGGCAATATTATATCTATTAGTACCTTGGTAAATGGTATTACCCGTACCAACTTTACCTACATAAGAAATTTCTAAACTATTATCTTCAATGGGTCTATAATACAAGCCCCAATCCGCTTTAATACTTTCTGCATTATAATTGGTTAGATCTCCTTCATTGTACCCTGTTCTACTAACAATTTCAGAAGGGACTAAAGCATTTGCCCCAGAAGGTAAAATACCTAAGCCCTCTAGCGTAAGTGCAACTTCTTTAATATTGGTAGCTACCTCGTCACCATAAACGTTAATACCGTCATAGTTTAGGTTATCACGCGTACCACCAACTGTATTTCTATCATCTGTATTATTAGCAGCCCAGTCCGTACCTTTTAAGTAACCAAAATTAACCTTAGCCGCAAACTTATTGCTGAACTTATGTGCAGCCCTAATACCAAAATCAGTATAAGAATTATCTCCCGAAGCTTGTTGAGAAGTAATACCTTGTTTAATAGATACACTGATACCTTCATAGTCAAAAGGGCTTTTACTTCGCATAAACAAAATTCCATTAAATGCATTTGCCCCATATAGTGCAGATGATGCCCCAGGCAACAATTCAACACTTAACACATCTGGCTCTATAAGACCAACCAAATTACCAATAGGGAAATTCAATGCAGGTGTAGAGTTGTCCATACCATCTACAAGTTGCATAAAACGTGTATTGGCAAAAGATGCGAAACCTCTGGTGTTAACCGATTTAAATGTTAAACTGTTTGTGTTAACGTCTACACCTTTAAGATTTTCAAGACCGCCATAAAAATCGGCAGCCGTGGTATTCTTTATTTCCGAAATACCAATTCTCTCAACGGTTACCGGAGATTCAAAAATACGCTCAGGAGTCCTTGAAGCAGATATGACTACCTCATCCAAAAAGGTTTGAGATTCATTTAAAACAACGGTAATAGTTTGGCTCGCACTAGTAATATCTTCTGTACTACTCGTATAACCAATACTTGATATTTCTATTTTGAAAGGTGGCACTTCTGATGTAGCCAAATTAAAATTACCATCAAAATCTGTTACAGTCCCAATGGTTTTGCCAACAATAACAATATTGGCCCCGGGGATAGGCACGTTGTCCTGGTCAACAACATTACCACTGATATTAGTTTGGGAATACGCAAAGGTTCCCATAATCATCAATGCTAAAAGTAGTATTGCTCTCATTCTTAATTATAGTTTAAAATTAGTTGTGGGTTAAGATACAGATTATTTTATACCAATAATAGTAATTTGAAAAAAATTATGCATGCATAGTATTATTTTAATAATTATATAGCTATTTTACTAGCAAAAACGCAATTAACTATTCTTTTGCAATTAACTAAAAATCAACTTAATCTACCTAAATTATTTTTTGACTGAACGAAAAAAAGGGGTGTGATTGCAATCACACCCCTTTTTAAAATTATTATAATTTTCTTTTATTCCACCGTTACAGATTTGGCAAGGTTTCTTGGTTGATCAACATTACAACCTCTCATTACCGCAATATGGTACGAGAGCAATTGCAAAGGTATTGTAGTCAATAACGGCGTCAAACTTTCTAAAGTCTCCGGCACCTCAATTACGTGATCTGCCAACTCTTTTACCTGTTCGTCCCCTTCAGTAACAATTGCTATAATTTTACCTTTTCTAGATTTAATTTCTTGGATATTGCTTACCACTTTTTCATAATGTCCTTTTTTTGTAGCAATTACAAAAACTGGCATATGTTCATCGATAAGTGCAATTGGACCATGCTTCATTTCCGCTGCCGGATATCCTTCAGCATGAATGTAACTGATTTCTTTTAATTTAAGCGCTCCTTCTAGTGCCACAGGAAAATTATACCCTCTTCCTAAGTAAAGACAATTAGTTGAATCTTTATAGACATCCGATATAATTTCAATTAATGTATTGGATTCCAAAGATTTTTCAACCTTACTTGGTATAGTTTCCAATTCAGTTAAATACTCATGGTACTTAGATTCTGAAAAAACACCTTTTGCCTTAGCCAGTTTCAAAGCCATTAAGGTCAACACAGTAATTTGAGTAGTAAACGCCTTTGTTGAGGCAACCCCAATCTCTGGTCCGGCATGTGTATAGGCTCCGGCATTTGTTTCCCTAGCAATAGAAGAACCTACCACATTACAAACACCAAATACAAACGCACCTCTTTCCTTGGCCAATTTGATTGCCGCTAAAGTATCTGCAGTTTCACCAGATTGTGAAATTGCAATTAATACATCTTTATCTGTAATAACAGGATTTCGATACCTGAACTCTGAAGCATACTCTACTTCTACAGGAATTCTTGCTAAATCTTCAAATATATATTCTGCAACCAAACCTGCATGCCAAGATGTACCACAAGCAACAATAATAATTCTATTGGCATTTAAGAACTTTTCCATATTAAGGTCAATTCCCGCCATTCTAATTAAACCTTGATCTGCCAACAAACGTCCCCTATAGGTATCTTTTATAGCTCTAGGTTGCTCATAAATCTCTTTTAACATAAAGTGATCATAACCACCTTTCTCAATTTCTTCAAGATTCATTTGAAGCTCTAGAATTCTTGGATACGCAACTGCATCATCCTTAATTTTTCTAAGCTTTATTTCTTTTCCAAGTCTAATAATGGCCATTTCCTCATCTTCTAGGTAAACGGCGTTATTAGTAAATTCAATAAACGGAGAAGCATCCGATGCTATGAAAAATTCTTTTTCACCAACACCAATAGCTAAAGGACTACCCAACTTAGCCACTACAATCTCATCTGGCTTATTTTTATCAAATACTGCAATTGCATATGCGCCAACAACTTGGTTAAGTGCTATTTGAACCGCTTTACCAAGTTTAACATCTTCGGTTTTCTTAACCTCCTCAATTAGATTAATTAATACTTCTGTATCGGTATCAGACTGAAAGGTATAACCACGTTTGGTCAACTCTTGTTTTATGGATTCATAATTTTCAATGATACCATTATGAATTATTACTAGATCACCTGAATTGGAATAATGCGGGTGTGAGTTAACATCATTTGGAACACCATGTGTTGCCCAACGTGTATGACCAATACCTATAGTACCAGCCTGCGAAATACTCTTTGCCTTATTCTTTAAGTCTTCTACTTTCCCTTTTGTTTTAGAAAGATTTATCTGATTACCGTCATACAATGCAATACCTGCACTATCATAACCTCGGTATTCCAATCTTTGAAGTCCTTTTATTATTATAGGAAAAGCTTCCCTATGTCCTATGTAACCAACAATTCCGCACATATTACTTTCTATTTGAGTATTTTATATTCAATTCTAATTGCAGCAAAACTAATTAATTACGTCAATAGAATTAAACCATTTAGTGTAAACAACGTTACTATTGTACAAGTGGTATGTCAACAACTAAATTAATATCAAGGAAAATAGAACCACTTACTAATTTGCTTGAGTATAATAGATTTCCAACTTTAACCTCTTATCAAAATTTGGATCAGTGGCTTCTAAATTACTCCCGTAAAGAATAGTCCCTAATGGTGTTAACGTTGAAGTAATTGGCAATTCTTCTTCACCATTTGTAACTTTTGCATCTGATATATTCCAATTTTGGATATTCGTAGCTAAAGTTAAACCTAATGTAGCGTTTGTAGAATCCCTAACGACCATATCGTTGATATGATCGGTGATTTTTACAGAATAACGCACACCTTTACCATTAGTCTTTTCTATTACGCCACCATAATTTGGGTAAAAAGCAAACAGATTAGGAGTACCCGCTTCAGCCAAAGCAACATCTGTCGATGTATCGATCAAAGGGAATTTATTTTCAGCGTTGTACAAATAAAGTCTTGGCGGCTCTAATGTACTACCTGCAGCATCCAATTGATCTCTGTCAATATAGAACACCAAATTTGCTTCGTTAATCACCCAATCTTCACTTCTTATTTGTTCAAGAATATTTTCACCACCATCTTCTTCAAACAAATTAATTTCCGCATATGTACCAGGACCTCCTTTAACATATATTCTTGCTGCATTTTCATCGTTATCCAAAGCCTGCAATATCTGCGGTCCGTAATTTTCAGTAATTAAAGTATTTACGGCGTTTCCAGAAATTACACCAGTCGATGTATTTTGAGTTAAAAAAGAAAAAGTAAAATCTCTTTCTAAAATATTATTTGGGTTATCATCACTAGTATCATCTGTGGTACCATTGGTATCATAGTTTGTGTAACTATATGTCATGGTAATATTTGAACTTCTTAAATCGAACATGAAAAGTACATTGTTACCATCACCATCGACTATAGAGAAATGAAGACCACGTATAAATTCAGTGAAATTAGATTGACTGATCAATTCTGAACTACCTTCCTTATCCAAAATATTTTCCTGAAAAAAATCATTGTCCAATGCTACTCTAATTCCTGGTGGCAACTTGGTATTTGTTTGCGCTTCATCTACATCTTCTGTAGATTCATCATCTTCATTCTGAATTAAAATTTCCTCATCAATGATTTCTACATCACCCTGAAACAAAGGATCACCTGTAACAAAATCCGGTGAAAACACTTGATTAGAATAATATTGTTGTGCTTCTTGAAAACTGGCATTTGGATCCAAATCTCTTAAGAAGAAGGTAGATCGCTCAACCTTTAAATTAAATTTTGGCAGTGGAGATTTAGCTACATCATCATAATTAACTCCGTTAATATAAATACTATCCAACTCCACCTTTTCAGCAAAATTGTCAGCAAATATAGTGGCGCCGTCTGTATCATTTAGACCATCACGATCAGCATCCACACTTGTATCATCTAAAGGATCTGTATTCGATGCGGTTTCTATAATGTTCGAAACCCCATCGCCATCGTTATCATTATCACTATTCTCTGGCTCGGCATCGTACTCATCGGCAACACCATCTCCATCAGTATCCAACGAATTCGTTAAAAAGGGAATATAAAGATATACCTCTTTTACCGTCTCATTTTCCTGAACTGTTGTTATAGCCTCATCTGTAGTACCCGCCCTATCTTCCTTATCTTGAGAAAAACTCCCAAAAGTAGGATTTGCTGTACTAAGAAATAATTGCGAAGTTACAGATGCCTCGGTTTTGCCATAAATTGGGTCATTATACGTACCCAATTGATAAACAGCCAACTTATTGGTCTGTACCGCTTCTATGTTTTTATTATAAGCAAACACATCATAGACTTCTTTACCAGTAGCAAAAGGCTCATTACCAACTACACCAGTACCTACGGTTGTTAAATCTTGCTCACAAGAAACTAAAAAAACCAACATCAAAAACAATCCCAAAAATTTGGGGAAAGCGGACTTAGCAATAAAATTCATGCAGATTATTTTAAAACTTCGGTGTTATAAAAATTTGCATACGCCTCTTCAAACTCTTGAACAGGTACATATGGCAACACGGGTTTTTCTTGGTTGGTAATATGGCTCTCTAATTCTTCTGGAATATCCTCAGAAGCTAAAATTACAGCATCGGAATAATCAACAGCTACCTTTAACAAATTATTATAAGTTGGCTCGCCTAAAGAAGCAATTTCTTCTTCTGGTATACCATCAAAAGAAATTCTTTTGATCATGTCCTTATCCAAAGCCCCTTCAAAAGTTTTACCATAAACCGACAAAACAATTTTACTGTCACCAAAAAGCGGCTCATCAGCATAGTATTTCTTCAAATACAATGGAAGCAAGCTAGCCATCCAACCGTGAACATGAATAATGTCTGGTGACCAATTCAATTTTTTCACAGTTTCCATAACACCTTTTGCAAAAAATATTGCACGTTGGTCGTTATCTGGAAAAAGGTTTCCCTGCTTGTCTGTAAAAGTGGCTTTACGCTTAAAGTACTCTTCGTTGTCAATAAAGTAAACTTGTATTCTTTCTTTTGGAATAGAAGCCACTTTAATAATCAATGGCATATCCATATCATTAATGACCAAATTCATTCCAGAAAGTCTAATTACTTCATGTAATTGATGTCTTCTTTCATTGATGTTTCCATATCTAGGCATGAATATTCTAATCTGGCCACCATTACTGTTGACCATTCTAGGTGCTTCATAAGACATTAAGGAAACTTCGTTTTCGGGTAAGTAAGGAACTAATTCAGAAGATACAAACAATATCTTTTTACCATTCATAAAGGTTATATTTTATTTTTCACTGGAACGTAACCGCAAAATTACAAAAAATATAGAGATTAGCAGTAATTATAGTAAGTTTGCTCGCTAATGCAATTTTCAATGCAGGTAATTAAGACCAAAAAAGTACTTACAGAAAAACTGAACGAACTTGGTAGCAGCCTAAACCTAGGTCTTGTGCCAACTATGGGAGCCCTTCATCAAGGACATGCATCGTTGATAAAAAAAGCGGTTTCTGAAAATGATAAGGTGGTTGTCAGTATTTTTGTGAACCCTACGCAGTTCAACAACTTAGAGGACTTGAACAAATACCCAAAAACATTAGATGCAGATTTACTTTTGATTTCTGAAATTTCAGAAGACATTATAGTATTCACCCCCGAAGTTTCTGAAATATACCCTGAAACCGTTATTCCAAAAATTTATGATTTTGAAGGACTGGAAAAGGTGATGGAAGGGGAATTTAGAGACGACCATTTTAATGGTGTAGGTACAATTGTAGAAGAATTACTAATAGTGGTACACCCAACAAAAGCATATTTTGGCGAAAAAGACTTTCAACAATTACGTATTATCCAAAAACTTACTGAAATAAGACAAATACCTGTTGAAATAATTGGTTGTGAAATTGTAAGAGAAGACCACGGTTTAGCCATGAGTTCTAGAAACGAAAGGTTAAGTAAAGAAATACGACAAAAAGCTGCGTTCATTTATGAGACATTAAAGACTGCCAAAAATAAATTTGGCACGGATAATGTACTGAATATTAAAGACTGGGTAGTTAACGAGTTTAAAAAAACAAACGATTTTGAGCTTGAATATTTCGACATTACCGATGTTGAAACCTTAACACCAGTAATTGATAAAATAAATAATATAAAATACAGGGCGTTTATTGCCGTTTACGTAGAGAACGTACGTTTAATAGATAACATAGCCTTAAATTAGTACAAGTTATGCAAGTAGAAGTAGTTAAATCTAAAATACACCGTGTAAAGGTTACCGGTGCCGATCTTAATTACGTTGGTAGTATTACTATTGACGAAGATTTAATGGATGCCGCTAATTTTATTCGTGGTGAAAAAGTTCAAATTGTCAACAATAATAACGGTGAAAGACTAGAAACATATATTATACCGGGTCCTAGAAAAAGTGGCGAAATAACTTTAAACGGTGCTGCGGCCAGAAAAGTTGCCGTAGGAGATGTTTTAATTTTAATTTCTTA
This sequence comes from Maribacter sp. 1_2014MBL_MicDiv, assembly GCF_001865655.1. Classification (NCBI taxonomy): domain Bacteria; kingdom Pseudomonadati; phylum Bacteroidota; class Flavobacteriia; order Flavobacteriales; family Flavobacteriaceae; genus Maribacter; species Maribacter sp. 1_2014MBL_MicDiv. Next base: position 1,632,192 of record NZ_CP011318.1, read on the forward strand.
TACTTGGATGGATATTGAAGAGGCAAAGAAATTTAACCCTTCTTTAGTTTTCCCTAACGAAGCAAACAACCTATTGACCTAAAGTTGACCAATACACTGAAAAAGAATCTTAAAATTATACTCCCAATAGCCTTGGGAGTTTTTTTAGTTTGGTATTCTTACAACTCCACTACACCCGAAGATAGAAAGGAAATCATCTTTTACATTAAGGAAGCAAATCCGTTATATGTATTTTTATCTGTATTACTAGGTATTCTCGGTCACGTGTCTAGAGCCATAAGGTGGAACTACCTTTTAGAACCACTTGGCTACAGGCCCAAACTCATAAACAACATTTTAATCATTCTTACTTCATATTTTGCCAATCTTGGTATTCCAAGAACTGGAGAAATACTAAGGGCAACGGCATTATCCACGTATGAAAACGTTCCGTTTGAAAAAGGTTTTGGCACCATTGTAACCGAAAGGGTTATTGATGTAATTATGCTTCTATTGGTAGTAACCCTGGCTTTTTTACTTCAGACAGATGTAATTATGGGCATACTACAAGAACGTGGTTTTAATGTTACCGGACTTCTTTTTTTGGCATTAGGAAGTATCGCTTTATTATTCGTTTTTATTTTTATCATCAAGAGATCTAAAAGTGAATTTGCCAATAAAATAAAAACCTTTGTAAAAGGACTTCTTGACGGAGTATTCAGCATTTTTAAAATGAAAAATAAATGGCTGTTCATTCTACACACTTTTTTCATTTGGGGATGCTATATTGGTATGCTTTGGATAATAAAATTTACCGTTCCAGAAACCATTTCACTTTCATTAAGCCAACTTTTGGTAGCCTTTGTTGCAGGGGCTTTTGCGATGGCCACAACTAACGGTGGTATAGGGCTTTACCCTATTGCCGTAAGCAGTGCTTTGGCAATCTTTGGTATTAGCTCTGTATCGGGTGATGCCTTTGGATGGATAATTTGGATCGCACAGACTTTAATGATAGTTGTTTTTGGTGCAATATCTTTTCTGCTATTACCGTTATTGAACAGAAGCAAGTAGTTTACTTACATCTAATCAATAACCCCTTATGCGTAATCTATCTTTTATTTTCGCACTCTTATTTGGCTTAACCTCCTATGCGCAAGTAACACAAGAAATTTTCGAATCGTTTAAACTTCAAGAACGTAGAGATGTTCATTATTATTTTCCAGAGAATTTAGATGAAACTAAAAAATACCCATTAATCATAGTACTTGATGGCGAGTATCTATTCGAGCAAGTTGTAGCTACCTCTAAATTTTATAGTAGATTTCATGGTATGCCCCAAAGTATAGTTGTAGGTATTGACCAAAGCGAAAACGATCTTAGATATGAAGATTGTGCATTTGATCCAGAAAGTGGTTTACCTTCCGAGAAAGGCAAAAGCTTTTATGAGTTTATTGGTATGGAACTTATACCTTACCTAGACCTTAATTACAGCACAGCGCCTTTTAAGATGATCGTAGGGTATGACATCACTGCAAACTTCATGAACTACTGGCTGTTTAAAGACAATTCTATATTTGATGGCTATGTAAGTATTTCGCCCACACTTGCCCCAGAAATGGAAAGCAGGGTACCCATGCGACTGGGTGCTTTTGACAATCAAATTTTTTACCAACTTATTGTTGAAGGGGAAGCAAGTAATGATAAGCAGAGAATATTGACTATGCACAATGATATTAAATCTATAGAAAAAGAGTCTTTACATTATTTCTTTGATGAATATACAAATGCTGACCATATCTCTGTAGCGACTTACGGTATAGGCAAAGCCTTTGACAATATCTTTGGCATGTTTAAGCCCATAAGCCCTAAGGAATACAAAACACAGATTCTTACCAGTGAAGAACCTGTTTACAATTATTTAGAGAATAAATACCAAGGTATTGTTGATATGTTTGGCTTTAGCAAACCGGTTGAATTGAACGACATTATGGCAATTTATGCTGCCTCTAGAAAAAAAGAAGATTTTGAATCGTTAAAACCATTATCTGATCTTTGCAAAAAAGAATACCCAGAGACTATGCTAGGTTTTTATTTTGAGGCTGAGTATTATGAACAACTGGGCGAACCCAAGAAAGCATTAAGAACATTTGAGAAATCTTTTCAAATGGAAGAAATAGATTTTTTAACTAAAGAAATGGCCCTTGAGAAAATGGATGCACTAAAAGCCGATTTTGGTTTTTAAACAGAATTAATAAACGGCTATTCCCAAATTAGCCTAACCTACTTAATTATGATTAAAATTGACGCAATGTACTTCGTGTTCTCCGGAGTGCTCTTTACTTACTTTGGATTAAAAGGAGAATTTAATCTGGCGTATAACGGAATTGCCCTTTTCATGGCATGGGCATCATTTTTTCTAGCTTTTAGCGCTTTTAAAAAAGAAAGTTCGAGTAAAAATTGATTCTAAATTTGATTTAAGAATTTACTCATCTCAAACTTCTTGCTACCTTTAGCCACTTTTTAAATACTAAAGATGGCCAAAACAAAAACTGCCTTTTTTTGTCAAAATTGCGGCACCCAATATGCAAAATGGGTAGGGCAATGTTCTGCTTGTAAACAATGGAACACTGTTGTTGAAGAGGTTGTACAAAAAGAAGAAAAATCTAGTTGGAAAACCCCTTCACAAAGCTCAAAAAGAGTTTCAAAACCTCTTTTGGTCAATGAAATTAGTATTGAAAAAGAAGTTCGTTTAAATACTTTTGATCTTGAATTCAATAGAGTTCTTGGTGGCGGATTAGTACCTGGAGCATTGGTGCTCTTAGGTGGGGAACCTGGTGTAGGAAAGAGCACACTACTGCTTCAAATTGCCTTAAAACTACCCTATAAAACCTTATATGTTTCAGGCGAAGAAAGCCAAAAACAAATTAAAATGCGTGCTGACAGAATTCACCCTAACAGTGAAACCTGTTTTATACTTACAGAAACCAAAACTCAAAATATATTTAAGCAAATTGAAGCTACAGAACCAGATATTGTAGTCATTGATTCTATACAAACGCTGCACTCCGATTATATTGAATCTGCTGCCGGAAGTATTTCTCAAATTAGGGAATGCACTGCGGAACTTATAAAATTTGCCAAAGAGACCAATACACCTGTCATTTTAATTGGGCATATTACAAAAGACGGCTCTATTGCCGGACCAAAGATTTTAGAGCATATGGTTGATACCGTTCTTCAATTTGAAGGCGACCGTAATTATGTTTACAGAATTCTAAGGTCACTAAAAAATAGATTTGGATCCACAGCGGAACTTGGTATTTACGAAATGCAAGGTAGTGGCCTAAGAGAAGTCAACAATCCGTCAGAGGTTTTAATATCCAAAAATGATGATGGTTTAAGTGGTACTGCCATTGCAGCTACCGTTGAAGGCATGCGGCCACTGCTTATAGAAATTCAAGCTTTGGTAAGTACCGCGGTTTATGGAACACCTCAACGTTCAACTACGGGCTATAATGTTAAAAGACTAAACATGCTCTTGGCCGTTTTAGAAAAACGTGCTGGCTTCAAACTAGGTGCAAAAGATGTTTTCTTAAATATTACCGGTGGCATATCCGTAGACGACCCCGCTATTGATTTGGCAGTTATCGCCGCAATTTTATCGAGCAATGAAGACATACCTATTGACAAAGGCATTTGTTTTGCTGCAGAAGTTGGGCTTGCAGGTGAAATTAGACCTGTACAAAGAGTTGAACAACGAATTCTTGAAGCAGAAAAACTAGGCTATGAAACAATTATTATTTCAAAAAATAATAAAATAGGTCTTAAATCAACCAAAATAAGAATTCTATTGGCTTCTAAAATTGAAGAAGTTGCCGGTAACTTATTTGGTTAACGTTTATCTCTCATTATTCTGGCCAAGACCATTATAATTATCACAACGGCAACAATAACTACTATTTGTCCAAAGCCGATTTTAAAGAATATTATATTGTTCATATTATGGAGCGGGATTTGGAATTGAACCGTGTATGGCTTCTATTTCTTTAAGAACATCATCAGAAAGAGTAACGTCTATACTGCCAAAATTTTCTTCTAGCTGCCTTAAATTTGTTGCGCCTATAATTGTACTGGTAACAAATGGTCTTGTATTCACAAAGGCCAATGCCATTTGCGCTAAAGTTAAACCGTTGGCCTGAGCAAGTTCATAATATTTTTTGGTAGCCTCAACAGCCGTATCTCCAATATATCTATTGTACTGGGGAAACAGGCTTAATCTTGACCCTTCCGGCATTCTATCACCCAAATATTTACCACTCAGAGCACCGAAACCCATTGGCGAGTACGCCAATAGCCCAACTTGCTCTCTCATGGCTATTTCCGACATTCCCACTTCAAACAATCTGTTCAGCAAACTATAAGGGTTTTGTACCGTTATAGTTCTTGGCAAAGTAACATGAACCTTACTTTCTTCTAAAAAACGCATGGTTCCCCATGGCGTTTCATTTGACAAACCTACGTGCTTGATTTTTCCCTCACGAATTAAATCGCGCATGGTCTCCAAAACCTGATGAATATTATCTTCCCAATGGTCAGAAATATCATGTTTGTACCCCCTTTGCCCAAAGTAATTGGTATTTCTATCTGGCCAATGTAATTGATATAGGTCAATATAATCTGTTTGCAATCTAGTTAAACTACCTTCAACAGCTTCAATTATGGCCTCTCTGGTAAATCCTGTAGTACGAATGAACTTTGTCATTTCTGCTTTTCCGGCAATTTTAGACGCAAGTACAATATCTTCTCTGTTCCCATTTTTTTTGAACCAATTACCTATGATCCTCTCGGTATCGGCATATCTATCTTTATGTGCAGGTACGGGATACAACTCTGCAGTATCCAAAAAATTAATTCCCTTATCCAGTGCATAATTTATTTGCTCATGACCTTCTTCTTCGGTATTCTGGTTTCCCCAGGTCATTGTACCTAAACAAATTTTACTTACTTCAATTTCAGTGTGCGGTAATTTGGTATAGATCATTCAACTCTTTTAATTGCTTTCAAGAATTACAAAACTACTAAATATATTAAGGGTGAACGCATCTATATGATCAACTATCTAACTCAATTAAAATTGGACAGTGATCACTATGTTTGGCTTCTGATAATATAACGGACCTCAACAACCTTTCTTTTAATGTAGAAGCCACCATGGCATAGTCTAAACGCCAACCTTTATTGTTGTTTCTGGCATTTGCCCTATAACTCCACCATGTATAATTATTTGGCTCAGAATTAAACTCCCTAAAACTATCTACAAAACCACTGTCTATAAAATCCCCTATCCATTCTCTCTCAACTGGTAAAAAACCAGAAACATTTTTAAGTCCTACAGGGTTATGTATATCCCTAGCTTCATGACATATATTATAATCTCCCAACACAATAAGATTAGGATTGGTTTTTTTAAGTCCATCAACATATTGTCTAAAATCTGCCATATACATCAACTTGTGCTCCAATCTTTCAATGTTGGTACCAGAAGGTAAATACATGCTCATAATTGATACTTCACCAAAATCCGCTCTAATATTTCTACCCTCTAAATCCATATACTCTATACCGGTACCAAATACTACAGCATCTGGTTTTGTTTTTGAAAGAATTGCCACTCCGCTATACCCTTTCTTTTGTGCACTATACCAATAATTATATTTATATCCCGCTTTTTCAAACAATGAAAGATCCAACTGCTCTTCATTTGCCTTTATTTCCTGCAGACAAACAACATCTGGCGAAACTGCAACCAACCAATCCAAAAAACCTTTTCTTATTGCCGCCCTAATACCATTTACATTGTAGGATATGATTTTCATGTATCTAAATTTTGACCTAAAAATAAAAAAGAGTTGTAGATTAAAGGTGTATACTTTCTTTTAAAATCATAATTTCACATTTTAAAAGTATCCATACAAGTCTGTTTTATATTATAATCATCTATTCATGAACAAGTTCATTTTTACAACCCTTCTAATATTTGCAACTACATCTTCTTTTGCACAAGCATATTATAATAACGATAATAGCCATGAGGTTAAACTTAATATTGGTCAGTTTTTAATTACCACTACGGTTGAACTTGGCTATGAATATTATATTAATGAAGATACCAGTATAGGAGGAACAATATATTTTGATGGAAAATCAACTGATTACAATGGTAACTTTGGTATAGGACCCAACTTAAGAGCTTATTTTGGTTTTGAACCAAAAAGTGGCCTCTTTGCAGAGGTCTTTGGTTTATATTACACAGGAGATGACGATGTAGACACTCAAAATATAGGCACAAGAAATTATGACTATTCTACCATTGCACTTGGTCTGGGTGGTGGTTATAAATGGGCTACCAGAAGTCAAAAATTTACCATTGAATTAAACGGAGGTTTGGGCAGAAATATTAACCCAGAAGATTTTCAAGATGACTTTATGTTTAGAGCAGGATTATCTTTAGGTTTTAGGTTTTAATGGGTACTTTTGAGTTTTAATCTTTTTATGAAAAAAACTCTTTTTAGCCTACTATTTATTCTTACAACCCCCTCAGTTCTTTTAGCACAGGTAACAACAGAAAATGATAGTATTACCCGTTTAAACGAAGTTATTGTAATTGACACCCTAACAGCTAAAAATGCTATTGGCATTGTGCCATCTCAAATTATAGGGGAAACTACATTTTCCAATTACAGCCCTGTTGACTTTATAAGTTCTTTAAATCAAGTGTCCGGTCTATATGCCCTCTCAGGTGCTTTAAACACCAATAGAATCACCATAAGGGGAGTTGGATCCAGAACCTTATACGGCACAGATAAATTAAGATTATACTACAACAATATCCCGATTACAAATGGTACGGGATCTTCTACAATAGAAGCTTTTGATTTAGAAAACCTGACCTCTGTTGAAGTTATTAAAGGACCTAAAGGAACGGGTTTTGGAACCAACCTCGGTGGCGCAATAATATTGAACACAAAACAATTAAGTGATCAACCTACAAAGTTTACAAACAATACAACTATTGGTTCTTACGGACTTTTTAAAAACAGCTTAGGATTTACCCATGCAGAAGATAATTTCTATATGACATTTCAATACGGACATATGGAAGTTGATGGATATCGTGAAAATAACAGATTTGAACGTGACGGATATTTATTAAACACCATCTTTAAACTTTCTAAAAAGAGTGAACTAGGATTATTAGTTAACCATATAGATTATTCTGCCCAAATAGCAAGCTCTATAAGTCAAGAAGATTTTAATGAAGACCCTACCCAAGCTGCATTTACATGGAAAGCATCACAAGGTTATGAAGACAACAATTATAGTCTTATAGGGTTATCGCACACTTACTACGCTAGCCCTAACCTTAAGAATACAACCAGTTTATTTTACACATACTTGGATCATTACGAACCTGCACCCTTCAATATTTTAGACGAATTCACCAACGGTTATGGTGTTAGGACATTATTTTCTGGGAACTTGGACATATCTAAAAACGCTCTCTTTTACACTTTAGGTGGTGAGCTTTACATAGACGAATACAATTGGCAAACTTTTGAAAATCTATATCAGGAAAATGAAGGCAATGGAAGCCTTCAAGGAGATCAACAATCAAAAAATAAAGAATTCAGAAACCAAATAAACATTTTCGCAACTGCCTCTTATTCAATTACACCAAAACTTACCACACAGTTAGGGCTGAATATCAACAAAACCCAATATGATTTTAGGGACTTTTTTAATACAGGGGAGCTAAATACCAGTGCAAATAGAAACTTTAAAGCCCTGTTGCTACCAAGTATAGATGTTAACTACGCATTTACACCTACCTACCAATTATATGGTAACATTAGTCGCGGATTTTCCAACCCTAGTTTAGAAGAAACATTAACACCTGATGGAATAATCAATCCGGACATTGTACAAGAAACCGGCACAAACTATGAATTAGGCATAGAGCACAAGAGTGAAGATGACAGGAATAGATTTGAAATTGCTTTTTACATAATGCCGATAAACAATTTATTAGTAGCCAAACGTGTTGGCGACAATCAATATATTGGTAGAAATGCCGGGAAAACCAAACATCAAGGAATTGATCTCGACTGGAGTTACAAATTTAATGTTAACAATAAAATAACCATATCGCCATTTATCAGCTACACTTACAGCAATCATAAATTCTTAGACTTTATAGATGAAGAAGCAAATGAAGATTATTCAGATAATGTTTTAACAGGTGTACCAAAAAACAAAATCAATTCAGGGATACAAACCAATTTTGGTAATGGACTATTCTTTAATATTACACATCAATATGTAGATGAAATTCCGTTGACGGATGCAAATACCTTGTATAGCGATTCTTTTAACTTATTGAACTTAAAACTAGGATACAAAAATCAAATATCAGAAAAACTGAGAATAGGTTTAGATTTTGGCATCAATAATTTAACCGATACTAAATACGCACAATCAGTATTGATAAATGCTAGTGGATTTGGAGGAAATGCCCCAAGGTATTTCTACCCTGGGAACAATATCAATTACTATGGTGGTTTAAAATTAAACTACACCTTATAGATTATTCCATCTTTTTTAACCAGGTTTTCATGTCTACAACATCATGAATAATCCCGTTCAATGAAGATATGGCAACACGCTCTTGTTCCATAGAATCTCTATGCCTAATGGTAACCGTTTGATCTTCTAAAGTTTGATGATCTACTGTTATACAAAATGGAGTACCATTTGCATCTTGTCTTCTATAACGTCTACCTACCGCGTCTTTTTCATCATAGGTTACATTAAAGTCCCATTTAAGGTCATCCACAATTTTTTGTGCTACTTCTGGCAAACCATCTTTTTTGACCAATGGTAAAATTGCAGCTTTAACAGGTGCCAAAACAGCAGGTAATTTAAGAACAGTTCTTGTAGTATTATTTTCTAATTCTTCTTCCTGTAATGAATTTGAAAATACAGCCAAAAACATTCTGTCAAGACCAATAGAAGTTTCTAACACATAAGGAACGTAGTTTTTATTAACCTCATGATCAAAGTACTGCAATTTCTTGCCTGAGAATTTCTCATGACTGCCTAAATCAAAATCTGTTCTAGAGTGTATTCCTTCAAGTTCTTTAAATCCGAAAGGAAAACGGAACTCTATATCTGAAGCTGCATCTGCGTAATGAGCTAATTTCTCATGATCATGAAAACGGTAATTATCTTGCCCCATACCAAGAGATAAATGCCATTTCATTCTTTTTTCTTTCCAAGTTTCATACCATTCTTTCTGAGTACCTGGCTGAATGAAAAATTGCATTTCCATCTGTTCGAATTCACGCATTCTAAAAATGAATTGTCTTGCGACTATTTCATTTCTAAACGCTTTACCGGTCTGAGCAATACCAAAAGGCAATTTCATACGACCCGATTTTTGAACATTCAAGAAATTAACAAAGATACCTTGGGCAGTTTCCGGTCTAAGAAATAGGTCCATTGCACTTTCTGCATTGGCTCCTAACTTTGTACCGAACATTAAATTGAATTGCTTTACATCTGTCCAGTTCTTTGACCCTGACATTGGACAAGCAATATCCAATTCTTCAATAAGAGCTTTAACATCGGCTAAATCTTCGTTCTGCAAAGACCTACCCAATCTACTTAGAATTGTTTTTCCTTGTTCTTGATAGTCAACAACGCGTTGATTTGTTTCCAAGAATTTTTCTTTATTGAAAGACTCTCCAAAGCGTTTTTCTGCTTTTTTGACTTCTTTTTCAATTTTGGCATCAATTTTAGCTACATAATCCTCAACTAAAACATCTGCTCTATATCTCTTTTTAGAATCTTTATTATCTATCAATGGATCATTAAAGGCATCTATATGTCCAGATGCTTTCCAAGTTAACGGATGCATAAAAATCGCAGCATCTAGCCCAACTATATTGTCATTGAGCTGTACCATGGCTTTCCACCAATAGTCACGTATATTTTTCTTAAGCTCTACACCGTTTTGACCATAATCATAAACAGCGCTTAAACCATCATAAATTTCACTAGATTGGAATACATAACCATATTCCTTTGCGTGAGATATTACACGCTTAAAATCATCTTCTTGCTTTGCCATGCGGCAAAAATAGGATAATAGCCTAAAAAAATAATAATTATTTCAATTGAAATTCTGAAGAAGTGATCAATCGCTCATCTTCAAAGACGTTTAAGGTATAATTACCTTCCATTAAAGAGCCTTCGGGTATGGTTATAGATTCACATAACGCCTGGTCTATACCTTGAAAAACAAACTCTACCCTCTTACTATATACATTACCGTTTACTGTAATTGTATTGGCATTGTCTTCTATGATCTGTTTATTAGGATCTAAAAATTGTAAATAGATAATTTTTTCATTTCCAGCTTCGCTTTCATCTGCCAATACAGTAACACAACCTCTTAATTTTTCTATGATCGAAGCCTTGTTTGTTTTAGTTGGCCTTGTACCTCTTATCAATCTAAAACCACTACCTTCAGCATTTGCCATTTTTAGGTAACTTTTGGTTTTTAATTTTTGATTCAGCTCCAATATCTTTCTTCTCTGCAAAGCTTCTGCCTCTGCCAATGAATTACTGTTCGCCCTTAAGTTTTCAATTTGCTTGCGAGACTCATCATATTTATCTGTAAGCAACATGTTATTGTAACGAAGAAAATTGTTCTTTAAAATTAAACTATCATTCTTAGATTCTAGTCTACGTAGCTCTGTTTTGAATTCTCTTAATCTTTGCACCGTAAAATTTAATCTTCCCACAGAATCTAAAAGTTCTTGAACCTTGAATTTAGAGTCTTGCAACTCTATTTCATTCATTTCGCTCTTTGCGGACAAACGATCCACATCTGCTTTCATAATGGTAAGATCTCTTACCAAAATTGCTTTTTCCTGCTCTAAAAAGTCTATTTGGGCGTTAGACTGGGCGTAACTATAGTAGAATGCAATTAACAATGCTATAATTACGGCAGCAAATGCAGCAAGCATTATTTTATAATTGAATTTGTTATCTTGAGTGTCCATTTAAAAAGTGGGCTGTAGGTTAAGTAATCTGTAAGGTTTGATGCAAAACAGAATTTCAAATATACTAAAGGATGTTACCAACATACTGTTACCCATATCATGTTTTGGATGTAATGCACGATTATATAGAGGAGAGGTTCTTCTCTGTACATCTTGCCGACATCAATTACCGCTTACCGAGTATACTTTTAACGAAGAAAATGCCGTTGACCGTATTTTTTATGGACGAATTAACATAAAAAAAGCAAATTCATTCTTATTCTTTACCGAAATTGGAATTGTTAAAAACCTAATACATCTATTGAAATACAAAAATCAAGAGGGTATTGGCAGATTTTTAGGTGATTGGCATGGCCAAATCTTAAAAGAACAAGGAGATTTATTACAAATAGATTATGTAATTCCGGTACCGTTGCACCGTAAAAAATTAAAAAAACGGGGTTATAATCAAGTAGCACTTTTTGCCAAACAAATTGCTACTCATATTGGCGCTGATTATACTGACGACATGCTGATAAAAACGGCAAATACTAAAACACAGACAAAGAAAAACAGATTAAGCAGATGGTATGACAACAGATCTTTATACGAGATAAAAAATCATGAGCTTTTAATCAATAAAAATATATTATTGGTTGACGATGTAATTACAACTGGCGCAACCATGGAAATTTGTGCCAATACGTTTAAAGATATAGAAGGAGTAAACATTTATGTCACAAGTATGGCAGTTGTTCCTTAGAACTAGTTTTCTATAAAATATGTTGTTTCTTTGCGGTCGATAAATACACTAATGAGCAGAAAAATTTTAGGTTTCATATTTGTTTTCATCATCATATTGGTGTCCTACCAATGTGCGCAACGCGGAAACCCTACCGGAGGACCAAAAGATATTACAGCCCCTGAACTTACCAGAGCAGAACCGCCTAACATGACCACCAATTTCAAGGGTCAAAAAATTAGACTTTATTTTAATGAATTGGTGAAGTTGAAAGATATTCAAAAACAACTTATTATATCGCCTCCGTTAAAAAACTCACCGGTACTCTCTCCTATAGGTAATGCGAATAAATATGTAGAAATTACCATAAAAGATACCCTTGCCCCAAATACCACCTATACGTTAAATTTTGGTCAAGGTATTGTGGACAATAACGAAGAAAACCCTAAATCTTTTTTTACCTATGTTTTCTCAACTGGTGACTACATTGATTCATTAGAGCTTAAAGGAGTGGTAAAAGACGCTTTCAACAAAAAACCTGATGACTTTATTAGCGTAATGCTATACAAAATTGACACTAGTTATACTGACTCTACCATTTATAAGAGACCTCCAAACTACATTACCAATACACTTGATAGCGCTATCATTTTTAAGCTCAATAATTTAAAGGAAGGAAAGTATGCCTTATTTGGAGTAAAAGATGCTGCCAACAACAATCTATTTGATCAAAAAACAGATAAAATAGCGTTTGTAAAGGATACAATCAATTTACCTACAGATTCTATTTATTTACTAACGTTATTTAAGGAAATACCTGATTATAGTGTCGCCGTACCTACAATGGAAGCAAGTAATAAAATTAGTTTCGGGTATTATGGTGAAGGCTCTGATATTAGTATTAACACTTTAACGGAAATACCAGATACCGTTAAGACCATAATAACCAAAGAAAGGGATAAAGACACTTTAAATTTTTGGTTTACTCCTTATGAGATGGACTCCCTAATTTTTACTTTAACAAATGAAAAATTAAAGGTTAGAGACACTTTTAAAGTAAAGAGTAGAAAAGTAGCATTCGATTCTTTGAAAATTTCCATGAGCCAGAATGGTAATATAGAATTTGACAAACCTATTAACCTTTTAAGCAATACGCCACTAATACGTTTTGATAGTACCAAAATAAAATTAATGGATAAAGACTCCATTGAAATTGCCGTTAACGTAAAACTGGACTCATTAAGAAATTTGTTGAACTTTGATTTTAAAATTGATCCAGATCAAAACTATAGAATGGAATTGATACCCGGGGCAGTTACAGATTTCTTTGAAACCACAAATGACTCTGTCGCATTTTCATTTAAAACAAAGAGTCTTGCCGATTATGGTAATCTAACCCTTAATTTAAACGGTAATTCAATTGTTTACCCCATAATTGTGCAGCTTACCAATGAAAAGGGCGAATTACAGCGAGAGATTTATGCTACAGAACCACAAGTTTATACTTTTGATAACTTAAACCCTGGCAAATATCAAGCCCGTGTTATTTTCGATTTAAACGGTAATGGCAAATGGGATACGGGAAATCTATTGAAAAAAATAGAGCCAGAAAAAATTAGTTATTACCCTGCATTAATTGAGCTAAGGGCTAATTGGGAGAAAATTGAGACTTTTAATTTAATAGACTAAACTCATCTCTATCATCTAAAAACCTTAGCTTATTCTTGATCCTATCAACTTTGGACTTTTCAACTTTTACTATTTTGATTTCCTCTTCTTTAGTAAAAGCTTGAAGTTCACCTAATGGATCATAAATACTAGAGTGACCAGGATATTGGTGCCCCAAACTATCAGTACCAATACGGTTAACCCCTATACAATACACCATATTCTCTATAGCTCTTGCTTTTAACAGTGCATCCCAAGCTGCAATTCGTTTACCCGGCCAATTTGCCGTATACAATAGCATATCAAAGTTTTGGGTATTTCTGCTCCAAACAGGAAAACGAAGATCATAACATATTAATGGACAAATGGAAAAACCCTTGTACTCAACAATTAACCTTTCGGTACCCGCTGAATATTTTTCATTTTCACCAGCCAATGTAAACGTGTGTCTTTTGTCATAAGACTCCAAATTACCCTCTGGTTTTACAAAGAAAAGCCTGTTGTAATAGCTGCCATCTTCCTCAAAAACAATACTTCCTACAATGGCGCTATTTTTAATTGATGCCATTTCTTGCATCCAACGCACTGTTATTGAACCTTCTTCTTTTCTTATATTACTTGGAGACATAGTAAAGCCCGTTGAAAACATTTCTGGGAGTACTATAAGATCTACTTGCTCGGTAATTTGTTCTAATTTATCACTGAACATTTGCCTATTTGCAGCAGGGTTTTCCCAATGTAGCAATGATTGAACCAATGCGATTTTCAAACTATCTTTTTTATCCTCCATAAATTATTCCAGCATATCAACAAAGGCGGTCAATCCTTGTGTTTTAGCATGATCTAATGCAGTATTACCTCTATTGTCCTTAATTGTTTTATCAGCTCCATTGGCTATTAACAGTTTTGCAATCTCTAACCTATTAAATTGTGCAGCGTAAATAAGACATGTTGCGCCCATTGCATTGCGTCCATTCAATTCTGCTTTCTTTTCAATTAATAATTTTGCAATATCCGTAAAACCTTTAAAACAAACACCCATTAATGCCGTATTACCAGAAGCATCTACAGCATCTATTTTCGCTCCCTTTTCCAATAGCAACTTAGCTATCTCCATTTCATCATAATAGGTAGCCAATATTAAAGGCGTAGAACCTCTTGTATCTTTACTATTTACTAGCACCGGGTTTTTATCCAACATTGACCTCACCTCATTAATACTTCCTTCCCTTATGGCCTTAAAAAAAAACTCGTTCATAACTTTTAATTTTTTTCAATTCATTAAAACAATAGTTCATCAAAATTTGATGTAATTTCTTACCGAACAACTATTTTTTCCTACTTTAATGGAAATACGTACCTTTAAATCTAAATTAACATCTTTTGAAAACATTAGCCGTTGACTTTCTTGTAAAAGAGTCCCCCAATGCAATTGCTATCGTGGATACTAAGTTAAACTATATTAGCTATTCTAACCAATGGCTAAGTGATTTTAGTTTACATGAATCCAATTTGACCAATAAACATATTTTTGAAGTCACCCTAGAAACTCCCCAATCTTTTAAAGCAGCTCTTAAAAACGCTTTAAAGGGGGAAGAAAATATCAATGAAGAAGAGAGATTTGTTTTACCCAACGGTGAAATTAAATGGTTAAAATGGAAAATTCTGCCTATTGAGAATGATGTGGGCAAGATTGACTGTGTGGTTATATTTCTAGATGATATAACCATCTATAAGAAAGAAATAGAATTATTGCATAAAGCAGAAGAGGTTGCCCGTATTGGTTGTTGGGAGCTTGATCTTAAAACCAGTATGGTTTATTGGACCAAAGCAACTAAAGATATTCATGAGGTTAGTGAAGATTTTGAACCTAACCTTGAAGACGGTATCAACTTTTACAAAAAAGGAATTCATAGAGAAAATATTACCAATTTAGTCAGCACCGCTATAGCCGAAGGCAAGTCTTTTGATACAGAGTTGATAATTGTAACAGCTACCGGCAAAGAAGTTTGGGTCTGCGCAAAAGGTGAGGTGGAAATGCTAAATGGAAAGGCTGTAAAACTTGTAGGTACATTTCAAGATATTGATGAGCGTAAAAAAATGCAGTTGGCACATGAAGAAATAACGGAAAGACTTAAGATAACAACGGAAACTGCCCAAATTGGTATATGGGATTATGATTTAGTAAATAATGAGTTAACCTGGGACAAGGAGATGTACCGCATTTTCGATGTAAACGAGAGTGAATTTTCTGGCGTATTTGAAGCTTGGTCCAATACTATTCACCTAGATGATAAGAAAAGAATATTAATAGCCACACAAAAGGCCATAGAAGGTACTAAAGACTTTGATGAAGAATTTAGAATTAAGCTTAATGATGGCTCGTTACGATATATAAAAGGCTTATCTAAAACCATAAAAGACATTAATGGAAAGCCTATTAAAATGACCGGTGCAAATTGGGACATTTCAGAGCTAAGGAGTGCAGAATTGAAACTTGCTAGAAGTACAAAGTCATTTTCAGAAACCTTTGAACATTCTGCAATTGGTATGGCTTTGGTTAACCCAGATCTTAGATGGTTAAAAATAAATAAAAGTTTATCTTATAGCTTAGGATACTCTGAAAGTGAGCTTTTAAAAATGAAAGCCACAGATATGACGCACCCAGAAGATTTGACCGACAGTCAACAGTTCAAAACCAAGGTATTTAATGGATCTAATAAGAATCTACACCTACAAAAAAGATATTTTCACAAAAATGGAAATATAGTACACGCCATTATAGGCGTTACACCTGTTTTTGATTACGATGATAAACCAAGTCATGCCATAGTCCAATTTTTGGATATTACCAAAAGAATTGAATCACAAAAAAAACTTGAAGGTCTTGTAGAAGTTACTAAAAGTCAAAACGAAAGTCTTACCAATTTTGCCCATATCGTTTCACACAATTTAAGGTCACATTCAACAAATATGACCATGCTTACCAAGTTCTTAAATGAAGAAGAAGATGAAGACGAGCGTAAAAACTTGAATAGAATGATTACCAGCGCCACAGAAAGCCTATCTGAAACCATTGCTCATTTAAACGACGTAGTACAGGTGAAGACCGGGGCGCTTGAAAAATTACAAAGCATTAGTGTTCTCAATACCATTAACCAAATTACAAAAAGTATAAATGGTATACTTGAAGAACAAAGTGCTATATTAAAAATAGATGTTTCAAAGACCCAATTTGTAAGTGCCGTACCTGCCTACCTAGAAAGTATATTTTTAAACGTTCTTACAAATGCCCTTAAATACAGGTCTGCGGAACGCACACCGGTTATTGAAATTAAATCAAGAACTAAAAAAGACAAAGTACTCATTACCTTTACCGATAACGGTCAAGGAATAGATTTAAATAGACATGGAGATAAAATTTTTGGTATGTACAAAACCTTTCATAAGCATAAAGATGCAAAAGGAATTGGTTTGTTCATTACCAAAAACCAAATTGAATCTATGAACGGTACTATAAATATTGAAAGTGTTGTAGACAAAGGTACAACCATGTTCATTGAACTGAACCAAGGATAATTAAGATATTATGAAAAAAGTTGAGTTATGCTGTATTATAGATGATGATCCTATATTTGTATATGGCACCAAAAGAATCATAAAAGAAGTAGATTTCGCAGAAAACGTTATAGTCTACTCCAACGGTCAAGACGCTCTTGATGGTTTAAAGAAAACATGTTTGGCAGACGAACCTTTGCCAGATGTAATCTTTTTAGATTTAAATATGCCTGTTTTGAATGGATGGGAATTTTTAGATGAGTTTAAACTCTGTAAAAGTAAAAAATCAAAGAAAATCTTGATTTACATCATTAGTTCATCAGTAGACCCTAGAGATCTTGAAAGAGTAAAAGACTACGAACAAGTAGATACTTACATATTAAAACCAATTACGCCAGATGATCTTTCTAAAATTTTAGGTGCAACAGTGGAAAGCTAATTTGTACTAATTTATTTAAATTTAATTGTTAATAATTTGGGTGAACTTTCTTTTCTCCAAAGAAAATTCACCCAGTTATTTACATAACTTAGTCATTAACAATTATTTATATTTAAAACCTTAAATCTAATATTAGATTTTTTATTGAACCATTTTAAATGAGCGTATTTTCAAGTTGTTGTATTATTGATGACGACGAGTTTTTCTCCGTAAGCACAAAGACCACTTTAAAGCACTATGATTTCTGTGATAATATCTTATACTACTCAGAAGGTCAAGAAGCTATTGATGGTTTGGTTGGCTTATTAGTGGAAAATATAACTTTGCCCGATGTTATTTTTTTAGATTTAAACATGCCAAATAGAGATGGCTGGTCGTTTTTAGAAGAATTTGAGGCACTACCAATGGATAAAATCGGCCATATTAAAATATATATTACCAGCTCTTTTATTAGCCCAAGTTTTATGGAAAAGGCCAAGAAATATAAATTAGTAAAAGATTACCTAGTTAAGCCCTTAACAGAAGACGCTATTAAAAAAATCATAGCCTCTAATGATGACGTTTAAATTTATCTTGCACCAGGTGTAAAATTCATTGGAGCATTTTGAGGTTCATTTATTGTGCCACTTAAACCGGTGTCATTATAAATTAACCACTCATTTGCATTAAAAAACGTATTACCCATTATAACTTCTTCTTTTCTTAGGGCTCTACCGTCTTCAAATTCATGATCGGTATTACTACCATCTTCACCTATAATACCAAATATATCTATTATACTTCCAAATGGATCCACAAGTACCATATTATCATCACCATTTGAATCTGCAGGAGAGTTGGTACCTACCGCAAGATCCGGAGCAAAACCGTAAACGTTTTCAAACTCGTCTGCATTTGGCGAGATAACCAGAAAATTGTTGCCCTCTATAGTTAAACCTGACAAGTCTATTATTGAGCTTACCTCCAAACTATTGTTCGTGTACCGTTGTAAAGTCCAACCTTTTAATGATAAACTTTCACTAGAGGAATTATAGAGTTCAATAAAACGGGCTCCAGAATTATTATCAGGATCGGCAATTTCCGAAATGAGTAAAAATTCTGAAGTAAATTCATCAACAAAATCTTCACAACGGTCTTTGTCGAATTTTACATCATTTAAATTTCTAATTATAAGCTGAAACTCATTGTCATTATAAGTTAAAACCCCAGTTACCGATCCCATTCTATCCGAAAGTATTTCAGGTTGAAAATCTGCATAACCACTATTGTTCAAAGACAATTCATTATCATTGCAATCAATTAGGGTTCTTATGGTTTCCTCTTCTTTAATAGCGAATGGCTTCCCTAATTCATTTTCTTCAAATTCAACATCATCAATCATAATTAATGTATTGATCATCGTCATATTTAGATCTTGTATCGTTGTTTTTAAAGGCTGAATACCAAAATTATTATCACATGTAGTTAGAACGTGTTCAAAAACTTGATTTTTAGGTAATCTACCTACACTTCTATTCCCAAAAGAAGTAAATACACCACCTACTTTGTAAACACCATTAGATTCACCTAGATACAGGTTTTTTAATTTGATGACTATTTTTTGCCCTACATCAAAGAACAAATGTGAATCCCTTAATTCTAATTCAATTTGCAACCCCTCTGTAGGCTCGGCAGGTTTATCTTGAAAATGTATTACATTAAAGAAATTACCTTTTTTATCTGAAGAAACTACATAGCCATATATTGCCAAATCTTCATGAATTTGAACAGTTTCTCCGGCATAAAGACTTTTTAGATCGCTTATTTCAATAGTTTCAATTTGCGTATCCAAACAATTAGTATCAAGTATTTCAAAATCTCTATCTTTTACACAAGACATAATTACCAGCAAACAACTGCAACTTATTATTATAAAAAATCGGTGTTTAATAATCATCTATAACCCTTTATTAAAAACTAAAAGCAAAATTTAAAAAATAAGTTCTACCGAATCCGTACCAATATTTTGGCGCAAAAGACGGACTACCACTTAAATTATCTTGCTTTAACTGACCAAAATTTCCATTTCTACTTTGTTCATAACCACCAGTTCTAAAACTGGTGTCAAAAACATTGTTCACACTGGCAAAAACACTTACATATTTTCCATTTTTTAACCATGACTTGCCACCTACCAAGTTCAACAAATAAAAATCATCTAAAGATTTTTGTTTTAATAACTGTTGCACATTCTCGTCTGTTGCATCAGGAAACCTAACCTGTGTTTCTGGGTCTATTAGAAAACTTTGTGTTCTGGTAATCGTAGAAATATTTGCATAATTGTTAGCCAAGTAATTAGCGGTCATAGCCACCCACCAATATTTTGGATCTCTATACTCAATACCTGCAGCCATTGCTTTTTGTGGACCTTGAGCCAATTTATATCCTTTTATTTTTGACTGCCCCAGGAACTTTGTACCAGATATATCTATAAGGTCTTCCCTTGCCCCGGCCGTATCGAAATTTATAGTTACAAATGGGTCACTAGCATACAAATGCTTAGCGACAGATCCTACCAATGATAGTTTAACCGCACTTGATAATTGATATTCTAGACCTAATTCTACACCTAAATGTAATTTATCCAAATCTGTCAATACCTCTTGCACAAAATCTGATCCCAAGCCAGAATCAACAAAGAAAAAATTAACATCTGTAGTATTTTGAAAACGGGTATAAAAACCAGTTAACCTGCCAGTTAGTTTTGGTAAACGTAGAAAGTAGTTAGCATCTATACTTGTGATTTTTTCATTTTGAATATTAGGAACCGATTCATTACTTTCCCTAGGGTTTATAAAGACATTTTGAAGTACAGGTGCCTTATTTATATATGCTGCATTTGCCGCTACCCAGTGCCTACCGGTTATACTATAAGACGCACCACTTTTAAACGCCCAGTTGGAAAATCTGATTTTATCACTGTTACCTAAAGAGTTATTAATAAAGCGTTCATTTTTAAACAGACCTTCTCGTTGATAGTCAACAATAGTATACCTGCCAGAGATAAACGACCTCAAACTTTTGAATTCAGTATTTAACTGTATAAACCCATCTATTTCATTTCCCTTTACATTATAGTTGTAGTTGAAAATATCTCGATTATTCTTATTTAATGCTGAAAACAAATCGTTTTTAGTCTCAGAGAATACGTCTATATCGTTATGATATTCCGCTCCAAGCAAATCAAAAATTTGAGCATAATTTCTTGAATTGAGCGATCTGTATGTCAAGCCCATATCTAACTTAAAATGAGCGTTCAACTCCACATTCGAAGTCATTCTAGCTGTTAATTGATCATCTTTGGTTACATCATCATAAAGAACATATGCGGCCTCACCGTTCTGACCTATACTGGTATTTGCCGCATACAGCTTTTCCCAATCTAATTGTGGCTGACTTAAAAATCCGTTTTTAGCCTCTATTGCACTTTCAAAATTAGCTCCTATAGGCGAATTCAAATAAAAACTAGGCAAATACCGATAATATGTAGGATCTGGATTAGGAGCATTAAAGTACCCTAAACGGCTTTTTGTATACTGCCCAGTTTGATATGCTAATCCAGCATTTAAACGGAATTTTTCAGATTCGTGATGATAATTTAATAAGAACAACGGTTCCCTTATATGGCGTTCTCTTGAATTTCTAATTTTACCATTTTGATATCCCCAATATGGATTATATTTATTTCTTTTTAATTTAAATACTTCCTCTGTTATTGCAGAAGAACGCCCCCTTCTATTAGATGCAACAATTGCCGTAGCGGAAAATGAATTTTTATCGTTTAAAAAATATTCCATTGCTCCATAAAGGGAATAAGAATCATATAGAGTACCATTAATATACCCTTGCTTTGCCCATCTTCTTGAACCGGATATTATATATGCGAATTTCTCTTTCTCTACTCCAGAATTATAGGTAGCCATTAGTCTACCACTATAGGTTCTATTTGAAATAGAAGATGACAAACGAGTGCCTGCCCTTAATTTTGAAGGCCTTAAGTCTATATTGGTATTTCCCAATATTCCACCAAAGGTGACCTCTGAAGCTGTTAATCCATTAGAGTATTGTTGATTTCTAAATACGTCGTTTAGCCCGCCCCAATTATTCCATTGAGGTCTACCGTCATACAATTTATTCATTGGCAGAGAATTAAGGTAAACCTCTCCATATTGAGAGTCATAACCCCTTACCCTAAAAAACGCCTGACCAAAATCAAACGCCGCCCTATTAAGAAAAACATCCTTTGTGGATTGCAGAAGTGCAAGTGCATTAGAATTCACTTCTTCATCTAAAAGTTCGTCATCTGTAATTGTTATTAGGTTAATCGATTTTTCTAAAGTTATATCTCGAATTAAAAAAATATCACCTAAGTCAATATTTTTATCTTCTAAAATAACCGGAATACGCTTGATCGTATATTCTCCTGAAGAAATTTGCAGTATGTATTCTCCTTTGTTGGAAAATGACAGTGAGAATTTACCTGATGCATTGGTTACCATCATAGTATCTTCCCCTTCCAAAAACACCGATACATTGGTAAGCACCATCTTGCTTTCATTATCTTTTACCACACCTTGAACCGAAAAAGTGTTTTGAGCCCTAAGACCGATAATTATAAAAAACAGTAATAAAAATAATGTATGCTTAACCATTAGACAGCTTAATGCCTTATTTATAAGTCATTAAGATACTATTTAAGAAATAATTAACGTGAAAAATCCGTATACTCGTTGATATTTAAGACCAAATACATTCAACAATGCGCTTTTTACAGTCAATATTCTTTTTTCTAACCTTATTGTCATTTGCCCAAGAGCCAGATACATATCAAATAAGGACTATTGCATTTTATAATCTAGAAAATTTATTTGATACTAAAAATGATTCTTTAGTCTACGATGACGATAGAACCCCAGATGGCAAAGATCAGTGGACACCACTACGCTATACTCACAAGATAGAACACATGGCTAAGGTATTATCCGAAATAGGTTCAAAAGAAAACAAGACGGCGCCAGATATAATTGGAGTTTGCGAGGTAGAAAATTTAGGTGTTTTAGAAGATTTAGTTCATCACGAATTCTTATCGGCTTTTAACTACGGAATTGTACATTTTGATTCACCAGACGAACGTGGAATAGATGTAGCCTTACTTTATAAGAAAGATGCTTTTGTACCGGTCAATTTTAATAGTCATAGGTTATTGTTATTTAAATTAGATGGCAAACGAGATTATACGAGAGATCAATTAATTGTCGAAGGCCTTCTGGATAATGAGCAAATTTACTTTATGGTAAACCATTGGCCTTCTAGAAGTGGAGGCGAAGCCAGAAGTAGACCTTTTAGAGTGGAAGCGGCTAAATTGAACAAAAGAATTATTGATTCTGTCAGACGATTTAATACTCATGCAAAAATTATAAGCATGGGCGATTTTAACGATGACCCTATTGACCCAAGTTTTAAAAAAGTACTGAAAGTTGAAAAAAACTCCAAAAAGCTGGATTCCACAAGCCTTTATGGACCTATGGAAAAGCTTTATAGAAAAGGAAGGGGCTCGCTGGCTTATAGGGACAAATGGAATTTGTTCGATCAGTTTTATATGACCTCTAGTTTAATCAATAATCCAAATGAGGGCTACAGATATTGGAAAACCGGCATATTTACTCCGCCTTACTTACTGGACCCTAAAGGAAGGTACAAGGGATATCCATTACGAACGTATGCCGGTGGTAGTTATATTGGAGGGTACAGTGACCATTTTCCAGTTTATCTCTACCTTATTAAAAAATTAAATTCATAAAAAAAGAACCAAAATGAATCACATTTTGGTTCTTTAATCGTCAACGTATTACAGTCTAAATTTAATTAAACCATTGTCCCCAAGGAATTCTACTTAGTATGAATAACAACCCAATACCGTAGAAGATAGCAATGCTTTTAAATTTCTTATTGCCTTCAACAAATTTCTTATGTCTAGACCAACCAACGGTAATTGATACTATTGCCAAAATATTGATAAAAGGATGCTCTACAGCTAACAAACGTGCTGCAGAAGTTAAACCACCCATACCAAATTCTTGTATTGCACTTAATCCACTTGGTGAAACAAAATAGAGGATCAAACCTACCAATAATTGAATATGACATAGAATTAAGGCGAACAGACTTACTCTTAAGTCTTTACCCATATCAAATATTCTTTTTGATACAAGACCAGAGATTGCATTAACAACAGCCAATATTAATACGGCCAATGCTATATAAGCCAAGTAAGAATGAAGTATGTGAATAGTTTCGTACATAGTATATAATTTAAGTTTTAAATGTACTGAATTTTGAGCAAAAAAAACCCTGACTGCACAGTCAGGGTTTAATATTTAAGTAAGAAATAATCTTAGAAACTATAACGAGCACTTACGTTAAAAGTTCTTCCAAATCCAAAGAATACTTTGTTATCAGTAGAAATTCCTCTAAATACATCATCTCCTTGTCCTGCAAATGTATTTGTCAACGATTCAGCTATATATTCTGTATCAAAAAGGTTGTTTACGTTAGCAGCAATACTAAGCTTGTTGCTTCCTCCTAAACCAAAAGTGTAATATGCACCTAAGTCAAAAAGTGTATAACTTGGTAAACGTAATGAACCTTGATTATCTGCTGAATCAAAATCTTCTGCATTTAAGAATGCATATAATCTTGAAGCATTGTAAAGATTAGCGCTAATCTTAAGATCCTCAATAGGTCTTACAATCATTTCTAAGTTTGTAGTAAATTGAGCGGCATCACCAACTTTTACACCATCTAGAAATAAAGTAACATCTGGGTCAATAACATTTCTATCATCGTCAAGAGCTTGACCAGTTGCATTCCCAGCATACTCCCAATCACCTAAAGATATCATACCTCTAAACTGTACAACATCTGACGCACGGTAATCCGCTTCAATCTCAATACCCTTATGAACTTGTTCAACACCATTAATATTAGCATTACCCTCATCTCCTGTTGGAGTTTCAATGCCAATAGAAACAAATCTATCTTTCCAAGATGTTCTATATAAATTCACCTTTGCTCTGAAATCACCTAGATTAAGACCATAACCCATTTCAAGACCTAAAATTTTCTCGTTAGTTAAATCTGGGTTTAATTCGTTTACAAAATTAATGTAAACTGCATCGAACAATGGTTGTTTAGAATAGTAACCACCATTAAAAAATACGTTATTAGCTTCATTAATATTAAAGTTAGCACCACCTTTAATGTTACCTCCTAAAATATTTTCCCAATCAGTTTCTTGTAAAGGATCAGAATCTAAATAGTTGAAATAATCGATTCTTTTAAATCCTTGATTAGAAATACCACCTTGAACAAAAGCAGAAACTACACCATCAGTATATTCAACTTGACCAAATGCTCCGGCCCATCTTACAAGGCCATCATTATAGTAATCAATTTTCTCTTCATCATCAATACTCTTGAATACGTTCAAAATAGAAGAGAAATCAGAATCTACAACACCATTTTGACGTACAGTATGATTAGGGTTATTAATGTCGTCATCATCAAAATAACCATCCGCTCCTAATAAATTATCCACTCTTCTGTAGTGAATACCTTTGTAGCTTCTTAAATCCAAACCTACATCATAACTCCATTTTTCGTTAATTTGAGTATTCAAATTAGCAATTACACCAAACCAGTTGTGAGAGTTAATAGAAGCTCTTCTTGTAAGACCATCACCAAAGCTTGTAGTAATATATTCGCCATCGGCATTAGGTGATAATTGATAATCGTTACCATCATAAAAAGTAACTGCCTCACCGCCATTAAAGCGTGAAATTAAATCATAATCAACTTGACCTGTTTCTGGTATTCTATATCTACTAGAACTAGCAAAACCGAAATTTGGACCAGAACCAATATCACCAGTACCACCACCACGACCAAATGATGCGTAGGCAGATGTAGACAATGTAGATTTTTCAGAAGCCTTCCATTCCCATGTCAAAGAAGTAATAGGTTTGTGATAGAAATTTCTTCTCCATCCAAATTCCTCACCGTTTAATGTACCTCCATTATAGTTGTATTTAGCACCATACTCTAAATGATCTGCCAAAGTAGCAACATTAAAGAAACTTGATGTTCTCTGGTTATGTACTTGTGGAGCTCCAGTTAAAACAAACTGGAAATTATGTTTATCATTAGGCTCATAACCTAATCCAATAAAATAATTATAACCTTCAAATTCAGTTCCCTGAATATAACCATCACCTGAAGTTCTACCTAGTAATATAGAAGCTGCAAAACCTTTATCTGATTTCCCAGTATTGTAAGCAACGTTTGTTTTTAAATAACCATCGTTACCACCACCAAGTGTAACAGTACCACCTTCTTCTTTCTCGGTAGACTTTGTAATAACATTTATTGTACCACCAACGGAAGAAATTGCCAACTTAGATGATCCTAAACCTCTTTGCACTTGCATAGCAGTAGTAACATCGCCTAAACCAGCCCAGTTACTCCAGTAAACAGCACCATTTTCCATGTCATTAACAGGAATACCATTAACCATTACCGCGGTGTTTCTAGAATCGAAACCTCTAACGTTAACTCTACCATCACCAAAACCACCACCTGTTTTGGTAGCGTAAATAGAAGGAGTAGACTTAAGTATTTCAGGTAATTCTTGAGAACCTAATTTTTCTTGTATTTCAGCTGCTCTAATTGTTGAAACAGCCACAGGAGTTTCCCTATCCTTAGCAATATCTAAAATTCCTGTTACAACAACACCCTCAAGCTCTTCAGCATTTGGTTCCAAAACAATTGAACCAATGTTACCTGTTGAAGTAAAGGCAACTTGTTTAGAATTAAAACCAATGTAAGAAACAACTAAGGTTCCAGACTCGGCACTTGCATTAATTGTAAAGTTTCCATCAAAATCAGTTGATGTTCCGTTAGTAGTACCTTTAACCATTACTGTAGCTCCTGGCAACGGAGTGTTTGTGTCGCCATCTAGTACAGTACCAGAAATAGATCCTTGTGAAAAAGCAGTTACGGTCATTAAAAATGCCGCTAATGCAAAATACATTTTTCTCATTTTTTCAAGTATTTGTTTAGTTTTTAACTTGCTGCAAAAGTCAAGTATTTTTAAAGTTCTAACGTTAAGACAACGTTAAATCAATACCTCAAAAATACCTAAAAACCATACACGATTTACTTGAAAATTAAATAGTTATCCTTTTTTGAAAATCTTTATTGTATTCTAAATTATTTCTTAAAATATTGTAAAAGTCGCAATGTAGAACTATCGTGATTAGAAATTTCAGAATTTTCAATATCCTTTAATATTGTACCAGCTAGCTGTTTACCTAGTTCTACACCCCATTGATCATAGCTGAAAATGTTCCAGATTATTCCTTGAACAAATATTTTATGCTCATACAAAGCTATTAAAGCTCCTAAAGATTTTGGCGTTAGCTTATCTATTAAAACAGTATTGGTAGGTTTATTGCCGGCAAAAACCTTGAACGGAGCAAGCTTGTCTATTTCAGATTCTGTCAGATCTTTTTCTTTCAATTCCTTGACCACCTCATCCTTTGTTTTACCGTTCATTAATGCTTCTGTCTGAGCAAAATAATTTGCCATCAACTTATTATGGTGATCTTTATCCCCATGTAAAGAATACTTAAACCCAATAAAATCTGTTGGAATTAATTTTGTGCCCTGGTGAATCAATTGAAAGAACGCATGCTGAGAATTTGTACCCGGTTCTCCCCAAATAATTGTTCCGGTTTCATAATTAACCACATTACCCGCCCTATCTACACTTTTACCATTGCTTTCCATGATTCCCTGTTGTAAATATGCCGAGAATCTACTTAAATATTGTGCATAAGGAATTATTGCCTCTGTTTCCGCTCCATAAAAATTGTTATACCATACACTCAACAATGCCATGACAACGGGAATGTTTTCTGAAAAATCACTTTCCTTGAAATGAACATCCGTTTCATGGGCGCCTTCTAGCAAAGCATTAAAATTATCATAACCAACTGCCAATGCTATTGTTAAACCTACAGCACTCCACAGTGAAAATCTTCCACCTACCCAATCCCACATAGGGAATACATTGGCAGCATCTATACCAAACTCAGCAATTTTCTCGCTGTTCGTAGAAACCGCCGCAAAATGCTTGGCAATATCTTCTTGAGTACCATGCTTTAAAAACCATTTTTTAATGGTGGTAGCATTGCTCAAGGTCTCTTGTGTCGTAAATGTTTTGGAAACCACTACAAATAAGGTAGTTTCCGGATCTAAGTTCTTTAAGATTTCATGAACATGATCACCATCTACATTACTTACGAAATGAACCGATAAGTGATTCTTATAGAACTTCAACGCCTCCGTTACCATAGCAGGACCAAGGTCAGAGCCTCCAATACCAATATTTACCACATCTGTAAAAGGTTTGCCGGTATAACCTTTTAACTCACCACTTATTACAGCATTGGTAAATTCTTTAATATGCTCTTTAACCTCGTAGATTTCTGGCATTACATTAACACCATCCACTAACACCTCATCATCTTTTTTTGCTCTCAATGCCGTATGAAGCACAGCCCTACCTTCTGTCTCATTGATATGACCGCCAGTATAATAATCATCTATAGCACCTTTTAAATTTACTTCATCTGCCAATTGCAGCAACAACTGCATAGTTTCATCGGTTATTCTATTCTTTGAATAATCGAACAAAAAATCGTTCCATTGAAGTGTAAACTTCTCTGCCCTATTTGCATCGGAAGAAAATAAAGATCTTAAATGCGTGCCTTTGGTCTCCTCAAAGTGTGCAGTTAATTTTTTCCAGATATCTGTTTGTTGCGGATTTATTTTACTCAGTGCCATTTTCTTGATTAAGTGTTAGTAAGTCCTCTTCGTTTTCCAATAAAACTTTAGGATATATTATACAATCTAACTGTTCTTTATATGTTGATATATATGCAAAGTAATCTTCTTTTAACGAGTCGTGTAGCGGTTCTGCTTGCGGTAACTCTTCTTTTAACGGATCTACTTGCCTACCATTTTTCCAAAAACGATAACATACATGTGGACCACCAGTATTTCCTGTCATTCCAATCCAACCTATGACATCTCCTTGGCGTACAAATTGTCCTTTTTTGACATTTTGTGCCTTCATATGTAAATACTGTGTTGAATAGGTACCGTTGTGCCTGATTTTTACATATTTACCATTACCGCCCCTTCTTGTAGACTCTACTACAGTGCCATCTGCAGTGGCCATTATAGGGGTTCCTATCGGCGCCGCATAATCCGTTCCTTTATGTGGTCTTAATTTATAGCCATAATATTTAATTCTTCTCTTTAGATTATATCTAGAAGATAGACGACCATATTCTACGGGCATTCTTAAAAACGTTCTTCTAAGATTATTTGCATTTTCATCAAAATAATCTACTATACTTCTTAGCGAATCGTTTTCATAGGCAAAGGCGTAAATAGGCTTACCATTATGTTGAAAATATGCAGCCTCAATTGGCTCTGCACCTGCATACACCGTATCGTTTATATATTTCTCGTTATAAATGATTTTAAACTTATCATTCTTTTGTAATCTAGAGAAATCAATAGTCCATGCATATACATTTGCCAGGTTGTGGGTTACATTATAATCTACCCCTTGTTGCAATATTGCTTCGGATAAACTAGATTCAATTACCCCCGAAACTTCTCTTTGCACATACTTTACCTTATTCTTATTCTTATATACTTTAACGGTATCTCTCAAATCTACCACAGTATAATTAATTGGGTCATTTTCATAAATGAATACTTGAGCCTGTGCTAGGGTATCTTTGGACTGCAAAATAACATATGGTTTTCCCACGCGTATTTTACGCACGTCAAAACTATCTCTAAAGTTTTCTGAAATAGCCGCCACCTTAGGGTAATCAACTTTATGCTGCTGCATTAATTCACCAAAACTATCACCGTATTTAATGGTATCTAGTTTCACATAAAATTCATCTAGATTAAAACCAAATCTTTCATTTAAGACCGGCTTTTCAACTTCACCTATTTCTTGTGCGATATCTTTTTTTTGCACTTCGGCATCTTTACATGATACCATTACGGTCAAAGCCAAGATTATACCCCAATATTTCTGCATTACTCTCCTCTTGATTTATCTGGATTTAACATATGGTCTACCCATTGTTTGCCCCAATTATTTAGTTCTTGCTCTGTATACAACTCTGGGAAAAAAACTATTTTTTGGAAACTTGGCGGTAAATATTCTTTCCAATTTGTACCTCCAGTTGCCTCAATATCTCCCGTTTCTTTTCTTAAGTACCTATAGGCAGAACCCATGTGCATTAACTGCCAATTAATGTTGGCATTCATATCAAGCATTTTCAACGCATCTATCAATGCTTGATCCTCTCTTTGTTTTTTGGGTAAATTTAAGTATTTATGATATATTGTTGAATTCTCAACTTGTTTTGCAATTCTGATCAATCTAGGCGTGTAACGATATTCAAACTGCTTTAAAGTCAAGGTCTTTTCACCTGTAGCCAAATCTGTTGCCCCTTTTTTCCAATAGATATGTTCATAAAGATCTTCTATAGAGACACCCGGGGATAATTGCTGCCTATCTGATACATGTACCAGGTTTTCCAAAGGAGTGGCATACAATTCTATCATTCTAAATTGAGCAGATTGAAACCCGCTCGCCGGTAAAAGTGCCATACGGTATTGCAAGAACTGCTCACGCTCCATACCTTTTATCATAACACGGAACGATGATATCAATACTTTGTAATAACTATTGACTCTTCTAACTTTTTCAATAAAAAAATCTAGATTTCCACTTTTATCATCTACTAGTTGTTTTTGTTCATGTAAGATCAATTTAAAATACAACTCGGTAATCTGATGGTACATGATAAAAATTTCCTCATCGGGGAAATGAGTTCTAGGTACTTGAAGACTAAGCAACGTGTCTAAATGAATATAGTCCCAATACGTTAAATAACGCTGATGTAGCAAGCCATCTAAATACGAGCTAAGATCTTGCCCTGAATCCTTGTATTTTTCTTCTAATTTAGAGATTTGGGATTTAATCTTCTCTTTATCTTCCATCTATGGGTTAATCCATTATAATTTTAAACTGATGCTTAAGACCATTATACCCATCTAAATCTGCTTTAATAGCACCTACCGCTAAATCTGCTTTAATTCTAATTGGAATTCTATTATCATCATTTGACACCCATAACGACAAACTTTCCTGCTCCTTGAATACACGACCCGATTGAACCAAAGGCCTAAATTTTAAGCATTCTACTTTACCGTACTTAGTGTTGAGCACT
This sequence comes from Maribacter sp. 1_2014MBL_MicDiv, assembly GCF_001865655.1. Taxonomy (NCBI): domain Bacteria; kingdom Pseudomonadati; phylum Bacteroidota; class Flavobacteriia; order Flavobacteriales; family Flavobacteriaceae; genus Maribacter; species Maribacter sp. 1_2014MBL_MicDiv. Next base: position 1,663,110 of record NZ_CP011318.1, read on the forward strand.
TCTAAACCTAAATATTTTAGTTTAAAGTTGAAGATCCCATCATCATCATAAAGCATTTTAAGGGTAATAGCTTTTCCTATTTCAAGATCTTCCGTTTCATAGTTGTTCCTCAAATAATAAAAAGCGGATATTAAATCCTGTATATTGTCCTCTAGTGTAAAATTAAGCTTTTTCTTGTTTTTCTTATCATTAAGTTCCGCTTTAGATGTATCATGATCAAAGTTTATTTCAACATCTTTGGTATAACCACCTTCGTCAATTTTACGCACAAACCTATACGGCTTACCATCTACCTTATCAAAATAGCTTTCATACGTATCATCTACCTTAAAGAACCAACTGGCAACACCCGTGGTTTCACCATGACCCACTACATGATAAACTGGCTTATTGTTTATATTGGCAGAATTCACCTGCAAAGTAGCAAAGCTGGCATTTAAAAAACCATAATGCATTCTAAACTTTAACCATTCTCCAGTTTTAAATGCAGATTGAGAACTTTGAGCTTGCACACTAAAAGAGGAAACAATAAGAGCAAGTATAATTAATCTTTTCATAGTTCGCAGTTTATTGTAAAAATAACAATAGATAATTTCCCATTACTTTAGTTACAATATCTTAAACAAAATTTATTCCAAAGTATTGTTGTATAAAAAAAGCCCAGTTTAAAAACTGGGCTTTTCCTAAATAACCAACCAAACTTTAAATTATGAAAAACCACTACTTAAAGTTGTAAGGGAACCACCCCTTAGCTGATGTAAATTTAAGGCACTTTACCTTACCCAAAGTACGGTTTAACTTACTTTAACGATAAACTTAACAGTTATTCACACTTCCACTTAATAATTGGGAATCCATTAAGAATTTTAGCTTGAAAAGGTCGAATTTCACTCAAAAAACAACAGCGTTTATTTCACTTTAGAACCAATACCCGATACTTACAAAAAAATGAGAACGATCATCTTCCGGTGTCCAAGAGTACATTAGATTTATTGGTCCTACAAAAGATTCCCAACCGTATCCCACACCATAACCGGAATATGTTGGCGCTTTAAACCAATCTCCCGTTCTAAAAAGATCATCGTCTACGTTTGCATAATTGGCGGTGAACAAGGCATGGTTTTTTGGTGCAAATTCATAATCAAGTCTAGCATATGCCTTCACAAAGCTGTTACCCACTAAACTTATGAAATCATACCCCACGAAAGGAACTAAATTGTTAATGAAATCCGTTCCGTAGCCTCCCAAAATAAAATCGAAAGAGGTAACGTTAGAGGTGCCCAGCTTAAAACCTCCCTCGGTCTCTAAATTTAAAGATAAATTTCTCACCAAAGGTAATGCCATTCCCATTCTAGCTTTGGATATTGAAAAGTCTTTAAAATTATTATTATAATCAGAGGATAAAACATAATAGTGCATATCTCCATTAAAATACAAGCCTCTAGATGGGAAATACTTATCATCATAGGTATCTAATTTTAAAGCTCCAAACGCACTTATATAGTTACTTCTTTCAAAATAAGTTCTTCCATTACTAGCCGTATTACCCGGCAAGCTGTCATCGTCTACATCTCCAAATGTTCTAGTACTAAATTGCAAATGCTTAAACTCCCCACCAAGGGTAAAGGCAAACTCTTCTTTAACCACTGTTTGAACATACAATTGATTAGTAAAATCCGATACGTTCAAATTAATAGAATTCAATTGCGTACCATTACCTACTTCAAAATTACCTTGAATGAGATCAAAGTTGATTTCTTGCTCAAAATCATTGAACCTAGAATTTACACCAAAACTCCAATATGTACCTTTATCAACATAATACTCAAAGTTATACCTAATATTATCTCCCAAAATAAAATCAAATGACGCCACATCATCTTTTGACAATAGTCTCTTTTTGGTAAGATTGATTATAGCCCCACTTTTATACAGATCATCATAATGCGCACCTAATCTTAAAAAGGAAGTATTTCTGGTCTCATCTAATGGCAAGATCAAATCTTCTCCGCCATTTAAATTGTCCAATAATTTATACTTTATAGTTCTAAAATTGCCTGTGGCCGACAAGTTACTAATGCCTTGTTGTAGTTTTTTAAAATCTATGGGTTCATCTAAGTTAAATCTTAATTTTCCTTTTACATACCCCCTTGTATGATTTGTATTACCATCAATAAACAATCTGTTGACCGTAAGCTCTTCTGCCGCACCAACAACCGGAATGGTTCTTTTTTCACCAACACCCCTTGTGGCAAGTTTTTTTAAATCATCTATTTTCAAATTTGCGGCGTCTTCCCCTTTTTTAACTATTTCTGACAGCCTGTTAAAATCAATAACAGAGTAATCTTCTATTTGCGGCTTTATGTAAATATCCGTTTTAGCCGATTTAATTTTCATGTCGGCCACGGTTCTGTAATTATTTATTTGAAGTAAAATTTCGGTAGCGGACAAAAGTGCATCTCGATCAGATAAGTCATGCTGAACATCAACACCAATAATTAACTCGGCACCCATAGCCCTTACTTCATCAATTGGATAATTATTTACAACACCGCCATCTATCAATACCTTGCCATCAATAGCCGTAGGTTCAAAAAGAGAAGGCAAGGTTCCACTAGCCAATATTGCTTCTGGCAGATAACCAGAATCTAAAACAACTTGTTTACCCGTTTCTATATCTGTTGCTATACACACAAAAGGTATAGGCAGTTTATTAAAATCCTCTATATCCTTAACATGGTATAAAAGCCTCACGAATTCATTATAGATATTTTGCCCTCCAGAAAACGCAGGTGGTACGGTAACTTTAAAATTTTTAAAGGGTAAGGTAAGCGCATATCTTTCAGAATCTTCTTTTTCATAAAAAGTTTTTGCGCTTCTTGGAAGGTTATCTTGAATTAAAGAGCCAACATTGGTAACAGTAAAGAGAGAATCTAGCTCTCTCGCCGAATATCCAGAAGCATATAAAGCCCCTACAATTGCTCCCATACTAGATCCGCCAATGTAATCTATTTCTATACCTGCCTCTTCTATAACCTTTAACGCTCCAATATGTGCCATACCTTTGGCACCACCACCACTTAGCACCAAACCTATTTTTGGATCCTTTTCTACATCTACATTTTGCGCAACCAATGCCGAAACGCACAACATTGACAGCACAATAAGCGCAAATCTTGAAAACATTCTATTTTTGACGAAAAGACTCATAAATCTTCTTTGCTTTTGATGCACCAACTTCTTGACTTAAACTTTCAACAGATGCTTCTTTGATACGTTTTACCGATTTAAATTTTTTCAATAATTGTTGTGCAGTTTTTTCTCCTACACCATTTATACCCTCTAACTCAGAATTAATAGCTCCCTTACTCCTTTTGTTTCTATGAAATGTAATGCCGAACCTATGTGCTTCATTCCTTAAATATTGAATGATTTTTAAACTCTCAGATTTTTTGTCCAAGTATAATGGTATGGGATCTTCTGGAAAATATATTTCCTCTAATCTTTTGGCGATACCAACAATTGCAATTTTACCTCGTAAACCTAAAAGATCAAGACTTTTTAGCGCTGACGACAACTGACCTTTACCACCATCAATGACAATTAGTTGCGGCAAAGGTTGCATTTCTTCCTGTAGTCTTTTGTATCTTCTAAATACCACCTCTTCCATGGAGGCAAAATCATCAGGACCTGTAACCGTCTTTATATTATAGTGTCTATATTCTTTTTTTGAAGGTTTGCCATCTTTAAACACAACGCATGCCGCTACCGGGTTACTACCTTGTATATTACTATTATCAAAACATTCTATATGGCGCGGTTCTGCGGACAACCTTAAGTCTTTCTTCATTTGAGCCATAATCCTGTTCGTATGGCGATCCGGATCAATTATTTTAATTTGATTGAACTTTTCTTGCCTAAAGAACTTCGCATTACGTTCAGACAAATCAAGTATACGCTTTTTATCACCAAGTTTGGGAACGGTTACCTTAAGACCAGGAGAAACCGCAATTTTAAAAGGCACATATAACTCTTTTGACTCAGATTTAAATCGCTTCCTGATTTCAACAATTGCCAATTCTAACAAATCTTCATCTTGCTCCTCAAGCTTTTTCTTGATCTCCATGGTATGAGACCTAATTATAGAGCCATGCGACAATTGCAGAAAATTTACATAGGCATACGCATTATCCGATACTATACTGAAAACATCAACATTACTGATCTTAGGATTTACTATAGTAGATTTAGATTGATAATTTTCGAGAACATCAATTTTATCCTTTATTTTTTGCGCCTCTTCAAACTTCATTTCTTCGGCCAAGGCTTTCATCTGTCCTTTAAAATAGGATAACGAAGACTTAAAATTTCCTTTTACAATTTCGCGAATATCTTCAATTTGTCTATCATATTCCGTAATTGTTTGGTAGCCCTCACATGGACCTTTACAATTTCCCAAATGATATTCTAAACATACCTTATACTTGCCAGCATTTATTTTCTCTGCCGATAAATCATAATTACAAGTTCTTAAAGGATATACACTTTTAATTAAATCTAAAAGCACCCTTACCGTTTTCATACTGGTATACGGTCCAAAATACTCGGACCCATCTTTAATGACCCTTCTAGTAGGAAAAAATCTTGGAAAACGTTCATTTTTAAGGCATAACCAAGGATAAGATTTATCATCTTTAAGTAATACGTTATACCTAGGTCTTAGTTCTTTAATTAAATTATTCTCTAACAAAAGTGCATCTGACTCCGTAGGCACCACTATGTGTTTAATTGCCTTTATTTTTTTTACCAGAACACGTGTTTTACCATACTCATGATTCTTATTAAAATAAGAAGAAACACGTTTTTTAAGGTTTTTGGCTTTACCTACATATAGTATACTTTCATTACTATCATAAAATTGATAAACTCCTGGACCAGTAGGCAATGCGCTTAATTGTATATTTAATGGAATATCTGTCATAATTCTACACCACTAATTTAGGCTATAATAGGCACTTTATATTATTGATAAACGTATAAATCTTATAAGCATAAAAACACACCTCTAAATAGGAATATGAAATTATTAAAACAATTTTTTGAGAATTAGAAAATTAAAACCACTTGAAATTATATTATTAATAATCCGAAAAAATTCAACAATACTGCAACTACATGGTTTTCAGTTAATTAAAATCTAATTTGTTTATTTATATGCATCATAATGTTAATTTTATAATAAAAATGTGCATTTCAACGATAAAAATGTGCATTTCAAAGATATAGTATCGATTATTTTACCTATTTTTAACTCAACAACAACAATTATTGGCTCATTTACAAATCTAGGATTATGGATAGTTATATCATCACTTTAGGAACTTACCTTGTTTTAATGTTATTTTTTAAGGTATTTTTTGCCGTTGCAGGTAAAGAATAGATTGAAAAATCTATCGTTAAAAATCACTTCACTATGTTGAAGAAAGATTTACGCATAAAATATTCAAGACTTCGAAGTTCCCTAACTCCAACAGAAATATCTCAAAATAGCATTACCATTGCAAATTCAGTATTGAAATTGCCAATTTGGGATATGCAATACTTTCATATATTTTTGCCAATAGCACAAAAATCAGAAATAGATACTGAAGGCATTATCTCTATTCTTTTAGGTCTTGATAAAAACGTAATTGTCCCTAAAATAATTTCTTCTACAGAATTAGAGCACTATTTGCTTACGGACAATACTAAATTCACCACCAACACACTCAATATACCTGAACCCATTGATGGTATAACCGTTGAACCAAAAAAAATTGACGTTGTTTTTATACCATTACTAGCCTTTGATAAAGGCGGAAATAGAATTGGATATGGTAAAGGTTATTACGACCGCTTTTTAAGCGAATGCAGAGAAGATGTAATTAAAATAGGGCTGTCTTTTTTTGAGGCCGAAATTGAAATTGATGACGTGGATACTACAGATATTCCTTTAGATTACTGCGTAACACCCTTTAAAACCTATTCATTTATCTCTTCTTGAGTCCTATCCGAATTTTCTTCCGAGATGGACGACTCTACCTTTTCTTCTTTGTTGAAAGCTCTCTTATTAAAAACCAAAAGAATACCTACACCGGTACTTATTGCCGTATCGGCAATATTGAACACTGGTTCAAAAAATCTAAAATTTTGCTCTCCAACCATAGGCATCCAAGTGGGCCAGGTAGAATCTACCATTGGAAAGTAAAGCATGTCTACTACCTTACCATAAAACAATTTACCGTAGGGTTCATCCGAAAATAAGGTAGCCACTTCATTATAGCTTTCATTGAATATGGCTCCATAAAATACTGAATCCAAAATATTGCCCAATGCGCCGGCAAATATTAAGGAAACTGCCCATATCAATGTATTAGAAGCTTTTTTCTTGATGACATCGAACAACCAATATCCTATACCCAAAATAGCAAATAGCCTAAAAATGGTCAATACCAATTTTCCTATATTATCTGAAATAGGTAAAACATCGCTTAGCTTTGCGCCCCATGCTGCACCTTCATTTTCAATAAATAATATTTTAAACCAACTAAAGACCTCTACAGATTCTCCTAATACAAAATTGGTTTTGATATAAATTTTACTCCATTGATCAATTATCAATATCAATAGAATAAACAATACGGATTTTTTAATGTTCATGGGCTTTCATCAATGAGCGCAAAAATATAAATATTATTCGGTTTTACTTAAAAGTATATTACCGGTAATGGTTTCCAGCAAAAAAGAGGATGTACCAAAAGGAATAGGGTTCCTAGAAACGTCACCATATTTACTGGCCGTTGTAATATTCGCAGCTTTTGCAACAACACTAATATTACCACTCTGAGTTTTCACTTTAGTACTTCCTAATACATTATTTAAAAAGCACGCCCCATCTGATAAAGAAATATTAACTTCTTTATAAGCACCCTCCACAACTACCCTTGCATTTGTTCCAAAAACTTCCAATTTTTTCTGAATCGGCATTATAATTTTTATGGCTATCGATATTACTTTATGGGCACTTAATTTATCGTTCGGATTTTTAAAATTGGGAGTAAAACCCGTATCTAATAAAAGGGTATTGCCATTGGTAAACACTTCAATTCCTAAATCTTGGCTATACTCGCCTTCTATTTCGGTCTGTACGGTAATTTGGTTATCATTGCTTGTTTCTACTTCAACAATAAAGCAATTGGTAGCATCTACCTGAATTAGTTCTATGTGATCGTCCAATACATTTTTATACACTTTCTTTTGTGCATTAACCGCAAAAGAGCATAATAGTAGGCAACTAATTATAAAACCTTTCAAAACTACAGCTATTAAAAAACGCCCCTAAAGGCGTTTTAATTATGATTGCATATTTTTTGCTTCAATACTTAGAGTAGCATGGGGCACCAGTTTTAATCTTTCTTTATTGATTAATTTTCCGGTTACACGACAAATACCATAGGTTTTATTCTCTATTCGTAAAATTGCATTCTTAAGGTCACGAATAAATTTCTCTTGCCTAATAGCCAATTGGGTATTAGCTTCTTTGCTCATAGTCTCTGACCCTTCTTCAAAAGCCTTAAAGGTAGGTGAAGTATCATCTGTACCATTATTACCATCATTCATATAAGCACTTTTTAACAGCTCTAAATGACTTTTAGCTTTCTCTATTTTCTCTTCGATCAATTCTTTGAATTCTGCCAAATCCTTGTCAGAATATCTCACTTTTAAATCTTCTGCCATCTTTTAATGTTTTTCAATAAACAATTTAGTGTTCACCTCGTCAAAAGCAATTTCAACGCCTTTATCCAACTTTTCTTCAAAATTTAATTCGGCCGTCAAAGTTTCTGTTTTAATATACTCAATATTATCTTCTATAGCTACTTCAACAAAACCATCTTTCAATATTTTAACCGCAATTTTATCCGTTACTTCAAAACCTGAATCTTTTCTAATGTTCTGAATTCTATTTACAAGTTCTCTTGCGACACCTTCATTTCTTAATTTGTCATCAATAGTAACATCTAAAGCTACAGTTAATTTACCTGATGTTGCCACCATCCACCCTTCAATATCTTGAGAGGATATTTCTACATCTTGTAACTGTAAAGTAATACTTTTATTTTCTAATTGGATTGTTAATTCGCCATCTTGCTCAATTTTTTGGATATCATTCTGCTCAAAAGCATTGACAACTTGGGCAATTTGCTTCATTTCTTTACCAAATTTAGGACCTAAAGTCTTGAAATTAGGCTTAATACGTTTTACCAATATACCTGAAGCATCATCTAACAACTGAATTTCCTTAACGTTAACTTCAGATTTTATTAATTCTGAAACCGCCTCTATTTCTTCTCGATCTTTGGCATCAAGAACAGGAATCATGATTTTCTGTAATGGTTGGCGCACTTTAATTTTTTCTTTTTGACGAATTGATAACACCAGAGATGATATGATTTGTGCTTTATGCATTTTCACCTCTAGACCTTCATTAATTACAGATTCATCCACTACTGGAAAATCTGCCAAGTGCACACTTTCAAAACCTTTTTTAACCGTAGCTTTATTCAAATCTAAATATAGCCTATCCATAAAAAACGGAGATATAGGCGCGGAGAGTTTTGCCACCACATCTAAACAGGTATATAGTGTTTGATAGGCCGCAATTTTATCTGCAGCATATTCGCCTTTCCAAAAACGTCTTCTACATAAACGCACGTACCAGTTACTTAAATTCTCTTGTACAAACTCTGAGATAGCCCTTGCCGCACGTGTAGGCTCATACTCCTCATAAGCACTATCTACCACTTTAATCAGTGAATTAAGTTCAGATAAAATCCAACGATCGATCTCTGTACGTTGACCCAAAGGAATATCTTCTTCAGAGTATGTGAACTGGTCTAGATTTGCATATAGCGCAAAGAAAGAATATGTATTATATAAGGTACCAAAAAACTTACGTTTAACCTCTACAATACCTTCCTCGTCAAATTTTAGGTTATCCCATGGGTTTGCATTGCTTATCATGTACCATCTTGTAGCATCTGCACCATGTTCGTTCATGGTATCGAACGGATCCACGGCATTACCCAATCTTTTGGACATTTTTTTGCCTTCCTTATCTAAAACCAAGCCATTGGACACTACATTCTTATATGCAACCGAATCAAAGACCATTGTTGCAATAGCATGCAAGGTGTAGAACCAACCACGTGTTTGATCAACACCTTCTGCAATAAAATCTGCTGGGAACGTTTTTCCTTCGTCTATTAATTCTTTGTTTTCAAACGGATAATGCCATTGGGCATAAGGCATAGACCCACTGTCAAACCAAACATCTATTAAATCACTTTCGCGTTTCATAGACTTACCAGAAGCCGAAACCAAAGTTATTTGATCTACAATGTTCTTATGCAAATCTATTTTATCATAGTTCTCATCGGACATATCGTCTACAACGAAATCTGCATAAATATCCTTTTCTAAAACTCCTGCTTCCAGAGCTTTAGCCATTTCCGACTTTAATTCTGCTACAGAACCTATAATTATTTCTTCTTTGCCATCTTCGGTTCTCCAGATCGGTAATGGAATTCCCCAATACCTTGACCTTGAAAGATTCCAGTCGTTCGCATTCGCCAACCAATTACCAAATCTACCTTCACCAGTTGCTTTTGGTTTCCAGTTGACCGTCTGGTTCAATTTAAACATTTGATCCTTAACTTCAGTAACCTTAATGAACCAAGAATCTAACGGGTAATACAAAATAGGCTTATCCGTACGCCAACAGTTTGGGTAACTGTGCACATACTTCTCAACTTTAAATGCCTTGTTTTCTTCTTTTAATTTAATAGCGATCTCAACATCAACAGATCGCTCTGGTGCGGTACCATCTTCATAATATTCGTTTTTAACATACTTACCGCCCAATTCTTTAAGCTCTGGCCTAAATTTTCCCTGTAAGTCTACTAGAGGCACTAAATTACTGTTTTCATCCAATACCAACATTGGCGGAATTTCCGGCACTGCTTGTTTTGCCACAAAAGCATCATCTGCACCAAAAGTTGGAGCTGTATGCACTATACCCGTACCATCTTCTGTAGTAACAAAATCACCAGCAATTATCCTAAATGCATTTTCTGCATTTTCATACGGCAACACATAATCTAACAGTTGCTCATACTTAATGTTCAATAAGTCTTTACCCTTAAATTCTTTTACGACATAAAAAGGAATTTTTTTATCACCAGACGCAAATGACAACAAATCCGATTTCTCCGACACCTGATTGTATTTACCCGAAAATTGTTTCCCTACCAAATTCTTGGCAAGTATAACGTTCATAGGTTTAAACGTATATTGATTATACGTTTCTACTAACACATAATCAATTTTTGGCCCTACAGTTAACGCAGTGTTAGACGGCAATGTCCAAGGTGTCGTCGTCCAAGCTAAAAAGTAGACAGTACCTTCGTTTTGTAAAAAATCCGGTAAGGTTTCTTCTACTGCTTTAAATTGTGCCGTAACCGTGGTATCCGTCACATCTTGATAGGTACCCGGCTGATTTAGTTCATGTGAACTTAATCCCGTACCGGCTTTTGGCGAGTACGGCTGAATGGTATATCCCTTGTATATTAATCCTTTTGAATAAATCTGCTTTAACAACCACCAGACCGTCTCCATGTACTTAGACTTGTAGGTAATGTAAGGGTCTTCCATATCAACCCAATACCCAACTTGCTCCGTCATTGAGTTCCAAACATCAGTGTACCTCATCACTGCCTTTTTACAGGCAGCGTTATACTCCTCAACAGATATTTTTACCCCAATATCTTCTTTTGTAATCCCAAGTTCTTTTTCTACACCCAACTCAATCGGTAGACCGTGGGTATCCCAACCCGCTTTTCGTTTTACTTGATAACCTTTCATGGTCTTATACCTTGGAAAGATATCTTTTATGGTACGAGCCATGACATGATGTATACCCGGCATTCCGTTAGCCGACGGAGGACCTTCATAGAATACATAACTATCTTTACCCTCACGAGTTGATATACTTTTTTCAAAAATGGCATGTTCTGACCAATAGTCAAGTATTTCTTCTGCTACCTTTGGTAAATTTAATCCTTTATATTCTGCGAACTTCATACAAAATGCTTCTAGTACTGGGTTTTAAAGGCTGCAAAATTATAAAATTTTGAGCAAAAAGGAGTGTATTGAACCTACTGAAATGCTTATAAACCACCGTTTAGAACATTTATTAACAAGTTGAACATCCAAAAGTTAAAATTACACGTATATTATTGCGAACAATTAACCATTAAACGTTTACACAAATGAAAAAAGTAATTTTAGGATCATTAGCAATTTTAGCACTTAGTATGTCTGTTTCTTGTAGAGATGCTGCGGACAAAGCCAAGTCTGCAACTGAAGAAGCTGGAGCTGCATTAGAGAATGCAGGAGAAGAGTTAAAAGAAGCCGGTAAAGAATTGGAAGAAGCTGGTGAAGGCGCTATGGATGCTGCTAAAGAAGCAAGCGAGAATGCCATGGAAGCTGCCGAAGATGCTGCTGAATCAGTAAAAGAAGCAGGACAAGAAGGTATGGAAGCTGCTAAAAAAGCAGGACAGGACGGAGTTGACGCCGCAAAAAAAGCCGGTAACGATGTGAAAGATGCTGCTAACGAAGCTGCAGATAAAGCCGCTCAAAAAGCTGCAGAAGTTGAAAAGGCGGTTAAACACTAATCATATCCTTTTTATATAATTTTAAAAGACCCGTAATTTACGGGTCTTTTTTATGTCAAAAATAGTAGCCCAGGCCCAAAATAACATTAATACCCGGAGCCACAATACCAGACGAATATGTTCTATAACGCTGGTCCGTTAAATTTTCCACATTAGTGGTTATTTTAATAGTACGGGAAACATCGTATTGCGAACGAAAATTCAATGTGTACCACGATGGTGAAAACGGATTACCATTTTCATCAATTGCATAGATATAATCTTTTTCTTGTTCTGACATCGCAAGATCGTCATATGCTACTTCACCATTATAATTTACGAATAGATCTGTACGGATTCTTTGGTTTTTCCAAACAATATGAAAATCACCAAAAGTGGGTGCCGCATGTCTCGCCGCTGTTTCAGTACCATCATCTTCCTCTTCTACACCTTCGGTTAAGGTCAAATTAGATGACAATGACCATTGTTCTGACAAGTACGCTTCCAACCCAAATTCAAAACCATAAACGTAAGCTTTTGCCGCATTTTGTATAGCTTGCACATTACTGAGCTCACCACCATACATTATCTCAGATACACCATTATAGCTAAAATCCCTTCTAACCAAAGCATCAACCAAATAGGTGTAGTAGGCAGCTCCTTTAAGAATGATCTTATCATTGATATTACGCTGAACACCTATTTCGGCATTATACGCATATTCTGACTCTAAATCTGGATTTGGCACAACCACCGAACCTGGTTCGGAATCAAATATTTTACCGACATCGTCAATATTGGGAGCTCTAAAACCTGTTGATCCATTTAAGGTAACCTGAAGGTTTGCCCTTGGAAACCAGCTAAAACCCAAACTACCCGTTAACGCCCCTGTACTTAAGTCAGCTTTTTCAAAAGGAAAGTTATAAAACGTATCGTCAAAAACAGCATTAACCCAAACATGGCTATACCTTAAACCGGACATTAAGGTAAAATTCGGTTTTGCTTTATATTCGCCATTTACATAGCCGGCCAAACTTTGCCAAGAAGAGCCGTCTGGATATCTAGATGCGGCATTTGTTTTTTCATTGGTATTGACATTAAGATCAAAACCATTGGACCTTACTTTATTATAAATATATTCACTACCATAATATAGTTTAAAATCACCAATTTTTTTATTCTCGAAATCTACATTGAAATTATACGCATCTACCTGTTCTTTTGTAGTATTTTTTATTTCGTCTTGAAAATCCCTATTAATTCTACTTTCCTCAAAAAATTGATAGGCCATACCAAGTTTTAAACCATCATACACTTTTCCGTTTCCTTTTTTTAGCAGCTGGGCATTACCCATAAACCACTTTTGAGGACCATAATACCATTCGGCCGAACGCAAGCCTAGACCATCACTTGTTGGCCTAATCAACCGGTCATACCTAGAATAGTTGGATGTTTCACTATAATATGCACCCAAATTCAAATCCCATTTAGAATTAGGCTTGAATAAGAATTTCTGCATCATATTAATTTGATCATAACCCGTAGTTACCTGTTTTTTAGGATTACGGTTTTCTACCAGCTCATCTTCACCATTTACCGTTTGTACATAGTTGTTTCGCAAATATGAATCAGGACCATGTGATCCCATTCTCAAATCTTGAAAATTGTTATATGTCATACTAGTGAACGATGCCCATTTATTCAGTCCTAAGTTGACATCTGCATGAAGCGTATTTTCTTTATTGGCCGATGAAAATCTATAATTTGCTTTTCCGCTAACCAATAGACTGTCGTTTTCAGACAACATTGGTTTGTTCGTGTAAAAATTCATTACCCCTCCAATGGCATCACTTCCATAAATTACAGAGCCCGGTCCAAAAATGACTTCGGTATTCTTTATGGTATAAGGATCTATAGATATTACATTTTGCACGTTTCCTCCTCTAAAAATAGCATTGTTCATTCTAACACCATCAACAGACAATAACAATCTATTGGTAGCAAAACCCCTGATCATAGGGCTACCACCACCTAACTGACTTTTTTGCACAAACACCTTACCGCTGTTTTGAAGTAAGTCTGCAGAAGTTTGGGGCGTGGTAAATGTAATGGAACGTGCATCTAATGAAATAATTTTATTGGGAATATCTCTCTTTTGCTGCTCCCATTTAGAAACGGACATAACTACTTCATCTAATTCTTGGGCTTTCATAACCAAGTACACTCTATTCCCTTGTCGTTGAAGCTGTTGTTTTGTGGTATTGAACTCTTGATAACCAACATGCTTTAACGTAATACGTTCTTTATAACCGAATACTGAAGCATTGAATACCCCATCAAAATCGGTCAAGGCAATTTTTGATTTATCTTTATTAAATACGGCTACATTGGAAATTTGCTCTTCACTGTCTCCATCTAAAACAGTTATTTTTTGCGCATTACCAAAACAACTAAACAATAAAAGTGCAATAATTAGATACTTAGACATACGTATTAAATACTTCATTTAAAACGGCAAGCGACTTCGGTTTTCTAAATCCCTGTAAATGTAATTCAAAGTAAAGTATTAAGGATTTCAATAATTCCTGGCGATTGGTTTTGTTCATTTTTATGGTATGAATTGCATCAAAATTTGTGCCTAAGAAGGATTTGAAAAAATAAATATTTTCACCTTTTAGATTGGGGTTTAATGATTCTTTTTCGGCAAACTCACCCTCCAAAAGATCAAAATAAGGCTTATCTATCTGATATACATCTGGGTAAAATCCTAAAAACCTTGTTAGTGACAACATAAAATACAGATGAAAATTTGCAACATTCCTATGCATATCCAACCACTGTAGAGATGCCTCTAAAAACTCAAATAATTCTTCGTTTCTTTCTTCTTCCCGTATGCTGTTCCCCAGCAATTCCGCTAAAAACAAAGTTATTGCATTTTTTGCCATATCTGCATATAAGCTTTGGTAATGATAAAAAACCTTAGCCTCTTTGAGCGTCTCTAAACTACCTTTGTTCATGTGGTTGGCAACGATTTCCAGTTGGGTCAACGGCTGAAAATATGCTGTCTTTAATTTACCTTTTTTAGAAGATAGGACTCCTCTCAACAAATATGATTTAATTCCGTCCGATGCCGTAAAAGCTTTAACAATAAGGCTGGTGTCGCCATATTTTATCGCAGAAAATATTATAGCCTTGGTCGTTACCTGCATTTTAAAACATCTATTACAACAAAGATAGTTGTTTGGTATTTGGTAAATGAGATGCATAAAAAAATGCGAGAACCCAACTAGGTTCTCGCATTATAAAATTTATACTTTAAGGTAGTAACCTAGATTACACCTTGAGCTAACATAGCATCGGCTACTTTTACGAAACCAGCAATATTGGCTCCTTTTACGTAGTTACAGAAACCATCTTCCTCTTTACCGAATTCAATACATGAATCATGAATATCTTCCATAATATCCTTTAAACGCTCATCTACCTCTTCACGAGTCCAGCTTATTCTTAATGAATTCTGAGACATTTCTAAACCAGACGTTGCAACACCACCAGCGTTTGATGCTTTACCAGGTGCAAACAAAATTTTTGCATTGTTGAATTCATGAACCGCATCTGCATTACAAGGCATATTAGCACCTTCCGCAACACATATACAACCATTCTTTAATAGGTTTTTTGCATCTTGCTGGTCCAACTCGTTCTGAGTTGCACATGGCAAGGCAATATCACATTTTACGTTCCAAGGCCTTTCGCCGGCAAAAAATTCTGCAGAAGCATATTTATCTGCATATTCAGATATACGACCTCTTCTATTATTCTTTAAATCCATTACAAAAGCAAGCTTTTCGTCGTTAAGACCATCTTTATCATAGATATATCCGCTAGAATCTGAAAGGGTCACCACTTTTGCACCTAGAAGAATTGCTTTCTCCGCTGCATACTGAGCAACATTTCCTGAACCTGAAATTACCACAGTCTTACCATCAAAGCTTTCATTTTTGGTCTTCAACATACTTTGAGCAAAGTACACGGTACCATACCCAGTAGCTTCTGGTCTAATTTTAGAACCACCCCAAGAAAGACCTTTACCAGTTAAAACTCCAGTAAACTCATTACGTATCTTTTTGTACATACCAAAAAGGAAACCAATTTCACGTGCACCCACGCCTATATCACCGGCAGGCACATCTGTATTTGGACCAATATGACGATTTAATTCTAACATGAAAGCATGACAAAAACGCATTACTTCATCATCAGATTTTCCTTTAGGGTCAAAATCAGAACCACCTTTACCACCGCCCATTGGCAGGGTTGTAAGGCTATTTTTAAACACTTGCTCAAAAGCCAAGAATTTGAGAATACTAGCATTTACCGTTGGATGAAAACGTAAACCACCTTTATATGGTCCAATAGCAGAATTCATTTGAATTCTATATCCACGGTTTACATGTATCTCACCATCATCATCTACCCATGCAACCCTAAACGAAACCAAACGCTCTGGCTCAACCATTCTTAAAAGAATGTTCTTACCATTATAAATTTCGTGCTTTGCAATATATGGTATTACTGTTTCTGCAACTTCTTGAACTGCTTGAATGAATTCTGGTTCGTGACCATTTCTGGCAATAACCTCATCCATAAATGCTTTAATTTTATTTTCCATAAAGCTATTTGAACTAATTTAAATTATTGATTTCAAAATATAACGGCAAAATTATGCTATTTGTGTAATTTGATTGCTTATTTTTTTAAAATTCGATAAAATTTGTTGTTTTAGCAACAAACTACCTCAACTTACTGCATTTAATTTAACATTTAGGCCATTATGCTATAGCTTGATCTAAATCTGCAATTAAATCATCAACATCTTCTATACCAACGCTTAATCTTATCAAAGCATCTACGATGCCACTCTTTAGTCGTTCTTCTTTCGGAATACTTGCATGGGTCATACTCGCAGGGTGACCAACCAAACTTTCAACACCACCTAACGATTCGGCCAATGTGAATACCCGTAACCTTTCCACGATCTTTATTGCCTCTTCATAACTACCGCCTTTAGGTACAAAAGAAATCATTCCTCCAAAATCATTCATTTGTTCTTTTGCGATCTTATGATTGGGATGATGTTCAAACCCTGGCCAATATACTTTCTCAATTTTTGCATTATTGTACAAGAACTCGGCAATTGCTTTTCCATTTTCACAATGACGCTGCATACGCACATGCAAAGTCTTAATTCCCCTTAACACCAAAAAACTATCCATTGGTCCACAAACCGCTCCACTGGCATTTTGTATAAAGTATAATCTATCCGCTAATTCTTGATCCTTAACCACCAACGCTCCTACAACCGTATCGCTATGTCCACCCAAATATTTGGTTGCCGAATGCATTACGATATCTGCCCCAAGTTCTAATGGTTTTTGTAAATACGGGGTCGCAAAGGTATTGTCTACCGCCAACAGAATATCCTTATCAATGGTTAAAGATGCTATAGCCTTAATATCGATAATATTCATCATTGGGTTTGTAGGCGTCTCTACCCAAATCAATTTTGTCTTCGAGTTGATTTTTTCTTGAACGGCATTTGCCCCCTGCATACCTACGAAATGGAAAACTATTCCGAATTTTTCAAATATCCGCTTAAAAATTCTATATGATCCTCCATAAAGGTCGTTTGTAGAAATTACTTCATCACCAGGTTGTAATAACTTTATAACTGCATCTATCGCTGCCAATCCGCTGCCAAATGCCATACCATGAGTACCCCCTTCAATACTTGCCAATGAATTTTCTAAAGCCGTTCTTGTAGGGTTTGCACTTCGTGAATACTCATACCCCTTATGCCCTCCAGGTGTAGTTTGCGCATAGGTTGAGGTTTGATATATTGGAGGCATTACCGCTCTATAACCAGGATCGGGTTTTTGACCACCATGTATGGTCTTGGTGTTAAATTTTAAGTCTTTGGAGGCCATAGTAAAGTATTTACCATACAAATGTATCGTTATCTTTTGGGGAATACAATGATGGTGTATTTTTACATGAAATCTAACTTTTACATGAAATATACGCTTTCGTTCCTGCTTTTTGGTCTGCTACTTATTGCCTGTAACAATAAAAACCATCTACCCTTTGAACCCTATACCGTTTCTACCGATTCTTGTGAGAATTGCACTAAAGTCAAGATAGAAATACCACATGCGACAGCGAACACAAAACTTAGCAAAACTATTAATGCTGCTTTGGAGGGTGAAATTATAGCTCTATTGAATTTTGATGAGGAGAGCGATGCAACAAATTTAATTGAAGCAAAAAATGCTTTTTTGAAAGATTATGAGGAGTTAAGCAACAAGTTTTTGGAAGAATCAATCCCATGGGAGGCAACAATTGAAGGCGCCATCTCTTTTGAGAACGACACGCTTATTACCATTAATCTTATTTCCTATATCTATACCGGTGGGGCACATGGCTATGGCACCAACAGATTTTTGAATTTCAACAAACTGGAAGGTGCGGAATTATATCAAGAAAATCTATTTCATGACTTAGATGAATTCACCCATTTTGCAGAATCGCTCTTTCGTAAACAAGAAAATATCCCAATGGAAGGTTCCATAAACAGTACGGGGTTTATGTTCGAAACTGAACAATTTTACCTGCCTACGAATATAGGATATACAGAAGACGGACTGTTACTGTTTTACGAACCTTACGAGATAGCTTCTTTTGCTGACGGACCAATAACCTTGTTGATTCCATTTAGCAAGGCAAATCCATATTTAAAATACCCCAAGTAACCCTAGGCCAAATGTTTTAACAACAATGATATTTGCCCTATATGTAGCCCTTCATGAAATAAATTAAAAGCTATGGCATCATCAACATTTTTCAGTGTCACCCTTGCACTCGTGGTATACTCTTTAAAAGTTTTAAATAGCTCCGTATTATAATCTTCTATAAGCCATTCTGCCGTAGATATCAAGAAATCTGCAATCATCATCATCTCTTCATCAGAAGCTGTGCCATCGGGCACTGTACCTTTCATAAACTTATCCACTAAATTATCTGGCACGCGCATTTGAAGTCCACTGAACTTATAAATCAGAATCTGTTGAGTAATCACGGTATGGGCTATATTCCAATACACATTATTATTAAATCCTTTCGGAATTTTTAATAATTTATCTTTTGATGTTTTTGTCAATATCGCATGTAAGTTTCTACGATTCTGCAACATTACCTGAAAAATATTCTCTGTCATCATTTCACATTTAATACCCAGTAAAAATAGCACAATTAATGTTATTTGGGTTTCTTTGTAGCACCAAAGCCTTTATTGAAAACAATATTAAATACTGCTTACCAGTAAGCCTAGCATTAAAATGAAAAAAATATATCACTTAAGTACTTGTTCTACGTGCCAACGCATTATTAAAGACCTACAGCCCCTTGTTGATTTTGAACTGCAGGATATAAAAACCCAGCCTATAACTAATGACCAATTAGAGCAAATGCAAAGCTTATCAAACAGCTACGAAGCATTATTTAGTAAAAGAGCGGTATTATACCGTGAGAGAAATTTAAAAGAACAAGAGCTCTCAGAAGATGACTTTAAAAGTCTAATACTAGAACAATATACTTTTCTAAAAAGACCTGTGATCATTGTAGACGACCAAATTTTTATTGGTAACAGTAAAAAAGTGGTTGAAGCCGCTAAAAAGGCAATACATTCGTGAACAAGCGATTACTAGCTATACTTGCAGCCATTGGTGCCACCACTATATATGCATTGAACCATACGATTGCAAAGGGGGTAATGCCCCATTATGTACAACCTTTTGGTTTTATTATTTTAAGAGTTTTAGGTGCTGCCATTTTATTTTGGCTGATTTCTCCATTAGGACCAAAAGAACGTATTGATCCAAAAGATTATGTACGCATGCTCATCTGTGCACTATTGGGCATGGCAATGAATATGTTAGTATTTTTTAAAGGATTATCACTTTCAACTCCCATTAATAGTTCAGTACTCATTACCACTTCACCAATTATAGTACTGATTTTATCAGCCATCATTTTAAAGGAAAAAATATCTGCCAGAAAAGTTATTGGCATTGTAATAGGATTGCTAGGTGCCTTAGGGCTAATCTTATTTGCTACAGAAGTTAGACAAGATGCACCTAATATTCCATTAGGCAATTTTTTGATTTTTCTGAACTCTATGTTTTATGGCTCTTATCTTGTATTGGTAAAAGTGCTTATTAGTAAATATCACCCATTTACCTTTATGAAGTGGCTCTTCTCATTAGGGGTACTAATATGTCTACCGTTCGGTTTTGAAGAATTTATGGATATTTCGTGGAGCACACTGCCTTCTGAAGCATATTTTGGTATTGGCTTCGTTATTTTAGGAACTACCTTTTGTACGTATCTATTTAACATATTTGCCCTAACGCAATTAAAGGCATCAACCTTAAGTGCCTTTGTATACGTACAACCTTTGGTGGGTATTGCTTATGCGGTACTTACTGGACAAGATACTATTACTACCGTAAAAATTGTTGCCGCATGTTTTGTACTGCTTGGAGTTTATCTATCCAGTAAAAAACCAAAAAAACAACAACTTCAAGAACATTAAAGGTGTGACCTCTTATTGTTTTCTAGATGAACGGCTATACTCCTTACCGCTTTTTCCTCATCTCGTTGATGCATGGCAGATACTATGTCCAAATGTTCTTGCATAATTGTTTTTAGAGGTCTATTTAACCCCACTAAATCCATAAAAGGTAAAATTTTTGCAGATTTAAACAATTCATACAATGTTCTATTTCCACAATTTCTGGCAATAAACTCATGAAAATATCTGTCAATTTTATAAAAGACATATGCATTTTGTGGTCCTTTTTCAAAGGGGACTAATAAATTTCTTAAATCGTCTATTTTTGATTGAGAAGCATTTTGAGTAAAAAGCTTAACGGTCATTGTTTCAATTGCCATTCGACAATCGAACATTTCCGCAATTTCCTGTTCAGACAATTCTCTTACAGTAAGACCATTATCTAAACTACCCACCAACAAACTTTCTTGTCGTAACTGCAACAATACTACCGGTATGGTATCGTCTTTAATATTTAATGTATGAGATAACCTATGCTCGGTTATTAATTGACCGGGAACCAATTTTTTGGTCACGATCAATTTTTTTACCCTCCCGTATGTTTCTTGAAATATTTCTTCTGGTAGGCTAACCATAAAGTAAATACATAATTATTGGTTCGTTAAAAACTACAGCTTTTTTGGGGGGAACTCAACTGTAATTGTTTCGGTCAACTAAAAATAAACTATTTGAACTTGAAAATTCTATAAATTTTTAGGAATTTTCATGAACTTTCTAGAGTCTTCTTTTGTAAGCACTTTGAAATGCTCTCCTTTTTCTATTTCACTGAATTTATTTAATAAACCTTCTGTTAACCCAGTCAGCTTTCGGGTTTTTAAATCTATCCAAGCACCCATCATCTCACACCTTGCAATATTCTCTCCTTTATGGTTATAGAAGCTATGATGAAATTCAAAGAACTTACCATCTTCGCTTAAACCCATAATTTCTAATGAAACCTTTATAGGCTTACCAGGAAATGCCTCTTTAAAATAATATACATGCTCATAAAAAACTACTGGTCCTATTTCATGAATTGCCATTGTCTTATGATCAAAGCCTTGTTCAATTAAAAAAGCCATACGGGTATGACTCATGAAATTAATATATGCCGAGTTTGCTAAATGCCTATTTGCATCTACGTCACTCCATCTTATTTCAAAATCTTTAAAGTACATATTTATAATTTTTTGCTATGCATGCATAATACTTCATAAAAATAACATAGTTTTGAAACCTAAGAAACAAAGAACACCGTTTTTTATAGTTATTTTTAAATAACGTTCTAAAACACATCGATATGGCTGATAAACCTGGTTTTATAAAAGAATTGTCCCTTCCTGCTGTTGCAGCACCAATGTTTTTAATTTCTGGTCCACAACTGGTTATTGAATGTTGTAAAAATGGAATTGTTGGTACTTTTCCTGCCTTGAACCAAAGAACCAGTGAAGGGTTTGAAGAATGGTTGGTAGAAATTAAGTCTGCATTAAAAACCTATGAGGAAGAAACCGGAAAAAAAGCTGCTCCTTTTGGAGTTAACCTAATAGTACACCCAACAAACCCAAGATTAGAAGCTGACATTAAATTGTGCGTAAAACACAAAGTACCATTGATTATCACTTCTCTAGGTGCTGTTTCACAAGTTGTTGACGCCATTCATAGTTACGGCGGTTTAGTTTTTCATGATGTCATTAAAAAACGACATGCCCAGAAAGCTGCCGAAGCAGGTGTAGATGGGTTGATTCTTGTAGCTGCTGGTGCCGGTGGACATGCTGGTACATTGAACCCAATGCCATTTGTTGCTGAAATAAAAAAATTCTTTAATAAAACCATTCTTCTTTCGGGCTGTATAAGTACTGGTAGAGACATAGCTTCTGCTTTACAAATGGGTGCGGACCTAGCCTATATGGGAACCCGTTTTATCAACACTACCGAAAGTAAAGCAACTCCAGAATATCGTAAAATGATTATTGATGCCGGTGCAAGCGATGTAGTCTACACTGCATCTATTTCTGGTGTACATGCCAATTTTTTAGCAGCTAGTTTAAAAGCTGCAGGTATTACCGAAGAAGACCTTAAAAAAGATGTAAAGATCGATTTTGGCAAAGAGCTAGATACCGAGGCGAAAGCATGGAAAACCATTTGGTCCGCAGGTCAAGGTTCTGCCCTTATAGAGGATTCTTCATCTGTTGCAGAATTGGTTAGCAACCTTAAAACTGAATTTAAAGATGCTATTGAAGAGCAGATAAAGGTTCTAGAAACATACCCAAAGTAAAACCTGAAAATGCCCTTAGTACACTCTTCATATAACCCGCCATTATTTTTTAAAAATGGGCATATTTCAACTATTTATGCAGGGTTAATTAGAAAAGTTAATGATTTAGAGCAAATACGAATTCGTATTGATTTGCCCGATACAGATTTTTTAGATTTAGATTGGAGCTATGCTACAACACCTTCAAAAAAACTGGTCATTATTATTCATGGATTGGAAGGAAGCTCAAAAAGGGCCTATATAAAAGGTAGCGCAAAGATATTGTCTAAAGCTGGTTATGATGTTTGCGCTATAAACCTAAGAGGGTGTAGCGGTGCAACCAATAAACTCTACCGCTCATATCATTCTGGCGCTACAGATGATTTACGATCGGTGATAACGCATATTACTCAATTAGATGAATACCACAGCATTTATCTACATGGCTTTAGCCTAGGCGGTAACCTTCTTCTTAAATATTTGGGGGAAAAAAGAGATGTCCCTAACACCATAAAAGGTGCCGTTGCTATATCAGTACCCTGCCAATTGGCAGATTCCCTAGAGCAATTACTGCAGTTTAAAAATGCAATATACGCCAAAAGGTTTAAGGGAAACCTTATACAAAAACTGAAGCTAAAACAGCAATTGTTTCCTGATCATATCTCAAATACCGATATTGAAAATATAAAAACCCTTAAAGACTTTGATAATATCTACACCAGTAGAGCACATGGTTTTAAAGATGCCTTGGACTACTACACACAAAGTAGCAGCTTACAGTTTCTAAAATATATAAAAGTGCCTACACTAATCATCAATGCCTTAAACGACTCTTTTCTTGGTAAAGATTGTTATCCCATAAATATTGCTAAAAACAACAAGAAGATATTTCTAGAAATGCCCAAATATGGTGGGCATGTGGGTTTTTATGGAAAAAACAACTTTACATACTCAGAAAAACGCACTTTGGAATTCTTGGATAGCATCACCTAATATTTTGCTTGTACTCACAATAAATATCATAAGTCTATAATAAATTGTTATCCTGTTACATTTATTGATTAAAAACAAGCATACATCTACTCCAAAAAGGTACTGAGACACGTAAAAATTCATATATTAGTCGCTCAATTTACAGACAACACTTAAAATTTAGTAAACGTATGCGCAAATTATTCACTTTATTAGTTCTTGGCTCCATGATAATGAGTTGTGGTGAAAAGAAGGAAGAGAAAAAAGAAGGTTTTGAAATGAACAGGACCAAAAAAGAAACTAAAAAAGAAACAGCAACTGAAGGTGTGCCTGTTGATTTAGATAATAAAGGTGTTGGTCCTATAACCAGTGTTACTTTTGACGATGCTGTTAATGAAGATATGGCTACTGCCGGTAAAGAAAAATTTCAAGCTATCTGTACTGCTTGCCATATGGCAGAACAACGTATGATCGGACCTGCGTTAAAAGGGGTTTACGAGCGTAGAAGTCCTGAGTGGGTTATGAACATGATCATCAATCCAGATAAAATGTTAAAGGAAGACCCTATTGCCAAAGCATTATTGAAAGAATATAATAATGCCATAATGCTAAATCAGAATTTAAACGAAGAAGAGGCTCGTAATATAGCAGAATACTTACGTACGTTATAAAAAACGCCAACCTTAATATACCTAAAGCCCTTTCATAATTTTGAAAGGGCTTTCTTTTTTAAAATACATTAGAACATAATACATGTAGGTTTTGCCATCCATTTACGACCAATTAGATGTAGTAAAATTGAAAGACATATGAAAAACGATAAAATAAAAATAGATATAGTTTCTGATGTAGCCTGCCCTTGGTGTTATGTAGGTAAGAAGCGATTAGAAAGTGCAATTAAACAATGGGATGGTACCGAAATTGAAGTAGAATGGCATCCTTTTCAGTTAGACCCCAGTATACCAAAAGAAGGTCTGGATAGAGATACCTATCTCACCAATAAATTTGGAAGTTTAGAAGGACCCATGGAAATGACCAAACGCTTAGAAGAAAGTGGTAAAGCAGAAGGTATTAATTTTAACTTTGGAAAAGAGTGGTTAGCGGTTAACACCTTGCCATTACATCAGCTTTTACATGTAGCAGGAGAAGAAGGGTTTAAAGATGCTTTGAAAGAACGGTTCATGAGAGCTTACTTTGACGAAAACCTTCATTTGAACGATGTTGACGTTCTGAGCAATATTATGGCAGAATATGATTGGACTGCAGAAAAAACAAATTGTATTATAAATGATGACTCTATTGCTTATGCGGTAAAACAAGAAATAGCTCACTACCAACAACGTGGTGTAAACAGTGTTCCTTTTTTTATTATCAACGATAAATATGGCATTAGTGGAGCTCAACCCCCAGAAGCATTTTTAGAAGCCTTTAAACAAATTGCTCCTCTAAAAATCATAGCTAACGGTGATAGCTGTGACCCTAATACAGGAATTTGCTAATTTAGAACAGTATTTAATTATTAAAACTTAAAGATATGAAAGCATCATTTTCTGATATCATTGGTGGGGAAACTCCAGTATTAGTAGACTTTTTTGCAGACTGGTGCGGACCATGTAAAACTCTTGCCCCTATTCTTAAAGACGTGAAAGAGGATTTGGGTGACGATATTAAGGTAGTAAAGATCGATGTAGATAAAAATCAGACCTTAGCATCTAAATATCAAGTAAGAGGTGTGCCAACCATGATCCTATTTAAAAACGGCAAACAGGTATGGAGACAATCTGGAGTTATACCAAAGAATGATTTATTGCAAATAATAAATTCTAATTAATAGAATTTTAAACATACGGGACTGGGCAAATCAACCTGGCTTACAAAAGTTAGGGTTCCATTTTTTTCATCTCTACTAAAAACAACAATATTGTTGCTTCGTTGATTTGCCACCAGTACAAATTTAC
Source organism: Maribacter sp. 1_2014MBL_MicDiv (assembly GCF_001865655.1). NCBI lineage: Bacteria > Pseudomonadati > Bacteroidota > Flavobacteriia > Flavobacteriales > Flavobacteriaceae > Maribacter > Maribacter sp. 1_2014MBL_MicDiv. The sequence continues at coordinate 1,688,712 of NZ_CP011318.1, forward strand.
CAGAAGGATCTAAAACAAAATTTCTAGGCCAATCTCCTTTTACAGGTTCCCTACCTACTAACTTTAGTTTACCCGTAGTTTCATTTACTTGAAATATAACTACGGTGTTCTCACCTCTGTTTGTACCATACAGAAATTTACCATCAGGTGATAAATGAATATCCGCACAATAACTTTCCCCTTTAAAAGTAGCATCAACAGTATTATATGTGTCCAATTCAACGAATTGCCCTGAAACATCTTTAAAAACAGTTATCGTTGAATTCAACTCATTGATGACATAAAGAAAATTTCCATTTTTGGACGTTACAAAATGCCTTGGACCAGCACCTTCGGCAACGACTAATTCTTCTTGCCCACTAGAATCAAACTTTTCTTCTGTTTCGCTATATATCCTGATTTTATCAAGACCTAGATCAGTTACCACCAACTCATCATTAAAGAACATTGCCATGTGAGCATGTGCCGTTTTGGTCGAATCTAAAATTTTATGATCTATTATTTGAGGATCGTTCCTTAAATCACCATTTTCCAATGTATTATATACCGCCACATTGCCTCCTGTGTAATTTGCAACGGCAACTAACCTACCAGTTACATCTACACCAACATAACACGGGTTGGCACCATAAGTTGATTGCTCGCTAACCTTAATTAGTGTAGTATCTTTTACACTAAAGGTGGTAATTGAACCTTCATCTTTTTTATAATCGTCTACCTCGCTAACTGCGTATAAGGAATTTCTATCTGGTGAAAACGCTATATAAGAAGGATTCTTAATTTTCGCTGTTAATGATTTGTTCGTCAATTCACCTGTATCAGTATTTAAATTGAATGTATAAATACCCTCACTTCCATTATCTGTATATGTTCCCACAAAAAGAACTTCTTCATTTTCTGATTCTTCCATCTTACAACTGTTTACCACAATCAAACCTAATACGCCCAACAAAAATCCGATACTATATTTCATAAACTTTAATTAAATGGCCAAAAGGCAAGATACCGTATAAATTTTGCCAAAAATATAAAAGAATTGTAAAATCATTAAGATTTATTCAGTTATATATAACAAAAATCGAATTTTATCTACATATAAGAAAGAGAAGACAATGGGGTACAGCGGACAACCTATGAAGGTAATAAAGGCAAATAGAGCATTACTTAAAAAAAGTAGAAGCTTTAGAGAATTGCGTAAAGATTATGTAAGCCATGCCCAAGCAACAAAATTACATTTTAAAAAACTCACTGATATTGAGCGTAAAATTGTACGAAATAAAATTAGAGCGCAAGCAAAAAAAGATAGCATACTAGAAATAGGAATCTACCTCATTTCTTTTGCTATCGTTTTGGGTACTTTTTATGCCATATTCTATTATGGGTAGACCAGTAACTTAAATCACGATTTCTACAAACCCCATAATTTAAAAGGGTTTTGGGTTTCCGGATCCTTATCCTTTTTCTTAGCCAGAGGTTTATCAACCATTACTTTATACGTAGGATCTTCCATTACATTTACATCTATAATATCATCTGCATTTGCTAATAAGCGAATACAGTCCTTACTCAAATGGCGCAATAAAACTTTCTTACCTACTTGGGCGTAGCGTTCTGTAATTTTGTTCAATGCCTCTATACCACTCATATCAGAAACACGGCTTTCCTTAAAATCTATAATAATATGGTCTGGATCACCTTGAACATCAAATTTTTCATTGAAAAGGGTTGTAGAACCAAAGAATAACGGACCATAAATTTCATAATGTTTTACTCCGTTTTCATCTATGTGTTTTCTAGCTCTAATTCTTTTGGCACTTTCCCAAGCGAATACCAGTGCAGAAATAATAACACCTATTAATACCGCTAATGCTAAATTGTGCAAAAACACCGTAATCAAGGTAACCAATATCATTACAAAAATATCTGATTTAGGCATTCTTCTCAATGCTTTGAAACTTGCCCATTCAAACGTTCCCACTGAAACCATGACCATAACCCCAACCAATGCAGCTATTGGCACAAGTTCAATTACCGGCGCGCCAAAAAGTATGATCAACAATATGGTCAACGAAGCAATTATACCAGACAACCTTGCCCTAGAACCTGCAGATAGGTTAACCAATGTTTGCGCTATCATTGGACAACCACCCATTCCACCAAAGAAACCGTTTAATATATTGGCACCACCTTGCGCAACACATTCTCTGTTACTATTACCTTTTGTACCTGTAATTTCATCTACCAAGTTTAAAGTTAGCAGCCCTTCGGTTAAACCAACTGCCGCCATTATTAATCCATAAGGCAAAATAATTTTGAAGTCCTCAAACGTAAATGGAATTTGGGGTATGTGAAAAGTAGGTAATGTTCCACTTAGCGACTTTAGTTCCTCTCCTGGTAATGTATCTTGATTAATAATATCAACTACCTGCTTGGTATCAATATTGAAAAAATATACTATTAAAAACACAACAATAATTCCAATTAAAGATGCCGGTACCGCCTTTGTAAGCTTTGGAACAAAAACAATTATTGCAATTGTAAATAACACCAAACCTAACATGGTATACATTGCAGGTCCCGTAAGCCAAACCGCAGCATCGCCCACACCTACTTTAAATTGATCCATCTGGGCCATAAAAATAATGATGGCCAAACCATTAACAAACCCGAACATAACAGGCTGTGGCACTAGACGAATAAATTTACCGAGCTTTAAAAAGCCAATTATCATTTGAATAACACCTGCCAAAGCAACCGCCCCAAAAACATATTCTAGTCCGTGGGAATTCATTAAGGCCATAAGTACTACCACAGTTGCACCCGCGCCACCAGAAATTAGTCCGGGTCTTCCTCCAAAAATAGATGTGACCAAGCCCATAATAAATGCGCCGTACAAACCTACCAAGGGAGAAAATCCTGCAAGAATTGCAAACATCAATGACTCAGGAATCATTGTCATTGCAACCGTTAATCCTGCTAAGATTTCATTTTTATAATCTACCTTCTGTTTAAAATCGAATATATTAAGGTACTTCTGCATGCTCTATCATTTAAAGGGCGCAAAAATAAGCCATATTTACCGGCCTCGCCACTAACAAGCTAATTATTACCAAATTATCTGTTTACCAGTCTTTTAATCCTAAAAGCTTCTCTCCTAATGGCGATAATTTTGCAGTTTCATATTTAGTCTGCTCCCATTTTCTTGGGTCGCCAGGAAATGCAAAGCCTTCTGGCGCTACCCTATTTTTCCAAGAGTTTATTCTCCAATTCTTAAGAGCCTGGTTTTCTGGCTCAGCGGGCATCATTGAAATGTATTGCGCTATTCTAACTTTATCTTTAGATTTATTGGGTCGTATACCATGAGGTTCTGTACTATTGAAAATCAAAAGATCGCCAGCATTCATTTTTACTTTTACTATTTTATCTTCCAATCCTTTTAAACTGGGTTTAAATCGATCTCGGTCATTGGGCTGGGTCAGTTTCCATGAATCATAATTTCTATATAGCCAGGGTATACACTGAAAACCACCCATATTCTCATCTTCTTGATCTGCGAGGGCCAAAACACCCTGAACATTCTGGGGCTTTGTTTCTGGATCATAATCCCAATGAATAAATCCCTTTTTATCTACTCCTTCCGGCAATGGAAAATTCAAATTTGCACGATCAATGGTTACCCATAGTTTTTCTGTTCCCCAAACGTCTACAAAGGCATCATAGACCTTTTGTGTTTGCCTGTTGTTCCACAGATGTTGATGATTGTATACCTCAACCATACCTGTACCTGTTAGCTCTTTCATTTGCATTTCTGCCCTTGGAGCTGCATACCATGTAGATTTGTCATTGGGATCTTTTTCATCGAACTCCCAAAGAAAACCTGCAGTAGCCTTAGCCTGATCCAAAGGAACTGCATTTTTAACTACCACATAGCCGTTCTCTTTCCAAAATTTCCAATCATCTTCACTGAGTACACGTAGCGGCTTTCCATTGGTACGATCATTTAGTTTCTGTTTACTACTAGTTGCCGTAGACGGATTTCCTGGAATATCTACGTGAGCTTTGTTGCCCTGCTCTGCATTATTTTTTGTCTGTTTCATCTTATAAAATTTAAGTCGTTATACCATAACAAAGCTATTGAGCCTTAGCAACTTAAACCACCGTAATATTGACCTAAATTTGAACAATATTGATTTAGATGGACTTGACACCTTGTATATTGCGCAATTTTGTTACATTTAATTATGAAAGTTGAATTAGAAACCATTGAACCCGCAACAAAAAGTCCGTTCCGTTTGTTGCACGACCCTAAACTGAGTCATCTCTTTTATTGGCACTTTCACCCTGAATATGAAATCGTTTATATTGAAGGGGCAAACGGTACAAGACATGTGGGCGATCATATTTCCGAGTATGAAGAAAATGATCTTGTTCTCATTGGATCCAATATACCACATTTGAATTTTGACTATGGTGTAAAAACCACTTATAGAGAAGAGGTTTTACACATAAAACCCTCTTTTAAAAACACCTATGTAGACCCAATACCAGAATTACAAAGCCTGAATAGATTACTAGACTTATCAAGATATGGAATTGCCTTTCATGGAAATACAAAAAAAGAAGTAGGGGAAATGCTAAAAGAACTACACACCCTTAAACCATTTGAATATTTTATGGCCATTATGGCTATTCTTAAAAGACTTTCTCAAAGCAACGAGTTTCAACTACTACATAAGAAACCTTATAAAAATAGATACAGCAAAAAGGAACAAAGTAGAATTCGTGACATTTATGCATTGATCGATGAGCGCTACCAAGGAAAAATCTCTGTGGACGAGGTTGCCAAATTCTGCAACCTGACCAAACCGGCTTTTTGTCGTTACTTTAAAAAAGCCACAGGCAGTACATTTATTGAGTTTTTAAATCAATATCGAATTAGCCAATCTAAAAGAATGCTTTTAACAGGCAAAAACGTAAGTGAAACCTGTTTTGAATGTGGGTTTGAAAGCTTGTCCTATTTCAATAGAACTTTTAAGAAAGTAACAGGAGAAAATCCGTCGGCATTTAAAAAAAGATTGCAGACCCATTAAATGAAGTAGTATTCTATTGTATTGAGTATACTATAGGGCCATTGAGTTGCTACCTTTAGGTGTAAACCCTAAAACCAACATAATGGAAATTTTTGACCCACTTTCAATAAAAACAGTAATTCAAATATGCGTTGCAGCACTGTTTGTTTACGTATACATGATGTTCATTACCCGAGTTACCGGTAAAAGAACATTTGCAAAAATGACCAGTTTTGATTTTGCAGTGACCATAGCTATGGGATCCATACTTGCAGATGCCGTAAACAAACCGGTAGACAATCTAATGCCAGCTTTAGTTTCCTTAGCCTTATTGGCTGGTCTACAAGCTTTGTTCGCTAAATTATTGTCATCTTCTGATGCTGCGCAACAATTTATAACAAACACCCCTATTTTGCTTATGGAAAATGGCACCATATTAAAAGACAACCTTAAAAAGGCATTGGTAAGTGAAGCTGATTTAATGGGTAAATTAAGAGAGGCCAATGTGCTACAATTATCTCAAGTAAAGGCTGTTGTTTTTGAAACTACCGGTGATATTTCTGTACTGCATTCCAACGACCCTATAACTATTGATTCCATTATTATGGGAGATGTGAAATCTCAAGCATAAAAAAAATGCCCTCTTCTACTTGAATTGGGCATTCTTAAGACAATCAACCTAAAAACTATTTTGCTTTCTTCCTTTCAACATTCATTGTTGGGTTAGAAGATTTACTTCTTTTTTTACTTTCATCGTATCCTTTACCGGACTTTAAGTATTCTATATATCCCCTGCCCCTAAACTCATACGTTGTTCCACTATCTGGGTGATATAATTCTATAGTGCTGTCGTTTATGACATATAGTTCAAAGTAATCATCACTAAAAAAATCATAATCCAAGGTCAGCGTTTTTAAAGAGTTATCTCCTTGAACGTTATATACCTGGTAATCTCCCTCAAAATCCCACTGCAGATTAGAAATACTTGTATTGGGCGTATCTAATGAAGATCTAAAGAAATTAGGTAGAAATTGCAGGTAATTTTCTTCATCAAAATCATTTAACGCGCCTGTTTCACTTGTATAAATTTTTTCCCACGCATCATACTCCTGCAAAAAGTAATTGATGTTATCGTAGAATACCATGTCATAATCAAAATTGTTGATCTGATATCCTTTTAAATAGTACGAAGTATCAGTCCCGGCATCATACAGCTCAATGGTATTATTGTTAACGGCATACACTTCTAAAAACCAAGACCCATCAATATCATGGTCAATATCTACAGTACCTCTAAGAGTACCATACGATCCTACGTCTATACCATAACCACCACCGGTCTTACCTATACCCACTATATTATTGTTAGCGTAAAAGACCCCTCTATCAAAAGAAACCGTAAATGCCCTTTGTAAAAAAGGAATTTCACCATTGCCTCGTGTAGCATTGATATCTACATACCAAAGGTCATAGCTCTGTAATACTTGATCGGTATTAAAGGCAGATTCCTCAATGAAATCATCTTCAATAATTACCTCTGTATAACAAGAAACCAACATGGTGGCCAAAAGAAAATATCCTGTAAGTAGTTTTATCGTTTTCATATGATTTCATTTAATTGATTATTTACCTAGAAACAATCTCCATGCCAAATTTTACATAAGACTGATACTAAGCTTATACCAAACATGCAATTAATTGGTAAATTTGCAGTATGAACAATGATGTAAAGTTTGCGGTTTTAGGCGGTGGAAGTTGGGCTACGGCGATTGTTAAAATGTTGACCAACAACCAAGATAGGGTAGGTTGGTATATGAGAAATGATGAAGCTATTGAGCATATTAAATCTCAAAAACACAATCCTAACTACCTTACTTCTGTAGAATTTAGACCAGAGCAATTAGTATTGACTAGCGATATCAATGAGATTGTAAACTATGCAGATGTTCTAATTTTTGCTATTCCTTCTGCTTTTTTAGTGGGTGAATTAGAAAAGCTGAACAGTTCATTACAGGAAAAAATCATTTTTTCGGCCATAAAAGGTATTGTTCCAGAATCTGGGTTGATCGTTGGCGAACATTTTCATGAAGTTTTTGATATACCATTTGAAAACATTGGAGTAATTACAGGTCCTTGTCATGCCGAAGAAGTTGCTATGGAGCGACTTTCCTATTTGACCATTGCCTGTGCTGATACGGAAAAGGCAGAACTGGTTGCCAACAATTTAGCTTGTTCATACATAAAAACCAGTATCAGTAAAGATATTATTGGTACAGAATATGCCGCAATGCTAAAGAATATTTACGCCATTGCTGCGGGTATTGCCCATGGTCTGGGATATGGAGATAATTTTCAAAGTGTATTGATGAGCAATGCAATTCGTGAGATGAAGCGATACACTAAACGCATTCATAACCTAGATCGTAACATTAATAAATCTGCCTATTTAGGCGATTTATTAGTTACTGGGTACTCTATTTTTAGCCGAAACAGGATGTTCGGTAATATGATAGGTAAAGGGTACACCGTAAAAAGCGCACAGATGGAAATGAGTATGATCGCTGAAGGCTACTACGCAGCAAAAAGTGCTTTTAAGATTAAGGAGAATTTTACAAAGAAGGTAAAGACCCCTATCATAGATGCTGTTTATAAAGTTCTCTATGAAAATAAAAACCCTAAAAAGGTTTTTCTAGATTTAACAGAGAAATTAGATTAACCTCGCTCCAAAGAGAAATCTGAATGCTCTTTTAATTCTTCCTCTAAAGTAGTTCTCCAACTTTGAACTATATCATTAGATACCCCAAATTTATTCTGGAATTCTTTTAAGATAGGTTCCATTAGGGTTCTAATGCTTTCAATATCAAAATACAATCTACCGGTTCTTCTTATGAAAAAGTCCATTGGGGTTTGTACCATTTCATAATCTATACCAAATGCTACTTCTGCTTTTGCCAACCTTACATAGGGATCAGCTTCTACAATGGTTGCATACAGTTCTAATATTTTCTCTGTCTGCTTACCGTAATTGGTTACCAAAAACCAGGCATCATGTTTTGAAAAGCCTTCATCTTTAATGTTATCGTAAACCTCGCTTATGTATTTTTTTACATGTTTGAATTTTTTGAAATCCACATTACCACACAGAAATATCTTCTCAGTATAACATTCTTTCAGTTCGGTATCGTACTCTTCTTCCATTTTCTTGGCAATGCGATCTACAACTCTTTCTGCCATTTTACGATAACCGGTCAATTTACCACCCGCAATACTGATCAAGCCTGTATCTGAAACAAAAATTTCATCCTTTCTAGATAATTCTGATGCAGATTTGCCTTCTTCATGAATTAACGGTCGTAAACCTGCCCAAGAAGAAACGATATCATCTAATTCCAGATTTATATCCGGGAACATATTGTTAACGGCAGATATTAAATAAATAGCGTCTGCAATATCTGTTCTTACGCGGTCTTTATTATCATTATAGTTGGTATCTGTTGTACCTACATAAGTAACTTTACCTCTTGGTATTGCGAACATCATTCTACCATCAGGTATATCAAAATAAACCGATTGCTTCACCGGCAATTTTTCATATGGAAAAACCAAATGTACCCCTTTGGTCAAATGAAGCTGTTTTCCTTTTTTAGAATTATTAAGACTTCTTAGCTCATCTACCCACGGTCCGGCAGCGCTAATTACATACTTAGATTTAATGGTAAACTCCTTACCCGTAGTTTCATCTGTAACTTTAACCCCAGCAACCTTTTCATTGTCATAAAGAAAGTCGTTTACCTTGGCATAGTTTAAGGCCTGTGCACCAAAAAGCAAACTAGTCTTTATGTTTTCTATAGTCAAACGGGCATCATCTGTTCTATATTCCGCATAATATCCAGCCCCGTTCAGTATTTTTTTTGGCAATAAAGGCTCTAATTTCATTGCTTCTTTTTTCTCGAGCATTTTTCGTTTATCGTCACCAGATACCTGTGCCAGTATATCATAAACCTTAAGCCCTATTGACGTTAACCATTTACCGTAAGACCCATTTTCAATTAAAGGTAACAACATCTTTTCGGGCAGAACCAAATGTGGAGCGAGTTTGTGAACAATAGCACGTTCTGAACCTACTTCTTTGACCAACCAAAAATCGAATTGTTTTAAGTAACGGAGTCCGCCATGTATTAATTTGGTGGATTTGCTACTTGTACCCGAAGCAAAGTCTCCCTTCTCTAATAGCACTACCTTTAATCCACGCGAGGCAGCATCTAACGCAATACCACCACCAGTGATACCACCACCGATAACTACCAAATCAAATTCCTCCGATTCTAGATTACCTATTGTTTTTTGGCGTTCTAAATTTGTGAATTTTATATTTTCCATTGGTAGTTTCTATTTAAATTAATATGCTTGTGCTTGTTCCATGTTGCAGACAAAAGCCAGTACAAAAAATCAAAGATAGCGTGACCCTTATGCTATTTTATGCTCTAAAGAATTAATTAATTGTAAATTCAATGTGTATTTACTCTTCGTCTTCCCAACCTTTTGAGCGTTCTACCGCTTTTTGCCATTTCTTATATAGACGCTTTCTTTTTACACGGTCAAAAGTTGGGGTAAATATTTTGTTCATTGGCCTACTTTCATCAATATCTGACTGTTGCCAGAACCCGACCTCTATGCCCGCTAAAAATGCCGCACCCATTGCGGTAGATTCAATAATCTCGGGTCTATGCACCTCTGAATCCAAGATATCGGCTTGAAATTGCATTAAATGATCGTTAGCACATGCACCACCATCTACCCTTAAGTTCTTAAGTTGAATACCAGAATCATCTTCCATAGCCTTTAAAATATCCTTTGTTTGATATGCAAGTGCCTCTAGTGTTGCTTTCGCCAAATGAGCTTTACCGGTATCACGCGTTAAACCGAATACTGCTCCCCTTGCATACATATCCCAATAGGGCGCCCCAAGACCTGCAAACGCCGGCACCACATATACCGGATTTTCACCTTTAATGGAGTTGGCCAGTTCTTCTGTTTCCTTAGCGTGGTCTATCAACTCCAGACCATCTCGCAACCATTGTATTGCGGCACCTGCAATAAAAATACTTCCTTCTAAAGCATAGTGTACCTTACCATTTAAACCGTAAGCTATAGTGGTCAGTAATCCGTTTTTAGAAAACTGTGGATTTTCTCCCGTATTCATTAGCATAAAACAACCTGTACCGTAGGTATTTTTAGCTGAACCTTTCTTAAAACAAGCCTGACCAAAAAGCGCTGCCTGTTGATCTCCTGCTATTCCTGCAATAGGTATTTTAACACCATCAATTTCATAATCGCCAAAATGAGCAGACGATGGTTTTACTTCCGGAAGCATGGTTTTGGGTATATCTAATGCCTTTAGCATTTTGTCATCCCATTTTAAATTTACGATATCGTAAATCATAGTTCGTGATGCGTTGGTATAGTCCGTTACGTGATTATGCTCTTTGGTCATGTTCCAAACCAACCAGGTATCAATGGTGCCCATTAACAAATCTCCTGCCTGTGCTTTCTTCTTTGCTCCCTCAACATTATCCAAAATCCACTTTACCTTGGTGCCAGAGAAATAGGAATCTATAACCAGACCAGTGGTCTTCTTTACATGCTCCGTAAAACCGGATTTTTTAAGATGTTCGCAAATATCAGCTGTACGTTTATCTTGCCAAACAATGGCATTATAAATAGGTTCTCCGGTATTTTTATCCCAAACCACAGTAGTTTCCCTTTGGTTGGTAATACCAATGCCCATAATTTCTGAAGGCTTTACTTCCTCTTTTTCAAGAAGCTCTTTTAAAACCATCATTTGAGAATCTAAAATCTCTTTTGGATCATGCTCTACCCAACCCGATTTTGGAAAAATTTGTTTGAATTCTTTTTGAACCATTCCTTGAATAGTTCCATCATGGTCTACCAACAAAGCTCTTGAGCTAGTGGTACCTTGATCTAATGATATTATAAATTGCCTTGACATGTGCTATAGTTATTTCTTTAAATATAGCAGATTTCATACCCAATTCAAACATCAAAAATCTAATGGACAAAGTATATTTCTATTCAAGATAATTTCTCTACCTATACATTTTAGGCAGCTTTTTTACAGAGCATTATTTGCAGTGTAATTACTTTATAAATTCTTTTTCCAGGAAGTAAGAGACAATTGCTTCTTTCATGAGCACCGTTTGCTCACCCGCTTTTAGAGAAGGTAGTTCTTCTAACACATTATAATGTGGCCAACCATCTTCATCAAAAAAGCTAAACTCATAAAAACCGTAAGGCTCCAACAATCTGCAAATTGCTATGTGCATAAGGTCTAGTTTATCATCTTTCTTATACTTTCTGTGATATTGGCCCAATTCTTGAACACCCACCAAGTAGATGATAGCATCCAATTCTAACGTATCTCCATCAGAAAACTTTTCAGATAGTTTCTCTACTAAATAATCCCAACGTTCTTTTAACTGTATATCCCTTGCCATATCAACCTGCTATCTACTATAATCTAGACCTTGCAAAGGTACAAATCAAAGTTCTATATTTGTCAAAACACTATACGAATGGGACTTTTGGATATTTTACTTGGACTACCGCTCATTTGGGGTCTGTGGAAAGGATATAATAACGGACTATTCATGGAAATTGCTTCTATAGTAGCCTTGGTAGCCGGTATTTTTGGCGCTATTCACTTTTCATATATAACAGGCAACTATCTATCTAACCATTTAGATTGGAATGAACGTAATATGAGTATTATAGCATTTATAATTACGTTGATCCTTATCATTATAGTAGTGAACCTAGCCGGAAAATTATTGACCAAAGTCGCCAATTTTGCTATGTTAGGGTGGCTGAATAAAATTGCCGGTGGAATTTTTGGCACCTTAAAAGTCGCTATTCTATTAGGGGCCGCATTTATCTTTTTTGATCGTATGGATACCACCCTGAACCTACTTTCAGATGAAACCAAGAAAGAGTCTATACTTTACCAACCCATTAAAGATATAGGTGCGTTGATATTTGATACTGTTCTTAAGACAGAAGCAATGCCAGAAGAGTCTAGCGAAGAATCGATGACAATCTAAATTTGATCGTTCAATAATCTTACATATTGTGCACTTTGTCGAATAAGTAATATTGTTCCTCCCCTGTGTTTAATTTTTATATAATATTACGTTATCGATAACCCAAATCGAAAATAGAGAACTTAGAACATTCTCACCTTCTTACCTACTTCGCTACGCCGAGAGGCTAATTAAAAGACACTTATATGAAAATGAGATTGCTTAATGCGGTCACTGTCTTTTTATTACTTTTTCTTGGTTCTTGTACTAGCGAATCTCTTGAAGAAACGCCTGTATTGGAAGCTGAAAATGTTTTAACTATAGAGCAGGACCTACTGGATATTGTCAACACACATAGACTTAGTCTCAACACTAATACTTTGCAGTTTAGCGATGTAGCATATAAATATGCAAACCTGCATACCGATTACATGATTTCTAAAGGTAGCATTAGCCATGACAATTTTAGCTCTCGCGCTTCAAACATAGATTCTGAGATATCTGTTGAAATGGTGGCTGAGAATGTTGCCAAAGATTATGATACCGCACAAGAAGCTTTTGAAGGTTGGTATATAAGTAGTAGTCATAAAAAAACCATGGAAGGAGATTTTACCCATACCGCCATTAGTGTCAAAAAAGATGATTTCGGCAATTACTACTTTACACAACTTTTCTACAAGCAGTAAAACAACCTTATAGTAAGATTTTGGTAAGAAAATAGCATTTTTGATTAACTCATATAGGTCAATGTGAATCATAACCTAGATAAAGCGAGAAAAATCATATTAAATGCCATTTTTTACGATGTAATTCAAAGTGCATTTTATCGATAAGCGCTGCTATATCAAATAGATGTAGCTTATCGAATATTTTACCCTATCTATAGATGTTCTTCTTTATAAGCTCGTCATCTAAACTACTTTTGACACTCATAAAACAAAATAGTTTCCCCTATGAAAACTTTATTTCCTTTTTTGGTAGTGTTGATCATTTCACTATCATCCTGTTCAAAATATGAGAATTTCGCAGGTTACGAGAGTACATCTGAAGACTCCCTAGAGCAATATACTTTGGCATCTTCTAAAAATCACAGTACACTGGAAAGTGAACTTTTTGAAATGATAAATACATATAGAGCTAGTATAGGATTAAATGAAATGGAATTTGAAAGTACCACCTATTATTATGCAACGCTTCATACCGACTATATGATTTCTAAAGGAAATACTAGTCATGATAACTTTACGCAACGTGCAGAGAATATTTCAAAGAGAACCGGTGCAGTTTTTGTAGCAGAAAATGTTGCAAGAAATTATGACACTATTGAAGAAGCTTTTGAGGCATGGTTAGAAAGTCCGGGGCATAGAGTAAATATTGAAGGTGAATACAACTACTCAGCCATAAGCATTAACCAAAATAGCAATGACGACCTATACTTTACACAGTTGTTCTTTAGATAAAATATCGTAAAATATAATTTTAAGAAGCCTTTGTTATACAAAGGCTTTTTTTATGCTTAACTTTTCAGTGAGAAACGATCGTTTAATTAACTTTCAATTAATTTCACTGAAATGAGTATACAAGCACCATTTAATCTCAACAAATGGATAGAAGATAACAGAGCATTACTAAAACCTCCTGTTGGAAATAAAAACTTATATAAAGATGCTGGCGACTATATTGTCATGATCGTAGCCGGACCAAATGCACGTAAAGATTACCATTACAACGAAACCGAAGAGCTGTTTTATCAATTAGAAGGAAATATAGAAGTTCACATTCAAGAAGACGGTAAAAAAAGGACCATGAAATTAGGTCCGGGAGATATGTATTTGCATCCTGCTAAAGTGCCACATTCTCCTGTTCGTAAAGAAGGATCTATTGGCTTGGTCATTGAAAGAAAACGAGCTAGCATGAATGTTGATGATGGTTTGCTTTGGTTTTGTGACAATTGTAATCATAAGCTCTATGAAGCCTATTTCACCCTTCATGACATAGAAAAAGATTTTTTAGCACACTTTAAACATTTTTACAGTTCAAAAGAATTGAGAACATGTGATAATTGCGGCACGATAATGCCTGTTGACGAACGTTTTATTGCCAAGGAAGAATGATAGTATTAGCTAAAATAATTACAGCACTTGTAGCATTTATTCATGTTTACATCTTATGGATAGAAATGTTCGCATGGACAACTACCGGTAGAAAGGTGTTTAAAAATTTCCCGAAAGATTTGTTTATACCCACTAAACAAATGGCGGCAAACCAAGGACTTTACAATGGTTTTTTGGCAGCAGGGTTAATTTGGTCATTACTGATTTCTGATGGTAACTGGTCATGTAACGTAGCCCTTTTCTTTTTAGGCTGTGTTACTGTCGCCGGTATGTACGGTGCCGTTTCGGTAAGCAAAAAGATATTTATTGTACAGAGTGTACCTGCCTTGGCAGGTATTATTCTATGGTTGATCGTCAAATTTGCCTAGTTGTAATTAGTTCTTCCTAAAGACAAAATTCTTTGTATTTTTGTAATATATCTAACATTAATTGCGTAAAAAGTTATAAAATGTCAAAAATAGCAGCAGATTTTGGAATACATGATGCCCTGAAGGCACTTGGAATTAAAGAGGTAAATGACGGTACATCAACCGGATCAGATTATTTCTCCTCAGGAGATATTATCTCATCTTACTCACCTGTAGATGGATCTTTAATTGCAAAGGTAAAAACGACCACAAAAGAAGATTATGAAAAAGTAATGTCTTCTGCTACCACTGCTTTTAAGCAATGGAAAACAAAACCAGCACCTCAACGTGGCGAAATTGTAAGACAATTTGGTGACAAACTTAGAGAGCTAAAAGAGCCCCTTGGAAAACTGGTTTCCTATGAAATGGGAAAAAGCTACCAAGAAGGTTTAGGAGAAGTGCAAGAAATGATAGATATCTGCGATTTTGCCGTTGGTCTTTCTCGACAATTGCACGGATTGACCATGCATTCTGAAAGACCTGGGCATAGAATGTACGAGCAATACCATTCACTTGGTGTAGTGGGTATTATTTCCGCCTTTAACTTTCCGGTTGCCGTATGGGCATGGAATACAGCGTTGGCATGGATCTGTGGTGATGTTTGTGTTTGGAAACCATCAGAAAAAACCCCTTTATGTGGTGTAGCCTGCCAAAACATTGCTGCTGAAGTTTTTAAGGCAAATAACCTACCCGAAGGTATTTCCTGCCTAATAAACGGCGATTATAAGATTGGTGAACTTATGACCCTAGATAATAGAATACCGTTGGTATCCGCTACGGGTTCAATTAGAATGGGTAAAATAGTTGCCCAAGCAGTTGCCGCCCGTCTTGGAAAATCTCTATTGGAGTTGGGCGGAAACAATGCTATTATTGTTACACCGGATGCCGATTTAAAAATGACCGTTATCGGTGCCGTTTTTGGTGCCGTAGGAACGGCTGGGCAACGTTGTACTTCAACTAGAAGATTGATCATTCATGAATCTATGTATGATAAAGTGAAAGATGCCGTTGTTGCCGCTTACCAGCAATTAAGAATAGGTAATCCATTAGATGAGAATAACCACGTAGGGCCATTGATTGATACTGATGCTGTTTCACATTATAAAAATGCTTTGAAAAAGGTAGTTGAAGAAGGTGGTAAATTAATTGTTGAGGGTGGTGTTTTAGATGGTGAAGGCTATGAAAGTGGTTGTTATGTTAAACCTGCCATTGCAGAGGCTAGTAATGATTTTGAAATTGTTCAGCACGAAACTTTCGCACCTGTTCTCTATCTTTTAAAATATTCCGGTGACGTTGAAAATGCCATCGCAATTCAAAATGGAGTTGTTCAAGGGCTGTCATCTGCAATTATGACCAATAATTTAAGAGAGGCAGAACGTTTTCTTTCTGCTTGGGGCAGTGATTGCGGTATAGCTAATGTAAACATTGGTACCTCTGGCGCAGAAATCGGCGGTGCCTTTGGTGGAGAAAAAGAAACTGGCGGTGGTCGTGAAAGTGGTTCAGATGCATGGAAAGTGTATATGAGAAGACAGACCAATACCATTAATTTTACTACCGAACTGCCATTGGCTCAGGGAATAAAATTCGACCTATAATCAAGTCATATTTTCTTTTGCATGTTTATTACCTAAGCAGCTTTTCTATTTGGTGGTTCATGAGACCAACTTCCATGTAATAAAGTTTGAGTGCCCAGTACGATAAACATGCAAAGAAAATTGAAACACTTTTTTATTTTTTTCTTCATTTTCAATACAAATACAGCTGTTTCAAGCTAACAAATTGTATCCTTTAATGGTGTGAAATCTGTACAAATTCATGTAAAAATTGTATAGATGGAAACCTACTTTCTAAACTATTGAACATAAAAAAATCCTGTCGACATATTGAAGACAGGATTTTTTAACCAACTAACTCAAAACTTTAAATTGTATAATCAATGCCCAAACTTTGTGGGGAGATGCATACCATTTAAATACTTACGCAAAATTGCAATTAATAGTTGTCGCATCATTAACTTTTTTTACAATCTCACCAACTGATCGTATACTTGGTACTATACGCTACATAACTGTTATTACTATAATGATTGACTGTAAGGCAATTAGGCTCAAATGATTTAACATTTTTAAGATTTTTTTAATAAATTGTGGGCTAAACACTAAACAGTATTAATAATGACAAAAACAATAACGTATTTATTAGGTATGTTGATTACCATTCTAATAGGTACTTATTTCTTTATCACTTGTTGTAGCGAATGTAATGCAACAAGTACGCATGAAGAACCCGCTAAAGAAAAAGTAATCGTAAAAGAACCCTCGGCAACATCTTACCCTTTTGCAATTGATGCAAACGGATTTGCCTATAATACTAATGACAACTACAATTTTAATGTCTCTTCCAATGCTATTTTAATGCCTTTAAGCGCCAACCTTACAAAAGGCATTAATGGTCTTAAGAGCTATTTAGAAGCAAATGAGGGCAACGTAGTCAATGTCTCCGGTTATTACACAAGTGAAGAAGAGAACAACTCAGCGTTTCCTAATTTAGGTTTAGCAAGAGCCAATGCCATAAAAAATGATTTAGCATCTAAAGGTATTTCTACTGCACAAATAAATACTTTGGGCAAACTAATGGATGACATGGTTCCTAAAGAAAATATCTATTGGGGTGCGGCTTCTTTTGATATTGAAGAGCGATCTGTTAATGAAAAGGATGACCTTAATGCCCTTTATGAGAAAATTAAGGCCGACCCGTTAATACTTTACTTTAATACTGCAGAAGCTTCTATTTACCTAGATGCCGAGCAGCGCCAAAAGGTTGCAGATATTTCTAGATATATAGATAAAGTTGAAGATGCAACAGTAAGTGTTGTAGGCCATACCGATGCTACAGGACAAGCAAGTACTAACATGAGGCTAGGGCAAGACAGGGCAGAATTCGCCAAAAACTATCTAATGCAAAACGGTATAGCTGAAAGTAAAATCATTGCTACATCCAAAGGGCAGACCCAACCTATTGCAACAAATGCTACCGAAGAAGGCAGAGAAAAAAATAGAAGAACAGTTATTACATTAAATTAAAACATACACTAATCCTATAAATAAGTAAAATCATGAATTTTGAAAATATGAGTATTTGGTGCTGGATAATTCCATTGTTAGTAGGTCTTATCTGCGGTATTTTAGGTTATCTACTCGGTAAAGGTTCTACCAAAGTAATTGACAACTCTGCTGAAATAAACAGTCTTAAAGCCAATAATACAAAGTTAAACGCCCAATTGGCAGAATTGAACAACTTAAAGGCTAGCAACACTAAATTAAAAGCCGATTTAGATGCCTGTAACCAAAAGGTAATTGCCGCTAGCAAAGCCATACCGCCAACGACAAGCACAAATCTTGGTGCTTCTGCTACAGCAGCATCATTTGCCGCCGGTGCCGCTACAAGTAGCGCCTTAGCTTTTGATGGTGCCGCTGCAAAAGCTGCTTTTGGCAAAACCGTTAAACAAGACGATTTAAAACTTGTAGAAGGTATTGGTCCAAAAATTGAAGGTATGTTCAAAGACCATGGTATTAAAACCTGGAAAGCACTTTCTGAAGCCAGTCTTGAAGATTGTCAGAAAATATTGGATACAGGTGGAACACGATATAAGATACACGACCCGGCATCTTGGCCAATGCAAGCTAAAATGTGTTATGAAGGTAAATGGACAGAACTTGTTAAATGGCAAGATGAACATAAACACGGTAAACTATAAATCACCGTTTAGCAAAAAAAATCCCGATAATGAATTATCGGGATTTTTTATTTTATAATGCTCCATTAGCTTCTACCCACTTAAAGTGATATTGATCTTCTGGAAATTTCATTCTTTCCGCAATTCGCTCTAACCTTGCCGGCAATTTAATTAAATAATCACGAGCCTTTTCTGCTTCCTCATTTAAAGAACGTACAGAATCTAACTGCCAATAAGCATTTAATTTGCTTAATATATCTACATAATCCTGTGCTGTATACACACCTAAACGTTGTGCGCAATTTGAAAAATTCTCAAATGCCGATCCAATTGTACCACCGGACTCCCTTAAAAAATGAGCAGGCATTACAATCTTCTTCTTCATCATATCTGCGAAGGCAATCATCATACCAGATGGATCTTCGCCAAAAATAGTCTTAACGAATTCTCTATATGCCAAGTGGTGTCTCATTTCATCACCTGCAATAATTGTACACATTTTACCTAACAGGGTATTTCCTTTCTTCTTAGCCATTTGCCCAACACGCTTGTGTGAAATATTGGTAGCCAATTCTTGAAAAGAGGTATATACAAAGTTCTTATAAGGGTCACGATCCGTACCAATATCAAAACCGTCTGAAATTAAATGTTGGGTGGTCAACTCTATTTCTCTCATATTTACCCTACCGGATAAATATAGATACTTGTTCAACACATCGCCATGTCTATTCTCTTCTGCTGTCCAAGCTCTTACCCATTTTGCCCAACCATTGGTCTTATGATCACCGTGTTGGTCTATACCTACAACATCCATCAACCAAGATTCATAGGTTGGTAAAGCTTCTTCAGTTATCGTATCCGCTACCATGGTTACCCAAAAATCATAACCAAGTTCTTTAGACTCTTCTCTAATATCTTTTACTTCTTGTAAAAATGTATCTTTTTCAGAATTTGGTAAAAAATCCGTAGGCTGCCATATATCCTCTGGTTTAATAAGGAAAGAATCCATAAATCCTTCTACCTGAGGCTCTAAAGCCTGCATCACTTCTAATCTTATATTTTTAGTAGACATAGTTTATTTTTTATCAAAGATCGTCATTTAAACAATCCATTTTTAGTAAAGTTAACGGTTTTCTTAGTTTCTACCCTTTTCATTAGGGTAAAACGTATGTACGGGATCGCTTTGCCAGTATTCTTTTGAATCTGCATTGAAAATGGTCAAAGGTCCTTTGAAAGCTGCACCTGTGTCAATATTCCAAACATTGGCCGCTTTTTGCGGTGTAGTTTTACCAATTCTTGTTACTGGCGTATGACCAATATAGATCTCAGAATAGTTCTTTAGTCGTTTTGGGTAATGTATATGATCTTCTTCTAAATTTTTGTTCAGAGAAAGAGCTAGCTCCCATAAGGTACGGTCCCAGTAAAACGTTTTTGTAAAATATTCATGCTCAATTCCTTTTAAGTTAGTAAATCCTGCATGTAAAAACAACCTATTTTCGGTATCTAAGTGATAATTCTCTAGACTTTCATAAAAATTGAGATGAATCTCTTTATCCTTGCTAGAAATATTGGCGTAAGAATTGGAAGTAGCTTCACCACCATGCATAAACCAAGTTGGGTTATCCGCTTTACCTGTCAACCATTCATAGCAAAGTTCATCATGATTGCCCCTTAGGTATATGCAATTGTATTTATTCTTTAATTCTAGAAGGTAATCAATAGTTTCTACCGCTTCACTCCATCCATCTATATAGTCCCCTAAAAATATTATAGTATCGTGTTCTGTTACAGCTGCTTTACTAAGCACTTGTTTTAACGCTTGTAAGCCCGAATGAATGTCACCTACAACCAGTGTTCTATTTATATTCATTTAGCAAAAATCGCAATTATGGTGATTATGACAAGTATAAAAAGTACTAAAAAGAAGATTTTCCAGAATGAATATGGCCTATTTCCGCTAAGCACCCCGGTTTGTCCATTTATATAAAAGTTATATTCCTTTCCCTCATATCTGTAGGAGCTTATATAAACAGGAAGCAGAATATGTTTAAATTTCTCGTTAGATAATTTAATGTCGGCATTTGCCACTCGTTGGGTATCGCCACCAATGTCTCTTCTGATCCAGTTATAGGCTATATTTTTGGCTTCTTGAAAAGACTTATGATGACCTTCTTTTAATGAAACGGTATATTTCTCTGTTACAAACCCCGATAAATATTTGGAGTTGAATACCACTAAATCCTTTAGGTTCCAAAAAGCAACCTTTGACGGTATTTCTTTTCTCTTTTTTTCCGATGCACTGATCAAGATGTCATCAACGAACCCATCTACTTTACCAGAAGCATACGTCCATCTTGTTTTACGAACCCTTCTAGTTCTTTTTCCCTTATCACTATTATAGGTCTGATTTTCGTAATAATAATCTCCTCTTTGCCCTTGATAAGACGCAAAAAGATTGGCATCAAAAGTCCAGTAAGGAATATAAAGACCATGCAAACCTTCTGGATCTAATGCTGCTTTTTTCAAATTATCCGGTGCAAACCAAATTTTGCCTACCCAAAATTTAAAAATAGATTGTGCCTTCTTTGCATCCAATTCAAACGGTACCAAGGCACCGGGCAAGATCCAACCTTCTTTTTCAACGTCTTCCCGTATTAAAGGTTCACTACAGTACACACAATTTAATGATTTATAGTTTTCCTCTACATGCTGGTTTGCCCCACAATTTTTACAATGCAATAACTCAATGGTGTCGGTATAAGCATTTTCACCAACAATTTTTAAGTAGTGCTCTAGTTCTAGTTCTTCAAAACTGCTCTTAGATTGTTCAATAAATTCTTCATAACCACAATATTCGCAGGTAAGTTGATGGGAACCTGGCTTAAATTTAAGTTCTGCCCCACAATTGGCGCACGCTTTTTTATATTCCGATTGTTGAATATCGTCCATAGAGAGTATACCTTATCTAAAAAAGAAAGATTGTCCAGTAATATTTTTACATTTTTTAGACCGGTGGTAAAGGTGGTGGTGTATTACCACCCAAGAAAGACTTTAACTCCTCAATTTCTTTAAGTGCCGCCCAATTTTCCATTCCTTGTTTCCAAATTAAGGAGTCTCTATTAATGGATCTGCTTGCAAAGAGCTCCTTTAATTTCTCAAAAGAAACAGGGCCCAACTGCTGACCGTTTACAGCATAGAAATAACTAACCTGTACTGGTATTGGTGGTGGCGCCTGTGGTTGTTGTACTGCTTGACCACCAATTGGCTGTGCTGCCGGTTGTCCCATAAGACCACCCATTTGCTGTGCCAGCACAAAACCCATGCCCATGCCCATGCCAGCACCTGCTGTACCGCCTTCGTTCTTTGCTGCCAGCTCCATAGCCTTGGCCGCTTTGAACTGTGCCAGCTTACCCATGTCCAATTTATCTAAACGGCTGTACTCAAAAATTTCCTTTTTAAGTTCTTCTGGCATAGACACATTCTCAATGTAGAATCGCTCTAATTCTATACCTACCCTATTGAACTCAGGTTGCATAACCTCTTGGCAAGTTTCAGAAAGTTCACTGGTATTGGCCGCATATAACTCTATAGGCAAATTGGCTTCACCAACAGTATCTGTAAACCGGGTAACAATTAAACTTTTTAAATGTTCGTTTACTTCATAATTGGTAAAATTACCATCGGTACCCACTACATCTACTACAAACTTACCTGGATCATTTATTCTAAAACTATAAGTACCAAAAGCACGTATTTCTACCAGACCAAACCGGTCATCACTAAGCATGAACGGATTTTTAGTTCCCCATTTCTCATCTGTAAACAAACGGGTATTTACGAAATATACCTCTGCCTTGAACGGACTATCAAATCCGTATTTCCATCCTTTTAACGTTGTAAGAATAGGTAGGTTTTGGGTGTTTAGTGTGTAAGTACCAGGTTTAAAAACATCTGCCAACTGCCCTTCATTAATAAAAACTGCGGTTTGCCCTTCCCTTACGATCAGTTTTGCGTTATTCTTAATTTCGTTTTGATAACGCTCAAATCTATGTACAATGGTATCATTGCTAGTATCTAACCATTCTACTATGTCAATAAATTCATGACTTAGTTTTTTCTTAATTTCATCAAATATGCTCATAGTCGGTTTGTGTTTTAAAAATGTGCAATTCAAGATATGCAATTAGGCAACAGACCCAAAATACCTTGGGTAATAAATCATAAAAATAAACCGTACACAACCATAATTTAATATTTATTTAAGATTATTTAGGATGAAGCGACCATTTCTATTTAACTTAGACCTCCTAATTTTCTTTTTGTACTATGAAAAAGGTTTTTTGTATTGGAGAATTACTGATTGATTTTGTTGCCGAGAACCAAGGCAAAGATTTATCAAAAGCAAAAGAATTTTCCAAAAAAGCAGGTGGTGCACCTGCCAATGTAGCTTGTGCTATTAGTAAGCTTGGTGGTGATAGCTTCTTTGTTGGTGCAGTTGGCAATGATCCATTTGGGTCTTTTCTATTGCGTATTCTTGAAAATGAAAAAGTAGATATTTCGTTAGCACAGAAAAGCGATACCTTTACTACTCTAGCTTTTGTTTCTATTGCCGAAGATGGTGAAAGAGATTTTGTGTTTAGCCGTGGTGCAGATAAAGAGCTTACCTATGATTCTTCACTAAAATCAAATTTTGATAATAATATAATACACTTTGGTGCTGCAACAGCTTTATTGGGAGGTCCGTTAGAGGAAACTTATAGCAGATATCTTTTTGATGGTCTTACCAAAAATGCCATTATCAGTTTTGACCCTAATTATAGAGTTGACCTATGGAAAAATAAAGAGGACGTATTTATTAGAAAATGCCATCCTTTTATTGAAAAATCTCATTTATGCAAATTTAGCCTTGAAGAAGCCCAACTTCTTTCAGGTAAAGAGGACCTTGAAGATGCTTGCCAAATTTTTCATGAAATGGGAACAAAAATTATAGTTGTTACCCTTGGTGGAAAAGGTACATTATTAAGTACCGAAAAATTCAAAAAGACCATACCTAGTATAAAAGTCTCCCCAAAAGACACTACAGGCGCAGGTGACGCTTTCATTGGCTGCTTTCTTCAACAAATTGCGCAATACTCAAATTTTGAAGACTTACTTACAAACGAAAACCTATTGACCAACATGGTTTCCAGAGCTAATAAAGCCGGCGCCATCACTACAGAAAACTTTGGTGCAATAGAATCTTTACCTACTTTACAACAATTAGATTCTTAATATGAACCAGGCGGAATTATTAAGATTGTTGGCCTCTAGGGTCCAAAAGAAGAGAAGTATCCAATCTTTGTTTGATCAGAGGTTAGCTACAAACATTTCTCTTATTAAAACTCAATTTTTCTCTTTATACCAAGAGAAAGAACACAAAGTATTTTTTAGTACGCTGTTAAACACCTTAGAATCACTCTTTAAAAACCGACCAAGAGAACTGCAAAATCAAGACATTGACCGTTTAAATTCTGGTAATTGGTACCAAAGCGAACAAATGGTGGGTATGCAAATGTATGTTGATAGGTTTAACAAAGACATTAACGGACTTAAAGATAAACTGCCTTATTTTGATGATCTAGGAATTAATTTTCTACATCTAATGCCTATTACCACCCGGCCAGATGGTGAAAATGACGGCGGTTATGCCGTAAACAGCTATCATGATATTGATAGTAAGTATGGTACCAAGGCAGATTTTTTGGATTTCACCAAAAAGGCACGTAAAAACAATATGTTCTTAATGCTTGATTTTGTTGTTAACCATACTTCAGATGAATTTGAGTGGGCACAAAAAGCAAAAAAGGGTGATCTTCATTATCAAAACTATTACTATACTTACCCTGACCGTCATATCCCTGACGAGTTTGAAAAAACCATGCCCGAAATTTTTCCGCAATCTGCACCTGGTAATTTTACCTACTGCCCTGAAATGGAAAAATGGGTAATGACCTGTTTCAATAGTTACCAATGGGATTTAAATTATAGAAACCCAGAAGTGTTCATTGAAATGCTCAGTAATTTAGTTGGACTTGCAAATTTGGGGGTAGATGTTATCCGTTTTGATGCTCTTGCCTTTCTATGGAAAAAACTAGGTACACTGTCACAAAATTTACCGGAAGCCCATACCCTAATTTCCCTTTTTAGAATGTGCTTACAAGTTGTGGCACCCGGTGTTATTCTTTTAGCGGAAGCTATTGTAGCTCCTAGAAATATTATAAAGTATTTTGGGGAAGGCATATTAACCGGTAATGAGTGTGAAGTTGCCTACAACGCCTCTTTAATGGCGTTGCTTTGGAATTCAATAGCCACCAAAAAAGCCTCTTTATTGGTAAAAAGCGTTTCTGATATTCCTACAAAACCAGAGGATGCCACTTGGATCAATTACATACGCTGTCATGATGATATTGGTCTTGGCTATGATGATGATTTTGTAAGGGCTATGGGTTATGACCCTACGGCACACAAACAGTTTATTCTTAACTATTATTGTGGAAAGTTAGATTGGTCGCCAGCAAAAGGGCTCATGTTCATGTACAACCCTAAAAACGGAGATGGTAGAATAACCGGAAGTGCTGCATCTTTATTAGGTTTAGAAACCGCACTTGAGCAAAAGAATGATAAAATCATTGACTATGCCATCGCTAAAATTCTAATGATGCACGGCATAATTTTAACTTACGGTGGCATACCCATGATTTATGCTGGTGATGAAATCGCCACTTTAAATGATTATAGCTATGAGCAAAACCAAGAGCATATAAATGACAATAGGTGGGTTAACAGACCAATACAAAATTGGGATGTAGTTTCTAAAATAGAAAAAGATATAAAAAGTGCCCCCTCTATAGTTTATAACGGATTAAAAGATATGATCCGCATACGAAAAGAGCATAGCGTATTTGCCGACACTAACGACCTTAAAGTACATGGTTGCCCTAATGAACATATATTTGTTTTTGAACGTACCAATAAAAATGAAACTATTTGGGTACTGAGTAATTTTAACGAAGTCACCGAAATGATAAACGTTGGCTGGCTACTTTCTATAGGTATTCACACGGGCAAAAAATCTACTGATTTGCTTTCCGGAAAAACATTAGAATTAATACGTAACGAATTACCTTTAAAACCCTACGAGCAACTGTGGATTAAGAATATTTAACTTTTCTTAATACACGAAGTGCTTCTTTGAGCGAAGCATTTATATTAGGATACTTAGGTTTTAGAATCTGTCTTGCTTTTTCCATGCGCTCCTTTGCTTCTTCAAATCCGTTTAAAAAACATATCAAATAAGAATCTGCCAAATATTTTAATTGCTTTACTTCTGCAATGGTCAGTTCTACATTTTTCTTTGCCTTAATCACCAAGGCATTGTTACTTTCATAGATTTTCTTCAATTCCTCTTTATCATGTACAGGTGGATCAAACAACAAATTGCTTTTAATTTGATAGGTACCATTTTCACTAAAATTAATGACAACCTTTTCTAACGGGTAATATTTTTGCTTTGCACCCAAGCCCAATTGCACAAACTCTATTGTGGAAAAAGAATCGTTATCATAGGTTATAGTTACCTCATCTAAATTTGAATAGAAGAGTTTTACTTGTTCGTTGATCAATTCTATATCAACACGATAATAATAGGTAACACCATTGACCACCTTCTTATTACCCGCCCAACAGACTACAAACTGTTCTTTAAAAACTTTATAATCACTTTCTAGATCTTTGTGACGGTGATTAATAAAATCAATTACACCGTCTAACGTAAGTTCAATATTATTCTTGGCGTGTTGCTCAATGGTGGCGACCGCTTCAGAATTAATATCTTTCAATTCAATATCAAACACTTTTGGCAAGCTTATACTGCCTTCCCTAAAAAAAACAGAACCTCCATAATACTTCCAAATATTTTTTCTGAGCGAGCAGATTTTTCCAATAGATTTTATGGTAACCAAGCCCACAACTTTACCTTCTGGCAAATGTGGAAAAGGAATGTTTTCATAAGAGATCAGCGGTGGATTATCCAAATAAGCGTTCACTAAATTCTGAATCTTGCTGTCATCAAAAAAATCTACACCTACAATACTATTATCCTCATCTTCAACTCCAATAACAATAAATGAGTTATTGGATGGGTTGCTATTGGCCAGAGCACATACGTGCTTTAAGAATTTGCCTTTCCCCTCCTTTTCCCCAATTGCAATGAACCGCTTTTTATCGTAAAAACTGTTCTCATCATTATGTGCGAGCAAGTTTTTTACCAAAAGCCGTTTATTGATCATTTTGAGCTATTTTTCTTAAATGTAAACTTCTAAATATGAATGACCTACGTTTTATCTACAATTGTTGAAGAAGCTTGGGCGGTGGGCATAACTACCAAATCTGCAATATTTACATGATATGGCCTGGTAACTACAAAGTAAATAATATCGGCAATATCCTCTGGTTTTAAAGGTTGAAAACCCTTGTAAACACTATCTGCCCTTTCTTCATCTCCCTTGAACCTTACATTACTGAACTCGGTTTCTACCAAACCAGGGTTAACGGCACCAACACGTACACCTGTACCGTTTAAATCTATCCGCATACCTTGGTTAATGGCATCAACGGCATGCTTACTGGCGCAATACACATTTCCTTTTGGGTACACTTCTTTACCTGCAGTTGAACCAATATTGATGATATGCCCAGATTTACGCGCTATCATTTGCGGTATCAATGCCTTTGAAACATATAGCAAACCCTTTACATTAATATCAAGCATGGCATCCCAATCATCTATACTACCATCTTGTATGGTATCTAAACCATGGGCATTACCGGCATTGTTAATTAGAATATCTATTTGAGAAAATTCACTAGGCAAAGATGCTATGGCCGCATGAACAGCTTCCTTACTTCTAATATCAAAATTCAACGTATGAATTTGTACTTCTTTCCCCAATTCTTTTTCAAGGGCATCTAAACGGTCTTGTCTTCTACCGCACAACACCAAGTTTATTCCTTTTAAGGCAAAATGAATTGCCGTTGATTTTCCTATGCCGCTTGTAGCGCCTGTAATAAATGCTGTTTTTGTCATTTTCTTTTTTAATTACGCAACTTCGTGCCCCTCATTAGCCTCAAGTAAAATAAACCAATCTTGTAATTCCATGTCAATTTCAACGGCATCCATGGCTAGTTTCAACCGTTGTGGTGTTGCGGTACCAACCACAGGATGTATAATACTTGGGTGTTTTAAAATCCATGCCAAGAGCAACTGGTCTTCTGTAGCGCCATACTTTTTGGTCAGGTCTGCCAATACCGTTTTTATCCTAAGATTTGCCTTGGAATCTTCCCTAAAATAACTTCCTAATGGGCTCCAGCTCATGGCTAGTCTGTCAAAAGTTACGCAGTCATCCAATGTTCCATCATTCATTACCCCATTGGACGAAAGTGAAAATTCTACTTGATTGGCTTCTACCTGAATCTCTTTCTCTATCAATTGTATTTGGGAAGGTGAGAAATTGGACACTCCAAATTGTTTGATCTTTCCTTCAATTTTTAGTTTATCTATGGCTTCGGCAATTTCTGAAGCATCCATTAAAGGGCTTGGCCTATGCAACAAGAGTAAATCCAAATAATCTGTCTGCAGCATTTTTAATGACCTTTCTACAGATGAAATAATGTAGCTGGCATTATAATCATAGTGCTTAACCCTATTACTTCTTTCTTTTACGTTGAATTGAATTCCGCATTTACTTATAAGCTGAACATCTTCTCTCTTGATACTACTCTTACTAAAAGCCTTACCAAAATCTTCCTCATTTGTATAATCTCCATAAATATCGGCATGATCAAACGTAGTAATCTTATTTTCAACACAATGGTTCATTAAAGCTATCATTTCAGCAGTAGAAAGTTGTTTTCCCCATTTGCCCCAGGTCATAGTTCCTGCAATTATTCTTGAATATTTCAATATATTGTATTTTGTTTAATGAAATTAAAAAGAAATACCTTAAAACGTTCATAAAAATAAGGGCTTTTCCAATTTTTTAACCTATCATTAACAGCGACTGACTGAATTAATTTTCAATTTGCATAACTGTTAAAATTAGAAGCCTTAACAATCAATAATATAATATTTTAAATGGAAGAAAATACCTCAATTGACATTAGTGCAGTAAATGAGAAAATTGCTCAAGAAAGCGCTTTTATCGATTTATTGATGCTTGAAATGAATAAAGTGATCGTTGGCCAAAAATATATGGTTGAACGATTATTAATTGGACTTTTAGGACAGGGCCACATATTATTGGAAGGTGTTCCGGGGCTAGCAAAAACATTAGCGATCAACACTTTATCAAAAGCTGTAAAAGGTAGTTTTAGCAGAATTCAGTTTACACCCGATCTTTTACCAGCAGATGTTGTTGGTACCTTGATCTATAACATGAAACTGAATGATTTCTCAATAAAGAAAGGACCAATTTTCGCAAACTTTGTTCTTGCAGATGAAATTAACCGTGCTCCTGCCAAAGTACAGTCGGCACTGTTAGAAGCCATGCAAGAAAAGCAGGTGACCATTGGCGATGAAACCTTTGTACTTGACAAACCTTTTTTAGTAATGGCAACACAAAACCCTGTAGAGCAAGAAGGTACATACCCATTACCAGAAGCACAAGTGGATCGTTTTATGTTGAAAACGGTTATTGACTATCCAAAAATAAACGAGGAGCAATTGATCATGCGCCAAAATTTAAAGGGCAGCTATGAAACGGTTAATCCTGTTGTTTCCATAGATCAAATACTTAGTGCACAAAAAGCCGTTCGTGAAGTGTATATGGACGAGAAAATAGAAAAATACATACTTGATCTTGTTTTCGCTACCAGATATCCGGAAAAATACAATTTAGAAAGCTTAAAGCCTTTGATCAGTTTTGGTGCATCTCCTAGGGGTAGTATCAATTTAGGTACTGCTGCCAAATGTTATGCCTTTATAAAAAGAAGGGGCTATGTTGTGCCAGAAGATGTACGTGCCGTAGTACATGATGTATTAAGACATAGAATAGGTATTACCTATGAGGCCGAAGCGGAAAATATTACTTCTGTTGATATCATCAACAAAATTGTAAACGAGATAGAGGTTCCTTAAATACAGTACAACTTATTCAGCATGTGCTTTTTATGCATTGATTTATTTTTGTGCTGAACCAATGATACTTAAAACGGAAACTGTAAACTGTTTACCTTACAATGGATACCAAAGAGCTACTCAAAAAAGTACGTAAAATAGAGATTAAGACAAGACGTCTTTCTGATCATATATTTGGTGGGGAATACCACTCTACCTTTAAGGGTCGCGGTATGACGTTTAGTGAAGTACGGCAGTATCAATTTGGAGATGATGTTAGAAATATAGATTGGAACGTAACCGCTCGTTATAACGAACCCTACATTAAGGTCTTTGAAGAAGAAAGAGAGCTCACTATGATGCTAATGGTAGACATTAGTGGTTCAGAATTATTTGGTACTACCAATCAATTTAAAAATGAAATTGTGACGGAGATATCTGCCACTTTAGCTTTTAGCGCCTTACAAAACAATGATAAGGTAGGTGTAATATTATTCTCCGATCAAATAGAACTTTTTATTCCGCCCAAAAAAGGTAAAACGCATGTTCTGCGAATCATTAGGGAGTTATTGGAGTTTAAGCCTAAAAGTAATAAAACCAACATTGCCCAAGCGCTGAAATTTTTGAGCAGTGTTATGAAGAAAAAAGCCATTGTTTTTATGCTTTCTGATTTTATTGATGAAGGATATGAGAAAACTTTAAAGATTACAGGTAGCAAACATGATGTCACGGGTATCCGTATTTATGATGAGCGTGAAGAATCTATTCCCAACTTGGGCATGGTACAAATGGAAGATGCCGAAACGGGCAAATTGCAATTGGTGAATACCAAGTCTAAAAAAGTACGCAATGCCTATGCTGAGTTTCACAGAGAGCGTGTTACGTATTTCAAGGAGTCTTTTACAAAATCAGGTTGCGGTGTTTTAGACTGTAGGGTAGATGAAAGTTATGTGAAAAAATTATTGGGCTATTTTAAAAGAAGAGGTTGATACGAATGAGTTATACTAATAGAACAAATAAAATAGGTGTATCGTACTTTTTACGTGTATTACCCGTATTCGTATTTCTATTATGCGGCTCTAAAATGAGCGCTCAAGAAAGTCCACGAATATCCACTGAGATAGATACAACTTTTATAAAAATAGGTGAGCAGGTTCAATGGAAGGTTACCGTAAATATAGATTCTACAGACTTTGTAATTTTTCCTGAAGGACAAACATTTTCGCCATTGGAAACCGTAGAAGCCTTTGCAACGGATACCACTAGAAATAAGGATCGGCTTACGCTCCAAAAAATATACGCATTAACCCAATTTGATTCCGGCGCCTATAAATTACCTTCTCAACGTATTGACATCAACGGTACAGGTTTTATGACCGATTCTTCTTTGATCAATGTAGCTACAGTTCCTGTAGATACCCTGAATCAGAAAATGTATGACATAAAACCAATAATCAATGTAGAAAAAAGTAATTATAACTTTTGGAAATACCTACTTATCGGTCTTTTGATCCTATTGATTTTAGGAGCACTTTTCTACTGGTTCGTCTTACGCAAAAAACCATTGACCGAAGAAGAAAAAGTAGCACTGTTACCACCATACGACAGGGCATTACTTGAACTTAAGAAGTTAGAAAACTCCAAGTATTTAATTCAAGATGAATACAAGCAATATTATTCTGAATTAACCACCATTGTACGTTCATACTTAGAAGAAGATGCCCACGTAACTGCTTTAGAGAGTACCACCGGTCAACTGATCGAAAAGTTAGAACTTCTAAAGGATGCTGGAGAATTAAAACTAGATGATGATACCATAAAACAGTTTCAACAAATTTTACAAACGGCAGATTTAGTAAAATTCGCAAAGAATAAACCTTCTACATCTGTTGCTGAACAAGATCGAAAACTGGTTGAGCAAATTGTAGAAAAAACACACGAGGCTTTACCTGAACCTACAGAAGAAGAATTACTGGAGCAAGCTGAATACCAAGAAGAATTAGAGCGAAAGGCAAAAAAGAAAAAAATACAAATTGCAGTAATATCCGCAGTAGCCGTAATATTGATAGGTATTACCATTGCCGGTGTTAAATTTGGTTTCGGTTATTTAAAAGACACTGTTCTGGGCCACCCAACAAAAGAGCTTTTAGAAGGTGAATGGGTACAAAGTAGCTATGGTTTTCCGCCAATACAATTAGAAACCCCACAAGTACTGGTACGCCAAAAGATAAAATTACCGGCAGAAGCAAAAGCTGCCATAGCGGATATCCAAGCTTTTGAATATAGAAGTCCAATTGCACTTTTTAACATTGGTACAACCAGCATCACTTTAGCACAACAAGATATAGAACCAGAATTTGATAAGACCATTGAACAAATACTATCAAATTTTGAAAGTCATGGAGCTAAGAACATCATTACCAAACAAAAGGAATTTAGCACTATTAGCGGGGTAAAAGGTGTTAAGGTTTTTGGTAGTGGCAAGTTTCCTATGCCCGGATCGGAAGAATTAATTGATGGCGAATATGCAGTATTACTTTTTGGCGGAAAAGGCTTTCAACAATATGTAATACTCACCTGGTTAGAAGAAGACACATACGCACAAGAAATAGTAGACCGTATTTTAACATCGGTAGAAGTAAAAACAGAAGCATAAATGTTCGATAATATATCATTTGCAAATCCTGATTTCTTTTGGCTGTTCCTATTACTGCCATTGGCAATTGTGTGGTATATCTTTAAACAAAAAGAGCAAACTGCATCACTACGAATTTCTAGTGCCAAAGGATTTAGCCATAACAGTATTTTACCAAAACTTAAACCAGCACTTTTCTTATTAAGATTACTGGCTTTGGGCGCCCTTATAGTTGCGCTGGCAAGACCACAGACCGAGGATATTTCTACCAGAACAAAAACTACAAAGGGTATTGATATTGTTATGGCCATAGACGTGTCTTCAAGTATGTTGGCACGCGATCTAAAACCCAATAGATTATCGGCATTAAAGAAAGTTGCCGCAGATTTTATAAAGGAGAGACCAAACGATCGTATCGGTCTTGTTGTATATGCCGGTGAAGGTTACACAAAAACACCTATTACCACAGACAAATCTATAGTGCTCAATGCGCTGTCTGAAATTACTTATGGGCAATTGGACGACGGTACTGCCATTGGTATGGGGCTGGCAACCTCTGTAAACCGACTTAAAGAGAGTACGGCAAAAAGTAAAATTATCATTTTATTGACCGATGGTGTAAACAATTCTGGTTTTATAGAGCCGCAGACGGCTGCAGACCTAGCTATTGAATTTGGCATTAAAACGTATACCATTGGCTTAGGGACAAATGGAAATGCGCTTTCCCCTATTGCTTATAACGCAGATGGTTCTTTTAGATATGGCATGAGACAAGTAGAAATCGATGAAAATCTTCTAAAAGATATTGCAAGTGCTACGGGCGGTAGATATTTTAGAGCTACGGACAATGAGTCATTGGAAGAAATCTACGATGAGATCAATAAGTTAGAAAAAACCGAAGTAGAAGAATTTAAATATTATCGTTACGAAGAGAAATTTAGATTTTGGGCACTTTTAGCACTAGGGTTGCTTTTGTTAGAATGGATATTAAGAAACACGGTATTTAGAAGCTTTGTATAATATGATACAGTACGACGAAAAAATATATTTCTATTTGCTCATTATCATTCCGGTGATAGTGGTACTGTTCCTTTTGTTACTGGTTTGGAAAAAGAGAACACAGAAAAAATTTGCCAATACCGATCTATTAAAAAGGCTAACGCCTAACCGTTCATACAATAAAGGTGGTATTAAACTTGTGGTATTTATATTGGCCTTGGCTTTATTGATCATTGGTTTGGTCAACCCTAAAATTGGCACGAAACTAGAAACCGTTAAACGCGAAGGGGTAGATATTGTTTTTGCTGTTGATGTCAGTAAAAGTATGCTGGCAGAAGACATTGCCCCCAATCGTTTGGAGAAGGCCAAACGTTTGGTCTCCGAAATTATCAACCAACTGGCAAGCGATAGAATAGGTATAATTGCCTATGCTGGTCAAGCCTACCCGCAACTACCTATTACCACTGATTATGGTGCTGCAAAGATGTTTTTGCAAAGTATGAATACAGATATGCTAACATCACAAGGTACGGCAATTGACCAAGCTATTGAATTGGCCACTACGTACTACGATGATGCCGAACAAACCAACCGGGTTCTATTTATAATTTCTGACGGTGAAGATCACTCAGAAGGATCAACTATAGACGCTGTTGAAGATGCTGCAGATGAAGGTATCATTATTTATACTATAGGTGTTGGTAAAGAAAAAGGAGCTCCTATACCCATTAAAAGAAACGGTATACTAGAAAGCCTGAAGAAAGATAGTCAAGGTGAAACCGTAATTACAAAATTAAACGAGAGTGTTCTAGTAGATATAGCAAGTGAAGGTGACGGACAATATATTGACGGGTCTAACACTGATGCTGCCGTAGAGTTCATAAAAGAAGAATTGTTGAAAATGGATAAAAAAGAATTTGAAGCCAAACAATTCGCAGAATATAAAGATCAGTTTCAATGGTTTATTGGCGGGGCACTATTGCTTCTCTTTTTAGATATTTTTATCTTGGACCGCAAGACAAGCTGGTTAAAGAAACTCAATTTGTTCAATGAGAAAAGAAATGAATAACACAAGCACAATTTTAGTATTACTTCTTGTTTGCTTTTCATCTTTTGCTCAAGAGGTAGACGAGAAGGAAAAAGAAAAAGCTTTAAGGTTATCTACCAATCTAACTTGGGATGGTAACAAGGCTTTATCAGAAGACAATTTTATTGCCGCCGAAGTAGATTACAGAAAAGCGATTTCCAAAAGCCCAGATAATAGCGCCGCACCCTATAATTTAGGTAATGCTTATTATAATAATGAAACGTATAATGAAGCATTTAGCAGGTTTAAGGAAGCTGGTGAAACCTCTACCTCCAAAGATGAGAAACACAAAGCCTACCATAATATGGGCAATGTTTTCATGAAACGTAAGGATTACGCTAAAGCTGTTGAAGCATATAAAGAAGCATTGCGTAACGATCCAACCGATGAGGAAACCCGTTATAACCTAGCTTTGGCAAAAGAGCTTCTTAAAAAAGATCAAGACGAAAATAAACAGAACCAAGACGATAAGGACAAGGACAAAGAAGATCAAGACGAGAATAAAGATCAAGACAAAAAGGACGAAGGAGAAAACGAGGATAAGAAAGATCAAGGTGAAGACGGTGACAAGGGTGATGAAGGGGACCAAGACGAAGAGAAAAAAGACGATAATAGTGAAGGTGACGGGGACAATAATTCTGATCAGCAAAAAAAGCCTGAACAAGGTGATGGAGAAAATGAACAGAACCAACAACAACCCAGACCTAACCAACTTTCCAAGCAACAAGTTGAGAACTTATTAAGGGCAATGCAAAATGCCGAGAAAAAGGTTCAAGATAAAATTGATGCCAAGAAAGTAAAAGGTGCTAAAATTAAAAACGAAAAGGATTGGTAGACTTTAAGTCCATAACTAAACTAGGGTTAGTATTAACCATTTTTCTATCATCTGTTTTGATGATGGCCCAAGGCAGTAATGACGTTACTTTTGAAATGAAGTTGAGCAAACCAAAGCTTGGCATCAATGAAAGGTTAAGGGTAGACTTTGTCATGAACCGTGATGGCGATAATTTTAGCCCTCCGGACTTTACTGGTTTCAAAGTTATTATGGGTCCGTCGCAATCTATAAGTTCATCTTGGATCAACGGGGTTAGAAGTTATTCCAAATCATATTCATATACATTGGCACCTACCGCCAGGGGTAAGTTTACCATAAAACAAGCTACTATTGTTATTGGTGGTGAAACCTATAAATCACTAGCACAAGATGTTGAAGTTACTGCCGCGGTAGACAAACCAAACGATCAAATGACCGCTGATGATATAGCCGATGAAAATTTACATTTAGTTGCAGAAGTCTCTAAATCCAACCCATATTTAAACGAAGCTATTACGGTTATTTACAAGTTGTATGTGAGTCCTAACATTAGTGTATCCAACTATCAACCGTTGGACAATCCTACTTACAATAATTTTTGGAGCCAAGACATTAAAGTGAATGCCCTAAGTGCCCAAAATGGCACATATAAGGGAAAACCTTATCGCTATGTTATATTAAAACGTGTAGTATTGTATCCCCAAAAATCCGGTAAACTAGATATAGAACCCTTATCCCTAGATGTTACCGTAGACGTACCCACAGGAAGAAGAGATTTCTTTGGCCAGCGTATGTACGCTCAAACAAATAAAACCGTATCTGCCGGTAATAGGACTATTAATGTGAAACCTTTACCATTAGATAATCAGCCCGCCAATTTTAACGGCGCCGTTGGCGATTTTGATTTTGCCGTAACTACTAGTAAAACAAGTTTAAATGCCTCTGAATCTTTGCAAGCTACCGTAGAAGTTAGTGGAAAAGGAAATCTTAAACTGTTTAAGCTTCCTGAACTTGAACTTCCAAGTGCCTTAGAAGTTTATGAGCCAGAATTTACAGAAGGGGTCAGAACTACATTAGCCGGCATGCAGGGTAAGGTAAGCAACCAATATACCATTGTACCATCATTTAGAGGAAAATACCCTATTCCATCTTTAAACTTTAGCTATTTTAATCCATCAACAGGTAAATATGCCACACTTACCTCAGATGAAATAGTAATCAATGTTTTAGAAGGACCTCTAAGCGCATCTTCCAATGCTTCTGCTTCTACCAATAATCAAAAACAATCGGTTGTCGCCAGTGGAAATCAATTCAATTTTATTAAGTTGAATCCTAATTTAACCGGAAAAGGTTATTCATATTTCTTTGGTTCCACCTCATTTTACCTTTGGTTGTTATGCCCATTATTATTAATCCCTATTGCAATAGTATTTAGAAAGAAGAGAGATGCAATGGCCGGCGATATTGTAGGTAATAAAATAAGAAAGGCAAACAAATTGGCACGTAAATATTTATCTGCGGCCAGAAAAGAATTGGGTAACAAAGACTCCTTTTATATTGCCTTAGAAAGAGCTCTTCATAATTACCTGAAAGCCAAGTTAAAAATTGAGACCTCAGAGTTCAGTAAAGATAAAATTACCGAATTACTTACTGAAAAAAATATAGACCCTACCACTGTTGATAGTTTTATAGCATTACTTAAAAACTGCGAAGCTGCTAGGTACAGTCCTTTTTCAAATGTACAGATGCAGGCAGATTATGATAAAGCGAGCGAAGTAATTTCTATAATGGATAAACAATTATAAACATGTTCAAAAAGCTAGTTACTCTTATTGGCCTATTTATGGTTCTACTGTGTACCGCTCAGAACAATCAATTGTTTGAGCAGGCTACCGAAGCATATAATGCGGGAGATTATGGGAAAGCGGTAAGTTTTTATAACAATATCCTGGATAATGGTAAGCATTCATCTGCCCTGTACTATAACCTGGGTAATGCTTATTACAAACAAAATAAGATTGCAGAAAGTATCTATTTCTATGAAAAAGCCCTGCTACTATCGCCAAATGATCAAGAAATAAAAACCAATCTTAGCTATGCTCAAAATATGACCATAGACGCTATTGATACCATGCCCGAGACTGGTTTGGCTAGACTTTATAAAAACGTTACCGGTAAACTAACCTTTGACCAATGGGCATATTTGGGAATAACCTTCATGATCCTTTTTGTACTACTTTATATTTTATTCTATTATTCCAACTATTCAACTAGAAAAAGATTTACGTTTATTGGTAGTTTACTCGCACTGTTTTTCTGTATAATTTCGGTATTGTTTGCTTACGTGCAAAGAGCTGATTTTGACAAAGACCAACCAGCAATTGTTTTTGCAGAAGAGAGTACCGTTAAAGCGGAACCCAATACCACCAGCGCTGAAGTTTTTGTAATACATGCCGGTACAAAGGTGAATGTTCTAGACCAATTGGAAGACTGGAAAAAAATTAAACTAACGGACGGTAAAACGGGTTGGTTACCGCAAGATGATATAAGATTCTTAAAGGATTTTTAGTACCTTGTTAACAGTTTATACCCGTTTGGGTACTATCTTTACCTTTCTTATTTTAGTATATGCAATTAATCGCACGTTTAACTCTTTTAATATTTTGGCTTTTTGCAATTACTGCACCAAGCATTATTACCCTGTGCGATGTTGAAAACCCTATTGTTATTACCAATTTAAACGAAGAAGAGCAAGAATCGGGTAAAAAATCCTTAGGGGAAGAAAAATTTGTAAATGAAAATTTTATTGATTTTTCATTCATTTCAATTTATGAAAATTCCGTAATTGGAAACAACAATAAAATAGGATATCTAGATTTATATTTAGAAGTCTTTTCACCCCCGCCAGATTATATTAGTTAATTGTACCGTTTTCAATATTTTAACTAATCTGCCCTTAGTTTAGGGCAAAATTTTGTATTTCATGTTCAAACATATTAAAAGTGATATTCCAGCGAGTATCGTTGTATTTTTCGTTGCGCTACCTTTATGTTTAGGTATTGCATTAGCTAGTGGAGCTCCTTTATTTTCAGGATTAATTGCCGGTATAATTGGAGGTGTCGTAGTCGGCGGACTTAGTGGCTCTAAAATTGGCGTTAGTGGTCCTGCTGCCGGATTAGCGGCAATAGTACTTACTGCCATTGGCACTCTGGGCGGTTATCAAAATTTCTTGGTTGCCGTGGTTTTAGGTGGAATTATCCAAATTATTTTCGGTGTTTTAAAAGCAGGTGTTATTGGTTATTATTTTCCGTCTTCTGTTATTAAAGGTATGCTTACCGGTATAGGTATCATTATTATATTAAAACAGATTCCTCACTTTTTTGGATATGACGCCGACCCAGAAGGTGATTGGGCATTTTTTCAAGTTGATGGAGAGAACACCTTTTCAGAAATTCTAAATACTATCAACAATATAAGTCCGGGTGCAACCCTTATTGCCATTATAGGACTATCTATTTTGTTACTATGGGATAAGGTGCTGTCTAAAAAAGGAAAAATCTTCCAATTGGTACAAGGTCCTTTGGTAGCGGTTGCCGTTGGTATTATATTTTATATCATCACCCAAGATAGTGAAGTACTTGGTATATCTAAAGATCATTTGGTGAGTGTTCCAGTTCCTGAAGATGCAGCATCATTTATTGGTCAGTTCAGTTTTCCAAACTTTAGTGCCATAACCAATCCGCAGGTATGGGTAACAGGATTTACCATTGCCTTGGTAGCAAGTTTAGAAACATTACTGTGTGTTGAGGCTACGGATAAGTTAGATCCACATAAAAATGTTACCCCAACAAACAGAGAATTATTAGCACAAGGTACCGGTAACATCATATCTGGATTGATCGGTGGTTTGCCTATTACACAGGTAATTGTTCGTAGTTCCGCGAACATTCAATCTGGTGGTAGAACCAAATTATCGGCTATCATACATGGATTCTTATTGTTGATTTCGGTGATTTTAATACCAACTTTGTTGAATATGATTCCGCTATCGGTTTTAGCTGCAATTTTATTTATTGTAGGTTTTAAACTAGCAAAACCATCGCTATTCATGAAAATGTACAAACTTGGCTGGAAACAATCTATTCCATTTTTTGTAACCGTATTAGGTATCGTATTTACGGATTTACTGATAGGTATTAGTTTAGGTCTTGCAGTTGGTATTATCGTTATTCTTTTAAAAAATTACCAAAACTCTCATTTTTTGCATATTGAAGATAATAGTGATGGTAAAAATAAAATAAAAATGACTTTAGCAGAAGAAGTGACTTTTATTAACAAAGGAGCTATTTTAAAAGAACTTGACAGTTTACCAGAAGGCACCTACCTAGAATTGGATGTTATGAAAACTAGATATTTAGATTATGATATCATTGAAATTTTAGAGGATTTTAGCCTAAAGGCAAAGGAGAGAAATATTGATATTAAGTTAATTTCCAAAAGAGGTGTGGTTGAAAACCCTCCTAGCTATATTGAGTTTTTTAAGCAAAAACCAAAATCTAATTTAAGCTTAAGTTAAACAGTACCTTTAACACACAATAAAAAATAATGTCCATATGACTTACCCAAACTTTATAAACGCTTAAGTTTATAACGCTATTATAGCAGTAGTATTAGGAAGAAATTACTGGACAAATTAAAATATTAAAAACATTATGAAAGCACATACTAAAGAAACACAGGCTACAATGACTCCTGAAAAGTCATTAACTTTTTTAAAGGAAGGCAATGAAAGATTTCAAAACAACCTTAAAGCAAACAGAAATCTGTTAGAGCAGGTAAATGATACTAGTGAAGGACAATTTCCATTTGCAACCATATTAAGTTGTATTGACTCTAGAGTTTCTGCAGAACTGGTTTTCGACCAAGGACTTGGCGATATATTCAGTGTTAGAATTGCAGGTAATTTTGTAAACGAAGATATTCTTGGTAGCATGGAATTCGGTTGCAAATTAGCCGGAACCAAATTAATTGTTGTTCTAGGACATACCAGTTGTGGTGCCATCAAGGGAGCTTGTGATCACGCAAGGCTAGGAAACCTAACGGCATTGATCAATAAAATTGAACCAGCTGTAGAAGCCGTAACTGAACCAGCAGATGAAAGCATTAGAAATTCAAAAAATTTAGAATTTGTAGATAAAGTAGCAGCTAAAAACGTGGAGTTAACTATAGAGAATATAAGAAAACAAAGCCCGGTACTTGCAGAAATGGAAGAAAACGGAGAAATTAAGATTGTAGGTGCTATGTATGATATTGCTTCTGGAGCTGTAGAATTTTATGCATAACCGCAAATACATTTTAACAAAGTATTTAAAAAAAACCGATGTACATACATCGGTTTTTTTTATTAATGAATGTTCTATCTACATTTTTAATATAAAGGTATTTGTATCATTTTAATTCTATAAACTCTACTTAACCTATATAAACAGCCAAAAACATATTAAACCTCTTGTAAAAGTTTTAAATTTGCGGCTTTAATCAACATTTATGATTGATAATATAAAGAAAGAAATTGCCACAGTAGCTTCGTTCACAGCAGATAATATTGACGCTGTTGAGACATTTAGAATTAAATATCTTGGTAAAAAGGGTATTCTTAATGACTTTTTTGCTGAATTTAAAAATGTACCCAATGAACAAAAAAAGGAATTTGGGCAAACCATTAACGAACTTAAGCAAGCTGCAACCGCAAAAGTTGAGGAATTAAAAGAGACCTTAGAGAATTCAAAAACAGATGAGCAGTTATATGGTGATTTGACTAGACCAGGCAATCCTATTGAATTAGGATCGCGCCATCCAATATCTATTGTAAAGAATAGAATCATTGATATTTTCTCAAGAATAGGTTTTAATGTTTCAGAAGGTCCTGAAATTGAAGATGATTGGCATAATTTCACCGCATTGAACTTACCGGAATATCATCCGGCAAGAGATATGCAAGATACATTCTTTGTACAAACTGATCCAGATATACTATTGCGTACCCATACCTCATCAGTTCAAGTACGTTATATGGAAAATAATAAGCCGCCTATACGAACTATTTCTCCTGGAAGAGTATATAGAAACGAAGCCATTTCGGCTAGATCACACTGCTTCTTTCATCAAGTTGAAGGCTTATATATAGATAAAGATGTCTCTTTTGCGGATCTAAAACAGACACTTCAATATTTTACCTCTGAACTTTTTGGGAAATCTAAAATTAGACTAAGACCTTCATATTTTCCATTTACTGAACCTAGTGCAGAAGTAGATGTTTATTGGGGATTAGAATCCGAGGCAGACTATAGAATAACCAAAGGTACAGGTTGGTTAGAAATTGGTGGCTGTGGTATGGTTGATCCAAATGTATTGACCAACTGTAAAATTGACCCCAATGAATATTCTGGCTTTGCTTTTGGCGTAGGTATAGATCGTATTGCTATGCTTTTACATC
The DNA here is from genome assembly GCF_001865655.1 of Maribacter sp. 1_2014MBL_MicDiv. Taxonomy (NCBI): domain Bacteria; kingdom Pseudomonadati; phylum Bacteroidota; class Flavobacteriia; order Flavobacteriales; family Flavobacteriaceae; genus Maribacter; species Maribacter sp. 1_2014MBL_MicDiv. The sequence continues at coordinate 1,730,318 of NZ_CP011318.1, forward strand.
AAATCACCGACATTCGTTTATTAAGTGAAAACGATGTTAGATTTTTAGAACAATTTAAAAGCGCCCTGTAAAACCATTACGTGAAAAAAGATATTGAAATACCGGTTGCCAAAGATGTGCATGTTGCCATGATCCGTGAATGGAACAAAGAGTTTTTGGATAAAGATTGGAATGCCTATATCATTAACGATCGCACCACACCTATTGAGATGACCATGGTCGTTTCAAAAGGATATGATAAAGATCGTAAATCTTCAACTATGAGACATGGCATTGGTGATATGCAACCAAAGTCGTTTAGAAAAATTGAAGTTGTTCAAGAAGATGTTCTAGGTTTGAACAATGAATTTTTTGTCACATTTTATGCCGATAATAAATTGTACGAAAAACGTTTTGTGTTTGAAAAAAATACGGTTAAAGAAAATAATTTAGTCCAAATTCAGCTTATTGATAAAGAAGGGATAATGGCTAAATAATAGGTTCTAAAGCAACCAACGCTGTTCGTTGGCGTCTTATGAATAAAAAATGAACCTAAAAACGGCAATTCTATTTGTTTTACTTATTATAAACTATAGTTGTAATATTTCTCAAGAAGGAACTGATTGCTCTTTAGTAGATTGTGCCATTGAACAGTGGTTTTCAATTGAACTGGTTGATGCCAGTGGCAATAATTTAATTACTAATGGTACCTACTCACTTTCTGAAATTTCAATAAACTATAATGAATCTGAAATAGATGTAATACCTTTTAATTCAAACGATTTTCTAAATTTTATTGTAGATAATAAAGGCGGAGAAAACACTTATAGCATCATTTTTTCAGATTCTGAAATTGATACATTAACCCTTAATCTTGTGGAATTGAATCAAACATCTGAGTGCTGTGGTCCTTACTTTGATATAGAAACCGCTACTTATAATACAACTGACTACGAAGTTTTACCTAACGAGAACCGTAATTTTTTTAAAATCACCGTAGTCAAATAACAATGGTAAATACTGTAGCATACTACTATTAAAAGCCTACACAACAGATAGTTATTTAAATTATATTCTACCAAATACCGCACAAAATATAATTTTAACACTTTTTAAGTTCTTTTGGTTTGTTTTCTACCGAACTAATAATACCTTTGTGCTTTTAAATTAAGAATGATGAACAAAGAACAAAGCAAACAAGTGTTAATTGAGGAGTTAGGAGTATACTTTGAGACAGAGTATGACCTACCCCCACTTGCTGCCAGAATATTTGCAAATCTTGTGGTAACCGATGAAGATGGATTAACGTTTGATGATTGCCTTGAAAAAAGAGGTGCCAGCAAAAGTTCTATTTCCACATCTTTAAACCTTTTACAACAAATTGGTTTTATCAACTATTTCACTAAATCTGGTGATCGTAAACGTTATTTTAAAGTTTCAGAAAAGGATGCATTCTTTAGTAACAAATTAAAACAATCATTAAAAAAATTAGAAACTGAATGCAAAATGATTGATAAAGTCGCTGAATATAACAAAGAGCACAACATTACAAAATATGAGGAAAACAAAGAGAAAAAAGAAATCTACCTTAACTGTTTAGAAGAAACTAGAAAGATTTTTAAACAAACTATTAATAATCTTAAAAAATTAGATGGCTAATTTTTTTATTTAATTAGTTCGTTTATTACCGAACTTACAGAATTAACAAAACCTTAACACGCAAAAACAATCATACAAACAACAACTATCTATCATGAAAAAATTATCGATTATAGGAATATTAAGTTCTGCTCTACTATTGAGCTCTTGCTTTGGCTCATCTGAGCAACCGGCACAAGGTGCTACGGCACCACCGCCACCTAGTTTAAAAGTAGCGGCTCTCAGCCCCGAAACAATTACCGTTTACAACGAATTTTCAACCACCTTAGAAGGAAAGCAAAATGTTGAAATATGGCCAAAAGTATCGGGATTTGTACAAGAAGTCTATGTTGAAGAAGGCCAGAAGATAAAAAAAGGACAATTACTTTTTAAATTAGAAACCCAAACCTTAAACCAAGATGCCAATGCTGCCAAGGCTTCTGTTAACGTAGCACAAGTAGAAGTAAATAAACTGAAGCCTCTTGTTGAAAAGAACATTATCAGTGAAGTTCAATTAGAAACGGCAAAAGCTCAATTGGCGCAAGCCAAAGCCAACTATGAAAGTGTAGCTTCCAATATTGGCTATTCTAGAATAACCAGTCCTGTTGACGGTTATATTGGCGAAATTCCATTTAAAGTAGGGGCATTGGTCAGCTCTAATATGACCCAGCCTTTGACTACAGTTTCTGATATTAGTGAGGTACGTGCATATTTTTCCTTAAATGAAAAAGAGCTTTTGAAGCTTAAGGAGTCTATGCCTAAAAATGAGAAGAACCAAATGGACCTTAGCCAAGCTCCTAAAGTATCTTTAATTATGATCAACGGCGAAGAATATCCCGAAGAAGGAAAAATTGCAATGATTAATAACATTATTAATAGTTCAACGGGCAGTGTTACCGCTAGAGCGGATTTTGACAATAAAAACAACATGCTAAGCAGTGGTAGTACCGGTAAAATTAAATTACCCACAGTTTATGAAAATGCATTTGAAATTCCACAATCTGCTACCATAGATTTACAGGGTAAAAAACTAGTTTACATTCTTAAGGATGATAACACAGTAACCACAAAACCGTTGAACATTATTGCAAATACGCAGCATGGTTTTATCATTAAGAACGGATTGGAACCAGGAACACAAATTGTTCTTGAAGGTGTTACAAAAATTAAAGACGGTATGACCATTTCTCCGGTTAAATAAACATCCGCTATTTCATAATACATAAATAAAGAACAATGTTTCAAAAATTTATTGATCGGCCCGTACTATCTACGGTTATATCGATTATTATAGTAATTCTAGGTGTCTTAGGTTTAAGTACTTTACCTATTGAGGAATATCCAGAAATTGCACCGCCAACAGTACAGGTAACTAGTACTTACACGGGTGCCAACGCAGAGACCGTACTAAAAAGTGTAGTAGTACCATTAGAAGAACAGATAAACGGTGTGGAAGACATGCTGTATATGACATCTAATGCCAGTAACGATGGTAGTGCCACCATAAACGTCTACTTTAAATTAGGAACCGATCCAGATATTGCGGCGGTTAACGTTCAAAATAGAGTAGCTAGAGCAAATAGTGTATTACCACAAGCTGTAATACAAACAGGTGTAATTACGCAAAAGTCACAAACAAGTGCACTACTGTTCTTTTCATTATTTTCAGAAAATGATAATTATGATGCTACGTTCGTAGAAAACTATGCTCGTATTAACCTAGTACCTAAGCTTCAACGTATAGAAGGTGTGGGTAACGTAACGGTTTTTGGTGCCAAAGATTATTCTATGCGTATTTGGCTAGACCCAGCTAAGATGGCCGCCTATAAGCTTATGCCTTCTGATATTCAAGCAGCCTTAAATGAACAAAACCTTGAAGCAGCAACTGGTAAAATCGGTGAAAATGCGGATGGTGTTTATGAATATGTTCTTAAATATAAAGGTAGACTTTCTGAAGAAGCAGAATATGAGGACATCATTATTAGAGCTCAAGAAAACGGACAGTTTTTACGCTTAAAAGATGTTGCAGAGGTAGAATTAGGAGCATTTAATTACGGTACCAAAAATGAAGGTATGGGTAACCCTGGAACAGCAGTTGGGGTTTTTCAAACCTCCGGGTCAAATGCAAACGAAATTATTGACCAAATACAGTCTATATTACAAGAGAGTCAACCAGATTTTCCTGACGGATTAGATTATGTAATTCCATATAACACAAAAGACTTCTTAAGTGCCTCAATAGAGCACGTAGTACAAACCTTAATTGAAGCTTTTTTACTTGTATTCTTGGTTGTATTCTTGTTCTTACAAGATTTCAGATCCACCTTAATTCCCGCAATTGCGGTACCTGTGGCCATTATAGGAACATTCTTCTTCCTATCCCTCTTTGGGTATTCCATTAACATGTTGACCTTGTTCGCTATGATTTTGGCTATTGGTATTGTTGTAGATGATGCCATTGTAGTCGTAGAGGCGGTTCACGCTAAAATGGAGGAAGGTGCCACCAATGCAAAAACGGCAACGAAATCTGCGATGTCCGAAATATCCGGTGCCATTATTTCCATTACTTTGGTAATGTCAGCAGTATTTATTCCGGTATCATTCATTAGTGGTTCTTCTGGGGTATTCTACCAACAATTTGGTATTACATTAGCCATCGCCATATTAATTTCAGCAGTTAACGCTTTGACTTTGAGTCCGGCATTAGCAGCACTGTTTTTAAAACCACACAATCCATCAGAAGAACATAAAAAAGGATTGAAGCAACGTTTCTTTACAGCCTTTAACACCGGTTTTGACACTATAACCGACAAATATGTAGGATCCGTAAAAGTATTTGCCAAAAATAAATGGCTTACCATTGGTAGTTTAGTAGTATTCACGGTATTAACCATTTACATGTTTAAGACCACACCTACCGGGTTTATACCAAATGAGGATAAAGGAATCATTTTTGCCGATGTTACTATGCCTCCTGGTACTACATTGGAAGAAACACAAAAAACCGTTAAGCAATTAGATTCTATTTATGAATCAATGGATATTGTTAAAGCAAGAATGAACATTACCGGTTTTAGTATATTAAACAGTGTTAACGGGGGTTCTTACGGCTTCTCTGTAATTCGTTTACAAGATTGGGAAGAAAGAACAGAACCTTCACAAACTGTAGAGGCTACCATTGGCCAGCTTTTTGCTAAAACAGCAGGGTTAAAAAATGCCCGTATCTTTTTCTTTACACCTCCAGCGGTTAGAGGTTTTGGTAACTCGGCCGGTTTTGAGCTGAATCTACAGAATAAAGATGCAGAAGATTGGCAGTCTATTGGTCAAACGACCAATGAGTTTTTGGCAGCTTTAAATGCACGTCCGGAAGTTCAATATGCTATTACTTCCTTTAACCCTAATTTCCCACAATATGAGCTGCAAGTAGATATTGAAAAAACCAAGTCTGCAGGTTTAGCAGTAACCGATGTATTCAATGCTATGCAAGGATATTATGGAGGGCTGTATACTACCGACTTTAATAAGTTTGGTAAGCAATATCGTGTCATGATACAGGCTAAACCCGAAGATAGGGCGAATGAGGAGTCACTGAACCACATCTTTGTGACCAATGCCAACGGAGAATCTGTTGCGGTGTCTCAATTTGTATCGCTACAAAAAATATATGGTCCTGAAATTGTTAGTAGATTCAACTTACTGAATTCTGTAAAGATTAACGGTGCCATGAACCCAGGTTATAGTACCGGTGATGCCATTACCGCTATAGAAGAAGTGTCTGCTCAGGTATTGCCCAATAATTACACCTATGAATACTCCGGACTTACCAAAGAAGAGAATAGCGCTGGTAGTCAAACCATCATCATATTTATTTTGAGTTTGGTATTCGTGTATTTCTTGTTAAGTGCACAGTATGAATCCTATATACTGCCATTCTCCATTTTATTATCGCTTCCGGTAGGTATTGCAGGTGCCATTGGGTTTGTTAGCCTGTTTGGACTAGAAAACAATATTTATTTTCAAATTGCATTGATCATGCTGATCGGTCTGCTATCTAAAAATGCCATTCTAATAGTTGAGTTTGCGCTTCAGCGTAGAAAGCACGGCATGTCAATAATGGAATCTGCCATTGATGGTGCAAAAGCAAGGCTTAGACCAATTTTAATGACATCCTTTGCTTTTATCCTTGGTCTTTTACCATTGGCACTATCCAGTGGAATAGGCGCAGTAGGTAACAGGTCTATTGGTATGAGTGCCGTTGGCGGTATGTTGATCGGTACCATTTTCGGTGTATTCGTAATACCTGCGCTATATGTCATTTTCCAATCTATTCAAGAAAGATTTACCGGTGCTCCAAAAGAAGCCATAGAAAAATAAAGAACTATAGAAATCATGAATAAAATAATAGCAAATAAACTTATACTGGTAGCCATACTGCCACTGTTATTACAGTCTTGCTTTACGGCAAAAACGTATGAACGCCCTAGTGTAGAAACAGAGAATCTGTACAGAACAGATAATCTGCCACAAGACAGTATTTCTTTTGCCTCAGTGTCTTACAAGGATCTTTTTACAGATACTTACCTAAGAACTTATATTGAAAGAGGTTTACAGAACAATTTAGATATAAGAATTGCACTGCAGAACATTGCGGCCGCAGAGGCTTACGTAAAACAAGGCAAGGCTGGTTATTTACCTACCTTGAACGGTGCCGCAAGTGCTACAAGAACTGCTAGAACTAGTGAGAACGGACAATTCGGTAGCTTTTTTACGCAACCTTTTAACCAATTTGAAACCTCTGGAACATTGTCTTGGGAGGCAGATATTTGGGGAAAGATCAGAAGTACAAAAAGGGCCAGTGATGCAAGTTACTTACAGACTGTTGCCGCTCATAGAGTGGTAAAGACAAGTCTGGTATCACAAATAGCAACTACCTACTATCAATTATTGGCTTTGGACAAACAAATTTCAGTTACCGAAGAAACTATTGAAACCCGCTCTAAAAGTTTAGAGACCATTACAGCTTTAAAAGAAGCCGGGCAAGAAAACCAGGTAGGCGTAGACCAAACAGCAGCGCAATTGTATAGTGCACAAAGTCAATTATTGGATCTTAAAAATGCTCTTTACAAAACAGAAAACACTTTAAGTATTCTTTTAAGTGAGGCACCACAAGATTATGACCGTGGAACTTTAGATGATCAAAAATTATCTGCCAACATGCAACTTGGTGTACCTGCACTTTTATTACGTAACAGACCAGACATTATGCAGGCGGAATACGGATTGGTAAATAGTTTTGAATTGACCAATGTTGCCAGAAGTAACTTTTATCCATCCATTACCCTATCCGCACAAGGTGGATTTCAAAGTTTAGAATTGGATAATTGGATAGATTCCAGCTCTATTTTCGCAAATTTAGTAGGCGGTCTAACCCAACCTATTTTCAACGGCAGAAAAGTTAGAACTGCCTATGAAGTAGCAAAAGCACAACAAGAGCAATCGCTATTAAGCTTTAAACAATCGCTTTTGGTTGCTGGAAAAGAAGTATCCGAAGCCTTATATGACTACAATATCTCTGTTGAAAAAGAGGCTTTTGTAAGCAAGCAAGTTGTTGCTTTGAAAAGAGCTGAAGATAATTCTGAAGAGTTATTGAACAGTGGCTACCTTACGTATTTGGACCTATTAACGGCAAGAGAAAACTCTTTAAACGCAGAACTAAGTTTAGTGGACAACAAACTTGATCAATTATCTGCTACGGTAGAATTGTATCGTTCCCTTGGCGGCGGATGGCAATAAATCTTTGCTCATAAAAAATGCAGAAAAAAACTGAATATATAGAACAGGCATTACTGCTTTTCTCTAAATATGGATGCAAAAGGGTCGGAATGGATGATGTGGCTGAGACCCTTGGCATCTCTAAAAAAACATTATATGAAGTTTTTGAAAATAAGAATAATCTAGTTCAGGAAAGTGTTTCTCTTTTGCTTAATCGTACCCATGATAAAATAAGCAGGTTTATTCAAATTTCTGACCAAGAGCCAAATCCGTTTAATAATATCATTCATATTTATAATGTAGGACTTAAGGAACTTAGAAACCTGAGTCCTACATTTTTTTATAGTTTAAAAAAATATTATCCCCAGTCCTATATTCTTTACGAAAATTTTACCCAAGCCGTTGTTTGGACCTATGTATTAGATTTGCTTGAAGTGGCAAAGAACAAAGGCCTTTTAAAAGATAATATCAATCTTAAGCTCATATGCGAGTTATTTCTCATTCGAATAAATGAGGTTATATTGCCAAATAGAGACTTTTTTGATAGCTACAGTACAGAGGAACTACTGGAACACTTAATTATGGTACCCTTACATGGTATCAAAAAATAAAATGTGAATTACCGAAGTCCAAAACCTTTGGCCGCCCACCACGGGTGAATTTCTATTTTTAATCTACCCGCTTTTACCATGGGATCTGCGTTGGCCAAACTATCGGCAATTTCCATACTTGGTGTATTGTAAATGGTTATTCCCCTTATATCGCCATCATCACCAAATGGTCCAGAAATATCCGCATATCCCAATTCATACATTTTACCCAAGTGTGCCATATGTAGCATTTGCAAACTATCCGCTACAGCTTTTGGCTGATCACGGTTTGGACCACTTTTTAAAAAAGCAATATAATACTCCTGCATAAGTACCGTGTCTTTGGTTTTCTCATCTACATAATCAAAAATCTGAAAACCCTTCTCAGTTAGTTCTGTTTTCAACTGTGCCGCCGATTTCTTTTCCTCATTGGGCATGTTAGGGCTTAATTCTACTTTCTTTTGATTACATGCGAAAAAGAGCATCAATATCAGTAAGCCAAAAAAAAGATTCTTACTTCCTACCATAGATTAAAAGGTGTTTTACTTAATTGGGAGTTGTAATATTTTACCTCACCGGTGACCTCTACCCCCAACCAAGCTGGTTTTTCAAATAATTCATTCTCATCGTTCAATTCAATTTCAGCTACTGTCAACCCTTCATTTTCATCACGGAATTCATCTACCTCATAAACATGGTTCCCTACCGGCACTTCATATCTATCTTTATCTAGAATTCCTTTTTCACACAACTTCAACAGACTTTCGGCATCTACTACAGAAATTTCCTTTTCCCATTCAAACCTAGATGTACCCGAAGCATTGGATTTCCCCTTTACGGTAATAAATCCGGTATCGCCCTTTATTCTTACTCTTACCGTTCTATTAGGGTCTGTATTTAAAAAACCTTGAACAATTCGTGTTTTAGACCTTGCCTCAGATTTATAATCTTCTGATCCTACCAAAAATTTACGCTCTATTTCTAACATATGAATGGGTACAACTACTATTCATAAACTAAGATAAGTCTTAAATTTGCTTATGCCCAATGAAATGCCTCTTCGAAAAATTATTCATGTTGATATGGATGCCTTTTATGCGTCCGTAGAAGAGTTAGACAACCCAGATTTAAAGGGCAAGCCCTTGGCCGTTGGTGGCAGTGAGAAAAGAGGCGTGGTATCGGCAGCAAATTATGAAGCCCGTAAATTTGGTGTGCGTAGTGCTATGAGCGGATATCAAGCTAGAAAAAACTGTCCTCACCTTACTTTTGTAAAGCCCCGGTTTGATCGTTATAAGGAAATCTCAAAACAAATACGGGCCATTTTCTTTGAATACACAGATTTGGTAGAACCATTGTCGCTTGATGAAGCATACCTAGATGTAACCATAAATAAAAAAGGAAACCCTTCTGCCACTATGCTTGCCACAGAAATCCGACAACGTATTCTAGAAAAGACAGGCTTAAATGCATCCGCAGGAATTTCGATCAATAAATTTATAGCCAAAGTAGCAAGTGATATCAATAAACCTAACGGACAAAAAACGGTTAATCCAGAAGAGGTAATTCCGTTTTTAGAAAATTTAGATATACGCAAGTTTTATGGCGTTGGTAAGGTTACTGCAGAAAAAATGTATAAGCTGGGCATTTTTACGGGCAAGGACTTAAAATCAAAATCCATTGAATTTCTTGCCGAAAATTTTGGCAAAAGCGGTCCATACTATTATCATGTAGTACGTGGCATTCATAATAGTGAAGTTAAACCGCACCGCATACCAAAATCTGTTGGAGCGGAACGTACATTCAACGAAAACCTCAGCAGTGAAATTTTTATGCTGGAAAGGTTAGAGCATATTGCTCAAGAACTAGAAAGAAGACTAACGAAATCTAAGGTAGCAGGAAAAACTATTACGCTAAAAATAAAATACAGCGATTTCACTTTAAACACCAGAAGTAAAACTATGCCCTATTTTATTGCGGACAAAGATCTTATTTTAGAAACGGCTAAAGACCTTCTCTATCAAGAGGAGTTACAAAACTCTGTTCGACTATTAGGCATCTCCTTATCCAATTTAAATACAGAAGATAAGAAAACTAAAAAAGTTGATGATAAATCGATTTTAGTGCAATTAAAGTTTGATTTTTAATTATTCACCCCATTTTTTAGCCTTTTGACCAATAATTGAAAATGTTAACAAAAATTAACGGCTTTTAGTTGTACAGCAACTATAGCTAGAATAATTTTGGCTCCTTAAATGAAAAAGAGTTTTTTAAAATTTCTTCTTTCCATCTGTATACTACTAACTGGTATATACAGCCCTCTATACGGTAACTACAATATAGAGCATACCTCTTTTCATAACATTCAGCAATTTCAACATGCTATAGGCAATACCCAAGAAACGGTTGCTTTACACAAAACTGTTCTTAAAAACTCATTTGGCAACCTAGAAAAGGTAATGGCCATTGAGGCCATTGAAATTGAAGAAGAAGAAAGTAAACAATCTCATTTTCAAAAAGATGTAGCGCAGCAACATGCTTCTGCTTCATTTTATTTATTAGCTGTTTTATTCTTATTCAGCTATTTTACAAATAGCAGCACACTACAAAAGCTATTTACTTTTCTACCCATAGCAAATAGGCGCTTTGTCCTATATCAGGTATTTCGTATTTAAAATTTCTTCAGGTCAAGTCTCTATTTGACCCAAAACACGTCTACATTTTTTTAGCAGCAGCCAATTTTAAGATGTAATCATCTTCTGCTTTAAGAATTGTGCGTGTCTCCACATATTCACATTTTATTTTCCAATCAATTAAATATTATACTTATGACCAAGAGCGTACTCCTGATCGCTACCGCATGCACTTTGTTCATTGTGACAAGCTGTAATTCTAAAAAAGAAAAAAAAGAAGAGCACACCAAATTCTTAATTACCAGTCCAATTAAAAAAGACACTTCTATTACCAAAGATTATGTATGTCAAATACATTCATTTAAACACATTGAACTTAGGGCCCTTGAAAAAGGATATTTGAACGAAATTCATGTAGACGAAGGACAGATAGTGAAAAAAGGGCAAAAAATGTTCAATATAATGCCCAACATTTATGAAGCAGATTTACAAAAAGCAAAGGCAGAGGCTAAAGTTGCCGAAATAGAACTACAAAACACCCAGCTTTTAGCTGATGGAAATGTGGTTTCTGAAAACGAATTATCCATGGCAAAAGCCAATTTTGATAAGGCCAACGCAGAAGTTTCTCTCGCACAGACCCATTTGGGCTTTACCAATATTCGAGCTCCCTTTGATGGTATCATGGACCATTTACATGTTAGGGAAGGTAGCCTTTTAGACGAGGGAGAACTACTTACCACCTTATCCGATAATTCTAAAATGTGGGTCTATTTCAATGTACCAGAGGCTGAGTATCTAGACTATATCATGAGTACGGACAAAGACTCTAAAAAAGAGGTTCAACTATTAATGGCCAACAATAAAAGGTTCAACCAAAAGGGAATTGTTGAAACTATTGAAGGAGAATTCAATAATGAAACCGGTAACATTGCCTTTAGGGCCACTTTCCCTAACCCAGATCAGATTTTAAGACACGGTGAAACCGGTAGCGTACTCATGACCATTCCTTTCAATGACGCTTTGATCATACCACAAAAAGCAACTTTTGAGATATTGGACAAACGCTATGTCTTTGTTCTTGATAATGATAATGTTGTTCACCAAACCGAAATTTCGGTTGCCGCTGAATTGCCTCACCTTTTTGTAATCAGCAAAGGTCTTCAACCTAAAGACAGAATTTTGGTAGATGGTATCAGAATGGTTAAAAACAATGAAAAGATTGAAACCCTATTTGCCGAACCTACCGAGGTAATGTCAAAATTGGCCGTTTACGCCGAATAACCAAAAAACAAAGAACATGTTCAGTAAGTTTATAAAAAGACCGGTATTGGCTATCGTCATATCGGTAATCATAGTATTCGTAGGGTTGCTCTCCATAAAGCAATTACCTATTTCACAGTTCCCGGATATTGCGCCCACCACGGTCAATATCTTTATAGCCTACCCGGGCTCTAGTGCAGACGTACTGGTAAAATCAACGCTTATTCCATTAGAAACCGCAATTAATGGTGTACAAGATATGCGCTATATTGCTTCTGATGCTACAAGTGCCGGTGAAGGCACCATCCGTATCATCTTTGAGCCTGGCACAGACCCTGATCAAGCAGTTGTGAGGGTCAAAACAAGGGTGGATCAAGTAATGCCGTTATTACCAGAACTGGTACAACGTGAAGGTGTTATCATTACTCCAGTACAGCCAAGTATGCTTATGTACGTAAACCTGTATAGTGACAATGCAGATGATCACGAGCTGTTTCTATACAACTATGCATACACCAAAATGATTCCTGAAATTCAAAGAATAGATGGTATTGCAAGTGCACAGATCTTAGGTAGCCGTAAGTTTGCCATGCGCGTATGGTTAAAGCCTGATCGTATGCGTGCCTATAATATTTCTGCCGAAGAAATTCTTGAGGCTATGGAAGAGCAAAGTATTTTGGCACGTCCCGGTAGAATTGGGCAAAGTTCCGGCAAAACCTCACAGTCCCTGGAATATGTTCTCATGTACCAAGATAGGTATGATGAACCTCAACAATACAAAGACATTATTCTTAAGGCAAACGCCGAAGGCGAAATTTTAACGCTTGGTGATGTAGCAGACGTGGAGCTTGGTAGCGAATTTTTTGATATCTACTCTAATCTAGATGGAAAACCATCAGCATCTATAGTATTGAAACAAACTTTTGGTAGTAATGCCAGTGATGTTATCGATGAAGTAAAATCCAAGTTGAACGAGCTTAAAAAAGACCTTCCCACGGGTCTGGATTACAAAATTAGTTATGACGTTTCCAACTTTTTAAATGCATCCATAGAACAGGTAATTCACACACTACGAGATGCGTTTATTCTGGTTGCCATAGTTGTATTTCTCTTTTTGGGCGATTGGCGCTCTACCTTAATTCCCATTATTGCCGTACCCGTTTCCTTGATCGGGGCATTTTTTATTATGCAGTTATTTGGACTCTCCATTAACCTAATTACCCTTTTTGCATTGGTACTGGCCATTGGTATTGTGGTTGATGATGCTATAGTAGTGGTTGAAGCCGTACATGCCAAAATGGAAGAAACCCATGTGGGACCTTATGAAGCCGTAAAATTAGTAGTCAACGAAATAGGGGGTGCCATAATAGCCATTACTTTGGTAATGGTTTCGGTGTTCATTCCTATTGCTTTTATGACGGGACCTGTTGGGGTTTTCTACCGTCAGTTTTCTATAACCATGGCAGGCTCAATAATTCTATCGGCTATTGTAGCCCTAACCTTAACACCTGTTCTCTGTGCCATGATTCTTAAAAACAACCATGGTAAACAACGTAAAAAAACAATTGTAGATAAATTCATTGATTGGTTTAATAGAGGTTTTGAAAAACTTACGGGCAGGTATGGTAACATCCTTAATAAAATTGTTGCAAGAAGAGTATTGACCTTTGGTATTCTGGGTGCTTTTTGTGTCGCCATATTTTTCACCAACAAAAGTTTGCCCGCTGGTTTTATACCAAACGAGGATCAAGGTATGATCTATGCCATTATACAAACACCACCAGGTTCTACCTTAGAACGTACTAATGATGTAGCCCATAAATTACAGCAAATCTGTGAAGAGACTGAAGGTGTGGAGTCCGCCTCTTCATTGGCTGGTTATGAAATCATGACCGAAGGGCGTGGATCAAATGCCGGTACGGTGTTGATCAACCTTAAACCCTGGAGCCAGCGTCATCATTCCGTTCATGAAATCATGGAAGAGCTAGAGGAGGAAACCAAAGATCTAGGTGCGGTAATTGAATACTTTGAACCACCTGCGGTACCCGGTTTTGGATCCTCTGGCGGATTCTCCATGCGTCTTTTAGATAAAACGGACGGAACCGATTATCACGAATTTGAAAAAATCAACAATGATTTTATGGAAGCGTTGTCTAAACGGGATGAGCTTACCGGACTGTTTACTTTTTACTCTGCCAATTACCCCCAATATGAATTAAAAATCAACAATAAGATTGCCATGCAAAAAGGGGTTTCCATAGATAAAGCCATGGAAAACCTGAATATATTAATTGGTAGTACCTATGAACAAGGTTTTATTCGCTTTGGTAGATTTTTTAAGGTGTACACCCAAGCTGCTCCTGAATACAGGGCATTGCCTTCTGATCTAGAAAAACTGTTCGTAAAGAACGAAGAGGGAGAAATGGTTCCATATTCCGCCTTTATGTCCATGGAAAAGAGACTGGGACCAAATGAGATCACCAGATATAATTTATACAATTCTGCTTCTATAAGAGGGCTTCCTGCTAGCGGTTATACCAGTGGTGATGCTATACAAGCTATTAACGAAGTTGCAGAGCAAACTTTACCTAGAGGCTTTGATGTGGCTTGGGAAGGTCTTTCATATGATGAGGCGCAAAGAGGAAATGAATCGCTCTACATTTTTATGGTGGTATTGATCTTCGTATACTTTGTTTTGGCGGCCCAGTATGAAAGCTTCCTACTTCCGTTCGCCATCATTCTATCACTACCGGTAGGTGTTCTTGGGTCTTTCTTTATGCTAAAGGCAATGGGACTAGCAAATGATGTTTATGCACAAATCGGACTCATTATGCTTGTTGGCCTACTGGGTAAAAATGCCGTGCTTATCGTTGAATTCGCAGTTCAAAAAAGAAGACAGGGGAGCACTATTCTAGAAGCCGCCATTGAAGGTGCAAAGGTGCGTTTTAGACCTATTCTAATGACTTCCTTTGCTTTTATCGCTGGACTAATTCCTTTGGTTATTGCACATGGCGCAGGGGCAATAGGCAATAGAACCATTGGTGGGTCGGCAATGGGCGGTATGCTTATGGGTACACTAATAGGTGTACTTATTATCCCTGGCCTGTATTACATTTTCGCAAAAATGGCAGATGGTCGTGGACTTATTAAAGGGGAGTCGGACGAACCCGTATCGGAAGAGTTTATGAGACTAAGCGAAGGTGAAAGTAAAACACGCCAAAAGCTTCGCGAATTAAAGCAAATGATTAAAAAACTAACCAAAAAAGAAGATAATGATTAAGATAAACAATACCATGAAGCATGGTAAGATCCTATTGCTATTTTTAATACTAATGGGTCTCTTCTATTCTTGTGTGCCCACAAAGCAATTAAAATCGGCAAATACGGACTTACCTTCAAGTTTTAATGGTTTGCCCGTAGATACTTTAAATAGTGCTCAATTAAAATGGAGCCATTTCTTTGAAGATGAGCATCTTATTGCATTGATAGATACCGCCTTGGCAAATAACCAAGAGTTGCGCATTATGATGCAACAAATTGATGTTGCCCAGAACGAAGTGAAGGCAAGAAAAGGAGAATATTTGCCTTTTATAAATTATGGTGCCGGAGCTGAAGTAGAAAAAGTAGGCGAATATACCCGTAACGGTGCTGTTGAAAAAAACTTGGATATCAGGGAAGGCGAAGAATTTCCTGAGCCTTTAGCAGATTACTCCGCCGGTCTATTTGCTACCTGGGAATTGGATGTTTGGAAAAAACTACGTAATTCCAAAAAGGCCGCCACCTTAGAATACCTATCTACTATTGAGGGCAAAAACTTTATGGTTACCAGGTTAATTGCGGAAATAGCCCAATCATATTACGAATTGATCGCATTGGATAATCAATTGACAATCATTGAGCAAAATCTAGAATTACAAGGTAATGCCCTAACTATGGTTCGGCTACAAAAGCAAGCAGCTAGAGCTACCGAATTAGCGGTAAAAAGATTTGAGGCAGAAGTAGCTAAAAACAAAAGCCACAAATTTGAAGTTCTCCAAGAAATTGTTGAAATGGAAAATAAGCTGAATTTTTTGGTAGGTAGACAACCACAGCATATTGCCCGTAATTCCGATGATTTTATAGCAACGGCAATAAATACTATTGATGCCGGTATACCATCACAGTTGCTTTTAAATAGACCGGATATTAGGCAAGCGGAATTTGAACTGGAAGCGGCAAAATTGAATATAAAGGTTGCTAGGGCAAATTTTTATCCTTCAATAGGATTGAAGGCTGGCGTTGGACTACAGGCATTTAAACCAAAATACCTGACAAATACCCCAGAATCTTTGATTTATAGCGCCGTTGGAGATATTGTAGGTCCTTTGATCAATAGAAATGCCATTAAAGCAGATTACAATACAGCAAATTCCAAACAAATACAGGCAGTCTACGAATATGAAAAAGCTGTTTTAGGCGGTTATATTGAAGTTGTAAATATGCTTTCTAAAATTGAAAATCTTAAGCAGAGTTATATGCTGAAAGAGAACCAAGTAGAAGCTTTGATCGCTTCGATCGATTTGTCTACTCGGCTGTTTCAATCTGCAAGGATAGAATATATTGAAGTATTGTTGACACAACGTGAAGCATTGGAATCTAAAATGGAATTGATCGAAACCAAAAAAGATCAGTTACTTGCAAAAATAAATGTATACCAAGCTCTTGGTGGCGGGTGGAACTAGCAATACTCTTGTTGAAAACTTAGCATATAAGTCCCCAAAAGTGAAAACACACTATTGGGGATTTCTATAAAACCACCAATTTTCAACAAATTTTGACCATGGGTTGTTCAACCTTTTAAAGATCTATTGCCCAATTATGAAGGATTACTTAAACATTTATAGTAAACCATTATTAAAGTTATTCCCGTAGCAAGTATTTTTCATAGCTTTAACTTCCAAAAACCATGAAAAAATATAGATATTTTTAATCTAAACTATACAAGATGATGGAATTAAGAGATTATGATAATGCACATATCAAGTTTAGAAATAGCTTAAAATTCACCATGTTACCTATTCTTTCTTGGGATTTTTATGCCTCTAATTATGAGGAGATCAAAAACCTTGATGAAGATTATAACTCATTGTTATCTTTAGTTTCTACTAATTCTTGGAATATTGATACAAGCATTATAGATAGAAAATTAAGAACAGAGAAAAACATTATTGTTGTAACAGATACTCACCTAAACATTGTTTTTGCCACAAAGAACATGTGGAACATGAGCCAATATAGACCTGAAGAAATAGTAGGTAAGAACCCTAAAATGTTTCAAGGCGACTTAACTTCTAATTCTACATTAAAAATAGTTTCAAAAGCAGTAAAAGAAAAAAATCCTTTTGAAGTTACTGTTGTCAATTACAGAAAAGACGGTACTACCTACAATTGTAAAATACAAGGAGAACCCGTTTTTGACCATAATGGCAAGGTGGTTAATTTTATAGCCTTTGAAAAAGAAGTTGCTTAACACATAAACAAAAAGCATAAAAAAAGGACCGCTAGTTAGCGGTCCTTTTTTATTATGAAAATGGATTCATTAAATATCCTTGGATTCAATTTCAGTAACCCTTAAGGTATTTACCATTCCTTTTTCTTTAATAGGCATGGCCGCAAGACTAATTACCATATCTCCAACCTGTAAATGCCCTTTATTAAAAGCAATGTGGTTAACATCTTCTATGGTATCATCCGTTGATACGAATTTATCATAATAGAATGCTTTAACACCCCACAATAGATTCAGTTGCGTTAAAATTCTCTTATTGGAAGTAAATACTAAAATGTAAGCACTAGGTCTCCATGCAGAAATCTGAAAAGCGGTATATCCACTATTGGTCAATGTAGAAATTGCTTTAGCCTTGATATCATTGGCCATTAAGGCTGCATGATAGCATATAGATTTTGTGATAAATCTTTTAGTACGAATGTGTGGAGGATTTTGTGGTACCTGAATTAAATCTGAACCTTCAACGCTCTCTAAAATGCTAGACATCTTTTCAATTACCTGTACCGGGTAATTACCAACCGATGTTTCTCCAGATAACATTACCGCATCTGCACCATCCATTACCGAGTTGGCAACGTCATTTACCTCTGCTCTTGTTGGTGTAAGACTTGTAATCATAGTTTCCATCATTTGAGTGGCTATAATTACAGGTATTCTGGCCTTTTTAGCACGCAACACCAATTGCTTTTGAATTAATGGAACCTCTTGTGCAGGAACTTCAACACCTAAATCTCCACGAGCAACCATTAAACCGTCACAGTATGCAACGATCTTATCTATATTCTCAACAGCTTCCGGCTTTTCTATTTTTGCAATAATCGGAATTTTATGATCAGAATGTTTGTTGATGATATTCTGAAGATCAATAAGGTCTTGACTGAATCTCACAAAAGAAAGTGCGATCCAATCTACTTCCAATGAAATTGCAAATTCCGCATCCTTAATATCTTTTTTGGTAAGTGCAGGTAAAGAAATATTGGTATTGGGCAAGTTTACCCCTTTCTTGGATTTTAAAGGTCCGCCTTGAATTACTTTGGCCAAAACTTCGTCTTCACCATTGGTCTTTACAACCTCGAACATTAATTTACCGTCATCCAATAAAATACGCTCCCCAGCTTTAACATCTCTAGGAAACTCCTTGTAATTCATGTAAACACGTTCCGCACTACCTTCAAAAGGCTCACCTGTTACAAATGTTATCTCATCACCAGGGCTCACTACAACGTCACCTGCCATTACGCCTACACGCAATTTAGGGCCTTGTAAATCCGCTAAAATAGAAGTGTTGGTTTCCATTTCGGCATTTAACTCACGTATCATATTTACACGCTCCTTAACATCTTCATAATCAGCATGTGAAAAGTTTATCCTGAATACATCTACTCCAGCATCAATCATGCTCCTGAGCACCTCTTTCTTGCTAGTTGCAGGACCCAGGGTCGCTACAATTTTCGTCTTTTTTACAGTTGGCATATTTTAAAAATTAGATTGTTCTTTGATTTTAGTTTCTCTGTACTTATTTCATACGCTGCCATAATTCTTGGCAACGATTGTATGTTCTTAATAATAGAATTTATATCTAAATCCTTATCCGTTTCAATCTTCAGAAGATAATCAACATCTTTATACTCAGGAAGTAACCTTGGCGTCTTAAATGTTGTTTCGTTCTTAAACAAATCGTCATGTACAATGCTTTCTTTTTCACTGCTATGGTTGGCGATCAACACCCAGTACATATCATTATACTCGTCTTCCCATTCAAAGATTGGAAACGATTTATTTTCAGCAAGATTAAAATTCTTTTTTGCCCTTACAAATTTTGCCTTCATACTTTGGTTTAAACCGTAGGCCAAAGCAAAATCTTCCAAGGTAGTGTGTAAAGCTATAAGGCTAAAGGATTCATCGTAAAAATCATCATTTATTTTAATAGTTGCAGCCATAACTCAACAAAAGGGTAAATATAGAACTTCTAAGCTATAATGCCTAGTTTCATAAATTGATAAAAACACTCTAAAAGTTATTAAAATGTTAGCATTTTACCTTTTGGTAAAATGATCAGCTATCCATTTTATCCTGCAGTGCAAAAAATGCCCTTTTAGCTGCTCTTTCTTCCGCTTTTTTCTTTGAGGTGGCTCTTGCTTTTGCAACTACATCTCCCCCAATGGAGAGTTTAACGGCAAAATGTTTTAAAGGATCATTTCCTGTATCTTCATAAACATCAAAATCAAAAGACTTCTTTTGTTTCTGACACCATTCGATCACCAAACTCTTATAACTAATGACCCGGCCTTCTAACTGTTCTATATCTACGTAAGGTTCTACCACCCTTTTTTGAATGAACTTTTCACAGTATTTATAACCGCGATCTAAATAAATGGCACCTACCAATGCTTCAAAAACATTGCCGTGTATGTTCTGTCCAAAATGGGATTTAGGTATTCTACTCTGTACAAAATCTATTAATCCCAAGTCTTTACCCAACTCATTTAAATGCTCTCTACTTACTATTTTAGATCGCATTTTAGTAAGGTAGCCTTCATCCCCTGCAGGTACCTCGCTGTATAAATGTTTAGATATTATGGTACCTAGCATTGAATCTCCCAAAAACTCTAGGCGCTCATAATTCATTGCATTACCCTTATCATCCTTTTTGTTCATTGACCTATGAAGAAAGGCCTTTTTATAAATAGATAAGGTTTTAGGTTTGAAACCTAAAATTTTGGTAATTCCCCAAAAAAAATCCCCATCCTCTTTAGGATGGGAATTAAATAAGTTCGTGGGAAAAGGCATATAAAAAATTAATCAATTTTCTTAAAAACTACACATGCATTATGCCCACCAAAACCAAATGTATTGCTCATTGCAACTTTAACATCTCGTTTTTGTGCCTTGTTCAACGTTAAGTTTAAACTAGGATCTATATTCTCATCTACCGTAGTATGGTTTATGGTAGGTGGTACCATACCATGCTCCATGGCCAATATTGAAGCAATTGCTTCAATAGCGCCCGCAGCACCTAACAAATGACCGGTCATTGACTTGGTAGAGTTAATGTTTATGTCTTTAGCATGCTCCCCAAATACTTGAGTAATCGCTTTTAACTCTGCCACATCTCCCAAAGGGGTAGATGTACCGTGAGTGTTTATAGCGTCTACATCTTCTATGGACAAGCCTGCATCCCTTAGACAATTTTCCATTACCCTAACCACCCCTATACCATCTGGATGCGGTGCGGTCATATGGTAAGCATCACTTGACATACCTCCACCGGCAACTTCTGCATAGATTTTTGCTCCTCTGGCAACGGCATGCTCATACTCTTCAAGAACCAAGGCTCCTGCACCTTCACCTAGAACGAAACCATCCCTGGTTGCATCAAAAGGTCTTGAAGCTGTTTCAGGACTATCGTTTCTTGTTGATAATGCGTGCATTGCGCCAAAACCACCCATACCTGCAATAGTTACTGCCGCTTCACTACCACCTGTTACAATGACATCGCAATGACCCAATCGTATATAGTTCAAGGCATCGATCATTGCATTTGCCGATGATGCACAAGCGGAAACGGTAGTGTAATTAGGTCCCATAAAACCATGCTTAATGGATATGTTCCCCGGGGCAATATCAGCTATCATTTTTGGAATAAAGAACGGATTGAATCTTGGTGTACCGTCTCCGTTGGCAAAATTCATTACCTCGTTCTGAAAAGTTTCCAAACCTCCAATACCCGCTCCCCAAATAACGCCTACGCGAAATTTGTCTAATTTCTCTAAATCTAATTTAGAATCACGAATAGCTTCATCTGAAGATACAAGTGCGTACTGCGCAAATCTATCCAGCTTACGGCCTTCTTTTCTATCAAAGTGATCTTCTGTCTTGTAATTCTTAAGCTCACAAGCGAATTTTACTTTGAATTTTTCTGTATCGTAATAAGTAATGGGCGCTGATCCACTTTTACCGTTTACCAAAGCATCCCAATACTCTTCAATATTATTACCAATTGGGGTAAGTGCCCCCAAACCTGTAACTACAACTCGCTTTAACTGCATTTAACTTTGTATTTGTTTAAATCTAAACCAAGCGTAAATTAAAAAAAATTATCCATGCGGAGCATTTACCACATGGATAATTTGAATTCTATTTAAGAAAACATGTTTTACTTAGCTTCTTCTATATAGCTGATGGCTTGACCAACAGTTGCGATATTCTCAGCTTGATCGTCTGGAATTTGAATATCAAATTCTTTTTCGAACTCCATTATCAACTCTACCGTGTCTAATGAATCTGCGCCTAAATCGTTGGTAAAGCTAGCCTCGGTTACCACTTCGTTCTCATCAACTCCTAATTTATCAACGATGATAGCTTTAACTCTTGATGCAATGTCTGACATAATAATATTTGTTTTAAAAATTTAAATTGAAGGCAAAAATAAAAAACTTTGGTTTAATTACACTAATTGTCGTTAAAATGTATGGTAATTTAATAAAATTAAAGACATGTGCTGTAATTTTACCGTATTAATATTTTGTTTCGGTAACGTTGATAAAAGGTATTGAAAAGTAGTGAGGTATTAGAACTATACTAGTTAATCGTTTTTTTCTAAATTCTGACAAGCTTTAAATTTGCTTTATTTGCCAAACTTAATTTCATTGTTCGTTATCTTATAAAGACCCTTTCTATTGAAAACCAAGAAAATTATACTTTTTGCCTCAGGTTCTGGATCTAATGTTGAAAACATTGCCAATTATTTTAAGCTTCGCAAAGATGTTACTATATGCTGCGTACTTACTAACAAAAGCGATGCCAAAGTCATTGAACGTTGTAACAGACTTGGAATCAACGCCTTGTTTTTTAATAGACAAGCATTTTCAAAGAGTAATTTTATTCTAGATATGCTACGATCATTAGAACCCGACCTAGTAGTGTTGGCCGGCTTTCTATGGAAAATACCCGAAGCCATTACCAATGCCTTCCCCAATAAAATTATAAATATACATCCTGCCCTACTACCAAAATACGGCGGTAAAGGTATGTACGGTATGCATGTTCATAATGCCGTAAAAGAAGCTAAAGAGACTGAAACCGGTATTACCATTCATTACGTAAATGCACATTATGATGAAGGCGCTATTATACAACAAGTAAAAACTGTAGTGAACCCAAAAGATTCGCCCGAGGATATCGCATCAAAAGTACATCTGTTGGAATATGAATTTTTTCCAAAGGTCATAGACGAATTATTATCTAAGCAGTAATGGGCAAAAAGAAAAAGTTTTATGTTGTTTGGAAAGGCAAAAAGCCGGGTATTTATGAAACATGGAAAGAATGTAAAAAATCCATTGACGGCCATGCCGGTGCCGAATACAAGTCATTTGAATCTTTTGAGGTAGCCAAAAAAGCATATAATGGCACTTACGCAGATTTCAAGGGAAAGAAAAAAACTGCACTTACTTTATCCAAAGCAGAATTAGAAAGAATTGGGCTACCAAATTATCACTCCATTTCTGTTGATGCTGCTTCTAGTGGCAATCCCGGTATTATGGAATACCAAGGGGTTGATACCAAAACTGGTAAAAAATTATTTAAACAAGGTCCTTTTCCTAATGGAACCAATAATATTGGTGAATTTTTAGCCATTGTCCATGGTTTAGCTTTTCTGAAAAAACATAATAGCGACCGTATCATTTATACAGATTCTAGAACGGCCATGAGCTGGGTGCGTAAAAAAAAGTGCAACACCAAACTTACTCCTAACGCAAAGAACAAAACACTTTTTGAATTTATTGATAGAGCGGTAGATTGGCTGAACAAGAATGAATACAAAACCGTTGTCGTCAAATGGGAAACGAAAGCTTGGGGAGAAATTCCTGCAGATTTCGGTAGGAAATAAATGGTAATTTATATCAACAATTCGCCTTTGATAACTATTACAATTTGTATTCGATAAACCGTTTTAATTAGCTTATCAAAATCGTATATTTGCAGCTTAAATTTTTTCACATTTATGGGCAAGCTTTTAATAGTAGGTACTGTCGCTTTTGATGCAATAGAAACTCCTTTTGGTAAAACGGATAAAATATTGGGTGGCGCAGCTACCTATATTGGCTTAGCGGCATCTCAATTTGATGTTGATTCTGCTATCATTTCTATTGTAGGTGATGACATGCCTAAAGAATATTTAGACCTTTTAACCGATCGCGGTATTGACATTTCTGCCTTGGAAATTGTTGAAGGCGGTAAAACCTTTTACTGGAAAGGAAAATACCACAACGACCTAAATACCAGAGACACCTTAGTAACGGAGTTAAATACTTTAGAGGATTTTAATCCTGTTGTACCGGAAAGTTATAACGATGCAGATGTGGTTATGCTTGGTAATCTTCACCCAATTGTTCAAATGGGTGTAATCAACCAGATGAAAAAGCGACCAAAGTTAATAGTATTGGATACCATGAATTTTTGGATGGACAATGCTTTAGATGATTTAATGAACGTTATTAAACATATAGATGTAATAACTATTAATGATGAAGAGGCAAGACAATTAACCGGTGAATATTCACTTGTTAAGGCAGCGCAAAAGATTTTTACCATGGGGCCTAAGTATGTAGTGATCAAAAAAGGAGAGCATGGCGCACTTTTGTTCAATGAAGACCAGATCTTTTTTGCACCCGCGCTACCTTTAGAAGAAGTATTTGATCCTACTGGTGCCGGAGATACCTTTGCCGGTGGTTTTTCAGGCTATTTGGCAGCAAGCGGAGATAGCTCTTTTGAGAATATGAAGAAGGCAATTATACACGGTTCTAATCTGGCATCCTTTAGTGTAGAGAAATTTGGAGCGGAAAGAATGTTACAGTTAGACCGAAAAGAAATTAGAGAAAGACTGCATCAGTTTAAGAAATTGACCCAGTTTGACATAGAATTACAATAATCCCCTAGCCCCAAAATATTTTGGGGTTTTTTTAATACCAAAAACAATGAGTGACGCAATTAAGCATGAGTGTGGTATTTCTGTAATACGGTTATTAAAACCTTTAGAGTATTACAAGGAAAAGTATGGAACAGCATTTTATGGTGTAAATAAAATGTACTTAATGATGGAAAAACAACATAACCGTGGTCAAGACGGTGCAGGTTTTGCCAGCATTAAATTAGATGTTAAGGCAGGTGAACGTTACATGAGCCGTGTTCGTTCTTGCCAGCAACAGCCTATACAGGACATTTTTGCACAAATAAATGAGCGTATCAATACCGAGATGAAAGAGCATCCGGAGTATGAGCATAATGTTGCCTTGCAAAAAAAGAATATACCTTATATAGGTGAACTCCTTTTAGGTCATGTGCGTTACGGTACCTTTGGCAAAAACAGCATTGAGAGTGTTCATCCTTTCTTAAGACAGAACAACTGGATGCACCGTAACTTAATTGTTGCCGGTAATTTTAATATGACCAATGTTCATGAGCTTTTTGACAACCTGGTTCAACTTGGCCAGCATCCTAAAGAGATGGCAGATACCGTTA
The DNA here is from genome assembly GCF_001865655.1 of Maribacter sp. 1_2014MBL_MicDiv. NCBI lineage: Bacteria > Pseudomonadati > Bacteroidota > Flavobacteriia > Flavobacteriales > Flavobacteriaceae > Maribacter > Maribacter sp. 1_2014MBL_MicDiv. The sequence goes on from NZ_CP011318.1 coordinate 1,755,256, forward strand.
CGGTAATGGAAAAAATAGGTCATTTTCTTGATGATGCCGTTGCTAAACTATATAAGCAGATAAAAAAAGAAGGATACACCAAACAACAAGCTTCGCCTATTATTGCAGAACGTTTAAAGGTGTACAAGATATTAAAAAGAGCCGCCAAGAATTTTGATGGTGGTTATGCCATGGCAGGTTTGTTAGGCCATGGTGATGCTTTTGTCCTACGGGATCCTAGTGGCATTAGACCGGCTTATTACTACAGGGATGATGAAGTTGTTGTAGTTGCCTCAGAAAGACCTGCTATACAAACGGTATTCAACGTACCTTATGACGAGGTAAAAGAACTTGACCCTGGTGCCGCCATTATCATTAAAAAGAACGGTACTAGCGCCATTCACCAAATTCAGGAACCTAAAGAACGTAAAGCATGTTCTTTTGAACGTATTTATTTTTCTAGAGGTAGCGATAAGGAGATTTATCAAGAACGTAAAGCTTTAGGTAAATTGGTATTTCCACAGATATTGGAATCTATAAATGAAGATATCAAAAACACTGTATTCTCTTATATACCGAATACTGCAGAAACTTCTTTTTACGGTATGGTAAAAGAGGCTCAAAACTATTTGAACCAGAAAAAAGAAGAACAAATACTTGCATTAGGTCCTGCAATAACCGGCGAGCAACTTCATGAAATACTAGAGGTACGTCCAAGAATTGAAAAAGTAGCTATTAAAGATGCCAAGCTAAGAACCTTTATTACGCAAGATAGCAGTAGAGATGACCTAGTGGCACATGTATATGACATTTCTTATGGTTCTGTAAAAAAAGGAGACAACCTTGTTATTATAGATGATAGTATTGTAAGGGGTACTACCTTAAAAAAGAGTATTCTTAGAATTTTGGACAGGTTATCTCCAAAGAAAATAATAGTTGTATCATCTGCACCACAGATCCGCTACCCAGATTGTTATGGTATAGATATGGCAAAGCTTGAAGATTTTATTGCCTTTAAAGCAGCCTTGGCGTTGCACGAGGATAACAACTCCATGCATATTGTAGAGGAAATTTACAAAAAATGCTTAACACAAGTAGAGAGCCGTGATCAAGATGTCATTAACTATGTAAAGGATTTCTATGCACCATTCACAGCAAAAGAAATTTCTAAAAAGATCGGAGAGCTGTTGAGTCCAGATGATATCAATGCAGAAGTTTCCATAATATATCAAACCATATCTAGCTTACATGAGGCTTGCCCTAAGAATTTAGGTGATTGGTATTTTACCGGCAACTACCCAACGCCTGGTGGAAATAGAGTTGTAAATAGAGCGTTCATCAACTTCTACGAAGGAAACAACGAACGCGCTTATTAAATAATAATTCGATGAAATGCACACTTTTTATGTATTTCATCGACGAATATAGCATTTTAACGACTGAATAGTCGTTTTGACTTAACCCTGTTTACTTTTAAAGCTACCATAGCATAAGTAGGTTAAGTTCATGGTAAGATTTGGGGCAAAAAAGGTGGAGACTTCTCCGCCTTTTTTATTTTATACAGATTACAGATTGTTATTTTGTAATCCAATTCTTCACAAAGCCCCCTTTAACGTTTTAACGGTACGTTTAACTAGTACTATTTTCAATTGTAGTTAAGCATATTACATTTACAGAACCATAGCATAAGTAGGTTAAGTTCATGGTAAGATTTGGGGAAAAAGGCGGAGCAATGCTCCGTCTTTTTATTTTTTGACCCTATTTCATCAAAGCTCTCGTTACCTAAGTATCATTTTCATCTAAAATAGTAGTACAACCTAGGTTTACGACGTACATCGATTAGCTTGCCCAACCACAGTAACATCATTTATATTTACAGAACCATAGCATAAGTAGGTTAAGTTCATGGTAAGATTTGGGGAAAAGACGGGGCTATGCTCCGTCTTTTTATTTTAATGCAACCTAGTTTACTTTCAGGCTGTTATCTATCATAATTCACTAAGAGAAATGTAACACGACATAAATAAAAGTGAATTTTTTTCTTAAAATTCCTTTTTTTATTTACTCAATACCAGTAATTTAGTATCGCCATAGCATAAGTAGGTTAAGTTTATGGTAAGATTTGGGACGAAAAGGGTGGAGACTTCTCCGCCCTTTTCTATTTTAAAAACAAAAAAACCACCTATGAAATTTTCATAAGTGGTTTCCTACAAGTTAGTTAGGATTTACTTTACCTTTCCTTATTTGTTACTAGCATAAAGTTTAGATACTTCATCCCAGTTGATAATATTAAAAAACGCTTCAATATAATCTGGTCTCTTATTTTGATAATTAAGGTAATATGCATGCTCCCATACATCTAATCCTAAGATAGGTTGCCCACCACATTCTACTCCTGGCATTAACGGATTGTCTTGATTTGGTGTAGAACAAACTTCTACTTTACCACCTTCATGAACACATAACCATGCCCAACCAGAACCAAATCTAGTACCTGCAGCAGCAGTAAACTTGCTTTTAAACTCTTCAAAAGAACCAAAAGCACTATCAATAGCAGATGCTAATTCTCCACTAGGCTTACCACCACCGTTTGGTGATAATATAGTCCAGAATAATGAGTGGTTATAAAAACCACCTCCGTTGTTTCTAACCGCACCATTACTCATATCCAAACCTGTTAAGATATCTTCAATAGATTTTCCTTCAAGATCTGTACCTTCAATAGCGGCATTTAACTTAGTTGTATATCCGTTATGATGTTTTGTATGATGTATTTCCATCGTCCTTGCATCAATATGAGGCTCAAGAGCATCATATGCATAAGGCAATTTTGGTAATTCAAAAGCCATAATTTATGTGTTTTTAGATTTATATTAATTGTATTTCAAAGTTACGGATTTTAACATTTATATTCACGTAATAATTTGTTAAGAACTGTACAGTAATCCTTAATTTGCAGTAAAAATCAGTGTCTAATAATCCGTTTACCATATATAATGCTTCTGCTGGATCAGGCAAAACGTATGCGCTTGCCAAGGTGTACTTGAAGATTATACTGGCTTCTCCTCAAAATTTCAGAAAAATATTAGCGATCACTTTTACCAATAAGGCGGTAAATGAAATGAAACATCGTATTCTCAACAGTCTTTTTGAGTTTTCAAAAACGACTTCTATGGACCATGCAGCTCCATTGTTCAAAGATATACTGAATGAGACCGATTATACTTTTGAGGAATTGCCCGCTTTGAGCAAACTGCGTTTAAAGCAAATTTTGCACAACTATGCCTTCTTTGATATTTCTACCATAGATAAGTTTACCCATAGGCTTATTAGAACATTCGCCAAGGATTTAAAGATTCCACAAAATTTTGAAGTGGTTCTAGATGTGGATCTGCTTTTACAAGAAGCCGTAGAGCGCGTCATAGGCAAAGCTGGTGAAGACCCTGAATTTACCAAGGTTCTTTTAGATTTTGCGCTAGAAAAAATAGAGGACGATAGAAGTTGGGACATTGGTTTTGACCTTTTAAAAATCGGAAAATTAATTTTCGACGAAAATAATGCTGCACATTTAAAGAGCTTAAATGCTATTGAGCTAGGTGATTTTTTAAAACTTCAAAACCACCTTAAAAAACAAACTAAGGATATAGAAAAAAAAGTTGAGGAACTTGCAACCGCTTGTCTTGAACTCATTACCAATGCCGGATTGGATTTTAAAGATTTTCCAAGGGAAACCTTACCCAATCATTTTAAAAAAATAATTGCCGGCAACTATTCACCTACTCAACTTTACAACAATAAACTAGAAGACAATTTAATTGAAGGTAAAATTCTAAAAGCCACGGTAAAAAATGCCCCTATTGATTTAGCACCTCAACTTTTAGTTTATTATCAAACTATAAAGCAACTTATTTACAAAAGAGGGCTGTTTGCCAACATTAACAGAAACATTGTTCCTTTTGCGCTCTTGAACGCTATTCAAAAAGAACTAAAAATCATTCAAGAAGAAAAGGATCAGTTATCCATATCTGATTTTAACACATTAATTGCAAATGAAGTAAAGGATCAACCTGCCCCTTTTATTTATGAACGCTTGGGAGAAAAATACCGCCATTATTTTATTGATGAATTTCAAGATACCTCGCAAATGCAATGGGAAAACCTTATACCTCTCATAGGGAATGCCATGGAAGGCCAAGATGAGTTAGGCAATACGGGTTCTCTATTTCTTGTGGGTGATCCCAAACAAGCCATCTACAGATGGCGTGGCGGTAAGGCCGAACAATTTTTAGAATTGGCGACCCATAAAACACATCCTTTTACCGTACCATCTGATTTGGTTACGTTACCAAAGAATTATAGAAGTCACGCGGAAGTCATTAACTTCAACAACAACTTCTTTCAAAGTGTGAGTCCTTTTTTGGAAAATGAGGTTTATCAAGAATTTTTTAAAATAGGCAACCAACAGGAAATCAACCATAAAGAAGGTGGCTATGTTCATATATCTCTTTTGGAAGAGGATGACGATGAGCTTTATGCCGAAACCACTTTAGCGACCATTCAAAAATGTATAGAACAAGGTTATACCTATAGTGATATCTGCATTATTATCAGAAAAAAGAAACACGGTCTATTGCTTGCAGATCAGTTGATGCAGCATAATATACCGGTAGTTTCCTCAGACTCCTTATTGTTGAGCGAGAGCAAAAAGGTTATTTTTCTTGTACAGCTAATTAGGCACTTGGTACAACCCACGGAATTGGAAATTCAATATGAATTACTTCATTTCCTTTCTGAAAACAAAGCTGACAAACACGCTTATATTTATGAGAACCTAGATAATCTAAACAACCATTTCCTAAACGTTTACGGCTTTGATTCTTCTAGATTAAGACAAACATCTGTTTATGATGGATTGTCATATGCCATCAAAACCTTTGACCTTATACCTACTTCAGATGCTCACTTGACTGCTTTTATGGATCTTGTTTTTGATGTAGAGCAAAAATTTGGCTCAGATATGCAGTCTTTTTTAGATTACTGGGACAAAAAAGGATATTCAGCAAGCATTAGCACACCAGAAAATATTGAATCTGTGCAGATAATGACCATTCACAAATCTAAAGGTCTGGAGTTTCCAGTGGTCATTTTCCCCTATGCAAATTCAAACATATTTGAAGAAATAGACCCTAAATTATGGCTGCCGGTTGATAAAGATGAGTTTCTTGGCTTTTCTGAAATACTGATCAATAAGAAACAGGAAGTTCAAGAATACGGAGAAACCGAAGCCTTGTTGTATTCCCTTGATCACCAAAAATTACAGTTAGATGCGTTCAACCTTTTATATGTTGTTTTAACCAGAGCCGTAAAAGCAATTTTCATAATTAGCGAAAACAAACTTGATAAGAAAGGGGAACACAATACCAATTACTACTCTGGGCTTTTCATTCATTTCCTAAAAAGCATTGGTGCGTACCAACAAGATAAATTAGATTACCATTTTGGTGAGTTCCCACTTAACCAAGCCAAAAAAGAAATGGATAACGATCCTCTGACCATACCTTATATATATACCAATAAAGACAGGGCAGATTTTAAAATACTGGCCCTGGCAGGAACCCTTTGGGATGAAGGTTTAGATATTGCCATCAATCAAGGTAACGTTATACATTTTATACTGGGTGCCATCCATACCGCAAAAGACCTGGAAAGAGCCATGCAACTGGCATTACAAAAAGGTCTGATCAAGGAACAAGAAGTCAATGAGATAAAGGAAGTTGTAAAAAAGGTCATCTATCATAAAGATTTATCGCAATTTTACAGTCAAGATTTTGAGGTGCTGAACGAAAGAGATCTTTTAATGTCAGACGGTTCTACCCAAAGACCAGATAGGGTCGTGCTTAAAGATAACCATGCAACCATTATAGATTATAAAACCGGTGAACGCAATAAGTACTATCACCAACAGGTGAACGCCTATGCCCAAAGTTTTTCAAATATGGGCTACACCATTGATCACAAAATCATTGTGTATATTAATACTGAAATAGAACTAGATTATATATAGAAGGAATATGTACGGAAAAATCAAAGAACATTTACAGCAAGAAATTGAAACGATTAAAAAGGACGGACTTTTTAAAGAGGAAAGAATTATTGTTTCTCCACAAGATGCCGTCATTAAAATAAATACCGGGCAAGAGGTCATTAATTTTTGCGCCAATAACTATTTAGGGTTATCATCACATCCAGAGGTTATACAAGCGGCAAAAGATGCTATGGATACCCATGGCTTTGGTATGTCATCTGTAAGGTTCATTTGCGGCACACAAGACATCCATAAAGAATTGGAGCAAAAAATAGCTCATTTCTATGGTACCGAAGACACTATTTTATATGCTGCTGCATTTGATGCCAACGGAGGCGTATTTGAACCTTTGCTTACCGCAGAAGATGCTATCATATCAGATTCATTGAACCATGCCTCAATCATAGATGGTGTTCGTTTATGTAAAGCAAAACGTTATAGATATGCCAATAGTGATATGGCAGATCTAGAAGCACAACTTATTAAGGCAAACGAAGACGGGGCACGTTTTAAGATTATTGTTACGGACGGTGTATTCTCCATGGATGGCATTGTTGCCCCGCTGGACCAAATATGTGATCTAGCCGATAAGTACGATGCCTTGGTGATGATAGACGAATGCCATGCAGCCGGTTTTATAGGCGAAAAAGGAAGAGGCACCTTAGAAGAAAAAGGGGTAATGGGTAGAATTGATATTATAACCGGCACGCTGGGCAAAGCCTTAGGTGGTGCCATGGGCGGTTATACTACAGGAAAAAAGGAAATCATTACGTTATTGAGACAACGCTCTAGACCTTACCTATTTTCAAACTCCTTGGCACCGGCCATTGTAGGTGCCTCTATAAAGGTATTTGATATGTTGGAGAACGACACTTCTTTAAGAGATAAGTTGCAAGAAAATACTGCATACTTCAAAAAAGGCATGATAGCGGCTGGTTTCGACATTGTTGATGGCGATTCTGCCATTGTACCGGTAATGTTATATGATGCCAAACTATCTCAAGAAATGGCAAATAAGCTTTTGGAAAAAGGCATTTATGTTATCGGGTTTTTCTACCCTGTTGTACCAAAAGACAAAGCTCGTATTAGGGTACAACTTTCAGCCGCGCATTCAAAAGAGCATTTAGACGCTGCCATTACCGCATTCACAGAGGTAGGCAAGGAATTAAAAATCGTTTAAATGCACCATTTAATCTATTAAATGCATTAAAAAAAATAGGAAATTGATTTTGTTAATAATATTTAACAAGTTACATTTGCAGCTAATAAACACTTAAACTTAAAAATTTGAACATGAAACATCTTAGCAAATTATTGGTTGTTGTACTACTTGTTGTAGGTATCAACAACATACAAGCGCAAGACGAGAATAACCCTTGGCAAGTGCAATTTGGGGTTAATGCCATTGACGTATATCCAACTTCGGATGTAAGTTCTTTCGGTAATGAATTCTTCAATGCAAACGATCACTGGAATATCTTACCTTCTATTTCTTATGTAGGAGTATCTAAATCTATAGGAGATGGTTTCTCTGTTGGAGCTAGAGGTTCTCTTAACAAAATTAGCAAATTAGGTGACGTTAGTGTTGACGATCTATCTCACTACGCTATAGATGGTACAATTAAATATGATATCATAAAAAGACAAACTGTTCTTGACCCATTCATCGAAATAGGTGGTGGTTATACTTGGATCGATGAAATCGGTGCTGGTACTGCAAACGGTGGTGTTGGTCTTAACATCTGGTTCTCTGAGAACTTAGGTCTTACTTTACAATCTTCTTATAAGCATGCTTTCGAAGATTACTTAGCTCCTCATTTCCAACATTTAGCTGGTATCTCAGTTAAGTTTGGTGGTACTGACACTGACGGTGACGGTATCTACGATAAAGATGATGCTTGTCCAGAAGTTGCTGGTCTTGAAGCATTCAACGGTTGTCCAGATTCTGACGGTGACGGTATAGAAGACAGCAAAGATGCTTGTCCTAACGAAGCTGGTTCTAAAGAAATGAACGGATGTCCTGATGCTGACGGTGACGGTGTTGCTGACAAAGATGACGCTTGTCCTAACGAAGCTGGTGTTGCTGCTTTAGCTGGTTGTCCAGATGCTGACGGTGACGGTGTTGCTGATAAAGATGATGCTTGTCCTTCTGAAGCAGGTCCTGCTGAGAACAAAGGTTGCCCATGGCCTGATACTGACGGTGACGGTGTATTGGACAAAGACGATCAATGTCCTGAAGTTGCTGGTACTGTAGCTAACGCTGGTTGTCCTGAAGTAACTGAAGAAGTTCAAAAGCAATTGAACGATTACGCTAGAACTATCTTATTTGATACTGGTAAATCTTCTATCAAAGCTGAGTCTACTTCAGTAATGGTTGACATTATCACTATCCTTAAAGAATACCCTAACGCTAAATTTACAGTTGAAGGTCACACTGATAGCGTAGGTAGCGAAAAATTAAACCAAAGTCTTTCTGAGTCAAGAGCTCTTTCTGTAAAAGAATTCTTAGTTGACAAAGGAATAGAAGAGTTCAGATTATCTGCAGTTGGTTACGGTGAGTCTAAGCCTATCGCAACAAACAACACTAGAGCTGGTAGAACTCAAAACAGAAGGGTAGAAATCAACTTAGTAAAATAAGTAAAAAACATACCTAAGTGTTTTAATAAAATAAAAGCTCCGCAATATTGCGGAGCTTTTTTATTTTTACATCATGCAGAGCTTTATACAAGATGTAGTACAGGATGTTTTAAAACACAATTCTAACATTGCCAATACCATTTTTATCTTACCCAGTAAACGGGCTGGTGTCTTTCTTAAGAAAGCACTATCCAAATCATTGACCAAAACCATACTTGCTCCTGAAATCTACAGTATTGAAGACTTCATTGAAAAAGTATCCAACCTGGTAACCGCCAATACTACTACCCAGTTATTTGAACTATATAATGCTTACTTGAGCGTTGGTGACTATGAAAAAGAATCTTTTGATTCTTTCTTGAAATGGGGACAAATTCTATTACAAGATTTTAATGAAGTGGATCGCTACTTAGTAGATGCCACTGGTCTGTATCAAAATGTTGCCGCTATACAAGAGGTAAATCATTGGTCCTTGAACAGCGACAAATCTGAAATGATCGAAAATTACCTTCATTTTTGGCGCCACCTTGAAGAAATCTATACCAAATTCAATAATAACCTCATACAAAAAGGTTTAGGACATCAAGGTCTTATATACAAAACATCGGTATCCCAACTTTCTGGTTATCTTGAATCCAACAGCAAGAAACATATTTTTCTTGGCTTTAATGCCTTGAACACTGCTGAAAGTATTCTTATACAAACCATTCTTGAAAAAACAGATGCCGCTATCTATTGGGATATTGACCCTTATTTTCTAAAAGACAATATTCATGATGCCGGATACTTTATACGCCAGTATCAAAAAACATGGAAGGTTCTAAAAGATAAACCCCTTGCCGGTCTAACCAATTACTACAATACTGAAAAGCACATAGAAATTATTGGTGTACCCAAAAATGTATCCCAGGTGAATTATGTAGGTGATATTTTAAATCACATTCAAAGTAATGCACCAGAAACATTGCAAAACTCCGCCATTGTTCTTGGTAATGAAGAATTATTAAACCCACTATTAAATTCTATACCGGATCATATTCCGGCAACGAATATTACCATGGGTCAAAAGCTAGAATCTACTACCCTAGCAAGTTTTTTTATAAACCTCATAGAATTTCATGAACAAAAAACAGATCGTGGCTGGTTCTATAAACACCTATTGAATCTTTTAACGCATTCATATACTGTCATATTATTCGATGCAAATGAGGTTTCTACCCACCAGTTAATTTCAAAAATAAAGTTGAATAATTGGACCTATATCAACCATGGACAAATAAATGCGCTTTTACCTGAGCATGCCACAGTTTCTTTATTATTTGAAGAGATCAGCAACGATCCCAATAAACTTTTAGAAAACTTTCTAGCCTTAATTACTTCTATGAGAAGCATAGAGGCGGTAAAACAGAATTCATTATTGTTAGAGCAGTTATATAAATTCTATACCTTGTTCAATCAGCTCAAAGATCTTTGCAACAATTTTACCTACATAAACAATTTAAAAAGTTTAAAACACCTTTTTAAACAGTTGTTAAGCTCAGAAACCTTAGATTTTCAAGGAAACCCTATAGAAGGCATACAGATTATGGGTATGCTAGAAAGTAGGTTGTTGGATTTTGAGACCATTATCATCACGTCTGTAAACGAAGGTGTACTACCATCGGGAAAATCCAATAATTCCTTTATTCCGTTCGACTTAAAGACGAAAAACGGATTACCCACCTACAAAGAAAAAGATGCGGTGTACACCTATCACTTTTATCGATTATTACAGCGTGCCAAAAACGTATACATCTTATATAACACAGAGCCAGATGCTTTAGAAGGTGGAGAACGTAGTAGGTTGATCACCCAATTACTAACGGATGATAACAGAAGCGATATCAAAGAAGTCATAGCCACACCTACCATACAACCTATTGCCAAAGAAATTGAGCAGATAGCAAAGACAACTACGCTTACACAACTTATTCGTGAAAAAGCCGCTAAAGGCTTTTCGCCAAGCTCTTTGAGCAATTACATTAGAAACCCAATTGATTTCTATAAGCAGAATCTATTGAATATCAATGAGGTCATGCAGGTTGAAGAGACTCTTGCCCCTAATACTTTTGGTACTATTGTCCATGATAGCTTAGAAGAGTTGTATACACCTTTAGTTGGCACAACCCTCACCAAAGAGACTCTAAACAATATCCGTAAAAATGTAACTACCTCGGTAGCCCGTAACTTTGAAAAAACGTACAAGGAAGGGAACATCAGTTCTGGCAAAAACTATATTTCTTTTCATGTCATCCTTAAGTACATTCAAACATTTATAGATGCAGAAATAACCGCTATTAAAGACCATAGCATTAAAATAATTGCATTGGAACAGTCACTATCAGTACCCCTGGAGATTGCCGGTTTAGACTTCCCCATTACATTAAAAGGAAAATTAGACCGTGTTGATGAGTTTGATGGCGTTACCCGTATTATCGATTACAAAACAGGTAAGGTAGAAAGACGTAATGTTGAACTAATGGATTGGGACGTACTTACCGAAGATTATCAATTTAGCAAGGCATTTCAATTGCTTTGCTACGGATTAATGTTTTTTAAAATGCATCCTGCAAATAACTTAACCATTCAAGCAGGTATTATCTCTTTGAAGAATTTTGCCGATGGTACGTTGTTGTTCGCACAAAAAGAAACTGCCCGAGGTCCCAAAAATCACCTTATTACCAATGAGGTCATTTCTGATTTCGAGCAGCTACTTGGTCAGTTAATTACAGAAATCTGTAATGCCGACATTCCTTTTACTGAAAAAGAAGTTTAAACCTATTTCTTGTCCGGTCTTGTTGGCCTTACCTCTATTTTACTAGGTAAGGTTCTTTCGTTCATCTGTAATAGATCTAACACCAATTCACCAATGTCCTCTGGTTGAATTTTCCATGCATCTTTATCACCTGGCTCATTATGGTTAAAATGTGTTGCCACAGAACCCGGCATTATGGTAGATACTTTTATACCGTACTGTCTAAGATCTAACATTGCAGCTTGTGTAAAGCCTACCACACCAAATTTTGATGCATTATACCCAGCACCTTGAGCAAAGAAATTGGTACCTGCCAAACTTGCTAGCGTAATATAATATCCTTCTGTTTTCTTCAGGGACGCTACAGATGCTTTTAGGGTATGAAAAACACCACTAAGGTTTACATCTATCATTTGGTGCCATTGTTCTTCGGTCATTTCATCTATGGGTGCAAAATTACCAACACCGGCATTTGCAAGAACAACATCTACTTGACCCCATTTATCCGTTATTTTAGCTACGGCATTTTCTTCGTCTGAAAGTTTAGCGACATTAGATACAATTCCTAAAACATCATCGTTATTAAAATCTTTTAACGCCTGATCTACACTTTCTTGAGACCTACCGCTAATGGCCACTTTCATGCCTTGATCCAATAATGTTTGCGCTACGGCAAAACCTATTCCCTTAGTGCCTCCTGTTATATAAGCTACTTTATTTTTTAAATCTTTCATGGTTCAATTTTAAAATTAACACAAGTTACCAATTCTTTGATTTTTATGTTAACCCAAAAGATTATGATTTTACGATTTTCATTCATTATATTTAACAACAACTTAACACTCAACAATGAACAGAATTATCGTATGGTCCATTACCGTGGCCCTCGCAGGATTTTTATTTGGATTCGATACCGTGGTCATCAGCGGCGCAAATGAACCTATCAAACAAATTTGGAACACATCACCTTTATTTCACGGCACCTTTATCATGAGTATGGCGCTCTGGGGTACCGTAGTAGGCTCTCTTTTTGGTGGCATTCCCACCAAAAACCTTGGGCGTAAGAAAACGCTGTTATGGGTAGGTATTCTATTCTTGGTCTCCGCACTTGGCTCTGCATTAGCACAAGATCCATATTCATTTTCTATATTTCGTTTCATTGGTGGTGTAGGTGTCGGTATTTCTTCGGTTGCCGCTCCTATTTACATTTCTGAAATTACATCTAAGGAGAATCGTGGAAAGCTTGGCGGACTTTACCAATTTTGGTTGGTATTCGGTATTTTGATTGCCTTTGTATCTAACTGGTTATTAAAAGGTTTTGATGGTGCAAATGATTGGCGTTGGATGCTTGGTGTAGAAGCCATACCCGCTTTCATTTATACCGCAATGGTTTTTACCGTACCAGAAAGCCCACGTTGGTTGGCCTTACACAAAAAGGATGATGCAGGTGCCTTAAAGATATTAGAGATCATACACTCTAAAGAAAAGGCCGCGCTACAATTGGCAGAGATCAAGACCGATTTACAGCACAGCACCAAAAGTGAAAGCCTTTTTCAAAAGAAATACTCAAAAGTACTTTGGCTAGCTTTCTTTATAGCATTCTTTAATCAATTATCCGGCATCAACTTTGTGCTGTATTATGCCCCTGAAATTTTAGAGCAAGCCGGGTTAGGCGGTAAAGAGTCTCTTTTCAACTCGATCGCCATTGGTATCGTAAATCTTGTATTCACCTTTATTGGAATTCGCTTATTGGATAAACTAGGAAGACGACAACTGATTATTATTGGTTCTATAGGCTACATTATTAGTTTGGTTATGGTGGGTCTCTGTTTTCAAATGGATCTGGGATCTACCCTTACACTTACCTTCATCTGTACTTTTGTTGCCTCTCATGCCATTGGGCAAGGTGCGGTAATATGGGTCTTTATATCAGAAATATTCCCGAATAGTGTTCGTGCTTACGGGCAGTCTTGGGGTGTTAGTGTACATTGGGTATTTGCCGCGATCATTACATTGATCACTCCCTTTTTCCTAGATGCTACCCAAGGTGTTCTTAAAGACCATGTTTGGTATATCTACTACTTCTTCTGTGCAATGATGGTATTGCAACTTATTTGGGCAATGACCAAAATGCCGGAAACCAAAGGAGTTTCTTTAGAGGAATTGAGCAAGGAATTGGTGAAAGAATAAAACATCATCTTGTTAAACATACATTATCTACAAAGCCCTCATTACAGATGTAACGAGGGCTTTGTAGTCTTTTCCCTTTAATAGTAATGGAAGTATCTAATTCACACTAAACTTTTCACGATAAGCCGTTGGGCTAATACCTTCTTTCTTTTTGAATAACCTTGAGAAATAATGCGGATATTCAAAACCTAACTCATACGCAACCTCAGCAATACTTTTACTGGGATGCAACAACATATTCTTTGCTTCATCTATTAACAACAACTGCAAATGTTCCGTGGTGGTCTTACCGGTCTCCTTTTTTTAAGGTATCGCTTAGATAACGTTGCGAAATTGCCATTTTATCGGCAATCTGTTCTATGCTAGGTATACCATTTTCCTGTAGCTGACCAGATTCTACGTACTCCAACAACTGCGTATTAAACTGTTCTAACAAACTCGTAGAAAGTTCTTTTCTGTTTAAAAATTGACGCTCATAAAATCGATTGGCGTATTTCAGTAGGGTACTCAATTGAGATACAATAATGTCCTTACTGAACTCGTCTTGATTGTTTTGATATTCAATTTCAATATTCTCGACAATGGACTCTATCTGCTTTTCTTCTTTTGGTGAAAGGTGCAATGCCTCATTGACCGAGTACGAAAAGAAACCATACTTCTTGATCTGATGCGCCAACTCCGTTCCTTTTAAAAAGTCCTCGTGAAAGCTGATCGAAAACCCTTTTTGTTCAAATACTGCTGCCTCGTTCCATTGCAATACTTGCCTTGGTGCAATAAAAAATAGCGCTCCGTTATTGAAATCGTATTTTGTACGGCCATAGTTTAAATCGCCCTGTACAAACTTCTTAAAACTAATGGTATAACAATCGTTGGTAATGGGTGGCGAACTTTCTTTGGGGCAAGGTAAAAAACCATCTCCCGTTGCCGAAAATACACTCAACATGGGGTGTTCCGGATTAGGTAGTTCCAAATACGCTATATAGGACGATAATGTTTTAAAATGCTGCATACTACTTGTCCATTTCTTTAGCTGCCAATTGTAATTGTTTATTATACCCATCTATTCTGGCATGGGCGGTACCGTCTACCAATAAAATAACCGTCAACATGGCTATGGTGGTAATCATACTAGCTCTCCAAACCGGTGTGCTTACAAACAACAGTACTATGGCACAAGCTATGATTATGATGGGTATCGCCTTAAAGACAATAGTATCGTATTCTTTTAAGGTAGCTTCGGCGCGTTCCAATTCTGATGCTACAAACGCTGGTGCATCTGTTTGGTAGGCTTTTTCAAATTGGGGAATTCTTGATTTATTGGTAAAAAACAACCCAACACCAATGATTAAAAGTAAACTGCCCGCTACCAATGTAGGAATTATATACGCTCTGGCGATATCTGTTTTGCCCAATTGCCAAAATCCCAAGCTTGCCACTAAAAATGCCAAACCGAATAGCATAAAGAACGGAGTTGAAAATAGTTCTGCCTTTGCCCAATCTGTTGCCGCTTTTAATATATCCATTTCTCTTATTTTGATCGTTAACTAATTTACAAATTCCAAGTTACACCAGTTTCCTTTTCTGAAAGCTCCCACAGTTTTTCCATGACGGGTTTGTCCTTGGCGTGAGGTTCTAATTTGCATTCCCCAACCGGACCTGTCCAATAGTTTTTGCCCGTTGGTCCGTAGAAACCAGATTGATCTAAATCTGGCTCGGTGGCACACATGATTTCTGGGTATGCTCCTTTCTCCGCAGATTGTACCATGGGCGTTAATTTCATGATCTGCCAAATAAATCTTGTGAACAAGCTACCGCTGGTCTTGATCAATGATGTTGAAGAGGCACCAGGGTGGCATGCGTATGATTTTACACCTGTTTTGCCCACCGCCTTAAGTCTATCTTGCAATTCATAAACGGTCATGATCTGTGCTAATTTACTTTGACTGTACACGCCGTTTGGGCTGTAGTTCTTGTCCCAGTTCATATCATTGAACTGTATGGTCTTTATGCCCAAATTGTAGCCCATACTGCCCACGGTCATTATACGCCCTTTTGATTCTTCTATACGTGGGTACAGCAAAGCCTGCAATAAGAAATTACCGTAATGGTTTACCCCTAACTGACTTTCAAAACCATCTTCCGTAAATGTTTGTTTGGGTACTTGCGCAATAGCGGCATTGCACATTAAGGCATCTATTTGTGGTACGGTTTTCAGAATTTCATCTGCAGCTTTCCTAACCGATGCCAATGATGCCAAGTCCATTTCTATATTGCTTACCGGTATGGCATTGCCAAGTTCTTGTTTTAAGGTTGACAACGTATCGGCAACCTTTTTTGGGTTACGGTTTAGCATGACCACTTTAGCCCCTTTTTTCAACAGTATTCTTGCCGCCTCAAAACCAGTACCACTGGTTGTACCGGTAATTATGAACGTTTTGCCTTTAAGGCTTTTGATTCTATCTGGGGTCCACCCTTTTTTACCAAATTGTGTTGTACTCATATCGCCTATTTTTTAAATGTCTAAAAGAATAGGACAAAGGTATATGCGAAGTTGCCGTTAGGACTTACACACATTTTCGAATGTTGTGTACTTTTTGGTGGGGATAGTGGGATAGTGAAGAATATTAATTACCTTCTAATTTATATACGTCATCTCCTGGAACCAAGTCTTTTTTATGTTCACAAGTCCAGATAACTTTACCATTATAGTAACTTTCAAATTCTATGATAAGCGTAGTGTGGTGGCAAGGAAACTTTTGGTTTCCGTCTGCGCACAAAGCTAAAGCTTATTGCTTAGTTTTTTTTATCTTGTTCCAAAGCTAAATCCTAAAGATTTTATCGACATCATAAAAATACACAAACCTTTCGTTTAAGCCCGAAGCCTTTATTGTTCATAGGTTGTGTTAGTATTGGTTATTTTTTACGTTTCGAATTCACAAACAATTGGTAAATGGTCGCTAACCACAATCCATTTTTCCAAAGCACCAACCTCCATTTTTTTAACTCCATTTTGAAAGTCCAAACTCCCAAAAATATAATCAATATGATAAGGTTTTTCTATTTTCCGATGAAGAAAAAATGTTGGTTGAGATTCTTCGCCTTGCTTCTCATTCCAATAGTGGTGATAAAGACTTTTAATTCCTATTTCTTCAAGTTCTTTTACCACATCCGAATGGTTCCACCATCTGTCCAATTTATCCCAACACACATTGCTATTAAAATCTCCCAGAATTAAACTTTTGCGGAGTTTCGGTTTGTGAATTTGAAGATATTTCCACAATTGACCAATGTAACCAAATGTTGGTGATTTATTACTATGAGTCCAAACTGCCAATAAATCAAAATCATTATTGACTCTACAGGGTAAAAAATGCTTTACTCTTAAGTCTCGATAAACGTCTGTCCAATTTTTTTTATCTAATTCTATACCTTTCTTCGCGAAAATTCCAATTCCCTTATTTTTTGTGTCCCCAATCCAAATATGATTTTCAGCCCAATTCTTATATTCTGTATGTTTAGTTTCTAATGGATTTTCACATTCTTGAATTACGCATATGTCGGCATCGAAGTCTAGTAAGTGTTTAAACTTATTTCTTAAAGCTCCGTTACAATTCCAAGTTATAATTTTCAAAAATGCTTGTTTAAAATGAATGCCAACAACTGTATAAAGCATCTAATTAATTCACACCTAAATTTAAACTCCAAAACGGCAGGGGGAAGTAATGTTTTAGAACCGACCAACAAGGTAGTATTTTTCTTCCATGGAAAATTACGGGTAACCGTAAAAGAAAGGAGAAAAGGTAGGGGGTATAAAATAGTTAGGAGTTAAGAGTTAAGAGTTAGGAGTTGGGAGTTGGGAGTTGGGAGTTGGGAGTTGGGAGTTGGGAGTTGGGAGTTGGGATATTAATTAAAAAATCTACGTGATAACTTACTAATAATTAACTCTTCTGTTCTTCTTTTGACTTTTCGAGACCTTTCAAAATTAATTTCATGCCCCATTTCATAAGTCGCAAAGATTCTTTGTTATCTAACCCAGATACATCTTTGGTTATGATCAATGGTTCAATGCCCATTAAAATAATGAGAAGATTAGTTAAATCTTCTTCTTCCTGTTTGGTGAAATTGGTGTTTTCAAAAGCTAATTGCATTGTTTTTTTACGTCTGGCTCCTCTTTTAATTTCCGAAGGATTAGAAGCTATTACAATGCTAAGGTATTTTCTAAAGGCGTTCTCATTATCTATGGCAAGGGTATTAAAATAGTCTTGAATACCAAGAACTTTATTTTCAAATGTTTCATTCTGCACATTTTCAATAATATGCTCTGGGTGCAAGGTGTTAATATCTAAACCTGCCTCTTCTGCCAATATTTGAACATTTGAATAGTATCTATAAATTGTAGCTCTTGAGACTCCTGTTCTACCAGCAACGTCTTCAAGGTTGAATTCAATACCCTTATTTAGAAAATACTGGGCACTTTCTATGATTTTATCTCTTGTTTCTTGTTTCTGATTTTTCCTTCCCGTATTGATATAATCATCATTCATAAGACAAATATCTTATAAGTTTTTGATTTTTAAAAATCATTTCTTAAGTTTATGAGACAAAAATCTTATATAATGGAAACAGGTACTACAAAATGGGTGTTAGGGCATAAGGTAACGGCACATAATACCTCAGGAGATTACGATTTAATGATTGCGGAAACTCCGCCTCATGTTCAAGGTCCTCCACCACATTCTCATAATAGTTTTAAAGAATATTTCTTAATCGTTGAAGGTGAGATGGAATTTTTTGTGAATGGAGAAATTAAAAATATAAAGGCAGGTGAATCATTGGATATACAACCAAATACATTGCATACATTTAGAAATACGGGTGATGCATCATGTAAATGGGTGAATATTCATAGCCCAAAGGGTTTTAGGGCATTCTTTGATAAAATGGGTATTGCTGAAGAAATTGAAGATGCACAAACAAAATCCGTTGCACCGGAAATCATTCAGAAAGTTATTGAAACTGCCGGAGATTTTGATATGATAATTAAGAGTTAGGAGTTAGGAGAAAAAATGGTATTAAGTAATGAGCACAAAATATTAAGTACAAAGCCTTCGTAGAGGCTACTCAAAACTACATTCTGAATTTTCTGGTAACCATAAAATTCTGTCTTGCGTGAATTCTGATTTTAATTCGGCAGTATTACCTATTGTTTCACCCTCACAATTTCTGGTGAACGAAACATATGCAACAGTGGGGTCGCAATTCACATAATAAAAAACATCAATGCCCAGATACTTGGCTGTTCTTATATACTCGTGATCATCAGTCAATGAATTTACCCAATCATTAAGCCAAGAAAGTTCTTCTAAAGGGTTCTCTACATTACATGTGGAAGTATCATCATCATTACTACAAGAACTAAAAACTGCTAAAGAGATTACACTACAAACGACCCAATTTCGAACCCAATTTTTCATTCCTTTACATATATAGTTGTATAGTAAAGATGCGTTTAACATAATTGGTTGCTTTTTCTGCTTATATCTTAATTTCCAATTCACGGGCAACTACTCCTTTTCCGCCTGCCATGAGTCCGGCAATTTTTTCATTTTCCACTTGTAACTACACCGAAATAGTACTTGGTGATGGCGGTAAAAAGATAAAAAGTAAAACCCAGAAAAAGCTTCTGGGTTTTACATTAATATTAAAGGTTTATTAATTATTCAGTAGGTGGTTGTAGCGTGTAGCCCATAGACGTCATTACGTTTAATTGATCGTAATAATGCGCCATCATTTTAATTTTACCATCTTCAACAACACACGTAACTTGTGCAGGAATCGCAATTTCTTGACCGGTTTTTTTATTTGAAATAGTGTCTGTAGTCCAAACCATAACCCATTCGCCCTCGTTTATGCCACCAGTTACCTTTATGGGTGCATAAGACGTGTTTGGGTCAATTGAATGTTTGGTAGTTGCAAAACTTTCTTTATAATATTCAGACAATTGGGAAGGGTTCATTACGTTGGTAGGACCTCCGCTAAGACCATAAATTTTGGCGTCATCTGCCAATTGCGCTACCATCGTTTCCACATCTCCGTTTTGCACTGCATTTACGTAATTCGATACAACAGCTACATTGGCTTCTGCATTCTCAAAATCCATAGTAGCCGAAAATTCTTGTGCGGTATTAATAAGTGGTGTTAAAAACACAGCAAGCATAAAAAACATAGTCATCTTAATAGTTCTCATAATATATAATTATTGGTTAATATTCTACTCAATTGGTATTTTACCACTAGGGGGAATACTATTATCGGCAATACATACTAGGGGAACTTACTTGCTTCGTTAAATGCTTAAACAATAAACATACTTTGGACACACAATATCTTAATATTTAGAAAGTTAGTGATTATTTTAATATGTATATCTCTTAAGGTAAATTAATACGATATTTCTTTTTTAAAGATGAAAATGCTTGAGAAATTCTATTGGAGTACAAAGGAGTTAGGAGTTAGGAGTTAGGAGTTAGGAGTTAGGAGTTAGGAGTTAGGAGTTAGGAGAAAAAATAGTATTAAGTACTGAGTACAAAGTATTAAGTAAATTATTTTTAAAAGTAACTTCTAAGTACTTCGTACTTCATACTTAATACTTTATACTATAAACTAAACCACTATCTATATTCTGGGTTTTCGAACTCCCATCGCTTGCCATCATCCCATTCGGTACGGCTATTTCCGTAGTTGGGGTAGCCGTTATTGTCTTTCATCATTCTAGCTAAATGCAACAGGTTGTAGGTCATAAAAGTGGTGTTTCTATTGGTAAAATCACTATCAAAACCTACAGGTTCCTTAAGATCTTCGCCCTTCCATTTGGTATCGCCATAGCTTGGTCCTGGTCCTACTTTACCGATCCATCCGCTATCTGCTTGTGGAGGTATAGAATACCCAACATGTTGCATGGAGTATAAAATACCCATAGCGCAGTGCTTTACACCATCTTCATTACCTGTTATTATACACCCACCTACTTTTCCATAAAAAATATACTGCCCCTTATCATTGGTCTGGCTGCTCATGGCATACAAGCGTTCTATAAGTTTTTGGGCTTGAGATGATTTTTCGCCCAACCAAATTGGTGTGCCTATAATAGTGATGTCGGCATCTAAAATACGTTCGGCAATTTTTGGCCACTCATCAACATCCCAACCATGTTCTGTCATATCTGGATAAACACCACTGGCCACTTGATGGTCTATAAACCGAACCTCATCAATTTTTACCTGCTCTTTGGCCATAATGGCTTTTGACACATCCATTAACTTTTGGGTGTGACTTTCTTGGGGCGATTTCTTTAGCGTACAATTAATATATATCACTTTCAAATCACTAAAATCTGTCTTTTTCATACCCTATGTTTTATGGAATTTTATGGTGCTATGACCATGGGCAATTTCGGTATATTAGGGTTAATTTATGTATCCGTTCACATATAAAATTATCCTATTCCAATATAATTTACTGAATATCAATATATTTTAAGGAATTCTCCTCCTTTTTCGGTAGATAGCTCAACTATTTACAGCATAGGGAGTTCCGTAGAAAATTTGACGTTTTAATGCCCATCACGAAGTACGAGGTACTGAAAATAAACGAGGTTAAAAGCACTTAGTGATAATACCTTGCTTTTAACCTCAATTAAAATAGCTCTACTTAACTATGTATGGAGTTTTATCTTAGTTTACCCGCATTTTTTAAGAGAGAAATATGGTTGTATAAGTAATTAAATAATGTCTTTTTAATACTTTGGTCTAGCCAAACGCATCACATAAAAAATAAACGTATCATGCAAAAGCTATTCTTTACCCTTTTCTTGTCTTTTTCCCTTTGCTCAGCAATAGCCCAAAACACTTTTCAAGATGTGTTCTCCAACTCTAAAAGACCATTAAAAGAAAACATACGCCTAGCATTTCAAGACGCTAGAAACAACAAAACCTTCTTGCCCATATCTATACTAAAGGGAAAAAATAAAGGACCGGTTTTCACCATTGTTGCCGGCGTTCATGGGTTTGAATATCCACCCATTGTTGGCGTACAAGAGCTCTTGAGAGAAATTGATGTTGACAAATTGAACGGTACTTTAATTATTATACCCATTGCCAATACCAGCTCTTTTTTCTCGAGAACTTCTATTGTAAATCCGCAAGATCAAGTGAATTTAAACGGTGCGTTTCCTGGAAAATCTACCGGTAGCGTTACGCAAAAAATAGCTGATTTTATAACAACGGACATTATACCCGCGAGTGATGTTTTTATAGATATACATGGCGGAGGTGTCAATGAAGATTTGATTCCGTTTGCGCTTTTCTACGAAAACCCCAATTATCCGGAACAGACTAAAAAGGCAAGGAAACTTACAGAGATCAGCGGGTTCGAGTATATTGTTTCATATCCATTCACATTAAAGGACAATGAACCTGCAAAATATGTTTTTAAGCAAGCCTCACAAGATGGCAAAATAGCATTGAGCTTTGAAAGTGGCAAATTGGGCAATGTTCAGAAAGATGCCGTACGTTTCATAAAAAATGGAATCTATAATATGCTTGACCATTTGAACATGTACGATAACGGTTCCGAGCCAAGTGCCAACCTTGTGCAACTCAACAATCAAACCTATTTAAGCGCTACCGAAACAGGGCTTTTCTACAGTGATCTGAAAGCGGGAGATACAGTTAAAGAAGATGACATCGTAGGCTACACCACAAATGAATTTGGCGAAAAACTTAAAGAGTACAAAGCACCTACATCAGGTATTATTTTGTACAAAATTTCAACCCCACCAGTCAATATTGATGATACTTTAATGTGTATTAGTAAGCGTTAGTAAAACAATTTTTGTTGACTGCTTTTTTTGAAAAGGCAAGCAATAGCATATAAAAAAGCCCTCACCTTCGTGAAGGCTTTAAAGTTGTGGAGAATACCGGATTCGAACCGGTGACCTTCCCGAAGGCTTTCGGGACGCTCTATTCTTGTCTTCCTATTGAGATTAAATACTCAATATACTTTCTACTTTTCTTCTTTTTAATCAGAAGTTCAAATGAGACTGCTTCTGATCGAGTTTTAAAATTACGCTGCCATTTCAATACCCAATCATTTGCTTTTTTGGTATAAGTACTTCCGTTGCCATTATTATGGCGTAATAGCCTTGTATCAATATTCTCTGTACTCCCCACATAATAACGATTTAAAGTCTTGCTAAAAAATATAGGTTGCGAAGTTCATATTTAAAAATAATCAAATAAAAAAAGCTTCCAAAATGGAAGCTTTAAGTGGAGAATACCGGACCGGAACCGGTGACCTTCCCGAAGGCTTTCGGGACGCTATTCCTTTAATTACACTATTTACTCAAAACCAGAAAAAAGCCCTCACTTTCGTGAAGGCTTTAAAGTTGTGGAGAATACCGGATTCGAACCGGTGACCTTCCCGAAGGCTTTCGGGACGCTCTATTCTTTTACTACCTAACCGATTTAAACCGATAATTAATTGCTTAATAACCATAAACAAAAAAGCTTCCATAATGGAAGCTTTAAGTGGAGAATACCGGATTCGAACCGGTGACCTCTTGCCTGCCAGGCAAGCGCTCTAGCCAACTGAGCTAATCCCCCTTCAATATTGATTGCTTAAAATTGCTTGTTATTCACATGGTGAAAACCCCAATTTTCAAGAGGATCAAAGGAAATACATTTTAACAACGTATCAAAGTACAATCTAATCTTTCTTTACACTGAGTACCAATACGGGTACCGGGGCAAAGAACTCTGATTTTGAAATGGTACTTTTTTCCCATAATTTCTTAAAAAAGCCTCTTTTTCTTCTAAAAACACATAATAAATCGGGGTGTTTTGCCTGAAAATGTTCCAAAACCCCATGATATGTGGTTGGGTTATCCGTAAAGGTTAATTGTGAACTAATGTCCATTAACGCCGTATTGATTTTTAAATCATCATCTGAATACCCAGGCGTTTTCACCATTAAAAGATTCACTTTTGCATTATGCTTGTTCTTTATTTCAATTAACGGATCAAGTATTCTCTTTCTTTTTAAAATACCTGATTTAAAGGCTACCAATATATTCTCAAATGATTTATAGGCAGTTCCTTTAGGGACGATCAATGTAGGTATATTGGTTCTTTTGATAATGGCCCCAGAGGTATGCCCCAGGTAATATTCTTCTTGAATATCATTACTTCTAGGAGCTAAAATGATAAGATCAATACCTATACCCTTATCAATTTCCCTTAACCCATCTTTAAGCTCGCCATTAAAACTTGCAATTTTGATAGATACATCTTTGGTATCTACCGTAGCTATAACCTCCTTTAATCGTTCTTTAGAATTCTCAGTAACTTTTTGGGTAACGTTCGTAAGGGTTCCCGTTTTTCCACTGACGTTGAAAACTTCCATTACATAAATATCCGCACCAAAGTCTTCTGCAAAATTAACGGCATATTGTAAAGTTTCGTTCGCATTTGTTGAGGTCCCTATAGGAACAAGAATATTCATCATGATAAAAAGTATTGATTATAACTCTAAATTTACAATTTAATTAAATGGCTTTTATGATAGCACCTGCAAAGATATCGCAAATACCCGAAATTTTAACCATGACCAATGCCTGTAGAATTGCCATGGAAGAAAAAGGTATTTACCAATGGACAACGGAATACCCTTCTAAAAAAGCATTTGAAAAAGATATTGAGCGCAATGAACTTTATGTACTTTTAGAAGAGGATGCCATTATTGGCTGCATTGTACTATCGCAAGTAATGGACGATGAATATAAAAATGTTGCCTGGTTAACAGAAAACGGCAACAACTACTATGTTCATAGACTAGCGGTACACCCTAAATATCAAGGCAGGGGCCTTGCACAACAATTAATGGATTTTGGCGAAAACTTTGCACGTAAAAAGAACGCCCTATCAGTAAGGTTAGATACCTTTAGCCAAAACAAAAGAAATCAGAAATTTTATGAGCAACGTGGTTATGTTAAATTAGAGGATATCTTTTTTCCCAAGCAAAGCGCACATCCTTTTCACTGCTACGAACTTGTACTATAGAATCTATATTTTTTGAAAACTTCCGTTAATTTTAAATCTATAAATGCCTTGGCCATACCCGCAACTATAGCAGGTATAGCAGAACCTTTATTATCCATTACCGATACCGCCATAGTGGGGAATATTCCGGTTGACGGACTAGAATCTCTTGCCGCAGCCGGTATTGTAGGTTCTTTTCTTTCTATGCTCATTTGGATTTTAGGGCAAACACGTAGCGCTATTTCTGCCATAATATCACAGTATTTGGGCGCTGGTAGAATAGAAGAGGTCAAAACCCTGCCCGCGCAGGCCATTTACCTCAATATTGCTCTAAGTATTTTAATTTTGCTCTCTACCATTTTTGTCATTCAAGAAATTTTTGAGTTGCTAAATGCCTCGGGAAAAATACTGCAGTATTGCATTAGTTATTACAGTATTCGCGTTTGGGGATTTCCCTTGACCTTATTCGTTTTTGCCGTAATGGGTATTTTTCGTGGATTACAAAATACCTATTGGCCCATGGTCATTGCCATTACAGGAGCTCTATTAAATGTAATTTTCGACTTCGCCTTTGTATACGGTATTGATGGCTTTATACCAGCAATGTATTTAGATGGTGCGGCCTATGCCAGTTTATTGGCGCAAAGTATTATGGCCATAATGGCATTTTATCTACTTTGGACAAAGACAGATATTAGTCTAAAGCTAAGGCTACCCATTCACCCAGAACTTGGAAGATTAGTGGTAATGAGCCTAAATCTTTTTGTTCGTGCCATAGCATTGAATACGGCTCTTATCCTTGCTGTTAGGGAAGCAACTGCACTGGGCGATAAGTATATTGGTGCACATACCATTGCTATTAACCTTTGGTTGTTCTCAGCTTTTTTTATTGATGGTTTTGGTGCCGCCGGAAATATTATGGGCGGTAGATTGCTGGGAGAAAAAAATTATAATGCACTTTGGTTATTGGCTAAAAAAATAACAAAGTACGGACTCATAGTCAGTGTAGTGATTATGGCCTTTGCCGGTATTTTTTATAAACCTTTAGGTGCCCTTTTTTCCAATGAAAGTTTGGTGCTATCCGCATTCTATGCCATATTCTATATCCTTATTTTAGGACTGCCCATAAACACCATTGCCTTTGTGCTTGACGGAGTCTTTAAAGGTCTGGGCGAGATGAAATATTTACGAAACACCCTGCTCGCAGCTACTTTTTTAGGTTTTGTTCCTATGCTGTTTTTAGGTAAATACCTCAATTGGGGGCTAACGGGCATATGGCTGGCCTTTACCGTTTGGATGTTTATTAGAGGTGCCGCTTTAGTGTGGAAGTTTAGAAACAAATTCAAACCTTTATTGCAAAATCAGTAATTTTGTGTTCAATACCTTAGGGCAATCCCTAATGCAAATCGTCTCGATTATCGAGCAAAAAAAGATGCTATGGTCACCACAAGAAAAAATGGAAGTTTATATACAAGAATAGATGGTAAAGTTGCGCATGTAGAATTTGGGCATCCTGCCAGTAACTCTTTTGTTTCTGAACTTTTAGAACGCCTAACCGATACCATTAATGAACTTTCAGAAAACGAGGGTATTTCTGTTATCCTTTTAAAATCTGAGGGAGAAAAGGCTTTTTGTGCCGGCGCTTCTTTTGATGAGCTGTTAGAGGTTTCCAACTTAGAAGAAGGTAAGGCATTCTTTAGTGGTTTTGCCCACGTGATAAACGCTATGCGTAAATGTAAAAAGGTCATTGTTGGCCGTATACATGGTAAAACTGTTGGTGGCGGCGTAGGTCTTGCCGCAGCTTGTGATTATGTGTATTCTAACGTGAACTCATCAATTAAACTTTCTGAGCTTAGTATTGGTATTGCTCCGTTGGTTATTGCTCCTGCAGTTGCCCGTAAAATAGGAAATGCAGCTATGGGCGAAATGTCGTTAGCCCCTACGGAATGGAAGAGTGCTTATTGGGCTCTAGAAAAAGGACTGTTCAACAAAGTATATGACAATGCCCAAGAAATGGACAAAGAACTTGATTTCTTCATTCATAAATTGGCAAGCTATAATCCTGATGCATTGACCGAATGGAAGAAAGTTTTATGGGAAGGCACCGACCATTGGGATACCTTATTGACAGATCGCGCATCTATTACAGGTAAATTAGCGCTATCGGAATTTACCCGTAACGCGCTGTCAAAATTTAAAAAATAAACAATAACCGAAACAGCCTGTCGTTCTGTTTCTAAATCATTATTATGGAATTCTTTCAATTTTTAAACGGTAACCTTGTATTTCCAATTCTTGCACTTTTTGTTTTGGTCATTTATTTTGTAAATAAAGTCCGCGCAAAAAGAAAATACAAAAGGTAATGCTGTATCACCACGCAACTAATCGGTATTTATTCATCTTTTAATAAAATCCGTTTTTATGTTCGCAAAAATTACATTGATACTTCTATCCTTCTTTTTAATGACCTGTAGTGATAAAAATGAACCTGATACTGAGGTAGTAGATTGTTCCTCAACGATATGTACCTTAAATTTTGTAACTATTACCGTGAGCATTAAAGATACATCTGATAATGCCGTAGTTTTAGATAGTTTTGAAGTAATAGACACTGCAACCGGTGAAAATTTGGCAAAAGATATAAGTGCCGAAGAATACCACAATGATCAAGGCATATACCCTCTGATAAGTGATGCACACCGCAGTCAATATCAAAATAAGACTATTACCCTAACTTTTAAGGGTTATATTAATGATGAGTTAGTGGTAAACCAAGAATTTGAAGTGGGAGCAGATTGTTGCCATGTTAGCTTAATCACAGGAAATAGAGAGATTGTATTAGATTGATTTCTTCTGTATAAATACGTTTATACTTTCCCTACCTTTGCCATATAATTATTGGTTATGAGCAAAATTCGCATTACAAAACAATTTAACTTTGAGACCGGTCATGCCCTGTATGGTTATGATGGTAAATGTAGAAACGTACATGGCCATAGCTATAAATTATCCGTAACCGTAATTGGAAGCCCTATTACCGATACCAACCATGTTAAGCTGGGTATGGTGATAGATTTTGGAGATCTTAAAAAAATAGTGAAAGAAGACATTGTTGATATTTTTGATCATGCTACCGTGTTCAATAAAAATACACCACACGTAGAACTGGCCAAAGAATTAACCGATAGGGGGCACAATGTTATTTTAGCGGATTACCAACCTACCAGTGAAAATATGGTGATAGATTTTGCAGCCAAAATAAAATCGAGGTTGCCAGAGAATATTTCTTTGTTTTCCCTAAAACTTCAGGAAACGGATACCTCTTTTGCCGAGTGGTACGCAAGTGATAATTAAGTTCATCTAAACTTTACACTTCAAATGCCGTTCATCATTATAAATTGCTTTATTTTGAGGGTAATTCCTTAATATATAGCAACATGACTAAACATCATATCTATTGGTGGAATCTTGAAAATTTGTTCGATATTGAAAATTCGCCTAGAAGAAGCGAATTTTTAAACAACCACTTATGGAATGAACTTAAAGGTTGGGATGCTACCATTCTCAACCAAAAAATTGCCAATCTCACCGCTATCATTTCCAAATTCAATAATGGTGAAGGTCCGGATATTCTTGGCGTTTGTGAGGTAGAAAACGAACATGTAATTGAACTGCTGATATCTGCCATGAGCACGGCATTACAAAAAAATTACGGTTTTGTTATTTCTGAAGGGGATGATAAACGAGGTATAGATACTGCACTTATTTATGACAAGACCAAATATGGACCAGAACAGTTGACCTTTAGCCTTCGTATCATTAAAAGAAATACTACACGCGATCTATTTCAGGTACATATAAATACTGCCAACGGCAATAAGCTTATTTGTATTCTTAATCACTGGCCATCAAGATCAGGAGGTGAGCTAACAAGCGAACCTTTTAGAATAATGGTCGCGGAAAACCTATCATATTGGATTGAACGCATTTACGAGGAACAGGGCAGCGATGCCAATATTCTATTAATGGGCGATTTCAATGACAACCCTTACAATAAAAGTATAACCAATTATTTAATGGCCATCAATAACAAGGCATTGGTTAAAAGCAATAGGGTGCGGTTAAAGTACTTCTATAACGTAATGCATCGATTTTTAGATGCACAGATCGGTACTTTTGTATTTGGCAACACCTATAATATGCTAGACCAGTTTATGATCTCTAAAAGTATTTTATCAGAAAAATCAGGTTTGCCGTTTAAATTGAGTACCGTAGAAATTATTGCATACCCTGAACTAACTTCCGGTGCCTACCAAAAACCTGTAAAATTTGGTAGACCAAACTCTTCAACCTTCAACGTAAATGGTTTTAGCGATCATCTCCCCATTAAAATTGTATTGAACGAAAAAGACCCAACTGCTTAAACCAAGTTCACAAAAACCTGTATGTACTTATTTTGACCAACGTTTTCCCTTGGTACGCAAAACAGTTATTATATTTACATTCTGATGACGAACATTGAACTTCCAGCAGGGAAAAAAGTATACTTTGCCAGTGACAACCACCTAGGTGCACCTACTATGAAAGAAAGTAGAGTGAGAGAACTTAAGTTTGTGCGTTGGTTAGATACCGTTAAGAAAGATGCAGGAGTCATTTTTTTGATGGGCGATCTGTTCGACTTCTGGTTTGAATACAAGACCGTAATACCAAAAGGATTTACCAGAACCTTGGGGAAGCTAGCAGAACTGTCTGATGCAGGTATACAAATTCATTATTTTGTTGGCAACCACGATCTTTGGATGAATGGTTACTTTGAGGAAGAACTGAATATACCTGTTTATCATAAACCACAACAATATACCATTAACGGAACATCATTCTTTATTGGTCATGGTGATGGTCTTGGACCGGACGATAAGGGGTTTAAAAGAATGAAAAAGGTGTTTACCAATCCCGTAGCAAAATGGTTCTTTAAGTGGTTACACCCCGATCTTGGCGTTCGTTTGGCAAAACATCTATCTGTTAGTAATAAATTGATCAGCGGAGATGACGATGCTAAATTTTTAGGAAACGATAAAGAATGGCTTGTACTATATGCCAAACGAAAATTAGAAAGCCAGCATTTTGATCATTTTATTTTTGGACACAGACATCTGCCATTGGAAATTGAATTAAAGAAAGATTCAATGTACACCAACCTAGGAGATTGGATAAAATATTACACCTATGCCGAGTTTGACGGTTCAAAACTTTCGTTGAAAGAATTCAGCTGAATTCCGTTAAAATCATCGATGAAATGCAATATTTAATTTGTAATCCTTTTCTTACAACAAGAATTGAGCAGTTCACAACAATAGTTTTATAAAACTTAGCTTTCAACATACCTTTACAGTGTTAGTTAGTTTAAGTGTTGTATCCCAAATCTTCACATTACCTACAAGTTTCCCCACTTGAAGATTTAAACTCTTAAGTGTTACTTAAAAGAATAGCCCCTATGTTTAGGGGCTTTTTTTGTGATTAAAGCATTATAAATACTTCCGAAACATCTGAAATTTTTAGAATCCGTTAGAATTTGAAATCCTTTATTTTCAAGCTTTCATAAAAATTACGTTTCAATATATTTTATATTACTCCAAAACAGAATTATGATAATATATAGCTAATTGAGGCATTAAATACCTTTAAACCACTTGTAATCTTTTTCTTACATATTAAAATGAGCAGTTCACAACAAAAGTTAGTTCAAACTAGATATCGACCATATCTTTACAGTGTTGTTAAGATTAAGTGTTGATTCCCAAATCTACAGTTTACCTACAAGTTCCCCCGCTTAATGACCCAAATCTTAAGCACTACCTACAATAAAAAAAACTCCTAGTTTAGGAGTTTTTTTTATGAACTAATATTACAAGTCCTATCTATCGAAATTGTGCAACTACTTGTATCAACTTCCCATAAAAATTGGCAAAAAATAGAATTTGGTTTTATCTTTACGCACAAGTTTAGATAAAGTGTTTATTCCCAATACTATAACTGACCTACGAGAATGCTACCACTTTACGACGAAAGTCTTAAGTACTACTTACAATATAAAAAAGCCCTTTCATTAGGGCTTTTTTTGATAACACTATAGATCATTAATTTTCATGGTCTTCTACATCTTTCTGTAGATCTAATTTTCTAAACTTGGGCGAAACAATTGCGGTAAGACCTACTGTAAGTAGCGTCATGCTACCCCCAAAAACCACCGCTGTAACCGTACCCATTAGCTTTGCCGTAACACCGCTTTCAAAAGCACCTAGCTCGTTAGATGATCCTACGAACATAGAATTTACCGATGCTACGCGGCCTCTCATATTATCGGGCGTTTTTAATTGTAAAATTGTCTGTCTAATGATCATGGACACTCCATCTACCGCACCACTTAAAAATAAAGCAATAACGGATAGCCAAAAGTAGGTAGACAAACCAAATACGATCATACATACACCAAAACCAAATACTGCAAGCAACAATTTTTTACCTGCATTCTTATGCAGTGGAAATCTCGTTGATCCTAACATGGTTATTGCGGCGCCCACTGCCGGTGCTGCCCTAAGTACCCCAAAACCTTCTGATCCAACATGCAGTATATCTTGTGCAAATATGGGCAATAACGCTACGGCACCACCAAATAATACGGCAATCATGTCTAAGGTAAGGGCACCCAATACCGCTCTGGTCTTAAATACAAATGTTAGGCCTTCCTTTAAACTTTGAAAAACGGGTTCTCCAATCTTAGGATTAAGAATTGGTTTCTTTGAAATATTGAAAAGTGCCGTTAACGCCAACAAAGAAAATCCGAAAATTACGCACATTGACCAGTGTA
This sequence comes from Maribacter sp. 1_2014MBL_MicDiv, assembly GCF_001865655.1. Lineage (NCBI taxonomy): Bacteria > Pseudomonadati > Bacteroidota > Flavobacteriia > Flavobacteriales > Flavobacteriaceae > Maribacter > Maribacter sp. 1_2014MBL_MicDiv. Next base: position 1,786,905 of record NZ_CP011318.1, read on the forward strand.
CTCCTATAATACTAATGGAAAAACCTGCCAATGCCGGACCTAATACTGATGCCATTTGCCAAGTAGTACTGCTCCAAGTAGCTGCATTAGGGTATATTTTTTTTGGAACGATCAATGCAATCAATGAAAATATAGTGGGCCCTAAAAATGCTCGTACCAACCCACCACAGAAAACCAGGGCATAAATACCATATAAAATGGTTTTGGTTTCATAGGTTTCTAAGACCGAAGGTAGACTTAACATAAACAATCCAAAACTAATGACCGAGAAACCAAATATACATTTCATAAGTAGGTTTCGTTTTTCTTTCTGATCAACTATATGACCCGCAAAAAGCGCCATGCCCACTGCCGGTATTACCTCCATTAAACCAATGATGCCTAATGACAATGGGTCTTTGGTAATGGTGTATACTTGCCATTCTATAACTATAAATTGCATAGACCAAGCAAAGACCATAGCAAAACGAACTAGTAGAAAAATATTGAACTCCTTAAATCGTAAGGCAGCATAGGGATCGTTCACGCTCATATAGCTTTCGGTAAATTGACCTCAAAGATATTTATTAATAAAATGGTCAAATATGATTTAGGCAACAAATATGGTAATTAATGATGCATGAATTTTTGCATCTTATTCAATACCTAATTCACCAAAGAAAGAATCCAATTCTAACCTAAACATTGTGCCGTTGATCAGATCTCTAATCTCAATAGCTTCTTGATAGCTTACGGCAAAAGTTATTTGATGTGCAGGAGAATTTAAAAGTAATGATCGGCAAGATTCCTTTGATTTACAGTCGCCGCATAAATTACCCTTTCCATTTTCAATGGTATGTGCAATGCATTTAGAAAAATAGCGTAATTCACTAGTAGTCAATAGTAACCCAATATCCCTGAAAATCACCTGAACTTTGTTCGATTCACGGGGTTTATCACGTTTCCATTGAAAGGCAATACCAAAATCGTTCTGATAAATGGGGTTTATATCGTTCATAAGATGTAAATATTTATATAAAAATAGCAATCTTATTTAGAACAATTATAAATAATAATGTTAAATGGTGATTTCTATCTGATTTCCTTCAGGATCCAAGATGACACTTTCGTAATACCCATCACCGGTAGTTCTTGGTTCTCCTGAAATAGTAAACCCCTCTTTTCTAAGTTCTTCGGTCAAGGTATTTACCCTCTTTTTTGAGCCAACCGATATGGCAAGATGGGCGTAACCAGTGTAGGTAACGTTCATGTTACTAGTTGGGTCAATTTCTGGTTTATGCATAATCTCTAACCGGGCACCATCATCAAAGCTTAAGAAATAAGAAGTGAAGTTTTTACAAGGATTATGGTATCTCTCCCCTGAAACAGCATTAAAATATTTTTCGTAGAATTTACGCATCGCCTCTACATCAGATACCCAAATGGCGATATGTTCAATTCTCATTTGATATCCTTTAATTTCAGTTGTAAACTAACATTACCTTGCCATTCATTTTCGTCAATAGAAAAAACGGCGTTAAAAGGTTTTCTCCCTGTTACCAACGATAGCTTATCTCCCATATTAAAACCAATGCCATCAATTTTATGACTGTCTTGCTGAACCACGGACAATTTCAAATGTGCTTCTTCTTTACCCACTCCTTTGGCATAACCGGTATCTTGTAGATTTTCTGCCATAAAAACCGGTGACATATTCCCTGGACCAAAGGGTGCAAATTGCTTTAATATGCGCATTAACTTAGGATTAATATCCTTTAGCTCAATAACCGCATCAATGGTAATTTCAGGAATCAGCATTTGTGGGTCAATAGTTTCTTTGACCACTTTCTCGAACTGATGCTTAAAGTTGTTATACTGCTCTTCTAATAAAGTTAAGCCCGCAGCGTATTTATGACCGCCAAACTGTTCTATATAGTCTGAGCATCCTTCCAAGGCATTATACACATCAAAGCCTCTAACGGATCTTGCAGAAGCGGCCAATTTATCGCCGCTCTTGGTAAAAACCAAAGTAGGTCTATAGTAGGTTTCGGTTAATCTTGATGCTACTATACCAATAACGCCCTTATGCCAAGTATCTTTATATACCACAGAGGTAAAGCCTTCTTGCTCTTCATTTTCTTGAATCTGTCCTAAGGCCTCTATCGTAATTTCTTGATCCAGCCCTCTTCTATCCGTATTGAACTTTTCAATTTCAGAAGCAAATTGAATGGCTTGGTCCATATTGGTCTCCGTTAAAAGATTTACGGCATGTTGCCCATGCTTCATTCTACCGGCAGCATTTATTCTGGGAGCTATTATGAACACTACATCTGTAATGGTCAATTCTTTTTTATTGATTTGATCAATTATGGCTTTAAACCCAATTCTGGGCTGTTGATTGATAACCTGTAAGCCATAATAAGCCAATATACGATTCTCCCCAGTTATCGGTACAATATCCGCTCCAATTGCAGTTGCCACTAAATCAAGGTAATAGATGACATCATCTATAGTTTCACCTCTACGTGAGCCCAATGCCTGAATCAGCTTAAAACCAACACCACAGCCACATAACTCATCATACGGATATGAACAATCTTCTCTTTTAGGGTCTAAAACAGCTACAGCACTTGGTAATATTGTACCAGGTCTATGGTGGTCACAAATAATAAAATCTATTCCTTTTTCTTTAGCGTAGGCTACTTTATCAATTGCCTTTACTCCGCAATCTAATGCCACAATCAATGTAAAATCATTATCCTCGGCAAAATCTATACCTTTAAAAGACACTCCATACCCTTCATCATAACGATCAGGAATATAGGTTGCTACATTAGGATAATAACTTAACAGATAAGATGACATTAATGCAACGGCCGTGGTACCATCTACATCATAATCGCCATACACTAGAATGTTCTCTCCGTTGGCAATAGCTTCTTCAATTCTTTCCACGGCAATATCCATATCCTTCATAAGAAAAGGATCGTGTAAATCACTCAACTGCGGGCGAAAGAAATGCTTTGCCTCCTCAAAGGTCGAGATACCCCTTTGCAATAATAATTGCGCCACCAAACTATCAACATTAAGCGCATTGGCTAAAGTGTCAATATCTTCTTGTTTCGGTTTCGGTTTAATTGTCCAGCGCATGGTTTTAGTAATCAGTTTTCAGTAACAGTTGGCAGTGTTCAAACCTAAATACAAACTCAAATATCAAATTCAAATTCAAATTCAAATTCAAATTCAATCCAAATGTGAAATTAAAAACTAAAATTTAAGTATTCGTTTGTTTCTTGTTTTTAATAATAGTTGCTAAAATTTTTTTTAGTTGCTCAACTTCGTCCAATATCATTAATCTTCTGGCACTATCACCATATTGTATCTTAGTTAGAATCTTTAAATTGATTCTAGACTCTTTTAATTCTTTTAAAGAGATTGTTGCCTTATTCTTAAAATCTTTATCTGTTTGAGCACCCTGCATTTCTCCAAAATTAAGGGCAGAACTACCTGCAGACCTTAAAAGTTGATGTCCATAGTACTGTCCTGTAAAATCATTCGGAATCCCTTTACAAAATAGAGCAGCATCAGCTGCAAAATTTACTAATCTTTTCTCCAAATCATACGGCTTATTAGACATCCACTTGTATTTGATTTTTGAATTTGTATTTGAGTTTTTCTACTTCTTATGAAAAACAGTCTTAATCTCCAATTCAGCAAATTGTCTAAACATCTCCATTACTCCGCAATACTTTTCAATGGATAGGTCTACTGCTCTTTGCAGTTTTTTCTCCGCTAAATCTGCACCGTGAAAATGATACTCAATCACTACCTTATCGTAGTACTTTGGATGTTCATCCGTAAGATTTGCAATGGTTTCAATATGAAACTCATCTACCTCTAACTTCATTTTTTTAAACATGGCCGCAACGTCTAGTCCTGAACAACCGGCCAATGAAGAAAGCATAAGTGCTTTTGGTCTTAACCCACTACTGTCACCACCATCTTCTTTGGCAATATCAATTTTTAATGAATGCCCAGATGGATTGTTACTTTCAAAGGACATGTTACCCAACCATTTCGTGCTAATATGATTTGTTGTACTCATAATTTTTTGTTTCTTGTAGATTACAAAAATACAACAATAAAGGCTGTTTTAATATCCAATGTGGTGAACTCAATGGCCAATAATCAATTAACACAACTTAAATAAATACTTAAACAAAACGTATGGCATTAGTTACACCTCTTGACCCAAATCATGATCCAGAAACCAAAGAATTGGCTGCATTTTTCAATGAAACTTTAGGATTTTGCCCTAATTCCGTATTAACCATGCAGCATAGGCCTGCAATTTCAAAAGCGTTTATAAATTTGAACAAAGCCGTTATGGCAAATGAAGGCCGCGTAACCTCTGCCCTAAAAAGAATGATTGCGTGGGTGAGTAGCAACGCTACGGGTTGTAGATATTGCCAAGCTCATGCTATACGAGCTGCAGAACGTTATGGTGCGGAACAAGAACAGTTGGATAATATTTGGGAATACAGAACACACCCTGCGTTTTCCGATGCAGAACGTGCCGCTTTAGATTTCTCCTTACAGGCCTCACAGGTACCTAACGGTGTTGATGCCGAAATAAAAGAACGTTTATACCAACACTGGAACGAAGGGGAAATTGTTGAAATGCTAGGCGTAATCTCCCTCTTTGGATATCTTAACCGCTGGAACGATTCTATGGGCACATCTATTGAAACGGGAGCTGTTGAAAGTGCCGACCAATACCTAGGTAAACATGGCTGGGAAAAAGGAAAACATGACGGATCGGTTTATTAGCAATTAGCAATTAGCAATTAGCAATTAGCAATTAGCAATTAGCAATTAGCAATTAGCAAAAGTTAAAAATCTGTATTGGGAATTACAAGAATAACTGTTGATTTCAAAACTTATGCTCAATTTGTAAATACTGTCAGTTTGAGTGGTTTTTTCTTGTAGTAGAACGGAAAGAAAAAAGCGTATCGAGAACCTTTTGGAACACGAAAGCTTCTCGATACTAATTTTCTCGTGCCTTAAAAATTCACTCGAAGTGATCATTAAATACTTGTATCAATTACATAAGTCTTGTTATAAACTTCATTGAGAAAGTAGCCGTAACCATCTAAATTTGGTAACGCTATTTACCATATTACAATATGTATTTATAACCTTAAAACTCTTTACTATTAATTAATATAACTATTATTTTTGTCATTATGTAAAGTATTATGTACTTTTAGTCTATAATAATAGACTATGAGTTTACAAATACTACCTAATAAGTTTAAAATAGTTGGACTATTTACTTTCTTTATTTTCTGCGGAATACCTTCAATTATTTCTTTTTTTATGGGATTTACCCAACCTTTTGAAAGCAATGAAAATTCACCATTTCTTCATGAATTATTGAACCCTACCATAATGAAATATGCGAATATTTTGACGATTCTAGGGATGCTGGTTTACATGCTAGCTAAAGAAAAGGTAGAGGATGATTACATTACCAAATTAAGGTTAGAATCATATCAATTAGCCACTATAATATGTTTAGCGATTACCTTCATTTTACATTTAATCAATGCTGAAATGATGTTTAATCTATCCTATCCCATATATATCTTCATTATTATATTTCTGATTATATTTTATTTCAAAAAAAGACAATTACATTAATGAAAAACCTGGTAAAAGTAGAACGAGCTCGATTAGATCTTACTCAAGCAGATTTAGCAGAAAAACTAGGGGTTTCAAGGCAAACTATTCATGCAATTGAAAAAAATAAATTTAACCCTTCAGTAATTTTAGCAATTAAAATGGCAAAATTGTTCAGCCTTAGTGTAGAAGAATTATTCTTAGTAGAAGAATAACTCATTCATGGTTATAAAATCAACCTAAAATATTAGCAACCAATTTCTGCAATTCCCCAACCACCTTTTCTTCGAACCAAGGATTTTTACTTCGCCAAAAACGATTTACTGGTGATGGATGTGGTAAAAGGAAATACTTTGGCAAAAACTCTTCGTAGTGCAACACATTCTCAGTCAAGTTCTTTTTAGCTTCTTGGCCCAAATATTGGTCTTGAGCATACTTGCCAATAAGTAGAATGAGTTTTACATTTTTGAACTCTTCCCACACTTTAGGGTGCCACAACGGGGCGCATTCTTTCCTTGGTGGTAGATCACCTGTTTTACCTTTGCCAGGATAACAGAATCCCATCGGCAATACGGCAAAATTTCCGGGATTGTAAAATACTTCGTCTGTAACACCTAACCATTCTCGTAGTTTTTTACCGCTTGGGTCGTCCCATGCCTTATTCTCGACATGGGCTTTTCTACCAGGTGCCTGACTCACCAATATTATTTTAGAATTCTTATTTCCTGTAACAATTGGTCTAGGTTCTAATGGCAAGTGTGCCTCACAAACCGTACAATTTCTTATTTCAACCAATAATTCTTGCATGGGTTTGTGATAAAGATTCTTTATTTATTCTATAATAACTTTAATGCTTCGCCCTCAAAATGCAAACCTTCAAAACCGGTCTCAATAAAATTTCTAATATTCTGATGAGAGTCTCCTTTTAAATCCAATAATACCTCATCAAAATAATAAGAACCAAAACAAACTAAGGTCTCTTCTTTTGTGAGGCCCTCTTTGATTGCAAACGATAATAATTTGCACGAACCAGAGTTTTGGCCAGCTTCATTTTTTACTTCTCCATTGGTAAATGCCGTAGGCGTAAAACTATATTTAGAATCTATTACCTGCATAGTGTCTGAAAAAGATATTTCTTTTGGTGCTGCAGTTAGTTTTTTTTTAAACTCTACTAATTTCATGGTCAGTTATTTAGGTTTTTAAAAGGTTATCTATCATATATTGATATTCAAATATAATGAAACCCTGTTTTTTACCTCAACTTTACCTTCATTCAAATTTTGCGAAATGGGCAGCATACTAGAAATCCCAAGTGCATATCTGTTATAATTTAACTCTACGGCCAATCGCCCAAAATAGACATTGCCACCGGTATCTGGTACCGCTAAACTAAACTCTAAATTCTCTTCAAAAAATTCGCATCCAACACCTATTTGCGGAGTAAGGGATACAGATGGGGATACATAGTAGGTCTTATACGTATTTAATGCCACATTCCATTGATTTCCAAATTGATACTTTTTACTGTTCTCCGTTTTAATGGTATAATTAACTAACGTGGACAAGCCCCAATTTCTATGGCTAATACCATAATTGGCAGCCAAAATATAATCCCAGCTTCCGGTACCTAATTGAAAACTTGGGTTAACACTGCCCTCAATATTTGCGGCATCAAAACTACCCGTAGGGAATTTTAGACCTCCACCAATTTGCAAGACATGTTCCGGTTTTATAGAAATAATACTATCTGGTGTTTGCCGTAGTACATTGTAATATGCCAAAACAGTAGCATCACCTATGCCCGTTATGGTCTGCTCAGTATTATCTGTAAAGGTTCTGTTATGAAAATGATACGGCAACAGGGCATTGATCAATACCCTTTTCCCAACCGGGAATTTTCCCCAGGCCTGTACCGTATTGAAGTTTTCGTTGATCCAAGGGGAATTATCAAAAATACCATCTCTTGAACGATACTTCTGACCTATATATCTCAAACCTACGAAATTATTGTTCAGCCCTGTTCCAAAACCCATGCTACCACCGTTACCCCCGCAGCCACAGGTGTCGCAGAAATATTCAAAGTCGGTATTTTTCCAAATACAATCAGATCCTACTTCTGGCAAATCATTTGCTATGGCACTAAATAGTCCGCCAAGCAACAACATATATATTATAATCTTGTTCATTTTTTAATATTCTGAAAATCGTTCGTCATTTATAAAAGTCTCATCTGTCAATAGTTCAAAGAAGGCCAATAGCCCTTCTTTTTCCGCATCGCTTAATGCTATTCCAAGTCCGTCATCCGTTCTTAAAGAATCATCCAATGTTTCTGAATCTACCACGCCATTGGCATAAAAATTCAGTACGGATTCTAGGCTACCGAACCTACCATCGTGCATGTAAGGAGCCGTTAGTGCTACATTACGTAAACTGGGCACTTTAAACTTATAATTATCATTAACACTACCGCTGACCTCAGCCCTACCAACATCGTTCAATTGAGGATTAGGTGGCAAGCCATTGTTTCTAAAACTACCATCGGTAAATAAATCAGTAGCATGGCAAGTGGCACACTTTTGTTGAAAAACCGTTAAACCATATGCTTCAACTTCGGTTAATTCCCCGCCCTCTTCATTTCGTACAAACTTGTCATACTTAGAATTTGAGGAAATCATCATGACCATAAACTGGGATAAGGCTTTTAAAAAATTCTCGGCGTTTACACCACCTTCTTCAAAAGCATTTTCAAACTGTTGCTGATATTCACTGTCCGCTATGATTTTATTGATGACTCCCGTCATGGTCTCCCCCATTTCTACCTCATTGGTTATAGGTATAATTGGAAAAAGGTCTAAATGCGATGTAGCACCATCCCAAGCAAATTCATTAAAAAATGCCATGTTAGCAATGGCAGGCGTATTTCTTGTGCCTTCCAAATCATCTACACCATGACTAAATTGATGACCGTGGTGGGTGAACGCAAAATTTTGCTCATGGCAGAACCCACAAGAGATAAACCCGTTGGAAGAGAGTTTACCATCATAGAACAATTTTTTGCCCAACTCAAAACCTAATTGTGTTGGCGGATTGGCTTCTATGTCATACACCAAATCAGGAAAATTCTCAGGAACTTCTACCGTCAACAAGGTATTCTCCAATGGTACATATCCCTCATTATTACAGGACACCAAACACACTAACAGCAATACCCAAAATAGATATTTCATCTGTTTTAATTTTAAAACAGGGCCGCTAAAACTAAGCGACCCCATATGTGATTAATGTGAGTGTTCTGATCCGTTATGTACGTGATCTACCGTAAACATACTTGCCGTATTTAAGGCCACCAATGGCGACTTTTCTTCGCTTACCATAATTACCGACTGTTCAGAAAGTGATAATTTATGCGCTCCGTCTAAAATAGCATTGGCATCTGCCACTAGGTGAACAATGGGAGACATTTCATCACTTACCAAAGCATCTGTACCCAGACTTAGGGTAACTTCCTTATAATTATCCAAGCTTGAACCATGACTACCCATATGCACCTTAAAATCTGTTGTTTCGGTCACGGTTTCCGAAGTAAACGTTCCTTCGAAATTTAAAAACTTATAGCCTGCCTGCCATGACCACATCATATTGGTCTCTTCGGCTACGGTTAAAAAATCGCCCTGGCCTTCAGCACCTTGAAGGTACTTTTCTTGATCTACACCCACACCAAAAGTGATAGACACATAGGTTCCCGCAGGTATATTCTCTAACACTACCTCTGTATTACCAGTTTCTTCACTGGTAACAAAGTAGCTGTCATCTTTTTCATAAGTAAAGGTTTCACCTTGATCATTGGTTAAACGAAAATTACTGACAATATAATTGAGCCTTGTAATTGTCAATGTTTCATTTTGGGAATTGGTATAGCTAGATGTTGCCAGTAAAAGATCATCTGATCCCACACTGTTATCAAACTCAAGCGTTACACTGTTCTCGCCAGTTAACTCCGTAGCAGTATCATCATCGCTGCTACAACTAACAAATACGGTTAATACTAAGGTTATTGCTAAAATTTTAAATATAGATTTCATCTGTTGATATATTATTATGAATGCAGAAGCCATGTAAAACTGGCTTGTTACATTCTTGTCATTGTATTGGTTTCACCTTATGCACAGGCATAAGATATTTTTAAATAAAATAATTGATCAGTTACCCCCGACTTCAGGATTTGAGCCGTGGTAATAACACATAGGTGGGCATCACTTCAAATAAGCTTGCCTAATCTACAATGCTATTTAGGAGATGAAATTTGGTGGACGAAAAACAGTAGATATAAACTGTTGTTCGTTCAAGTTAGAATGCATTGAAACCAAAGCTGTTTTAATCAATACACTTTCAAAATCAACATCAAGAATATTTACAAAGCCAATAGGATATTCGCGAAGATCGGCAGAAGGTATATCTTGATGATCTTTTTCTTGTTGCTCTTTGATCATTTGTGCCAAGTAACATTTACCATCACAATTAAGCATGGGCTTGTCTTTATTGATACACAGTACTTCAGCAATATAATCTTGATTTATCACATATTCTAACACAGGCAATACTGGCTTTACCATTGCAGTGAGGTAAAGAAGAATAAAGGTATATGTGAGAATTTTTTTCATGCTAAACTGGAGTAAAGGTAATTCTCATTTTGAAAATTTCTTATTTATTTCTCCAAATTAACACTTAGGGCTATTGATTTTAAATGATTTAGGTGAACAGCGTTTTAATGCGTATCAGAAAGTCAGAAAAGAAACGTTATATTTCAACATACAAACCCTTTTGCATTTATAATATGAGCAATAGACTCCTAAGGTTATCTTCGATTAAATTCACATGTTCATTCTTGTTTATCTTTATTATAGCCTGCTCTTCAAATGAGGACATCGTTATTGATAATGATGATGATCAAATAACCGAGGAGGTCGAAGAACCGGAAGAAGAAATTGTAGAACCTTTACCAGAAGGACCATCAGAGCAAGAAATATTGCAATCAAAGAATGATTTACTTCAGCTTTTAATTGAGAATACATTAAACAATGGAGTAAAAAAGACTTGGCACATTTCAAGCGCTTCATTAGTTAATGCTACGGGGACATTAGATATTACCGCTAATAGCAGCATTTTGGATGATGAATTTATTTTTACATCTTCTAATTCTTCCGATGAAGTATCAGGTATTTTAACCTGGAAAAAGAGAAAAGGTATAAACCATAATGCCGATGCAAATTCATCAATCGCGAATGACAATTATTCGTCGCCTGTGGAGCTTGACTTTATTATTAATGATAATATAGAAATAGTACATCCAGATTTTACACTGATCAAGGACACTGAAAATACAATTACCGGTGAAATTATAGTTGATGAAGCCACTAATTCCAAATTAATGGTTTCATTGGTCCAAAAAACTAGTGACGATTATAAAATAGCTCCCACTAACATTAACTTTAAATCATTTGCAAATTTCAACAATATTACCAGCTATGGTAAAACTACTGGATTTGTAGGGAGCAATAACACCAACAGTTTATATCTATCTTACCGTGATGATAGCAGTTCCCCAAGAGTTAGAAGGGTCTACAAATATGATATTAATTCGCAGGTTCTGGATTCTACCGAAATAACGTATACTGGTTCCGAATTTACTTCAAGCAGATTACATTTAATTGATGATCAATTAGTGGTTGTGGGTTCAGGACGAGTATCAACAATGAAAAACACATTGGATTCTGAAATTAGTACCTACCCATATGCTTCTAATTTATCAAGAGCTGGTTCTGCAGCCGTTGATTCTCAAGTGTATTTACTTGGAGGAGATTTAACTGTTCTAGACAATCCAAAAGTTCCTTTCAAAATCCGAAGTTTAAACAACAGCACTTATGATTTACAAGATGTTTTTACCATAGAGGAATCAAGGACTATTGCAGAAGGAGAAATAGTTGATTCTGATTTATATGTTTTTGGCGGATTAGTTGAGAACTCAAATCCATATGAATTAATTAAAACCGGTTTTAAATACAACCTGGATAATGGCTCTTTAGATTATTTTGATTTACCTAAAGGAATATTTGAAACTACAGCTTGCAGATATGAGAATCTAATCTTTGTTTCAGGTAAATTACCTTTTGTGGAGAATGAGCCAAACTTCTTTTTTGGTGTCTTAAATGTAGAAACAAATTCTTTTATAGAAACCTCTATCAATTTTGAAAGTATAGATCCGAGTTTGGTGGATATTGAAGGCTTAACTATTGTTAACGATACTTTATATATTGCTGTAGAAAATATTTCAAACTCTAATATTGTTGTAGAATATGTAGATTTAAATTCCCTTTAATTTAAGTGTAAAACTGTTATTTATTCCCCCCAACAATAATAACGATCTCACCTTTTGGCGGTTTTTCCGTAAAATGTTTTAAAACTTCTTCGGCAGTTCCACGAACGGTTTCTTCGTACAACTTAGTTAATTCCCTTGATACGGAAACCGGTCTTTCTGCACCGAAATATTCAACAAAATTTCCTAATGTCTTTACAAGTTTATGTGGAGATTCATAAAAGATAATGGTGCGCGGTTCTTCTGCCAATAACTTTAAACGTGTTTGCCTTCCTTTCTTTACCGGAAGAAATCCTTCAAAAACAAATTTGTCATTTGGCAAACCACTGTTGACCAATGCAGGTACAAAAGCCGTGGCTCCCGGTAAGCATTCTACCTCAACACCTGCTTCTACACAGGCACGGGTCAATAAAAATCCAGGATCTGAAATTGCCGGCGTGCCAGCATCGGAAATCAATGCAATATGCTCCCCTCCTTTTAGTTTTCCCACTAAAAAATCGACCATTTTATGCTCATTATGCATATGGTGACTCTTCATTGGTGTACCAATTTCAAAATGATGCAAGAGCTTTCCACTGGTACGGGTATCTTCCGCCAGAATCAAATCTACCTCTTTAAGAACCCGTATGGCCCTTAAGGTCATGTCTTCTAAGTTTCCTATAGGTGTTGGCACTAGATACAGCTTTCCCATTTGTTTTAAAGTGAACAACCTCAAGGCACGACCTCGAAGCATTGTATTGAAAATTTAATTTAGATTTAGATGCAAGCGTAGATTTGATTCAACTCTTGATTATCGTATAAAAAACCCAACACAAGTGCTGGGTCTATGATATTTAGTTTTATAACTCTTAAGAAAATCTACGAGAAACCAATTCTATGAATCGTTCTTCAAATGCTTCTTTTCCTACCCAATTATTGTAATCAGGTTTCACCATATTCTTTATAAATGCAATTGACCTTTCTTCAGTATCAATAGTATTCAATTGCGACAACACACGGTTATAATCTTCCATACTATCATTGAACAAATGCTTTACAAAAGCCAAGCGGTCATTTAAATCTACCTTTACATTACTTTTTGCCAAGCGATCATTAAGTGACTTTGGTAATGCTTCGGCCTGCTTTAGATCTGCTTTTGTAGGGGTGAACAATTCTTTATCGTTCTTCATTAAATCGGGCTTCGACATAAATTCTGTCAAAACATCTTCTAATTCATCTGTGCTGGGCATTTCAGAAACAAAACCTTTAATGGTATCCATCCCTGGATATTGAATAATATCCTCTTCATGTGGATTACTTTCCGGTACCGATTTATTAGAATCTAAAACGGCATTTGCCATTTCCTCAAATTTTGCCGCTATCGCATTTTTAGAAACATCTACTTCCATGTCATTGAGCTCTACCTCAATGAATTTTAATACTGCTAATTTTTCATACAAGTTCTTAGAAATCTCATACAAACTTGTAACATCATCTAAGTTCTCCGCAGTCAAAATTTCTGTAGATAACTTTCTCAATTCCAGTTTCAACTTGTTTTTCATAGTACAATTTTTAAGGTCAAGACCTAAATAGCAGGATTTTTAAATACCTTTATCATCTTTAAAGAATAAACGAAAATCCACTTATTTTCGTCTAAAATTACAAAATGTTTCTTGAAAACACAGTTAATCATAAAGAACAATTCGGCTGGATAGAAGTCATTGCCGGGTCTATGTTTTCTGGAAAGACAGAAGAACTGATCCGTAGACTTAAACGTGCCCAATTTGCCAAATTAAAGGTTGAAATCTTTAAGCCAATGGTTGATACCCGTTATGATGATGAAATGGTGGTATCGCACGATGCAAATGAAATTAGGTCTACTCCGGTACCCGCGGCAGCCAACATTCGTATTTTGGCAGACACTTGTGATGTTATAGGCATTGATGAAGCTCAATTCTTTGATGATGAAATAGTTACCGTTTGCAACGACCTTGCCAATAAAGGGGTAAGGGTTATTGTTGCAGGTCTGGACATGGATTTTAAAGGAAAACCTTTTGGACCTATGCCTGCGCTTATGGCCACTGCAGAATATGTTACCAAAGTACACGCCATTTGTACACGAACCGGTAATTTGGCCAACTACAGTTTTAGAAAATCGAGCAACGATAAATTGGTGATGCTAGGTGAGGTTAATGAATATGAACCCTTAAGCCGTGGCGCCTATTATAAAGCCATGCTTAAAGAGAAAGTGAAAACGATCGATGTAAATTCCGAAGAGGTAAATACGATCAAAAAAAGCGAAAATGGCTAAGGCAGAAGAGACCGTTTTAGAGATCGACCTAAAAGCACTTGGTCATAATTACAATGTACTCCGATCAAAAATAAAGCCCGAAACCAAATTTATGGCGGTCGTAAAGGCATATGCCTATGGTAGCGATTCGGTCGCTATTGCCAAACACTTACAAGAGTTGGGTACAGATTATTTTGCAGTTGCATATGTTAACGAAGGCATTACCCTTAGAGAAGGTGGTATTACTGCACCCATTTTGGTTTTACACCCACAAAAAGTACATTTTACAAGTCTAATTGAACACCGGTTAGAGCCTAGCATATATTCGCAATCTATTTTAACCGATTTTATTGCTACGGCAAATGCTATGAACATCGTAGACTACCCCGTACATTTAAAATTTAATACTGGACTAAACCGATTAGGGTTTTCTGCAGATGAATTGCCCATAATTGCAAGTCTTGTTGAACAACAAAAAGCCATTAAAATTGTGGCGGTATTATCACATTTGGCAGCAACCGAAGATCATGAGGAAAGAGCGTTCACCAATTTGCAATTACAGCGATTTAAGAACATTTGCCAGCAGGTGGACCAACTTTTTAAGGATAAACCGATTAAACATGTATTAAATACTTCGGGTATTATAAATTACCCAGAAGCGCAGTACAATATGGTGCGAAGTGGAATTGGCTTATATGGTTACGGAAACGAACCAGAAGTTGACGCTACGTTACAACCCGTAATGACCTTAAAAACCATAATTGCCCAAAAACACGTTATTTCTGAAGGTGAGTCTGTGGGTTATAACAGAAAATATACCTCCAATTCCAAAAGAATTACCGCAACTTTACCCATAGGGCATGCAGATGGTATAGGTAGAGAATACGGTCATGGTAAAACTTTTGTAAGCGTTAACGGTCAATTGGCTCCAATAATAGGTAATGTTTGCATGGATATGATAATGATAGATGTTACTTCTATTGCATGCGATGAGGGCGATGAGGTCATTATTTTTGGAAAACCCTTACCGGCAAACGAATTTGCCGAAACCGCACAAACCATTTCATATGAACTTTTAACAGGTCTTTCACAGCGAATTAAAAGAATAATCGTTCACTGATTTGTTAACATTTATTTAAGGAATCGCTTTTTTTTGTAAATTGCCTCACTTATTATATTTAACCATTAATAAAAACACTAGAACATGTTAAAAGAATTTAAGGAGTTTATTATGACAGGTAATGTCATAGATTTAGCCGTAGCCGTATTACTTGCAGGCGCTATGGGATTAGTTGTTAGCGGTTTCGTTAGCGATGTAATGATGCCAATTGTTGGTCATTTTAGTGGTGGACTTGATTTCGCCGATATGAAAGTTGTATTGGATGAAGCTGTTGTTGCTGCCGATGGATCAGTGACCAAACCAGAGAATGCTATTCTTTACGGTAAGTGGATCAATGCTATCATCAACTTGGTTATCGTTGGTTTTGTATTATTTATCATTGTTAAAGCTTACAACAAAACTAAAACTCCTCCTGCTCCTGTTGAAGAGGCTCCAAAAGGACCTACTGCTGAAGAATTATTGGTAGAGATTAGAGATGCTTTAAAAAAGTAATTTAAAATATACCCTTGGAAAAGGGAACCGTTGCACTGCAACCTATTTTAATTTAAACCGTCAACGTTGTTTCGCTAACAACATTGACGGTTCTTTTTTTATCCACTATCCAAGTCCACTCTACTAATTAATTGTTACAAATAAAACATTTTGTTATATTTTGATTATTCTTTTCTTTTTTGCTTGTGCAAGTACTTGTAATACGTATTTTTGCCGCTTAATATAATTGTTTCACAAATGAAAGTAGCTGTTATTGGTGCCACAGGCATGGTTGGCGATGTAATGTTGAAAGTATTGGCAGAACGTAATTTTCCGTTAACGGAATTATTATTGGTTGCCTCTGAGCGTTCCGTAGGTAAGAAAATGACCTTTAAAGGAAATGAATATACGGTTATAGGCTTAGCAGATGCTGTAGCTGCAAGACCCAATATTGCCATATTTTCTGCCGGTGGCGACACTTCTTTAGAATGGGCTCCAAAATTTGCCGAAGTTGGTACTACGGTCGTAGATAATTCTTCAGCATGGAGAATGGACCCTACAAAAAAATTGGTGGTTCCGGAAATCAATGCCCATGAGCTTACCGCTGAAGACAAAATTATAGCCAACCCTAACTGTTCTACCATACAATTGGTCATGGCGTTACACCCTTTACATAAAAAATATAAAATGAAACGTGTGGTCGTTTCAACCTACCAGTCTGTTTCTGGTACCGGGGTAAAAGCAGTTAAACAGCTGGAGAACGAAATTGCCGGTGTTCAAGGCGAAATGGCATACCCTTATCCTATTGGTAGAAATGCCCTGCCCCACTGCGATGTGTTCTTAGAAAATGGTTATACAAAAGAAGAAATGAAACTGGCCCGCGAGCCACAGAAGATTCTTGATGACCGTACATTCTCAGTTAGTGCAACCGCTGTTCGTATTCCTACGGCAGGTGGGCACTCAGAATCTGTAAACGTGGAATTTGAAAATGATTTTGAATTAAACGAGGTGCGCCAATTATTGAACGAAATGCCAGGTGTTACGGTACAAGACAACCCAGATACCAATACCTACCCAATGCCAATTTATGCTCATGACAAAGATGAGGTATTCGTTGGGCGTTTACGTAGAGATGAAACTCAAAGAAACACTTTGAATATGTGGATCGTAGCAGATAATCTTAGAAAAGGTGCCGCAACAAACGCTGTTCAAATTTCTGAATATTTAGTAGAAAAAGGCTTAGTTTAATTTATACCCTTAGAACGTTAAAACCTTCAAAACTTCACAGTTTTGAAGGTTTTTTTATGGTATTTTAGTACAAACTGAACTACACATGAAAAATGTTATACCGGCGCTCTTTGCTGTTGCACTAATTTCTTCTTGTAAAAACGAATCTAAACCAGAACCCATTATCGTGAATTACCCTGTTACCGCAAAAGTAGATACCGTAGACACTTATTTTGGCACCGAGGTCAAAGATCCATACCGCTGGCTTGAAGATGATAGAAGCCCAGAGACAGAAGCTTGGGTAAAAGATCAAAACAAAACTACATTTGGCTACCTAGAAAAAATTCCATTTAGAGACGACCTTAAAAACCGATTGGAAAAATTATGGAACTATGAGAAATTAGGGTCTCCGTTCAAAAAGGGAGATTACACCTATTTCTATAAGAATGACGGCCTACAAAATCAATATGTTGTATATAGGGCTAAAGGAGATGAAGAACCTGAGGTTTTTTTAGACCCCAACACCTTTTCTGAAGATGGCACCACATCTTTAGCAGGATTAAGTTTTACCAAAGATGGATCTTTGGCCGCCTATCTCATTTCAGAAGGTGGTAGCGATTGGCGAAAAGCTATTATTCTCAATGCCGAAACCAAAGAAGTTGTGGAAGATACCTTAATTGATATTAAATTCAGCGGACTTTCTTGGAAAGGAAATGATGGTTTTTACTATTCTAGTTATGACAAACCAAAAGGTAGCGAACTCTCCGCCAAAACAGATCAACATAAAGTATACTATCATAAACTGGGTACTCCACAAAAAAATGATGAACTTATTTTTGGCGGTACACCTACAGAAAAACATCGTTATATTGGTGCCAGTGTTACTGAGGACAACAAGTACTTATTGATCAGTGCATCCGTTTCCACTTCTGGAAACAAATTGTTTATAAGAAACCTTGAAGACCCAAATGGATTGTTGATACCTATAGTTGAAGACACGGAATCTGACAACTATGTAATTGACAATGTTGGTTCAAAACTATACATTGTAACCAATAGAAATGCTCCCAATAAAAAAATAGTAACGGTAGATGCCAGTAAACCCGAAGCTAAAAATTGGGTAGATTTTATTCCAGAAACCGAAATTGTATTGAACCCCAATACAGGTGGTGGCTATTTCTTTGCAGAATACATGGTTGATGCTATCTCAAAGGTTTTTCAGTATGATTATGAAGGCAAACTTATACGTGAAGTAGATTTACCAGGTCTTGGTTCTGTGGGTGGATTTGGCGGTGAAAAGGAAGATAAGGAATTGTATTTCTCTTTTACCAATTACAATACGCCGGGATCAACTTTTAAATATAATGTAGAAAGTGGTACATATGAGCTGTATTGGAAACCGAATATAGATTTCAATCCTGAGAACTACACTTCTGAACAGGTTTTCTATAGTTCTAAAGATGGCACTAAAGTACCAATGATCATTACCTATAAAAAAGGAACCGAACTTAATGGTAAAAATCCGACTATTCTGTACGCCTACGGCGGATTCAATGTTAGTGTAACTCCGTCTTTTAGCATCGGTAATGCCGTTTGGATGGAACAGGGTGGAATTTACGCTGTACCCAATTTACGTGGTGGTGGTGAATATGGCAAAAAATGGCATGATGCGGGAATAAAAACTAAAAAGCAAAATGTTTTTGATGACTTTATCGCAGCTGCAGAATATTTAGTGGACAACAACTATACTTCAAAGGAGTATTTAGCTATTCGTGGCGGCTCTAACGGTGGTTTACTTGTTGGCGCCACAATGACCCAAAGACCAGATTTAATGCAGGTAGCGCTACCTGCAGTGGGTGTAATGGATATGCTTCGTTATCATACATTTACAGCTGGTGCCGGTTGGGCCTATGACTATGGTACCGCAGAAGATAGTGATGAAATGTTCCAGTATTTAAAAGGCTACTCCCCTGTACATAATGTAAAAACAGGTACTGCATACCCTGCAACCTTGGTAACTACCGGCGATCATGACGATAGGGTAGTGCCTGCACATAGTTTTAAGTTTGCGGCAGAACTACAGGAAAAACAAGCAGGGTCTAACCCAACTTTAATCCGAATAGAAACCAATGCAGGTCATGGAGCAGGTACACCCGTAAGCAAAACCATTGAACAATATGCCGATATTTTTGGGTTCACCCTATTTAACATGGGATACTCAGAGCTACCCAATAAAAGTGTTTTAAAGGAATTTAAAGAGTAAATATTTTTTTAAATCAATAAATTATCGAAAAATCCGTTTCAAATTGGAACGGATTTTTCAATTTTACAGTTCTAAGCACAAAAGCATGTTACGAGTAGAGAACCTATCATTTTCTTATGACAAACTTCCAGTATTAGCGTCTATCGATCTGCGTATTCAACGTGGTGAACATGTGGCTATCATTGGAGAAAGCGGTTGCGGAAAAAGCACCTTGTTGAAGTTAATGTATGGGCTAATGGATCTGGAACAAGGTGAGATTTTTTGGGAAGATGAGCCAATTTTAGGTCCTGCATTCAACTTGGTTCCAGGTATGCCTTTTATGAAATATCTTTCTCAAGATTTTGATTTAATGCCTTTTATCTCTGTGGCAAAAAATATTAGCCAATACCTTTCTGTTTTTTATCCAGATGAATTAAAGGAAAGAACTCAAGAGCTTTTAGAGATGATAGAACTCACAGCATTTGCAGATAAAAAAGTAAAGACACTTAGTGGCGGTCAACAGCAACGTGTAGCACTGGCAAGGGTTCTGGCTCAAAAACCAGAGGTATTGCTTTTAGATGAACCTTTTAGCCATATTGACAATTTTTTAAAGAACAGTTTACGCCGTAACATCTTTAATTATTTAAAAGAACATAGAATTACGACTATTGTTGCCACGCATGATGTTAACGATGTTCTACCGTTTGCAGACAGAGCTGTTGTACTACGTGATAACAAGATCATTGCAAGAGCAAGACCTATGGAGTTATATAAAAACCCTAAAAGCTTATATGTAGCATCGCTCTTTGGTGAAGCCAGTATGATTTCTATAGATGTGCTTAAAACGTATGCCAATACCAAAAGAAAAATAATTGTTTATGCACATGAGTTTAGGGTTTCACCCTCCTCTGGTTTTCATGTTACCGTAGAAAAAGCATATCCTATGGGCAGTCATTATTTAACCGAAAGCAAGAGTGATGACAATGAAACTATCTATTTCAATGCGGACAAGCTATACCCTAAGGGGAAAGAGGTGTTTTTAAATGTAGCCATTGAAACCATCAATCAGCGTATACAAGAAGCTGCATCTAATCTATAGAGTAATAGCTATGTTTTCAAATTCATAGTATAGTATCTATTACGCCACTACATAGAACGCTTTACTTTTTGACTACATTTACAAAAAGCATATTGTGAACCAAGAACAAATTCTTAATGAACTCCAGTTTAAAGCCATTAGAAGTAGTGGTCCCGGTGGTCAGCATGCAAATAAAGTCTCTTCTAAAGTAGAATTGTCGTTTCAGATAGCAGCTTCTGACGGACTCACAGAACGACAGAAAAAAAGGCTTCTTTTAAAATTAGGCAACAAACTCAGCAAAGAGGGCATTTTGATTTTACAGTGCGATGAATCCCGTAGCCAACACAAGAATAAAGACTTGGTCATTAAAAGATTTTTTAAGCTTCTGGAAAAATCATTGATCATTCCCAAAGCACGAAAGAAAAGTAAGCCCACCCGTTCTTCTATAGAAAAAAGATTGAAAAGCAAGAAAATTGCTTCGCTCAAAAAAATTAACCGAAGTAAACCGGATTTTTAAACGCTGTATTTCTAAACGAATATAGTGTAGAATACAAATACAGTTATTGCTCCTGTAAGACCAAGAACGCCCGTACCTAATCCAAAAAGTCGATATCCTGTTTTTACGTTCATACCACTCATTTGTGTTACCACCCAAAAAAAGCTGTCGTTCGCATGGGAAATTACCGCAGAACCCGCCCCAATAACCACTACGACCAAAGCTTTTTGTATTTCTGTATCAAAACCCAAAGAGGCCATCATAGGCATTATGATAGATGCCGTAGTTACCAATGCTACGGTAGATGAACCTTGTGCAGTTTTTAAGGCCGCAGCTAAAACAAAAGGAAGAAAGATACCCATATTATAATCGGTCAAGGTTTGCCCAAGAATATCGGCTATACCAGAGTTCTGTAAAATTTTACCAAAAATTCCTCCAGCTCCAGTAATTAAAAGTATAGACGCAGCGTCTTTGATAGCCTTACCTACCCACCCCGCAGAAGAAAGCATATCGTAATTTAATTTTTTGGGCAAGAGCAGGCATAAGAATACGCCGATCAATAAAGAAATAACCGGCTCACCCACAAAATTGATGAAATCCAAAAGTCCGTTTTCTTGCCCAATGTTCATGGAATTCAAGACGGATTTCAAGACAATTAATAAAATAGGGACCAAAATAGGAATAGAGGCCTTTAAAGCGCTTGGCGAATCTTTAATTTCTGATTCTGCCTCTAGCGCATCTTCAACATTGGGCGTTATCATTGTTTTTGAAGCATACTTTTTGGCAAATATGATACCGACAACCAAAGCGACTATACTGGTGGGAAATCCAAAAGCGATGACCAAACCTAAATCTGCACCCAAAATACCTGCCGCCGCTATAGGACCGGGTGTTGGTGGTACCATAGTGTGCGACGCCATTAAACCCAAACCCAATGCTATTGCCGGACCGGCAATGGAGATTTTGGCTTTCTTGGAAAGACTTTTATTCAGAGGATGTAGCAACATAAAACCACTATCCGCAAATACGGGAATAGATACGATATAACCAATAATACCCATTGCCGTGGGTACCCGTTTTCTACCTATCCACCCCAAGACTTTTTCTGCAATTGCAAATGCACCACCGGTATGCTCCAAAAATGCACCAATAATTACTCCCAGTACAATAATCAGCCCTATTTTACCAAGTGTACCCCCAAAACCATCATTTATAGATGTAATGATATCGCCATAAGGCATACCAGCAAAAATGCCGTATAAAATAGATATGATAAACAAGGCTAAAAAAGCATGGATCTTAAGCTTAGTCGTCAATATAATTATGGCAATGACTGCAATAAGTAAGTAGAATATTTCCATGATTTACTGACTAAAAATTTACTTGAATCAAATGTTACCTGTGATTAAAAAAAGCTATTTAATATAGCACTATAAGTTAGCTAAAATTTAAGCACAAAGGTTCATCAATGAACATCAATGATAGTTAGTTCTTTACCATTAAAACTAAAAACATCCCCTACTTTTTTACCAAAGACAAGCTTACCAATAGGCGTTGCCGCAGAAATACAGTAGACGGACTTACCCGTACCCTTAAATTCGCCTGCTGATATAGCAATGAAATATATGAACGAGTCTGTAATGACAAGACTTCCCAAACCTACAGTTTCTGGACTTCCTTCCTTTGGGACCTTAGATAATAGTTGCTGGGTTTTTTCAAGTTCAGCCAGCTGCTGCCCTAGTTTTTCCCGTTCTAACTGAATCATGGCACGGCCGGTTTCATGCTTGTCACCAGCACTACTTTTGGTCTCTGAGGTTAAAGCCGTTTCAAGTTCCTTGATCTGACCTTGAATTCTCGCCAACCTCTCGTTAACGAAAAGAACACAAAAGTTGTAAGCGTCTTTTTTTAGATTTTTAAGTGAATCAATTTCCTTCAATGTGGTACAGATCTGCCAGTTTATAGATCAAGTAATTTACAATTTGATTATCACTTTCACCAGCACTGAGCATCTTTTGAATCTCAATTTCATTTTCTGCCTTAAAATATTCCAAATCACCAGAGCGGTCTTCGCTAAAAATATTCCAAGATTTTAATCCGCTAAGCATTGCTTTATGTGCTTCATAGCGTTTTGTAATCGCTTGCACCCTCTTCTTGTCTACTTTTAGTGCTGTATCATTATCCTTTAGCATCTTGTAGTCTGCTGTAATTTTAGCATCTGCTTTTTCCGCTTCGGTAATAATTTTAAAATAGGCTTTTGAAACTAAAGACTCATATGTGGCATTGAATCCGGAAACCTTTGTTTCCTCTTCTGCTAAAGTCACTTCAGTGTCTGTACTGGCATATAAATCATCTTTGGCATACTCATTATTTGAAATGAGAGATTGTTTCCATGCTTCGCTCTTAATATGCTCTTTCCATACCCTGGCATATTCTCGCTGATAATCGGTTTTTGTCAATCCACAACTTGTTAAACAAGTAAAACCCAATACAACTGATAGTACAGCCGTAGCAATTCTATTAAATAATGTTCTCATATAGTATACATGCTATTACAAACCTTCTTAAAAGTTCACTGTTCTAGGGCAAACTTATAAGCGCACTTAGGGTAATAGATAATCTGAGGGGGCATACAATTTATAAATAAAAACAAGAGTACACCTCTCTTTTGGACAAGATTTAAAAAAACAGGTTAAATGGTGCATTTATTAGTTGACCAAACGTGCTAATTTTTTACCAATTGTAGTACCAATGGCAATGCCCATACCACCTAAACGCACACCACAAAATACATTAGCAGATACTTGTTTTACAATGGGTTTCTTTTGTTGACCAACACCCATAATACCGCTCCAACTATAATCTATTTCAAATGCCGTTTCAGGTAAAATGATATTGGAAAGCAGCTCTTTAAGTTTATTTTCTACCAAACTTGTAGTTCCAAACTCGGTTGTCTCCTCTGTTTTAAAATCTAGGTTTCTTCCGCCGCCCAATAAAATACGGTCATCAATATTTCTAAAATAATAATACCCTTCTTCTAAGTGGAACGTGCCTTTAATGGCCAAATTATTTACCGGTTTTGTAATTAACACTTGTGCTCTTGCCGGTTTTACATTTTCTGATAGTAATTGGGCGGCAAAACCATTTGTAGCTATTAACAATTTCTTAGTCACAAATTCTATGTCGTCTGTTTTAACCGTTACGGACGATCCGGAATCTTCAAAAGTTTTCACCTGTGTTGAATTTAGGATTCTGATGCCTTTTTGATGTGCTAATTGTACCAAAGAACACATCATTTTACCCGTGTTTATTTGTCCTTCAAAAACTTGTGAAATGTAGTTTTTATGAAGCCTTTTAAAACCAAAATCATTTGGAGCTATTTTGAAAGCATTCTTTTTAAACACAGGGTGTAGTAACTCATTGACGGTTTCCATCTTCTGTATACATCTTTCATATAAGGCCAAATCTTTTTCCAGAAATAATTCATGTCCACCATTATTTTGATATCCTATGGCAGCATCACCCAAAATACTACGAAGCGATTGTATGCCATTGAACCTATCTTGTACCAATTGCACCACTTCTAGTTCTGTATGTGTTTTAAGGTCCGATAAGATTTCTGAAATACTGCCAAAACAGGCAAAACCAGCATTCTTTGTACTAGCGCCTTGCGGCAGTTTTCCTTTTTCCAATACTAGAATATGTGCTTTTGGATGCTGCCTACGCAATTCTAAAGCACAATTTAAACCTACTATACCACTACCCACGATTGTAAAATCGATATTAGAAAACCATGATGTACGTTCCCAGTAGCTTAGATCCATAGTACTATTTTGATTGTGATATAAGATAGAAATTCCATCACAAAATAGAATAAAAAAAACTCCAACATTGCTGTTGGAGTTTTTATTAATGTTCTTTTGGAGGATCCATTTTAAAATCATCCATAAAGGCCGTAGTATAATTACCCGCCAAATAATCTGGGTGATCCATTAATTGCCTATGAAAAGGTATGGTGGTTTTAATCCCTTCAATTACGAACTCATCTAAAGCGCGTTTCATTTTATTGATTGCCTCTTCCCTAGTTTGGGCGGTGGTAATCAACTTAGCGATCATTGAATCGTAATTTGGAGGAATACTGTACCCACTATACACATGGGTGTCCATACGAACTCCATGACCACCTGGTGTATGCAAGGTCGTAATCTTACCCGGCGATGGTCTAAAATTATTATAAGGATCTTCTGCATTAATTCTACATTCTATGGAGTGTAATTTTGGAAGATAATTTTTACCAGAAATTGGCACACCAGCGGCTACCAATATTTGCTCACGAATTAAATCGTAATCTATAACCTGCTCCGTAATTGGGTGTTCTACCTGAATACGTGTATTCATCTCCATAAAATAGAACTTACGGTGCTTGTCTACCAAAAATTCAATGGTACCTGCACCTTCATATTTTATATACTCTGCTGCTTTAACCGCAGCCTCACCCATT
Organism: Maribacter sp. 1_2014MBL_MicDiv; assembly: GCF_001865655.1. Lineage (NCBI taxonomy): Bacteria > Pseudomonadati > Bacteroidota > Flavobacteriia > Flavobacteriales > Flavobacteriaceae > Maribacter > Maribacter sp. 1_2014MBL_MicDiv. The sequence goes on from NZ_CP011318.1 coordinate 1,812,340, forward strand.
TGCTCCCTTAACTTGTCTGTCATGAAAGGTGAAGGAGTCTCTTCTGTTAACTTTTGGTGACGACGTTGTACTGAACAGTCTCTTTCAGATAAGTGACATGCCTTACCGAATTGATCACCGACGATTTGAATTTCAATATGACGAGGTTCTTCGATCAGCTTTTCCATATACATACCACCGTTACCAAAGGCAGCGGTAGCCTCATTTACGGCACTATCAAAAAGCTCTTCCATTTTGTCTTCAGACATTACGGCACGCATTCCTTTACCACCACCACCGGCAGTAGCTTTGATCATTACCGGGTAGCCCATTTTTTTGGCTACTTTCTTGGCATCGGCAACATCTTTTAAAAGACCATCTGAACCAGGTACACAAGGTACACCTGCCTCTTTCATGGTTTGCTTGGCCGTAGCCTTATCACCCATACGATCAATTTGATCGCCAGATGCTCCAATAAATTTTATATCGTGTTCTGCACAAATACGTGAGAACTTTGAGTTTTCAGATAGAAAACCGTACCCTGGGTGTATTGCATCTGCATTGGTTATTTCAGCAGCAGCAATAATGTTAGGGATCTTTAAATAAGATTCGCTACTAGCGGCAGGACCAATACAAACAGCTTCATCTGCAAAACGAACATGCAAACTTTCTTCATCGGCCTTGCTATAAACGGCTACCGTTTTAATACCCATTTCTTTACAGGTACGGATAACACGCAAAGCGATTTCTCCCCTATTGGCAATCAGTATTTTTTTAAACATCTTTTAAATTTTAAGTTCTTGGTTCTACATGATTCTTACACACCGTTCAATAACGGCATCTAACAATGACTACTCAAAATTTAGTTAAGAAGGGTCTACCAAAAATAATGGCTGATCAAACTCAACTGGAGAAGAGTCATCTACCAAAATCTTGACAATTTTACCAGAAACTTCAGATTCTATATCATTGAACAATTTCATTGCCTCAATAACACAAAGTACATCGCCGGTCCCTATAGTATCTCCTACCTCAACAAATACTGGTTTGTCTGGAGAAGGTTTTCTGTAGAAAGTACCAATGATCGGAGATTTGATCGTGATGTATTTATCATCATCCGCTTTTTTCTGCTCAGCTTCAGATGCGGCCGCTGCAGGTGCAGCTACTTCTGCCGGTGCAGCTGCTACAGGAGCAGGTACGGCAGGTTGAGCCATAGGCATTGTATGCACATAGGTTGGCTCAGAATTACCAGTTAAGCTTCCGGTACGGATGGTAATCTTTATATCATCCGTCTCGAGTTTTACCTCGCTAGCGCCAGACTTGGCAACAAACTTGATAAGGCTTTGAATTTCTTTAATATCCATATTTCTCTAAGTTATAATTGGTAGTTGATGTTAGTTATACGCCCATTTAAGGTAGATAGAACCCCAGGTAAAGCCGCCACCAAAGGCTGCGAAAACCAAGTTATCCCCTTTTTTAAGCTGTTTTTCGTAGTCGAAAAGTAAAAGTGGTAATGTACCGGATGTGGTATTACCGTAGCGCTGAATATTCATCAACACTTTTGAATCATCTACACCCATTCTTTTTGCTGTGGCATCAATGATTCTCTTATTAGCTTGATGTGGCACCAACCAGTCAACGTCTGACTCGGTAAGATCATTTCTATCCATGATCTTGGCCGCTACATCTGCCATATTGGAAACCGCAAATTTGAACACTGTTTTTCCTTCCTGAAAAATATAGTGTTTTTTATTGGTTACACTTTCAATTGTGGCCGGCATTAAAGATCCACCGCCTTCCATGCCTAAAAATTGTCTTCCTGTACCATCTGCCCTAAGGTATTCATCTTGTAGACCCAAGCCTTCGGTATTAGGTTCAAAAAGTACTGCTCCGGCACCATCACCGAAAATTATACAGGTTGTTCTATCTGTATAATCTATTATAGATGACATTTTATCTGCACCTATAAGTAATACCTTTTTATATCTACCTGTCTCAATATGCCCGGCAACTGTTGACATTCCAAAAAGAAAACTGGAACATGCCGCCAATAGATCATAAGCAAAGGCGTTTACAGCCCCAATTTCAGAGGCTACAAAAGCTGCCGTAGAGGCTACCATACTATCTGGTGTAGCGGTAGCTACAATGACCAAATCTATTTCGGCAGCATCAAGCCCTTTCTTTTCCATAAGGTCTTGGGCCGCCTTAACGGCTAAATATGAAGTACCTTCCCCTTCTTCCTTTTTTAACACCCTTCTTTCCTTAATACCTGTTCTGGTAGTAATCCATTCATCATTGGTGTCAACCATTTCCTCAAGCATTTTGTTCGTCATTACAAACTGGGGAACATAGCCTCCTACTGCGGTAATAGCTGCTGTAATTTTGGTCATACTTTATTTGCTTTCTTGTAAAAAACTTAAAAAACGAGTCAAAAGTCATGAAAATTAGTGATTTTCAACGACTTTTCGCCTAAAGTTATCGGGTTTTTGAAAAATTGCAATTGATAGCACTAAGGCTATAACCTTTTAAATTATCTGAGTTACAAAGTGATAAAATACAAATTGGACTAAAAAAAACTCCCTACTTCTAATGAAGTGGGAGCTTAGTATATTGTAAAAAAGTCTTAAGCTTCTGCTTCTTCGGTTTTATCAACCAAAACTTGACCTCTATAATGTAATTTACCTTCGTGCCAGTGTGCTCTGTGGTAAAGGTGTGTTTCACCTGTAGTAGAATCTTTTGCTAAAGTAGGTGCTACCGCTTTATAATGAGTTCTTCTCTTGTCTCTCCTTGTTTTGGAAATTTTTCTTTTAGGATGTGCCATTTAAACCTTATTTATCCGTTAATAGTTTCTTTAATTCATCCCATCTGGGATCGTTTTCTTCTTTGTTTGATCTTTTCTCTTTTGGTTGAAGCTCGTTCAATTTGTCCAACACTTCAGATTGTAAAGTGCCATCTTCAATACCAGGGTGTATTCTTTTTTGCGGAACCGCTAACACCAACATTTCATACACATACTGTGCAATGTTCAATTGATGTTCACCATGAGGAAGAATCAAAATTTCATCATCTTCATCGTTATACTCCTCACCGAATTTTACCACCAAACGTAAATCTCCACTTATGGACTGATCGTATGGTTCACTGGTAATATCACAAGCTACATTAACTGTTCCCGATGCGTTCATATCAACCTCCATCATGGTACTTGTTTTATGAAGTACTACATCTAAATTGATGCTGGCTGCGTTAAATTCATCGTATCCAAAAGAATCAAAGAACGTATTGTCAATCTGGTAATTAAAGTTGTGTTTTCCTTGCTTCAAACCTGAGAAAGGAATATTGAACTCCTTTTGCTTCATCACGTACACACTTAAATTAACACTAATCGCCCATAAAAGGCGGGTGCAAAGATACTATTATTTTAATAAAAGACAATAGTTATCAACTATTTATCTTTATAACTTTTTTATTGTACCAAAATTTAACGTTCTCTCTTTAAACGCTGCTTTTTTAATACATCTTGTGTTAGCTCTTGATATTCTGTTCTGTTCTTAAAAATGTTCAATGCCATGAACACAGCTTCTTTAAAAGAACTTTCATCTGCAACACCTTTACCAGCTATCTCAAATGCGGTACCGTGATCGGGTGAAGTTCTTACTTTATTCAATCCGGCGGTAAAATTGACTCCTTGCCCAAACGATATTGTTTTAAAAGGTATAAGACCTTGATCGTGATATGCCGCTAAAATAGCATCGAATTTTTTATAGGCGTCAGAACCAAAAAAACTATCGGCAGAATATGGACCAAAGACCAAATGTCCCTTTTCGGCCATTTCTTTTATGACAGGTTTTAAAACTTTATCATCTTCTTTGCCTATTACTCCATTATCACCACTATGCGGATTAATACCCAACAAAGCTATTTTTGGCTTGCGAATACCGAAATCCATTTTCAATGATTTCTCTATGGTGTTGATCTTATCACGTATTAACCTAGGTACTATAGCGGCAGATACATCCTTTACGGCCACATGATCTGTAAGCAAACCAACCTTTAACGTATCTGTAACCATAAACATTAGACTTTCACCTTCTAGCTCTTGCGCTAAAAAATCTGTATGCCCTGGAAAATTAAACTCCTCAGATTGTATATTGTTCTTATTGATGGGTGCCGTTACCAATACATCTATATCTCCATTCTTTAAAGCTTCCACTGCTGCTTTTAATGATTTAATAGCATACTCGCCACCTGCTTTGGTCGCTTGACCAAAATCAACCCTAGGCACTTCTTTCCAAACATTTACAATATTGATTTTATTATCTATTGCTTTTGAAGCATGAGGTATACCATTGAAAGCAATATTTAATTTTAATTGTTTCATTTGAAAGGAAACGGTCTTATTTGAGGCAAAAATAACCGGTGTGCAAAAATCTAACATTCTACTGTCCTCGAATGTTTTTAAAGCGACCTCACAACCTATACCATTTAAGTCTCCTATAGAGATACCTAACCTTATTTTCCTATTTTCGTCCATGATAATCTGTACCTTTGTACTCAATTTTGAATTTTCAAAATTACTTAAATTAAACGACACATGTTTACGGGAATTATTGAAACATTAGGTAAGGTCACCGCTCTTGAACCTAAAGGTGGCAACTTGGACATTAAGATAGCATCTAGTTTAACTCCAGAGCTTAAAATTGATCAAAGCGTAGCTCATAACGGTGTTTGTTTAACGGTCGTTAGCCTTACGGATACTACTTATACGGTTACCGCAATTGCCGAAACGTTGAATAAAACCAACCTTGATACACTTAAGATAAATGATACGGTCAATCTTGAACGTGCTATGATCTTGGGCTCTAGGTTAGATGGGCATATTGTTCAAGGCCATGTAGATCAGACCGGGGAATGTACAAGTGTTCGAGAAGATAATGGAAGCTGGATTTTCTCTTTCACCTATGATGCGGCAACTGGTAACCCCACTATTGAAAAAGGTTCTATTACTATAGATGGTACAAGCTTAACTGTAGTAAATTCTGGCAAGAATACTTTTGAAGTTGCCATTATACCTTACACCTACGAACACACTAGGTTTAACACCTATAAACCGGGCACCATTGTAAACTTGGAATTTGATGTTATTGGCAAGTACGTAGCAAAATTGATGATTAAGTAAGCCTATTGCTACACCTTTATAAATATCTTTTTCTGATATAGGATATAGCCCACAAGACTATAGAACAGTACTACACTTAGCCCATATAATAAGGATGAAGTTTCTAGTGCAAGAAAGTCATGGACATATACTTTTTGAAACAACCAACCGTGTAATGAGGTGTCGCCCACTTGTATTTGACCCATCACCTTGCTAATGAAGCTAGAAAGAAAATATATTACAATAGCATTTGCTCCTGCATATCTGAATATAGATCCATATTCAATTTTCTTTACATCTGTCAGGTAATATATAAGTGCCAAAATAAGGTTTGCCCAACCTGCAGTGACCAATACAAAACTGCTTGTCCATAGTGCTTTGTTAATAGGAAACACTAAATCCCACATATGCCCTATGATCAAGAAGCTGCCGCCTATGCCCATTAGAATAGTCGCTTTCTTTTCTTGCTTAGCGGTTAGTATCAATCCTGTAAATACCCCTAATAAAGAACTGGCAATAGCTGGTACTGTACTTAACAAGCCTTCTGGATCGTAATCTGCCTTATAGTTATGCGTACCAAAAACTTTTACATCTATCCAGTTTGCCAAATTATTGGGTGCTCTTTCCAAGGTGGATGCCACTCCTTCTACAGGAACGAACGTCATTAATAACCAATATCCTATTAGTAATACCGCCGTTACCCAAATTAGTTTTTTCCAACTTAGGTTAATAAACAAAATAGCTGTTAAAAAGAATACCACTCCTATACGTTGTAATACCCCAGGAAATCTAATGTCACTGAAATTTTTAAAGAATGGGTAATGAATTAAAAATGCCCCTAAGAAAAGACCCAAAGCAATTAACTTCATTGCCCGGATCCCAATTTTTCTATATGCTTTTGCATCAACCGTTCTGTTCTTATATGAAAAGGCTATTGATGTACCAACAATGAACAAGAAGAACGGAAAAACCAAATCTGTTGGTGTATAACCGTGCCAATCTGCATGTAAAAAAGGCCCGTACACATTTGACCATGTTCCTGGTGTATTCACCAATACCATTAACAGTATGGTAGCTCCTCTAAAGATGTCGACCGAAACAATTCTGTCCTTCTTCATGTTGATCTTATAAAATATTGCCTTTTAAGCGATTCCATGCTTTTACCAGCAATACACCTGCTATTATTGAAACAACCGTTAATACGATTGCTTGGGTAGTTCTACCATAGATCCAATATCCGGTAGCGAACATGATCGAATAAATCAATAATACACCTAATAACATTGCGGTTACCCCTGCAGGTACACTCCACTTTTCCTTATCCTTTACAATTTCCACTGCATCGGTTTTTGCTTCATCAACTACTTTGGACCAACCCGGCCCACCTGGTTGTATTTTTCTGTAGAAGCTTCTCAACGTTTCATTAGACTCTGGCTGCGTCATAAATGTAGCGATCAACCAAATAATGGTCGTTACCACTACTATAAATATATACTCTGACCAATCTGGCAACAAACCTGTTTCGGTAGCAAATAAATATGCACCTACGGGAGTTAATTTTAAGATGATAGAAATAATACCCGATGCAAACATTGCCGTAATCTCACTCCATGCATTAATCCTCCACCAGAACCATCTAAGTATAAAAATCAACCCTGTACCTGCTCCGAATGCCAATAGGACATCGAACAGCTGTAATGCGTTTTGTAGCAATAATGCCAGTGCAGCACTGAATATCATTAATACTACGGTTGAAATTCTACCTACCGCTACCAATCGCTTTTCAGATGCATTAGGATTGATCTGTTGTTTATAAAAGTCATAAACAATGTATGAAGAGCCCCAGTTCAATTGGGTACTAATGGTACTCATGTAGGCCGCCACCAAAGATGCTAGAACAACTCCTAACAATCCGCTTGGTAGTTTGGTCAACATTGCCGAATATGCTAAATCATGACCTAATTTATCTGCCGTTACATTTGGGAAAGCTTCTTGTATGCTCGCCAAATCTGGGTAAACCACTATAGAAGCCAATGCCACTAAAATCCATGGCCAAGGTCTTAATGCGTAGTGCATAATATTAAAAAAGAAGGTTGCCCCAATAGCATGGTTCTCATCTTTTGCCGCCAACATACGTTGTGCAATATAACCACCACCGCCTGGCTCGGCACCTGGATACCAAGAACTCCACCACTGTACGGCCAGCGGTATTATAAATAAAGTTATCAATGCTTTCTTGTTACTGAAATCTGGCAATATGTTCAATTTCTCTGTTACATTTTCATTCGCCATTAAAGCTTCAATTCCTCCAACTTCAGGAATATTCACTAAATAATATGCTGCTCCTATGGCACCGGCCATGGCAACAAAAAACAAAAGGAAATCTGTATATACCACACCTTTAAATCCGCCTAAGGCACTAAAGGTAACCGTTATAAGACCTGCACTGACCACGGTTTGCCATGGTTCTAGACCCAGCATTATACTACCTATTTTAATTGCCGCCAAGGTTACCGCAGACATGGTAATCACGTTAAAAATAACGCCCAAATAAACCGCCCTGAACTTTCTTAAAAAACTTGCCGGCTTACCACCATAGCGCATTTCATAAAACTCTAAATCTGTATTTACGTTAGATTTACGCCAAAGTTTGGCATAAACGAAAACGGTCAACATACCGGTAATCAAAAAACACCACCACACCCAGTTCCCCGAAACTCCGTTAGTACGAACAATATCTGTTACCAAATTGGGGGTATCCGTTGAAAATGTTGTCGCTACCATTGAAAGACCAAGTAACCACCATGGCATTGTACGGCCCGATAGAAAAAATTCTGAAGAGTTTTTGCCTGATTTCTTAGACACATATACTCCTATTCCTAAGACAAGAGAGAAGAAAACTATAATAAATGCATAGTCTAATGTACTGAGTTCCATAAGTTGGTTTTAGGTTGATTGTTAAAGATATATTATTTTAGAACATTTTTATATCTAATACGCTAAACGTACTACGTGCTACTATCAATAACTTCTGAAATTACCCCAACGGCTTGGATTCTTGCTTCTATAGCCACCTTTATTATAGGATTATCCAAAGCGGGAATAAAAGGCATTGCCGTTTTAAACGTTACGATCATGGCGTTAGCATTTGGCGCAAGACAATCCACGGGTATGGTAGTACCGTTACTGGTCCTCGCCGATATTTTTGCAGTAATTTACTATAACCGATACACACAATGGAAATATGTTTTTAAAGTGCTACCATGGATGTTGGTCGGACTTTTAATAGGGGTGTTTGTTGGTAATGGGCTGCCTGAGAAGTTTTTTAAAATAGCAATGGCCACCATCATCATCATTACCGTAGGTATGATGTTCTATTGGGACCGTAAAAAAGATAAGAACGTACCATCACATTGGTCGTTTGCAGGTTCTATTGGTACCATTGCAGGTATTACCACCATGGTGGGAAATTTGGCGGGAGCTTTTTCCAATATTTATTTTTTAGCCATGCGCCTACCTAAAAACCATTTTATTGGCACTGCGGCTTGGTTGTTCTTGATCATAAACATTATTAAACTACCCTTTCACTTTTTTGTTTGGAAAACCATTTCCGTAGAGTCGTTACAATTAAACTTGATGCTCTTGCCTGGCATTCTATTAGGTTTCTTCGTAGGGGTCAAATTTATTAAATACATTAAAGAAGCATTTTTCAGAAAAATGATTTTAGTGTTGACCGCTGTAGGAGCAGTGCTTATTATGCTTAGTTAAATCTTCCTTATTTTCAAATAAAGCTTAATAAAGTCCACATATTTCAGATTAGGGTTAATCTTTATCTCTACCCCAAACTACCTTTATAGGCATTAATCTAGAAATACTTTTGGCTCATGAATATCATAGGAAACTTTATTAAAGGGATTATCAATGTTACCGATAAAATTACCGGTGAAGACAAACCGATTGAAGATCAAAAGGCTGTGCTTCAAAACCTATTGGAAACGGCAAAAGACACTTCTTTTGGTAAAGCGTATGCATTTGAAGATATTCTAGAGAGCAACAACCCTCAACAGGCATTTCGTAATGCTGTTCCTTATTTTGATTATAATCAAATCAATGACGCTTGGTGGCATAACTTACATGAGGGACAAACCGATGTCACATGGCCGGGTAGTCCCGATTATTTTGCACTGAGTTCCGGTACTACTGGAAAAACAAGTAAACGTATTCCCGTAACAGATGCCATGATAGATGCCATAAGACAAGCAGGTATAAAGCAGGTGCTGGCCATTTCAAACTTCGATCTTCCGGCAGATTTCTTTGAAACCGGCATTTTAATGCTGGGCAGTTCTACGGATTTGGTTGAAAACGATGATCATTTAGAAGGTGAAATCAGTGGTATTAGTGCCAGTAACATTCCGTCATGGTTTAGTGGTTATTATAAACCTGGAAAGGAAATTGCCCAAATTGATGATTGGGACGAACGTGTTGCAAAGATTGCAGAAAAGGCTGCGGACTGGGACATTGGAGCGTTAAGCGGAATTCCTTCTTGGATAGAACTAATGCTGAAGGAGGTCATTAAAAAACACAACCTTAACAACATTCACGAAATATGGCCCAATCTACAGGTCTACACATCTGGTGGAGTGGCTTTTGGTCCCTACGAAAAGAGTTTTAACGCCTTAATGGGCAAACCCGTTACGGTAATTGATACCTATTTGGCATCTGAAGGGTTTATTGCCTTTCAAGCAAGACCAGAAACCGATGCCATGAAGTTGGTGACCGACAATGGTATTTACTTTGAGTTTGTTCCTTTTGATCCAGATTATATTCTTGAAGATGGTTCTCTTTCTCAAAATGCACCATCATTAACTCTTTCTGAAGTTGAAAAAGGACAGAACTACGTGCTCATTATCAGTACGGTCAGCGGTGCTTGGCGTTACCTAATTGGAGATACTATAGAATTCACAGATGTGGAACGTGCCGAAATAAAAATTACGGGGCGCACCAAATTTTTCTTAAACACCGTGGGTTCACAGTTATCTGTCAATAAATTGGATGATGCGCTACAAGATATCATGGAAACTTTTGACATTGAAGTACCAGAATACACCCTTTGTGCAAAAAAGTATGATGATGAATTTTACCATACCTGGTACCTAGGCACTACCGCTACTCAAAACCCTGAAAAGATTGCGGAAAAACTTGACGAATCATTAAAAGCTGCCAATAAAAATTACAAGGTTGCCAGGTCTAAAGCTTTGAAAGGAGTGAAGGTTTTCACGGTAGATCCAGAAGTTTTTTACGATTGGAACGATAGTAACAAAAAGAAAGGCGGACAAGTAAAAATGGAGCGAGTTATGAAAGAGGAAAAGTTTGCCGAGTGGGAAGCTTTCGTTAAAAAACATCAATAAAGCCTATTACCTTATTCTTTAAGTGAGGCGTCTCTCTCTTCTACCAATACCATTATTTCTTCTGGGGATAGATAGAAATTCTTAATTCTATCCACATATTTTTGGGTTAAGCCAGCTTTCTTTAAAATGAACTCTTTTGTAGCAAGTATATAGGTTTCCATACCGTGGTTTACCGCATAAGAATCTGCACGGCGTTCTGCTTCACGTATATAACTTTTAGAGGTTATATATTTAAACCCAAATGCAATTAAATTCAACCCACTGCGCTGTTGATAATCCATCACATGCCCAAGTTCGTGACCCAACCATCCGATCATAATTTCTGACGGAATGTCTTTGGTATAGTACACAGAATCGGCAATTTTTATTCTTTCGCTTATCAATATTTTATATGACCTGTTTTTCTTTGATTTAAAAACACTCCAAAAAGAAGGCTGTGCCTGCATGGTAGACTTTTTAATGTTCTTCTTGAACTTAAATTCAATAGCAACATCTGTAAGTTCCGGATAATGGGAAAGCGCAATTTTTGCTTCTTTGGTTATTACTTCTGGAATTATATGTTGTGCAGATGCAACCATAGGGAAACTGAATATAAATAGGATTAAATAGTTTAATTTTTTAACGGATTCTGGTGTAATCATAATAGTGGACTAAAGAATTTGGCAAGCCCTTCTAAAAACTTACTAAATGGGGATCTTTTTTTAAACTCCTCAAGGTCAACTTTAACCTCATCGGTGCAATGCGATTCAAACAACTTCTCTATTTCAGAAGCTTTTTCTTTATCGTATAAAATAGCATTGGTCTCAAAATTGTGCTCAAAACTTCTGTAATCAAAATTACCTGAGCCTACCGATACTATTTCCCCATCAATAATAATGACCTTGCTATGAGAAAAATCTGGTCTTAAATATATATTGGCGCCCACTTCAAGCAATGCTTCAAAAGTTGAGAACATACTGTATTGTGCCAACAATGAATCTGAAATCTTTGGGGTCAACAATGTGACCTGTATTCCGCTCAATGCCGCAATTCTTATGGCTTCCAAGACCGGCTCACCAGGGATAAAATAAGGGTTGGCAATGCAAATACTCTTGGTGGCTATATTGATCATTGCCAAATATTGCTGCATAATTGCAGGGTATCTAGAATCTGGTCCGCTTGAAATAATCTGCGCAACCGTTTTGCCAGAAGAGTCTACTTTGGGAAAATATTTATCCTGTAGCAACAATTCTTCTTTACCTGCAAAATGATAATCCTTTACAAAAACACGCTGCAAGCTATTTACTGCCGGCCCTTTGATCTGTACATGCAAATCTTGCCATATTCCCAGCTCTGACACTGGCTTCATATACTTATCGGACACATTGAAACCACCGGTAAAACCAACGTTACCGTCTATGATTACAATTTTTCTGTGATTTCTATAGTTAAGAGTAAACAAGAGGTTTCCAAAACGAATGGGCATCGTAGAAAATGCTTTGACCCCAATATCCTTAAATCGCTGTACTCTTTTACCCCGCATTGAATTGCTACCAAAAGAATCATACAACATTCTAATTTCTACACCTTCTTTTACCTTCTCTTTGAACAGTCCATAGAACTTGTCTAACAACATTCCATCTTCTAAAATATAGTATTGGATGTGTATGAATTTCTTAGCCCCTTTAATGGCTTTGAATATGGCTCCAAAGGCTTCTTCTCCACTATTGAGCAAGGTTACCTCATTACCTTCATAAGGAGCAAAATAACTGTTCTTTCTTATTAGTGATGCTAATTTATCTCTCTTGTAGTCATCAAAATCATGAACGCTTTGTTCGCCGCCCTCCAACTCTTTATAGGTTTCAGAATATAACCTTCTTTTCTCTGTTTGTTTTAATTTAAACAGCTTGAATTTTCTTCTGTTAATACCGAACAAATAGTATAACAGCGGACCCAAAAAAGGAAATATTATAACAGACAAAGACCAACTAATCATCTTAGTTGCCCTTGATCCATTGAAAATAATATTGACGATACTCCACAGCGTTACCGCTATATATGCAACCCAAAAAAAAGTATTCACCACCTTATAAATTGTTTATCAACAATATACTATAAAATCGCACGGTGTTACCCCTAATTAACCTTTCAAGATATTTTTAGTTTTAAACGAGTTAATTACTCCCTGTGGTTGTGAGTACTTTTAAAAAAAAGTGATGGGAGTAATTGCTATGGATAAAAAACAGATAACCCTTTATTACAGTTCAGAAAATTCAATTGGTAAGCAATTGAACGCTTACGTGGAATCTTCTGGTAAAGAACATTTAACAATAGATATCTCTAAGACAAATGTCACCGGCACCCAATGGGCAGAGTTAGCAGATGGCCTAGGTAAGACCATCTCTGAATTGGTAAATACCGACCACCCGGATTTTAAGGATGAGTATGGCGATAAAACCGTTAATTTAGATGATGATGGTTGGTTAAAAATTTTAGATAAAAAACCTAGTCTTTTAAAAAATGCCATTGTCATTAAAGGAAAAGATTTCATAGAACTTACCAGCGCATCGGATTTTAAGCAATATATGGACCCTGACAGCGCGGGTATAGAAAAGCCTTATAAGTAACAAGGTCCTAAATCCCATTTTAGAATCTACTTCTCAACAAATAGGTACTTTACCTTTTGTTACGCTCTAACTTTTACCTTATGTCAAAGATTTTAAAATGGCTAGTTGTTATTCTCATTTTCTCCATAGGTGGTTATATGCTTGCCGAATGGAAAATGAAGCATGAAATTATCAGTTTTTTAGAGCGAAAAGTACCCGATCACATTAATTTTTCATATGATAAACTTGCAATAAACCTATTAGAGGGCAACATTGCTTTTACCGACGTTGCCGTAGTCAGTTTAGGCAAGCAAACCTCTTCGTGTGAAATAAGAGTAAATGCCAACGAGCTTTCCATTGAAGGATTTAGTTACTGGAAAATACTTTTTCAAAAGTCTGTTCATATAAAAACCTTGACACTGTCAACACCTCATCTTCATTTTAAAACTTGCCCAAAAGACCCTAACAACGTAGTTGCCAACAAAAGCAATCCCATTAATCTCCTGAAAGAAATTTTTGTTGAAGAATTAAAGTTCGAATCTGGTGTTGTGGAAATTTGGGACGCTGATGAAGAAGTTGAACTCATTTCAGTAGCATCTTTAGGTCTTCATTTAAAAGATGTAGCTACCGACCCCGAGACAATTACCAAATATGTTCCGTTTACATTTTCTAATTATCAAATAGAAATAGCGCAATTTAAAGCTCCCCTTGGGGAATACGAAAATCTGCAAATGACCTCTTTAGTGATGAACAATTCTTCTATAGACATGACTGATATTTCTCTTTTAACCAAATATTCTAAAGCAGAACTCAGTAAGCAAATTACCTATGAGAGAGATCATGTAAGCTTAACAATTCCGGCTATTTCTATCAACGATCACAATTATGTGGCCAACAAAGATTCACTTCAAATTAATTTCAAAGAAGTAAAACTCATAGAGCCCAACCTAGAAATTTATAGGGATAAGTCTCCATTGGAAGATTTTAGTACAAAGCCTCTTTACGGTACACTGTTAAGAAGACTACCCTTTATAATAGCAATAGATGCCATTTTAATTCAGCAAGGAACAATTGTTTATAAAGAAAATGCACCCAATAATGTAAAAGCGGGTGCTTTACGTTTTACCAATTTAAATGCAGATATAAATAATCTATCCAATTTGACAACAGTTAACAATACAGTAAACATTAAGCTAAACGCTAATTTAATGGATGCCGGTGCACTGCACTTAGATTGGAATTTCAACGTGAACGATCCACATGATTCTTTTTTAATATCTGGCAAGCTTTCAAATTTTTATACTGAAAAGCTAAACGATTTTCTTGTACCCAACTTAAGAACCCAAACTACCGGAACCATTGAACAACTATATTTTACCATATCGGGTGATGAATACACCTCTAGCGGAGACATCAAAATGCGATATGAAGATTTTAAATTTCAGTTGTTGAACAAAGAAAGAAACGGTGTAAAAAAAGTGCTTTCCTTTATTGGTAATTTATTTGTTAACGATGGCTCAAAAGCTGATGAAAACGGTTTTAGGTATGGTACAATTTCCGTTGAACGCACACAACATAAATCGTTTTTCAATTATTTGTGGATAAACCTACAAGATGGCCTGGTAGATGTACTTACCAGCAATGGCAAAAAAGAATAGCCTATAGGCCAAACATAAAAAAGCCAGGTAGAAAATCTATCTGGCTTTAAATTTCATAGCAATTTTTATACTAGTTGTCGTCAGTAGCATCTTCTACCGCATCTTCAACTTCTTCTGCACCGTCTTCAATACCATCACCAACATCTTCAATACCTTCTTCCATTTTTTCTCCTGCTGATTTTTCTTCTCTACAACTGGTTGCAACGCTCACAGTCATAATAGCAAATAAGAACATTAATAGTGACTTCTTCATAATATAGATTTTAATAATTAGGTTAATATTTTGATTGTTCATAATGAAATGCTCTAAGCAGTATCTCATTATTGTTGGTACAAAAATGACACTAATACCCTGTTTTGCTTGGTTGTAAAAAATTAAATCTTAACTCATCCAAACAATATGGCTAATTGACTAACGTATAATTCATTACCTAAATTTTTGTGTTAATCTAAAACCTTATTAAGCCAAATATCCTTTCGTAAATTGACTTATCTTGTACACATAATCCAATTAGTATGGGTACAAAAAAAGAGTTTAAGGAGTTGAACGTGGTTGATGTCGTAAAGGATATTGCCCACAGATTAGATGTTGATTATAGGGAAGAGAACAATGAAATTTGTATGGATATCCCTAAAGAGGCTGGTACCGGTCATATAAAAGCAATTAGTTTTTCTCATGGTGTGGGCATTTTAGATGTTGATATTACCCTTAAGAAAGACACACGGTTTGTGCTTAATCAATCTTTAGTGCAGCCATTGGAAATTGTATTTAATAGGGAAAAGAGTATTAGGCATGAGTTTGAAGGCCAAGAAAAACAAACAGAAATAAAGCATTTAGAAAGTGCCATTTTTTCTTGTAACAGTAAATACGGAAATGTACTTACACTTAAAGCCGAAGAACCTGTTTGCTTTTTTAGCCTAGAGATCAATAGAAAATTGTTCGAAGAAAAAATTGAGTCTTTTTTACCGGAAATGAACGAAGACCTAGAGGGTCTGTTTAGAGATGTTAACGGTATTAACCTTTTTTTTCACAAAGCTCATTATAGCCTTGATATTGCAAAATGTATTGAGGAAATCAACCAAACGGAAGATCAAGGTTTTACAAAAAGTGTATTTATTGAAGGTAAGTGCTATGAAATACTGGCGCACCATCTAAGGCAATATGTAGATGACGCCTCCCCAAGCGAAAAAAGAACAATTCTTAGACAATCTACCGTTGTTAAAATAGAACACGCCGCAAATATTATAGATGAGAGTTTAGACCAGGCACCAGATGTTTTAACACTTTCAAAAAAAGTAGGCTTAAATCAAAATACACTACAAAATGGTTTTCAAAGCTTATTTGGACTTTCGGTCAAGGAATATTCTCAAAATAAACGCATGGAAAAAGCCAGGCATTTAATGGAAAGTACTCATTTGAACATCACTGAAATTACTTATAGAATTGGTATTACCTCTAGAAGTTACTTCTCTAAATTGTTTAAAGAACGATATTCAATGTCGCCAAAACAGTATATGCAAAAATTAGAAGCTACCAATGAAAAAGATGATACCACTGCTATTTAGGTATGCTTTTTAAATTTAATCAAAGTTGCTTTCATTCATTTTTTAACATTTCATACAAAATTAAAAGTACCCATTTGTGTCAATTAACATTTCAAAAGTGTTAACCTAATTCTGCTTTTTACAGTTGTTTTGTAGTATGCAATTACCAGTGTATACCAATGATAAAACAATGAGGGAGTTGATTATAAATAGTACTAAGTCAGAAAACATTTTTACCCAGATACAAACGTGTTTGCAGGGTAAACTTAAAGGTGACTGGGGCGAAAAAATCATAACCTTCAATAATAGCACAGGAAAAGGTACGCTGAGAACCATTGATTTTAATTGGGGCCTATCTCTAATTGATTGTGACTTAAAGCTTAACGAAGATGTAAAAATTGTGTTTGATACCGATGAACTATCGCCAATTGAATTCATTTTTATTACAAAAGGCTATTTTGAGTATAGCGAAAACTGTACCGATGCTTTCAATAGGCTTAAGCAGTTTCAAAATACGATTATCTCTCATAAAAGAAATGCCAAAAAAACATTTCTATTTCCAAAAGGTGAGCATTTAAAGATCAATTTTATACGGGTAGAACGTCAAGAATATTTACAAAAAAAGAACAATGACATTTCGCAATTAAATCAATTATTGGTTTCAATTTTCAATGACAATGAATGCCACACCGCTTTTCAACACGGTGGTAGTTATAGTCTAAGAATTGCAGAAGAAATAAAATTGCTCAACAACATAGATATTGACAACGCTATGCTAAGATCCTTATCACTAGAGGGTAGGGTCTATCTTATACTATCTCTGCAATTATTAGAACATAAAAATTTTGAAGAAAATATGAATTTACCTGAAGCTATTTCTAAAGAGGATATTCTAAAAATTCACAAATTGACCACCTATATTATTGAAAATATATCCGAGAATATATCAATTACCACCTTAAGTGAAGAGTCTGGACTAAGCCCTAAAAAATTACAATTAGGTTTTAAAATTTTATATTCAAAAACGGTCAATGAGTATGTACGATCTTTAAAGCTTGAAATTTCTAAGAATTATCTAAAAAATTCCGATCTCTCCGTTTCAGAAATAGTTTATGCCATAGGAATTAAAAGTAGAAGTTATTTCTCTAAAATTTTCTTTGAAGCATATGATATACTACCAACCGAGTATAGAAAGCATATAAAGAACAAAAACTCATCTATACGTTAATTTTCAGGATACTCGCAAGAGTTGAGCATGCTATCGTATGATATGTCTTGATTAAAAAGACTTTTAGCAATCGGTCTTACCGCAAGATCTGTTCTATGCGGTGGTCTTAATAGTGCTTTAGCTTGTTCTACTGAAATATCACCAGATAGCCATTCTTGTTTATCTTCATGGTCTATAATGCTAGGCATGTAATCCACTAAATTCTGATAGTCTATAACCACTTCTTCCAGTGGTCCTGTAAGTAACGAACATGTTAAAAACCCATCGTCCAAGATGGTATAAATACCTGCCAGGTATAATATTTCACCGTTTGTTCTACTAACGTGATAAGGATAAATTTCTCCATTTCTTAGTACTGATGTAAAGAAACCCGTAACGGGCACTATACACCTTCTGTTCAGAAAAGAATCATGATACCAGATTTCTGTATCCATCTTATGGGTGGGTATATTGAGTGTATTGGTCAGCTTTTGAAAGAGCTCCCAATCCTCATTAAAACTACTGGGCAATAGACCCCAAATAGCTAAAGATATTGTGTTTGGCTCATCCATGGTTACTATGGGTATAGACACTTCGGTTAGACCGCTGATAACAACTTGGGGGGTATATAAATTGGGATATTTGAACAAAGCATTTACGTCTCGCTCTATCTCCTTCATCTTTGCTGTATTCGAAATTTTAAAATACATATCAATCTTTTGCTTTAGACGTAAAGTTCAGTTATTTAGCAAGCATCTCTTATTGCAGAAACTAAAAATGATGACGCATTAAAAATAAGTTTATGTACTCCTTAAATTCTTGCATACGATCCAAAAAAAAAGAGGCTTAAATAAGCCTCTTTCATTAGTTTAAACACTATTGTTTATCGTGCGTCTTCTAAAATTTTAATATTGGACAAACCATTTTTGATCGCCTCTTTTTGACTTCTTAAAATTGTAGCCGTGGTAGACGGTAAAGAGGTATCTTCCAATACATCTTCATACTCTTCAATAGCTGCTTTTTCACCTCTAATAGCTTCTTCTAACATGGATTCTACATTATCAATTGAAAATAAGGCTTTAACGTCCATCCAAGCTCTGTGTGCTTTACCGGTAATACTATCACCCTTATCAATTTTCTGACCAAATGACATAATCTCTGTTTTTAACTCATGACCAAAATCATAACGTTGTTTTGCCTTTGATTCAAAAAACGCCTTTAATTGAGGGTTATCAATGTTTTCGGCCGCTTTTTTAAAGCCTTTCTCGGCATCATAGGTTTTCTCCAACAACTCATTTAATTTATTTCCAACTTCTTCTGTATATGTACTCATTTTATATAGTTTTAATTACGTGACCTCTTTTTTAAAGATGTTGATCACTATTACATCTTGTAAAATTTATTTCTGTTTTTAAAATCTTGTAATTTTCTTTTTAGCTCGTTCAAATCTTTCGCTTTGCTTTGATCGGAATACATCAACATATGATCTAAATCAATTTCGCAAAACTCATCTCTTTGGGTTTTGCCCAAATCTTCAACAGTATTATCTATCAAATATTCGTTTACCAAAAAACCTAGATAACCTAGACCAATTATTATCGATGTCCCTATAACAAAATCTATCATCGTATTGTTTTAATATCAAATATATACGTGATCATTGGTTCTTTTTACCCTTAAAAAAAGAAGCATTAACTCCTTTGAATTGGGTTAATATTCAGGTGTTTAGAGCAAAAAATAAATGCGGCATTTCACACAATAATTTCAAATATTATAGAAATTGCAATATCAAATTTTAGTTCTCGTGTTTGTGCCCCTGAAAAAGGTAATTTCCATCACTGGTTCTCCAAAAAACTAGAAGTGATGGAAATGCACAAACAACAATAAATAGGTATGATTAGAAAAGGGACAGTAGTAAAATGGTCATGGGGTAATGGTACTGCAGAAGGTACTGTAGAAGAAACGTATACATCTAAAACCACAAAGACCATAAAAGGAAGTGAGGTTACTAGAAATGGCAGTAGTGACGATAAAGCACTATATATAAAACAAGATGATGGTGATTACGTTCTAAAAAGTGAGAGCGAGGTTGACCGCGCCGGTTAAATTGAAAATAACCTAATTCTTTTTGGACAAATTCAATAACGGATTAAAATCCGAAATTAATTTTATCAATGCTTTCTCTGCCGCTGTTTGATATGCTGACGAGGACTGTTTCTCCAAATTCTGAAATACCTTTTTTAATCCTCCATTTTCATAGGTGCTTACCACATATGGGTGCACATAATACTTTTTACAAACATTTCTGGTATTACCAAGGGCTTTGGCCGTGGCGTCAAAAGCCTTGATTACATTCTTTTTAATTTGGGTTTCATCATTGGTTGATGCATTCTCTAGCAATGACTCAAAAAATATAATGGTGCCAGACCAAGTTCTAAAGTCCTTTGCAGTAAATAGGTCTCCGCTTATTTCTTGTAGATACTCATTGACCATACCACTATCTACATTGGTTTTAATTCCGTCCTCGTCAAAAAATTGAAAAAGATTCCAACCTGGTATCTCCTCGCATTGAAGTACCAACCTACGCAAACGTTTATTATTAAGAGTTATGCTATGTTTTTTGCCCTTTTTACCTGTAAACTCAAACTTTAATTTGTTCTTACTGGTTTTTAAATGCTTGTTTCTAAGTGTAGACAGCCCATAGGTCTTGTTTCTTTTAGCATATTGTTCATTGCCTATTCGAATATGCGTTTCTTCCATTAACCTAACTATAAGTGCTAACACCTTATCTTTTGGCCAACCTTTTAATTGTAAATCTTCATCTACTTGTTTGCGTATACTGGGCAATGCCTGCCCAAAATGGTGCATTCTCAAAAACTTGGTACGGTTTCTTACCCTTAGCCAAAGTTCATGATATCTATATTGCAATCTATGTTTTAAGTCATAGCCCACTGCTTGTAAATGTGCATTGGCTATCGATGCTATTTTAACTTCTTGCCAAGCAGGTGGAATAACTAACTTTTTTATCCTTTTTAGTTCAGTTTCTTTTTGCAAAGGTTTATTCTTCAGAAAATACAGAAACTTGTCTTTCTTTTTCACCCTTTGTATGGTCAAGGCTTCTCTATCTACATATTTTAACTGCATATGGGCAGCAATATCATGGGGCTCACTAGCCAATAGTTCTGAATAGTTCATTTTTAGAGAAGTAAAGTGAAACGCATTTATTTTTTGTTTATTCTTTTTAATATATTGTGAAACAAAAATAAATAATGCGGTCATCTTTTTAGTGCCCAAAAAAACTGTTTTATAGCCTAAATGACTTTTCACTTGCTAGTTGGATTGTGATATCATTTTTATGAAACGAGGTCTTTTTGATAATAGAAGTTCTCTACCTTGCCCCAATATCTTTATACCGCCGCTTATGAAAGGATCACCCATGTTAATTTGTATACCGGACATTAGTGGCTTTACTGAATTTATGAGCGAAACGGATTTTGAGCTAAGTTCAAAAATTATTCCTGCGCTTTTAAATCAGATCATCTACACGAATAAGATCGGATTAAAAGTTTCTGAAATTGAAGGCGATGCCGTACTCTTTTTTAAGACCGGAGAAATGCCGTCATTACAAGCACTCATTGAACAGTGTAGAATATTCTACACTGAATTCTACAAAGAATTGGATGCGTTGAGAGAAAAATATAAGAAAAATAAAGATGCCGCTTCTATACCGGAAATATTAGGTCTTAAAATAATCCTGCATTATGGAAAAGAAATAGCATTGACCAAGGTTGGTAACAGCATTAAGCTGTTTGGCGAAGACCTTATCATTGCCCACAAGCTTTTAAAGAATAAGGTAAGAATGAACGAGTATTTATTGTTTACCGAAGGCTTGACCAATTTTTACAAAGAGAACAATTTGGATGATCAATTTGATTGGGGTTCCTTAAAACAAAACTCTACCGAGTATGAACATGTTGGTGAAATAAACTATTCATACATTAACCTAAAGCCCCTTGTAAAACCCTAATAATACTACTAACGTTAAAAAAGGTTAAAGTGTTGATCATTAAGCTTTCTGGGTCAACACCTTACCGTTAACATAATTAATTTTGTATTAAACAATTAAACAAATTTTTATGAGCTACTTAGATATAAAATCAAAGGATATTAAACCAATTGTCAATGAATTAAATACGTTGTTGGCAGATTACAATCTTTACTATCAAAACTTAAGAGGCTATCACTGGAATGTGTCCGGTAAAAACTTTTTTGACCTACACATTAAGTTTGAAGAGCTGTATACAGACGCTAGAATAAAAATTGATGAAATAGCTGAACGTATTTTAACGTTAAGAGATAACCCAACCAGTGAATTTTCAAAATATTTTGAAATGTCGTCCATCAAAGAAACGTCTTCCCTGATCTCTGATACCGAAATGGTAAAAAATATACTTAATCAGCATGAGACCTTACTAAAGCAAATGAGCAAGGTTGTTAAAGTTGCAGAAGCTGGTGGCGATGAAGGAACCATTGATATGATCGGTGGATACATTGGCGAAATTGAAAAAGTAAGTTGGATGTTAGATGCGTGGACCAAAGAATAACATCAACAAACATTACACATAAAAAAAGCACCTCATTTAATGAGGTGCTTTTTTTATGCTTTTCAAATGGTTATATATTTTATTTGACCACTTTACGTACCAAATAAAGCATTCCAAATTTTTTGGCAGCGGAGATTGCAGTGGAAACCCAGTTGTACGGACTCAAATCTTGTTTTACGTCATTCTTTATGCCCTTAAGTTCTTCTAAAGCAATTTCACGCTCTAACTTCAAGCGCTTTAAATGAAACTCTACTTCCTCAAAATTTTTATACATAGCTCTATTTAATTAAAGAATTTGACCGACAGCTTTTTCACCAACAGATTATCAATTTTGCTCCTAAATAAATAGGCCAATATCAATAAAAGGATAAAGAAAGCACCGGCAATTAGACATGCGCCTACCATACTATCAATAATCTTTGCCAAGTACACAACGCCGGCAACCGTAATAAAAACAAGTGCCATAAAACCAAGACCACCAAATACAGCTGTTTTCAGCAGCATACCAGTGGTCATAGTTAATTGTTGAAACACTTTTAGCCTGTAGTATTCTTGGGTTTTTTTATAATAAACCTCTCCTACATCAATAGCTTTATTAGACGTTTCGTTAAGTGAATCAATTACTCCCATTTATACTGTTTTCTGCAGTTTCTTATTTTTGGTCTTTAACTCGGCCAATTTTTTCTCCAATGTTGAAATAACATCTTCGGTTTTATAACTTATATCAGAAACCAAAGATTCTACCCTGGTATCTAAAGTCTCTCTTTCATCAGACATTTTTGATACTACTCTGTTCTTTATATCTAAAGCACTTTCTGTAAAATTATCTCTTGTAGATGCTGCTTGATCTGCAATTAATCTTCTTGTATTCTCACCCTTATCCGGTGCATAAAGAATTCCCAAGGCTGCACCAATGGCGGAACCTGCAATAATTGCTAATAATGTATTTCCACTATTGTTCATATTTTAAATTTTAGATTAAACGTTTCTTTTATTCAATAATAGCGGTCTAGCTATCATCTTCAACAAAGATCTTTAATACCTATACAATTACTTAACTCAAAACCTTATAATATTGACCGTAACAATACCTAACTTAAAGGGTTAAGAATAATATGGAACGAATTAATACACATAACTCCTTACACCTAAATTTGCCGTTATGAAAGATTACGATTTAAAAAACCCATACACTGGCGATACCATAGCTACTTATACTTTAGATGATAGTAAGTCTGTACATTCTAAGTTGAAGAAAGCATTGGAAATCCAAACTTCATGGGCCAACATGGAAATTGAAGATAGATGTCAATTGTTGACCAATGTAGCCGAGTTGCTTATAGAACGTAAAGAGGAATACGCCAAGCTAATGACCCAAGAAATGGGCAAGCCAATATCACAAGGCATTGCCGAAATTGAAAAGTGCGCTTGGGTCTGTGATTTTTATGCTTTAAATGCCGAGGACCTTTTAGCCGATGAACTTATTGATACAGATGCAGATGAAAGTTTTATTAGTCATGATCCCTTAGGATGCATTTTAGCGGTTATGCCCTGGAATTATCCATTTTGGCAAGTGTTAAGGTTTGCAGCACCTACATTGACCGCTGGTAACACCGCTTTATTGAAACATGCAAAAAACGTTACGGGATGTTCTCTGGCCATAGAGCAATTGTTTTTAGATGCCGGATATCCAGAAGGGTGTTTTCAAAGTATAAAATCCGGTCATGAAGAAATAGAAAAACTTATTGCCCACGAAGATATTAAGGCCGTAACCCTCACCGGAAGTGAGAAAGCAGGTAGGTCTATTGCCCGTACAGCAGGTGAAAATCTTAAAAAATCTGTCCTGGAACTTGGTGGGAACAATGCATGTATTATATGGGAAGATGCTGATCTGGACCAATACATATCAACAATGGCCACTGCTCGTATGCAGAATACGGGACAAAGTTGTATTGCCGCAAAAAGGTTCATTGTATGTGCTGATATTTATGATGACTTCATAGAAAAGTTCACCGCAGAAATTAAATCTTTTAAAGTAGGTGACCCAATGGATAAAGAAACTTTTATCGGTGTTATGGCGCGGGAAGATTTGGCTGAAGAAATTCAAAAACAAGTACAGGATTCCATTGATATGGGTGCAGAAGTTATACTGGGCAATGAAAGAAATGGTGCCTACTTTTCACCAACCATACTTACCAATGTTACCAAAGAAATGCCAGTGTTCAAAGAAGAAACTTTTGGTCCTGTAGCTGCTATTACCAAAGTGGCAAATAGAGAAGAGGCAATACAATTAGCGACCAATTCTAGATTTGGACTGGGTAGTATGTTGTTTACCCAAGATATAGATAGCGCTATGGATATGATATCACAAATTCCAGATGGAGCATTCTTTATCAATGACATGGTGAAATCTGACCCTAGATTACCATTTGGAGGTACAAAAGCTTCAGGTTATGGTAGAGAACTGTCTAGGGAAGGCATATTGGAATTCGTTAACAAAAAAACAGTATACATTAAAAAATAAAAACATGAAAGAGAATACAAAAGAGACAAAGTTCGTAAAAGAACCCGAAGAAGAAACCAGGGAATTTATCCTTCAGAAAAACAAAAAAACAAAACTGGGCGTAACCATTTTAATATCATTTTTGGTTATTCTTATAATTGGCATCATTGTATCAAACGTGTTTTTTACCAATTAAAAAAACCTCTTAGACCAGTATCAACTTAAATATTTATATGACCAACCCACCATACCATTCTTGGGCAAATTATTTGACCGTAAAACCTTTTAGTATTCTAATTGCTTTACTGTTTATATCTTCTTGCGCAACATACAAAGAGCAAAGCAATATTCACAGTGACTCAACTGTGGAAAATACTAATGATATTACCCATACCTTCTACATTGCAGGCGGTCTGGGCAACGCATCTTCGGTACCTAACAATGCACTTTTACAGCGCTTTAAAGAAGAACTAGATCTAGCTACAGAAAATAGTACGTTGGTCTTTACGGGTGATAATATATCTCCCGAGACCAATAATTGGCTGATCGATAGCCTTTTTATTCAACAACAATTAGATCTTATATCTAATTTTAAGGGAGAAACCATATTCTTGCCTGGTAACAACGAATGGAAAAGTTATAAATTAAATAAAATAGAAAAAGTAGAAAACTATCTGAAGGATATTGAACGACAAAACACTGCTGTACTTCCAAATAATGGTTGCCCTATAGAACACAAGGTCATAAATGACGACCTTGATCTTATTTTAGTGGATTCGAAATGGTTTGTATCTAACTGGTCTAGAGTTGAAGACATTAACAAAAAATGCTCTGATATTATTACCCGTAGACGATTTATGGAGGAGTTGGAAGGGTACATAGGCGATGGCCAAGGCAAGAATATTGTCATAGCCATGCATCACCCCGTATTTACCAACGGTACCTACGCAGGTAAAACAACGGTTAAAGATCACGCTACACCACTACCGTTAGTGGGTACTATTAAAAATGCCGTGATGGACTTGGGTGCGTTTAATCCTGAACATGTAAATTCCAGAAGATATAATTATCTACGTATTGCAGTAAGTGCCTTGGCACAGGCCAATGATAGAATTACCTTGATTTCCGGTCATGAAGAAAGTCTGCAATTATTGGAAGGTGGTGGCATTCACCAAATAGTAAGTGGCTCTTTAGGAGAAAAAAGTGCTGCTAAATTAACAGCTGGTAGAATTACCGCCATTGGTGGTTCTATTGATTATCATGGTGAATATGTGTATGGCGAGCGTGGCTTTGCAAGGCTAGACTATTTTAAAGATGGTAGTTCTAAAGTAACGTTTGTTTCTGAAAACGATCTTTCATCTAGCAAGACCTTTAATGTCCTTGCTAAAAAAGAACCTGAAAAAGAATTTAATCAATTTACGGCAAATGGTAAGGAAATAGAAGAGACCCATATCTTAGACGACCCAAAGGATTACAATAAAAGTGGATTTTATAAATTTTTGTGGGGAGAGCGTTATCGTAACTATTACGGTCAGCCTGTAGAAGCTCCCATAGTTCAATTAGACACCCTTTACGGAGGTCTATCGGTTGTTAAAGAAGGAGGCGGACACCAATCTTTCTCCCTTCGTTTAGAAGATGCAAACGGCAAACAATATGCCATGCGATCATTAAAGAAAAGCGCGCTTAAGTTTTTAAAATTCAAACTTCCGGGCATATCGTATAACACGCAAGATTATCAAGATACTTGGGCAGAAAAAGCAATTTCAGATTTCTTTACCACTGCCCACCCATACATGCAGCTGGTCATTAATCCCTTAGCTAAATCCGTAGGAATAAACCATTCTGATACAGATTTGTTCTATGTTCCAAAGCAAGACAGCCTTAAACAGTTCAATGAAAACTATGGTGATGAATTATATTATATAGAGCGTAGACCGTCTGAAGAACAAGCACATTATAAGGGCTATAGAAGAACGATCCATGAAAATTCCGGTGAAGTGGTAGACTATGAAAGTACTACTGATATGTTAGAAAAAATAAAGAGCGATGAGTCTTATGGGGTAGATGAAAAGAGCTTTATTAGAGCTAGAATTTTCGATATGCTTATTGGCGATTGGGACCGCCACCAAGATCAATGGAGGTGGATCGAATATGAAAGTCCGGATGGTGAAAAAGAGTTTATGCCCGTTCCAAGAGATAGGGACAATGCATTCCCAAGGTTCGATGGTAAAGTAATCCCTTTTGTACAGTGGTTTGTTCCCGGTACAAGAAATTGGGAAACCTATGATGAGGATGTAGATAATGTAAAATGGCTGAACCTTTCCGGTAATAGACTAGATAGAACATTGGCCACTGGCTACGGACCAGAGGCATGGGTAGAAGAGGCAAGAGCCATACAAGATGGAATGACGGCAGAGGTTATAGAAAAAGCCTTTAAACGTTTGCCCTTGGCGGTGCAAGATGAAACTTCAGAATATATTAAGCAAAGTTTAAAACAACGACTAGAAACATTGCCCAAAACCGCTGAAGCGTATGCAAATTACCTTAATAAAATTGTAGCCGTACTCGGTACTGAAAAAGACGACATCTTTACCATGACCAGAATGAAAAATGGTGAGACCAAGGTTGTGGTAAAACGTATTCTAAGTGATGAAAAAAATGAATTGGTCTACTCAAGAACATTCAATGATAGTTTAACGAAAGAAGTCTATATCTATGGTTTAGGTGATGATGATGTTTTTGTTGTTGAAGGTGAAGAAAACCCTAAAACCAAATTAAGAATAATTGGAGGTTATGGTGACGATACTTACACCATAGGCAATAAGAAAAAAGTAAAATTGTACGATTGGGAACATGAAAAGATTGATATTCAAGATCAAAAACCTAAAACCCTATTAACCGATAATTATAAGACGAACACTTTTCATTTTAGATATTTTGAGCCTAATACCAACGTATTGGTGCCCACATTAGGGTTTAGAACAGACGATGGTTTTTTTCTAGGAGCATCAAACACCTATACCCAAAAAGGAATAGACGGTAATTCATTTAGACAACAGCATAGCATTAGTGCCAATTACTACTTTAATTTTAAGGCTGCTGAACTGTCTTACTCCGGTATTTACGGAAGTGTTTTCCCCGGATGGAATTTTGAAACAAGTGCCTACTTTGCCAATGATCGTTATGTAAAGAACTTTTTTGGCTTTGGTAACGAAACTGTAAACAATGAAGATGCCCTTGATAGAGATTATTATAGAGGCAGAATTAGAATGTTCAAGGCAAGTGCCGGTTTAGCATATTACAGCCTTCGTATCAGAGGGTTATTTGAGTCGTTTAAGGTAGATGACAACCCAGACAGATTGTTCAATAGTAACAATCTTAATAATGAAATATTTGAAACCCAAAACTACGGAGGACTAGAATTGACGGGGGAATATGATCGTGATGACGCAGGTGATTTTCCATCAAAAGCAATTTACTTTGGCTTCTCCGCTGGTTATAAAATGAATATCGTCAATAATGACAACAAGTTTGGTTATGCTTCTTTGAAAGTAGGTTTTGACCATAAATTAGAACATAAGGGAAACCTTGTATTTAGTACTACTGCGGAATACAAAGGACTTTTTGATTACAATGATGTATATTTTTACCATACACCCTCTATTGGTGGTGGTAACGGACTTAGAGGATTTAGGGATGAACGTTTTACCGGCAAGTCTTATTTCTACCAATCTTCAGATCTTAAACTAAAACTAAAGCGTTACATCACCGCTGTATCTCCTGTGACCATTGGTATGTATGGTGGGTTTGATTATGGTAGGGTATGGATGCCCAATGAAAGTTCAAATGTTTGGCATACTTCCCAAGGCGGCGGTTTTTGGATCAGCAGCTTAAAGGCACTTACGTTTAATATTGGGTATTTTAATTCTAAGGAAAGTAATCTTATTCAGGTTGGTTTTGGAATATCCATTTAACATAAGCAGATAATTTTTGTACATTTCTAAAGTATTATCTTTTTCATTAAACTTATGTCTACAATAGTTTCAAAAGCCGAAGTATTTGCCACAGATCTCTTGACCGGCAATATTGACCCAAGATTTTTATATCATAATCTTAGGCACACCCAACGTGTTGTAGAGAGTACTAAAGAATTGATCGAAGGAGAGAATATTTCAGACGAAGAAAGTGAACAATTATTAGTTGCCGCTTGGTTTCATGATCTGGGCTACACAAAATCTTATACCGATCACGAAGAGCAAAGTTGCCTATTGGTAAAAGATTTCTTGGCAGAATATAAAATGTCCGTTTCCTTCTCTGAAGTTGTTTGTAGCCTTATTATGGCTACTAAAAAAAATTACGAGCCAGTAAACGAATTAGAGAAAATAATTCGCGATGCAGACTCATCACACTTTCATATTAAAAATTTTGTTGCATCTACAGAGCTTTTACGTGAAGAACTCGCCCTTATTGGCAAACAAAGCTTTACAACGGCAGATTGGCGAGAAGAGAATATAAAACTCTTACGTACCAATCATCGCTTTTATACAGATTATGCCATAAATAATTGGCAAGAGGGCAAAGACAAAAATATTAAGAGACTCATTAAAGTAAGAAAAAAGCACAAAGAGCTCGTAAAAAAAGAAAGTTTAAAAGCTAAATTTAAAGGAGAACTGCCAGATAGGGGAATACAGACATTGTATAGGGTTACGTTACAAAATCATTTAAAACTTAGTGACATTGCAGACACCAAGGCAAACATCCTATTGTCCGTAAATGCCATTATCATATCTATGGCGCTCGCTAATTTGGTGCCCAAATTAGACAACCCCACAAACGATTATTTATTTTACCCTACCTTTTTGTTCATCGTTTTTAGTGTAGTTTCTATGGTAATGTCCATTATTGCCACAAAACCTAACGTAACCACTGGGCAGTTTACAGAAGAAGAGGTTACCACCAAAAAAGTCAATTTATTGTTCTTCGGTAATTTTCACAAAATGAAACTAGAGCAGTACAATTGGGCTATGAAAGAACTTATAAAGGACAAGGATTATATATATAGTTCTCTAACTAAAGACCTATATTTTCTGGGTGTGGTCCTGGAAAGAAAGTATCGCATTCTAAGATGGACATATACCATTTTTATGATAGGTATGGTATTATCGGTAATCGTGTTCGGTATTGCTTTAAAATTCTACGGACCAGACCGCATACTTGAACTTCCTGTAATGCAACCATAGTAGAAAACTGGTAAGGCTGATTACGGTGTTTTTTCAATAACTGTAAAGTTTAAATACCAAAAGCCATAAACAGTACACATAACATAATACCGATAACGGCAATTACAATAGTGAACTTTAATGCTTTGGCCAATACCGGTTCTTTACGGCTTTCATTTACATTTACCCTGGTCATGAGTGTTGGTTTATTTAGAATAATACCACAAAATTATGGCTTCACTTTTTTAAGTTTTAACTCCAAAAGCGAATTTATTACCTCCATTAAATATACACTAACTTATTGAATATAGGGCAAGTAGAAAACCATATAGTGTTATTAGCCCATTTGTATCATGGCTTCCTTAAACTTTGATTTAGGAGCGGAGCAGACCGGGCACTCATATGCCTCACTTATATCTTGAAATTTTGTGCCGGCAACTATATTGAAATCTTCATCTCCAAATGATTCATCATATACCGTAAAGCAATCTTGACATTGATATAACTGCTGTTTAGTTTCAACCACCTCAACATCTGTAGTTTTTTCCAAATCGTCAACTTGCCCTAGTTGGTCAAAATACATCTTACTCAACTCCATTAACAGACCGGGCAGTTCTATTTTATCAATATCCTGGGCGTAAGTAATATACTTTTGACTATTGGGATCAAAATGTTCAAAATGTAGCACATTGTACGTTGGGCGAACTTCAAACTCTTTAACAATGGTGGGCAAGCTATTCTTTTCAATAATCACCGAGGCAAAGTGCGAACGCTTACCCACTTCATTGCTTATACCAAAAGTAAGACCGTAGGTACTAATATCATTTTGATCAAAACTTCTGACCAAACATTTTTTAAGCTCAAGGGCTTCACCGTCATCAATTGGTACGTGCCAGTTCATCTCTAACTGAGAGTGCCTAACATTAATTCCCCTTTTGCCCAAAAACCTTTCAAGTTCTGGTCTACTTGATTTTTTAATTCCTTTAACCACAAAAGATTTCCAAGGTGTAATACAGATTTTACCAATACTATTATCTAAACAAAAACCACAGAACGCCTTTAAAAACGATAGGTCATATTTATTATTTCTCCAGTACAGTCCCAACCAATAAAGATCGGTACCCAACCGGTTCATACCCTCATAGTACGGGAAGGTCTGAAAAGGAACCTTTAATTCCTTTTCCATGGTTTTATTGTTCGTCTCCAAGTTTTTGTTCATTACAAAGAACAACTCATCTATATCTGAAATGTCTTCATGAATTTCCTCTATTTGCTTTGAAATGGAATTTATATCCCAACTATAGATCAAAACCGGATAAAAAGCAGATGATTTCCAGTGTGGAAGTTTAATGTTTAAATACCAATAATCTTCTTGATCAGATGCTATAAAATTGAGATTGCCACTAAAAATAGGTACTAGTCTTTGTTTAGGATCGGTAATATTGATTTTGAGTTTTGGTAAAAAATCAAAACCTTCTAAAATATATAAATACGTAGATCCCTTTAACCAATGGGTCATGTCAAAAATATCTGCCGATACGTAAGAGCTTACAATATTCTGATACGATCTATTGGCAATGATATCAGTATTGAATTTTGAAATACTTTCCAATTGCTCTTCTTTAGCATCTTTCAACGGAAACAAAATATCTTGTCTAGAACCAAAGTTTACACTGGTAAGACCGGCAGACTCCAGCATGGTAATTATATCCTTTAATTCACCCGGGGAAGTAACCCCTCCCTTGATCAATATTCTATGAAGATCATCGTTCATATCTTATCATTTTAATTAGCCAATACCAGCTGTTTTTGTAATAACTCCTTAATCTCTGGCTTACAGCTACCACAGCCCAAACCTGCACCCGTTTCTGAGCATAATTTGTTGAACTCGGAGCATCCGCCATTAATGGCATCAATAACATTGCCCTCGCCCACTTGACTACATGAACAGACTAATTTACCCTTTAACGGAACAGAGGTAGAAGCGCCACGTAATAGCTCATCCCGCTTTTCAGAGAGTTCAATTTCCTCTTCTATGAGCCTTTTAAATTCTGCAAATTCATTTTTATCGCCCATTAAAATGGCACCTTTAAGCGTGTCGTCTTTTACGATACATTTCTTGTAGAAGCGCTTGCTGACATCCATTAGAATAATTTCTTCATACGATGGATCCCCTAACGGTGAGTTAACCATGCCAATGCTGCAGAGATCTAAATTTTCGAACTTTAAAATATTCATTAAAACAGACCCGTTGTAAATACTGCTGAAATCGCCAAGAATAAAATTTGCCGCAATATCAGCTTGTTGTTCAGCTGCCGACGTAATTCCGAAAAGTGAATTTTTGTATTCCGCTATTTCACCTAGTGCAAAAATAGAAGGGTCGCTACTTTGTAAGTATGAATTTACAACGACTCCCCTTCGGGTATGAACCCCAGTCTGTTTTGCCAATTCTATATTGGGCCTAGTACCAATGGCATACACAATGGCATTACATTGAATGGTTCTACCAGTTTTTAAATTCACCAAAAGACTATGTTTTTGGCCCTTATCCTCAAAAACAGTACTTACCTCATTATCAAAATAGAGATTTATGCCGCGCTCCATGACATCTTCTGCCAGTAGCCTACTTGCAACACTATCCAATTGACGTTCCATTAAACGCGGTGCCCTTTGAATAATGCTAATGTTGATGTTGATCTTTTTCAATGCCGCTGCAAGCTCCAAACCTAAAAGTCCGCCACCTACAATGACCACATTCTGATCTTTTGCCTTTAGACCGGTTTCCGCTAAATATTTTCTAAGCTTATCGGCATCGCCTCTTTCACGCATGGTAAAGCGACCAGGTAATTTTATTTGAACATCACTAGGAATAAATGCCCTACTACCCGTTGCCATAATAAGCAGATCATAAGAATGCACATTACCCAAAGAATCTAAAATCGTCTTTTCATCTGCATTGATATTGTCAATACAAATACCGGAATGCAAGGTGACATCTAACTTTTGCAACTCACCTTCCTTCAATTTTTCCAAAGCTTCCCAAGAAAGTTCATCACTAACATATTCCGGTAGTAGAACCCTATTATAAAAAGGATCTTTTTCCTTTGAAAACACATGAAGTTCATCTTCTGTATTTTTTTCTCTGTAAGATTGTATGAAACGATATGCAGCGGCACCGGCACCTACGACTACTACCTTCTGCTTCTCTTTGACAAATTTGGAGACCTCAACCGCACAGTATTTAAAATCTGGCTCTTTAGATATTGGGTCTACCAAATCGTTGGTCAGGTTATTTGCCCTTCCAAAATCATTGTTCAATACTTTACCCCAATGCATTGGTAAAAAAACTACCGATTCTCTTATATCATAGTTGAGCTGTACCTTCACCTGTACCTGCCCACGTCTGCTTTTGACCACTGCAATATCTCCATCCTTAATTTTTCTTAAGTAGGCATCAACAGCATTCATTTCTAAATAAGGTTGTGGAATATGGGTCAATAACCTCTTAACCTTACCGGTCTTGGTACGGGTATGCCATTGATCGCGAACCCTACCTGAATTTAATATTAATGGATATTCGTTATCCGTTTCCTCTGACTTGTTATAAAGCGTTGATGGGGCATTAAAATGTGCTTTTTTATCATTGGTAAAGAACTTACGATCTGTAAATAATCTAGGTGTCCCCTTATGTGTTTTGTGCGGTACGGGCCATTGAAAGCTACCCTCATTAATCAACCTTTCATAAGACAGACCAGATATATCTATTTCGGTGCCCTTGGTAAGCAAACAGTGCTCATCATAGACCTCACTACTATTTGCATAATCAAAACCTGTATAGCCCATTGCTTGTGCAAAACGCCAAATAATCTCCGCATCTGGCAAGGCCTCGCCAGGGGCATCTATAACTTTTGGCAGATAACTAATTCTTCTTTCAGAATTGGTCATGGTACCATCTTTTTCTAACCAACCCGCCGCAGGTAGCAAAAGATCGGCAAATTTAGTCGTCTCCGAGTTATGTGATATGTCTTGTACCACCACGAATTTTGCCTTTTTCAATGCTCTTTCTACCTTTTTTACATTGGGCATACTAACTGCAGGATTGGTACAGATGATCCAAATGGCCTTTAGCTTTCCTTCATCCAAGGCGTCGAACATTTCTGTAGCGGTATACCCTGGTTCTGCCTGAATTTCTCCGCCTCCCCAAAAGTCGGACACTTCTTTTCTATGCTTAGGGTTGCCCAAGTTTTTATGGGCTGCCAATAAACTGGCCATACCACCAACTTCTCTACCCCCCATGGCATTTGGTTGCCCTGTCAATGAAAACGGACCAGAACCAGGTTTTCCTATTTGACCT
The DNA here is from genome assembly GCF_001865655.1 of Maribacter sp. 1_2014MBL_MicDiv. Taxonomy (NCBI): domain Bacteria; kingdom Pseudomonadati; phylum Bacteroidota; class Flavobacteriia; order Flavobacteriales; family Flavobacteriaceae; genus Maribacter; species Maribacter sp. 1_2014MBL_MicDiv. The sequence continues at coordinate 1,846,560 of NZ_CP011318.1, forward strand.
GTTAATAACGATAGGTTTAATAACGAGACATTTTTAGCAACACCTATAACACTTTGGTTCAGCCCCATGGTCCACATACTAATGAACTTTTTGGCATTGCCAATATACTCTGCCGCTTTACGTATATCCGCTACTGGAATACCACATTTTTTAGCCGCCTCTTTGAGCGTTAGTGTATAAGCCATTTCTTTACACGCTTCAAAATTTGCAGTGTGTTTTTTAATAAAGGCGACATCTATTTTTCTTTTATCTATTAATCTACGCGCAATGGCATTAAATAAAATTACATCGGTACCCGGTAAAATCTGCAAATGTAAATCTGCCCCTGCACAGGTTTGGGTTTTTCTAGGATCTACGACAATTACTTTAACCTGTGGATTTTCTTCTTTATGCTTTTCCAACCTTCTATATAAAATAGGATGGCACCAAGCCGGATTTGCTCCTGCTATTAAAAAACAATCTGCCAATTCTATATCCTCATAACAAATTGGAACGGAGTCTTCCCCTAAAGTTTTCTTATATCCTACTACGGCAGAACTCATGCACAGTCTAGAATTGGTATCTATATTATTTGTGCCTATAAAACCTTTGGTCAATTTGTTTATTAGATAGTATTCTTCTGTTAGGCATTGGCCTGACACATAAAATCCTACACTATCTGGTCCGTGTTTTGCAATGATACTCTTAAAAACCGCCGCAGCACGTTCAAAGGCGGTATCCCATGAAACCCGCTGTAATGGGTGATTGCGGCTCCACTTCATCTCTGGATATAAAATTCTATCTGTAGTATCTTGCGCTACGTAATTTAGATTACGCCCTTTGGTACAGAGCATGCCCTTATTTGAAGGATAATCAGGATTACCATCTACGCTTATTGTTCCTTTTGCATCAACATCTACCAACATACCGCAGCCAACACCGCAATAAGAACATATTGTTTTATGAGTTTTAGTACTATTCATTTTACCAGAGATAAAGAATGGTTAGAAGTGTACTGCAAATTATAAAAAGTACGTATAAATACGTACTTTTTTATGATAAATGTTTTGCCTAAAAACTAGTGATTCAAAATTAAAACTGAGAAATACTGAGAATAAGTCAAAGAATAGCATTCTAGAGCTAATACCCGTTAAAGTATTAAACCTCAGCTCTATTTGAAAAAGAATTGTTTATCATATCCGTTTTAGGCTACAGCTCTCTTTTGTAGCACAACAACCTCAAATACAAACGATATTAAATTAAATTATACTTCTGCGATTTTTTAGAAAGATCAATAAGGTTTTTTACATCCATCTTACGCATTAAGTTAAAACGATGCGTTTCAATAGTACGCTTACTATTCTGAAGCTTTTCGGAAATTTGCTGATTGGTTAAGCCAGAGAGTACCAACTCTAGTACTTTTAATTCTTTATTGGTGAGGTCAAAAACATTTTCACCAGTCTTTTTTGGTGTTTCTTCTTTTTTTACAATCTCATTTTTACCGCTCAAAAGATTGTTTACCAACACATTACTAATATCTCCACTAAAATATTTACCACCTTCCCTAACGGTATGTATAGCTTTAATGAACTCTGATTTATCAGTATCTTTCAATAAATAACCATTGGCTCCAGAACTAATGGATTTCAAGATATACTCTTCAGAATCATGCATTGACAAGATTATAGTTTTCACCGAAGATTTACTTTGCGTCAATTCGGCAACGGCATCAATACCGTTCATAACGGGCATTCTAATATCAATGATCAAAATATCGGGATTTACTTCCCCTACCAAATCAATGGCCTCTTTACCGTTAGACGCTTCACCGATCACTTGTAGATCAGACTCTGTTTCCAATAAAGAACGTATACCGTCCCTTACCAAAGCGTGATCATCTGCCAATACTATTCTTGTTATTTCACTCAAAATATAGGTAATTATACGTATGCCGCTAAATTACATATAATTTTAAAAAAATACGGTCTATACAAAAAGTGCTGTATAGACCGTAAAACCAAACTAATTTAAATACAAATACTATTCTTTTTTGGTGTTCAAAAATTGAGGCTTTATGGTTAATTGTACCCATGCCCAATTTTGGCTACTGGCAGCTAGTTCTTCTGTAATTCCCTTAAGTTCATACATACCATCTGCAGCGAACATTTGAGAGTACCCGATTGCCAAACCGTAGCCTTTGAATTTTTTCGCAAATACCAAATCAATTTCAGTACCCAATGATTTCTCGCCACTTGGTAATTCTTGCTCGCCACTAAAGTTCAACACCTTTACCAATAGGCTAGACTGCTTGCCTAAATCGAATTTTGCACTCGCATGAATATCAAAAAGACCTACAGAATTGGCATGGTTACCCACGTAGAAATAATCCATGAATCCGTTGAACTTATGGTTGGTACCGTACAATGGAAAAAATGCCTCAGTTTTGTCCGTAGTATCCGCTTTATTACCACTGATTACTTCTGTACCAATACCCAACGCTACTTTATCACTTGCTTTATAACCCAATTCCAAACCTAATAAATAGGCACTAGATTTTACTTCGTTTTGTCTTTCTCCCGTTTGTAAAAACAAGTTGGCATTAGCATTGAACTTTCCTTGCTTAAAATTTAAGTGTGTACCTATTGTTTGCAAATTGCTTACACCGTCTGCAGCGTCTGTATCATCAAAATTTTGAAAGCCATTGTTCAGGGCTAAGAAACTTGCAGAAAAACCATCCCATTGTTGTTTTGCATATACATATTGCATGGTCTTATAGGTAAAAAATCCTGCTGTATTATATGCCGTACCTACAGACTGAAAACCTGTTGGGTTGTCAAAATCTTGACTAAAGGCCAAACCTATGTCCAAGATAAATTTATCTTTCTTGTACTTTAATAGTCCGGCATCATGGTTTCTTCCTTGCTGTGCCCAATCTAACCCGCCAAATATTCGTTGGTCATCATAAGATATCACTTGACGGCCCAATTTAGTAGACCAACCCTTTCCTAAATTAATATTTGCCCACGCTTCAAATACAGCAAAAGAATCGTTTTGATCATCTGGTAGAATTTGTCTGTTCTCACCCCAAACCATTACATCTTGTAGGCTTAGATAAAACTGATATGCCTCAGATTCATACTTGGCATTTAAACGAGCACGTGTAGAAATGGCGAATCCGGCATCTGCCGCATCTGGTATTAAACTACCAAAGCCATGTCTGTATTCCGTTCTTGGTCTAAACTGACCATCTAGTGTAAATTGTGCATATATGGCGTTAGCCGTTAGTAATAATAGGGTGATGATTAAGTATTGTTTTTTCATAATCTTTCTAATTAAAATTTTGAGTTAGTTAATGGTTAGTGTTCAAGAAAATCTATTAAGTGTTTTCTGTAGGTATAATAATCGTCGCTTTCCAATACGGATTTGCGAGTTCGTGGCCGTTCAAAGTCAATGGAGAGTATATCCCCAATTTTTGCCCTAGGCCCACTGGTCATCATTATAACACGATCTGCTAAAAAAATGGCCTCATCCACATCATGGGTAATCATGACCGCCGTAATTTTCTCCTTGTTCCAAATTTCTATGAGAATATCTTGCAACTCACCCCTGGTCAACGAGTCTAGCATTCCAAAAGGTTCGTCTAACAACAATACTTTTGGTTTAATGGCAAAGGCTCTGGCAATACCTACACGTTGTTGCATGCCTTGAGATAGTTCAGATGCTTTTTTATGAAAGGCATTCTCAAGACCTACTTTGTGTAAATAGTATTTGGCAATGTCTTCTCGCTGTCCTTTAGTGGCATGAGGAAAAACCTGGTTGACCCCTAACAAGACATTCTGAAGTGCCGTCATCCAAGGCATTAAGCTCGGAGATTGAAAAATAACCCCCCTATCTGGACCTGGACCTTTTACCAGATTTCCCAGAACTGAAATATTACCGCCAGAGATAGGATTAAGACCTGCTATCATGGAAAGCATGGTTGTTTTACCACATCCTGAATGTCCAATAATGGTTACGAATTCTTCTTTTAAGATCTGTAAATTCAAATCTTCAAGAACTACATAATCCCCTTTTGGCGTAGGGTATACTTTTTTTAAGTCGGCCAAATCTAGCATTACCTTGGATGGGTAGATAATACCGTTCTCTGAATATACTTCGTTAGATTGTTCTATTGTATTCATTTTCCAATTCTTTAAGCGACAAAACTTTTTGGTGTAAGCTCTGGCAATTTATATTCTACATTAGATACCGTTTTTCTCTCTTCGCCTATATTCATTAGATATTCTATAATGGCATTTCTGGTTTTCTTGTAAACAGGATTGTCATTCATGGCCGTTTTATCCCTTGACCTTTCTATATCTATTTTAAACTCCGGACCCAAAGTGGCGTTTGGTCCCGGCTTAAGAGGTATTATTCTATCTGCCATATAAATGCCTTCATCAACATCATTGGTAATTAATAATGCCGTACGCTTGTCCTGGCTCCAAATATTCAAGATCTCATCTTGCAGATTACCTCTGGTCAAAGCATCTAAAGCTCCTAAAGGTTCATCCATAATGATCATCTCAGGGTTCATGGCCAAGGCACGTGCAACCGCCACCCTTTGACGCATTCCTCCAGAAAGCTCTTTAGGTCTTTTATTGATTGCGGGACTAAGACTTACCATAGCCACATACTCTTTTACCCTTTTCATTAAATCTGCTTTACTTTCTTTTGGAAAAGCTTCTTTTACCGCCATGTAAATATTTTGCCCAACAGTTAACCATGGCAATAGCGAATAGTTTTGAAAAATAACTCCACGTTCATGGCTGGTATCGGTTACCGGTTTTCCTTTAAAAAGTACTTCGCCGCTGGTTGGCTGTAACAAGCCGTTGATCAAATTTACCAAGGTGGTCTTACCGCTACCCGTAAACCCTACAATGGCAACAAATTCTCCTTCATCCATGGTGAGGTTAATGTTAGACAGCACTTCTGTACTTCCATCTCCTTCACCATAGGTTTTGTATATATTATTTAGTTCTAAGTATGCCATGCTCTTCTTTTTATAAATTATGCCATCTCGTTTTTGTTGAAAGAAACCATGTTCTGTACGGTCAACATCAACCTATCCAATAAAAACCCAATGATACCTATGACGAACATGGCCACAATGATTTTTGAATTGGAGTCGTTGGCACCATTCTGGAATTCCTCCCAAACGAAAAGACCTAAACCTTGACTTTGTGCAAGCAATTCAATGGCGATCAAAACCATCCAAGCAACAGAAAGCGTAATTCTTAGACCTGTAAAAATTAAGGGTAACGATGATGGCAGTATTACTTTGAATACTTTTTGAAACGTGCCTAATTTCAATACTTTGGCTACATTGATATAATCTTTATCTACCGATGATACCCCCATTGCCGTATTGACCAAAGTTGCCCACATGGCACATAACCCAACACTGATAAAAGAAATAACAAATGCATTATCTGAACTATCGCCTATGTACAAAGTTTTTACGATCATAAAAACCAATAAGTACCATACTACGGGCGATACTGGTTTAAAAACTTGGATGAACCAGTTGAACGCACTACGTAAAGACGGACTAAGACCTATTATGATACCTATGGGCACAGCAATCAACAATGCCAATAGAAAACCTGCAAATACCGTTTTAATACTTGTAAGTACTATATCTATAAATGACGCCCTGCCCGTATAAACAATAGGATCTTTGCCCTGAGCAATTAATTTTTCATTGGTAGCCGACAATTTTTCCGCAAAGGCAGCCTTGTCCGCTTTTATAACTTGGTGATCTGCGACCAAAGATTTTAAAGAAGCCCAAACCTGCGTAGGTGATGGTAGGGTGTTGGGCTGGCAACTACTGTCACCCGACTCTATACAAGCTCGCTCTGCCGCTGCAGCTTCTTCACCCCGTTCTTGCAACGCTTTTTCTACCTTGTAATCTGCCTCTTTGTTGTAAAGGGCTTTAGATCCCATATGCCATAAACCTATAAACAATAAGATGGATAGAAGTGTTATCCCAGCATTCTTCATAGATTTTATAATGCCATCCTTTTTTACACTTGGTGTAAGTTTTAAAAGTACCTGCTTAAAACTTGCAGACATGCTTTTTTCGTTTTTTAAGACCATTTCTTGCTCCATAATAATTTGTTTAAAGTCAATGAATAAATGTGCTTACTTTTTGTCTTTGTTACCTATAGAAAAACTATTGATATACCCAATTGGATCTTTGGCATCATAGGTTGTACCGTCTATAAAATCTGCCGTAGGGGCTTTGTAGCCATCTGTTGCAGGTATATCCGTTGCAGGAATTTGACCTTCGGCAACCAAAAGATCCGCAGCCTTTTTCCAAATATCAGGTCTGTAGATGTCCTTAATGGTACTAGCGTACCAGTCTGTAGTTTTAGCTTCTGGAATTTGTCCCCATCTACGCATTTGAGTTAAGAACCAAATACCATCAGAATAGAAAGGATATGTTGCGTTGTACTTATAGAATACATTGAAATCTGGCATTTCTCGTTTGTCTCCTTTTTCGAATTCAAAAGTACCGGTCATAGAATTTGCCAATACTTCTTTTGGCGCGCCTACATATTGAGACATAGAAAGAATCTCAACCGCTTCTACTCTATTTGAAGGCTCATCTAACCATTTACCGGCTCTGATCAATGCTTTTGTAACCGCAATTGCCGTGTTAGGGTTCTGCTCTACAAACTGCTTGGTCATTACAAATACTTTCTCAGGATTATTCTTCCAAATGTCATAGTTGGTAGTAACCGGAACACCTATTCCTTTAAATACCGCTTGTTGGTTCCAAGGCTCACCTACACAGTATCCGTAAATAGTACCGGACTCCAATGTAGCCGGCATTTGTGGTGGAGGTGTAACAGAAAGTAAAACCTCGGCATCTATTTGCCCTTGTACATTATCCGCAGTATACATACCTGGGTGAATACCTGCTGCAGCCAACCAATAACGCAATTCGTAATTATGGGTAGATACCGGGAAAACCATTCCCATTTTAAAAGGTTTTCCTTCATTTTTATAAGAGGTAATTACAGGTTTTAATGCATCTGCCTTAATAGGATGAATTGGCTTACCATCTGAATCTGCAGGTACATTTGGTTTCATTTTTGACCAAACGTCATTGGATACCGTAATTCCATTTCCATTTAAATCCATAGAGAACGGAGTAACCAATTCTGCTTGTCTACCAAAACCTGCGCCTGCAGCAATTGGTTGGCCTGCCAACATATGCGAACCATCTAATTGACCGTCAATAACACGATCCAATACATTTTTCCAATTAGATTGTGCTTCTACCGAAACAAAAAGTCCTTCCTCTTCAAAAAAGCCCTTTTCTTTTGCAATGGCCAATGGTGCCATATCGGTCAATTTTATAAAACCAAAAGTTAACTGTGGCTTTTCAATATCCAGTATTTTTGTTTTTGAGGTTACAGCTTCTTCAGTAACCGCTTCGGTTTTCTTACTTTTTGTATCTCCACAAGCGGTAAACACCAAAGCGAGGGAAAGGGTTAAAATAGATGAAGTAAAAATGTTTTTCATAATCATATCATTTAGTTTTCTACGTATTAATACTTATTGAAGCAAATATATACGTATCCTATACTTTTGTTAATGCTATTAGGTATGTTTAAACCTCTTTTTACACCATATAATTAACCCAGTAAAACACATATCCTTTACTGCGAAAAAGCAGTTTTTATCCAATAACAACCTATTTATCAGCAGTATATAAATACTGAGAATATTGAGAATAACTACGTAAGTATGTGTGATTAGATAGTACGTACTATTAACTATCCAAATAGAAATTGTGCTCTGAAATTTCTTTTTTAAGTAATGCTATATCAGCAATACCAATTCTTTTGCCTTTGGTAATCAATAAGCCCTCTTTTTTAAGAATAGAGAACATTCTTATGACCTGCTCTTCGGTAGTACCCGCATAATCTGCATATTCCCTCCTACTTAATAAAAGTGAAGAATACCCATTTACCTGTCCAAATTTGCGGTTAATATATAATAGTGTGTCTATAACCCGTTCACGAACCGTCATTTGAGATAAGGATTTTACCCTAATTTCACTACGATTGAGTTCATTGGCATAAAACAGCATAAAATCATACGTAAGACCAGGTGTTTCCCTTAATGTTTCTTGAAGTAACTCTTTTGAAAAATAACATAAGGTGCAATCTACCAAAGCAATGGCGCTAATTGGATAGGTCTCTTCTGTGCCAAAACCTCTATGCCCAATGATTTCACCTGGAGATGCAAAACGAACAATTTGTTCTTTACCATGTAGCCCGGTCCTTAAAACTTTAACCTTACCACTTAAAAGAAAGAAGAGTCCGGTTACCGAAGCTCCTTCCATAATAAATTGCTGTCCTTTTTTACACTTTATTTCTTTTCTTGCCTTTACAAGTTTGCCAATACTAGAAGTGTGAATGTTCTTTTGAATAAGACAATTTTCATTGGAGCATAATCCACAGGCACTATCTAGCAGCTCCGATCGATCGGAAATACGTGTTGATATATGATTAGCACCTGCTCGCATAACTACATGAATTTAGATACTACTTGGCGATAAATTGATAACGGACTTATCTGCCATTTGTAATTCTTCCTTGACTAGTTTTTCATCTTCGGCGGAGAATTTAATGGCCAGCGTAACAAGTGCCGTGACTATAACAAAGCCACCTATAAGTAAATATCCACTTGAAACAGCCCCCGATGCCGCAGCAGATTGAGCCGCCTTCATTGCTTCTTCACCTAAATTAGCGTTAGCGGCCAAGGCATTGGTTTCTGCCAAAGCCGATTTTGATTTTAATAATAATGCCGCCAAAAAAGCACCTACATTACCACCTGCACCAACAATACCAGAGATAGAACCAATAGCTTTTTTATTTATAAAAGGCACTACCGAAAACGTTGCCCCTTCTGCCATTTGTACCGTTAAACTAAAAGCAATTAAAAATACAATTCCCATGGCAAAGCTTGTTGCCATTGAAAAAACGGAGAGCATAACTCCTTCTAAAGCCAATATGACCGTTAGGAAAAGTACCCTACCGCGCAAGCCTTTTAATCTACCGAAACGATCTCCGAAAAAGCCGCCCAAGGTTCGGGCAAATATATTCATCAGGGCAAAAGAAAGTACTAAATTACCCGCAGTGGACCTTGTTAACCCAAAAGTGTTTTGCAAGTAATCATCCATGGTACCATACACCGTAAGTTCCATTCCAAAAGATGCTGCGTATACAATGAAAAGAATCCACACCCTATAATCTGTTAAAACACTTAAAAACGATTCCTCATCTTTTTTTAGCTTCGGCATTTTACCTGCCTCCTTTAATTCCTTAAAATTACCTTCTGGTGTGTCTTGGGTAAAGAAATAATATACAAGCCCCATTAGCATGGCAATGATACCTGCAATGATCATTGAATATCTCCATGCAATTTCATCGGCAACCCCAAAGCTTACCACTGCAGCAGCAATTAATGGCATACCTAAACGGTTGGCACCACCACCCAAATTACCCCATCCGGCAGAAGTTGCATTTGCGGTACCAACAATATTGGGTGCAAACATGATAGATGTATGAAACTGGGTGATTACGAATGAAGCACCTATAAAACCAATAAACAATCTGCAAATTAAAAATTGAAGCGGCGTTTGTACAAAACCGATAAGGATTACGGGAATGGCTCCTAGTATCAATAAATAGGTATAACATAACCTAGGACCATATTTATCACAAAGCTTTCCTATTAATAGTCTAGCGAAAACGGTTCCTGTAACCGCCAATATAATTGAGTTCCATTTTTGATCGGGAGTCAACCCTAAATCTTTAACAACATCCGGCATGAAGGGTACAATACCGAACCATGCAAAAAAGCAAATGAAAAATGCAATTGAAGTTATCCAAAAAGTACGAATGGGCAAACTCTTTATATTCGTTAAATTTAAGGTGGTGGACTTTTTAGATTGATTTTCCATAATATAGCAGATTGCGTTATTGAATGCATACAAACCTACTATAAATAATACGTAATTATACGTAGTTTTTAATATAATTTTAAATTACTACGTATTTTTGAGGAATTAAGGAAATGAGCCTGTTACTATTATTCAATTCTAAATTAAATGCTCAAAAAAATTGAAATAGTGTAATTTCTGCCACTAAAATGCCTTGCCGTTTACCTTTTATTAGACTACTATAAAGGTGAAATCTCCTTTATTTGATTAAATAGCATGGTGTAGAATACGCTGTACTTCTTCTTCAAAAAATGATGGATGATCAGCTACCACGTCTCCAATGACAATAATGCCCGGTTTGGTAACATCAACCTCCCCTATACTATTGTTCAATGTATCTAAAGTAGCTACATAACATTTTTCATGTTGGGTAGTTCCGTTTTGAATTACCGCAATAGGCGTCATTGAACCCCTATATTTACTAACTTCTTTCACTATTTCATTAAGTTTTCTAATGCCCATTAAAACAACCATAGTGGCAGAAGATTTTGCTGCATATTGCAAATCTTGCGAAAACGTACCATCTCTTTTTGTTGCCGTCATTACCCAAAAACTACTACTTATTCCTCTTTTGGTCATCGGTATACCTTGACTAGATGGTACAGCTATAGCACTGGAAATTCCAGGAACTACACTAACAGGTATGCCAAATGACTCTACATATTCTATTTCCTCATTTGCCCTGCCAAATACAAAAGGATCGCCACCTTTTAAACGTACCACATGACCGTATTCAAAGGCATATTTTACTATTAATTCATTGATTTCATCTTGGGAATGCGAATGTTGACCACATCTTTTACCCGTAAATATCTTAGGTATATCAGTACGTATTTCAGATAATAGATCATCACTGATCAATGCATCGTACAAAATAATATCGGCTTGGTTCAAAACCTTCAAACCCCTTACAGTTATTAGGTTTTTAGCTCCTGGACCCGCACCTACTAAACTTACTTTTGCCGTTTTTTCTAATTCCATCTTCATAGTATTTAGCATTATTAATTATCGATTCTTCAACAAGAATACGTAATTATTTTCATAAAATCAGTATTTATATACGTATTTATACGTAATATTGCTAAGTAGCTAAACAATATGGGTATGAAAACAATAATTGTTGTCGGTAACGGAATGGTAGGATACAAATTCTGTGAAAAATTTGCCGCAAGGGAAGAAAGCAAACATTTTAAACTAATTGTTTTTGGTGAAGAACCACGCGCAGCATATGATAGGGTTCACTTAAGCGAATTCTTTGAAAATAGAGATGCCAAAGCTCTAGAAATGGCTCCCTTGGAATGGTACGCGGACAATGATATAGAATTAGTGGTCAATGAAAGGGTCACCGATATCCACAGAAGTAAAAAGACCATTACTACCGCCAGTGAAAAAGAATTTAAATATGACTACCTGGTATTGGCTACGGGTTCTGCTCCATTTGTTCCTCCAATACAAGGCGTAGAGAAAAAAGGTGTCTTTGTTTATAGAACCATAGAAGACCTAGAGGCAATGCTAGCATATGCCGAAGAAATTAAAAAAACTAAACCTAACGGTAAAGCGGCTATTCTTGGTGGCGGACTACTTGGCCTAGAGGCAGGAAAAGCTGTCATGGACATGGGGCTAGAACCGCATGTGGTTGAATTTGCTCCAAAATTAATGCCTAGACAACTAGATTCCAGAAGTAGTAACGTACTACAATTAACATTGGAATCCATAGGTATTGCCATACATACAGGAAAAGCTACCAATAGTATTATGGGCAATGGCGCCATTACAGGTATGGACTTTGGCGAAGATGATAAACTAGATGTAGATATGTTGGTCATTTCCGCCGGTATACGTCCAAGAGATGAATTGGGCAAAACCTGTAATCTAGAAATGGGCGTGCGTGGCGGTATAGTGGTCAACGATAAAATGCAAACCTCTGACCCAACTATATTTGCCATTGGTGAAGTAGCGTTATACAACCAAATGATCTACGGTTTAGTGGCTCCGGGCTATGAAATGGCCGAGGTGGCCGTAAATCAAATTCTTGAGCAAAACGAGGTTGTCATGAAACCGGAAATAGATATGTCTACCAAACTGAAATTAATAGGTGTTGATGTTGCCAGTTTCGGTATTCCTTATATGCCTGCGGAAAAGGGACTTTCCATTATCTACGAGAACAAAACAAAGGGTATCTATAAAAGAATAAACGTAAGCCATGACGGTAAAACCCTTTTAGGGGGAATAATGGTGGGCGATGCAGAAGATTATAGCATTTTACACCAAATGTATTTGAACAATATGCCACTGCCCGATAACGCTGAAGAACTGATCGTTGGTTCTAGAGGTGAAGGCGGCTCTGCTTTTGGTAGTGCCATGGACCTGCCCGATACAGCAGTTATTTGTTCTTGTGAAGCGGTTACCAAAGGCCAAGTTTGCTGTTCTGTATTAGAAGATGGCAATGAAACCATGAAAGATGTAGCCAAAGCCACAAAGGCAACAACAGGTTGTGGCGGGTGTAAACCTATGGTGGCAGACTTAATCAAGGAGAGCTTAAAGACTTTAGGGAAAACGGTAAAAGAGCGCTTGTGCGAACATTTTGATTATTCTCGCCAAGAGCTTTTTGATCTTGCCAAATTAAAGGGAATTACTGATTATGATACCCTATTAGATGAAGTAGGTACCGGGCATGGTTGCGAGGTATGTAAGCCGGCAGTTGCCGCAATATTTGCTAGTCTATATAATGAAACCGCCAACAGGCAAGAAACCATACAGGATAGTAATGACCGTTATTTGGCCAATATACAACGTAACGGTACCTACTCTGTTGTACCAAGGGTTGCTGGCGGAGAGATTACACCTAAACAATTAATGGCCATTGGAAGAATAGCTCAAAAATATGACCTCTACACCAAAATTACCGGTGGCCAGCGCATAGATATGTTTGGAGCAAAACTGCACGAATTACCTCCTATTTGGGAAGAATTGATTGCCGAAGGATTTGAAACGGGCCAAGCTTATGGAAAATCTTTACGTACGGTAAAAAGTTGTGTGGGATCTACATGGTGCCGCTATGGTATGGATGAAAGCGTAAGTTTTGCTATTGAAATAGAACACCGGTACAAAGGCATACGATCTCCACATAAATTTAAAGGTGGCGTTTCGGGTTGTATTCGTGAATGTGCAGAAGCAAGGGGCAAAGACTTCGGATTTATTGCCGTTGAAGGCGGATGGAACGTTTATGTAGGTGGTAATGGTGGTGCAACGCCTAAACATGCCCTTTTACTTGCTGAAAAAGTTGATAAGGAAACCGCCATCAAATATGTAGATCGTTTTATAATGTTCTACATAAAAACAGCACAACCTTTACAAAGAACCGCACCTTGGTTAGAGAAATTAGAAGGTGGTATTACCTATTTACAAAACGTTGTTATCAACGACTCTTTGGGCATTGTTGATGAATTGGATGCCGAAATGCAAGCCTTGGTAGATTCTTATGTATGTGAATGGAAAGAAGCGGTAGAAACTCCAGAAATAAGAGAGCGCTATACACACTTTGTAAATTCTGAAGAAACGGATAACAATATTGAATTTGTGTCTTTAAGAGAACAAAAAATGCCAAAGGAGTGGGCGTAACGGTTGATGGTTGACAGTTATTGGTTATTTATAAACCAGTATTGCAATTATCTAAGTGTAGAAAATTATTAAAAATCAAAAAAACGAAATTATGTCTTTATCTGTTTTGAATACGTATACAAGTGTAGCTGCCAGTGATGTTAAGGTTTGGTTCAAGGCCGCGCCAATTTCTAAATTTCCTAAGAATGGCGGAGCTTGTATAAAATATAAGGACAAACAGATTGCCGTATTCAATTTTACAAGAGAAGGTACTTGGTACGCTTGCCAAAACCTTTGTCCTCATAAAATGGAAATGGTACTTTCCAGAGGTATGATCGGTGAAGAAAATATGGAAGCTAAAGTGGCCTGCCCACTTCACAAGAATACATTTTCCTTAAAAACCGGAGAAAATTTAAACGGGACTTTAGATCCCATTGCTACATATCCTGTAAAAATAGAGTCGGACTTTGTGTATGTTGGCTTTTCTGAATAGCTTTGAGTAAATAAAAGACTTATGGCGACCACAGATAAATTACTACTAGCATTTCAACAATTTGACGAAGCCAATAAGCAAGATCCTAATACCGAAGTTTTTGAAGGTGCTACCTACCCAAAAGAAGTTTTGTACGGTATACGTATGACAGAAAGGCTAAATGCCTTTGACCCCAATGCATCTGAAGCATTACGCCTAACCGCAAGATGTCAACATATCTGTAGATGGGAAATTCCTAGAGAGTCTTACGAGATGAACCGTGAAGGGTATTTGAGATGGAGACAAGAATTAAAAAAGTTCCATGCCACAAAAGCCGCTTCTATTTTAGAAGATATAGGCTATGACAAGGAAACCATTGACAATGTCAAATTTCTTTTACAAAAAAAACAACTAAAGAAAAACGAAGAAACCCAAACTTTGGAAGATGTTATTTGTTTGGTCTTTTTAGAGTTCTATTTTGAACCCTTTGCCCATAAACACCCAGAGGATAAAACTATTGATATTCTTCAAAAAACATGGAGAAAAATGTCAACCAAGGGTCAAGAAGCAGCTCTAGAACTTCCCCTTTCTAAATTCTCTTTAGACTTAATTACCAAGGCCGTACACGCCTAGTTTAATATACGATTGCTTTTTTATGGACCATAACGAGCGTAACATACCATTGGACACCGCTACGTTTATACGTATACGTAAATGGTACCTATTGGCATTGGCCGCTATTGCGCTTACGGTAATTATTGCCCAAGTACTTATTCAACTACATTTAAAGGCACAATCTGGAGATTCTCAACTTATAAACATTGCGGGTAGGCAACGTGCCTTTAGTCAAAAACTGACTAAAGAGACTTTGCTATTAAAAGCACTGAACAACCCTGAGGAGAAAAAATTAGTGCTTTCAGAAATTGCAAAAACCCTAGAAATTTGGAAAGTTTCCCATATGGGCCTTCACTTAGGCGATGCCTCCTTTAACCTGCCTTATGAAGATGACCCTAAAGTACAATCATTGTTCAAAAAACTTGATCCGCATCATAATGCCATGGTCAATGCCATAGAACATGTACTATTTACCCATCAACAAAATATTAATGCACCGGTAGAACAATCAGATTTAGATACCTTATTAAATAATGAGCGGCAGTTTTTAAATCTTATGGACCAAATTGTTAATGAGTATGATGCACGTAGTAACGAACAGCTTCAAAAATTAAAACGAAAAGAATATTGGCTACTTGCTTTTTCGCTATTGATTCTTCTGCTCGAAATCTTTGTTATTTTCAGGCCCTTATCCATTCAAATTAAAAATACCATTGGCCATTTAATAGGAAAAGATGCGGAGTCTAAAAATCAGCTCGAAAAAATACAAAGCCTCTATGACGAAAAGGAACGCTCGTTAAAAGAACTACAAGAGCTGAATTTCGTAATTGACAATGCTGCCCTTTTTGCAAGTATCAGAAAAGACGGTAGCATTGTATTCATCAGTAAAAAATTTCTTGACCTATTAGGGCACACGAACACCCCGATAAACAAGCCGATTTCAGAAATTCTAACGGTAGAAGAGGGTCAGCAATCGTATCTAAAAGAGGTTCTAAAAATCAACAGAAAAAATATCATTAGAAAAGAGGAGTTGCAGGTAGTGACCACTAAAGGCACAACCATATGGTTAGACATGTCTATTGTTCCCATGCACCATTCTACTCTAGAACAGGATATTTTAATTCTATGTTCAGATATCACAGAACGAAAAGAAAACCAGCTAAAAGTACAAGAATTGACCCAGCAGAATTTTGAGGAGCGTATGCAACAGAAAAAACTGCAGGCAAGTCAAATCGTAGAGGGACAAGAAGAAGAACGCAAACGTATTGCTAAAGATATTCATGATGGTATTGGACAAATGTTGACCGCTCTAAAGTTCAATATTGAGTCCATTGATACTGAGGATAAGACCAAGACGAAAGAAAAAATCGCCTATTTAAAGGCACTGACATCAGATTTAATTAAAGGGGTGAGAACCGCTACTTTTAACCTTACCCCACCTGAACTTGGTGATCATGGTATTTTTCCCGCATTACAGAAAATGACTGCCGAACTGTCTAAATTGACCGGTAAGACCATTCTCTTCAAAAATAAGACAGATGCCAACATCAGATTTGATTCTTTGGCAGAAACCAACATTTATAGAGTAACACAAGAAGCGGTGAACAATGCTATAAAGTATGCCGAATCTAATTATATTTTGGTTACTTTAAATTACTCTTATCCTATATTAAGTGTGGTTATTGATGATGATGGAAAAGGTTTTGATGACACTTTATTGGCTCAATTGCCAAAGAACAATAGTGAGGGTGGCATGGGGCTTTTCTTTATGAAAGAACGTATAGATTATATCAACGGACGCCTTTTTATAAATTCAGAAATAGGTAGGGGCACACGTGTTACTATCAATTACAAAACAGAAGAAAACAAAATTTCATATGGAACGGAATGAGCTATATCCCATATTTTTAAAAGTATCTAACCTGCATATCTTAATAATTGGTGGGGGCAATGTGGCTCAAGAGAAACTCACTTTTCTTCTAAAGTCTAGCCCTAATGCACAAGTAGAAATGGTGGCACCTATGTTTAGGGACGAAACCATTGAACTTGCCAATAAATTCAATATTAAGATGCATAATGCTATATACGATGCATCATTTTTAAAAGGAAAACACATTGCCATTGCCACTACCGATAACGTACCCGTAAATGAACAGGTATATCGTGATTGTAGAGAAAGGCAAATTTTAGTAAATGTTGCAGACAACCCACCATACTGTGATTTTTACATGGGCGGTATTGTTACCAAAGGGAATGTGAAAGTGGCGATTTCAACAAACGGTAAATCCCCAACCACGGCCAAAAGGCTACGACAGTTTTTTGAAGATGTTATACCGGAAAATATTGATGACCTGGTTAAAAACCTCAACGAATTTAGAAAAACCATAAAGGGCGATTTTGAAGAAAAAGTTGAAACCCTAAATGAATTTACCAAAGGTCTGGTCAACAAAAAAGAGAAGTAAAATTACTTCTCTAAACTTGCGTGATCCTGATCATGGCTACAACTGTAATGTGCATTATCCGCAGCGTAAACAGAAGCATCTGCAGACTCTTGCGCCTCTTTTATTAAGCGTTGCGCAATGCGCATATGATATTGTAAATTTCCTAGGTTACGCGCTTTTGTGGCACTCTTTACATTTTCAAAAGCTTCTGCAGAAAAGTCTCTCGTATCTATAGCATGCTTTTCAGCATCTATGGTATAGCTAATGGCTTCTGCCAAACCGCAACTTTCAGAATCGTATTGCGCTTCAGATGCTAAAATTACGGCCTCATCCGCAGCGTTAACCGCTTGTCCCATTAAAAGCATTACAGTTTTAGTGTTCTTTCTTGCTTTGGTCAAAGAAGCATCAAAAGCGGCAATTTCCGCAGAAGTACTCAGCGAATCTGAAAGCTGACTCACTTGCTGCATATAATGCTGTACATCGCTAATTTCACTCTTAAAAACTTCACATTGGGCGTGTACATAGGTAGAAGTAATACATAATACAGCCACCTTTAAACAGGTTTTAATCTTGTTCATTCTTGGGGGAATTATAATTGGTAATGATACTAACTACTTTATTTTCAAAATCGTATTATTATTAGGCCAACTGCATAAATTAAAGAATATTCTTACTAAATATTCGCGACTCATCATCAAACAAGTATATTTATTTTATCGCAAAAGCCCCTTTTTCTATACCTTTAAATGCTTAAACTTGCTTCGTACAAATGACTTCGGCATCTATCATTAAAATACTGGTTGAATTCAACCTCAACGGTAATTCTACCCAGTGGACACCACTTAATAACGGACTTATCAATGACACTTATTTAGTAAAAGAAGATGATGGTGAGCAGTATATCCTTCAGAAAATCAACACGCAGGTATTTAAAAATGCCGGTATTTTAATGGCAAATATTCAATTTACATTGCCCATTCTAAATGCTGATGACTATGAACAAATAACTTTTCTAAAAACGAGAAGCGACAAAAATTATCTTGTTCAAAACGATGAGTTTTGGCGAATGATGACCTTTATTCCCAACAGTACTACGTATAATACCACTACCCACCCAACTACCGCATTTGAGGCAGGCCGTATTATTGGTAAGTTTCATCAACTATTACAACATATTGATACAACTCTTATTGAAGACACGTTGCCAAATTTTCATAAGCTGTCTCACAGAAAAGATGAGTTTAAACAAGCCTTGCAAGATGCTACCAAAGAAAAGCTTAATGTTGCCGATAAAGCTATTAAAAAAGCACAGCATTTTATAACCGAGCTTGCCCATTTAAATACAGGTAGCCTACCCATTAGAGTTTGCCATAATGATACAAAGCTTAATAATATTCTCTTCTCAAAAACATCTGAAAAAGCATTGTGCCTAATTGATTTGGACACTATAATGCAGGGATTTTTCTTTTATGATTTTGGTGATGCCATTAGAACCATTGTCAATACTGCTGCCGAAGATGAGCAAGATCATAGCTTAATTACATTTAACGAAGCATTGTTTACTTCCTTCGTAGACGGCCTGGCATCTTACGGACCCTTTTTATCATCAGCCGAAAAGGAAAGTCTTCCGCTTGGTGCTGTATTTATGCCCTTTATTCATGGCTTACGGGCGTTGACCGACTATTTGAACAACAATACATATTACAAAGTCAGCTACGAAAATCAGAATTTAGACCGTTGTCTTAGTCTCTTTAATTTTGCGGAAAAAGCACTGGACCGTAAACACTATATGGCTAAGTACATTAAGAATGCTCTTGGCTAAGTTTCTTGTTTTTTGGTTTCTTCTTTTTATCATACCAAACGTAAGCTATAAAAAACAGCAAGCTCACTAATGAACCCCATAGCAACCCCATTTTTAAGTCGTCTATATTTTTACCAAAAACGGCTATGAATATGGTCAATGGCAATATACCTGCCAACGTTGCCCCCATGAACCTCCAGTACCCCATACCTAGAACTCCACCAACAAAACTTATGGCATCATTTGATAAAAAGGGATTCAACCTGGTAATAATTACGGCCCAAAACCCATAGTCATCTAAAAATGATGCTACTTTTTTTTCAGATTTCTTTCCTATAATTTTCTTCACGAATGCATCGCCAAAATAACTACCTATAAAGTAACCTACCGTAGAAGCGGCAAATACGGAAACAATGATGATTACACTGCCCCAAACGGGACCATAGGCCAATACCGAAACAACCATTAGCAAAATACTGGGCACTACCAAAAGAAAGAGTTGGGCTACCATGGCCAACACCAGTACTACCGGACCAAACCATCCAAAACCAGATACCCATTGCTGAATGCGCTCTTCATTATCACTTGTTAAGACAGACCATGCTTCATTTAAAAAATCTTGTACACTGGGTACTACAAAATAAGCTACTACCAACACCACCAAAATACCTATAGAGATATATAACGGTAGTTTACTTTTAGTTGTATCGTCTTCTTTGTTTGGCATATAATTAAAGCAACAGTTTTAATTTTGTGATGGTGCCCACACCATCTTTTTTTCCTTCACTTGAGATATACAGGTCTCCATCTGGGCTAAAAGTAATGCCTTCTGGTTGCGGAAATACTTTCTTGCTTAAACTATACCCATTCTTTGCCACTCCGTTTTTATCCAATATCAACAGTTTGGGTTTAGCCCCTTCTAGCATGTATATTTCTTTTGTTTGGGGATGAATTGCAATATCAGATGGTCTAAAATTATTATAAATCTTTTTCTCCCTAAAGTGTTTTAATACCTCATCATCCATATCTAGTTGCATTACTGGATTATAACCCATAGTGAACTCGCTTAATGAGAAGGCATAAACACCTTTTGTATTATCAGCATCTATATCACGGTCTTTGGGGATCATCAATAGTTGATTTGCGGATAAATCCAACCAAAGACTTTCCATGTTATTCTTTTCATTAAACCTGGTTTTATACTCGGTAACCTTCCTATCCTTATGTTGAAAATTCTCAATAATGGTTATTGTACCATCACTTTCAAGCGCATAGGCATTGTTTCCTTTTACAGCAAGGCCTTCATAATCACCTGCATTGCCAAATTCAATTTCCTCTACTACTTTTCTCTGCTCAAGATCATAGATATAAATAATACCGTCTTCATCTTGTATTGCAGCTATTTGATGTTCACTTATCCATGAAATACCTGAAACTTCCCGTAATTCTGCCGGCAACTCCCATCTTTCTGAAATTTCATATACTGCCTTATTAGCACTATCATAGGGTAACCAATCTCTAAAGTTCATAAAAAGGAAACCCATACCTAAAACAATGGCTGTAATGGTCCAAAATTTTACTTTAGCCATATTCAATGTTGCATTCTTAGTTGTCATAATTCCTTTATTTAAAACTATTTATATAAAAATAGCCTTCAAATATGTAAAGAAATAGGAACTAATGCGCTTTGATCCGTTTTTTATAAAAACCTTAACCCTTTACCTTAAATAGGATCATAAAATGGTGTTGCCGGCTATAGCTATACCTTAATTGTAGGTTGTATTTATCAGCAATAGCTTTACTTATGGCGAGACCTAACCCTGTTGAACGGCTATCTGTAGAAACCTTTTTAAATCGTGAAAATAATTCGCCAGAATCCAATGCTTTCTCTTTACCATAATTTTTGATGGTTACACTATTTTCATCAATTACAATAGCTATTTCCTTACCTTCTTCGCCATGGATTATGGCATTTTTAATGAGGTTGTTGACCATTATAATTGCCAAATCGGTATTCATGGTATACCGGATTTTGGCATTAGATATTACATTGACCTGCATGTTCATATGGTTTGCAAAATCTAAAAAATCTGCCGCGACTTTCTCTATAAGTGCATTAAAATCAATATCCTCCTCTTCCAAATACTGACGGTTATCTATTTTAGACAGTAATAATAGCGACTTGTTCAGGCGTGTTAAACGGGTGAGGTTATCAAGAACTCCTCCTATTTCTTGGGTCTGATGCCCTGTAAGTTCATTTTTCTCCAATAGAAGTTCTAGTTTATTCATTGCAATGGCCAACGGGGTCTGTAACTCATGTGCGGCATTTTCAATGAACTCCTTTTGTGCAATATAACTATCGCGAGACTTCTTGGTTAACTTTTCTACACTTTGGTTCAGTAAGTTAAACTCATCTATATCCGTGGGCTCTTGTTGGATAGGTTCATCTCTTTCAATTCTAAATCCTTTTAATTTATCAATTAAGGAGTAGAAAGGTTTCCACACCTTTTTCAAGACCAAATTATTAAGGACCACAATACTCAATACCAACGCCAAATACAGCCCCACCAAATAAGTAAACAGGTTCTCTATTTGATCATCTTCTTCCACCATTGACGTTATAAGCTTGATCTTATAATAGGTGTCATCTTGCACAAAAGTACTTTCAAGCATTCTAATGGGCTCAAACTCATCTTCATTCTGCATGTACATTAAAGTATCGCGATAACTATCCTTATTGATGTCATGACTAACTGGAGCTACCCTTTTAATGGTATAGTTGTTTACCCCAAACTCCGTATCCTGCAATAAACTGGGATCTATTTTTACCGCATCAATAATTAGTTCTTTTTGGTTTTCCAAGCCATCATCTAAACTGTCGTACACCTCATCTATCATAGCAAAATAGAAGATAACCGCCCAAACGGAAATGAGAACTATGAGTAGTAAGGCAAAATATTTTGTGGTGTGGTTTAGAAGTTTCATAGTACCTGCTGCTTATAAGACCAGTAATTTATAACCAACACCATAAACCGCTTCAATTTCAATTGTAGCAGCTGCATCTGACAGCTTTTTACGTAAATTCTTTATTTGCGAATAAATAAAGTCGAAACTATCGGTTTGGTCAATATGATCGCCCCAAACATGTTCTGCCAATGCGGTCTTGGTCACCAGCCTTGTTTTATTGGCTACCATATACCACAGTACATCATATTCCTTTCTGTTAAGTACTACTTCTTTTTCATTGATATGCACGCTTCTACTGTCTGGATCAATGTTTACATTACCGATTTCTATAAATTTATTACCGTCAAAAGTTCTACGACGAACAATGGCGTTTACACGTGCATGTAACTCGGCCATATGAAAGGGTTTTGGCAAATAATCATCCGCTCCTAAATTAAGGCCCATAATACGATCATCTAAAGAATCTTTTGCCGAAACAATGATTACTCCATCATCCTTACCAAGTTGTTTTACAAGTTTTAACAATTCCAGTCCGTTCCCATCGGGCAAGGTGATATCCAATAAAATACAATCATAATCGTAAATGCCAATTTTAGATTTTGCCGTTTCATAATCAGAAGCCGTTTCTACAGTATACTGTTCACGCTCTAACGTTTGGCGCATATTCTGTAGCATTTGGGGTTCATCTTCTATAATTAGAATTTTCATGGCATCATTATTTGCATCAATAATATAAAAGAATTCTAGAAAGATATGGGAATAATGTTGCAGTACTAAATAGTTGTTAAAATTGAGCACATCAATTCCATTCCCAATTTCTTCTAGATTTGATCCTTTTCTTTGAACTGAATTTAAAAATTATCTGATCATGAAGAATAGAAATATAATAACTGCAGCTTTTACATTACTTGGTGCATTCTCAATATTTGCGCAGGATATGAACCCTGATAATGTACCTGCAAATTTAAAACAGAATTTTCAGAAAAGTTTTCCTCAGGCTACCGATGTGGAGTGGGAAATGGACGGGCAGTCTTATAAAGTAGAATTCGATATGAATAGAAATGAACATGAAATATGGTACGCTACAGATGGTACTGCTACGAGAACGAAACAAGAAATGACCGAAGCAGAATTACCACAAACAATTAAAACGGCCATAAGCGGAAACTATGCCGGGTATAAAGTAGATTCCATTGAAAAAACTACGGTAAATGGAAATTCAACATATGAAGTAGAACTTGAAAAAGGATGGAACAACGAAAAGGACGTTGTTTTCAATGAAGGTGGAAAAATACTTAGTGAAATGATTGATTGATGTTTCTTTGATTGGGAAATGTGGGAAAGGCCGGAATTCAGTTTTCGGCTTTTTTTTTTATTCTAAATTATTACTTTGCCAACAACTCATTCAGCAAATTTCTCACTTTAGAACCGTTCCAATCCGCTGCACCGGTCTCCTTAATGATAATGGTACCTTGGGCATCAATGACATAATTGGTAGGTATACTATTTTCTTGTAAAATTTCCGGAGTCTGTATTTGTGGAAAATAGATAGGTAGCTCATAGCCTTTCTTACGAACAAACCGCTGCACAATTTCTGGTTCTTCATGGGTCAACAATAGAAAATTGACTTTGTCCCCGAAGTCTTTATACAATTCTTGAATTCCCGGTAATTCTGCAATACATGGCGGGCACCATGTTGCCCAATAACTAATGAAGGTAACCTTGCCTTCACCAACGGCAACATTTCTTGAAGCACCTTGCAAATCTGTAACCGCGTATTGAAATGGCGCCACTTGATTTTGGTCATTGGCGTCTTCTAAACTGGGCGACCAAACTGCTACTCTTAGTTTATTGACCGCTACTTGAATAGGTGTTCTGGTCTGTGGAATCAACAGCAGTAAAATGAACACCACAAATATGATATCGCTAATTTTGAACTTCCTCTTTTTCATATGGGGTGTGAGTCGAAAAACATAGTGTTTACTAACAGTTGAACGTAATTGCCTCTTTGTATCAGATTAAACCACAATAAGGTTAAATTTGTGCAAATTCTTAAGGAGTTATCCTTTCTTGCTTTCCTTAAGATACCCGTTAAATACCACACCAAATAGGGCAACCCATATCAAACGGAAAATCCAGATATTCATGTCAATTCCAAAAAACTGACCTGTTTCACTGTTGCTAACAAAGCTATAGGCTATTTCAATTATTGCTATAACCATACCAATAATAAAAATTGCTTTTCTCATATTACCTTATTTATTGGCACCGTCAAAGGGTATACTACCCTGAGGCTTGCCTCGAATTTAATAGTTTGTTTCCTTTGAATACCTCATGGGCTTGCTCTGAGGTGTTTTTACAATCTGGAATCCAATTCCTTTTTAAAGGCATTCATATGCTTTACATTCAACGGAATAATTGCCGATAATGCCAACGGAACTGCCAATAACGGAGTTAAGCCATCTTGTATAGAAATGTAAATAACAAAAAAGCAAGGCTAAGATTAAAATAATTGAAAAAAGCCATACAATAGTTTTTGCCATAGTATACTTATTAACCAGTTCTTGGGTACTTAATTTAGCTAAGGCTTCTTTGGTCATTTCATTTCTTATTTGGCAAGTCCATGATTAGGTATAACCGCTATTCTTCAACATCGTCCTTAGACTTGTTGTATTTGGTAAACTCTACTTTTTTATCTTCCAATATTTTATAAAACCTACGGTGACTTATTTTAAGGTCTTTGGTAATTTGCGCCACCTTTTTAGTTTTCTTTTTGTAATGTTTTATTTCTGCCGTAACGGCTTTATTGAAGTAGTATTTATGTAGAGCATCAACCACTTCTAACTCGGTCTTATTGCTATTGTTAGCCAGCTGATCTATTTCAGATTTAATTTGTTGTAAGCCTTTCATATCTTATCCTAATTTTCTGGCACTGGGTCAGAGAACCTTGATTTTAAATGCGCATACTTATCTAAATCTTCTAAAGAGTGGTTTCCGTAATCATTGACAATATCAAATTTTACGTTATTGTTTGCCAAGAAAGTGGCTACTCTTTCTAGCTCTTCGGGGGAACCTTTAATTTCAATTTTTGCCATTGTTTACAAATGCATTTATTTTAGTGTTTGCCTAAATTTAGGAATATTCTTTTGAATTTGAGCATTGAAATACCTTACCCAACACATATACCTATGAAAGTTAATTGAAAAATTATTTATCACGCCAATGAATTGTCAATGCTAAACCTCTGCTACATTCATTTCTGATAGCATTTTTTTAATTGAGGTAAAGGTGAAAAGTTTTCTGCAAACAAAGGGTAAAAAAAGACCATTAATAAAGAGCAACACTAATAGATTCTGGGGGAACTTTAGTATACTAATATTAAGGGCAGCCTCAATTTAACATTTAATTAGGAAATACAAAAATCAGATATAAATTCAATGGTATTTAATTACCAGAAATGATATAAAACAAAAAAAGCAGCCGATTAGGCTGCTTTTTAATTTATCCAATTTACTTTTTATTCACCTACATAAGAAAATGTGGTAACGTAAGTTTCATTCTCATCTGAATGCTCAGATACTGTTGAAACCGTTGCAGTTGTAGGGTAATCACCGTCATAAGTATATGACATATTAATAGTGTACTCTATTTCACCTTCCTCATTTTTATATAGTACTTGTGACGGATTGTTGTTTGGGAACAATGCTTTGGCCCTTACAATTTCTTCTGCTTGTGGTGCTGCCGCAAAATTTAATCTAGTTTGATCCATAACATCGATCAAACCTGCTGCTTCTGCAGTTTTATAAAATGGGTTTGGCTTATCATCATAAGAGATTTCAGCGGTGTAATACACTACTTCTTCTTCACCGGTCATGTAATCATAGTCATATTCTATAAACTTGATCACTGATGGATTGCCATTTTCATCATATTCCTCTACTTGGCCGGTTTCAAAAGCATCATACGGTGATTCATATAATTCTTCTACATTACCATTGTCTACATTACCGGAAACATTAGCTAAATTTCCATCTTCGTAAATGAAATTAGTGGTTTCTGTTCCATCAAAAATAGAATTCAACTGTAGCTCGCTATTATAAGAAAATATAATACTGCTGCTATCATCTGAATTTTCGGCAGACGCCACATCTATTGAGCTTATTAGCTTTGTTTCTACTTTACCGTTTACTTCTTCAAACTCATCTGAGGTAGAATCATCACAACTAAAGTTAAGGATTGCAACAGATGAAAATAGTAATAAGTGTTTAATTGATCTCATGTTTAAATTTTGATTTTATTTATTGTTAGGTCTATACTTAACCATTAGCTTTTAAAAATATTGTAATGTATTTATTACGGAAATCCGTAATAATTCAACGAGGTCAACTACCACGGTGTTTGTAGGAATATTTTGATTCGAAAAAAAATAAATAAAAAATGCCCACCGAAATTCGATGGGCATTTTTGGTACCTAACCTTTCCGTTATTGAAAGATTATATCACTTTATTCTATGTTAATTCATATACTTAATACTATTCTGCGGCTCCTTCAAAAATAGTATTGAATATTAGTTTATAGGTACCTCTTGGTTGTGCTCTAAATTGTGGCCTAAATGCGAACAACACAACAGAACCCTTACCGTATGTTGCTTTGACCATAGCTGGTTTTTTAGCAATGTACTTTTTCTCGCCCATTGCCCAGCCACTCATTAAAAGGTCTTTCTCCGCATAGGTGGCAATTACCTCAACTTCTGGAGCAGGTGCATCTTTTATATCTTCTGTACCACCTTCGCCTTTTTTACTTTGCTTATCAATAACAAAGGCACGACTTTTATTGAAGGATACAGCAACGGTATCTTGCATACCAAATGCCAACGGATGCGTGGTATCTATACCTGTCTTGATCAATGAACCCGGTATAAAAAATTCTTTGCTATCTGTGTCTTCGGTAGCGTCTTTTAGGGGTAAACCAAATTGCTCTATCACATAATTACTGGCAGCATCAAAAGCCATTAAAGTCCCGCCATTTTCTACGTATTTGCTCAAGGCAAGCGAACCTTCTAAACCAATACCACCTGTAAACTTCTCTGGCATTTTTAATGGTGAGTTACCATGTAAAATTGATTTTGCGCGTTGCGATGGTATGATCAGTACATCATACTGCGATAAATCTTTTGTTTGTATGTCTGTATCGTGAAGCGTATCGGTCTCGAACGAATATTCATCCATGATAAAGCGTGTCCACCCTTCATCCATATTGGAAACCCAAGATTTATACAATCCTACTTTTGGCGTATGTACCTTGGTCATTTCCACTTTTGGCTCGGCAGATAATCCAACAACTTCTAAACCATATTCTGCCGCTAAGTCATCTATAGATGCACTACCGCCCGAAACAATATATGACCCAGCAGGATATTCAGTTTTACCCGACTTAAACGCAGCTTTGGTTTTATGTGCCGTACCGCCTGCTTTTAATACTTTATTGGTCACAGCAACAGATGCATTACTATTGGCACTTAATAGATACCCAAAGGAAGCATTCCCCTTTACACCACCTTCATAGTACGGTGCAGAAGCTAGCACTTTTTCTGTACTTACCTTAAAAGGTTCTGCAATTTTATCTACTGCAATACCCATTTGCATGGGCAATGTCCAACCGGCTAGATCATAAGGAGTGTCTGGTGGACCGCCTGGATATTGAAAACGCGTTGGGTAATTCTGCTTTTCCATCAAATCCATTAAATACGGTCTAAAGGCTTGCGCAGTGTAAATTACATACGAACCTTTCTCATATTTTTTTCCGTTAATCTCAAAATTCTTAGTGGCTTTTTCAATTTCAATTCCCCCTTTTAACAATACGTTTACCAGGTTTACAGATTCAAAAGCATCCCACTGCTCTTTTGCTATTACATATGCGAACGGACCTTCCTCTTTTGATTTCTCAATTGCAGAAGCTCCCATTTTATAGATATTGTACAAGTAGTTGCTCTTACGATCAGCTGCTAAATCCAGAGTTGCCCAAGTTGCGGTCAGCATATAGTCTACGGCATCTCGAAAATGAGATTCGCCACCTTTCCAAGGGTCCGGATACATAATATCAGTACCATCTGTAGGTGTGCCACCTGCTACCGTTTTCGGTAATTTTTCTGGATCGTAATATCTAGGTGTTGGCGAGGTATGCCCAACTTCCGTTAAAATACCGATCATATTGTGATAGTAAGGCACGGTACGCCCACCACCGTTCCAGAACATGGTATAAAAATTATCGGCAATGGCACCTGGCATATTCTCCAATGAAAATCTTTTGGTCATTGCAGAGCCTACTTCACTTACACCGGCAGTGATTGCCGGGTGTATTCTTGGGTTTACAGGATCTGCATATGGTGGTAATGATATTTTTGTCCAAGATGGTGAAGATTGATGGTGGTTATATACTATCTGTGGATACCATTCATTGTACAAAATCTTAGTTACATTATAGGTTTCTGGCATGGTATTCATAAACCAATCCCTGTTATTATCATGCCCCATGTAATAGTGATATAAAATTGGCGGACGAGACGTTTCATAAGCAGTACCCAAATTCTTCTTGTACCAGTCTACAACAATATCCAACCCATCAGGATTCATTACCGGCATTAATATCGTAATTACATTATCCCTAATTTTTTTAATCTCGGTAGTTTCTGAAGTAGCCAAGGTATATGCAAACTCAGAGGTCATTTGACCGTGTGCCAACTCTGTAGAGTGCATACCACCGTCTATCCAAACCACAGCTTTTCCTTCCTCGGATAATTTCATGGCTTCTTCGTCAGAAACCTGAACACGGGCTAGTTTGGTACTAATGTCTTTCCATTTATCTAAATCTTTTAGGTTTTCCTCACTAGAAATAAACAGAATGTACATTTTTCTACCTAGTACCGTAGTTCCAATTTCTACTTTTTTGACACGATTAGATGAAGCGTCTAGTTTAGAAAGGTAGTCTTCAATTTGGCTGTAGTCTGCCAATTTATAATCGGCACCGACTTTGAAGCCAAAAACGTCTTCAGGTGAAGGTACGGTTTGCGCCATGGTCATGGGCATACACGAAATGGCTAGTACAAGGGTCAGCAATGCCGCCTTGTACCAAGAGATTTTTGTAGTCATTTTTTGAATTAGTTTGTTTGAACTAGGAAATTAAGAAATAGTAAAGAGTTGCGTAAATCTTACAAACAAAGATTATGTTAAAAGAAATGTTAATTTCAGAGTTCGTGATTTGATGGGGGTGTTTTTGAGGAAATGGTTTATCCAAAGATAAAATCTACTTACATGTGGAAAGATTGATATTGTTAAAATCACTTTATTTTTAACAATTCTTCTCAACAAGAACAGGAATAATGCGCCTATTAGTAGTAGCTCTAAGTGTAATTTATGTTTGTGATTCGAGGTAAAGCTTTTTGAACCATAAGCACCTGCGTTGTGATTTTCAATACGTTGGTCTAAATCTTCATGACACGCACCAATATAGAATTTGTTAAGTGTTGTGCTGTATAGAATGTAAGTATGTGAAGACATGGTTTGAAATAAAAAAACTCCATTACATCAAATGATCTAATGGAGTTTTAAAAGTGGTCCCACCTATCCAAAAGTTGAACACCTGTCCCGATAGCTATCGGGAGCATCAGCTGCTCCTGGTTTCATTAAATATCTTATCTCGTAGCTCTGCATATGTATTCAAGTTCCGAATGTAAACGCTACTCTTCATTGATTTTATTTTTCGTTCTAGGCGAATTGCATGGGTATAATCATCACAATCAAACTTTAAGAACAAAACCCAATCATTTGTATTCGAGGTAAAGCTTTTTGAACCATAAACACCTGCGTTATGATTTTCAATACGTTGGTATAAATCTCCATGACATGCACCGATATAGAATTTGTTAAGTATTGTGCTGTATAGAATGTTAAGTATGTGAAGACATGGTTTGAAATAAAAAAACTCCTTTAAATCTAGTGATTTTAAAGGAGTTTTATATGTGGTCCCACCTGGACTCGAACCAGGGACCACCTGATTATGAGTCAGAAAGTTTTTGTTTTCAATTCTTTCTATTCATTTCTATTCCATGTCTTTGCCTTGATTTACAGTCAATTTAATTTTTATTTAGTTCTATTGAATTTTAAAAAGTTCTATAAATGTTCGACCCATGTTCGACCTAACACTAAATTATGGCAAGCATAAAACTTAAGCTAAAAAATAAAGCAAACTCAAATGGAGAGTATCCGATAGTTCTTCAAATAATAAAAAATAGAAAGGTAAAAATTATAAGTCTGGGGGTTTTTGGTAATCCTAAAACATGGGATTCAAAAGAGGGCTTATTCAAATCCAATCATAATAATGCAATTATTTTGAACACAAAACTTGAAAAAATTAAACTTAAAGCCCGGCTTATCCTTCTTGAATTTGAAGAGGAGGACATCAATTTTACTTTAGACGAGTTTGAAGCTAAATTTAGAACTGCATCAAATGAAACTCTTTCGGTTTTTGAATATTGGAACGAAATAATTGCTGAAATGGAAAGTTCAGAAAAGTTTGGAAATGCGGATGTAAATAAGGATACAAAACGATCTCTTTCAAAATTTCATGGAAGTGAAAAGCTTTTTTTTAGTCAAATTAGTGTGTATTTTCTTGAGAAATATGAAGTATTTCTACGATCAAACGGAGGAACAAATGGAGGAATCGGGGTTAAAATGAGAGCTCTTAGAGCATTATATAATTCAGCTATTAGGAGAGGTTTTGCAAAGAAAAATAGATATCCTTTTGCAGTTTATAAAATTTCAAAGTTAAAATCTAGTCCAATAAAAAGAGCGTTGCCAAAAGAGTTCATTAATAAAATCGAGGCTTTAGAAAATTTGAATTCAAATAGACTCACCAATGCTCGTAATTACTTTTTATTTAGTTTTTACACAAGGGGAATGAACTTTATAGATATGGCACTTTTAAAATGGAGTAATATTTCTGAGAATAGAATCTATTACACAAGAAATAAAACAAAGGTTAATTTCAATATAAAAATATTACCGCCAATTCAAGAAATACTTAATTATTATCAATTGAACGGAAATCATACAGATTATGTGTTTCCTATCCTCTACAGGGAAGATTATAGTTCGGAACAAATCAAAGAAAGGAAGAAGAAAATGTTGAAAGAGTACAATAAAGATTTAAAGCAAATTGCAAAACTTTGCGACATCAACAAATCATTTACAAGTTATGCTGCTCGTCATAGTTTTGCTAATTGTTTAGTACAAAGTGGAACCTCAATTGACATTGTTAGTCAATCAATGGGTCATTCAAGTGTTCTAGTTACAAAAGCTTATGTGAAAAATTTAGGAAGTACTATTCTTGATGATGCTTGTGAATCACTTTTACATTAAAATCTATTAAGTTTTGACAAAACTTAATAATAAATTTCTTCCTTTATAAGTTTATTAAAAATTAATATGTCTAGATATTAAACAATGTGGATTTATTATCTTGGCTTTTACTAACTAAATAGTAATCGACTCTATCAAAAAGAAAAATCTGAATAGTTTATTTAAGATATTTGACTATTTTTTAGTGTATTATAAATGACAACCTTAAAGAGATTTTAGTCAATACTGATAAAACTATGATGAAAGTAGTCTGCGGAATCATTTATAATGGTGACAAAATACTTCTATGCAGAAGAAGCCCTAACAAACATTTAGCAGGTTTTTGGGAGTTCCCAGGCGGTAAAATCGAATTAAATGAAAAGCCAGAATGCGGATTAATTCGTGAATTAGATGAAGAATTATCAATTTCAGTTAAAAAATTAAACTATTACACCACAGTAATCCATGAATATGAAAATTTCACAATCCAACTTATTGCCTATAAATGCATTTTTATAGAAACTGAAATTAAACTCTTAGATCATGACAGATATGAGTGGATGGAATTAAATAATATACTTGATAAAAATTTAGCCCCGGCTGATATTCCAATTGTAAATAAACTAAATGAAAATTTTTAATTTATTTATTATCATAGAGATAATGGTAAAAATTTTTAATACCTACTGTCAATAGTTATATATTCGCAGCTGAAAAAATGGACCACATTAACTATTAATAATTGAAGGTATCCTTTAGTAATATTGAAATTCGTGAAATATGCGAGGATAAGGAAAAGGCTATGTTGAAGATTGGACTTAAGGCTTCAATCCAACTACAGAATAGGCTCGCAGATATGTTTTCTGCTAAATCCCCTTTAGAATTAATTGTTGGAAGGCCTGCACCAATTGACAAAAAATCGCTAACTTACAAAGTAGATTTACACGATGGTTTAGCTATACTTTTCTTACCCAACAACTTGACCATTCCTAAGTTGCAGGATGGTAGTGTTGATTGGTCTAACATAACTCGAATTAAAATTCAAGAAATCACACAACTATAATGAATCGACTGGCAGATTTAAAACCTAATTGGAATTCCGCTCCGGGTAATACTATAATTGATATTTTAAATGAAAAATCTATTTCTATTAATGAGTTTGAGAAAGAAATGGGTCTTTCAAAAACAAAAATTAAAGGACTTTTAAACGGTCAAAATAGAATTGATGAGAAAATAGCCATTAGATTACAAAATACTTTAGGTGCTTCTTCTGATTTTTGGATAAATAGAGAAAATCAATTTCGTGAAGTGTCAAATTATTTATCTTCCATTGAAGATGAACAAAATCTTTGGGTAAAAACATTACCTATAAAAGATATGTTGAATTTTGGTTGGATTAAAAAATCAGAAAATCTTTTTCAAGATTGTTTATCTTTCTTTAACGTACCGGATATTGAAACATGGAACCTAAAATATAATATTAATAATGGTAATCCTGCTTTTAGGATTTCACCAAACATTGAATCTAAAAGTACTTCTATTGCTACCTGGTTGAGAAAAGGAGAGTTAATTGCAGAAAACATTAAATGTGATAATTGGAATAAAGAGTTATTTATCGACAAGTTAGATGAGATAAAAAAACTTACTAGAGAGAAAAATCCTAGAAAATTCATTCCAGAACTTATTAGTATTTGTGCATCTTGTGGTGTTGCTGTAGCCATTGTTCCTACACCCAAAGGTTGCCCGGCAAGTGGAGTGACTAAATTCATATCAAATCAAAAAGCTCTTTTACAGTTAAGTTTTAGATATTTAAGAGATGATAATTTTTGGTTTACATTTTTTCATGAAGCAGGACACTTAATATTGCATGAAAAAAATAGAACACATATAGAGGTAACTGACCGAAAAGCATACGTCCAGAGCGATGAAGAAATGGAAGCTAATAGTTTTGCTTCTGAAGTTTTAATACCTTATAACTTTAAAGGAGAATTAAAAACAATAAAAAGCAACAAAAGAAAATTAATTGAGTTCGCTTCCAAGATGGGAATATCTCCTGGTATTGTTGTAGGTCAAATGCAGTATAACAAAATCGTATCTCCCCAATACTTAAATGGCTATAAGAGATTCTTCAAATGGGATGAAATAAATGATGTTTTGAACTACTAATATTTAACCAGAAAAATAACTGTAGTTTAATATATCTTTTTGCCAATTACATACAGAATCTTCCAAAACCTGCATTCCAAATTTAATTTCTAAATGTTTCTCTAAAAGGGCGAACCATTCATCATATTTTTTGTTACTGGTATTTACACCAAATAATATAGCAGCTCCTTTTTTAGGACCGCTTGATCCTGACATATATGTAGAATCGGGAACTATATCTATAAGTCCTAGTTTCCCTATATTAGTTAAAAAGTCAAACTTGCCTAGCCTTCCAAATCCAATAACGGAATCCATCGAACGATAAAGTTCATTAAATAATTTTCTTGGGTTTGACTCCTTAGTTGTAGCTTCTTTTACAAAATCAAAATGAGACTTTCCTATCCAATTTAGATAAGTTTGAACAGTAGAACCTGTTCCTGTCGGTGAATAAGCATTTAAACTTTGAAATTTTCTATGATTACTAAACTTGCCTTTAGCCTTAACTAAATCATTATTCTCATAAAGCCATAATTTAAAATCATCAATGTTATCTTTGATTGCATCCCAAGACCAAAAGCTGGAAGAACCAAGTTTACCGTAAACGCTAATTAACAAACCCCATCCATGAGTATTATCTTTGCCAAAGTGGGTGGCTAAAAAAACCAGCCAAAAAGCTTCATCTAGATTTCCTTGTTGCTTATGCCAAACCGCTGCTAAAAATGGATTAAATGTTGGATTAAAAGGGTTAGCTACGTCTTCGGTGCTTTGTCTTTTAGCTATTATTTGTAAATATTTTACTCTTTTAATACTGTCAACAATCTGACGTATAAAACATTCTTTTTTTTCTTCAGAATCAATTCCTGGTAGTGGTACTTCATGAAATGTAGATAGTTTTTCGTCTATTTTATCGTAAAGTTCTTTATCCGTTTTTTTCATTTCAAAATGCTCTGTTTAATTGTTTAGCAATCCAATTTCTTATTGATTTCTGTACTTCTTTTGTAACTCCAAAACTACTTTGGATATTATGGTTATAACCCAACACCAATATTTTTTTATCGAGTGAAATCCCTCCAATTTCTTCTATAATTCCATTATAACTATAACCTTTTACGTCATTTGAATTTTTTCTTTTTAAATTCCATTCTGAGACTTCATTTTTATAAAAAACTTTAGAAGTTATTTTTTCTAAATTAGTAACTACAGACTGTCCATTTAAAATTAAAACATGAATGTTAGACTCTCTCAAAATTGAGCCTAAAATTGGAGACGAGTTTTTTAGTAATTTATTTTGTTCATTTAGATTTAAGCTAGACCATTTGAGCCTTGTGGCCCAAGGAACTAAATCTAAATGACATGCTTCATATGACGGAAAATAGTAAGATTTTGAAGTTCCAGATATTATATAATCGAGTCTTTTAAACCATTTGTCATAAGGATTTCGCGAAAAATACTCTTCACAACTTATATTAATTTCCTTTAGATGTTTTGAATCTACATCTACCCAGTTTTCTAATCCAAACGAATTTAATGTATGAAACCTTCTATTATCATCCTTTAATTCAATACCATCATTATTTATAAACTCCTTATCACTTGGATTAATACCTAACGTGGCAATTTTTGCTTTTTTTAGATTACCAAAGCATACAATAGGTGATGACCATGGAATAATCTGTAAGTTTTCTAAGTTTTTTTCATTAAACTCTTTGAAGATATAGTTTAAAACACTTATCATTTTCTTATAATCTTATTCTTCTTAATTTGTCTTCCACAATTTGCTCATAATCTATGTAAATAAGTTGCTTTTTTAACGAATCTATACTTGAATAATCTTTAGCTTTAAATTTTGAATGTATTTGTAACAATAATACGATATCCTTCCAATATTTAGTAAGGTTTTTATAATTATCGATATCAATTACTTTCCCGTCTCTTAAGGTTTTTTCTATCTCTAGAACAAGATTAATTTGCTCAAAAGGGCTACCGTCCGGAATTTTAGGCATCTCAACATTTAAAGATTGAAAACCTTCTTTTAAATAACCTTCTGCTAACTTTAGACTATTATCATACAAATGTAAACTACCAACGAAATGATAATACTCAGCTAATTCTACACCTAGCTCTCGAGCTATAATCTCTTGAAGCATTGTAAAACAGAATATATCATGAGGTAATCCAATATAAGCATCATTAGACCTCATATAAACAGACATTTTCAATGCACCTTCCCTAATTACAAATTGCATTGTACAAGTACAAGGTATGTCATTATACTCCTCGCTTAAATCACTAGAATCAAAGAGTTGAATTACCGCTCTTCTACTATTTCTTTTTTTACTTAGTAAATCAATTATATTCTGAATTTGATTATCACAGTTGTTGTTATTCCAAAATCTTGGACCGTATCCCCCATGTATTGTTTTACCATCATCAGAATAATCTCCATATTTGGTAAGGTAATATTCAATAAAATCTAAATTATTTGAACCAGACAAATACCATAATAATTCTCCAATTGCGCTAAAAGCTTTTCCTTTAGACTCCGTTTGACTCAATCTTGCTCTAGGGTTTTCTAATACAAGACAAGCACCAAATATTTCTTTATTTTTACCTTTAGTTGGATTAACGTCCAACCCTTCTTCAATTAATGATTTTAGTACATTGTACAATAAGTCGTCAAGTGTTTTTGCTTTTAAGCTTAACATAATTATTTATTCGTAAGTGTATTACAAATCAAAACTAATTAAATAAAGATTTAAGCTGCAATTTTTATAAGGTTTTTCTTAAAACTGATCTTTTAAAATTGATTTGGTTATGGATTGTGTTAAGATTAATCAAGAAAAATAATTGTAACTAGAGCATTGTTGTAAAAAATCTTCATTTTAAATTCATTTTCACCGAATCTTTAGTAATTATCAATTATCTCGAACTAAATCGCTTTATTACCATTTTTCTATTCAGAATATATATAATTCTAGAAATATTGTAATACATTTTTCATAGTCAGAATCAAAACCCAAATCTTACCAAAACTAATACTATGAAGTGCGAGGGTTTTTATGGTAATAATGATTAATTTAGAACAGGTAAAATTTAAACTTTAAGTGTCTATGGAAAATTCAACTACAATTAAGAAAGTAGAAAGTAAATTAAATCTAGTTATATCGGGAGTAGTTTTATTTGGAACAATAGCTTCGGTAATGTTAACTGCTGTTCTATTTAAATAGCCAATTGCTCTAATTTTTCAGGATTACCTAAAAGCAAAATGAAGAAACTCTTTTTAGACGATGTCAGAAGTATAGAAATGGTTTATGATAAATCAACGGAGTCGGAATTTGATATTGTTCGTACCTACTCTGCTTTTGTGGATTATATAAAAACAAAAGGACTTCCAAATTACATAAGCTTTGATAATGACCTTGGACTTGGTGAAGACGGGAAAGTAGCGCCTGATGGTTTGGCTGCTGCTAAATGGTTGGTTTATGAATCAGGATTTGATTTACGAAATTTAGAATTTAAAGTACATTCAGCAAACCCAGTTGCAGCTGAACAAATAAGAGGACTTTTAAATAATTATATAAAGCATTTAAAAACATACGAATAAATAACTGCACCCAACCCCGTATCTGGAATGTTGTTTATTAAACTATTCAACTCGGTTTAATAATCTCTATTTTCAGGATTATCCAAAAACCTATTAAGTAAATCTCTTATGTGCTCTGGTTCTTTATGTATTGGCTTGTTCTTAGCAACAATAATATCAGATGTTGGAGTTAATGTAAGCCAGGCATCATCATGATCTCTATCCCAGACCCCGTACAAGCACTTTGTACCTTTCTTGATGACAATATCTTCTTTGAAGATTATAGTGCCGCTAAACCGTGGTGTGTTTGAATTGCGGTAAGATTTATTTTTCTCCAGATGAAAACTTAACCTTGACCATGGATTGGAATCTTTTGGTTCGTTGGTTGAAGCTTCTGTTTTCAGAAGCTCACTTAAAAGACCTTCTAACTGTTCGGGGTATGTAATTGTAACATATTTATCAATTGTATTTTCTTCAATTTCCAATAAGCCTAAAAGCTTAAATTTATTATATATTGAATAATTTTCTATGTAATAAGCCCATGAAACTATATTTCCATGGTTTTTAATAAAATTTAGAATAAATCTAGCTTCATTATTATCAAATCTAGTTTCTTCGAATCTTTGAATTGCTTCGTAAAATCTAAGTATACTTTGATTATTCTTTTCCTGTTGTTCTTGTTCTTGTTTCCAAATTTCTAAAATCCTTTTATTAGCTTCATCATTTTCTTTTTTTCTGATTGCTTCACAGGCTTTGCACAACGGTTTATTTCTTACAAGTTCGGCGAAGCTAGATTGAGAATTGACATTTCGTTCTACTAGGTTAATACAATTTTTACAATTGATTGTTAGAATCGAATGAGAATACTCTTTGATAATATCGAAGAGCTCACGAATTCTTATTTTTTTTTCAGCAGCCAACTTTTTTGGTTTATTCAAAAAATGACCTTTTTCAAATAGCCAGTATCTGTTTAACAAATTCAACGTCTCATCGTCTGGATTATTTCTGATGATAACGGAGTATTTTATTTCTTGAGTATTATCCATAAAAAAAGCGCGGAACTGAACCTGTTAGCACCGAAGGTATCGCCAGACACCCTAACACCACACAAGAACAGCCCACGCCAGAGCGTGGGCATATGTCTTGATTGTAGTGTTTATTAAAACTGGCGATTTTATCGGTACTAAATCAAAAGCAAAATGCTTTTATATTTTAAATTCTTTAATTTTCCTTATATAATATATTAATTAATTTACTTCAAATTTAGTTTAAATCTATTATTTTATTTTTTGATTATTTAATCCTTAAATCAAAAACATTTGTGGGTTTGGAAAATGTGCTTAACCGTATTGTTTAAGAAAATTAGGGTATAAAAAGATACTTTTTTTCAAATAAACACAGAGCCACCTTTTATATTTTGTTTTCTAAAAACCAAATTTTCAAATTTAGGGGTATTATATATAAGCACAAGCCATACAATTTTAAATGTATGAGCTATGTTTTATATCTACGTTATCTTATTTCAGGTATATTTCGTCTCGCACATAATTTGCATTAAACCAAAAACATTGTTTACTATATTCCTTAGTTTTAAGTTTTTTATCTTCAACAGGCAAAGGATATGTAAAAGTAGAGTCAGTTCCGTGAGGTCTTACGTGGCAAACATTACTATCTTTTAATTTGGGTAGATTATTTTTCCTAATTGGATTTCCTTTTTTGGAATACCTAATTTCTCCTTTTTTATCATAGGCATAATCTTTAAAAATAGTTCCGTTTTGAATTTGCTTTTTTGTATTAAGCCAAACTCTTCGTACTTCATTTCTATCATTGAAAGGCATATTCCAAAATTGGGCTTTATCTAGGTAATACTCTTCTTTAATTTTCTTAAAAAAGACAAATAAAAATTTCTTCTCTGTCAAGTCTTTTAGTTCAGATTCTCTCCAACTTTCTTCATAAATTTGTTCGAATTTAAACGCAGGAAAGGAAACAGATTGTTCAATTGAATTATTCTCTTCAACTCTAATTGCTTTAATCTCTATGTCTGCTTTTTGAAACTCCTCAATTTCTTGATCTATTTCTATTCCAAGAATCGCCTTTGTTAAAGATTGATAATATTGATAAGATTTTTTTATTTCAAGTTTTAAAGACTGTTCTATTTCTCTTGCAAGCATTCCATAAAACGGGACAAACTTTGAGAGAACAATATCTTCAATAGAATTTTTGTCATCTAAAATCTCAGGTTTTTCAATAATTTTCCCATAAACAGCAGTTTCTTCTTGAGCAATATTTGCAATGATATGATTTACATAACCTTGTTTAAGAGAATAAGCTCGTTGCTTTGCTTGTTCTTTGTTGAACGGTTGATTTCTAAATGATTTTAGAGCAGTCGAACCTTTTGTACAAGCTCCAAGATAGAACGTATCTCCTTCTGATAATTCGTGAGCTTTTCCGTCCTTAATTTTTTGATTTATTAATTCCCAATCTTTTTTGATAATTTTTAAATCTTCGTTTGGATATTGCCAACCGTCAACTAATTTTATTAAATAATCAAGTAAATCTAAATCTTTATCGTGTAAATAAAATACTAAAAGTAAATGTGCGTTTTTCTTCCAAAATGAACTCGTTTCAAATTCTTCTTTATGAACTTCTAAATAGTTTATGATATTTAAAACAAGTCTTTCTTTTGAACGATATTCTCCGTTTTTTAAGGTTTTTAACGGACTTGATTTTAATTCAAGACCTGCTTCCAAAAAATCGGGTTCTGCATCAGAATTTGGTTCATAGCCGAAATAAAATTTCTCTAATATTTGACCAAAATTTCCTTTTCCTTTATAACCGTGTTTTTCAATTTCAGAACCACAAGCTTGTCTTAAATTTTGGTTTTTAAGTTGTTTGGCAAATTCAATAATTGAATCAGCCGAAGTTATATCCAACATATTCAAATTGGTTTATCTGTCTGTAAAGTTCTTCTCCAATTTTTTCAATCACGCCAACAACTAAAGCATTTCCCATAAAAAACGCTCGTTTTGTGTCTGTGATTCCTTCCAATTTTGTATGATTATCTGGAAACATATTTAACCTTTCTAACTCAATTGGTGTTAATCTTCTCAAACCCCTGTCAGAAATAATTACGTGTTTAAATCTTGAAGGTGATTTACCACCTTCTCCAGTTATAATCGTTCTTGAAGCATTGTCTAAAGCATCTGGGTAAATCATTCCACCTTCTGAATATTTGTAAACAAAACCATCTTGTGATTTTCGTTCAATAGTTTTTGCTCCTTTTAAATATTCCCATTTTTCTTTGTCTTTATCGTCAATGAAAAAATCAGGTGTAACTTCTCCATTTTGTAAAACGTCTGCTAAAACAGTTTTCTTACCATCATAATTTGGTACTGTTTTAGTTGTGTAAACTTTCCCTTTTATTAATAAACCTGTATTTTGGAAAGGCGATAATTTACCATTTTTATTGAAATTATTGGTTATTTCTACTAAATCTCCTTTTAACTCAACTTCTTGAATTGAATTTGTTTTAGCAACAGGAAAAGCGTTTGCAATAGTTCCTTCTTCTGTTAGCCAATTTGTTTTATTTGATTTTTGAAGTCTTTTGTAAACTTCTGTCGAATTATGATAGCCAATAAAGAAAACTCTTCTTCTCCTTTGTGGCATTCCATATTCAGCTGCATTTATAACTCGCCATTCTACTGCGTAACCTAAATCATTTAAGCTTTGAAGCATTACAGCAAAATCACGACCTCTTTGTTTTGCTGGCGATTTTAAAAGTCTATCAACATTTTCTAAAAACAAGTATTTTGGTTTGTTTTTTTTGTTTTCTAAAATTTGGTGAATTGACCACCAAAGAACACCTTTTTTTCCTTTTAACCCTTTTGAATTGTGTAAAGTTGTTGCAACAGAATAATCTTGACAAGGAAATCCACCAACCAATAAATCGTGATCAGGAATTTCTTCTACATTTCTTGTAACAACTTCATTTATATCTTCGTTTGAGTGATTTTCTTTTCCAAAACGGGCTTCGTAAACTTTTGAAGCGTGTTGCATTTTGGTTGACGGTTCCCATTGATTACTCCAAACCACTTTGTAGTTGCTTTTTTCAAGTCCAAGACGAAAACCTCCAACCCCTGCAAACAATTCTGCAACTTTCATTTTCCTATTTTCCAATTTCTTGAGCTTTATAATAGTTAATTTTTTCTTCTGCAATCTTTAATATTTCGGAAGTAGATTCCGTATATTTTAATTCGTCCGCAATTTTTTCAGAGTACCAATTTATTATTAATTCAGTTTCGGGAAGTCCATAAAAATTGGCAAGTCTTACAATTTGTTCCATTGTCGGTTTTCTTTCATTTTTCTCAAACTTGCTAATCAAAGATTGATCAATATCGACTTCAGCCGCAACTTTTCGAAGTATCAAATCTTTTTCCTCTCTCGCACATTTTAAAGTGTCGCCTAATGTTTTCATTGGTCAAAATTGTTTTAGACAGATATTGTCCAAATTTATAAAACATTTTCGGCCTCTAAGGTTTAATTCAGATTATTTTTCGAATAGTTAAAAAGGATATAGAGCTTAACCTTATAAGTGGCTTCTCAACTTGTAGGTAACATAGGTATCATAAATATTTTTTATTACACCATTAATAATAGGATACTTGTAGTATCAGTATCTTACCGTTGCAAATTTATAAAATATTAAAAATAGAATTTTGATTATTATATTATAATTGATTTAAATATATAAGAATACTTTCATTGATAATTGCTTTAACACTTCGATCTTCTTCAAGTGCCTTTTCCTTCAATTTTCTCAAAATTGATTTATCTATATAAAATGAAAATTGCTTTTCATTTTTGTCAATAGGTATTTCTGGTACCACCTTTTGAATAGACTTGTCTGGTTTCGAGGCTCGTGCTTGGGCTATTAAATTATTGAACTCTGTTTTTAACATGATGTAGATTTATATAATTATATAATTCATTATTTATGTAAATGTGTATTTATATAAGTGATGTTAATACCTCTTTCGTTAGGCTATCAATTTGCCTTTGGGCATTACTATCTGTTGCAACTCCTTTTAGCAAAGGAGATCTAGTAAATGCTACCAAATCGCTTATCATTGTTTTAGCTACATTTATTTTATGTAAATCAAGGTTTTTCAAAATATCTTCAGTAATTGTTGTGTTAGCTTTTACCATGTTCAGGATAATCATGGTATTGTTCTCTTTCAGTTCATCTTTAATAATACTAATAGTGTTATCAATAGCTAACAAATCTAGAATTCCGGCTTTTGTGGGAACTAATATTAAATCTGCAATTTTGATAAGCCCTTTCAACTTTGACGATAGGTAAGGAGGTGTATCAATGAAAATGAAATCCAAATTATTGTCAATTGTCAAAATATTTTCATCTGTAGTTATTTGAAACGAATCAACAATTTTAGCTAACTGTGATAGACTACCTTGAGCATCTATGTCAAGAATGGCAACTTTTGAATGTTCACTAAGATTCTGTGAAAGATTATAACAAAGGTTACTCTTTCCAACGCCTCCCTTTTGATTCATAATTAAAATGATTTTTGCCATAGTTATTCAGTTTTAGTATTGCTCCATTTTTGATAAGTTTCGTTAGCTTCTTGGTTGTCTTTCAAAAAGGAATTGAAATGACTTATGACATTATTTTGACCTTTTTCATAATATTCTAGATTAGTTTCAGAAATAGAGTTTAGATTATAAATAGTGAAGCTGGTCAACAAAAAACAGCATAAAAGCAAATTACCAAATAAGATGATAATCCAATTAGGGTAGTGATTCGACTTCGAAAGCTTTCTTGTCAACTCGGAGATTTTTTTGTGTTGTTCTACGGATAGTTCTTCCTGTTGTTTAAGACTGATGCTCAAAACCGATTTCATTTCCCTTAAATCTGGCGACAGAGGAATAGTTTTTAATTCCTTGGACAACTGTTCCATTTTATGGAGTTGTGTCTTAAAATCGCTTAACTCCTCTACTAATAGCTCTGCTAAATCATCAATTTTTGCCATAATTAAATTCCTATTTCCATTCCTTTTGTTATTACTTGTTTTACAGCCTTCTTTGCTAAACTTGACAAGAAATTAGTACTTAGTTCAACCATGCTACCACCTATGTTAACTGCTTTTGCGGAATGTTGAAGAATTTTTCCACTACTATTTGTGGCAAGTTCATTTGCAATCTTACCTCCACTCATTGAACGGTGTACTTCACTTCCTTTCAGGTTTACCCCTTTAAATTCGAATCTAAAGCCTTGTAACCGTCCACCTTTATTGATACTAGGAATTACTTGTATATTTTTAGAAGCCATTTTTTTGATGTAATCGTCAAAAGTTTTAGGTCGGCTATTTTTCATTACATGTTTGTGTATGTTTTGAATTTCTAAACGTAAGTTTTTAAGCTTGTCAAGCTTTTCATTTTGAACATCTTGCACCGTTTTCAGCCCCATGGATTTGGCTACTTTTTCAGCACTAAATGTGGTTCTTTTTCCAATAAAACTATCGTTATAGGTTCTGCCGTTAAAGTTTATTCTATTGATTATCAAGTGCATATGTTTGCATTTTGTATTGGAGTGAGTGAATGCGATTGCTTGATGGTTTGTAAGTTTCATTTCTGTAATAAATCTTTGCGCTATTTCACCAAACTGTTTATCGGTCAACTTCTGACCATCTTTTATAGTTGGACTTATGATGAAACTCATGGTGTTCTTTTTGCATTTAACATTCATGTTTTGAATGGTTTT
The DNA here is from genome assembly GCF_001865655.1 of Maribacter sp. 1_2014MBL_MicDiv. Classification (NCBI taxonomy): domain Bacteria; kingdom Pseudomonadati; phylum Bacteroidota; class Flavobacteriia; order Flavobacteriales; family Flavobacteriaceae; genus Maribacter; species Maribacter sp. 1_2014MBL_MicDiv. The sequence goes on from NZ_CP011318.1 coordinate 1,890,397, forward strand.
GAATTCATTGGAAATTTCTTTAGAATTTTCACCTAATAGATTTTGCCTAAGAACAACCGTTGCATCTTTTTCTTGATCCCAACTATAGGCAATGGTATTATTGTTTGAGACTAGATTAACCTTACCTATCATTTTTAAAATTGTTTAAATGACCTTTGATTTCTTTAGCAAGAGCATATACTTCTTCAGTTAATTTTGGATTTCGTTTGCGGTACATATTTCCAATTGCAGTAAAATTATTACTGTATTTGATTAAGGTTTTATAAAACTCAATCTGTTCCTCATTTAAGATTTCGACAATTTTAACATCTAAAGCAGACCTTAAACAAAATTCACTAAGTGATAGCCCTGCCTTTTTCGCCTTTTTTTTTAGCAGTTTTTTCTCGTACACCCTACATCTAAATTGAATAAATTCTTTCTTTGTTTTTTTCATTTTCTTTTGCGACCATCGGGAGTAAAAGCAAGTTTTGGTATGTCATTGTCATGACAAGACCACTGCTTGCCAACTTACTCATTCCCTAAATTTCATTTTTTTTAACCCACCACTCATTTACATCATTAAATGCTGTATATAATTTTGAACAATCTTTAAAAACTGTTTGTTGAGTAGTAAATTTCTGTGCTATTGCTCGTCCAGTTTTATCCTGGTCTAAAAAGAGATTTATTCTTTTATATTTTTCAGAATAATCATTTAGTCTACTAGAAAAAGAACAGGAATTAAGAACTAGTAAATCAGAGTTTTTCATTAGTGAATAATCCATTGACAAAAGAGATAGCATGTCAAACATTCCCTCTGTAACCGTCAACGAATTATTGCCATTATTGATTAGAGAAATATCCTTTGGAGAAGAACCCGATTTGAAATATTTGTTACGCAACTCCCAACCTCCGGAGTTGTTCTTTATCCCTATTGAAAAGTATTTTTTATCATTTAAAGTAAAGTGCACCTCTTTGCAAATAACTCGTGCTGCGGATATAGAAATTTTTCTAGTTTCTAGATAATCTATCAAACCAAAATGTTGAATAGGTTTTACGCTGTCAATCTTTATACAAGAATTTAATTTTGTAGATGTAAAAGTTTGCTGATGAAAAGACAAATGAGTTTTATTTTCGGATAAATAGTCAAGTGCATCTTTTACCGAACCTAGCATTTTTGATAATAGGTCTATTAAATTACCCCCTAAACCTATCCCAAAATCATAGAATACATTTTTTTGTTTATTGACTTTAAATGAAGGGTCAGATTCATTCCTAAATGGAGATAGAAACCAGGCTTCTTTTTCGGTTTCTCGAATGGGGTTATAACCTAGATTTCTAAGAGTTATTATTATGTCTATTTTCTTTGCTTCTACACAGTTCATTTCTTGTGGAGTTTAATTGGTGATATTTTTGATGAAACGATGACAATTTCTGTTAACTCAATGGTATTAGGAGTTTCCCTGTCATCGTTTTGTCATCGTTTCATCAAACTTGATTTATTTCTTATACTAATCTGTCATCACTTGTATTTTTGATGACAAAATGATGACAAAGTGATGACACTCTAATCGTCCATTCTCATTGGGCTAATCGTATTCTGTCATCAAATCATCAAAATTTTCAAGTAAAAAATCCTTTTTTACGGTATAGTATCTTCCTTTGGTTGTATTTAGTATGATTTCACCGTCTGAAAGGAAACAGAACTTTTCATATGATTTACTGTTCTCTTGATTTTTCAATTTCCACTCTTTCTTTAGTATTTTTCTAACATGTGTTTGATCCGTACTTACCCTTGATTTACTTAGAGCTGGTAGAATGTCTCCTGAGCATAATTTAACTTCTTCCAAATCAAATTTCTCCATTACCATTAGACAAATACTAGCAATTTCTTTTTCTACCCGATTACGATTATTCTGTACTAATTTTTTTAGTGCAGCCGTTTTTATTTGAGTTGGAGTGAACCACATTCTGGTAGTATTATTTGTACTTAGTTTTCTATTTTTTAAAAAATAGAGAAAAGCAGGAATCTCTTTTTTTAATTTGACCAGCATGTCTATCTCTTCCGTTTTTATAGTAGGAACTTTAAGTACCCAAAATCTAGTTTCATTGCTGTCTATTTTTATGAAACTATCTTCGTTATTACTGCAAAGAATAAACTTTCCAAAAAATTCAATTTCTCTTTTATCCTTACCCTTAGCTTCAATCTTATTTATATTGGTTGTACTTAAATATTTAATTCTTTCTGTTAATTCCTCTTTATTAAATAGCACTTCATCAATCATTATTAAGAGCATATTAGCCCAATCGGCATTGAACTGACTTCCAAAACTATCATTGGTTAGGTAGGTTGCGTTATTCTCGAAAATCATTTTAAGCCATTTCAGAAAAGAACTTTTTCCGGTACTTCTTTGGGTTGATACCAGGCACAGAATTGGAAGTGTCTGTGTTGGCTTTAGAAATAAAAGCGATAAATAATCCAATCCTAATTCATAATGATTCCCAAAAATATGTTTCACAAACTTCTTTGATAGTTCGCATTCTCCTTGAATTGGATTGTTGCTTAGTGGGTTGTAGGTATTATAAAAGGTTAAATATTGTTTTTTAAAATTTGTATGACTAGGAATACAAGTAAAGCCGTCAAATTTTTCAATTTTCGCAAAGTAGTCTTTGCCATGATCCTGTCTAATGATTTCGGCATTCCAAGAGATTAGTATTTCATTGTAATGACCTGCAATAGTAGGTGCTTTAACTGTCTTAAAATAGGATGTACCTACTCTAATATATGGTGTCTCGTTCATATATAGTGGATTGAAAACCGTATATTTGAACTATACGATTTAAGGTGAAGTCTTAAATTGTTTAAAATTTATAGCGTAGTGTTACAAGCACTACGCTTTTTTATTTTTAGATAGGTGTTTACTGACCAAATCATCGACTTGTTGGTCTGTGGGAGAATGATTGCTCAAAAGCCATTCTTCAATTTCTAGCCTGTCAAAAAAGAGAGAACCTTTAGTTGGCTTGTTAAATGGTATAAGATTTAAAGAGGTTAAACGATAAATGTTTTTATCGCTCCAACCCGTATAATTCATTAGATCTTTCAAGTTAAAAACTCTCTTTTGTACCCAAAAGGAATCTCTAAAAATTGATTTAAGTTCTTCTGCTGTAATAAATAGTTTACTCATATTAAGGTTTTAAATTAAAAGCTTGAGTAAACGACGTCGTTTATATTTGAATTCGATTCTAATGTATTATAATTGGTACTATTGGATTTTGATAATGGTGATTTCTAATCATTTTTAACGATAAAGTGTGTCATAAATTCGACGAAAGACACGTATTCTTCATGAAAAAAATATTCTTCTACTTTTTTATTTCTGCTTTTCTTAGCATTATTATAAGATGAAATATTAAATATATCTCCTTTATCATCTACAAATAGTTTTTTACGAAATGCAATTGAAGGCTTGAACGATTTAGAATACTGTTCAAAAACATCTAAAATTGTAGAAAATTGACCCAACGTTAATGAACTTGACCAATAGATTTTAGCCTTGTGACCAAAATCATTCATTAGAACTATATTAAAATCTTCGAAAGATGTTTTATTATCAATAAATTCTGCGTCAAGCAATTTTAAGTAAATTTTTTTTAAATCTGCCATTGAGAAAGTAAATCCAAAATTCTTTATTCTCTTTATTCTCTTTATTCTTCTTTTGAAAACTGAAGGCTTGATTATAATATGATCAGGAGTATTTATTTTAAAACCATTCTTGGTCAAATAATAGTTTGCAATTGTAATAACAATCAAAATCAGATATACTACTATATAAAAAATTGACCAGAACAAACTATCATGATGAGAATTAATCATGTCATAAAAAGCAATTAAATGAGCTAAAATAAAACCTTTGAAAAAAATCTCAACTAATAATTTTTCATTGCTAAAAAACCTTTCGTTAGTTTTTAACCTGATATTATAGGTTATTGGAATAAACCATTTATAGAATTCTATGAGATAATTTTTATTAGCCATTTTATTGATTTTTACCTAAATTAGTAACTATTGGAACTAAATAAAAATCAAATGTTCGACCTATGTTCGACCCACTAAAAACAGAAAAGCCTCTCGATTTCTCGAAAGGCTTGTCTTTGTTGATGTGGTCCCACCTGGACTCGAACCAGGGACCACCTGATTATGAGTCAGGTGCTCTAACCAGCTGAGCTATAGGACCGGTTATAATTCAATATTTCAATTCTTTTTTTACCACCTGTCCCGATAGCTATCGGGAGAGTCAGGTGCTCTAACCAGCTGAGCTATAGGACTGGTTATAATTTTGTAAGGCGTAACCCGAATTTAATCGGTTAAACTAGTGCTCAAACCAGTTGCATTACAAAACCCGCAAATTGCGGATGCAATATTACTACTTATTTTTAACCAACACAAACAATTTCACCGCTACTTGACAATTTCTTGGCACAACTCTACCAACACCCCATTTGCTGTCTTTGGGTGTACAAAGGCAACTAGCTTATTATCTGCCCCTTTCTTGGGTTTTTCATTCAGTAAAGTAAAGCCTTCAGCTTTTAAACGTTCCATTTCAGCAAAAATATCTTCCACTTCAAAAGCTACGTGGTGTATGCCTTCTCCCTTTTTTTCCAAAAACTTGGCAATGGGTCCGTTAGCCGTTGTGGCGGCCAACAACTCTATTTTGTTAGGTCCGTTTTTAAAGAAGGAGGTTAGTACTCCTTCCGATGCAACTTCTTCTTGCTTATAGGGTGCCACACCCAGTAATTTCTCAAAAAGGGCATTAGAATCTTCCATGTTCTTTACCGCAATACCCAAATGTTCGATCTTTTTCATGCCTTATTTGCTTCAGAGTGCATTATATAGGGGTTAAGATACATTTTTCTATGTATTTTTGCAGTATGGAAACGCAAAGACAACGTAAGATAGCGGGAGTTATTCAAAAAGATATTGTAGACATTCTACAAAAGGCTGCCATTGATGGTGGGTTACGTAATACCCTTATCTCCGTATCTAAGGTTTCGGTAACAACAGATCTTTCTATTGCCAAAATATACTTGAGCATTTTTCCTAATGAGAAAGCGGGAGAGTTAATGGAGGGCATAAAATCTAACCAACCCCTAATTAAACACGAACTTTCTCAACGTACACGTAACCAATTACGTAGAGTGCCTGAGTTATTGTTCTATTTAGATGATTCTCTAGATTATATAGAGAACATTGAAAAATCACTGAAGCGCGAAGAAAACCCAATAGAGAACAGAGATTTATTACCTAAACGTAAAAAGAGCTGATCAGTTGAATTTTCCTCTCTATATCGCTAAAAGGTATGTGCGTTCTAAAAGTACCCAGAACGCGGTCAACATTATTAATTTTATCACCTTTTTAGTTATTGTCATTGGCTCTGCCGCACTATTTATTGTATTATCTGCCTTCGCCGGTTTAAAAACCTTCAGCCTTTCTTTTACAGAGTCTTTTGACCCACAATTAAAAGCATTACCCGTAGCTGGTAAGACATTTACCTTATCCCCAGAACAGGAAGAACGTTTGCAAACGGTCAACGGATTGGCATTTTACTCTAAAGAAATAGAAGAGAAAGTTTCTCTTGAACACCGAGGAAAAAACCATATTGCATACATAAAAGGGGTAGATAGTAACTACACTAAAGTAACTGGTGTAGATAGTACACTTTATATTGGCGACTGGACATTAAACGAATCTCAAGTAGTGTCCGGTCTGGGTATTGCCAATATCCTAGGTGTTACCATCAATCAATATAGAAGCCCTATGCAGATCTATGCTTTTAAACCGGGCAAGGGTTCTATATCGCAACAAAGTATTTCATCGCTCTACAATCAATTGCCCATGGTCATTGGTGGCGTGTATGCCGTAGAAGCTGATTTGGATAATAAATACGTCTTTGCCGATCTGCGATTGACACAAGCTTTATTGGAAAAAGATTCGCTCTCCATTTCCGGTATTAATTTTAAGATGGATGAAGGTGTTGAACCTAGCGCCGTGCGTGATGAAATTCAAACAATTTTGGGTGATGGCGTACAACTAAAAAACAGACAACAACTGAACAGTACACTTTACAAAATGCTGAATACCGAAAACGTAGCTACGTATCTCATTTTTACTTTGGTACTTATCATCGCCTTATTTAATGTGGTAGGCGCTATTATCATGATGATTTTAGACAAGCAACAGAATTCTAAAACACTCTACAGCCTAGGTACTACGATCAAAGAATTGCGCCGTATTTATTTTGTACAAGGCATTCTTGTTACCGGTTTTGGTGGATTAATTGGCGTATTACTTGGTGTATTAATTGTTTGGTCCCAACTTGCTTTCAGTTGGCTAAAAATAACGGCTACTTTAGCTTATCCGGTAAAGTTTGAAATTATCAATATTGTCATAGTACTGGCAACCATTCTTGTATTGGGCATAATTGCCTCTAAAATTGCAAGTAGCCGAATCAATAAAAAGTTAGTAGACCTCTAAGCATTCGTAAACTGGTGATCGCCGAACTTTTGCAACACCTCATCAAAAGCAGCGAATACCGAAGCAGAATCATCACTGGTTACCATTTTCATACGATACTCCTTAAAATTAGGAATTCCTTTAAAGTAGTTGGTATAATGTCTTCTAGTTTCAAACACGCCCAAAGTTTCCCCTTTCCAATCTATAGACATCTGTAAATGACGACGCGCAGCTTCTACACGTTCTGCCATTGTTGGTGGTGCTAAATGGGTTCCTGTTTCAAAAAAGTGTTTTATTTCCCTAAATATCCAAGGGTAACCTATGCTTGCACGACCAATCATTGCACCGTCCAAACCAAACTCATCACGCATTTTCATGGCTGCTTCCGGTGAATCTACATCTCCGTTACCAAATACGGGTATATGCATTCTTGGATTGTTCTTTACCTCTCTAATAGGATTCCAATCTGCACTTCCCTTATACATTTGTGCACGGGTCCTTCCATGTATTGCTATTGCGGCACAGCCCACGTCTTGTAAACGTTCTGCAACCTCAACAATTTTAATGGAACTATCATCCCAACCTAATCTGGTCTTTACCGTAATGGGTAAATTACTATGCTCTACCATAGCCTTGGTCAAAGAGACCATTAAGTCTATATCCTTTAATATTCCGGCTCCCGCTCCTCTAGATACCACTTTCTTTACAGGGCAACCAAAATTAATATCAATGATATCGGGCTTTGACTTTTCTACAATCTCTACAGATTGTAACATACTATCCAAATTAGCGCCAAAAATTTGAATACCTACAGGGCGTTCCTTCTCATAAATATCTAGCTTCATTACGCTTTTTGCGGCATCACGAATTAATCCTTCCGAAGAAATAAATTCTGTATACACAACATCGGCTCCTTGCTCTTTACAAAGGGCTCTAAATGGTGGGTCGCTTACATCTTCCATTGGCGCTAAAAGCAACGGAAAATCAGGTAGTTGTATGTCTCCTATCTTGGGCACTGCTGTCTAATTTTGGGTTGCAAAGTTATATAAAAATACGGGAAGCGCATTACTTAAGCTTTTTGATAAATTCTATGGTTTTACAGGCTATTATCACTTGTTAAAACACTTGTTTGTAGAAACGACGTAAATTAGTATCCAAATGCAGTCTTTATATACGCTTCTAAATATATTTCAAATTTTAAATAAAGCTTTGACAATAACTTTATGACCCAAACGCTACTTATTGTCTCGCTACCTTTTGAACCTATTGTATTTGGTGTAAAATTAAACATGCACCTTATTCTTGAATACCTAGCGTTTTTTGTAGGGTTTAGATACTATGTTTTTCTACGGAAAAAGAGCGCTGATGTCATTTCTTCCAATAACCGACTCTCCATAATCATAGGTGCTATTTTTGGGGCGCTGTTTTTATCAAGATTAGCGGCGTTTTTTGAAAACCCTATAGCCCACATAGATCAAGGTTTGCTTTATAACCTAAACAACAAAACCATAATGGGCGGACTCTTTGGTGGCTTGCTGGGTGTGGAGCTTGCGAAGAAGATTATTGGCGAAAAACATTCGTCTGGAGACTTATTTACACTGCCTATCATCTTAGGCATTATCATAGGTAGAATTGGTTGCTTTTTAGCAGGTGTTAAAGAGTTTACCTACGGAAAAGAAACTACCTTTTTTACCGGCATGGATTTAGGTGATGGTGTTTTAAGACACCCTATTGCACTATATGAAATGCTATTTTTATCCGTGCTTTTCATCATCATCAAAAGGTTACAAAAGTTGAATCTTACTTTTAAAAACGGGGATCTTTTTAAGCTCTTTATGGTTACCTATTTCTCCCTTCGATTCGGTATCGAATTTCTAAAACCCAACCCTTTTTATTTCTTAGGGCTAAGTAGTATTCAAATATTATGTCTAATTTGTTTGGTGTACTACCAAAAATTCATCCTACGGGGAATAACATATGTCAGAAAAAAACTATACCTATTATGATTTTACATTAAGCCTATGCCCAGAATGTTTACGTAGGGTAGATGCCAAAATCGTTTTTGAGAACGAGAAGGTGTATATGCTTAAAAACTGTAGAGAGCATGGTAGGTCTAAGGTGCTTATTGCAGACGATATTGAGTACTATAAGAACATAAGAAACTATAATAAGGCTTCTGAATACCCAAAAACCTTCAATACAAAAACACATTTTGGATGCCCTTATGATTGCGGTCTTTGCCCGGATCACGAGCAACATTCTTGTCTTACGGTTATTGAACTGACCGACCGCTGCAACCTTACCTGCCCTACCTGCTATGCGGGATCATCTCCCACTTATGGTAGACACCGCACATTAGAGGAGATTAAAAAAATGTTAGATGTTATCGTTAAAAACGAGGGAGAACCAGATGTGGTTCAACTTAGTGGTGGTGAGCCTACCATACATCCTAACTTTTTTGAAATTCTTGATTACGCAAAATCGCTCCCTATTCGGCATTTAATGTTGAATACCAACGGAATTAAAATTGCAAAAGATTTTGATTTTGCGAAACGATTGGCAACTTACGCACCAGATTTTGAAGTGTATTTACAGTTTGATTCTTTGGATAACCATGTACTACAAACCTTAAGAGGGGCAGACCTGGCAGATATTCGTCTACAAGCGTTAGATCACTTAAATCAATTGAACCTTTCCACAACATTGGTAGTCACATTACAAAAGGGGCTGAACGACCATGAAATGGGAAGCACCATAGACTTTGCCCTAAAACAAAAATGTGTGCGCGGCGTAACTTTTCAACCCACACAAATTGCTGGTAGATTAGAAAATTTTGAAGTAGATGAAAACCGTATTACCTTAACTGAAGTACGTAGAAAAATTTTAGAGCAATCGCCCATTTTTGAACCAGACGATTTAATACCGGTACCCTGTAACCCCGATGCCTTGGTGATGGCATATGCTCTAAAATTAGGCGATGAGGTAAACCCGCTAACTAGGTTCATTAACCCAGATGATTTATTGAACGAAGGTAAAAACACTATAATTTACGAGCAAGATGAACAACTGCACGGTAAAATGATCGAGCTTTTTAGTACAGGCAATTCCGTTGAAAAAGCATCGGAAAACTTGAAGAGCATAATGTGCTGCCTACCTGAAATTGATGCTCCAGAACTTGGATATGACAATCTATTTCGCATCATCATTATGCAATTTATAGATGCCCATAATTTTGATGTCCGTGCCATTAAGAAATCTTGTGTACACATTGTAAACAAAGACTATAAAATTATCCCTTTTGAAACTATGAACTTATTTTATAGAGATGATAAAATAGAACGATTAAAGGAATTACAAAACGAAATGATATGATTTTAGAGGTTGGAAATCTTGATGGGCTATTTACTTTAATACTTCTTATAATGTTTGGTCCGGCATTATTGTTTTTAATTATTGGAATTATTCTATTTTCTCAACAAAAGAAAAAAGCCGGTAAAGTTTTTTTGATTTTAGCAGGTATCTACCTACTAGTTAGTTTAGGTATTTGTGGATCTATGATGACTTAAGCAAATCTATAATCGATTGTTTTCATCTGTGCTTTTACTCTTAGAGTTATCTCTAATTTTTGTGTTACCAAATTTGTACCTAAAACCCAATACAAACAGTCGATTTTCGCGTCTAGTACTTGTAGAATTATTTTGTTCAAGATAGTTTCTTGTAGAATAAATATTTCCCTTATTAAAAATATCTTCTACACCTATAGAAATGCTAGCATCTTTGTTCCAAAATGTCTTTCTGAAATTTATACCCAATTTACTATAGGCTCTAAAACTGGCATTACCTTGTACGTATGGCGAAATATAAGTGAATGCCATGTCCGCATACAATGATTCATCTTTTAATAATGTAAAATAATTATTAGCTCGTAGGTATGTGGTCCAAGTAGAGTTGTCAATAATAGCGTTGGTAGTTACATCAACAAATTTATTCTGATTGTAATATTGGCTCACTAAAAAATAAAAATACCAATACGAGGTAAAATATTTAGATACGCTAGCATCTGCACCAAAATTATAATTGGTTTCTAAATTTACATACTGCGCTATTAAAAAATTGGTCGTATTGTCTTGAATAAATTGTTGTACCTGTTGGTCCGATTTTATACTCGTAAATAATGCAAACTTATAGTCTTTATCATACACATAATCAACTTCTATATAGCTGCGATATGCTGGTTTTAAATTAGGGTTTCCCTCAAAAATAGAGTTTGCAGATATATAATATTGAAAAGGGTTAATGCTGCTATATCTAGGCCGGGTAATTCGCCTGTAATATTTAACCATGAAAGCATTTTTGTCTTTCGTATAGGACATAGACAAGTTTGGAAATACATCAAAATAAGAATTTGTGTTTGCTGATGATAAAATATTTAATTCTCCCTTTGTGTCTGTATATTCTGCTCTAAGACCTACATTTAATTTCCATTTTTCCCAACTGTTACTAAGGCTTACGTAACCTGCATAAATTTGTTCGTCGTAATTAAAAATTCCAGATTCTGAAGGGTTAATGTTGGTAATGGTCTCATCAAAACCAGACTGTAGAATACTTGACTCTGAGTTTATATTTGCAAATTTTAAGCCTGTCTCTAAAGTAGACTGTTTTGATAACGGTAATGTTAGGTCTGTTTGGGCGCTGAAAAGGTTTATAATCTGGTCTGAACTTATATTTAACGTATTCTCAGAAGTATTCTCGGTAAAACCTTCTACAATGTCATTATTTAATTCTTGATTATCCTTAGAATCATAATAGGTAAAGTGGGCGTTTGTTGCTATTTCTGCCCCTTTATCATCCAACTTATGTACCCAATCTAAATAATTAGACGTGTTATAGGTATCATCACCTAATGTATTAAGACCTTTTAAACGCGCTATTATATCTGCATTGGTACTTTCAATATCGGTTGATGAGGTATATATTGTATTGTTATCGGGTGATAAACTTGAGGTAGAAGAAAAGCTTAGCGCATTTTTTTCATTTAATTCAATATCTAAAAACAGATTTAGATTATGACTTTTTCCTTTAGATATAGATTTTTGCTCTGCAGTCCAAATCTCATTTTCTTGTCCGTCTTCAAAAAACGTGGTAGCATCAGAATATCTGGTCCAATCCCTATCATGACTAAAACTGTAGTTCGTTGAAAAATCTACTCTTTTACCTTTAAAAAAGTGATCTGTACCTACTGTATGTTTTGGTAAAACACCTTGCGTATATCTGTTAAAAACAGCACCGTTATACCCTGCAACAAGGTTTTTCTTCATTTTAATATCAATTAACAAACCACCCTCTGCACTATATTTTGCTGGCGGACTCGTAATTACTTCTATAGATTGTACATTACTTGCAGAACTACCGCTAAGTAAATTAATAATATCCTCTTCCGGTAAGTTGACCAGCTTACCATTGATCATAATATTTACCTTAGAACTACCATTTACATACAAACGATTATTCATTACCATAACACCTGGTGTACGCTTTAGAACATCCCAAATATCGCCATCAGAAATTGCCGTGTTTTCAACGTTGAAAATATGACGATCTGCCAATTGTTCTAATTTTGGTTTGTTCTGTGTTACTTCGACCTCATCTAATTCTTGAGCGCTTTGAAGAACAAGTGGTGGCATCTCAATATTACTTGTTACCACTAACAAATCACTTTCAACAGTATTTGCTATATAACTGGCAACAATTCTAAAATTACCCTTTGCTATGGAATGAATCTCGTAGTCTCCTTGATCATTGGTAACCGTACCTTTAATAAATTCACTTTGTTCACTCAACAAGATTACATTGGCCAAAACAACGGGTATATTGTTCTCGTCTACGACCGTACCGTTGATGGTAAAATCTTGTGCTAACGCTAAAGAAAACGTAAGAAAAAATATAACCGTTAAATAAGTACTCCTAATCATTTAATAAGCGGAATTCTAACTAAATGTAGGAAAGTAAAATTGAATTATCTTACAGTATTCTTAATATTTTCTTAACAAAACAATAAGATATTGATAGTTAACATTTTATCTTATTCCAATCTGTCCAGTTCTAATTTGTCTATGCTTCTTTGATTGTCCTCTAAACGGAAATTTCCAAAATTGTAGGTAAAGCCAAACTTTACATATTGGGTTTCAGGAACGGTTAGAAATCTGTTGTCTTGATTCAAATACTGCGAAGAAACATAAGAATTGTAATTACCTAATAAGTCATTGGCACTTACACTTAAAACCGCTCTATTATTGAAAAAAGACTTTCTTAAACCTACTGTTAAATTTGTGGATTCTTCTTGAATATAAGAACCCTGCAACCAGCCTGATAAATATACAAAACCTAATTCCCCCTTAAAACTACCATCGTTGGAAAGCGTTACGTAATTGGTTAAGTCTATATAGGCCCCATTATACTCATTCTTAAAAGAGTAATCATCGCTTTGTAGGGCTATGAATGTTTCATCTTCATGAAACAGTGAAATGTAACTATACAAATACCAATTGTTGGTAATGGATTTTCCATAGGTAAAATCAATCCCATACGAAGTACTTTCCAATACATTCTGTGTGATATCCCTCAAGACGAAATTATCATTGTCTTGAAAAGTAAGTGTAGAAATAAATATGCCATTATCTCGATAATAGAAATCAAAATAATATTCCTGATTCAGTGTATAATTCAAATTAAAGTTATGACCAAAACTAGGCATTAGATTAGGATTACCTTCTTCAAAAGTACGTTCATTGATATAGGTTCTAAAGGGGTTTAAATCTTCATATCTAGGGCGTTGTACTTTTCTAGCATAATCAAAAGATAAGCTGTGATTGTCATTAATGTTATGTAATAGGTAGAAAGAAGGAAAAAGTTCAAAATAACTAAGGTCGTTAATACTTGATACATTTACAGATACCCCAGAACTTTCTGTTTGTTCTGCACGCAAGCCTGTTTTAACACTCCATTTTTCCCAGTCTTTAGAAAGGCTAAAATAACCAGCATACACACTTTCATCGTATGTGTAATCATCGGATAAATTTGGAATAAACTCGGTGCCATTATTCTCCAAAAAATAATCTAGTTTACTTTTAGAGTCTATAAAAGAACTTTTGATTCCTGTCTCAAAAAAGACACTGCCCAGGTAATCGTTGAAATCTATTTGAGCGGTTTTAATTTCTATTTGTTGATCGGCAAGTGTAGAAAAGTTAAAATCGCGAATAAATGACCCATTGGGTTGAAAGTAGTCAGAATTGACATCTTGATTTCTATCTAAATCAAAATTCGTGTAATGTGCGTTTACGGTCAAATTACCCTGATCCTTAAATTGATGTTTAAAAGTAAGGTCACCAGAAATATTGTTCTTTCTTTCACTTAAAAAGCTATTTGTGGTAAATAGGGAATCCAAAACACCAGATGCATCTTTAATGGTAGTTTCCTGAAAGAAATCGGCATCCCTCTTAGGTTGTATAAGGGCATTACTTGTAAAACTTAGTACATTTTTATCGTTAAAATCATAATCTATTACTAAACCTGCACTATGTGTATTGCTACGTATTACTTGGTCAAAATCTGTATCCCAAACAGAAACAATACCACTATCGCCCATAAAATTTGTATTGTTCAACGTGTTTTTATACTCCTTTTTGGGTGCATAATTATAACTGGCGTTTACGTTTAATCTTTTGGTTTTGTAAAAGTGAGAGGTACCAAAATTATATTTGGGAAAAACACCTTGCGTATAACCGGCATTGACATTTCCCTTATAACCAATAGATACATTTTTACTGGTAATAATATTTAAAATAGATCCCCCCTCGGCATCATAACTAGCCGGTGGATTATGTATTACTTCAACGGATTTTATATTCTCGCCCTGGTAGTTTTCTAAAAGACTTTTGACCTCATCTGAAGATAATTGAACTTTTCTATCATTAATATAAACGGTAGTAGCCTGGTTTCTTACTTTAAGTTCATCATTCATCATAAGTACTCCGGGCGTTTGCCTAAGAATATCCCATGAACTATTCTGAGAGATAACGGTATTCTCTACATTAAAAACAATACGATCTACTTCTCTTTTGACTACGGGCTTATTACTGGTAACGGTTACCTCGTTCAATTGCTCAGCTTCTTGTTCTAAAATTAATGCCCCAATTTTAGTATCCTTCAAAATTTCCAAAGGCAAATTCTCAGAAACCTGACCTATATAAGATGCTTTTAAAAAATATAGACCTTCTGCAATATTAGAGAACAAAAACGCTCCGTTTTCATCTGCAGATGTACCTGTTACCAATGTTGAATCTGTAACCGTTAGAAGAAAAACAGATGCAAAGGCAACGGGTTCTTGGTATTGGTCTTTTACTTCTCCGCTAAGTTCAAAGCCTTGCCCATATGAAAAGTGTGAAAAGCCTAGCGTAAAACAAAAAATAACAAGTAGAGGTTTCAACAGAAATTTGGGGTTTTTTGTCAAATCTAAATATAATATTGTCGTAATTCTTTACAATATATGTAATACAAAGTTATAAATACAATAAATAAATAGGTAAGCTCACTAAAGTTTAGCGCTATAAATTAGATTATATTTGCAATTGCTCTTTTGTACCGAGCATAATTTATGGTATAAAAAGCATCAATATTACTGTTTCCGCTATGAAAAACATTAGAAACTTCTGCATTATTGCACATATTGACCACGGTAAAAGTACCTTGGCAGATAGGTTATTGGAATATACGGGATCTGTTACCGATCGAGAAAAAAAGGAACAGCTACTAGATAGTATGGATCTTGAAAGAGAACGTGGTATTACTATAAAAAGCCACGCCATACAGATGGATTATATCTATAAAGGCGAAAAATATATACTGAACTTAATAGATACCCCTGGTCACGTAGATTTCTCTTATGAAGTTTCTAGATCTATAGCAGCTTGTGAAGGCGCATTGTTAGTAGTAGACGCTGCACAAAGTATACAGGCACAAACTATTTCTAACTTATACCTTGCACTAGAGAACGATCTGGAGATAATACCGGTATTGAATAAAGTAGATTTACCGAGTGCCAATCCAGAAGAGGTTACCGATGATATTGTTGACCTATTAGGTTGTAAGGCAGAAGAGGTTATACCCGCCTCTGCAAAAACGGGCATTGGTATAGAAGAAATTTTAAGTGCCATCATTGAAAGAATTCCTGCCCCTAAAGGCAATTCTGATGAAGCCTTGCAAGCTTTGGTGTTCGATTCTGTTTACAATCCGTTCAGAGGGGTAGAAACTTACTTTAGGGTCGTTAACGGTTCTATTAAAAAAGGACAAAAAATAAAGTTCGTTGCTACGGATAAAAGTTACTTTGCAGATGAGGTAGGTACCTTAAAATTGACCCAGCACCCAAAAAAGGAAATAAACACTGGTGATGTAGGATACTTGATTACCGGTATAAAAGATGCCCGTGAAGTAAAGGTTGGTGATACCATTACAGACTCTGCAAACCCAACAAAAAATGCTATAGGTGGTTTTGAAGATGTAAAACCAATGGTATTCGCAGGTATATATCCTGTAGACACCGAAGATTTTGAGGAGCTACGTTCTTCTATGGAGAAATTACAACTTAACGATGCTTCATTGGTATTTGCGGCTGAGAGTAGTGCTGCACTTGGATTTGGTTTTCGTTGTGGATTCTTAGGAATGCTGCACATGGAGATTATTCAAGAGCGTTTGGAGCGTGAGTTTGATATGACCGTAATTACTACGGTACCAAACGTTAGCTACCATGCGTTTACTAGAAAAGACCCAGAAGTTCCGTTAATTGTAAACAACCCAAGCGATCTACCAGATCCATCTACCATAGATCGTGTAGAAGAACCATATATTAAAGCAACCATTATTACCAAGTCTGATTTTGTGGGTAATGTTATGTCTCTTTGTATTGAAAAAAGAGGGCAGATTACCAACCAAACCTATTTGACAACGGAACGTGTTGAACTTAATTTTGATATGCCTTTGGCAGAAATAGTATTTGATTTCTATGACCGCCTTAAAACAGTGTCAAAAGGATATGCTTCTTTTGATTATACACCAATAGGTATGCGTGAATCTAAACTGGTTCGTGTAGATATTCTTTTGAATTCGCAAACCGTAGATGCATTGTCCGCTTTAATACATTTTGATAGTGCTACCACAATTGGTAAAAAGATGTGCGAAAAATTAAAGGAGCTAATACCAAGACAACAGTTTGATATTCCTATTCAAGCAGCAATTGGTTCAAAAATTATTTCGAGAGAAACGATCAAAGCCTTACGTAAAGACGTAACCGCTAAATGTTATGGTGGAGATATCTCTCGTAAAAGAAAGCTTCTAGAAAAGCAGAAGAAAGGTAAAAAGCGTATGCGCCAAGTGGGTAATGTTGAAATACCACAAGAAGCATTTATGGCCGTATTAAAACTAAACGATTAGTAATTAATTAATCTTACAATTATAATAGCCTATCTCTGGATTCAGAGATAGGCTATATTTTTTTTAACGCGTTGTAGTTCTCACAACACCCTAAAGGGGCATTATTTAAAACAGTAAACCCATTATACCTCATCGGTTTCCGATTGAGCTTCTTTATCAGGATCCTCATTAGGGAACATTTTACCCAAATATGCCAATTTATACCCTTTTTGTATATCTGTAAAGTCCTTACTGAATGCAGTGATAATATGTATGTCGCCGTCTGGATCTAAAAGAAATAATGGTACAATATCGGCATCGGCCTTGGTAATTTCAATTAATCCTTCATAATGCTCTGTATCATGAAGTTCTATTTCATGTATCGCAGGGAATTTTCTAGCAGCTTCGGTCAACTTAATAAAGTCATCTGTATGAGAGAATAACCCTTCTTTAGGGTTGTTTTCCGGGTCGGACATTTCATCGGCATCTACCAACCTAAAGGATCCATTTTCACCAAAGGCATCTTGAAATTTGTTGATTGCGTATTTGTTGATATCCGAATTGGGGGTCAAGGCCATTAAATAGCCAATATCATTGAGTTCTATATTATCTGTCAAATTATCAGAATATATGTTTGCAGATATAGCTTCTAAACCTAGTTTGGTGGCCTTATCAATATTGGATTGATTATTGTCAATTAAGACAACATGCCTATCGTTTTTATGTAAATAATCACCAATTAAACGTGAAACTTTAGAGGCTCCCAAAATTAAAATGCCTTCAGATTTATTTAAAAAGACTCCTATTAATTTAGCGAATACACGGGCCGTAGTTGCGTTTAACAAAACGGTACCCAAAACAATCATAAATACCAAGGGTGTAATATATTCTGCGCCAGCTTCGCCCTTAGATAAAAGCTTTGATCCAAATAATGAGGCAATACCCGCAGCAACAATACCCCTAGGACCTACCCAGCTAATAAAAAGTTTTTCATTGAATTTTAAATTAGATCCTATTGAACTTAAAAAAACCCCAAGAGGCCTTATAATAAGTACTATTGATAAGAAAAGGGCTATGGTCTTCCAGGTGAATATCAATTCTAAATCGGCAATATCAATATTTGCAGCCAATAAAATGAATAATATGGATATTAAAAGAATACTTAAAGACTCTTTAAAGTACAGCAACTCCTTAATGTTGGGTAAATCTGTATTCCCCATGACCATACCCATTACAACTACTGCCAATAAACCAGATTCATGTGCAAAAACATCGGACATTACAAAAACACCGAGTACCACAGATAAGGACACTACGTTTAAAAGATAATGTGGTATAAAGTTCTTTTTGATCAAAAATGTAAGTGCATGTGCAAAGGTAAACCCGAAGGTAAAACCAAATAACAGAATTTTTCCAAACTCAATTAACGCCGTCACGGTGTATGCTTGGCCTTCACCCACACTTATAAATTCATATACCAATACTGCGGCCAAGGCTCCAATGGGATCTATAAGAATTCCTTCCCATTTTAAAATTGCAGATACATCTTTTTTAAGCGGAATATTTCTTAAAATAGGGGTTATTACAGTAGGTCCTGTAACAATGATCAATGCCGAAAAAAGGAAACAAAGTTGCCATGACAATCCAAAAAGAAAGTATGCGGCCAATGCAGCCCCAAAAAAGGTTGTTAAACTACCCAGTGTAATCAGTTTAGTAATTACCGGTCCAATGTTCTTTATTTCTGAGCGCTTTAAGGTAAGTCCGCCCTCAAATAAAATAATACTTATGGCGAGTGAAACAAAATAGTATAGTCCCTCACCAGGAAAAAGTCCTTTATCACCGTTCCAAATTGGTTCAATTATTTTAGATCCATCTTCGGTATATAGTGTGGATAAAGGTCCCACAATCAATCCTATAAGTATCAAAGGTAAAATTGCAGGCAGTTTTAAGCGCCATGCTACCCATTGAGCAAGTATTCCTAAAATTATAATTCCTGCAAGCTCTAGCATTTAATTTGTTTTGAGATAAAAATAACAATTCTAGACCAGTAAACGTCATAATTTACAGCCCATAACACCTATTTTAATATCATTTGTTTTTTCGATTATTATAAAACAAGGACGGAAAGCATATAATTTGATTTGTAAAACATTTCAGTTGTTTGTTCTGCATCTAAAATTAAGATACCTAAAAGCTATACAACGCTACTCGCCTTACCTTTTTAACCCTATTTTATGCTCAATTATAACAACACCATATGGAGCAGTTTAATTCTCCTTAAATTCCAAACTAAATATAATTATAGCTTGTAATTAACTCATAAAAAGAAATAAATATCCAACTAATGTTTAAGATAATTGCTGTATTTTATAGGTAATTCTAAAATTCCATTGTGTAAAGGTATTACGTTTAACAAAAGAGAACTATAGCACTATGGTTCGTATAATGCAATTTTTAAAAAACTGTATTGCTTTCAATATCAATTATTAAATGTGTTTTATACACCAAGTTTAATCTTACAAAAGTATCAGAAAAAACATCATAATAGGCGAGACTTTTATAACTTCGTAATTACCACTATGGATTAAATCTTAAAGTCTATTAAAAAAATAATAGAATAGGTCAATTAACTCATATAACCAAAAATGTCTATTCCAGAAAAGCATTTAATTTTGAAAAACCCAATATTTTATGGGTTTTTGTCATTTTTACTAGTTCTGGTTATTACACAGTTTATCGCCTATCAAAAATACCAATTAGACCAAAAGACAGATCAGCAAGAGATTGAGCAACGGGTATCAAATTTAAAAGTTGATTTACAGAACGTTCTAGGTCAAAGCTACAATGCTACACAAACTCTGGCATTTATTGTTGATCATTATGGAATTCCAAAGAATTTTGACAGTGTTGCCCAATTACTTTTAAAAAGCTACAAGGCCATAGACGCATTAGAATTGGTTAATGAGAAAGGTATAATAACACACGTTTATCCGCTTAAGAATAATGAGGTCATTGGATTAAATATTCTAGATGACCCAGATAATAGAATGGGGGCAAAGATTACACTTGAAATTGGTGATTATTATACTGCAGGACCGATTTATTTAAGACAAGGTGGCTCTGGAATTATTGGACGCAAACCCATGTTTAAAAACGGTGCTTTTAACGGTTTTACCGCAGCCGTGGTACGTTTGTCAACAGTGCTAAACGCTATTCAACTAGATACTCTGGGCCAATCGAAATTTTCATATAAGTTAGTAAAAATTAATTTAGACGAAACCGAAGAAACCTTTTATGCCTCTAAAAATATTTCTAAAGAAGGAACAACTACAATTCCGTTAACAACTAGTCAAGGAGAATGGAAATTATATGTATATTCCAATCATAATAAATTTAGTTCGGCCTCCACAATTTTCTCCGTTTTAGGACTTCTTCTTGCATTTGTTTGTGGTTTGCTATCTTGGTTTTTAATGCGCCAGCCTTCTAAACTAAATAGATTGGTTGATGAAAAAACTGCTATGTTAAAAGAAAGCCAAGAGCAATACAAAATGCTTATAGAAGAAGCTTCTGATGGTATTTTTCTGTCCGATTTTAAAGGTAAAGTATTAGATGTTAATCCATATGCCTTACAAATTTTTGGATATAGTAAAAAAGAAATCTTGAAAATAAATATTGCCGATTTAATCTCCCCAGACGAACGCCTACATATGCATAAAAATTTAGGCAAAATAATTAAAGGGAAATCAATTCGCATTGAATGTAAAATGTTAAAAAGGGATGGTTCAATATTTTATGGTGAGGTTAGCGGTAAAAAATTAAGCAACTCCACTATTTTAGGAATTGTTAGAGACATTACCCATAGAAAAAAAGCGGACGAAGAAAAGCAACGTCTTATCTCTGTTATTGAGAACAGCCCTGGATTTATTGCAATGGCCACATTAGAGGGTGTTCCCCTTTTCATAAATAAGGCTGGTAAAAAATTAGTGAATCTTCCTATAAACATAAATCCTCAAAACATTTCTATATATGATTATTTTGATGAAAAATATAGAAACATCATAGAAAATGAACATTTTCCTACGTTAATGGAAAAGGGATTATGGACGGGTGAGGTACCACTTAAAAACTTTAAGACCAATACATCTACACCATTGGAATTTTCAGGATTCTTAATCAGAGACGAAAAAACAAATAAACCAATTGCCTTAGGGGCTATTGGTTTTGATTTAACTGAGCGTAAAAAAATCCAAAAAGAAATTCTTGACTTACAGGGCAAAATGGACGCTGCTATAAGAATTGGTAAAATTGGATATTGGGATTTTGACATGAATACTAAAACCTATATCTGTTCTCCATTAATATATGACATTTACACTATTGAACCAGGTACACTTATAGATATAGCTTATCTTGAAAGTCTCATACACCCGGATGACCTTGAAATGCATAGGCAAAACGTGATGTTAATTTTAAAAGAAAAAAATACCCATACATTTTCTTATAGAATTATAGTTAAAGATGGTTCCGTTAAATATTTAATGGTTGAAACGGAAGTAGATAGAAATGATGATAACCGTGCCATTAAAATCCGTGGTACCATAATAGATATTACTAAACAAATAGAGGCAGATTTTGAGATATTAAAACTTCAAAACAGAATGAACGCCGCAATACGTATTGGTAATATTGGGTATTGGCATTGGGATATGTCCGGTGATGTTGTAGAATGGTCTAAAGAAATGTATGCCATACATGAAATAGACCCAAGTACTAAAATGACCGTAGACCTAGTTAGGAAAACTATATATCATGAAGATTTGTATTTAATGGATAGTATTTTATCATCTAAACCAGGTGATAAACATCATTCACCAAATATCTATAGATCAAAACTAAAAAATAATACTTTCAAATACTTTTTGGCTTCGTCAGAAGTAGTTTTTGATGATTCTGGTAACCCAATAATATACAGAGGAACTGCTATGGATATTACCAAAAGCGTACTTGCCGAGAAAGCACTTAAAGAAAGTCAAGAGAAATTTGTCAAGGCTTTTGAAAATAAGTTTATTGGTATGCTCATTTTAGATGAAGAAGAAATAGTAATAGAGGCTAACACTACTGTTTGCAATATATTGAACGTATCAAAAGAAGACTTGATAAATAAAAAAATAATGGATTCTGGTATTGTATTTCTAAATGAGCATTACACTAAAAAAAGAAACAATACTATTATACAACTTCAAGAAAAAGGCAAAGTTTCTAATGAAGAATTTAAAATAACACTCAAGAACGGACAGGAAAAAACTGTTTTGGTATCAAAAGAATATTTAAAGATAAAAGATCAAATAAGAGTTTTAGTTACCATAAATGATGATACAAAAAGAAAAGAAACCGCTGAAATCTTAGCATCGCAGTTTAATGAACTCCAAAAGACCAACTCAGAACTAGATAGTTTTGTATACAGTGCTTCTCATGAATTAAGAGCTCCTTTATCTTCTGTATTGGGTTTAATACAGCTTATTAAAATGGAAGGGGTAGATCCAAAGTTATATCAACATATAGATATGATGGAGGTTTCTATTGAAAGACTGGATAGTTTTATCAAAGATATTATTGAATACTCAAGAAATAAACATAAAAATATTGAGTTAGAACCCATTAATTTTAGTACTTTAATAGAGCAGTCTATTGAAAGTTTTTGGTATTTAGAAAATACTAAAAAAATTAAAATTGACATTGACATACATGATAAAATTCAATTTGTATCTGATAGTAAAAGAGTGTCGGTTTTATTGAATAACTTTATTTCAAATGCTATCAAGTATCATGATCTTAATAAAGAATCACCTTTTATACATATAAATGTAAAGACATCTAAAAAAGAAGCTATCTTAGTTGTAAAAGATAATGGTGTCGGTATTGAAGATGATGAATTAGAAAGAATTTTTGAAATGTTTTATAGAGTATCCTCTAAAGTAATGGGCTCTGGTATTGGGCTATTTATCGTTAAAGAGGTAATCGCAAAATTAAAAGGAACAATAGCCGTAACATCTAAAATAGGACAAGGTTCAACGTTTACGATAACAATACCAAATGAATCAGGTAAATTATAATATGAGTAAGGATATTAATATTTTGTTGATTGACGATTCTGACGTGGATAACTTCATTAATAAAGCCGTTATCTCTAAAGAAGATAATATTTCTCAAATTACTACCATGACCTCTGGGCAAGAAGCTTTAAAACACTTGAATGGGGTAATTGATAATCCTCAAACATTTCCAGATGTTATATTTCTGGATATTAAAATGCCGGGAATGAACGGTTTTGAATTTTTAGATGAATATTTAAAACTACCGGAAATACTCGTAAATCATTGTAAAATTTACATATTGAGCTCATCTATAGATTCTATAGATTCTGAAAGAGGAAAAGAATATGCTATTGTTAAAAAGCATTTGACCAAACCTCTAGCACATCATAAAATTGGCGATTTACTGGCTGAAGATTAAACGTTTGGTAAAAACATATTTTCTCCCGTTCAAAATTCAGTGAAAACATCAGAAAAACACCCTTTATCCAGGGTTAAATTATAATATCTTCTTAATAATCATAAGATTTGGTACACTTTTACTATTTTGCCCCTTATGAAAATTTATCCCATTGAATCAGGTAATTTTAAGTTGGACGGTGGTGCAATGTTCGGGGTGGTTCCTAAAACCATTTGGCAAAGAACGAATCCTGCAGATGAAAACAATTTAATTGATATTGCCGCCAGAAGTCTTTTGATAGAAGATGGGGACAGGTTAGTTTTAATTGATACCGGTATGGGCAATAAACAATCTGATCAGTTTTTTGGTTACTACTACAGATGGGGAGATTTTAATATAGACTCATCTTTAAATAAATATGGTTTTCATAGAGATGATATTACCGATGTTTTTTTGACCCACCTTCATTTTGACCATGTTGGTGGTGCAATCCAATGGAACAAAGATAGAACGGGGTATGAACCCGCTTTTAAAAATGCCAAGTTTTGGACCAATGAAAAACACTGGAAATGGGCTACCGAACCTAACCCTAGGGAAAAAGCTTCTTTTTTAAAAGAAAACCTATATCCCATGAAAGAAAGTGGACAACTAACTTTTATTGACCCAACGGATAATAGCTTTTTAAAGAACAGTCCGCTTGGTTTTGATATCCGTTTTGTAGACGGCCATACGGAGAAACAAATGTTACCACAATTTACCTATCAAGACAAAACCATAGCCTACATGGCAGATCTTATACCAACGGTAGGTCATATTCCCTTGCCCTATGTTATTGGCTATGATACCAGACCATTGGTTACTATGACCGAAAAAGAAATATTTTTAAATGAAGCTGTGGAAAATAACTACTACTTATTCTTTGAACACGATGCACACAATCAACTTTGTACCTTAAAACATACAGAAAGAGGAGTTAGGTTAGATCAAGTATACACTTTCAACGAGCTCTTCAACTAACTCTACACTTTTAAATTCTAACGATAAACATTAACTAAACGTTTTCCCTTATATGACAAATACATCTCTTAAATCAATCTTTGCCATTTCATTAGCGGCCGTAATTTCAGGATGCGGAAGCACAAATACAGCCACTAGCAGCGGTTTAATTCTTACTCCAGTAGAAAACATTGATGCTACCCCTTTAAAGATTTCAGATTTAACAACAGCTGAAAAAAATAATTGGGGACACTTGGATCTGGTAACAGATACCATACCGGGTATGAGTGTAGATAAAGCTTACGCAGAAATCATTAAAAACAAAAAGGGAACAAAAACAATAGTTGCCGTCCTAGATTCTGGAATTGACCTTGACCATGAAGATCTAGACGGTGTTTTATGGACCAATACAAAAGAAAAACCCGGTAACGGTATAGACGATGATGGTAATGGTTATATAGATGATATACATGGCTATAATTTCTTGGGAGAGTCATATAATGAACAATTGGAATATGTTCGTATGCTTCGTTTAAACATAGGCGATGCAGCAACTTTAGCCAAGGCAAAAACCAAACTTGATTCTAAATATAACGAAGCTCTTCAAGGTAAAGAACAATATGAATCTATATATCAGGCAGTAAAAAATGCCGATGCGGACGTAAAGAAATACTTGAAAAAGGAAACGTATACTAAACAAGATTTAGCCACTATTACCGCTACCGATGAAACCATGCAGCGTAATATTGCCATTCTAAATCAAATGTTCGGTATAAAAGATACTATACCTGAAGTTCTTGAAGAATTGAACAACGGTATCAAATATTACACAGAGCAACTGAACTACAATCTAAACAAAGATTTTAACGGTCGTGAGAGCGTTGGTGATGATCCTTATGATTTTACAGATGTAGATTATGGTAACGGCAACCCAATGAACAGGGTAGATGATGAGAGCCATGGTACGCACGTAGCAGGTATTATTGGTGCTGAACGTAATAATGGAATTGGGGTTAACGGTGTTGCCAACAATGTAGCTATTATGAGCATAAGGGCAGTACCTAACGGAGATGAATATGATAAAGATATTGCTAGAGGTATAAGATATGCCGTTGACAATGGTGCACGTATTATAAACGGTAGTTTTGGAAAGTCTTTTTCTCCAAATGCACAATGGGTTTATGATGCCATAAAATATGCTGCAGATAATAACGTACTTTTTGTACATGCTGCCGGTAATGATGGTGCCGATCTTGATAATCCTGTTAACGCCAACTTCCCAAATGACCAAGTTAACAACGGACCTGAAATTGCAGATAACGTAATTACGGTGGGTGCTTTAAACCCTAAATATGGGTCAGAGCTTGTAGCCAGCTATTCTAACTACGGTAAAATAAATGTCGATATTTTTGCCCCGGGTACAGATATCTATTCTACTTACCCAAACAATGATTATGAATATTCTCCAGGTACTTCAATGGCTGCACCTGGTGTTGCAGGGGTTGCCGCCTTGGTTATGTCTCAATATCCAAGTTTAACGGCTGCACAGGTGAAGAAAATAATTTTACAATCAGGACTTCCAATTAAAACAAAAGTGGTTTTAGGTAAAAATACCGGCAAAAGTGCTTCTTTAGATGAAATCTCTACCTCTGGTAAAATTGCAAATGCGTATAACGCCTTGGTAATGGCGAGTAAAGTTGCAGCAGGTCAGATTAAACTTTAATTATAAATAACTCAGATGACTAAATCATTTTTCACATTTTTTACGGCTTTATGCTCTATGGCAGTATTTGCCCAAAATACTACAAATTACTGGCAACAACATGTAGATTATACCATGGCCGTAGACATGGATGTTGATAATTTTCAGTATACCGGTACACAAAAACTAGTGTATACCAACAACTCTCCAGATGAGCTTAAAAGAGTATATTTTCACTTGTATTTCAATGCTTATCAACCAGGTAGTGAAATGGATATTCGCCTACAGAACATTGCTGACCCAGATGGTAGAATGACAACGGCTGATAAGAAAAGTAGAATAGCTTTGCTTGCAGAAAATGAACAAGGCTATTTACATGCAACTTCTTTGACACAAGATGGTAGCGAAGTTTCTTTTTCTGAAGAAGGTACTATATTGGTGGTTGACCTTGCAAAACCCATTCCTGCAGGTGCCCAGTCTACTTTTAATATGGAATTTAAAGGTCAAGTGCCGTTACAGATTAGACGTTCAGGTAGAAATAGCGAAGAAGGTGTGGCCTTATCTATGAGCCAATGGTATCCAAAATTAGCGGAATATGATTTTGAAGGTTGGCATGCCGATCCGTACATAGCTAGAGAGTTTCAAGGTGTTTGGGGAGATTTTGATGTAAAATTGACTATTGATAAGGATTACACCGTTGGTGGAACTGGTTATTTACAAAATGCCGATGAAATAGGGCATGGATATGAAACTCCCGGTACAAAAGTTAAAAAGCAAAAAGGAAAGACCTTAACTTGGCACTTTAAGGCACCAATGGTACATGACTTTATGTGGGCGGCAGATCCAGATTATATTCATGATATACAACAAGTGCCTAACGGTCCTGTGTTACATTTTTTGTATAAGGATGATCCTAAAATATTAGAGAACTGGAAAAATTTTCAGCCTAAGACCATTGAGGCAATGGAGTTCTTCAGTAAAAATATTGGTAAATATCCATATGACCAATACTCTGTTATTCAAGGTGGTGATGGTGGTATGGAATATGCTATGTCAACTTTAATTACGGGTGATCGCAAATTTGGTAGTTTGGTTGGTGTAATGGCTCATGAACTTGCACATTCTTGGTTTCAACATATATTGGCAACAAATGAAAGCAAGCATGAATGGATGGATGAAGGGTTTACTTCTTTCATATCTAAACTTTGTATGAGTGAAATAATGGATTTGGACAAGGAAAATCCGTTCGAGAGCACTTACAAAGGTTATAGAAACTTAGCGTTATCTGGTAAAGAACAACCACAAACAACACATGCCGATCGTTATGCACTTAACTTTGCATATGGCATTTCTGCATACAGTAAAGGATCTATTTTCCTTTCTCAACTAGGTTATGTAATTGGTCAAGATAAATTGATGCAAACAATTCGTACCTATTACGATGAATTTAAATTTAAACATCCAGTACCAAACGATGTTAAACGTGTTGCAGAAAAAATATCCGGTGTTGAGTTAGATTGGTATTTAACAGATTGGACACAAACTACCAATACTATTGATTACGGTATAAAAACGGTTACTGCTGAAGACAATACTACAAAAGTAACCTTAGAACGTATAGGCTTAATGCCAATGCCTTTAGATATATTGATTGTGTATAATGATGGCAGCAGAGAAACTTTCTATGCTCCTTTACAAATGATGCGCGGTGAAAAGGAAAACCCTTATGAGGGTATTAAAAGAACGGTAATCAAAGATTGGGCTTGGGCTTATCCAACTTATGATTTTGAAATTCAAAAACCAATATCTTCTATTCAAGCCATAGTGATAGACCCTTCTCAATTAATGGCAGATGTTAATTTAGAGAATAATGTTTGGCAAGCAGAATAGTAAGTTCTTGTAAAGTTTAAGATATTTATGCCCCCAACTTGGGGGCTAATTCTTTTTAAATGCATTTTTTATAATGGATCAATCCTTCGGAAAAAAGGAAAAACTTAAAAACAAAATACTCATCACCCAATTATTTGAAGAGGGTAAAGGTATTTCTGTATACCCTTTGAAATTGATTTATTTATCTACGGAAAAGCAAGAGATTTCTATTAAATCAGCAGTCACCGTATCTAAAAGAAATTTTAAGAGCGCAGTGGATCGAAACAGGATCAAGCGCTTACTTAGAGAGAGTTATAGACGTAATAAAGCAGAGGTTTTTAACAATACAGATGCTAACTTTGCGTTTCTATTTTTATACCTTGGTAAGGATATGCCCACCTTTGAGCAGTTAGATCATAAAATGAAGCTCGTTTTAAACAAGTTTAAGCTACAAATTGATGAAAAAAATAGTAAGTAAAAAAGTACTTGTACCCATAATAGCCATTGCCTTTCTCTTCATTGGAAGTAGTTATAAAAGTGATTTTTTCGAAATAGCTAAGCAAATTGAAATCTTTACCACCTTGTTCAAAGAATTGAACATGAACTATGTGGATGAAACCAACCCGGCAGAATTAATGGATACCGCCATTAAAAATATGCTGAATGAATTGGATCCCTATACCAAATTTTTGAACGAACAAGATGTTGAAACGTATCGTATAAACAATGCCGGTGAATATTCTGGTATTGGTGCCATGGTACGTTCGTTTGATGATAGATTATTAATCATTGAACCACATGAGGGCTACCCGGCAGATAAAGCAGGATTAAAGGCTGGAGACGAGTTAATACAGATCGGAGATATCAAAGTAGCAGATTTTGAAAATAACGCCAGTGAGCTTTTAAAAGGAGCTAATGGATCTACAGTCACCGTTACTTACAAAAGACAGGGCAAATTAAAAACTACCAGCATAACCCGTGAAGGTATAGAAGTAGATGCCGTACCGTTCTTTAAAATGATAGATAACAAGACTGGATACATTGTTCTTGCAAAATTCAATGCGAAAGCTACCGATCAAACTAAAGCGGCATTATTGGACCTTAAAGGAAAAGGTGCCGAAAAAATCATTTTGGATTTAAGGGACAACCCTGGTGGCTTGTTATCTGAAGCTATTAATGTTACCAATTTATTTGTTCCAAAAGGAGAGCTTGTGGTTACCACAAAATCAAAGGTTAAAAAATTCAACCGAGAATACCACACCAACAACCAACCTGTAGATGAAGAAATACCACTGGTTGTTTTAGTAAACGGTAGCAGCGCCTCTGCCAGTGAAATTGTATCTGGTAGTTTACAAGATTTAGACAGAGCAGTGATCATGGGTGCAAGAAGCTTTGGTAAAGGTTTGGTACAACGCCCATTAAAATTAACTTACGGTACACAACTCAAAGTTACCATTTCTAGATATTATACTTCATCTGGTCGTTGCATACAATCTTTGGATTATTGGAACAGAGATGAAAGTGGCAATGCCGTTCGTAATACTACGTTCAATGATTTTACTACGCGTAATGGTAGAAAAGTACAAGATGGCGGTGGTATTTTGCCAGATATTGAAGTAGCCACTTCTAAAACCAATGATCTTACCTTGGCACTTTTACAGAACAATGTCATTTTTGATTATGCCACAGACTACCATTACACCCACAGTTATGCAGATGTAAACGATTTTAAATTTACAGATGCCGATTTTAATGCTTTTAAAAATTATGTAAAGCAAAGTAGCTTCTCTTTTGAGACTAAGGCGGAACAAGCTATTAAAAAAGCACTCTCAGGCGACGAGAACGACTTTTTAGGGTCAGATGTTAAGGATAGTTACAAAACGTTGCTAGCCAACATTGAAAAAGGCAAACTTAATGCGTTGGATAAATACCAAAGCGAAATTCAAAAGAATTTAGAAGATGAAATAGTAAAGCGCTATTTTTATAGAGATGGCCTGTACCAATATTACTTGAATAATGACGAAGCTATTTTAGCAGCAACAGAACTATTAAGCAATAACTCAAAATACAGTGCTATTTTAAAATAGACCTATTCATAAGTACACGCCCCTTTATCTGAAATTTTATAGTACTCCTTATAGTTCAATGCCTTAGGGTCTGTGCAGCCTTTTAAGTTGCGTATTTTAATATTCTTAAAGTCAATAGGTTGACCCTCGCTTTGTAATGCTATAAATCCTCCTTTTAAAAGTTTACCATCTTGTTTCATCTTAGGATCATAACCGGTTGCCACACCGCCCCCTATTTGTGGTTTTGTGTATTCCAATACTGTTTTACCATTAACAATATGTTTAACCAATGAATCATGATATACAACTAATTCTGCGGTTACCCATTGATCCCCGTAAAAGGTATCCGATGTAGAATTTATACAATGCCTTGGGTCTATTCTACCTTCAAAAACTACATCTGTACCTGGTGAGCACATATTACCTGTTGGTCGTTCTACACCTTCTTCCACTCCCGCTAAAAATTGCATTTCAACACTAATAGGCCAATCTTGTTCTTTCAACATAGTTCTTGGGTCTTGTGAATGAAACATGACACCACTATTAAGAATAGTATAATCTGGTGCTCCTTTATACTGCTCTCCAATAAAACGATATTGCATAGTTAAATGAAAATCGGAAAATGGACGATCATAATACAGATGAGAATATCTATTATTAAAATCACCCTCATATTTATCATATCTTACTTTTATGATCTCATCCTCTACCCTAAAGGTATCAGCATAATTATCACCAACTTCATAATGATGTACTTTTGTGGTCCATCCTTTTAAATCATTCCCATTGAACATGGTTTCCCAACCATCATTTAATTGTTGTGAACTGGCAATACCACATCCGATCACAAAGAATAATGTTGACATCATGGTATGTTGTATACGTAACGTTGTTTTCATATAGTTGCTATAAAAATTGATATAAAACAATACTATTCTATTTCTAAATATACTCAATGTTAAGTTGTTAGAAATGTAGGTTTCATTAAAATACCTTTGATTTTTAATAAGAGGATCATACGTAGAAATATTATGCTACTTTTAAAAGAGCTAACAAAACTACTTTTACTACAATATATCATGAGAAATCTATTCTTTCTTACCGTTTGTTTTTTACTAATTCCATCGCTTTATGGACAAAGCTCAAAAAATGAGAAAAATATAAAACCTATACCCCCAACAAAATCTTTTGTTACCAAACACCAAGGGGTTTTTGGCGGTAAAAACATTGAATACACCACTACAGCAAAAGAAACTTACTTGACCAATAAAGAAGGAGATTCTATAGCTACATTTTGGTCTGTTGCTTATACTAAAACCAATATAGGAAATGTTACCAAAAGACCGGTAACCTTTGTCTTCAATGGCGGACCAGGTTCTGCATCAATGTGGTTACATATGGGATTCTTTGGACCCAAGGTTGTAAAAGTAGATTCTGATGCCAAATCAGATGATGGTGCGGCACCTTACCATTTAGTAAATAATGATCATGGTTTATTAGATATTACAGATTTGGTTTTTATAGATCCAGTAGGTACCGGTTACAGCAGATTGGTAGGGAAAGGTGAAGGAAAAGACTTTTACGGGTTAAAAGAAGATGTAAATTCCTTTGCCCAATTTATTAGAAAATGGGTTACCGAAAATGAACGTTGGTTTTCACCTAAATATTTAGCTGGTGAAAGTTACGGAACAACACGTGCCGCTGCTCTTGGAAAAGCATTAGAAGGTTCCGGTCAAAATATGGCGTTAAATGGAATGATTTTAATTTCCCAAGCTTTAGATTATGCAGGCTCAACATCTATATCTAATAACATAACTTCATTCATTACCTATTTACCAAGCATGGCGGCAACAGCATGGTACCATAAAAAAGCGGGGCAAGGCAAAACATTGGAAAGTTTTACAAAGGAATGTAGAGATTTTACATACAATACCTATGTGCCAGCTTTATACAAAGGCAATTCTTTAAGTGATCCGGAAAAGAATAGTTTGGTAGAAAAACTCTCTTATTTTACTGGATTGGATAAAACATATATTCTACAATCTAATTTGAGAATTCTAATGGGGCGTTTTCAGAAGAAACTATTAGAAGATAAAGGTTTGGCAATTGGTAGACTTGACGGAAGATTTATGGGAAATGAAGAGGATAAAGTATCTGAAAAACCACATTTGGGCGATGCAGCCAGTTATCAAATAAGCGCTGCCTATACCGCAAGCTTAAATCATTATTTTGCATCAGAATTAAAGGTAAAAATGGATAGACCTTATATTACTTCTGGTGGAGGTTCTAATTGGAAATGGAGAACGGTACCAGATGGTCAATACTGGGAACCCATGCCTGTTAATACAGCTCCTGACCTAGGTGAAACCATGCGTAGAAATACTGCTATGAAAGTAATGGTAGCCAGCGGATACTATGATTTGATTACTCCGTTTTTTGATGCTGAATATACTTTTGATAGAAACGGAATTGTTAAGGAACGTGTTGAAATGAAGTATTATGAAGCAGGTCATATGATGTACACCCATGAACCAGATCTAATAAAATTAAGTAAAGATATTCGTGCGTTTATAACTAAGAATTAACCTGTTTCTACGATATTATTTATTGGCACTGCCAAAGGGTA
Organism: Maribacter sp. 1_2014MBL_MicDiv; assembly: GCF_001865655.1. Lineage (NCBI taxonomy): Bacteria > Pseudomonadati > Bacteroidota > Flavobacteriia > Flavobacteriales > Flavobacteriaceae > Maribacter > Maribacter sp. 1_2014MBL_MicDiv. The sequence continues at coordinate 1,923,099 of NZ_CP011318.1, forward strand.
TAATACCCCGAGGCTTGCCTTAAGGTGTTTTACTTTGCTTTGTTAAAACCACATGTTGTCCCTTACATTTAAGATTGTAAAAGTGTACTATGTCTTTTACATGTTTTTTCCTGTATTCTTTATTTTGAATTTTTGCCACCAATTCTGGGCAATCGGCAAAGTAATCTGAAGCTGCATTCTTAAAGTTTTTACTAAAGAGCTGATTAGAACCTAAATGGGTTACTTCACCATTTACTCCTTTACTTACATATAGATTTTTTATATCATAATAATTACCATGCATCATGTTCATTTGCCCATTTGCACCACCTACGAACATTGGAGAAGAATACCCTGTTTGTTCAAGAACATATAGATTAACAGTACCTATCTCCAATTCCCGCACCACATTGAAATAGCCTTTACGGGTTTCTAAATAGATATAGGTAGAGGCTTTTTCCTTATCATTGATTACTACTTGTTCTAGATTATCAAAGTGAAATTTTTCCGCTTTGTCACTTTTGCTTTTTTTGAATTTTACTTGATTACCATTAATGAGCTTAGCAAAACCTGTAAGCTTTTTACCATCTTTAAAATATAAGGTAGCAACATCTTTTTGGGCAATGCCCATATATGAACCTACAAAACAGCTGATTAAAACTAAAAGAAACGTTTTTTTCATGACACGTAATTGATAGATATCTATCATAAAACGGGTACATAATTACTATGTTATACTTTTTCTCTTAAATTCGATGAACCACCTATTTCAGTTTTCAGTAAACTTCCTTTTAATCTTTGATCGGTTGGTTGATCGTTAAATTTTGAAGCAATGGGTCATCTTCATTTAATAATCTTTGAGTTCTTAAATACCTACCTACATTAAAGGCATCATAATTTGGAGATTCTTCATCTACACTACTTATTCTTACCATTTCAGAAGAATGTATAAATTGTTTGTCCCCGATCCACATACCTACATGTACAACTTTTTCTGCGGTTGAGTCTGTAGCTTTTCTTCCAAAGAACAATAAATCTCCCTTTTCCAATTTGCTGAAATCTGCTATAGAATCTACTGGCTTACCAGCATGTACTTGTTGAGAAGCATCACGTGGTATAACCATACCGTTTAAAAAATAAATGGTTTTTGTATAACCACTACAATCTACACCTTTTGTAGAAGTACCGCCCCACAAATAAGGAACACCCATTAATGTTTTAGAGGTTTCTATCAGCGAATTTGCCGTATAATCCAAACTAGATAACCAAGTCTCATATTCTTGTGCTTCATCTTTTGAAATATAAGCTTGTCTACCATCTGGAAATGCTATTTTAAAATGGCTTTCATCACTGCCCACTAATTTTAAAATACTTCCTGCAACAATATCAGATATTCTATTCTCTGCATCTATAGAACTAAATGCATGCCCATAGGTATTGGTATAAATAATCTTTTCTGATGATTTCCATGCTGTAATCTCAGCGTTGTTCATTAACTGAATTCCACCGGGATCTACCCATGCCAAATACTTATCTGGCGTTTGTATCAAATACCAATCTCCTTCTTTTTTAAGTACATTGACCACTGTACCCAAAGTAGCCTGGGTTGCCAATTCTGCTGAATGTTTAGGATTACTTCTTAGATTGGCGGCAGAAATGTTTATTACTGCCTTTGTCATACCCTCTAGATTATCCGCAGGTAATACGTTAACCTCATTGGTAGCCACTATCCCCTTTTCACTTAAAACAGCTTCTAAAGAATCAATTGCCCTGGGTAAATTTGTTTCACCTATTAAAGTAAATCCTGAAGGACCATCTAAAACATCTATATTAAATAACGCAGTTCGTTTATCTGGACCAAACGTATTCTTAATTTGTTCTATCTCACTGGCAAGAACTTTCTTTTGACCCATACGAACTCCACACGAGTTATTTAAAGTAATCAAAATCAATACAAAAGCCTTTGTTAGCAATATTCTCTTCATCCTTAAACAATTTCTAATAGTAATAGCCTTGTGAAATTATGTAATTTTATCGCAAATGAAGAAACTAAAGGTCATAGAACTTTTTGCAGGTGTAGGTGGATTTCGCTTAGGATTAGAAGATACTGACAATTTTGAGGTAGTTTGGAGCAATCAATTTGAACCCAGCACAAAAATGCAACATGCATCTAAGGTGTACGAAGCTAGGTTTGGATCAAACAACCACCGTAATCAAGACATATCGGAAGTTCCTACAAAAGAAATTCCAGATGCCGATATTTTGGTAGGAGGTTTTCCTTGCCAAGACTATTCGGTAGCAACTACCCTTCACAATTCTAAAGGACTAATTGGTAAAAAAGGAGTGTTATGGTGGAGTATTCACCGTATTTTATCTGAAAAAAAACATCCTCCTAAATACCTGTTTTTAGAAAATGTAGATCGCTTGCTGAAATCTCCTTCTACACAACGTGGTAGAGATTTTGCCATTATGCTAAAAAGTCTTGATGACTTAGGATATGCAGTAGAATGGAGGGTTATTAACGCTGCGGATTATGGAATGCCACAAAGACGAAGACGTATTTTTTTCTTAGGATACCATAAATCTACTCCGCTTTATAAACAATTTAAAAAAGCCGAAGCCGCAGAGTGGATTTTTGAAAAAGGAACTATAGCAACAGCGTTTCCTATTACCAGTACTTCCTCTAAAATGCAATCTTTTGATATTAAAGATAATCTGGTAGCACTGTCAGAAAATTTTAATTTGGGCGAAAAATTATCTCCATTTCAAAATACCGGAGTTTTTATAAAAGGAAAGGTTCATACTACCAAAACAACAGCCAGCTATATTGGAAAAAGAACAGTCTTGGGAGATATTCTACAGAAAGAATCTATTTTAAACGAATTTTACATTCCAGAAGAAGACCATGATAAATGGCACTATTTAAAAGGTGCTAAAAAAGAAACCAGAACTTCAAAATCTGGATTTATATATCATTACAATGAAGGTAGTATGGTTTTTCCAGATGCATTGGATACTGCTTCAAGAACCATTATTACCGGTGAGGGCGGTAAAAGCCCATCACGGTTTAAACATGTTATCAACACTAAAAATGGTCTTCGTAGATTAACTCCTATAGAATTGGAACGCCTAAATATGTTCCCAGATAACCATACATTACTAGAAGGTATTTCTAATACAAAAAGAGCTTTTTTTATGGGTAATGCTTTAGTGGTAGGTGTGGTTAAAAAAATAGGAAAAGTACTATCTGAAAAAATTATGGAAGCATAATTTAAACATGCATATTTAATATTTTAATGCTCTGTTTTTAATTTTATTCCTCATTTCTATATTTCCATTAATTCCTAAATATTGATGTTGATAAATATAACATATTGTTAATCAACGTTTAAAATTAGGAATTGTCATTTTTTTTATTATCTTATTAGGTATGGTAAAAGTAGAAAAGTCAGAAAACACAGCATTTTTAGAAAAGTCTATACAACATTTAGAAGCCACTGGTTTTGAAAATATTAAGGCTGATATTGAAGGTTATGAAACTCCAAAATCATACGTTAGAAAAGGGAAAGATGACAACGTTACTCCAGACATAGTAGCTATTAAAAACGGTAGAAAATATTATTTCGATATTAGTTTAAAATCACCAAAAACTAGGTTATTAAAATCCAAATGGTTGTTTTTAGATACCTTGAGTAGAATGAACTCTAATCGATTTAGAATTATAACCACCAAAGGTCATTATAAGTTTACGGATAACATGTTAGAGGATATTAACCTAAGCAACAAAACTCCTATCAAAATATAATCACCTTAAAATAATTATTTTAAATGAGTCCGCTATGAGCGGACTTATTATTTTTTGATCATTGCTATATGAGGTATGCCATCTTCCAAATAATCTTCTCCTGTTGCGGTATAACCCAAATCTGAATAAAACTTAGTTAGATATTTTTGAGCGGAAATTTTTATTTCAGTACAATTAAAATGCTCTTTAACCGCCTGTATAGAGGATTGCATAATTATTTTACCATACCCAAATTTTCTATAATCTTCATGAACGGCCACCCTACCAATACTAGCTTGTTCAAAATAAATACCTGGCTTAAATATGCGTGTGTAAGCAACTACTTTGTTATTACTTAGCCCTATTACATGTAATGCCTTATCATCTTTACCATCAATATCTAAATAAACACAATCTTGTTCAACTACAAAAATTTGACTTCGTAACTGCAGCACATTATAAAGTTCTACACTATTAAATTCATTAAAACCTTTTACTTTAATATCTAGCATAAATCTATTTAATTAACTTCTTATGTTTATATCTATTACCATGTAACATATTAATTTTTAAATACTTATAATAACTAATTTAGGTTATCAACATAGTTATAATAACTATTTATTGAATAGGAATCTTTTCAATTCTTCGTTCATGTCTACCCCCATCAAAAGAAGTATTTAAAAAAGTAGATACCATTTCAAGTGCTTGAGGTAGTGCTATGTACCTTGCGGGCAGGCTTAATATATTGGCGTCATTATGTTCTCTTGCCAACTTCGTAATTTCCTTTGTCCAGCATAACGCCGCTCTAACATTTTGTTGTTTATTTGCCGTCATACATGCCCCATTACCACTACCACAGATCAATATTCCAAAATCTACATTACCTTCCTCAACATCTAAAGCAACCGGGTGCGCAAAATCTGGGTAATCAACACTATCCGTACCATCTGTTCCATAATTAATAACTTCTATTTGTAAAGATTTTAGCAAACCTATAATAGCTAACTTATAAGCTGTACCCGCATGGTCATTACCAATAGCAATTTTCATATGCATAATAGTTTAAGGTTAATTATTCAATGTTTATTTGCTGTGGGGTAGTTAATAAACTAAGCTAAAGGTACAATAATCAGGGGTTCACAACAAAAAACAGGGGGTTCACAACAATTGTTACCAACTAAATAATAATAGTTGTTAATTAGTATGTTATAAACGAGTTTACCCATTGCATAAATTGTTTAGAAAAAGTTGCTAAAATATTTGCTTTTTAATGTTGACATCTGCTTACACTTTTAATCTTCTTAACACGAATTTAAATATTAGAAAGTTTTAGCTCATTTTCATCAAAAATCTAATCCTAGTTAACATTAAAATTACATTTAGTTATTAATAAATTCATGTTAATAGCACTTATAAACTGTGTTTAATAACTTCTCAAAATACTGATATTCAATTATAGTTTTATAAAAGTTATTGTCAACAACTATTAGTATCTCATAAAGTCAAGTAATATTTAAATAAGTTATTCTAGATATTAACAAGCTATAATAATCATTAATTTTTAATTTAATTTAAAAGAAAAAATGTCTAATATGATATATATGTTAATAACAACTAGTTTGCTTAACTTTTCAATAAATGGTTGTGTAACAGGTAGTGGATTATAATTCGTAATTTTCCAACAAATTAAAAGTTTAATGTCGAAAAGAAATAAGAAGGCGAAGAATCATAGAAAGAACGAAATTACTAAGGGAATTTTTACCGTTCTTGAAAAGGAACCGAATAAAAGTTTCAACTATAAACAAATTGCCGCTAAGATAAATATTACCGATGCTCAAGATAGAAATACTCTTATTAAAAGGCTTACGCAGCTAAAAGAGAAAAAAAGAATTCAAGAAGTAGATCGTGGTCAGTTTAAAGTTTTAGAGAATACAAAAACCTATTATGAAGGTACCGTAGATTTAACCGGTAAAGGTCATGCCTATATTGTTGTAGATGGTATGGATGATGACGTGTTTATACCTTCAAATAAATTGAACAAGGCTTTTCATAAAGATAAGGTAGAGGTTTTTATATATCCTAGAAAAAAGAGTAAAAAACTTGAAGGTGAAATAGTTAGGGTACTTGAAAGGTATAAAACTACTTTTGTGGGTATTGTTGATATGCAGAAAACTTTTGCTTTTGTAAGACCTACAGATTTTAGAATGTATACAGATATCTTTGTTTCAAAGGATAAATTGGCCGATGCAAAAGATGGTGAAAAAGTATTGGTTGAAATTACAGATTGGCCAGACGATGTAGATTCTCCATTTGGTAGAATTTCTCAAGTTTTAGGTGTTCCTGGTGAACACGACACGGAAATTCATTCCATTTTGGCGGAGTACGGTTTGCCCTATTCTTTTCCGGAAGATGTACAAAAGTTTGCAGATGGTTTAGATACCAGTATTAAAGAGGAAGAGATTAGAAAGCGTAAAGATTTACGCAACGTACTTACTTTTACCATAGATCCTAAAGATGCTAAGGATTTTGACGATGCATTGTCGTTTCAAAAATTGGAAAATGGTAATTATGAAATAGGTATTCATATTGCAGATGTATCTCATTACTTACAAAAAGATACCATTTTAGATGATGAAGCTTACGAACGTGCCACCTCGGTATATCTAGTAGATCGTGTAGTGCCTATGTTACCAGAGGTGTTGTCTAATAATGCTTGTTCTTTAAGGCCTAATGAAGAAAAATATACATTTTCCGCAATTTTTGAATTGGATGAGAATGCCACTATTAGAAATCAATGGTTTGGTAGAACTGTAATAGATTCAAATGAGCGTTTTGCTTATGAAGAGGCGCAACATATTATTGAAACAGGTAGTGGAGAAATTCCGGAGGAAATTTCTATAAGAGAAACTGCGTATAAGGTCTCTGATGAAGTTGTGGAAGCTACTTTAAAAATGGATGAACTTGCTAAGATCATGCGTGATAAACGTATGGATCAAGGTGCTTTATCTTTTGATAAGGTTGAAGTACGTTTTAATCTTGATGAAAATAACGAACCAGTAGGTGTATACTTTAAAGAATCTAAAGATGCCAACAAACTTATAGAAGAGTTTATGCTTTTGGCAAATAGAAAGGTTGCCGAATTTATTGGCAAACAAAAACCTAAAAAAACCTTTGTTTATAGAATTCATGATGATCCAGATCCAGATAAATTAATGGCTTTAAACGGTATTGTTTCAAGATTTGGACACAAATTGGATTTTAAGGACAAAAAGTCCATTAGTTCTTCTTTGAACAAATTATTGGAAGATGTAAAAGGTAAAAGAGAGCAAAATATGGTGGATACACTTACCATACGTAGTATGAGCAAGGCTATTTATACAATTGATAATATTGGTCATTATGGATTGGCTTTCGATTATTATACTCACTTTACTTCCCCTATTCGTAGATATCCAGATGTAATGGTGCATAGGTTATTACAGCATTATTTAGATGGTGGTAAATCTGCAAATGCGGAAGAATTTGAAAAGAAATGTAAGCATTCTTCCGATATGGAATATTTAGCATCAAGTGCTGAGAGAGATTCTATTAAGTATATGCAGATCAAATTTATGCAAGACCATAAAGATGAGGAATTTAGAGGTGTTATAAGTGGGGTTACCGAATGGGGAATATATGTTGAAATTATTTCCAATAAATGTGAAGGTATGATTCGTATAAGGGACATCAAGGGAGATTATTTTATCTTTGATGAGAGAGAATACGCAATTATTGGTGAACGTACCAAGAAAAAATATACCTTAGGTGATGAAGTAAACGTTATGGTTAAGAATACGGATCTAATAAAAAGACATTTAGATTTTGCTTTAATTCCAGAGGACACTAAATAATTTGGAATAGATTTTGGTATTCATTGGCAGAATTGATAAAATGTATTGGCTTTAATCAATACATTTTATTTAAAAATTACATAAATAGGAATGAAACAAGTTTTATTAATAATGTTTCTCTTTGGATGTTTTATGGTCAATGGCCAAGATGTCAAAATAACTCAAAGTATAGAGCCTTTTAAAGAAGTAAAAGGATTTGATGGACTATCTATAAATCTTATTAAATCATCTGAAAATAAGGTTGTTATTTCTGGAGAGAATACGGATAAAGTTGCTATTGTTAATAATGATGGTATCTTAAAAATAAGAATGCAGATTGGTAAAATCTTTAGTGGTTATAAAACCTTTGTAGATTTACATTATGCTCAAGATATATTGATTATAGATGTTAATGAAGATGCAAGAATAGTTACGGAGCAAATGATTGAGCAAGATGTACTGGAATTAAAAGCTCAAGAAGGTGGTGAGCTGGTGGTGAATGCAATAGTTGAACAAATGTTGATCAAGTCCGTTTCTGGCGGAATTATAAAAACCAACGGTTCTTCAAACGTACAAGATGTGCAAATAAATACTGGTGGAGTCTATGAAGGTAAATCTTTTGAGACGAACTTTTCTACGATTAATGTAAACGCCGGTTCTCGTGCGGAAATTAATGCTAGAGACTATGTAAAGGCTACCGTAAAGGCAGGTGGCGAGGTATTGGTTTATGGTAATCCTAAAAAATTAGAAGAAAAGACCGTTTTTGGCGGTACTATAACTAGAATGTAATAGGTAATGTTAGAAGATATTCAAGCGGCAGTTCCTTTAGGATTTTTTCTAAGTTTTATGGTAGGCCCTGTGTTTTTTGTCCTTTTACAAACTAGTGCAGTTAAAGGTTTTAGAGCAGCAATTACCTTTGATTTTGGCGTTTTATTTGCAGATGTTCTATTTATTTTAGTAGCTTACTTCAGTAGTTTTCAGTTACTTGAAAATTTAAGTAATCAACCAGGACTTTATGTTTTTGGTGGTGTTATTTTATTGGTATATGGTTTGGTAACGTTTTTTAGAACTGAAAAGAAAGAAATTCCTATAGAGTCCAAAAAGATTAGAAAATCGGATTTTTTTGGGCTTTTTATAAAAGGCTTTTTATTGAATTTTATCAATATTGGTGTGCTGGTATTTTGGCTTGGTATAATTATTATAGTAGGCCCTAGTTTAGATAATCAACCCAATAGGTTTTTTACTTTTTTTGCAACCGTACTACTCTCCTATTTTGTGACCGATGTGTTCAAAATTTTATTGGCTAAGCAATTAAAAAGAAAATTAACCCCAGAAAGAATTGTTTGGGTGAAGAAAGTAATAGGAATTATTCTCATTATTTGTGGAGTTGTTCTAGTAGTAAAAGGCTTTTTACCCAAGGATCAATTTAATTTGGAACATGAATTAGAACGTTTTGAACCTAGTTTAATAGAATAAAAAAAGCCGGGGTTACCGGCTTTTTTAAAATAGAAATCTAATTTTATTTCTTGTATTTATCATTTAAGATTTTAACAATCTCATCGGTAAGATCATTTGTTTCTGTACCATAAAGAACACTACCACCATCTCCTCCGCCTAAGATATAAGAGTAGCCGTTTGTTTTTCCGTATGCTTTAATTTCTTCTTTTACTTTAGAGACTATACTATCCATTTCAGTTTGTCCTTCCATTTGTAATTGTTGGTCTTGTTGTTGTAATTGCTGACCAATAATTTGACCCTTTTGTTGCATAGCGGCATATTCTTCTTGTGCTTTAGATTGAGACATGGATTGTGCTTTAGTTTGAAAAGCTTGAGCTTCCATTTGAAATGCTTGCGATATGCTATCTCTTTTTTTTGCTAAAGCATCTGCCTTAACTTTGAATTTGGATTCAACATCAATTTTTTGTTGATACTCATCCATTAATTTAACGTTATCTACGTATCCAATTTTTTCTTGTTGGCAAGATGCTAATAATACAATAGCAAAAATTACAATTATGTTTTTCATTTTTTCATTTTTATGAGATGCAAAAGTAATAAAGCTTTTAGAAGGATTTTGTTTTTAAATTGATATTAATAATTTGATTTTTATAAATATAAGAATTACTTATTCTTTTTAAATTTTTTATAGTTACAACTTATAATATTGACCTATTTTTAGGAGGCTTTACTACGTTTAAATTTATTTAAGGTCAAATAGTATCACTTGGTGATTAAAATACTTTAAATCGCGTTAATTTGATAAATTATGCTTTTTGAAGGACATATATAAGTGAAGAATACTCTCCTGTACCTTTAGCCTTTAAATTTGAGAGCATTCCCCTATAGAATGCTTTAAAGTAGTTGGATTTTCCAGTTTTATATTTTTCTGATAATAGCGAAACGTAATAGGAATCAAAATACATTGGTAATGTTCTTACCACTTTTAAATTATGCTTTTCGAATATGGTTGAAATTGATTTTTGGGAAAAATGCCATAGATGTCTAGGTGTATCATATGCTGCCCAATATTCTTTATAGTAGTTAGCATCGTAAGATTTATAATTTGGCACTGCTATGACTAAGGTGCCGTCAGTATCTAATAGACTGGATATTTTGGTTATAGTTCCATTTAAATCTTTAAGATGTTCTAGTACATGCCATAATGTTATTATGTTAAATTGACTTGATTTTACTTCTTCTATAACTTTGTATGTTGTAATATTTTTCTTACTAGATTTATTTCTAGCCTCATCATTTATTTCTACACCAACGGTATTCCAATTATTTTTTCTAGCGGTTATTAGAAATTCTCCAGTTCCGCAGCCTATATCTAATATGGTTTTACTTGTATTATCATACTTGTTTATGAGTTCTAGTTTTCGTTTTAGAGCAATTTTTTTTACTGTTTGATATACCTTTTCAAGCAAGGTTTTTGCTTCATCTTTGTGTGATATATAATTATTAGATTCATAATAGTTGATTAGATTTTCGGGTATTGGTTGCGTAACCAACATATCGGTTTCTGTTAAATATTCAAGTCGAAACTTTTCATTACTAACTAAATGGTCCGTAGTTTCTAGATAGATTTTATTGCTGTTCATACTGTGATTTTGGATTTTGGTAGTGAATAATTGTTAGTTGTTCCACGTGGAACAATTTGCCCTACCTTCCGAGAAAAACTAAAAGTACACTGATATCACTTGGGGTCACCCCACTTATTCTTGATGCTTGAGAAATGGTTACCGGTTGAATTTTAGTTAGTTTTTCCCTTGCTTCAAATGATAAAGATTTTAGTTTAGAATAGTCAAAGTTTTCAGGAATTTTAACGGCTTCCAATCTATGAAGTTTATCAGCGTTTAGTTTTTCCTTTGCGATATAACCAGAATATTTTATCTGTATTTCTGCCTGTTCCAAAATTTCATTATCAAAATTGTTTTCTTCAACAAAGGTAGATACATCCTTCAATTGCAACATGTGATCCATAGTTATATTTGGTCTTGAAAATGCTTTATACATTTTATCTGATTGTTTTACTAAGGCAGAATCTACACTGGATAGGATAGGATTTATGTCTTTTGGTAAAACACTAGTTTCTTTGAAAAATTGAACTAATGATTCTGATTGTTCTAATTTCTCTTCCATTCTTTTCATTCGTGAATTCTTAGCTAATCCAATAGAATGACTTAAGGGAGTAAGACGTAAATCAGCATTATCTTGTCTTAATAATGTTCTATATTCTGCGCGGGAAGTAAACATTCTATAAGGTTCCTCTGTTCCTTTTGTAATTAGATCATCTATTAAAACACCAATATAAGCTTCATCTCTTTTTATTATTAATGGTTCCTGTTCTTTAATTTTAAGATGTGCATTAATACCAGCCATCAATCCTTGGGAAGCAGCTTCTTCATAACCTGTGGTTCCGTTAATTTGACCAGCAAAATATAAATTATCAACTAGCTTTGTTTCTAGTGTATGTTTCAATTGTGTTGGCGGAAAGTAATCATATTCTATGGCGTAACCTGGTCTAAAGAATTTTACCTTTTCAAAACCTACGACTGAGCGCAATGCTTTAAATTGAACATCCTCCGGTAATGAAGTTGAAAATCCGTTTACGTAGACTTCTACGGTTTCCCATCCTTCTGGTTCAATAAACATTTGATGACTATCCTTATCAGCAAACCTGTTTATCTTATCTTCTATAGATGGACAATATCTTGGTCCTAAACTTTTAATTCTTCCATTAAACATGGGTGATCTATCAAAACCTTCTCTTAGTAAATCATGAACCAGAGCACTTGTGTGAGTCATAAAACAATCACGTTGTTGCGCTAAGGGTTTTGTTTGGGAATATGAAAATTTTTCTGGGATGGCATCTCCTGGTTGAACAATCATTTTTGAATAGTCTAATGATCTTCCATCAACTCTTGGTGGAGTTCCGGTTTTCATTCTACCACTTTCAAATCCTAATGCTACAAGTTGTTCTGTAATGCCAGTAGCCGCTTTTTCTCCTGCCCTACCACCGCCAAATTGTTTTTCACCAATATGAATTAAACCATTTAAGAAGGTTCCATTAGTTAAAACAACTGCTTTTGATTTTATCTCAATACCTAGGGAAGTTTTAACTCCTACAATTTTATTGTTTTCAACTAATAGTCCAGAAACCATTTCTTGGTAGAAATCAACATTTGGTGTACGTTCTAACATTAATCGCCATTCCTCTGCAAATCGCATTCGGTCGTTTTGAGTTCTTGGACTCCACATTGCTGGTCCTTTGGATTTGTTCAGCATTTTAAATTGTATTGCAGATTTGTCAGAGACTATACCACTATATCCTCCAAGTGCATCAATCTCTCTTACAATTTGTCCTTTTGCAATACCTCCCATTGCTGGGTTGCAGGACATTTGACCAATGTTTTGCAAATTCATGGTTACTAATAGGGTTTTAGAACCCAAGTTTGCAGCTGCTGCTGCCGCTTCTGCACCGGCGTGTCCTCCGCCAACTACAATTACATCATATTCTTCTCCAAACATACCTTCTATTGTTCCACGTGGAACAGCTTTATTTTTTCTTCTTCCTTAGCGCGCATTTCGGCAGTAGCTGTTTCCGATTTATCCGAATAGCCCATTAAGTGTAAAACACCATGAACCATTACACGCTTTAATTCATTTTCAAATGAGACATTAAAGTCTTCTGCGTTTTCTTTTACGCGATCTATAGAGATGTACAAATCTCCAGATACATTTTTACCTGATACATAATCGAAGGTAATAATGTCTGTTAAATAATCGTGTTGTAAATAATCTTGATTGATTTTAAGCAAGTATTCATCATCACAAAAAATGTAGTTTAATTCTTGAACTGAAAAACCTTCGGTTTTGCAAGAATTAATAATCCATGAATCAAAATGTGTTTCTTCTACTAGCTTAAAATCGGTTAGGTAGTTGTAATTAATCATTTGCTTTGAAGTACTCTTTAACCTTTGTTTGAAAATTTTGCCGCAAAGGTAAGCTTTGCCTATTTAAAATTTCCACTTCATTATGATAATTCTCTAATAATGAGGGTTTAGTAGTAATAGGATTTGTGAAGTCTTTTGTATTTCTACTACTTTCTCGCTCAGATTTTTCTCCTTGCTTTAGTGTTGCGTTCTCCAGCTTCAATAATTCGTACTGTATAGTGTTGGCTTTGTTGATGGTACGTTGTGTAATTCCATTTTCAAGTAAATCATTCTCAAAATCCTCCATCTGCTTAATCAGCTTTTGACCCAATTTTTGGTCTCCGCTATTAATCATGTTTTTTAACTGTTTTTCTAACTCTTGACGAATTTTTTGTTGACTTTGATAAATTTCATAAATCTCTTTTAGTTCTGCTTCACTCATCTGTCCATCTCCTTGTCCTCCATTTCCGTTAGAGTTCCCTTTTCCGTTTCCTTGACCATTATCTCCTTTTTGGCCACCATTACCATTTTTTCCATTCTGGCTATTTTCTCCTTCACTTCCGTTTTCTCCAGATTTTCCGTTTTGACCTTTCTTCCCATTCTCTCCTTGTTTTCCTCCTTCTCCTTGTTCGCCCTTACTTCCCTTTTCTCCTTCTCCACTTTTGCCTTCCTTTCCGGATTGGCCTTGTTGACCCATTTTTTGCCCAAGTTGTTGTTGTCCTTTGATAATATCTGGTAGTTGAAAACCTCCTTCGTTTTGACCGGAACCTTTACCCATTTGCATACTTTCTTGCATGTTATCCATAACATTTGCTAAAAAATCTGCTAAGCTGTTTGAAGCGGTCAATACATATTTTTGATGTGAAATTCCTTGAAACAATTGTCCATCTGCCATTGTTTCTAAAGATTTATCAATGTTATAGTATACTTCCGTAATTTGTTCATTTACGAATTCTGAAAGTTCTGCTTGTCGTAAAGACAAGGCAAAAAGACTATCATCAACATGTTCAAATAACCCTCTTAATTCATTTTGGTCACGAACTGTTTGTGAGTATTGCGTTTGATCTTGGTCTTGTTTAGCCGATAGTTTATCAAATAAAGATTCTTGCTTAAATGAAAATATAATGAGGTTATCCAATATTTGTCTTAGCATTTCTGCATCTTCGGCTACTGATGATCCTCCACTACTACGGGAAGAAGATGAGCTGAGTTGCTCACTCATTTCTTTCATTTTCTGCGCAGCAGATTTTTGTTTTTTTGAAGCATTGTTTTCATCCCTTTCGGGGGTTGATTTTGATTCTGAATTTTCTTGTTTTTGTAGTTGGTCTAAAGCTTCATTCTGATCTTCTTTAATAGCTTCTTTTTTATTGGTGTCTAAATTTAAATCAATTGGTTTTTTTAGTTTTTCATTATCATTTTTTAGCCCATCCATTTCTTTGGATAATTCATTAAACGCTTTATTTAATTGTTGCTGCTTAATTGAACTATTTTCTTCTTTATTCTTTTTGGAAAGTTCTTCTTGCTTTTTTGCCAGTTCTTCAAGATCGCGTGCTAGCTGAGACGCTTTTTCTGTGACATAATAGCGCTTGGTCAATTCTAATAATTGTTCTAGGCTGCGTTCACTATTTTGTTGTTTTTTACCTAATTCTTCAAGCTTTTTTGTAAGCTCTTCTTTTTTAATTTTATCTGCTACTTTATTAAGTTCTTCTAGCAGTTGCTGGTTTTTCTTGGCTTGTTGTTCCTGTCGCTCCAATCGTTCTTGTAACAATTGGTTTAATTTATCATCCTTGTTTCCTTTGTCTAGGTTTTCCTTTAACTCTTTGCTGAACTTTTGCATTAATTGCTCTTGTTGTTCTTGCTTTTTTAAATAGTCTTTAATTTGATTTTGATCATTAAAATTTAAACTACTTTTCTCTTTTTGATTTTGATTTATTTCCTCTAATGATTCTTTCTGTTGTTTTGCACGTTCTAAAGATTTATCTAAATCCTTTATGAGTGATTGTCGAGATTCAAGATCTTTATTCTTGAGATGATTTTCATTTAATAATACCTGTTGGAATATTTGACTTTTTATAGCCTTTCCATGGTGTACGGCATCGTTATCAGTTACCTGGAAATAGAACGCATATTGTTTACCGGATTCTAATGCCAAACCTGATGGAAAGGTGTAGTAAAACTGTTCAAAATTTGAACTGGGTTTTGCAAGGCTTATTTTCTGCTCTTGATTCTCTTTACCAACTTCATAGTACACAAGTTCAATTTTTGAAAGACCATAATCGTCACTTGCATTTCCTGTATAGTACGAAACATTTGGATTCAAGGAATCTAAAACCTGGGTCACCTTTAATGTTGGATAAGCATCTTTAATTACTTTGAACGAGTATTCTAAACGTTCATAATTTTGGACATTTACATTGGTTGTGGTAAGTTCATAATCTAGGTCATTGTATATTTTCCGTTGTATTGTAAACGTGTTTTTTTCTTTTATAAAAGGTTGAACGGTATCTTTTGTGTTTAGATTAATCTTTTCGGTATTTTCTCCTTCAATGTTCCATGTTACTTGGGTTCCTTCCGGTAAAATCGCATTACCCGTACTTTTGATTGTTTCATTTGGTTTGTTCAGGTATGTAGGATATTTTAAATCCATTGAAAAATCTAATATTGAAGGAGTTTTCAATGCGATTAATGAGTAGGATTTTGAATTAACTTCATTGGCCAAAAACGTAAAATTTGTAGATTGTATGGGTGGTGAAAAAGTGTATTCATAGATCCCGTCCTGTTTTTGCATCAATATGGTTTTACCGTCTACTACGATGTACACATTTTCTGGTTTAACTTTACCCTTTGTGGAAACTTGAATGGTAAATGATTCATTTTGTAAGGCACTTAATTGATCGGTAAGCACATGAAATTGAAACGGTGCAGGTTTTTCATATGCCATTTCATAATTTACCACTCTCTCATATGTACCAAAAAAAGAACTCCAACTACCGGTGAGGTAAAGTAAACAGACAATAACAATCGGTATAATAGAATACTTTACATATTTGAAGGCGTCTTTAAAATCAATTGCGCTTGAAAATGGAACAGAATCCATTTGTTTGGAACGCTGTGCAATACTAGCTAGTAATAATTCAGACTGTTCAGAATCTTCTGCTAAGTCTAACAAATTTGTGAGTTTATCCCCTACTTCTGGAAAATGCTTGCCAATCATATTTGCGGCTTCTTTATTTCCAATACCCTTTTTTAATTTAAGAAGATAGAAAACCGGTATTAAAATGTATTTATAAAGCAATAGAACTTCTACTGCTATGAACAAGGTAAATAATACCGTTCGGCCCAAAGAGTTTAACCAAAGAAAGTATTCTATAGCTAAGATGGTGAGGAAAAACAAAAATCCTAACGCTTTAAAAAGCAAAATTCCCTTTAGTAGAATTTGAGTATAATGTTTTTTTATAAATTGATTTAACCGGTGTAATATGTGATTATAGTCTTGCAATTGCCCTTTTTTATACCAAGATAACGGATATTAAGATGGTTTGTTGGGAAATATTTGTTAAATCAAAATCCTGTAATGCTGATTATTATAGTGAAAATGCGCTCTACTTAAGTGAAATCCTATTTCGTATTCTATATTTAAAAACACTTGGTTATGTATCTTTGCGCAATCAAATAATCATTATGTCTAAGAAAGTTCGTGTGCGTTTTGCACCAAGTCCTACAGGACCATTACATATTGGCGGTGTGCGCACGGCCCTATTTAATTATTTATTTGCCAAAAAACATGGTGGCGATTTTATACTGCGTATAGAAGATACCGATCAAAATAGATATGTAGAAGGTGCGGAACAATATATAATTGATGCATTGAACTGGTGTGGAATTCCTTTTGATGAAGGTATTGGTAAAGAAGGTAGTTTTGGACCGTATAGACAGAGCGAGCGTAAATCTTTATATAAAAAATTCGCAGATGATCTAATCGCGAATGGTAAGGCATATTATGCTTTTGATACTTCAGAAAGCTTAGATGCGCATAGAAAAGAGCACGAAGAAAAAGGTAAAACTTTTATATATAACTGGCATAACAGGTTAAAGTTGGATAATTCTCTTTCATTAATGCCAGAAGAAGTTAAAGAAAGGTTGGCCAATGGTGATGACTATGTTATTCGATTTTTAACGCCGCCAGATGAAAAATTGCAATTGCAAGATTTAATTCGTGGTACAATACAGATAGATACGAATGTGCTAGATGATAAAGTTCTTTTTAAGAGTGATGGTATGCCAACGTATCATTTGGCAAATATTGTTGATGACCATTTAATGGAAATTTCTCATGTAATTCGTGGCGAAGAATGGTTACCTTCTTTAGCATTACACAAACAGTTGTATGATGCCTTTGGATGGACTGCTCCAGAATTTGCTCATTTACCATTGATTATGAAACCTGTTGGTAAAGGTAAATTGAGTAAGCGTGATGGTGAAAAAATGGGCTTTCCGGTTTTTCCTCTTTCTTGGAACGATTCTGTAGGGTATAAAGAATCAGGATATTTCCCTGAAGCAGTTGTTAATTTTTTGGCGTTGTTGGGATGGAATCCTGGTACGGAACAAGAACTATTTTCTTTAGACGAGTTGGTGAAAACCTTTAGTTTAGACCGTGTAAATAAATCTGGAGCGCGTTTTGACCCAGAAAAGACCAAATGGTACAATCAACACTATTTACAGGAAACTGCCAATGCAGAATTGGCTGCTAGCTTCTTACCCATTGTAAAAGAGCACACTACTGATGAGGATAAGATAAATTTGGAGTATGTAACCAAGGTGGTAAGTTTAATAAAAGAACGCGCAGTTTTTGTTTCCGATTTTTGGGATCTGTCAGATTATTTTTTCGTAGCTCCTACTGAGTATAATGCAAAGGCTGCCAAAAAGCAGTGGAAAGAAGATACTGCAGTCATCATGAATGAATTGATTTCTGTAATAGAATCCATTGAAGATTTTTCATCGGAGAATAGCGAAACCATGGTTAAAGCATGGATCGGTGAAAAAGAACTTTCTTTTGGTAAGGTTATGCCTCCCCTACGTTTGTTCTTAGTTGGTGATATGAAAGGTCCCCATATTTTTGATATAATGGCAATGGTTGGAAAAGAAGAAAGTATTGCCCGAATTAAAACAGCGCTAGAAAAACTGGGTTAAAGCTTATTTCTTAGAAAATTCTTGCAGAACGCTCATGGCTTTAGTAGCGTCTTTTGTGGAGACAAAAATATGGTCATGATAAAATGCGGCAACCACGTTACAACTAATATTGTGTTTTGTCAACGCATTCGCTACTGCAGCGGTCAACCCAACCGCATCTAAAGCGGAGTGTACGGTCAATGTAATCCAAGAGGCTATGAATTCATAAGCTAATTTATAATGCGCTGCTTTTTCTTTTGTCAATATTATGGTGATGCCTTCGGTTTCTTTAAATTCAAAAAGAATATCAGCTCTTGAAATATGGCCAATTTCGGGGAGACTTATAAAAACATAGTCCCCTTCGTTTAATTTAGGTTTTAAACTTTGTAAAAGAACTTCTAGATTGCTTTCTCCGGGCATAGTATCGATTTTAAGGGATTTAAAAATAAAAATCGACCCTTCGGGTCATATGTATCATATAAAGGGTTTAAAAAGCTACAAACGTATTATTATAAACCAGTCTTTACTTCAATAATTTTAAATTGATATTTATTCGCTTTTCCAACGTTCGTTAGCCCATGCGTTCATTTCTACTTCGGTCAAAAATGTCCAAGCAACCAACCTGCTCATTTTGTTACCCTGTCCCATAGGTATGGTTTTATGGGCAATTGCTCCAATTTTCTCCAGTCGATCATAGAACGATCTCAAATTTGATTGTTTACTTACCAAAGTTGAATACCAAGCGGAATTTTTTGAAAATTGTGCACTTTCATTGATCATGTTCAATACAAATCGTTTTTCGCCACCATCGGTCCAAAGCTCTCCTCCTTGCCCTGCAAAATTAAGAGCCGGTTTTTTAATACGCTTCTTTTTTAAATTGCTCAATTTACGTAAAGTTCCAGCTTCGGCCTCGGCTTGGTTCGCATGAAATGGCGGATTGCATATGGTGAAATCTACTTTCTCATCAGCCTTTAAAATTCCAGAAAATATATGCTCAGGTTTTTCTTGTAATCTAAATTTTACCTTACCAGTTAGATTGGCGTTGTTTTCTACAATTTTTTGTGCCGCCTCAATGGCTTTTGAGTCAATATCCGAACCTAAAAAAGACCAACCATAGGTGCTGTTTCCAATTATTGGATATACACAATTTGCACCTACTCCAATATCTAGACACTTAATTTTATCACCTTTGACTAAAGTTCCATGATTACTGTCTGCCAAAACATCTGCAATATGGTGTATATAGTCTGCTCTACCTGGTATTGGCGGACATAAAAAACCATCTGGTATGTCCCAATATTCAATACCGTAATGTGCCATAAGTAACGCCTTGTTCAGAGCTTTTACGGCTATTGGATTAAAGAAATCAATAGATAAATTACCGTGTTTATTTTTGGCTACAAATGGTTTTAAATCTGGATTGACCATCTTTAGCGCCTTAAGATCATAACGACCGGTATGTTTATTTCTTGAGTGTAAACTAGGCTTTTGTAAGGTATTTTTTTTCTTGTATTCTGGCATGTCTTTATAGCTTATTGAAGATTTCAAAGCTAAGCCTAATTTTTAAGTACTTGCATTATTTTTACGCATTCGCTTAGGTCCATACCAAAGCCAAAAGCCTGTAATGGTAAAAAGTAAAAGGGCAAGACCCATTACCGTAGTATAGAATACCTTTATTTGATTATCACTTGTACCTAAATAATCATCTAAAAGGGAACCATCATGAATATGTTCAATGATATCAGAATACCGGCGTTCGGTGTGCAAGACAGTACCTGTGGCCCCATCAAGTTGCAAACCCCAATAATGATCTTCATATACAAATTTTACGATACCTTTTTCTTTTCTAATATCTATGCGATCTATTTTGGTGGATAGTTCTGGCGATATATGTTCCAAGATATAGGTGTTAGCAAGGCTATGTAAACTATCTACTGATAGCCATTCCTTTAAATCAGTGGAAGTGCCTTTATAGGTTTTAGACAGAATTACTCCTCCACTATGCTTTTTCCAACCTAAAAGAAGCCCTGTAATAGAAATGAAAAAGAAAAAAATGAACAGAGCAGCACCTGTTGCACGATGTACTTTGCGAAATATTCGCAACCATTTTGCTTGGCGTTGTCTTTTGGTGATTTTAGGCATTTATTTGGTCTGGTTAACCTGCAATATAGCTAGTTTTAGAAGGTAGAATTATCAATGATTTGTTAAATTAATTTTTGATTGTCGGCTTTGTTCAAAGGTATGCAGGTGAATTTTAAGTGTAATCATTATCATAAAATAAGTGCTGCTTTATCTCAATGGTTAAATTTTGTCTATCTCTCTTTATGCATTATACGTTGATAGTTTTTGTGACTTATAGCTTGTTTTACTAAACCATTAATTAATGGTTGTTTGGTATCAGATTATACTATTATCTTTTTATCTTTATGATATTCTAAGATTTAGTGGCTTTTATGAAGTGGTTCTGCAACCGAATTGAATAATTGCTAAACGTTTTATAATCACATCATAGATATTTTCTATTGTAATTGAATTTTCGATAAGTTAATTATTGATAATTTTACCACAGAAGAACTAAAAACAACAATTAAACTATTATAATCATGAGTAGTACTAACGGAAAAGGTGAAGCTTGGGACGTGAATGATTCGTCAGCAGCAAATTGTCCATTTTTAAATGGTGAAATGCATCAAGCAGCAGGTGGTGGAACCACTAATAAAGATTGGTGGCCAAATATGTTAAACCTTAATATATTGAGGTTACATTCTAAAATGGCTGATCCAATGGATGATGACTTTAACTATACTGAGGAATTTAAGTCTTTGGATTTAGCAGCGATAAAGAAAGATTTGACCGATTTAATGACCGATAGTCAAGATTGGTGGCCAGCAGATTATGGTCATTATGGTCCGTTTTTCATCCGTATGGCTTGGCACAGTGCTGGTACTTACCGTATTTCAGATGGTAGAGGTGGTGCAAGTTCAGGTAACCAACGTTTTGCTCCATTAAATAGTTGGCCGGATAACGCCAACCTAGATAAGGCACGTTTGTTATTATGGCCTATTAAACAGAAATATGGTAAAAAAATATCTTGGGCAGATTTGCTGATCTTAGCAGGTAACGTGGCCCATGAAAGTATGGGATTACCAATGTTTGGTTTTGCTGGTGGTCGTGAAGATATTTGGCAACCGGAAGAAGATGTGTATTGGGGATCTGAAACAGAATGGTTGGGCAACAAGCAAAGATATGATGAGGATGGAAATGAATTGGAGAATCCGTTAGGTGCTGCCCATATGGGATTGATCTATGTAAATCCTGAAGGTCATAATGCAAATCCTGACCCATTAGAAGCTGCTCACTATATAAGACAGACCTTTAAAAGAATGGCCATGGATGATTATGAAACTGTTGCATTGATTGCCGGTGGACACACTTTTGGTAAAACGCACGGAGCTGCCAGTCCTGATGATTATGTAGATGTTGAACCAGCTGCAGCCGATATTACAGAACAAGGTCTTGGTTGGAAAAGTAGTTATGGCAGTGGTTTTGGTGCAGATACAATTACTAGTGGTCTAGAAGGTGCTTGGTCACAAACTCCTACAAAATGGAGCCATTATTTCTTTGAAAACCTATTTGGTTTTGAATGGGAATTAACTAAAAGTCCGGCTGGTGCATGGCAATACAAACCAGTAGGTGATGCAGGTGCTGGTGAAATGCCCGATGCGCATATTCCAGGAAAAACTCACCAACCATTCATGTTGGTAACAGATATGTCTTTGCGTGTAGATCCGGAATTTGAAAAGATTTCAAGAAACTTTTTAGAGAATCCAGATGAGTTTAAGGATGCCTATGCTAGAGCTTGGTACAAATTAACACACCGTGATATGGGACCTAAGGAGCGTTACTTAGGACCAGAGGTGCCACAAGAGGAATTGCTATGGCAAGATCCTGTACCAGCGGTAGATTTTGAATTGATTAATGATTCTGATATCGCCCAATTAAAGAAAACTATTTTGTCTTCTGGACTTTCAACGGCAGAGTTGGTTAGTGCAGCATGGGCTTCTGCTTCTACTTTTAGAGGTTCGGATAAAAGAGGTGGTGCAAATGGTGGTCGTGTTCGTTTAGCTCCTCAAAAAGATTGGGAAGTAAATAACCCTACTCAATTGGCCAAGGTTACAGCAACTTTAGAAAGAATTCAAAAAGAGTTTAATGCAGGCCAGTCTGGCAATAAAAAGGTTTCTTTTGCAGATTTAGTTGTATTAGGTGGTACTGCTGCAGTAGAGAATGCCGCTAGTTTAGCAGGTTTTGCTACGAATGTGGAATTCAATGCAGGTCGTACCGATGCTACTCAGGAGATGACAGATGCCGAAGCGTTTGATGCATTAGAGCCTTTAGCGGACGGATTTAGAAATTATACTAGAAAAAAATTGTCTGTACAGGCCGAAGAATTATTGATCGATAGAGCTAACCTATTGAATTTAACTGCGCCGGAAATGACGGTTCTTATAGGTGGTCTACGTGTATTAGGTGCAAATTATGATAGTTCTAATAACGGCGTGTTTACAAACAAGCCAGGTGTATTGACCAATGATTTCTTCTTAAATCTTTTAGACATGGGTACTACTTGGAAAGCGGCATCTGATAATGATACCGTATTTGAAGGTAGCGATCGTAAATCTGGAGCGGTTAAGTGGACTGGTACAAGAGCAGATCTTATCTTTGGTTCCAACTCTGAACTACGTGCCTTAGCGGAAGTATATGGTACGGAAGATGCTAAAGAGAAATTCGTAAGAGATTTTGCGAAGACTTGGACAAAGGTTATGAATTTAGATCGTTATGATTTAAAGTAATAACACTTCAAGATTAAATTAAAGGGCAGTATCCAGCTTCGGTACTGCCCTTTTTTATGGGAGAATTTAAGCTGTAGATTCACCAAATGTCAATAGATTATTGTCTGGATCTAAAAGGGAAAATTCCGTTTGACCCCATGGTTTTGCTTCTAGTTTACCATTAGGATGAATAGGAACTTTGTTATTTAATAATGATTGGTATAATATTTCTATGTCTTTGGTTCGTATATATACCTGGCCATAATTTTCCTTTACTTCAAGTGTTTTGAACAAGAAGAAATGAATTTCTACATGCTCTTTTACAAGCATTAAGTAATTCGGATACGTGGTAGTGCCCAACTCTTTAAAACCTAGCATATCTATATAATAAGCCTTGGTCTTAGACTTATTTCGCATAGGTAGTTTTGGTTGTATGGCTAATAGCATTGAAATAACTTTATAGCTTTAAATGTACAGATAGTAAGTTAATTATCAATACGGTGTAACGTTTGAATTACCCGTTATAAATTAAACAGGAAATTCATGTAACAAATGTGGCTATTTGACAACTAATGTTAAGAAGGCTTTTAGTATCTTCCATTATTAACTTAAAAATCAATTATTATGGGCTCATTTATTTGGATTCCAATTTTGTTTCTGGTCATTGTGACCATCTTATCCGGTGTTTTTATTGTTAAGCAGCAAACCGCGGTTTTAATAGAAACATTTGGAAAATTTACCAGTGTAAGACAATCGGGTATTCAGTTTAAAATTCCTTTTGTACAACGTATAGCAGCAAGAATAGGTTTAAAAATTCAGCAGCTAGATGTAATTATTGAAACTAAAACGTTGGATGATGTTTTTGTTAAGCTGAAAGTATCGGTACAATATGTAGTAATTAGAGAAAAAGTATATGATGCTTACTATAAGTTGGAATATCCGCACGAGCAAATAACATCATATGTATTTGATGTTGTACGTGCAGAAGTGCCAAAAATGAAATTGGATGATGTATTCGTTAAAAAAGATGATATAGCAATTGCGGTAAAATCTGAATTACAGGAGGCCATGTTGGATTATGGTTTTGATATCATAAAGACCTTGGTAACGGATATTGATCCAGATCCACAGGTAAAAGAGGCCATGAATAGAATTAATGCTTCTGAGCGCCAAAAAACAGCTGCTCAGTTTGAAGGTGATGCTGCTCGTATATTAATTGTTGAAAAGGCAAAAGCCGAAGCGGAAAGTAAAAGGTTACAAGGACAGGGTATTGCTGATCAAAGAAGAGAAATTGCCCGTGGTCTAGAAGAATCTGTAGAGGTATTGAACAAGGTAGGTATAAACTCCCAAGAAGCTTCTGCATTGATCGTAGTAACACAGCATTATGATACACTTCAAAGTATAGGTGAAGAAACCAATACGAATTTAATTTTATTACCTAACTCACCACAAGCCGGTAGTGATATGTTGAATAATATGGTGGCAAGCTTTACGGCAAGTAACATGATCGGAGAAAGCATGAAAAAAACCAACAAGCCCAAACCAAAAGAATAATTAAAAGACCAATTTTAAAAAAGCTCGAAAAATTTTTTTCGGGCTTTTTTTATGTCTGGCTTTTTTTGATAGCAAAGGCTCTTACTTGTATAGGATTTCGCTAAATACACCCTTTTAATGGGGTTTTGCCGGCTAAACAATACCAATAGGTCTTTAATTTATAAAGCGCCGTTAGAACGTATATCTAACGGCGCTTTTGTATAAGACTTATTGATTAAACTGATGTGTCTTTATAAGCAATGATTATATTACTTTTTTTCCTGGATTTTAGCCCAAGAATCTCGTAAACCAACAGTTCTGTTGAAGACTAATTTATCTGTTGTGGTATCTGGATCAACACAAAAATATCCTAGTCGTTGAAATTGAAAACGATCACCTGGCTTCGCATCCTTTAACGCAGGCTCTACATATCCTGTTATTACGGTTAAAGAATCTGGATTAATAAACTCCAAAAAATCCTTGTCCTTGTGAGCATCTGGACTCTCATCTGTAAATAGTCTATCGTATAACCTAACTTCCGTCTTTAAGGCATGTGCTATTGAAACCCAATGTAAAGTCCCTTTTACCCTACGCAAACTTTCTTCCGTACCACTACCACTTTTACTTTTTGGGTCATATGTACATTGGACTTCTGTAATATTACCATCGGTATCTTTTGTGCAACTTTCAGCTTTTATGATATATCCGTTCTTTAAACGAACCTCTCCGCCCAATTTTAAACGAAAGAACTTTTTGTTAGCAGACTCCCTAAAATCCTCTTGTTCTATATATAGTTCTCTTGAAAAAGGAACTTGTCTTGAACCTGCATTTTCATCTTCAGGGGAATTTTCTGCTTCTAGCCACTCGGTTTCTCCTTCTGGATAATTGGTAATAACCAGTTTTAATGGATTTAGAACACCCATTACCCTATGCGTGGTTTTATTTAAATGTTCACGTATGTTGAATTCCAATAAAGAAACATCAATTAAGTTGTCCCTTTTAGCAATTCCAATGGTATCCGCAAAATTACGGATAGACTCTGGCGTATATCCTCTTCTACGCAGACCTGATATGGTTGGCATTCTTGGGTCGTCCCACCCATTAACAATGCCCTTTTCTACCAGCTGGGCTAATTTTCTTTTACTAACTACGGTATGGCTTAAGTTACGACGTGCAAACTCACGTTGTTTAGGCCTTACCTTATCCTGATCATATACCTGATCTAAAAACCAGTTATACAATTCACGGTGCATGGCAAATTCTAACGTACAGAAGGAATGAGACACTTGTTCTATATAATCACTTTCACCGTGAGTCCAATCGTACA
Source organism: Maribacter sp. 1_2014MBL_MicDiv (assembly GCF_001865655.1). NCBI lineage: Bacteria > Pseudomonadati > Bacteroidota > Flavobacteriia > Flavobacteriales > Flavobacteriaceae > Maribacter > Maribacter sp. 1_2014MBL_MicDiv. Next base: position 1,949,027 of record NZ_CP011318.1, read on the forward strand.
TAGGATAAATACACCAATCGGTATTTGTTCTATGGTGCGCTTTATGCAGGATCCTGTACATAATAGGGTCGCGCATTAGCATATTTGAAGATGACATATCAATTTTTGCCCTAAGTACATGTGTACCCTCTTCAAATTCGCCATTTTTCATTTTTTCAAAAAGCGCTAAATTCTCTTCAACCGATCTATTTCTAAACGGACTATTGGTACCGGGTTCTGTAGGCGTGCCTTTTTGTGCGGCCATTTCTTCAGAAGATTGATTGTCCACATATGCCTTTCCTTTTTTGATCAATTCAATTGCCCAGTCATATAATTGTTGGAAATAATCAGATGCATACCGTTCGGTATCCCACTTAAAACCTAACCATTCAACGTCCTTTTTAATGGCATCTACAAACTCTTGTTCTTCTTTTGCCGGGTTGGTGTCGTCAAAACGCAGATTTACAGGGGCATTATACCTTAAACCTAAACCAAAGTTTAAGCAAATGGAACTTGCATGACCTATATGAAGGTATCCATTAGGTTCTGGGGGAAAACGAAATCGTAATTGATCTTTGGTATAACCATTTACCAAGTCCTCTTCAACAATTTGTTCAATAAAATTCAAAGACTTTGTTGTCTCGCTCATGTCAATATATTTCAAGCTACAAAAGTAGCAAAATTGCCTTAAACGACAGGTTTAAATAAAGTACACCTTACATAAAATGAGTTTCACAACATAAATCTTCCTTCCGACAACAATAAATTCCTCTTCGTCGGATTAAATAACATATTTGTCTATGAAATGATGGAAAAGTAAAATAATTTATTAACCAACTTTTCAACCGTAGTGGCCCCCATAACTACAAATACTTATGAAAACCTTGACCAAAATTACCTTTTTTACCGCATTTTGTATGCTATTTAGTGCCTATCAATTATCGGCACAGGCAATAGTGCTCAATGCCCCGGAACCTGCAGACAATCCTAATCTGTCAGGAAGTACGCCATGGACCGCCGTTTGTGCTGGAAACTCTGGTTTCAATGAATATTTTGTGAATATCACGTGGATTGGTACCGCCAATGCAGGTAATGAGTTTATTCTCGAATTATCTGATGCTACTGGTAACTTTGCTAATGCGCAAACTTTACAAACCATTAGTGATAAAAATACTGTAAAGGACTTTGATACCAGTTTTGCCATACCAACTGATACGCGTGGCGAAGGTTACAAAATGAGGGTTCGTAGTACGGATCCTGAAAAGATTGGTAACGAATCTCCCGCATATAACATGTATTACATGGATGTAACTTCTAACTTGAACATTAGTGAACAAGGTGATGGTGTGCCTCCAGGTACAGTGTGTAGCACTGGTCCTATTACCTTACAAGTAGATAATATAAGCAACCCAGAAACCTACCAGTATATTTGGTTTAGAAGCGGAACTGAGTTAACAGGTGAAACAGGTCATACATTAAACGTAACCCAGTCTGGTATGTATAATGTTTATATTGATTACGGACCACGTTGTACCGGTTCCGGTAATACAGATTCTAATATTGTTGATGTAACGATTGGAGGTTCTGGTACGGGGATAGCTGTAACGGCACCAAGCAAAACTGCTTTGTGTAGTACAGATTCTGAAACACTTACTATAGATCAAACAGATGCTTCATGGAGCTATCAATGGTTTAAAAATGATGTTGCTATATTAGGTGCTACGGCAACTTCTTATACCGTTGATGCATCCGCTGCAGGATTTGAAGGTGACTATGCCATTGAAATTTCGGGTACGGGTATCTGCAATGAAAGATCTTCGGCGATTACTATAACAAATGCAGATGTATATACGGTAGATGTTGAAAACGAAATTAATATGGTGCTTTTGCCTACGCAGAGCCAAACCTTATCAGTTAGTACAACGGCAAATACACCTAATTATAAATGGTTTAGAAATGGAATAGAAATAGCTGGCGAGACCAATAGTACTATAACTATTTCACAAGACGGAGAGTATTACGCTGAGGTAACCCAAACAGGGGGATCGTGTTCTGTATCCTCAAAAAATTCTGATGTGATTACGGTTGTGTCACCTGCTTCTTTTGAAATGACCATTAATTATACCGATGCGTATACTTCATGTGAATCAACAAGTACTATATTGGGTGTAGAACAAATTAATGCCGTTGCTACAGATGGTACTAAAACAGATGTTACCAGCGCCTTAGTAGATGGGTTCACCTATAAATGGACCAAAGATGGTACAGCTGTTAGTGGTGCAACAAGTAGTACTATTAGTTTGGCTTCTAATGCTGAAAATGGAACATACGATCTTAACGCATCGGTAGATAGTTTTACTGTAGATTCCAATTCGTTAACTGTTCAGTTATTAACTAGTGAGACCATTTCTATAGCAAGTTCAGGTACTGTATTCTGTTCTGGTGGCGAAACGATAACTTTAAGTACCTCTAGTGATCTAGGTTCTTCCACTTTTGAATGGCAACTAGATGGAGCATCTGTAAATACAACAGATACATCACTAACGGTAACTACTCCAGGCAGCTATAGATTGGCAGTAAACCGAGATGGTTGTGCTTTATTATCCAATGAAATTGTAATTAGTCCCCTTGATGAAAACTTGATTACGCTTGATCTGGGAACTGAGATTGTAATGCCAGAAGGCACTACAAAATTGGTTACCGCAAGTGGAGGTACCGCATATAGATGGCTAGATGCAAATGCCGTTGAAATAGGCAATGTGGATAGTATAACTTTTACGGAAGCTGGTAGCTATACATTGATCGCTTCAATTGATAATTGTGAGATCATTAGACAGGTGGAAGTCTCGTACTTAGATACGTTTAAAGTACCTAATGTAATTACGGTAAACGGAGATGGAATCAATGATCAATGGGTAATCCCTAACTCATATTCTAATAAGGCCGATGTTAATATCATAATCTATAATGAACAAGGTCAGGAAATTGTAAACGAATTCGACTATAAAAATAATTGGCCGCAGTCAACTACGGCTTTCACCAAACAAAATATGGTATTCTATTATAAAATTAGAAATGCCAGTGAAGTACTTAAACAAGGTACGATCACAGTAATACGTTAAGCTCACCATGCTAAAGAAAAGTGTTTTATATCTATTGTTATTTGTGTCTGCTATCATGAAGGTTAGTGGGCAAGAGGAAAGTCCGTTTGTATCATATGACGTTCCTGCCCAAAACTTATTGAAGTATAACCGATTCTTAATTAACCCTACGTTTTCAACGGTTAGGGAAGATAAATCATATATCAACTTGTTACACAGAAACCAATCGGTACAATTTGATGATAACAATCAGAACTATTTCTTAAGCTATAGTGGACGTATTAGTGATAGAACCGGACTTGGTTTAAGTCTATATTCACAAAGAGAAGGTATACTAAGTAATTTTGGTGTACTTGCAAACTACGCTTATGGCGTTAAGTTGAACGATAAGAGTAATTTTACTTTTGGTGCTAACGTATCGTACTATCAAAGTGGATTTGATAACGGTAGGGCTTCAACGGTTGAAGAAGATCCTTTTTTGGCGGGTTTACAAGATCAAAGCCTATTATCGTTTCAACCTGGTTTTAACCTTTCTTATGGAAAGTTTGATGTAGGTATGTTTGCAGAAAACCTATTTGACTACAATTTAAAGAATAGCGAGTCGGTAACCGAATTTAAGGATAAAACATATTCTGCCCACTTACAATATACCCATCAGTTTGAAAATAAAAAAGGAATTTTTGAAGAAGCTAGATTAATGCCGTTGGCAAGGGTTAGAAAAGTAGGTGAAGAAGATGTCACCTTGGGTGGTAGTTTAATACTTGATCTTCCTAAATTAGGTTGGATCCAGGGTGGTTATGATAGTTTCTATGGAGCTGCGGCAGGTGTTGGTTTTAACTTGAATGAAAGAATATCATTAGGGTATACCATGGAAAAAGGTCTGTCCAATAATTTTGACAATTTTGGTCTTACGCATGAGATATCCGTTGCATATTCATTCTCTCCTAACCTAACCGAAGATAGGGTAATGTTAGAAGATGATTTTGAAGATGATCTGGTAAAGAACGATGAAGATCCTGAGAACGTTGCAACCAATGAAGAAATTGAGGAGCTAAAAATGAAGCTGGCCGAAAATGATGCTATAATCGAAGAGCTGATGTTTCGTCAGGATTCTTTGGAAGCTATTCGCCAGTCTGACCTAGAAAGACGTTTTGCCATGGTTATGCGTATGGTACGGAACGAGACCAACGGTGAAAGACCAGATTTAGAGCAAAGGGCAAAGGAACTTTTTTTAGATGAGAATAGTAATACTGAGATTGCATCTAGTTATAACCCTAGCAACACAGGACAACCCATAAACTCGAATAAAGCAGTAAATGAAAGTCAACAAGATAGAGTAGTTGTTGCAGCTAATAACACTAAAGAACCTGTTATTAAAAGTGAAGCGGTTGTGGCAACCAATACTACCGATAGATCAACCGTTGAACGCGAATATCAAAAGCAGGTACAACCTAAAGATGCAGTTGTGGCAAGTAGAAGAAGAACCACTACCACAACACCGACTGCTACGACTACAGAGATTGTACAAGATGGAGTTAAGAGTAGAAGATTTAAAAATTTACCAGATGTTACCGATGGATATTACGTAGTAGCCAATGTGTATAAAGGTGGGCAGTACATGAACAACTTCATAGATGACCTTAATGCAAAAGGGATACAAGCCGATTATATTGATAACCCCAACACTGGTTTAAAATATGTGTATTTACAACGTTTTGAAACTTTTGAAGATGCTGTTGCCGCACATGACTCAAAATTAAATGGCGCTTATGATGGTGCCATGTGGATCATGAACGTTGATAATAAGTACTCTAATGAGGCCTACGCCAGTAATGTAAACAAACTAAAAGAGAAGTCTTCCAAATATGATTCTAATGTTTTAACCTCCAATGAGGTGGTGAGAGACAATGTAGATTCTAGAGAGATCGATTCTAAATCTTATGTGATAGAAGGAGCCGGTTCTGGTTACTACTTAATTGCAAATGTATTTGCAAACCCAAATAATGCTAAAAAGTTTGTGGCGCTGCTAAATTCATTTGGACTAAGTGCTAGCTACTTTATCAACCCTAAGAACAATTATAGATACGTGTACCTTAAAAAGCACGACTCTTGGACCAATGCCCTTATATCCTATTACTCTAAGCTAAATGATGCCTATGATGACAAAATGTGGATTATGCGGGTCAATCAAGAGCAGATGGCATAGAACCACTATAAGGTAATTCTACAATATTGAATCCCTTGTCATTACATTGACAAGGGGTTTGTTGTTTTTACTTTTAAATGACAACCTATCATATACCAATCGTTATATGTAGTATAGTTTTTAATAAACCATTTTTGCACAGAAACTATATCTGTCATTTTTTCACAAAATATACATATGGGTATATTTAAATAGTTTGGATTAGAATGTAACTGTCTATACCGGTCATTTTTACTTCATAGTTAATTTCAAAAAAAGTAGAATGGAGACCTGTGGAAAGTACTTACTTAACGTTGTATGCACAACATCCGTTTTCTTGGTAAATAAGTCTATGTTCAGATAATAGCTGTGCTATTATTTCCCTTGTCTCCTCTTCTTTTAATTGAATCTTTTCTCCTAAATCAATCTCATTTAATTGACCACGGTTTTCAATGAGGGCTTTTAAGTATCTGTCTTTATTTTCCATGTGTTTCTTTTTTTACTGCTATCATCATATGTGGACTAAAAGGTAAAATGTAGCTGTCGTTTTCCGTGATTTTAAGTAACGCTATTAAAGTCTTTCTTTTTTTGACATTTTGAATGTTGACAAAAAAGTCTTTGTCAAGCCATGCCATACCTTCCACTGCATAGGTTTTTAAATAGGCTAAACCTTGATTTTCAAATTCTGATTTTAATTGATCTGGTTTATGGTAATAAGCCTCTGCCAAGAGCCAAGGAAAATCATCTGGCGGATTATGTATGCCCGTTGTCAATTCACTTTTGCACATCTCAAAAAATGACCTTTTGTGAATGAGACCATTTAAAAGTCCTACCACGGTTGAAGCTGTATAGTTTATGGCAAAACCCAAAATGATTCCGCCATTTTTCAAGACACGTTTAGCTTCTATAATACTTAATGCTCTATCTTCATTTCTTTGAAGATGGTAAAGTGGACCATGAAGTATGATCAAGTCGGCAAAATCATCTGGAAAATGAAGACTTCTAGATTCTCCTAAATGCACCTTAAACTTGTTCTTAAGTCTTTTTGACCTTTGGCTTGCTAATTGTACATGTTTTTCAAGAGGTTCTATTAAATCAACCTTATGACCTTTTTTTGATAGCCACTCCGCATATTTTCCTGTTCCTCCGCCAACATCTACTATTTGTAAGTTTGGTTCGGTTACATATGCTTCAATTAGCAACTTATTTCTTTCAAATTCAAATAACCCCATTCCATTTTCAAGTGGGGTTTCCTCCGAGGCTTGATTGTAGAATGTTTCAATGGTTTTAGATATTAATTGTTTTTTCATTTCATACTACATGTTTTGGCACAAAAGGTTAATATGCAAAATTATATAGTGCTTAAAACCTAAAGTTTCTTAATAAAAATTCTAATAAATAATTGGCTGTAATTAGCTAAGCGTTGAGCCCTTTCAAAGCTTTTTTTACTCGTTTTACGAGAAAGTCTTTTAGAAAGACATTGCTAATATGTAGTATGAATATAACAGGCTATAAATATAGTAATTCTTATCTCGTACTCATTTGAACTTCTAAATAATTTTTGTTTAGGTATATTAAAATAGAGGTTCAAAGTCTCAATTTTAATATTTGGGTATACATTAAAAAGTAGTAGATATTCAATATAATAGTTGTTCATAGCAGTGCCTTTAAAGAATTTTGACTTTAAAATGCTGGTGGAGCAGCACATGGTTTGTCGTTGTGGTAAAGTGCTTGAAAACTATTAGTGTCCTACAGCTTTATATAAGCTATTTTAAAGACTGTTTTTTTTGCAGAAGGCCACATTGCTTTTAAAATTGTTTAAAGCGCTTTAATGCACTCCAAATAACATTTTACTTTTTGATTTTAAGCGACTTTTAATATCAGAAAAACAGGTAAATGTCATTAAAAAATATCTGGAAATACAATTTTTGAAACGTTTGGTTCGGATGTTTTTTGTTCATTTTTTAAACATTAAATAGCCTTATTTTACTCATTTAAAATTGTTGTTAGTGCATTAAAACTTAGTTAAAAAAACATGAAAAATTTACTCTAATTTCAGAAAAAATGACACCGATTTTTACCCCTGAAAAAGAGGTGTTTACATTAAAAGTCTGCCAAAATTTTTATTAGGATTACCTCAATCGATGCATTTTTAAAGTCGTGTTTATGTGTGTATTATCGTTGAAATGCACACTTTTTGATAAAAACAAACCCATTTTATTTGCTGTTTCACAACAGAAAACATCGTTACCACAACAATAAATTCTTCACGTTACTACTAAGGTTAATATTTGTTATTGGAGAATTCCACGTGGACCGATGGGTAATCGATGTCGAGTGAAAGGAATGCTTCAACAATTTTTGGACATGACAAAGCTGACCACATTTTTAGATTTCAACAAACACATTTCTCTTATGGGAAAACAGTACTCAAAATGTTTATTTTTCATTTTATTCTTGGCACTTGGTTTACAAACTGCGGTTGCTCAGGTTAAAAATGATTTTGATGTTCGTTACGAAGCGGATATACGAGGTGAACTTACATTCATTGCTAACAACATTGTAAATAGAAGAATACCAGAGACCACAAGAAGACAATGGGTTTATAGAAATGGCAGATGGAGACGCGAAACTGTAACAATTCCTGAAGTTTCACCTAATGAACCACTTAACGCTACCGGAAGTTCTTCAGATTATAATGATAATTACGACATGCAGTATATTGATGTCGATAATGATAACAGCACATTCAGTTCTAGTAGTGCTAACTTAGAAATACCGGATGTTGATTGTTCATTGGTACGTTATGCAGGTCTTTATTGGTCAGCCGTTTATGTAAATCCAGATAGAAGTACTATTGATGATATTAAGTTTAGAACTCCAGGAGGAACTTACCAAGATATTACTGCAGATGAAATAATTTTTGACGGTAATGGTGATGTAGATTTCGGGTATTACAGTCCTTATGCAGCTTATAAAGATGTAACTTCTATAGTAGCTGGTTTAGGAAATCCAAATGGAGATTACTTTGTAGCCAATGTTAGAGCTAGTACAGGCAATAGTATTTCAGGTGGTATTTCCGGTGGATGGAAAATGGTCATTGTATATGAAAACCCAAATTTACCGGGTGATAAGTTCATCACCACTTTTGATGGTTATGCGGGTGTAAAATCCGGGGAAAGTATTGACATACCAGTAAACGGATTTACAACCTTGCCAGCACCTTTTCCTGTGTATGCAAATATGGGTGTTGCTGCCTTAGAAGGTGATAATAGAATTGGTGGTGATGCATTACAAATTAATGCCAACGGCTCTTTTACCACATTGTCAAACGGTCAAAACCCAGCAAATAACTTTTTTAATTCAAGTATTACTCAGTTCGATGCTCAGTATACCAATAGAAACCCTAATAGTGTAAATACACTGGGTTGGGATGTTGATCTTTTTGAAATACCTAATGGTGGTGCCAGTAATACCGTAATACCTAATGGTTCTACAAGTGCTATTTTAAGGGCAAGTTCTTCACAAGATAAGTATGATATCTTCTTTACTTCTTTTGATGTCGATATAATTGCGCCAAACATTGTTTTGGAAAAAAGAGTACAAACTCCAGGCGGTGTTGACATTACAGGTCAAGGGGTAAACTTAGGTCAAACATTGGATTATGTATTGACTTTTGAAAATATTGGTAATGATGATGGTGTCAACTATACCATTAGAGACGTATTGCCAGTTAACGTTTCTCCACCAGATGGACGTAGCTTTTTTAATGATACTGATTTTTCATTTCCCGCACCTATATGTACGGGAACACCTAGAACATGTTATGAAATTACGTATACCTATGATCCAGCAAGTAGGGAAATAGTTTTTAATGTTCCTGATGTTTATGTTGAGGATGAAGATGGGGAATATTCAATTATTTTTAGAGTTCAAGTTGCTGAAAACTGTTTTGACTTTATAAACGCATGTTCAGATTTAATCGAGAACTTGGCTTATAGCTCATATAGAGGTGAAAACAACTCTGCCCAAGTTACAGATGACCCAAGTGTTACAGATTTTAATTCTTGTGGATTTGTTGTTCCGGGAGCTACCAATTTCCTATTGGATGATTTGTCCGATTGTAATTTTCAAAGAACCATAGAACTTTGTGGTACAAGTACTATTTTAAATGCAGGTGATGGTTTTGATTCCTACGTATGGTATAGAGATACAAATAGTAACGGTGAAATTGATGCTACCGATATTGAAATTAATGATGGTGATCCAGATAATGACCCAAGTACACAAGTAGTAACACTTGTTGGTCAATATATAGTAGATAAAATTGTTGCCGATCCATGTAAAGGGTTTAAAGAAATTATAAATGTAGAGCCATTTGGTTCGGGTAATTTACCAAACCCTGTTACGGAATACTTTAATGAAGTAAATGGTGATGCCGACCCTAGTAATGACATACCTGGCGAAATAGTTTTCTGTTCAGATGATAGCTCTTTTTTACCTAAAATTTTCTTGTGCGGTATTAACGATACCCAACCATTGGCTGTTAATATTGTTGATGCTCAAAGTGTCACTTGGGAGATTTTGGATGAAGGTAGTTGCGGTGTTACTGTTGGTGAGGATTGTGCCAACAGGGCCCTTACTTGTTCTTGGACAGAAGTAGGTACCGGTAGTAATTATTTATTAAATGCACCAGGTGAATATAGGCTATCCGTAGTGTATCAAAATGGATGTACTAGCAGTTTCTATTTCAAAGGTTTTCAGAACAATTTAGATATAGATTTTAATAATAGGGATATTGTTTGTGATACTGATGGTAATATTACCATTACAAATATTGGAGCGGGTTACGGTTATCAATTGGTAGATAATGACACTAATAATGTTATTGTTCCATTTAGTGCTAACAACGGTCCAAGTTTTGATTTTGCTTCTGGTGAGAACGGTTCTTATAGAGTTGAGGTTACTCAATTAGATACAAACGGTGATCCAATTCAAGATGCATGTATTTTTTCAACTCCGGTTATAGGTATTAGAGAAAGAGCGGTAACATATGACGTAAGTGTAACTCCAGAGACGTGTTTCAATTTAGGTACTATTACGCTTCAGATAACAGATGCTGATTCTCCATATGATTTTGAAATAAGACTAGATGATGGCACTAATGGTGGATTGGGTACATTAGTAGATAGCCAAAATGGTCATGCAGATAATAACTATCCTTTTACAGATGTAAGTGCCGGTAATTATATCGCCTATATTTCTACAGATGATGGATGTTCTTATAGTGAAGCGGTTACTGTTTTAGATGAGAACGATTTAGAACTTACCGCTAGTGTAGACCAACATATTACTTGTGAAGATGGTATTATTTCAATGAATGCTAGTGGTGGTAACCCAGATTACTCTTATGTAATTTGGAGCTATGTTGATGAGGGAGGAGCTACGGTTATTTCTTATTCTGATTTTGCGGATATTCCTGCAACCAATTTCCAAACAGAGACTACGTTCAATGTTTCTGGAGCTGGAGATTATGTTTTCTTGGTATTGGATAGAACAGGATGTTATGTAGAATCAAATACGGTCTCTATAGAATATCACCCAACTGCAGATTTTGATCCAACTACTGTTACAGATGTACTTTGTTTTGGTGAAACTACCGGTAGAATTCAGTTTAATGTAACCAACCCTAATGGCTATACTTTAGATTTCGCATTATTTGATGATACCGATCAACCATTAGCAGATAACAGTACAGGTAGTTTTCCAAACTTGGCAGCAGGAGACTATAGAGTTGAAATTACCCAAACAAGGGGTACGGCAACTTGTATTTCAGAAGAAAGTTTTAGTATTGACGCACCAACGGCTGCAATTAGTGGTGATGCTATTTTGGTTCAAGATTATACCTGTTTACAAGAGGGTATAATTGAGGCACAAAATGTAATAGGAGGTACCGCACCATATTCATACAGTATTGACGGTATTAACTTTGTTCCCGATACGACAGCAAATGCTAATCGTTTTGAAAACTTAACAGATGGTTCTTATACCATTACTATTAGAGATGCTAATAACTGTACTTTTGTAACCAATCAAATTGTTATTGATAGACCAAATCCACCAACGGATTTAACTATTACGGAATCTCAAATTACATGTCCTGCTGGAACATCTAACTTAACTGTTAACGCAATTAATGGTACAGCACCTTACGTATATTCCATTACTGCACCTTCTGCCATTGGTCCAACAAGTACCTCAGGAAATGAGGCTGTCTTTGAAGATTTGTCTCCAGATACCTATACGATTAGGGTTACTGATGCGGATGGCTGTTTCTATGAAGAAAATTATACGATAAATGCAATCAATCCAATATCGGCTAGTGGAGCAACCACACAGCCTATTAGTTGTTTTGGAGCTGCAGATGGGGTTATTAGGTTCAATGTAAATTTCCAAGCAGGTCAAAACTTCACATATACAATCACCGGTCCTACAGGTGTTGTTAGAACTGGTGGTACAGAAGCTGTCATTGACAACATCAATAACTTGGTTGCCGGTATTTATACCATAGACATTGTAGATACGGATACCAACTGTACCTATTCTGAAACACATGAATTGGAAGGTCCTGCTTCGGCGTTGACCATTTCTAACCTAACTGAAACACAACCTAGTTGTGTAACATATGGTAGTGTTAGTGTAGCCGCAACTGGCGGATGGGGAAGCTATGTATATGAATTGAACAATCCAGATACTTCGGTTTTTGGGTCTAACTCAACAGGTTCTTTTACTGGTTTAACCCAGTCTGGTACATATAACGGTACGGTAACAGATGCTAATAACTGTAGCGTTCCGTTTACTTTTGACCTTAACCCTGCAACTGCTCCGGTATTGGTTATTACACCAAATCAAGATTGTTTTGATGATGCCGTGTTATTGACCTTGACCGCAAGTGTTTCTTCTGGTGGTGACGGTACTTTTGAATATAGTTTAAATGGCGGTCCTTTTAGTACAACCAATGTATTTTCTGATCTTTCAGCAGGAACATATACGGTTGAGGTAAGAGATGGTAATAATTGTACAGACACTGAAAGTATTACTATAAATCCTGCACTTACGGTAACTGCAAGCGCAAGTAACATTACTGCCTGCGGCACCGATACCGATATTACTATTAGTGGTGCAGGTGGCGATGGTAATTATGTATATGCAGTAGTTGCTGACGGGGTTACCCCAAATGCCGGAGACTTTGATCCAAGTACTACTGTGACGGTTACCGGCGCAGGTAATTATGATGTTTACATAAGAGATAATAACGGTAATGCTGATTTCTGTGAATCTAATTATGACATCACTATTGACCAAGATGATCCATTAGCATTATCTATTTCTAATACAGATATACTTTGTAGTGGAGAAAATCAATCTACTTTAACAATAGTTGCTTCTGGTGGTGAGGCACCATATACCTATAGTATTAATAATGGGACAAATTATCAAACTCCGAATACTTTTAATAACCTTGGTGCAGGTTCATACAACATTAGGGTAAGAGATGCTAACCTTTGTGAGGTAAATCAGATTTATAGCATATCAGAACCATTAAATTTATCTGCTTCGGCTGCAGTTGCGGCTTTAGTTGAATGTAATCCATCTGATGGCGCTGAGGTACGTATAACAAATGCTCAAGGTGGTACCGCACCTTATACATACAGTTTTGATGGCGGTAATACGTATGATACTAGTGCTATTGGTTACCTTTTAGCGGGATCACACACCGTGTATATTCAAGATGCTAACAATTGTACCTTTCCAATGGATATTACTATTGAGCAAGCACCTACACCACCAAATGTTGAATTAACGCCTAGCGTAGATTATTTATGTGATGGTACGGGTATTGTTACCATATCTGCAGATAATCCTAATCTAGAATATACTTATAGTATTGACGGAGTAGAAAACACACCAGCTAATTCTAATGTTTTTGATGCCGTATCTGTTGGTACACATACAGTTTCTGTAGATTATATAAGTAGTACACCACCATCGGTTAGTACTTTGTTACAAGAAAACTTTGGGTCTGGTGTAAATACGAGTATTTCTCAAATTGACCCTTTATATTGTTATGAACCACAAGATGGTAGTGAAAGTCTTTGCGGATTTGGGACGGATACACATATTCAGGATGGAGAATACTCTGTTACCAGTGTTATTTCAAACCCATACGGAAGCTGGTTAAGTCCTAATGATCACACAGGAATAGCTAATGGTAGATTTTTAGCAATTAATGTTGGAGGTGCTGCTGGTGTTGGAGGTATTATCTATGCTAAAAGAGGAGTGGAAATTATTCCAAATAGAGATATTACCATCTCACTTTATGCATTTAACTTGTTGCGTAATGGAACTTCGGGAGGTGACCCTACAATTGAAATAGAACTTGTAGATGCTGGGGGTAATGTAATTGCTAGCACAGCAACCGGAAATATTCCTAAAAATAATGGAATAAATGATTGGCAAAATTATAGTGTAACTCTAGATCCTGGGTCTAATTCTAATTTAGATATTGTTATTAGAACAAACTCAGCAGTAGTTAATGGAAATGACATTGCCATTGATGATATTTCAGCAACACAAACTCCAGAACAGTGTTCGCAGACAGTTACTATAGATGTTACGGTAGAAGATGGTAATGCATTTGAAGCTAGTCTTCTTTCTTCTGAAGATTTAGATTGTAATGGTGATAATTCTGGATCAATTACTTTTGAAGTAGATAACTATGGCGCAAGCGGATTTGAATATAGCTTAGATAATTTTGCTAGTATTTTAGGTAGTACAACGGTTTCACCACAAACTATATCCGGACTCTCTGCAGGTACGTATAGAGTATATGTTAGAGACGCGGCGAGTTCTTTACCTGGTTGTACAACATTTTTTGATCATACTATTAATGAACCAACAGTTGTGGTTGCTGATGCAGACCTTTCACAAGAATTTACTTGTAATAATGGCGGAGCAGAAATAACAGCGAGTGCTACAGGTGGTACTCCAGGGTATGAGTACCAATTAGAAGATACTTCTGGCGGAATAATAACTGCATATCAAACGAATACAGTATTTAATGGCTTATCGGCAGGAACATATAATATTCGTGCTAGAGATGCCAATGGTTGTTCAGATTTAATTGACACCCCAATTGTAGTTACGGCTCCGGAAACACCAGCTTTTACATTATTGGAAACAACGTGTTATAGTGGTAGTAATGATGCAACTATTGTTGTAGATGTTACCGCCGGTAATGGTGATTATCAGTTTAGAATAAATGGAGGAGCGTTTGTTACCCCTACTCCAATTGATGCAACCACATATACATTTACAGGTCTTTCAAATGGAACGTACACTATTGAGGTTACCGATGCTTATGGTTGTGATGCTTCTACCCAAACCGTAACCATTGAACAACAAGTAACGGTCAGTGCAAGTGCAAGTACTATAACAGCTTGCGGTACCGATAGTGAAATTAATATTACAGCAGCAGGTGGTGACGGAAATTATGTTTACGCAGTAGTTGCTGATGGTGTAACTCCTACAGCGAGCGATTATTCAGCTACCAATCCGGTTACCGTTAGTGGTGCTGGGGATTATGATGTTTATGTTTTGGATAACAATGGAGCGGCAGATGCATGTCCTGCCATGTACGACATCAATATTGATCAAGATGCTCCAGTAGCTGCTGTACCAACAGTAGTAGATGTAACTTGTTTTGGTGGAAATGACGGTAGTATTTCTTTAGCCCCTAGTGGTGGTGAAGCTCCGTATACTTTTAGTATAGATGGCGGTGCAAACTTCGGGTCTGTAAGTTTATTCAATAATCTAACTGCAGGCACATATGATGTTCGAGTTAGAGATGTAAATAATTGTGAGCTAACGTTGTCTGTTGACGTAGATCAATTACCAGAAATTGTCGCTGAGAGCCAACAAACACAAGATTATACCTGTAATCAACTGGCAGAAATTTCGGTAGGTAGCATTACACCTACTGTGGGCGGTTCGGGTTCTTATCAATATAGCTTAAACGGTGGTTCTTGGACGACTGCTACTACAGGTGGTACGGTTTTCACAGGATTGACCGATGGTGCGTATACTGTGCAGGTTAGAGATGCAAATAATACAGGTTGTGTTGTTGACCTTCCAAATATTGTTATAGCTCCATTACCAACGGAACCATCTTTAAGTAGTAGTGTTACTTATAATTGTGACGGTACAGGAAATATTACAGTTCTTCCTAATGATGCTACATATACATACAGTATTGATGGCAATACGCCACAGACTAGCAATATATTTAACAACGCATCTGTTGGTCAACATACGGTTACCGTGGATTATGGTAGTGACTGTACAACAGATATTATTGTAAATGTTCAAGACGGTAATGCTTTTGAAGCTGCAATTCTATCTTTTGAAGATTTGGATTGTAATGCAGATAATAGTGGTACAATTACTTTTGAAGTCGATAATTTTGGAGCTGGTGGTTATGAATATAGCTATGATAGTTCTTTTGCAACTATAGCAGGTAGTGATACCGCAACAACACATCAAATTACTGGTCTAGCTGCCGGTACTTATACTATTTATGTTAGAGACGTAGATAACCCTATTGCAGGGTGTACGGTTCCTTTAACACAAACAATAACAGAACCTTCAGCACTTGTAGTTTCAAATACACCTGTTCAACCAACATGTGATGATGATGGTTCGGTAACTATTAATGTAACCGGTGGTTCATCAGCATATTCTTATGTAATAGAACTGCCGGACGGCTCCAATACGGCTGCACAAAGCACAGGGGTATTTACAGGTTTGGATCAATTAGGTTTACATACGATAACGGTTACCGATGCAAATGGCTGTACGGAAACGGATACATTTACATTAACCGCTCCTGTAGCTCCTGTAGCGAGTATTTTACCAGGTTCAGATGTATGTTTTGATTCTTCGGTTACCGGATCAGCTACTATAGAGGTAGGCGCATCAGGTGGAATGGCACCTTACACTTACAGAATTGGAACGGGTGCATATAGAGCATCGAACAGTTTTACGGGTCTTACCCCAGGTAGTTATACTTTTGAGATTAGAGATGCCAATGGTTGTACAGATACGGTAACTTTTGATGTTGAACCTCAATTAACGGCGAACCTTACCCTAACAAAAGATTTGGATTGCTCGGTATCGCCAGATGCAACTATGGATTTACAGGTTGCTGGTGGTTATGCTCCTTATACTTATGAGTTAGATGTAAATAGTGGTGGTTATACCGCTTTTACGGGAACATTCCCATATACCACTTCTACAGCAGGTACGTATAGGTTTAGAATAACTGATAATCAAGGTTGTACAGCTGTTTCTAATATAGTTACGGTTACACCAACAGTAAACCCTGTTGCAACGGAAACCGTTACCAACCCTACGTGTTTTGGAGATACCAATGGTATCGTTGAAATCAATGTGGATCCTAACTTTGGTTCATCACCTTATGAAATTAGTTTTGACGGCAGTGCCTTTACAAGCCAAATGGTTTACACAGGTTTGGCCGCTGGTGCTTATAATTATATAGTTAGAGATTCTAAAGAATGTACGTATAATGGTAGTGCAATTGTTGTTGATCCAGTATTGTTTGATGCAAATGTTGTAGCAACAGACGTTAGTTGTGGTCCTTCTGGTGATATTCCAGGTAGTATTGAAATTACGATTACAAGTGGTGGGGTCCCTAATTTTACATACACCCTATATGATAATCTTAATAATGTTGTTCCTACGACAGGACCAAACCCTGTGGTAAATACGACAGCAACTACGGTAACTTTTGACGGATTGGCTTTCGGAGACTACTATGTTCGTGTATTGGATGCCAATGGTTGTGAGTATTACGAGAATCCGGTTAGGGTTTTGTCTAGTCCGTATTTATCGGTTGACCCGGTTTTAATGCCAGTTAGTTGTATTGCTGGTGGTACCGCTGAACTTACCGCAAGTGGAGGTTCAGGAAATTACGATTTTACTATTTATGGTACAGGTACCGCACCAGATGCTGAGGCGGCGGGTGCTACAGCTGATGAGGAAGTTGCAACATACAACGGACTAAACCCTGGTGCCAGTTATGTTTTTCAAGTGATCGACACGACAACAGGATGTTCTAGTTTTGTTGAAGTTGATATTCCTAATGTATCTGCTATTGATGTAGTTGCAGATCCAACGGTAACAGATGTTTCTTGTTATGGAGATACAGATGGGTCTATTTCTTTCCAGTTTGAAGAATATGATCCTAATGTAACTACTATAAATTATGAAATAAGAGAAAGCATTAGTAATACACCATTAGGTGGTGCATATTCAGGTAGTGTTACAGGTCCAATAGGTCCTGGTCCAACACCGTTGGAAACGGTTTCAAACATTCCTCCTGGAGATTACGTGCTATTTTTCCAAGAAGCAGCTACTCCTGAGTGTACAAATACTTTCGAATTTAGAATTTTAGAGCCTAATCCGGTGACTTTGACCTTGGCGGATCAAAATAACGGATACTGTTCTGAAGATGCTAATGTAACCGTAATTGCAGGCGGTGGAAATGGCTCTTATACGTATGCCTACGTTGAAAATGGTGTTTCTCCTGTTGCTGGTGATTATATTACTAGTAACTATGCGGAATTAGACCCTTCGGTTAATACAGAGTGGGATATTTATGTGATGGACGGTAACGGTTGTTCTACGGCACTACCATTGGATGTTACTATTGCAGACGACCCAACACCGGCTATTTCTGGTGTCGTAATCAACCAATGTACGGCAGATGAAGGTGACTTTATTATAGAAATTACTTTGGACGGAGAAGGTATTCAACCTTATACTTTGAGTATAAATAGCGGTTCTTACCAATCATCTACGTTGACTACTGCAGGCTCAACACATCAGTTTACAGATTTAAGTTCTGGAAACTACACCGTTCAAGTTCGTGATTTTAACGGTTGTGGAAATGTAGAGACGATCGAAATTTTTGCACCGACAGCTATTACAGCTGAAGTTACTACCCAACCTTCATGTACGGAAGGCGATGGAGAAATAATAATTACGGCTTATGGCGGATCTACATTCTATGAATATGAATTATTCGATAATGGCGGAGTTAGTGTAACTGGTAGCCCTCAACCTTCACCTATTTTTACAGGATTGGATTCAGGCATTTATACAGCTCATGTTTATGATACGGTTTTGGGTGGTTGTACTGCACAAACAGACGTAGAATTAGAGTTGGCAACCCCTGTTTTATTTACGACAGATATAACAGATGTAACTTGTTTTGGAGCAACAGATGGTTCTATAGTGGCCATTTTAGATGCATCTATGGATAACCCACCGTACGTTTATCAGTTATTTATTGAAACCGCGCCTTCGGTGTTAACTCCTGCAAGTGCCCCTCAAACAACGGGTACATTTACAAATTTAGCCGCAAATGATGATTACGTTGTTAGGGTAACTTCTGGACGTGGTTGTGAGTTAGAGGTAGATAGTCCTGTAGGTACTCCGTTACAAATTGCAAATGTAAATGCAGATGTTGTTGAATTTGGTTGTACAGCTGGTAACAATTCAAACAATGCAACTATAACCGTGGATACGGCAGCAATTACAGGAGGTAGCAATACCTATGTAACTTACGAATTTATTGATAGCAGCTCTGCTGTTGTTCAGTCTGGATCATCTAATGTTTTAACGGTTACCGATAGAACGGGTGAAACATATACCATCAATGTTTATGATGATAATGGATGTTCCGGTAGCACTACGGCTACTGTGCTTCCGTATGATGAATTAACAGGAGCAACGGCCGCGGTGACCAATACGGTTACTTGTGCGCCTGGTGCTGATGGTGAAATTACCGTAACGGCAACTTCTACAGCTAGTGATAGTTCTAAATACGAGTATAGTATTGATAATGGTGTTACATACCTTTCTACCAATGTTTTTGGCGGATTGTCTGCTGGAAACCATAACTTCTTGATAAGACATACAGATACGGGTTGTATTATAACTGCTTCGGCTAGAATTGAAGAGCCAAACACGTTTACGATTGATGTTGTTAAAACAAGTGATGTTATTTGCTTTGGAACAAATACCGGTGAAGTAACTTTTGAATTGATAGATGCTACATACAGCACAGGTTTTGATTGGGAAATTTTCCGTACTGATAATACTTCTGTTCTTAGTGGTTCTGAAGCTGCGAACGGTCCTACACCAATAATTAATTTAGGTGTTGGTGAATACTATGTTTCTATTTCACAAACCAACAATCCATTCTGTACCAATGTTGAATTTTTTAATATTGCAGGTCCAGATGCAGCTATTACGGGTAATACGGTAGTAAATGATATTACTTGTGTACCAGGAAATGATGGTAGTATAACCATTACCGATGTTGTTGGTGGATGGGGTGGATACACCTATTATGTTGGTACAAGTGCTCCTGCAACTACAGATTTCGTAGCTAACGCTACTTTTGATTCGTTACCTGCTGGTACATACCAAGCTTGGGTTCGTGATGCTGAAGGTTGTGAGCAATTAATACAAGATAATATTGTACTTGAGGTTCCAGACCCAATTGCGGCAACATTAGCAGTAAACATAGAAAATTGTACAAACTTACAGGGAGAAATAGAAGTTAGTGTACCAACTGGCGGTCAAGGAAGTAACTATACCTACCAATTGGTAATGGATGGGTCTAATTTCCGTACTCCGCAGAACACTAGAGTTTTCTCAGGTTTAGGTGCCGGAGCATATGAAGTGATCATTACAGATCAATGGGGTTGTACATTTACAACTGCTCCAGTAGAATTATACGAACAGTTAAGTGCAACTACTACGGTAGACAAGGCTATTGATTGTACGGGTACACCAGGTGGTACTATCACTATCAATGTAACCGGTGGTTCAACAAACCTTGAGTTTATAATGACACCTCCAACAGGTGCTGCGGTTACGCAAACCAATAATGCAACATTTACTGACTTAACCGTTGATGGAACGTATAGTTTCTTAATAAGAGATTTAGATACTACAAATCCTGTTTGTGAAATTACGGTAACGCAAGAGTTGGCTCCTGCTATTCAACCTGTTTTTACAGATTCGCATATAGATATTACTTGTTTTGGAGCTAACAATGGGTCAATCACTTTGACACAAGTTGAAAACGGAGTAAATCCGTTAACATTTACGATATCTCCAGTAGCAGGAACATTCAATGCAAGTAACAATACATTTGAAGGCTTACCTCCAAATACGTACGTTGTAACGGCAACAGGAACTAACGGTTGTACTACGGCATCAGGTAACATTGTAATAGACGAACCTGCAGTAATATCGAACATAGATACTACAGTTGTAGAATTCGGTTGTACTGCTGGTAATAATCCTAACAATGCTACAATTACAGTTGACGAGACTGCCATTACCGGTGGTAGCGGTAACTATGTAATCTATGAATTTGTGGATAGCAGTTCGGCTGTGGTACAATCTGGTGCATCAAATGTATTAGTGGTTACAAATAGAGCAGGTGATACTTATACCATCAATGTTTATGATGATAAGGGTTGTGCTGGTAGCACAACAGCTACTGTTCTTCCTTTTGATGAGATTACCGATATAGACGCTTCGGTTTCAAATACGGTTACATGTGCTCCTGGTAGCGATGGCGAAATTACGGTAGTGGTGACATCTACTTTAAGCGACCCAACTAGGTTCGAATATAGCATTGATAATGGTGCTAACTACCAAACTTCTAACGTGTTCGGTAGTTTGTCTGCGGGATCGTATACGATATTGGCAAGACATATTGATACGGGTTGTGTGGTTTCTGTTGCGGAAACTATAGAAGAGCCAAACACATTTACCATTGATGTTGTTAAAACAAGTGATGTAATTTGTTTTGGAACAGATACGGGTGCTGTGAACTTTGAATTAGTTGATGCAACCTACCCTGGCGGATTTACTTGGACTATTTATGACACTGAGGGAACATTAGCAGATACTAGTGATGACACGGTTGTTATTTCTGGTTCAGAAGCAACAACAAATGGACCTACAGCAGATATTAACTTATTTGCAGGTAGTTACTATGTTTCTATTACACAAGACAACAACCCTTTCTGTACAAATACAGAAGCGTTCACTATTAACGGTCCTACAGCTGATATCAGCGGATCTACGGTAGTAACTGATATTACATGTGTACCAGGAAATGATGGTTCAATTACCATTACCGATGTTGAAGGTGGTTGGGGTGGTTATACGTATTTTGTTGGTACAAGTGCTCCTGCAACTACAGATTTCGTAGCTAACGCTACTTTTGATTTGTTACCTGCTGGTACTTACCAAGCATGGGCTCGTGACGCTGAAGGTTGTGAGCGATTAATTCAAGATAACATTGTTTTGGATGTTCCAGACCCAATAGCAGCAACATTAGATGTAAACATAGAGAACTGCACCAACTTACAAGGAGAAATTGAAGTAAGTGTGCCTACTGGCGGTCAAGGAAGTAATTATACATACCAATTAAGATTAAACGGTACTGATTTCCGTGCACCACAAAACACTAGAGTATTCTCAGGTCTTGGTGCTGGTAGTTATGATGTTACTATTATAGACCAATGGGGCTGTACTTTTACAACTAATGCGGTGGTACTTTATGAACAAATGGATGTTTCTACGACAGTAGATAAGTCTATTGATTGTACGGTGACTCCGGGTGGAGAAATAACGGTTAATGTAACCGGTGGTTCAACAAACCTTGAGTTTGAAATGAATACTCCATTAGGTTCTGTGGTAACTCAAACAACAGGTGTGTTTACAAACTTAACAGAGGCTGGAACATATACTTTTGTGGTTAGGGATTTAGATACGACAAATCCAGTTTGTGAAAGAACGGTAACTCAAGTTCTAGATGCTCCAGTAGACCCTGTATTATTAGATGCAACTATTGTTAATGTAAGTTGTTTTGGGGATAGTAACGGTAGTATTAGAGCCAATATTGATCCGGCAACAGATGATAATCCTATTTATCAGTATGAATTATATGATATTGCAGATTTGGTAACGCCAATTGTGCCAGCTCAAAACGATCCGTTGTTTACAGGTTTAGCTGCAGGAGAATACCAAGTAAGAGTAATTTCTAGTAGAGGCTGTGATGCTGTTAAGAATGAAACCATTACTCAACCAACGCAATTAACCGTTTCTGCAACAGCAACAGAATTTAGTTGTGCGGCAGATAATAGTGTAAATACTGCGACTATAACAGCTACGGCTGGTACAGGTACAGGAACCGCACCATACCTATACAGTATTGATAATGTTATTTTCCAAGCGTCAAATACATTCAATGTTACGGACGATGGAAGCGTACAAACCATAGATGTTTATGTAAAAGATGCCAATGGTTGTAACACTTTCGATACCGTTACAATTCAACCTATAAATACATTTACGGCTACATTAGCTCAAGATGTCGCAATTACATGTACAAACGATGAGAGAATAACAATTTCAGTAGTTGATAATGGTTTGGCACATAACTATGGTTATGAATTGTTACCAATTGGTAATGCCACAGGTACTTTGGTTAGTACAACAGCAACATCTGCAACTTACGATTTAAATACTGTTGGTTCCTATGTGTTTAGAGTTACAGATTTAGATACGGGTTGTTATGTTAATACGGCAAGTTATACGGTTGCTCCGTTCGATTTTATAACTGCTACGGCAACGGCTATAACAGAAGTTACATGTTTTGGTGATACCAATGGAAGTTTGGAAATTGATATTGATGGGTATACCGGATATTACACTTATGAAGTGTTCAACGCCGCAGGAGCATCGGTTATAGCAGCAACTGCTTCGGATACCAGTGTTAATCCAAGAACAATAACAGGATTATCCGGTGGTAGCTACTATGTTACCATTACAGAAACAGATGTTCCCTTTTGTTCTGAAGATACAAATATGGTGACAATAATTTCTCCGGATAGACCACTGAGCGGTGTGATAACGCCTTTGGCAGAAGCTACTTGTACAGATGATCAAGGGGTTATTAGAGTTGAAATAGAGGGCGGCTATAGTCCTTATGATATCGTATTGACCAACACTACAACTGGTGATGTTTATACCATGGACGATGTAAATGAAGGAGTCTTTACAGATTTAGCTGCGGGTGCTTTCACAATAAGCATTACCGATGATGCCGGATGTATTGTAAATTATACTGAAACATTAACGCCAGCAACACCTATAGTGGCTAATGCAACACCGCTTGTAACAGACCTAGCTTGTTACGGTGATACAGGAGCGGTTGTAACTGCAAATGTAACAGGTGGCGGTAGTGGAAATTATAGCTATCAGTTGAATTTCTATAATGAAACCGGTACTACGATTACTACAACGACTGGTGTACAAACCAATCCTAATTTTACGGATCTAGGCGCAGGTTTCTATAGCGTTACCGTAGTCGATGGGTGGAACTGTGATACCACAACAAATGTTGTTGAGGTAAGAGAGCCAACAGAAGTACAGGCAAGTTTAATTAGAACGGATGCATTGACCTGTACTACTGGTGCTGAGTTTGAACTTACTGCCACAGGTGGTAGCGGAACATATGAGTATAGCGTTGATAACGTCAACTTCTTGCCTATGACCAGTAATCCGTTAGGGTTACCTGAAACAGGTATGTATCCTGCCGGTAGATATCAATTCTATGTACGTGATGCTATTAACGGTTGTGAGTCTGCAGTTTCAAATGCAATTACAGAAAGTGAGATTCCTGCTTTAGAATTAACGGTTGATACCTCTGCTGCGGTACTGAACTGTACAGGTGAAAGCACGGCTATTATTTATGCAACTGCCGATGGCGGATTAGGTAACTACCAATATGAGTTGTTTACAGATAGTTCTTTAAGCGTAGCTTCTAGAATTGCCGGTCCACAATCTCAAGGTGTGTTTAGAGATTTGGGAGCAGGTACGTATTATGTAACTGTAGTTAGTGATGATTGTACAACAACACCAGAAGAGGTTATTATTGTAGAACCTACACCTCTTTCTTATACAGACAATGTTGTTGATATTACTTGTGAAGGAGAGAACAATGGTGAAATAACGGTTACATTATCTGGTGGAGCAGGTGGTTATCAATATGCAATTTCACCAAATCTGAACCAATTCTATGATGAAAACACGTTTACAGAATTGGGTCCTGGAGAGTATACTGTTATAGCTCAAGACCAAAATGGTTGTTTTGAATACTTAACGTATACTATTTCTGAACCATCAAGTTTGGTTGTTGAAGTAGAGACTACACCGGAAATTTGTGTTGATAGTCAAGATGGTACTATAATTCTTGATATCTCAGGAGGTACGGCACCATATAGTACAGCGTTGAATTCTAATAGCGATGAAGATTTTGTACTGAACAGAACTGAATTCTATGATATGGCAGCAGGTAATTACATCATTGTAATTAAAGATGCCAATGGTTGTGATACCAATGTTGTAGTTGATATTGAATCGGGAGTAAACCTTAATGCAACGGTAATTCCTGTTTACGAATGTTCGGGTAATGTGCCAGATAATTTTGTGAACATCACATTAGAAGATGATAGTGTAATTGGAGATGTGTTATACGCAATAGATTCTGTGGACCCTGCAGATCTTCAATTGAATCCTGATTTTAGAAACTCGGCACCGGGCAACCATTACATTACTATTGCCCATGCTAACGGGTGTTTTGTAACTATTGATTTTGTAATTGAGGATTTTGAGCCACTGACACTAGCCTTGGAACAAAATAACATGAACGAAATAACAGCTGTTGTTGAAGGTGGTAGAGAAGGTTACAACTATTATTTTGATGGAATAGATAATGGCGATAGCAATACCTTCTATATTACTAGAACAGATACCTATGAAGTTCGTGTAGTTGATGAGAATGGATGCTCAAGGGTAGCAAATATATTTATGGAGTTTATAGACGTGGAAATACCTAATTTCTTTACCCCAGATGGAGATGGGCAGAACGATTTATGGATCCCAAGAAATATTGAGCAATACCCAGAAATACTAATAAAAATATTTGATCGTTATGGTAGAGTGGTTTCTGAACAATCTGTTGATTCTGAAGGTTGGGACGGAACATATTTAGACAATGAATTGCCAACGGGAGACTACTGGTACGTAGTTAAACTAAATGGCGATAGAGACGAAAGAGAATTTGTTGGACACTTTACCCTATACCGTTAAAAACTTAACCTAAAAATGATGATGCGGAACAGTCTATTGACACTGGTATTATTTATAAGCGTGCTCACCGCAAGAGGGCAAGAGCTTACTATACCTCAATTATCTCAATATCTTGCCGATAACCCCTTTGTAATGTCCCCAACTTACGCAGGTATCGGTGACCATGTTAAAATAAGATTGAATGGTCTTACCCAATGGGTAGGTATTAAAGATGCGCCAGATACCCAATCTCTTGCAGCAGATATGCGAATAGGAGAAAAATCGGGTATTGGTATGGTCTTGTATAATGACAGTAATGGTGAAACCAAACAACAGGGTGCAAGATTATCATTTGCACACCATTTGACTTTAGATCGTTATGATGATGAGTTTTTATCTTTTGGATTGTCTTACAACTACAATCAAT
Source organism: Maribacter sp. 1_2014MBL_MicDiv (assembly GCF_001865655.1). Taxonomy (NCBI): domain Bacteria; kingdom Pseudomonadati; phylum Bacteroidota; class Flavobacteriia; order Flavobacteriales; family Flavobacteriaceae; genus Maribacter; species Maribacter sp. 1_2014MBL_MicDiv. Next base: position 1,975,023 of record NZ_CP011318.1, read on the forward strand.
TTAGAATAGACAATTCTAATCCAGATTTAATTGCGGACCCGGCGTATGTTGGAGATAAGGCAACCACCAACCATAACTTTGACATTGGTGTATTGTACAGGTACGATAAGTTTTATTTCAGTGCCAACGCATCAAACATTTTAGATAAGGATCTAAGTAATTTTAATGAATTATATGAGCCTAATAGATTAAGAAACTACTATATCTATACCGGATATAGATATATGAAGAAAAGAACTAGTAAAGTAGAAGTAGAGCCTTCTGTATTGTTTCAGTTATTTGAGAGTGATGGTAGATCGGTTACGGATCTAAACTTAAAGTTCAGGTTTTATGATTTTGAAGATTACTTCTATGCTGGGGTGAACTATCGTTTCTTGAACGATCAAATAGGAAACCCACTTTATATAGCTCCTATTGCAGGTTTAAAGAAGAGTAATTTTTACTTCGGATATTCTTATCAGGTAATTTTAAACGAACTTCTTGGCTATAGTTCAGGTACACACGTAATCACCTTAGGGGTAGATTTATTTCAAGGGATCAGTAATTGTCGTTGTACATACTAAAGCTATAGGGAGATTCATTAAATTTGTACTCCAGAATATAAGTAATGGGTAAAGTACAATTAGAGAATATAAAAGCATACGCCCATCATGGGTGCTTGCCACAAGAAACCAATATTGGCAGTGATTATTTGGTCAACGTTTCCGTAGATACGAATTTATTAAAAGCTTCGGTCACAGATGAATTAAAGGACACGGTAGACTATGTTCATATCAACAGAATTGTAAAGCAAGAAATGGCAATACCATCAAAATTGTTGGAGCATGTTGCCAAAAGAATCATTGATAGAATTTTTATTGAATTGCCTACCGTAGACACTGCAATGGTATCTGTTTCCAAGATCAATCCGCCCATTAATGGAGATGTAGAAAAGGTAACCGTATCATTGAATTTGCAACGTGGTCAATTGGTAAACTAGAATCATCCACCTTAAATATTATAATTTACTACAATTTCTTGGTTGTGAATGCAGCTTAGATTGGTATAAATTGTTTATTTTTGCTCTCGCTAAAAAAGGGCATCGTGGCCGAGTGGCTAGGCAGAGCTCTGCAAAAGCTTGTACAGCGGTTCGAATCCGCTCGATGCCTCAAAAAAACCCTCCAAGTTGGAGGGTTTTGCTTTTTTAATAAATGAACCTTTTTTATAGGCTATACTTCCTTAAGATTGTAGCAAAAACACCAATAATATTGTAGGTATAAAATAAACGGCAATAGTTTTAGCTCCTTCGTAATCCTTGGCCACACGTTGCCCAAATAGCAACATTAAAAGTGTTATACTTGATAATACTGCGCCATACATTGCAAAAGTGGTATTACCAGAACTCAAAATTTGGTAAATGCCAATAACGCATAAAAGTCCTGCAATAACTTCTGTTACCAAAATTATCCCAACCAGCAGTGGAACACTATTTTTAAACGGGGTTTTAGAAAAATGCTCTTTAAGCCATGAGACATTTCCGTTCCAATCGGTAATTTTATCAAAACCACTTTGTAAAAAGGTAATGATTAAAAATAATAGCAATAAAACTTCTGTAGCGTTGTTCATTAATATCTCCATTTAGGTTTATTTAAGTTCGGTCTTTTTTTTGTGAAGTAACCGTGTAAGTTTAATAGATAGATCGGTAAATATAATTTTTGAGTTACCGTTACGCTCCACATGGTAAATGGCATCTTCCAATTCTTTGGTAATGTCAAGAATATTATTCTCGTGAACAAAGGGAGCAAATTTTTTCAATTGAAACCCTTCTGCATGTATTCTTAAATAAGCTAGTTCTTCTGCACCATAGTTGATCATTAGGGCTTGCCGCATAACAGTAATGCAATAACTTAAAAAGTTTTTCTGTGTTTCCCTACCTGTTTTCGCTACTTCTTCACTCCACAATAAAAGATCATGAATTGCGGCTTTATTACCTTTTGCCTTAAATGCAGTTCTAACCCATTGTACAAACCAATTTTCAAAAACCAGATCTTCAGAATCTTTATTTAAAAGATCTAGGGCCTTGTTGAAATTTCCATTCGCCTCATGTGCCAAAAGCATAGCTTCTGGTTTATTGGCTCCCTTTTCAACTAATGCCGTAGCAATGGCATCTTCTGCTAAAGGAGGAAAATGTACTACTTGACATCTAGATTTAATGGTCTGTATGATCTGTTCCTCATCTTCGCAAAGTAACAAGAAAATAGTTTTTTCTGGCGGCTCTTCAATAAGTTTCAATAATTTGTTGGATGCAGCAGTGTTCATCTTTTCTGCCATCCAAATGATCATGACTTTGTAGCCTCCTTCGTATGATTTCAAAGAAAGCTTTTTAACAATGTCCTGAGCTTCGTCTACACCTATTTGCCCTTGTTTTTTTTCAATTTCTATATGTCTGTACCAATCGAATAAATTACCATAAGGTTGCTCCATGATAAATTCACGCCACTCTTTCATATAGTGGTTGCTCACTGCATGTGATTTTACTTTGTTAGAATTGGAGACCGGAAAAGCAAAATGTACATCTGGGTGGGCAAATGATTTAAATTTTAGATTACACGCTTCATTACCACCATTGTTTTCGCCATTGGAGTTTTGACATATTATATATTGGGCGTAAGCCAAAGCCATAGGCAGCAGTCCGCAGCCTTCTGGACCCACAAATAGTTGCGCATGGGGTATTCTACCAGCATCTGCACTTGAAGACAGATGATTTTTGATATGGGAAAGCCCTAAAATTTCTTTGAATAACATAGATTCAAATATAGTTGTTTATAGCACAACAAATTTAAGGGTATTGAGTGTAAATTATCCTTATTAGCACTTTATCACAAACCTTTTAATCTTTACATTTGTTAACTAACAAAAGGATAAATAGATGAAAGTATTAAATGACTTTAATTTTGAAGATAAAAAGGCGTTAATAAGGGTAGATTTCAATGTACCACTTAACGAAAGCTTTGAAGTAACCGATACCAATAGAATTGAGGCTGCAAAACCTACAATTATAAAAGTGTTGGAAGATGGTGGTAGTGCCGTTCTTATGAGCCATTTAGGTAGACCAAAAGGAGAACGCAATCCAGATTTATCATTGAGCCATATTGTAGATGCAGTATCTGAAATTATTGGTGTTGCCGTTAAATTTGTTAGTGACTGTGTTGGTGATGAAGCTGAAAAAGCCGTTGCGGAATTAAAGAACGGAGAAGTACTTTTATTAGAAAACTTAAGATACTATAACGAAGAGGAAAAAGGTGATGAAGGTTTTGCTGAAAAACTTTCCAAACTTGGTGATATTTATGTCAATGATGCTTTTGGGACTGCGCACCGTGCTCATGCATCAACTACAATTGTTGCTAAATTTTTCCCGGATGCTAAATGTTTTGGCTATTTATTGGCAAAGGAAATAGATGCTATTGAGAAAGTTATGGCTACTGGTGAAAAACCTGTATTAGCTATTCTTGGTGGTGCAAAAGTATCTTCTAAGATTACGATTATAGAAAACATTTTAGATAAAGTAGATGATTTAATTATCGGTGGGGGTATGACTTATACCTTCATTAAGGCTCAAGGTGGTAAAGTTGGAGATTCTATTTGCGAGGACGATAAAATGGATCTTGCAATGGAAATTCTTGAAAAAGCAAAACAGAAAAATGTAAACGTCCATATTCCTGTAGATGTGCTTGCTGCCGATGATTTTGATGCAAATGCAAACACCCAAATAGTGGATGTAGACAAAATTCCTGATGGTTGGCAAGGTTTAGATGCCGGACCTAAAACCTTAGAGATATTTAAAAACGTCATTTTAAATTCTAAAACCATTCTTTGGAACGGACCGATCGGTGTGTTTGAAATGGAGAAATTTGCCGGTGGTACCATTGCAGTTGGTAATTATATTGCTGAAGCTACAAAAGCGGGAACATTCTCCTTAGTAGGTGGTGGAGATTCAGTTGCTGCCGTTAAACAATTTGGCTTTGAGGACAAAGTTAGCTATGTATCAACAGGCGGAGGGGCAATGTTAGAAAGTTTAGAAGGTAAAACCTTGCCAGGGATCGCTGCAATATTAGCGTAGTCAGGGCGTTATCGACAAACGGTATATAACGAAAATTTGTGCATTTTAAGAGAATATATTTTATTCTCAGTAAAAAATGTACGATTTTCGTTTGTTCCGTTAAGATATTTTTGCCCCATGATGAATAAAATAACCTATAATTGTTTTTGTTTTGGATTGGCACTGTTTCCTATTATAGGTGCTGCCCAACAAAAAGATACCGGCACTACGGTACAAGACTCTTTACAAAGTAATTTAATTGTAGCTCAAGATTCTACAGATAGTGTAGTACCATTAGAGCAACTGAAAATAGTTAAAAGCTCCAATACAGAGTCTTTGGCATTGTTTAAGCCAACGGAATCATCCACCTATAACCTTCAAGACAATGCACTTGCCGCAAAGTTTGATAGTCTTTGGATGAAAGAGCTTGTAGATGCCGCACCACTTTTCAACGAAATGTATCAAGAGGTACTAACGGAACCAGATACAACAGCGACTTTTGTTTTGGACCTACCTACCGATACTTTAAGGATGCGGTTGGCTAGAATGAACGAAAGAACACCGTTCAACATTGAATATAACTCATCATTGGAAAGCGTAATAAAATCTTTTCTTATCAGAAAAAGAGATTTAATGGAACGCATGCTTACTATTAGCCAATTTTACTTTCCTTTATTTGAACAGGAATTTGACAATAAGAATATTCCATTGGAGATGAAGTATTTGTCAATCGTAGAATCTGCATTGAACCCCAAAGCACGTTCTAGGGTAGGTGCAACGGGATTGTGGCAGTTTATGTACGGTACCGGTAAAGAAATGAAGCTTAATATCAATAGTTATGTTGATGAACGTAGCGATCCTATTAAGTCTACCGCAGCTGCCGCCAATTATCTTAATAGATTGCATAGAATTTATGATGATTGGGATTTGGCTTTAGCAGCGTATAACTCTGGTCCAGGAAACGTAAACAAAGCTATTCGTAGAAGTGGCGGACAACGAAATTATTGGAATATTCGAAGAAATCTACCACGTGAAACGGCGGGGTATGTTCCTGCTTTTCAAGCTACCATGTATATATTTGAATATGCCGAGGAACATGGTCTAAGATCTAAGAAAGTGGATCGTGCCTATTTTGAAACAGATACTGTTCATGTTAAAAGCCTAATAACATTTGATCAAATTTCTGAATTGGCAGCTATTGACAAGGAAGAATTAAAAATACTTAACCCGCATTACAAATTAGATGTTATTCCTTTCGTAGAAGGAAAACCTAACGCATTGAGGTTACCCGTACGAGAAATGGGAAAGTTTGTTGCTAATGAAGAAGCAATTTATGCCCATGTAAAAAATGAACTTAAAGAGAAAGAGAGTATTGTTGCTGAGATTCAAAAACAAGCAGAACAGAACAGTATTCGATATAGAGTAAGAGATGGCGATTTTCTTGGTAAAATAGCAGAACGCTACGGTGTTCGTGTAAGTCAACTAAAGCAATGGAACGGTTTGCGAAGTAATAATTTACGCATAGGCCAAAGATTGACTATTTACCCGCGAAAAAAACCTACTTCATCTGTTAAACCAAGGGAAACCCCTACTAGAACTGCGGTTGCCAACAATTCAAAAATTCATGAAGTAAGAAGTGGAGACTCATTATGGACCATTTCTAGAAAATATCCTGGGGTTACTATTGAAAATTTGCGAAAATGGAACGGTATTAGTGGTAACAATTTAAAACCTGGCACAAAATTAAAACTGTGCGACTGTTCATCGTAAATTAAAACACCAAATGAAAAAAAGAATATTACTTTGTTTTTTAGCAATTTTAGGATTATCAATAGCTTGTAAAGAAGAAGGCAAGGCAGATTATTTACCAGAATCTGTAGGTGCCATGAATACGCTTACGGTTGTAATTGATAATGATTTGTGGAATAGCAACGTAGGCGATGCCATACGAGAAAATTACACAGCAGCGGCACAGGGCTTAACATGGGACGAGGCGCTTTTTAGCGTAACCCAAATTCCCCAACAGATATTTAGTGGCGCAATACGTAATACGAGTTCTGTATTATATGTTATGGAAGACACTCTAAACATTGCCCACATGAAATCTAACATGTATGCCAAACCGCAAAAGGTAGGTGTTATTAAGGGGCATAATAAAGAAGAGCTTATTGAGAACATCAATAAAACGGCAAAAGAATTTATAGCGGAATATAAAGCTCTGGAAATTGGTAAGGCTCAAAAACGTTTTGAGAAATCATTGAATAAGGAAAAGGCTCTTAAAGATAAGTTTAATATTTCAATGAAAATTCCTTCCATTTATAGAGTAGGTAGAGAAGAGGATAATTTTGTATGGATCGATCGCCAAATTCAAAAAGGGAACATGAATATTATTGCGTATACCATGCCTTGGGACAGCTTTAAGAACGATTCTACCTTTGTTCAAGACATTGTTAAGATGAGAGATTCAATAGGCGGTCTGTATATTGGCGGGGAAGATGTACCTGGTAAAAAGAACCACATGATAACGGAGAAGGCTTTTTCCCCATATGTCTTTCCTGCTGAGGTTTCTGGTAAAAAGGCAGCAGAGGTAAGGGGAATCTGGGAAATGTCTGCATACCCTATGGCAGGACCATTTTTGACCTATATTATAAATGATAAGGAGAACAACCGTAAGTTGGTCTTGGAAGGCTTTGTTTTTGCACCGGCTACTAAGAAAAGAGATTACATGTTCGAGTTAGAGGCGATATTGAAATCGGTTCAATTCAATGTAGGAGATCAAAAGAATTAATTTCCATTTCATTATGATATAATAAAAAAGGCTCAGGAAACTCCTGAGCCTTTTTTATGTGAATTAAGTTCAACTATTCAGAACCTAAAATTATACGGTCTTATAGATTACTAAATGTAAAACCGGTAGATACTCTGTATATCAATGCGTACATGGCAAAAGCAATCAACACAAAACATAACCAAGAGAATACTTTGAAGTAATGCTCTAAGATATAGCTTTTCCAATTTCTAAAAGCTTCAATGTATATTTCCTTCACTAGAGTAATTTTTTCCATAATCAATATATTAGTTGTTGCTGGGTGTAAAGTTCACCATAATAGAAAGTTATATGGAATAGTTTAGGTGAAAGGATAATTATTACTACCAACTGTACCCTTTTAAAACCAAAATCTATGAACGGTTATTAGATCAGATGAACGACCTGTGTCATTATTTTATTGGATCGATAGAATGTATATTAAATGGGTTAAAGTGGCTATTAGAGAGATTAGAAAAGAGTTTAAAAACAAAAAACCCGCTATTTAGCGGGTTTTATTATTTTAGTTAAAGTTGTATTACATATTCACGATAATGAATTCTGATCTACGGTTTAAGTAGTGTTCCTCCTCTGTACAACGAACAGAACCATCACATTCATTGATTAAGCGTTCTTCTCCATAACCAATAGCACTTTCTATACGTTTTGGATCAATACCTTGAGATATAATGTAGTCTCTTGTAGATTTTGCACGTTTATCAGATAGGTATTTGTTGTATACGGCATCACCCCTGGAATCTGTATGAGATTCAATTTTAATGACCATGTTTGGTGAATCGTTCATAACGGCTACTAGTTTATCAAGTTCTAGAGCAGCATCTTTACGAATGAATGATTTATCAAAGTTAAAGTGGATCATCTCTGTTTTGAGTTTCTTAATACCATCTTCAACAGCAATCATATCGTTCAGTTTTCTCATGGAAACATCTACATTAACAATCTCATTTTCTTTAGTAGCGGCTTCTCTGGTGTCATCAAAATAAGAACCTTTTGTTGTTCTTAATACATACCTAGTATCGGCATCCAAGTCTTCAAAAATGAAGTTACCATTCTCGTCGGTCTCCATTTCTTTTAGTTTAATATTGTTTTCATCAAGTAGTTCAACCAATGCGTTAGGCATTAAATCTCCAGTAATCAACTCGGTAACAATACCTGAGATAGCGTTAATACTGGTTGGTATTTCCTCAATCTGTAAGGTTTTAAATGAGTAGATATCATCATCTCCCTTACCGCCACTACGATTAGAAGCAAAGTATCCTTTTTGTGTTTCTTCATCAATAATAAATGAAAAGTCATCTTTTTTACTGTTGACCGGTTTACCAACGTTTCGTACTTCCAAGAAACCAACTTCATCATCAAAAGCTACTTCAAATACATCTAATCCGCCTAATCCTACATGACCATCTGATGAAAAATACAATTTCTTGTCATTAATAAATGGAAACATTTCTTTATGTTCGGTATTTATTTCTGGACCTAAATTTCTAGGCGAAGAAAAGCTGCCGTCTTCTAATACGTCTACTACGAAAATGTCAGTTTCTCCCATGCTACCTGGCATATCCGATACAAAGTATAATTGTTTTCCATCTGGACTCAATGCTGGGTGACCAGTGGAGTACTCATCACTATTAAATGAAACTTCTTCTGCCTCTAACCATTCGCCATTTACCTTCCTAGATCTATATATCTTTAAGTGATTAATGCCGTTTTTATCTCGTTTTAGTTTTTTACCGTAATTGTTTCTGGTAAAATACATAGTCTCATTATCAGGTGAAAAGGCAACTGAGGCTTCGTGATATTTAGTATTTATTTTTTTTGAAAATTTAAGTGCATTCTTAAAGTCTTGGGTTTCATCATTTACCTTAGCTACAAACAAATCTAAATACGGCTGATTGTTCCATTTATACCTTCTGGTATTAAAAATAGATGAATCTTTTGCTGAGGCATATACCATTTGATCACCACCATAATACATTGGTGAAAATTCTGAATACTTTGAGTTTATACTAAGGTTATTTATATCAAATTTCTCTTCCATTCTAAGAAGTCCGTCCAACACAATTTCATTATGCTTGGTTTGCTGCTCCACTTCCTCACCGGCAAGTTTTCTATTGTATAACTTTAAAAGTCTTTTAGATCTTTTGTAGTTACCAATACCTTTTAGAGAATGAGCATACTTAAATAAATAATCTAAGCCCATGTCAGATTCATATTTGGTATAAAGTATATTGTACCACTTATATGCATTCTCCATGTCAGTATTAAAATAATGCGCATCTCCTGCTTTTTTTAATACGTCATAAGAATATGATTTTTCTCCTTTTGATAATGCCTGTTCGTATAACTTAGCTGCTTCAGCATACCACATTTTATCAAAATATTCATCGGCTCTTTTAACAAGTTTGGTTTTAGATTCTGTATTTACCGTTGTAGTTTCTTTAAGCATATCATAAGTAACATCTTCTACAGGTACAGTTTCTATATTAAGCAAAGACTCCGTTTCTCCGTCTAGTATCTTAAGTACCCAAACTTGATCTTCATATCTGCCGCCAAATTTTGAAGAGCAGTCGTTCAAAGCGTCGCGCCAAGAGTCATAATGATTTAGATAAACATAGTAAAGTTGATTTTCAGGATTTTGAAAGTAACCGGCATTAAACCCCTTCTTGTTCAGCTTTCTTACTTGAGACTTTAAATTTTTACTTTTTGAGAAGGTACCAGAGATAACGTAGTAGCCATTTTCTGTGTTCTCTACTTTATTAAAAGCTCTGTAGGGAACCGGTATTGCTTCTGCAGCTTTTTGAAATTCTTTCTTATCTTCCTCTTCAAAATCTGATACCATTCTTGTACCATATTCCTTTTCTTGAGATAAATCTGCTTCTATATTATCTCCAAAATTCTGGGCTTGGGCAAATAGAACAAATACTAGAAAAAATAAATTTAAAACACTTCTCATAAATATAAATCTAAGCTGAATGAATAATTCAACAGGGGGTTAAGTATAGTTCAAACGGTTAGCCATTGGTTTTTAGTACCGTTTGTTTAACGAAATTAGATTTATAGGGGTATTCTGAATACTAATTGTTGTGAAAGAGGTATTTTTTGTCGTGTATGTAGATTATTCAGTAGCTACCTACGTTGTAAGGGCGCTGTTAAACGCTTGATCAATAAACCTTTGTACAAACTAATTGAAGGTGTAGATTGAATATTAAAAATACAAAAAGCCCTGTTCAACAGGGCTTTATAATGATTCACAAGAAGTTTATTTTGTAATTACTCCTTATTCTTTTCTCCTAATTGTTCATCCTCTTTGGAGGCATCTTTAAATTCTTTGATTCCACTACCTAAACCTCTCATAAGTTCAGGAATCTTTTTTCCTCCGAATAATAGCAGAATTACGACTACCACTAATATTATTTGTGGAGCGCCTATGGCCAAAAATGTAGATAAGAATGTCATAAGACTATAATTTAAATATGGATTTCAAAGATACTAAAAACTACTGTAGAAATCTTCAGTATATCCAAATACGTTTAAAGGTTTGTATATTTTAACTATAATTTGGGTATATACGAACAAAAAGCTATCGTTATTGCCGCTATATTTCTTAAGTGAATAGGTTTAAAATTAAATTCTAAGTTTATCTTTGTTAAGATGGCCAAAAAGAAAGTCAAAAAAAGAAAGGAGATAAAACGTAAATTACTGCATAAGTACCGTTTGGTAATACTAAACGAAAGTACTTTTGAAGAAAAGATTTCTTTTAAATTAAGTAGGCTCAATGTATTTGTTACGGGATCTCTATTTATGATCGGTCTAATAGGGCTTACCACCTTATTGATAGCCTTTACACCGTTAAGAGAATATATACCAGGGTATTCATCTACCAGGCTAAAAAAGGAAGCCACTGAACTGACCTATAAAACGGATTCACTCATTAGAACCTTAAATTATACCAATAAGTATTTAGATAATATACGTATGGTTTTAAAGGGAGATATAGAGAATACCGTAGTTAATAGAGATTCATTATTTCAACAATATAAACTAGATCCGGCATCAGTAGATTTAAGTCCGATCAAGGAAGATTCCTTATTACGTGCCGAAGTTGCTTTAGAAGATAAATACAACTTGTTTGAGCGTACAATAGATAAAAAGAATTTGGTTTTGTTTACTCCGGTCACCGGATCAATATCTATGGGGTTTAATCCCAATGAAAAGCATTATGCAGTAGATGTTACTGCGGTTACCGATAGTCCGGTAAAAGCTGTAGCAAATGGAACCGTAATATTTTCAGAGTGGACCGCCGATACTGGTTATGTTATTATTATAGAACATGAAGGAGGACTGTTAAGTGTGTATAAGCATAATGGTTCTTTATCTAAATATCAAGGTAATATCGTAAGAGGGGGAGAGGTAATTGCCGCTGTTGGTAATACGGGAGAACTTACTACCGGACCACACTTACATTTTGAAATTTGGGACAATGGCACACCTATTGATCCAACCAATTATATTGACTTTAATTAAAACAAAATGTCCTTAAAGACCATTGCTGCTAAAATATTTGCGCACCGTATTGCCAAAAGGACCAATAAATGGGTAAACAACCCCATTGAGACCCAAGAAAAGGTTTTTAAAAGTTTAATTGCCAAAGGAGCGGAAACAAAGTTTGGTAAAGACCATAGTTTTAAAACCATTAAAAAACATAGCGACTTCATTGCCCAAGTACCCGTACGTGATTATGAAGAATTAAAGTCATATGTAAACTTGGCGGTAGAAGGACAAGAAAATATACTTTGGCCTGGTAAACCACTTTATTTTGCCAAAACCTCTGGTACCACTTCTGGTGCAAAATATATTCCTATTACTGAAGGGAGTATAAAAGAACAGGTTAAAGCCTCTAGGAATGCCATACTCAATTATATACATGAAACCGGGAATGCCGATTTTGTAACTGGCAAAATGATTTTTTTACAAGGAAGTCCTGTATTACAAGAAAAGAACGGTGTAAAGTTGGGTAGACTTTCAGGTATATCCGCACATTACGTTCCTAATTATTTACAGAAGAATAGAATGCCCAGTTGGGAAACTAATTGTATTGAAGATTGGGAAACAAAGGTTAATGCCATAGTAGAAGAAACCAAGAATGAGGATATGACCGTAATTGCGGGTATACCATCTTGGGTACAAATGTATTTTGAAAAACTTAAAGAAAATACCAATGAGTATGTTGGTTATCTTTTCAAAAATTTTGAACTCTTTATTTACGGCGGAGTCAATTATGAGCCTTATAGAAAGAAGTTTGAAGCATTAATAGGTAGAAAAGTAGCCAGTATAGAACTTTTTCCGGCAAGCGAGGGTTTTTTTGCTTATCAAAATTCGCAGAAGGAAAGCGGAATGTTGCTACTCCTGGATGCGGGAATATTCTATGAATTCATAAAGTCTGATGAATTCTTTAATGAACATCCCAAGCGAATTACGTTAAAAGATGTAGTGTTAGGCGTAGATTATGTAATGATTATTTCAACAAATGCGGGATTATGGGGCTACAACTTAGGAGATACCATTCGGTTTATTTCAAAGAACCCTTTTAAAATTGTAGTATCGGGGCGTATTAAACATTTCATTTCAGCTTTTGGAGAACATGTAATTGCTAAAGAAGTTGAAGAAGCAATGTTGGTTGCTACGAATGCTACAGATGCAAGTGTAAGCGAATTTACGGTAGCTCCGCAAATTGTTCCTCAACATAACGAATTGCCCTATCACGAATGGTTCATTGAATTTGAAAAGTTACCTAGTGACATGGACAAATTCATTAATACTTTAGATGTGGCTTTGCAACAACAAAATAGCTATTACTACGATTTAATAGTAGGTAAGGTGTTACAAACATTAAAAATCACACCTGTACAGCATGGGGCTTTTATGGAATATATGAAGTCCATAGGTAAACTTGGCGGACAAAATAAAGTACAAAGATTATCCAATGATAGAAAAGTTGCTGATGGTTTATCAAAATATAAGCTAAGCAATAGCTAACTTTTTAATAACAAATTATAAATCGTAATTTCGTTCGAAATATTCAATGGGAAAAGCAATTACAACTACAAGGGCGCAAGAGTCAACAAATGCAATTGAACGCATGTACATCACCATGCGCCATTTGTTCAATAGAGGTTTTTATAAACCGAACGGCGTATCGGGAGAAGCTTTAAAAAACGCACTCCTACAATTAAGACCTGAAATATATGGTTCCGTAGGTGAAGAAAAAGCAGAATTGAACGGACTCATTTATGTCCTAGAAAGATTGCCAGAAGGTATAGAACAGTGCTCTTTTATTAATTTAACTTCAGATGAAGGGTATGGTATTTCACACATTAACCCAATAATTCCACCAAAGAGAAGAAGAAATTGCTACCGAATAGATGAGGAGCAAATGAATATTGAAATTACAAGGGGACGATCAGACATTTATGACATTCTAACTCACCTTACATTTTTGTTCATTGAATCTGAGAAAATTTGTAAAAAGGTCCTTATAACAGATACCGATAAAACCATCAGGGATTGGACCAAGCTTGAAAATGCCGTACAAAAGGATGAATTGCCTCAATCTGAACGTGAAATTGCCATTATTCATACCGCTAATATCTTGGGCAGATCCTTTGAAGAGATATTGGAGGTGTATAAAAAATTCAGTACCAAAGACAATCCCGATCGTTTTTTAAAAGTAATTTATTGGTTAGGTAAATTAGCCTTAGATGAAGAAATAACAGGTGAAAAAAGAACTATAACGTTCAGTGCATTGTTAAGAGAGCGTTTGGGGCATCATATTCATGGTGAACGATGGGCAAATAATATAAAAGAGGTACTGACCAAAAATAATTTATTGCAAAGGCCAATTCATATTATCTCTGCCAATATGCACAGTGTAATGAATTCTTTATTTGCTAAAGTAGCCTTAAAGAGTGAATTTCCAAATACTGATTCTTTAGAGATTTTTGAAGCACTTAGTAGTTCTGGGAACGCTGCTTTAAGAAAAAAGGTTATTGATTTAGCAGAAGAAAATGGTATGATCGCTATTGATGATACATCAGGAACCAATATTGATGTGCAAATTTTTGATACGGCGAAAATAAAAATCAATAACTGTTCGTACGAATTTTCAGAAAATCAAGATGATAAAAAACCTGTTATATTTGTAATGGATTACGCATTTGGCGAACAGGCTTATGAGACTATAGACGAGTTATTGAAACCATATGTAACCAAGAAGGGCGGTTCGTCGTTGATTAACGTAGATTCTGTTTCCATTATGGGTAAGGCAGGAATATTAGAAGGCGGTAAGGGAGATTTAATGATTCCATCTGCACATATATTTGAAGGTACGGCAGATAATTACCCATTTAATAATGAACTTTGTGCCAAGGATTTTGAGGGTTATGGTCTTAAGGTTTTTGAAGGGACTATGGTAACCGTGTTGGGAACATCACTTCAGAACAAAGACATACTAAAGTTTTTTCACAAGTCTACATGGAACGTTATTGGACTGGAGATGGAGGGAGTACATTATCAAAAAGCAATACAGAGTGCTTCAAAAATTAGAAAGAGTATAGGAGAAGATGTAAAAGTACGTTATGCATATTATGCATCGGATAACCCTTTAGAAACCGGTAGTACATTGGCTTCTGGCGGATTAGGAACTACTGGGGTAAAACCAACATATCTTATTACAGATAAAATTTTAAAACAAATATTCAATACGTAAATGGCAAGCAATCAATCACCATCTACCCAGAACAATTCAGATGAAATTGACTTAGGGCAATTGTTTCAATTAATAGGAAGGGGCTTTAATGCTGTTTTTCGTTGGTTTTTAAGAGTATTTCTTTATTTAAAAAAGAATCTACTCATACTTATTGGCCTCGTCGTTATTGGTCTTGCAATTGGGTATGGTCTTAATCAAATTATATCTAAAAAGTATAAAACAGAGGTCATTGTTAAACCTCAATTGGAAAGCAAAAATTATTTATATGATGTTGTAACCGAAATACAATCTAATATACAAGCGAAAGATACTTTGTTTTTTAATACTATAGGTTTAAATGAAGTTGATTTTACAGGTTTAAGAATTGAAATAGGTAGAGTCACCGAGGTGAGCAACTCTGAAAGTGATTTAAAATATTTGGAACTGCTTCAAAGCTTTGAAAATACAGATGCTATTGCTGATATCGTTAGGGCCGAGTTACAAAACAAAAGCTCTTTCAACCATAGAATTACTTTTTATTATAACAATGCTGTATTTGGTAAGCAGTTTGCAAAAAAGGTTTTAGATTATATTAACTCCAATACCTATTTTAACGGGCTATTAGAAATATATAGAAACAATGCCCAAAATCGTATTGAACAAGACGAGAAATTATTAAAACAAGTAGATGAGATTATAGTTAATTATACAAGCGGTCTAGCTAACAAAGGTAATAGTACTGCAACTGATAAGATTATTCTTGATAACCAAGAACAAGTGAACATTGCTGATATTTTTGAATACAAAACAGGACTGATCAGAGATATAGAATCCAAAAAAATAGAACTAGAAGAACGTACTGTGCCAGTAAGTGTAATCAACCTTGGGGAAACACAAGTAGAGCATAAGTCGTTTTTTGGGAAGAGTATTGTGTTGATTCCAATAATTTTTATTTCAATTTTCTTTTTAATATCGGCATTGTTATTTATAAATAGAAGATCAAAATTAATTAACTAAAAAAGATTGCTTAGGTATGAATATATTAATAACAGGAGGCGCAGGGTTTATAGGTTCTCACGTAGTTAGAAGGTTTGTGGATAGCTATCCCAATTATAATATTTATAATCTTGATGCATTAACCTATGCCGGAAATCTTGAAAACTTAAAAGATATAGATAGTAAACCAAACTACAAATTTATAAAAGGTGATATAGTTGATGAGGGATTTATCAATAAACTTTTTATGGAAATTGATTTTGATGGAGTAATTCATTTGGCTGCCGAATCTCATGTTGATCGTTCTATTGAAGACCCACTTGCTTTTGTAAGAACAAATATTATTGGTACGGTAAACCTATTAAATGCTGCTAAAAATACCTGGAAGGATAAATTTGAGGGAAAGCGATTTTATCATGTAAGTACAGATGAGGTTTATGGTGCATTAGGCGAAGAAGGTTTGTTTACAGAAACAACTTCATATGACCCGAATTCACCTTACTCAGCTTCTAAGGCTAGTTCAGATCATTTTGTTAGAGCCTATGGCGAAACTTATGGTTTGCCGTTTGTAATCACGAATTGTTCCAATAATTATGGACCGTATCATTTCCCAGAAAAGCTTATTCCTTTATTTATTAATAATATAATGGAGAATAAATCTTTACCTGTTTATGGTGATGGCAAGTATACTCGAGATTGGCTTTTTGTAAAAGATCATGCAAGAGCAATTGATTTGGTTTTCCATAAAGGAGCCAATCATGATACTTATAATATTGGTGGATTTAATGAATGGCAAAATATAGATTTAGTAAAATTACTTTGTAAGGTGATGGATAATAAACTAAACCGTACAGAAGGTGAATCAGAAAAATTAATAACCTACGTAAAAGATAGACCAGGTCACGATTTACGATATGCTATAGATGCTACCAAAATAAATAAAGAATTAGGCTGGAAACCCTCTGTTACTTTTGAAGAAGGTTTAGAATTAACAGTAGATTGGTATTTTAATAATCCAGATTGGTTAGAACATGTTACTTCTGGCGATTATAAAGAATATTATAAAAAAATGTATTCATAATTTAAACATATCAAACCTAATAATATGAAAGGAATAATCTTGGCAGGAGGATCAGGAACAAGGCTTCACCCGCTGACGCTATCAGTTAGTAAACAACTAATGCCTATTTATGATAAACCGATGATTTATTATCCATTATCAACTTTAATGTATGCCGGAATTAAGGAGATTTTAATAATATCAACGCCTAAAGATTTACCTCTTTTTGAAGATTTACTTGGAGATGGAAAAAAGTTTGGTTGTTCTTTCTCCTATGCTGCTCAAGAAGCTCCAAACGGACTTGCAGAAGCATTTATAATTGGCGCTGATTTTATTGGTAAAGAAAAGGTGGCTTTGGTATTGGGAGATAATATATTTTATGGTTCAGGATTAGCAAAACTATTACAGAGCAATAATGACCCAGTTGGAGGAATCATTTATGCGTATAGAGTTCATGATCCAGAAAGATATGGTGTAGTTGAATTTGATGAAAACGGTATTGCAATTAGTATTGAAGAGAAACCTATTGAGCCAAGGTCTAATTTTGCGGTTCCTGGTATATACTTTTATGATAATAATGTAGTTGAAATAGCTGCCAACATAAAGCCTAGTCCAAGAGGTGAATTGGAAATTACAGATATAAACAAAGAATATTTAAAGCAAGGTAAACTAAGCGTGAGTATTTTAGATAGAGGTACAGCTTGGTTAGATACAGGTACATTTCAATCATTAATGCAGGCTTCGCAATTTGTTGAAGTAATTGAAGAACGCCAAGGACTTAAGATTGGTGCAATTGAAGCTGCCGCTTATGAAATGGGATATATAGATAAAAATCAGTTTAAAGCGCTTGCAGAACCTTTAATGAAGAGTGGATATGGTAAAAATCTTCTAGGTATTTTAAATAAAAATCAATGAATTTTATAGAGACTAAGTTAAAGGGTTGTTTTATTATTGAGCCGTCGCTGTTTGCCGATGATAGAGGTTATTTCTTTGAGTCTTTTAATGAAGAAAGGTTTAATAAAGGTATTGGAACAAACGTAGATTTTGTTCAGGACAATCAATCATTTTCTCAAAAAGGTGTAATAAGAGCAATTCACTATCAATTAGGGGCGAATGCTCAAGCAAAGTTGGTTAGAGTATTACGTGGAACTGTAATCGATGTAGCTGTTGATTTAAGAAAAGATTCTCTTACTTATGGGCAACATGTCGCTATTGAATTAAGTGCAGAAAATAAAAAGCAGCTTTTCATACCAAGAGGGTTTGGACATGGATTTTCTGTGATATCTGAAACAGCAGAGTTTTTCTACAAGTGTGATAATTATTATAATAAAGAATCCGAGGGAGGAATTATTTTTAACGATTCAACTTTGGGTATAGATTGGAAAGTGGATTCAGATGATATTAAAGTATCGGAAAAGGATTTAATCTTACCAACTTTAAACAAGGCTAGATTATGAAGAATATCCTTGTAACGGGAGGTAATGGACAACTAGCGACCTGTCTTAAAGAAGTAAGCGAGGAGCAAAGTGATTTAAATCTCCTTTTTGTAAGTTCTAAGCAATTAGATATAACAGATTACAATGCAATTAATAATTTTTTTAAGAAAAACGATATCTCATATTGCATTAACTGTGCAGCCTATACAGCTGTTGATAATGCAGAAAATGATATAGAAGCTGCAACAAAGGTTAATGTTGATGGTGCTAGAAACCTTTCTAAAGTTTGTAGTTTATTTAATACGATATTAATACATATCTCAACAGATTTTGTTTTTGATGGGGAGAAAACTTCTTTATTTTCTGAAGAAGATAAAGAAATCCCTGTCTGTGTTTATGGGCAAACTAAGCTTAAAGGTGAAATTGCTGTAGCCGAATCTTGGGAGAAACATATAATTATTAGAACTTCATGGTTATATTCAGAGTATGGTAATAATTTTTTAAAAACCATGCTTAAATTAGGCGCCGAAAGAGACAAGTTAGGAGTAGTCGTTGATCAAATAGGTACACCGACATACGCAGTAGATTTGGCAAAAGTTATAGTTGCTTTTATACATAAAGAGAGTATCAATTTTGGCACTTTTCACTTTAGTAATGAAGGTGTTGCAAGTTGGTACGATTTTGCTAAATCTATTTTTGACATTAGTAAAACTAAAGTAGAACTGTTACCCATCAAATCAGAAAGTTACCCTACACCAGCAAAAAGACCTGCATTTAGTGTAATGGATAAATCAAAGATTAAAAAAGAATTAAACATTACAATTCCTTACTGGAGAGATAGTTTAAAAATTGCTTTAAAAAACTTAAGTTAATATTATTTTATAATGACAAATAAACCTTTATTACTTGATTGTACTTTACGAGATGGCGGGTATTATACAAATTGGGATTTTGATGAAAATTTGGTTGAAGACTATTGTAGAACAATGGAAAATCTCCCTATTGAGTATGTAGAGGTGGGTTATAGAAGTATACCTTTAAAAGGTTATTTAGGTGAGTATTTTTATTGCCCTGAATATGTTTTAAAAAGGCTGAAAAAATTAATGCCATCAAAAAAACTGGTGATTATTTTAAATGAAAAGGATATAAGAGCAACTCATGTAGACGAATTGTTAGGTCCATGCAAAGATTATATTAAATTGGTACGTCTAGCAATAGACCCATCCAATTTCGAACGAGCTATAGTTTTAGCAAAAGCCATTAAGAAAATGGGGTTTGAAGTTGGTTTTAACGTAATGTATATGTCTAATTGGAAAGAAAATTCATCTTTCTTAGATTTATTAGAAGGCTTAGATGACACTATTGATTATTTCTATATGGTAGATTCATTTGGTGGAGTTTTCCCGAAGGATGTAAAAGAAATAATGGACTTAGTAAAAAGTAAAACCAATTGTGCATTAGGTTTTCATGGACATAATAATTTAGAAATGGCAATGGCAAATACCTTAACTGCAATTGACCATGGTTGCAGTATAGTAGATGCCACAATAACCGGTATGGGAAGAGGTGCAGGAAATTTGAGAACTGAGTTGTTCTTAACCTACTTAGATAGTCAGCAGATTGCAAAAATTGAATACAATAACTTGAGCGTAGTTGTTGCTAAATTCGAAAAGTTAAAAGCTGAATTTTTATGGGGTACAAGCTTACCATACATGTTTTCCGGAGCTAATTCATTACCTCAAAAACAAGTCATGGAGTGGGTAGGAATGAATAGATACCCTATTAGCAGTATTGTAAATGCGCTTAATAATCAAAAAGAAGCTGTAGCTGATAATTTTAGATTACCAGTATTGCCAAAAGAAGAAAAATATAGAAAAGCTATAATTTTAGGTGGCGGAAAAACCGTTAGAAATAGTAGTGTCGCCATAAAGAAACTTTTAAAACAGAATTATGATATATGTTTGGTACATGCAGGAGCCCGAAATGTCGGAGAGTATTTAGACGTTTCTTGTGAACAGTTTTATGCCTTGGTTGGTTTTGAAAGCGAAAAACTATTGGATAAGGTAAAAGACTTTGGTAATATATCTCAAACATGTGTTTACCCTCCTTACCCCAGAGCCATGGGAACAATAGTACCACAAGAAATTATTAACCTTTCAAATGAATTGTCTGCAGTTGACTTTACTAATATTTCATCTGACTCTCCTTTGGCATTAGCTATACAAATCGCATTAGATAAAGGAGTAACAGAATTATATTTTGCGGGTTTTGACGGATATGAAACTTCAATTAATCATACTCAATATCTAGTCTCACAAGAAAATCAAAAAATATTTGATGAGTTACTAAACTATAAAGATGTTGTAGTTAAATGTATAACTCCTACAAAATATAAGAATATGAATATTATTTCAGTTTTTAGTTTAGTTAAATGAGGAAAGTTGGAATCATACCTGCGCGATATAAATCGACACGATTTCCAGGAAAACCATTAGTACTAATTAATGGAACTCCTATGATTCTTATGGTTGCTAAAATTGTAGAAAAGGCCTTAGGTCATGAAAACACATATATAGCTACCGAAGATGATAGAATTAAGGATGTTGTTACTTCTGCAGGTTATAAGGTATTAATGACTACCGATAATTGTTTAACAGGCACTGACAGGGTCTGGGAGGCTGCTCAGCAAGTAGAAGCTGATATTTATTTAAATATACAAGGAGATGAACCTTTGTTAAATCCAGAGGATATAAATCTTATAGCATCAAAGAAGGAAGAATTTTATAATTATGTTATAAATGGAATGTGTAGTTTAGGTAAAAGTGAATTACCAACTAACCCAAACATACCTAAGGTTTTAGTAAATAAGGATAATGACTTATTATATATGTCTCGTTTGCCCATTCCAGGGATAAAAGGTGTAAAAGGTGAAATGCCGATATATAAAAAGCAGGTTTGTATTTATGCTTTTAGTTATAATGATTTAAAATTATTTGGAGAATCAAAAAAGAAAGCGGAATTCGAATATTTTGAGGATATTGAAATCCTACGTTTTTTTGATTTAAATATACCAATAAAGATGATTGAAACATCTGGCAGTTCTGCTGCAGTAGATGAACCCTCAGATGTGCAAAAGATAGAGAGTTTACTATTCTGATTTAATTAAAAATGAGACACTTAATTATCTTAATATTGTTACTTTCTTTTAATTCATGTCAAACTAGCAATAAGGTTTTCAAAGTGTATAATTATGATGAAATAGAAACAAAATGGAGAGGAATACCTACTATTGAAATCTTTAATGGGAAAGAAATTGCAGCTTGGTATACTGGTAAAAATAATGAGCAAGCAGGGAATTTCATTGTACAGCTGTTAAAGAGGATTCTATTTGGAAGAAGAAATTTATAATAAAAAATAGTAATGAGAATTATCGCTTATTTGACCCCGTTTTATGGTTGTCGAATAAAAATGAATTATTTCTTTTTTGGAGTAATTCATATGAGTGGTATGATGGAAAGGCTGGAGTATGGTTTAGTAAATATGTAAATAACAAATGGACTGATATTGAGTTTATAGCTGATGGTGTAATGATAAATAAGCCAATTGTTAATTTTAAAGGCGAAATAGTTTTACCTATTGCCTTATGGTCACATGTAAATCCCGGTGCTCATCCAGATCTTGAAAAAGGAAAATCTGTAGATTCTACGAAATTAGTGTATAAAATTGATAATTACCCAGAAATTTGGATAGCTAAAAGTTTAAAGAAACCAAAATTTTATTCAAAAATCACAACGGTTCCAGATAGTGTAAGGACACATGATGAGCACATGTTAATTCAGTTAAAAGACAGTAGTTATTATTGTTTAATAAGAACTAAAAATGGTATAGAAGAGTTAAGGTCAAATGATGGAATGGATTGGTCAAGGCCAGATTCATTTTCGTTAGTATCGCCTAGAAGTAAATTTTTTATAAGTAGATTAAAGTCAGGAAGAATTCTTTTAGTAATCAATAATTCAAAGAAAAGAGAAAGACTAACTGCTTTTTTATCCGAGGATGAATGTGTTACGTGGTCTAAGTCTTTGTTAATTGATGAACGAATGGGAGTAAGTTACCCAGATGCTGTTGAAGGAAAAAATGGGAATATAATTTTAATTTATGACAGAAACCGAAAATCAGATCAAGAAATTATTATTGCAAGATTTAATGAGTCGGATATTTTAAACTCTAATTATAAAGGAATTACAAAAGAGATAATAACTAATTTCAATAATTAGCGTATAGTTTAAAATAAACTAAATAGCAAATGATCCAAGAAGAAGAGGGGGTATACGAGAAATTTTATTTACTAAATAAACTTTTTATTCTTTGAATTTGATAGAAAAGCTTTGCTAAATAATAGTAATTTTTACCATAGTTTTTTTGTACAATTTTTAAAGATTGATTTTTATCGAAATTTGCACTAACTCCACCTGGTAATGCATAAGATAAAAACGAATCATCATATACAAATTTTAAATTTTGTTTATACAAACGTTGATTAAAATCAAAATCTGCATATAAATTAAATTGCTTGTCAAAGGGGGATATAGGATGAAGGCTTTTTTTTACCAATAATGCTTGATGATGTAATGTATTTCCTAGCCTTAATCTAAATCCTATTTTAGAATTAAATATAGTATTCTCGTTTAATATTACCTTTCCGTAAACAATATCGGCTTTTATTAGTTTATCTTCTGAAGGAAGTTTTATTAATTGATCACCAACGCCTAAATAAAGAATAAAGCTGTCAGATTTTGCAAGATTCCAACCCTTATTAAAAGCATCATAGATACCTTCATCTTTTTCACTTATAAATTTGTATAATTTATTTTCATATTTATTTATGATTTCTATGGTTTTATCTTGACTTTCACCATCAATAATTATTAAATCTATTTCTATTTTTTGACTTAATACACTTTTAATTGTATCCTCAATATGTTGTTCCCCGTTAAAGACAGCTATAATAACTGTAATTTTTATATTCTGAGTCTCCATTTACCTTTTGTAAATTTAATTTGGATTAACAGCGAATATCATAATAGCTGTTTTATGAATTTTCATTAATATCATTATAATTGTCAATACCAAGTCCTAGAATATATTTAAGGCGTTCATCTGCTTTACTAAAATATTCTGATAAATTTTTCTTATGATTAAATGGAATTGATATAAATTTTTCTTCTAATTGCTTTAAGTTTTCAAAATTATCATCAAAAACTTGTAAGCTATCCTCAAAGGTACCATCATTAAATCTTTTACATGGCAAATAATTAAGATATGCTTCATAATAAGCAGCAGTGTTTATTGCAATAGCCCACCCAAAGCTATTCTCTTGAAACATATTTGTTAATGTATATTTCTTCTCGATTAATTGCCAACCAAGGGAATTACACAAATCATGATATTTCTGCCAATTTAGAGTTGGGTGAAGTTTAATACTTATATCTATTTTATGAGTTAGAGAAAATCGTTTTAATATATTAATGAGCTCAACATTTGAATGTTCATAGGTATACCTAGCTAAAAGAACTAAGCACTTTTGTTTATTCAGAGTAGAAGGAATTCTTTTTCTAATTAAATTTCGAGGGTAACCTGCCAACTTTAATGACTCCTTTGGAATACCATAGTTATTATATTCATCAATACTATATTGCCCCCAACATAATTGTTTGTCTGACAAGAAATTTTCGAATAAAATAGCATCCAAAGGAATGTGTTTTTTAAAAACATAATATATACCATGTTGTAGGCTATATGTAGAGATATTTTTCTTTTTAAAATAAAATGTAATAATAGCCTCTAAATGGTGTACTCCACTAAATGCACAGTAATTTTTAAAAGAAATTTTTTTATTCTCTACCCCATCAATAGAGTTTAAGTAATAAGATAATTGGCATGATAAAAAAAGTTTTGATTTAAAAGATAGGTCGGTGTTCTTAAAAATGTGCGAAAAAGCTAAAACTAAATTGGAAATTTTTATATGTGGTATCGATTTTACCTTACTTAAATCAATAAGAACGGACTGTGGAGTTTTAGACCGCGCATAATTCAGTATTTCATAATAATCATCCCTATGGTACCTCCCTATGGAAAAAAGGGTCTTAAAAGGGCTAATTGAGTTCATTGAACTGAAATCAACTGCTAAAAAAAAATATCGTAAAGTTTTAAGTTTCAATGGAGGATTAACATAAATCTCCGAAATTAAATCCATCGCTAAAATTTTATCTAGCTCATAGCCATTAAAATTATATTTTAGTTGAGATTTGTTTTTTCTATACCGTTCAAAAAGATGCTTATTTTCCGCCAATTTTTTTTATTCTATTTATAACTTGGTTTTTATCGAGAATGCTTTTGTCAGCAGCAATTATTAAAATTATAAAGTAAAATGGTACAGCTGCAATAAATGCAAACCATTTATATAAATTATAATGGTTCATTAAATATAAGATAATTAAGGCTAGAGCAGTTGACAGTAATAAAATTTTGGAATAGAAACGAAATGGGAAATATTCTAAAAAGTTAACCGAAATTTGTTTTTTTAATAGATATATTGGTAAAAAATACCCTAAATAAGTAGATGCTAAAGTAGCATAGACAGCGCCAAAATTACCATATTTTGGTATAAGAATTAAATTTAATATAACGTTTAAAGTTAAATTAAGGATTGTATTTAAAAGAACCCATTTCTGAAGTCCGATGGCATTCATTACAGCTGAAAAAGCGATTACGGTTAATAAATAACTGGCAGTATATAATTGAAATATATAACCAGAGTTCTTATAATTTTCAGTGTAAAGTGCAGTAATTAGGTGAGGACCTAGTAGAATACAATAAATTAAAATGGGAACTAAAAAAAGCGAGGTTTTTTTAGTAGCATTTCGTAATTGAGTTTTAATTTCGCTGATGTTACCTTCAGATTTTAATTTTGCTAAAGCAGGTATTAAGGCTGTTACAACTGATCCAGTAATTATTCCTATGAATGGAATTGAAAAAGCTCCTACTTGATATTCAGCGAAACTCTTTGGATTTAAAATTGAAGAAATCATGAATTTATCCGTATAAAGAGTAAGAAGAGAAGCCATTGATATTGCTATCATTGGTAAGATATAATCTAACTCCTTTTTTGTTAAAATAATTGGACCTTTAATTTTGAATACCAACAAAGAATTAGATCCAAATACTATTAACTTAGTCAATGAAATTAAAATTAAACCAATTAAGATTTCTTTTATCTGAAGGTTAAATTGATAAATGGATGCTATTAAAATAATACTCAGTATGAACTCAATAACTATAACAACGAAATAAAACTGAAGCTTACCCCTTGTTAAATAGTATTGTAAATAGTATGAGTTAATTATTTTTAATGTAAGAAGCCCACTAAATAGAATAGAATATTCACTAAAATAATTATTTTGAAAAAAATCAGCTAGAATAGGGTTAAATAAAAATATAACACCTCCTAAAACTAGAGAAAGAAAAAACATAGACCACCAAAAACGCTTATAAATTTGAATACGAGAGGTGTAATCCAAGTATGTTCCAAAAAAATAAGACAAACCCATAGGAATGCCAGATGAGAAAGAGACTAAAAAATTTATTATAATAAATAACTGTTGATATTTTCCAAATATTTCTTTTTCTTCAAAAAACCTAGCTAAATAAATACTTAATACAAGCCCTAGTCCAACCTGTAATGAGTTGGCTGCAACTAAGTATATTGTATTATAACGTATAGATTTCAAAAGCTTGTGAGAAGATATTAAATTAGTGGTTGAAGGAGCTTGTCTATATTAATTGAAGCTCATTAAAATTCTCAATATATTTTTTAGATTGCTCCTTTAATTTGATATTGTTATATCCATAGAATTCTATTGCATTAATTTCTGCTGCTTCATAATCATTAATTGAATCTCCGATTAATATAGTTTCATGTTTTTTATAACCAAAGTCTTTTAAAACAGTGAATACCAATTTATTCTTAGCTATAGGAGATCCATTAATACTAATAAAAAAGGAGTCAATTTTTAATTTTTTACATAAAAAACGTAATTCATTTTCATCTGATCCAGAAACAATATGAAAATTAAAGTTCATATGATTGTTTTCAATAAACTTTAATGAATCGGCAATTAAATGTTCTGATTTAATTAATTCTTCTCTCATAATATCAGAAAACTTATTAGCAAGCACAAGAACCTCTTTTTCGCTAATATTTTGTCCTAAAATTTTTTCATAAAAATATCTGATTTTTACATATCTAGACCAACCACCATTTGTTCTATGGTATATTATAAGCTTTTCAACTTGTTCATGTGAATGTTCTTCAAATATTTTTCTAAATCCATAATCTCTTACCTGCATTGAATCTAAAATAACACCATCAAAATCCCATAAAATATTTTTTACCATAATCTGAATATCTAAAATATTTAAGCTTAAAAATTGAATTTATCTTATATCAAAGTCAAATTTAAGTGTTTTTATATCTAGGACTTAACTAATCAATAAAAACTATCTATAGAATAGCCGAAAATCTAAATATGTTATTTGTTGTTTTATTCAGGACAATTTAATAAGTTTTTGCCTTTATGGTTTAAATAATGTATTGTAAACCGTATTCTTGTAGTATTTTAATAAATGTTATACATTTCAGTCAATCTAATCTATGCGTGCATTAATTTCAATACTTTTTTCTATAACACTTATAGAATTGTTTATTGGTGGTGGAGGTAGGGTGTTTGAATTTGGGTCTATTACTCTTAGAATAGGGCTATTTGTTATTAACATACTTTTAACAACGTTGCTTTATATAAGACGTGGTAGAATTGAAGGTTATGTTTTGGTAATTTCTTCAGTTTTTATAATTGTTTCCATTTTTTATGGAGTATTGGGTTTTCTTAATGGCGCTCTTTTGCCGTTGATAATTGAAGATATTAAGCCTCTTTCTTATTTTCTATGCATCATTTTTATTAGTTATTATATTAGAGAATATAAAGACGTTGCTCTTGTAGTTTCATTAATCAAAAAAACCAGTTTTTTTTTGGCGGCTTTTTACTTATTAATTCAAGTTTTATTCTTTTTTGGAAAGTTAAATTTTACTTGGTTTTATAACTTTGTAAACTTAAAAATTTCTTCTTCGGACTTTATGTTTAGGGGTACAGAAGGATTGTTTTTTTATAAGGGTTTTATGTATATGGTTTTAGGATTAATATTTTGGATTCACAGTCCTAAATCTTTTGGTAAATCTCTTGCTGTTTTAATTCTTACTGCTGCTATGATCCTTACTGGCACAAGAGGTTTAATTTTAATGTTTGGGATATTGTACGGACTCTTTTACGGAGTTCCTTTGTTATTAAGACTCAATGTGAAAATGCTTGTCTTGGCATTTCTTTTAGTATTTGGTAGTATATATTTCTTTGCCAAAAATGATATTGGTGATAAAAAACTAAGTGATTCTACAAGGGTAGAGCAAATAGTTCAAGTTTTTGATGAGATTAATCTTACTTCATTTTTTATAGGCCATGGCTTTGGTAATGGAGTTCCTATAAGACCAGTTCATATGGAAATAGGATATTTAGAAGTATTTCATAAACAAGGATTAGTAGGTCTATGTATTTGGGGAACATTATTTGCTTATTTATTTATTCAATTTAAAAAGGAAAATAATACAAAACAATTTAGAAAACCATTTTTATTGGGGTTTCTTTTTGTGATTTTGCTTTCTTCAACAAACCCATATTTTAACAATCCTCTAGGGATATCTATGTTTATGATAGGGCTGGCATCTTTAAAGGTATTAAACAGAAGTAATACAGAACCCATAACACAGTTTTAATCTAAGTCATGCTACTATTTACAAATTCATTTGCGTATAAAATTTGTTGGTGCATGATTTTGTCTATAAGTCTAAATTTTTTAGTAAGTCATTATCAACATTCTAAATTTCAACAACTTGAATATGAATTACATGTTCAATTATATTATAATACAGATAGTAGCTTGGACCTATATTTAGATACAGGAGATGGTTTTCAACAAAATAATAGAATTAAAGTGATGGTTAACAGAGGGGTTAATCATATAAAAATCCCCTTTACCTTAATAAAAGGTGAACAATTAAAGTTTATAAGGTTAGATTTTGGTGAAAATACTAAACTATCAAAAGTCAAAATATATGAGATTCAACTTTTAGAGTCGAGTGAAGTGTTATTTTCTTTTAGTTCATTACAAATTTCTGATAAAATTGGTTTTTCTAAAAATATTTCCCCAATAGATCAGGACAATGGGATTTTTTATTTAGAAACTTCTGCAACTCCTTTTGATCCCTATATTGTTTTTGTCTCTAGTTATGATTTAATGATTCCAAAATGGCAACGAGTTTTTTTACTGGTTTTACCTTGGGTCGTTTTAATGTTTATGCCAGTATACGAATGGATTAAAGAAAAAGTAAAATTAGGTGATTTTAAAATGTTATTAGTTGGGTTGTTTATATCGGTTATACTTTTAAAAGCTGCATGGATTACAATGGCTTCATTGCTCTTGCTTTTATTAGGGATAATAACGCTAATTAAGGATAATAAAATCTATTACACCAAAACGAATTGTTTATTGGTTTTTCTTTTTATAATCCCATTTGTATTGTTAGGGCAGGGTCAATCAATAAAATTGGCAATACCAATAGCTTTTTTAATATTCTCAGTTATTTCTTCGGCTATTGATTTTTCAGATAGTTTAATTGAAATAAAAACAATTTTCATTAAAGTTTTTATGGTTTTCAATTCTATACTTATTTCATATAGTGTCTTATTCTTTTGCTATGATGGTTTCTATTATAATATTGATTTTTTAAATTTCTTTTTGAATTTGAAATCTAATAGCCATCACCTTTTGTATTGGGTTTTTTACGACCATACTACCTTTATTTCATTCTTTATGTTAATAGGTCAAATATTTATTTTTGACCTTGGGAAGAATAAATTAGTTTTTAGATCTGATTTGATATTTTATTCTTTGTTGACGTTGATTGGCTTATTGCTTTTGGGTTCTAGATTTGCATTTGCATTGGGCGTAATGATAACCTTACTAAATTTTATCTCAAAAGGAATTTTAGAACTAATATTAATACCTTTATATCTATTAATTTTTGGATTTATTCATGTAGTTATTCAAAAGATAGACCCTTTTAGGGCAAATTTATGGGAGATGTCTATTTTAAAAGCAAAAGAAAATTTCTGGGTTGGACACGGTACGGGAACTTCAAATTTACTCCTGCCTGAACAACTTCCAATTATAAAATCTGGGGTAAATGTGCCAATGCCAATTAACCATTCCCATAATCAATTTTTAACTTTTTTATTGGAGAATGGTGTTATTGGGGTTTTATTAGCTATTCTTGTTTTGCTATTATTATTTAACGAATTTCGAAAACACGAGAACAAAACTATGCTTCTTATCTGGTTTGCCTTTATAACGCTAATGATTATTGAATCTCCATTTAAAACAGCTAGACCACTATATGTGGTTAGTTTTTTATTCGCAGTTTTCTCAAGTAATTCTAAACATAGAAAAGTTGATTTTAACCCAAAAAAATTGATGCGTTTTTCTAATCCATTAAATTGATATTTTCTTGCTTAGCAATCATTTTTATTTTAGCCATTGATAATTCTTTTATGATTTAATAAAACTATTTTTTAATTAATTAAAGATGAACAATTTTATTGAGTCATTATGTGTTATTGTTGTTTTGTATAAAAATAACCTAGAAGAGTCAGATTCTTTTCAATCCATATTAAAGATGAACAAGAATGGAGAAGCTCTTTCGGTATATATTTATGATAATTCACCATTTCCTCAGAAAATCAAAACGTATGATAATTTAAATATATATTATACTCATGATGAAAAAAACTCAGGAATAAGTAAAGCCTATAATTCTGGTGCAAAGTTTGCTAAGGAGAAAGAAAAAAAATGGATTCTTGTTTTGGATCAAGACACTAAACTGCCAGATTCTTTATTAAATGAATTTGATAAGGCAATAAAAAAGCACTCTAATATATTTTTGTTTGTACCCAAATTAGTGTTAAGAGATGGTCGAATTTTTTCACCTTTTAAATATAGGTTCAAACGTGGGTTTCATTTAAAGAAAATTGATTCTGGAATACATCCTTTAACTGAATATGCACCTGTTAACAGCGGAATGTTAATTAGTATACAGGCTTTTTTTGATTCTGGTGGCTATAACAACAAGGTTAAACTAGATTTTAGTGATTTTCAATTTATAGAACGATTCAGAAAAAAATTTTTCAAATTTTGTTTAATTGAAGCAGAGTGTCTCCAAGATTTTTCAGATGATGATATTTCAGTCTCCAGTCAAATAAATAGATTTAAGTTTTTTTGTAAGGGAGCATTGAATATTGAAAAGCATAGTTTTTTAGATAAACTGCAATATCATATGATTGTTATTGCTAGAGCAGTGAAACTAACTATTAGATATAAGAAAATAATTTTTTTTGTAATTTATTTCAGGGTTTTTTTTCTGAATTCGCTTTTAATAAATAAGTAACAGAACATTATTGTGTTAAGTTTGTCATTTCTAAATTATTTTATACATGAAGGTTTCGGTTTGTATGGCCACATATAATGGTGAAAAGTATCTTAGAGCTCAATTAGACTCTATACTTCAACAACTTGACTTTAATGATGAATTGATTATATCAGATGATGGTTCTACAGATAACACATTAAAAATAATAGAATCTTATAAGGATAGTAGAATTAAAGTATATTATTCAAAATTTAAAAATATTGTTTTGAATTTTGAAAATGCTTTAAAACATGCATCAGGAGATGTTGTGCTTTTGTCAGATCAAGATGACATTTGGATGGATAATAAAGTTGAGATTATATTATCACATCTTAAAACGCATTCAATGGTGTTTTCTAATGTTCTAGTGTTTAAAGATGGTGATGTTAGTAATGCAAATCT
The DNA here is from genome assembly GCF_001865655.1 of Maribacter sp. 1_2014MBL_MicDiv. Taxonomy (NCBI): domain Bacteria; kingdom Pseudomonadati; phylum Bacteroidota; class Flavobacteriia; order Flavobacteriales; family Flavobacteriaceae; genus Maribacter; species Maribacter sp. 1_2014MBL_MicDiv. The sequence goes on from NZ_CP011318.1 coordinate 2,006,194, forward strand.
TTTTTTTAAGGATTCGAAACGTAAAACAGGTTTTTTTAACAATTTATATAAATCAAATATTATTGGAGCTTCAATGGCTTTTAAAAAATCAACTTTAGATAAAGCCTTGCCTTTTCCAAAAGAATTGCCCATGCATGATATTTGGATTGGTCTAATTGCAGAAATAATTGGAAGCACATATTTTGAGGAGGAACCATTAATATATTACCGTCGCCATGGTAAAAATGCTTCTTTAACAGGAGAGAAGAGTGAAAATTCTAAATATAAAATGTTTACGATTAGATTGTTATTAGTTGTAAAGATCTTAAAGCGGATTTTTCGATTAAAATAGAAATAAGGATTTCAATAGTATAAATCAACTTAAAACAAACAAAATGGTATTTGATATTTCGGTTTCTATTGTATTATTTAAATCTAAATTAAGTGATATAGAAAATGTATTGAATATAGTATCAGCGTCAAATTTAAATATACAAATATTCTTAATTGATAATTCTCCAAGTCCATTATTAGAAAATCAAATTCCTAAACAAAATTATCTTGAATACATTTTTAATGGAAAAAATTTAGGATATGGAGGGGGACATAATGTTGCTTTAGAATCTCCTAATAAAAGCTCTAAATTTCATTTAGTTTTAAACGCAGATGTAGAATTTAAGGCTGAAATTTTAGAATCAATATATGATTTTATGTCAAAAAGAAATGATGTTGGTTTGTTGTGTCCTAAAGTGCTTAATGTGGATGGTTCAAATCAGTATTCTGCAAAATTGTTGCCAAATCCAATTAACTTAATAGTAAGAAGGTTTGTTCCTATTAAATTTATTCAAGATAGAATGAATTATAGGTATGAACTACAATTTTTTGATTATAATAGGATTATTAACGTACCCTATCTTTCAGGATGCTTTATGTTTATTAGTGGGGATGCACTTGAAAAAGTTAAGGGCTTTGATGACAGGTTTTTTATGTATCCAGAGGATATCGATCTTACTAGAAGAATTCATAAATACTATAAAACCTTATTTTTTCCTGAAGTAACTATAGTTCATGAACATGGAAAAGGTTCCTATAAAAACAAAAAATTGTTGTATTATCATGTAACTTCTATGATTAAATATTTTAACAAATGGGGCTGGATTTTTGATAAAGAAAGAAAGATGTTTAATCATCGAACACTTAAACAATTTAATTAAGTCCAAGAGAATTATATATTCATGCCTAGACCATCAATTTTAAATTCTTTAGAGCGTAAGTTCATTTTAGTAATAGGAGACTTTCTGATTATAATAGCAAGTTTAAATGTATTTATTCATAATGCCATTGATAGTAAATACATTTCCTTTAAACTGAAGTTTGCAATATTTACCTTCGGCGTTATATCATTTTTTGTTTTGTCTTACATATTAGATTTATATAATATTCATAAACGTTTAAGACGTAAGTATGTCGTTACTCAAGCACTATATATTACATCTTTTTTTGTTTTCATAGTATTTCTTTTTGCTGTACTATTTTTTGACGCTAGTTTTTGGCGCATACCCTTATTGGTTTTTCTAATTTTGACACCAATAGAAGTTGCCTTGTGGAGATTGTTTTTTGCAAATGTTTTTAGGGTCATTCCAACGGTGAAAAATGTGCTGCTAATTTATGATCAAGAGACGGAAAAGGATTATAGAGAAATCAATTATGCGATTGATGGTGATGATGAAGAAACATTTTATCGTGTAAAATTATCATATAATTTAAATCAGCATAGTGAAATAAAAAAGACCTTTTTACAAGCAAGTGAAAAGGTTGATTCTTGGATTATTAACATAAAAAATTATAATGAATTCCCTAAAGACCTGGAAAAAGTTCTTTTACGCTCAATATTAAGAGGTAAAGAAGTCATTTCATATACATCATTTTATGAAAATATTTACGAAGCCTTACCTATACAATCTCACAATGATAGTTTTTATGAAATATTACAGTTAAGAAATAGAAAGATTAGATATTTACATACCATATTTAGTTTTTTAGTTAATTTAATTCTTTCGCTTATTGTAGGTTTTCTCTTAGTGTTATGCGTTCCGTTTGTGTTTTTCTTAAATGTTTTTTTTAACAAAGGACCATTGTTTTATACCCAAAAACGTGTTGGTCTTCACGGAAATGAATTTAAAATTTATAAGTTTCGATCGATGGTGGTTAATGCTGAAAAGGAAGGGGCTAAGATGGCAGTAAAGAATGATGTTAGAATAACTCCATTCGGTAGAATATTGAGAATATTTCGAATAGATGAGCTCCCGCAGATTTTATCAGTAATAAAGGGTGATATGCAATTCATTGGACCACGACCTGAAAGAAAGGTATTTGTTAATCAATTGAATTCTTTAGTACCTTTTTATGGCACTCGTCATCTCATTAAACCAGGGATTACAGGTTGGGCTCAAGTTAAATATAAGTATGGAGAGAATCTTGAAGATTCTATAAAGAAGTTGGAATATGATTTATATTATATTAAGAATCGTTCGATAACCCTCGATTTAAGAATTATATTTAAAACCGTAACGACTGTTTTATTTTCAAGAGGAATTTGAATGATAAACTTGAACATTTTAAAAAAATATAAAAAGTACTAAATCGTATACGATTATTTCAAATCGTTGTCTACAGAGGAGTTACAAAAGAAAGAACATAGGGATTTTTCGACAACAAGATAAATTATACAATAAACAAGGTTATTAATAAAATGAATATTTTAATATTAGGATCGGGAGGTCGCGAGCACACATTCGCATGGAAAATAGCACAAAGTGAAAAAGTTTTTAAAATTTTTGTGGCGCCAGGAAATGCAGGAACTAATAAAATCGCAACGAATGTACCAATTGGTGTAAATGATTTTGAAGAAATCAAAATATTGGTTTTAAAAGAAAATATTCAATTGGTGGTAGTTGGTCCAGAGGATCCTCTGGTTAATGGAATCCATGACTTCTTTTTAGGTGATAACGATTTAAAAAATATTGCTGTAATTGGACCGGAAAAGTTGGCGGCTACTTTAGAGGGTAGTAAAGAATTCGCCAAAGAATTTATGATGCGCCATCAAATTCCTACCGCTCAGTATAAAAGTTTTACTTCAGAAACAGTTAAAGGCGGATTCAAATTTTTAGAACAGCTTAATCCTCCTTATGTATTAAAAGCTGACGGACTTGCCGCTGGTAAAGGTGTAGTTATTTTAAATGATCTTGATGATGCCAAAAATGAACTTAAATCTATGTTGGTAGACAAAAAGTTTGGCTCAGCAAGTGCTACTGTAGTTATAGAGGAGTTTCTAGACGGAATTGAGTTAAGTGTTTTTGTGCTTACAGATGGCGATTCGTATAAAGTGTTACCTACTGCAAAAGACTATAAAAGAATAGGAGAGGGTGATACCGGATTGAATACGGGCGGTATGGGAGCTATTTCCCCTGTTCCTTTCGCTAATAAAGCTTTTATGGACAAGATAGAGCAGCGAATTGTAAAACCTACCGTAGAGGGGCTTAAAAAGGACAATATGCCGTACAAGGGTTTTATCTTCATAGGTCTTATAAAAGTTGGAGATGACCCTAAGGTTATTGAATACAACGTTAGAATGGGAGATCCTGAGACAGAGGTGGTATTGCCACGTATTCAAAATGATATGGTCGATTTATTAAAGGCCGTAGCCGATCAGAAACTAGCTGACATAGAATTACAATTGGATGAAAGAACCGCTACAACGGTTATGACCGTTTCCGGTGGTTATCCAGGGTCTTACGAGAAAGGTAAAGAAATTTCTGGTATTGAATCTATTGAAGATTCCTTGGTTTTTCACGCCGGTACTACGCTTAAAGATGGTAAGGTCGTAACTAATGGTGGTCGGGTAATGGCAATAACTTCTTTTGGAAGTGATTTTAAAACTGCACTATCTAAGTCTTACGAAAATGTAGCGAAGCTTTCCTTTGAAGGTATGAACTATAGAAAAGATCTTGGGTTTGATCTTTAACAATTATTTATTTCATCGGATTTAAATTTATAAAATCCGATGAAATAAATATACTTTATTTATAGGTAAGAGTGAGAAGTACTTGACTTGTCTTCTTCTCCCTTTTCATTGTATTTTTTCAACTCTAGCATCCAATACACAAATGCTACAGAACCTATTAGCATAAATATCCAATTAAGAATATTTGCTAATGCCCAACTATCAGTAAAACGCAAAAAATCCAACGGTGCAAACAATACATTTACGAACAAATCCGCGATACCTTCAAAAAATGATTTCATCTTATTACTATATTTACGAGCAAAAATATAAAAAGCTTAGATGATTTCAAGCATTTTTGAGAAAACAAAACCGGTGAATTTCATAATTCTTCTGGTTTTTTTGTTTCTATTTTATTGGTCGGTTCAATTTTACTTGTTTGATTTTGAAATAAGTGAAGTGGAAATCATGCCATCTATAGGTGTTTTAGCCATTCTTCTTTTCAGTGTATTCGTTGTTGATTTCATTGTAAAACGCAATAAACTTACTGGTACGAATTCTTATGCCATATTATTTTTCACGTTACTTTTTGTGGTCTTTCCAGAAACTTTGGGTGATAGTAAGGCTATTTTAACCAGTTTTTTTCTTCTATTGGCCATGAGGCGTTTGCTGAGTATTAAATCCTTGAAGAATATTAAGCTAAAGATTTTTGATGCAGGTCTATGGATCTGTATTTCAAGTGTCTTTTACGAATGGGCACTGCTATATTTGCTTTTAGTATTTGCGGCAATTTATATCTATGAGCCTAAGAATATTAGAAATTGGATGGTAATTTTATCTGTTGGTTTTTGTTTTTTTATGATTCTTTATGGAGTTGTCTTACTTCTTGATAAGCCTAATTTTATAGCTGAGCATTATGATTTTGCAATTGATTATGATGCCATTTTTCCAATAAAATGGTGGACCAGCTTAAAAATGACGCTTTATGCTCTATTGAATATGGCAATGGCATTTTCTGCATTTATTCACCTAGGTAAATCTGGTGTTGGTAAGGTTATTGTTATGAGGTTAATTGCATTTTCATTTATCATTGGTCTGGTAGTGAATATTTTAGTGACCTCAGAAAACAACAATGCGGTCATAATAACTTTTTTCCCATCGGTTATCTTTATTGTAAATTATCTTCAATCTATTAAAAAACCTAAGTTTTTAGAGCTTGTAATCATTTCTAGCATTGTAGTTCCGTTAATAGTCTATCTGGTCAAATTATAGGTTACAACTATAAACTTTATCTTTGTAAAAAAGGCTCATATGTTTAGCGAATTCGCGTTTAAAATTTTTAATGACAGTATTGAAAAATATCATGTAAAAGATGATGTTTACCAAAGTTTTGAAAACCCTTATTCCAAGGAGGAAATTGAGCATTTATTATATAGAAAAAATTGGATCGATACGGTTCAATGGCATTATGAGGATATCATTAGAAATCCGGACATTAATCCTACAGATGCCCTGGTTTTAAAACGTAAAATTGATGCCAGCAATCAAGATAGAACAGATTTGGTAGAATTTATAGATAGTTATTTCTTAAAAAAATACCAATCGGTAGAAGTTAAGCCGAACGCTACTATCAATACAGAGAGTCCGGCTTGGGCAATAGATAGATTGTCCATATTGGCATTAAAGATCTATCACATGAAAGAAGAAGCAACTAGGTCAGATGCTGCTTTTGCACATAGAGAAAAATGTCAGGTCAAGTTAGAAGTTTTGTTGGAACAAAAAAGTGATCTTTCACAAGCTATAGACCAGTTACTTGCTGACATTGAAAGTGGCATTAAGTATATGAAGGTCTATAAACAAATGAAGATGTATAATGATGAGGAACTAAACCCCATCCTTCGTGGCAATAAATAGTCATAAACACATTTTGGTCATCCGACTCTCCGCTATGGGAGATGTTGCTATGTCGGTTCCTGTTATCACAGGTATTGTTAAAAAATATCCTCAGGTAAAAATCACTGTTCTAACAAAAGCATTTACTGCTCCTATATTCCATAATATAGCTAATGTTTCAGTTTTTAAGGCAGATGTAAAAGGTAGGCATAAAGGAATTTTAGGTCTTTGGAGATTATACAGAGAGTTACAATTATTGCAGATTGATGCCGTTGCGGATATTCATAATGTTTTACGAAGTTCAATACTAAAACAATTTTTTAGGTTATCAGGTATTCCATTTGTGCAATTGGACAAGGGTAGGGCAGAAAAGAAAGCTTTGATAAATGCCGATAGAGATGTTTTTAAGCCATTGAGATCCACTTTTGAAAGATATGCCGATGTATTCGGCAAACTGGGCTATCCCATTGGTAAAAACGAAATGGAGACCAGGTCTAAAAAGCCCATGTCTTACGATTTTGCCACTTTGCTTGAAAACCATACCCGGAAAGTTATAGGTATAGCCCCTTTTGCTGCTTTTAAAGGAAAAATGTATCCTTTAGACTTAATGAAAAAAGTGGTTTTACAATTGGATCGTTCAGAGAGCTATAAACTGGTGTTATTTGGCGGTGGTATCAGCGAAATAGAAATTCTTGCTTCATGGGAAAAACAGTTTAAAAATTGTATTAGCGCTGCGGGAAAGCTATCATTTTCAGAGGAACTCGGCTTCATATCCAATCTTGACCTTATGCTGGCCATGGATAGCGGTAACGCTCATTTAGCTGCCATGTATGCTGTGCCAACCGTAACAATTTGGGGGGTTACCCACCCTTATGCTGGTTTCTCACCTTTTAATCAGCCCCAGGAAAATGCCCTTTTATCCGACAGGAGTCTGTATCCTGCTATACCAACTTCTATTTATGGAAATAAGTACCCTGAAGGTTATGATAAGGTCATGGAAACCATAAAACCAGAAACCATCGTTCAGAAAATAGTTGATATTTTAAAACCTACAATTTAAGGTGTGGTAACCTTTGCTTCTATACTTTTAAAATATTGTCTTAATTGAGACATGAATCGGTATTTTTTAGCAGCAGGAGCAGAGCTGGTCATTAATGTGCGTACTCCAAAATAAGAACTCATTAAAAAGGTTGCAGCGGCTTCGCAATCTACATGTCTGTCCAAAAAACCGTTGAATTTTCCTTTTTGTAAGGTAGTTACCAAGTTAACTTCCCAAACCGTTACAATTTCATTTAAATGTTTCATGATGACTTCGTTCTTTCCATTGAATTCAGATAAGAAGTTACTTAGAATAAAACCATAATCCATTTCATTATGTACGGCAGTTTCCATAGCATCGTCAAAACATTTTGTAATCAGCGTTAAAGGGTTCTCATGACCTTCAATGGGCTCTATTAATGTGCTGTAAATTTTACGGGCCAATAAATTCTGTATGATTTGAACAAAGAAATCTTCCTTAGAATCAAAATGATAATAAAAAGCACCTTTAGAGAGGTCTAGTCTTTTTAGGATATCGTCTATACTTGTATTATAATATCCTTGGGAATAGAACAATTCTAATCCTGTAGTCTGCATACGTTGCATGGTAGCCATGCGCTTTAAACTCTTGTTCATAATACTGAGATTTGGGTATTTAGACCATATGGTCTGTTTATAGAACTTGAGATTTATATAATTGAATGGAATTTATAGATGAGATGCATTTTTATTCGGTAAACACACCCTTTTAGTTGAAAAACAATACTATAGCGTTAATAAACATACTCCTTGGTTGGTTGTGGTCTATAAAAATAAAAAGGTTTGTAAAAGAAAAACCGCTCAATGCATTCACTGAACGGTTCATTTATTATCGGTAATTGTTACTAAGCAACGGTACCTTGGCAGCTACTACCGGCACCCGCTGTACAGCCATAGCAATGTTGTGATATTATAATGTTTCTATCGTTTAAGATATCTTCATTATAATCTTTTATATGCTTTACCTTACTGGCTACTTTTAAATCTAACATTTGGTTAAAGTCACAATCGTACAACCAACCGTCCCAGCTAATGGAAATGGTGTTGGTACACATTACATTTGCCACTGCAGACGGATTGTATGCTTCTACCAATGCATACATGTAATCTTCATAATTTTCTGATGCGATCAAATAATCCAAGAAACGTGCAATGGGTAAATTGGTAATGGCAAATAGGTTGTGAAAGTCAATATTAAAAACTTCTTTAAGCGCTTTTTTGAAATCTTTCTCCATAGCAGCTTGATCTCCTGGTAAATATGCGCCAGACGGATTGTAGACTAAATCTAATTTTAGATTACTGCCAGGCATGCCATAACCCCTTTCGTTCAATTCTTGCAATGCTTTTATCGATTTGTCAAAAACACCGTCTCCTCTTTGTTTATCCGTTTTTCCACGGGTATAGTGCGGCATAGAGGATATTACATGCACATTGTGCTTTTTAAAGAAATCTGGTAAATCGTAGTATTTCTTGTTGGCACGTATAATGGTTAGGTTAGAACGAACAATAAAATCTTTAATGCCGGCTTTTGCCGCTTCTTCAACAAACCATCTAAAATCAGGATTCATTTCTGGTGCACCGCCCGTTAAGTCTAAGGTATGTGCTCCCGTGTTTTTGATGACCTCAATACATTGCTGCATGGTTTCACGGGTCATGATTTCTTTACGATCTGGACCAGCATCTACATGACAGTGTTCACAGACTTGATTGCACATATAGCCTACGTTTATCTGTAGGATCTCAAGTTTCTTGGGGCGTAATGGAAAATGCCCAATATCTGCGATTTTGTCTTTAAAATAAGGAAGCTCTCCATCAGCAAATATGCCTCCGTTCAATATTTCTAACTGCTTATTGGAAACTGCTAAATCGTTTCCTTTTGCTTTTAATGATTTTGTAGCCATTTTTTAGTTGTTCGTTGTTCGTTGTTCGTTGTTCGTTGTTGGCATTTTGTACAAATGCATTAAACTCTAACTTCACAACATTTAATTTCTTATTCTTAACCTTGGATATTCATAATGAATATTCCATTTGCAATATTTTTTAAACCCGCTTTAATTTCATTGTATTGCTTATTGAAGAAGGCTGTTACGAACATCCATCAACGCACAACCAACAACGAAATTTACATTGACAATTTGTTATACTTGTTCATCATTTGTACTCCATGCACCAAGGTGGCACCACCTTCAATAGCTGCTCCTACATGCACCGCCTCCATCATTTCTTCTTTGGTAATGCCTTTTTGTAAGCCGTCTTTAGTATAGGCGTCAATACAATATGGACATTTGACAACATGAGATACCGCCAATGCAATTAAAGACTTTTCTCTAGCACTTAGTGCGCCTTCTTCGAAAACCTTACCATAATAGTCAAAAAATTTGGTACCAAGCTCTTCGCTCCATTCTGTAATTTTTCCAAATTTTCTTAAATCTGCTGGGTCATAGTACGTATTTGCCATCTTTTTCTGAGTTTTAGTTTGTATCGTATCTTTTTGTTCTTGGTTAAAATATATTGGAATTCCCTGTCCCATTTTTTCTAGTTCAGGGAGTATTTCCATATTATCCCATATACCAGATGTAAGCGTGTCTCCATATGCTTCAGGTAAATGGTTCTTGTACATTAATTTTTGAGCGGTTTCGGCATCATATTCAAATGAATGATGGGCATAAGCAACTTCACCATCTATAATATCCAATATCATATACCATACCCTTGGAGTACCATCATTTGCAGGCATACCTATTACACCTGGGTTTAGCCATACATTTTCCTTTAGAGTTTGATGAAAAGGTAACCCGCAATGACCGGCTATGATAATAGTACTATTAGTCTCTTTAAAACAGTTTTCTTTACTTTCCGTGGCGTTCGACTTAAAAATGAATTCAGAGGTATTTCCATAATTTCCATGGACTACCGTTACTTTTTTACCACCATATTCAAAACTGATGTATTCAGGAATTTCATGCATCCATTCTAATGATTGCTGTGATAAATGCCCTTTGGTATACGGAAACCACATTTTTGAAAAATCGTCGCAACGGCTACCGCTTTTAAAATCGCACCCACAATCTTCACTATCATTTGCCAATTGCAATTCTACATTGCCCGCAATACTTAAAGCGCCCCATTTTTGGAACAACTGAACAGTTTCTTCCGGTTGTGCGCAATAACCGGTAATATCACCGGTACTAATGCAGTTTTCTGTTGCAATACCGGCATCTTTGGCTATTGAAATTAGTTTTTCCAAAGCTTGTAGGTTGCTGTACACACCTCCAAATAGCAACAGCTTTCCTGTTTTAGTGCCCAAATGTTTTATTTCTTTATCCATGTAGGTATCATATAAACGAAAAGGCAGCATAAGATGCCCCAAAAATTAATCCATAATAAATTGGCATACTTGCCAGTGGTAAATATTAAGCTATCTGGAAACCAATTGAAAATCAATAAAAAACCGAATAGCAATCCGCAGAAAACACTTAAATGAAAACTGATTTTAGGAGCACTACCTTTCCAAAATAAAAAAACGGGGGTTAAACCGATTACCATAGTACCGCTAATGGTGGTGGCAGATAATATTTCAGCATCTAAAAAGACCGGAACCGTACCCAATACTGCTACAGCGACCATTGACCAACGACCAAATTTAACCGTGTTGCCAAGGTTTAGGTCAAGAGCCAATAATTTGGAAAAAGATGAAAAGGTAGAGTCCAAGGTCGATGCTGCCGAAGTGATCATAATAAAATTGATGACCAATAGTATAACCGTACCAAACGCCTTACCAACTTGAACAGCTGCCTGACCCTGCATGCCCTGCGATTGCGCATAAACACCTATAATGCTGAATAGAACAATGCAAATAGCTCCAAGTACACTTGCCCACAGAAAACTTTTCAATGTTACTTTAGGACTGCTAATAAAACCTCTATCGGTCAACACGGGATCATGAAAAGGGTAGCTGAACGATTGCAATAAGGCAGCGAACAATAAATTCAGCCCGGTTTCAAAAGACCATATGCCAGAATTTACTACTCCTGATGTGGTTATAGCATTGTCTTTACCAAAGATGGTGAACAATATTACCGCTAATAGTATTGAAAATAGCCCCATTTGGACAACATCGGTAAAAATGGAACTGCTCATGCCGCCTTTTAGAACATAGGCAAGGGTTAAACCTGTAAATACTAAAATGGACCAATAGTAGGCGGTAGTGCCCATATCACCAAAGTAAGAACCTATGACCATGGTATTGCTCCATACTTCATTGAACAAACGAAAGGCAATCAATATGGAGAATATAGTTACGGCAGTTTTACCAAATTTTGAGGTTAAAAAATGATGTATGCTAGTATACTTACCGTGTAGCCTCATTTTATAAATGACAATACCTGCCACGGCAAATGATAAATAATAGCCTGCATAGGCTACACCACCAACAATACCAAAATCCAGACCTAAGTTTGCAGCGTTGGTGATACTTTTGGCAAATATCCATGAGATGATAAGGCTGCCCATTAACATAAAGGTATTGGGCGCTTTCTTCTTTTGCACGGCTTTAAAAAACTGATTGGTATCTTTTGCCCACGGTGATAGTAAGAACAACACCAAACTAGATGTGATCACTAATCCCCATTGCCAAATTTGTACTTCAGTCATTTTTTGTTTTTTCTCCTAGCTCGGTTATTCATCCCACCATACAGGTACATTAATACTATTGCCATCCGTGTTATTTGAAGCTTGGGTATAATTGGCATTATTTAATGCTTCTTCTTCAGATGGATAAGGCATACGGGTAGGTATCAAATTATTGTTTAAACTAGCCGATATTGTTTTCAATTGCGGAAAACCCGTTCTTCTATACTCTATCCAACCTTCATAACCGTTTATTGAATTTGCAATCCATTTTTGAGTAATGATGTTCTCTATAGTATTGCCGTTATCAAACGGGGCATCTTCTGTTAGGTAATTTTCAGGTAGTTCTACCTGCCAATAGGCAAATGCCTGTGTTACGCCGGTATTGTACAAAATTTGGGTATCTGCAGAAATGAATCCTCTTTCAGCAGCTTCGGCCAACAAAAAGTGGGTTTCCATACTGGTCATAAAATTCGCATCCAATAAACCGGTGTTTTCCCTAAAAATGGTACCTAATAAAGAGTAATCTGCCAATGATACCCCAACTGATGCGTCTATACCGTTTAAAAGCCCATTGTATTCACCATCCGCACTGTTGGCAAAAGGTTGGTACAGACGACCAATACGAGGATCGTTCAAGTTGGTCAAAATTTCATCCATAGTTTCAGAAAGTACATAATTATTAAAGTCCCCAACCCTAAGTTGCGCAAGTCTAAAACTATTAGGTTCACCATCGGTAAAGTTAAAAATGGCATTTTCTTCATTATCATCAATGAACTTACCTTCACTTACTATGGTCTGTAATTGCGATGCAACATCTATTTTATTAGAAACCCTCATCAAGTATTTTATCTTCAATGAATTTGCAAAACGAATCCATCCATCTAAATCACCATTAAAGAGAATATCTCCCTCTAAAGCTATGGTACCTGAATAATTCTGAATGGCTAAAATTCCTTTGTCAAGATTGTCAAAAACACCACCTTCATCCATGTAAATTGACTCCTGAGTGTCATAGGACGGAGTAACCGTTTCTGTATCTCCTTGAAATGCTTCTGAATAGGGAGCATCACCAAATAAATCGGTTAACCCGGCTGCCATGTATGCCTTCATAATTCTTGCCGGACCTTCATAAACGGCATAGGCAACATTCTCTTGAGACAATTTTAATATGATTTCATTGTCTCGTAAATTCTGATAGAATATAGGCCATGGATTACCACCAAGCTGCGGAGATTTTAAATCATGCCTGTCAAATAAGTTAAAGTCTAGAGCGGTACTATATTGTCCTAGTAGGTTACCGGCAGTAAAACCTTCATATGACATCTGTTCCCCGTAGTCATAAATTACCTGTCTTAACAAAAGACTAGGTTGTACGGTTACGGGATCGTTGGTGTTCGTATTAATTTCCTCAAAATCTTTTGTGCAGCCAATGACCAACAATAAGACTAAAATGCTATATATATGTTTCATCTTTTCTTTCTTAAAAATTAAATCCAGCTTTAAAACCTATACTTCTTGTTGTGGCATAAGACATATCTTCAACGCCACTAATAAATCCTTGCCCTTGTACTGCCAATTGCTCTGGGTCAAAATGCGGATTCTCTGTTATAGCAAATAAGTTCTTTCCTATTAATGATAAACTCAACGTAGCATCTTGGTTAAACAGGCTAAGATTGTTGAACGTATACCCAATGGATAGTTGGCGTAGCTTTAAAAATGATGCATCATAAGTGTTATTTTCTTCGTGGTTTCTATCATAAAATTGACGATAGTAACTTTCTGCGGAAACCGCTACAGTATTTGTTTCATAAACCGGATTATCTTCGGTACCGGTATTTACAACGCCTTCTGGTACAATTCCTCCTTCAGGTCTAAAAGCGGTTTCTGCCAGCTGACCACCAACATTACCTAATGCCCTTGTTCTAGAAACGATAATGCCACCTTGTCGCCAATCTAGTAGAAAGCCCATATTCCAATTTTTATAATTGAATTGGTTGTTGAAACCCAGCATAAAATCAGGATTATAATTACCCAATTTTTGTAGTTCATTGTCCGGTATATATCTACCCTCATCCGTAAGGATAAAATCGCCATTTTCATTTTTCAAATATCCGGTTCCATATAGATCACCTACGCGACCACCTTCTTCTGCCTGTAAAAATACCGTTTGGTTTTGACTGTCATAAATTCTAGAATACGCCAATGTTAACCTACCTTCATCTTGCGGTAAACTTTCAACGGTTGATCTATTGGTACTAAAATTCAAGGTGCTGTTCCATTTAAAATTTTGACTTATTATAGGGGAAACACCTACGATGACCTCAAGTCCTTTAGAGCGAACTTCACCACCATTGACCACTTGTTGTGTGTATCCAGAGGAGATACCAATGGGTAGAGAAATAATTTGATCTTTGGTCAATGCGTTGTAATAGGAAACATCAAAGCGAAGTTGATCATTGAAAAAGCGTAGATCAGCACCCACTTCAAAAGAAGAGGTCTGTTCTGGTTGCAGATCGGCATTTGCAATGGTATTGGAATTACTGAATGTTGGTTGCCCGTTAAAAGGCGTTTGTGCAACAAATGCCCCTGTAGTTTGGTAGGGGTCTGTGTCATTACCTACCTGCGCCCAACTTGCTCGTAACTTGACAAATGAAATCACCTCAGGTAAATTGACCACCTTGGATACTATAAAACTACTGGATACCGATGGATAAAAGAAAGAGGTATTATCTACTGAAAAAGGGGTAGCCAATGCGCTAGACCAATCGTTTCTTCCGGTGACATCCAAAAATAAGAAATCCTTATATCCAATTTTTGCTAAGCCATAGAAGCTGTTGATTCTCTTGTTTGATTCAAATTCGAAAACTTCAATAGGTGATGCTGCGTTAGATAACCTAAATATACCCGGTTGTGCCAAACTTGTAGTTTGCGATTGTGAGGTAAACGCTTTTTGGTCTAATCGGTTTCCACCTAAAGAGACATCTATATTAAAATTATTGAACTGATTGGTATAATTTATTAAAAAATCAGTGTTTATCTCCCTATAGAACACATCGTGCTCTGCATAACCACCATTTGCGAAACGATTAGAACTATAGGCTCTTCGCAATTGGCGTAGTTCACTAGAATAATCCATACCTGTTCTAACTGTTGCCGTTAAATGATCTGTGATATCATAGCTAGCGGAAATATTTCCGAATACCCTATCTCTATTGAACGAGTTTCTGTTTTCATTAAGAATGAAATATGGATTATCAAAAAAGGTATAGTTGTACGAGTATTGTTGTATACCCTCTAAACCTGGTTGCCAGTAATTTTTTAGATTCTCTATGTTCAGCGAGCGTGGCCCCCAAGCAACCAAAGAATAGTTTGCGTTTTCTGAACCATAACCGTTAGACGGTCTGTTGTCAGAATTAGAATTGATATAACTTATAGATGAATTGATGCGTAATTTATCTATTGGCTGAAAATTGAGTCGTGCACTCACCGTTTGCCGGTCTAAATCAACACCCGGTATAATAGATTCGCTTCGTAAGTCCGTAAATGAAAGTCGGTAATTACCGGTATCAAATCCGTTGGAAATAGCAATATTATTAATTAACGTAGTACCGGTTTCGTAGAAGTTCTTTAGATTGTCCGGTTGTGATCTAAATTCTGTAGGGGTGATAGGTATTCCACTATAAAGAGCGGTGTCTCCACCTCTTACAACGGTACCGTCTGGCAAGGTAACAGGACTATCATATTGCGGAATAAGGTTACCAACATCTAAACGTGGCCCCCAACTGTACGTAATTAGGTCATTGGTTCCACCACCTAATCCGTCTACAAAGGCGAACTCTCCTGAATTTCCTTGTCCGTATTCATTCTGAAAATCGGGCAGCTGAAAAGCTGAATCTACAAAAAAGCTGGTGTTGTAACTAATGCCCAATCCTTTTGAATTCTTGCCGCTTTTTGTTTCAATAATAATCACTCCGTTAGAAGCTCTAGTACCGTACAATGCCGCAGCACTTGGTCCTTTTAAAACCGATACCTCTGCAATATCATCTGGGTTTACCTCCATGGCTCCGTTTCCAAAATCGATTTCTTGAAATCCGGCTGCCGCTTCATTGGTGAAATTAAAGACCGAATTATTGTTGATAGGAACGCCATCTACAATAAATAAAGGATTGTTGTTCGAGAAAGAAGCTTCTCCACGAATGGTAATTTTAGAGGAAGATCCTACACCCGTAGCACCTTGGTTGATGGTTACCCCTGCCAATTTACCCGAAAGGTTGTCTAGAAAATTGACCGATTTTACCTCGGTAACTCCTTTGGCATCTAAGCTTTGAACTACATAACCTAATTCTTTGGTTTCTCGTTTTAGACCTAAAGCCGTTAATACCACTTCATCTAAGACCTCGGAAGAGTCGCCTAGGACTATATCAATTGTTCGTCTGTTATTTATGGTAATTATTTTGGTTTCATACCCTAAAACGGAAAATTCAAGAGCACCGGAAAGTTCGGGTACATCAATGGTATATATGCCGTTTTCGTTAGTGGTAGTGCCATTTAGCGTGCCAGACAAAACAATGTTGACATAAGGTATGGTATTTCCATCGGTATCTTTTACAGTACCGGTAATTGTTTCTTGAGCATTGACCATAGTACATATAAACAAGGTCAACACTAGTAATAAGTGTTTCATATATAGTTTTTCGACTGGTTTTTCATTTATCCAACCATTGGATAAAGGGGGATCTATATAAATGAAACCAAAGGCGAGCCCTTGTTGTATAGAAAACTGTTTGGAAATTGACGAAAGAAGTGATGGTTAGTATAGGATAGACTTCTGTTTACTCGTAATATTGCTATTATCACCAATAGCAGGGTAGTGGGTAAGTCTTTTGAGAATGATAAAATAGCCTTTAGATCTTTTTCAGTATCCAAATCCTGTAAAACGGGCAATTTCACCAATGCCGTTGATTCTTCTTGTAGCCACATGGTAATTTTGTGGTACAAGCCAAAGCGTTGCCAAGGTAGATCTTGAAATTCGCCTACCTCAAAATTCGATTTTTGTAAACCTAAAAGGTAAAACCCGCCATCAATTGATGGTCCAATAACGGACTTGCCCTTTGCCAATTGCTTGGCAGTATGTTTAAGTTGTTGTGTTTTTAAGTGCGGAGTATCGTTCCCTATGGTAATAACACTTGTAAAACCTTTTTCAAAAACGGAAGCTATGGCATTCGTGAAACGTTCACCAAAACTGTTGCCAATTTGGTTTTCATCGGAAAAATGAAAAACGGGCAAACCTGTATTTTTTGCTTTACGAAGTGTGGCCGTGGTAAGAATGTTAAACAATTGTTCACCTTTGGCAATACCCTTATTGGCTAAATCTTCCTTAGCGGAATTAGCAAATAACAATATAGCAGTAGCACCTAGTGAATTCAATTCAATTTTCTTTCTCGTTGTTAAACTTACGTAAAAATATGGCAAAGGTTTTTTAACTATACATAAATTGTATCATTAAAATATAAGAATCGCCTTACTTTAAGTCAAAATGTCAGTTTTAGACCAAGCAGTTTGTTTCTCTAAAACATTTTAGGGTTTACAAATTGCAAAAGCCTATAAACAAGCTATAATATCAGTTGATGAGCATAATTTTTATGCTTCAAGTAATGTAATTTTAAGGTTACAGACCACTTAGTCTAAAAAATCCCTTAAAATTTCAAAAACTTTTAAATTTTTTTTAGCAATGACATGGCTATACATGGCATAGCTATTGACACTAGGCAGTTAGAAGAATATTAAAATTTATATACATATGAAATCAAACACAAATTCTAGAGGAGCTTGGAAGGTATACTTCTTCTCAGCTATTATTGCCCTTGCCGTAAGTTACGGGGTAATTCATTTCAACAAAAAAGATGTAAAAGAGTCTAGCGGTGTAACCGTGGTAGAATCTATACCAGGGGCACAGGCATTATATACCAAAGACAACGATGGTAATATTAAACCATTGGATTTTACAGAAACTTCAGAGAAAGTTTTAGATGCCGTTGTACACATTAAATCTACACAAACGGGATCATCATATCAAAATCAAGGTGCTCGTGAACTGCCTGATCCGTTCAAAGAGTTTTTTGGTGATATGTTCAAGGGGCAGTCTCCACAAGGATCCTCATCTAGACCTAGAGTAGGTACGGGATCTGGCGTGATCATCAATGATCAAGGATATATTGTTACCAATAACCATGTCATTGACAATGCGGATGAAGTTGAAGTAACCTTATATAATAATCAATCGTACAAGGCTACGGTAATTGGTACGGATCCTACTACAGATTTGGCGCTATTACAGATCAAAGCAGATAATTTAAAAACCATGTCTTTGGTAAATTCCGATGATGTTGAAGTAGGTGAGTGGGTATTGGCCGTTGGTAATCCTTTAGGGTTGAACTCTACGGTTACTGCAGGTATCGTTAGTGCCAAGGCAAGAAGTATACATATAAATACCGATAAGTTTGCGGTAGAGAGTTTTATTCAGACAGATGCTGCCATTAACCCAGGTAACAGTGGGGGTGCATTAGTAAATTTAGACGGAAACCTAGTAGGGATCAATACGGCCATTGCAAGTACTACGGGTACGTATACAGGGTACGGATTTGCAGTCCCTAGTAATATTGTTACCAAAGTAGTAGAAGACCTGTTAAAATTCGGTAATGTGCAACGTGGTATGTTGGGGGTAACCATTAGAACTATGGATAGCAACTTGGCAAAAGAAAAAGATGTTGATTTTACTAAAGGTGTTTGGGTAGAGCAAGTTGGTGAGGATAGCGGTGCAGATTTGGCAGGAATGGAATCTGGTGATATTATCGTTAGCGTTAACGGAAAGGAAACGGCAACATCACCTAGACTTCAAGAAATTATTGCCGGTAAAAGACCAGGTGATAAGGTAACTATCGTGGTAAATAGAAACGGAAAGGAAAAAGAGTTTGAGGTTGAGTTACATAATTCTCAAGGTGGGACCAATTTTATCAAAAAAGAAAAGAAAGAGGTGTTTAACCTTTTAGGAGCGGATTTTGAGAATGTGGATAAGGAAATCGCTAAAAAACTGAAAATAGATGGCGGTGTTAAGGTTTCTAAACTTTACCCTGGTAAAATTAAGAAGGAAACCCAAATGCAAGAAGGGTTTATCATAACACATATAGATGGTAAACGTATCAATGATATTGAAGATGTAGCCGCTGTTTTGGAAAACAAAAAAGGCGGGGTAATGTTAGAGGGCGTTTATGAAGACGGAAGTAAATATTATTATGCCTTCGGATTGGATTCTTAGTCCGTATTTATGATTAATTTTATGCCAAGCGAATAATAGTATTCGCTTGGCATTTTTTTTGAAATTAATTTTAGATAGATGCAAATAGGTTCTAAGTCCATAGGTTTGGTACTTTCGGGCGGAGGTATTAGAGGCATGGCGCATATAGGTGTGATCAAGGCAATGCAAGAATTCGGTCTTGAGGCCAATGTGGTTTCGGGTAGTAGTATAGGTGCCTTAGTAGGTGCTTTGTATGCTGCCGATAAGCCCGTAGAAGATATGCTTCGATTTTTTAAGGAAACGCCACTCTTTAAGTATAATTACTTTGCGGTTGCCAAACCCGGTTTGCTCAATAGTGAAAGTTATATTACTTCTTTTAAACAGTATTTTCCAGAGGATAGTTTTGCGGCCTTAAATAGGGAACTACATGTAGTAGCAACCAATTTACAGAAAGGTGAAGAGCTGTTTATTCATGAAGGCGAGCTTATAAAACCCTTATTGGCCTCCGCTGCATTACCGCCGGTTTTCAGTCCGGTGGAATATAATGGAGAATTATATGCAGATGGTGGGATCATGAACAATTTTCCTTCTGAACCGGTTTTGCCCAAGGTAGATTTTGTTATTGGTAGTAATGTATCTGTTGTATCTCAATTGGAGAAAAAGCACTTAAACAACTCATTTCAATTAACGGGCAGGGTTACCGGATTGATGATCTATGCCATTAACCGACAAAAGATCAATAATTGTCATTTGGTGCTTGAATCTAAAGAATTGGAACATATTGGCTTGTTAGATAGAAGGGGTATAGAAAAAGCCTACGCCATTGGCTATGAAGCTGCTGTTAAAAAGTTCGAGGAGGTATTTACCAAATAGCTAATTACAATATTGCACTTAAAAGTAAGGTGCCCACGATCCAAAGCACTACGGATATAACCCCGCCGATTACTAAAAAGTGTTTGAATTTATAAATTCCCATACTGTAGATCAGCGCATTTGTTTGATATCCTAAGGGAGTAAAGAAACTGAAATTTGCCGCAAACATTACACAAAGAATAAATGGCTTGGGATCAAGACTTAATCCGCTGGCCAATGAAATTCCAATAGGTGCCATTATAATTGCCGTAGCATTGTTTGATACTACACTACTTAGTATCATAGTCGTTAAAAACAACAATCCGATAATGAATATAGGTTGCTCTCCGGACATTAATGCCAACAGTTCTTCCGTGATCCATGTATCTGCCTTGGCATTGCTCATTGCTATACCTAGTGGTATCATACCTGCCAATAAGAAAATAATTTGCCAATTGATCTTCTCATAGATACGATTTAACTCTATGCACTTAAAAAGGAGCATAGCTAAGGTTCCTGTAATTACACTTGTCATTACTTCAAAAATTCCGGTAGCTGCCATGGCAATGGTGGCAATTAATATAAGGATAGATAAGTTTCTTTTAAACGGCGTGGCAGGTACACGACCTTCATATTGGTTTAATACTGCTAAATTATTGCTGTTTTCAAAATTAGATACGTACTCGGGCTTGGTTTGTATCAATAATCGATCTCCTACGTGAAGCTTTGTAAACTCATGATTGCTTTGATGAAGTCGGTTCTGAAGAATACGTAGCTTCTTTCGCTTGTTTACCGCTAAAGGGATTGCTCTTGGTATTAACATTGTTTTTAATTCAGATAAGTTTCTGCCTAAAAATTTAGAACCGGGTAACAGCAATAATTCTAACAAAAGACTTTCATCATCTTCCTCATTATTTTCATCATTCTTTACTTGGGCATCACTAACTTTTTTGATTTGGGTATTTTTAGTGGATGTAAAATGGTCTTTGTCTTCCGAATCCACTTCAAAATAACCTTCGGCACGCATTTTTTGAAGGTTTTCCAAACTACAGTGCAGAAGAATTATATCATTAGGTTGAATTAACAAATCATGATTCAATAAGTTTTGGTCAAAGCCTTTTCGTGTTAGTCGCAAAACGGTAATGTCAACTTCTTTGAACATGAAACTTTCACCTATTGGTTTATTTACCAAAGGAGAATCACTTTCTACCGTCACCGTCAAGAGATATCGATCAAGGTCATAATTATCTGAAAGTTTACCAGTGTCTTTTGGCAAAAACCGATAAAAAAGGGCAATAATTCCCATTGAAATTCCTAAAAAAACAATGCCGGTCAATGTAAATTCAAAGAAACCCAATTTTTCACCGGTATACCTTGCGGCTATATTACTTACCAAAAGGTTGGTAGATGTGCCCATTAGGGTACAACTGCCCCCTAAAATACTTGCAAAAGATATAGGCAATAACAATTTGCCTGGGGGTAACTGATATTTTTCGCGTAGTTCTGCAACAATTTTAATAAAGACAATGACCACGGCAGTAGAGCTTACAAAGGCAGAAATACTTCCCGCAATCAGCATAATAGCGACCATGGCCAGGACAACCGGCCAGTTCTTTAGCACCTTTAAGCCTTTTGCGAGATAAGAAATGGCTCCATTTTCTTCAAGTCCGATCGCTAAGATCATTAAACATAGAATGGTGATTACGGCTTTGTTAGAAAATCCGCTGACGGCTTCTTCAGGTGAAACCAAGCCGGTCAATAGTAATGCGGCAATAATGCAGAAAGCGATTTTATCCATCGGAAAAACCTCAAAAGCAAATAAAATTATAACTACCGCAATGATGATAAAAACACCAATGATTTCTATAGACATACCTTTAGCGAATTGAAAATACTATTAAAGGTATTTCAACGCCTTAAAAACAATAACGCAATCCAATTTAATTTTACCTTTGAAAAGATAGACCAGGAAATAAAAAAACGCCATTACTATGTTATAATAATGGCGTTTTATAATTATACTAATATAGTTTTATACATCATCAAAATCTACCTTTATGGTAGGTGTGGTGGCATGCGCTTGACAGGTTAAAATAAATCCGTCCGCAATTTCCTTATCGGTCAAAATTTGGTTCATGACCATTTCAGCACTTCCTTCGGTTACTTTGGCTATACAACTGCTACATACCCCACCTTGGCAAGAATATGGTGCATCAATGTTTTCTTTAAGAACGGCATCAAGAATTATGTTTTTCTTGTCCATCGTAAACTGAAATTCCTCATCATCAACAATTACGGTAACTGCTGTTTGACCATCGGCCTGTATAGGTAATTCCTCTTTTATTTCAGTGGGTGTAAAGAGCTCAAAATGGATTTTATCCTTATCAACTTCATTCTCTATTAAAGTATCTTGTACCAAACGGATCATCTCTTCTGGTCCACATAAATAGTATCCATCAAAATCAACGTCCTTATGCTTGTTCAATAGTGCATAATTTACCGTTGAGGTATCTATTCTACCAAATAAAGCCTTGTCTTCACGAGTTTGACTATTAGTGAAGTATACAAAAAACCGATTGGCATATTCTAGTTCAAGTTTTACCAAATCTGTATAGAACATAGTCTCTTCGTAAGATTTGTTTCCGTAAACTAAAACAAATTTGTTTTTTGGGTTACTATCCAAAACAGACTTTACAATACTCATAATAGGGGTAATACCACTACCTGCAGCAAATGCTGCTATGTTCTGTACTTCTTTAGTAGTATTAAAAACGAAACGACCTTCTGGTTCCATCACCTCTAATGTATCGCCTACTTTTAATTGTGAGTTGGCGTAATTGGAGAATCCGCCATTGTCTACTTTTTTGATCCCAATGGTGATACCATCCTTGTCCGTAGATGAACTAATAGAATATGCTCTTCTAAGTTCTTTGCCCTTTATTTCTTTTTTAATGGTGATATACTGACCCGCCGTAAAGGTGAAAGTCTGTACCAATTCTTTAGGAATTGAAAATGTAACGGCAACAGAGGTTGGCGTTAATTTCTTGATATGTTTTACCGTTAATGGGTGAAATTGCGACATATGTTCATTTCTTTAAATCGATTTACAAAATTAAGCATGCTTTTGCGATATCATATGACATTTGTCAAAAAAGTCTAACCATCTATGGTATTTGAAGGGTTTTTATCATATTAAATAATTCTTAACTTATCTTTTTTTGAAAAAAACCTATAAAAATTGTCCCTAATTTGATTTCGGTAACGTCATGGGGTAAACATGAGAACTTAGAGCATGTTCTATGAACAACTAAAACAGTTAAATTATGAAAGATTTTATGATGATTTTCATTGGTGCAGATTACCAAGAATTAGGTCTATCACCAGAACAATTACAGGAACGTATGGGGAAATGGTTTGCTTGGAACGAAAAAATGCAAAAACAAGGTATTGTTAAATCTGGCGATGCATTAATGCCCCAAGTAAAAAGAGTATCTGGACCAAACCGTACCGTTACCGATGCCCCTTTGATCGAAGGTAAAGAATTGATTGGCGGTTACTATATTGTACAGGCAGAGAATGCTGAAGCTGTAGTTGAAATCGCTAAAGATTATCCAGATTATGATTTAGACGGTACTGTTGAGATTAGGGAAGTAATGGTTTTTGAGCAGTAAATTAAATGGAACATAAAGTAGTAGACCATCTTTTTAGACATCATTACGGAAAGATGGTAGCTATTTTAACCCGTTTTTTCGGGTTGTCATATATAGAGACCATTGAAGATGCGGTACAGGATACCTTTATAAAAGCAACTTCTCAATGGCGGACTAAAATACCCGATAACCCAGAAGCTTGGCTGAACAGGGTTGCAAAAAACAGAACCATTGATATTCTTCGTAGTATACAAGCGGAAAAGAATAGAAACCTTAGCATTACAACTGGAGCATCATCTTTACAAATTGAGCAACTGTTTTTAGATCATGAGGTTGCAGACAGTCAGTTGCGAATGATTTTTGTTGCCTGTCACCCAAGTTTACACCCTAGCGAACAAATAGCCTTTGCACTTAAAACTATTTCCGGTTTTAGTATCAAAGAAATTGCCGCTGCCTTATTGACCAAAGAGGAAACTATCGCTAAGCGATTACTCCGAGCAAGAAAAACGATCAGCGATAAAAATATTCAGTTTCAATACCCAAGTCCTGAAACTGTTCAAGAACGAATGGCACGGGTTATGGAAGTCATTTACTTAACGTTCAATGAAGGCTTTCATTCTACAAACAAGGAAAAGTTAATAAAAGAAGATTTATGTGGCGAAGCTATTCGCCTTTGTCAATTACTTTTAAAAAAGGAGCAATTTAGAAGTGGCAGTTTGTATGCACTTTTTGCATTGCTATGTTTTCATATGTCACGACTAGAAAGTAAAGTTTCCTCTGACAATCAAATAGTTAATTTGCGGTATCAAGACCGTACCAAATGGTATTTTCCATTGATAAAGATGGGAAACAGTGCCATGCTTAAAGCTACGGAATATGAAGATACCTCTGTGTATCATTATGAAGCTGCCATAGCCTCTGAGCATTTAAATGCCAAAATATTTAAAGATACCAATTGGAGAAAGATTTCTTATTGGTATGAACAGTTGCATACGTTTGAACCTAACATGTTTACATTGTTAAATCATGCAACAGTTTGTCTTCAACTAAACGATTTAGCGAAAACATATCAATTATTGAATTGCATTGAGGTAGCCGAACTTGGTCAAAGAGGCTATCTATATTATGGTTGTTATGCAGAATTTTATCTGAAAAAAGGTGAGAAAGATTTGGCAATCTCTTTTTTGGATAAAGCAATGTTGGAAACTTCGAATTCGCTAGAAAAGAAGTTTTTAACTATAAAAAGGAAGAGATTAATCGGTTAATTTTTTCTGGATATATAGTAAGGTATAAAATAAGACCTTAAAGAATATTTTGAATTTTGTTTGTAACAAACTCAAGATTTTTCTTACTTATATTTCAAATACTAAAACCAACCGAATGTTTAAACGTTTTTCTTCATTACAATGGAAATCCTTTTTTAGGTCCTCTAACCTTGGTAAAAGTTTAGGGATAAAAATAGTAATGGGATTTTTTGCGGTGTATATGTTGATATCGCTAGCCGTAACCGGTGGAGGTATGTACTTTCTACTGCGCAAATTCTTCCCAGATCAAAACCCTTTATGGATCGTTAGTCAATATTTTATTTACTGGATTCTAATGGAATTAATGCTCAGGTATTTTATGCAAAAACTACCGGTAATGGATATTAAGCCTTTTTTGACCACACCAGTGAAGAAAAGTACCATAGCACATTATATATTAGGTAGATCGGCTGCATCTATTTATAATTTATTGACCTTATTTTTTATTGTTCCCTTCGCAATTGTTCTTTTATTCAATGATTACCCTGTATTGAATGTATTATTATGGGTTGTTGCAATAAAGGCAATTGTTCTTAGTATTAACTATTTAAACCTTTTGGTCAATAAAAATGACAAGGTTCTTATTGCTATTGTAAGCTTACTCGTTTTGGGCTATGGATTAGATTATTTTGGGGTGTTTTCTATTAAGGAATTTTTTGCGCCCGTTTTTCATGCACTTTATGCATATCCCATAACAGTATTGATACCCGTTGCTCTAGCCTTGCTCATGTATTATATAAACTATACATATTTAAAAGATAAAATTTACCTAGATGCAAAACTCAAAGCGAAATCTGTAGAGGCAAATACCTCAGATTTAGCTTGGACAAAACGTTTTGGTGAAATGGGCTCTTTCTTACAACTTGATCTTAAAATGATATGGCGTAATAAAAGAACCAAGTCTCAAGTGTATATTTCTCTGCTATTTGTTTTTTACGGCTTAGTGTTTTACACCCAAGATATATATAGTAGTATGATGCCTATGAAAGCTTTTGTCGGCATATTTATGACCGGTATTTTCTTAAGTAATTTCGGTCAGTTTATTCCCGCTTGGGATAGTAGTTACTATAGTATGATGATGTCGCAAAATATACCCATGCGCAAGTATTTGGAGTCTAAAGTTTCTTTAATTACGGTGAGTATAGTGGCTATGTTTTTATTGACTATACCTTATGTTTACTTTGGTTGGGATGCCTTGGCAATCAATTTTGGCTGTGCCTTATATAATTTAGGTGTAAATATACCGGTCATTTTATATTTCGGTTCTTTCAACAAGAAAAGGATTGAATTGGATCAGAGTCCGTTCGGTAATATGCAAGGTGCAAGTGCCACTCAATTTCTAGTAATGCTTCCTGTTTTAGTTGTTCCTATTATTATATTTTCCATCTTTTATTACATTTTTAATTTAGAAGTGGCAGTAGGTGTACTTTCAGTTTTAGGAATTATCGGTTTTGCTATGAAGAATTATCTATTAGGTTTAATTACGGAACAATACAAGAAAAAGAAATACGGAATGATTGCGGGCTTTAAAGAGAAGGCAAGTTAGGTTTTATCCATTTATCACTTTACAATTCATCCTAAATAAATAGAATAAAAAGATTATGATTACAATAGAAAATTTATCCAAAATTTACGGCGCACATAAAGTATTGAATATAGAATCTTTAAACATTCCAACAGGACAAAGTTTCGGTTTGGTTGGTAATAATGGGGCGGGCAAAACAACGCTCTTTAGTTTACTGTTAGATTTAATACAGCCAACTACAGGTCATATTATTAATAACGATGTTCAAGTAAATACTAGCGAAAACTGGAAACCTTTTACCTCTTCATTTATTGATGAAACTTTTTTGATCGGGTATTTGACTCCCGAAGAGTATTTTTACTTCATTGGTGACCTACGTGGTCAAAACAAAGCCGATGTTGATGCACTATTGGCGCAGTATCAAGATTTCTTTCATGGTGAAATATTGGGTCAGAAAAAGTACTTGAGAGACCTATCTAAGGGAAACCAAAAGAAAGCAGGTATTGTGGCTTCGTTTATTGGAAATCCTAAAGTGGTGATTCTAGATGAACCTTTTGCCAATTTAGATCCAACAACACAGATTCGTCTAAAGCAAATTATAAAAGAGCTTGCAGCACAGCAAGATGTTACCGTTTTGGTTTCTAGTCACGATTTAATTCATGTAACCGA
This sequence comes from Maribacter sp. 1_2014MBL_MicDiv, assembly GCF_001865655.1. Lineage (NCBI taxonomy): Bacteria > Pseudomonadati > Bacteroidota > Flavobacteriia > Flavobacteriales > Flavobacteriaceae > Maribacter > Maribacter sp. 1_2014MBL_MicDiv. The sequence continues at coordinate 2,033,072 of NZ_CP011318.1, forward strand.
AGTATGCGAACGTATTGTGGTGTTGAACAAAGGCGAGGTGGTAAGAGATATTGAAACTTCTACTGAAACTTTAAAAGAATTAGAAGTGTTTTTTGGTTCAGATAATGCTGAGGTGGTTTTGGAAGATTAACCAATGTAATTTTGGTTTAGTTACAGTTGAAAATCTAACTTTTGGTGTAAAACCCCATAAATTTATTAAACCGACCGTTAGGTCGGTTTTTCAATAGTACACCTTTACTATAAGGTTAATAAAAGTCGATAAAGAATTCGTTGATCAGATTAACTGCAATAAAATGATGAAATCTTGATCATTTTATGTCAAAACAAACTACTCAGTCTGTTATAAAAGTATCTTCCAGCTTGTTTCCATTATTATCATTCAAAAATAAATATGCAGTTTACCGATGAACGGTATAATAATCTGGTTGTTTTTAAGTTAAACATACATACGTAGATTATCTATTTTGAATCTTAGAAACAAACTTATTTTATCCGGTGTTTTGGCGAGTATGTTATTTAATGCATGTTCTGTCAAGAAAGACAAGTTCGTAAACCGTAATTGGCACGCGCTCAATACCAAGTACAATACCTTGTATAATGGTAACATTGCTTTTGACCTGGGGCGAGAAACTTTGAACGATACGTATCAAGATGACTATTTTGAAGTATTGCCAATAGAACGTTTAGAAGTTAGTGGCGAAATAAAACTAGATTCAGAAGACAACAACCCTAATTTCCTTATTGCAGAAGAAAAAGCGACCAAAGCTATTCAGCGCCATAGTATGGATATTAAGGATGAAGAGCGAAATCCTCAAATAGATGAAGCATTTCTGCTATTAGGCAAAGCCCGTTATTTTGACGAACGCTACATTCCTGCATTAGAATCCTTTAATTACATTCTTAATAAATACTCAGAAAGTGATAAGCTTAATGAAGCTAGTATTTGGAGAGAAAAGGTAAACATAAGACTAGAAAACGACGACCTTGCCATTAAAAATTTAAAACGCTTAATGAAGTATGAGCGTTTAAAAGACCAAGAATATGCCGACGCTAGAGCTATGTTGGCACAAGCATATATCAATCTAAACGCTCCTGATACTGCAGTGCAAAACCTTAAGGTTGCATCGCATTACACCAAGAAAAACCCTGAAAAAGGAAGGTATTACTATATCATTGGTCAGTTGTACAATCAGATGGGTTTTAAGGATAGTGCCAATTATGCTTTTGATAAGGTAATTGAGCTGAACAGAAAATCTCCAAGAGTTTACATGATCAATGCGGAGATTGAAAAACTAAAGAATACCAAAGTAACTAGCGAGAATACAGAAGAGGTTTTGGAGTATTTGACTAAAATGGAGTTGAATAGAGAAAACAGACCCTTTTTAGATGGTATTTATAGACAGTTGGCCGAATTTCATTTGGAGGAAGAAGCTGATAGTTTGGCAATCGTATATTTTAATAAATCGCTTCGGGCTTCGCAGAACAAACCAAAATTAAATGCGCTTAACTATGAGAATTTGGCGGAATATAATTTTGATGAAAGTGTCTACAAGCCTGCCGGTGCCTATTATGATAGCGTACTGACCAATCTTAACGAGAATACTAAGAAATTTAGGGCGATAAAGAAAAAGCGCGATAACCTTGAAGATGTAATTAAGTACGAAGATATTGTTCAATATTCCGATAGTGTTATTACGGTATTTGAAATGCCAAAAGAAGAGCAGTTGGCATATTTTGGAAAGCATATTGAAGAATTACAAAAGGCGAAAGAAGCAGCGCAGAAAAAAGAAAAGCAAAGAATTACCGATGGTTTTGCGGCTTTTAACAATAGTAAAGGTGGTAAAGAGAATAAGGGTAAGTTCTATTTCTACAATATTACCAGTTTAGGCTATGGCCAAAATGATTTTAAAAACCGTTGGGGCAATAGAGAGCTCACTGATGATTGGCGCTGGTCAGACAAGTCACTTATCAATAATGAGAATATTGCATTACAAAATGCACCTGGAGCAAATGATAGTTTAAATGTGGTAAGTGAAGACGAGAAATTCTCTTTAGATTATTATATGGATCGTTTACCTACAGATGTTGCCATAATCGATAGCTTAAAAACAGAACGAAATTTTGCGAATTATCAATTAGGACTTATCTATAAGGAGAAATTCAACGAGAATCTGTTGGCAGCAGAGAAGCTTGAAAATGTATTGGCATCAAATGCGGAAGAACGTTTGATTCTTCCTTCAAAATATAACTTGTATAAAATTTACGAAGAAGTTGGTAGTCCGTTGAAAGAATCGATGAAGGCAGATATTATTGCCAACCACGCAGATTCTAGATATGCTGAAATATTGTTGAATCCGCAAGCCGTATTGGCAGATAGTTCAGATAGTCCAGATAGTCCAGAAAAGCGCTATGAGAGTTTGTTCAAACAATATCAAGACCAACATTATTTACAGGTAATAACAGGTGCAGAGGAAAATATCAATAGATTTACCGGCGATCCAATTGTGCCAAAATTTGAGATGTTAAAAGCAAATGCCATTGGAAGGTTGCAAGGTTTTGAGCTTTTTAAAGAAGCATTGAACTATGTGGCATTGACTTACCCTAATAATCCAGAAGGTAAAAAGGCAGAACAGATGATTGCCGAGCAGCTTCCTAAATTAGAACAAAAAGACTTCTCTCCAGAGACAGACTCCAAAGGCACATCAAACTGGAAAGTGGTTTTCCCTTTTAAAAGGAGCAATAACGAAAAGGCTTTGAAATTGATGGAACTGTTAGAAAAATCCATTGAAGACCTTAGATATAAAAACAAAGTTTCAAGAGATATTTATAATGTAGAAGACCAATTTGTGGTCGTTCACGGATTTAAATCGAAAGATTTCGCACTTGGTTACGCCGAGCTATTAAAAAATAATAAGGATTACCGAGTTGCTGATGAGAATTTTGTAGTTTTATCAGAGAACTATAAGATTATACAGGTACACAAAAATATAATCGAATATAGAAATACGCTTTTAACCCCAAAACCGTGAACAATGTTTTCAGACAGACAAAAACCCAAAGCTATGAATGAAATAGGAGGACAGCCGAATAGAATAGAGAAGAATACAAAAATTAAAGGAGATATCATCTCAGAAGCAGATTTTCGTATCGATGGTAAGTTAGATGGCAATGTTAAAACCTCAGGTAAAGTGGTCATAGGTAAAGATGGCTATATACACGGCAAAGTAGAATGTGTAAATGCAGATATAGAAGGTAGTTTTAACGGAGAACTAAACGTCTCTGATCTGTTATCCTTAAAATCGTCTGCAGTGATAGAGGGTACTGTTTCAGTAAGTAAATTGGCAGTAGAACCTGGCGCTACTTTTAATGCATCTTGTAACATGGGAGGCAAAAAAGGAGGAAGTAACCCAGCTGGTTTTAAATCACCGAACAATGGAGCCGCAAAAGCCTCGTAAAGGCAATGACAATTCCGAGTTACTAAGAAATGCCGTAAACTTAAGTGGTGTGGCCATACAAATGGGTGTCACCATATTTTTAGGCAATCTTTTAGGAGAATGGTTAGATGAAAAATTTGAAAAAACGTTTTTAGAAGACACATTTACTTTACTTGCAGTATTTTTGTCTATCTATTTGGTCATAAAGAAAGTTATGGCATTAAATAAATAAACGTTGCTAAAAAAAATTATTTTATACATAGTCGTGTTCACTGTTGTGGGCGCGACTTCCTTTTTTTTACAAGATCAGTTATTGGGCAATGCCGAACCGAATTTTGAGCCCTTATTGCAAAAAGCCTATACATTTCATTATGTGTTTTCGTTGGTATTGGTCATCACCTTCTTAATCGCGTCGAAAAACAATTCATTTTTTCAGCAGTTAGGCTTTCTTTATATGGCCGCACTTGTATTTAAGATCACATTGTTCGCAATGATCTTCTATCCTTACCTGCTTGGAGAACTAATTATGCCTCAGTTATATAGGGGAATGCTATTGATTCCAATCTTAATATTTCTTTTTCTAGAGGTATTTTTTATAGCCAAAATTATGGGGAATAAAAGTCTATAAATTTTAAAGCTTTAAAATTGGGATGGTTATGTTATTATTGACTACTTTTGCGCAAAATTTCTAGGAGCTTAATTTTTTGACATAGAACTAATGATGAAAGTTTCAAATACGATTAAAACCTTATTACAACTTCTAATACTTTGTTTCTCATTACAAAGTTTCGCACTATCCGATACCGAACAAGAAGGTGCGGTGAGTACTAAAGAAGAGGTAGATGAGTATATTTTACACCACCTAAAAGACTCTCATGATTTTCACTTGTTTTCATATACCAATGATGCAGGCGAAAGAAAACATGTTGGTTTTCCATTACCGGTGATCTTATGGTCAAGCAACGGATTGGTAACTTTTATGTCGTCTGAATTTCATCATGATGATAACGGTGAAGTAATCGTAGAAAAGAACGGATCTAAATTCGTAAAGCTTCACAGTAAAATTTATGAGTTGGAAGCGGGCGCATCTTCAGTGAATTTTGATGAAGAGCACCATGCAACAAATGCGCATAAGGTTTTAGATTTTTCTATTACTAAGAGTGTTGTTGGTTTTTTAATTGTAGGTCTATTTCTTTTATTAGCTTTTTCGTCACTGGCTAGACAATATAAAAAGAAAAGTGTTCCTACTGGTTTCGGCAGAGTGTTAGAGCCATTAGTAATATATGTTAGAGATGAGATTGCGAAACCTAACGTTGGAGAAAAGCATTATAGAAAATTCTCAGGATATCTTCTTACAATTTTCTTTTTAATCTGGATTTTAAACTTGATAGGCTTGACGCCGTTCGGTTTTAATGTTACTGGTCAGATAGCTATTACTGCAGCTCTTGCTATTTTTACTTTAGTTATCTATGCTTTTAGTGGAAATAAAGATTTTTGGATGCACATTTTGTGGATGCCAGGTGTGCCTATTTTAATTCGACCAGTTTTGACCATTATAGAATTGGTTGGTACGTTTGTTATTAAGCCATTTTCATTACTAGTGCGTTTGTTTGCCAACATTACTGCGGGACATATTGTTTTTATGAGTTTGATTGCTATTATGTTTGTCTTAAAAGAATCGTTGGGTGTAGTTGGTGCTACAGGTTTATCTTTAGTACTATCTATTCTAATATTTGTTATTGAAATTCTCGTTGCGTTTTTACAAGCTTATATTTTCACTATGCTTTCTGCTTTATTTATTGGTATGGCAGTAGCAGACCATGACCATGAGCATCATCATGATGAGGCTGGTCATGATGTTGTTGATTCAGAAGATGTAAGAGAGAGTTTTATTTAGAGGTGAGTTTTTTAATTTAATATATAAATCAGTTTACTATGTACAATTTAATTGGAGCAGGTTTAATCGTAATCGGAGCAGGTATTGGTCTTGGTCAAATCGGTGGTAAAGCAATGGAAGGTATTGCTCGTCAACCAGAAGCGGCAGGAAAAATTCAAACAGCGATGATTATCGTTGCGGCACTTTTGGAAGGTTTGGCATTCGGTGCATTAATCTTAGGAAAGGCTTAAGAAACCAAAAAAATGTTTTCCCGTAACGGTTGGTTACGGGAAATGTTTTTTAATTATTGATTTAGATTTTAATTACAGATAAATGGAAGCTTTATTAAACGATTTTTCACCAGGTTTGTTCATTGTTCAGACCTTACTATTATTAATAATTATTTTTCTACTAGTTAAATTTGCATGGAAGCCAATTATGACTTCTTTAGATGAAAGAGAAACTGGTATAGAAGAAGCATTGGCTGCTGCTGAAAAGGCTAAAGCAGATATGCAGAACCTTCAAGCGGATAATGACAGAATGTTGCAAGAAGCACGTTCTGAGCGTGAGGCAATGTTAAAGGATGCTCGTGAGATCAAAGAAAAAATGATCGCGGACTCCAAAGAGCAAGCAAAATTAGAAGGTGATAAAATGTTGAAACAAGCGCAAGCTGCTATCGAAAGTGAGAAAAAAGCAGCGGTAGCCGATATTAAAAGTCAAGTTGCAGAATTGTCTGTAGCAATTGCCGAGAAAGTAATAAAAGAAGAGTTATCTAGTAATGACAAGCAATTGAAGTTGGTAGATACCATGTTGAGCGATATAAAACTTAACTAAAAGAAATAATGAGCGAATCTAGAGCTGCATTACGTTACGCAAAGGCGATATTGGATATGGCCAAGGAAAACAAAGCCTTGGACGCTGTTGAGAAAGATATGCGTTCAATCGCCGTTACTATTTCAGATAGTAAAGAATTAAAAGATGTATTGGCAAGTCCTGTTGTTTCCGGTACTTCTAAAAAGAGTGCATTACTTGAAATTTTCAAAGGATGTAATTCAATTACGGAAGGCGCTATAACAATGTTGGTAGACAACAAGCGTATAGGTATGTTAAATGAGGTAGCCTTAAAATACATTATCCTAAATGAGCAATTAAAAGGTAAGAACGTTGCTTACGTAACAACCGCTGTACCTTTAAATGCCGCGATGGAGAAAAAAATATTAAAGCAGGTTGCTACTATTACTGGTGATGAGGTTACCATTGAAAGTAAAATTGACGAAAGTATTATTGGAGGTTTCATCTTAAGAGTTGGAGATTTACAGTATGATGCTAGCGTAAGCAACAAGCTTAATAATTTAAAAAGAGAATTTTCAAATAGTCTATAATAACAATATAAGACCACGAATGGTTACATTCATTGTCTAATATCTTATACTAATTAAAAATGGCAGGAGTAAAAGCCGCTGAAGTATCAGCAATTTTAAAGAAACAATTATCAGGATTTGATGCTACCGCTACTTTAGATGAAGTAGGTACTGTATTAACTGTAGGTGATGGTATTGCAAGAATCTACGGATTAGCCAATGCTCAATACGGAGAATTAGTTGAGTTCGAAGGTGGACTTGAAGGTATCGTTCTTAACCTGGAAGAAGATAACGTAGGTGTGGTTCTTTTAGGACCTTCTAAATCTGTTGGTGAAGGTGATACTGTAAAACGTACGCAACGAATCGCTTCTGTAAAAGTTGGTGAAGGAATTGTTGGTCGTGTGGTTGATACTCTAGGTAACCCAATCGATGGTAAAGGACCTATGGCCGGTGATACTTATGAGATGCCATTAGAGCGTAAAGCTCCAGGTGTTATCTACAGAGAGCCTGTAACTGAGCCAATGCAATCAGGTATCAAAGCAATTGATGCGATGATCCCGGTTGGTAGAGGGCAGAGAGAGCTTGTTATTGGTGACCGTCAAACTGGTAAGACTACGGTTTGTATTGATACCATTCTAAACCAAAAAGAATTTTATGATGCTGGTGAGCCTGTTTACTGTATCTATGTTGCCATTGGTCAGAAAGCATCTACCGTTGCCGGTATTGCTCAAGTATTGGAAGATAAAGGTGCAATGGCATATACTACCATTGTAGCTGCTAACGCATCTGATCCTGCACCAATGCAAGTATATGCACCATTTACTGGAGCATCTATTGGTGAGTATTTCCGTGATACAGGTCGTCCTGCTTTAATTATATATGATGATTTATCAAAACAAGCGGTAGCTTACCGTGAGGTATCTCTTTTGTTAAGAAGACCACCGGGACGTGAGGCGTATCCAGGTGATGTTTTCTACCTTCACTCTAGATTATTAGAGCGTGCAGCAAAAGTTATCAATGATGATGACATCGCAAAAGAAATGAACGATTTGCCAGAGGTATTAAAGCCAATGGTAAAAGGTGGTGGTTCTTTAACGGCTTTGCCAATTATTGAAACACAAGCAGGTGATGTTTCTGCTTATATCCCAACTAACGTAATTTCTATTACTGACGGACAGATATTCTTAGAGCAAGATTTATTTAACCAAGGTGTTAGACCGGCAATTAACGTAGGTATTTCTGTATCTCGTGTTGGTGGTAACGCTCAGATTAAATCAATGAAAAAAGTTGCAGGTACATTGAAACTAGATCAAGCACAGTTCCGTGAATTGGAAGCTTTTGCTAAGTTTGGTTCAGATTTAGATGCTGCTACTTTAAACGTAATTGAAAAAGGACGTAGAAACGTTGAAATTTTGAAGCAAGCACAAAATGATCCTTTTACTGTTGAAGATCAGGTTGCAATTATCTATGCCGGTTCTAAAAACTTGTTAAGAGATGTTCCTGTTGAGAAAGTAAAAGAATTCGAACGTGATTATTTGGAGTTTTTGAACGCTAAGCACAGAGATGTTCTAGATACCTTGAAGTCTGGTAAGCTTACAGATGAAGTAACAGATACCTTGACTTCTGTTTGTAAAGAGCTTTCTGCGAAATATAAGAACTAAAAAAGTACTGAGTACTGAGTAAATAGTACAAAGTGTTGAAGCAACTTAATACTTTGTACTTTTTACTAAATACTGAATAAAATGGCAAATTTAAAGGAAATACGAAATAGGATTTCATCGGTTTCTTCAACGATGCAGATAACCAGTGCCATGAAAATGGTTTCTGCTGCAAAATTGAAAAAGGCGCAAGATGCCATTACGGCAATGAGACCTTATGCCGATAAACTGACCGAATTACTACAAAACCTAAGTGCTAGTTTAGAAGGTGATTCTGGTAGTGTTTATGCCGATAATCGTGCGGTGAATAAAGTTTTGGTCGTATCGGTTACTTCTAACAGAGGACTATGTGGGGCGTTTAATACCAACATCTTAAAGCAATCTGTTAACCTTGTTGAAAATGTTTATGCAGGTAAAGAAGTTGATTTTGTTGCGGTAGGCAAAAAAGCTAATGATTATTTAGGTAAACGCTATAATGTTATTGCTAACCATAGTGGTGTATTTGATGATCTAACCTTTGATAATGTTGCAGTAATAGCAGAGAACTTAATGGAATTGTTCACGGCTGGCGCATATGACCGTATTGATATTGTGTACAACAAATTCAAAAATGCGGCTACCCAAATTGTTATGACCGAGCAGTTTTTGCCAATTGTACCATTGGAGGTAGAAGAAACGGCAAGTGCAGATTATACTTTTGAGCCTTCTAAGGTTGAAATTATAGAGCAATTGATTCCTAAATCCTTAAAAACACAATTGTATAAAGGTATTAGAGATTCTTTTGCTAGTGAACATGGTGCTCGTATGACCGCAATGCACAAGGCTACAGATAATGCAACTGAGCTACGTGACCAATTGAAATTGACATATAATAAAGCAAGGCAAGCAGCAATTACCAATGAAATTTTAGAAATCGTTGGTGGTGCAGAGGCATTGAACAATTAAAAATGTTCACTTACAGATGACTTCATGTTGTCTAAACCTTTAACGCTTTAAACTATATATAAAAACCCCACTAACCAGTGGGGTTTTTGTTTTTATTGCTTTTATTTAACTTTTTTTACCCGACTTTTGTCATCACCATGAAATCTAATAAAACCGCCTTACTTTTTATATTCATAACTATTCTTGTTGATGTCATTGGCATTGGTATAATTCTACCAATTATCCCTGATTTAATTATGGAATTAACGGGTGAAGGTAATCATATGGCTATTATCTATGGTATGTGGTTAACAACGGCTTTTGCAGGTATGCAATTTCTGTTTTCGCCTGTATTGGGTGAAATATCCGATAAATATGGTAGACGTCCCATATTGCTTATTGCCTTGTTAGGGTTAAGTATAGACTATTTAATCCACGCTTGGGCACCTTCTATTGTTTGGTTGTTTTTGGGTAGGTTTTTAGCGGGAATTACTGGTGCAAGTTTTACCGTGGCATCCGCCTATATTGCAGATGTTAGTACCAGAGAGAATAAAGCAAAGAATTTCGGATTAATAGGTGCTGCATTCGGAATAGGCTTTATTATAGGTCCGGGTATAGGTGGTTTTTTTGGTGAAATAGATATACGTTTGCCTTTTTATATAGCTGCAGGGTTAACATTTGCAAACTTTTTGTTCGGGTATTTCTTTGTTCCAGAATCATTGACCATGGAGAACAGAAGACAAATTAACTATGCAAAGATGATTCCTGGGGTTTCATTGTTCGCATTGCGCAATTATAAGGGAATTCTACTGTTGATTTCTGCATTTTTCTTGTCAAACCTTGCTGGTCAGGCACTACCATCTACATGGTCTTATTACGGGATAGAACGGTATGATTGGAACCCGAGACAAATAGGATTGTCTCTTATGGTAGTTGGCTTATTGGTTGCAGTTGTTCAAGGGTTTTTGGTTGGTAAATTAGTGACAAAATTTGGAAAACGTAAGGTTATCATCTACGGCTTTCTATTGTGGACAGTGGGTATGTTCTTGTTTTCTTTTGCCCATGAACCTTGGATGCTGTATGCATTCTTGATTCCATATGCATTGGGTGGTATTGCCGGACCTATCGTACAAGGTGTTATTTCTAATCAAGTATCGGAAAAAGAGCAGGGAATTTTACAGGGCTCTATAACCGGTCTGGTTAGCATAACGGCTATTTTAGGGCAATTTATATTTGCGCCCGTATTTTATTATTTTATTAGGCCTGAGACTTCAATTTATTTTCCTGGCGCTCCATATGCCCTTGCAGCGGTTCTTCTCTTAATTGCCTTTATTTTGGCTACAACGGCTATAAAAAGGATGAATGTAGAACCGGAATAATATTTTTTCAAATAAAAAGGTAACATTTTTTAATTCTTGAATCTAAAGGGTGAACAAAACAAAAACTCTTACGATGAAAACAATTAAATTATTAGCATTCGCATTATTTTTTATTTCCTCCTTTTCAATAACTGCTCAAGACAATCCTTTTAGAGTTGAAGTCATTGGTAAAGGTGAACCAATACTTTTATTTCCGGGCTTTACTTGTACTGGAGATGTTTGGGAAGCTACCGTTGCTGAGCTATCAAAAGATTATGAATGTCATGTATTTACATTTGCCGGTTTTGGCGATGTGCCCGCTATAGAAAAACCTTGGCTGCCAAAAATTAAAGATGAATTGGTTAAGTATATTTCTAGTAACAAATTAGATAATGCTGTTCTGCTTGGGCACAGTTTAGGCGGTGCATTAGCACTTTGGATGGCTACAGAAAATAGTGCTTTTACAGAATTGATCATAGTTGATGCTTTGCCCTCAACCGGTGCCTTAATGATGCCTAACTTTAAAAGCGAATATATGGTTTATGATTCACCTTATAATAAGAAAGTATTGGGCATGAACGATAAGGATTTTGAGTCCATGGTCAGTCAAATGGCAAGCGGAATGACTTTAGATGCATCAAACCAAGAAATAATAAAAGATTGGATGATAAAAGCTGATCGAGAAACATATGTCTATGGTTATACTGATTTATTGAAATTGGATTTGCGTAACGACCTTTCTAAAATTGATATACCTGTAACCATTTTAGCGGCAACTGAACCTTATGGGATAGAAATGGCTAAAACCACATATAATAGTCAATATAAAACCCTTAAAGAATATAACTTGGAATTTGCCATGGGTTCTTCGCACTTTATAATGTTTGATCAACCAGATTGGTTTATTGAAAATGTACTTAAAGCATTAGAGGATTAATGACACCTAAGGAGACAACATATAAAAAGATATATGAGATTAATTACCCTAAAGTAATGCGTTTATGTATGGGGTATACCGGAGGTAATGATGTACTGGCCAAAGATTTGACCCAGGAAACGTTCATTAAAGTTTGGAAAAACTTAGATACGTTTAGAAATGAAAGCGGAATAGCTACATGGATCTATAGAATTTGTGTGAATACTTGTTTGGCAGAAATACGTAGGGAGAAGAAAGAAGAGAAAAAACTACAAATTGATGATTTGCAAATAAGTGAGAGTAGTGAAGATCCTGTAGAAAAAGAAGATATGCTTTTTCAATTGTACAAATGCATCAACCAATTAAGTAGCACTAACAAGGCTATAATTTTGTTGGAACTAGAAGATGTGCCACAAGTAGAGATCTCAGAAATCATAGGGATTAAGCATGACGCTATCAGGACTAGAATACATAGAATAAAACAACAACTTACAAAATGTGCAAATCATGAATAATTTTGAAGATTTACAAAATACATGGCAAAACCAATCTAAGATATCTGCAACTGAAGAGAGTTTTAAATCACTCTTGAAAAGTGTAAAATCCATTGAAAACAAACAAAGAACAGGGAATGCAGTTTTAACAATTACAATCATAACATTGTTCGCTTTTCTACTGTACGTTTCCGGCTATAAAAATGCGACATTTTTACTGGGGGTCGGTTTAATGATCGGTAGTTTAATGGTTAGAATAGGTATTGAGCTCTTTAGTTTAAGAAGATTAAGATCTATCAATTTTAGTGCTGACTATAATACGTTTAAACAAGATTTGACTACATATTACTCGTTTAGAAGGTTTACACATTTTATAATTACTCCATTGGCGATTATTATTTATACCGTTGGGTTTATTATTCTGTTACCTCTGTTCAAAGTATCGCTGTCACATGGTTTTTATGTATATATACTATGTTCATCCATAGTTTTTTTAACGGTTTTCTGTGTATTTATTTACAGGCAGGTAAAAAACGAGCTTAATAAATTAAGGCAATTGCAAAAGGCGGATTAGTGCATTAAATTGTGATAGCCATGTTAAATGACGTATTAAACCCATATTACTTATTATCTTTATAAGTATAATATGGTCTAATGAAATATCTTAATACTTATTTTTTACTTTTTTGTCTTTGTTTAACTAGTTGTACTTCTCAGAAAAAGTTGCAAGCAGAACCTTCATTTGATATAGGTAAAGCGTCTTGTCAGGAATATGTAAGTGGTCGTGAAGAAAGCGGTTCTGGTACAGAATTGAGAATTCCGGTTACGTTGATTGAGAATTCCGATATTCAAATGAATCATGTTTATTTTAGGGGGAAACAGGTAGATGCCATCGTCAATACTGTGAATGGCGAAAATGTGATCGTTGTCAGAATACCTAATACTGCTTCAAAGTCTCCTGAAGCTATAGATTTAAACCTAGGTAAAGATGAGGCCGTTGTGAGTTACAGCGAAAATGGAAAGTTGAAATATGCAAAGGTATCAGACATAAAACAAAAACAACCCCTAATTTATAAAGGCGCACCCAAAAACTAACTTTGTAACTAGGCTTTTAATAGGTACTTTTATCGCCTTAATGTACAGTGCTTGAATCCACTCAAAAAACTTTTTAAACAAACTGCGATCTATGGCTTGGCAACTGTCTTGCCAAGGATGATTTCATTTTTACTTGTACCTATTTATACCGATGTAATGGCACCGGGCAAATTTGGTGAGGTTACTTTGATATTTTCTTGGTTTGCAATTTTCAATGTTTTTTTGGCATACGGTATGGAAACGGCGTTTTTTCGTTTTTACAAGGAGTCAGAAAATAGAAAAAAGGTAGTTAGCACGTCGTTATTATCCATAATGGGCTCAACCGCTTTATTGGTTTTAGTGGGCATATTATTTAAGACGCCATTGTCCACTGCGTTGAATATTGACTTGCCTTTTATGAATTATGTGTTAGGGATATTGGCATTAGATGCTTTAGCTATTATTCCTTTTGCTTGGTTAAGGGCTAATGAAAAGCCAATGCGATACGCCATTGTTAAAATATTAAACGTATCTCTTAACCTAGGGCTCACCTTATTTTTCTTGATCTTTTTACCTAAGATAGCTACAGGCTCATCAACAGGTTTTTTCAACTCGTTATATAAACCAGATTATGAGATACCTTATATTTTAATTGCTAATTTAATTGCTAGTGGTGTTACATTATTATTGATGATCAGGGTTTACATCCGTAAGCCATATGTTTTCGATAAAGATCTCTGGAAAAGGATGGTCCGCTATGCTATGCCGGTTATGGTTGCCGGTATTGCTTTTACCATTAATGAGGTTTTTGATCGTTATCTGTTATCAGAGTTATTGCCAATAGATATTGCCAAAAGTGAAATGGGAAAATATTCAGCATGCTATAAACTTGCGCTGTTCATGACACTTTTTGCGACTGCTTTTAGAATGGGAATTGAACCTTTTTTCTTTAGTCATTCAGATACCAAAAACCCCCAGAAAGCTTATGCTCAGATTACAAATTATTTTGTGGTTTTGGGCAGTATTATTTTATTGTCGGTTGTGGTTTTTTCTGATGTTCTAAAGCGTTTTCTTGTTCTAAATGAATCATATTGGGATGCCATGCCTATAGTTCCATTAATTGTTTTGGCAAGTTTCTTCTTAGGAATTTACCATAACCTGTCCGTTTGGTATAAAGTTACGGATCGCACCAAATTTGGCGCTTATATTTCAATGATAGGTGCCGTACTGACTATAATTATCAATTTGATTTTTATTCCGTATTTCGGCTATATGGCATCAGCAGTGGCTACATTAATGGCATATGGTACTATGATGATGCTTTCATTTTATTTTGGACGTATGTATTATCCCATTCCATATAACTTTAGAAAAATTATCTTTTATTTAGGAATGTCCATCTTGTTTTCTACGCTTTCATTTTACATTTTTGATAGGAACCTATTTATTGGCATACCTTTGTTATTAGTATTCTTGGGCTTGGTATATAAGCTGGAATTTGAAAATCTTAAAAAATTATATCTAAACAGATGAACATAAAAATTATCAATAAGTCAGGTCACGATTTACCCAATTATGAGACCAATGCGTCTGCTGGTATGGACTTAAGAGCTAATCTTGCCGAAGCGGTTACACTACAACCTTTAGGAAGAGCTATTATACCAACTGGTCTTTTCATTGAATTGCCTGTAGGTATTGAAGCTCAGGTAAGGCCAAGAAGTGGTTTGGCGGCTAAAAAGGGAATAACCGTACTTAATGCACCTGGCACAATTGATGCTGACTATAGAGGAGAAGTAGGTGTTATTTTAGTAAACCTGTCCAATGAAGATTTTGTAATTGAAAACGGCGAACGTATTGCTCAAATGGTCATTGCAAAACACGAACGTGCTGAATGGAACCAAGTAGAAATTTTGTCTGAAACTGCTAGGGGAGAAGGCGGTTTTGGGAGTACAGGTGTAAAATAGAAATCTGATAAATAGTATGGTAAAGGCGGTGTTTTTGGGTTTTGTGATCGGGGTTTTATGTACCCCCTTAACCATTTGTGCACAAGAAACGCCTGAATTGGATATTGAACAAAGTTCAGAAGTTTTCCTTGAAGAGTATTCTGATACTTTTCAAGAAAATTTTTTCGAAGGCTTAAAGCAGAAAGGCATTAGAAATTATGACCGTGCAATTACGTATTTCTTGGAATGTAAGCGTTTACAACCTCAAAATACCGTTGTTTCTTTTGAGTTGGCCAAATTTCATTTGTACGAGAAGCAATACATCAATGCACAAGAGTATGCGGTAGAGGCATTGACCGGAGAACCAGAAAATTATTGGTATGCAGAAACACTTGTAGATGTTATTAACGCCAAAAAATCCGTAATAGGCGATGTTAGAGAAGAATTACCATGGAACAATGTTCAGATGAGGGTAAATTTAGCGGAGATCTATTATTTGAACGAAGATTATGTTACCGCACAAACGCTGTTAAAAGGTGTAAACATCTCTAAAAAGCAAGAGTATTTGGCAAAAAAGATTACGGATTCTATTGCTAACCAGAAAAGGACTTTTGTACATTCGGTTAGAGCCGTAAATACTGCACCTAATAAAGATTTAAACAGTATAGAAGGTTTTAAATCTAGAATAGAGGCAATGCTCAAAACAGATACGGGGAATGATATGTTGTTAAAAACTACGGAAGAAGCAATGGAGAGTTTTCCGTCGCAACCCTATTTTTATTATGCCAACGGAGCTGCTTTGAACAGCTTACAAAAGCATAAAGATGCTATTGAAATATTAGAGGGTGCGTTAGATTATTTAATAGATGATATTCCTTTGGAAAATGCCATTTATAAAGAATTGGTCAAAGCCTATAACGCAACCAATAATACGTCTAAAGCAAATATGTACCTTAGTAAAATTAAATCTTGATGTAAAGATGATGAAGTTTTTAAAAATAATAAAAATGAAATATGCCTTACCTATGGTCATGGTAATTTTCATGGCATCTTGTAAAAGTACAAAGGTGATTTCTGGTGGTACGGTAGATGCTAAGCTATCATCCAAATCAGTTATAAAGGCACATTATCAAAATGAAGCTGGATTTAAAACATTGGCAGGTAGGGTGAAAATTAGTTATTCTGATGGTGAAACTTCACAGAACGTTTCAGTGAGCCTACGTATGGAAAAGGACAAGGCAATATGGATGAGTGCTCCTCTTGGCATTGTTAAGGCTTATATTACTCCAGATAGGGTGTCTTTTTATAATAAATTGGAAAATGAATATTTTGATGGCGATTTCTCGTATTTAAGTGATTTATTGGGTACAGAAGTTGACTTTTCCATTTTACAAAATTTGCTTACAGGGCAGGCAATTATAGATTTAAGACAAGGAAAATACGATATAGGCATCTCAAATGAGAGTTATCGTTTAACTCCTAAAGAGCAAGACGTTTTATACAAAACATTATTTCAGGTAGAGCCAAAGAACTTTAAGATGGCTTTACAGCAACTTTCGCAACCGCTGGAGAAAAGAGTTTTAGAGATTGCCTATAAAAATTATCAAAGTTTGGATAATGAAATTTTACCTAATGAAATTATGGTAAAAGCAATTAGTAAGGATAATGAAAATAATATAGACCTTGAATTTAAGAATTTGGAGTTGAACGGCACGGTCAATTTTCCTTATTCAATTCCTAAGGGTTTTAATGAAATAGAGCTTTAAACAGATGTTGTTCAGATTTAAACCTAGTGTTTTGTTACTATTATTGTTTACTTCGGTAAACCTAATAGCGCAGACTAGCGAACAAAAAGCTTTAGAGGAAAAACGCGAACAACTTCAATCTGAAATACGCGATATCAATAGATTGTTATTTGCTGAGAAAAAGGAGAAAGGCAATGTTCTGGATCAGATGGAAGCCTTGGATAAAAAAATTACGGTGCGCCAACAATTAATTCGGGTTACCAATCAACAATCTAATTTGTTGAACAGGCAAATTAATACCAACATCAGAAATATTGGCAAATTAAAAACCGAACTACAAGAGGTAAAGGATGAATACGCTAAGATGATACAAAAGTCTTATCAGAATAAATCCAAACAAAATAGATTAATGTTCCTGCTATCTTCAGAAAGCTTCTTTCAAGCCTTTAAAAGGCTTCAATATATGAAGCAGTATACAGATTACAGAAAAGAACAGGGAGCTGAAATATTGGCTAAAACTGACGAGCTTTCACGGTTGAATGCCGACCTTAACGAGGAACGAAAAGTAAAAGAGGTATTATTGGCCCAAAACAAAAAAGCAAAGAATCAATTATTTGCCGAAATTCAATCTCAAAAAGCACTTCTAGGAACTATTCGTAAAAATGAAAGCAAGTATGCAAGTGCAATCGAAGCTAAAAAGAAAGAGGCAAGAAAGATCGATCAACAAATAGAAAAATTGATACGAAGTGCTATTGCTGCTTCTAACAAAAAATCTGGCAGCACTTCCAAGAATACCAGCAAATTTGTTCTTACCCCCGAAGCTTCTAGAATAGCCAGCAGTTTTTCAGCGAATAAGGGAAAGCTGATCTGGCCAGTTGAAAAGGGAATTAAGAGTCAGGGGTTTGGAGTGTATGCGGACCCGGTTTACCCAGGGATCAAGCACCAAAGTAATGGTGTAATCATTGCCACGGATGAAGGAGCCAAAGCCAGGGCTATTTTTGAAGGCGAGGTCATTGCTATTTTAGCAGTACCCGGTGGTAACAAAGGTGTTCAAATTAAGCATGGTAACTTTATAAGTACGTATTACAATCTATCTGAACTTTATGTGAAGAAAGGTGATAAGGTATCAAGTAAGGAAGAGTTGGGTATTGTATATACCAATAGGAACAATGGCCAGACCAGGTTAAAATTTTATTTATATCAAGATACGTCTCGTTTAAACCCAGAAGAATGGGTGTACCGTCTTTAAACTGTATTCAAATGGAAAAACACATCAATATTACCGATCTTACAGGGAGTTTTACATTACATAACGGAGTACAAATGCCGTATATAGGCTTGGGTACTTATCAGTCAGATAATGATCAAGAAGTGGTTAATGCCGTTAAAAGTGCACTTGAAATTGGTTATAGGCACATAGACACTGCTGCAATCTATAAAAACGAAGAAGGTGTTGGTAAGGGTATTGGTGAAAGTGGTATAGATAGGAAAGAAATATTTTTGGTTTCTAAAGTTTGGAATGAAGATCAAGGCTATGATGATACGCTAAGAGCATTTGATGCGAGTTTAAAACGTTTGGGTGTAGACTATCTAGATCTTTACCTTATTCATTGGCCGGTTAGTGGTAAGTATAAAGAAACTTGGCGAGCTTTAGAGTATTTGTATGCTCAAAAGAAAATAAAGGCCATTGGGGTGAGTAACTTTCTTAAACATCATTTAGAAGATATTTTGCAAGATTGTAAGGTGGTTCCTATGGTTAACCAAATGGAGTTTCATCCACATTTGGTACAACAAGATCTTATTGATTTTTGTGCGGCTAAAGGAATTCAATATGAATCTTGGTCTCCCTTTATGCAGGGTAAGGTTTTTGAGTTGGATATTTATGCAGATTTGGCGAAAAAGTACAATAAGAGCGTAGCGCAGATTATTCTACGTTATAATCTTCAAAAAGGTATTGTCGCTATTCCAAAATCTGTTCATGCAAAACGTATAGCGGCTAATGCGGAAATTTTTGACTTTGAACTATCATCTGAAGACATTTCCTTTTTAGATGGGTTGGAAACTGGTGAACGTATTGGTCCTGATCCCGATAACTTCAATTTTTGATACCCTATTTTGTGATAATGATTTTTATGTTATTTGAATAGTATCATTTCTTTAAAAATTAGTTATTATACTGATTTACATGTAGTTATGTTTAGGTAGTTTCATTTTTTTTGCGAAATTTGGTTAACTGATTAAAAGGAGACTATCATGGATAATACCTTTACATTACATTCGACAACTACCGATAAAAATTATAATAAAAGAAGTACAAAGTTAAAAGCGGAAACCTATGAGGGTTTTAGATCATATATTCCTATGATGGTCTATGCCGTATTTCTGGTGGTAAGTTTAATGATTGCCCTATTTGGTTCATTGCTGTTCTCCAGTATTTTCTTTATAGTAGGCAGTATAGTCCTAGCAGCACTTTATGTTTGGGTCAATACAAAAGGTGCGGACATGGAAGTTTCTTTTCAAATTGATGTTGATCAGTCTGAATTGGAAAGGGAGTTATACGAACAAGTGGCTTAAACTAATTATTTGGTAAATAGAGCCTTTAATTCTGTGGCATTGTCCGGTTTCATTTTACCTGCTAAAACCAAACTTAACTGTTTCCTGCGTAGGGCACCCTCAAAACGAGTGATCTCTAAGGGTGTTTCAGGAACCAACTCTGGTATCTCGGTGGGTTTACCGGTTTCATCTACGGCAACAAAGGTGTAAATTGCTTCATTTGCCTTAGTTCGTTTTCCGTTATAGCGGTCTTCTATCCAAACATCTATATACACCTCCATGGAAGTATTGTAGGCTCTAGAAACGGCTGCTTCAACAGTAACTACACTTCCTAATGGAATGGCCAAATTAAAGGCTACGTGGTTTACAGATGCGGTAACCGTTATTCTACGGCTATGTCTTCCCGCGGCTATACTAGCGGCACGATCCATACGGGCCAATAATTCACCTCCAAATAAATTTTGTAGGGCATTGGTCTCACTTGGGAGTACCATATCTGTCATTGTAGTACGAGATGCTGAAGGCGATTTTGCTTCCATTAAATAGAAATTTTCCGCAAAGATACGGGCATCAATGATACTTATAAAATGTGTGCAGGTTTATTTTTCAGATAACAACCAAGCGTCTTTGGACTGTGTAAGCTTAATTTCACGCAGTGCTTTTAAAGCATCGTTTGCATTTGTAAAGCTATCGAAGGTAACCATGTGCAATCCATAAGCATTAGTGCCATAATAGCCAGCATTAAAGCCAAGTGACTTTAGCAGTTCTATTTTTCTGTCCGCATTTCCTTTAACTCTAAAGGCACCAGCAACAATATAATGCATTTCTTCACCTTCGTTAACTGTTGGTTGTGTAGTTGAAGTAGAAGAGGCATCAATGGTTACCGTTGGTAATTCTAATGGTGAAAGATCAAAAAATGTAGCTTCCTGTATTTGCTTGTTAACATACTCTTGGGCATCTTGTCTTGCAACTTGCTCATTGGTACGTTGCTGCTGGTATGCTCTGTAGCCTGTAATTCCTGTTGAAAAGGCCAACATTAAAATAGCAGCATATTTCAAGTATGGTCTAAAACGACCGCTTTCTCTACGCTCAGGACTAATAACGAACGGTATTTTTTCTTCAATTTCTACGATTTCCTCTTTTAGTTCTTCCCTTAACACAGGAATTGAATTAAAATTGGAAAGTCCGAAAGAGGACGTTAAATAGTTGGTCTCATTTGCAGGCTGAAACAATATTTTGTCTTCGTTGTTCCTAGTAAGAGATCCAATATTCTTTAAGTGCAATGACGTTTCTTGTATCAAGACCTCTTGCCAAATTTTCACTTGGTTTTCTATTTCTACCAATGCAGTTTCATAAGAAACTTTCTCGGCATTGGATACATAAGAAACCAAAAGCCCGTCATTTGAAACCAGTTGTCTATTAAAAACAATGGATTTATTGGGTGCGCTGAACGTATTGGTAACTACGTTTAATTTCGCAGAATTTTTTTGGGTAAGGAACGCTCCAAACCCTGGGACAACAACACAGTTGTACCTATAAAGTAAATCGCTTATATAGTGTTCTAAAACCATAGTTGCGCAAATATGGAAAAAATAAAGAGGTATAAAAACCTCTTACGTAACTTTTTATTAACATATTTTTTCACCTAATTTGTGAACAAGAAATGAAAACTACACAACATACTGCCGATGAACTTGTTGCAATACTTCGTTTGCAACATGTCCCCAATATTGGAGATGTCCTCGCAAAAAAATTAATTTCACATTGCGGGAGTCCAACAGCAATTTTTGAAGACAGAAAGCAAAATTTATTAAAAATTGATGGTATAGGTACCCATACAATTAAACATCTTTTTGATTTTGAGCATTTGGAAGCTGCTGAGGCAGAATTCAATTATATTACTAAAAATGATATTGAATGCACCTATTTTTTAGATGATCATTATCCTAAATATTTAAAGCATTGCATTGATGGGCCTATATTATTATTCAAGAAAGGAAATATTGACCTAGCCCAACGAAAAATTATTAGCGTAGTAGGTACCCGTAAAATAACGAGTTATGGAACGGCTTTTTGTGAGCAGTTTATAGAAGATGTGGCACCACTTGATCCTGTAATCATAAGCGGTTTTGCGTACGGAGTGGATATTTGTATTCAAAGGGAAGCCATAAAACATGGGCTACAGACTGTAGGATGCCTAGCACATGGTTTAAATCAAATCTACCCTAAAGTTCATGCAAAATATCAAGCTGAAGTGCTTAAAAATGGCGGATTCTACACTGAATTTTGGAGTACAAGTAATCCCGAACGAGAAAATTTTTTAAAAAGAAACCGTGTAATCGCTGGTATAAGTGAGGCTACAGTGGTTGTAGAATCTGCTGAAAAAGGTGGGAGCTTAGTTACCGCTGATATTGCCAATAGTTATAATAGGGATGTATTTGCCGTTCCTGGAAGAACTACGGACAAGTACAGTTTAGGTTGTAATAATTTAATAAAGCAGCAAAAGGCACATGTAATGACCGCAGCGGCAGATTTGATTTATCTGTTAGATTGGGATATAGGAAAAAAGGAAACCAAGCCTATTCAAAAACAATTGTTCATTGAGCTTGATGAAATTGAGCAAGGCATCTACACATATTTACAGAATAATGGCAAGCAGTTATTGGATAGTATTGCCTTAGATTGTAAACTGCCAATTTTTAGAACGTCATCTACCTTATTGACTATGGAAATGAAAGGGGTAATACGACCATTGCCAGGGAAATTGTTCGAGGCTATATGAAGTTATAGCAAACTACTGGGTCTGTTTTTCTAGGTTTGTTGCGTATTTTCTTTAGGTTCTTGTTCTTTATCGTGAAATGACTTTATGATGACGATGATTTTAAGACATGGGATAAGTATATTAAAGACAAAAACCGACCATTTGGTCGGTTTTTGTCTTTTGTAGTTTTTTAAACTACTCGTTAATATCCTAACTTTTCACGAACCCTTTCTAGTACTCCGTCTGCAACTTTTCTGGCTTTTTCAGCTCCTAATGCCAATGCGTCATCAATCTCATTAAGGTTGTTCATGTAGTATTCAAACTTCTCACGTGGTTCTTCAAACTTATTTACAATCACTTCATAAAGTGCTTGTTTGGCGTGCCCATACCCATAATTTCCTGCTAAATAATTAGCACTCATTTCTTCAATTTGAGGCTGACTAGCTAAAAGTTTATATAGCGCGAATATGTTATCGTTAGCAGGATCTTTTGGTTCTTCCATGGGAGTGCTATCTGTTTGTATTCCCATAATCTGCTTGCGTAATTTCTTATCTGTCTGAAACAAGCTGATCAAGTTGCCCTTACTCTTACTCATTTTGGCACCATCTGTGCCAGGTATATACATGGTTTCTTCTTGTACTTTTCCTTCTGGTAATACAAAAGTTTCACCTAATTGTGCATGAAAACGAGATGCGACATCACGCGTCATTTCAATATGTTGCATTTGATCCTTGCCTACAGGTACTATGTTGGCGTCATATAATAGAATATCTGCCGCCATTAACATAGGGTAGGTAAAAAGTCCGGCATTTACATCGTCTAACCTATCTGCCTTATCTTTAAAGGAATGGGCAAGTGTTAAGCGTTGGTATGGAAAAAAGCAACTAAGGTACCAAGCTAATTCTGTGGTTTGCGGTACATCGCTCTGTCTGTAAAAAACGGTGTTTTCAATATCCAGACCAAATGCAAGCCATGTTGCTGCAACTGCATAAGTGTTATGGCGTAATTCTTCGCCATTTTTTATTTGTGTCAACGAATGCATATCTGCAATGAACAGAAAAGATTCGTTAGACGGATCATTGGCCATTTCTATTGCCGGTTTGATCGCTCCTAGAATATTTCCTAAATGTGGTGTTCCCGTACTTTGAATACCTGTTAAAATTCTTGCCATTTTCTTTAATTGTATCAAGCAAAGGTAAAACAATACAAAAAAACTATCCTAAATAACTACTTTTGATTTATGCTTAAAGTCGTTAGACAAATTGGTCAGACCTTATATCGAATTTGGTTTTATATTCTAGTAGCCATACCTATCATTATATTTTTCCCTGTATTGGTCGTTTTCGCCTCAAAAGAGACTTGGTATCCCCAGTTTTTTTGGATGGCAAGAAACCTATGGGCAAAACCGATACTGTACGGTATGTTTTGTTTTCCAAAAGTGACTTATGAGCAACGATTGATCAAGAAGAAGAGCTATATGTTGGTGGCCAACCACACCAGCATGTTAGATATAATGTTAATGCTTGTGGTTAGTAAAAATCCGTTTGTATTCGTTGGTAAAAAGGAGTTGGTGAAAATACCACTTTTCGGATTCTTCTATAAACGAGTTTGTATTATGGTAGATCGGGATAATACCCAAAGTAGGACAGGAGTGTACAGAAGAGCACAGAAAAGGCTTCAGCAAGGGTTAAGTATTTGTATTTTTCCAGAAGGCGGTGTTCCAGAAGAACATGTGTTGTTGGATAAATTTAAAGATGGGGCATTTAAAATGGCCATTGCCCATAAAATACCCATAGTGCCTATGACATTTTATGATAACAAAGAGCGTTTTTCCTTTACGTTTTTTAGTGGTGGCCCTGGTAAATGTAGGGCTAGAGTGCACAAGTTTGTAGAGACCCACTCATTGTGCCCAGAAGATACGGTAAAGTTAAAAACAAATATTAGGGAGACAATACTTGACGACTTAATAACAAACAGCTAGAATCTGTAACCTAAATTTATTCCACCTTTTCCAATAATTGTAAAGTCTCTTTCGTTTTTAAATAGATTACGACCTATACCTAGATCAATTTCCACGATAAAACCTCTTTTGGTTATTAGTTTAACGCCCGTACCGATACCTAAAGCAAAATCAACAACGTTGTCATCATACGTGGAATAGGAATAATAGGTGTTCGTTGATTCATCATGGTAGGAATCGTAGATGTAGTCATCAACGGAATTCAGCATACCGAATGCTTCCACAAAAAATCCGGTAGCGTACTTTTTGCCGAAATATTGGCGGTAGTAGGGAGAAAAGTAGTAATTCACGTCAATAGTTTCATCATCAAAGGCAAATAAAACATCTATACCCAAGGCAGACTCGTCATTCAGTAAATATTGATAATCTACTTCAATGGCGCCTAAAATTAAAAAGAGACCATTTATTTTTAACTCGTTTTGTTCTTCTGATGTTGTGTACCCATCAACTTGGTCTTGTGAATGTAAAAAAAGGCTAAAAAGACAAAAACAACTTAAAATGAATTTTTTCATATTTATTTTTAAAATTTGAAAGTTAGGCCACTATAAACGCCAACAGAATACGGTCTAAATGTTCCATTTACATCAGAAAATGTGTTGAGCTGGTATTTGAAAATGGGTTCAACATTAAAACGGACTTTTTGTGAAAAATTATAATTTAACCCTAGACCCATATTGGCACTAAAATTAAGGTCGTTAATATTGTTTGCCTCTCCAATTTCAGTAGTTAGATCTCCAGATGTTAACGATACGGCATTATCTATTAAGAAAAGTGAACTGACACCGCCAATAATGTTTACCCCGAATTTTTTATCCAATAGGGCATAATTCAATTCTACAGGAAGCTCTAAATAGCCAAACTGTTGAGACATAAACCCATCTCTTGTAGGGCTTTTTGCTGTAACATCTTGGGCTAAATTGGTAGTGGTATACTTTTCAGAAGTAACAATGTTACTTGCAATTGTCAATGTATTTGAGGTTTCGGCATAATTAATTGTGGATAATTGACCACCTTTAGAAGCTAAACTGGAAGAAGAGGAAAATGCTACATCTTCCGTGTCATAACCATAATCAACTTTATTGATCCCAGAACGAATAGTTAGTTTTTTAGTCACGGCATAAGCCACGGTTACACCGTAACTCATATTTATATTACCACTTTTGGTATTAGGAGTAAAAATAGAATTGACTGGAGAACCTTCACCAAGTGCATTAAAATATACTGGTGCAACATTTGGACCTGCGGACCATCTATTGGTCGCTACTTTTTCCTTTTTCAATTCTTCTTGGTGTTCTATTTCCTCAAAAATTGATTTTTTGTTGGGTTCAACTGTTTCAGTAGTTTCTTCAATAGGGGTGTTGGCAGTAACGGTATGTTCTTCTTTAAGACTATCCGTGTTTAGAGATTTAAAGGATTCTCTTTTGTTGATTGCCATGGCTTCGCTTGAATTCAAATCTTCGTTTAGCGGATTTTCCGTGTTGTTTTGATCAAAGCCTTCTTTAGAGATGTTTTCGGCAATTAAAGTTTCTTGTGATGAAGCATTGGTTTCTTGGTCAATAGTATTGTTTTTGGCAATATGGTCTGTGGTATGAGCCTTTTTATAGTTGATTTTTTTGGTTAAAACTGTAGATGTATTGGTTTGTTTTTCCGGGTTTAATGAGCTGTCTTCAGGATCATTTACAGATTCTTCATTAGTTATGCTTTGCTCAACAATGGCATTTGAATTGGTAGTTATGGAGTCGATAAAGACCTCATTTTTGATGTTCGGTTGAATGTCATCAATGGTTGTAGGGGCATTGTCAGTTTCCACCAAAATCTCATTGGTAGTTGGTTCTTCTGTAAGCGGATTAAAAATCAATAATCCGATCAATAAAGCTGCCGCTATTCCACTTAATGACCACCATATAGGTATCACCCTTCTCTTTTTTCTTTTGTCTAATGACGCATCAATCGCGCGCCAGACCTTATTGTCCGGTGCTTGTTTGAAGTCCGAGAGTTTATCTCGAAAAAGTTCGTCTATATTTTTTCTCTGCATCTAGTACTATTTCAGTCTATAATCATGTTAGATTATAAAAAGTGATTTGATATTATGATAAGGACACTAATAATGGACTGTGTTACCTTTGTTTCTATTTTTTCTTTTAATAATGCGCGCGCCCTTGCGAGATTGGATTTTGAAGTACCTACCGAAGTACCCAGTATTTCGCTGATCTCTTTATGGGTGTATCCATCCAAAACATATAAATTGAATGTAGCTCTGTATTTGTTGGGCAATTCTTGTATGTAGCCCAAGAGGGTTTGTAGACTTATATCGCTAAAGGCGTTATCTACGGTTACTTCTTCTTCTGTGTTATCCGTAACTACATTTAAATACTCTTCTTTTCTATATTTTTGAAGAGCGGTATTGACCGTAATTCTTTTCATCCATCCTTCAAAAGAACCTTTGTTTTTAAACTGACCTATTTTGTCATAAATGGTCATAAAGCTATCATGTAGGGTGTCTTCTGCTTGAGATTTGGATTTTGAATATTTTAAACATATGCCAAAGAGGGTAGTTGCGTAGGCTCTATACAATAGTTCCTGCGCTTTGCGGTCTCCTTTTTTGCAATTATGTATGAGTTCTTCTAGACTCACAAATGGTCGGTTGTTTTTAAGGTTTGTTTACTGGAACTACAATTTCCATATATTCTGCCTCTCCGTCACTATTATTTCCGGTATAAAATTTAAATGTATATGGTTTATCATAGATTACCTGAAAGTTAAAAGATGCAGTTTCCTGTATTAATTCTTCAGTGCAATCATCGAAATCTGTTCTTACGGTGCCTATGGCAACTACGCTTCTAACGGTCAAGGAATCCTTTACAACATCAAACCCTTCGTAATACGTACAGCTATCTGGTTTTAAATAATCTACAGATATTTTGTAGGTTTCGTTTAAATCAAACGATTCTGGTACTTCTGCTTCTACAATTTCCAGCGCTGTAAAATGGAAATTGGCGCCATCATCATCAATAGAACAACCATTGCATAGAAATGCCATGACAGTTGCCAGCAGCATTATCTTTTTTCTCATCATATAACAGTTTTGTTTATAAGATGAAAAGTAAGTGCAATGGTTGCGTTAAGTTACTTTTGCTAAAGTATTTTTATTGAATTTATGCATTTAAGGCTGCAATGGCTTCTCTGATCTTGCCATCTAATTCCTCAAATAATTCAGGATTATCCAATAATAGGTTTTTAACCGCATCACGACCTTGACCTAATTTTGTGTCGCCATAGCTAAACCAAGAACCACTCTTTTTTACTATTTCATATTCAACACCTAGGTCTATTACCTCGCCAACTTTAGAAATACCTTCGCCATACATAATATCAAATTCTGTAGTACGGAAAGGTGGTGCAACCTTGTTCTTTACAACTTTAACCCTTGTTTTGTTTCCTTGTACGTTACCATCGGTATCTTTTATTTGAGTAGATCTTCTAATATCTAAACGAACGGAAGCATAAAATTTAAGGGCGTTACCACCAGTAGTGGTTTCTGGGTTACCGAACATAACACCAATTTTTTCACGTAATTGGTTAATGAAAATTACAGTACAATTTGTTTTGCTGATAGAACCGGTAAGTTTTCTAAGCGCTTGTGACATTAAACGTGCATGAAGCCCCATTTTAGAGTCACCCATTTCACCTTCGATCTCACTTTTTGGGGTTAATGCCGCAACGGAATCCACAACAACAATATCAATAGCTCCAGAACGTATTAGATTGTCTGCAATTTCTAGTGCTTGCTCCCCATTATCTGGTTGAGAAATAATTAAATTGTCAATATCTACCCCTAATTTTTGAGCGTAAAAACGGTCAAAGGCATGTTCTGCATCAATAAATGCCGCAATACCTCCATTTTTTTGAGCCTCGGCAATGGCATGTAGGGTCAAGGTGGTTTTACCAGAAGATTCCGGTCCGTAAATTTCAATTACCCTACCTCTTGGGTAACCGCCTACACCTAAGGCAATATCTAAACCTAATGAGCCAGAAGGAATCACTTCAACATCTGCAACAACACTATCCCCCATTTTCATTACAGCGCCCTTTCCGTAGGTCTTATCCATTTTGTCAAGGGTCAACTTTAATGCTTTTAATTTTGCTTCTTTTTCAGAACTCATTTTCATAATTTTTTGGAAAGCTAAATTACCAATTCTTTTTTGAACTATATAATATTGAAACCGTTTACGCAACCAATTTATGTATTTGACATCTATTTAAAAATAGAAGTTGCTTTATTGGTTATAGATCGCTGTTTAGTGTTGGCGATTATTGGTGGCTATTTCCTTTTGTACTCTCTAAGAATGTTATGAAAAAGAAAAAATGGGATAGCCTTTAAAGAGCCTTGTTTATAAACAGGGCTCTTTTTAATTTATATAAGGTGTTAAACCTTAATTAAATAGGGGTTTCTTCAGAATTATCGTTATTTTTGCCCTTCAAAAATTTTCTATAACCTTCTGCCTATGGGCAGGCTTAAATTATTAGTATAGCATGCAACTGTACAATACGTTAAGTGCAATAGAAAGAGCGGCTTTAATTGAAGAAGCGGGTAAGGAGCGCCTTACAATCTCTTTCTATACCTATGCACACATTGGTAATACCACTATTTTTAGAAATCACCTTTTCATCCATTGGAATGAAATGGACGTTCTTGGGCGAATTTATGTGGCCCATGAAGGTATAAACGCCCAACTTTCTGTTCCTGCAGAAAACTTCAGTGTTTTTAAGGCACATTTAGACAGTATTTCATTTTTGGAGAATGTTAGATTGAACATTGCCATAGAACAAGACAACCTTTCTTTCTTGAAACTAAAAGTAAAAGTGCGCAAGAAAATTGTAGCCGATGGATTAGAGGATAATTCTTTTGATGTAACCAACAAGGGTATTCACGTGGGGGCAGAACAGTTCAATGAGCTTATTGAAGATCCAGATACTGTGCTAGTGGATATGCGTAACCATTATGAAAGTGAAATAGGTCATTTTAAAAACGCCATAACTCCAGATGTTGATACGTTTAGAGATTCGTTGGATATCATTGAAAAGGACTTGTCAGATCATAAGAAAGACAAGAAACTTGTAATGTACTGTACCGGTGGCATTAGATGTGAAAAAGCCAGTGCTTATTATAAACATAAAGGTTTTGAGCAGGTATATCAGTTAGAAGGGGGTATTATTGAATATACCAGACAAGTGGAACAAAAGAAACTTGAAAATAAGTTTAGAGGTAAGAACTTTGTTTTTGATCACAGAAGGGGAGAGCGTATTAGCGATGACATCATTGCCAATTGCCACCAATGCGGCGCACCTTGCGATGATCACGTGAACTGTGCCAATGAAGCTTGCCACTTATTATTTATTCAATGTAAGTCTTGTGCGGAAAAGATGAATAATTGTTGTTCAGATGCTTGCAAAGAAGTACATGAGTTACCGTATGAAGAGCAAAAGGCGCTAAGAAAAGGTAAGGTAGTCAGCAATAAGATATTCAAGAAAGGACGGTCTGAGGTGTTGAAGTTTAAAAAATAGAGCTTCGTTTGTATAGTAAACGTCAGAGCTAAGGCTGTTTTAGGTGTCTAAAGCTTGCTTTTTGAACACTCTTTTGTTGTGATAACCCTATGGGCGACTAATAATTATTGAAGCTTTTTAAAACGGTTAGAGAGAACTTAGCTTTTATTTCACATTAAAAAAACTGTATCTTTACCTATAAGTTTTTTATGAACCTTTTTTGGTGAATTTTAGAAAATTCGACCAAATCAATATATATAATATGGGTTGTAGTAGTTGTTCTACCGGTAAGGATGGACAACCAAAGGGATGCAAGAATAACGGTACTTGCGGTACAGATGGTTGCAATAAACTGACAGTTTTTGACTGGCTTTCAAATATGTCGCTCCCAAATGGGGAACGACCATTCGATTTTGTTGAGGTAAGATTTAAAAATAGTAGAAAAGAGTTTTTTAGGAATACTGAAAATCTCTCACTTTCCATTGGTGATATAGTTGCCACACAAGCACAGTCTGGTCATGATATTGGCATGGTTACCTTAACGGGTGAGCTTGTTCGTGTGCAAATGAAACGAAAAAAGGAATCCTTTAAAGAAGAGGCTCCTAAAATCTATAGAAAAGCCAGCCAAAAAGACATTGATATTTGGCAAAAATGTAGAGATCGAGAAGAAGAAATTAAGAAAAGAGCACGGGAAATAGCTATTATCTTAAAACTTCAAATGAAAATTTCCGATGTTGAGTTTCAAGGTGATGGCTCTAAAGCTACGTTCTATTATACGGCAGATGAGCGTGTAGATTTTCGTCAGTTGATAAAAGATATGGCTAAGGCCTTTGGCATTAGAATAGAAATGCGTCAAATAGGCTATAGGCAAGAAGCCCAGCGTCTTGGTGGTATAGGTTCTTGTGGTAGAGAATTATGTTGTTCTACTTGGTTGACCGATTTTAGATCGGTAAGTACTTCTGCGGCACGCTACCAACAATTATCATTGAATCCGCAAAAGTTGGCAGGTCAATGTGGTAAACTTAAGTGCTGTTTAAATTATGAGCTAGATGTGTATTTAGATGCGCTTAAAGACTTTCCTTCCCAAGATACAAAGTTGTTTACGGAGAAGGGTTTAGCTTTCTGTCAAAAAACGGATATTTTTAAAGAAATGCTTTGGTTCTCTTATAAAGAGGATCCGGGCAATTGGCACGTGCTTTCTAAAGATCAGGTCAATGAAATCCTTCAAAAAAATAAAAAGAAGGAAAAGGTAGCTAGCCTTGAAATGTACGCAATGGAAATTGTAGTAGAGGAAAAAGTAGTTTTTGAGAATGTTGTTGGTCAAGATAGTCTTACCCGTTTTGATAAGCCTAAAGGCGGAGGAAACAGGAACAAGAACAGAAACAAGAACAAGAATCGAAATCGTAATAAGAACAAGAATAGAAATCGTAATAGAAATCAAAAGAAGAATGCGTAGTATATTTTGTTGTTTTTTAGCACTTGTGCTCTTTGCTTCTTGTGACAGCAATATTATAAAATCTGAATACCGAACATTGGAAGATGGTGTTTGGAACAAGGATAATATTTTAGAGTTTTCTCTAAGTGAAATGGATACCGTTACGGAACATGATATCTTTATCAATGTAAGAAACGACAATACCTTTCCATATAGTAATTTATTTATTATTGCAGCTCTAACTACACCTGAAGGTGAGGTTACTAAAGACACACTTGAATATGCCATGTCTTTACCAGACGGTACATGGTTGGGCAAGGGTAACGGTAGTATAATGGAAAGTAAATTGTGGTATAAGGAAAACATCGTTTTTTCCTCTTCTGGCGTATATACTATTGAGGTATCCCAAGCAATGCGTAAAAACGGTAATGTTTCTGGTATTATTAACTTAGAAGGTATTACTGATGTAGGTATAGAAGTAACAAAAAGCACCCCTTAAAAAATGGCAAAAGCGGTAAAAAAGAAAACAACCAACAATTTTTCCAAATTCATCTTGTGGTTTTGGATCTTATTTGCATCTGGTATTGCCTTAGTGGCACTAATATTTTTATCTGCCTCATGGGGGCTGTTCGGTGAATTGCCACCCTATGAGTATTTAGAGAATCCACAAACCAATTTGGCATCACAGATTATATCTTCAGATGGCAAACTTTTGGGTAAGTTTTATTTAGATGATAACCGTACAGATGTAAAGTTTGAAGAACTTCCGGATAATCTGGTGAATGCACTTATTGCAACGGAAGATGCTCGTTTTAGAGACCATTCGGGTATTGATGCTCGTGGTACAGTAAGGGCATTCGCATATTTGGGAAGTAAAGGTGGTGCCAGTACCATTTCGCAGCAATTGGCGCGTCAGCTTTTCGTTGGGGTTCGTTCTAGAAGCAAGTTCGATGCTATAAAACAAAAAATAAAAGAATGGGTACTTGCTATTCGGTTAGAGCGTAGTTATACCAAAGAAGAAATCATAAGTATGTATTTCAATATCTATGATTTTGGTAACAACGCAGATGGTATTAGATCGGCTGCTCGTATATATTTTGGTAAAGAACCTAAAGATCTTAAAATTGAAGAATCTGCTATGTTGGTGGGCATGTTCAAGAACTCATCGCTTTTTAATCCATTGCGCAGAGAAGAAATGGTAAAGACCCGTAGGGATGTTGTTCTTGCCCAAATGGCAAAATATGATTACATCACCGAAGTTGAGAAAGATTCGCTTCAAGCGATGAAAATGGATATCAATTACAATCCTGAAACACATAGCGTAGGTCTAGCTACATATTTTAGAATGTATTTGCAACGTTTCATGAAAGATTGGATCGATAAAAATCCAAAGCCAGCCATTGGTGATGAACCGGACAAGTATAATTTGTATTTAGACGGACTCAAAATTTACACTACCATTGATTCTAAAATGCAGGCTAATGCAGAAGAAGCGGTCAATGAGCACATGACAAAATTGCAAGCGGAGTTCTTTCATCAAAATACACCGGATAGAAATAAAACCGCGCCTTTCTTGGATATTACACCAGAAGAAACGAAGGCAATTATGGAACGGGCTATGAAAAATTCCGATCGATGGAAGATTATGAAAAGCGAGGGCAAATCTGAAAAGGAGATTCGAGAGTCTTTTGATAAGAAAACAGAGATGACCGTTTTTGATTGGAAAAGTCCAACAAAAGAAAAAGATACTATTTTAACTCCGCGAGACTCTATTCGTTATTATAAGGCATTTTTAAGAACGGCAATGATGTCCATGGAACCACAAACGGGTCATGTAAAAGCATGGGTAGGTGGTATTAATTACAAGCATTTTCAATATGATAATGTAATTCAAGGAGCAAGACAAGCAGGTTCTACGTTTAAACCTTTTGTATATGCTGCCGCTATAGACCAGTTAAGGCTATCTCCTTGTGAAACTCGCCCAGATACACAATATTGTATAGAAGCGGGCAAACACGGTAACATGGAGCCTTGGTGTCCAAGAAACTCTAACCTTAAATATTCTGGTAATAGCTATTCTTTAAAGAAAGCCTTAGCAAACTCTGTAAACACCGTTACGGCACAATTGATTGATGAGGTGGGACCAAAATCTGTAGTGAGCATGGTACGTAATCTTGGTCTTACGGGAGATATTCTAGAAGTACCTTCAATTGCTTTAGGTACGTTAGATGTTAATGTATATGAAATGGTTGGTGCATATGGTGCCTTTGCAAATCAAGGTGTATATGTTAAGCCTGTTATGGTTACACGTATTGAAAATAAAGATGGTACCGTACTATATGAGTATGTACCAGAAACAAAAGATGTTTTAAGTAAAGATGTTTCTTATGCTATTTTAGACCTAATGAAGGGTGTAACCCAAGGTGGTTCAGGTACACGTTTAAGAACAACTGGGTTTAATAAATGGAGACCGGAGTATGATGAAATTATAACGGGCTATCCTTATAAGTTAACCAACCCTATTGCGGGTAAAACAGGTACTACTCAAAACAATAGTGATGGTTGGTTTATGGGTATGGTGCCTAATCTTGTTACCGGTGTTTGGGTTGGCGGTGAAGAAAGATCGGTTCACTTTAAAAGCATCACATATGGTCAAGGTGCCTCTATGGCTTTGCCTATATGGGGGCTATATATGACCAAGAATTATGCTGATGAGGAGTTGGGTATTTCAAAAGAAGACTTTGTTAAACCTGAAAATATGTCCATTGAAATTGATTGCGATAAATTTGTAGAAGGCACTAATACTGAATCGGACACAGATGATGATCTAGATGATTTGGATTTTTAAGAGATAATGTAAAGTATTTAAAAAAGGTCTTGGCGTACGCCAAGACCTTTTTTTATTTTATCCCATTTATATTCGGTATTTTAGTAACAAGATAATTAATAACAAAATGATACGTAAAACTGTAAATAATGTAACCGAAGCATTAGCGGGCGTTAAAGATGGAATGACCTTTATGTTGGGCGGATTTGGTCTTTGCGGTATACCCGAAAATGCAATTACTGAACTAGTAAGATTGGGTGTAAAGGATATTACCTGTATATCCAATAATGCGGGAGTCGATGATTTTGGCTTGGGATTATTGTTGCATCAACATCAAATTAAGAAAATGGTATCTTCTTACGTTGGTGAAAACGATGAATTTGAAAGACAAATGTTAAGTGGTGAGTTAGAGGTAGAG
The DNA here is from genome assembly GCF_001865655.1 of Maribacter sp. 1_2014MBL_MicDiv. Classification (NCBI taxonomy): domain Bacteria; kingdom Pseudomonadati; phylum Bacteroidota; class Flavobacteriia; order Flavobacteriales; family Flavobacteriaceae; genus Maribacter; species Maribacter sp. 1_2014MBL_MicDiv. The sequence goes on from NZ_CP011318.1 coordinate 2,067,413, forward strand.
TTGACACCACAGGGCACATTAGCTGAAAAATGTAGGGCTGCCCAGGCTGGTTTTCCTGCATTTTATACTCCTGCTGGATATGGTACAGAAGTAGCCGAAGGTAAGGAGGTTAGAGAATTCAATGGTAAAATGTACATTTTAGAAGAAGCATTTAAGGCAGATTATGCTTTTGTAAAAGCTTGGAAGGGAGATGCTGCCGGAAATTTAATTTTTAAAGGTACGGCACGTAATTTTAATCCTTGTATGTGTGGAGCAGCTAAAATTACCGTTGCGGAGGTAGAAGAGTTGGTGCCCGAAGGTGAGTTGGATCCAAACCAAATACATATACCTGGTATTTTTGTGCAACGCATATTTCAGGGTAAGGGTTATGAGAAAAGAATAGAACAAAGAACTGTACGTCAAAAATAAGCTCATGTTAGATAAAAACGGAATTGCAAAAAGAATTGCACAAGAAGTAGAAGACGGTTATTATGTTAATCTAGGTATTGGTATTCCTACCTTGGTCGCAAATTATGTGCGAGATGATATTAGCGTGGAGTTTCAAAGTGAAAACGGAATTTTAGGTATGGGTCCCTTTCCAGTGGAAGGAGAAGAAGATGCAGATTTGATCAATGCCGGTAAACAAACGATAACTGCATTACCTGGAGCTTCTTTTTTCGACTCGGCAACAAGCTTTGCCATGATAAGGGGTAAGCATGTTGATTTGACTATTTTGGGGGCAATGGAAGTTGCTGAGAATGGCGATATAGCCAATTGGAAAATACCCGGTAAAATGGTGAAGGGAATGGGTGGTGCTATGGATCTTGTAGCTTCAGCGGAGAATATCATAGTTGCCATGATGCATACCAATAGAGCTGGGGATTCTAAGCTGTTAAAACGTTGCAGTCTGCCATTAACGGGTGTGGGTTGCGTAAAAAAGATAGTTACCAACTTAGCTGTTCTAGAGGTAACCGAGAACGGATTTCTATTGTTAGAGCGCGCGCCCGGTGTTAGTGTTGATGAAATTAAGAAGACTACGGAAGGTCAGTTAATTGTACCTGATCAGGTTAAAGAAATGGAAGTTTAGAATACCGTGAATTCATCGGTGAAATGTGCTTTTCATTTTTTTCACAACATGTTATATTCTATACACAACAATTTTTGTTAGAATTAGGGGAAACAAATATATCTTTAGGTCTCAATAAAACCCTTAATCCATTAATTACTTAGCCACCATGAATTCTCAAACAAACAACATTACACCAGAACATAAGGTACAGGTTTACAGAAATGACTTTTTAAGCGGATTTCTTAGACTTACTAAAAAGCTGTTTATGCTATAAATAAGTTTTAAAGAATTAAAAAAAGAGCGACATATTAGTCGCTCTTTTTTTTTGCACCATGTCCAGATATTTCTTTAAATATTATTACGGTTCTCAATTCATAAACCAATCAATAGAAGTTCACAACAGTTTTCCTAAGTTTTACCACAAATATTATTTTGTAAGAAAAAGACTACATATATTTGTATGGTAATTAAGAGTGAATCCCAAATTGCTTTTGAAACTTAACCTAATATGAAGTATGTATTTAATTGCCTGGTTCTGATGGTACTGGTTACCTCATGTTCCAAAATAGAGGAGAACAATGACCCCATAATCGGTATTTGGCAGCATACAGTGAAAACTGCTACCAATGAAAATAAAATGGTGGTTGATAATGAGGAATGGATTTTCAATGACGTCTATTTAGGTAGGTTTCATGGCTATAACAAGGGTCAAGTGGTTTACCTAACAGATTTCAGTTGGAGTGTTCACGACGGAATTTATATAGTAAGCTATCCAGGCACAGATTTCCCCGACGATTTTGTAAAAATGGAAGAAACCGCCGATGGTACTATTTTAATGAGAACAGAAGGAAAATTATTTGCAGAGAAACAATAAAAGTTCGCATATGAAAAATGCCCGCGAATAATAATACCGCTTTTGTAGAGCGGTATTAAAAACAGATAAGTTATCAAATCAACCTTTTTATAGAATTTCCCCCGATTAGGAGCAAAGTAATTTGCTCCTTTTTCTATTTTAGTAATATGGAACTCACATTTACTAAATGTTCTCTTAAAGATGCGGAACAATTAAGATTGATTTCTGAGCAGACCTTCGTAAATGCCTTTGAAAAAGATAACGACCCCGCAGATTTTAAAGATTATATAGAAAAGGCTTTTGCCCTTAATAAAATTAAATCTGAACTTTTAAATGCCAACAGCGAGTTTTATTTCGTATTCAGAAATGATATATTGGTGGGTTATTTTAAACTCAACGTGCTTTCTGCGCAATCAGACGTTAGAAGAGATGATAGCATAGAGTTGGAACGCATCTATGTTTTAAAGGAGTATCAAAATTTAGGTTTAGGGAAACAATTTTTGCATCACATTAAAAATATAGCATTAGTAAAAAATAAGAAAATGCTATGGTTAGGGGTATGGGAAGAAAATGTAAGGGCAATTAAATTTTATAAACGTCACGGTTTTATAAAATTTGATACCCACCCGTATTTCATAGGCTCAGATGAACAGACCGATTGGTTAATGCAGTTCGATTTAAGTACCTTGTAACTTTAAACCAACATTTATGAAATATTCTCTTATCATTGTTTTGACTATTTTCTTAATTGGAAATATTCATGCTCAAGATTATTACTTTCCCAATGCGAACGCTTCTTGGGAACAGCGTGCTCCAAAAGATTTTAAAATTAAAGACGCATTATTGCAAGAAGCTATTGCTTTTGCAGAAGATAATGAATACTCTGGATCTAGAGATTTACGTATAGCAATTGTTAAGGGTTTTGAGCGCGAACCTTTTCATAAAATATTGGGACCTACAAAAAAAAGAGGCGGATCTGCTGGTATGATTTTAAAGAATGGCTATGTGGTTGCACAGTGGGGAGATACAAAGAGAGTAGATATGACCTTTAGTGTAACTAAAAGCTTTTTAAGCACCATGGCTGGTCTAGCAGAAAACCAAGGTCTCATTGAAGACACCAAAAATTTGGTGGGTGATTACGTATGGGACGGTACATTTGATGGTGTCCATAATTCCAAAATTACATGGGAACATCTGCTACAGCAAAACTCGGCTTGGTCAGGTGAGCTATGGGGAGGTAAGGACTGGGCAGATAGACCGCCAAGTAAAGGAAATATTGATGACTGGAAAATGGAAATGCCCAAAGAGCCAGGTACTGTTATGGAATATAATGATGTTCGTGTAAATGTTTTGGCATATTCCCTAACCCAGGTTTGGCGTAAACCAATGCCGTTGGTGCTAAAGGAAAATATTATGGATAATATTGGGGCATCTACTACATGGCGTTGGTATGGCTATGATAATGCATGGACAGAGATAGATGGTCTACAAATGAAATCGGTTACTGGAGGAGGTCATTCAGGGGCAGGAATGTTTATCAGTACCCAAGATATGGCACGCTTTGGTCTGTTGTTCTTAAATAATGGTAGGTGGGAAAATAAACAATTGATTTCCGAAGATTGGATTAGAAAGGCAACAACACCATCCATACCTAATAGTAACTATGGGTATATGTGGTGGTTGAATAAAAAGGGTGCAAGACATTGGGAAGGATTATCTGAAAACATTTATTACGCTGCCGGTTTTGGAGGTAATTTTATAGTTATAGATAAAGAAAATGATCTTGTAGTCGTTACACGTTGGTTAGAACCGAATAAAATTGGAGCATTTATGAAGAAAGTAAACGCTGCCTTATAAATTGAAGCTTATAGGCTGTTCAAAATCTCAATTGCCTTTTCAAGGGTAGCTGTCTTTTTTGCAAAGCAGAACCTGAGCATATGGTCATTTCTATTTTCAACATTGAACGATGAAATAGGAATTGAGGCTATATCGTTTTGTTTAATTAAGCGTTCACCCATAGCTTCATCAAATTCCATGGATATAGCGGTGTAATCCAATAATTGAAAGTACGTTCCTTGTGATGGCTTATATTTAAACTTGGACGATTTTATCCCATTAAGAAATAAATCTCGTTTTTCCTGGTAAAAATCATTCAAATGTAGATAATTGGAAGGGTTTTGTAAATAAGTTGCTAATGCCCGTTGAACAGGATGGTCTACACAAAATACCGCAAATTGATGCACCTTCCTAAATTCGGCCATTAGTTCATTTGGTGCTACGCAATACCCTACCTTCCAACCGGTAACATGAAAAGTTTTGCCAAAAGAGGCACACACAAAACTTCTATTAGCCAGTTCTGGATATCTTGATGCGCTTTCATGCTCTTGATCATCAAAAATAATATGTTCATAAACTTCATCACTTAATAATATGATGTTGGTAGGTTTTAAAATGGTCTGTAGTTGCTCCATATCCCATTTAGATAAAACCGTTCCACTGGGGTTATGGGGTGTATTTAAAATCACCATTTTAGTTTTACTGGTGATTTTTTCCTGAAAGGCTTCCCAATCTATACTATAGTCTGGTGCATTGAGTTGTACATACACTGGAATGCCACCATTAAGAAGAATAGCGGGCTCATAACAGTCGTAAGCAGGTTTTATAACGATAACCTCATCACCTTTGCTAATAAAGGCTGTAATAGCCGTAAAAATAGCTTCAGTTGCACCTATGGTTACGGTTATTTCTTTTTCTGGGTTGTAATGTTTGTTATGTAGTGTGTTTATTTTATCGGAAATAATTTGTCTTAAGCCAAAATAACCAGGCATGGGTGCATATTGGTTATAGCCTTGATCTATAGCATGGCTTACCAAGGATTTTAGTTTCTCATCTGCCTCAAAATTTGGGAATCCTTGAGATAGATCAATGGCATCATGTTTTCTTGCAAGATTGCCTATTGTTGTGAAAATCGTCGTCTTTACATCTGGTAATTTTGATGCGTTTATAAGATGTGCATAGTTCATAATAGTAAATGTATGAATTTTAACTACGGACATAAAAAAAGCCCAACCAAATGGCGGGGCTTCTACATTCCACTTCAGATGCATTATGCATGTTGCATTTCGTGCTTTCCTTCTTTTATTTCTTCAACTAATTTAGAATTAAAAGCAGGTAAATCATCCGGATTTCTACTTGTCACGAATCCTTCGTCAACAACAACTTCTTGGTCTACCCAATCAGCTCCTGCATTTATTAAGTCATCTTTAATGGAGTGAAATGAAGTCATTTTTCTTCCTTTTACTACACCTGCACTAATCAATGTCCATGGTGCATGGCAAATAGCTGCTACAGGTTTTTTCAATTTAAAAAAGTCTCGTACAAAATCTAAAGCCGTTTCTTCCCTTCTAAGTAAATCTGGGTTAATTACTCCGCCAGGTAATACCAATGCATTATAATCCTCAGCTCTAACTTCGTTCAAGGTTTTATCTACGGTGTAACTGTTAGACCAGTTACCGTCTGCCCAACCTTTTATTTCTCCTTTTTCTATACTTACAATGTCTACGTTAAAGCCTTCTTTCTCCATGGCTTCTTTTGGAGATTTTAATTCACTTTCTTCAAATCCATTTGTAGCTAATATTGCTATCCTCTTCATAATATATAGTTTTTAACGATTAATAATTTCTTGGATACTAAGTTACACACCAAAGGGAGTAATGTCCGTTAAAGCCTTATTAATAAAGAGGTTTCAAGGGTTAAACATTTGCTAAAAGAACTTTAAACATATTATTTTGTGCTCTTTTCAAAAGAATTTAGATGGCTTATAGTTATTTGTAAGCAATTTTCAAGATCCTTTTTCACTTGGGTTTCCCAGAACCTAAAAACAGTGTATCCTAATCTTTTTAGTTCTTGGTTGACTTCTTGATCGCGTTGTATATTACGTTCAATTTTTGCAATCCAAAAATCACGATTGGTCTTAATTTTTGGTTTACGCTCTTCCCAATTTTTGCCATGCCAATATTCACCATCAATGAATATTACTGTTTTGTACTTAGGCAGTGCTATATCTGGTTTGCCTATTAGCTTTTTATAATCAATGCGATATCTATATCCAGCGGCATAAAGGGCTTTTCTAAAGGCAAGTTCGGGTTTGGTGTTCTTACCCCGTATTTTGCTCATTATCTTAGAACGTTGTGGAGTAGTGTAAAAACCAGATTCCTCATTGAATCGTGGTACTTTAATTCGCTCTTGTTTATAGTCTTTTGACATATCTTAAAAATAAAAAATCCCGAACCTTAATGGTCGGGATTTTTAAAATTTTATGATTTTTAAGTCTAACTTTTAACGTTAGCACTTAAATATTCGCGGTTCATTCTTGCAATATTCTCTAAAGAAATTCCTTTAGGACATTCAATCTCACAAGCACCGGTATTGGTACAGTTACCAAAACCTTCCAAATCCATTTGTGCTACCATGTTCTTCACACGATCTACGGCTTCTACTTGACCTTGAGGTAATAATGCATATTGTGATACTTTTGCACCAACAAATAACATTGCAGAGGCATTTTTACAACTTGCTACACAAGCTCCACAACCAATACAGGTAGCGGCATCCATAGCTTCATCAGCTGCTTGCTTTGAAATAGGAATGGCATTTGCATCTTGGGTATTACCAGAAGTGTTTACAGAAATATATCCACCAGCGTGCTGAATACGATCAAAAGAACTTCTGTCTACCACTAAATCTTTAATTACAGGAAATGCCTTTGCTCTAAATGGCTCAATAGTGATCGTGTCGCCATCTTTGAACATACGCATGTGTAATTGACAGGTTGTAACACCTCTGTCAGGACCGTGGGCCTCACCATTAATATACATTGAACACATACCACAAATACCTTCACGACAATCATGGTCAAAAGCTACTGGTTCTTCTCCTTGGTTGATCAATTGCTCGTTAAGAACATCCATCATTTCTAAGAAAGACATATGTTCAGATATATCCGTTACCTTATAATCGACCATAGAACCTTTATCTTTTGGTCCCTTTTGTCTCCAGATTTTTAATGTCAGATTCATAATTATTTCGTTTTTGGTTGTTCGTTGTTCGTTGTTGGTTCATTAAAACCAGCAACTAGCAACCATCAACTACTTATAACTTCTTTGTTTTAATTCTATTTCGTTGAACTCTAATTGCTCTTTATGTAAAACAGCATCACCAGGTTCTCCTTTATATTCCCAAGCCGAAACAAAGGCAAATTCAGCATCGTTACGTTTTGCCTCGCCTGCTTGTTCCCCGCCAATTTCAACGGATTCTTCTCTAAAGTGTCCTCCACAAGATTCTTCTCTTACCAAGGCATCTTTTGCGAACAATTCACCCAACTCCAAGAAATCTGCTACACGACCCGCTTTTTCCAATTCAGGGTTCATTTCGTTGGCAGCACCTGGAACATTAACTTCTTTCCAGAAACTTTCTCTTAGTTCCTTAATTTCTTTTGCAGCTTCTTTTAAACCTTCCGCATTACGGGACATACCACATTTATCCCACATAATCTTACCTAGTCTTTTGTGGTAATAATCAACAGAATGTTGTCCCTTATTATTGATGAAGAAATCAATTCTATCTTTTACAGATTTTTCTGCTTCATCAAATTCAGGGGAATCAGTAGCAATTTTACCAGTTCTAATTTCATTGGATAAGTAATCGCCAATGGTATATGGTAATACAAAATAACCGTCTGCAAGACCTTGCATTAACGCAGAGGCACCTAACCTGTTGGCACCGTGATCAGAGAAGTTAGCTTCACCAATACAGTAAAGACCATCAACAGTAGTCATTAAATTATAATCAACCCAAACACCACCCATGGTATAGTGTACTGCAGGGTAAATCATCATTGGTGTTTTGTACGGATCTTGATCTACGATTTTTTCGTACATCTGAAAAAGGTTACCGTATTTCGCTTTTACTATAGCCGCACCTAGTTCATATATTTTGTCAGCAGAAGCATTGTTGATGTTATGAATTTTAGCTTGCTCTTTACCATATCTTTCAATAGCAGAGGCAAAATCCAAATAAACAGCTTCACCGGTAGCATTTACACCAAAACCGGCATCACAACGTTCTTTTGCTGCTCTTGATGCAACATCACGTGGTACTAGGTTACCAAATGCAGGATATCTTCTTTCTAAGTAATAATCTCTTTCGTCTTCAGATAAATCTGTAGGTTTCTTTTTGCCCTCGCGAATTGCTTTAACATCTTCTAGGCTTTTAGGAACCCAAATACGACCATCGTTACGTAAAGATTCTGACATCAAAGTCAGTTTAGACTGATAGTCACCTGAACGTGGAATACAGGTTGGGTGAATTTGAGTATAGCAAGGGTTGGCAAAGAACGCTCCTTTTTTATGGATTTTCCAAGCAGCCGTTGCGTTAGATCCCATTGCGTTGGTCGACAGGAAATATACATTACCATATCCACCAGAGGCAATAACCACTGCATGTGCAGAGTGGCGCTCAATTTCACCGGTAACCAAGTTACGGGCAATAATACCACGAGCCTTACCATCAACTTTTACTACATCTAACATTTCATGACGATTGAACGGGGTAATTTTACCACGGGCAATTTGTCTGTTCATTGCAGAATAAGCACCTAATAATAATTGTTGTCCGGTTTGACCTTTGGCGTAAAAAGTTCTTGAAACCAATACACCACCAAATGAACGGTTGTCTAATAGTCCGCCATAATCACGTGCAAAAGGAACCCCTTGTGCCACACACTGGTCAATAATATTTGCAGAAACTTCTGCTAATCTATATACATTTGCTTCTCTTGAACGGTAATCACCACCTTTTACGGTATCGTAAAATAAACGGTATGTAGAATCACCATCACCTTGGTAATTTTTTGCTGCGTTAATACCACCTTGTGCAGCAATAGAGTGTGCCCTTCTTGGAGAATCTTGATAGCAAAATGTTTTTACATTATAGCCTAATTCTGCTAAAGTTGCAGCAGCAGAACCACCCGCCAATCCTGTTCCAACTACAATAACATCTATATTACGTTTGTTGGCAGGGTTTACCAAATCTATATGGTTCTTATAATCGGTCCACTTCGTTTTCAACGGACCTTTAGGTACTTTTGAGTCTAATACAGACATAAGTAATAGGTATTAATGATGATTAAAATGATGAAAAAGTGCAATGAAAATAAATCCTAACGGAATTAAAATCGAATACGCTTTACCAAACAATTGTAATTTTTCTTTTCTCATGCTCGTTGCACCGGCAGACTGAAATGCAGAACTAAAGCCATGCATTAGGTGTAACGATAAGAATACGAAGGCGATTACATAAGCGCCAACACGTAATGGGCTTTCAAACTTATGGGCAAGTTCCTCATAATAACGAAAGCCTTCACCGTTACCCAATAAACCGGACATATCGCCTTGAATATATTTTGTATTGATTTCTGGGATCCAGAAATCAATAAAGTGAAGTACCAAAAATGCCAAAATGCACAAACCGCTGTAAATCATATTACGGCTCATCCATGATGAATTGGCAGCACCATTGTTTTTTGCGTATTTTTTTACCCTAGCACTTCTGTTTTTGGCTTCTAAGATGAAACCCATCACAAAATGATAGATTACACCGAAAATTAAAACAGGCTGCAGAACATATTGTACGGCCCAAAATGTACCCATAAAGTGCGAAGCTTCATTGAAGGCATTAGGACTGAAAACCGATAAAATGTTAATTGCAAAATGCTGAAGTAGAAAAAACATTAAAAAGAAAGCAGAAAGTGCCATTGCGTACTTTCTACCAATCGAAGATTTAAAAAATCCGCTCATTAGTTGATAATTTTATATGCGAATTTACATCACAAGCTAGTTATTAACAAGAATTAACAGGATTTAGTATGTCTATTTAGACTGATTATAAAATCTATTTTGAAGATGTTTAAGATTTTTTTGTAAATAAGGCTTTCAAATAATTAATCTTTCAACAAAATTATAATGTTAATTTACTGATTCCGTAAATTTTTCGGAAATTTCAGTTGCCCAAGCCACAGCTTTGTCTAAATCTACGAACCTTTTTATCCTTTTTGGGAAGATTAATTTTTTTAAGAACATGCTTAACGCATGACCTTTTAAAGGACCTACCGCAGCAATATGTTGCATATCAAACCTATTTTTGTAGAACTTGAACCAGTCAAACGGAGCTACATGATATCTATTGATTCTATTGGCAATATAAATGAATGGAATATGATCGTCGTAAATTTCTTGGGCGGCATAAACGGCTTTTTTTGCATTATCCCATCTGAAGAGAACACCTTCGTGCATTTCAGATATTACAATACCGCCTTTAAAGAAATAGAATACACCAAATTCAAACTCCCTTATTTCCCGTATTTGATTAATTAATTCGAGATCTCGAACTTTTTTCATGCCAATTAATTATCGGACGGCAAATATACTGGATATTAGTTAAATAGCTTATAAAAACATCGATGAACGGTAAGGTAATTGGTTTGGGGTTCTTTAAACAAGTAACTCCATTAGTTCTCCATATCCTTTAGCTGTATTTCTAGTGCTTTTGTCGATAGCTGCACCTCGATCAAGGATAAGACCAAAGACACCATTAGCGCAAATAAACTAATGCTAAATATCAAATTTGCCCAAAATGTAAGTTCTACATAAATAAGGGTCATTGTTATTACCGCCAATAAAAAGCTGAAGATCGCAGTGGCTTGCATGTTTTTTATAATGGTGAGTCGTTTACGTAATTTTTGAACTTGTAGGCCAACGGATTGCGATGCAGTTTCTTGATATTTTTGATGTAATTGGCGTATTAATGCGGCAATAGCCAAGTATCTTGCATTGTATGCCAACATTGTCAATGAAATGGCAGGGAAAAGTAGTGCCGGTATGCCTAAAGTGAGTTCCATAAATAATAATTCTTAATCCGTAGCTATTCCAAAATAAGTCCAAGTTACATTTTGGTCAAATGGGTTGTGTTGGCCATGTATTTCACCAGGGGTTATGGTAATGCATTTTCCAGGGCCAACCTCATAATCCTTTCCTGAAATAGTAAATACGGCTTTACCGGTCTGTATATGAAAAACTTCAAACATAGTATCATGTTTATGAAGTTCAACTTTTTGACCAGGCTTGAAAACAGCGGTACCGTACATCATTAATTGTGGTATTTCACCACGATTTATCAATGTCTTTTTCTTAATACTTGGGTCATGGCTAACACCTAGTTCCGGTAGCTCGTTCCAATCTACTATTTTCATTGTACTATTCTATATCAAAAGTTGTTTTTTCAACAGTTCCGTTTCCTTTGATTTCTATGGTATAGGTTCCTTTTGGTAGATAGGTGCTCCCATTATCAGCTTGTTTTAAAACGGTTTTGTGTTTTTTAAGGTAATTCATCTTGCCAATTTTAGAGAAAGCAACATCATAGGATAAAACATTTAAACCTTTGTCTGCAATAATTTCAGTTTCACTCACTACGATATCATCTGAAGATATTATTTTGGCTTCATACACATCATAACTATCAGAGTAGAAGGTGATGTCTAATCCTGGTGTTCTAGGTTTTGACCATGAGCTCCAAGAATTACCCCAACGTGAAGAATGTTTAATATTTTCTAGCGCATATACGTGCAGTGCTTTGTTCTGAACTTCTGAAGTCAAATTTTGAATCGCAGCGATATTTGCGGTATAAATACTTCTACCATGTGTACCCACCACTAAATGTTTAGCATCTTGTTGTATGACTAAATCATGAATGGCAACATAGGGCATTCCATTTTGGAAAGACTGCCATGTTGTTCCCCTATCCAATGAAACGTATAAGCCATTATTCGTACCAACAAATAAAAGGTTTTCATTTTCAGGGTCTTCTACTATAACATTCACGGCAGATGTAGGTATGTTATTAGAAATGTTTTTCCAAGTAGACCCTTTGTCATCACTTACAAAAACATAGGGAGTAAAGTCGTCTGAACGGTATCCGTTTAATGTAGCATATACTCTATTTTCGTTATGTTTTGAAGCAATGACCCTGCTTACCCATAAATTTTGAGGTAGGTTATTAGATACGGTTATCCAACTACCACCACCGTTATCAGTTCGTTGAATTAAACCATCATCACTACCGGTATATAACAATCCGAATTTATAGGTAGATTCAGAAATTGTGGTCAAGGTACCATAGGCTACATTACCTTGTTTTCCTCCTTGGGTCAGGTCAACTGAGATAGTTTCCCATGTGTCTCCTTTATTTAAGGAACGATGCATTTTATTACTGCCCATATATAAAATATCTTGGTTATGGGGAGAAAGTAAAATAGGAGTTTGCCAGTTGAAACGGTAAGGAGCCTCGCCTAGCTCATGTTTTGGTTGAATATAATTTCTTTGGTCTTTTTCTAAATCGATTCTAAAATAATTTCCGAATTGATATCCCGTGTAAACGATATTAGCGTTGCGATCGTCAATCTCTACTTGCATACCGTCTCCGCCTAAAATGGATTTCCAAGGGTATTGCCCTGTTTGCTGCCATTCGCTGTTTTCCTCTGCATTGTGTGGTCCCATCCAAACTCCGTTATCTTGTAATCCGCCATATATGTTATATGGTTTTTCATTATCTACGGCAATGGCATAAAATTGACCAACTGTGGGAGAGTTGTTCTTAAACCAATTTTTACCGTCATCGTAGCTCGTGTTAACTCCGCCATCATTCCCGTTAATGAGATGACCGGGTAATTTTGGATTGATCCATAATGCATGGTGATCTGCATGAACGTTGTCACCATTTATTGACGTATATGTTTTGCCGCCATCTTTAGAAGCTATAATGGGTACACCGGCTAAGTAAATGGCATCAACATTATTAGGATCAACAGTAACTTGGGCAAAATAATACCCGTAGCTATAAAAAAGGTCGTCTATATAGTCTTCGTTTTGTTTTGACCAAGTTTTACCGCCATCATTACTTCGGTAGACTTCTGCACCAATAACCGGCGTATCGAACAACATACTGTTGGCATCTTCTAAATATAACGCCAAGTCTGCCGGTTGTACGGCATTACTACGTACCATTTGCTTGACATTGGCAGCTCTATATTTTTCGTGAAAATTATTGGTTTTCAGAAATTCGTTCAGCTCTTTGTCGTTCAGGGCCAAGAACTGTTCTTTGGAGAGCGATTTAAAATCATCTTTTGTTAAGCCCGACTGTTTCTCCTTTTTTTCTTTGGATTTTTCTCTTCTAAATTGATTGTCATGAACGGCATAAAGAATGTTGTCATCAAAAACGGCCAAGCCAATTCTACCAACTCCTTCTCCCGTAGGAAAGCCACTTGAGGGTGTTGAAATTTTTGTCCAAGTGGTGCCGGCATCTGTACTTTTGTAAATGCCAGAACCTTCTCCGCTACCGCTAAAATTCCATGCTTTTCTATCTTTTTGCCAAGCTGCTGCGTATTGTATCTGATAATTATTAGGGGAAACCGCAACATCGATGATGCCTGTATTGTTATCAATGAACAAAGTTTTTTTCCAAGTTTTACCGCCATCTGAGGTTTTGTAAATGCCGCGTTCTTCGTTAGGAGAATATAAATGACCGGTAACGCCTACGGTTACTTCATTTGCATTATCAGGATTTACTATAATGCGCCCAATATGGTGCGAATCTGATAAGCCCATATGTTGCCAGGTTTTACCCTTATCGGTAGACTTTAAAATTCCGATACCGGCGTATGATGAACGCGATGAGTTATTTTCTCCCGTGCCTGCCCAAATGGTTCCGCTTTGCCAATGAACCGCAATGTCACCAAGATTCTGGGTTTGGGTTTCATCCATTACCGGAGTAAAGGTGTTGCCGTTATTGTTGGTGTACCACAATCCACCAGAAGCGTATGCTACGTAATATTCTGTTGGGTTGTTGTCGTTGACCGCTAAATCTACTACACGACCACTCATTACAGAAGGACCTATATTTTTTAATGGAATATTTTTGACCAGTGAATTGGTATCCATAGCCTGTTTGGCAATCAATGATTCATCTATTTTTTCAGATGTAGTTGGTTGAACCTGTGCCGATACTATAGAAATACCGATTAGTAATAGGAAATAAAACTGTTTCATTATAATGTTTTTGATACTGCAAATGGTAAGTTACTGATTAGTTTTTAGAGCTGGTTTTCAATTTCTTGATCAATTCTTGTGATTTTAACGATACCCTTGATTGTGATTCTTTAATGGCATCTTTAATATCGCCATTTGATTTTGAAACAACATCGCTAGTGGTTGAGATGGCTTTAACGTACCAATCTTCCCAAGCCTCTAGAATAGCCTTTTCATTCTCAATGGCGTTGCCATTTTTAATAGCGTTTACACTTAATTGAAATTCGGTCTGTAAACGATCTATGGCTTTTTGTTCCAATAAGGATATTTGTTCTAAGGCAAATGCCGTAGATGAATTTACTAGGGTGAGTCCGCTCACTAGTGCCGCAGTACCCACATTTTTCATGGTTTCTTGTGAAACCTTGTCTATACGGTCGTTATCGGTATGGTAAAATTGGTCTGTAAAATGCCAAAGTAAAAGTCCGGGAATATCAGCTTGTAAAAACGGAGTGTGATCACTGCCACCTTCAAACGGGTTGGTTTCTACCACCCAATTCGCAAATTCGCCCTGTTTTTTAAAGGTCGATGTTATAAAATCATTTAAATAGTGTGGTTTCATGTCTTCTAAATTTAAAACATCACCGCCCCATTCACTATGTTTATCATTACCACGAGTCCAAATAGCACTGGGGTCTGGCATTTTTTCAATCAAGAAAGTGCCGCCTGTTATTGCAGTATTTTCGCCTACCATATCAAGACTAATTCCCCATTTAATTCCTTTTGCACGCTCTGGATTTTCTTGAATATACCGGTTGGTAGAAACAATTTCGTCGCCCCATAAAAAAGTCATGGTTCTTTTAAATGCTATTTTATTTTCGCCGAATAATTTGGCTGCGGTTTTAGCCATTTCTAATTGCGTGCCAACACCCGTTGCGTTGTCATTTGCGCCGGGTTCTTGAACATGCGCGCTGTACACTAATCGTTGGTTTGGCAATTCATTTCCTTTAATATCTGCAACAATGGTTAGTTCTTCGGATGGATATCTTTTGGTTTCTATCTTTGCTAGAACTTCAGTAGCACCTGTTTTAAGTTGCGCTATTAATTTTTCTTTTGCCTCATATGACAGGGCAATGCCCCAAAAATCACTATCAGATGGTGAAGGAAGACTTCTAAATTGAATTGAAGTGGTATTTTTCTCTGGTTGTAAATACCCTGGGTTGTCATAGGTGAGAATTCCTATTGCCCCGTTTTTCACTGCGGTTTTGTACAACTTTCGAGCACTCATTTCTGCAAAAACTACTTTGCCTTTCATGGAGACGGACTCCAATTCTTCAACAGATGTTACCCATACAACTTCTGCCTTAATACCTTCTTTTGAGGTAGAAGCCGAATTTAAATAAGTCATGTTTCTATTGGTTTGTGAAAGTAGCAAGGGCATTTCTTGACCTACAATTTGCAGTGATGCTGAAACAGGTTCCCAAGTTTGGCGGCTCATTGCTCGCTTTTCAATACGGTAGGTAAAACGGTCACCAGTTTTTGCTTCCTCTTCTAATACATAACCTGCTGCTTTTAGACTATCTGCAATAAGGTGAATTGTTTTATTAAAACCGGTGTTGCCCACAACACGCCAATAATCTTCTACAAAATCTGTAGTTTCATACGCAAGCTGACCCGTGAATTCTGGTCGAACAAGCTCAAAATAATCTACTGGTTTTTCTTCAGGCTGCTGAGAGCATCCTGCTAAAAAAGAAAGGCAGAGTAATGCGGGTACAATGCCCTGCCTTAATAATATTCTTTTGATGGAGATTACTCTTCCCATTTCCATTCGTTGCCAATGATCAATTTCTCTTTTAAATCATTCTTGATCATGAATTCTTTAGTGGTTTCACTATCCATTTTTGTTGCTGGTAAAGTATCGGCATTTGCCAGAGCATATAACATCATTGTGCCAAAACGTGCCGTATTTTTCATATGGTCTTCATTCACCAAATGAAAATCGTCACAATCAGAATGGTAACAGCCATAGATAGAACGGTCTAAATTACTATGAACCGATAAAATGGGCACACCTTCAAGCATAAATGGTTGGTGATCGCTATGTAGCCCAGATCTGTTGGAGAACTTGTTTTGATAAATAGTGTCCTGTTTTTGAATGGCAGCACCTAAATCTTTAAAAAACTGTTCATTATCTAATTTACCGCCAGCATTCATACCTATTGGGTTACCAGACATATCTAGGTTCATCATATATTTAATGTTTTCAATGGTATTGTTCTCAACAGCTTGTTCTACCAAATATTTAGAACCTAGTAAACCTTGTTCCTCTCCCATGAACATTACAAACTTCACGGTTCTTTTTGGTTGTAGATTATTAGCCTTGAATGCCCTTGCAATGTCAAGCACCGCAAATGAACCAATACCGTTATCTATGGCACCGGTAGCCAGATCCCAAGAATCTAAATGACCACCAATGACAATTTCTTCTTGAGGTATTTCTGTACCTGGTAATGTTGCAACTACGTTTCTTGCCTTAATCATATCGCTTGTATTGGTCATGTCAATTTTGGCGGTAGCTTTTTTGGTCTTCAACGTTTCTTTTAATGCCATGCCATCTTCCTTGCCAATACATACCGCAGGTATTGGAATCAACTCTCCGGTGACCGAAGCGGTACCTGTAAGTAAAGCGCCATTATCCACTTGGTTAATGATTATAATGCCAATAGCACCATATTTTATGGCTAAAGCCGTTTTCTCGCTACGGTGTAAATTGCTTAACCCTTCTTCGCTACCTGGTAGAATATTAATATATACCAAAGCTATTTTTCCTTTTACGGCATCTGGCTTGGCAGCGTAGTCTGTATCTAGTCCATTGCCCATGTCTACAATTTCACCGGTAACGTGTGCCTCTACAGGTGCATGACCTAAGGTCACTACCTTAACATCATCCTCGTTGATGGTTAAAGAAACTTCGCCTCTTGCCCATGCCTCAACTTCAAAAGTTTGGTAAACAACATCTTCAAAACCATATTCCTTGAATTTGTTGTAGGTGTATTCTTCTGCCTGTGCACCGTTGGTTGATCCTGTTAACCTATGACCTATAGTTTCGGTAGCTTCCTTTAACGTGCTATAGCCTTTGGAATTTTGTTTTATTTCGGTATCAATACGGGCAAAAAGGTCAGATTGTGTTTCTTCTTTCGGCGTTTCTGAACATGCCTGTAGGCATAGTGCACCTAAGATGAGGTAAGCAATTTTTCTCATGAGTTGTCTTTGTTTGGTTTAGGTATACAAGTTAGCCATTTTGTAGCTAAGAAGTTGTGCTAACATTCTTGTAAATTTTATAATTCCATGCCCTATTTTTTAAGGAAACAACACATAATGCGTAATTTTATATCAAAATATAAATTCATGAAATACGATCAAATACCTAACTCCCTATTTATAAAGAACCGTAAGAAGTTTATGGACCGCATGCAACCTAAAAGTATTGCAGTTTTTAACTCTAACGATATTTACCCGATAGGAGCCGATAGTGTTTTGCCTTTTGAGCAACATAGAGATATATTTTACCTATCTGGTGCTAATCAAGAAGAAACGATACTGGTGTTGTTTCCCGATGCTGTAAATAAAAAACATCGCGAAGTTTTGTTTGTTCGTGAAACCAATGAGCATATTGCCATTTGGGAAGGTGAAAAATTGACAAAAGAAAAGGCTACGGAAGTGTCTGGTATAGAAACCATTTGTTGGTTGCAAGATTTTGATAAAATCTTCTTCGATCTAATGACCGAAGCCGAGACTATTTATTTTAATACAAACGAGCATTACAGGCAGGCGGTAGAAACGCAGACCAGAGAAGATCGGTTTATTGAAAAATGTAAGCGTGAATACCCTGCTCATCGCGTAGCAAAGAGTAATCCTATTTTGCAGGAAATTAGAGGAGTAAAAGAACCTGAGGAAATTGATATTATGCAAACGGCATGTAATATCACTGAAAAGGGATTTCGAAGACTACTAAGTTTTGTGAAACCAGGGGTAATGGAGTATGAAATTGAGGCTGAGTTGCTGCATGAGTTCATAAGAAACAAATCTAAAGGTTTTGCTTATCCGCCAATTATTGCATCTGGTAATAATGCTAATGTTTTACATTACCTGGAGAATAATAAGCCATGTAATGCAGGTGACTTAATTTTGATGGATACTGCTGCGGAATATGCCAATTATTCTAGTGATCTTACTAGAACTATACCTGTAAGCGGAAAATTTACCAAACGCCAAAAAGAGGTGTACAATGCTGTTTTACGTGTAAAAGACGATGCTACCAAAATGTTGGTACCGGGTACGCTTTGGGCAGAATATCACAAGGAATGTGGTAAAATAATGACCTCAGAACTTTTAGGTCTTGGTTTGTTGGATAAAGCCGATGTACAAAATGAAAATCCCGAATGGCCTGCATACAAGAAATACTTCATGCACGGTACAAGTCACCATATTGGTTTGAATACGCATGATTATGGGGCTTTGAAAACACCAATGAAAGCCAATATGGTATTTACAGTAGAGCCGGGTATTTATATACCTGCGGAAAATATGGGTATTCGTTTAGAAGATGATGTGGTTATTCAAGAAAAAGGAGAACCTTTTAACTTAATGGCGAATATTCCGATTAAGGCAGATGAGATAGAGGAATTAATGAACAACTAAATAGCAAGCATGAAATTAGTATCGTGGAACGTTAATGGAATTAGGGCTTCGGTTAAAAAGGGATTTGAGGATATTGTAAAGGAATTTGATGCTGATGTGTTTTGCGTTCAAGAAACCAAAGCGCAAGATGATCAGGTTGCCGAAGCATTGAAAGAAATTACAGATTATGAACTGTTTAGTAATAGTGCCGAAAGAAAAGGATATTCTGGTACCGGAATTCTTTCTAAACAGAAACCCGTGGCGTTCAACAAGAATATGGGGGTAGAAATTCATGATTTAGAAGGAAGGATTACCCATTCTGAATTTGAACACTTTCATTTGGTGAACGTCTATATTCCAAATAGCGGTAGTGGACTAAAAAGATTGGATTACCGTGCCGGATGGGATAAAGATTTTACCAATTACTTAAAAGAGCTTTCAAAATCAAAGCCGTTGATCATTACAGGTGATTTTAACGTGGCACATACTGAGAACGATTTAGCGAACCCTAAAAGTAATTACAACAAAACTTCTGGATTTACCCAAGTGGAGATAGATGGGTTTGACCATATGTTGAAAGAGGTCAATTTAGTTGATAGTTTTAGAAAACTACACCCTACTACGTTCAATAAATATACTTTTTGGAGTGCACGTGGTGGTGCAAGGGGTAGAAACGTGGGCTGGCGTTTAGACTACTTTTTGGTAAGTGAATCTATTTGGGACAAAGTAAAGTCCGCCGAAATTCATGATCAGATTATGGGCAGTGATCATTGCCCTATTAGTTTAGAAATAGATTTTTAAAAAAAGGAACGGCCCATTAAAAATGGGCCGTTCCTATAAATTGGGCGAATATTAATTCTTACATACCTGGTAAAACCACGGCATCAATAACATGAATTATTCCATTTGATTGGTTTACATCTGCAATTGTCACAGTAGATATATTACCCGCGGCATCTTTTAATTGAACCTTCTTTCCTTTTAGCATTGCGGTTAAAGTGCCACCGTTTACTGTAGTTAATTCAGCTTTTCCGTTACCATCTTTAATCATCTTCATTAAATCCATAGCGCTGACTTTTCCAGCAACTACATGGTATGTTAAAATCGATTGTAATTTCGCTTTGTTTTCAGTCATTAACAAGGTCTCAACAGTCCCTTTTGGTAATTTCTCAAATGCTTCATTTGTAGGAGCAAAAACTGTAAATGGACCTTCACCTTTTAAAGTTTCTACTAATTCTGCTGCTTTTACTGCTGCAACTAGAGTTGTGTGGTCTTTTGAGTTCACTGCATTTTCAATGATGTTTTTATTAGGGTACATTTCAGCGCCACCGACCATTTTGGTCTCCATCATCATTTTTTCCTTTTTCATCATTTTCTTGTCCTTCTTCATTTCCATAGCACCATCTTGAGCGAAGGATGAAGTAGTAAGTCCTAAAGTTAAGGCAAGAGTGGCAAGTTTAATCGTATTTGAAATTTTCATAATCTAATTTTTTAGTATACCTCACTTACGGAAAACAAATGGCGAAGGTTTGGTTTTTGGGTATGAATTAGATGTAATAAGTTTTCAGTAATTTATTTTTTGTTGGCGTTTATATAAATATTGAAAATTACGAACACAATCAAAGCTGGCAAGACCCAGCCTAAACTATACTGCTGAAGCGGAATCCACGAAAACGTATTTGCTTCAGGTGTTAATGCTCCAATACTTCCCAAGAAATCAGGAATACTAAATAGTATGGTGGCTATGGTTACCGCTCTAAATACCAAAGACGATGCATATTTATCTGGCACTACATTCAAAACAATGAGTATAATGGTAATGGGATAAATGAACATTAAAGAGGGTATGGCTACGGCAATAATATAAGCTACATTGAACTGGCCAACAAGAACACCTAATACACTACCAATAATAGCCATAATGGTATATGCCGATTTTGACTCATTAAATCTTGATGCTACAAAATCTGCCGTACCGGTTACGATACCTACTGCGGTGGTAAAACATGCTAAACCTACCAGTATACTTAAGAACAAATTACCAATGTTACCTAAACTCTGTTTTGCTAAACCGGATAATATTTCGGTTCTGGTCGTTTCTGCATTAAAAACAGCATGAGACAAGGCTCCAGAAAGAATAAGACCCATATAAATTAAAAACAAGGCCAAACCGGCAAACCAGGCAGCATTTCTAATTAATGTTTTTTTTTCGTCATAGGTTGCATCAACATACTTTAGGTTAATGGATATGATGATTACCCCACCAACAACTACAGCGCCAATAGCATCGAATGTTTGGTAGCCTTCCAGTATTCCGTTGGCAAACGGACTGGCAATCATAGTGCTTCCAAAATCAAAGGGGAAAGAGAAAATCGTTATTCCTATTACCAAAAGAAGAATTAAAATGATAGCCGGCGTCAATATCTTGCCCAGTATATTCAATATTTTAGAACGGTTAAGCGCAAACAATAACACCAAAGCAAAATAGATGCTGCTGGTATACCAAGAAGATATATCCCAAAATGGCTGAATGGCCATTTCATGCGTTACAGATGCTGTTCTAGGGCTTGGGAGTGCTATGGCAATAGTGTATATGAAAAATGCATATACTAAGCTGAAAATAGGTGAGACTTTATTGCCAAAGTCTATAAGGGAACCTTGTAATTTTGCATGAGCCAAAATTCCGAGAACGGGAATGGCCACGGCAGAGAGTCCAAAACCGATAGTAACTACCAGCCATTGATTTCCAGAATTAAACCCTAATAGGGGAGGTAAAATAAGGTTGCCCGCTCCAAAAAAAAGAGAGAATAGAGCAAAGGCGGTTACAAGGGTTTCCTTCTTTTTAAACATAGGTACAAATTAAGTGAAAGATTATTAAATAACAGGTAAGCCAAGCTTTTTCATTTTTTGAAACCGCAAAAAAAAGAGCATTGACAACAGCATAGGTGAAACTCACAACAATTAGTGGTTCAGTCCTTTAATATACTGTACTTTAACAAAAGGAAAATAAGCGTATGCTAATTTCCTTGAGTTTCAACCTAATATATTAACCGCATTTTCTCGATCACCCAAATCGGAATTCTTGCAATAAAACCTACAGCATGAAAAAAATATTCTGCAGCATCTTTGGCCATCACTATTCCATTTCTAAGAAAGTGACATCTCACATTAAGGAGTACAAATGTATTCATTGTCAAAAAGAAGTAACCACAGACGTAAGTGGCAACCTGTCTATATTGACACCTGAATTACAAGATATCAATAGAACATTAGAACATATTTACCAAAGAAGACATACGGCTACGCAACAACAGGTAGCATAGTCATAATAGGTATTTATTAGTCAAATGAATTCCAACCCTGCGCGGTTAACGGAATCTTCGTATTATTCCTAGAAATTAAGTAAGCCCCTTCGTCTTTTCCCGTGGTATGCCCTATGACGGTAAGGTTAGGATTGCCTTTAATTTTTGGGAATTCTTTTTGGTCAATAGTGAACAATAGCTCATAGTCTTCGCCACCGCTTAACGCTACAAGGGTACTGTCTATCTTGAATTCTTCACATGCAGATATTACGGTAGGGTCTAAAGGAATTTTGTCTTCGTACAAGTCAATTCCCAATCCGCTACTTTTACTCAAATGAAGAATTTCTGAGGATAGACCGTCGCTAATATCTATCATTGATGTAGGATGAACTTCCAATTGTTTTAATAACTCAGGTATGTCCTTTCTTGCTTCAGGCTTCAACTGTCGCTCTACGATATAAGAATAAGGTTCTAAATCGGGTTGACTATTTGGGTTTACTTTAAAAACCTCTTTTTCCCTTTCCAGAACTTGTAAGCCCATATATGCCGCACCCAAATCACCGGATACAACCAATAAATCGTTTGGTTGTGCACCGGATCGGTAAGCAATATCTTCTTCATTGGCAATACCTATGGCCGTAACACTGATCATTAAACCTGTTTTGGAAGAGGTAGTGTCACCACCCACTAAATCAACATTATATGTTTTGCATGCCGTAGCTACGCCAGCATATAATTCTTCAAGAGCTTCTAGCGGAAATCTATTAGAGACTGCAATAGAAATGGTTACTTGTGTAGCCGTAGCGTTCATGGCATAAATATCGGATAGGTTTACCATGATAGATTTATACCCTAAATGCTTCAATGGCATATAGGCAAGATCAAAATGAACGCCTTCAATTAAAAGATCGGTACTTATTACAGTCTTTTTATCCTTGAAATCTAAAACTGTGGCATCGTCACCAATTCCTTTGAGTGTAGATGCTTGTTTTATTTCAAAACCCTTGGTAAGGTGTTCAATGAGCCCAAATTCGCCCAATTTCTCCAACGATGTTCTTTCTTGTTCTTTATCTTCTAGCATGTTGCAAAAATAAGAAGTAAAATAAGATGTATGGCATAAAAAAGACCGAAGCTGAAAAGCATCGGTCTTAGTACTGAAATTATAAAGTTGTTGAGTGCTTATCCTAAAGAATAACCATCTCTATAGGTGCGTTTTACGTATTTATTTGCGGGTTCAAAATTAGTGATTTTCATATTTGCGGCATCCCATTGTAAGCGTTTTCTACCGTGGTATTGTTTGCCACCGCCCCAAAAGCTTTGGTTCTCTACCGTAGGGTCTACTTCAAAATAAGATTTTAATGCCAAGTTACCAATTAGGATACTTTCTGTAAATGGTCCGGCATAATCAAAGGATGAACTGGTCTCTGCATTACCGTAACCGGCCATACAAGCGTTTACCCATTGTAAGTAGTGCCCTTCTGGTACACGAGCAATGGTTTGTTCAACTTCAAACTGTTCGTTTAGGCTCAGTGGAAGTAAACGCGGATTTGCACCATAACAATCTGCCATTAACTTTCCTTTAGTACCTATGAACAATACACCACCATCCCAGTTTCCTAAAGCTTCATCATCGCCTAATTCTTCTGGTCTTTCAGGTAGCAGTCCGCCATCCATCCAAGTTACTTTTATTTTTCCTTTGCCATCCGTTCTTGGGTAGCTTAAATGTATTTTACTGGAATTCGGGAAACTTTTAGGGTAATCTTTATATTGGAAATTGCCACTGAAGGAGTCGGATACACTACACTCTACGGTATCTGGATATAAAATCGGAAGAATTCTATATACCGGATCCATAATATGGCAGGCCATATCACCTAGTGCACCTGTTCCAAAATCTGACCAACCTCTCCAATCAAATGGTAGGTAGGCATTGTTATAATCTCGCATTTGAGCGGTGCCTAACCAAAGATCCCAGTTTAGACCTTTAGGAACACGATCTTTTTTAGTTGGTGTTTGTAATGCCTGTGGCCAAATTGCTCTGTTGGTCCAACATTTTACGGTATGTACCTCACCTATAATTCCGGTATCATAAATTTCTTTCATGGTACGTACACCGTCGCCAGAACCACCTTGGTTACCCATTTGAGTAACAACTTTGAATTTTTTGGCAGCCTCTGTTAACATTCTTGCTTCCCAAATATCATGGGTCAAAGGTTTTTGTACATACACGTGTTTGCCCATTGACATTGCCTGGTAAGCTGCAACGGCGTGGTTGTGATCGGGGGTAGAAACAGAAACGGCATCAATGTTTTTACCTTCTTTATCTAGCATTTCCCTAAAATCATGGTAATAACTGGCTTTTGGGAAGTTTTCTCTAGAAGTAACCGCTTGTCTATCATCTACATCACAAAGCGAAACAATGTTAACGTTAGGGCTCTCGGCAAACGATGCAATATCGCTTTGCCCTTTACCTCCTGCGCCAATACCTGCAATGTTAAGTTTGTCGCTCGGAGCAATAAAGCCCGTTCCTCCAAGTACATGTCTTGGTACGATCATAAAACCGGCTGCCGCCATACCGGTATTCTTCATAAATTTTCGGCGGGTGTTCTTTTTGTCGTTGATTTTGTTGTTTGACATAAGTTGTTGTTGTTTGATTCGGTAATGAAGATAATCGATTTCTTTTGAAATTTAAATGGTTAACGGATTTAATACATTCTGTATGAATGCATTTAGTATCTTTAAGTGTTGACTATAAATTGATTGCATGAAAAAGGTGATTTGGTTTTTAACATTTTCTTTGCTTTTTAGCTGTTCTTCAGATGATAGCGCCAATTTAGAGCTAGACGATGAGGTAGAAAATGAAACGCCTTCCAACATACCTAACGAAATAGGAAGTGTACCATGCAATAATGGAATGGCAGGCATTTACCCTTGTAATGGCTATGATTTGGTAGCGCATATTTCTTTGGACGATTTTTCTGCTAGCGAGGCTAATGATATATGGGGGTGGACCGATGCCGAAACAGGTAAGGAGTATGCCATAATGGGCTTGGATAATGGTACGGTATTTATAGATATTTCCGATGCTGAAAACCCCATGTACTTAGGAAAACTACCAACAGCTACAACTGCCAGTTCCTGGAGAGATGTAAAAGTGTATGAAGATTTTGCTTATGTGGTCTCAGAGGCTAATGGTCATGGTGTTCAGGTGTTTGATTTAAAGCGGTTGCGAAATGTTGTTGGCCCTCCCCAAGAATTTACGGCGGACGGGCATTATACCGGACTTGGAAATGCACATAACATTGTAATAAATGAAACCTCTGGTTTTGCCTATCCGGTCGGTACTGATAGGGATGATGAGTTTAACGGCGGAGTGCATTTTCTTGATCTACAAAATCCTATTGTTCCTGTACTTGCAGGTGGTTGGGGTTTGAATGGATATACGCATGATGCC
This sequence comes from Maribacter sp. 1_2014MBL_MicDiv, assembly GCF_001865655.1. NCBI lineage: Bacteria > Pseudomonadati > Bacteroidota > Flavobacteriia > Flavobacteriales > Flavobacteriaceae > Maribacter > Maribacter sp. 1_2014MBL_MicDiv. The sequence goes on from NZ_CP011318.1 coordinate 2,092,884, forward strand.
CAGGTGATTACATATAATGGACCTGATGCTGATTATCAAGGGGCGGAAATATTTGTGGGCGCTAATGAAGACTTAGTGGTAGTTGTGGATATATCGGACAAGAGTGCACCGGTAACCTTGGCCACATTGCCATATCCTAATATTGGCTATACACACCAAGGTTGGTTTACGGAAGATCAGCGTTTTTTTATTCTAGGTGATGAATTGGATGAGGTGAGACAAGGTTTTAAAACACGTACGCTAATTTTTGATATGGCAGATTTAGAGAATCCCGTGTTGCATCACACGTATTTAGGTCCTACGAATGCCATAGATCATAATGGTTATGTATTGCAATATGAGTTTTTCTTAGCCAATTATACTGCCGGTGTGCGAATTTTGGATATTTCTGAAATTGAGAATAGTGTGGTTGTTGAAACAGGGTATTTTGATACCTACCCTGAAAATGATAATACGCAGTTTTCAGGTGTTTGGAGTGTTTATCCTTATTTTGAAAGTGCCAATATTGTTGTAAGTGATATCAATAGCGGTTTCTTTATTATTAAAAAATCGAACTGATGATAAGACGGATTCTTTTGTTCTTGGTGCTGTGTGTTGTTTTTTCTTGTGCAAAAGAAGATGCAGAAGTTGCTTTTAACGGGCTAGAATCTGAATTTGTAGGGGAGTTGGTTTGGGTCAAAAATTTTGGCGGTAGTGGAAACGAAAGTGCTCAGGCAATTATTGGAACAAACGATGGCGGTTTTGCCGTTTTAGGATATACAGGTAGTATTGATGGTGATATTGCTGCAAAGTTTGAGGAAGAAAATGATTATTGGTTTTTAAAATTTGATGCCAACGGAGTTTTACAATGGAACAAAACTTATGGCGGTAGTATGGACGATATCGGTCAGAGTTTGGTTCAAACTACAGATGGTGGTTATGCGCTAACGGGTTATGCCATGAGTAGTGATGGTGATGCTACCAATAATCAAGGTTTTCATGACAACTGGATTTTAAAATTAGATGCACAAGGTGTTTTGGAATGGGAGAGCAGCTATGGCTTTTCTGGACATGATCATTCATACGATATTCTTGAGGCGTCACAAGGTGGGTACTTTTTTACGGGTTTTTTAGATATTACCTCGGCCAGGGCCGACGGCAATACTGAAAAAGGAAACGGTCTTACCAGCCATGGTGTGGGTGAATTTTGGGGAACCAAAATAGATGAAAATGGAAGTATTCAGTGGCGAGGTTATTTTGGTGGAACAAACAATGACCGTGCTCACAGCGTGGTTCAGAGTAATGATGGCGGTTTTGTAATGGCCGGTTTTACTGAAAGTGATGATTACGATGTTAGCAGCACCAATGGTAGTTATGAGTTCTGGGTAGTTAAAGTAGATGTATTTGGCAATCTGCTTTGGGAGCATTCATTTGGGGGCGATGGTATTGAGGTTGCATATGATATAGCAAAAACCTTAGATGATGGTTATGTTGTGGTAGGAAATACATTTAGTAACAATGGAGATGTATTGGTCAATCATGGAGGGTCTGATGTGTGGATGATTAAAATTGATGCCGAAGGTAACCTTATATGGGAGCAGACCTATGGCGGATCGGAGTTTGATCTGGCACAAGCTGTTGTGCAGAGTAAAGATGGCGGTTTCTACATTACCGGTAATTCAAAAAGTGATGATAAGGACAGTTCGTTTAATTATGGTGAGAATGATATTTGGCTGGTGAAAACCAACAGTGTAGGAGAATTGGTCTGGGAGAAATCCTATGGTGGGTCGGGACTGGATTTTGCATATGATCTCATTGAAAATGAGGACGGAAGTGTAATGGTGGTGGGAGAAACGGCAAGTACTGATTTTAATACCTTGACCTCTAAAGGAAATAAAGAACTTGTACTTCTAAAAATTAAATAACCTTCAACAGTTGATCATAGGATTTCTCTATTGACTTATACGTTATAATAATGTAAGGTTCTATGGTAAAAACCTACTTATAACGTATATTTGTAAACTATTTTTAGATTAAATCGAGATATTATGATTCAAGTATCAGAAACGGCTAAACAGAAAGTCATCAGCCTCATGACAGAAGAGGGTTTTGATGCTTCTAAAGATTTTGTGCGTGTTGGTGTTAAGAGTGGCGGGTGTAGTGGATTATCTTACGAGTTAAACTTCGATAATAAGAAAGATGAAGCAGATAAAGTGTTCGAAGACAATAATGTACGAATTATCGTAGATAAAAAAAGCTTTTTATATTTAGTAGGAACTGTGCTGGAATACTCAGGTGGTCTAAACGGAAAAGGATTTGTTTTTAACAACCCTAACGCACAAAGAACCTGTGGTTGTGGCGAAAGTTTTTCATTATAAATAAAGTAAAAAGAGAAAAAAGGAAATAAGTAAAGGTGGTTATGTATAGTTCTTTTGAAGATTTAGAAGTATACAAATTACCGATAACGTTTACAGGGAATATCTATAGATTGCTAGAAAGGCAGCCTCTGAAAAATGATTTTGCAATGGTTGATCAATTAAGAAGAGCAACAATTTCAATTTCAAATAATATTTCCGAAGGTTTTGAGCGAGAAACGGATAAGGAATTGATTAGGTTCCTATATTTTGCGAAAGGATCTTCAGGAGAAGTGAGAAATCTTTTCAATGTAATGGAGGAAATAGGATATTTTGATAAAAGGGAATTAATAGAGTATAGAGCGCAAATTGTGGTAATTTCAAAGCAGCTAGCAAACTATATTAAATATGTTAAGAAGAGATGTAGTTAGTTTTAACTCGTTAACTTTTAACTTATTAACTATAAATATATGGCATATACAGAAGAAGAATTAAAGAAAGAACTGGAAACCAAAGAATACGAGTATGGTTTCTATACAGATATTGAATCCGAAACGTTTCCCAATGGTTTAAACGAAGAGATCGTTATTGCTATTTCTAAGAAAAAAGGAGAGCCGGAATGGATGACGCTTTGGAGATTAGAGGCTTTTAAGTACTGGAAAGAAATGGAAGAGCCAGAATGGTCTAATGTACATTATCAAAAACCAGATTTTCAAGCGATATCTTACTACTCTGCCCCAAAGAAAGCAGATCCGAACAAAACTTTAGATGATGTTGATCCAGAGTTATTGGAGATGTACAAAAAGTTGGGAATATCTGTGGACGAGCAAAAGAAACTTCAAAACGTTGCGGTAGATATTGTAATGGATTCTGTATCCGTAGCAACTACATTTAAGAAGACTTTGGCGGAAAAAGGTATTATTTTCTGTTCCATTTCTGAAGCTATTAAAGATCACCCAGAATTGGTGAAAAAGTATATTGGTTCTGTAGTTCCAAAAAGAGATAATTTTTACGCAGCCTTAAATTCTGCGGTTTTCTCTGATGGTAGTTTCTGTTACATTCCAAAAGGTGTTCGTTGCCCAATGGAGCTTTCTACTTATTTTAGAATAAATCAAGCAGGTACAGGTCAGTTTGAGCGTACCTTAGTTATTGCCGATGAAGATAGTTACGTAAGTTACCTTGAAGGTTGTACTGCACCTTCTAGAGATGAAAACCAATTACATGCAGCCGTTGTAGAGCTTATTGCTTTAGATGGTGCGGAAATTAAATACTCAACGGTACAAAACTGGTTCCCTGGAGGAAAAGATGGTAAAGGCGGAGTATTCAATTTTGTTACCAAAAGAGCATTGGTGGAAAAGAACGCCAAAGTTTCTTGGACTCAGGTAGAGACAGGATCTGCCGTTACCTGGAAATACCCTTCTTGTATCTTAAAAGGAGATAACTCCATAGGGGAATTCTATTCTATTGCAGTAACAAACAATTACCAACAAGCAGATACGGGAACTAAAATGGTTCATATTGGTAAGAACACCAAGAGTACTATTATTTCTAAAGGTATTTCTGCAGGTAAATCCCAAAATAGTTACCGAGGACTGGTACAGGTGAACAGCCGTGCAGAAGGTGCACGTAATTTCTCTCAATGCGATTCTTTGTTGATGGGTAACGAGTGTGGTGCACATACCTTCCCGTACATTGAGGCAAAGAACAAAAGCGCCATGATAGAGCACGAGGCTACAACAAGTAAAATTGGTGAAGATCAAATTTTCTATTGTAACCAAAGAGGTATAGATACTGAAAAGGCAATTGCATTGATCGTAAACGGTTTCAGCAAAGAAGTATTAAACAAACTACCTATGGAATTTGCTGTAGAAGCCCAAAAACTATTGGAAATTAGTTTAGAAGGTTCTGTAGGATAAGAAAAGTCAATATTAAAAAAAAGCCATAGGCACCAGAATATTTAAAGTAACATATTATGTTGAAAATTAAAGATCTACATGCTAGTGTAGAGGATAAGGAAATATTAAAAGGAATTAATCTAGAAGTTAAAGCAGGTGAAGTGCATGCTATCATGGGACCAAATGGTTCAGGTAAGAGTACATTAGCTTCTGTAATTGCAGGTAATGAGAACTTTGAAGTTACCCAAGGTTCTATTGAACTAAGCGGAGAAGATTTAGAGGATGTATCACCAGAAGAAAGAGCGCATAAAGGTGTTTTTCTTTCTTTTCAATATCCAGTGGAAATTCCAGGCGTTTCTGTAACCAACTTTATGAAAACTGCCATTAACGAATCTCGTAAGGCAAAAGGTTTAGAGGACATGCCTGCCAAGGATATGTTGAAATTAATTCGTGAGAAATCTGAATTATTGGAAATTGACCGCAAATTCTTATCTAGATCTTTGAACGAAGGATTCTCTGGTGGTGAGAAAAAGAGAAACGAAATTTTTCAAATGGCAATGTTAGAGCCAAAGGTGGCTATCTTAGATGAAACCGATTCTGGTTTGGATATTGATGCCCTAAGAATTGTCGCTAGTGGTGTAAATAAATTAAAGAGCAAGGATAATGCAGTTATCTTAATTACACACTACCAACGTTTGTTGGAATATATAGTGCCAGATTATGTACATGTATTGCATAATGGTAAAATCGTAAAATCTGGTGGTAAAGAACTTGCTTTAGAGCTAGAAGAAAAAGGATACGACTGGTTAAAGCAAGAAACAGCGGTTTAAAAAATTAGTACTAAGTACAAAGTACTTAGTATAGAGTACTTAATTACTTTGTACTAAGGACTTAATACTAAAGATATATGGATTTAAAAGATAAATTGATTTCCTCTTTTATGGCGTTTGAGAACAACGTGGATGTAGAGCATCCGGTACACGATGTTCGTATGGCGGCTATAAAGAACTTTGAGGAAAAAGGGTTTCCTTCCAAAAAGGAGGAAGCATGGAAATATACTTCGCTTAATAGCTTACAGAAAATTGATTTTAGCATTTTTCCAAAGGAGGATAATGCGTTGGAATATAAAGATGTAAAGCGTTACTTTTTACACGAGATCGATTCTTATAAGATTGTTTTCGTAGATGGTATTTACAGTTCTTACCTTTCTGAGACTACGCATGACGGTGTAGATATCTGCTTAATGAGTGCTGCACTTACCAAGCCAATGTACAAACCGGTTATAGATGTGTATTTCAATAAAATTGCATCTAAAGACGAGTCATTGACATCTTTGAATACAGCATTTAGTAGAGAAGGGGCGTATATCTATATTCCTAAGAACAAGATGCCTAAAAAACCTATTGAAATTTTACATTTCTCCACAGGTAATGAGGCTTCACTAATGTTGCAACCACGTAATTTGATCGTTGTTGAAGAAAATGCCGAAGTACAAATAATTGAACGTCACCAGAGTTTAACCTCAAACGAGGTACTTACCAATGCGGTTACGGAAATTTTTGCCGCTAAAAGTGCTATCGTAGATTTTTATAAGATTCAGAACGATGTTGAATCTGCTTCATTAATCGACAATACCTATATCGATCAAAAAGACAAGAGTGTTGTTAAGGTTCATACCTTCTCCTTTGGGGGTAAATTAACTCGTAACAACCTTAATTTTTATCAGAATGGGGAGTATATAGATTCTACCATGAAAGGTGTTACTATATTAGGTGAAAAGCAACATGTAGATCACCATACCTTAGTGCATCATATTGAACCTAATTGTGAAAGTCACCAAGATTACAAAGGTATTTATGGTGATAGTTCAACTGGGGTATTTAATGGTAAAATTATCGTTGATAAAATTGCTCAAAAGACCAATGCTTTTCAGCAGAACAATAATATTTTAATCAGTGACAAGGCCAGCATCAATACAAAACCGCAATTAGAGATTTTTGCCGATGATGTAAAATGTTCTCACGGTTGTACTATTGGTCAGTTAGATGAAGATGCATTGTTCTACCTGCAATCTAGAGGTATTCCACAGAAAGAAGCAAGAGCATTATTAATGTATGCCTTTGCAAATAACGTATTGTCTTCTGTTCGTATTCCGGAATTAAAGATTAGAATAAATAAATTGATAGCAAAGAAGCTAGGGGTGAACCTTGGGTTTGATTTGTAATATATTTTTTCAATTCAAGATTATTTAAAATTAACGGTTCGTTAGGTTATTCTTAACGAGCCGTTGTATTTTCTTACACTACTATTAAGCTATTTTCGTCTTATAAATATTTAACTGGAATTTTATGAAACGACTTTTACTTACCTCATTTTTAGCTTTTACCTGTATTGTTTTACATGCTCAAGATCAGAAATGGAGTGTTGAGGCTAATTACCCATTCACATTAGATGATGGTACATTTTCCAATAATGATGGAGCAATTGATTTAGGTATAAAATACCGCTTTTTTAGAACAGACTTAGTTTGTTTGGGTTTAGACCTTAATGGTGGTTTTGTATATGACAAAGCAGGTAATAATAATGAAGATACGTTCAAGTCTAAAACATATCTTTTTCAACCGAAGTTGTTTGCGGAGTTTAGTGTGCCATTTGCACCAAAATGGCATCCTATGGTCGGTGTTGGTTATTCTGTTGTGAGTAATAATTTTAGTGGATCAATTTCAGGTACAGATTTTTCAGATCGCAGTGGTGCTGATGGAGGATTCAATTTTGATATCGGAATCTCCTATGATATATCATCAAGATTCTTTTTGCAATTAAAGTATGATATGATTTTACTTCAAGTTAAAGATGAGGTTGTATTTGATAATGAAAGAATAAACATTGATTTTAGAGAAAATATAGATCGCCTAAAAATAGGAGTAGGATTTAGATTCTAAAATTACATATTACAATACCCTTCATACCCGATATGTTTTCATTATCGGGTATCTTTGTATATAAGAAGATTGACTATGTTAGATATTAAAAAGATAAGAGAAGATTTTCCAATTCTTAAGCGTGAGGTAAATGGTAAGCCATTGGTCTATTTGGACAATGCCGCTACATCGCAAACGCCACAACAGGTTATTGATGCTATTGTAGATTATTATCAGAACTACAATGCCAACATACATCGTGGGGTGCATACGCTTTCACAAGAGGCCACAGATAAATATGAGCAGGCTAGATTAAAGATTCAAAAGCATTTTAATGCTGCAAAATCTTATGAAATCATATTCACGTCCGGAACAACGCATAGTATAAATCTTGTTGCCAACGGATTCTCTGCATTGATTAAGAAAGGTGATGAGGTAATTGTTTCTGCCATGGAACATCATTCCAATATTGTGCCTTGGCAAATGTTATGCGAGCGTACCGGTGCAATTTTAAAGGTAGTTCCAATGAATAAAGAAGGGGAGTTACTGATGGATGCGTACGAAGAGTTGTTGTCCAATAAAACGAAATTGGTATTCTGCAATCATATTTCAAATGCGTTAGGTACCATTAATCCTATTGAAGAAATAATAGAAAAGGCACATAAGGTTGGCGCTGCCGTATTAATTGATGGGGCACAGGCAGCTCCGCATTTAGTGGCAGATGTACAAGCTTTAGATGTTGACTTTTATACCTGCTCCGCCCATAAAATATGTGGACCAACGGGAGTTGGTATGCTATACGGTAAAGAAGAGTGGCTAAGTAAATTACCACCGTACCAAGGTGGTGGCGAAATGATCGCGGAGGTTACTTTTGAGAAAACTACCTATGCTGATTTGCCTCATAAATTTGAAGCGGGTACGCCTAATATTTGTGGTGGTATTGCTTTTGGCGCGGCATTGGATTATATGAATGCCATAGGTTTTGAGGAAATTGCCAAGTATGAACAAGCATTATTAGAGTACGCTACGCAAGAACTATTGAAGATAGACGGACTTAAAATTTACGGTACAGCTAAGAACAAAACGTCTGTGATCTCATTCAATATAGAAGGTATACACCCTTATGATATGGGTAGCATTCTAGATAAATTGGGTATTGCGGTACGTACAGGTCATCATTGTGCTCAACCCATAATGGACTTCTTTAAAATACCGGGAACCGTGCGTGCAAGTTTTGCATTTTATAATACCAGAGATGAAGTAGATGTGCTTATCGCCGGTGTTTTAAAAGCAAAAAGCATGTTGTTGTAACACAAAGTTTCATTGGTAATGTAAAGGTTTGAAATGCATCAATTGTTATCGTATTTTTGTATAAAATAAAGCAATGGAAATAAAAGAGATTCAAGAAGAGATAATAGACGAATTTTCCATGTTCGATGATTGGATGCAACGGTATGAATACATGATCGAGTTGGGCAAATCTTTGCCATTGATCAAAGAAGAATTCAAGACCGATGATAATATTATAAAAGGTTGTCAAAGCAAGGTTTGGGTACATGCGGAGCTTGAAGATAATAAGTTGGTTTTTACCGCGGATAGTGATGCCATTATTACAAAAGGTATTATTGCCATTTTAATTAGGGCGTTCAGCAATCAAAAGCCACAAGATATTTTAGATGCGGATACCCAATTTATTGATGAAATTGGATTAAAAGAGCATTTATCGCCCACAAGGGCAAATGGTTTGGTGAGTATGATCAAACAACTGAAGTTATACGCAGTGGCGTATCAAACACAAATTGAAGAATAGAAATTATGAGTGACGAAAATATAGCAGAAGATAGTGCAGAATTAGGGGAGAAAATTGTTCGTATTTTAAAAACGATTTATGATCCGGAAATTCCTGTGGACATCTATGAATTAGGCTTAATTTATGATGTATTGGTGAACGAGGACAATGAAGTAAAGATTTTAATGACCCTAACTTCTCCTAACTGCCCTGTAGCGGAAAGCTTGCCTGCAGAGGTTGAAGAGAAAGTAAAATCTTTGGATGCCATTAAAGATGCAGAGGTTGAAATTACTTTTGATCCACCTTGGACCCAAGATTTAATGAGCGAAGAGGCTAAATTAGAATTAGGTCTACTTTAATTAGACCAAGCAATTGATAACGTGCTTCTATGGAAGATGAAATTGTAAATAAAGTTGCCCAGAGCAAATTGATCACCTTTAATCTTGAGGATTACTATCCAAAAGGTGAAAGAATGGTTTTGGACATCAAAGATTGGCTGTATGAAGGCTTTATTCTCAAAGAAAAAGAATTTAGAGCCTTTGTTGATGCCCATGACTGGTCGCAATATAAAGATGCATACGTTGCCATGCATTGTTCCACAGATGCCATAATACCTGGCTGGGCTTACTTATTGCTAAGTGTAAAGCTTAGCGGTATTGCCAAAAAGGCGGTACAGGGTTCATTGGTAGATCTGGAAACCAGTATATATCAATCCGTAATTGAAAATATAGATATATCAGAATATCAAGATAGATTAATTATTATAAAAGGTTGTAGTAAAAAACCTGTTCCTGCCAACGCATATCTTTTTCTGGCTGAGCGTTTAAAGCCTGTAGCAAAGTCTATCATGTACGGTGAGGCTTGCTCTTCTGTGCCTTTATACAAAAGAAAATAACATTTTCCTTTTTATAGATGGCGTCAATAATATTACCTTTGCGCCACTATAAACTATAAACATTAAGTATTATGAAGAAAATTGTATTAACCCTAGCTCTTGCTTTTGTGGCAACCGTTGGTTTTTCTCAAACGGAAGAGGAATTAAAAACGCAGTTAGGTGCAGCTAAAGATTCAATAGCGGCTATACAAGGTAGAGCAGATGCTATACAAGGTAAAATTGACGCCTTGCCAGGTTGGAAAAAAGGTGCCTTTGGTACTATTGGTGCAAACTTGAGCAGCTTTAACAACTGGTATGGTCAAGGAACTCCAGATTTAGCTTCTGGTAACATTGGTGTAACCGTAAATGCGTTTGCCAACTTAAAGGAAGAAAAATTCTTTTGGAGAAATTCTGCGAATGTAAACCTTGGATGGGTAAAGTTCGATGATAAGAACGACGATACCGATGATGATAGCTTTCAAAAAGGTACCGATGTATTTAACATCACTTCTCTTTACGGTAGAAATATTAGCAAAACGTGGGCCATTTCTGGTTTAGGTGAATATAGAACTACTATACTAGATAACTTCAACGATCCAGGATACCTTGATTTAGGTGTTGGTGCTACTTGGAACCCTAACGCCAATTTAGTGGTTGTAATACACCCATTAAACTACAACTTTGTATTTAGTGATAACGATGCAGTTTTTGAGTCTTCTTTAGGTGCTAAGATCGTTGCCGATTATACCAAAAAGTTTGGAGCGATCAATTTCAAGTCTAACCTTTCTATGTTTCAAAGCTACAAGAGCGGAGACCTTTCTAACTTAACTTGGATTAACTCTTTTGGTTACACGCTATGGAACGGTATTGGCTTAGGTTTTGAATTTGGTTTACGTGATAATAAGCAAGAAGCTTTAAATTTCGCATTAGCTGATAACCCTGCTGAAACATTTGATACTGTAGATAACAAGTTACAGACATACTTCTTGGTAGGTCTTAACTATGCGTTCTAAGTATAAGAAGTTTTTTTAAGTGTACAAATTAAAAAAGCCCTCTGTTAAGAGGGCTTTTTTCGGTTAAGTAATTATCGTAAAATTTGGGGTTTTACTTTTTGTTTTCATAAGTAAAATATCGATTTGGGGTCAATACCTTTGCTTAAGCACACTGTAAAATTAATGCATAAGGTCTTGCTGAAAACAATTTATGTTGTGAACTGATCGCATTGTGTGGTGAGATTTACCATCGGTTTCATTTCATCGATGAACTGCATCAATTCTATTAAAATTGGTATTTAGTATTCGTCCAAATGCTCTGGATAAAGAAAATTGTTATAAGGAAAACGGGTTACATGAATGTCTCTTACCTCATCATAGACACGTTTTCTAAACTCATCTAAATTTTCTTTGTTCAATGCAGAGATAAAAATAGCACGGTCACCCACTTTTTCCATCCAGGTATGTTTCCAATCATTAATGGTAAAATGCCTTCCGGTACGCTCGGTAACTAAATCGTCTTCATCAATGGTTTCATGCTCATACTGGTCTATTTTATTGAAGACCATGATGGTTTTTTTATCCGAACTTTTAATATCCGATAGAATATTGTTTACAGAGTCTATATGCTCTTCAAACTGTGGATGAGAGATATCTACAATATGTAAAAGCAAATCTGCCTCACGAACTTCATCTAAGGTACTTTTAAAGCTTTCTACCAATTGCGTAGGTAGTTTTCTAATAAATCCTACCGTATCACTTAAAAGAAAGGGTAAATTGCCCAGAACTACCTTTCTTACCGTGGTATCCAAGGTGGCAAACAGTTTGTTCTCGGCAAAAACATCGCTCTTACTAATAACGTTCATTAGGGTAGATTTGCCCACGTTGGTATACCCCACCAAAGCAACGCGTACCAAAGCGCCACGGTTACCTCTTTGGGTTTCCATTTGGCGGTCTATTTTCGCTAACTTCTTTTTAAGCAGTGTTATACGATCACGTACAATACGTCTATCCGTTTCAATTTCGGTTTCTCCGGGTCCACGCATACCTATACCACCTTTTTGTCGTTCAAGGTGGGTCCAAAGTCCGGTAAGTCTTGGCAGCAAATATTCATATTGTGCCAGCTCTACTTGGGTACGGGCATAACTGGTCTGTGCACGTTGTGCAAAAATGTCCAGGATCAAACTTGTTCTATCAATGATCTTACAGCGTAATATTTTTTCAATGTTACGTTGTTGTGCAGGTGATAGTTCGTCATCAAAAATAACAGAACCTATTTCGTTCTCTTGAACATAACGTTCAACCTCTTCCATTTTACCACTTCCGATCAGTGTTTTTGGATTAGGTACATCCATACGTTGTACAAACCTTTTGGTTACTTCTCCACCAGCGGTGTAGGTAAGGAACTCTAACTCATCTAAATACTCAGTTACCTTTTCTTCATTCTGTTCCTTATTGATAATACCAATAAGAACCGCTTTTTCATAATCTATACTCTTCTTTTCTATCATAATACCGTAAAGTGCAAAATTAAGCAATTACCCATAAGCTATTTCGTATTTTTATTGACTCGATAATCAAGAGTACGTGCTCTGAAGTAGTTTACTCATTAATAGTATACATGCGATTACCATTTTTTAAGAAAAAGACTAAAAAACAGCGCTACACGGTTGCTTTCTACAATTTAGAAAATCTATTTGATCCAGAACGCAATGTGAATATTTTGGACAAGGATTTTACCCCTAATGGAGTAAAAAAATGGACCGTTGAAAAATACCAACGTAAACTCCAAAAACTTGCCAAAACTATTTTTAAGATAGGGGATGAGGAACACCCTTACCCACCTGCCTTAATAGGTGTGGCGGAAGCAGAGAACAATAGTGTGCTCAAGGCATTGTTAGATACCGATCCTTTAGATGATGTGGACTATGGTTTTATACATTTTGATTCTCCCGATGAACGTGGTATAGATACTGGGCTAATTTACCGTAAACGCTTTTTTAAAGTGTTGCATGCAGAACCATTGGCTTTGTTGGTAGACAATGTTGGGGGCGTAAGGGATACCACAAGAGATATACTATATGTAAAGGGAGAGTTGAATAAAGAGTTGGTGCATGTATTTGTAAATCATTGGCCGTCTAGAAGAGATGGCGGTGTTGAGACGGAATATAAACGCATAATTGCGGCAAAGGAAATAATTCAGCGTATTGAAGCTATTAAAATGGAAGAATTGGACCCCAATATTATTGTCATGGGCGATTTTAATGATGATCCATCTTCTTTAAGTATGCAGACTTTAAAAGATGAAGCCGGACTATTTAACCCTATGGAAACTTTGCATATACCAAATAGCCGAGGGTCTTCCGTGTATGGAAGCAAGTGGAATATGTTCGATCAAATTTTGGTCTCCAATTCATTTTTCAATTATGAGAAGAAAACCCATAGTTTTGATAAGGCGGATATTTTTGACCATAAATCGCTTAGGGAAAAGAAGGGAAAATATAAAGGTACTCCGTATAGAACCTTCGTTTCTGACAAATATCTAGGAGGTTATAGCGATCACTTTCCGGTTTATGCTATGTTTACTTTCAACTCTTAACAGGCAAAGAATTGGAAAGAAAAATCCTACACATCAAAAAATAGCGTTTTCACAACAGGTTCGCCGTAATGTTTAGGTAATTCATCGAATAAAAGTGTTCATTCACCGAACACTGCCCATGGTTATTATATTTGTAGTCCAAATCTTACAATAATAACCTAACGATGACTACCTACAAATCTACCTACCGTGCTAGTAGTATACTTTTGCTACTATTATTTGTGTTCACTATGGGCCAAATGGCCATGGCACAAACCTCTCAACAACGTTTGCAAATTTCGGAAAACAATAAGAAAACGGCTTTGGCAAATTTCAGGTCTAACTTAATTTCTGAATACGCTCTTGAAAGAACAAAATTAAAAGAGGTGGCCAAACTGAACAATTGGAAAATTAAAGAAACGTTGGCCAACGGTAAAAAAATAGAATTACAGGGTATAGGTGCAGATGGTAGTCCGCTATACTACGAAACATATTCAGATGAAGCAGGGTTGGTGTCAAGAGCAAGTACTTTAAATACAGATGGTTTGATGGGTTTGGATTTAAACGGTGATGGTATGAACGTTGGGGTTTGGGATGCCGGTATTGCATTACAACATCATGTAGAGTATACTTCTAGAATTGCGATCGGAGATGAGAATTCTGAAGTAGATACCCATGCTACCCATGTTACGGGCAGTATTATCTCTACAGGTCTTAAAAAAGATGCTAGAGGCGTTGCTAATAAGGCCAATGTTATTTCTCACGATTGGACAAGAGATAAAATAGAGGTAGCAGAAGCAGCTGCCAATGGTCTTTTGCTTTCTAACCACTCTTACGGGATTAAGGCTGATCGTGTACCAGATTGGTATTTTGGTGCCTATACCAAAGTTGCTCAGGACTGGGATAAAATTATGTACAACGCTCCTTATTATTTAATGGTTACCGCAGCTGGAAATGCTCAAAAAAGCATGGATAATGACACACCTACATACGGTAAAACTGCAGACGGATTTGATGTGTTATTGGGTTTTACAATTTCTAAGAACAATATTACGGTTGCCGGTGCCAATTCTAAAATAGATAACAACGGAAACCTAAAAAGTGCCGATGTTTCCGCATACAGTAGCTTTGGTCCTGTTGATGATGGTAGAATTAAGCCAGATTTGGCAGGTAACGGTGGTTCTGTGTTGTCTACAGATGCTGCCAGCAATACTAGTTATGAAACATCTTCGGGTACGTCAATGGCTACACCTGGGGTTACTGGCTCGTTATTATTGTTGCAACAATATCATGAAGAGCTTTACGGTGCGTACATGAAAGCCGCTACCTTAAAAGGTTTGGCTTTGCATACTGCAGATGATATAGATGCTGAAGGTCCTGATTACAAAATGGGATGGGGTATCATGAATGCTAAAAGTGCTGCCGAGTTATTGAACAATAAAGATTTTACAAGCCATGTGGCAGAAGAGTCTTTACAAAACGGCGATTCATTTTCATTTGAGGTTACTGCCAATGGTGATGACACATTGATCGCTTCTATTTCTTGGACAGATGTACAATCTAGTGTTGTAAATACGGGTGAGCTGAACAGCACAACGGCTGCCTTGGTAAACGATCTTGATATAAGAGTTACAAAAAACGGACAAACCTTTTTACCTTGGAAATTGAACCCAGCTCAAGCCAATAGTGCAGCTACCAAAGGGGATAATAAAGTAGATCCTTTTGAAAGAATTGAAATTCCCAATGCAAGTGGTACGTATACCATTACCGTTACCCATAAGGGAGAACTTGTTAACGATGCTCAAGATTTTTCCTTGATCGTATCTGGCGTTTTAATGACTTCTTGTTCTATTGATGCTCCTGAAGTTGCTTTAGAACAAGCAGAAGCAGCTCAAGTAACATTAAATTGGAATGATAGTGAGGATGCCTTATATGAAATTCAGTATAAAGAAATATATCAGGAAGAATGGACTACCGAGTATATTTCTGTCAATAGCTTTATTTGGAAGGGATTGTCATTGGATCAAACCTACTCTTTTAGATTAAGAACATTCTGCTCACAGAACATTGCTTCTGAATATAGTGATGTAGCTACGTTTACTTTTATGGGCGAAGAGACCCAATTGGAAACGTTAAGCGCTTTAAGTGCCGATTCTCAAATTCCTTTTAATGTTTACCCTAACCCTGCGGTAGATGAAATTCAGTTGAACGTAAAAACATCGGATACGGCGGTTTATAGAATAATGAGCACTAGCGGTGTGGAATTAAAAATGGATGCGGCCACAAACTCAAGAATCAACGTTTCTGACCTGCCTTCTGGTCTTTACGTTTTACAGATTCAGGATTTTGATGTTAATAAGAGTACTAAGTTCTATAAGTACTAAATAGCTTTAATTAATTCTTCTGGATTGTGTAGTAAACGAAAGTCCTTGTTGCCCAACAGTGGAATTCATTACGCCTTCAAACAATGGTTCCGGGGAATTTTTGGGTGCATGCCATTCAAAAATAAAATTAGAACCTGTACCACCTTCAACATCCATTTCATCAATAATGATTTCTACGGTTTCAAGAGGTGCCAAATATATTGGGTGATTAAAATAGTTGCGTAATGATACGCCATGGGTATCAAAATACTCGGCCTTGGTCAAGTATATGGTGTCTATATCACTGGTATTGCGTAAACTTACCATAGCCGTTAAATTATGGGTCTTATGCTCAGAGCTGCTATATATTTGGGAATAGATGGATAAGTAAGATTTACCATGCTCTAAAGAATCCATCGTTTTTATGGTAGCCTTTCTCTTGGTCCAGTTTTCAGGATTTATAGAGCTTATTTCCTTTTCTTGCACACAGCTTGCTACTAAGACAATTACCGAGAATAATAGGATGCACTTTTTCATAAATAAGTCGCTTTTAAAACAATGATGGTACAAACAAAATTACATCATTAGTCATGTATTTATATCGTTAGATGCTTTTTTTAACTCAAATCTATTTTTTGGCTACTTTCTTTACTTCATCATCTTTTAATACCGGTTGGTTTCTTAGCCGTAAATAGACCTGGGTGGTAGTAAGCACATCTAATTCGCAATAGGTAATAATACGGTTTAAATCGTTCTGTTCATAATAGATCACGCGTACCATACTGCCGTCAATATCCTCTTTGGGCGATGGTATGCCCAGCACATGTGCCATTAATTTTAGGGAGGTATAATGCTTGTAATCACCAAACTTCCAAAGCTCCATGGTATCTATGTGTGGTACTTCCCAGGGTTTTTTGCCAAACAAGTCTAGTTTTTGGGGCAATGATATGCCGTGAATAATCATTCTACGGGCAATATAGGGGAAATCGAACTCCTTACCGTTATGGGCGCAAAGCACATGCTTGGCATGGTTAAAATGCTCGTCCAATAGGTCTTTAAAATCCTGTAGAAGCTTATTTTCTTCACCGTGAAATGTGGTGATCCTAAAACTTCTACGGTCACCTTGAATAATAAAATAACCTACCGAAATACAAATGATTTTACCAAACTCCGCCCAAATACCGGCACGTTCATAAAAATCCTCTGCCGTAATTTCGTCTTTTCGTTGGTATTGAGATTTATGAGCCCACAGTTCTTTGGTGGTATTATCCAACTGGTCAAAAGCACTTTTTTCTGGCACGGTCTCAATATCTAAAAACAAGATATTTTCAAGATGTATTTTATCGGGCATAGAAAGGTAAGATACTAATAAGTAAGAAATTATGGTAATTTCATTATCGTCTTGCTTACAATAGCTGTTTTTTATCTCTTAGATAGACTCTCCCATCTAATTGACTTGAAGTGGTGAACCGACCAACAAGTCTGTTTTTTACTGGTAGATGGAGTTGAAATTTGTAGTAAGCAACGACGGAAATGGCACAAGCATCGGTAAAATACAAGGAATGTAATGTTGAATGGGTGTTTTATATGCTGAACAAACCAAGCGGTTTGTTTTTTTGATGACAAAAACGGGTTGGTTGGGCACAGAAATAGGAATTAAACCTATGGATTTTCTTGTGATGGACCTAGAAATGAAATCACGGATAAAAAGTAATTGAGATTTTTATTTGCAAAGATTGGTCTCGGGTGAGAATAGTGGGAAATAAGGAACTATACGTTCTTGTACTTGCTTTATTCTTTCTCTTGTAGTTCAGATTCAATCAAATTCAATATCTCAGTGGAGTAATCTAACATTTTAATATGTAGTTTTAATCTATTAAGTTCAGCACCTGTTTTCATAGCTAGTGAATGTAGAATTTTGGAATTTTGATATAAGTCTGAAATTGTTTTATCCTTTATCTCAATATTTTCTTTAAGCTTGCCTAAGCCCATGGACTGTCTAAGTTTATGATCTAAAAATAAGGTTCCAATTGATGAAAATTCATCATTTAATGTATTCAGTAAATTCATAGCTGATATTTCATCCTCAAATCCTTGATTTATTTCAGATGAAAATAAAGCCAGTTTTGATTTTAGGGTTTCGTTGGTCAGTATTTTTAAATCTCCACTTCCGATCAAAGCTTCATAACTTCCTAAGATAGGTTCTGCCCTATAGTAATTAAAAGCACCATAGTAGATAAATGTACCAATAGAATCTCTTTTGTATTCAACATCTTTATTTTCAAAACATTTTATTAGTGATTTACAATTATCAATAACAAACTGCTGTTTATCAACAATTTCCGAATACATTTTTTTATTCTCGATAAAATCTTTTTGTAGCGTTTTAAGGATTAATAGTTCACTCTTTTCTTCTTTTTGTTTTTCATTCCAATTATTGATCTGTAACGCAATCAATATCCCAATGACAACAAGAATGATCTCTCCTATAGCATATATAAGGTACTTACTGAATTTGCTTTCGGAGAGCAAATTTTGCCTAATTTTTCTAAAGAATTTTATCATTGTTTAGTGGGTTATCATAATGACGCTCAACGTGTTTGGCTTTGGTTTGCTGCGTGGTTAAGTACCTAAATTAGAAAATAAAAACTGAATAGGCAATCTGTATGAATTTTGGTAAGTAGACTAGAACTAACAATACATTATATACGTTGAAGGCAACTGGCTTTTTTCTTAAAGTATTGGTTTTTCTTTAGGCCACTGCCATGCATACCAAACAATTAATGCGGTAATAATACTTTCTAAAAATGCCAAGAATACATAGAAACTATACCATTCAGTATTTGAATTGAAGCCAATAAATAACATCATTGTTGTAAACAATATTCCAAATACAATATTCAGAACACGATTTATTTTCGGTTTTAGGATAATTGAAAGTGCAACCATTACTGATGAAGTTGCCAAAATCATTGAGGCTATTAATAATTTAGTGGGACTATCTAATATATTTTCTCCGGTAAGTAAACTGTTTATTTTTCCTGGTGTATAGAGTTCAAAATAATCTCCATATAAATAACAGAAAGTTGCTGATACCCATAAACAAGCAAGTTTAATTTTGATATTCACCTTTGGGTTTGCTAACATGTCCTTTAAAGTTTTAGAATTCAAGTGCCTTTGTATCTATAAAGACGCAAAATCTAATTAAAAGGTTGCCTGAATTCTAAATCTTGTTAGGTTTTTAGCTTGTAGCCATCCGTTTGGTGAAGTTTAGTACATGGGCAAGAAAACCTTTTGTTGCCTTCTTAGCACGCAGCTAAAGCTTATTATTAAGTTTTATTTTTTCTTATCCAAAGCTAAATCTATTCCCGATAGCTATCGGGGCAGCGACATTATAAAAATACGCAGACCTTTTGGCTTTGCCCTAAACTCCGCATTACGTTCAGGCTTTGTTGTTTGCTGGCTTTTTTTCATCCGATTACTCTTTCGGGAAACGATTCTAATTCTTTAGTCAATTCCTTCGCAACTTTTTTCAATTCCGCATTGTCCATTTCGCAGTCAACATAATATTCTTTATTATCATTTGCATTTTGCAGTCGAGATTCCAAGTCAAATTTTAGTCGCACAGTTTTTAAATCCGATTGATTTTTTATTAATTCAAATTCCAAATTCGGTTCCATAAACACAAGCGAATCAGAATCCGTTTCAATGTCATTTGAGAGTTTCTCAAACCATTCGATTATTTCTTTTAAATCTTTTACCAAAAGTGAAGGGTCAATCGTTTCCCAATTTCCGAAATCACTTTTTACTTTTAAATAAACCAACAACCAATTTGAGTCATATTCGCAATCACTTATTTCAGGAAACTGGTAGTTAGTTATGCTAAATTCAACAGTTTGGTCATTAATTCCTTTAAATATCATTTATTTCAGAATGGTTTTTTTCTGCTTGCGCATAACGTCTAGTATAAGAATAGTAGCGGATTAAATGCACTTACTTTTCGGCTAAACACAGACCATTTTTTATATTTACTTACTTTCGTTTTGGCGATTAAACCGCTATTATTTTTATACATTGTTGTACACAGTGCTTGTTCCTTCCTTTGGTAGCCAATCATTCGGAATTAATTTCAATCCATCTCTCCAAATTTCAGTAACCGAATTTCTAAATCTGTTATTGTTAAGATAAGCGTGGTCTGTAATTATGACTTGTAAATTTGGTGTCAATGATTCTACCACATTAAACATAAAATCAAACATCTTATTTACTGCTATTTCATCTGCACTTACTTCAACGACATTATCACTCTTTTCTGGTGGATAATAAACTTGGGTTGGTTGGTCAATAATTATAAAATTTGGAACAGGTCTGTCGTTTTGAATGAAATGTTTATGAAGTGCAAATACAATAAGCAAATGATATGCAACCCAATTAGCACCACTACCAATTTGTGGCAAAGCAATTGGCTTAGTTTCAGAATCAATAAACATAGTTAACCGATTGATATCAAACCTAATTGGATTATCCTCATATTCGACATCTAAACCCTCTACCCATTTACTCATTTGAAGATTGATTTTATTTAATATTGACAATAACATTTCTTTTTCGTTATCGCTATCAACTTCTTTTTCGAGGTTAGTAATTCTAGTTTTTAAATTTTCAATTTTAGATTCAATACTTTCTGTTTCTTGTTCGACAACAACACTTTCTAAAAATAAACTGACGCGACCAATTATCTTTCCTCTTCGTAAATTTAGGTCTCTTACGGTTCTTGCCTTTTCATTTTGGACATAGAGTGCTGAAATACTCTTTTCAACCCTTTTCAAATCTGTTTCTAATGAATGATATTGCATTTCTACAGAGTCAATATAGGATTGTATCCTAGGGCTTTCAGCTTTGGTAAACTTTAGGTCTTCTCTAATATTTGCTAAGGACTTATTTATGTTATCTATTGAAGGTATTGGATTGGTCAAATCATTTTCGCACAGTGGGCATAATGATTTATCCTGATTAGAGTCGTTATATAGATTAATTGATTCTAGTCGTACTTCTTGTTGTTTTGCTTCTGATGTGTAACCAAATGAGTTTTTCAGATAGTCTGTTGCTGCCTTTTTATTGTCTGATATTTTACTTAATTCAGTTTTTAACTCACTTCTTTTGTCAATTAATTCTTTTAGCGCTGAGTTTTCCGCTTTAACCTCCAATGGTTGATATTCCCACTTTGACACATATTCTAAAAATGAATAAGCATCCTTTTGGTTCTGTGGGTTGACTGATTTTTCTAATATGCCAATTTCCTTTGCTTCATCAATAAGAGAAAAGGCTTGACTAATTCCTTCCGATTTTATTTTCTCTGACTCTCGTTTTTCTCTTAACAACCTATTTAATAGTTTTTTAAGTTGTGTTATTTCGCTTTCTATAGCTAAAGAATTTTCATTCACTGCTCCTAAAAAATAAGGAAGAGTATCTTTTATAGATTGGGGAACAAATTCTTTATTTTGATTGTAAAATAATTGATATGGGTCAGCAACCAAATATTGTGGTTGGTAGCAATAAAAACGTGAATGTTTGAAATTTGCCTTTAACGGTTCTCTAGTTAATGAATCAGGAACGTGAACATTTTCCGAAACACCAATTTTTCGAGTCAAAAACTCTTTTAGAGAGTCTATGTTTAAATTAGAATTTAACTCCTCTAATTCAGGTAAGTTATCTCCTAAATTCCTAATTAAACAAACTGTTGTGGATGCTTGAACACCCTTTACGTTAGGGTTTTCACGTGCAATAAAAGCAGTCTCTGAATCTTTAAATTTTACTAGAATACTAAAATATGAAACAGTATCACGTATTATTCCTTCTGGAATATCGCAACCGCTTGAAGCTAGACAATAATTGATTATTTCAATCAATGCAGATTTTCCCGATTTCGATTCTCCCGTTATTATGTTGACTTTACCAATTTCGAACGGTAAAACTCGTTTTTCTCCACTATGACTATAAAGTATAATTTTATGTATTTGCATATTTATGGCGTGATTCTTAAAAATGAATAAATTGACTTAACATCACTAGTTGAAGAGAGCCACTTTCCAAGCATCTCTGCTTTTTTTAATATTTCATTATATTCTTGATAATCTTCTTTATTTATTTTTTTAACTCTTTCATCACTTGCAACGATTTCAGCATTATCATTGAACTCTATCTTGTTATGAGCTAAAAGAAAAGACAAAGCTTCTTTGGTATATTTTACCATACTTTTTGTGCGTTTTGCAAAATCAAAAAATAAATCATCATTTTTCTCAACCCAAACAAAGAAATATGTTCTGACTGACCTTGGCATACGTTCTCTGGTTGCTTTGTGTAAAACTATTGGCAAAATTATAAACGCATATGCATAAGGGAATTTTGTGTTCGTATGTTTATTATATTCTTTAGCACAAACCCTGATTATTTCTCCACAAAAAGCAGGATTAAATAGATTTGCAACTATAGTGTTTCGCTCTGTCCAACTTATGTTCATATTTCGTCTTTAAAGTTTGGATGCCAACCTATTTTTTTAGAGTCAGCAAGTATTTGGTAACTTCCTCTAGTTAAATAATCTTGATTAAATTTTTCTCTTATTTTAATTTGAGGACAAGTTTTCGCAAACTGTTCCAAATAGAAACCTTTTCCTAAATCTGTTAGTTCATCTAAGGATTTATCTTCTGCTTCGTCACTCATAATGTCGAATATGTTTTTCCAATAATCGTGTAATTTTAAATCATATTCTTCTTCTTCGTCTGGATTTAATAGATGAAGTCGTAACCATTTTGAGCGTTGTTCGAATGCTCTTCTAAAATCACTTATTGCGAGTTTTAAAATTTTTGAATTAGATTTTATTTTAATTAATTCTAGTTGTTTTAAAAAGTTTCTTTCTTTCAAATTTTCTACGTCTTCATCAGTTATTTCTAACTGAACAGGAAAATGATTAGGTAGGTTGTCTGCTTGAAAAGAATCACTAATATTTGCTATTTTAAGTTGTAATTCACTTGAACTAATAGAATCAATATTTAAAGTCAAATTATCAATGGATTTCCTAAACCACCAACCTTCTAAAATTTCAAGAAATGCATCTATAGTATTTGGATAAGTAGAAAAAATCAACTCCTTTTTGATTTTATCATTAATTTCAGTGATGCCAATTGAATTATCTAAAATACGAATACGCTTAATTAGATTTTTTTTATTTTCTATAGATAGTTTTTGATAAGCCAAGTAAGCCTTTTCATTAGTTTTATTTGTGGACTCAATTGCTATTTTATCTAGAGCACTAATTACTTTTAAAACTTCACTATCTAAAGTTATGTTTTTTTTGAACTTATGAAGTACACTTGTGTCTGGAATCTCTTCTGTTGTTATTAGATTGAAAATTGTTGAGTCCAAATCTATCGTTCCATTATTTATGTACTCAGACCATATTCGAATAGTTTTCCAAAAATCTACGCTTGCATCTGTAAGGTTTGCTTTATTCTTGATATGTAATTTAGTTTGTAAGAGCTGTAAAGTGTTAATATCTTCAATTTCAATATCGTCCAAGTTTTCAATTCTAACTTTTGGATTATCAAGTTCCTTCGAGTGTGTTAATAAAATTAATAAAGCATATTTGATTTGATAAAAGTAGCCTAATGATGGTTCTTTCGCAGAAAAGTCAGTAAATGTTGATGTCATAAATTTAAATTTTGTTCAGTTACCTGAGTATTCTCTGCATTGTGTACAACGTGATTGTGTATGATTAGTGGCGTGTTTAAGAACCTAATTTAGCAAATAATTACGGAATAGAAAATCCGCGAGGATTTTCGTAAGTAGGCGTGAACCAGCCATTAATTATACACGGTGTTACCTGCCGTATTTTTTCCATATTTTCTTAAATCTTTTTTCAAATGTCAATAAAAGTACAACTCCATTTATAGCTCTCGAACCATAAATACTTGCAGATTCTTCTTTGGTCAAATATTTAATAGCATAAGTTTCCACTAACAACAATTCTTTTAATGGTTCTCTGTTTTGTAAAGGTCTCCCATTCACAACAATAAGAGGTTCTGGATTTCCAATTCCACCATCTCGTATTTTTATTTTCACATTCGGATTAGAGTCCGAAATTTTTACTCCATAATTGTTCTCTGTACTATCTGGATTGTAATTCAGAACATTGAAAACTAACGAGTCAACATATTTATATACTTTTTGTTCGGACAGTTTGTCAAAACTCATTAATTTTAATCCTTGTGAATCAGTTTTTTTCAGTTCTATTATTCTGAATTTGTCAGTAAGAATTCCGTTTTGGTAGTATTCAATTATTTGCCCGAAATCTCTTTTCCTTAATTTTATTTTTTCTTTTCCGACAATTCCGCTTATTCGAGGTGGTTCTGTACAAATGTTTAATTCATTCGTCTTGAATTTTCTTTTTTCAATAGTCCAGTGAGTTTGGTAGCAATCTTTAATATTTGGATAAAATTTAATCGTGTCGGTTTTAGAATATAATTCGCTATTCGTTTTCCATATTCCACTCAATTCCTTTTTCTTAATTTGAGAGAAAGAGAAGTTAGTTAAAAGTAAAAAACCTAATGTTAAAGTAGTAATTTTCATTTGTAGTTATATGGCAGGTAACTATTGTGTATGTACACAATTGCACATATTCTCCAATATAGCGGTATATGTACAATTGTTTTTCTGTTCACTAATATAGTATTAAAGAATAAACCTACAATAATCACCTAAATCTCCATTACGGGAAACCATAATGGTACTACTTTTTAATGATTTTAAAGAGGTAGCTATAAAACGGGTGCAAAATCACCCAACCGACCCACTGGTCTGTTTTATAGAGTAAAAAATGAATGGTGATGTTCATATTGTACGATAGCCATGGTAATAGTATCGACCAAATGCACCTACTGTTTCGTTTAAAGGGGAATATGGTCGCGTTACCAACCAAGCAGTTTGTTTTTTGTAGGGTTTTAGAAGCGTGTTTAAAACAAACTTTGCTGTTTTACGGGGCTTTCGTGGTTCAATAACCACTGTTTTCTGTGTAGTCCGCCGGCGTAACCGGTAAGTGAACCATCTGTACCGATCACTCGGTGGCAGGGCACTACGATCCATAACGGATTTCTGGCATTTGCAGATGCTGCGGCACGGGTGGCATTGGGATCTCCCAACGCCTTTGCCAATTCTAAATAGGATTTTGATTTCCCGTAGGGTATGTTCTGTAATGCTGCCCAAACCTTTTTTTGAAATTCGGTACCTACGGGGTTCAAGGTTAAATTGAACTCGGTTCTTGCTCCCTCAAAATATTCGTTGAGTTGGTATACGGCATCTTCTAAGGATTCCGGTATCACATCGGTTAAAGGTTCATCGGAGTTGAGTACGGTAATGGCGGACACTCCTTCCGCATCGCCAACAATTTTGGCAACGCCTAAAGGGGTTTTTATGTACGCAATATCCTCCATGTTCCCAATTATTCGTCCGGCGATGTGGGTTTTTCAATTACTCCCGTGGCTTTTGCACGTGTTTCCCAGTTTTTTCGGGCAAGACTCTGCAAATCGGCAATATTGTCACTCTCGTCCATGATTTCAAGTCCAAGTAGGGTTTCTATAACATCCTCCATTGTGACCAAACCACTTACGGAGCCATATTCATCCACTACAAGGGCAATAGCTTCGCGTTTTTGAATGAATATCTCAAACAAAGTAGGGATCGGTGTGCTTCTACGTGTAACCAGGATTTCTCGTTTGATCTCCTTTAAAGGAATGTCACCGTTTTTATTGATCATCTCTTCAAGAACGTTGTCCTTTAGAACAAAACCGGTAATGTTATCTATTTTGTCCGTATACACGGGTATTCTAGAGAAGCGTAGTTTTGGGTTGTCCTCAAAGAAATCTGCAATGGTCTTTTCATCGGATGCAATTTTCATTACGGCACGTGGTGTCATAATATCCTTTACCAATACTTCATCGAATTTCAAAAGGTTTTTGATGATGGTTGATTCCGATTTTTCAAACACACCCTCTTCATGCGCCATATCTGTCATGGCATGGAAATCTTCGCGACTCAATACACTACCATGGTGATTGCCACCGCCTACCATTTTGGTAAACAGGCGCAACAACCAAAGTAGACCGGTATATTTAAGCCCCAGCACCATAATGTTCAAGGCCTTGGTAGAAAAATTCGCCAATTGTTTCCAGTAGGTTGCCCCAATGGTCTTCGGTATTATTTCAGAAGCCACAAGAATAAGTATGGTCATGATGGTAGATACTACACCTACCATAACATCCTCAGTAAATTCTATGCCAAAAATAGAACTGGTTTCACTACCGTACAGCTCCGCATACGCCGCTTTTGCCTGTACACCTACCAAAATTGCACCTACGGTGTGGGCAATGGTATTGATGGTCAAAATAGCGATCAAGGGTTGATCCACATCTTTTTTTAATGCCTCTAGCGTTGTTGCATAGCTTTTGCCCTCCTTCATTTTTACATTGATGAACGTTGGGGTAATACTCAGTAATACTGCTTCTAGAATAGAACACAGGAACGAGAAGAAAATGGATATGAATGCGTAAAATATAAGTAAGCCCATAGGGTTGTTTTAGAAATCTAAGATATTGATAAATATACTAATGATCGTGCTGTTTTGATCTATCAAATGCGCTATAAAATATTTGTTGAATGGCCGGGCGTATATTTAGGTCGTAAATATTACGGTTTTCACGGGTTGGAAATACCCTGTTCGATAGAAAAATATATACTAATTGATGTTCCGGGTCCGCCCAAACAAAAGTGCCGGTAAAGCCGCTATGACCAAAACTGGTGGCACTCACTTCTGGTGCCGGATAGGCATTTGCCAAGGTAAACTGATCATTTTTTAAATAGGGTTTGTCAAAACCTAAACCTCGCCTATTATCATTTGCAGGATATTGTACACTTGTAAATTCTTGCACGGTGTTCTTGGAGAGGTACTGCTTGCCATTGAAAAGGCCGCCCTGTACATACATTTGCATAATGATCGCTAAATCTTGCGCTGTGCCAAATAGACCGGCATTCCCTGAAATACCGCCCAGGAGCGATGCATTTTCATCATGCACCCAACCTTGAGTTAAGGTATGTCTGTACAGGGTATCTATTTCAGTAGGTACAATGTTGTTGCTAAAATTCTTAGTGCTGGGTAAGAACCCGAAGGTTTTCATACCAAGTGGTTTATAAAATTGCTCCTCCAAATATTGATCGTAGGGCATGCCCGTTAGTTGAGCGATCAGTTCTGGAAAAATGAGAAATGATAAACCGGAATATTTATATTTTTTGTCAGCAGCTACTTCAGAACGATTGATGATGCGATACATTTTTCGGTTAAATCTATTTTTAACATAGATGTCTTCAAAAGCCCGATTGCTGAAGTGGCGATTTGCTTTATTACGAAGGAACCTATTTTTAAACCGACCGTTATTTTTTAAGGTCTTGCTTAAAAATACAATGTAAGGTGCTAACCCTGCTTGATGCGCCAAAATCTCCCGTAGCGTTATGTTTCTTTTGTCCTTATGCCTTTTCCAAGGTTTCCAATAGGTGCTAAAAGGCTCATCTAAATCCAACTTGCCTTCATCTACCAATTTCATGATGGCAGGTAAGGGACCTAATATTTTGGTGACCGATGCTAGATCGTAAATATCATCCAATGCAACAGGCTGAATGCTGTCATAAGTATGATAGCCATAGGCATGGTGAAAAATGATATTTCCTTCTTTAGCCACTAAAACTTGTGCACCGGGGAAAGCGTTATTCTTTATACCATTCGTTATAATACTATCTACCTTACGATATACATAGGCAGAATCCAATGCGTAGGCCTTCAAGGAGGATTCTTGTAAACTAGAACCCACCGGAAGCAACAACGGTGTAGTGCGCTCTACCTGTGCAAAGCCAACAGCGTAAAATAAACCGAAAAGTATATATAAATAATTACGCATGTAAACCGTTTTTTAACCTAACAATTTAACGGCATCTTTGGCAAAGTAACTAGCTATGATATTGGCGCCCGCTCTTTTAATTGCGGTCAATTGTTCCATCATTACGGCATCATGATCTAACCATCCTTTTTCTGCGGCTGCCTTTACCATAGCATATTCACCGGAAACTTGGTAAACGGCAACGGGAACATCAACCTCATTTTTAATTTCACGAACAATATCCAAATAGCACAATCCTGGTTTTACCATCACAATATCTGCACCTTCATCAATATCCAACTGCGTTTCTCGAATGGCTTCAAATCGATTCGCATAATCCATTTGATAGGTCTTTTTATCCTTAGGTACATTTTTAATATCTACGGGAGCGGAATCCAAGGCATCCCTAAACGGACCGTAAAAAGCACTGGCATATTTAGCGCTGTAGGCCATAATACCGGTATTTAAGTAACCTTCGTCTTCCAATGCTTCACGAATGCTTAGAATACGACCGTCCATCATATCACTAGGGGCAACAAAATCTGCACCTGCCTTGGCATGGGATACGCTCATTTCGGTCAAGACCTCAATACTTTCGTCGTTCAATATTTCGCCATCGGCTACAATACCATCATGACCGTAAGAGGAGTAGGGATCCAGGGCAACATCTGTCATCACCAACATTTCAGGACATGCATTTTTTACGGTTTTGATCGCCAATTGCATTAATCCGTTTTCATTTAAGGCCTCAGAACCTTTGTTATCCTTTAAGTTATCTGGAACTTTAACAAATAATAGCACCGAATGTAAACCCATTTTCCAAAGCTCTTTCACTTCTTTGGTCAAATTATCTAAACTAAGTCGGTAATAATTGGGCATAGAAGGTATTTCTTCCTTAATTCCCTTACCCTCCACTACAAATAACGGTACTAAAAAATCGTTGGGTGAAATAATGGTTTCACGAACCAAACTGCGTACAGCTTCTGAACTTCTTAATCTTCTGGGGCGTATAAGTGGGTACATAATCCTATTTTTTGTTTCCTTTTATTTTTTAGATTCTTGACTTTTTTTAATAATGCTCTTTAACCGTTCTTTTCTAAGCGCAGCTTCCTTCTTCAATTTGTTCTTCTTTCTATCCATGAGCTTGGCATGCTTTGCTTTGTTCAACGTGTTTTTGGCCTTGCCTTTTTTTGCCATATTCGAATATTTATATTCAAACGCTCAATCGCTTTAAAGCCTTATTGTTATGCCATAAAACGTGCATCTCTTGAAGTTTTACAAAAATAGGGGAATTTGAAGAATAGCTACAGTGGTTATTACTTATTTTTATGGGTTGCCAGTTACTGATGCTTTAAATATTAACGTGTAAAGTAAGGACAATTGAAGATGTTTCAATATTAGCTGTCATAAAAGAAATAGGTTGTTTCAGTTTTTTGCTCCCAATAGAAAGTGCCATTGAACTTCATTCATACAAATAAGAGATGCCTATTAAAAGGCGCTATTTTCAAATTAAAGCTATAATTTGTAGCCGAATTCTTATTCTTAGTTATATTGTATTTAAAATTTTTAAAAATTCCTGTGTTTAGTAGATTTCACGTGTCTTTTCTGATCATTTTTTTAATAGCTAACAGTATTAATTCTCAAATTAATGGTCGTGAACTCGATAAAAAAATAGATTTAATTTATGAATTGAGTGAAACTGATTATAAGGAAAGTATTGTAGCATCAAAGAAGCTTCTGTCTGAGGTAGATAAGTATAGTGATGATGCAGTTAAAGCTAGAATTTATGTAGTTACTAGTAATGTGATGCTTTTTAATGGCGATGTAAGTACATGCATAGAAAATTTAAAGAAAGCAATCTCCTTAATCGAAGGTAAAGATGAAGATAGCCTTTATCTACATGCAAATTGGATACTTGCTAAGGCTTATGTGGAAACCTATAATTATGAGAATGCATTTCAAATATATACTAATCTCATTGTTGCAGATGAATATATAAGCACTTCAGACAAGCATTTTTTTAAATGGGGAACACTGGGCGATTTTGCACATTTAAACTCGTTAATTGGTAGAAAAGACCAGGCATTAAGATTGTATGTTAAATCATTTGAACTAGCTAAAGATTCAATCAACATTGCGCATTGGCAAAAGGTTGCCTTAAATATTGCTGATTTATATAATTTTTTTGGGAAAAAGGATTCTGCGCAAATATATTTCAATAAGTATCAAAGATTGAGTGATAGGTATAAACCCACACTCGTAGAAGACTTTTTACCAAAATATAGGGGTAATCTAGCTTTTTATGATAAGAATTATAAAGAGGCAATACGAGAATATGAGATATATGAACAATTGCTAAGTGCTGATTTTGATGTAAAAGACGGAGAAGTTTTGATTAGAAAAAGCAGGTCATATGTTGAAATAGAACAATTGGATAGTGCTTCAGTTGTACTCCAGGAAATTAAGGATATGGATAATTTTACCAGAATGGAGGCTTATCTGGATCCAGATTTTTATAGAATTTATTATGATATCTATTTAAAACAGGGGGAACTTCAGGTAGCTAGTAATTATTTAGAGAAATACGATCAAGCGCAAGAAAGGTATAACAAGTTTGCTTTCAATAAAGTTGATGAATTATACAAGTTAAAGACTAAAGAGACTGAAATAAATGAAAAAGGTCAAAAGTCTAAATTACAGTTATATATAAATTATTTATTATTTGCCTTAGGTACTTTGTGTATTGTTTTTATAGTAGTTTTTACAATTAAACAAAGAAGAGAAAAGAAAAAGTTTGAAGCATTAATGCAAAGAACAGAGAATAACCCCCCCCTTAACACTTCACTTGAACCTAGTATCAATACTACTGAAATAAAAGATGAAAAGGTAGCGGCATTGGTTCATCAAATTAAAGAACTACAAGAACAAGGCTTTTTTCTAAAACAAAAGACAACCTTATATAATACTGCAAAGAAATTAAAAACAAATACATCTTACCTGTCTACCGTAATTAACAATAATATGGGGACTACATTTTCAGCTTTTGTGAATGATATAAGAATGGATTATATCATTAATGAGTTGAAACCAAACAAGCAATTGCGTTCGTATTCAGTGAAAGCAATTGCAGAAGAGATTGGGTATAAAAGTGCCGATTCATTTTCCAAATACTTTAAGCAAAGCACTGGTTTGTCACCATCATCTTATATTAAAAAATTGAATAAAGATCGTTAAATGAGTTTTCAAACCTGTAATCATTTTTTTTTGTTAAGAATGAACTTTAAGTCCATCTCTATTTTTTTACTGCTCTGTTGTTTTTTAGGGAAAGCACAAACTGAACAAGATTTGGAGGGTATATCAGATAGTTTAATAACTAATCTTCAAAAATTCTATAATGAACCTTATGAGACAAGTGAGCAAACATTATCTGGCTTATATAAAATACAAAAGAATATTAATGCCTATAATATCAAAGAGCAAGTAGCTATATATCTTGTTTTAGTTGATTTTCAAATATCAGAAGGTTTGTATGATGAAGCTATCAAGAACTGCCATATAGCACATAAAATGGCTAAAGAAAATGACTTTGCGTACGAAGTGGTACTTTCTGATTTTTATTTGGCTAGTGCATATGGACAGAATTATGAATACGATAAATCTTTTGAACTATTTAAGTCGCTGGCCCAATTGATTAATGATAGTAATTATAAGTATTTGGCTATTCTATCTGAAATAGAAATGGCATGGTTTTATGAGCTAATTGGTAAATACCGGGATGCAATAGATATAAATCTTAAGATTGTAAAAACAAAGGGAGACTTTTTAAGAAAAAGATGGAATCCGGTGTACTATAATCAGTTTTTAGATATGTCAAATTTATATAATGAGCTGGGAATTAAAGACTCCACATATTATTATAGAGACTTGTACAAACAAACTATTAAAGATTATCCTGAAACTTCTGCGGAACATTATTTTCTAATAAAGAATGAAGCTAATATAAGTTTTAATGAAAGAGATTATTCTAATGCTATTAACAAGTATAGAGTTTATAGTAATTGGTATTTTGGCAGGCTCAAAGAATATGATTCTCCGACACTTATTAAAAAGAGTAAGGCTCATTTAGCTTTAGGTCAAGTAGATAGCGCATTGAACAATTTAAATTTGATTAGGAATCGACCAATTTTTTTAAAGGAACAAAAATATATTTCCCCAGATTTCTATAAATTATATATTGATATTTATAAAAAGAAGGGCGAAGATGATTTAAGAAAAGAATATGAGCAGAAGTATTATAAAGCTCTAGAAACCTATAATTCGTTTAAATTTAATTCGCTAGATAATCTTTATGATATTGACAAGCAGCGTATTCAAATAGAGAACGCCAATGCAGCCAATGATTATAAGAGTACATTAAATTATCTATGGATTGCCTTGGGGTCAATTGTTATATGTTTTATAGGTTTTGTTCTATGGAAACAAAAAAGGGAAAAGAAAAGGTTTGATACCTTAATGCAAAGAACAGAGAACAAAACAGCACTAAGCACATCTCTTGAACCTAGCACCAATACTACTGAGATAAAAGATGAAAAGGTAGCGGCATTGATCGTTCAAATAAAAGAACTACAAGAACAAGGTTTTTTTCTAAAACCAAAGACAACCTTGTATAATACGGCAAAGAAACTAAAAACCAATACTTCTTACCTTTCTACAATCATTAACAATAATATGGGTACTACATTTTCAGCTTTTGTTAATGATATAAGAATCGACTATATCATTAATGAGTTGAAAACAAACAAGCAATTGCGTTCCTATTCTGTGAAAGCCATTGCAGAAGAAATAGGATACAAAAGTGCAGATTCATTTTCCAAATACTTTAAGCAAAGCACCGGTTTGTCACCTTCTACTTTTATAAAAAATATCAATAAAAAGGGGTAAATACCACTTTTTATGCAGCGTTGATAGTAATTGATGTTATTTTCCTGCAAAATAAATTAAACAACTGAAAATCAATAATTTGAAATTGTGTCAAGCATCCTATTTTTATAAATTTAGGGTAACATGACTTGTTTTAAAGAGAGAAATCGCCCTTTCTTTACGAAAAGATTACCGTTCAGCTTTAAAAATTTTACGATCGTATTTAGCTAACAATTCAATAGCAGTTCGGGCATTTTTGAATTTAGTAAAACAAACATCTTAATCTTTAAATTTTAAATCATGAGAAAATCAGTTATCGCATTCGCCATTTTAGTTAGTTCAGTATTCAGTACCGTAAGTGCCCATACAGATTCTGGAAATAGAATCGCTAAAATAAACAGAACAGGTATTACCAATGTATCGCCAATGGTTATGGCCATTGTTGAAGATGATGTAGCCGTTGTAAAGAGTTTTATCGCCTATGGTGTCAATATAGAGCAAGAATCTAAAACCGGTGCTCAAATGACCGCTTTAATGTATGCCGCTCGTTATAACCAATTAGATATTGTTAAAGTATTGATTGCAGAGGGGGCAAGTATTTCAAGAAAATCTAAAATAGGAGCTACAGCTTTAGACTATGCAAAAGTTTCAGGAGCTACCGAGGTAGTTACGTATTTAAATAGCTTGTAAATATTATAAGTAATTAGATTAAAGCTATCCAGATGCTAATAATATCTGGATAGCTTTAATTAAAACTAAAACACTTACCAAAAAATATCACTTTATCTACTGCTTTATGTTTATACTCTTTAATTATCTAATTTCTGAGTTGTTGTGTTTGCTGTGGCTATCTGTTTTTGATACATATGGAATTCTTTTAATTGCTTGTAAGGTATTAATTACGGTTTAATTACGTAAGAAACTACAAAATGTGTAACATTTCTACAATTAAAGACACTTATAAAAAGATTTTTCACTAACCATCAAACTATATATTATGCTTTCGATTACAAATTTGAATAAAACGTACCCTAATGGTACAAAAGCCTTAAAAAATGTTAATCTAGAAATTGGTACCGGTATGTTCGGTTTACTTGGCCCTAATGGTGCTGGTAAGTCTTCATTAATGAGAACCATTGCCACCTTGCAACAAGCAGATACAGGTCATATTGAATTTAACGATATTGATGTTTTTGCAGAACCAGATGAACTTAGAAAAGTTTTAGGTTATTTGCCACAAGATTTTGGAGTATACCCAAAGGTATCTGCTGAGATGATGCTAAATCATATTGCAAAAATTAAAGGAATTCAAAGTAAAACAGACCGTAAGGCATATGTAGCGGATTTATTGAATAAGGTAAATCTCTATAAATTCCGTAAACGAAATTTGGGAGATTACTCAGGTGGTATGCGTCAGCGTTTTGGTATAGCGCAAGCATTGATCGGTAATCCTAAACTTATTATTGTAGATGAGCCTACGGCTGGTCTTGATCCATTAGAGCGTAACCGGTTTCATAATTTATTAAGTGAGCTTGGGGAGGATGCCGTGGTTATCTTATCTACACATATTGTTGATGATGTTATTAATCTTTGCGAGAGTATGGCTGTGTTTAATGAGGGTAGTGTAGTGGTAAAAGGGCACCCCATGGAGCTTACAAACACCTTGAACGGTAAAGTATATAGAAAGAACATATCTAAAGAGGAAGTTGAAATATACCAATCTGAATATAATGTGCTTTCCAACTATTTGCGCGGGGGTAATTTATATGTAAATGTTTATGCTGAAGGCATGCCTGGTGAAGGATTTGAGCTAGTAGCCAATAATTTAGAAGACTTTTATTTCTATAGTATTAACCAACCACAAACCGTATAGTCATGAAAGAAATATTCTTATTTGAGCTTAAATATAGGCTAAGACGACCGGTAACCTATATCTACATATTTATCATGTTTCTAATACCTTGCTTACTTGCGGTATTTGATAAATCTAACACGGCGCAGTTTACCAATAGTCCTAATAACATTGTAGGTGTATTAGGAGTGCTAAGTGTATTGGCATTGTTTTTTTATGCTGCTATAATGGGTGTGCCTGTATATAGAGATGAGGAGCACAAAACTGCACAGACTTACTTTTCTTTTCCAATATCAGAAAAAAATTATATTCTAGGTCGTTTTTTTGGCAGTTTTGCTATTGTGACAATTATGAATTTGGCTGCCATGTTCGGCGCTATGTTTGGGTATGTACTTGGAGCACTTTTAGATCGACCTGATTACGGTACCTATACCGATTTTAATTTTTGGTCTTACTTTTTCCCGTTTGTATATTTTTTAATGTTCAATGCTTTTTTAGTAGGAAGTATCTTCTTTTCATTGATGACCTTTTTTAAACGCATGTCCATATTGTATTTGGGGGGCATTTTACTTATGATTATAACTACGGTAGCGGGTCAATTAGTGGTATCATTAGATACCGAATGGCTAAGTGTATACGTAGATCCTTTTGGTGAATCTGCTTATGGATATTTAACTAAATACTGGTCGGTATCAGAATTAAATACAACTCAATTGGCGCTAACCGGTAAGTTTATGCTTAATAGGCTTTTATGGTTGAGTGTCGGTATGGTTATCTTCATATTTACCCTATTAAAATTTTCCTACAAAGGCTTTTTGACTTCTAGTAAAAAGAAAAGTAAAGGAGAGAACAATGATGTTTATAAAGGGTCGGAAATAGTAAACGTACAGCAGAATTTTAGTAAAAAAGCACAAAGAGAGAACTTGTGGTCATTAAGTAAGATAGAATTTTTATCTGTTATCAGAGAGACTGTATTTCTGGTTTTAATAGTAATTGCCGTAATAACTGCTATTTTTTCAACTTATCAAGTTAATCAGATTGAAGGTACACCTTCATTGCCATTAACAAGGTTTATGGTTGAAAATATTGGTAGTATTTTATTAATGTTTTCTATAGTTATTCTAATTATTTATGCTGGTGAAGCAGTGCATAGAACGCGTAAGAATAAAACATTTGAGTTTTATGATGCCTTACCTGTAACCAACTCAACACTTTATTTGTCAAAAATAGTTTCTCTTATAGGGGTTGCTTTAGTTCTAGCATTGCTAAATATTGTTGTAGGTATTTTATACCAAATAGGTAACGGTTATTTTAATTTTGAGTTGGATATGTATTTGACTTATAGTCTTACAGATACATTTCCTTTCTATGTAGCTATCGTGTTATTGGCATTCTTTATTCACGTTTTGGTAAACAATAAATTTTTAGGTCATTTTTTAGTTGTTATCATATACTTTGGTTTACCAATAATCTTAGGACTTGCGTTTAGAAGTAATAATCCTTTATTGATATTTGGACATACAACATCTAGCTTTTTAAGTGATTTAAACGGATTTGGACATTATTTAACAGGGCAATTTTGGTTGAGTTTTTATTGGATACTTTTTACTGGAATTCTAGCGTGTATTGGTGTTACTTTTTGGAATAGAGGCTTCTATTCTTCTATGAAAGAAAGATTTAAAATTGCTAAAGAAAGGTTCAAGGGAAAGACACTGGCTTATACATTGTTATTTATTTTTGCATTCTCTTCGGTAGGGGCTTACAGTTATTATAACCTTAAAGTTTTAAATAATTTACAAAATGGAGATTATTGGGAAGAACTTAATGCAGAAGCTGAAAAAAAGTATTCTAGGTTTATAGATAAGCCGCACATTGAGATAGTAGATTTAAAAGCTAATGTGGATATTTTTCCAGAAACCCGTGGGGTGGATGCAAAGGGAGATTTTACCGTAATTAATCCTTCTACAGTACCTATTGATACGGTAATGATGGAGGTTAGATTTCCTATTTCAGATACCAAGATTACCAATGTTATTTATAATGGAAACGAAATTAAACCTGTGGTAAGCGACAGTGTTAATCGTTTATTCCTGTATAAACTACCAGAACCCTTGCAACCAAAAGATACAGCTAACTTAATTATAGAAACAAATGCACGTACTCATGGCTTTGCAATGGGCAGAGAAACCGATATTTTAGGAAATGGAACTTTTTTTAATGATGGCATATTTCCTTCATTTCATTATGAAAGAAGACTGATAGAAAATGGAGTACGAACAAAATATGGTTTAGAGGAATTGGATTTTATCTTACCTCCAAGAACGGATAGTGTGGCATTAAGGAAAAACGGATTTAATGAGGATAGTCACTTTTTGAACTTTGAAGCTACAGTTAGTACCGCAAAAGGGCAAATAGCGGTTGCGCCAGGTGTTCTGGTCGAAAAATGGGATCATGACGACAGAAGCTATTATAATTATAAAATGGAAGAGAAGTCCGATTATTTTTTCAGTTTTGTCTCAGCTGATTATGAGATCGAAAAAGATATTTGGATAGCACCTAGCGGTAAAAAAGTGAATATTGAGATTTATCATTCTCCAAAGCATAAAAATAACTTGGAGCACTTTATCAATGGGGTAAAGGTTTCTTTAGATTATAATTCCAATAATTTTTATGAATATCCTTATTCCGTAGTAAGAATTATTGAGTTTCCGGCACATACCATCTTTGCGCAGTCATTTGCGACTACTATACCTTTTTCTGAAGATTTTGGGTTTGTGGCAGATTATTCTAATTTAGAAAGTTTGAATCATGCTTTCAGTACAACGTCTCACGAAATTGCACACCAATGGTGGGGGCATATCGTAACGCCTAGTAATACTTCTGGCTCTAACATTATTTCAGAAACCTTAGCGGAATATGTTTCGTTAATGACCATGAAACAAGAATATGGAGAAAATGGAATCAAAGCATTCTTAAAACCCTCTTTGGATATATATTTAACTAGAAGGTCGTTTAGCTTTAAACCTGAACGCCCATTAATAGATGTAGAGACCGCTCAGCATATTTGGTATCAAAAAGGCTCTATGATCATGTATGATTTACAAGATGTCATTGGTGAGGATGTTATAAATACCGGACTCAAGAAGTTTTTAAATGAGTACAAATATTTTGAGAAAGGGGTGTATCCAACTTCTGAAGATTTTTACAAAGCTATTTATAATGTTACTCCAGATTCCTTAAAATACAAGGTTGAAGATGGTTTTAAAGAAATTGTTCTTTATGAAAACCGTGTGATGGATGCTAAAACCAAAAAGTTGGACAATGGCAAATGGGAAACTACATTTACGGTAAATTCCAAGAAGATTTATTATGATGATACCGGCAAAGAAAAGCTGATAGACGATAAGAAGAACCTAGTAGATATTGGGCTCTTTGGTGAAGATATTACAGGTGAAGATGGGGTAACTATCAAAAACCCATTTTATTTTGAATTAAAGTGGCTTTCAGCAGGTGATAATACATTTGCTGTCACAACGGATGAAAAACCCTTAAAAGCTGGTATTGATCCATATAACAAGTTGATCGATCGTAATTCTGATGATAATTTAGAAACGGTAGAAGAGTAGTTTTTTCAATTTAGTTAGGTGCAAACCTGTTCGTTAATGGCAATTATCATTAATAGAACAGGTTTTACTTATTAATTGTACTATTTTCATAACTATATGTATTTAACTAAAGTATCAAAACAACTCCGTTTCATTGCAAAAGCTAAGTGAAGTTTTAAAGTTCAAATATACATGGCGTAGCTATCAACAAAAATTTTTGGATGGTTTTCAAAGTCATATTAAAGACGAGCATTTACATGTTGTTGCACCACCGGGATCGGGCAAAACCATACTTGGCTTAGAAATTCTAATTCGTATAGGTAAACCAACTTTGGTTTTAGCACCTACATTGACCATACGTAACCAATGGCGTTCTCGGTTGCTAGATTTTTTTGCAGTTCATAAAGATTTCAATGAGTATT
The DNA here is from genome assembly GCF_001865655.1 of Maribacter sp. 1_2014MBL_MicDiv. NCBI lineage: Bacteria > Pseudomonadati > Bacteroidota > Flavobacteriia > Flavobacteriales > Flavobacteriaceae > Maribacter > Maribacter sp. 1_2014MBL_MicDiv. The sequence continues at coordinate 2,131,406 of NZ_CP011318.1, forward strand.
CACTAGACCTAAAAAAACCTAGCTTAATTACTTTTTCAACTTATCAGTCGTTATTTGCCTTAACCAAGTCTTTTGATGAAAATGAGAAACAACAGCTGTTAGATTTTATCACATCCCATGGCATTAAAACCTTGGTGTTAGATGAGGCGCATCACCTTAAAAATGAATGGTGGCAATGCCTTTATCATTTAAAGCAAATAGAAGGCCTAACGGTGGTTTCTTTGACCGCAACTCCGCCTTACGATAGTTCTACAACTGAAATCAATCGTTATTTTAGTTTATGTGGTCCTATTGATGATGAAATTGCAGTACCAGATCTTATTAAAAACGGAGACCTTTGTCCGCATCAAGATTTTGTGTATTTCTCCAAGCCTGAGGAGGCACAGATCAAATACATTGTAAACTACCGTGAGCAAATTTTAAATTTTACCAATCAACTTCTTACAAATAAGGAGTTACAAGAGGCGTTGATTACTCAGGATTTCTATGTACACCCAAAGGAATCTTTGGAATATATCTATCAAAACCCAACCTTTTTTAGTTCGGTTATTATTTATCTGAATGCTTGCGGTTATGCCGTAAATGAGCAGAACTTAAAAATTCTTGGTTTTTCTAATAACAATGTAAACTTTCCCAGTTTTACCTATGAATGGTCAGAAGCATTGTTACAGCATTTATTGGTGGATCAGCGGGAGGCATTTAGTGCTCTTGAAGTAATTTTATTGCCTTTGGAAAAGGAACTAAAGGGTATAGGGGTTCTCGAAAATAAGCGGGTAAATTTTGTTGGTGATGAGGTTTTGTATAGAAACTTATCCAATAGCCCTAGCAAGCTTGAAAGTATTTATCAAATTGTAAAAAGTACCAATGCCAATTTGGGTGATGCTGCTAGAACGGTCATTTTGGCTGATTTTATCCGAAAGGAATTTTTAGATTTTGAAGGAAGCGATACTAAAGCCTTAAATAAGCTTGGGGTAGTGCCTATTTTCAAGTACATTTTGGCTAAGCAAAGTGATTATGCACAACTTGGTGTGTTAACAGGGTCATTGGTGCTATTGCATGAAACTGTTTTGCCAAATTTAAAAGCGCTTTTAGCTATTGAAAAGCTGCAAGTGCAGGTTGTTGAGGGTGCAGTAGGGTATCTTTTTATACAAGTGCCCGATACGCTTAAACATAAAATAGCAGAGTCTATTACGCAGTTATTTCAAGATGGAGCAATACAAACCTTGATCGGTACAAAAGCTTTTCTGGGAGAAGGATGGGATGCTCCTTGTATTAATACCTTGATCTTGGCATCTTATGTAGGTTCTTTTGTTTCATCCAATCAAATGCGAGGTCGCGCCATTCGTGTAGATGCAAATAATCCTGATAAAACAGGTACTATATGGCATTTGGCCTGTTTGGACCCAACTGCTACCAATGGTGGTAAAGACATGGAAAAATTGCAGCAACGTTTTGAAGCCTTTACAGGAGTATCGCTTCGTGATGAAATATATATCTCTAACGGAATAGACCGATTGGTATTACCTGTAGAATGGAATGAAACTACCCATTTAGCAACGATTAACGCAGAAATGCTAGAAATGGCACAACAGAAATCTGACTTTGTATATAGATGGAATTATGCCATTGAAAAAGGTTCCATTTTGGTGCGCGAACTTAAGATACCATCTGCCGGTGATCAGCCTTTTGCCAAAACAAAAAAATTACATGCCTTAAATGCAGGTAAGTACGTGATGCTTGAAGTAGTATTAGGGGTGTCTATGTTTGTTCCTGAATTTTTAATTAAAAATATGGGTGCCGTTTTGGGCAAAGGCATTTTGCAGGTTTTTTATATATTCTGCGCAGCCCTTCTTCTTGGTTTTGGACCAAAAACATTTAAAGCATTAAAGCTTTACTTTCTATTTGGTAATCAATACAAGAAAACAAAGAAAATAGCAAAAGCGGTGTTGGGGTATTTGTTAGATGATAAGACTCCGTACTTTGAATCTAAAAAGGCTACCATACATGCCGAACAGAATTTAAAAGGAACTTTTTCTATCTATTTAAAAGATGCTAGCCAGCATGATAGTAATGTATTTATCTCTCTTTTAGAAGAGATTATAGCACCCATTGACAATCCACGATATCTATTGGTAAACAGCAATTGGTTGAAGCGAAAGTTGAAAATTAGAAATTACTACGTAGTTCCAAAGGAAGTGGCTAAAAACAAAACCGAAGCTTTGATTTTTCAAAAACATTGGAATGCACATGTAGATGGCTCTAAAATACTTTTTACGAGAACCTTAAAAGGCAGAAAAGTGCTGTTAAAGGCTAGATTTGCCCATCTAAAATATCAATTTGAGGAGGTATCTAAAAAAACGATTACCTGGAAATAGTTTAAATGTTTATTTCCCCCACCAAATAACAAACCCCGTTACCCGATATTTTTATGCGGTCTCCATGATATTCACATTGTATATCGCCGCCACGCTCAGACAATTGTTTGGCAGTTAATATATTCTTGTTCAATTTCTCTGACCAATATGGGGTTAAGGTGGTATGTGCAGATCCGGTAACAGGATCTTCTGGAATTCCGCATTGCGGAGCAAAAAAGCGTGATACAAAATCTACATCGTTACCTTTTGCAGTAATAATGACACCTCTACAATCCAACTCGTTCAACAAATGAAAATTTGGTTGCATGGCTTCTATTTCCTCCTGGGTTTCATAAATAAGCATGTAATCGGTCTTTCCTTTAAAAAATTCCAAAGGTTTTTTCCCTATTGCTTCCGTGATATTTGGTTGTTCTGTAACAGAAGTTACAACGTCAGTAGGGAAGTCCATTGTTAATAATCCCGAGTCGTTTTTTTGCACCAATAACTCTCCGCTTCTTGGAGAAATAAACCGTAGGGTATTTTCTTTGAAACCATAGTAGTTGTAGAGTACAAAGGCTGTTGCCAACGTGGCATGACCACAAAGATCAACTTCAACTTCTGGTGTAAACCAGCGTAACTCATAATGATCATCTTTGGCAACGGCAAAAGCAGTTTCGGCTAAATTATTTTCAGCGGCTATCTTTTGCATGGTATCATTTGCTAGCCATTTTTCAAGTATACAAACCGCTGCAGGATTGCCACCATATAATGTGGTAGTAAACGCATCGATCTGATAAATTTTTTGCTTCATAGGATAAAGATTATCATTCTATACCAAATTTACGACTTATCTCATCGGCTTTAGCGATCCATTTTTTAGGGGCATCAAATCTATACCCTACATAGAATTCTAAAAAACTAATGGAATCGTCCAAAATAAAATTCTCATCGGAAGTATGACTCAATAATTGCGTATTGATATTTACACCGCCAAAGAAGGATTCGGAATTATATCCGCCCGTCATTCTGAAAACTAATTGTGCCAAGCCGTTAAAAGAGTTCTCACCGTCCGTACTTGAATAATTGAAACCTAAACCACCGGTTGCACCAGCAGAAAGCAGGTAATTTTCGTCAAATATCCAATTATAATAGTACCCGGGACCAATAGCCATTTTGAACGATTTTTCCAATTGATTCTCGATTAGCGGATCTTCCAATTTAAATTTGGTATAGTAATACGTTATGCTGGGAATAAAGCTACCTACGCTCTGTTTTTGCCATTCGTTCTGAAAACCGATGGCTCTAAATGAAAAATCCGGATTAAAGATGTAGCTAGAACTTCCGCCTATTTTTAAGGTCTTTAAGTCATCTATGGGCAAGGTAATATCTTGTGTGCGTATAAAGAACCCCTTTTGCTTGTAGTAATCTATGGTCTGCATGTACTGCCCAAAGAATGTTCTAATATTAAAGGTGATCAATTTAGAGTCTCCGTTATCCTTATTCTCCGAAAGGAAATTGGGGGCATAACCCAGATCAACTTCTAAAAACCGAAATAAAATGGACAAGCCCAAATAGCTCTTGTCATTGGGTATAAACTCCGTTTTGTTACGTGTTATCTTATCTCTAAGCGTAAAACTATTGGAAGTTGTCTGTAATGCCAGTCGAAGTGTTATTTTATCAGGGAAGTCTTCCTTGTAGTGAGAGTTTTGAGCGGTACACCAGCTAATTGAGCAACATATACCCAAAAAAAGCAGTACCCTTAAACCCATGCTTTTGGTGCTTTTAAAATATGTAATAAACGTTCTTCTTCACTGCCTTTTTCTGGCTGATGGTCATAACGCCATTGTACATGTGGAGGCAAGCTCATTAAGATACTTTCTATTCTTCCATTCGTCTTTAACCCGAATAAAGTTCCTTTGTCATGGACTAGATTAAATTCTACATACCTTCCTCTTCTGATTTCTTGCCAATCTCTTTGTTCCTTAGTGTAGTCAAGGTCTTTACGTTTTATAACGATTGGTATATAACATGATAGGAAACTGTTACCAACTTCTGTAACAAAGTCATACCACTGTTGCATATTCATCTCTGAAGTAGCTTTGCAATAGTCGAAAAATAAACCGCCTAGTCCACGTGCCTCATTTCTATGGGTGTTCCAAAAATACTCATCGCACCTTTTTTTATAGGTATCATAAAATGTTGGCTGATGTTTGTCGCATGCTGTTTTACACACTTGGTGAAAATGAACGGCATCTTCATCAAAAAGGTAATACGGAGTCAGATCCTGACCACCACCAAACCATTGATCTACAACTTCACCTTGCTCATCATACAATTCAAAATAACGCCAATTGGCATGAACGGTAGGCACCATAGGATTTTTTGGGTGCAAGACCAAGCTTAATCCGCATGCAAAGAAATTACCTTCATTCACTTTAAAATACGCTTTCATACTATCGGGCAATTCGCCATGAACACCAGAAATATTTACGCCTCCTTTTTCAAACACTGCCCCATTTTCAATAACACGGGTTCTACCACCGCCACCTTCTGGACGTTTCCATATATCTTCTTGAAAAGTAGCTTTACCGTCTACTTCTTCTAATTTGGCGGTTATCGTATCTTGAAGTTGTTGTATGTATGCGTAAAATTTATCTTTCATTTTCTAAAACGTAAAGTTCCATATCTAACGGTTCTTCGTTAGGTGGGGTAAAGGATTTTTTTAAGGTTTCTTTCCAAAGATAACCACATTTTTCCGCGACTCTAATACTACCAATATTCGTTTTGTGTACAAGAATCCGTAACGTATTAATATTCGGTAATTGTAAAGCCCATTTAGAAATGGTTTCTACCGCAATAGTGGTGTATCCTTTATTGGCTTGGTTATAATCTATGCAGTAGGCTAATTCTGCTTCATTTTTAGCAAGATCAATAGCTTTAACATATATCAGCCCTATTATTTTACGGTTTTGAGGCTCTTTTAGGGTGAATAGATATTCCTCGTTTTTAATAAACTCGCTGACTTTCTTTTCAACAAAGAGATTGGACAGGGTCGGATTTAAATTTGATGCAAGTGTACTAGGGAAAAATCTGCTTAAGTGATTTTCGTTTGCACAGCAAAAATCACATAATCGCCACCCATCTCGCTCAGATATAGGGTTAATTTCGAAAAAAGGAAATGTAAAGTTACCCATGCTTTATTTAAAGGTTATATTGCCAAATCCTCTTCGGATACAACATTGTATTTGTTCTTACTTTTTTTATACCATAGTGCTAATCCAAAAGTCAAAACTCCTAAGCGTCCTATAAACATTAATATAGATAGGATAATTTTACCAAAATTGTCCAAGTCCCCTGTAATCCCTGTACTTAGACCTACGGTACCCAATGCAGAAGCTACCTCAAAAAGAATATTCTCAAATTTAAAATTGTTGGTATAGCATACCAACAATGTACCTAATACCAATAGAAGTGTATAAAAAATGAAGGTGGATATGGCAATCTTTAAGCGTTCACTAGGAATTTTCCTATGCATAAACGTAACGGTCTTTTTACCTTGTAACCCACTTTTCATAATAGCTAAAATAGTGGATAAAGTAGTAATTTTTATTCCACCCGCAGTACCCGATGGAGAAGCACCAACATACATTAGAAAAATAATGATCAATAAAATTGCCGGCGAAAAAGCGCTAAAATCAACTGTGTTAAAACCAACGGTGGTCATTGCACTCATAGATTGGAAAAATGCAGCCATAAACCGTTCTTTTGCTGATAAAGAGAAAAGTGTTGGTTCCGTAAAATAGAGTAAAACGGTACCTAAGGTCAACAAAAGGATAAAACCATAGAAAATAATTTTGGTGGTGAAACTTAGTTGATGTTTTCTATTTTTTAAAAATAGATATAGGTCCGTAACTACTATAAAACCCATTGAACCACTAATAGCAAGTAAACTTGTAGTTGTATTGATAAGACCATGATCTATGTACGAAGTAAAACCATTAGGGTCTAAGCTAAAACCAGCAGTGCAAAAAGCACTGATACTGTGAAAAATTGATGACCATACTGCATTCCAAAAACTTAACCCTGCACCTTTAAAGGCAACAAAGTACAGTATTGCTCCAATAGTTTCCATGACCATTGTAAAAATTGCGACAGATTTTATGAAATCCCTTATATGTAAAGTATTGGGCAATGTAAATTCTGTCTTTAGAATTTTTTGATGCCAATGCGTCATTTTTCTAGTGGTGGACAATATTACAAAGGTGGTAAATGTCAAGTAGCCAATACCTCCCAACTGGAATAAAACCATTATGACCAACTGCCCTAAAAAAGTATATGATTCTGTTAACGGTATAGTAAGTAATCCTGTGGTGGAAACGGCAGAAGCTGCCGTAAACAGATTATCTACCCAACTAATCGGTGTTTTTTGTAAAAGGGGTATGCACAGTAATATAAACCCAAAAGTAATATAGGTAAAGAACCCATAAAACAAAGTTTGTTGTGGTGTTAAGCCTAATTTAAATTTCTTGTAGGTCTTTCCAATATTTTTGAAATACCCCATACGGTACGTATTAGCCTACTTTATATTCTTTTACGGCGTCAATGAAGGCTTTTGCGTTTTCTACTGGAACATTGGGTAAAATACCGTGCCCTAAATTAACTACATAGCTGTCCTTACCAAATTCGTTGATCATTTGGTGAACCATTTTCTTGATTTCTGCCGGTGGAGAAAGCAATCTGGCGGGATCAAAATTTCCTTGAAGGGTAATTTTGCCACCACTTAAATAACGTGCGTTTCTTGCCGAACAGGTCCAGTCCACACCCAATGCAGAAGCACCTGATTTTGCCATATCACCTAAAGCAAACCAGCATCCTTTTCCAAATACGATAACCGGAGCTTCGTCTTTTAAAGCATCTATAATCTGCTGAATGTACTGCCAAGAAAATTCTTGATAATCCGTTGGTGATAACATGCCGCCCCAAGAATCAAATACCTGTACTGCATTTACACCAGCAGCTACTTTAGCCTTTAAATAGGCAATGGTGGTATCTGTAATTTTTTGAAGCAATTCATGAGCAACCACGGGCTGTGTAAAACACAATTCTTTAGCCTTGTCGAACGTTTTGCTGCCTTGACCTTGTACGCAATAGCATAAAATAGTCCAAGGAGAACCTGCAAAACCGATTAAGGGAACTTCATTGTTCAGCTTTTCTTTGGTAGCTTTTATAGCTTCCATTACATACCCTAAGGTTTCGTGAACATCTGGAACAATGACGCTATCCAAATCTTTCTGATTACGAATAGGATTCGGTAAATACGGACCAAAATTCGGTTTCATCTCCACATGAATGTTCATGGCCTGTGGTATCACTAAAATGTCACTAAAAAGAATAGCGGCATCCATACCATATCTACGAATAGGTTGTACCGTAATTTCAGATGCCAATTCAGGAGTCTGACATCTTGTGAAGAAATCATATTTTTCCTTGATTGCCATAAACTCAGGTAAATATCTACCCGCTTGGCGCATCATCCACACTGGTGGTCTATCTACAGTCTCACCTTTTAATGCTTTTAAAAATAGGTCGTTTTTTAAGCTCATAGTTTATGTTGTTCGTCATTGCGAGGAGCCTTTTTGCTCCGAAGCAATCTGTTTGTTGGTATTCCTAAGAAACAGATTGCTTCGCTATGCTTGCAAAGACGTTAATTTTTAATTTTTTAGCCAACAGCCCTTGGCTAATCTTCATAATCCTCATTCACCATTTCAATAACACTTTCTACCGTTGGTATTTTGGCAACTTTAACTTCAGTAAAATGTTCCCAGGCCGCTTTTGCAGTGGTTTCGCCTATGCAATACGCAATTTTATCTGCCGAATTTTCTTGAAGATAACTTTCAACGTTAGACGGACTAAAGAACATGATGCCTTTTACGGATTCTGGTATGGACTTACCGGATAATTTTGTTCTATATGCTTCAATGGCATTTACCGTAATATTGTTTTCCTCTAAAATAACAGGCAATTCTTCCAAGCTAAGATTTCCGTGAAAATAGGTTACTTCTGTACCATCAATAAATTCCACTAAGTGATTGGCCAGGTCTTTCGCATTGTTTTCGTAATGCGTTATTTTGCCAAACTTATTTTTTATAAATCGTCTTGTTTTTCTACCTACACAATAGATATTTTCAAAATTTAATTCGGACACATCTCTACTTGCCAATACTGCTTCAACCGCATTTTTGCTGGTGAAGACTACATTCTTGTGCTCCTTTTTAAGAACAATTGGAGAAATACGATTAAAATTGATTTTTATGAAATCATCTGAATCCGCATTTACAGAAATATTAAGGCTAAGTTGCTGTTGAGGTGTAAGTTTCTTTGTAGAAAAAATGTTTACCTCGGTTCCGGCACTTGCCAATTCTGTCATTAAACGTCTACCACCTCTGGCCAAAATGGTCTTGGCACAATCTACACCTAAATTTTGGTGTTTGCCCAGTGGTGCAGTTAGCTCTGTTTCTAATTTTTTACTTCCATCAACATTTAACAATACGCCTTTTAGCGTTACAATATTTTCTTTGTTGATATAGGATAGTGCCCCTATAGGTGCGCTACAACCACCTTCCAGTTCCCTAAGAAATTGTCTTTCCAAGGTAACGCAGGTATCGGTTTCCTCATGGTTCAGTTGTGCACATGCTTCTCGAACTTCTTCATTGTCCTCCATAGCCACCACCATAATAGCTCCTTGGGCAGGTGCGGGCAACATCCAGGTAAGACCAATGGTATTCTCCGGTTCTAAACCAATACGTTCCAAGCCTGCAGCGGCAAAAATGGCACCGTTCCATTCATTATTGTACAACTTTTCCAAACGGCTGTTTACATTGCCTCTTAGATCTACAACAGTGTGTGTTGGGTATCTGTTGAGCCATTGTGCCTGTCTACGTAAACTACCGGTAGCAATAACGGCATCACGTGCTCCCAAAAACTCTTCATTGTCCTTAAATGCCATGATATCCATGTAATTGCCACGTTTTAAAACAGCGGCCTTTACAATCCCTTGCGGCAGGGCAGTGGGTACATCTTTCATGGAGTGTACGGCAATATCAATATCCCCATTGATCATGGCAACATCCAATGTTTTGGTGAATACCCCGGTGACACCTAATTCGTACAAGGGCTTATCTAAAATTAAATCTCCCGTAGATTTTACAGGAACTAATTTTACAGTATGGCCTAATGCTTGTAGTTGATCTTTTACGGTATTTGCCTGCCATAGCGCTAACTCGCTATCGCGTGTGCCTAATCGTATTACTTTACTCATTTCTCGTCCAATTCTAATTGAAAAACTTTTTGGATAAATTCTAAACTTGAATTGGAATCTACCGAGTCATCTTTAAGATGATTTGCAAATTGTTTGGTTATTTTTTGAATGATGCGATTGGTGACCACATCTGCCTGGTGCGAATTGAAATCTACCGTTTTTTTAGATTGATAGTCAAGCTCCTCATCTTTAATGGTCTTCAATTTCTTTTTTAAAGCTTTAATAACAGGAGCAAATTTTCTGGTTTCTAACCACTGGTTGAAATCATGCTTTACTTCTTCATTTATAGCTTCTGCATCTGGAATGTATTGTTTTCTACGTTCCAAGGTTTCATCTGTCATTTGAGATAAATGATCTAAATGGATTACGGTTACGTTGTCCATATCTGAAACGCTTGCGTCAACATTTTTAGGAACGGACAAATCTAATATCAACAAAGGTTTATTGGTATAGATCAATTCTTTGGTAATCGTTGGTTTTTGAGCACCTGTGGCAACCACTAGAATATCCGATTTTCTTATTTCCGATTGTAAATCGCCATAATCTTTTACCATAAGGTTGAACTTCCCTGCAATTTGTTCAGCTTTACCTTTGGTTCTATTGATAAGGGTGATATGTGAATTTTTGGTGTGCTTTATTAAATTCTCGCACGTATTGCGACCAATCTTACCAGTACCAAATAATAAGATGTTCTTATCCGATACATTTTCAACGTTACGCATAATGTATTGTACGGATGCGAAGGCTACCGATGTGGCTCCGGAAGAAATCTCAGTTTCGTTTTTAATACGTTTACTGGCTTGTATGATGCTATTGCAAAGACGCTCAATGAACGGATTGGCAATACCAAATTCTTTAGATCGCTTAAAACTTTGCTTTAGTTGGCTAATGATTTCAAAATCACCCAGTATTTGGCTATCCAGACCGGTGCCTACACGAAACAAGTGATTGATCGCTTCTTTGTTCTTGTAGACATATGCCACTTCTTGAAACGCTTCAACGGTTCCGTTAGAGTGGTCACATAATAATTTTATAAGTTGAAACGGGTGTTGGGCAAAACCGTGTAACTCGGTTCGGTTGCACGTAGAGGTGGCCAATAAACCATCTATACCCTGCTTTTTAGCTTCAGTAAGTAATTTGCCAATGGCAATTTCGTCTAAACTAAATTTACCACGGGCCTCGGCATCGGCCTTCTTATAGTTAAGACCAATGGTGTAAAAGGAGTTGTGTTTAGAAATGTGATAGTCCTTCATAAAGCGGGTACAAAAATATGGTCATCAATTCAATAAAAACAACGCTAGAGGTACAATTAATGTCGTCTGCCGAATTTTTAGATAAAAAATGACATTTATCAGTTAATTAGCTATAATTTTATAGTGTTATCAGCGAATAGTAGGTGTTTTATTTAGATGCTTTCTAAATAGAATAAAAATAGAAATTGAAAAATGGAAGATAAAAGTAACGCTCAAGGGTCATACGATGAGGTTTTGATAGAAGACGGATTCTATGTGCTAAAGTTTCAGAATGAGGAGGATAGGATGGTACAGTATACCCGTGATATCAATAAGCGGTTCATACAGTTTCACTTCTGTCTTAAGGGAAGCGGAGCCTATAATTTTAATCAAGGAAATTATAGTCTAGATGTTAAGGAAGAGAATTCTTTACTGTTGTATAACACCCAATTAGACCTTCCTTTAAATTTGGACCTTAATCCAAAATCCTCATTGGTTTCTGTGGTGATGACCTTACGAAAATTTCACTCCCTCTTTACGGCAGAGGCAGATTATATTCCGTTTTTAAGTGCAGATAACAAAGAAAAAAAGTACTATGCACAAGAACCTTTTTCACCGTCCATTGCCGTTATATTAAGTCAGATCGTGAATTATAATCTACATCCTTCTATAAAATCGTTGTACGTAAAAGGTAAGATTTATGAATTGATTGCCTTGTACTTTAATAGAAGTCCGAATGCCGATATTGAACAATGCCCGTATTTGGCAGATGAGGAGAACGTAAAGAAAATCAAGAAAGCTAAAGAAATTATTTTGGCAAATATGGCCGAACCACCAACATTGGCAGAACTGTCAAGTGAAGTAGGCCTGAGTTTAAAACGCTTGAAAGAAGGTTTTAAACAAATTTACGGCGATTCTGTATACAGCTTTTTATTTGATCATAAGATGGATTATGCAAAGCGGTTATTGGAAACCGGTCAGTATAATGTCAATGAAATAGGGTTAAGGGTTGGGTATAGTACTTCTAGTCACTTTATTGCGGCATTTAAGAAAAAGTATAATACAACACCTAAAAAATACTTGTTGGCCTTGGCGGGTGGTACTGTTTAAAGAGGTCTTGCCACCATAATACCCGTATTGCTTTTAATGCCTTTTAAATAATCTGCCAGCGGTTTTTTTGATACTTCAACCTCCATAGATCCGGTTGATGCATGCAGTAAGTGAATTCTACCATCTTTTTCTCTGGTGGCAATACCCGTATGGGTTACATCTAAACCGTTAATGGAAGTTGCTAAAGCAATAATATCACCGGTTTGTATTAAATGTTCGTTGGCTGCAATATCACCTTGGACCAGTACACAAATAGCCTGATTATTTAAATAGTTCTCTGAAGCTTTAATTTTTGAGAAATTAACATCATCTGCCAAGAAGGGATATAAATCTCGGTGTGTACTCATAAAATTGATATCCTTCGTGATTGCTGCGCCACCAATTTCACCGGTAATATCTTTAAGAAGTCCTTTTTCCGCATTGTTGGCAATCCACTCAGAGAAATAATGAAGGCGAGAGGCGTATCCGTCTAAAGCACCATCTTTATATCGTATAATTTCAAGATTTTTTAAATAAGCGTCAAAGGACATTTCTTGCTGACGGAGCAGAAGGGAAAAAGCAAGCACATTCTCAACAAATGTGGTGCAGTCCAACCCTTGTAAATTTACTACTAAAGTTTCTGTATCGCCAATTTCTAAGGTTTTGGCAACATATGGGGTTTTCATAAATGTTTTACCAACGCTGACCATGGTGGCGCCAAAATCACCCTGATACATTCTGTCGATTTCAACTAGTTTGCTTTCTACAGCAGTGCTGTCTTTTGGGGAGCAGGTGATTTGTTGGGCTTGAACTGAAATGCACCCACAAAGAAAAAGAATCAAGAATATATGTTTCATTAAGCTAAATTATGAATTGTTATTTTCATCCGTAGATTTTTCCAGCAAAACCCTGTTCTTGGCTATACTCTCAGGATAATTTTTCTGTAAAAAAGTAATGAGCTTTTCACGCACATGAACACGTAGATCCCAAGCAGTGGGAGAGTCCTTAGCGCTCATAAGGGCTCTTATTTCTACACAATTTTGTTTGCTATCGGTTACTTGAAGTACATTAACCTCTTTGTCCCATAAATCTGTACTTTTTAAAATCTTGGTCAGTTCTTCACGCAAGGCATCAAAAGGTACAGTATAGTCGGTATAAAGAAAAACGGTTCCTAAAATATCAGATGAGGTTTTGGTCCAGTTTTGAAATGGTTTTTCAATAAAATACGTGGTGGGTACGATCAACCTTCGCTTATCCCAAATTTTTACTACGACATAGGTCAATGTTATTTCCTCAATACGCCCCCATTCACCTTCTACAATGACCACATCATCAATTTTTATGGGTTGCGCAATGGCAATTTGAATACCAGCTAACACGGTACCTATCATTTTTTGTGCTGAAAAACCTATAATAATACCAGCAACACCTGCAGAGGCAAAAATACTGACACCCAGCTCACGTATACTTTCAAAGCTCATAAGAACTGCGCCAATGGCCAATATAATGATGGTAAAAATAAATATACGTTCCAGTATGTTGAACTGTGTGTAGATTTTTCGGGCTTTCAAATTATTTTCTACATGAACATCATAGTTACTGACAATTACAGTTTTTATAATCTTTAATAAATTAAGCAACAACCAGGTTAAAGATGCAATAAAGAGAATAGTACTTGTTTTCTTAAACCAATAATCATGCTCTTCTAATTGTAATAAGGTTCGAATGGACTCCGATCGCAACCAAATCGAGAATATGATCAAGAAAATGGGTCCACTAATTTTTTTGAATGCTCCGTTGGGTAATAGATATTTAGGGTCTTTACCATATTTTTTGATGAAAAAGGAAATGACCCAATAGGCAATTAGAACGCCAAGGGTAGAAGCTATAAAGAAGTAAAGTGCACTTTTTGGTACCGTATCAAAAAAAGTATTCATATATAATGGGTTATAGATCTCTATGCTCTACAACTTACTAAAACAAAATAACACTAAAAATTTATTGGCCTGTTATTAGTTTGCTTTATGGAACTATAGAAAAACTATTGTCAAAAATTAAAATATCATCTATGTTCAAGTGTTATTTTTGCATTTGAAAAATAAACACATACGCTATGAAAGGAGTTTTATTGGTTAATTTAGGTTCGCCTGATAGTCCTACCCCAAAAGATGTTAAGCCTTATTTAGATGAATTTTTAATGGATGAGCGCGTAATAGATGCGCCCAAATGGCTAAGAACAATTTTGGTAAGGGGAATTATTTTACAGACCAGACCAAAAAAATCTGCTGAGGCCTATGCTAAAATTTGGTGGGAAGAAGGTTCTCCTTTAATTGTAATCTCTGAACGATTTACCAATAAATTAAAGACAGAGACCAAAATGCCAGTTGCCTTGGGTATGCGCTATGGCACCATGACCATTAAAAACGCCATGCAAGAATTAAAGGATAAAGGTGTGGATGATGTGCTTTTAGTACCACTTTACCCTCATTATGCCATGTCTAGTTTTGAAACGGTAGTGGTAAAGGTACTTGAAGAGCAAGAAGCTTCATTTCCTGGAATGAAAATAACTACCTTGCCTGCATTCTATAAACATCCGGAGTTTATCAAGGTGTTATCGGAAAGTATTAAAGACGGACTGGAAGGCTTTGATTACGACCACGTTTTATTCTCTTACCACGGTATTCCAGAACGTCATATCCGTAAGAACGATCCAACCAGTTTTCACTGTAAAATAGACGGTACATGTTGTAATGTTAATTCCGTAGCTCATAATACCTGTTATAGACACCAAGTTTATGACACAACCAAAATGGTCAAGGAATATTTAGGGTTACAAGAAGAACAAGTGAGTACTTCTTTTCAGTCGCGTTTGGCGGGTGACCCATGGCTAAAGCCTTATACCGATTATGAGTTTGAACGATTGGCGAAAGAAGGCAAAAAGAAATTGGCTGTTATTACTCCCGCTTTCGTGAGCGATTGTCTTGAAACCTTAGAAGAAATAGCCATGGAAGGCAAAGAACAGTTTTTGGAAGCTGGTGGAGCGGACTACAAACATATACCTTGTATGAACGATAATGATGCTTGGGTAAAGGTCATGGCCAAATGGGTCAATGATTGGGAAGAGACCAATAAGTTAGATGTTGCTCCAAGCACATAAATTTTAATAACTCTAAGAAAATCACCGCTATGAAAATCGAAGAAATAGAAATCATATTAGAGCCTTTAAGAGAGCAATTAAGAAATCATGTCCTTTATAACAAATTAAAGTCTGTTGAGGATATCCAAATATTCATGGAAAGCCATGTATATGCCGTATGGGATTTTATGTCGCTCTTGAAAGCGTTACAAATTAACCTTACCTGCACAACATTACCGTGGAAACCGGTAAAGTATACAAATACCGCTCGGTTTATTAATGAGATTGTTTTAGAAGAAGAAACAGACGTAAACGAATTGGGAGCATTAAAAAGTCACTATGAAATGTACTTGGATGCTATGGTAGAAGTAGGTGCGGATACTAGTAAAATAACTGATTTCCTAAGTAAAATTGATTCGCTTGATACGGTTTTAGCAACAATTGGTAATGCCAATTTAAATGATGGCGTACAATCATTTTTGTCATTTACTTTTAAAACGATACAAACGCAAGAACCTCATAAAATTGCAGCTGCATTTACTTTTGGTAGGGAAGATTTAATACCTGATATGTTCTTGAAAATTGTAGATCAGGCTGGTAATAATGCATACCCTAAATTAGAATACTATCTTAGAAGGCATATAGAATTGGATGGGGATGAACACGGTCCGCTTTCTTTAAAAATGATTCAAGAATTGTGTGGTGATAATGAAGCCAAATGGCACGAAGTATTAGAATGTTCTGAAAAGGCATTAAAAGAGCGCATTAATTTGTGGGATCATATAGCAGATTCCATTGTTAAGAACCAAGCATCAGTAGTGTAGCGCCATTATTTCTTCTAAGAATGAAAAATTAAAAGTTAAAACTCAATGCAATGGCAAACGTTTCCGCAGAACAATTAGGAACGGAATCAATATCTAGTTTGCTTATAAAACAAGCATTGCCTGCCAGTATCGGTATTTTGGTAATGTCACTCAATGTTCTAGTAGATTCTATCTTCGTTGGTAATTGGATAGGGTCCATTGCTATTGCAGCTATAAACGTAGTTTTACCCATTTCTTTTTTTATAGGAGCTTTAGGTATGGCCATTGGTATTGGCGGTGCCAGTATTATTTCAAGGGCCTTAGGTGCAGGAAATAAAGAGAAGGCATTACGCACTTTTGGTAATCAAATTTCATTTACCATTTTGATCACCACAACAATGGTTGCCGTAGGGCTTACTTTTGTTGATACCCTAATCCCTGCATTTGGCGGTAAGGGCTCTATTTTTGAGTTGGCTAAAATCTATTATGTTATTGTACTGTATGGTGTCCCTTTCTTGGGTCTTAATATGATGGGCAATAATGTGATCCGATCGGAAGGCAAACCCAAATTTGCCATGGTCGCCATGATAATTCCGTCAATTGGGAATTTGATTTTGGATTATTTGCTTATTAACGTGATGGATTACGGTATGGAAGGGGCCGCTTGGGCCACAACCATAAGTTACTTGCTATGTTTTCTATACATCGTTTATTTTTTTCTGTCCCATAATTCAGAATTAAAACTGAGTCCAAAATATGTACGCATCAAGTTTTCAATAATCAAGGAAATAAGCTCACTTGGGATGGTGACCCTTTCTCGACAGGCTGTAGTGAGCGTAATTTATCTATTGATGAATAATATTCTTTTTGATTTGGGAGGTGAGGCAATGGTAGCGGTATATGCTATAATCGGTAGAATGTTAATGTTCGCCTTTTTTCCGGTATTCGGTGTCACACAAGGTTTTTTGCCCATTGCAGGGTTTAATTATGGTGCTGAAAAGTACGATAGGGTAAAAGAATCTATATACACCGCTATAAAATATGCGGCAATATTGGCAACAATTGTCTTCGCCGGACTCATGATTTTTCCTGCTGAAATAGCCGGACTCTTTTTAAGCCATAAACCAAATATGAGCGAATTGGAATTGGCAACCAATGCATTTGTTTTGGAGAATACCCCTTCTGCCATGCGATGGGTATTTGCCGCTACACCCATTATTGCCTTACAACTTATTGGTGCGGCATACTTTCAAGCCATAGGTAAAGCTGTGCCGGCATTGTTATTGACCTTATGCCGACAAGGGTTCTTCTTTATTCCCTTAATACTGATCCTACCAAATTTTCTAGACGAACTAGGTGTTTGGATTTCCTTCCCCATTGCAGATGTACTTGCAACTATAGTTACGGGGTATTTTTTAAGGAAAGAGGTTAATGAAACATTGATAGACCGATAGAGAAATTGATTTTAAAAGATAAATTTCTAAGGTATTTTGTTTGTTTTTGAACTTAAGGATCGCTTCTGTTGTAAATACCTAGTATTAGGTATGTTAGGTTTGCATATAAAATGTTAAATTGTTGATTGAACACATTTACATTTATGATATGAGAACACTTATTTTTATTGCGCTATTAGTTGGCTTTGTTGCAATAGGTCAAGAAAAACCGAGAACAGGTTTACTTTTCGATGATGAAGCTTATATGAAAACTCCCATTAAGGCACAAAATGTGGCTTTTCAAGATGTAGTTACGGAAACTACAAACGCATCCATCAAACAATTTGCACCAACCATAAAGAATCAAGGCGGTTATGGTACTTGTGTGGGTTGGGCAAGTGCTTATTATGGTAGAACAATTATTGAATCAAGATTAAATAATGAACTAGATACGGTAGAAATAAACAAAAATGCTTTTTCTCCTGTTTTTACGTATTTAAATGCAAATGTTGAGGGTGATTACAATTGCCAAGGTGGTGCTTTTATTGGGAAAGCAATGGAAACCATGGTAAATAAGGGCGTGCCTTATTATAAAGATTTTAATGTGATGTGCGAAACAGAAATATCTAATGATCTTTTAAAATTGGCAGAAGAACATAAAATAAAAGATTTCGCTAGGTTATTTGGATCTGATGAACCCGCTGAAGAAAAAGTAGATAATGTAAAACGTTCTTTAATAAATGGGAATCCCGTAGTAATTGGTTTTAAAGTAGAAGAATCATTTTATAGTGCAAAAACAGTATTCGAACCTGATAATTTAGGTTCGGACGGTGGTCACGCTATGTGTGTTGTAGGTTTTGATGATGACAAGTACGGTGGGTCGTTTGAAGTGATAAATAGTTGGGGGCCTTCTTGGGGTAACAATGGTTATATGTGGATTAGATATAGGGATTTTCCAAATTATACGCGGTACGCTTTTGAAATGATACCATTTCTTTCAAAACCTGAAGAGAAAAAAATGTTAGCAGGGGAATTGGAGTTATTTTTACAAGATGGCAGTCCTATGGAAATAACCAAAGGAAAAGGAACATATGAAGGTTCAGTGTTTGGTTTTCAAGATGTAGTGGTTGAAGAAGATGAAGAAAGTATTGGAGATTATGCAACTAAAGTAAGCTACCCTACAAATACCCGTTATAGGATTAATACAAAAATTGATCAGCCGGCATATGTATATGTTTTAGGTTGGGATTCTGACAATGAGGGTTCATTGCTTTTCCCTCAAAACGATTCAATTAGCTCTTATATAAATTCTGATAAAGAAGAGGTAATTATACCACCCTTGGCGAAATCAGGTAAGAGACAATTTTTTCGTTTAAATAAAGAAGTTGAATCAGATTTTACGATTGTTATTTTTTCTTTGGAAAAAATTGACTTACCGGATATTAAAAGACAATTGGAGACGATGGATGGGGAACTAATGGATAAACTCTATGTTATTTTTGATGATGAACTAATTGATAAAGAGAATATAGAGCTTAATGAAGAAAATATGGGTTTTAAGGCTGAATTTGATAAAGGTTCAATGGCAATGATGATATTGGACATAAAAAGATCCTAACTATGTTGAAGCTCCGAATTCTACTTTTAACACTGTTAGCAATTATATCCTGTAATTGCCAGAATACTGTGAAGAAAAGTCCGGTACAAAAAGAAATAATAGAGGATAAGTATGTTTTGGCATTTTTAGGAGAGAAGAATTATGAAATTTTATCTAGTGTACAAGAAGTGATAAGGTTTAAGATTAAGAAGCATTTATTAGAAGGCACTACAAATGAGTATTCAAATAAATTAATTATTCAAGATACACTAACCAATTCTAAAAGAGATGATTTAATAAAACAATTATTAAATGATACTTCTTATAATTGGACGGCAGTCACAAATACAAAAGACTTTGAGCCTACGCACCAGGTTTTATTAAAAAGTAATAATGGTCGATTGAATTTGTTAATTGACAAAGAATTTAAAAATGTTGGTTTCATCAATTTAGAAGGGCAAAAAATGGTGGTCGTAACAAAAGAATTTTCTTTGTTCTTAAGCAACATGTAAATCGAAACAAACATCTAATCCTTACAATTTGATAAAGTCTGTAATACGAAATTTACGTGGTGGAATAAGTTTTTTGTTAATGAAAGAAGCTTTTTTCTGTATGCTTTTTTCTTTCCTAATTCTAGGTGTTGTATTGTTGATTGGTCTTAATCTTAGTTTCTTTAGTCCTTTTAAAAACGCTTTTAAGGATTTTAGTTATTTAGATCTGTATCATGCGGAAAAATTAGATGATAATGATTTTCATATAAACCAGGATATTATTCTAGTTAATATAGATAGATTAAACAGAAAAGAGATTGCCGAGGTTTTAGATAAATTACAACAGTTTCAACCAAAAATCATTGGTATTGATATCATTTTTAAGGATAAAAAGGATCCTATATGGGATAATTATTTAGCGGGTAAGTTAAAGGATGAAACTTTGGTATTTGCCTATTCTATTATTGGGTCAAATGAAGTAAATACAGATTGCACACTTCATAAAATTGATGATAATAAGGGGTATGCAAACTTTAACTTTAACAAAGAGACAATAGTTATTAGAAATTTTCAAGGTGTTCGGAAATTAGAAAATAAAACTTTGACTTCCTTCCCTGTTATGATAGCGAAAAACTATATGGGAGAGAGTTGGTATTGTAATAACGAAATTTTTCTTGAAAAAGAAATTCCTATTCAATACACAGGAAGAAGGGATGAGTTTTTAATATTGGAAAGTAGGGATCTTCTTGGAAAAGAAGCAATTCCTTTTATAAAGGACAAAATTGTTTTGGTAGGGTATTTAGGAAATGAGATGGCATACAAATATGATATTGAGGATAAACATTATACTCCAATGAATCCCAAGTTTGTAGGTAAATCTCCTCCAGACACATTTGGTTTGGTCATACATGCAAATATTGTTCAAATGCTAATAGATGGTAATTATATTAAAGTAGTACCAAATTGGTTTTTGGGATTACTAACCATAGTATTGACATTTTTTTCATTAGCATACTTTATTTATTTAGGAAAGAAGCAGTTAGCCAGCTATGTATTAAGGTTGAATTTGGTTCAACTTCTGTTTACAATTTTCTTTGTTTGGCTATCATTATATTTTTTTAAAAATGGAATTTTATTTAAAATTACTACTATAACTGCGGTTGTGGTATTTAGTATGGGTTTAATAGGGTATTATAGAAAATTGGCACATTATTTATATAAAAGATTTAAATGGCAAGGTTATTTTTTTCACGATTAGTAGGTTGTATTATTTTATTTGTTTTGGGCTTTAACTACGGTTTTGCCCAAAAGAATTATTTTGTTTTTAAAAAAATGGGAAGACCTGTTTTTAACATAAACGATCCGGTTTTAAGAGGTAGTGTTTTTGATGATTCTGATGTGTTAAAACTGCATAACAAAGACACCGTTTATTTAGTTGATGAATTAGGTGAATTATTTGAGCTAAAAGAACCTAAGGAATATGAATACAGTTCAATAGTAGAATATAGAAAAAAAGAAAATATAGATTCTTTTACAAAAAAGTACTTTTCCTATGTTTGGAAACAGTTTACCAACCAACAAAAAACAAGACAAAGACCAGGCGTTGTGTACAGGGAAGACCGCAGCATAAAACTATTATCCCCTATTGATAGCGTAAAATATTATCTCCCGGATATTAAATTTATGTGGAAGAATAATACCGATAGCACTAAAGTATTTTTCCATTTAGAAGATCAGTTAACCAAGCATATCTTTAAAATAGGTCTTACTGGTAATGAAATTCATTTATATAGAGATCATTTTATTTTAGAAAATGGGCATAAATATAAATGGGCGGTTACTAAAGAACCATATCCTAATTTTAAAGAAGTTAAGTTTAATAGTTTTGAATTGTTGGATAAAGCCGTATACCTTGTATTAAAAGAGGAAATGGAAACCCTTACCATAGCTTTAAAGTTATTGGGTTTTTCTGATGAGGATATAAAAACAGCTATTTGTTTGGACTATAAATTTTGCGAAAACTGATATTGATTTACAAATGGCAAAAAATAAAAAGAAGAAAAAGAAATTAGGGAAGTGGGTATTATTCCGTGATGGGTTGATAAATACGATACTATCTTTAGTTGTTTGCTATTTGTTGTCTCTTTTGTTTTTGAATATTACCTTTTTTAACCCTATAACTAAAGCCTTACAAGATTTTAGTTTTTTAGATGTGTATTATTCTGAACGTTTAAATGCTGATCCCAACATTGAACCTAATATTTTATTGATCAACATAGAGCATAAGACCAGAAATGAAATTGGTCTAATGTTAAAGGAAGTATTGAAAGCAAAGCCTAAAGTAGTTGGATTTGATGTAGTTTTAAAGGAGTTCAGAAAGACGGCCGAAGATA
Source organism: Maribacter sp. 1_2014MBL_MicDiv (assembly GCF_001865655.1). Lineage (NCBI taxonomy): Bacteria > Pseudomonadati > Bacteroidota > Flavobacteriia > Flavobacteriales > Flavobacteriaceae > Maribacter > Maribacter sp. 1_2014MBL_MicDiv. The sequence continues at coordinate 2,153,252 of NZ_CP011318.1, forward strand.
GTTTACTGGCTAGCTACCTGGATAATAAAAGGGTTGTAAATTCTTTCGTGATTGATAAAGAAGAATTTATTTCGAATCATTCTTTTTTCAGTGGAAGTAATGATATTGGATTTGTGAATTTTAATCTTAATAATCAAAATTCGGTAATTAGAGAGTTTGACAGCGAAATAAAGCAGCACAACAAAATCTATAAATCATTCTCTTTACAAATTGCCAAGAAGTATTTGAATAACCATGAATGGAAAAATTTAAACATTGACAAGAAACTAAAAAATAGTAGTGTAATTAATTATAAGGGAAATCTAGAGAAATTCCTAAGTTTTTCAATTGATGAATTTATGCTTTTAAAGGATAAAAGCATAGTAGAAAATAAAATAGTTCTTGTTGGTTATTTAGGTACCCCAACTGGTAATGTTTTTGATGTTGAGGATAAACATTTTACTCCATTGAATGAAATTACTTCCGGTAAAAGTATACCAGACATGTATGGTTTGGTAATACATGCCAACATAATAGCCATGATATTGAACAACAGTTTTATGTTTGAAGTAGGTAATGGTTGGATATTTTTTCTGATGTTTTTCTTTAGCCTTTTAGCAAGTATTTATTTTATATGGCTAAGCAGACGATTAAAAATTAGTTATAGAACCGCAAGAAAAGCGGTGTTGTTTGTTTTTGCTATTTTACTAGTATGGTTTACGTTGGTTTTGTTTAAGAAAGGAATAGTCATAAAATCTGCTCCTATCATTGCGGTAACCGTATTTAGTGCCGGTTTTATAAAGTTTTATAAACATCTTGTGAGGTGGATAAATACCAAATTGAAATTTAAGTCTTATTTGAAGTAATTCATTTTATTTTAATCTCGCTGCATTTACAATTTGAGACTTAAATTCAGAATCATTATCTAATATGGCATAAAAGCTTTTTATGTAGTCTTCAGCTTTCTTATGGCTTTTTTTGTCTTCAAAATATATTTTAAGGCTTTCAATCAAATAATATATTACTGGGCGTTTGTTTATAAATAACTGTCGTACTTCTTCAAATAATGTTTCATCTCTTTTAAAGCCTCTGTACATACGTTGCTGTACATTTGAAATATCCAATTCAGTATTTTGAATATTAGAGACCACAGCATAGTTAGCATTTACCAAGCCAGACATATCAAAATCATAGGGTAAAGGTATGGTCTTACCTTCTTTGAAAATTAATTTTTGGTTGTGTTGGTACGCTGTAGAGAAATCTGTGTTGCCGATCATAAACTGAAAAAAAGCATTTGTAATTGAAGCTATTTCAGCTTGATTTAATGGGTGAACAAAACGTTTTAATACTTGGGCGCCATGTCGTTTTGCAACAATCTTATCATCTTCTATTAGTACCGCCTTTAAGTGATATGTTTTTGGTTTTCTAGATGCAAAAGCTTCTTTTTCCTCAAATAATGTTGAATGTTGAAATTCTATGGGAATAAATGCCGCTAACGGATGTATCTCAGATTTCTCACCTCTTGTGTCCTCATATTCAATAGTGGCCAAACGGGTTTTAAAATGAGTATCAGAAACTAACTCATAAATTTTATAGGCTAAATATTCTTTTAAAACATCATCATTTGCTCTAGATTGGAGTAGACATGGCAGAACTATTTTAAGTTTTTTATGACCTTCAAATGGGGTGTTGTTTGAAAATGATTTTTTGATGTTCATTTTCAATGGCGGAAAATAACAATTTGCCCTTCTAAAATTGCCACGCGCATTTAAATATACCGGTATGGTGTCCCAACTTATGTCGGTTTTGTATATTAAATCTGTGTAGACGGCATTGTTTTTATCTGTTTGTTTTTTTACCTGCTTGTTGTTGTATTGGAGTTTTAGGGGGAAGAGATTTTTGGCGTTGAATAAAATACTGTTGTTAAGTTCAGCTTGCCCAAAATTATAAGTCGTAAAAAGTAGAAAAATAACAAAATAAAATACCATTTTTTTGTTAAGTATTCCTAATTTCATGTACAAGCCATTAATTTGATAATTTTGAATATGTATCAACACTATTTGAAATCCCATTTTCCGTTTTGATAGTTTCTATCCTTACAATATAATCTCCTGTTGACAAGCTACTTTTTAAAATAATTTCTTCTTTAATGTCTGTGTCAAATCGAGTAGCCCCAAGCTGTGTGTAGTTTAATTGGGTAACATCTTCAATAGCTGTTTCAGATTCAATTTTATCACTCAACCAAACTTTGTAACTTAGATTGTCTATATCTTCATTATCATTATTCCAAGTGATTAAAAATGAATCTGTTCTATTGGCTATTAATATTTGAGATGGTAATGGTAAAATATCAAGGATAGGTTCTGATTCACTGTAAAAACTTATTTGGTTAGTGGGGATTTCTTCACCAGAGTTTAGCCTCCCAATAATTGACCATTGATAATTTTTACCCCTTTCTAAGGTAATTATCGTGTCCAGTTTTAAACCACTTACATTATAATTGGAAGTTGAATTATCATCTTCCCTTATCAATTGTATGCTAAACTCTTTGAAACCCGTCTCACTGTCTATGGACCAAGAAAACGGTATTTCTAATCGATTGTTTGTAGTAGAAATCCCTCCTTGACATAAACCATCTGGTTCAATTAGGGCAATAGAATTATTCTTAGGAATAAATTCACCCTCACAGGAGACAAAAAATAGAGTTAGTATAACGAGAATGGAAGAGTATCTAGTTTTCATAACATTAATTTTTAATCAATTTAAGGGTGTTGATAACTTTGTCCCCGGAAATAATCTTACAGAAGTAGGTTCCATCGGATAATGATTCCAAATTCACTTCCCAATTTGAGGACTTTTGATTTAATCTCTCGGAAGTAGCAACAACTTTACCGGAGGTATTGTAAAAGATGAATTTAATATTATTTGCGCTTGATAATCCATCAAATTGGACAACGCTACTTGTCGGATTTGGAAAAATCTTTAAATTGTTAAAGAAAATCTCATGATTGATTATACCTTGGCATTGAGTTTCTCCTGTAATTTGGATTGAATTTTTTCCTATTTGCAAAGGAAGGTTAAATTCATTAGGTCCATCATTTTTAAATCGACGTTGATAGCTTTTATTATTTATTAGGACTTCATAAAATTTACTTCCGGAAACTTTAAGGCTTACTTCCTTTTTTTCTGAATTAATAATAGAAGATAAAAGTTGATTATTGTCTAAATTCTCTCTTATTGTCAAATTAAAGGAAGGTGGATAAATATCATCCCTTCCTTTGGCTTGAAGTTTTACTGTATAATTACCAGCTTCAAGATCTTCGAATAAAACTAAAGGGGTAACAATTCCATTTTGTAAATCTGCTGAACCAAACTCTTGTGAATTATTAAATAATTCGACATTAAAATCAAATGGGGAATTGTTTATCATGGCAATTTTCCCCTCGCTGACCTCTGGGCATGTGGCACTATAGACAAAGGCACTTAAGTCGCTTGAAATTAGATTTTCAGTGTTTTGTTCTTTGCTGATTATATTTATTGAGCCGGATAATGTGTAATTTTCTAGATTTAAATTATAGCCAATTCCCGTTTTTAAATTTATAGTCACTGTTTCATTAGGTTCTATTTCTCCATCATCTGTAACGACCTCAATAAATATATATCCGATACTTTCATTATTTTTTATTGTAACATATTTATTCAGATTATTGGTAATGTCTGTTTTGTCATTTCCAATCCCATCATATATTCTAAAATCATCACCCTCTATCGCGAAATCCTGTTCATTTATTATTTCAAAAAATACTTTTATATCTTTAGTGGCACTAGCAGAACTATCATTTGAGAAAAGCTGTATTTCAAAAACACCGGAATTTGGGCTTCGGGTACTATCTTCATACAAAGTTTCATTTGGAACATTAAGACTAACATCATAATCACCAACGTCTTCATCGGTTATATCAATTTCTACAAAGCTATTGCTATTGTCTATAGAATAACCAAATCCATCAAGGAGTTCAATGATTACCGTTTCTGTGCCTTCAGGTTCTTCCTCTCCTAATGGTTCATTTATAGGAATAATTCTAAAGACTGCTTCAGCAGGACTAGAATTGGCATCTAAATAGATTACTCCTTTTTTAGACTTTGTGGGGATGTTTTCCTCTAAAATCTCAAAGTCATTATTAGATTCTATTCTATAATCAACACCAAAAGTGGCAGTAGAATTTTCAGTTAAAATAAAGCTGAAACTAATATCTTCTTGGTTTGTATTTTCTAGAGTATTTAATTTTATTTTCACTTCAGCAAAATCGCTAGGATCTTCCTCATTCAAGGTGGCTTTCGTGGCTTCAATACTCGCTGGAATTGCATCAATAATTTCAAAATCAAAACCTACCGTTTCATTCGAAGAATCTCTGTCTTTGGGTCCTACGTATTCATAATTTGAGTTATCAGGTGGACCAAAGGTTATTCTAAAACTCTTGGGGCTACTGTAGTCACCTTGTTCAATACGCATGTTTAAAAAATTGTCGATTTGGTCAATCTTTACAGATCTGGGAATATTTTCTAAAGTATTTGTGTTTAAGGTAAAACTGCCATCGCCGTAGTTAGCACGTGTACTTGAATTGGATGAGAATTCCGCATTAAGGATTTCAATGTTTAATAGATATGGAAGAGCGTCTTGCACTCCCTTTTCTGCATCAAAGCTGAATAGTATATCCTCCCCTTCTTCTACTTGATAGAAATAGCAACATTCTTCGCCACCAAAATCACGTCTTTGTACATTTCCAGTAAAGTCTGTTATTATATCAAATGGGCTGTTTTCATCCAATACCTTTATTAAAAAAGTATCTTGAGGATGTACTAGGTCCAAAGGCGATGTAACGGGTAAAAGAATTAAATTAAAGTAATTGGGCTCCAAATCATTTACATCTATTTCCTCAAGATAGGTAAGCTCTATTATTGCTGTTGAGTCATTGGGTTTAATAATAAAGCTTTGTGGTAGAGGATTTGGACTGATATCATTAAAATCTATTGGGTTTGTTAATTGATTATCGGTATTATCGAAATCAATAGGGATAATAATATCAGCTCCTGTAGTGTTCTTATAATAGGATTCATTAGGATATTTTAAAGCTATTTCATACTTATCTGTAATTCCGCTGTTTTCTCTACCTCCAGTGCTTGTCAATGAGGTAATAATTTGACCTTCAGTATCATTTTCAACTATAGTAAAACGCATTCTATATGGAGCAGAGGGATTTGAAGCGTTTTGAATAGAGATTAAAGATTCATCAAAACCATTTTCTTTGAATTGTATTGTAAATTCTTTGTTTGACTCAAAGATTTCGTTATCATTTAGCGCAATATTAATTTGAATTTCAAACTCATTGGATGTATCTACTGTAAAATTCAGTTCTTGGTTACTAAAGGGTAAATTGTTCCCATCACCGTCAACTAATTGAATATTGTCCTCTGTAATACCAGAAACACTCCAAGGCAAGCTAAAAGGAAAACCATTGGCACCTTCGGAAGAGAAATCATTTAGGGTTATTTCCAAACTAGATCCTTCAACAATTTCAAAAAGTTCAACAGGGAAGTCACCATCTAAATCATACCCAAGGCTAGTAGCACCAAGCACTTTAGTGTCTAATGTCAATGACGGAGGCTCACTCGAGATATTATCCTTTATGGTCACTTCAAAACTTGTAAGTCCATCGATGGTAAACAATGAAGAGTCCGGTGATGAAATGGTAATCGTATAGGTTTCATCACCTTCCATTTCACCATCATCAAACGCCGTTACAGATATACTGCCATCAGGATTTATAGCACTCACTGTAAATGGACTATTTGGTATGGTAGTTTCGTTTCCATTGAATCTAAAGTCTGTTACGTTAGAATTCCCGTTTAAAGAAAAATCTATTATTGGAGTATATTGAGTTCCATCTGGAGCCGAGCTATTTGCTTCGAAATTTAGGGTAAAAGTATTTCCTTCAGTTATTTCGTAATCACTTCCATTTACAATGATATCTCCACCTAATGAGCTAATTACAGTAAAAGTAGTATCAGCATCCTCTATGGTAGGCATAACAGTAGTATTCTGAATTTGAATACGATTTGGGTCAATATCACCTGCATAGGACACGGTTGCAATAAAGTCTTCTGTACCTTCAAGATTAAATTCATCGGTTAAAACAGAAATATCGAATTCAATTGAAGATGCACCATTTGGTAATTGAATAGTAGTGTTTTCTAATTCAAAATCGGTACCGTTGGTAGCGCTACCATTTTGTAGTGTAATATTAAAAGGCATATCAGCACCCGTATGGTTTTCTAAACTTGAAACTATACGTAACCTTACATCTTGGCTTCCTTCAATACCGTTGTTGACTATTTCTAAATTTACATTAGTTATTTCATTATCTATTATGCGTACAGGCAATTGAACAATACCATCTACTGAATTTTTTAAAGTAATGTTGGTATCCGTACTACTTATTTCGATAAGGAAATATTCATCACCTTCAAAAATTCCATCTCCACTAATATCAATTATTTCAGAGCCGTCTTGTCCTCCTATAGTTGTTGTAGCGTTTACTTGTCTATCGGTAATTAGTTCAAAATCGATTTCGTTGGTTGTAGTATTACCTCCCGTAGCCGTATTATTGATTGGGTGTTCCAAAGTGCTGAATTCAAAATTGTATGTAGCAAGTGAACTAGGGGGGAGTTCATTACCATTTTCATCTTCTAAATTATAGTTTAAATAAATTTCATTAGTACCAGCTGTTATAACGTAATTTCCTTCAAGATCTAATGTTTGTTCAGGTGATATTGAAAAGGAAACAATTTTATTTAAGGCGTTACAATTTGTAGAATAAGATGCGTTATTGTCTTTTTGCCAATCTGCTTTGTTTTCAGCATCTGAAACATTATCTACTTGTAAACAGTTCAAATTAGGATTAGACGTAGCGTATAGGGTAGTTAATATGCCATTATTATTATTATTTAGATTTAAAAAAGAAAGGTTATCATTAGAATATACATTTACAAATACTAAATTTGGGTTGTTGCTCAAATCAATGTTGGAAATTAGACTATTGTTAATTGCCACTACATCCAAATTGCTGTTTTGAGAGAGGTCTAATTGTGTTATCAGAGTTCCTTCAATTACAAAGGAGTTTAAAAGTATGTTGTTCTGAAGATTCAAAGTTGTTAGTGGATTTCCACCTACCCTTAAATTGGTTAGGTTGGTGTTTTGGGTTATATCCAGGATGTTTAAAGAACAATTGGTGATGTCTAAGGTTATAAGTTCTGTTAGAGTCTCTAAGCTTGTTATCGAAGTCAAATTTGAATTTTCTTCAAGACTTAAGGTCTTAATTTTGTTTGTTTCACCCAATAACAAAGTGCCAAAGCTATTTCCTCTTAAGTATAAATGTTCAACGTTGGGTATACCTCCAAAACTTATGGCTGATCCGGCATTACCAAAATTATTGTTTTCAAGAAAAAGCGCAGTAACGTTTACTAAAAATGAACCGGAAGGAGGATTATTCTGAAATCTAATTGATTTTCCGGCTAAATTGCAATTGTTGGCTCTAATTTCTGTTAAGCTGGTATTTTGTAGTTCAAGTTTATCTAAATTATTTCCACTTACATTTAAAATCTCTAGAGAAGAGAAAAATTCTAGTCCGCTTAAATCAATAATGCTGGAATTAGATATGTCCAGATTTGTAATGCTAATAATATCAGTTGTTAGTATTCGCCCATCTACTGGTGCTCCTTCTGAATCTATCCCCAAAGAAATTAGGGCAAGCTCAAAGTTTGAGTCTGGGATTGATGTGTATTGACCATACCCTATATAACAACCCAAAATGCAAAGGGTAACAAATAATTTTTTCTTCATTTTTTAATAGTTTAGACGCTGTAACTTTTATCTAAAAACATCTTGAAACAACGGTAGGTTAAGCCCAAAATACAAATGCTTCACTTTGCCATCCATAATCAAATTGCTCAATGCGGCGGATCCAATTGTAATTGGTCCAAAGCGGACACCAATACCTGCAGAAACATCACTTGAATTTTGTTCATAAGTAATTGGTAAATACACACTAAATTTTTGAGTTTCGTATCTTGGCGTAAGTGTAATAAGGTCTAGTCTAGAATTGGTAAATAGGTCTTCTTGTTTGGTTAAAGATTTTATGTAATTAAGATTTATATAGTAGTTTTTATTATTGAATAGTATATAATCTACACCTATATTTAAAGAGCGGGGCAGTGCAAAAGTGACTTCGCCCTGTTTCAGGTTTGAAGTGACATCAGATTTTTGTTTTATGGCTTCCACTAATCCATTATCAGTAATCTCATTTTTTTCAATGGAAGTTGGAGCATTAGAAAATAAACTATCTTTTTCTATACTTGATTTATATTTTATACTCCCAATATCCAGAATAGAAGCGCTTATTTTTAGTTTGTATGTGTTTACAGCTCCTGCGTTACTTCTTACATCTACGCGGTTGGTTTCTCTTGGTCGCCATTCATAAACAAAGCCAATGTCACCACCGTAACCAGAACCATTATTCTCAAAATTCCCGAATGCATTAGAATAAAATTTTTCTGGATTGTTCTGTTGATTACTCTCTCCGGTGGTATTTAAATATGATAGGTCTATAGAATTAAAATTTACTTCTCCAATATTACCTATGGTATAATTGCCAGCTAACGTACCTCTTGCTTCAACGGCTTTGTTTCCCATTAAATATTTTGCGGTACCTCCAATTTTAATAAAATGATAATTTGAGTTTAATAAAACAAATGCATAGTTTAATCCAATTTCTTTCCATTGCTGAGTGGTATTTTTGAAAACGGAATTGAATTCGCCCCCTTCTGTATCTTCAAAACCATTGTTTAAATCGGCTAATAATTGACCGTTGAAATTAAAAAAATCAGAAAAATTTCTTGATCTGATAATTAACCCTACTGCATGATTATCGTTAATATTATATAAAATAGATGGCAACATTACGTCAGAATCTGAAACCATAAAATTTGAGTTCAATGAATTACTATTATGTTCTTCAAAATTTACTCCGTTAAATCCATTTGGGTTACCCTCAATATTGAAGTAATCAATGGTACCAAAATCTGCAATGCCCAGTTGATTGTATGAGATTGCATTTATGTGCCACCTATATTTTGATTGAGCAGTATTTGCAGGATTGGTTACTGATCCATAGATTCCAGTATAATTGTCAAAACTAAACCCATGACCTATTTGAGAATAAATACTGACTGGTATTATTAATATAAATAGAATAATCTGTAATGGATTGATTCTCATTTTGTTGCGGTTGGTTTGGTGGTTTTTTATTACGTGGGGGATTTTTTAAAAGTATTAAAAGAAATTAATCCATATTATAATTTTGATTTGATTTCATCGAATAAATTGTGATTTTACCGATTAAATCAAATATAGACTTGATTTAAATAGTAGAAAATACCTTTTAATGGGTATTTTATTGATTATTTCCTGTTGGTCAGCCTGTTATAGTGACTGAAAAATATAAGAGTATTTAAATTTCTCTTTCTATTTTAGGGGAGTAGTAATCAATTTAATATTAGATAATTCTCTTTCTTGGTAAATGGTTCTATCTTCTTTAGGAAGATCACTTTCTAAAATGGTTATGGTTTTCTTAATTTTATATGGAAGTAAAATTTGCTCTACGGTTTGATATTCATTTATGATTGATTCTGTTTTTCTAGTCAAAGATGATTTTATTTGACCACGCTTATAGAACGATATTTTTTCTGTTTCTTCAATTGCGTTCAATAACCCTGTGTAAGTACTATAATAGTGTCTTTTGGTCAAAATAATACGTTTCCCTCGTTTATTTAAATTACCAATTTCAGTAGTTACTTGAGGGAACTCAATGGTAAAACACTCTTCATCATTAATAATTTTTCGTCTTCTATAATCTGTTATTTCAGGATTTGATATCCATGAAAAATCATCAAAATAATAAAATATACTAGGTCTTATTTTTTGTTTAAAATCATAGGTATCTTGATTTGCTGTTGTACCTATTTTTGGAGCTCCTTGATTCCATTTTTCTTCGTCTAAATACTTATAGGAAAGAGAGTCGCTATTCACAATTAGATATTCTTCCGGATCACTAAAATTTCTAGAAATGACTCTTGTTTTGTTAGAACTAAGCTCATATTCATATGCATATTCCTTTGGTTTTTGCCCTAGCCTAGTTCCAATTTTTTCGGTGATTACTTCTTTAAACTGAATCTGTTTTACCTGCCCCATATTTTTAAGACCTCCCATACTTTTAAAATAGCGGGTAAATATAAGTTCTGGGTTTATATCCCGATCCGAAGTGTTTTCATTTAAAACAATGTTTTTAGTAGGATTATTAACGTTCATCCAACCGGTTTTTACAGCTTCAAGGCGTTTGGCTTTTCCAGGGTGTGTTCTACTGTCTTCTATAAGCGTATAATTATCGAACATACTTTGAGCTTCTTCTAAAGTGCTTCCCATCATAGCCATAGTTTTGCCAGCAAAACGATCAGCATCAATTTCCCATCTTGGATTACTGCCTTTTTTGTTTAATGCATGGTATAGTAAAAAATGGCCCACTTCATGTGCCAAAACGCCAATTGAGGCCCAATCTGTTTTGGATGATTTATCCATGCTATTTAACCATTTTGGATCGTAAAGTATATACGGCTGTGAATTGCCGCTTTTATCTTGCTCTATTGTTGCTATTGCATTGTTTATCTTGGCACATTTTCTTAGCTTAAACACTTTCTTTAATTGCATTTGTGCCATCATTTGATTTACAATTAGTTCAGCTTCTGGGTCGGCCATTTCACTTTGATAGCCAAAACAGAGTTCATCTATATCTTCGGTTACTATATCTTGTTGAAAACCTTGTGCATTTAAATCAATAGCCAGAAATACTATAAATATGATGGTGCCTAGTTGTTTCATTTATAAGCGTTTGTCTCTACAAAATAAGATTTTTTTATTAATTGTTAATCCTTGACATAATATTCAGTATAACTTTCTTCCACAATACCATCACCATTGTTATCTTCTTCATCAAATATTATGGTTAACTCCGTATTGGTAACGGTAAAGCGTTCAATAGAAATAATTTCTCCATTTGGGTAGATGTTTTGCTCTACAATCACACCGTTTTCTAAATATTCGTAAGACTGTGCCACTAATACCAGGGTGTTTGTTGAAGTATCATAACTCCAATTTCCGCTTTCTATTTCTACAATGGTATCGGCGGGCCCTTCCAGTCCTTGTTGCTTATCCAACTCAGTTAATGAGCTAACAAATGTTCCATCTAGTTTAAACTCTAAAGTTAACTCTGTTATCGTGGAACAAGAATTTTCATTAGGTACATCATCACAGTATTCTATATTAAGTTCTACAATTTCTAAGTCATCTTCAGACAATTCTTCGTACTTAGCAAAATTCCATACCCCAATAAGTTCATCGTTTCCTCCAAGATTTTCATCTATAACGTCTAAAAGAACCTGTTCTGCTTGTAAAATCACATCTGCTCCAATCTGTGATTTTAAAGTTTCTGCCTTGCTTATTAAACTTTGAATATCCATAATGCTAGAATTAATACAGTCACTAATGTTACCATCTGTAGCACAAGATGCTAGCGCTGTTATTTCAGGTAGTACAAGTGACTGATTTGAAAGTTGGGTGCAATACGCATCTTCAAGAACAGATAGATTACAACACGGGAACATATCTCTATAAATATCGTTGCATTCTTTGGCGGTTAAGTTTAAAGCTTGAAACTTAATATGGTTATCTTCCTTTATTTTACACCAGCTATCTAAAGCCCAGGTTTTACCGTTTGCCATTGAAAGTAATGGAGTTTGTAACTTTGAACAGTCCGCTTCTTTTTTTGTTAGTATAGACTTGTTGGTAAATGACGTGTCAGAAACATCAATATCTTCTATAAATACAGTCTCCTGGTTTACTTGCATAATTGCAATATCAAGATTGGTGTTTTCATCTTTAAAATTATACATGACCAATACATTTTCAGATGTATACATCTTTGATGGTAAACCTGTTTCCGAGTTTATTTCTATAATAGTACTGTTTTCGCCATCTGATAAGATTATTTGTTCAAATACACCGTCTAAATCTTGGTCTATTGTCGTAGCTATTGCACCGTTTTGATTAAATAATACGTAAGGAGTTTTTGCATCATTGGTCTCCATTATAGCTGTACCATTGAATAAAAGTTCAGCTCCACTTGGCGTTTCTGGAGTAGATGGTTCCGTTGGCGTTTCTATGGACTCTTCTGTGTCTTCTTTTAAAGGCTCAACATAATTGCCGTCATCTGGTGAAGAGCAAGCTAAAGTAATACTTAACAGAAAGATGCATATTAATGATTTGTTCATAATTGAGAGGTTTTAATTTTTCTTTTATGGAATTTGGATATTTTAAGACCAACATAGACATTTGCTAAGTTTGCCTGTTTGGAAATGTTACTGAAAATAGTGCCTGAACCAACGAACAAAGGGCCTAGTCTAATACCGGCACCTAAAGCTGTTTTTCCTAAGTTACCGGTAGAAACCGGTAGGTACGCACCAAAAATGCGTGTTTCATATCTAGGTGTAAAGGTGATAAGGTTTATACGGTTGTTATTGAAATAGGCATTTTTTTCTACTAAATTTTGATTTACATTTAGGTTTAAATAAAACTTGTTGTGAAGATTATAATCAATATTTAAATGCATAGAGGTAGGTAGTGATACTTTAAAGCTTTCATTGTATTTGTTCTGTGATGCATTATTGTCTAATGTTTCTATAAAATCTTCCTCTAGTTCTTGGGCACTTACGTTTCCATTTATAATGTAGTCTGTAATTTGACCGTTGTCGTGGGCAATACTACCAATATCTATAATTGATAACCCAATTTTAAGCTTGTATTGGTTAAAACCTCTTGGATTATTAGCATTGGAATCTGCTATCGATGAATTAGACCTGTATTCGTACACAAAACCAAAATCGGCACCTATCCCCGATGAAAGCTCATTAAAGTAATCGACTGAGTCTTGTTCGTCACTATAGCTAATAGCGTAAGTAAAATCACCTGTTAATGCTACTTGATTATTTGTGTTGTCGTAATTTCCAGCCAACGAGTTTGATATGCCTTGTACTGTTCCTCCGCCAATAAGATATTTTATGGTTGTGCCACCTTTAAAAAGGTTGTGGGTGTTACTGAATAATACTCTACCATATGAAATTCCTATTTCTGCCCAGGCATGTGTTGTAAAATCTAAATTTTCTTGTTGAAAATTAAAATTGTTAGCTGGAAAGCCTTCATAGATACCCTCAAATAATTCCCCATTTACATTATTGAAATTACTCTCTATTCTTAATCTTGAAATTAATCCAACACTACTTTTTTCATTCAATGAAAAAATAAATGAAGGACCTAAAATTTCAGCATTAAAAACAATTTCATTTTTGTTAGAAGGAAATTTTTCAAAACCCTCAAAGCCGTCATCACCAAGAATTTTATTAAGGTTATTTAAGGTTAGGTTAGCGTAATCTGTTGCCAATATGCTTCCTACAGAAAGTACACTTACTTCCGATTTTGTTCTGGAATCAGCAAGAGCGCCTGGGTTGTTTAATATTGCATGAATCCCACTGTAGTTATCGGTATCATACCCTACGTAGTTTTGGCTAAGTGCTATTTCACTTGCGAAGACAGTTAAAAGGATTAAGAAGTTTCTCATAATAATTTTAGATTAAACGATAATGTCGATTAATGCCAAAACTATCTGATATTCAAATATGTTAAAATACTCGATTACGGGTATTTTAATAAGGTAGTAAACCTTTTTCAGATTATTCCGTAAGTAGCGTTAGAAACGCTAAAGAATACGAATATGATTTTTATTTTATCACAATTAATTGCGGTTGCCATATTTCTATTGGTATGGAAATTGAAAGAGTTGATTTCCAATCAAAACACATATATGAAGCTGCTAAAGGAAGAAGTTCCTAAAGCAGCTAAATTGAGAAATTAGGTTAGTTTGCAGGTTGTGCATGTAACAACTCCATTCCGGTAGATGACCTAGGTTTAAAACCTGTCCAGTCTTTTTCGTTGGAATCTTCCTGAACTTCTAAAAACTTGGTGTTGTCTTGGTTTTTTAAATGCTTACCTATGAAGGCAGTTACAAAATGCTGATTTATATTATTCATTTTGCGCTGATCCCAAGATGGCTCTGCGTATCTGTAATATTCATCTATATGTAGACCTGGTGCCAAAGCTTCTGCTGGTGGTGGGTTAGGGGCTACATTATGTCTTGCATTCATATAGGTAAGCAAATAACGGTCGGTATTTACTGCACCCTCGTATATGGCTTTAATTCCCTTTTCATAACCAGAGATATCATCTTGGCTGCCGGCAATAAAGAAAGTAGGGGTTTTTAATCCTTTTAATCCTTCGGTATCCCAAACACCACGTTCCATTCCCCATGGTGCAAATGCTACGATTGCCTTAATTCTAGCATCGGTCATTTTTTCGTATGCAGCATTTCCGGCTGTATGTACTGAGATTGCAGTGCTGCCACCGGTCATTCCTGTAAAGAATTGTGCCAGACCAGCGCTATAACCGGCCCCGCCAACATTTAATACGCCGTAGCCTCCCATGGAGTACCCTATAATTGCGGTATTGTTAGCGTCTACTACACCTTCTAAATTATTTTTAGAGCCTTTTGCACCCATTTTTTCCATTTCATTGATTACAAAACGAATATCCTTTGGTCTATTCAATAATGTGCTTTGAAATGCATTGGCGTCTTTGAAAGTAGAATCGGTATGATCTATGGCGGCAACGATATACCCTTTAGATGCGAGGTTTTCGGTTAAATAGGTCATTAAGTATCTAGAGCCAACATAACCGTGAGAAACAACAACCAAAGGAAATTTATTTCCGGTCTTTGGTGTGGCATCTCTGTATGCGCGTCCCTTAAAGGTAAATGGAGTTAAAGGTCTTAACGAATCTCCCCTAGTCCCCATGACTTCATCATATACAACGGTTTTAGCATCGTCGCCTACATTGGCGGGATACCAAACTTCCATCGTAATTGGTCTGTCATACGTTGGGTCGTTACCTTCTTTTGAATTTAAAATATCTACTTGGTTGGGGTTAACAAGGTTTACCGTCTTTACACCTACCTTATATTCCCCTCTGGCACTTAGTTCTGGTGCATCTGGTAATTGGTCTCCGTAAAGAAAATCATTGGTTTGGGCATTAACCGTATTTATTGTCAATCCGTTGAATAGAATGGCAATTAACGATGCCGAAAATAATAGTGTTTTAAATTTCATAATTGTTAGTTTGTTGCTCTAAATATAAGAATACTTTAATTGCTCGCATATTTTATTGTTAATGTTATAGAACTGATTTTTTTTACTTTCTGGGAATACTTAATTATTTAAATAGGAATAGTTACCCTTCTTTTTGAAGATTGAATTTGTAAATGCCTAGTAAATTTTCATTTTGATAATAATCCTGTTCTAGAAATGCTAATAAAATCTTAAAATCAACATTTGCTCAACTAATTGTTTAATTTTAGAGAAGACTAACTTCAAACTATCAAAATGAAAAAGCACCTTACCAATGCTGGCATACTCTTGCTGGCATGTTTGCTATTGCCGTTATCGGTACTATCTCAAAGAAGAAACAAATCACAAAGTACTTTACCGACCTACCCAGAGGAATTATATTCTAGTTTAGATTATAGATTAATAGGTCCGTTTCGTGGTGGCCGTTCTGCAGCAGTAACTGGAGTACCCGGGGAACCCAATTTGTTTTACTTTGGCGCAGCTGGTGGCGGAGTATGGAAAACACTGGATGGCGGCCGTACTTGGGATAATATTTCCGATGGATATTTTGGTGGAAGTATTGGTGCCGTAGAAGTTGCTAAAAGCGACCCTAATGTCATTTATGTTGGTGGTGGTGAAAAAACCTTAAGAGGTAATGTATCTTCTGGTTACGGAGTGTGGAAAACCGAGGATGGCGGTAAAACATGGGCTACCGCCGGATTGGAAAAAAGCAGGCACGTACCTCGTCTTCGCGTGCACCCTACAGATTATAATACAGTTTATGCTGCTG
This sequence comes from Maribacter sp. 1_2014MBL_MicDiv, assembly GCF_001865655.1. Taxonomy (NCBI): domain Bacteria; kingdom Pseudomonadati; phylum Bacteroidota; class Flavobacteriia; order Flavobacteriales; family Flavobacteriaceae; genus Maribacter; species Maribacter sp. 1_2014MBL_MicDiv. Next base: position 2,169,399 of record NZ_CP011318.1, read on the forward strand.
TGCTTGGTGATATTTATAAACCAACAAAAGACCGTGGTATATATAAAAGTACCGATGGTGGAAAAAATTGGAAACAAGTACTTTTTGTAAACGAACAGGCCGGTGCGGTAGATCTGACTTTTGATCCTAACAACCCAAGAATATTATATGCATCTACATGGCATGCACAACGTACGCCTTACAGTTTAATTAGTGGTGGCGATGGTTCTGCACTTTGGAAAAGTATGGATAGTGGTGAGACCTGGACAGAGATTTCCAAGAATGATGGTTTTCCTACCGATACTTTAGGTATTATAGGAGTAGCTGTTTCACCAAAAAACTCGGAAAAAGTTTGGGCAATTGTTGAAAACAAAGATAAAGGTGGATTATATCGTTCAGAAAATGGAGGTAAAACATGGTCTCTTGTAAATGAAGAACGTAAAATTCGTCAGCGCGCATGGTATTACACTAGAGTGTATGCCGATACTCAAGATGAAGATGTTGTTTATGTGCTGAATGTAAACTACCATAAGTCTACCGATGGTGGTAAAACGTTCAATACCTTCAATGCTCCGCATGGGGATCACCATGATCTGTGGATTTCTCCTGAAAATTCTCAACGTATGATCATTGGAGATGATGGTGGTGCACAAATTTCCTATGATGGCGGAGAAACGTGGAGTACCTACTACAATCAGCCCACAGCTCAATTTTATAGGGTCACTACGGACAATTCTTTCCCGTATAGAATTTATGTGGCACAACAAGATAATTCAACCTTGCGGATAGAGCATAGAAGTGATGGTCGTACTATTGATGATAACAACTGGGAGGAAACTGCAGGAGGTGAGTCTGCATGGATTGCCGTAGACCCAACCAATGATGATATTGTATACGGTGGTAGTTATGACGGATTTCTAACTCGTGTTAATCATGAAACGGGTTCTGTAAGAGGAGTCAATGTATGGCCGGACAATCCTATGGGAGCCGGAGCAGAAGCAATGAAGTACCGTTTTCAATGGAATTTCCCTATTCTGTTCAGTAGACATAATCCTAAGAAACTATATACCTTCTCCAATTATGTGCATGTAACGGAAAATGAAGGTCAAAGCTGGGAAGTTATAAGTGGTGACCTTACAAGAAATGACCCTACAAAATTAGGTTCAAGTGGCGGTCCTATTACTCAAGATAATACCAGTGTTGAATATTACTGTACCATTTTTACGGCAAACGAGAGTCCTTTAAAAGAAGGTTTGCTTTGGGTAGGTAGTGATGATGGATTAATACATGTTTCTAAAGATGCCGGTGCAACGTGGGAAAATGTTACTCCGCCGAATATGCCAGAGTGGAATATGATCAATAGTATTGAGCCATCTAATTTTGATGAGGGTACCTGCTATGTTGCGGCAACGAGATATAAGCTGGGCGATTTTCAACCCTACCTTTATAAAACAACGGACTATGGTAAAACATGGTCAAAAATAACGAACGGTATACCTGCTGAACATTTCACAAGGGTGCTTCGTGAAGATCCTAAAAAGAAAGGTTTGTTATATGCCGGTACAGAAACCGGTATGTATGTTTCGTTCAACGATGGGATTAGCTGGTCTTCTTTTCAAATGAATTTGCCAATTGTGCCAATTACGGATTTAACAATCAAAGATGATAACCTAATAGTAGCTACACAAGGTAGAAGTCTATGGATTATTGATGATCTTACTGTTTTACATCAGTTAGATGAATCTAAGAAAAGTGCAAGTACTGTATTGTTCAAGCCAAAGGATTCTTATAGAACTAAGGGTATGGCAGCTAAAAAGCCATCCAAAACATCAGGACAGAATTTGGAGAACGGTGTAATTACGCATTTTTTACTTAAGAATTATTCAGAGAAAGATACGGTTCAGTTGACCTATACCAGTATGGCAGGTGATACCTTGGCGATATATAAAAATCATTTGAAGAAAGATGGGTCGCTGAGCGGAGTCGAAGCGAAAAAACTTGAAGTTAAGAAAGGCGGGAATACTTTTGTTTGGGATACGCGAGGTAAAGGAGCTACCAAATTGGAAGGTATGATTTTCTGGTGGGCTAGTTTTGACGGGGCAAAAGCAGTGCCTGGTGATTATAAAATTCATTTGAACGTAAACGGCAGCAATAGTAGCGAAACGTTTACCATTTTGCCAGACCCAAGAGCGGAAAGTTCAGTGGCAGAAATGCAACAGCAATTCGATTTTATTACCGATATCAACACTACCATTGAAAATGCGCATCAATCTATAAAGAAGATTAGAGATGTTACCAAGCAACTGAATTCATTTACGGAGCAGTATAAAGATGACACTAGAACCAAGGATTTGATCGAAAAGGCAAAAGTGATGAAAGAGAAACTTGGTGAGGTAGAGAAGGCGCTATATCAGACTAAAAATAGAAGTAGACAAGATCCCTTAAACTTCCCTATCAAGCTCACTAACAAATTAGGTCATTTAAACAGTTTGGTCTCAATAGATGATTTCCCGCCCACAGAGCAAGACATCGCCGTAAAGAATGAACTGACAGCCAAAATCAATAAAGAACTTCAGATTTTTAATGAAGTAATATCATCAGAACTCAAAGAATTCAATAAAGAGTTTAATGAATTGAACTTGAACTATTTGTTTATTGAAGACGGAAAGTAAAAATCCATCAACATAAACCTCTCTATTTTTTAGGGAGGTTTTTACTTTTCAGATAAAACCTAACAGCCACACATGAAAAAACAATTACTTTACTTTGTAACGGTACTGGCAACCACCATAACTTTTGCACAAACTGCCAATGATTATTTTGAACCTTTAAAATTTAGAAATATTGGTCCGTTCAGGGGTGGGCGATCGGTAACTGCTACGGGCGTTATTGGTGACCCCATGACGTATTATATGGGTACGACAGGTGGCGGAGTTTGGAAAACCGAATCTGCAGGGCAACGTTGGGAAAATATTTCTGACGGATATTTTGAAATGGGTTCCGTTGGTGCTGTTTCGGTATCGGCGTCTAACCCTAATATTGTATATGTTGGTATGGGTGAACATGCGCCACGTGGGGTGATGACATCTTACGGAGACGGTGTATTTAAATCTACGGATGCCGGAAAAACATGGAAGAAAATGGGACTTGAAAAAACCCAGCATATTTCACGAATTATCATTCATCCTACAAATCCAGATATTGTTTATGTTGCCGCACAAGGAGCCCTTTTTGAAGGCAATGCTGAACGTGGAATCTATAAGTCTACAGATGGAGGAAAAACGTGGAAAAATACGTTGTTCGTAAACAACTTAACCGGTGCTTCTGAACTGTCTTTGGATGCCAATTATCCAGAAATTATGTATGCTGCCATGTGGGAACATCAACGTATGCCCAATATGGTGGTAAGTGGCGGACCCGGTAGTGGACTTTATAAATCTACCGATGCAGGTGAAACATGGCAAAAAATACATAAAGGATTACCTGAGGAAAAAGGGAAAATGGCTATTGCCGTTAGTCCGTCTAATTCCGATAAGGTATATGCATTGATTGAAAGTGATTCCAATGCGGATAAAGGTGGTCTGTTCGTTTCAAATGATGCCGGGGAATCTTGGAGTATGGTCAGTGGCGATAATCGTTTGGTGCAGCGTGCATGGTATTACATAGAGGTATTTGTAGACCCTAATGATGAAGATACCGTTTATGTATTGAGTGCTCCTGCTTTACGATCTGAAGATGGTGGAAAAACCTGGGAGGATCTAGATATTGCACATGGCGATACTCACGATTTGTGGATCAACCCTAATAACTCTAAAAATATGATATTGGCAGATGACGGTGGCGCATCTGTTTCCTTTGATTATGCTAAAACGTGGTCTACACAGAACAATATGCCAACAGCACAGTTTTATAGAATTAGTGTAGACAATCTATTTCCGTATAATATTTATGGTGGTCAACAGGATAATACTTCTGTAAAAATTGCAAGTTTGTCTATAGGTAGCGGTAGCATTACAACAAGGGATTGGACCGATTCTGCCGGTGGTGAAAGTGCCTTTTTGGCATTTGACCCAGATAACCCAAGGTATGTTATGGGGGGTCAATATTTAGGTACTGTTGAGGTAATGGATATGGTGTCAAAATCGGCTACCCAAATTATGCAAGCGCCTATTCAGTATTTAGGTCGCGAGGCTAGAGATATGAAATACTTGTTCAATTGGAATGCCCCAATTATAGCTTCGGTACATGAACCTGGAACTTTTTACCATGGTGCCCAATATGTTTTTAAAACTACGGATATGGGTAAAACCTGGGATATTATTTCACCAGACCTTACGCGTGATATCGATGCAAAACAAGGAAATGGTGGAGGTCCGTACACCAATGAAGCTGTTGGTGCGGAAAATTACGGTACGTTGGCATATATCTTGGAGTCTCCACATGAAAAAGGATATATCTGGACCGGAAGTGATGATGGATTGGTGCATTTGACCAAAAACGGTGGCGAAACTTGGGAGAACGTTACCCCTAAAGGTTTAAAGGAATGTTTGATCAATGCCATTGAAGTTTCTCCGCATGATCCTGCTACGGCTTATATTGCTACCACAAGGTATAAGTTTAATGACTACACGCCTGGCTTTTATAAAACAACCGATTATGGCAAAACATGGACGGCAATAAACTCAGGGATTCCGTACGGCTCATTTACCCGCGTAGTTCGTGAAGATGAGTTTAAGAAAGACCTGTTATATGCAGGTACCGAAAAAGGAATGTATGCATCATGGAACGGAGGTAAATCTTGGGAGCCTTTTCAATTGAATTTGCCAAAAACCCCTATTACCGATTTAAAAGTTCATCAGGGAGATTTAGTAGTGGCTACTTCTGGACGCTCGTTTTGGATTTTGGATGATATCATTGCCTTAGGTCAATATCAGCCATCTAAAAAAGGACTTCAGATACTGAAGCCAAAAGAAGCCTATAACGGTTCTTGGGGCAGTCCTTTAAATGGTAATTCTTCAAAATTTACGGGCAGTGATCCTTTTGAAGGTGTCAACCCTGCAAATGGGGTGGTATTGTATTATGAGCTTCCAAAATTAAAAGATAGTACGGCTATAACTTTGGAAATCACAGATGCTAAGGGAAAAATAATCAGAACCATTAGTTCAGAGAAAGATCCTACTTATAAGCCTCATAATGGTGGTGGTGCTCCACCGGCACCGGTTTTAAGTAAAAATGAAGGTTTAAACCGTTTTGTTTGGGATATGAAACATCCTATCATGCCAGGTATACCAGATGTCTATATTGAAGCTGGGTTTTCAGGTCATAAGGTTTCTCCTGGTAGCTACACGTTTACGTTAAATGTTGATGGTGAAAAAGTGACTACTACGGGCATTATAAAAGAATTGCCTACCTATGAAACAAAACCTGGGCAATACGAAGAGTTCGATGTATTTATGACCGCTGCCGAAGCAGAATTGACCGTAATGCACAATATGGTCAATCAATTATATGCTGCTCAAAAAGAGTTGACTGCGATTTTAAAGAAAGTAACGGATCCAATGGTGAAAACTGCCGGTGAAAAACTACTGACCGATATGAAGGCCTGGGATGCTGAAATGGTGCAACGTAAATCCCAAGCTTATGATGATGTGGAGAACTTCCCTAATAAATTTACGGCTGAATACCTGTTCATGATCAACCAGACCAATAGCAGTATCCCCAGGTTGAATAAGTCTAGTATAGATAGAAAGACTGAGTTAGACGCGCAATGGACGGGTCTAAAAGCTAGGGGAACTCAATTAAAGAATACGGCAATACCTGCTTATAATAAAACCCTGTGGGATGCAGGAATTGGGGCAATAAGATTATAAAATACATTCAATCGACTTTTACTAACTTTGAACTTCTATAAGACCAAAAAAGAGAAAAGTGATTTATGTTTTGCATTTGAACTTGTTTCTTGCTCTTGAAATTGCCTCTTATACTTGAGTTTGTTTTTATAATCCTATGTCAGAATATTACAATTATATAAAGTCCTTGCATCTCATCTTTGTCATCACATGGTTTGCAGGGCTTTTTTATATACCTAGGTTATTCATTTACCACATTGAGGCGAATGCTAAACCATCACCTGAAAAAGAGATTCTTTCCAAACAGTTGAAGTTGATGACCAAACGCTTATGGTATATTATTACATGGCCATCGGCGGTATTGGCAGTGTTCTTTGCTATTTGGTTGCTGGTCATTTATCCAGGATGGTTAACCCAGCCTTGGATGCATGTTAAATTAGGTTTTGTGGTCCTATTGATTTTATATCACTTAAAAAACCATCAAATCTTCAAGAAGTTTCAACGCGATGATATTCAGTATACTTCTAAATTTATGCGAATATGGAATGAAGGTGCTACGTTGATTTTGTTCGCCATTGTATTCTTGGTGATTTTAAAGAGTTCTTTTAATTGGATTTTCGGAGTAATAGGTATTATCGTTTTGGGTATCCTTTTAATGTTAGGTATACGACTGTACAAAAGAATTAGAAGTAAGAATCCAAATGCATAGAGCCATCACATTAACTTTTTTTAATATTAGTATAATTGATTTTAACACGTCCCCATAGATTTATTGCAGATCTTTGACTTTAAAGAAGTATATGAGAAATTTAATGGTAGTAGGGTTTGTAATTCTCTTTGTACAGTTCTCTAAAGCACAAACAGACAACTTAAAATGGCTAGATATTGAACTATCCAATTATGAATATCCTTATGAAGTTTCGGTTTTAAACTTAAAGGTTCAAGGTCAAGATTTACAAATGTCCTATATGGATGTAAAACCTAGTCAGTATAATGGAAAAAACATTGTCCTTTTACATGGCAAGAATTTTAATGGAGCGTATTGGGAGACAACCATAAAAGCATTGACAAAAGAAGGGTACCGAGTTATAGTACCTGATCAAATAGGTTTTGGAAAGTCTACCAAACCTCTACATTTTCATTATACTTTTCAACAATTGGCACGTAATACAAAAGAGTTATTAGATACTTTAAACATAGATAAAACGGTAATTTTAGGACATTCTATGGGTGGTATGCTAGCAACTAGATTTGCATTAATGTACCCGGAAACAACAGAGAAATTAGTTTTGGAAAACCCTATAGGACTTGAAGATTGGAAATTAAAAGTACCTTATAAACCAGTTGACTGGTGGTATGCCAATGAGCTTAAAAAAAGCTATGAAGGCATTAAAAATTACCAATTGGTAAATTATTATGATAATAAGTGGAAAGAAGATTACGATCAATGGGTTAATTTATTAGCCGGGTGGACTTTAAATTCTGATTATAAAAGAATTGCGTGGAATGCCGCTCTTACTTATGACATGATTTTTACTCAACCTGTAGTGTATGAATTTGAAAAGATTAAAGTTCCTACACTTTTGATAATTGGAACAAGAGATCGTACGGCACTTGGCAAACCATTGGTTTCTGAAGAGGTAAGAAAAACTATGGGTTTATATGATACGTTGGGAAAAACAACAAAACAGAAAATTAAAAACGCTCAATTAGTTGAAATCGAAAATATTGGTCACTTACCACATATTGAGAAGTTTGAAAGTTTTATTGATCCGTTGATCAAGTTCATGAAAGAATAACGGTTTACTTTTGTTCATTACCAATTGAAGGTAAATTAATACACGTGTTGATGATTAGTTTCTTCACCTTAAGAAGTAAGATTCTTTTTGACTTGTTTTGCAGCAATTTTTGCTTTTGGTAGTATGAGCTTAAATGTGGTTCCTTTTCCTTTTCCTTTTGACTCTGCGGTAATGGAACCACCATGTGATATGGCTATTTTTTTGATCATATAAAGACCAAGACCCGTACCTTCTTCATTTTGGTGAAAACGCTCAAAAGGAGTAAACAATTTTTTTAAATCAGTTTTGCTTAGACCTGAACCGTTGTCGTGTACTAGAAAACTATTGGTTTTATCATGCTCTTCATAATCTACGATTATTTTAGGATTTGGTTGGTCTCCCATGTATTTAACGGCATTATCTAAAAAGTTGCCAAAGACTTGAATAATTCTATTACGATCCCCATAAATGGGCGGTAAATCATTAGCTATAGTAAGGTTTATGTTTTTCTTGCCAAGTTTACTTTTAATTAGATCTCTTGATAAATTTAAAATTTCATTGGTTTTCAGTAACTCGTTCCTATTTTCTATTTTTCCTAACCTGGCAATTTCAGTAATATCAGAAATCAACTCGTTCATGTTATTGCAAGAAATATCTATCAAGTTTAAATACTCTTCAACAAGTGGATGTTCTTCAATGGGCATCTCGGTAGGTATGAGACTTGCAAGCCCTTTAATATTGCTCAACGGACTCTTTAAATCATGGGATACTGCGAAAGTAAATCGCTGTATTTCTTGATTCATTGTTTCTAAATGGTCTGCAGCTTTTACAAGCTTATTTTTTTGGCATTGTAATTCATTAGTTCGCTCGGCAACTTTTAATTCCAACCTTCGTTGGTTTTTTTTGATGGTTCTTAGTTTAATATAATGTGCAACATAAAATAACATTAGCAATAAGAAAACCATCAGTAGTTTAAACCACCATGTTTGCCAATATGGAGGAGTTATTATAAGGGTTTTGCTTATTTCATTAGCTGTCCAAATACCATCTGAATTGGTAGATTTTATTTTTAATGTGTAATTACCAGGGTTTAGATTGGTATAGGTTGCGGTAGGTTTGTTACCAACATAATTCCATTCTTTTTCAAATCCCTCCAAATAAAAAGCATAATTGACACTTTCAGGATGTCTAAAAGTGAGTGCCTTAAAGTCAATATTAATAACAGATTGGTCATAACTAAATATCAACGTATCTACTTGACTCACATTTTTTTTCAATACTCCAAACTCATCATTAGGTAGAACAGGTTTATTAAAAATCTTTAATCCTGATACAAAAAGAGTAAGGGTGTCTTTTCGTTTTTCAACATCTTTGGCTGTGAAAATGTTAAATCCGTTTATGCCACCAAATACATATTCCCCCTTACTAGTGGTTAATGTAGAACTTGCAATAAATTCTTTGGCTTGTAGACCTTCGTCAACATCATAATTTAAAAAATCGCCCGAGCAAGTGTCATATCTCGTAACTCCGTTTTCTGTACTTAACCATAAGTGGTTATAAGTGTCATCAATAATACCCTTAATAGCATCGTTTCTAAGACCGTCTATTTCGGTTATTGGTTTAAACGAGTCGCTTTCATAATTATATTTGTTCAAGCCACCTTGGGTACCTACCCATATAGTGCCTTCGCTATCTTGAATAATGGTATTGACAAAATTATTACTCAAGGAATTGCTTGTACTATAATGTTTGCTTATCCAGTGATTTTCGTTTTTAGTTAATTTAAACAGTCCCGAATTTAAAGTTCCAATCCATATATGAGCTTCCTTGTCTTCAAAGATTTGATAAATTGATTTTACTTCAGCACCATCTATATCCGATATTAGTTTAATGTTTTTATGAGTATTGGTTTCAGCGTCAAATACCTGCACTCCTGCAAAATAGTTTATAATCCAAATGCGCCCTCTTTTATCTTTTAAAAAATCGACTATAATGTTCGAGTTTAAAAACGAGTTTTCTGTATTGAGTTCCTTGTATTTCTTGGTTTTGGTATTGAATATGGTAATTCCATTGGTCCAAGTGCCAAGCCACAATTCATCTTCTTTATTCTGTAGTATAGATAGCACAACATCAGAATTCAACGTTTTGTTCTTTAATGCATAATGTTCAAAGGAATCGGAGGTCCTTTTCCAATAATTGAGCCCTCCACCATCTGTACCGATCCATAGATTGCCTTTAGGGTCTTCAATAAAACAATTGACCAATTTGTTGCTTAACGATTTGGAGTTAAACGGATCTGTATTGATATGTTTGAACTTAAAATACTCAGGATCATAAAAATTGAGACCACTTTTATAGGGTGCTACCCACATAACGCCATTTCGGGTACATAATAGCGACCAAATGGAGTTTCCGGAAATTGAGCTGGGTTTAGAAACATTATACTCTAAATGTTTTTTAAACTCAAGCTCGTTAGAGTATATATATAGCCCATTGTTTTCAGTGCCTATCCAAAAGTCGTTATTTAAATTTTTAGCTAGTGAACGAATGCCAAATCCGGGACTAACCGGTTTTTTTTCCTTTTCAATTTCGGATGTAAGACTAACTTTTAGGCGAATTAGTGAACCATTATTTGTTCCAAGTAATAACGTATTGTCGTCTAGGACAATGGTAGAAATTATGTTTTCTATTTCTTGAACCTCGTTTAGAATTTCTAAATCATTATTGGTGACAATGATATTGTATGAAGAAATAATGAGCACTCTATTATCATCCAATTGCGCAATTTTGATAATTCTGTTTATTCTTGGGTTCGCAATATCCAAGTTATTATTTACTGGCAAATGCTTGAGGTTTCCGGTATTTTCATCGTATTTATAAACACCAGAAGATTCTGTGCCCAGCCATAAACTTCCATTTATTCTTTTAACAGATTGAAAACTGTGGTCTTTAATTTGTAGACCTTCATTTTTAAAAGGAAAAGGTGCTACGATATTTAAACTGCGGTTGAATACGTTTAAGCCTTGGTTGGTACCTATCAATAAATTTTCATCGTCTTCGTAAAGCTCAACTATATATTCATGACTAAGCCCTGTTTTGCCATCGGAACTCTTTGTGAAAATTTCAAAATCTTTACCATCGTATTTGTTTAATCCGTTACGTGTACCTACCCAGATAAAACCATACTTGTCTTCTAATAGCACAGTAGAAGAGCTTTGTGACATGCCGTCTTGAATATGATGAAATTTTAGAGGTTCTAAATTTTGGGTATACGCATTCAAAGAGGATAGAACCAATAATATAAAGGCAAGATTTTTAGAAAAAGTATTGAAAATCATATGGGACCTTTATAGGTATACTAAGAGTTAACGTAATTAAATATAAGAAATTACTTTCAAAATTAACAAAATGTATTTTGTGTGCTCCTATTTGATAATTTGAGTAGTAGTGATGTAGTTTTTGTAAAATGGGCTACGCATTTAATAAGATAGCTGCTCTTAAATAAATGCTTTTATCTTATGAAAGTAGGTTCAACAGCGTAATTTGTGCATTTTGGTGCGATATTTGCTAACTTTAAACGAAATAACGAAAGCTTGTTAACAAGGGTATCTTTACGGTCGCGCATTTTCTTATCCATGATTTTTTTGGTGCTGATTGCATCTGTGTTGATTGCGGGTGTTACTGTGTATCAATATCGCGAACAATCAAAGGATTATCATGAAAATAGAATGGAGCGTAAAGAGGAACAAATACGTCAAAGTATAGACCTTGCCATTCAGAAAACAACGTATCCGGTTACCACGGAAAATCTAGATTTAATTTTTAAAAATGAAATCTATGAGATTGCCGTTGTTCAAAACATGAACTTTAATATCTATAGTTTGGAAGGCGAGCTAATTAAGAGTTCTAGGCCCAAGTTTGCCAATGATTCTATTTCTATGTGCCTAGATGCTGAGGTACTTAATAAGCTAGAAATAAGTCCCAATAAACGTTATGTCATGGAAAATGCTTTGGCTGGAGATAAGTATCAAGCTTCATTCACCTATATAGCGGATCAAAAGTTTAAACCAATTGGTATTTTAAACTTGCCGTATTTTGAAGATAATTCGTTTAACGATTATGAGTTGAAAGAATTTTTGTTTCGTTTATCTGGGGTTTATCTGCTAATGCTACTAATGGCAATATCTTTTGCTTTTTTTATTTCGAAATATATAACCCGCTCACTGGAGACCATTTCAACCATGATGGGAAAAACCGAGCTAAGTAAACAGAACAAGAAAATTTATTTGGATAATCCGGGTGAAGAGATAGAAAAACTGATTTCTGCGTATAATGGAATGATTGATGAATTGGGTCAAAGTGCGGTTAAATTGGCTCGTAGCGAACGTGAACAGGCATGGCGCGAAATGGCCAAGCAAGTGGCACATGAAATTAAGAACCCACTTACGCCTATGCGACTGAGCGTGCAGAGTTTTGAACGAAAGTTTGATCCCAATGATCCAGATATACATCAAAAAGTAAAAGAATACTCCAATACTTTAATTCAGCAAATAGATACCATGAGCAGTATAGCATCTGCATTTTCAAATTTTGCAGAAATGCCTGCACAGCAAAATGAGACATTGAATGTGGTTAAAATCGTGAAATTAGCTTTGGATATATTTAATGAAGACTATATTCATTTTATTGCCGATGAAGAGGAAATTATTGCGAAATTGGATCGTACCCAACTTATTAGAGTGGTTACTAATTTGGTGAAAAATGCTATACAGGCAGTGCCAGATGTAGAATCTCCAAGAGTATTGGTAACGGTAGCATCTGAGGGTAATATGGTAAAATTATCTGTGGCAGATAATGGTCATGGTATAGAGAAAGATAATGAAGACAAAATATTTGAACCAAAATTTACTACTAAAACCAGTGGTATGGGCCTAGGTCTTGGCATGGTTAAAAATATAGTGGAAACGTATAAAGGCACCATTAAGTTTACTTCGCAATTAGGTAAGGGTACGGTGTTCTGTGTAAAATTCCCTAAAGAAAATGTATAATTCAACAACTTAATAACAATGGCATACGAAACAATATTAATTGAAAAAGAAGCAACAACGGCAATTGTAACTATTAATCGCCCTAAAAAATTGAATGCTTTAAATAAGGAGACCATTGGGGAGTTACATGATGCTTTCAAAGATTTGCAAAAAGATAAGGATGTCAAAGCCATAATTTTGACCGGTAGCGGTGAAAAAGCATTTGTAGCGGGTGCCGATATTTCTGAATTTGCAGAATTCGATGTTAAAGAAGGAAAAAAATTGGCGGCCAAAGGTCAAAAACAATTATTTGATTTTGTTGAAGGCTTATCTACACCTGTAATTGCTGCGGTCAACGGTTTTGCTCTAGGCGGCGGATTAGAGCTAGCAATGGCTTGCCATTTTAGAGTGGCCAGTGATAATGCCAAAATGGGACTGCCAGAAGTTTCTTTAGGATTAATACCTGGGTACGGTGGTACGCAACGTTTGCCTCAATTGGTGGGTAAAGGTAGGGCAATGGAAATGATCATGACCGCGGGTATGATCTCTGCCGATCAAGCTAAAGCTTACGGGCTTGTAAACCATGTAACTACACAAGAAGAACTATTACCGCTATGCCATAAGATAATAGCAAAGATCACCAATAATTCCTCTGTAGCCATTGCTCATGCAATAAAAGCGGTAAATGCTGGTTTTAAGAATACTGTAAATGGTTATGAGCAGGAAATTGAGGCTTTTGGTGACTGTTTTGGAACAGATGATTTTACCGAAGGTACTACTGCATTTTTGGAAAAAAGAAAAGCTGAGTTTCCGGGTTCATGACATAAACCAAACTGGTTATGTTAAAACGTAGCGTATTCTTATTTTTGTTCATTACCAATGTAATAGCTTCTTTAGCCCAAGAAGAATTGGTGACCTATACCATTGGGGAAAAATTTCATGACAAGTACAGATATTCCAATATGCTGGCAATTGCTGATGACGGCAATGAAGGTACCGTTGTGGTACGAGCATATTATACCGGTATAGTTTTAAAGCCCAAAGGTTATTTTATTGAACATTACAATAAAGATCTTGAGTTGGTTTCTGAGTATAATTATAAGCTTAAGGGTGCTAATTTTATAGATGCCTATGTACGTAATGGGCAGGTTTATCTATTATTCTTGGAGTATAATTATAATAACAGAAGCTATCAATACGAAGTACATAGGAGTCCGTTTTCCCAATTTCAATTTACCAAAGAGACCATTTTATCCATTGCTTCTGAACCTGTAGAGCAACCTTTGGATAGAAATTTCTATAACCGAAATTTTTCATCGGGTTTTACAACTTCCATTTTGTTTAATGATGATAATTCGGCATTCGCAATAACTACGCATTATAAAAAGAGAAAAGTTGACCAGCATACCATCTATGCCTTTAATGCCAATTTGAATAAGCTTTTTGAGCATGATTTCTCTGATGAGGTAGAAGAAAAAAATTACGCTTTTGAAAACGTAGTTTTTTCAAAAGATATGCAAAATGTGTATTTGGTAGGTAAGGCATACTTTAAGAAGAAACGCTTTAACGCTACGGAACGTAAATTTCAGTATGAAATGGTAAGGGTTTCCAGTAGCGGAAGAAGTTTACAGTCTTTTTATACCCCAGGGAAATTTCCAGAGGCATTAAAACCTATATTTAAAGGAGGTGAATTACTGTGTATAGGATTTTATGCGGATAGAAAAGATAATAGGTATAACGGCATTTCCTATTTTAATTTAGACCCTATGTCGCTTACTTTAAAGACAGAAAAATTCAATGCCTTCTCTGAACAGTTTATGTTGGATAAATTTGGAAGGGAAGATGATAAGGCCATTAAAAACTTGGTGTTTAAAGGGATGGATATCACATCTGAAGGTAATATCCTGTTCAACGCAGAAGAATACTTTACCAGTAACAGCGTACAATCGAATTCAAGCGGTGGTAGGGTAATGGTTACTAGGTATCATCATAACGATATTATTAGTGCAAAACTTAGCGCCACTGGTGACTTAGTCTGGGCAAGAAATATAAACAAAACAGAAGTGACGCAAGGTGATGGTGCTTATGCTTCTTACAGTGCCTACACTAAGAATAATAACACGTATTTCTTTATAAGCACATCAGCTGAAAATCCACAGCAATTAAGTGATGACCGTATTATGTTTAAGCAAGGTTTGAGTAGAAATAGAAATGTATTTTTAATTCGTTTGGATGAAAACGGACATATGAAGTATAATAAGGTTATTGATGATACTGAAGCACGTTTGCCGTTAATGGTTTCTGCACCATATATTAATCGTCAAAAAGATGAATTAATGTTCTATGCCAAAAGGGGAACAAAAAAGCAACTGGTTCAAGTAGGTGTTAAATAAAATTGTAATTAGGATTTAATCCATAATTTTGGATTAAATCCTAATTAATGAAATCAAACTTTTCTATAAAAGGTAGAGGCGCCCAAAAGAATACCTTAAATAAGTTTTCAGCATACAACTACGAAACCAGGGACGATTTTCTTGAATTTTGCCGTCTTGAAGGTGAAATTGCCGATAACAATAAGACCCAATACATACCAGTTTACCCAAAATCAATAGTAAATAAGGTAACTAGCCCAGATGTGGGTATGAGTTATTCTATGAACATGTACCAAGGTTGTGAGCATGGTTGTATTTACTGTTATGCTAGAAATGCACATGAATTTTGGGGCTATAGTGCAGGTTTGGATTTTGAACGTAAGATTTTAGTAAAGCATAATGCGCCAAAATTGTTAGAAGAGAAATTAAAAAGTAAAAGTTGGAAGGCATGTACCATTGTGCTTTCAGGAAATACAGATTGCTACCAACCTGCTGAACAAGAGTTTCAATTAACCCGTAAATGCTTAGAGATTTTCTTGAAATACAAGCATCCAGTGGGAATTATTACTAAGAATGCATTGATTTTGCGCGATTTGGATATTCTAAGGAAATTAAACGAGCATGGTTTAATTGGTGTAAACATATCGGTTACATCTTTATCTGAAGAAACCAGAGGGATATTAGAACCAAGGACTACCACCATTAAAAAGAGGTTAGAGGCTATTAAAGTTTTATCTGACAATGGCATTCCGGTAAATGCTATGTTGGCTCCGATCATACCTGGCATCAATAGTCATGAAATTTTAAATTTAGCTAAGACAGTTGCGCACCATGGGGCATTGTCAATGGCTTTTACCGTGGTTAGATTAAATGGAGCCATTGGTCATATTTTTACCGATTGGATTCACAAAACACTTCCGAATAAAGCAGACAAGGTTTTGCACCAAATTGAGGAGTGTCATGGAGGAAGTTTAAATGATAGCAGATTTGGTATCCGAAGTAAAGGAGAAGGTAAAATTGCTACTCAAATTCATGATATGGTCAGTTTGGCAAAACGAAGCTATTTTAAAAACAGCACTTTCCCAAAATTAAATACTGATTTGCACGCATCATATAAAGATGGTCAATTGAAATTATTTTAAAATTTTTCTGCAATTGTTGAAAATCCCAAGGAAAATATAATTAGATAAAAATGCTAATGTTTTTTACATCAATTGGCTTGAAATGTTTTTAATTTATCTGAAATGGATTTTTCCCAAATAAATGGTATAACCACATGAAAATGAGTAAAATATTGTTATTAAGTCAAAAATTTATGGTTTTAAATTAGTGTACTTAGTAAAAAAATCGTGGTAAAGTTTAGGTTAAAAAAAATCTTTAAAAACTTTTGTTAAAATAAGATCTAAAAGATGATTCTAAGCGTAGATAGGGAGAATGAAATAAATATTAGAACCATTTATGAAAACCAAGAACACTACCATAAAAAATATGAAAACCGTAAACAACAAAACCGAAGAGAAAACTAAGAAGTCTTTCTTTTCCAAAATTGCCAACCAAATAGAAAATGCCAATGCATGGGGTGTTTTTGTAATGGGCAGCACATTTGTATTAATGTTTGGATCTGCTTATTTGGCTTATATATTACAGAGCGATTTTTCAGACTTACATTTAGAGCGCAGAAGTAGCTTAATAGGATTTATTTTTATGATCGTTGCTGCGGCCTTCTTTGTATTCAAGTTAAGTTTTTTCATCTATACGTTTGTCCGTTTTTTAAAGTACAAGGCTATACCTTCAGTTTCAGATGATGAACTGCCTACGGTAACCGTTATTGTACCGGCATATAATGAAGGAAAACAAGTTTGGGCCACCTTAAAAAGTTTGGCAGATAGTGACTACCCTGAGGATAAAGTGCAATTATTGGCAATTGATGATGGTAGTAAAGATGACACTTGGAACTGGATGCAAGAGGCAAAAAAAGAATTAGGTGACAGGGTTTCAATTTGTCAGCAGCCTAAGAATATGGGTAAACGTCATGCACTTTACAGAGGCTTTAAAGAAGGCACAGGTGAAATTTTCGTTACTGTGGACAGTGACTCTATAGTAGACCCAGATACTTTAAGAAATTTAGTTAGTCCGTTCATCGTTGATGAAAATTGTGGTGCGGTTGCAGGTAATATTCGTGTTTTAAATAACAAGAAGGAGATTTTACCTAAAATGTTAGATGTAAGTTTTGCACTTAGTTTTGAGTTTGTACGTTCTTCTGAAAGTACTTTAAATTCAGTTTTATGTACTCCAGGAGCTTTAGCAGCTTATAGAGCTACTGCGGTATTTGGTTGCTTAGATGAGTGGATCAACCAAACCTTTATGGGGCAGCCTTCTGATATTGGTGAAGATAGAGCTATGACCAATATGATCTTAAAGCAAGGTTTCCACGTATTGTTTCAAAGAAATGCTTTTGCTTATACCAATGTTCCTGAAAAATACAAGGGTCTGTATAAGATGTTCATTAGATGGGGTAGAAGTAATGTTCGTGAGAATATTCAAATGTCTAAATATGTATTTACGAACTTTAGAAAAGGATCAAAAGCAGGTACTAGATTATTATTCTTTAGCCAGTTCTCAAGAATTGTATTGTGTTACCCATTTGTACTGTTCATGTTAGTTTTTGTTTTCACGCATCCGTTGTTGTTCTTAAGCTCAACGTTCTTAAGTATTTTGGTACTGTCAACATTCCCGGTAATATTTTACGCAAAAAGATATACGTTCTCAGAGTCTTTCTGGGCATATTCTTACAGTGTTCTATATACTTTTGGTCTGTTCTGGATTACCCCTTATGCTATTGCAACGGCAAGTAGAAGAGGTTGGTTAACAAGAGAGTTGCCGCAGAAATAAATAATACAGAAAATATAAAGGGTCTCAATTGAAATTGAGACCCTTTTTTTATGACTTAAAATATAGATATGATTCGGTAATGGCTAGCTTAAATTTTTAAGAGGACTCCACTCTTGGTAAAATTGTTCTAGAAAGTCTATCATATATTGGTGTCTTTGCTGGGCCAATCGCTTTCCGGTTGCGGTGTTCATTTTGTCTTTAAGTAACAATAGTTTTTCGTAGAAGTGATTTAGAGTAGGCGCTTTTGACTTTTTATACTCCTCTTTACTCATTTCCAAGTTAGGAGGTATACTTGGGTCATAAAGGGCTCTATTTTTAAACCCACCATAATTAAAGGCCCTTGCAATACCTATGGCGCCAATAGCATCTAAGCGATCGGCATCTTGTACTACCTGAAGTTCTTTTGACGTAAATAATTTTTTCTTCATTTTACCATCATTTAGACCAGCCTTAAAAGAACTATATTTAATGATATTGGTGACGTGGTTAATGGTTCTTTTGGGAACTTTTAGACTTAACAAAAAGTTCTCTGCCATCTTTGGCCCTAAAGATTCATCACCATCATTAAATTTGGCGTCTGCAATATCATGAAGTAAGGCACCAAGGCTTACCACCAATAAATTTACGTCTTCCTCTTTAGCAATAAGCATGGTATTATTGAAAACACGTTCAATATGGAACCAATCATGACCTCCCTCGGCATTTTTTAGTGTTTCTTTGACGAAAATGATAGTTTCTTCTACGATTTCTGAGTTGGTCATTTAAAGGAGTTTATACCGCTTACTACGGATGCTTCAATTTGTGTTATTAGTTCATCAAGATTACCCTTGTTCTCTATGGGTTGTTGTACCTCTAAACGTACCTTGGAACCTAATCCCATAGGAAATTGACCGAATCTCACCAGCTTCCATGAATTATTGATGCTTATGGGAACGATCAAAGCTGAAGGCGCTTTTTTAAGAAGCATTTTAAGTCCCATAGGTTTAAACGGCTTTGGGTGCCCATCCCTACTTCTGGTACCTTCAGGAAAAATTACCGCACTTCTATTATGTTTTTCAATGTACGATCCAAGTTTGCCTATCTCCATAATAGCGGATTTCCCATCCTTTCTATCTATAAGAACAGAACCACCATGAACAAGATTGAAGGAAACGCTTGGTATACCTTTACCCAATTCTTTTTTACTGACAAACTTTGGGTGGTGTTTGCGCATGTACCAAATCAACGGGGGTATGTCATACATACTTTGGTGATTGGTTACAATTATTAAAGGCCTGTTTGTAGGAAGATCGTATTTGTTGGTAAATTTATACGTAGTGCCTAAAATATTAGTGCTTCGCATTAAAAAGAAATTAAGCTTGCTAACAACAGGCTTTAGTCCATTATACCCAAAAACTTTAAAACCAAACCATTGAATGGGGTGAAAAATAAGAAGACATAGCCCAAAAGCTATGAAAAAAAAGGGGGTTATTATAAATGAAAGCAGTTTCTGCATCTTACAAAAATAAAAAACCGCTCAATTAGAGCGGTTTTTTAATACTATTATTTTACTTAAATAGAGTCTAAGACCATAGTTTTAGCAAAACTCGTCATAAGCTTGTGCTAAATTTTGAGCGATCATTTCTGCTGGTCTACCTTCAATATGGTGACGTTCGATCATGTGAACCAATTCTCCATTTTTGAACAAAGCCATTGATGGCGATGATGGAGGAAAAGGGATCATTAGATTTCTTGCTGCATCAACCGCTTCTTTATCAACACCGGCAAATACCGTTACGGCATGATCAGGTCTTTTACTGTTCTGCAAGCTCATTTTGGCCGCAGGTCTTGCATTGGCAGCTGCGCAACCACAAACAGAGTTTACAACAACTAAAGTTGTTCCTTCTTTGTTAATGGCATCGGTAACTGCATCTGCAGTATATAATTCTTCAAATCCGGCAGAGGCCAGATCATCTCTCATTGGTTTAACTAATTCCGCAGGGTACATATTCTTAATTTTTTAATTAATTGTTACAAAGATAATCAATTAGTCGTAGGACTGCTTTATACCTTAACGTTTCATTGGCCATACTTTCTATTCGTAATATTTTATCTTTGGCAAAATTGAGCATACGAAAATGATTAAATGGTTAGGGGCCGTAATTGGTTTTTCTTTTAGAGGGTTATCTGGAGCAATTTTAGGCTTCTTTGCCGGCAGTATAATAGATAACTTTTTTGGGTCTAGTAAGGGCAGTGCACGTAGCGTTTTTGAAGATTATACCAGACCAAATGTTACGGCTGCAGATTTTGAATTGAACTTGTTGTCTTTATGTTCTATAGTTATAAAGGCAGACGGACAAGTAAGCCAATCAGAAATGGACTATGTACGTCAGTACTTTGTGAGCACTTATGGGAAGGATAAGGCAAATGCCATTTTTAGGAGATTCAATGAAATCAATAAAAAAGGGCAGATATCCGCACAAAACGTGTGTACATTTTTGGCACAACGTACCCGCTATGAGGTTAGATTGCAATTATTACATTTTTTATTTGGTATAGCACAATCAGATGGCAACATTAGTAATCCTGAAATTCAAAAAATAAGGGAAATTGCAGGTTACCTTAGAGTATCATTGAACGAGTTTGAAAGTATTAAAGCCATGTTCGTGAAATCTGCTAACAATGCTTATAAAATTCTTGATGTGCCTAAAACTGCCACTGATTCCGAGGTGAAAAAGGCGTACAGGCAAATGGCAAAAAAATACCATCCGGATAGGGTCAATACTCAAGATGAAGCTATTAAGAAAGGTGCTGAAGAGAAATTTAAACAAGTACAAGAGGCTTACGAAACTATACAAAAGGAACGCGGATTGAATTAGTTTGAACAGATAATATAAAAGTGCAATGCAAGAATTTTGGTTTTATATAAAATTAGGTTTGCAACATGTATTGGATATCAATGCATATGACCATATCCTTTTTTTGACGGCGCTGGCGCTGCCATTTACCTTTAAAAGCTGGAAAAACGTATTATGGTTGGCAACCGTTTTTACGGTAACCCACTGTTTAGCTTTGGTTTTCTCGGTTTATGAGATTATGGTAGTAGATGCTACTTGGATAGAGTTTTTAATACCTGTAACCATTTTAGCAACAGCGTTGTTCAATATAGTAGATGTAATGTTGCTTAAAGAAAATAGAACAATTTGGTTTCATATGTTGGCAACAGGTTTTTTTGGTCTGGTTCATGGTTTTGGCTTTTCCAACTACTTTAAGATGATGATTATGGGTGAAGAAGATAAGCTTGCACCTTTACTGGGTTTTGCCGGTGGAATAGAATTATCTCAAGTGGTTATTGTTTTGTTGGTATTGGTCCTAGCTTTTGTTGTCCAAACACTAATGAATGTAAAACAGCGTGTTTTTATATTGGTAGGCAGTATTGTTGTGATACTGATAACCTTACCGTTGTTATATGAAACATTTCCTTTTTAGATTGTTAAAGTTTAGCCTAACATAATGTTGTTACTGTTCAAAGCAGGTAACTTAGGGTTATGCGCTTTTATAAAGCTCACCGTTCATGAAAAAAGAAAAACAATTAAAATACGATAGGGCCTATTTAAGAATGGCCACGGAATGGGGAAAATTATCGTCATGTAAAAGAAAACAAGTAGGTGCAATTATCGTCAAGGATAGAATGATCATATCTGATGGTTATAACGGTACCCCTACCGGTTTTGAAAATTATTGTGAAGATGAAGATGGGTATACCAAGTGGTATGTTTTGCATGCAGAGGCCAATGCCATTCTTAAGGTTGCCAGTTCAACACAATCCTGCCAAGGGGCTACTTTGTACATTACTTTATCTCCCTGTAGAGAATGTAGTAAACTAATTCATCAGTCTGGCATTAAACGTGTAGTGTATCAAGTTGGTTATAAAGATGATTCGGGATTAAAATTTTTAGAGAAAGCTGGGGTTGAAATAGAACATATGCCAGAAATAAATGTGACAAACTAACGTTAACACTAATGATGAACAAAAAGTACAGTGCTCTTTTTCCTTTAATTATCGCTTCTGCTCTTGCATTAGGGTTTTTTATTGGTGGAAAACTGAATTTTAATGATTCTCCCGAAAGACTATTCTCTACCAATTCTAAAAAAGATAAATTAAACAGACTTATAGATTACATTGATTACGAATACGTAGACGATGTAAATACAGATAGTATAGTCGATGTTACCGTGAATAGTATCCTAGAAAAATTAGATCCCCATTCGGTCTATATTTCAGAAAAGGAAATGTCTAGCGTAGCAGATAATATGAAAGGTGATTTTGTTGGTATAGGCATTAATTTTTACTCTTATCATGATACCATTGCAGTAATCAAAACCGTTAAGGATGGTCCTAGCCATGCAAAGGGAATTTTACCTGGCGATCGTATTTTAATGGCTGATGAAGACACACTTTATGGTCATGATTTTCCTAGCGAAATTATTGTGGACAAGCTAAAAGGTAAAGAAGGTACTTCGGTTGACCTTACTGTCTTTAGAAAGTCTGAAAATAGAACGTTTAATGTTAAAGTAAAACGTGGTATAGTGCCTTTAAAAAGTGTAGATGCCTTCTACATGCTAACAAAGGATATGGGCTATATTAAAGTGAATCGTTTTGCTGAGTCTACCTATAAAGAATTTAAAGATGCTTTAGGAAAATTACAAAAACGTGGTGCCCGCAAGTTGGTTCTTGATCTAAGGGATAATCCAGGCGGTTATTTGGGTATGGCAGAAGAAATGGCGGACGAGTTCTTGGAAGATGGTAAACTGATCTTGTTTACTAAGAATAAGAAGGGAAAGATCAGTAAAAGTTTCGCAACTGACGAAGGTAGTTTTGAAGATAAGCCTATTTATGTTTTGATCAACGAAAGATCAGCTTCGGCTAGTGAAATTGTTGCCGGCGCGTTACAAGATAATGATATAGGTACCATTGTTGGTCGTCGTTCTTTTGGTAAAGGTTTGGTACAGCGAGAAATGGCTTTAGGCGATGGTTCTGCAGTTAGACTGACCGTTTCTAGATATTACACCCCAACGGGTAGAAGTATTCAGAAAACGTACGCAAATGGCACTAAAGATTACTATCAACGTTTTACCGACAGATACCATAGTGGCGAAATGATTTCGGTTGATAGCATAAAAGTGGCAGATTCATTGAAATTTGTAACCCCTAAGGGAAAAGTGGTCTATGGTGGTGGCGGAATAATTCCGGATGTCTTTGTGCCTATCGGTTCAAATGAGGAAGAGGCAGTGGATAGTATGGATAATTTGGGCTTTATTTCATTTTTTGTATTTGAACATTTAGATGAAGATCGTGAACGGTATGCCCAGTATACCCAAGAGGAGTTCGTGAACGATTTTAAGGTTGATGATATCCTTTTTGAAAAGTTTGTGGAGTATTCGGTAGATAGAAACCTAAGAATGAACTTCTATGAGCATGAGAATAGCATTAAACTGTTCTTAAAGGCTAATATTGCAGAACAACTGTTCAATACAAATATACATGCCAAAATTAAGGCAGATGAGGACTTAATGCTGCAGAAAGTATTGGAGTTAGATGGTGGTGGTATTGAACAGCAAGAGTCTGGCGCAATTAAGACCTACAACTAATCTTGGTTCATCTTATCCTGAATCTTCTTGCTGGTTACAAATACCAAAAGTAGTACTATAGCACATAAAGATGCCATAATACCGATCAATGCAATGGTACTGTTCTTTTCAAAAGGATCTGCAAAATTTACCAATGTGACATTATAGGCAATTAAAGCAATTGCAATAACTATGAATATAATGGATAACGTCTTGCTCATATAATCTTGTTTTTATAAAAGTACAACCTTCTAACGGTCTAGAAAAGTTGATTAATGTTAGCGGCGAATAATTTAACGGCGATGGCCATAAGAATTACCCCAAAAACCTTTCTAATTACATTAACACCATTTTTGCCTAGCATTTTTTCGATCTTGCCCGATGATTTCAATACTATGAACACGAATATAATATTGACGATAATGGCAACGATTATATTTTCTACATAATATTCGGCTCTTAAAGAAAGTAAAGAGGTCAATGTACCGGCACCCGCAATTAATGGGAAGGCAATGGGTACAACAGATGCACTCTCTGGTTCGTCATCCTTGTATAGGGTAATGCCTAAAATCATCTCAATAGCCAAAAAGAAAATAATAAAAGCTCCCGCAACGGCAAATGAATTTACATCAATACCGATCAAGTTCAATATCTCCTCACCAAGGAACAAAAAGGCTACCATGATCACGGCAGCTACAACAGAAGCTTTTTCAGATTGTATGTGCCCAACCTTTTTACGTAACCCTATGATAATGGGTATACTGCCTAAAATATCTATTACGGCAAATAGAACCATGCTAGCTGTAGCAATCTCCCTTAAGTTAAAATGAAATTCCATCTTTCAAATTTTTTGCAAATTTACGTTTTATGTATGCATTTGGATCTTTATTCTTAAAATAATCTATCTCAAAGACTTTTTTAAAATATGTATCTTGCGGCCTTTAAACTAAGCCATGTTTCAATTAGGGAAAACCATAGTATCCGAGGAAATAATAGAGAATGATTTCGTTTGTAATCTTAGCGCCTGTAAGGGTGGTTGTTGCGTAGACGGAGAGGCAGGTGCTCCCGTAGAGGATAATGAAACGGAAATTATGGTAGATATCTATTCAAAAATAAAACCTTTTCTAAGACCTGAGGGAATTTCGGTTATTGAAAAAGAAGGAGCTTTTGTAAAGGGAGAAGATGGTGAATGGGAAACTCCGTTAGTAAACGGTAGTGAGTGTGCCTACGTAATTTTTGATGAAAAAAAAGTTGCCAAATGTGGTATTGAAAAGGCTTATAACCTAGGTGTGATCAACTGGAAAAAACCGGTTTCATGTCATTTATACCCTATAAGAGTTCGTGAGTACACAGAATTGACTGCGGTTAATTACCATAAATGGCATATTTGTGACCCTGCTTGTGCCTTGGGTGAAGAATTAAAAGTGCCCATTTATAAGTTTGTGAAAGAAGCGTTGATCAGAAAATTTGGTGAGGCTTGGTATAAAGAGTTGGAAGAGGTAGCTACGGACCATCTTAAATAGTAGGTATATAAATTACGATTTGTGTGCCGATCGGATTTGTATCATCATCAAATTTGTCAATGATATCAACGTGGAAATAGTTTTCATAGTCACGGGAGAAATTTGCCAAACGCTCTTTGGTAATATCGATGCCAACAGATTTTCTTTTAAGTACTTTACTGTCTTTTATTCGCTCTGCAGCATCTCTACCTACGCCATTATCGGTTATAACTATCTCTATAAAGCCGTTTTTACCTTTTTTTACTTCTAAGTCAATATTTTTGGCACCCTCCTTTGAAGATAGTCCGTGCCATAATGCATTTTCTAGAAACGGTTGTAGAATTAGCGATGGAATTTTAATGTTATGAATATCAATGTCGTCTTTTATATGGACGTTGAAGTTGATTTCATTAGAAAACCTAATGTTCTCTATGTTCATATAAAGCTCAACAGTTTCTAGTTCCTCTGCCATAGAAATCTCGCGTTGGGAAGATGCCTCTAGTATTTTTCTTACCAGTTTTGAAAATTTGTTGAGGTAATGAACGGCATTTTTCTTCTCATTGTTTATAATATATAATTTAATTGAGTTCAGTGAATTGAATAAAAAATGTGGATTCATTTGGCTCCGAAGCATACTTTGTTCCAATGTTAATAGCTTTTTATCTGCATTCAATTGGCTCTGGCGATAGAGAATGTATAAAATACCTATCAATAGTATAAGTGATATACCTATGATAATCAACATGGTCTTATTTTTCTTCAACTTTAAACGAACAGATTCATTCTCTTCTGCAAGACGTTCTAGTTGATTGGCCCTCATTTCAGATTCATATCGCAGAATCATATCATTCACATACCTAAGGTTGAGTGAGCTGGTTATGCGTTCTTCATATTTTTTAAAATCTTTATAGTAACGCATTCCCTTTTGGTAATCGTCACGTTTGATCCATAGTTCAGACAGAAATTTATTTGCTTCTGCTATTTCCGCGTTCAATTTGTTCGTTTTTGCCAATGTTAAACCAGATTCTAAATTGGTTTCTGCGGCATTATAATCCCCTAAACGAATAAAGGCCCAGCCAAGGTTTATGTAAATGGTAGTAATGAGTTTATTGTCATCTAAGGAAATTGCTTTCAACAAATTTGATTGTAGCATGTCTATAGCTTCCTGAATTTTACCTTGATGGACATATACATGGGCAATGTTGTAGTTACACGTTATTTTGCCCTTATTAGAGTCCATAATCTCATAATAAACAAGGGATTTTCTGAAGTTTTTTAAAGCGGGCTCCAATTTGCCTTGGGCTTCATAACATTCGCCCAGGCTTTTATGGTTAATGGCCAAGCCCAACTTATCGTCCAATTCTTTTTCAAGAATCATCAATCTCTCGTACTTTTCTATGGCCAGGTCATACTGCTCAAGCATTTGATAGGTTGCTCCTATATTATTTAAAGACGCTATAATGCTCTTTTTGAGTCCGTCGCTGGGTGTAGCTACAGTTTCAGCCAATTCAAGTGCATTTTGACTATAGTCCAATGAAGACTTAATGGCTTCTGTCCTTGAATATACACTGCTGATCATATTTAGGCTGTAGACCCTAAATTCTATATTGTTTGCTTCAACCGATAATTGGAGTGCGTCTTGGTATAAGGCTAAGGCTTCTTGGTATAGTGCTTGATCACGGTACAATGAACCAAGTTGATTGAGCGCATATACTTGTCCTAAAACATACTTTTTGGTAATTGACCTTTCTTGAATATAACGAAGCGATGTGCTATCATTACTGTATGGTTTTAGAATATCATCAATTTCTTTATGGGTTTCTGGTACTACCGTCAAAAGACTGTCCATGTTTTCCTTTAAAACAGTAGATATGTCTTGCGAGTAACCGTGAAAAGACAGCACTAAAGCATAGAGAAGTAAGAATGGAATTTTATACCTAATGTTGTACACTATTATTTTAGAAAAGCTTTGAAATGGTTTTTACGGTTGTTGACTTACAACATGTCTAAAAAATCTGATTTTTTTTGTCTGGAAACAGGTATTTTATGGTTGGACTTTAATACCACGTAACCATCTGTCTTCAAGAATTCCTTTATTTTATTTAAATTAATGATGTATGAATTATGAATTCTGAAAAAAGAATCGGAAGGTAGTAATTCATTTACCTCTTTCAATTTTTTGGTTAACACTATTTTTTGACCATCTGTTAAAAAAATGGTGCTGTAGTTACCATCAGATTCTGCGTATAATATTTCATCGCTTTCTAGAAATAACAATTTGCCGTCGGTATTTAAAGTAATACGCTTATGTATGGCTCTTGAATTATAGTTTAAAAGCACCATTTCCAATTTCTCGACAGAAAAATTGTTATTGTTGAATTTTTTGATCTTTGCAATGGTTTCTTCCAAATCATCGGTATCGATCGGTTTTAATAGATAATCTAGAGCCTGACTCTTAATGGCCTTTAAGGCATATTGGTTATAGGCGGTAGTTATGACAACAGGAAAATTTTTGTTGGTCAGTTTTCTAATGAATTGAAAACCGTCCATTGTGGGCATTTCTATATCTAAAAATAGGCAGTCTGGCGTGTGTTTTTCTAAGTAGGTAAGTGCTTCATTTGGATTGGTAAATGAGGCAATTACGTTGATTTCATCACTAAAATTAGTGAGCTCCCACGTTAAGCTTTGCAGTGCTTTTATTTCATCATCAACAATTACAGCTTGTAGCATAAGGTTAGGGTATCAAGTTAGAAAGTTATGAAAAATTAAGTTTTTGTATGGTTATTGAATGCTATTTTGTGTCAATGGATCTAATTTTAGTGTAATCGGTATATTTTGACTAGGTGCCGATTATTTGGATTTATAAACACAAAAAGAAAGAAAAATACTACAAATTATATTTATGAAAATTCTTTTGAATTTTTCATGTTCCGATTATACATAAAAGAGTGCAGATTATACAAAATAGGTGTTTGCTGTTTCAGCTTAAAATTACCTTTAGCCTAGATTTTCAGTATATTATAAATGAAATTGAAATGAGAAAATGCGGTTATATGTTGGCATTTTTTATTGTAATCTTATTGATTGCATCTCATTTTATGGAAGATGAAGAGTCAATTAATGAGGGATTGGAAGTAGCTATTGAACTAAAACAAAATAAAGTGATCAGGCCATAATTCAAAAACTCAACTAATGATCATGAAGAATAGTTTTCGGTTTGTTGGTAAATTTTTGAAGTTGGTTTGCTTTGGTATTGTGCCATTTATGATATTGAGTGGTGGGTCTAAAGTTGGGGTTACTAATGATAAATTGGACGATGGTACTTGTAGTATTAGCATCATTGGCAGTACTAATTTGCATATAGACGGTTTTGCATCGTTTAAGAGAATTACTGAACATGATAACTTTGGAAATATTGCAGATAAATTAGTGTTGAGTTTTCTGACTGTGATACTAATAAGATGCATAATCTGGAGATTGTTATCGCATCGACCAATACAGACGACGTTGGTGTTTCGGTCGGTAAACATAAAATTAAAAACATTCATTGTCTGATCAATAGGTTCAGTGGTGTATATGGTTTTGCCGATTTAAGTGAGGTAGGTGAACTGCCTTTCTTTGTGAAATCTGGTGATGTTATAATAAAGGAAAGTATTTCTAATAAAGTTGATGGAAATTTAGAAGTACAATTAGAAAATGCTAACGGAGAATCTTTGAATGTCAAGGGCTCTTTCAATGCACTAATAAAAGTTTAAAAATAGTACGGTTCTTTATAAGGTAGTGTATGTTGCCTTATATCTAATGTTTGAGCGCCATATAGTATAAATACGATTAGTCGTATGATTACATTCTAAGAAAAGGTTTCGGGGGAACTACCTTTATTAGTTTTGGTGGGCATTTTTCATAATAGAAGCATTAGTGGGGCCGTACATTTTTTATGGAATACACTTACCTGTTTTACCTCTTTTTATAATCTAGTTTTAATAAACCATTGAGTATGGTTTTTTATACTTTTTGGTTTAAAAAATTCATGTTTAAAGTTTACCTAAAATTAACGCTAAGCCCTTATTTCGCAAAGGTTAATGAACACTAGGAGTACAGGTACATTTCAACACACGGTGTTAAAAACTTTGTGGTCAAAATACCTAAACTAACTTTATATTTTCAATGCAATTTTAAATCTTTGTTAGTACCTTCAGAGAAGAAAACTATTTCTTTTTCACTACTAATTTTAAATCTAAATTATATGTCCGCAGCTTTAGAGCCTATTTTGGAGCCAAATGATGATCGCTTTGTTATTTTTCCTATTAAACATGATGATTTATGGGAATGGTATAAAAAATGTGAGGCTTGTTTTTGGACAGCGGAGGAGATTGATCTTCATGAAGATTTAAATGATTGGAATAACAAACTGAATGATGACGAGCGTTATTTTATAAAACATATTCTTGCATTTTTTGCAGCTTCCGATGGTATTGTTAATGAGAATTTGGCTGAAAACTTTGTGAGTGAGGTTCAATATGCCGAAGCAAAGTTCTTTTACGGATTTCAAATAATGATGGAGAATATTCATTCTGAAACCTATTCGCTTTTGATAGATACTTATGTAAAAGATGAAAAGGAAAAGAATGTTCTTTTCAAAGCTTTGGAAAATTTTCCAGCAATAAAGAAAAAAGCAGATTGGGCCTTAAATTGGATCGAGTCGCCAAGTTTTGCAGAACGATTAATTGCTTTTGCAGCAGTAGAAGGTATATTTTTCTCCGGTGCCTTCTGTTCCATATTCTGGTTAAAAAAAAGGGGCTTAATGCCAGGTCTAACTTTTTCTAACGAACTTATATCAAGAGATGAAGGCATGCATTGTGATTATGCGGTTCACCTGCATAACAAGCATTTAATGAATAAAGTGCCAAAAGAACGTATTACTCAAATTTTGACCAATGCCCTGGATATTGAGCGAGAGTTTATTACAGAGTCGTTACCGGTTAGTTTAATTGGAATGAACTCTAAATTAATGACGCAGTATTTGGAATTTGTAACAGATAGGTTATTAGTTGAACTTGAATGTGATAGAGTGTACAATGCCTCCAATCCATTTGATTTTATGGATATGATTTCTTTACAAGGTAAAACCAACTTCTTTGAAAAACGTGTTTCTGAATATCAGAAAGCAGGCGTTTTGAACAAGGATAAAGATGATGATTCCCAGAAAATTAGCTTTGATGCTGATTTCTAATTAATGTAGTGCACAATTTTATCAATAGAAGTATACGGGAAAATTGTGTCATCATTTAAAATGTTAAAATTTTAACATTAATAACGTAAATATAATATTAACCCTTAATTGTTTGTAGCCAAATGTTCGTAGTTAAAAGAGATGGAAGAAAAGAAGTGGTCATGTTTGATAAGATCACCGCACGTGTACGTAAGTTATGTTATGGTCTAAATGGTCTTGTTGATCCGCTAAAGGTAGCTATGCGGGTAATAGAAGGTCTTTACGATGGTGTAACTACATCTGAGTTAGATAATCTAGCTGCGGAAATAGCGGCAACAATGACTACCACACACCCAGATTATGCAAAATTGGCTGCACGTATATCTGTATCTAACCTACATAAGAATACTAAAAAATCGTTCTCACAAACCATGAACGACCTATATACTTATGTAAACCCTAGAACTGGTAAAAAGGCTCCTTTATTATCAGATGAGGTTCATAAGGTAATTGCTGAAAATTCAGAAAGATTAGATTCTACGATCATCTATAATAGAGATTTTAGCTATGACTATTTTGGCTTTAAGACTTTAGAGCGTTCTTACTTATTAAAGATCAATGGTAAAATTGCAGAACGACCACAACACATGCTAATGCGAGTATCTGTAGGTATACATTTAAATGACCTTGATGCTGCTATAGAAACGTATGAACTAATGTCTAAAAAATTCTTTACACATGCTACGCCAACATTGTTTAATTCAGGAACACCAAAGCCTCAAATGTCATCATGTTTTCTTTTGGCTATGAAAGATGACAGTATTGATGGTATTTATGATACTTTAAAACAGACCGCCAAAATTTCCCAATCTGCAGGAGGTATAGGTTTATCTATACATAACATTAGAGCAACTGGGTCTTATATAGCAGGTACAAACGGTACATCAAATGGTATAGTGCCCATGCTACAAGTGTTTAATGATACTGCTCGCTATGTAGATCAAGGTGGTGGTAAACGTAAAGGTAGTTTTGCAATATATCTTGAGCCTTGGCATGCCGATATTTTTGAATTTTTAGACCTAAAAAAGAACCATGGTAAGGAAGAAATGCGTGCAAGGGATTTGTTTTATGCCATGTGGATTTCAGATTTGTTCATGAGAAGGGTAGAAGCCAATGAAGATTGGACTTTAATGTGTCCTAATGAATGTCCAGATTTGTTTAATAGACATAGTGATGAGTTTGAAAAACTTTATTTACAATATGAAGCTGAGGGTAAAGGGCGCAAAACTGTCAAGGCGCGGGAACTTTGGGAAAAAATATTAGAATCGCAGATAGAAACCGGCACACCGTATATGTTGTATAAAGATGCGGCCAACCGTAAGAGCAATCAAAAGAATCTTGGAACCATACGTTCATCAAACCTTTGTACCGAAATCATGGAATTTACCTCGCCAGATGAGGTAGCCGTGTGTAATTTAGCATCTATTGCGTTACCTATGTTTGTAAAAAACGGTGAGTTTGATCATAAAGAATTGTTTAAGGTAACCAAGAGAGTGACTAAAAACCTTAACAAGGTCATTGATAGAAATTACTACCCTGTTAAAGAAGCGGAGAACTCAAACATGCGTCATAGGCCTATTGGTTTGGGTGTGCAGGGTCTTGCAGATACTTTTATAATGCTGAGAATGCCTTTCACAAGTGACGATGCAAAAAAATTAAACCAAGAAATTTTTGAAACTTTATATTTTGGTGCAGTGACGGCATCAATGGAAATGGCCAAAGAAGAAGGTCCATATTCCACTTTTGAAGGTTCTCCAATGTCCAAAGGAGAATTTCAATACAATATGTGGGGAGTAAAAGATGATGAATTATCCGGTAGATGGGACTGGGTAAAACTTCGTAAAGAAGTGCAGTCCAATGGGGTAAGAAACTCTCTTTTGGTAGCACCTATGCCTACTGCTTCCACTTCGCAAATATTAGGGAACAATGAGTGTTTTGAACCTTATACATCTAACATTTATACCAGACGCGTTCTTTCAGGTGAATTTATTGTGGTCAATAAACATCTTTTAGAAGATCTTGTTGGTTTAGGTATGTGGAACGAGAGTATGAAACAAGAGCTTATGAGAGCCAATGGATCTATTCAACATATAGAAACAATACCTCAAGATATAAGGGATCTGTACAAAACGGTTTGGGAGCTCAGTATGAAAGACATTATAGATATGTCTAGACAAAGAGGTTACTTTATTGATCAGAGCCAGTCCTTGAACTTGTTTATGGAAAATGCCAATTATTCTAAACTTACCTCAATGCATTTTTATGCTTGGAAGAGTGGTTTAAAGACAGGAATGTATTATTTACGAACCAAAGCAGCTGTTGATGCAATCAAGTTTACATTGGATAACAGTAAGAAAAATGTTGTAGCTACGGATGAGGTGAAGAAGACAGAAGTTGTTACGGCAATAGACAGTGAAGTGGTTATTACAGATACAAAGGTTTCTAAAGTCGCTCCTCAAGCAGAATTGGATATAGCACCTTTGTCACCTCAGGAGATGAAAGAAATGATTGCTAGGGCTAAGGAAGGGCAGGCAGACGATGATTGCTTAATGTGTGGTTCTTAAATACCATTTTTAAAAATAACCATAAAAAAGACCCCAGATTTTGGGGTCTTTTTTACATACGGCTAAGCCGGAGGTTAAGTAAGGGGGCGTTTATTTATCGTTTGTGATATATGGCTTTAATACCGTCGTAAATACCAACGCGGCAACATATATCATTAATATTGTAATGTAGTTTTCCATAACTTAAGTAAAAGGGTATAAGCTATATACGTATTAAAAACCTGTTTGGATTACGGAAATTTAATCGTATCGTTAAAAAGACTGTGATACATTAATCTTACAGCGTTTTTAAAGTTGAACCATTTGTAGGTTAGTTTCATTTGAAATAGCTCAAATGAATTGGACCTTATCTTCTTATAGATATAAAAAGATAATTTTGAAGCCAGTAATAAACCGGCATAGACGAGTATTGCTTGTAGGTATTGGGACATATACAAAAGAACGAATTAGTAAGTTAATTCTTACAAAGTCGATATGTATTTCATCGAATAAATATTATTTTTCGATGAAATACATTCAGTTCTTCTTTTTACTAGTCAGTCATAGTGTTGCTGAACCCTATTTAAAGCTATCTACTTTTTTATATGCTTCAATAACGGCGAGTTCACCTTCTTTGCCCTCTCTAGAGTTTCCATGTTCCATGCCTAAAATACCATCATAACCCTGCTCATGAATCCATTTGAATACGTTGCCATAGTTTATTTCGCCAGTTGTGGGTTCTTTTCTACCGGGGTTATCTCCAATTTGTATATAGGCTATTTCAGACCAAGAAGCTTCCATATTGAGTATTAAATTGCCTTCTTGTATTTGTTGGTGGTAGATATCGAACAATATCTTACATGAAGGTGAATCAACTGCTCTACATATTTCATAGGCTTGGGGCGAATCCGTTAGGAATAACCCTGGATGATCCCTGAAATTTAAAGGTTCCAAAACCATTGCAATATTATGTGGTTCCAGTAAAGCTGATGCCTGTCTAAGACTTTCAATAACGTTGGCAGTCTGGTAGCCCATTTTTAGTTTCAAATCTAAATGTCCGGGTACTACTGTCATCCATTTGGCGTTCACCCGCTTGGCAACCGCTATAGAGTTTTTAATATCATTTAAGAACTCTGCTCTTTTTGTCTTATCCCCAGACGCCAGATTAGGGGTTTTCCAATGTATTTCATGTGCTACGAAGACGCCCATCTCCAAACCACGTTCTTTCATGGTTTTTACCATCTTCTCTTGCAGTTCAATAGGTCGTTTACGCATTTCATTATCTTCGAATGCGGTATAACCTTGATTGGCCATAAAGTTTAATTGGTCAATAGGATCTTCACCTGCGAGGTTTTTGAACATCCCTAAATGGGGAGCATATTTTAGGTTGTATTTATGAACTTTTGGTTTCTGGTTCATAGAATTTGCATAAGCTAAACTGCTAGCTAATGAAATGGCCCCTGTGGTCAAGGCGGACTTTTGAATGAAATTTCTTCTTTTCATAAGTGGTTTTTTTTATGTAAAAAGCCAAGAACTATGTAAGATCAAGTTCTTGGCTTTTAATAATTAGAAAGTTATATGGTTATAAGGACCATGCCTTACCACCTGTAAGCTCTTGCATATCTCCACATGCTACGTATTCACCCGGTACAGGTAAATATGCCAATACTTCTTCGCCTACATATTCAGAAGCTTTATAGCCCCAAATGGTCATTCCTCTCAAGTTGTTGGCAAATGCAAATCTTGATATTTCATCGTCTATTTCCGCGGTTGTACCTTCAGATATAGCTTTTGTGTAACTATTGATAGTTTCGAACATTTCTGCTTGCTGATCTTTTGTGTATTTCAAAGAACTTGCCAATACTGGCTCTAAGTCTTCGGTGGTTAGATCTTCGGCATTTTCCTTGCCAGAATCTGCCAACGCTTTATCAATAAATTTGGTCATTGACATTTTAAGGAAATCCTGTTGTTCCTTTTCCAT
The DNA here is from genome assembly GCF_001865655.1 of Maribacter sp. 1_2014MBL_MicDiv. Classification (NCBI taxonomy): domain Bacteria; kingdom Pseudomonadati; phylum Bacteroidota; class Flavobacteriia; order Flavobacteriales; family Flavobacteriaceae; genus Maribacter; species Maribacter sp. 1_2014MBL_MicDiv. Next base: position 2,204,204 of record NZ_CP011318.1, read on the forward strand.
TACATCTTGCGCAAATTTGTCGATAAAAATATCTACTTGTACTTCAGAAGCAGAGGGAGTATCTGTTTTAGGTAAAATGATGTCTACCAATTTTGTTAAAACGTTACCTTGGGATTGAGCTAGAAATTCGGGAGTCCAGGTAATTGCCGGTTCACTTTTACAGCTTTGAACGATCGATAATAAAGTTGGGGTAGCCACCATATATCCAAGTGACATTCCCATATTTTTTAATACGCGTCTTCTATCCATTATATATTTCCTTTTTTAAGTTCTTGAACTGCATGGTTTGCAGCTCTGGCCGTAAAGGCCATATAGGTTAATGATGGGTTTACACAACTTGCAGAGGTCATAAATGAACCATCGGTTACGTAAACATTTGGTACATCATGTAGTTGATTGTTACCATTCAATACCGATGTTTTTCTGTTTCTTCCCATACGGGCAGTTCCCATCTCATGAATACCTAAACCTAATGCACTTTCGTTATCATATCCTTTTACATCTCTTAAACCTGCTTTTTCTAACATATCTACAGCAGATTCAAGCATGTCTTTTCGCATTTTAAGCTCGTTTTCTTGTAATTCGGCATCAAATGTCACGGTAGGCAGTCCCCAGTCATCTAATTTGTCATAGTCTAGGGTAAATCTATTGTTCTCATATGGCAATACTTCACCAAAGCCCATCATACCGAATGTCCATCCGCCTGGCTTTAATACGGCATCTTTTAAATCTTTACCATAAGATAGCTCGGCAATGGTTTCTTCCCAATTACCTCTAGAGGCACCACCTTGGTATCCAAATCCTCTTTTATAATCTCTGTCAGAATCACCACCTAAATTTCTAAATCTTGGAATATAGATACCGCTTGGCTTTCTTCCTTTGTAATATTTATCATCAAAACCATCAAACTTACCAGACGCACCCACTTGTAATTGGTGGTCCATAATATTACGTCCCAATTGATCAGATGCGTTACCCATACCATTAGGGAACGTTTCAGATTTAGATTGCATTAAGATAGATGTAGAGGCAATGGCCGATGCACATAAGAAAATCACCTTTGCTTTGAACTCAAAAGTTTCTTTAGTGTTTGCGTCAATTACTTTTACACCTGTTGCTTTCTTGGTATTTGGATCATACATTACTTCATGCACAATAGAGTCTGGTCTTAAGGTCATGTTACCTGTAGCTTCCGCTGCCGGTAATGTTGATGATAAACTACTAAAGTAAGCTCCAAAAGGACAACCTCTAATACATCTATTTCTAAATTGACATTTACTTCTTCCGTCAAATTGTTTTGTTCCTGTAATATGGGCCGTTCTACCAGCTGTTACCACACGGCCATCAAAATTCTCCGCCACCTTTTCCCTGAATTCCTGCTCAACACAGTTAAGCTCCATCATGGGTAGAAATTTACCATCCGGTAATTGTTCCAAACCTAAGTTCTCTCCACTTACCCCTATATATTCTTCTACCTTGTCATACCAAGGTGCTATATCTTTATAACGTACAGGCCAATCTACGGCAATACCCTCTTTTTTATTTGCTTCAAAATCAATATCGCTCAAACGGTAACTTTGACGGCCCCATTGTAAAGAACGCCCACCTAAGTGGTAACCTCTCATCCAATCAAATCGTTTGGTTTCGTTATACGGATGTTTAAGGTCATTAACGAACCACATGTGACTGGCTTGGTTTGTAGTGTAGCCGGTTCTGTTTTGTTTTGGTTGTTGTGCTATGATTTCCTTTGTTGGTTGCCCTGCATTTGGAAAATCCCACGGATCCATATTGGCGGTCTCATAGTCTTCAATATGTTTTACCATTCGACCTCTTTCCAAAACTAGTGTTTTAAGGCCGGCTTCACATAATTCTTTTGCGGCCCAACCACCACTAATTCCTGTTCCTACAACTATAGCGTCATAGGACTCCTGCTCTTCATTGTAATAAAATTTGCTCATAAAAGTTGTTTAATCTCTAAATTTATTAAATATTAAATTAATTCTATACATTTATTGTCCATTCTTCTTGCGAAATTCGCTAAAATATGCATCTTGCATATGCATAAAATCTAGACACGGTTTTACGCAAACGATTGAGAATATTATTCAAACAACAACAAACAACCAAAAATGAGAACAAACAAGTTTATTAAGATTACTACTGTAGTATGTGTTGGATTATTAGTATTAGGTACTTACTCCTGTAAAGACGCCAAGAAAGAAAAAGTGGCAGAACCTGAAGTAGTAGAAGAAACAAGTAATGCCGAACCATTTTTTGATTTATCACTAGCACAGTGGTCTATGCATAAAATGATTAGGGAAGATGGCGTAGATCCGTATTCTTTTGCCGAAAAAGCTAAAAATTGGGGTTTTACCGGATTAGAGTATGTTAGCCAATTGTACAATCCGGAACTTGAAAAAGCAAATTACTCTGAAGAGGCTATGGCAAATTTTGTTGCCAAATCTAATGCCGAAGCTGAAAAACACGGAATGAAAAATGTGTTGATCATGATCGATGGTCAAGGTAATTTGGCGGTCAATGATGAAGCAGAAAGAAATGAAACCGTGGAAAAACATAAAAAATGGGTAGATGCAGCTGCAGCAATGGGTTGCCATGCCATTAGAGTAAATCTTAATGGTAGTACCGTGCCGGAAGAATGGATAAAAAATTCGGTAGACGGATTAACAAAATTAGCTACCTATGCAAAAACCAAGAATATTAATATTTTGGTAGAAAATCATGGGGGACTCTCTTCTAACGGTGAACTTCATGCGGAGGTAATGAAAACCGTAAATATGGATAATTGTGGAAGTCTACCCGATTTTGGTAATTTCTGCATTGAACGTAAGCCAGATAGTTGGGATTGCCTTAAAGAGTATGATAAATACAAGGGGGTTAAAGAACTTATGCCTTATGCAAAGGCAGTTAGTGCAAAATCAAATAATTTTGATACCGATGGGTATGATACTGGTATAGACTATGTACAAATGTTGCAGATTGTTAAAGACGCAGGTTATACAGGTTTTATTGGTGTAGAATATGAAGGTTCTGAAATTAGCGAAGAAGCCGGTATTATTGCTACTAGAGACTTATTGATAAAAGCCTCAAATGAAATAGAATAATTTTTATGGAATGATGTATGGAAGCTTTTTTTAATGAAATTTTTGACTATAATTTTCACTGTAATAAAAAATTGATCGAGCAATGTTCAGAGCTAGACGACGTACCGGCAAACACGGTACGTTTGTTTAGCCATATTATGAACGCGCACCATATATGGAATGCTAGATTGGTGCATAAGCCGAGCAAATTGCAGATTTGGCAAGAGCATGAGATAAAGGACTGGTCAGATATTCATTATGATAATCAGCGTACATCTTTTGAGATTATCTCCAATGCAGATAATTTTGAAAAGCGCATAGATTATGAGAATACGGAGGGTAGACTTTTTACAAATACCGTTCAGGATATTCTATTCCATATCATAAATCATTCTACCAATCACCGCGGTCAAATTGCTGTGGATTTTAGAAATAATGAGAAGAAGCCAATAGGTTTTGATTATGTTTATTATAGAAGATAGATGAAAAGTTTAGTTAGGGCACAGCTTTGCTTCATGATGTTTTTAGAGTTTTTTATTTGGGGTGCATGGTTTGTAACATTGGGCACTTTTTTAGGGAATAACTTAAAAGCAACAGATGGGGAAATAGCATTGGCATTTTCAACACAATCTTGGGGGGCTATTATAGCTCCCTTTGTTATAGGAATTATTGCGGACAGATATTTCAATGCGGAAAGAATCTTGGGAGTTTTACATATTCTAGGCGGGGTACTTATGTATTTCATGTACGGAACAACCGAATTTGACGATTTTTATATTTTGGTTTTAGGATATATGATTTTGTACATGCCTACATTGGCATTGGTGAACTCGGTCTCTTTCAATCAAATGAAAAACCCTGCCAAGGAATTCTCTTTGGTTCGTGTTTTTGGAACATTGGGTTGGGTAATAGCCGGCCTATCGATCAGCTATGTGTTTAATTGGGACCAAGGCATCAATATTGGAGATGGTCTGCTTAGAAATACATTTTTGATGACCGCAATTGCATCGGCCATACTAGGTGTTTTTAGTTTTACATTACCTAAAACACCACCAAGAGCGGCAACTACGGGTAAGATTAGTTTCAAAGAAATACTGGGTTTAGATTCCTTAACTCTGTTTAAGGACAAGAACTTCTTGATATTTTTTGTGTCATCGGTCTTAATATGTATTCCTTTGGCATTCTACTATCAGAACGCCAATCCTTTTTTGGTAGAGATAGGAATGAACAATCCTACCGGTAAAATGACATTGGGGCAAGTTTCTGAAATTGCCTTTATGCTTTTATTGCCCTATTTTTTCACCAAGTTCGGTTTCAAGAAAACTATTCTTGTTGCTATGGCCGCTTGGGTAGTACGTTATTTGCTCTTTGCCTTTGGAGATGTAAACGAGCTAGGCTTTATGCTGATAATCGGAATTGCATTACACGGAATCTGTTATGATTTTTTCTTTGTTTCAGGACAGATTTATACGGATAGCAAAGCTGGTGAAAAATTTAAAAGCTCTGCCCAAGGTCTAATTACATTGGCAACTTATGGGGTAGGTATGCTCATAGGTTTTTGGGTAGCAGGTAAAATATCTACTGCGTATGTAATAAATGATGGGGAACATATATGGCAAACCATTTGGATGTATCCGGCTGGTTTTGCATTAGTTGTTTTTATTTTGTTCGCTATTTTTTTCAAAACGGAGAAAATAGATTATCAATCTTAGATAAATTCTTTAATTTAAGCCCCAAAAATCAATAGACCATTAGTGCAAATAGCCTTTATTTTATAGATAAATGGCTTCAATATTTCAAAATAGATAATAGTAATCCAACAAATTTTAGTAAATATTATTTTCAATTTAAACAACAACAAAAATGCCAAAGAAAATACGATTAGGAATATTAGGTGGAGGAGGAGATTCACTTATAGGAGTTTTACATAGAGTAGCTTCTTTTATTAATGACAATTACCAAATTACAGGTGCTGTGTTCAATCCGGATCATGACGCTAGTATTGCATTTGCAAAGGAAATAGATGTGCCCTTAAATAGAATATACAAAGATTTTGACACCCTTATAGAAGAGGAGTTGAAATTGCCTGAAGATGAGCGTATACAGGTGTGCTCTGTTCTAACACCAAATTTCTTGCATTACCCAATGGCAAAGAAGTTATTGGACAATGGTTTTAGCGTTATTTGTGAAAAGCCAATGACCACAACGTTAGAGGAAGCAAAGGATTTACAAAAGGCACATGCCAAAGCAGGTACCGTTTTTGCTTTGACACATACGTATACCGGGTACCCAATGGTACGTCAAATGCGTGAAATGATCAAGGCAGGTGCTTTGGGTAAAATACATAAGGTTGATGCCGTTTATTACCAAGGGTGGATCAATACCATTATACATGATAAAGAGAAAAGATCTTCAGTTTGGAGATTGGATCCTAAAAAAGCGGGTATTAGTTCTTGTATGGGTGATATAGGTGTTCATGCTTTTAATATGGTAGAATATACTACCGGATTAAAAGTTAAAGAGCTACTTTGTGATTTCAATTACCTATACGAAGACAATCAAATGGATGTTGATGGTACCGTACTTATTCGCATGGGAGATCATGTAAAAGGTGTTATTAGAGGTAGTCAGGTGGCCACAGGTGAGGAAAATGGTTTGGCTATTGCTATTTATGGTGAAAAGGGAGCATTTAGATGGGAGCAAGAACGACCTAATTTTTTATATAAATTAAGTGATACGGAGCCTACACAAGTTTATAAGCCTGGTCATGCCTATAACTCTGAATTATCATTGGACGGAACAAAATTGCCAGCAGGTCATCCTGAAGGTATATTTGATTCTATGGCAAATATTTACAAAGGTGTTGCAAAGGCCATTAGAGGAGAAGATTACAATGATGGCGAGTTCCCCACCATGTCAGATGGTGTTCGCGGTATGAATTTCATAGAAGCCACTGTAGAATCGCACAAAAGCGGTAATAATTGGGTAGCTCTAGAAAACTAATCCATTATATAGTAGAAAATAAAAGAGCCGCATTTTGCGGCTCTTTTTTATGTTGTAAAATGAAAAACTAGGAATGTACCATTTTAAATTCTTGACAGACAACGATCATACTTTCCCTAGGTTCCCTATTGAATTTTTGCAACTCTCTACTGAAAAGGTCCCAATGGTATTTTTTCCAGTACTCTAACGTTTTATCCCCGTTTGCTTCAAGTTGGGCGTAAGCCGAATCAATACTAAAATAAGGTTTAATTGTAACTGCGGTGGTAGCAACTATGCATTGTGCTTCACCACTATAATTGGTTACCACAATGTAGTCTCCTATTTTGGGTAAGGGTTCATGATGGTTTTGTAGGCCTAACAAAGAATGTGTAATCGCTTTTTTAACACCGGTTTTAATTAAATTGGCATTCTCATTGGCGTTGGTTTCATTGTTGCCAAAATACATAGTTTTAGGCGTTTCGTGAAAAACGTCTTCCAAGTGGTTTTTTAAATAACTTCCCCACATGTTTCTTGCCGATGCATTCTCCATAGATTAATATTTTCTGTAATGTTTAGTTTGTAGTAAACGCTATTCTTTATAATAAATTTCAGTATCAAGAAAATTTACCTTCTTTTAACTGTTCGGCTGCATGGTTTGCAGCTCTGGCAGTAAATGCCATATAGGTCAATGATGGGTTTACACAACTAGACGAAGACATAAAAGCGCCATCCGTTACATACACATTAGGTACTAAATGTACTTGGTTGTTCTTGTTGATTATGGAGGTCTTTGCGCTGTGCCCCATTCTGGCGCCACCCATTTCGTGAATGCCCAAACCTGGTCCGCTAGACTCTTCATAAGAAGCTACATCTTTAAAGCCTGCAGCTTTGAACATGGTAACAATCTCTTTTTTAATGTCTTCACGCATATTATACTCGTTCTCTTTAAACTCTACATCAAAAGCTAGTTGAGGTAAACCCCATTTGTCCTTTTCGGTAGGGCTTAGGGTTACTCTATTATCATCATAGGGTAAAAACTCACCAAATCCCGTTACGCCAATGGTCCAGCGACCTGGTTTCAATACAGACTCCTTTAAGTCTTTACCATATGAAAGTTCTCCAATTTCTTTTGACCAATCTCCCCTGCTGGCCGTGCCTTGGTAGCCAAAACCTCGTAAATATCCATTCCGTTTTGTTTTTTCGTTCAAGTTTACAAAACGTGGTATGTAAAACCCGTTGGCTCGCCTTCCTTTATAGTATTTGTCTAGGTAGCCATCAACTTTTGCCGTAGCACCTAATTTATAATGGTGGTCCATAATTCCTCTTCCCAAAGCATCAGAATCGTTTCCTAATCCATTCGGGAAGCGTTTGGATTTGGATTGTAATAGAATACCGACCGATGCCATTGCAGATGCGCATAAAAAAATCACCTTTGCCTTAAATTCAATTTTCTCATTTGTTTCTGCATCTATAATTTTTACGCCTGTTGCTTTTTTGGTATTATCATCATAGATAACCTCATACACTATAGAGTTTGGTCTAAGGGTCATATTTCCGGTTCGTTCCGCTGCCGGTAATGTTGATGAGTTACTACTGAAATAACCGCCAAATGGGCAGCCGCGCCAACAACGATCTCTGTTTTGGCAAGTACCACGACCTTCAAAAGTGGCATTGGGATCGGTAATGTGTGCAGCCCTACCTATGGTAATCAATCTTCCGTCTTCGAATTTTTCTGCAACGTTGTTTTTAAAATCCTCTTCTACACAATTTAATTTCATGGCAGGTTGAAAAATTCCGTCAGGTAACACATCTAACCCTAAGGCCTCACCGCTTACACCTATATATTCTTCAACTTTATCGTACCAAGGCGCAATATCCTTGTATCTTACGGGCCAATCTACGCCAATACCTTCTTTTTTGTTGGCTTCAAAATCAATATCGCTCCAACGGTAACTTTGTCGACCCCAGGTAAGTGATCTACCGCCTACTTGATATCCACGTATCCAATCAAAGCGTTTGGTCTCTACATAAGGGTGTTCCAGGTCATTGACAAAAAAATGTTTAGAATCTTCTGTAGGTGCCCAATTTACCCGTTTTTGAATATGGTATTTTTCTTTATCTTCTTTAGAAAGTTGACCTTTTAACAGGTAATCCCAAGGGTCATCGTGCATGGTAGGATAGTCTTCAATATGCTTCACCATAGGGCCACGTTCCAAGACAAGTGTTTTTAAGCCCTTCTCTGTTAATTCCTTAGCGGCCCAGCCACCACTTATTCCTGTGCCGACTACGATTGCGTCGAATATTTCATCTTGATTCATGCTTCAATTTTTATCTTTTTCTGATGGTATTCCCTATATTTATAGCAAATCTTTAAAGTATTGAGAAGAACACTATTCAATTCTTAAATATAAGATAAATTGATGCATTTAATGTGTCTTTTTCAACAACTAAATCAAACAACAGACAGTAAATTTTTATGAAAACAATCAAAGGACCAGCCGTATTTTTGGCACAGTTTGTAGACAGTAAAGCCCCTTTCAACACCCTTGACGGAATGTGTAAATGGGCATCTGACCTTGGTTACAAAGGAATTCAGATTCCTACATGGGAAAGTTTCCTAATCGATTTGGACAAGGCGGCCGAAAGTCAGACCTATTGCGATGAGCTAAAGGGAAAAGTAAACTCATATGGCTTAGAAATCACAGAACTTTCAACACACCTTCAAGGTCAATTGGTAGCGGTACACCCTGCGTATGACCTTATGTTCGATTCTTTTGCGCCCGATAATGTACGTGGCAATGCAAAGGCAAGAACAGAGTGGGCAGTAGAAACGGTTAAAAAAGCCGCTACGGCCAGTAGAAGATTAGGGCTAAACGCACATGCAACTTTTTCTGGGTCGTTACTATGGCATACTATGCACCCATGGCCACAAAGACCAGCCGGTTTAGTGGAAATGGGCTTTGAGGAATTGGCAAATAGATGGTTGCCGATCTTAAATCATTTTGATAAAGAAGGTGTAGATGTATGTTATGAAATTCACCCAGGCGAAGATTTACATGATGGCGATACTTTTGAGCGTTTTTTAGAGGCTACGGGAAATCATAAAAGGGTTAATATTCTTTATGATCCAAGTCATTTTGTATTGCAGCAGTTAGATTACATCACTTATATAGATCATTACCATGAGTTTATAAAGTCTTTTCATGTAAAGGATTCAGAATTTAACCCAACAGGTAAGAAAGGTGCGTTTGGTGGATTTAATGATTGGGGAGATAGAGCTGGTAGATATCGCTCTTTGGGTGATGGACAGATAGATTTCAAGACCATCTTTTCTAAATTGACGCAATACGGATGTGATGTATGGGCAGTAATGGAATGGGAATGCTGTATTAAAAGTCCGGAGCAAGGTGCTCGTGAAGGGGCTAAATTTATTTCGGACCATATTATTGAGGCCACTGAGAAGACCTTTGATGATTTTGCCGGTGCGGAAATAGATAAGGAAATGTTGAAGAAAATGTTAGGACTTTAAAAAAGAGGATAAATGAAGAAGTTATTGGTAAGTGCCACTTGTTTATTGGCAATGATGTCGTGTAAGCAAGAAAAGAAAGAAACGGTAAACGCTACAGTAGTAGAAGAAGTTGAAGTCGTTGAAAATGAATGGGAAGTACTGTTTGACGGTACTTCGTTAGATCAGTGGAAAGAGTTTAAGACTGACGGCGTAAGTGATGCATGGAAAATTGAAGGTGATGCCTTGGTATATACGCCACCAGCGGAAGGTGAAGAACAAAAAAACCATGATTTGGTTACCAGGAAAGAGTATAACGATTTTGTTTTGACACTTGATTGGAAAATATCGGAAGCAGGTAATAGTGGTGTATTTTGGGGTGTAAGCGAAGATGAGAAATTTGGCACGGGTTATCAAACCGGTCCCGAAATTCAAATTTTAGATAACGATAAGCATCCAGATGCCAAAGCGGGTACAACGCACCAAGCATCGGCTTTGTATGATATGGTTGCCCCTGCCAAAGATGCAACCAAACCAGTAGGTGAATGGAATACGATGGTCATTACGGTGAACCACAAAGAGCATAAGGGTAGTGTTACTTTGAACGGTGAAGAAATGGTAACTTTTCCGGTAGCTAACGATGAATGGGACGCTATGGTTGCAAAATCTAAATTTGCCGGATGGGACGGATTTGGAAAGTATACCACTGGTAAAATTGGTTTGCAAGACCACCACAATGTAGTGTCTTTTAGAAATATTAAAATTAAACAACTTTAATAGCATTAGATTATGAGAAAGAATAACACTTTAATGATGTTGGGGGCTATTTTGGTTTTGGTGTCTTGCCAAGAAAAAGTATCTACCGATGTTGTAGAAACTATGCAGGCTAAAGATAGTGTGATCGTAAATAAGGAGTATATGGGCGAGGAGCCTACAAAACCGGAAGAAACTGAATTCTATGAACCCAAAGTGCCTGTTGTTAAACCTGGCGAAGTTGGGTCTGCCCCAAGTGATGCCATTGTGCTTTTTAATGGTACAGACTTAAATAATTGGATAAGTACAAATGATAGTACGGCTGCTAAATGGCACTTGAACAAAGATGGCAGTATGACGGTAAATGATAAGACCGGAAACATACAGACCAAGCAAAATTTTGGAGATGTACAATTGCATATAGAATGGAAATCTCCTTTACCGGTGCAGAGAGAAGGGCAAAATAGAGCCAATAGCGGTGTGTTTTTAAATGGTATTTATGAAGTACAGGTATTGGATCAAAATGATAACCCAACCTATGTAAATGGGCAAGTAGCTTCTATATACAAGCAACACGTGCCGTTGGCTATGGCTTCTGTGCCAACAGGGGAATGGAATACTTATGATATTATTTATCACGCACCGGTATTCAACAAAGATGGCGGTAAAATAAAATCTGGCGATATCACCGTAATCCATAATGGCGTGTTGGTTCAAGACCATGTTGAACTAAAAGGTACTACGCCATATATTGGATGGCCAAAAAACCCACCACACGGCAAAGGACCTTTAATGTTACAAGATCATGGCGACGATAGTCGCGTAAGTTTCCGTAATATTTGGGTTAGGGAGCTTTAAAACAAATAATTTAATAATTGAGGAGTAAACAAGAGTTCGCTTTTGTTTACTCCTTCTTTACATATGTATGTTAATAGGTTTTTACATTAGATTTTTCAATTACCTTACCTTTGTCTTAATCTTAAAATGAATTTATGATTCAATCCATGACCGGTTTCGGTAAGCATGTAGTTCAGTTACCTAATAAAAAGATTACCGTTGAAATCAAATCACTTAACAGTAAGAGTATTGATTTAAATGCGCGTATGCCCTCCAGTTATCGTGAAAAAGAGTTAGAACTTAGAAAGTTGGTAGCTAATTCTTTGTTACGTGGAAAGGTAGATTTTAACTTGTACGTGGAACTTACCGGTAATGAAACCTCTACTCAGGTAAATGAAATAGCGGTTAAGCAATACATGAATCAATTAAAGAATATAGCTTCTGGTGATGATCTTAGATTATTGGAAATGGCTTTGCGTTTTCCCGATGCCATGAAGACTGATAAGGAAGATATTGATGAAGAGGAGTATAAAGCCATTAAGGAAGCTTTAATAGGTGCTTTAAAAGAGATCAATGAATTTAGATCCGAAGAAGGCAGTGTTTTAGAAAAGGATTTTTTAGCTAGAATAGCTTCTTTGGAAAAATTGTTGGAAGAGGTGATTGCAATTGACCCAGATAGACAGGCAACAATACGTGAGCGATTAGAAAAGGCGGTGCAAGATATAAAAGCTGATGTTGATGCAAATAGGTTTGAGCAAGAGCTTATTTATTACTTAGAAAAATATGACATCACAGAAGAAAAGGTTCGGCTGGCCAATCACTTGGATTATTTTAGTAAAACATTACGTTCAAATGATAGTAATGGTAAAAAATTAGGGTTTATTTCTCAAGAAATTGGTCGTGAGATCAATACTATTGGGTCTAAGGCCAACTTTGCTCCAATGCAACAGCTTGTGGTGCAAATGAAAGATGAGCTAGAGAAAATAAAAGAACAAATGTTAAACGTATTATAGATGAAAGGCGGTAAACTAATCATTTTTTCTGCGCCATCGGGTAGTGGCAAAACTACCATTGTTCGGCATTTATTGGCGCAACCAGAGCTGAATTTGGCTTTTTCGGTCTCTGCGACTTCACGCCCAAGAAGGGGGAAAGAAAAAAACAAGGAGCATTATTACTTTATGTCGGTTTCAGAATTTAAGAATCATATTAAAAATGATGATTTTCTGGAGTGGGAAGAAGTTTATAGGGATAATTTCTATGGTACGCTTAAAAGTGAGGTAGAACGTTTATGGGCAGAAGGCAAGAACGTTATTTTTGATATTGATGTTGTTGGCGGATTACGTATTAAAAAGAAATTTCCTGAACAGACCTTGGCGGTTTTTGTAAAACCCCCTAGTGTTGATGAGCTTAAAATAAGACTTAAGAAACGCAGTACCGAGAGTGAAGACAAAATTAACATGCGTATTGCAAAGGCATCGGTAGAATTGGCGACGGCACCTCAATTTGATAAGATTATTAAAAATTATGATCTTGATGTGGCTCTAAAAGAAGCGGTAGATCTAGTAGCAGATTTTGTTTCTGAAGACAAAGACTAGTATGTTATGAAGAAGGTAGGATTATACTTTGGTACCTTTAACCCTATTCATATTGGTCATTTAGTCATTGCGAACCATATGGTGGAGTTTTCTGATTTGGATGAGGTTTGGTTCGTTGTAACCCCACAAAGTCCGTTTAAGACCAAGAAAACGCTTTTAGACAACCATCAAAGATTCGAGATGGTATATGAAGCCACAAAAGAGTACGATAGGCTAAAACCTAGTAATATTGAATTTAACTTACCCCAGCCGAATTACACGATAAATACACTTGTTCATTTGGGAGAAAAGTACCCAAATGGATATGAATTCTCGTTGATAATGGGTGAGGATAATTTAAAAGGGCTGCATAAATGGAAGAATTATGAGGCTATTTTAGATCTGTATAACATTTATATATACCCTAGAATTTCAGAAGGTGCTATAGAACATCAATTTCAAGACCATGCAAAGATACATCGGGTAAATGCTCCTATTATGGAAATCTCTTCCACGTTTATACGAAAGGAACATAAAAACGGTAAAAACATTAAGCCATTATTACCACCAGAGGTTTGGAAATATATGGATGAAATGAATTTTTATAGATAGTACTCCAAGAATCCCAGTAATTAACTCGCTGGCGCTATGTTTGCTGGAATTATATTTTTGGTCTTTGCGAATGCAAGGGAAAGCTGGCCGTCCTGAATATCGTCCAGTACCCATTGTCCATTAGTATATTCCATTACCCAAATTTTTTCTTCTTCATCAAATTTACTACTACCCTGAACAATCTTATGGGTGTCAATATCTTTTAGATAATCCATAATATTGGCAGTAATTAGAAAGGCAATTCTTGATCCTTCTAGACCTTCATCTTCTGAAATCTCAAGATATAATGGTTTAACAGATTTTATGCCATCTACTTTACAAACATTTCTTAGGTTTTCTTTTTTCCATTCGTCCAAATGCACCAATTGCTGATTTTGCCAGTACCAATGACTAATGTAGCTAGAGGCTTCTTTTAAGTCTTGATTATTCCAAGCGATATACACCCTATTGAAAATATTACGTACATTCTTGTCTAAATTGAGCCAAGAGAAATCTTTATTTCTTTTGCCTAATTCCAATAATTCTTTTTTACAGTTTTTAACGGCAAAATATTCCCTGAAATAAACGTAGATAGTAAGAGGAAAAAATATAATTCCAATAATGCTTAAAAGTACTTTTCCCCACCAGGTCTTAAAAATTGCCTTCACCACAGTTCCGCCAGGTCCGGCATACATAGGATCAATATCAAAAAGAACTAGGGTAATAACCAGTATCAGTAGTATATAATGACTCTTTCTCATGCTAAGAATGAATTAGGGTTCATTCAATAACTGAGAATATACTGAATTTAGTATATCACTATCTAATTATAGTGAATTCGCTTTACGTAGGTTATCGGTAGCTAGGTATACATCACCTTTATTATAATACCATGCACGTACTTTAGGAATTTTAATGCCGTTTACCGTAATCATCTCTGAAAGTAGAATGTACTCGCCATCATTTTTACTTTCATCATGAAAGAACTGATATACCTCCATGGCGTAGGTTTTAGGGTCAAAGTAAAAATACCAAGTATCATTACCTACTTCTTTTTCATACGTGGCTTTTAATACTAAATACTCCTTTCCCTTAAAAATCTTCTTAACTACGTTATTATCTATTATAGTACCCGGATCTTTCAATTTCATAGGGAGACCATATAGATAGGTATAATAGTTTTTCATCATCTTAGCTCGATCACAGCTAATATTCAAGCTATCCTTAATCTTTGGGAATATAGAAGTACTGCCGTTCAATTTCAATGTACATTCACCATTGTCCAATTCAGATTCAATAGTATAATTGTCTTTTTTAACTGTAGATTTAAAATAGTTGTGAGGCAGCTTCATTTCAATCACAGTGCTACGTGGACTGCTTTTAGGGTTTTCCATTTCAATGAGCATTTTACCTTTAAAACTAGACCAGTTATTTTCTGGATCATGATAGGCAATGGTGCGTTCTAATAACTGAGTTCCTGTAATTTCTTGAGCATAATTTAATACCCCGTGTAGCAAGAAAACGGATAGCAAAACATATTTCATAAAACGTGTTGTTTAAAGTGTATCTCCTTTAGTCTAATGTTGCCGGTTTAACATCGGCATCATGTTCCTTGTAATATAGCTCTAGAAGGTTCATGGTCGCCGTCATCAAATCTTTAGTCTCTAGTAAGATAGTAAAATATAGCGTAGTGTTTTTAGGACTGGATTCTTCTGACCTGGTGCGCTCAACCTGAAGGCTTATCTTTTGGGATACCAAATCATATAATTCTTGTTTGTTATTAAGAATGTTACCTATTTTCTCAAATGATCTTTCGTCAAAAGCATGATAGGTATTATCTAGAATTTCGGCAAGTTTAATATCTATTTGCTTCAGTTCCTTGATTTGGTTATACTTTAATTTTTTATGGTTATTGTTAACGTGCTTGTGACTTACCTTACCAATATATTCCAATGATTGTGAAATATCTGTCAAGTGACCCATGGCATTTATATAGAAATTACTGGCACCTATATGTGCTTCTTCCAAATTTTTAATAAAATAGAAGGTGTGGTTTCTTAGGTCTTCAATTTCGTTGGCCAATTTGGCGCCTTGCTTTTTGTTTTTATGAAGAGAGCTTAAGTCTTGTTTCGCAAGTCCGTTAATGGAGTTCGAGTATATTTTGTTGGCTCTTTTAACGACGTTTGCAATATTCTTGGCACTTTCCTCAATAACCCCTTGAATAGAACTGCTTTCTGCACGTTGTAAGATTTCCTCTTCTTTGGTTTCCTTTAATTTTTTGGTGTGTGATAAGTAGTTCTTGCCAATTAAGATAAAGGCTAAAATCAATAAGGCTCCAATTGCCCAAATACCTCCTAAATGTATAACATAAGCAATGATCGCTGCAGCTACAAACGCTACAATGGCGGTAAAGAACCATCCGCCTATAACATTAAGCACACCCGCAACTCTATATACCGCACTTTCCGATCCCCAAGCTCTATCTGCCAAAGATGTACCCATAGCAACCATAAAGGTTACGTAAGTTGTAGATAATGGTAGTTTTAACGATGTAGCCAAAGAGATCAATACGCTGGCAACCATTAGATTTACGGAAGCTCTAATTAAATCAAAAGCAGGCTGATCTTTAGCTTTTGCTTTTTGGGCATATGATGTTGGCTTAATAAATTGTTCGTTGATTCTATTTTGAATTGCTACGGGAATTAATCCGTTTAAATTTTCTGAAGCTTTAATGGAGAATTTAACAATTTGCCTAGACAGGTAATTGGGCTCAAAACGCTCTTCCCCTTCATCTTGTCTAGAAAGATCCACGCTAGTCTTAACAACATTTTTTGCTTTAGATGAAAACCATAGCGTAACCACCATGATTATACCAGATGCCAGTAATAGATACGTTGGTGTCTGTACAGCGACCGCAAGTCCTTTCATATTGTATTCTGAAGCTAATTGACCAGATTCTGACCAACTTAAAAAAGATTCATAAGCAGCTAATGGAACCCCAATAAAGTTTACCAAATCATTACCTGCAAACGCCATGGCCAGGGCAAAAGTTCCTAAAATGATAATTACAGTATAAATATTCCACTTCAGAAAAGTGGTTGCTGCCCAAGAAAGTACAAACCATAAAGCGAAATTTCCTAAAAGAAATAATTCTGGATTTTCGGCAATGAACATAGCTGCCTCAGGACTAATGATCGAAGTGCCTTTAAGACCTTTGATCAATATGAAATATATAATCGCAGTGATGGCCATACCACCAAAGATTGCACCTACCCACTTTGGCTTTTCGTTGAATTTAAAGGATATTAAAACCCTTGTAAAAAATTGAACAATGGCACCAATGGTAAAAGCAATGACGACCGATAATAGGATTCCAATGATAATTTCGGTGGCCTTATCTGTATTTATATAGTCGGTTAAATGTGTAATATTACCATCGCCAGAATATATTTTAACAAGCGATATTGCTACGGCCGCACCCAATAGTTCAAAAACAATGGAAACTGTTGTTGATGTGGGCATACCAAGGGTATTGAAAAAATCCAGTAATAATATATCCGTAATCATAACGGCCATAAAGACAATCATGATTTCTGCAAACACAAATTCTGACGGATTAAAGATTCCTTTTCTGGCAACTTCCATCATGCCGCTAGATGATATTGCGCCAAAGGCTATACCAACACTGGCAACGATCATTATGGTTTTAAAGGAAATTGCTTTTGAACCTATTGCTGAATTTAAAAAGTTGACGGCATCATTACTGACACCTACAATTAAATCGGTTATGGCCAGTACGGCCAATGCAATAATCATGAATAAATATATGTTCTCGCCCATCAAAAAATTAAATAAGGAACAAAAATGATACTATAAATTATCATTCAGGTTAACATAAGGTTATGAAGTTAAAATCGTATTTCATGCAATGATGATTAATACTTTCAAAGAAACCAAGTTTTGTTGATGAAAATACTACTTTTCTTTTGAAATAGATTTTTAAAAGCACGTATTGGTCAATTTTTAAAGAATAAAAATCGACTAAAAAATGTGCTAATATTACTTGGTTTTATTTACGGCCAACTCCAATGCGGTTTCCGTCTCGGCAGATGCGGAACTTACTTTAGTAGAAGAAGGCATTGGTAAATTTTTGGCATAAAGTGTTTCTAAAATTGTAGCCTGTTCCCCTTCTTTTACCAAAACCTCTAGTCGCATAGGTTCGTATCCCATGAATTGAACAAGAATATTGTGCTTGCCAGGGGCTATATCATTGAATTCAAAGTTACCTCTAAAGTTGGTTTGTGTAGAAAAAGTGGCATCGTCCAAAGAAACAGAGGCCATTAATAGAGGCTCGTTATAGAACTCACCGTCCAAAATTTTACCTTTAATAGAGCTGGTCTCTTGTGCAAATGACAAGGAAGTTATCACTAGGGCAAATAGAACAAATACTTTTTTCATCGGTTATTTAGATTCTCGCGCAAAGAAAGGCACTCAAGGTTAAGAAAATGTTACCTAAGAATTATGAATACGTATTTTAAAGGTTAAGATTCTAGTATATAATGACTTAGTTGTGTCATAATTCAAAAGCTAAAAAGTAGTAAATGCCGTATCTTGCGGCTTGTAAACAATGGGTTAAAATGAATTGGGAGCAACTACTTTCATTACGCAGACAAGGCGATAAAAATAAACGATTAAGAAATGAACAAGATGAAACTAGGTTAGGGTTCGATGTTGATTATGATCGTATCATCTTTTCATCCGCTTTTAGAAGTCTTCAAGATAAGACCCAAGTTATTCCGTTATCTAAAACTGATTTCGTTCATACAAGACTGACCCATAGTTTAGAAGTATCTGTTGTTGGCAGAAGCTTAGGTAGGTTAGCGGGCAAAAAAATTATAGAGAAACATCCGCATTTAAAAGAAGTACATGGTTACCAATTCAATGATTTTGGAGCTATAGTCGCTGCGGCCGCCTTGGCACATGATATTGGAAATCCTCCTTTTGGCCATAGTGGGGAAAAAGCAATAGGAGAATATTT
Source organism: Maribacter sp. 1_2014MBL_MicDiv (assembly GCF_001865655.1). Taxonomy (NCBI): domain Bacteria; kingdom Pseudomonadati; phylum Bacteroidota; class Flavobacteriia; order Flavobacteriales; family Flavobacteriaceae; genus Maribacter; species Maribacter sp. 1_2014MBL_MicDiv. Next base: position 2,222,585 of record NZ_CP011318.1, read on the forward strand.
TAAAACTGGAAACGGACTAAAATTTAAAGAACAGTTTACGCCGGTAGAATACCAAGATATTATTGACTTTGAAGGTAACGCAAACGGATTTAGATTATTGACACAAGATAGGGCAGGAGTGTCCGGGGGTCTACGCTTAAGCTATGCCACTTTAGGGGCATTTATGAAGTACCCTAAAGAATCTTTGCCCAAGAAACCTTCCAAACACATTTGCGATAAGAAATTTGGATTTTTTCAAAGTGAGAAAAACATATTTGATGAGGTTGCCAAAGATTTAGGTTTACCTGCCAGAAGTCTAAACGGTTCCGTTGCTTATGGTAGGCACCCTTTAACCTTTTTGGTAGAAGCCGCAGATGACATTTGTTACACGATAATTGATTTTGAAGACGGTATTAATTTAGGTTTGATTTCTGAAGATTATGCTTTGGAATACCTGATAAAATTGGTTAAGGATACTATAAATACCAAGAAGTATAATTCCTTGGAGTATATGGAAGATAGGCTTAGTTATCTGCGGGCCTTGGCTATAAATACCTTAATTCAAGATGCGGTCTCTATATTCATAGAACATGAAGATAGTATTATGAACGGTACTTTTGAAGTATCCTTATTGGACAAAAGTAAATTTAAGGCCCAAATTGAAGATATCATAAGCTTAAGCGTTCAAAAAATATATCAATCGCAAGAAGTGGTAGAGAAAGAAATTGCCGGCTATACCATCATTTCAGATATTTTAGATGTGTATATTGATGCGCTTATCGGTAGAAAGAACAATACGGCATCTAATTATCACAAACTCATTTTAAGGACCTTACCGGGTTTTTACCAGCAAACAGACGCATCATTATATCAAATTGTTTTAAACACTTGTTGCTACGTGGCTAGTCTTTCTGATAGTGCCGCAGTGCATATGCATAATAAAATAAAAGGCAAGACTCTTTAGAAGCCGTATAATAAACCTACGCCCAGTACTTGCTTAAACTGTATTTTTGGTGTTCCAGGATCAACAATGGTTCCGTTATCATTTTTGACTACGTCAAAAAGAATATCGTCATCATAGATCATTTGGGTGCCTAAGCTTGTACTAATAAATTTGTTCACCTTCATGTTCAGGGTTAATTCCCAATCAACATCAACGTTTCCAAAACTCTTAATATAATCGGTATAGAGGTTCAGCCTACTTTTCAATTCAATATTGTCGGCAATATTATAATTGAAATTATTGGTTATAAGAATACCAATTTCCAATAAGTGATTTTCCCCAGGAGTAATAACGTTGCCGTCAGCATCTAATTCTGCTTCTTCCACACCAAAGGCACCATTATCTGCCAAGTCTTGATCTAAAACAAAAGTTGATTTTTGGGTTAAAGGAGATAGATATAGGTTAAATTTTTCGTCTTTGGTAATATATGATGTACCCGCACCAAATAGTAAGTAACCCGGAGCCATAAATCTTGATATAGGCGTATCTCTATCTGGGTACTTGTAACCGTTGGAAAACTGGGTATTAAAGTTCAATTGTACCGAGTAGAACCACCTGCTGGTATTGTCTTTTTTAAAGCCTAGATTAGAGGTTAATCTTATGACATCTTCGGTTTTTCTTAATTTTTGCCCTTCTTGTGCATTTAAACCGTAGCGTAATTCTAAATTGTTTTCCCATTGAAAGTTACTGAACTTGTATTTTCTGGCAAATTTTAGAAATCCTAGACCACTTATGGCGTTATCACCACCGGCATTCCAATTCACAAAGGCGACTTCACTGATATTGATACCAAAACTATTTTCAGTTTCCCAAAAAGAAGGTACTCTAAAACGTTGAAATCCCTTTTGGAGTGTTTTGGTTTTTTTAAAATCTATATTGGGTATCTGTAGGTTTACATCTTTTCTAGGAGAGTAAATTTTATCTACGGTCCTTCTAATTACAATGGTGTCTACCGCAATACTATCAACGGTTACACTGTCAACAATAATAGGTGCCGGTATAGTATCTTGACCATGAGAAATTTGGATCAACAAAAGAAATGCGGGTAGTAAAAGGTAATAAGGTTTAAAAGCTATTCTTTTCATAGAAACTGTTGTACATATTGTTTTACGGACATCTTATCTATTCCTGCTTCCTTGTAGAGTTTTTCTGTAGCTCCATGGGTGATATAGAAATCAGGAACTCCAAATATCTTAATTATTTTATGGATTCCAATATTATTTGCAAATTCTAACACTGCACTGCCAAATCCGCCAATCGCCGCGCCGTCCTCTAAGGTGATGATATGTTCAAATTTTGAAAGTATTTCTTTTAATAACTTGTTATCCAGAGGCTTTATAAAAGGAAAGTTGTAATGCGCTATAGCATCGGGTTGGTTCAATTCTTCTATCATTTCAGATATCATATTTCCTATAGGTCCGGTGCTTAGAATAGCAATTTTATGTCCTTTCTTTAATACTACAGCTTTACCTATGGGAAGTTTTTTCATAGGTAATTGCCAGTTCAACATTTTTCCCCTACCTCGTGGATATCTAATGGCAATTGGGTGGTCTAACCCTAACTGAGCGGTATACATTATATTTCTTAGCTCTTCTTCGTTCAATGGGGAAAAAATAGCAAGGTTAGGTATGCATCTTAAATAAGAGATATCATAAACACCATGGTGTGTTGGTCCGTCTTCGCCCACTAAACCTGCACGATCCAAACAGAAAATTACAGGTAAATTTTGCAAGGCCACATCATGAATTACCTGGTCATATGCACGTTGTAAAAAGGTAGAATAGATATTGCAGAAAACAACCATGCCATCAGTGGCCATACCTGCAGCCAGGGTAACGGCATGCTGTTCGGCTATACCTACGTCGTAGGCTCTTTCTGGAATTGTGGCCATCATATATTTTAAAGAACTACCTGTTGGCATGGCAGGCGTAATACCCACAATTTTTTCATTTTTTAATGCCAGTTCCACTATGGTCTTTCCAAAAACATCTTGAAATTTTGGAGGTTCAAGAGCGACATTTTTCCTTTGCAACTCTCCCGTTTGCTTGTTGAACTTACCGGGTGCATGGTAGGTTACTTGATTTTCCTCTGCTTTTTGCAGCCCTTTGCCTTTTGTAGTAATAATATGTAAAAGTTTAGGACCATCAACATGCTTTAAAATTTCCAATTCTTTTATTAAGGATGGCAAATCATGACCGTCTACCGGACCGGTATAATGGAAATTAAGGCATTCAAAAATGTTCTCTTCTTTAGCGGATCCTGTTTTTACGTTGGTCAAGTATTTCTTTAATGCACCAACGCTTGGATCGATCCCCATGGCATTATCATTTAAAACAATTAACATATTGGCTTTGGTTTCTCCTGCATGGTTTAACCCCTCAAATGCCATGCCACTTGCAATAGATGCATCGCCAATTACTGCAATATGTTGCCTTTCTGGTTTTCCTTGTAGTTGTGCTGCCAATGCCATTCCCAATAATGCAGAAATAGAAGTTGAGCTGTGTCCTGTACCAAAAGCATCAAACTCACTTTCTTTCATTTTTGGAAATCCACTAATACCTCCAAACTGACGGTTGGTGTCAAAAATATCTTTTCTACCGGTCAGTATTTTATGGCCGTAAGCTTGGTGACCAACATCCCAAATAAGCTTGTCCATAGGGGTGTTGAATACATAGTGTAGTGCAATGGTCAATTCCACAACGCCTAAACTGGCACCTAAATGGCCTTCTTTTACAGAAACTATATCTATAATAAATTCACGTAGCTCAGTAGCCAATTGCCTTAAATTTTCCTGATTTAAAGGTTTTAGGTCTTTCGGTGAATTGATATGTTCTAGTATCGATTTCAAACTGTGGGTATAATGGGACAAAAATACTTTTTTAAAAATGAAACTATCGTATTTTTGACCTTATGGTTTTACCTTACGATGATACTTATTTTATGAAAAGAGCCCTTCAAGAGGCCGAATATGCTCTTGAAGCTGGTGAAGTGCCCGTAGGTGCTGTAATTGTGGTGCAAGATAGAATTATTGCCAGAGCACATAATCTTACCGAAAAATTAAATGATGTTACCGCACATGCGGAAATGCAGGCAATAACATCTGCCGCTAATTTTCTTGGGGGAAAATACTTGAAAGATTGTACTTTATATGTAACCTTAGAGCCATGCCAAATGTGTGCAGGAGCCCTATATTGGAGCCAGATAGGTAGAATAGTTTATGGGGCTAAAGATATAGAACGTGGTTGTGGTGCAATGGGTACCACCTTACACCCCAAAACCAAGATCATAGGTGGTATTTTAGAGGTGGAGTCGGCTAGTTTGTTGCAAGAATTCTTCGCTAAAAAGAGAAAGTAAAACTTAGCTGTAAATTGATAAACCACGCAAAAGCGTGGTTTATTGATGTTTTTGATAAAAAAGAAAATAAATTATAGTACCTGAACTTGTCCGGCAACCGTACCTTTTCTTCCTTCTTCTTCTTCATAGCTCACTCTATCACCTTCTCTAATTTCAGTGCCATGTAATGCGGTGGCATGAACAAAAATATCTTTTCCAGTTTCTTCATTGGTTATAAACCCATAACCTTTAGATTCGTTGTAAAATTTGACGGTACCAATCATTGTATTGAAATTTTAATATTATGATTCTAATTTAATATAATTTTGCGTTGATTGGTAGCGAATTGCCCTATTAATTTTTTGGAGAGTCTTGATTATCAGTGTTTCTAGGCTCTTTTCCTTGCATTTTTCTTACATTTTCATCTGTGAGCATATAATCTTTGAATTTTTTCCCTTTGCTCTCTTTGATTAAGAAGAGTGGCATTGCCAATAAAAACAATCCTAAGGTACCAGAACCTATATATTTATGGGATAAAGCTTCTTGACTGTTATCTAAGGTGAATCCGTAAATAATCAATCCAAAGGAGATTACAACTATAAGGGAAATAAGGTATTTCATTTTATTACTTTTATCTTGAGCGACTGCTATTTTTTATTTGGTAAATCTTATTAATTCTCTTCTGTAGGCGGTCAATAGTTTAGATTTGGATACAAAGCCCATGTATTTTCCATTCTTTACAACGGGTAAATTCCACGCCCCACTATCCTGAAATTTTTGCATTACGATCTGCATGGTATCAATGCCGTAATAAATATGGTCCGGTGCTTTATGCGTAAAGGTTTCTACTTTTGTAGTGTTGTACAGTTTAGTATCGAACATGAACTCCCTAATATCGTCCAATAGGATAATACCTAAAAATTTTTGATGGGCATCAACCACGGGGAATATATTTCGGGTAGATTTTGCAACGGAATCATGTAACATTTCCCCCAATGTCATTTCTGGATGTACCGTTTTAAAATTGGTCTCTATCACGGTGTCTAGGTCCATAAGGGTAAGTACGGCTTGATCTTTGTTATGAGTCAATAGTTCACCACTTTCTGCCAGCTCTCTGGTGTAAATGGTGTAATCTACCGTGTTTTTTGTAATAATGTATGAGATAGATGCAGTAATCATTAACGGAACAAACAAGGCATAACCGCCAGTTATTTCTGCAATAAGGAAAATAGCCGTTAAGGGTGCATGTTGTACACCGGCAATTAAGCCTGCCATGCCTATTAAGGTGAAATTACTTTCTGATACTGAAAAGCCCAAGCCTGAATTGTTGATCAGTTTAGCTACTACATTTCCTAAAGCGCTACCCATGACCATGGTGGGAATGAAAATTCCACCGGCCCCACCGGCCGCTAACGTAGTGGTCATTGCTACAGCTTTAAAAATGGTGATACCGAACAGTAATGCAATAACGATCCAAATATTATCAATGTAAGCGTCAAAAGGGGTTTTTCCCAAGGCATTAATATGGTCTCCTTTTAGCAAGTCGTTTATAAAGGAAAAACCTTCACCATATAACGGAGGTATGAAATAAAGCATAATTCCAATAGCCAAACCGCCTACTAAAAGTCTGTACTTTGGACTCTTTAATGGTTTAAACAAGTTGATAATGCCAAAATACATTTTAGTAAAATAGATCGATGCAATGGCGGTACCAACGCCTAAAATGATGTAGAATAGGGTGTCTTTTACTTGGAACGGTTCATTGATCGAGAAATTGAACAATACTTCATTGCCCATAAAGAAGTAGGAGGTAAGTACGCCACTTATGGATGCCAATAATAATGGTAACATTGATATCATCGTAAGATCTAGGCTAAATACTTCTACCGCAAAAATAATAGCCGCAATGGGCGATTGAAAAATAGATGATATTGCACCGGCCGATGCACAGGCAATTAGTAAGGACCTTGTCTTAGAGTTGATATGAAACAATCGCCCAAGGTTAGAACTTATTGCAGCGCCGGTTGCCACTGCAGGACCTAATAACCCCACCGAACCACCAAAACCAACGGTTAAGGGAGCAATGATCAATTGAGTGTATACTTGTTTAACATCTATATGACCTTTGTTTTTTGATAAGGAGAAAAGAATGGAAGAAACCGCATGTTTCAACTTCTCTTTGTGGACATATTTTACGTAGAGAAACACCAAGGTTAAACCTACGATTGGTAAAATGAAATATAATTGATTGCTAGAGAAAATAATTCCTTTCTCTAGAGATGCCTCAATAAAATAAGTGATGTTCTTAAGGGTAACCGATGCTAAACCGGCCAATAAGCCAACAACAACACTTAAAATGTAAATAAAGGTCTTTTGTGAGATGTTCTTATATCTCCACTTATAAATACGCCTTAAGAAATTGTTTGTTCGTATGGGCATTGTATAACCATATCGTTAGTAGCCATCAAAGGTATTTAATTACTTGCTATGATTTTTGATTTAAGTTCTTCTAAATCTAATAAGTAAATTTGACGAAGTGTTTCAACATATGCTCTATTGTTATAATAGCCGTTGTTAAAATCTACAATGGCATCTTCGATCATGTTTAGAGCTGCCTTTTTATGGCCTTCATTTAATAATAGTTTTGCTTTATAATACTTGGCATCTGCAGAGTTGGTGAAGTATTGTATGACTTTGTCAAAATTCTCATTTGCTTTTTCTTTGTTATCGGATTCGTAATAGGCTATGCCTCTATAAAGAAACGCTTCTAATTCTACCCAATCTTCACCGGAATCTTCAGTTTCTCTGGTAATATGTTTATCCCAATAAGCAATAGAATTATCAAAGTCTTTTGCCCCTAAGTAAGCAATACCACGCCAAAAATCTACACTATGCCCTTGTGGATAATCTAAATATGGGGTTATCGTATCTGATGCATTAAAATCTGCGATAGCCTTTTCATAATCTCTATAAAACCATAAGTAGAGGTAACCTCGCCATGGAATTCGTTGTTCAGGATTTAATACTACCGCTTTGTTATATTGTGGAAGCCATTCATTGGGTAGACCTCGTTTTAAATCGGCTACAGAAAGTTCATAAACCCCAGGTTCAAAGGTTGGGTCTATTGAAACAGCTTCAGCAATACCATTTTGAAAAGCAACTGAGCCTTGCATATAGAAAGTAGCATCTTTAAACCTTTCTTCGGCTAGGGTTCTTGGTTCTTTTGCGTTGTCACTCTTTCCACAGGAAATAAATAACAAGAACGTAAAACTACTAAGGAATAATTTCGACCACTTTTCCATTTTCTATTCGGTATGAAACGTACATGTAATAATTACTAGAATCTTCTTGAAATTCAAGAGCATTCCAGTTTTGGGGCATTGCAGTAAAATTTAAAAGAGAATCTACCATTTTTGTATTTAATTCTTCTTCCTCTAAATCTATATTCATTTGAATGATTTCAAACCAACCTGGATTTCCTTCGCAATTCACTAAAAAACGAAAATTTAAATACCCTGAATCATCAAAAGTATCTCCTAGGTAATATTTTGCCAAGTTTTTTCTGAACTGACTTTTGGTATTTGCGTAAGCATTTAAACCCGCTCCACTATACGTATGATAAATATTGCCATCATCACATAAAGAATAGACATCATTTAGTAATGCTTTCTCCTGATCAATATACCCTATATAGTTTTTATAAGGTTTGTCGGTGGTATCATAAGCTTTTTCGAACTTGTAGTAAAAATACCCAGCAAAAACACTTAATATGAGCAGAATGCCCAATATACTAAACAATAAAATTTTTATCCATTTTTTCACAAAGTGAATTTAACAAAAAATACCTTACATGGATATTACTTCTTTTATTGTAAAAATTGAAGCCAGTGAAGAACAAAAAATCCTGCACTTGGGCAGGATTTTTAATTATGTTGGGAAATCAAGAACGGTTATTCTTGAATATCTAACTTTAAGTTCAATTCTTTTAATTGTTCGTTGTCAATTGGGGCAGGGGCATCAATCATAACATCTCTACCGCTATTGTTTTTAGGGAATGCAATAAAATCACGTATGGTCTCCTGTCCGCCTAAAATAGCTACGAGTCTATCTAAACCAAATGCCAATCCGCCATGAGGTGGTGCTCCGTACTGAAAGGCATCCATCAAGAAACCAAATTGTGCTTTTGCCTCCTTGGGAGTAAAACCTAAGTGCTTGAACATGGTTGCCTGTGTTTCTTTATCATGAATACGAATAGAACCACCGCCTATTTCATTACCATTCAATACTAAATCATAAGCATTGGCGCGAACAGCACCTGGATTGGTGTCCAATAATTCTAATTGACCTGGTTTTGGAGATGTGAACGGGTGGTGCATGGCGTGGTAGTGACCCGTTTCTTCATCAAGTTCCAATAATGGGAAATCAACTACCCATAATGGAGCAAACTCGTTTGGCTTTCTCAACCCTAATCTGGTTGCCATTTCCATACGTAGCGCACTTAACTGTGTTCTTGTTTTATTGGCGTCGCCGGAAAGAACGCAAATAAGGTCTCCTGGTTTAGCACCGGTTACCGATGCCCATTTTGCCAAATCGTCTTGTTCGTAAAATTTATCTACGGTAGATTTAAAGCTTCCGTCTTCATTACATTTTACGTACACCATTCCATTAGCACCAACTTGTGGGCGCTTTACCCAATTTACCAAGGCATCTAATTCTTTTCTAGTGTAAGATGCTGCACCTGGTACCGCAATACCCACAACCAATTCAGCGGAATTGAATACACCAAATTCTTTATGTTGTGCTACAGTATTTAATTCCCCGAACTCCATTCCAAAACGAATATCTGGCTTGTCGTTCCCATATTTAGACATGGCTTCATCATAGGTCATTCTTGGGAAAGAGTCTATTTCTACACCATTAACTTCTTTTAAAAGGTATTTGGTTAAGTTCTCAAATACATTAAGAATATCTTCTTGCTCTACAAATGCCATTTCGCAATCTATCTGTGTAAACTCTGGCTGTCTGTCTGCACGTAAATCTTCATCCCTAAAACACTTTACAATTTGAAAGTATTTATCTAAACCACCAACCATCAATAATTGTTTAAAGGTTTGCGGCGATTGTGGCAATGCATAGAACTGCCCTTCGTTCATACGGCTAGGTACAACAAAATCTCTTGCACCTTCTGGAGTGGATTTTATTAAATACGGAGTTTCCACTTCTATAAAGCCTTCGCCAGATAAAAACTTTCGAACTTCCATAGTTACCTTACTTCTAAAAATAAGGTTGTTTTGTACCGGTTTTCTACGGATGTCCAAATACCTGTACTTCATTCGCAGGTCTTCGCCACCATCAGTTTCGTTCTCAATAGTGAATGGCGGAGTCTTAGATTCGTTTAAAATGGTCAATTCAGAAACTAAAACTTCTATATTCCCTGTTGGAATGTTTGCATTTTTTGATGCTCTTTCAATAACCTCACCTTTTATTTGAATAACAAACTCTCTACCTAAGTTTCTTGCTTGCTCCAATAATTCTTTAGAAGTACGATCTTCATCAAGCACTAATTGTGTTATACCATAGCGATCACGAATATCTACCCAAACAACAAAACCTTTATCTCTTGTTTTGGAAACCCACCCAGAAAGGGTAACTGTGGTACCAATATGTGATTCTCTTAATTCCCCGCAGGAATGGCTTCTATACATAATACTTGCTTTAATGAAAGGGCAAATTTAAGAAGTCTATTTCATAGTAGGTCTATATTAAATGCAGGTTTTACTCGATGACCGGTTTTACGAAACAACCTTTGTGAACAAGGTTAACGTATTGATAAATAGTATTTTATGTCTTCAATGTTAATTTAATGTTATGTAAAAGTTACCTAAACATTGATTAATTGCAAAATAATTGTATCTTTATACCGTTATCATACAAGAAATCAGTAATCAAAAAAAATATATAATTATGAAAAAGATACTAATTATTGCCGTAATGGCATTGTCGTTTGGAGCATACGCTCAAATTGATCCAGTTTTTGAAAAAGATGGAGATAAAGTAAAAGCTACATACTTTCATGCTAATGGAGAGAAATCCCAAGAAGGTTATTTTGTAAATGAAAAGCTAGATGGGCAATGGAAAATGTTCAATGAAAAGGGAGAGAAGATAGCCATGGGTAACTATGATAGCGGTGTTAGAACCGGTAAGTGGTTGTTTTGGGAAGGTGATGTAAGAAGTGAAGTTAATTTTGACAACAATAGAATTGCAAGTGTTTCTAAAGCAAGCAAAAAAGATCCTGTTGTAAGCAACAAGTAAATCAACTAATTCAAATATAAAAGCCCGTATTCAAATGAATACGGGCTTTTTTTATATCAATTTTTAGAGATGCTTAAGCAGCACTTTCCAATTGCTCATTGTTATCTGTACTGTTACTTCCCCAGTTTCTAAATTTTATTTTTATACGGTATACAATATTGAATAATACCGGTACTATAATTAAGGTTAAGAAAGTGGCAACTAATAAACCAAAGATAACCGTCCACGCTAATGGCCCCCAGAATATTACGTTGTCTCCACCCATATAGATCTTAGGGTTAAATTCTGAGAACAGTGAAAAGAAATCTATATTTAGTCCTATTGCCAAAGGGATCAGACCAAGCACTGTTGTAATTGCCGTAAGAATTACAGGTCTTAATCTTGCCTTACCACCAACGATCATAGAATCTGTAGCATCTTCAATAGTCAATAGGTCGCTGTCGTCCATATCTAATCTAATCTTTTTACGGTCTATCAGTATCTGTGTGTAATCTAGGAGTACCACTCCATTGTTCACAACAATACCTGCCAGTGAGATAATACCCATCATGGTCATCATAATAACAAAAGACCATCCGGTGATCATTAACCCTCCAAATACACCAATAAAACTCAAGAAAATGGCGATCATAATGATCAATGGCTTTGAAATACCACCAAACTGGAATATTAAAATAAGCATGATCAATCCTAATCCAGAGAAAAAGGCACCTACTAAGAAGGCTTGTTGTTTTGCTTGTTCTTCCAGTTGACCGGTGTAATCTATTTTAACGGTTGACGGAGTACCATCAAAACTTTCCATTTCTCTTTGTATTTCCGCTACAATAGCACCAGCATCTGTAAAGCCAGGTTTTAATCCAGAGTAAATGGTTACTACACGTTTACCATCACGATGTTTAATGGCACTAAAGCCCGAGGTATTTTTCTCTTTGGCTACGGCAGAAATTGGTATTTCTTTGATTTGACCGTTAGATGGGTCTCTAAAAATGATGTTTTGATTGAATAATGCACTTTTATTATATCTAAGATCTTCGTTGAATCTAACGTTGATGTCATAATCTTCGCCATCTTCTTTATATACGCCTGCTTTTTCACCAAAAATGGAACGTCTTAATTGATTACCTACCTGACCAACGGCCACACCAAGTTCACCGGCTTTTTCACGATCAACTATTACTTGCATGGCAGGTTTGCCCTTGTTCACATCAATTTTTAACTCTTCTATACCTGCAATATTTTTGGTGTTGATGAAGTTTTTAATGTCTTCGGCAGTATTAATGAGTTCATTATAATCGCTACCCTCGAGCTCAATGTTAATAGGGAAACCAGCTGGCGGACCATTGGCATCTTTTTCTACGGAAATGGCAACACCAGGGTAAATACCTTGCAATGCAGCTTGTACACGAGCTCTGATGTCTTCTGTGTTCAGACCTTCCCTATATTTGTACTCACTAAAGTTTACGGTTACTTTACCCTTATGTGGCATTTCTGCCGAAGAACCACCATCTGTTAATGGGTTACCGGCACCTTCACCAACTACCGATACCGCTGAGGCCATCATAAAGTTTTCCCCATTCTTTTTGTACTTAGGGTCATCCATTATGGCGTATACTTGATCTTCTACCTCTTTGGTGATTTCATTGGTTTTTTCAATAGAGGTTCCTTCAGGATACTCTACATACACATAGATTTCATTCGGTTTGTTGTCCGGAAAAAACTCAATTTTAGTACGTCCACTACCAACCGACATGCCAAATAACATAAATACACCGATCAACATAAAAAAGGTAATACCAAAATACCAGTATACATTACTACCTCTAAGGGCGTGCTTTAGACGTTTTTCATACCAATTTTCAAAACGAACCATAGTTTTACGCTGAAATTGTATGGCCGCACCTTTAATTACATATTTATATACCCAGAACATGATACCGGTTAAGATCAATACAGATCCTAAGCCTCTCATAGCACCACCAAATATTAAGATCAAAGCTCCCAATACCCCCAAAATAATACTCATACGAATAAGCTGCTTTAGGGTCAGTTCTTTTTCATCGGTACTCATAAATTTAGAAACCAACATAGAGTTCATGAAAATGGCCACGAACAAGGAGGATCCCAATACAACAGAAAGTGTGATAGGGAAATAAATCATAAACTGCCCAAAAATACCTGGCCATAATCCTAACGGTACAAATGCCGCTACTGTTGTTGCGGTAGAAATGATAATGGGGTAGGCTATTTCACCAATACCCTTTTTAGCAGCTTCGGTTCTAGAAAGACCTTCGTCCATTAATCGGTAAACGTTTTCTACCACTACAATACCGTTATCTACCAGCATACCAAGCCCCATGATCATACCAAATAAGATCATGGTATTTAGCGTATAACCAAGCCATGACAATATTACGAAAGACATGAACATTGACATAGGTATGGCAAAACCAACGAATAGGGCATTTCTAAATCCTAAGAAGAACATTAAAACGGTTACAACTAAAATGATTCCGAATATGATGTTGTTCACTAAATCGTCTACCTGGTTCAAAGTTCTAGTAGAAGAATCATTGGCAATAGAAATATTAAGATCTGGCGGAAAATAATCAGCTTCTTCCTTCTTGACCAATTCTTTGATTTTGTCTGCGGCAGATATCGCATTTCTACCAGCTCTCTTCTTTACATCGAGCATGACTACATTCTTACCAAACTCACGGGCGTAGGTGGTTTTATCCTTAGCATGAAAATTAACGGATGCAATATCCTTAAGGTACACGGCGCCATTCTCAGACTTGACCACAAAATTGTTCAATTCTTTTGGATCTTCTACTTCGCCTAAAATACGAATGGTACGTCTTTGACCAACTGTTTTCAGGTTACCAGCCGACATTGTCATATTACCATTGCTAATGGCATTGATAACATCTTGAAAACTAATTTTAGCGGCCATCATCTTATATATGTCCACGCCAATTTCTACTTCTAGATCTTGGGCACCACGAATATCGGCCTGTTTAATTTCTGGTAGGTCTTCAACTTCATCTTGCAGATACTCTGCAAATTCCTTCAGTTTTTCTACAGGATAATCTCCCGTAAAATTGATGTTCATGATGGGAACTTCTTCAGAGAAATTTAAGTCGAAAACATTTGGTTCTACCTTAGCTCCGTTGAATGTTGGCCAGTCTTCACTAGCCTTTTCACTATCAACTTCGTCCTTAACCTTTTGTTTGGCTTGTTCTACGGTTATGTCCTCATCGAATTCTACGGTTAAAATTGCGTAATCTTCTTGAGAGGTTGATGTGATCTCTACTACATTACTTACGTTCTTTAATCTATCTTCTAAAGGGTCTGTAATCAGTTTTTCAATATCCTCGGCAGTGTTGCCAGGGTAGGGTGTACTGATATAAATTTTGGTTTCTATGATTTCAGGAAAGTCTTCTCTGGGCATAGCCATATAAGCACTGAAACCTAACCAAAGAAAAATGGCGATCATGACATAAATAACCGAGGGGTTATCTATGGACCATGATGAAAGACCGAATTCCTTATCGGCGTTCTTTTTTACTTTACTCATCGATCTTTATTTTTTAATTTTAACTTTTTGACCATCCTTGACGCTTCTTGCTCCTTCTTTGATAATATGGTCTCCGTCGTTTAATCCTGTTAAGACCTCTATAGCTGCACCTTGGGTTTTACCTGTGGTGATTATGGTTCTTTTTACGATTGATTCTCCATCTGCATTTGGTTCATCTGCTACAAATACATACTGTTCTCCATCGGCATTTTCAGAGATTATACTTGTTGGTATCAAAATTGCATCTTCGCTGGTGTAATCATTAATGTTCACTTTTGCCGAAAGATTAGGTTTAATTTTACCTTCTTTGTTCGGTACCGGTATTTCAGCTTCAAAAGAACGGTTAGACGGATTGATGAAATTACCCGTTTCCCTGATCTTAGTAACAACGCTATCACCTAGTATAGGAAAATAGACCAAAGCTTCCTTTCCTTTTGTAACATTGCCTAAATAGGCTTCCGGCACTTCTACTTCAATATACATATCAGACAAGTTAACTATGCGAAATACTTCAGATCCCTGTCCTGGTGCAACCACAGTACCTTGGTCTTTAATTACATTGTCTATGATTCCTGAAAATGGAGCTTTGATCGTAGACTTGCCTAACTGGCTTTGCGCTTGTGATACCATGTTTTCGGCCGCTTCATAATTCGTTTTTGCCTGTAGGTACTGAATTTCCGATCCAATATTCTGATTCCAAAGACGTTCTTGACGTTCAAAAGTAGTTTTGGCTAAAGATGCCTGTGTCTTTAATTGGTTTAATTGACTTGACATTCCGCCATCATCTATGGTCGCAAGAACTTGTCCCTTGCTTACACGGTCCCCTTCTTTAACGTATACCCTTTGTAAGGTACCTGCCATTTCTGGGTAGATCAGTACATTCTGTTTGGTACTTACATCTCCTTGCAATTCCAGATAGTGATTAAATATTTCCTTTTTGGCTGTTAATGTATTTACTAAAGGTAACTTCTCTTCATTGCCCAAAATGGCAATTGCAGAGTCCAAAGATTTTAGTTGGGCATCTATCAGTTTTTGCTGGGTAGTTATTTCATTTTTTTTGGCTCTTATGGCCTCAAGATTTTGTCCCGAAAGAATTTCAGCTACCGATTGATCTTCACCACCACATGAGTAAAGGCTTATGACGGCTATTAATAAAATAGGTAATTTCTTCATGATCGTTTTTTTTATGATTGATTATTTAGGATTTTGTATTTAGTATAATTTCTAGATCCGTTTTTTTATTGATAACCTCAACCATTGACTGTAAAAACTCTTGTTGAGTGGTATATAGTTGGGTTTGTGCTTGGCGCAACTCAAAACTGGTAGCCAATCCTTCTTTGTATTTAATTTGATTTTTGTTTTCTATACGCTCAGAAAGTAAAAGGTTTTGTTTTGCCGTTTCATAATTGTTAATGGCCAACGTATAGTCGTTCTTGGCGTTCTCTAACTGTAATCTAATTTGTTGTTCTGCTTCCGTTAATTGTGTTTTTGCCTTTTCTAACGCAATTTTTGCACGTTGTGTACTGGCACTACGCTTTAAAGAACTGAATATTGGTATGTTTAGATCAAAGCCAAATATGGAAGAATCAAACCATTCTGGGTCTCCACTAAAGAAATCAAAACTTTCTGAATAGGAAGAACTACCATAGTTTACAAAAGCGTTTAAAGTGGGTAGGGCTCTACTTCTAGACAATTTCCATTCGTAATAACGTTGCTCGTTTAAGTTTTCGGCAAGTTTATAATCTACATTGTCGCTGATATTAAAAGCTGTACTTAGTATGCTAAGATCCATTTTAGAAACGGTAAGGTCTTCTAGATTTTCTTGTAATTGCGTTGGTGCATTTAAGTCTAAACCTAAACTAACATTGAGCATTTGTAAGGTAATCTCTTTTAGTCTAAGTGCATTCTGTAATCGATTTTCAATAGAAGATAACGTAATCTGCAATTGATCAACACTTTCCTCATCTCCTAACCCGTTTTCGTACAATTTGGTTGTTTCGTAAAGGTTTTTTTCAAGGTTCGCCTTATTCTTTTCTAAAATCTTTACCGATTCTTCTGCCAATAAAACGTTGCCGTAGGCTTCAACTACTTGTTTTCTAACATCTAGCTCTGTTTTTTCTTTATTATTGGCACTATAGCTCAAAAAGGCTTTTGTTGCCTGAACACCAACAATGTATGACCCATCAAAAATTTGTTGGGTTAAGGTTGCCGTAGCAGTCAAAGATTGGGGTTGGGAAAATACTACCGGAATAAACTCACCTGCCGCACCCCCAACAAGCTCTGCTGGCAAAAGGGTAACGGGTTGTTTTAACTGGTTTTGATACCCAACTGATCCGTTTATTTGAGGTAAGCCACCCGCAATAGTTTCCCATTTTTGCTTTTGGGCATCTATGATGTCCCTATTGGCGTTTATAGCGGCGTAGTTGTTTTCTAAAGCAAATTGAATTGCCTCATCTAAGGTAAAAGAATACGTCTGTTCTTGTGATAGACCTAAGTTTAGACTTAGAACAGTGATTAAGATTACTAATTGATTTCGCATTTATTCTTGATTTGAATTGATGATGTTATTTAATATGGTTTTCCCTTTAGGAGTAACTATACCTCGTATATGATATTCCAAAAATGAATCCATAAGTTCAGATATAGGAAAAAGGTCTAAAGGAAAAATATTCTGATCTTTAATGGTGTTCATTCCGCTAAAATATATTCGAGCTACAAATTCAGGATTTACATTATCTCTAAAAAGCCCTTGAGCTAACCCTCTTTCTACATTTAAAAGCACACACTTATGCATTTTTTCAAATTGCATAAGTTTTAGCGATTTATGGATTTTAGGGTAGTATTTCATTAATTGGTATTGAGGAGAGCTTTTTTCGTTGTTCAAATGGGACATTACAAATCTTTTGATCTCATATAATTCTTCAATAGCATTCTTTTCCATAGCTATTATTAGATCTATACCCTCACTTAAAACACAAAACTTAGCCATAACGCAATCTTCAACAAGCGAAGTCTTATTTTCATATTCGCTGTAGATTGTTTTTTTGGACATGCCTATTTCATTGGCAATATCATCCATTGTTATACTTTTAAAACCGCGTTCCAAGAATAGCTGTGATGCCGTATTCCGTATTTTTTCTTTCATAACGAATGCAAATATACATCAGGAAACTTTAGAAACTGTAAAAGTTTCCAAAGTTTTACAATTTGTTAATGTCGTTTAGAAACTTCATCCGTTGTTTATAGATTCATTATGTGCCACGTATTCTTTATAAGCTTGTTCGCCTTCATTCTTCCAGAATTCATCATAGTGTTTCCACTTGGAAAAATCTGTTCTCATAGGTTTGCATGGATCAAATTTTGAAAATCTCTTGTGTTTATCCTTTTTCTTTTTTTTGTTGTTAGGACCATCACCACCACCAAAACCAAAGATTATTTTAGATAATAGTAGTATGCCAAGAGCTTTCCAGTAGTCTATTTGAGGTAATCCAAAAATATCTGGCATAAGCCAATTCCATAAACGCATAACAATGTAGCCTACTAAAAAGACTATAATGATCCCTAGTAAAATATACATGAGAATTTTGAACGCTTTATAAACATAATATTGAGCTGATTTTTCCATGGTTTTTTCCAAATTAGATTTCATAATGCTATTTTTTAATGTTCTATTTTTTTAAGAAGTATTGAAAGTGCCCTATGTCTTCTGGACATTAGTGTGCCTTGAGGTATACCGGTTTCCATTGAAATTTCTTTGTAGCTGTAATTTTCAAAATCAACTGCAACTATGATATCCCTATAGACAGGCTTTAATTCCTCTATGGCAATCTTTAGTTTTTCTTGTATTAGTGCAGGGTATTCATTTGAAGATTGATCATAGAACAAATAGGTAAAATCTGTCCAGAGTTGTTCTAGTTGCTCTTGGTCATCAAACCGTGTTCTTTTGGTACGTAATATATCTGTAATCTTATTTTTGACGGCATTATACACATAACCACCAATGTTATGTATTGGTAAGGCGTCTATAGGTCTAGAGAAAATACGTAAAGCAACATCTTGTATAATATCTTCGGCATCACTTTCTGATGTTTGTTTAATTTTAGATTGAATGTAGCGCTTGATCGAGCTATATTCTTCTTCAAAAAAACTATTCAGGTTTGTGTTATCTTTTTGGTCAGATGCCATCCAAGAGCTTTTTCAATTGGTCTTCACTTATAAAGACGCAGAATTTGAAACCTATTGCATTTTTAAGGAATTTTTTTAAAAATTAATTTTGTAAAATGTGTAAAGATAATATAATCAGCTGTTTAACTTCTCTTGTTGCGGTATAGATATAGGACTGTAATTATTAAAAATAGAGCACCAATGAAGTACCAAAAATTGAATAAGGGCTTTTTGGGTTGGGCTGTTTCTACAATTTCTAATAATTGATTGGCTTTAATATTGGTAATAATTTGAGTGTTGCCACCAGACCAGTTTACTATGACGGAATCTATTTTGGTGGTTGTACCCAGGCCAACATGTGCAATGACCGAGTTTTGAGAAATATGACTAGACCCACCGCCATCTATTTCCCTAATGAATTTTTTACCGTTCGCAATTACCGTTACCCTAGAACCAATACCATTGCTTTCTGCTTGTACGCCCTTTAAAGCTATTTTTAACCAATTTCCTCTTGCAGTGTCGTTTCTAAATAAGCGGGTGGTTGACGCAATAGGATAGTTTAGAATAGGTTTTTGATTTACGACCAGTAAATCCATGTCTCCATCATTGTCCATATCAAAAATTACCGAACCTCTACCAATACCATAATCGTTAATAGCAAGTTCACGTCCCTTTTCGGTATACGTATTGGCATTGTTCTCAAAATAGAAATTGCCCATTGGGGTGCAGTTGGGGTTTAAATCACCATTGGAAACAAAAAGGTCTAAATCTTCGTCATGATCAAAATCGGCAAAATTGGCGCCCCAGCTTATGGCTAAATTGTAGGTGCCCAATTCTTTAGCCTTATCTACAAACGGATTACCATTGCCTTGGTTTTCCATAAGCATATTGAATTTAATGTTGGTAACATAATAGTCCATCCATCCATCCCCATTATAATCACCAACAGCCGCTCCCATAGCGTTGATCTTTAAATCCATTTCGGTTTGCTTACTTACGTCCTCAAAGCGATCATTAGGATATTCATTTTGGTACAGGAAGTTGGGCACTGCTTTGTAACCAAAATCTTGGTTCACCAATAAGTCTTGGTCTTGGTCATTGTCGAAGTCGGTGAAAACACCACCAAACCCAAAACCTTTATGGCCTAAGCCATAGTCATCATACACATTTTTAAAGCTTTTACCTAGATTGTTTTTTAGTAAATAACTTCTTGCGGTTTGGTTTGCACTAACTATAGTTGCGTCTTTTATAATACCTAGTTTTCCGGTAAATTCTTGGAAGTAATTGCCAACAAAAAGATCTGGGTATCCGTCGGCATCTATGTCTCCAAAACTTGGACCTGTACTAAAAGAGTTGAATTCTTCTAAACCATATGCTTTTGTAATGTCGGTAAACGTGGCATTTCCATTATTTAGAAACAATAGATTTTTTGCCCTAGGTATTACATTTTTACCATCTGTAGTTGTGATTGTTGTAATGAACAAATCTCTAAACCCATCTTTATTGATGTCTGCACTGACCACACCTTGGGTAACATACTCATTGGTAACCTCTAGACCAGAGCCTTTAAAAACGTCTTCAAACGTACCATTTCCTTTATTTAGATATAATCTGTCCGCTTGTATACCACTAGTGATATAAAGATCTTCAAAGCCATCGTTATTAAAGTCGAAAACGGTTACACCGCCACCAAATGTTCCTTCATATACTTCGTATTGGTGTTCAATACCTGCATGCTCTGTAACATCAACAAAAGTTTCTTGTGCGTTAATTAGGCATCCGCAGAAAAAAAGTACTGCCAAAAAATATGTGGGCGTTATAGTGGTGTTATTTTTCATTTATATTCTTCCATTGAAGGGTGTAAACATTTTTTGCGATTTCCACTCCTTTTTCTAATCCTACCTCGTTGTCAAGTTGAGTATGTATACCGCCGTAAAATCTAGAATCTGCAGTTTCTTGTGCAGCTTCCCAAAAGGTGTCAAAAGAACGAACGACAAAATCGGTTTCTTTTAACTCATCTCGTTCTCTTCCTTCGTGTGCCATATCGGTAAAAGTGAATTCCTTGCCAAAATTATGTTCTAATATGGTTGCGGCAGCGGCGGCTTGTATTGCATGTCCAGATGGAAATGAAGGAAATGGCGGGTCTGGCCAAAAAGATTCCCATTCTTCATCAATGTACTTTGGGATAAAGGTATTAGGTCTTTCCGTAAAGAAAAGATATTTCCATTTCCAACAATTAATAAAAGCGTCTGCCACGGCCATGCCTACTTGGGCATACACTTGGGTGCTTTCTATAAGTGAAAGATCATGCCCATCTACTGCCAACGTAGCAAAATAGTACGAGTGACCAGGCGGTGTAAAGCTAACGTCAGGGTCATCTCCCCACCAAATGGCAGCTTCCTTTTCTAATTGGGTCAATTCTAAATCTTTTAGATAAACATTTTCAAATTGTTGGTAGTAGGCAGACCCTGGAAGTGTGTCATAAGGTATCATTTGTGGATCCTCAATTGTTTTATTGATAGGAGCAAAGGTTCTATTTTCGCCCCAATGTGGGTGTAATGGATGATGGCTAAAAGACTGTGCGAACAATGGTGGTTTCCATGCTCCCGGTCTGTCTGGATGAACCATAGATTTGTCAAAATTGTATAAGTATCCTCTATGACCTCCATCTGTTTTACTCCATTCAAAAATTACTTTTGCAACAGATTTACCATATTCTATAGAGCGCTTCACCGTTTCTGGAGCAACACTTGTTTTAAATTGATCGTAAACAACCTGTTCAAGGGAATCTATTTTTTGGATATTTTCATCTGATGTTTGAACATAAATATTCTTCAATATTTCTGACTGACCTGCATTAAGAGATAGTATCCAATTATATTCTTTGTCCGTATCTATTGTTGGTAACATGGTTAGACCAGTAACCTGATTGTTCATTGTACTATATTCTTTATAACCTGGTACTATAGATTCATACATGGTTAAACCGGTGTAACCAAATGCTCTTGAGGCAAATGTAGGGGAGTTAGATGGGGTATATTGGGTAATGTACAAAGTCATGTTGGCCCAATCCCTAGCAACATCTTTTTCACTCATATTTGGTTGTTCTTCTGTAGAACAAGCTGTAATCATTAAAAGTAGTGATAGTAAGAGCGTACTGCCAAGTATGTTTTTATTATAAATGGTCATTGTTATTTATAAAGCTATTTTGTTAGTTGATATGTTTGTATTGACTTGCCGTAGTTGGTAAGTATTAGTTTATCGTCAATGATAATACCTCTGGTATTACTTCCTTTTATGGATAGACCAGATTTAGATTGGGAAATGTACTTATAATTGGCATTTTCATCACCTAAAAGTAATGTACCATAGTTGGCATCGAATTTACCTATACGTAACTTATAATAATCATTGTTGCCAAGAAGTAGCAGGTCTAAATCACCATCTTGGTTAAAATCTTCCACAATAATTTCTGAAACCGGGGAAAATTGAGCTTGTAATGGCAAGTGAACTTTTGTAAACTTTTCATCTGTTGAACTTAAAAACAAGGATGTTTCTTGGTGTGTTGCAGTTAATTTTTTCGCCTTTTTCAATTCAGTATCATTAAAAATGTCTGTTATCTGCGCATCAGCGTATTTTTCATAACTGTTAAATTTCTGTCTTTTACTCGATAGTTGCCCTAACAGTTCATCTCTGGTAACATATGGATAACTATTACCGTCAATGTAAAAATTTAGAATGGGATCAATAGAACCGTTATTGTCAAAATCTGAATAATACAATTCAGCCGGAGTGTCTTTGTCTATTGTGAATTGCGTATTGGTACCAATATTTCCGGCAATAATATCTTGTTTGCCGTCTTTATTTAAATCTTCAACAAGAACGCTGCTCCAGAACCCATTTAAATCACTTTCAAAAAACTGGTCTGTTCCATTGATCAATTTGCCATTTTTATTCAAGAAAATAGTTATGGGCATCCATTCACCAACTATAATTAAATCTTCTATAGTGTCACCATCCATGTCTGCCCAAGTGGCATCGGTAACCATACCAGGATATTGTAAGTTGGGTTGAATTTCATTGGTCTTGTCTACATAACTTCCTTTACCGTCATTGATAAGAATATAACTTCTTGGTATTTCAGGAAAGCGACCAGGAACATTATAACCACCGATAAATATATCTAAGTGCGAATCATTGTTTATATCTGAAAATGAAACCGATCCGGTGCTTATGGTCATTTGTGGTAATGAATTATGAGTCTTTTTAAAATTCCCTTTGCCATTACCCAAATAGAGCCTGTCCTGTAATAGAGGGTCATTGGCGGTTAGGTTATGATATCCGCCACTTGCCATATAAATATCTAGATGACCATCATTATTAACATCAAGTACTGCAATATCAGTATCAAAATGAGCCTTGTCTAGGTCAAAATCTGCGTTTGGTTTTTTATTGAAGTTTTTATTGCTACTTTGAAAATATATGGCGGTAGGTTGATCAACGCCGCCACCAATGACAATATCTTCTAACCCATCATTGTTTAAATCTGCTTTGGCAATAGGAGGACTACTATGAGATAATTGTTTTATTAAGAGCGACTGTCGTTTAAAATCATTTACAGAAGATGGTTTGTGCTCGAAATTAACGGAATTGCGTACAGTTGAAAACAACGTTTTACTTTTCTTTTGAGCCAATTCCAAGGTTTGGGCATTGGATTCATTCAGCTCAATTGTTCTATTCGCTGAAAGTGCTTCAATAGTCTCCGTTTTTCCAGAGTTCCAAGTTACTTTTAAAGAATCTACGGTAGTTATGTCGCCTAATCCGAAATGTAAAATCGATGATACGGTCGAAAGATATCCCCTGGTTGGCATTTGCTCAAGTACTTGGGTTTTTCCTTTGGCGTAGATACTGATTTTTGATCCAATACCATGTGTGTTTTTTTGGTTTCCTTTTAACTGAATGTTTAAGAAATTGCCATTGCCTTTTTGGGTGTCATTCCTATAAATAAATGCCGGTTTGTTAATGTTATTAATAACGAGGTCTAGATCACCATCATTATCTAAATCAGTATATATGGCACCATTGCTGTTGGCAGGTTGGGCTATACCTGCTTCTTGAGATTGATCATTGAAGTGGACGCCATCTTTATTGGTATAATAGAAATTGGTCAGGTTAGATGCTGGCATTTCTTTTATAAGTTCTAAAACTTCTTGCCGTTGTAGTCTGCCTTTGGATTGTACGAAACTGTCCATGTAATTGATGAAATCCAAATTGGTGTAATCCCTAAAATATCCGTTGGTAATGAATAGATCTTTAAATCCGTCATTGTCAAAATCAGCAAAAAGTGGAGCCCAGCTCCAATCTGTATTTGAGATACCGGCTAGTTGACCTACTTCACTAAATGAATTGTCGCCATTGTTCAACTGAAGCATATTTCGCATATATTGATGATGAAATCCACTTCTAATATTTAAATCAAATTTTTCATAATTATCTGGCGATAAAAGTAATTTTTGGCGCTTATTATCTTTAGGCAACATGTCTAAAGTGAAAATATCCTGCAGGCCATCATTATTGATATCGGCTACATTATTGCCCATAGAAAAATGACTTGTATGTCCCATTTGATCACCTAGTTGGTCTGTAAATGTGCCATTTTTATTATTGATATAGAGATAATCTGGTACAGTATAATCATTAGAAACATAGAAGTCTTGCCAACCGTCATTGTTAATGTCACTAATACCTATACCTAATCCATAGGTTAATGCAGAACCACTAATACCTGCTTTTTGGGTTATATCATAAAATTTCTCATTTTTTTGCTCAAACAACCTAATACCTTGATAAGGGTCATCTTTTTTTAAAAACTGTTTAGTGCTTACTTCATTTAAAACAGGTAAAGATTTTGGATTGTGGTTTAGTAAAAGCATATCTAGATCACCGTCTTTATCATAGTCAAAGAAATATCCTTGATTGCTAAAAGCAGCGCTGGCCAAACCATATTCTTCCGCTTGTTCTTTGAAAATTGGTACGTTGTTGGCATCATTCCCTTGATTGATGAAAAGTTGATTTTTACGCTTTGCATCTGGTAAGGCCCCTGAATAACATAGATACAGATCTAATTTACCATCTCCGTTTACATCTGCAGAGGTTATGCCTGTTTTCCAAGGTCCAGGTCTACCGGCGACTTTAGAAATTGTAGTAACATCTTTAAATGTGAAATTGCCTTCATTTAAATAGAATTTATTTTCACCCATGTTAGAAGTGAAATATAAGTCTTGAAGACCATCGTTATTAAAATCCCCTGTAGCTACACCACCGCCGTTATAGAGGTATTCGTAAACCAATACGTTGGCATTTAACCCTTCCTTTAAGGTGTTTTGAAAAGTTACTTTCGTTTCATGTTCGGATAAAAGAGTGAATAGGGTGGGTTCTTCAATCTTGTTAATTGTTGAAGAGGTTTCATCTTTTTTAACTTTCTCTGTACAGCTTTGATGTAATAAGAAAATTATAAGAATATAGAAGATTAGATTTTTTGTCATTTGTTTAAAAGTAAAAGATCTATTCCAAAAAGGAATAGATCTTTAATTTAACTCAATTTAAACTAAACTAATAACCTGGATTCTGAATCAAAAGGTTATTTCTATTGATTTCATCTCTACTTATAGGCATGAAATACATTTTATCGTCCCAAGTTCTGGTTTCATTATCATTATTGTCTACAACGGTATAGGTGTAATCATATACAGATGTGTCATACTGATAAGGAGTTCTTGGTGTTGCACCGGCTTTAAGGGTAGCTGTTACTTTCATAACCTTAATGCCCCTGCCCAAAGTTTGATCAGCGATCATCCATCTTCGTGCATCATGGTATCTGTGTTCTTCATATGCCAATTCAACTCTTCTTTCATTGATGTAATCCTCTAAAAGCTCAGTTCCAGATGAGGTAAGTGCCGGCATACCTGCTCTAAAACGAATCTTGTTCAGCCAGTTTCTCGCTTCACCTTCATCGCCTAGTGCAATAGAAGCTTCTACATAGTTCAATATTATTTCGGTATATCTAATAAATGGCCATGGTACAACTTGTGCACTAGATTGATTGTCCACTAAAGATGGGTCTGGATCAATGAACTTTCGTACATAATAACCGGTTCTACTTCCGTTCCAGTTTTCAATTGGTGAATCTCTCATGTCAACACCAGGTATTATTCCGCCGCTACCATCTGCATATGTACCTGTCTGTATTTCATCATAAGGATCTATTGAGGCAACGTCATCTGGCCTTGGTTTCCATGCTGCTCCATCATAAAGAATAGTTGCGGCCATTCTTGGGTCTCTATTCTCATATGGTGCAGCCGCGTGTTCTTCATTGCTCCAGTCGAAATCAGAACCGTCCATCATTTGATAGTCGTCTACCAATTGTTGAATAGGTGTGTTACCTGCCCAGTTATGATATCCGTTTGGTCCATTGTTGATCCCTTGGTGAATTCCACCTAAAGGCCAATTACTTTCTTGTGTAAATAGAGGTGAATGTGTTCTTTCAAATAATAGTTCTGATCTTGCAGCAGCATCACCAACGGCACTTCCACCTCCCATAGCAATAGAGATGTATGTTTCAGTCGCTTCTTCTGCACTTGCAGGTTCGGTTAAATCTAACTTGTAACCAGTGGTCGCATCTAAAACGGCCTTGGCAGCGGTCTTTGCAGCGTTCCATCTAGCATCTCTGTCCCCAGAAGTATATGCAACCAGTTCTAAATTTGAATATCCACCCAATGTTGCCGACTTAGCGCTCGCTGTAGGTCCGTCGCGCAAATCACTGGCGGCATATGTTAATACACGAGATTTTAACCCCATAGCACTTAACATGGAAGCTCTACCTGGTGTAACCTCTTTGCCTTCCAGTAATGAAATGGCTTTGTCAAGGTCACTGGTTACAAAATCTACATTTTCAGCATAAGTACCTCTAGCTATAGAGTAGTCATCATCTAAGCCATAAGGGGCATCAATTAATGGTGCGCCACCGTAATAGCGCATTAATTGATGGTAATAATACGCTCTTAGAAAATGTGCTTCACCCGTTAACCTGTCTTTCAATGTTTGATCATCAAAAGTTGAATTTGGTAATTCTTGTAAAGCTATATTCGCTTTTCGTATTGCTAAATATAATTCGTTCCATTGTGGAATGATATTCACGTTACCCGTACCCGACGGGGAAAGTGAACCTTCTGTAATAACGTTTACTCCTCTACCAGAGTGTGTAAACATTGCTTCGTCCGTTAATGAAGCCAAACCTTCTTCTTCAAACCCTCCATAGCCAAGGGATGCATAAACGTTGAATACGAATGCTTGTGCTAACGCACCGTCTGCCCAAGTGGCATCTGCCGAGATTGAATCTAATGGCTGCGTTTCTAAAAAATCTTCATTACACGAAATAGGTACTAACGCTAACGTCAGTAGGCCTAAGAGTACTAATTTTCCTTTTTTCATGATTTTTTTTTAAAATGTTAAACTAAAACCTGTGTTAATAATAGTCTGTTGTGGATAAAACTGACCGTTATTACTTGTCGATTCAGGATCATATATATCTTGAGCCGCCCATGTAGCCAAGTTTAGACCACTCATATATATTTTAAATTTAGATAGACCAAATTGCTCAATCAATTCTGAAGGAAAGTTGTATGCCAATTGAACATTTTTAAGTCTTAGGTAATCTTTACTAAATAAGTTGTAGGTATTATTGCCATAATCACCACCTGTATAGTAGGTGTCTCCACGACTGGCAAGTCTTGGATGAACGCTACTTGGGTTGTCTGGACTCCATCTGTTGTCAAAGCTGTACTTTAAAAAGTTACCTATGTCACCAGATTCTGTTTGGATAAATAATTTAGCCCCTGTAGCTCCTTGTAATAATACAGAAAGATCAAAGTTTTTGTATGAAGCGTTAAACGTAACACCAAAGTTAAAGTTAGGGTTGATGCTATTTTTTAACCTTACTTGATCTAAGTCGTTAATGGCACCATCTCCGTTGATATCTTTAAATTTCATATCACCTGGCTCTAATGTTGGCTTAACAGCACTATAATCTAGTGGATTGGAATCAATGGCAGCTTGGTCAATAAATACACCATCAGACTCGTATACTAAATATGAGCCAATAGGCTTACCTTCTTGTAATTGGTAACTTGGAGCACCAGGAATTTCATCTAGGAACTCAACTGTATTTTGTGCGTAACCTCCGTTTACACCAACATCCCATTTAAAACCATCAAAGCTACCACCAAAATAATTCAACGCAAATTCAAAACCTTCGTTATTTACTTTACCTGCATTTACAGGAGGTAAAAGGTCTGAAATACCAGAAGAACCTGGGGTAGAACCTGTTTTTTGAATTAGAATTTGATCACGTTTGTTCAAGAAATATTCAAGGGTGAAACTCATTTTTCCGTCCAATATAATACCGTCTAAACCAATGTTATAATTCTTAGCTCGTTCCCATGTAAAGCTAGGATTAGCCAAGAGGTTTTCAAATAAAGTCGTTTGTACTTGACCATTTATTGGGTATTGACCAAATTCGTAAATAGATTGGTAAGCATATTCTTGTAATTCATCATCGGTTATTTCACCGTCACCGTTGGTGTCAAATGAAACTTGATCATTACCCATTTCACCGTAAGAACCCCTTAACTTTAAGTAGCTAATAGAGTCAACGTTGAACCAATCTTCATTATTAATGTTCCAACCAACTAACAATCCTGGGAAGAACCCAAAACGATCATTACCTGGGAAAATATATGAACCATCATATCTCCAGATGAACTCGGCTAAGTATTTTTCTTTAAAGTTATACTGGGCACGGCCATAGTAACCTAAACGTGTTCTGTTGTAACCGAAACCATCCGTTTCTTGTGCAATTTCACCACCTACTCCTAACTGGTCAACAGCGGTAGAAAGGTAGTTTCTTCTAAATGCTGAGAAAAATTCACCTTGAAAATTCTCACGGGTAACACCGGCCAATAAGTTAATGGTGTGGTCATCACCAATTGTTTTGTCATAACTTAATAAACCGGTTAGGTTGGTGTTTAGTACATTATTAGATGATTGTAATAATCTTGCATCTGTAAAGTTGGAACGTATAGATCCGCTTAGTTCCGGTACACCGGTAGCAATATAGTTTGCACGGTCAAGAGAATAAAGAGTCCATGGTGTTTGCCATAGTTTTCTACGTAACTGGCTTTGGTCAACACCTGCCAATAATGTCAGTTTAAGACCTTCTACCCATGGGTTGGTAATATCCAAAGAACCTGTAAATTGTAGGTAATCTGTTGGTTGTTTGTCATACCCTGTAGCATTCGTTGTAACTACCACCGGTTGTTGACCATTTTCAATATCAGGTCCTGGTAATCCATTTGGCCATATTGCAGGTTCATTTGGTCTACCTCTCATCAACATTCTAAAGATAGCACCTGCACCTTCAGTAGGGAAGGTTCTATCTTCCTTTCTATATCCCATACTTAGTTTAGTAGACAGGTATTCATTAATTCTAGCATCGGTATTGATTCTAAAGTTATACTGTTGGTATCTGTTGGCCGAGTTTTTATATATAGCGCCTTGATCTGCATAACCTACAGATGCGTAATATTTTAGATCTTCACTACCACCGCTTATGGATAGGTTGTGTCTTTGTTGTTCCGCCCAATCTTGAAAAGTGGCACCAAACCAATCCGTATCAGGATATAACCATGGATCAGCATTGGTTCTATGATTATTGATTGTTTCTGGACTAAATGCAGCGTTTACGGTTTCTGCAGGATCGCTACCTGGTATAGTATAACTACCTGAGGTTTGAAAAGCGGTATTTGCAGCTCCCCATTGTGATGAAGGAATATTACTGTTATAAATCGCCAATTCATTCATTATAGTTTGATACTCTACCGCACTTGCCATTTCTGGTACTCTTGTAGGTCTGGTTATACCAAAATCAGCCTTATAATTTATTTGCATTTTGCCGGCTTTACCGGTTTTGGTAGTAACGATTATTGCTCCGTTGGCCGCTCTAGCTCCATAAATTGCAGCTGATGCATCTTTAAGTACAGAGATATTGGCAATATCATCTGGGTTAATACGACCTATACCACCATCTCTATCTGGAATACCATCAATAACGATCAAAGGTTGGTTGTTTCCTAATGTATTGGTTCCACGAATACTTATGTTCGATTCGTCATTACCAGGCTCCCCACTGGTCTGTACGATTACTACCCCGGGCAATCTACCTGCCAAGGAATTCGATACACTTATGGCCGGTGAACTTTCTAGTACCGGACCCTGTACTGCGGTTACCGCACCTGTTACGGTCGCTTTTTTCTGAGTACCGTAACCAACGACAACAACTTCGTCTAGGTTGGCAACGTCCTCTTCTAAAGATACATTGATTGTACTTTGATTGTTTACCGGTACCACTACAGCCTTAAAACCAATGTAGCTGAATCGTAAACTGGTACTACCATCATCTACGGTAATTGTAAAGTTACCGTCAAAATCCGCTTGTACTCCTGTTGTAGGGTTGTTGGCATCAATGACCGAAACACCTGGCAACGGCATGTTGTCTGAAGCTGAAGTAACAGTTCCAGAAACGGTTGTCTGTGCGTGGAGACCCATAAAGAGAAATCCACTAAAAAATAAAATCATCGTTAAGCTTACCTGATTCCGAATCATGGAAAACTTAAAAAAGTCTGTTTGATAATTCATAAAGTTAGTTCTTACAGTTGTTAGTTAATTATGTTGACGTAGGCGTTATAGTCTCTTTAGGGAGCGTTTTTGAGATGAAGAGACTATGATACACTATGCTACTGTGAACAAATATAAAATAAAATGTTAATTTAATAAATATTAACATGTTATTTTTTATAATTTTCATTTAGATCTTAAAATATTATCAAATACATATTATTTGCTATTTTATCTAAAAAATCTGTATTTGCGTGTTTGGAGGCTTTTTCGGCTTATAAACCATTTTTTTTACACACAATTTGTTGTGTTAAGTACACTATAATTCAGGAGCTATTTTTTGATATCTTTTTTTAAATTGTATATTGACGCCTGCAAATTTCATTTATTATTTATGCCGGTTATTAGTAAAATTCTAAACCTTACCCACAATAATAACCTTACAAAACATGAACAATTGGTTCAAGGAGTAATTGAATCTATTGAAGATGGGCAATTGACTATTGGTGATCAGTTACCTTCTATAAACACTATGGTTGAGGAAATAGGCTATGCAAGAAAAACTATTTTTAAAGCATATGAGGAGCTTAAGAATAGAGGCTTAATAGAGTCTAGGCAATTAAAGGGTTATTTTGTGATTAGCCAAGCTACCAATATTACCAAAAGAATGGCTTTGCTACTATTTGCTTTTCAGAGTTATCAAGAAGAATTTTATAAAACCTTTCGTAAAGAAATGGGAAGAAGGTTTCAAATAGATGTTTTTTTCCATCATAATAACCTTACTGTTTTTAAGACCATAATTTCTAATATCAATGGTAAATATGGCATGTATGTTATTGCTCCAATACAAAATGAAAAGGTTGCAACATTATTAAAGAATATTGAGCCCAAAAAATTATTGTTGGTAGATAGGTATTTAAATTTGGGACCAGGGTATTCTTATATCTCCCAAGAATTTGAAGAGGTCATTTATACGTCTTTGGTTAGGTTGCTGCCAGAAATAAAAAAGTATAATAAGATTATTTTGTATTTCAACGAAGAGAGCGATTTTTCTCCTATATCTATAAAAAACGCGTTTCAAAAATTCATAGATGAGTTTGAGGTCAATGGTTGTGTCAAGAATAATTATACTATTGGGTCTGCTAAAAAAGGCAATTTATATTTTGCGTTAGGAGATACCATACTTTGGCAAATTCTAAGAGATTCGGTTAGAAATAAATATAAAATTGGGGAGGATATCGGTATTCTGTCCCAAAACGATAATGTTTCAAAAGAAATTGTGTTTGGTGGAATTACTACTATTTCCACCGATTTTAACGAAATGGCAAAAAGAGCGGCATTGCATTTAAAAGGTGATACAGTTACAAAATTAATTATGCCCTCTAGACTGATCAAGAGGTCTTCTTTATAATTAGTAAGTAGCGTAAAAGTTCATATTTGACAGCTTTTTTAAATTAGGGATTCATCTGTAAAGTTTTATTTCTTCTCACTTAAAAAGGGGGCTTATTCAGCCATTTTTGTTCTATTTTTGTGCAAAATTGCAAAGAATGCATACTATTAGTGAATATCGAGATGAGTTTATTGCATATTTAGACTCTATGAGGATTACAAAAGAGCCTAGAAACCTATATGAGCCTATCACATATATTCTGGGTTTAGGCGGCAAAAGGTTAAGACCGGTATTGGTTTTAATGACTGCTGAAATTTTTAATACCGATTTTAGAAAAGCTTTAGATGCTGCCGTTGCTGTTGAGGTCTTTCATAATTTTTCTTTGGTACATGATGATATTATGGATGATGCCCCGGTACGTAGGGGTAAAACTACGGTGCATGAAAAATGGGATATTAATACGGGTATTCTGTCTGGTGATGCCATGTTGATAATGGCCTATCAACTTTTTGAAAATTATGAGCCTAATGTTTTTAGAGATTTGGCCAAGTTGTTCAGTAAAACGGCACTTGAAGTTTGTGAAGGTCAACAATACGATGTAGATTTTGAAACTAGGGATGATGTGATGTTGCCCGAGTATCTTAAAATGATAGAATACAAAACTGCCGTCTTAGTTGCAGCTGCGTTAAAAATGGGCGCTATAGTTGCAGGTGAACCAGATGAAGCACAGCAACAGATGTACAATTTTGGACTAAACCTTGGTATAGCTTTTCAATTACAAGATGATTATTTAGATGTTTTTGGTGATCCTAAAACCTTTGGTAAGCAGGTTGGTGGTGATATTATTGAAAACAAAAAGACCTACCTATATCTTAAAGCTTTAAACTCTGGATCAGAAGTAATCGCTAAAGAATTAGAGCATTTATATTCTATTCACCCAAAAGAGGCCGAAGCTAAAATTAACGCAGTGCGTTCTATATTTGAAAAGACAAAAGCGGATCAAGCTACTAAAACTGCCATTGCAGATTACACGGCTAAAGCTTTTGATGTTCTTGATGATATGGATATTAATCCTGAAAATAAAGAACTGCTAAGACAGTTTGGGGAAAACTTAATGAATAGAACGGTTTAGAAAATTCGTTTTATCAATGCTTTGATAAACGGTTGTTTAGGGCAAGAGTTGATATATTCCAAATCTTCTATGAGACTTGTTTTTTCATCTAAAAACTTAAAAACCTTTTGTGGTTGTAATGCTTTAAAGATAGATTCGAATATTACATGCCCATTGGCATTGTCATTGTAAAGTACATCTAAAAAGAGCATGTCATAAAACCAAAATTTGCCTTTCAATTTTAATTTTTTCAGAGGTTTCCCCTCTTTAATGAATGCTATCAATTTTGGTATTTTGTTTGCCGTACTCATAAAAGTATAACCTGTGCTGGGTTTGGCCCAACCCCCTGCGGTACCTATATAGCGTATTCTGTTGGTATGGTGCTCCCTAAAGTCATACCCTGTCATTGGTATACTGCCAAATTCTCTTTCTATAATCTCATATTCCTGGCATTGAAACCGTTGTAAAATATAGTATTCTATAGCTTCTTCATACTCAGGTGTTGGCAATAGCTTTTCTGAAAACAAAGTGTATTCTATTAATGCGGTATCATTGGAGTAGGGCAGTACATACATAAATCTTGTATTGCCTTTTTGAGGTATGGAAAAATCCATATATGTGACTTCCTTGGTATTGAAAATAGGTTTGTTGACCTTTATTACCCAGCCTATAAAATGCTGCTGTAATACGGGATATTTTGTTTGCTGGGTAGCCATTTTATAATCAAAAAGGCTATTGAATATATACTTGCCGGTATAGGTGTTGTTTACTGCTTTAACCTCAACTTGGTCTTCGGTTTCGGAGATACCCACCACGGTGTCTTGCACAAATGTTATATTGCTAGTTGCCTTTACCTTTTTTAGGTAATGATCATAGAAGTCGATACCTCTTATCATTTTATAAGAATATGGGTCGATTTTGGTTCTTTTGGCAACATCTTCTCCTTGAAAATGAATGGAATTCCACTTCTTATGGATAATCTCTTCAAATTGACCGTTACCTTTTTCCCAAAAACACCACGTTCTGTCGTTGCTATTTTTTGGTGCTTTGTCAAGTAGTAAAATCTTTTTTTGATCAAAAAACGAATCGTTGGCTATAGCATCTGCCAGCAATAGACCAGATGCGCCTGCGCCAATGATAATGTAATCGAATTCGTTCATGAATTTTTCAGATTGTTCTCAGCTTTTTTAAGGTCTAGCACTTCAAAAGTACAAAATAGCATGTGTCTTTAATACTTAATTCAATGTATAACGTAGTCCAATAAAAGAACGGATTCCTTGATTTGGTCCATAGACGTAAGATGGGTCAAATGTTAATGCATTCGGGTTATTTGGTGTGGCAACCGCATTGCCATTTGCATCAAAGGTAACTTCTTTGTCAAAAGGATCGTTGGCACGGGCAATGATAAAGGGGTTCCCTCTTTTGGGTGTCCAGTCCAGCAAATTTTTAACTCCTCCGTAAATTTCAAAATTCTTTATCCCATCATAAGATAGTTGTATATTTTGAATACTCCACGCGGGTGAAAAATCTCGCCTGGGATCACTTTCCCCTAAGGTTGGTAATCGCATAGGACCATATAAATTACCCGTATAATCTATCTTTAAATTCCATGGCCTAATTTGGTACCCAACACTCCAATTGGCGGAATAGCTTTCTGTTAAAATTTGACGTTGCGTAACCCCATTTTCAGTATTGCTCACGTTCTGTAATGTTCCTCCGATCATAAATTGTAAACCATTGTACATGGTTATATCTATGTTTGCACTTATTCCCTTTGAAATTGATTTACCTTCTAAATTGTCATATATAATTTGGTTGGGGTTGGTGTCGTAATCAGGGATTATAACATTTTGGAAATAGGTGTAAAATACTGAAGCATCTAAACTTACAAACGTGCCATTATCACCGTAAATTTTCTTCAGAAAGTTAAGATTTACATTAAATGATTCTTCCGGTTCCAGTTCTTCTGCAATAATGACATCTCTAGAACCGGTAAGTGCTGCATGATCTTCTGTGAATAGATTTACCACTCTAAAACCGGTACCCGCATTTAAGCGAATAATGTCATTTTCGGTAAACTTAAAACGATAGGCCGCTCTTGGCGTAAGGATATTACCGTGGCGGTTATCATAATCATATCTGCCCCCTAGAAGAAGGGAATGTTTTTTATTGAACGCTATCTCATCCTGTAAAAAAACACTCGGTATAATTACTTCATCGGGCTCATTACCATTCGTGTTTGCTGTAGCAGGCGTATTGTCGTCATAATAATTATAACGTAATGCAGTACCTGCTAAAAGGCTATGTTTTCCTATGATTTTATCCCATGATAACTGGGTAAAACCAATACGTTGATCTGCCAAATAAGGAACATCGCCATAAACGGAATTTTGTTTGTGGTCATTATAGGAAAAGGAAAGCATCATTTGCTCTTCTACCGGCAACTGGTACTTGCCTAAAACTTCCCATCTACGGGTGTAAATACTTTCCCCATAAATTTCATCACCGCCTCTAAATTCTGGAGTCCATTGCAGTTCACCTCCCCATCTATCTTCATAAAAAAACCTTCCTGCCAAAGAAAGGATTCTGGAGTCTTTTCTTTCAAAATTCCATTTTTGAAAAACAGATATGCGATCTTGTAATGTAAGATCGGTAAAATTATCTCCATTATTGTCAATAGGGTTATCGTACTTAAAATAATTGGCACCTAAGAGAACATTGGCTTTTTTGCCAACATTAAACTTAGTGCCTATGTCTAAATTAAATTCTCCCCAACCGGTTACAAAACTATCTGCAAAAAAATCTGGGGCAGATAAGTTGTTCTTTGTAATAATATTAATGAGTCCGCCAACGGCTTCACTTCCATATAATGTAGAAGCTGGGCCTTTAACCACTTCAATTTGTTCTATAAGTGAATTGGGAATTCCTGAGAGTCCGTATACAGTTCCCAAACCACTAACTATGGGCATGCCATCTATTAAGACTAGGGTGTACGGACCTTCTAGTCCATTAATATGAATATCACCTGTATTACAAACATTACAGTTTATTTGTGGTCTTACTCCGTTTACATTCTGTAATGCTTCAAAAATACTTGGTGTTGGGTTCTTTTTAAAAAAGGTAGGTGTATATACTTCTACCGGTACTGGACTTTCTAACCTACTAACAGGTTTTAGAGTGCCTGTAACTACCATTTCATCAAGAGATTCGGTTGATGGTTTTAGGTCAATATTTACAATTTGGTCTTCATCTTCGGAAACGGAGATCGATTTACGAAATTGTTCAAAACCTATATTGGAAGCAATAATAATGTAATCGCCAGAAGGAATATTTTTAAGTAAGTATTGACCGTTTTCGCCTGACGCAGCGCCAATTTGAGTGCCTTTCAAATAAATATTTACATAGGCTTCAGGAAATCCATTTGAAGATATGGTTCCAGATATGGTAGCTTTTTGAGCATTTACAGTTGTAAAAGCCAAAATAGAGCAAGCGAAAAATAATATTTTAAACATCTAAAATTAAATTTAGGCAAATCTAAAAAATTGTTTTTAGGTATAAAAATGTATTTTTGTGTTAATATTGCTTTTCAAATGACATTATCAGAAGAAGATTACATAAAAGCCATTTATCACCTAAGTGATTTCAACAGTAAATCTGTTGCAACAAATGCCATCGCAGAACAGATGAAGACAAAACCTTCTTCTGTAACCGATATGGTAAAAAAGTTGTCTGAGAAATCTTTGGTGAACTATAAGAAATACCAAGGCGTCTCACTATCGGAAAAAGGCAGGTTGGTTGCCCTTTCCATTATTAGAAAACATCGTTTATGGGAGGTTTTTTTGGTAGATAAACTTAATTTTTCTTGGGATGAGGTTCATGTGGTGGCAGAGCAATTGGAACACATAAAAAGTGATGCTTTAATTGATAAGTTAGACGCCCATTTAGGATACCCTAAAGTAGATCCACATGGCGATCCTATTCCTAACAAAGATGGTGTGTTCACAAAATCCGTTAAGAAGTTGATCAGCGATTTGCCAGTGGGTAGTCAAGGGGTTTGTGTAGGCGTCAACGATTCTTCCGCGGCATTTTTAAAGTTTTTGGACAAGAATAAAATTGCCTTGGGCGATACCTTTAAAATATTGGAAATTGAAGAGTTTGATGGTTCCGTTACCATCTCTACTAGATCAGGCTCCATTAGGATATCAAAACAGATTGCAACAAATTTATTTTTGGAGATTGTAGATGAAGAGTAGCATATTAATTATATGAATTATGGATGAAATTATAGCGTATTTTGAATCAATAGATCCCGTACTGGCAGCATTTTATGCTACATTGTTTACTTGGGGACTCACAGCAGCGGGCGCGGCACTGGTTTTTCTTTTTAAAACAATGAACCGTGCTGTTTTAGACGGAATGTTAGGGTTTACTGGGGGCGTAATGGTAGCGGCCAGTTTTTGGAGCTTACTGGCACCGGGTATAGAAATGAGCCCAGGTGAAGGGTTTGTGAAAGTTATACCGGCAGGAGTAGGTTTTTTGCTAGGTGCTTTGTTCATTTTTGGGTTGGATAAAGTATTGCCCCATTTACATATTAATTTTAAGGAAGACGAGGCAGAAGGTGTTAAAACACCTTGGCGTAGAACAACCTTACTTACGTTGGCCATTACATTACATAACATACCGGAAGGTTTAGCGGTTGGTGTACTTTTTGGGGGAGTGGCCGCTGGTTTTGATGGCGCCTCTATTGGTGGTGCCGTTGCTTTGGCCTTAGGTATTGGTCTACAAAACTTTCCGGAAGGTTTTGCCGTTGCCATGCCGTTACGTAGGCATGGACTGAGCAGGACAAAAAGTTTTATGTTCGGTCAGGCTTCCGCATTGGTAGAGCCTGTTGCAGCAGTACTAGGGGCGTGGGCCGTGCTTACTTTTCAACCTATACTGCCATATGCGCTTTCTTTTGCGGCCGGCGCAATGATCTTTGTGGTCGTAGAGGAAGTTATACCAGAAACACAGCAAGATAAGTACACTGATATTGCTACCATGGGCTTCATTGGTGGCTTCATCATCATGATGACCCTAGATGTTGGTTTAGGTTAATAATTTAATTTGAATTTTACCGTTTAAGGCAATAGTATGGTTAACTTGATACTTTAAACCTTTATGCATTTTACCAAGAAAAATTGGGTATGGACAGTGGTGTTGATTCTAACAGTAATCTGTTGCGCGTTCATTTTAATACTTCATTTAAAAAATTGGGTAAGTAATAGTGACAATAGCCTAGGAATTCGTTCCGGGTTTTATAATGTTGAAATTCCATTAAACGAACTAGATAGTGTGGTGTTGGTTGAAAGAATACCGCCAATGGAGCGTTTACACGGTTTTTCTGCGCTGGAAAAAGAGAAAGGTGTCTTTAGGGAGTTTAAAGATTCTTTGACAGACAATAAAGTTCATGTATTTGTAGATAATATTGAACAACATAAAGTTAAGTTGGTCTATAAAGATTCTACTTACGTATATTTTAATCTAAAAGACTCGGTCCAAACTTTACAATTGTTTCAGAAACTCGGCGGAAAAATAGGGGCATTGGGCGCGCCTAATTAAATTGTAGATTTTAAAATAATATGGCATGATAAAAGGGAATCTATTGGTACTATTTGTTTTAGGATTGATGTCTACAGGTCTATTTGCTCAGCATAATATTAGTTTAAATATTGATGGGGTTACTTCTGAAGAAGGTAATATCTGTTTTGCCGTTTATACTGATGAAAGTTCCTTTTTAAAGTTTGATAAGGTTTATAAATCCGGTTCTGAAAAGGCCGTGAAGGGTAAGACGGTTTTTGATATTGAAAAC
Source organism: Maribacter sp. 1_2014MBL_MicDiv (assembly GCF_001865655.1). NCBI lineage: Bacteria > Pseudomonadati > Bacteroidota > Flavobacteriia > Flavobacteriales > Flavobacteriaceae > Maribacter > Maribacter sp. 1_2014MBL_MicDiv. Next base: position 2,261,029 of record NZ_CP011318.1, read on the forward strand.
TTGCCCGATGGCGAGTATGCCATAGCTATATTTCATGATGCTAACGGAAATAATAATTTAGATACCAACATGTTGGGTATTCCAAAAGAGCAAATAGCATTCTCTAAAGGAAAAATGAAAATGTTTGGTCCGCCAAAATATACCGAGTGTGCCTTTATTCTAGATTCAAATATGCAAATGAATATCAGTTTGCAGTAAATGCTAATAGCTTGTAATTTTGATAACTCCGTTGGCTCCCTGAGTACCATAACCAGCAGCATCTGCACCCGATAAAATAACTATTTTCTTCACATTATAGCTATCTATTAACTCGTTGATCGAATGAAAAGAATTTCCAATTATCTGATTGTTTAAAACGTACAAAGGTTCTTGACTGCCACCAGAGGCAAAGGAATTACTGGTCTTATTGATTATAGGTACATTGTTTTGCAAGACTATGCCACTCTTTTGGCGTATACGTTGTAGTAGAGAAACGTTCGCCCTGTTTTTTTCTCTCAATTCCACATCTAAAGAAGATGTACCGTTATTGGCATTACTTGTGTTTTTTGATGATCCGCAGCCGGTCATTATCAAAAGCATAAAACCATAGACAGTAATAAACTTTTTCATTTTTTGATAATTAGTTTTATGTAAGGTATACAATTAAATGGATGCCATTATCTTTGAAAGAAAAATTTTATGGTATTAGTGGCGCAATTGGTAGGAGCCTTATTAGGATTATTAGCAGTAGTATTTGGGGCATTTGGTGCACATTTGTTAAAGAAAACGTTTACTGAAGATCAACTGAATAGTTTTGAAATAGGAGTAAAATATCAAATGTACCACGCACTTTTACTATTGATGTTAAGTTTTAACCTTAATCTAGAAACTGGTCTAGAAAAGGCAATTATCTATTGCATCATCATTGGAATCATTCTTTTTTCCTTTAGTATTTATGGATTGTGTATATCTGCATCCAAAGGAAATAAAATAAAAATACTGGGTCCTATTACTCCAATTGGAGGTTTGCTTTTGGTAACGGGTTGGGGGCTTTTGTTCTATAATATAGTTAAGAACTATATTTAATCAATGGTGGTTGACTTAAACTCTTTTATTGCTGTATTGGGTTCCATAATAGCGTAGCCTTCCCAAAAATTAGGATCGTATTTAGGCATATATGTCGGTGATACGGCATTGTTTTCTGTAAAACCATCAAAAGTAGCTTGGTCTATTTGATCAGATTCAAAAATGATTAATTCATTCTTTACAACATTTATAAAGACAAAATCCATATCGCCAGATAGCTCATTTTGTTTGTTTTTGCCTTTTACGATTTTATTCTTTTCAATGATTTTTAATGGTCTTCTAACACCAATACGTTCACCTACTTCAGACTCATAATAGCGTAGGCCGTAATGGTCAAATGCATCTTTTTGATAAATGACTTTTCCTTTAGATAAATAGGTATTTGTTGAAATCCCTAAAAGACTGAATTTTTTAACAGGCTTTACATTGCTATAGTCTATTTGCAATACGGCAAAATCATCTGCATTTATATAAAGTGTTCCTTCAAAATCTGCTGATCCACTTGGTTTAAAAGAGATGACGTAAACGGCATCATTACCTAAATATGTGAATTCTTGCAATGTATAATCATACTTTCTGGATTTTACTATAAAGTTTAGATCATTGTCTTCTTGCGTGGGTAAATTATTGAAGATATTGTTCAATTGACTTTTTTTCCAATTGGCGTAGTTTTTCTGTTGCAGCTCTTTATCTTTCTTCTTTTTCTCTAGTTGTTCGTTGGCAGCGGCCACATCTGTAGAGTCAATATCTTCTTCAAGAAATTCGCTAACCTCCTCGGCATCTATTTTTGTACCGAACAAACCGGATTTTATCTTGAAATAAGATCCTTCTTTAACATTTTCACGAAGTATTTCATTGAATTTTTCCTCTAATTTTTCAGTATCAAGTTCCTTGCTTTTATCAAATAGTTTGGAGGCTTTTAAAAGATTTAACTTTAATAACTCTTCATGTGGGTTGCCGTATAGATCGCCAACAATTTCAGAATAATAACTGTTGTCCTTGGGTACAGTGGTTATAACACTATCTAGAAATTGTTGGTTTAGTATATCTATGGATGATTTTTTGACTTTAAAATCACTTTTTGTCCATCTATCAAAGTTAGATGACCTATGGAACAATCGTTTTTTAGTGAGGTCGGTCTTATAGTTTTTGTCTAAATTTTCAACTACAAAATCTATTATTTCATCAGCAGTATAATTTTTATTGGATACTATAACCTCTCTTAGTTCAATGGCTTTGGGTACAAGTAATATTCTAGCGCTTGTAAACTCTGAAATAGGTTTGGCAAGGGTTTCATAACCCATTGAGGAAATAATGAGAGAGTCAGATTCTTGTATAGTTTCGTTCAAGATAAAATTGAAATTGCCCTCTTCATTGGTAATGACTCCTTTTTCTTTTAATTGAACAGTGGCGTAAGGAATAGGTTGTTGGGTAATGCTATCTAAAACGTTGGCGCTTAAGTTCTGTGCACTAGTGTTTAAAATGGTGAAAACAAAAAATGTAAAAAGTAATAAGTGGGTTGGCTTATTGTTCATATTGTTAGATTATTCCTACGCAATCTAAACGAACAAAAGCAAGAAACGTTACAGTTTTAGAAACTGTTATGAGTCTTTTATAGCTATTTTAACTTATCAATAAAGATTAGTGGCAGCCACAATCATCTTGACCACAGGATTTAGCGTTGTTTTTTTTGCCGGACCAAATAGATTTAGGAATCAAAAATTTATTTACCAAATACCCTACGGAAATAGCTAGGGTTATGTAAACCAATATGTGTTGTATAATGTCCATATTATTTTAATAATTGGTATGCTATTAAAGCTACAATATAAGCAAAAAGGCTCATGAATACTAGCTGTCCTGCTGGCCATTTCCAAGAATTCGTCTCCCTTTTTACTACCGCCAAGGTGCTCATACATTGCATAGCGAATGCATAGAACAATAGTAATGAAATGCCCGAGGCTAAATTAAACAATGGTTTTTTTGTTTTGGGATCTACTTCTGCAGCCATTCTATTTTTAATGGTTTCCTCTTCATCATTCCCTACACTGTAAATAGTAGCTAATGTACCTACAAAAACCTCTCTTGCCGCAAAGGATGTTAAAACGGCTATTCCTATTTTCCAGTCATAACCTAAAGGTCTTACTATAGGTTCTATGGCTTTGCCCATATAACCCATATAGGAATGCTCTAATTTATAGCTGGCAATTTCTTGGTTTAATGCTCTTTCTTGCAATTCTTGCTGTTGAACAGCTTTCTCTGTTATGGAAAGAGTTGTTGCTTGTGCTTCTTGTTGATTTTCAAAGTAAACCTCGCTATTGGCGCTATACCCCTTTTCTTTAATTCTTTGTGCTACTATGGTTTCGGCATTTTTAAATTCGTCCGAAAATCCGTTAGAGCCCAAAAACCAGAGCACAATAGATATGGCCAATATTATTTTACCTGCGCCAAAAACAAAACTTTTTGTTTTTTCAAGAACGGTATAGGCAACGTTTTTTATCAACGGTAGTTTATAGTTGGGCATTTCGACCACAAAGAAAGACCTACTTTTAATTTTTAAGATCTTGTTCAGGATTACCGCCGACAGAATAGCAGCTCCAAAGCCCATTAAATATAATGACATTAAGGTCAGGGCCTTATAGCTTAATCCAAGAAAACTGCCTTCGGGTATGACCAAGGCAATGATAATTAGGTAGACCGGTAACCTTGCCGAACAAGTAGTGAACGGGGTTACTAGAATAGTAATTAACCTTTCTTTCCAGTTTTCAATAGTTCTAGTGGCCATTACCGCTGGAATAGCACATGCGGTACCTGAAATTAATGGAACCACACTTTTACCGCTCAACCCAAAGGGCCTCATTATCCTGTCCATCAAGAAGACTACCCTGCTCATATAGCCTGTTTCTTCCAGTAGGGCTATAAATAAGAATAAGAATGCTATTTGTGGTATGAATATGACGATACCACCAATACCGGCTAAAATACCCTCTGCAATAAGATTTGTAAATACTCCCGGTGGCAATGTATCTTTCACCCATTCTGTAGCCGAAGCAAAAAAACCATCAATTAAATCCATGGGATACTCGCTCCAACCATAAATGGCTTGAAAAATGGTGAGCAGTATTAAAAAGAAAATTGCATAACCAAAGACCTTATGGGTCAAGACCTTGTCTAAAGTGGCTCTAAACCCTTTGGCGGCATTGGCATCTACTTTATACGTTTCCTTTAAAATGCCGTTAATGAATTGATAACGTAATATGGTTTCTTTCTGCTGTAAACGTTTAAGCTCGGATTTTGATTTTGTGGTAAAGGAAGATGTGTCTTTTGTAAACGTTTTTTTCAACGGCATAAAGTTCACGTCTTGGGTAATGACCAACCATAACTTATAGATATCCTCTTTCGGAAAAGCTTCTGTAAGTCGTTCAAAATAATCAGGTGCAATAACCGATATATCTACATCTTGGCTTTTTGGTAGAAGTTTATAGTCTGCAATGAGATTTCTTAATCTATCTATACCCGTTTCTTTCCTAGTACTTACCAGAGCAATTTTAGAGTTTAACTTTTGCTCCAATAACTCAATATCTATGGTAATCCCTTTACGAACCATACGATCGGCCATATTAATGACTAAAATGGTAGGTATTTTTAAGTCCTTGATCTGTGTAAAAAGAAGAAGGTTTCTTTTTAGGTTTTCTACATCAGATACGACAATGGCAACGTCTGGGTGGTCTTTGTCGTTCTTATTTAAAAGAAGTTCAACGGCAACACTTTCATCTAATGATGTAGTGTTTAAACTATAGGTACCCGGTAAATCTAAAATGTGAGCTTTGACACCACGGGGCAATTTGCAAATACCCTCTTTCTTTTCTACGGTAATACCTGGGTAATTACCAACTTTTTGGTTTAGTCCGGTAAGCTGATTGAAAACCGATGTTTTACCGGTATTAGGGTTGCCTATAAGGGCTACATTGATCTGTTTGCTCATATAACCGCATTGTCATCAATAATATCAAGTGCTATATGTAAGGCCATTTCTCGTCTAATGGCAATATGAGATCCGTTGACATTAATATATATTGGGTCTTTTAATGGTGCTACCTGTACCAATTCTACTTCATTACCAGGTAAACAACCCATTTCAAGTAGCTTGATCGGCAATAGGTCTTGAGTGAATTCTTTTATGATTCCTCTTTGACCTCTTTTTAAATGTGCTACTGTAGTCTCCAATCTTTATTTAGATTCATTATAAGTAAGGCAAAAGTAAATGAAATAATTCAATTAAGGAATTATTACATCTTAAAACTAGTTTCGCCTTGGGCAGGTAATAGCCCGGTTAATTATCTAGTTCGTCGTAAGAATTTTTTAGAATTTCAATATCGGCCATAATTTTATCCATATCCTCTTTTTTAGTGCCATCATAAAAGCCCCTTATGCGTTTATCCTTATCCACTAAAATAAAATTTTCGGTATGTATCATATCAAATGGTCCGCCATCGCCATCGGTTTTAACGGCCAAATAAGATTTTCGTGCCAATTCATAGATCTGTTTTTTATCACCCGTAACTAAATTCCAATTCCTGTCATCCACCCCTTTTTCAATAGCATATTTTTTAAGCTGTTTAACCGAGTCGATCTCTGGAGTAACGGAATGTGATAACAACATAACATCAGAATCTTTGCCCAGTGCCTTTTGTAGGTCTACCATGTTTTTGGTCATGATAGGGCAAATAGTTGGGCAGGTGGTGAAAAAGAAATCGGCTATATAGATTTTACCTTTGTAATCTTCTTGGGTAATGGTCTTGCCATTTTGGTTGGTCAATGAAAAATCTGCAATGGTATGGTACTTTCTAACATGTTGAATTTCATCTGCTACCAGTTCTGAGTTTACCATGGCAGGAGAATATACGGGCAACAGTTTTACAGGCTGTAGGGCATTATAGAATAAATATATGATTATGACGGAGAGTACCAAAAGTACTATTCCAAAAATCTTGAATTTTGCGAAGAAAGACCGCATACTATTTTTTTACAAAGGTACGCTAGGGTTGTCAAGATTTCAAGTAAATATAGCTGTCTTGCTGATAAATTATTCATAAAATACCATAAGGTCAGTGGGTTTCTTTTTTTTAGCGGTTGTAAAAATGTACTTTTGTGCGATTTTAATTTTCACGAAATAAGGATGAGCCCCATTGTAATAAAGACAATTCAATTTTTTTTAAGCCTTTCAATATTAATAGTACTACACGAGTTAGGGCATTTTATACCGGCAAAATATTTTAAGACCAGAGTTGAGAAATTCTACTTGTTCTTTGATGTAAAGTTTTCACTGTTTAAAAAGAAGATAGGTGAGACCGAATACGGTATTGGTTGGTTGCCCCTTGGCGGATATGTAAAAATATCTGGTATGATAGATGAGAGCATGGACAAAGAAGCCATGGCAGAAGAACCTAAGGAGTGGGAGTTTAGAAGTAAACCGGCTTGGCAGCGTTTAATTATTATGTTGGGCGGCGTAACGGTAAATTTCATTTTGGCCGTTGTTATTTTCATTGGTCTGGCATATGCCTATGGTGAAACATACATTGCAAATGATAGTCTAAAAGACGGAGTATGGGTTACCGATACTACGTTGGGTGATGCACTAGGTATACAAACGGGAGATAAAGTTCTTGCTGTTGATGGTAAGAAGATCAAAGCTTTAAATGGTATTATGCCTGAAGTGGTTTATGGTGAAAAAATAACTTTAGAACGTGACGGTAATATAATAGAAAAGGATATACCGGTAAATTTTATTGAAACAATTTCTGATAATAGAGAAAATGCTAGGTTTATAAATTATAGGAATCCGTTTGTAATTAGAGAAATCCCTGAAGATTCTCAAAATAAGGATAGTGGATTTAAAGCTGGTGATGCTGTTGTTGAAATTGCCGGTACGCCCGTAGAGTATCAAGATCAAGTAATACCGGTTTTGGAAGCCAATAAAGGAAAAAGTATTCCCGTATTAGTAATTCGAGATGGGAAGAAGGTTAACCTGAATGCAAATGTTTCTGATGAAGGAAAGTTTGGAGTGTATGCTGGGTTAAATTCATTAGAGGAATATGAGGAAAAGGGGTATTTCAAATTTGAAACATTAAACTATACTTTTTTAGAATCTATCCCAGCCGGATGGAATAAAGGCGTTAAAACCCTTACAGATTACATTAAGGGGATGAAGAAAATTTTTAACCCTGATACTGGTGCATATAAAGAGGTTGGTGGTTTTGCTGCCATAGGCGGTATGTTCCCAGATACTTGGAACTGGCCAGCGTTTTGGGCTACAACGGCATTTATATCTATTATATTAGCGTTTATGAATATTCTGCCAATACCAGCTTTAGATGGCGGCCACGTAATGTTTTTGCTTTATGAAATGATTACAGGTAGAAAGCCGAGCGATAAGTTTTTAGAGTATGCACAGATCACCGGATTTTTTATTTTAATAGCACTTTTACTGTTCGCAAACGGTAATGATGTTTATAAAGCGATATTTAAATAAAAAAAATAATTTATTTGTTTGGCGACTTTCAAAAAACTACTATATTTGCACCCGCTTTAGGAAACTAAAACGGGTTATTTTCCTCCTTACCTGCCTGCCGGCAGGCAGGGCTCAGAACTGAGCTCCTCCTTACACCGGCAAAATTGTAAAAAGGAAATGAGTCAAAAAAAGACTTAAAAATAAAACATATTCCTCCTTAGCTCAGTTGGTTAGAGCATCTGACTGTTAATCAGAGGGTCCTTGGTTCGAGCCCAAGAGGGGGAGCAAAAAACGAAATCCAATCTAATTATTTAGGTTGGGTTTTTTGTTTTTGGTCAATGTTTACGGTGCTTTGCTTCGTTCTGACCGAGACTTCTACTTTTTTAAATAAAATCAATTCTTCGCGAGATTATATGAGATTCAGTGTTCTATTCGGCATACCATTTTAAATTATAAGTATCCCTGTTATTCAAATAATCAACGGAACAGGTCATTTCAAAACGGCAAAATCCATCCCCAATCTTTTTCGATATCTTTGGTTTACTTAACTATTGAATTTATAAGATCCAAATATGTCAAATTACTTAATTACCGTAAACAAAGAAGAATTACAATGTAGCACTAGTGATGTAGATTCTTTAGATAGTATATTGGTCAATGAGAATACACTTCATGTTTTAGATAAGAATAGCGCTTTGGACGTAGAAATAATTCATTCCAATTTTTTGAACAAGACCGTTACCCTTTCCATCAACGGAAATATTTATGATGTTAAACTTGAAGATGAGTATGATCAGCAAATTAAAAAGATGGGATTGCTGGCGGTAACCACTCAAAAATTAAACGAGGTAAAAGCACCCATGCCCGGGTTAATTGTGGATGTTTTGGTAGAAGTAGGGCAAGAGGTCATAGAGGGTACTCCTTTACTGGTACTATCTGCTATGAAGATGGAGAATGTTATTCTGGCTCAGGGCGAAGGCGTAATAAAATCAGTTGAAGTTAAAAAAGATGATGCTGTTGAGAAAGGGCACTTAATTATTGAAATGGAATAGAAACAATCTTATAGCCACCATTGTATAAAAGGAAAATTAAGTTTTAATGAAAAAAATACTAATAGCCAACAGAGGTGAAATAGCATTACGGATAATGAAGACCGCTCAAAAAATGGGCATTAAAACCGTAGCTGTATATTCTGAAGTTGACCGTCATTCTCCACATGTGAAGTTTGCAGATGAGGCAGTTTTACTTGGTCCTGCCCCTTCATCAGAATCGTATCTTGTGATGGAAAAAGTAATTAACGCAGCTAAGGGAACAGGTGCAGATGGTATTCACCCTGGTTACGGATTTTTAAGTGAAAATGCGACTTTCGCACAAATGGTGGAGGACAACGGAATCACTTTTATTGGACCTAAACCTCATGCCATTAAAGTGATGGGGAATAAACTAGCGGCAAAAGAGGCGGTTCGTGATTATGATATTCCTATGGTTCCCGGTATTGAAGAAGCTATAACAGATGTGGCCTTAGCCGAAAAGGTTGCAAAAGAAATAGGATTTCCAATTTTAATTAAAGCTTCTGCTGGTGGTGGTGGTAAGGGAATGCGGGTAGTTGAAAACTTGAAGGATTTACCAGAGCAGATGCAAAGGGCAATTAGTGAGGCACAAGCGGCATTTGGTGACGGATCTGTTTTTATTGAAAAATATGTAGGCTCGCCCAGACATATAGAAATTCAGGTACTTGCCGATACCCATGGTAATATTGTTCATCTATTTGAACGGGAATGTAGCGTTCAAAGAAGACATCAAAAAGTAGTGGAAGAAGCTCCTTCAGCTGTACTTACTCCAGAAATAAGAAATGCAATGGGTGAGGCTGCTATAAAAGTAGCTAGAGCTTGCGATTATGTTGGTGCAGGCACGGTGGAGTTTTTGTTGGATGAAAACAAGAATTTTTATTTCTTGGAAATGAACACCAGGCTTCAAGTGGAGCATCCGGTGTCTGAATTAATATCGGGGGTCGACTTGGTAGAGCAACAAATCAAAGTAGCTCGTGGAGAAGCGTTGGCTTTTACCCAAGAAGATTTAAAAATAAACGGTCATGCACTTGAAGTTCGTGTATATGCAGAGGATCCTTTGGCAGATTTTATGCCCAGTATAGGAACATTATCAACCTATAAAGTACCGGTAGGTGAGGGTATTCGTGTTGATGACGGTTTTGAAGAAGGTATGGAAGTGCCTATTTATTATGATCCTATGCTTTCCAAGTTGATTACCTATGGTAAAACCAGGGAAGAAGCTATCCAATTAATGATAAAGGCTATTGAAAATTATAAAGTAGAGGGTGTTGCCACAACTTTGTCTTTTGGAAAGTTTGTTTGTGAACATGAAGCCTTTACTTCAGGGAATTTTGACACCCATTTTGTTAAAAACTATTATTCGCCAGAACATTTAGAAATGCAATATGCCGAAGAAAGAAGAATAGCGGCCTTGGTAGCATTGAAATTGTATAAGGAAAATGAAAAGGTTTTAAAGGTTCCGTCCAAAAATTCTTCTAATTGGCAGAAGAGTAGAGTGTAGAATTGCAAATAAGATTTGAACGAGTAGCATGAAAGATAATAAAGAGATTTTAGCGGAAAAACTGGCATTGTCCAAATTGGGTGGAGGTCAAGCACGTATTGATAAACAGCATGCCAAAGGAAAGTTAACTGCTCATGAAAGAATACATTTTTTATTGGATGAAGGTTCATTTGAAGAGTTGGGTGCCTTGGTTACCCACCGTACCAAAGACTTTGGAATGGAAAAACAAGTTTTTTATGGTGACGGAGTAGTCACTGGTTATGGTACGATCAACGGAAGACAAGTTTGCGTCTTTGCACAGGACTTTACCGTTTTTGGTGGTGCTCTATCTGAAACACATGCCGAAAAAATCTGTAAGATTATGGATATGGCCATGAAAATAGGTGTTCCAATGATCGGTCTTAATGATAGTGGCGGTGCCCGTATTCAAGAAGGTGTACGTTCCTTAGGTGGTTATGCGGATATTTTTCATAAGAACGTAATGGCATCGGGAGTAATTCCCCAAATTTCGGCTATTATGGGACCTTGTGCCGGTGGTGCGGTATACTCGCCAGCAATGACCGATTTTACCTTAATGGTAGAAAACTCTAGCTACATGTTCGTCACTGGTCCTAATGTGGTAAAAACGGTAACCAATGAAGAAGTGACATCAGAAGAACTTGGTGGCGCATCGGCACATGCCATTAAATCTGGTGTTACACATTTAACGGCTGCCAATGATATTCAATGTATAGAACAAATTAAGCAGATGATCGGGTATATGCCTCAAAACTGTGAAGATAAACCAGCAGATGTTCCCTATGCACTTGGTAATGAGGTACGTGATGTATTGGAAGATATTGTGCCCATAAATGCAAATCAGCCCTATGATATGCGCCATGTCATCAATGGTATTGTTGATGAGGATACTTACTTTGAAATACATAAGGCCTATGCAGATAATATTGTTGTAGGGTTCGCTAGGTTGGCAGGCAAAAGTATTGGTATTGTTGCCAATCAACCTATTAGTTTGGCAGGGGTGTTAGACGTTGATAGTTCTAAAAAGGCTGCGCGATTCACTCGTTTTTGCGATTGTTTCAATATTCCGCTTTTAGTATTGGTAGACGTTCCTGGGTTTTTACCGGGCACTGATCAAGAATGGAACGGTATTATTACAAACGGTGCAAAATTACTGTATGCCCTAAGTGAAGCAACGGTGCCCAAAGTAACCGTAATTACTAGAAAAGCATACGGAGGTGCGTATGATGTTATGAACTCCAAACATATTGGTGCCGATCTAAATTATGCGTGGCCTGGAGCGGAAATTGCCGTTATGGGAGCCAAAGGTGCAAGTGAGATCATTTTTAAGAAGGAAATAAACGCTGCTGATGATCCAGAAGCAAAATTAGCTGAAAAGGAGGCGGAATATGCAAAGTTATTTGCCAATCCCTATAGTGCTGCCCAAAGAGGATTTATAGATGAGGTTATTCTTCCTAAAGACACCAGGAGGAAACTCATAAAAGCCTATACCCTGCTTGAAAATAAAGTGGCGGTCTTGCCAAAGAAAAAGCACGGCAATATTCCGTTATAACAAGTGTTCGTATTTTAAGCTTTTAGTGAAGAATCCCTAACGATCAAACTGGTCTTTATCTCAACAGTTTTGGTATGTACTTCGTTGGGTTGACTTTCTATTTCCTTGATTAGAAAACGAACCGCTGTTCTGCCGATCTTGTCACCGGGTTGATCAACAGTGGTCAAAGCCGGACTAATAATCGTTGAGTTGATTGAGTTGCTAAAACCAACTACGGCAATTTCATCGGGTATTTTGATTTTAAATTTATGCAATGCCTTAATAGCTCCAATTGCAGCATTATCGGTGATGGCAAAAATGGCATCTGGACGTTTTTTCATACTGATGAGAATATTGGCCAACCGTCTTCCATTGCCCAATGAAATATCTTCGGTGCTTAATATTAGCTTGTTTCGTACGGGTATTTTATATTGGTTTAAAGCGCGTAAATAACCGGCAAATCTTTTTTCTGAGTTGTATGAATTTTCGGTTTCTTTAATTATGGCAATTCGTTTTTTGCCAAGTTCTATTAGATGTTCAACAGCGTTAAAAGCAGCTTCTTCTTCATTGATAACAACTTGGGTGCAAGGTATTTTACTTGATACCTTGTCAAATAATACAATAGGTATTCTATTTAAAACCTTTAATACTTCTTCTATATCTTTTGTCTTTCTGGCCAATGACATTAGCACTCCGTCAACTCCAAATTGGGTCATGGTATTTAGCATTTCTGTCTGCTTGGTGTCGTCATTATTAGATTCAGATATAATTACCCTGTACCCCCTTAATTCGGCTTCCTCAATAATTCCTTTTATGATCGTAGAAGTAAATAGGTGTGAAATGTTGGGTACTATAACACCTAGTATGTGTGTTTCTCTTGAACGGAAGCCTCTGGCAAATAAATTAGGAACGTAATTCATTTGCTTGGCTAGTTTTTTAACTTTCTCCTTGGTTGCAAGACTGATATCCGGGTGATCGTTCAGTGCCCTTGAAATTGTTGAGATAGATAAACTCAATTCTTTAGAAAGTTCTTTTAAAGTGGTATTTCTTTTTTTGCTCATGATTGGAAATGAGTAAATTATGTTGAATTTGAGAGAATAACAATATTACAAATTAAATTGCAAACGTTTTCGCAAACGTTTGCATAGGTAATTCGTTATTTTTAGGTTAATAGAATGCTATATTCATATAATTTGGCTTCAAAATCAACGATTTGATAATTTAAATCGACTCAACTTAAAAAACTCAAACATTATGAAGAAAATTATTTTTGCGGTAATCGGACTTCTTATCAGTGCAAGCTCCCTTGCACAGACCGATATTTCTGGAACCGTAACAGACAATTTAGGAGACCCTATTCCCGGTGCAAATATTTTAATTGTAGGTAGCACTTCGGGTACAACATCGGATTTTGATGGTAATTTTTCTTTTTCAACAGACCTTACTGGTGAGCAGATATTACGTATATCGTATATCGGTTTTACTTCGGTAGATAAATCTTTGACCTTAAATGGTACTACACAAACGGTAAATGTCGTGCTTCAAGAAGGTGGTCAGTTATTAGATGAGGTAGTTTTAACCGCATCAAGTACATTTCGTTCTCAAAAGCAGGCTCCCTTATCGATCAGTTCTGTGAAAATGAAAGAAATAACCAAGCTATCCGCTAACAGTCAGGCAGATATCCTTAGAAGTGTCCCAGGTATTACCGCTGAAGGTGGTGGTGGTGAAACGGCAAGTAATATATTCGTTAGAGGTTTGCCTTCCGGTGGTCAGTATGTTTTTAACCCACTGCAATATGACGGAATGCCTTTAATTAGTTCTTTCGGACTAAATTCTTCTGCGCATGATGTCTATGCAAGACCAGATATTGGTTTTAAAGGTGTTGAATTTGTTCGTGGTGGTGCGGCAGTATTATATGGTGCAGGTTCTGTTGCCGGTATTATTAACTACACAAGTAAAACGGGCGATACAAACCCTGGTAACATTATTAATATTGAAGTGGCCAACCAAGGTAGAATAAAAACGGACTTCTATTCCGGTGGTCAACTAGGTGGTGAAGATTCTAACACGTATTACGCTTTTACTGGTTTTGTACGTCATGATAGAGGTCCTATAGATGTTGGTCTTCCAACAAAAGGTGTTCAGTTTAGAGCTAATATTAAAAAGAAATTCGATAACGGTTCTTTTACGTTGAGCGGACAGTTTATTGACGACAAAGCTCAATTTTACCTTCCAATTCCATTAAGTGGTGGTAGTAGAGAACGTATAAACGGTAATGATGGTGACCCGGTTGAACAATTGTTATCCGGTGATTTGGCAAATACCTCGTTCAACACACCAGGCGGAACCTATAATAGTCCTATTTCAGATGGTGTTGCTACCTCAGGTGGTTACCTTATGGGTGATTTCAATTACAGATTTGAAGATGACCTTAAATTGACCTCCAAAATTAAATATGCAAATTACAAGCACAACTTTGCCCTGTATGTAGGAGGAAATGGAACAAACGGAAATCCGATAACATTAGATAATTATGTAGAAAGTATAGCTCCTGGTAATTTAGGGTATACTGCTGCTTACCAAAGTGGGTCAGGTGCTCAAATTAACGGTAACGACTTGGTAATAGATAATTTGCATGTGGATCGTTTACGTCCAATGACAGATTATTCTGGTGAGATCAACCTTACTAAGTCTATTGAAACGGCAAATGGTGGTAACCATAACATAACCGTAGGTTCTTACATAGCCCGTACTGAGGCAGAAGATGTAAATTATCAATATAGAGTGTTAACGGAGTTCAATAATAACCCTCAATTGGTAAACTTAAATTATACCGATGCCAGTGGAAATAATGTAGTGTATTCTCAAGGCGGTTTATATAACCGTATTGGGCAAACTGCCAATAACTTTCTTTCTCAAAATAGATTAGCATTATATGTTACAGACGAGATGATTTTAGACAAATGGCGTTTTGATGTTGGTTTTAGATGGGAACATACAGATGGTATCAATAGCCGTGGTGGTATTATGAGCGAAACGGTATATGCTGACCCTGAACTTACAGCTGCGTTAAGTGATGTGCAAACTGCAGATGGTACGTTCTTAAGAACAGAAGTAAATGCAAATGCTTGGGCGCTATCACTTGCAGGTCTTTATGAGTTAACTGAAACTACCAATCTATACGCAAACTTTTCTAAAGGATACTTTTTTCCACAACTAAGAGGTTTTGCTCCGGTACCCGGTATTTCTGAAAGTCCGTACGATGCCGAGAACATTATTCAGTTTGAAGCTGGTGCCAAATTCGGAAATCAAAAATTCTCTGGTTCGGTGGCAGGGTATTACGTAGGTCTTAAAGATCGTATTTCCATTAGACAAGCAATTGTTGGTGGTCAATTAATAGATGAAACCAGAGCTGAGCAAAACACAAGAACCATAGGTATAGAGGCAACTTGGGATTACAGCCTTGCACAATATCTAAATCTACGTGGTAATGCTACATATCAAAACCACGAGATTACAAAAAATACCGATTTCGATTTGGTAAACGGTACCTCTACAGAAGCTAACGTTGGTAATGAATTGGCTAGACAGCCAAACCTATTGGGCGGATTGGGACTGTATTATGACAATGCCGTTTTCGATGCCAATTTCGGATTCAACTACACAGGTTCAAAATTCACCGATGATACCAATAATATAGAATTAGATGCCATAACAATTGGTAGGTTAGGTGCCGGTTACACATTCTCAAAAGAGGATAACAATAATTCGGTTCGTTTAGGGGTATCGGTCTTTAATTTATTTGATAGTGACGGAATTACAGAAGGGAACCCAAGAGCAGGTTCAGCAGGTCAAACGGAATCTCAATTCTTTGTAGGTAGACCAATTTTACCTAGAAGATTGTTCGTAACGGCTACTTTCAATTTCTAAAAAATTTGTGTTGTTAGTTAAGTTTAAATGATGAGCACATTGGTGGTTGGAGAATTACCAATGTGTTTTTTTACTCGATAATCGAGATTTAATTGCTCCGACGCTTGAGTCGAAGTGATAGTTATTTTTCAATTCAAAACCTAGTGGGGTGGCCCCAAGGTTATTTATGAGATAATATGAAGCAAGAATTATATAAAAAGGCAATTGCAGTATTAGATGCAAATTTTCAAGATGGAGGTTTTACCATACCAAGCGCAGGGCTGTATCCTTTTCAATGGAAGTGGGATTCTGGGTTTATCGCTATCGGTTTTGCCCATTATGATGTAGAAAAGGCAAAAACCGAAATGAGAACATTGTTAGATTCTCAATGGGGTAACGGATTTATACCGCATATCGTTTTTCATACGGATAACGATTCATATTTCCCCGGAGCAGATTTTCATCAATCTGAATTGCACCCATTGTCATCAAAAAAGTATAGGTCTACGGGTATGACGCAACCACCTGTTTCTGGTTTTGTGTTGCAGGAAATGCATCGTATTGCAGAGGATAAAGATGATATGTTGCACTTTATCAAAGAAGAAATCGATAAGGTTTTTAACAATCACGTGTATTTCTATGAGAATAGAGACCCCAAAGATGAAGGTTTGGTATACATCTATCACAACTGGGAATCTGGTACTGACAACTCACCTGTTTGGGATGATATTTGGGATACCATGAATCCTCCAGAATATAATTTCGTTAGAAAAGATACCACCCATGTAGATGCTTCTCAACGTCCTTCTAAAAGGGAGTATGATCACTACCTGTATATCATAGACATTGCTAAACAGAATAATTATGACGATGGTAAGATAGCGGAATTGTCTCCTTTTTTGGTACAAGATCCATTGTTCAATGCCATGCTAATAAAATCCAATCAAGCTTTAATTGAATTGTATGAATTAATTGGGGGTAATGAAGATAAGATTAAAACCCTATTACAATGGCAATCTAAGAGTATCGCAAGTTTTAACGAGAAGTTATTTGATGTTGAACTTGGCGCCTACGTGCATTATGACCTAAGAAATGAAAAAGCTATTCGCCATATTACGTCATCATCTTTTTCACCTTTGTTCGCAAATATTCCTTCGCCTGAAAGAGCTAAGGTGCTGGTGAATACCATGATGGATAAATTTGGTGGTGATGAGAGATACCTATGTGCATCATTCGACCCTACGAACGATCGATTTAATCCTAGAAAATATTGGAGAGGTCCTGTTTGGATTAACATGAATTGGATGCTTTTTCTTGGGCTTAAAAACTATGATTTTTCAAATGTAGCTGAGCAAATGAAAAAAGATAGTATAGAGCTGATCGAGAGATATGGTTTTTACGAATATTTTGACAGTAGAAAAGATACGGGCAATGAGAAACCTACCGGATACGGCGGTAATAATTTCTCTTGGAGCGCCGCTTTATATATTGATATGGTGAATACCGATTAAAACTGATGTGTTATGAATTATATTGATTACTTTTTAATTGTATTCTACCTATTCGGTATTATTATGGTTGGCTTTTTAATCAAAAAAAATAGAAACTAAGGTATGAACTACGTTGACTATATCATTATTGTTGTTTATTTAGCAGGGTTTTTAGGGTTGGGCTTTATGTTCAAGGAGAATAACTCTGGTGGCGATTACTTTTTGGGTGGTCGTAAAACATCATGGCTGCCGTTAAGCCTTTCTGCAATGGCAACGCAATTATCGGCGATAAGCTTTATTTCCGCACCTGCATTTGTAGGTCTTAAAGATGGTGGAGGCATGCAGTGGCTAACGTACGAGTTTGGCGTGCCCCTGGCAATGGCTTTTTTACTTATTGCAGTATTGCCTACGCTATATAAATCTGGTATTGTTAGCGTATATGAATATCTGGAGAAAAGATTTGACTCCTCTTCCCGTCTTTTAATAAGCTTTGTATTTCAAATTAGCAGATCGGTAGCTACAGGGGTTATGGTGTATACTATGGCTCTAATTCTACAGGCAACAATTGGACTGGATTTTTGGATTTCTATATTGATCATCGGTCTTATCACCATGGTATATTCATTTCAAGGAGGGATGAAAGCGGTTATCTGGGGAGATGTAATTCAGATGAGTATTCTATTTATAGGTATTATCATTTGTCTGTATTTTGGTTTTAGTGAGCTTGGTGGAGTAGATAATTTTCTTACCCATGTGGATACCGATAGAATTACAGCGGTAGACTTTAGTAAATGGGGTTTTAATAATGCGGACGGAAATGATGAATTTGGTTTTTGGCCCATGGTCATAGGCGGATTTTTTCTATATGCGTCATACTACGGTACAGATCAAACCCAATCGCAACGATTGTTATCATCAAGTAGCATGTCTAACCTTAAAAAATTAATGATGGCAAACGGATTACTACGTTTTCCGTTTACATTAACTTACTGTATAATGGGTCTTGTATTGGGTACATTATTATTGCAAGATGTAACTTTTCAAGAGCAAATGGAAACGGTTTATCAGGCAAATATTGGCTCTCTAGCGGGTAAAAAGGCAGATTTAATGGTACCGGTTTTTATCATAAAATATTTGCCCAATGGGGTAATCGGTATTTTGATCGTAGCTATCATGTCAGCAGCTATGTCTACCTTGAGTTCTACGGTAAACTCCTTATCTGCCGTAACTATGGAAGACTTCGTAAAAAGATTCAACCCTAATATGCCAGATAAAAAATACATGACCTATTCAAAGTTACTGTCTATTTTTTGGGGTCTGGTCTGTTTGTTTTTTGCATTTTTTGCAGGCAATATAGAAGGCACGGTCATAGAGGTGATCAATAAAATAAGTTCTGTTTTCTATGGTCCAATTTTGGCAGCTTTTATTTTGGCAATACTTACCAAGAGAACTCATGCTCTTGGTGCCAATATAGGTATAGTAGTTGGGGTATTGTTCAATGTTTACCTATGGCAATATGTGCCTCAGATCTTTTGGTTCTGGTGGAATGCACTGGGGTGTTTAGTAACCGTATTGGTAGCGCTTGGTGTTAGCTACACGGTTAAAAGAAGGGTAAATGAAGGGTTAAAGGTTGAATATTATTCCGGTAAAAAAGAAGTGGTAATATTGTTGGCATACTTTGTAGCAATAGTTGCTTTTAGTGTTGCATTACCAAATATTTTGAATTAATCTTATAGCAATGAAATTTGTAATAGCACCAGATAAGTTTAAAGGCTCACTAACCGGTTTCGAATTTTGTGATGCCGTAGAGGAAGGACTCCTAATGGTGTTCAATGATGCCGAAATTTTGAAAAAGCCTTTAGCAGATGGTGGTGATGGTACCATGGAAGTCGCTAAACATTATATAAAAGGAGAAACGGTAACCAATACTGTAAAAGATCCTCTTTTTAGACCTATAAATGCTTCTTATTTATATTCTGATGAAACAAAGATTGCCTACATAGAGATGGCTGAAGCATCAGGATTGAAATTGTTGAATGTAGATGAGTTTGACTGCATGGAAACGACAACATTGGGTACGGGAGAACTTATTTATGATGCGCTTGAAAAAGGAGCAACAGAAATTATTTTAGGTATTGGCGGTAGTGCTACCAATGACGGTGGTATGGGTATGGCAAATGCGTTGGGTTTTCGGTTTTTGGATGAAAAAGGACTGGAGTTATCCCCAATAGGAAAACATCTTTCAAAGGTGAAAACTATAGATGATTCCAACAAGCATCATAGATTAGATGGGGTAAAAGTGAAAGTCGCATGTGATGTCACCAATCCTTTTTATGGGCTGCAAGGTGCTGCTTATATTTATGGGGCACAAAAAGGTGCTTCTGAAAATGAGATTATATTTCTAAATCAGGGTTTGTGCAACTTTGCAGAAATTATCAAGAATCGTTATGAAATCGATTTACAGAAAGTAAATGGCTCCGGTGCAGCAGGTGGTGTTGGTGGTGGCGCCCTTGTTTTTCTGAACGGAGAATTAATTTCTGGGAATAATTTGGTCAAGGAATTGGCAGATTTTGACAATGCTATTGAAGGAGCAGATTGGATCATTACCGGCGAAGGTCAGTTAGATGAGCAAACGCTTTCTGGCAAGACCATAGATGGGGTAGTAAAATCTGCCAAATCCAAGAATATACCCGTTGCCGCACTTTGTGGCTCGGTAAGTATTAGCGTTGCACAACAACAAAAATTCGGGTTAAATTATGTGGCATCGATTGTAAGAGGCATTTCTACTTTAAGGCAAGCTATGGAGCAAAGTAAAGACAATCTGGTAAACGCTAGTTTTAATTTTGCAAGCTTGGTTAAGTAGGGTACGAAATATTACTTAACAATTTTAATTTAAATTTGTGTTTATAACTTCAATTTCCTTGATAATCGTTAAAGGCTTACCATAAGTTGTAAATCCGTTCAGCATGATCTCATAGGTGCCTTCAAGGTCAGAAGTATAGAATTCAAAATTGTAATCGCTATCGGTGATGTTAAAAGTTGGTTTCCAGAATAACATTCTTCTGTAATCCGGAATTCTATCATAAGAAACATCCTCCGGTTGATAAGATTGTACAAAATAGTTCTTTTTGGCTACAGGTTGGGTAAACGGTACAACTAGGCTATTTTTAGCAGTATAGTTGTCTAGAAAATCTGCATCGAAAGTTTCAATAGAAATAATACCTTGATACTCTTTTTGACCCAAACGAAATTGATCTCTTGTCAAGCTAATCTTTTCAATGTTTCGGGCATCAAAGGTTCTGATTTTTTCGTGATGAGGTATGAATACCCCGTCTATTAAAACAATGGCAGGAAAATCGTTGTAATCTTCATCATAAGATTTAAAATCTTGACCAATTCTTATATAGGCGTCACTGGTATTCACTTTTCTAAAGCCTGCGAATTTCACTACTTCTACCAAAGTTTCTTCAAGGGTCGGAAAGCGAGTGTATTCATCAAGAATGATAACTTCTGGTATGCCACCGTTAAAAATATCTATGGGATTACTTTGTAAAATAGAATCTGGTTTGGCACCAAAGAACTGATTTTCTATTTGGTTTAGTACGCTTCTGCTCTTTATATATTCCGCCTGCTGTTTTGATAATCTGAAATTTGCGAATGATAGATCGGTTATATCAATATGCTTAGGTGTTCCTTTTTCTATAGTATACGTTTCGCTTTGGTCTTCAACCTGTATTACCGCCATTGGGTTTTTACGGTCTTTGCGTATGTAAGAATAGAAATTTCCATTTTGGTCGGTTTTTGAAAACTTCAATAATGATTCTTTCCCAGGAATAGAAATAACAACGGGAAGGTTCTCAGCAGGTAATCCTGTCTTAGTATTTTTTACGGTACCGTAAACTAGCTCTCCTCGTTGTTCTGGTAAAAAAATGCTATCGCCAATAGTTTGTTTGATTTCCTTGTCGGCATTGAAGTAGGCATTGCCATATGTAATGGAGTTTAACGCGGGCGGAACATCAATTTCTTCTTTTCTTTTCACCTTGAGGGTATATGAACCATGACCCAAAGCTCCTTTGTAATTTTTAATGGATAGGTTCACTTTTTCTCTTGGGAGATATGAAGCTTTTGAAGTTTTTAAAGAAATGATCGATGAGTCTGAAACTGATATTTTGTCTAGATTGTTTTTATCAATGTTAGCTGTGGTTTTGCTCAATAGTAAGGTTTGATCAGCCATATATGGGTTGATAATGACTATATCGTCTTTAAAAACCTGAGGTAGACCAGAATTTTTCATCCATTGCGTATAGCCTAAAAGTTTATATCTGCCCGACGGTATATCGGTCGTGATAAAAAAGTCACCATAACCATGACCTTTGTTCAACTTTATTTTATGTTCAAAAACGAACTCTTTAGCTTCGTTTACCAGTGCTACATAACCAATGGTACTTATGTTGGTAGGCTTATTAGTTTGAGCGTTAAAACAATGTATAGTGTAATACAGGTATTCTCCAGAGAACGATAATGGACCGCTATAATCCACATATGCTTTTTCTTGAGGTACTTTTTTTAGACTCAAAAGGTCGCTACCATCTTTGATCACATATTGGGAGCTACCGAGATTGGTAATTAAAATGATTATTACGGTAAGTATTTGTGTTGTCTTCATAAGTGTTATTTAATCTACCCAAAAATCTGGTTTAATATTACTTCCTAAAACCGTACAATCTCCACATATTGTAGGCACAAAAATAAATGGACCCACGCAAATAGGGTTCGCATCGGGTACCAGGTTTTCTACATAATCGGAATAGTACGTTACCGTTCCTATATCAATTCTTTCCAGTAATCCTTGGGGGCAGGGATCCGTAGGACTATTAAACAATTTAGCAGTCTCAAATCCGCAATTAAAGGCGTATGGTGGAGTTTCTTCTGGAAAAAAATCTTCGTAATTTAAAAAGATACGCTGTTCTGTAACCCCAACTGCTTCTACATAACCATATACATTTTCTATTTTTCCATCCTTTCGATGTACATTGGCATATATACCTCCTGGCTGTATTTGTGAAAATAAATTATCGGATTGAGAAAAAGACTGTAGCGTCTTATAAAAAGAATTAGCATCTGGGGATTGCACTTGTTGTTGCACCAATATGCTATAGCGTTGGGCGATAATGAAATTGTCTTTTGTAATAAATCTGACTTTATGCTTAGTAACATTTCCTTCAGAAACACCATCTGTACTAAATACATCTATAGTATTAGATGAAACTGTATTGTAGCAGATGCGGTCTTCTGTTTCTTTTACTACAACCTCTAAATCATAATCGACTACATCATCAATGCCGTCATAATTTGTTAGTTCAAATTCAAAATTCTGCCAAAAAGGTGCTACAATTTTATAAGTTTCGGCATAAGTATATTTGAAATACTTGGCATTACCTTCTAATGGCTCACTATCTACATAGATGGCAATACCTTCTTCTCCGTTATCATTTTCAGCTTTTTCCGAATATACGTTGGTTACCCTAGAGATTCCTTGAATAGATATAGGGTCAGATTCATACTCTTGTCCATTATTCCTGCTGATATCTAAGGTATAGTTGACACCCATTTGTAAAGCAAACGGAGTGTTGGAATGATAAACGCCATCTTGGGCTTCTGTGAATTTAAACTCTTCGCCACTTTCGCTCAACAACGTAACGGTAGCACCAATTTCCCAATCAACGGTGTCAAAAGGTCTACTGCTTAAAGGTATATATGGACTGTAAACCGTATCTGTTTCTAAATCTAAATTAACGGAACTTCTACTTAAATACACCGTTTGTGTAATAGCCTCATTGGTAAAAATCGCTTCGACTACTAATGCCGACTGAGATTCATTTTCATTTAAAGTGTCAATTTCAATTTCTTCCACACAAGCACTAAAAGTTAGGACAACTAATAGCATCAATTTACGATAATGTAAAAAACTTTTTTTAAACATATTTAACTATTAATCCGCCCAAAAATCTGGTTCAATATTACTACCTAAAGCTGTACAATCTCCGCATACTCTTGGTACAAATATGTGTGGTCCGCCACAATCTTCCTCATTAACATTTGGCTTCACATAACTTATTAAATCAAGATCTACTTGTTGAATTACCGATTGTGGACATGGGTTTGGACCTCTCATTCCACTAAAACAAAAAGAAACATGAGATTCTGGTGCTGTCAATTCACTACAATTAAAAGGGTATGGGGGTAATTCTTCATTCGGATAAAAATCGGTGTAATTGAAAAAGAGCCGATCATTAGAAACGGATACTACATCAAAAAAACCGATTACAGTACCCTGCGTACCATCGTCTGCAGAAAGGTTACCTTCTAAAAATCCGGGTTGTATTTGAGAAAAAATACTACCGGTTTGGCTGAAGTTATTCAATTGATCGTAGAAACTAAAAGATGCTGCACTTGAAACTAATTGTTCTACTTCAATACTATATCTATGGCTTATAATAAAGTTTTCTTGGTCAATAAAACGTACCATAAACTTTGTAATATTATCACCTAAGTTACCTTGTTGAGCTTGAATGATAGAATTAGAAAGGTTATTGCCATAGCAAACCTGTTGTTCTTCTTTTCGTTCTACAATTTCAAGGTCATAAGTTACTTCTGGTAGGGCGCATGGATCGTAGTTGGTAAGTTTAAAAGCTTCTGGAGACCAATTTGGAGCTATTATTTTATACGTTTCATCATAAGTATAGCGTAAGTTTTGAACGGTACCTGACTCTATCGTATTATCTACGAATATGCCAATACCTTGTGCTCCAGATTCACTTGTCGTTTTTTCTGCGTAAAGATTAGAGATAGCTGCTAAACCTTCAATTTGCATGTTGGTCGAGGTGTACCTTTTTCCATCTGATGTAATAATATTCAATTGATATGCATTGCCCATTGCAGCAGCAAATTCAATATCAGATTCATAAATACCCGGACTTGCCTCATTAAAAGAATAGGTGGTGCCATTACTGTTTTCAATTGAAACCGTAGCATTAGTTTCGTAACGTACCAAATCTCTATTAATATCTCGTATTGGCGTGTACGGATTGTAAACGGAGTCTATTCCTAAATCTACTAAAGTGTCCATTCTGCTTAATGCTACCGTATGGTTTTTTAGTTCGTTGGTTAGGGTGGCTTCTACAATTAATATTTTTAAGACTTCATCATCTGCGGCTATACCCAAATCAACCTCTTCAATGCATGATGCTAAAGTGGAAATGCAAATTATAAATAGAATTAATTTTTTCATTTATAGTAATTTTCTATTCTTTTAAAACTTGAAATTATAGGTAATGGAAGGAATGGGAATGGAGAAAATGGAACTTTGTAGCGCCTTAACTTCACCATCATCTGTTACGAAAAATACCGAATACGGATTATTTCTTCCTAAAACATTATAAACGGATATAGTCACAAAACTATGTGCCAATTTATTTTTCTTATGGTTTCCTTCAATGTTTAATCCCAGATCTAAACGATAGAAGTCGGGTATTCTAAACTTGTTTCTATCGCTAAAAGCAACAAAATCTGCGTTATTGAATCTAAATGTGCCTACGGGGTAGGTAATAGGTCTACCAGTTTGGTACACAAAATTTGCAGATATGCTATATCGCTTTGTAAAACGATAGTTGGTAATGACACTTACATCGTGCGGTTTATCAAAATTAGAAGGAAAGAAATCACCGTTATTTATGCGCTCTTCACTGAACTCACTATCAAAACGATACAGAGATCTAGAGTAGGTGTAACTTAACCAGCCGTTTAAATCACCGCTCTTCTTTTTCAAAAGAAATTCTACTCCGTACGCTTTCCCATCTCCCTGTAGTATTTGTGTCTCAACGTTTTCGTTCAAGAAGAGGTTGGCGCCAGTTTTAAAATCGAGCACATCTTCCATTTTTTTGTAATATCCTTCAATACTTAATTCGTACTCATTTTCTTTAAAGTTTTTATAAAACCCTAGAGAGGCTTGGTAGCCTTTTTGTGGAGCTATATTTAAATCGGAAAGTTTCCATGTATCTATAGGTGATACCGTGGTGTTATTAGATAGCGTGTGTAGAAATTGATAGGAGTTGTTTAAACTGGCTTTTACAGAAAAATCAGGTGTAAATAAATATCTGGCGGATAATCTAACTTCTGGTCCACCATAGGTTTTAATATTCTCACCACTTGAATATGATATGGTATCTTGAACGGTAGATTCATTTTTTGGCATTCCGTCTTCATAGGTTCTTTGGGTGGCTTTACCTAGAGCGGCAAAAAATGCATAGCGTACACCTAGGTTTACGGATAGTTTTTCATTTAAAGTAAGTTCATCGCCAATAAAGAGGGCACCTTCTATAGCTTGCTCATTATCAATGGATCGTGGTGCAATATCAGACTCGTTACCATCGGGCTCTATACTGCCAGGGTTTACAGAATAGTATTTGGCAGATGCACCATAATCTAGTGTGTTTTTAGTATTTAAAGAGGTGCGTAACTTATATTTTATTTCAGTTTCATTTATACCATAATCTAAGTTGAAATCGGTATTGGTTTCGCCGTCAAAATCAATTCCGAATCCGTAATTACTATTATCGACAATAAGTGCGCTATTGGTTTTATCACTCATTCTATGGTCCCAACGCACAGAAAAAAGACGATTGTCATAATTGTATAATGAATCTGAGGTAATACTAAAAGCATCTCTGCTATAATAGGCAGTCGCTTTCACTTCATTTTTGTCATTTATTTTATTGTGATATTTAACGATGCCGTCAAAAAACGAAGCGTTGCTATTGCTTAAGGATTCGTCATCTAAAGACCTCAGGATCCAATCGGCATAAGCACCTCTACCACCAAGGACAAGGGATGATTTTTCTTTTTCTAACGGAATTTCCAATGCTAAATTTCCGGTCACTGGACCAATAGAACCTTCGCCTGAGAACTTTTCTACATTACCATTTTTTGTTCTGATATCGAAGACCGATGAAAGACGGCCGCCAAACTCTACAGGAATAGCACCTTTATAGATATCTACGCCCTTGGTCGTAAATGGGTTCAATGCCTGGAAAATGCCAAAAAAGTGCTGTGGGTTATATATAACGGCATCATCTAACAGTACAAGATTTTGATCCGTTTTGCCCCCACGAACATTTAGACCCATGGCACCTTCACCTGCAGAGGATATACCTGGTAAAGCCTTGGCAACAGATAATATGTCGCGTTCTCCCAATACCAACGGTATGTTTTTAGATTCTTCTGAATCTATTTGCTCACTACCCGTAATTGCTTCTTCTACATTTTTGAAGGCATCTGCTTCTACAACTACTTCATCTAATTGCTGAAGACCTTCTTCCATGAGTAAATCTAAATTGCCGTTATTGAACATTATAATTTCACGTTCCGTAGAAGCAATGCCCATTGCGCGTATGTTTAGAACATTATGTCCTGCTGGTAATTCTAAAGAATAATTACCATTAGCATCGGTTACGGTAATTAGATTTGACCCTTTAGTACGTATTGCTAGATCTTGAATGGGATTTCCGGTACTAGAATTTATTGCTCTTCCCGTTAACAGATAGGTTTCTCTCAAGTTGTCAGGGTCACTTTTTCCTATTTTGGTAACCTGGTAGGTTTTTTTACTTGGATTATCGGTATTGTAAAATACAGGTGGAGGGCTGTTGTTTGTTATACGAGTACTATTTTTTTCTTCTGATGCTTCTTCGGGTCCAAAAAATCCTTTGGGCAATTCATCATAAATCAAACCGTTTTCTAATAGAATTATACGATTGGTAGCATTTAAAATATGAAAATTTAAAGAGGTGTCTTCTAATATAGTTTCCAATACAGAAAATAATTCCTCATTATTAAAGGTTTTGTTCACTTTAATACCCTGTGTCCATTCCTCTAAAAAATAGAACTTATAATTGGTTTGGCTCTCAATATGGGTAATGACATCTTTTAAGGGTATTGAAGAGTATTCGCCACTAATATTCGTATTATTTTGTGCGTAAATTGATGTAAGAGGGAATAGAAAAATAAAAATTATAAAGAATATATGGTCATAAAGATTCTTACTAATATTTTTTTTCGATTTAGTAATTGTCAATAACAAACAGTTATTGTTTGGTTGTTTGGTCATGGTAGTTAGTTGGATTCCTACAAGGTAAGAAAAACATAAATATCACAAAATGTGATTATTAAAATAATCGCAATAGGTTTTTGAGATTTAAATAATTCAACAAGCATTTTTTAAGAATATATTTAGTTTGTTGTAACTATGTTGTTTAAAGGTGTTTATGCTATCAGAATCATTTCAATAATATCTAACCAAAGATATCGGATATACCAGCTGATGTTTTCTGTTTAATTCTATGAATTTTAAAATCTTAAAAATGTAATCTATTTTGAATCAGAAAATTATTACTATTTTTAACATAAATACTTGTTAAAATATACACATTGAATCAGTATCCAAAAAACATCGAATTCCTGGAAAAGCATCACCAAATATTTATTGAACAGACACCAACGGCAATAGCCATGTTAGATAGGGATATGATCTATTTAGCAGCTTCAAAGCGTTGGTTAAAGGATTTTAAATTAGAGGGGCAAAATGTTATAGGCCGTTCTCATTATCAGGTTTTTCCAGAGATTGGCTCAGATTGGAAAGAAAAGCATCAAAAATGTTTAAAAGGAGCTGTTGATGTGTGTGATGAAGCACCTTTTAAAAGGGCTGATGGGTCCATACAATGGATATATTGGGATGTTCGCCCTTGGTATAATGCACAAGGTAAGATTGGCGGACTCTTAATGCACACCGGAGATATTACGGAACAAAAAGAAAAGGAACTTCAAAATAAACGTATACAATCAATCTTAAGAAAAACTAGCGAGATTGCAGTTATAGGAACTTGGGAGGTAGACCTTGTTAGAAATAAAGTTGTTTGGAGTGATATTGTAAGGCAAATTCACGAAGTGGATAATGATTATGAACCTACTGTTGAAAATAGTATTGAATTTTATAGTCAAGGAGAAAGTAGAGATTTAATTAAGCATAAAATTAGTTTAGCCTTAGAGCATGGAGAACCAATAGATATAGAAGCAGAAATAGTTACGGCTAAGGGTAACCTTCGTTGGACAAAAGTTATCGGGAAAGTAATTTTTGAAAATGGCAAAGCAGTAAAGCTCTACGGCACTTTACAAGATATAACAAGGGTAGTTACTTCAGAAAAATATTTAAGCAAAGCCAATGCAGAACTGAGAGCAATATCCAACAGTATATCTATTGGTTTAATAGTTACTGACAGTAATGGTGTTATTCAACGATTTAACAAAGGTGCTGAATTAATGTTGGGTTATAAAAGAGAAGAACTTATAGGAAAGAAAACACCTGAAATTTATTTGCATGAGGATGAGTTGATGCAATTTAAAGAAGATATGTCCAATATTATTGGTAAAGATTTAACCAAAATGTCATACAATAATTGGGAGGATAAAATAAATAATACAAGACAATGGGTGTTTAGAAGAAAAGATGGAACAACTTTTCCTGCATTGACTACGGTTTCTTCCATATTGGACGATAATGATGAAAATGCAGGGTTTATTGCGATAGCTACAGATATTTCCAAAATAAAGGAAGTTAGGGATGAGCTTCAAAGAAAAAATGAACTTTTAAACTATGCAGAGCAATTGACCTTAATGGGTAATTGGCAATGGAACGTAAAGCAAGACCGTGTTATTTGGTCTAGCAATCTTTATCAAATTTTTGGTTTATCGGAAGAAATAGGTCAAATAAAGTATGATACATACTTCCATTTTGTACACCCAGATGATAAAGAACGTGTTAGAAAGCACATAGATAATTTTATTAAAACACACCAAAAGAAAGGTCTCGTTCATCGTATCCTATTAAAAGATGGAACCGTAAAAATAATTAAACTTGTTGGTGAAGTCGTCAAAGATGAAAATGGCGAAATCAAAGAAATGATCGGTGCATGCCAAGATGTTACCAAAACAAAAATGGTGGAAGAAAAATTGATTCACGCAAAAGAAGAGCTAGAGGAGTTCACTCAGAAATTAACCTTGCAGAATCAACAATTAGCAGATTTTACCCATATAACTTCGCATAATCTTAGAGCACCGGTTGCCAACCTTAATTCTTTATTGGAAATTTATACTTACGCTGAAAATGATGAGGAGCGTACAGATATATTCAATAAATTCAGTAGCGTTATAGACCACCTTTCCTCTACACTCAATACCTTGATAGAGGCGCTTAAAGCTAAGGTGGGTGATGCTAATGAGAATATAGAAAAAGTTTATTTTGAAGATGTATTTAAAGATACTTCCCAAATTTTAAGCGGAGCTATTTTAAAATCCAATGCAGTAATAGATACCGACTTTTCACAACTTACCCATATATCCTATAATAAAATATATATGGAAAGTATATTTTTGAACTTGATCGGTAATGCCATTAAATATAGCGCCGAAGATAGAGCGCCACATATTGAAATTAAGACCGAGGTGAAAAATGAAATTAATATCATTACTTTTAAAGATAATGGCTTGGGTATTGATCTTAAAAAGCATGGATCTAAACTTTTTGGGTTGAATAAGGTTTTTCATAGACACCCAGATGCCAAGGGGGTAGGTTTGTACCTTACCAAAACTCAAATAGAAGCAATGGGCGGTACTATTTCCGCTACTAGCGAAGTAAATGTAGGAACTACATTTACTATAAAATTTAATTAAGCTTGATATGAATAATATTTTAAAGACCTGTATTGTAGATGATGATTCTATTTATCAATTTACCATGGTCAAAACCTTGGAGTCTACTAAATTACCTTTAGAAATTATGGTCTTTTCCGATGGTGAAGAAGCTATTGATTTTATGTTGGATAACTTAGATCAAGATTCTGTATTTCCTGATGTTATTTTCTTGGATATTGATATGCCTGTCATGGATGGTTTTCAATTCATGGAAGAATACGTGAAAATAAAACCAAGGGTGGGTAAGAAAATAACAATTTACATGGTGTCATCTTCTCTTGATCCCGTAGATATAGAAAGGGCTAAAAGAATAAGTGCTATATCTGACTACATTGTAAAACCAATAGGTCTTGGTAGGTTAAAAACGATTATTGAAGGCTTGTTGGCAGACAGAAAAGAATAAGTTTTTGTTTTTTAGGTTATCATTCAAATTAATGTAGTTAATAAAGACTGTATGATAATCTTAGTTTTGATGGAACCTAAAAACTAAAAAGATGTCTTTACTAACAATAATATTGAATATACTTTTACCACCATTGGCCGTTTTTATGAAACACGGTATTGGTACAACATTATTAATAAGTATTTTATTGACTTTACTTGCATGGTTACCAGGAGTAATACATGCCTTTATCGTAAATCAATAATCAGTAAAATTTTATGTCTTGCCTACTTTTGTTCTGGCAGTGACATTTAAAGCCGAATAATTATCAAACCCTTGGTAGTTGTTCGGTTTTTTTTTGAAATTCAGGTTTATAAAGTGTTGTTAACATTTATTATGATTTCTAAAGAGAATCTCCATTTATTATTATGATAACTTTGGTACGTTAGTAGTTGTATTCTCTTTCGACTATTTTGTTTTAATGGTCCATTAGAAATATTATTACAAATGTGATTCCCGTGAAATATATAGATATGAATAAAACAGTTAAAGCAGCATTTACTCTTATTTTTTTGATCATATTAAGTTGCAAAAATGGTAATGACTCAGGTAAAAACAATGGACCTTTAGAAGATGCAACCTCGAGGACCACGGTTGAAAGTGCTGAGGACATTATAAAGCATGCTATTACAGCGCATGGTGGAGAACTTTATGATACGGCCAACTATGAGTTTGTTTTTAGGGATAAAATGTACATGTTCAATAATAAGAATGGCTATACTTATCGTGTAAATTTCAAGGATAGCTTAGGGAATAGAATTGAAGACAACATTGTAAATGGATCATTTGGTAGAAAGGTCAATGATGAGCCGGTACATCTATCTGAAAAGGATAGTACAGTATATAGTAATGCATTGAATTCAGTAATCTATTTTGCTACTTTGCCTTATAAGCTTAATGATAAAGCGGTACATAAGGAAAGCGTTGGTGAAACCGTAATCAAAGGGGAAGATTATGATGTAGTACGCGTTACTTTTGGTAAAGATGGTGGCGGTACCGATTATGATGATATATTCATGTATTGGGTAAATAAAAAATCTCATTATATAAATTACTTGGCTTACAGCTACAGTGTAAATGATGGCGGTGTGCGTTTTAGAAGTGCTTATAACCCTAGGACCATTGACGGTATTAGATTCCAGGATTATATTAATTGGGAGGCACCTGTTGGCACGCCATTAAAAGACTTACCGGCGTTGTTTGAGAAAGACAAACTAAAAGAGTTGTCAAGAATAGAGACTGGCGATGTGCGTAACCTAAATGCTACAGAATTGGCAGATTAGCTTAGCTCTATATAAACACGATTTACTTATTGTATCTTTGAGAGAATGCGCTGAATTTATATTCACAGGCGCATTAATGGAATATGTTGTTTAATTAAACTACGTCTTGCTATGAAGGGTGAAACCTTATTTGATAGTTTCAGGGATATTTCTGAAAAAGAATGGAAACAAAAGATACAGTACAATTTAAAAGGTAAAGACTACAATGAAGAGGTAGTGTGGAATTCACCTGAAGGTATTAAAGTAAAACCATTTTATCATGCAGAAGATCTAGAGCATATTACTATTCAACAGGTGCAAAATTCTACGTGGAAAATAGGGCAAAATATTTATGCCGGTAATGCCATAATGGCTAATGAAAAAGCGCTCAGGTATCTAGAAAAAGGTGCAGAGGCTCTGCAGTTTATTGTACCGTCGGAGAACGTAGATGCAGTTATCATTTTGAACAATATTGATTTAAACAGGGTCAAGGTATGCTTCCAACTGCAATTTTTGTCCAAAACTTATATAAAACAGATTCTTGATAGAGTATCAAATGCAAATAAAATCCATTGGCAGATTGACCCCATAGGTCATTTGGCAAGGTCTGGAAATTGGTATGAAAATATGTCTTCGGATATGTCACTCATCGGGGAATTATTTACATTGGATACCGAAACTATATTAAGTGTAGATGTTTCGCTTTATGAAAATGCCGGTGCAGACATTGTGCAACAATTGGCTTATGCAATGTCTCATGCGAACGAGTATTTGAATGTACTGCAGCAAGGTGAAAATTTAGGACAATTAAAAAGTATAGATTTCAGGGTTTCGGTAGCTGGTAATTATTTTTTTGAAATCGCAAAGTTAAAAGCCTTAAGAAACCTTTGGAGTGTTTTGTCCAAAGCTTATGGTATTACCATTCCCTGCTCCATAGTGTCACAGCCGTCAAAACGTAATAAGACCATTTATGATTTCAATGTAAATATGCTAAGAACTACTACAGAATGTATGTCTGCCGTATTGGGCGGTTCTGATGTTGTTTTTAATCTGAATTATAACGCCGTTTATAAAAAAGATAATGATTTTGCCAATCGTATCGCATTGAATCAACTTATTTTATTAAAAGAAGAAAGCTATTTTGACAAGGTGGAAAATGCAACTGAAGGTAGTTATTACATAGAAATTATTACGCATCAATTAGCAGAAAAGGCTTTACTTTTATTTAAGGCGATAGAAAAAGATGGGGGTTTCTTAAAGCAATTAAAAAATCATATCATACAAAATAAAATTGCCGATAGCGCCCGTAAACAGCAAGAGAAATTTGATGCCAAAAAAGTAGTATTAGTGGGTAGCAATGTATTTCAAAATGAAGCGGATAAAATGGGCGAAGCATTAGAATTATATCCGTTCGTGAAAAAGAACCCAAGAAAAACCTTGATTACCCCTATCATAGAAAAAAGATTGGCAGAGGAATTAGAGCAAAACCGTTTATCACATGAGTAGAAAAGACTTGCAACATCTACAACTAGACACTTTTCCTGATAATGGTAAGCAACAAAATGCCATTAGTAAAGATTTGAAGGATAACTTGTTTACTACGGCCGAAAGTATTCCGTTGAAAAAAAGATATGCCAAACAAGATTTAGAGGAGGTAGAGCATTTAAATTTTGCAGCGGGCTTACCGCCGTTTCTTAGAGGGCCTTATGCAACCATGTATGTACAAAGGCCTTGGACCATACGGCAATATGCCGGTTTTTCCACTGCAGAGGAGAGCAATGAATTCTATAGAAAAAATTTAAAAGCAGGTCAAAAAGGTTTGTCGGTCGCCTTTGATCTTCCTACACATAGAGGATATGATAGTGATCATGAACGTGTTGTTGGCGATGTAGGTAAGGCGGGTGTTGCCATAGATACGGTTGAGGACATGAAGGTGCTTTTTAAAGGAATTCCTTTGAATGAAATGTCAGTATCCATGACCATGAACGGTGCCGTGCTGCCTATAATGGCGTTTTATATTGTAGCGGCAGAAGAACAAGGGGTTTCTTTAGATAAGTTATCTGGAACTATACAAAATGATATTCTCAAGGAGTTTATGGTGCGTAATACGTATATCTATCCACCAAAACCATCTATGCAATTGGTTGCTGATATTTTTGAGTATACCAGTAAACATATGCCCAAGTTCAATAGTATAAGTATATCTGGTTACCATATGCATGAAGCTGGTGCACCTGCCCATTTAGAATTGGCATATACATTGTCAGACGGTTTGGAGTATATTAGAACTGGCTTAAAAGCGGGTTTGAAGATTGATGATTTTGCGCCTAGACTTTCTTTTTTCTGGGGAATTGGTATGAACCATTTTATGGAAATAGCCAAAATGCGTGCTGCCAGAATGTTGTGGGCCAAAGTGGTGAAAGAATTTGATCCAAAGAACGAAAAATCATTGATGCTGAGAACACATTGCCAAACCAGTGGTTGGAGCTTAACGGAGCAAGATCCTTTCAATAATGTGGCAAGGACTACTATAGAGGCAGCGGCTGCCGTTTTTGGCGGTACACAAAGTTTACATACCAATGCATTGGATGAGGCAATTGCCTTACCTACGGATTTCTCTGCACGTATAGCTAGGGAAACACAATTATACTTGCAGCATGAAACAAATGTGACCAAAACCGTTGACCCTTGGGCAGGTAGTTATTATGTGGAGAAACTAACACATGATTTGGTGCACAAGGCGTGGGAGTTGATGCAAGAAGTAGAGAACCTTGGCGGCATGACCAAAGCTATAGAAACTGGAATACCTAAAACCAGAATTGAAGAAGCCGCAGCAAGAAAACAAGCGCGTATAGATAGTGAACAAGATGTAATCGTTGGGGTCAATAAGTATCAATTGACAGAAGAAGATGAACTTCAGATTTTAGAGGTCGATAATAAAGAAGTACGAAGACAGCAGTTACAACGATTAAAAGAAGTTAAGGCAAATAGAAATACCGCAGTGGTTGCCCAAAAGCTGAAAGAACTAACTATCACCGCAAAGAATAAATTGGATGATAGTGATTCGGAAGAAAATTTGCTAGCTTTAGCGGTATCTGCTGCAAGGGAAAGAGCAACTTTAGGTGAAATCAGTAGTGCTTTAGAAGAGGCTTTTGGCAGACATAAAGCTATTATAAATTCATTTACAGGCGTGTATTCAAGAGAAATCAAAGAAGATAAAAGCTTTAAAAAAGCGCAGGAGTTAGCTGATCGGTTTGCCGAGCAAGATGGTCGTAGACCACGTATAATGGTCGCTAAAATGGGACAGGACGGTCATGATCGTGGGGCTAAAGTGGTGGCAACCGGTTATGCCGATCTAGGATTCGATGTAGATATAGGTCCGCTCTTTCAAACACCAAAAGAAACCGCAAAACAGGCAGTGGAGAACGATGTACATATTTTAGGAGTTTCATCACTTGCTGGCGGACATAAAACACTAGTTCCCGAAGTTATTAAGGAACTAAAAAGCTACGGCCGTGAAGACATTATGGTCATTGTTGGGGGAGTGGTGCCAAAACAAGATTATGATTTTTTAACGAAAGCTGGGGCTACTGCCGTATTTGGTCCTGGAACGAAGATTAGTGATGCAGCCATTCAATTGTTAGAGCTACTTTTGGAATAAGTTTAAAAAATCGAATGAAAAAAGCCGAGCAAATCTATTGCTCGGCTTTCTTTATTTTAATCGGCATAATTATGCCGTAGCAATTTCTCCTTTACTTTCTTTACTTCTTAACCAGAAATAGAGAATAGTGAACAAAACAATTAGAATTGCAGGAAACAGTACCATGGTACTTAACGTTTCTTGACCGGAAACCAATTCTAATTCATCACCTGTAAACCCTTGGGCTTCGGCAGCAGCTCTATCGGCATCGATCCAACCACCAATGATTGGTTGAAAAATTGATGTAGAGAACATTCCTATCGCACCAATAATAGACATGCCCAAAGCTCCGGTTTTTGGAGTTTTGGTAGCGGTTAAGCCAATCATATTAGGCCAGAAATAGGCAACACCCAGAGCAAAGATTATAGCGGCTACGTAAGCCATAGTTCCAGTTTGTGTACTAAAAAGATAAATGCCTAAAGTAGCAAGTACAGCAGAACCCAAAAGCACACCCGTTTGGTTGAACTGAGCAACCATACTACCTCCAAAGAATCTTGCAACGGCCATCAATCCGGCAGTCAATGCTAATATTAGCGTTGGTTCTGCTCCACTTTTAGAAAGAATTAGACCTACCCATTGGTTAGGACCAAATTCTGATATGGCAGTTAATGCCATACAAACTCCTATGAATAAAAATAAGGGAGTGAACATGCCTTTCAGGTTTCCGCTAATAGTTGCCGCTTCCTCTATCTTAGCCTTAGGCCAAGTTTGTCCGTAAAATAAAAAGGCATAAATTATCGCAGGTATTAATAATAACCATACTTGACTTTGTCCTGTAATACCAAAATCCGTCATAAAACCAGAAAGTAAACTACCAACGGCTATTCCACCAGGAAACCACATGTGAAAACGGTTAAGCATTGTGCTCATTCTGTTTCCCTTGTACGCATCTGCAATCATTGGGTTACATGCCGCTTCGGTACAACCGTTACCAAGACCTATAAGCAAGTTGGCTATCAAAAGACCTATATAGTTGCCAGAGAATATTAAAAGTAAAATACCGATTGAATGCGCAAAAAAGGCAAATTGCATAATTACTTTGCCCCCTACTTTATGGTAGATCAAACCACCGATTACCATAGCTATGGGGAAACCTAAAAACCACATAGAGGTAATCAAACCGGCTTGACTTGCACTTAATGCCAGTTCCGTTTTTAATTGATCTAAAATACCTGCTGCTATGGCAAATGAGAATGCCGTTGTAATTAGGGCAAAGCAACTGGCATAAAAGAGCCTATTCGCATTTACCTTAGAAGTCGCTGTTGAACTTTCCATATTTAAATTGATTTAGTTGTTGTTTTGGTTAATTTGCTAAACTAATAAAAATGAAATAATATCAATGCTTTTTTAGTAAAATGATACCTTAACTACGACAGAATACACAAAAAATAGTATTAGTTTAATATTTAGTGTTTTTTATGCAATACAATGGCAAGTGAATTTTAAGGTATTATGTTGATAATGAAGTATTAGGTAACTTGTAACCATAATAATTTCAAATAAACTGACCTGTAATGAAACATTTTATATATATCGTTCTAACTTTTTTGTTGATCAGTTGTGCAGATAAAACCAAAGAAACTCAACAAGGAGAAGAATTAATTCAAGAAACGGCAAATTCTAATTATAACCCAGAAGCCAAGTTAGATAGTTTAGGTATAGAACTTAGAGGTCAGGGTGTTCCCATTGCAAACTACCAACACGTTGTAAGAGCTGGAAATTTATTGTTTTTAGCCGGTAAAGGACCAAAACAAGCTAATGGTGAGTACATGATAGGTAAATTGGGCGATAGTTTAACCGTAGAGCAAGGCTACCAAGCGGCAAGAGAAGCGGGTATTAATCAACTTTCCGTTTTAAAAGCCGAACTGGGCAACCTGAACAAAGTAAAACGAATTGTTAGTGCCCACGGTATGGTGAATGCTTCTCCAGATTTTACAGATCATTCTAAAGTGATTAATGGTTTTTCAGATTTAATGGTCGAAGTTTTTGGTGAAAATGGCAAACATGCGCGTGCCGCGGTTGGTATGGTATCTTTACCTGTTGGTATGGCTGTAGAGATAGAAATGGTTGTTGAGGTTTACGAGTAATTAATTTAGCTCTTCTAAATTTTCACCTGTAAGATGATGCACATTTGCGGTAATCTGCTCTATAGGCCAGTTCCACCATTTCAATTCTAAAAGGTTAGCAATTTCTTTATCCGAGAATCGCTTCTTAATAAGCTTGGCAGGATTTCCGCCAACAATGGAGTATGGCAGTACATCTTTTGTTACGGTTGCATTACTTGCAATTATGGCCCCATCACCAATAGTTACTCCGGGCATAATGGTGGCGTTGTAGCCGATCCACACATCATTGCCTATTACGGTATTACCTTTAGTAGGATAGTTTTTTCCATCCATGGCATGTTGCCAATCTTTTCCGAAAATAGCAAACGGGTAAGCTGAAATGGAGTTGCTTAAATGATTGGCTCCGTTCATAATAAAGGTGACATTTGAAGCAATCATGCAGAACTTTCCAATGATTAGTTTATCGCCAACAAAATCAAAATGATATTTTACATTTTTCTCAAAATTGGCTACGTCTTCAAAATCATCATAATAGGTATAATCACCTACAATTATATTCAGGTTTTTAATGATGTTTTTTAGAAAACACAATCTCTTATAGTTTTCTAATGGAAATAGGGTGTTTTTATCAGGGATATTCATAACCTCTTTTTAAAGAATACTGTAAACGAAATTTATTTTTTTAAAACATCTATCTCGTTCTGAAAAAATGTAACTAAACGGTGACTGCCATATCTTGGAGCAATGGCATCTTCAGCCATTAAAGTTAAGAAAAACTCTAAAGGACCGTATATTTTTGACGAAGTGAACGTACGTAATATTTTTAGAATTGATTTTCTGATCCAATGAGGTATATGAATAATGTTTATTGGTTTTCCACTAGCTAAAAGTGCCAGTTCCGCTACTTCGTTCTGTGTTAAAATATCTGGACCACCAATATTGATTTCTTCATTTGAAACGTGAATACTATCTACGCAGGCAATGGCTAGATCTTTACCATGAATAGGATTTATTTTTTTCTTACCGCTACCAAAAAGATATACTTTTCCCTTTTTTGCCATATCTAAAAAGTCTTTCATATCAGAGAAAAACCCATTAGGACGAATA
Organism: Maribacter sp. 1_2014MBL_MicDiv; assembly: GCF_001865655.1. Taxonomy (NCBI): domain Bacteria; kingdom Pseudomonadati; phylum Bacteroidota; class Flavobacteriia; order Flavobacteriales; family Flavobacteriaceae; genus Maribacter; species Maribacter sp. 1_2014MBL_MicDiv. The sequence continues at coordinate 2,299,502 of NZ_CP011318.1, forward strand.
ATACTATAGTCTATCCCTGAGGCTATTAATTCGTCTACAAAAGCTTCTTTAGCTTCAATGATCTTTAAATTTCTATGTTGTTTGCCATTTAAAACAGAAACATATATAAATTTCTTAACACCGGCTCTTTTAGCTTCTTCAAGTAAATTTTTATTGGCTTGGTAATCTACATCCATATAAGTTAGACCATCTTTTTGACGTGTAATTCCAACTGTTGATATGACTGTAGTAATTCCCTCAAAAAGCCCTTTTAATGTATTGGTATTAGTTACTTCTGCGTTAATTACGGTTGTGTTATTATTTGCGAATTGCATTGCTTTTTTTGTGTTTCTCGCAATAATCTTGGTCTTCATGCTACGTTCACTAAGTTCTTTGGCGATATATGTACCTAAATATCCGGTGGCTCCAGCAAGTAAAACTAACTCCTCATTATCCATTTCTTTTGCTTTTTACATTAGTAAGATTTTTTAAGTGTGACAGTATAGCTACCATAAAATCAACATGTTTCTTTTCATAGGTCGTTTGGTTAAACGTTCCTGTTAAATACACGTCTAATTCCGGACAGTAATACATAAATGAACCTGATGTGCCAGAGTGACCAATAAGTGTGTGGTTTTTTGAAAATGGATATAGTTTTTTAACATCAAATTTTCTTAGTCCGTACCCATATTCTAGACCATATGACTCTCCTATCCAATTTTGCATTGACTTAAAGCTTTTTTTGGAAATGATTTCGGCATTGTTCAATGCACGATAGAATTTTAATAAATCATTTGTAGTAGTTGCTATTCCTCCTCCTGCCCAATCAGCACTTAAACTCTTGAACGTGCTAATATTGGTTTGTTCTACATAGAATTCTGATAATTTTTCCGGCGATTCACTTATTGGTCTTGAGCGCAAGTGCATATATGAATGCTCCATTTTTAAAGGATTGAAAATCTTGTCGGAGAGGAATATGTGATATGGTTTACCTGTAAGTTCTTCTATTAATAAACCCAACAGAACATATTCGGTATCGCAATAATTGTAACTAGCACCAGGGGCAAAATGTGGCCGTAATTGAGTTTTGGTAAATTCAATGATTTCAAGGGGTTGCCAAAATCTGTCATTATTAGTGAATAGCTGCTCCATAAAAGTAGCGCCATTTTTAGGTGTATCTGCAAAATAATCCGGTAATCCAGAAGTGTGCTGTAATAGTTGCTTTATTAGTACTTTTTTAGAATAATCTATACCATTGAATACATGTAGCCCTTTGATGATTTCACCGGGAAGATATTCAGCTATAGGGTCGTTAATATTCAACTTTCCATCTTCTTGCAGTAACATGATTAGGGTTGCGGTAAAAGTCTTGGCTACACTTGTACTATGAAATGGGTTGTTTTTGGTAACTTTTTCTCCGTTCATAAATGTACCTCCGCTATAATTCCAATCAATTTCTAACTTTTCGGAATACACAGAAAGAAAAGCATTGTGAACTAAATCGTCTTGTAGTTTTGCATTAAATAGAGAATCTATTTTTGCTTTTACATGAGCTGTTTTTTGACCGTAATTTAATCCGTAAGTTAAAAAAGCTATCATAAACAATATTTTAATTTTCATAATTTATGGTTTTACTAATGGTTTAATGATGGGGGAACTCATTAAATCATTTGATTGTCAATTGCTTTCTAAATATACTTGTATACCTTTCTCTATTTTTTCTTTTACTTGAAGATATTTGGCCTCATTTGCGCCAAATACGGCATCCATATTAGATAACATGGAATACCCCCAAGATCCATCATCGGCTAATTCTATATATGTTGAAACGCCAGGGTCGTTACCACCATGTGCCCAAAGATTGTTGTGAACATACCAGAATAAACCGTGGTTATCGGCAAAATTACTAGGTACAATGCCATTTGGTAGTTGGTAATCAAATAACATATCGTACAAAGATGAACCAAATAATGTGGTGGTATCTCCGCTTAAACCTTTGCTCATTTCTAACAAATAGTTGCCCATATCTTCATTGTTGGTGTAAAGACCTCCTTCCGGGTAAGAATCAAAGGCATATTTTGGCAGTGGAATACCTTGCTCTAAGTAACATGTTGCGGTTGCGTTAATATTAACTTCATTAATATTAAAAGTAGAAGCATTCATATGAAGTGGGGCAAGTATATTTTGTTTTACATAGTCGTAAAAGGACTGCTCGGTAACCGTTTCTATTATATAGCCCATTAAAGCAGTACCGGTATTAGAGTAGTTCCAAACCTCCCCTGGTTTTACATTGGCAAAATTATCCGTACTGTATAAGTCCCCATTTTCTAAAAAATAATTGGCTAGAAAATCTTCTAATGAACGCGCAGCTCTCTGTTCTAACCCTGTTGCGTCTTTTAAAATATTCGCTCCTGGGGTTGTGACATTTTCCTCCGGTAAAATATAATAATTATGGGCTAGATAGCTTTCCACATTATCCAGTAAACCTGAGGTATGTGTAACCAAGTGCCTAACAGTTATTACCGCTTCTGGCTGTTTTGGATTAGAAATGGGTTTGGGTAAAAGTTCATTGATATTGGTGTCCAATGTAAAATACCCTTCTTCAATGGCTTTTGCTGTTGCGGCGCCCACAAATGTTTTGCTAAGCGATGCAATGAAATTTACGGTTTGGTTGGTATACGCTTCTTCATTTTCAATATTGGCATAGCCCACGGCATTTTGATATACAATTGTGCCATCTTTTACGATACTAATGGCAAACCCTGGTACCTCGGTATTTTCTGCAAGTGTTGTAAAATAAGCGGTTAATTCCGCATTTGTCATTGTTTCATTAGATATAGGTATGGTTGCTGTGTCGTCATCACTGGAACAGGATGTAAGGAATATCAATATCGTTAAAATTAAGATTCCAATAATTCTAGATAAAGTTGTCATGATTGTTCGTTTTTTGATTGATGTTTTAATTTATGTTAGGTGCAAATATTCAGTATAATTATATGCCGGTCGTTCCGTTTTATGATTCGGTACTTTTTAATTATTATTTTGTTTTATGCCTGCAACTAAGAGGAACAAGCACAAACTTATTTCTGCGATATCAGCTGGTGCAGTAATAAATTCAGATAGATTCTGATTTGTTTCTGGAGATAGAAAGTAGATGATAAAATCAAGCAGATACCCAAAACAACCAATTATTAATCCATAGCCAATAATGCTTGGAAAGTGTTTAGATTTCATGATCAGAAATCCTAATGGTAGTAACCAAAACCCAAAGAAGAGTTGTGCTATATGGTATCCATGGGAGTGCATTTGTATATAAAATACAACTAGATTATTGGTAAACTCCAAAGGTTCATTTGTGGTGCTTAACAAAAGCAAAGGCGCATATTGGTTTAACATATTTAAACACATGATGGCCACGGCTATACAAACGCTTAACAACATTGTTTTGGCAGTTAGTTCACAGGTGTTTTTTAGTATACTGTACATGAATATTGCCAGTAAGAAATAAGTGAATTGCATGCCTAGATCGCCTAAAAAACCTAAACGGAATAATAGTTCGTGTTCAATAATATTAGATATGGTTTTTTCGCTATGATCTAAGTCTATTAAGCCAGTACGTACATACTTTTCAGCAAATACACCTAAAATAATGACCAACAAATAGAGTACACCCGCTATTCTAGCATTTCGTTTTTTTGATTGCATGATGATGAATTTTTTAAGTATTTAATTCCCTTGGGCTGCAAACGGATGATTATCTACCGTTTCCCAAAGAGCCAAGTCTTTTGTTTTGGCTTTGGACAAAGGGTTCTTTTTCCACTTTTTGGCCAGCAGAATGTTCATGTTGAAATATCTATTGTATAGTTCTGTACCATTTCCCATATCTACCATGCCATAGTGATAGCGAAAATCTACGACCAGGCGCGATTTTTTTAATTGAATTTCATAACCTAGTCCAAATTGTAATCCGGCATCCCACCTGCTATAAGTAAGAGAACTGGTTCCAAAACTCATTTTGGTAATTTTGGGCTCTAAGGTTTCTGTTCCTTCAGTTTTTACTCTACCACCTATATTATAACTTATCACGGGGCCGGCATTAAAGTATAGGTCGCACAAATGTAAACGGGCTAAAACGGGCATATCTAAGGTGTTAAACCGTATACGGGTTTCTTGGTACGTCAAAGGATTGTTAGCATTCAACTTGGTTCCTTTCATTACAAAGTATAATTCTGGAACTATTGAAAAATGATCTGTAATACCCATTTGTAAAGATGCCCCAGCTTGTAACCCCCAATACCCCTTTTTAAAATCTTTGATAGCATCATTGTTGCTCCCAAAACTCATACTGGTAGGGGTATAATTCAATACAATGTCTAAGTACGTTTCTTGGGCAAATACATTAATTGTCAATAGGCTTAGTACTATTAACAAAACTCCTTGTTTTTTCATGATTTGATTATTTTTTGATTGATTGTTCTATTATTCGAACCACGTTTTAAATCATCACACTTTTTTTAAAAAAAAATGTGGAAGTAGCTCAATTTCAAGCGCAAATTACTGGCCTTAACCTTTTTAAAAGTTCGAATACCCAGGTGTTGGTTCTAAAAAATTATTCAGAACTTTTTAATAATGAAAGTGTGATTAAATGAAGAAAAAAGAAGAAAATTCTGGGCTTATGAATTTGCCTTTACCCATTGTTTGGGCGTTTTTCCTGTTTCTTTTTTGAAGAAAGTGTTGAAAACTGTTTTGGAATTAAACCCACTATCATAAGCTAAGCCTAACAGTGTTATGTGTTTGTTTTCTGGAAGAATTGCCAGTTGTTGAAACTCTTTGATTCTATATTGATTAATAAAATCATTGAAATTTTTACCAAAGTGATTGTTGAGCAACCAGGAAAGCTTGTTGGGATGTATATTAATTTTAAAGGCTAGTTGCTTTAAGGACAATTCTGGTTTACAATATTCTTTTCCCAATATCATGGCCTTCTCTAAGGATGTAATTGCCTTACTTAATTCATCTTCTGTGAAAGGTGTTTCTTTGTCGGTACTTATGGTCTTCTGTTTTAATTTTGGTATTACCGATGACTGAAATACGATAGCAACTAGACTTTGGTAGTCTCCATAATTATGCAAAGGCTGCAAGAATAAGTCATTTTGAAAACTAAAAAGCTGTCCTGATCGAGCATTAATACGTTCTGTTAAAATGTTAAGAGCTTTAGAGTGGTTGTTGCGGTATACTTCCAAATAAAGATCCCATGCCCTTAGGGGTAATGATTTTTTGTTCTGTTCGTGGCTTAGTTCGATATCACTTATCCTAAACCTACTTACCTTGTACATTAAGTCATAAATAGCCATGCAGCATTTTGGTCTGCTTAACCATTCACTGTTTTTTTCAATATGATTTTTTAGTGCTTCTGGTTGATTGTCGAAAATAAGAGCGGCTACCATCATCTCATGTGCTAAAGGAAAGGTAGGGTCTATGTTCAAGGCTTTATTTAAATGAATAATGGCATCTTTGAACTGTTTTTTAAAATAAATTAAATTGGCATGGGTAAAATGTAAGTTTGCCGATAGTGGATTTATTCTTAGCGCAATGGCATTGTTCTCCAATGCTTTATCTATGTTACCAAGACCAGCATAACAGTCTGCCAAGGCATCTCTAATTTCTGCTGCGTTTGGGTTTATTTCTAAAGAGCGCTCTAGGTGCTTAAATGCATCTTTGTAGTTCCAGTACCCCCAAAAGCTAATTGTGCCTTTGGCATAATGACCAATTGAAGAATCTGGATTTAATTGCAGCCCTATATCTATATTTCTATCGGCCTGTACTAAACCTTCCGTTTTATCCATATAACCCCAACTTGCAAGCATGCCAATGCACCATCCTTTTTCAAAGTAAGCGTCAGGATATTGAGGATCTAACTCTATGCTTTCATCAAAAAAGGCGATGGCACTTGCAACGTCGGCACCATTCCAACGCATGCGTAATTCCCGTCCTTTTAATAGCTTTTGATAAGCTTCTATATTTTTGGTCGTGGGAATTACTAAATGTTCTTGCAGCTCAAAATGACCGAAATTTTCACGTATTTTATCGGCAATCAATAGGCTAATTTCATCTTGTAACTCAAAAATATCAGAGAGTTTACGGTCAAAATTTTCTGACCACATATGAAAACCATTATCGGTACGTATTAACTGTGCGGTAATTCTAACCCTTTCATTTATAATTCTAACGCTGCCTTCTAATAATGTTTCTACTCCTAGTTCATTGCCTATGTGGCGCGCATCCAAAGACTTGTTCTTGTAAAAGAATGAAGAGGTTCTTGCGGTAACCTTTAGTCCTTTAATTTTGGTTAAGGCATTGATGATTTCTTCTGATATACCATCGGAAAAATATTCATTTTCATCACTCCCAATATTTATAAATGGGAGCACGGCTATTGATTTCGAATTTATAACAGCGTGCACGGGTCAAATAGTTTTTTTGGGGGGGATGTTTTGCTTTTTAGGTATACTAAAAGTACCAATTTTTATAGAAAGTATATATGGGTGTGAAATATAGAACTCACAAATGATTATCAGAACCTTTGTCTGTAAGATGTAGCTTATATTTATATTGATTATCAGTTATTTGTGAAAATAATTATGAAAAAGTGTGATTTTATTTAAAGTCTTGCGAATCATATAATAAACAATCAAAAAAAATCTAACAGTCATGAAAAAAATAGCAGATTACCTAATACTTATTTTCTTTCTGATAACAACGTCATTCCTAAGGTCCCAGGAAAATAACTGGGTACAATTTGAAAAAGTACAGAATGAAGTTGCAAAACTGATAAACCTACCTGATCCATTATTCAATCATCAGGCAAGCCCAACAAAGCCTATGGATGCCAAAGCCATAGCAGATCTTGGTTTGGAGCAAATATATAAGAACAGACCAATAAAAATTATGGCTAGAGATGGAAAACAATTGTTTGCCTATCAATACGATAGTAACAGTGATACTACTATTCTTCTTTTACATGGTATTTTGTCCAGTGCTTATATGATGAATAGAACAGCAGGGTTGTTACAAGAAGCAACGCATAGTGAAATTGTAGCTCTTGATTTTAGAGGGCATGGGCAATCTCAAGGTGCACCTGGCGATGTATCTTATATTGACCAGTATGTAGATGATATTATCGATGTAGTCCATAGTATCAAAAAAGAACAGCCTAAACAGAAAATTATATTAGCTGGGCATTCAATGGGTGGAGGTGTTATTTTAAAATACGCTATGGCAAAAGAAGCTATAGAAGTGGACGGATATTTACTCTTTGCCCCACAATTAGGCGCAAACTCCCCAACGTTGAAAATTGGACCGTTAGAAGGGGAGAAAGAACCCTTTTTAAAACTGCACTTGAATAGAGTTATTGGTATTAAAATGATGAACTCCATTGGCGAAACCAAGTATAATGATTTGCCTATGCTATTTTTTAATTTACCAGAAACCATGCCCGTTACCAAGTATAGTTATCGTGCTAACGAGAGTATGTATCCTGCTGATTATAAAGTAGGGCTACAAAGTGTTGATAAACCATTGTTAGTCTTGGTTGGCGCTAGTGACGATGCGTTTAATGCCAGTGAATATCCTAAGGCAATTACAGAGAATAGTAATGGTGAAGTATTTATAATAGACAAGGAAAGCCATAATGGAATTCATCATAATGTTGAAGCAATGCAAATTATTGCCAACTGGTTCAATAACCATAACTTACAGTAACTATCTGCCTAAACATGGAACCTAACAAAAAGGAAAATTTCATAAGTGTAATAGATGAGCATAAACGTATCATCTATAAGATAGTCAACTCCTATTGTCCGCAACTTGAAGACAGAAAGGATTTGGAGCAGGAAATAATAATACAATTATGGAATGCTTTTGATAGCTATAATCCAAATTACAAGTTTACCACCTGGATGTACCGAATTGCTTTGAACACTGCTATTTCATTTTATCGAAAAGAGAAGAAATGGTATCAACGAAACGATTTTTTTAATGATGAATCAATGTTTCGCTTAGAAGAAGGTAATGCGGTTGAAGCTTTAGAACTGTCAACAAATGTAAAGTTGTTACAGGAATTTATTCAAAAACTAAAAGAATTGGATAAGGCAATTATGCTATTGTACTTAGAAGAAAATAGCTATGAGGAGATTGCTGACATATTGGGTATTTCTACCACTAACGTAGGTACTAAAATTGGTAGGATCAAAGTAAAGATTAAAAAAGAATTTGATAAAATAAAGAGTCATGGAAGATAAAGAAATAAGAGAACTTTTTACAGAGTATAATAGTAAGTTAGATAGCGTTCTAAGTTTAAATAAGGCATCGCTAGAAAGAATAAAGCTTGAAAATACTAAAAAGCAAGCACGTTTTATTCTCGTGAAAAGAAGTATAGAGGTAGCTTTCTTTTTATTGGTTATGGTAGTTTTAGGAAAATTCACGGTTAACCATTGGGGTAAACTGCACCTTGTGGTGAGTGGAATATTAGTGCAGTTTTTTGCACTAATAGCACTCATTGGTAGCATTGGGCAATTGGTTTTAGCTGCCCAAGTTGATTATGCCAAACCTATTGTAGAGATTAGGGAGAAAATTGAAAAGATAAACATACATAGTTTACTGTTTATAAAGCTTGCTTTTCTATCCGCTCCGGTGTGGTGGGCTTACCCGATAGTAGCGTTGACTTACTTTTTCAATTTTGATATTTTTCCTTATTTAGATAGTGCTTTTGTATATAGGTATGTGATTATAAATGCATTGTTACTAATACCGTTGTTATGGTTTCTAAAAAAGCTCAGTTATAAAAATTTGCATATTAAATGGGTAAGAAGATTGTTAGATATTCTCGCAAGTAATAATACTAAAAGAGCAGTAGAGTTTTTAAAGGATATTGAAGAATTTAAAAAGTAATTATGCAATACAAAACAAATTCTGTAAATAGGAGGAAACTAGTAGCCGTTGGTTTTGGCATACTTGCCATAAGCCTTGGAATAATTTTCTATTTAAAAGTAGCTACTCCACACCATCTTGGCGAATATTTTACCAAAGCGTATTACGGTCAGTTTGGAGCTATTGCTATTTGTGTAGAGTTATTGGCGGCAGCGTATTATCTATTTGTTGGTCATAAAAAAACTAATTTTGCCATGGCTCTTTTCGGTTTTACCGTGGTATTGAACAGTATACTAAACGTTTTTGGTCTGGGTACGGTATCTATCGCTATATTAATTATGTCTGTATTATTGGTAAGCGCCGGTGTTGCGTTTTATATCGCTTTTACCAATGCGTTCTATTTAGGTAAGATATCTATTTTAAGTGTAATTTTTAGTTTTGTATTAGGTAATTTAATCGCCTTTTACTTCAACTATTTCTAAGCACGGTAAAAAGTTCCATTTTTTCCTCCTTACCCTTTAATTCGGCTATACCTTGTGACATAATTTTCAAGCTTTCCTCTGGTTTTAGTTCTTTAATGAGCTTTTCAGAGATTAAAATGTCAACGTTATAAGTGTTACAGAGCCCTTGAATTCTTGCGGTTGTATTTAAAACATCACCGGTAAATATAATTTCTTTTTTTAGCGTACCTATTTCGCCGGTTGTTACTTCGCCAACGTGAAAGCCAGATTTAAAAGTGGGCGCTAAACCAAAATTGTTGTTGTACCATTCCGCCTTATTATGCAGGTCTTGTTTCATGGCTAAAAAGCAATTGATCCAGTTGTTGTTTTTTATTCCTTCCTCATACTTCCAAGAGATGATGATTTCATCGCCTACGTATTGATAAACCGAACCTGAATGATTGATTATGGCATTGGTAAAATCTGCATAGTACGCTTTAAGCATTTTAAAATATTCAATATGCCCCAAATGTTCCGCAATGGTGGTAGACGACTTCATATCGCAAAAAAGAAATATGCGTTTTTCTTGAATGGGCTTGTGGTATTTTCCGGTAAAAAAGTTCTTAAGCACGGCATCACCCACATTCTGACTAATTTCCGAATAGAAGAGTCCGGCAAATAGGCTTACTGCAATGGAAACCATGGTACTTAAAAAGTCTAGGCTTATTAAAAAATTAGATAACTTTTGTAATACCAATTGATGAAATACTGGTAAGCCCAATTCTATAGAAGCGGCTATTGGATATACAATTATAATGGTAATCAGCAGTAGAAAGGAATACAGACCTAGTTTGTAAAGTATTTTCTTGTAAAAGCTTTTATTGTTGAACAAATTACCTAACCAAAGTACTTCTATAGTTCCCATCAACAAACCAATAAGCGTTACTGAGGTCATAGCAAATACAAATACCTTAGGGGTTAGTGTAATTGCTGCATTTGGGTTTATGTTTTTATTGCCGGTAGCTGCTTCTTGAATAAATAAAACAAAAAGACCAATTACACACCATATTACACCAAATGGTAAAATACGTTGTAATCTTCTCTTTGATTTAGGAGACAAACCCATACCCGTTATTATTCTCTCGGTTATAACTAAAATAGCAAAGAATTTAAGAAAAGGAAGATTTGTGTTGTTTTAAGTAGTTTTTAATGTGTGGTTGATATGAGATTTTATAATATTTGTTAAGATTTAAATCAGAAAAAAACCGAGATAACTACCTCGGTTTTTGATATATACTAGGCAAATTAAATATTAAATAAGTTTTCCTCTGTGAGAAATGGTAATAGTATAATATACTGTTTTGGTACTATTTGACTGTGATCCGGTGATGAAGTATCCAAATCTTTCTTTTGTGATTTTTACATTAGAAAGTTCTACGTTCTGACTCCAGGTATGAAAGTTCATTTTTACTTTCACATTGCTTCCAGAAGATGTAATCGATAAGCTTTCAACAGTCTTTTTACTTTGAAAATTGTTTCGGTCATTAAAAGCGGTTTTTACATTATCAACTGTTACGATATCTCCTTTTTTCAAGTTTAAAGGTCCTGAACCAAATGTTGTAAAGGGTAATTCTACGTTACCATCTTTTTTAACTGTTGATGAGCTTATATGCGCGTTAAAAATGTATCCCTCATTTATTTTGGACACTAACCGTTCAAAAACGGCATTGTCGTACGCTAAATTTTCGCAAGTAACAGATGATTTCATTACTTCTGGGTTGTCTGCTGCCTTGGTAACTTTGAAAGAACATACTGTTAAAGCGAATACCCCTAATAAAATGGTTTTCTTGTAATTTTTCATGATTTCTGTTTTTATAGTTTATTAAATATTTATTCGAACCAAATTTTTGATATTGCCATGTTACAACCGGTTTTACTTCTTGAATCGAATTGTAACCTTATAAAATCAATATCGGAAAATGTAAAATCATCGCCGGTTGGCTTTATTTCTGAAAACGGAATGGTAAAGACGAACTTTCCTTCGCGAGCCGGTACATGTTTGCCGTATGCAGCATAAGTGGTATTTGTAAAAAGATTCAAGTTTATACCGTTTACCGTACTTTTAGCCTCAAATTCTACCTTTAAAGACTTGTATTTGCTGGCATCTATATTTAGTGGCGCATTTCCATTTTTATTGACTCCGTAATTTAAATAAGTTGTACCCCTGGTGTCATAACCGTAGCTCATGACGAGTAGCCCTTTTTTTATACTCAATTGCATGTTGTGTTCAAAAGGGTTTTGATTGAGCTTTGCAAAAACCTGCCGGTGCTGACCTATGATGTGATTGCCTGTTTGTAGTTTTCTATTTTCATTCATATCGGTAAATGTCAAATGGTTGATTTCACCAGAAGTAAAATCATCAAGTACTAGTTGCGCATTCATGGTAATTGATGCTGTACATATAAATAAGAGGGTTACTATTTTCATTTTGATTTAGTTTTTGGTTGCAACTATTCATGCTAATAGCAAGAAAAGGTTAACATTCACTTTAATTCTTTACTTTTAAGTGTTAACTATTTATCCGTAAATGCATTAAATGGAAAATCATTCAGATGAAACTTTATTACAAGCACTTAAAGAAGGTTCTGAATCTGCTTTTAAAAAGGTATATGAAGAGAATCGTGAATTATTCTTGAATTTTGCAAGAAGGTATTCCCTGGCAGATGAAGAGGTTTTAGATGCTTACCAAGATGCGTATGTTGCACTGTATGAGAATATTCAGAATGGAAAATTAACGATTTTAAAAAGCTCTTTAAGTACGTATCTAATTAGCATAGGTAAGTATAAGATTATGGAGCGATTACGAAACAGAAATAAGCATACGAACAATGAATTATTATTGAACAATGTAGAAGAAATAGATGACGAAATCGAAGCTTTTGATATTGACAATGATGCTTTGTCAACTGAACAAAAATTATTGAAAAAGTACTTTGATGCTTTAGGAAAAAAATGTCAAAAAATATTAAAGCTATTCTATTACCAACAGTATAACATCAAAGAAATTATGACCGAAGGTAATTATAACAGTGAAAATGTGGTAAAAAGTCAGAAATCCAGATGTTTAAAAACATTAAAGGAAGCCATTAAAAATGCCCCCAAATTATGATGGATAAAGAACAATTATTATTAAAATATTTTGAAGGTTCATTGACCGCAGATGAGAAGGTCAATTTCAACCAGTTTTTAGAAAGTGATGCAGAATTTAAAACGCAGTTTGAATTTGAAAAGAATGTAAAATCTGTTGTACGAAAAACTGAAAATGACAGTCTTAAGAAAAAGCTACAAGGTTTTGAATCTGAATTAAGCGGTGCACCTAGCCAGAATCAACAAAATTTCTGGAAACCATTAAGAATAGCTGCTAGTATTGCCTTATTAATAGGTTTAAGTTGGTTTGCATTTAATTCTGATATGTTTAATGGAACAGAAGAATTGTATGCTTCCAATTATGAGAAATACCCTAATACGGTATATACAATTACACGTGGCGATGCTACTGATAAGTCATTGGAGCGTTTAGCCTTTGAAGCGTACGAAACTGATGATTTTGAAACTGCTATAGCCTACCTCACTGAGTTAAAGGAAAAGACCAGACTAGATTATGTAGATTTTTATTTAGGTCAAGCTTATCTTGCCAAGGGAGATTATTTAAAAGCTACAGATAAATTCCAAGAAATTATATTAATAAATAGCGAGTATAAGGATGAGGGCTATTGGTATGCAGCGCTTGCGAACCTAAAATTAGAACAGGAAGAAGAAGCTGAAAAATTATTGGAGCAACTTATAAAAATGGGAACATATAAGAAGAATGAAGCAACAGAATTACTTGAAAAGTTGAACTAGTCTTTTTCTGTTCAAGAAAATAAGAAGAACCGCTATTACAGCAAACACATACCATTGCCAATGCGGAGAGGTAATTAAGGACTCGGTGTTTCCTTGAATGATATAACCTGACCAATAGTAGGGGTGTGCAAGTCCGTTCTCTTTGTTCTTTTGTAAGAAGGATAGTTTAGCTTCCCTTAATGATGTATCTTTTGGTTTTCCATTAGCTAAATTCTCATAAAACTCTCCCATAAGCACCGAAGATGAATTGTCGTTCACTTTCCATAATGTACTTGAGATACTTGCTGCGCCACTGTAGAAAAAACCTCTGGCAAGGCTTAAAAAACCTTCGCCACGTTTAAGTTCACCAATGCCACTTTCGCACCCACTTAAGGTAACGAGACTGGCATTTAAGGTTAAATTATATAGGTCTTTTACAAAAAGTAGGTCGTCAGAGGCTGTATTTGGCGTAAAGGCTAAATAAGAATATTCGGGATTTTTATCATCAAAAACAGCATGTGTTGCCAAATGTAATACCGAATAATCAGGCAATGAAGCAGTGAAATTTTGAAGCGTAGCTTGGTCTTTGATAAAAGACTTACCGGTAAAAGATGTCAATATCTGCTGAACTTCATTTCTGTTGTGCGGTAAATTGCCCAGTACATGAGAACGCGTGCCGTCTGAAGGTATATTAGCATCGAAACTAGGTGCAAAAGCTAATAGGTTAGCACTGTTTTGCTTTTTGTTATTTAATTGAGACCATAATGTAGCTGAGTTCACATAACTAATGGTTCTATCTTCTATCAAGTAGCGATGCTCTGTCTCATTGGAAACCAGACTGCCAAAAGGGATATAGTTTAACAAGCCATCTGGGGCAAGTATGATTTTTTCTTGTGGATGTAATTCTAAAATCGGACCTAATAGTTTTTGATACAGTTTATGGCTCAGTTTGGAAAGTGAATCTAGGTTTGATTTGGAATTCGAGAGCATAGCATGAAGTTCACTAATATGATTTTCTAGTTCATCTGTGGTTTTGATACTATGAAAGTACTTATCATTCTTAGAAATAGCAATTGTATAAATATTTTGGTTACCATAGAAGTAGGAAATGAAGAGTTCATTCTTTGTTAGGTTATTTTGTACTTCTGGTAATGTTAGTATTTTAGTGTTGTACTTTAAGTCATAGTATGCAGGATAGTTGGTTTCTATATCTACTACCATATTACGAAGTTCTTGTTTTAGATTAAAAACATGATCATATGTAGAAATGTTTTTATTGTCAGTAGTTATTATTTGCTTTTCAAAGTATGTGATTTCTGATTTTAAACTGTTTTCACGCTCCAAAATATCTTTAGGAACATTGCTGAATTTCGTTGCTTTTGAAGTAAGAATAGCTTCTAAAAGAAGAACAGATTTGCTTTTTTCGGCAATTCGAAACGCTTCATCAATATAATGGTCATTTTCAGAAGTAGTAAATAAATTATAGGTTGCTTGTATTCCTGATTCAAAAAGTGGAAAGGCATCTTCAAAAGTTTCAAGTTTGTCTTTTATGCTACTAATTGACGGTTTTAACTTATCTAATACAGCTAAACCTGTGTCAACAGTTTCTAAAGACAAAACATAGGAATCTAAGGTACCAACTTCATTTAAAGCAATTGATTTGTTTTTCAATATTTTAAGGCGAAGAGCGCCATTTGTACTATTATCTTGTAGTTGTGTTAGACCTGATTCATAATTTTCTAAAGCATTTGCATAATTCTCAAAGTCACTATTTATGTTTCCTATTTCATTGTAAATAACTGCGGTACTACTATTCTGTTTATGATTACGTTTATTTTTGTCTAGAATTAGAGCTAAATTTAACTCTTTGAGGGCTTCGTTCATTTCTAATTTAGCAGCAAATAACTTAGCTTTTATTCTATGATGCTGTGACCGGAAATACGGTGCTTTGCTTAAATAATTTTCAGCAAGCTTAGTGTATTTCTGTGCGCTATCAATTTTGGAAAGTGTTATGTAATTTGCTGCAATACTATGGGATGTAGATATAATGCCATTGATACTTATATTATGTGATAAATATTTTTTCAAGGCTTTTTTGAATAACACAATTGATTTTTGATACTGTTGTTCTTTGCCATAAACCTCAGCTAATAAGCCATAGTTTGTATTTAAAGTTCCTAAATCATTTGGACTTTCTTTTTGTAGAAAACGAATATTTTTTTCATAGAATTGTTTTGCTAAATCGTACTGTCCTTCTTCAGTGTTCATTTTAGCCAGAAAGCTATATGCTGCAGAAAGCAAATCCACTAAATCACTATTCATATTAGAAACAGGCAATATTTCAAGTGAATCTTTTATAGTGTTAAATGCAACACGGGCGTTTTCAAAATCATTGGATTTAAAATAGTAATTGCCTTTATCGTATAGATATGAATTGACGATCAATCGTTTTTCAGGCAAACTGTCTATATAATATTTTTTGGTTTTAAATAATGAATCTAATGTTGCTAGATTACTTTTCATCGTATTGAGATCATAAAACTCGCCTGCATTTCGATTAGAACTTATTAGCGCCTCAAGAACATTTACCCAGTCCTTATTTTGTGTCGCAATTTTTTCTATCTGACTAAAATAGTAGTAACAAGAATCTCTATGAACATATAAATGCTCATATGCTTTGTCGTAAAGACTTTCTAGTTTTTCTTCATAAGAAACTTCTTGGGTATACGCTTCGTTGTTAAGTATTAAGAAGAAAATTATAATTATTACATGGCGCATAATGGAAAGAGGATGTTTAAAATAAGACTTTTAAGACATCCTCAAGTTAAAAATATTTAGATGAAATTATCTGCCTTCTACAAAATAACTACGCTCTGTACCATCTTCATTAATAACGTGAACTTTGATTAATAGACCTGTTTGCTTATAAGATTCAATTTTGAAACTACTGACCTGTACAGGAATACCTAAGTCTGGATAGGGAGAGAACTCGCCAATTTCAATAGGTACTAATTTATCAGAAGTGTTATAAGCCTCAATATTTATCATCTCTGCATTACCGGAAATAAATAGGTTTTGAAAATTAAAATAATCACAATTAGTAGGATTAGGGCAAGGGGGCTTTGGTTTTGGTATTCTTAGCCCTACAATATCTATTATATTATCAAAATCATCTTTTAGTGAAAGAATATTATCCTTAGCATTATTTAATTCCTCCTTTTCTATTTCATTAAGTTGCCTTGCCAAAGAAAGCTTTTCTAATGCCTCAATAATGGTATTATTATTTTGAATTTCAACGGTAAGATATTCTCTATATAAATCTCCTTCATATAGGTAATTATCACTGGTAATTTCAATTTCTTCTTTGTCGGTAATTGTCCCCGTAAAGTCTTTTATACATGAGGAAATTATAACGCTACTAAAAACAATTAATAATAGTTTTGATTTCATGATGTAGTAATTTTAAAGTTTTATTTAAAGGCTTAGCATTCAGTTTTTTAACGAGGGTTAGGTATTGTCAAAAATATATTGTTTAGCTTTTAAGACCTACTACATATGTAACACGTGCTGTAAAGAATGTAACAATTTTTTTTATAAATACCGTACACGGATTTAGTTGTGAACTTCGATTAAATAATTGAATGCTAAGTCCTTATTTAATTTTAGGCTACTTTAGATATGGCAAGACTTACACCTACGATATAGCCGTTTTTCTCGAAAGAACCCGTAATTAGAATGCTATTTTTTTGGTATAATACCGAGACGTTATTTAAAATACCGACAATTTCGCCTGTTGACCCACTTTTCCAATTTAGTTTTACGTTTTTGGTGTTCACGTTACCCTTAGTATCGTGGTGTACATATACACGAACCTCGTTTTTTCTATTGTTATCATTTCTGAGGGCCTGAGGATTTGCCTGAATATAATCTCGTCCTTTATAAGCAATAACAGGACTATTACGAAATGAAAGATCTAGGGCTTGAACTTCGTTTCCAGATTTGGAAGTATCTAAAATAGTTAAAGAACCGGTCATATTGTACGAACCCTTCTTACTCAATACATCATTTATTATGCTTGAAATATTTACAGGATTCATTGTTTTTATCGCTGTATTTTCTTTCACATATTTATGATGAATTTTTACATCATTGGCCTGTAATGAAACGACCATATTAACGATTGCAATTACACTTAAAATTGTTTTCATAATTTTTTGTTTAAATGATTATTAATTATTATTTCCCTTTTATGTTTGAAATATGAAAAGGTTAACAGATTTAATTGTCTTTTTTAAACTTTATTTATAGATAATTAAGGTCATATCTAATTAACTTTTAAAAATATGTACAAAGGAAAGTTTCATTTCTTTTTGAGTTCTCGAATATAAACGCGAGTGAAACCATCGGTATATGGTTCGCGTAATATCAATCTGGTTTTAGTTATATACAATTCGTATTTCTTGAAATCTCCGTACCCTATTAGTAAGATGTTTAAACTATCTTTTTTGCGATATTTTGAAAGAGATTTTGTAAGATAATATGTGGATTTTTGTTCTAAGGAATCTTGCTCAAAACTTAAGTATTGATAGTCTGCAGTAAACTCTATTATAGCATTCTTTTTTATGGGGAACCCTTTTCCAGTAATGCCTCCACTGCTACTTACTAATTGCCATTTACCTAACAAAGCTTCTTGGGTAGATTGGGAGTATGAACAGGCACAGATGCCTACCCATATAACAGTTAATAAAAATGGAAGTATTTTATTCATACAAGTTTGCTAGAAATTCGAAAAAGTTATAGACTTTCCAATTAGTTGGTTAACGTATTACAAGTTTTTTATTAGGAAGAATTTATTGCTATAGAAAATTCTTATTAAAAAATTATCAGTTTTTTTGATTAAGTTTTCTTTTACAACGGCCTTTAAAGCCATCAAATACCATTCATGTCTAGTATATAATGTTCCATATTCTTGACTTAAATGAGCGGTTGCTTATATTTTTATCTTCTACAATAATCACTTATATAGATTCTTGGCTTTGATATTTTCTTTAAGTTATAAATGGTAGAATGTGTATATAATTATCATTGTAGCTCATCTATCTACAGTTAAGGCTAAGTAATATATTGTTCTGTTTAACCTTAGAAGATATTTCCAATAATTCCCAAGCGCCTATCAAATTATTAGTATTGATTGGGAATTTGCCTGATTTGCTCCAATAACAAAAGTTAAGATTAGCAAATAGAATTTCTTTTCCTTCGAAAGTGCTTGAGCAATTAATTCGGTAATACTAAAACTTCCACGCGTCTGTTTTTTGATCTATTTTCTTCTGTATCATTTTCAACCAAAGGCTTGGATTCGCCTAATCCCATTTCTTTCCAACGAAAACTACTTCCTGAAATCATTTTTTTTAGTTCGTTAGAAACACTTTTGGCTCTTTCCAAAGAAAGTCTTTGATTGCTTTCTGCACTGCCCACATCATCGGTATGGCCCTCTACAATTACATTCCCTTTCTTAAGCACGGCGATGTTATGTGCCAATTCTTTCAAAGCAACTATTCCTTCTGGTTTTAAGATAGATTTTCCGGTCTCAAATAGTACTTTACTGTCGAGATTAAGGCGCATAGCTGCTCCAATTGCAGCAATGGCATCAACATCGGCACCTGGCAGACCACTTTCCATTTTTAAATCGGTTAGGCGTACATAGTAAAATAGTTCGCCATGTTTTACAAAGGATGAAATATCTACTTCGGCAACACCGCCATCAATTTTACCTACATGAATCCAATTTTTTCCATCTGTGGATATTTCCAAATCGGTAGGTTCAATCTGACCGATTTCAAAAATATAAAGGTCAGGTCCATTGACATCGGTCAATGCATTATTTGTAAATTGTACAGTAATGGTACCACCCAGTCCAAGGCTATGAATTCCCGTAATATCTTCCATGTCAAAACCTTGCCATACATCTGGTTCGCCCAGTACATTTTTCACTTCTTGTGTTTTTAACAAGGGATGATTTGCTTTTACAACGGCATCTGCAAACGAGAGTTTGCCCAGGGGCAGATATACGGCCTTTCTCCTATGGCCCAAATAAGTTGCTTCCGACTCCTCCCCAAAATAAAGGTCCGGGTTCAGTTTTTGAAATTTGTGTTTTGCGGCTTTTGCCTTTCTTTCTAGATCATTCTTATAAATCTGAACGATTTTTGCTTTGCCTTCTATGGTCCGCTGATATGCAGGACTTGCTTTAAGACTACCGGAAGCAATTTCACTTTCAGTCTTTTTAAGATTTATCAGCAATTGTTTCGCTTCTTTGTCACTATGTAGTTGCCCTGATAGCTTGTTAAGCAACTCCATTTCCTTTTCTTCCTTGGCGGTGGGCGGAGTTTCGTGTTTTCGCTCTATATCTCTCATTACATATTCCGCTTCGGTCAAATCCAATTTTTCCATAACATTGGTGCCCGCCAATGAATCGATTGTTTTAAGTTTTGCCATTGTTGCCTCTGGTCCTGATTCAGCTTGAACGATTAATATGGCCTCTTCCAAAGAAACTCCAGTAGGGGTATTTTTTGAAGTTAGTTGTTCTTTATTGATTCTCGCTTTTGGTTTTGGTTCATTTTGTTTTTCTAGCTTCCTTTTTGCTTCTACTTCTTGCACCAAGGCTTGAAGACTGTCTGGATTATTGATGAGTTTTTGCAGTTCAGTACGAGAAACGCCACTTTGCTCTAAAAGTGAGATAATTGCTTCGGTTGAAAACATACCTGATGAAGAGACATCTTTAGTTAACAAATCTTGAAATGCCTTCTTAGTACCTTGGTCTTCCATGCCGCTCATTTGTAGTAGTTTTTCCAGTGCTTCTACTTCTGGCAATTCACTATTAGAGCTTTCATCCTCACTGTCTATACTAAAGAGTCCCCCTAATTGCTCCATTGACTTTTCAAATTCATCTGATGAAAGTTGTGTTTTATCACCACTTTCGTCAGATTCAATTTCTAAATTTTCATCTAAAATTTTATTTTTAGGATTTTCGCTGCAGGATGCAATGAATACAGCTACTGTGATAAATAGAATTATTTTTTTCATATCATTTCAATTAAAAAGTAATTCTTGAAGTTCGCATATTGGCTAACATAAGTGTAGCCTGAGTTTTAAATAGACTTGTAGTCTGCGAATGTGTTGCTAGGCAACCTTCGATAGCATGAATATCTAGGGTCATATCACTTATGTATTGATTAAATTTTTTGTCGTATTCTAATTTTAATTTTTCCATAGCTGGTCGAACTTGGTATAATTTAATATTTGACCATCCAAGGCCTGCGCCCGGAACAGAGGCTAGTGCATCAGCACTAGTAATTGCAGCATTAAGATCTGATCGTTTTCTATAATAAAAACGCTGTAATTGCATAAAATAGGTATGTCTTTTTCTAAATCTATTAAATGGCTTCATTGCACAATTCTTGCAATCTTGTTTAACCTCACAGTATACAAGTATCGGGGGTTCCTCATCTTCACCTTCATCTTCTTGATGTTGATCTTGTTGTGATAATAGATCTACCTGTGCTTGTAATCTTCGAACTTGGTTTCTTAGTCTTGCCAATTCTTCGTGAATTAAATCATCAGGTAATATTCTAGCATCACTTTCTGTTGGTTCACCAGGCGAATTAGCGCCATAATCTTCGTTAAACTGCTCATCTGCCTCTCTTATTCTTCTTTCAACAGCGGCAGCGGCGTCACCTGATAATTCTAAGGAACCTTGATTAGGTTCTAGTCTAACTACGTGAGTTGTTCCATCATCCCCTTCTAAATGTACTGTGCGGTCTTCTGCAGGACGGTGATTTGGACTTGTATAATTAATAGGCACTTGATTGCTTACATTCTCTGACCTATACTCTATAAATACCGCTGGCTCTTTATCAGATATAGGAATTGGTCTTGGTTGACTAGATTGAGCATAGGTGTTTGCAAAAGAGCATATGCCAATAGTTATAATGGACAGTTTTTTTGTTTTTTGTTTTTTAAAAATGAACAAAACGAATAAAATGATAATAGCTATTAAAAGCCCAATACTGATGTACATTAAATTGTTTTCTTTATCTACTTTGTTTATTAATGAGATTTCGGGAGCTTCTGAATCTTTTTGAGACTCAAGGGAAATTATGTTACCAGATACCCCTAGTGTTTGTACATATTGATTGTACTCTTCAATATCATCGGTAAAACGTATTAAGGATTGTGTTGACGGAAATTGTAAGCCAGTCTTTACAGTAATTAAATATGGTATTTCTGCAACCTCAGAACTTACTCCAATACCAGCAGTGTTCATAGTTCTAAAAACTTTATCGACAAATTTCTCCCCATTGGTAGAAACTTTCGATTCAACTTTTTCCCAACTCTCTTTATGAAAACTTAAGTCAATATTATGGTCTGGAGCTTTTGAGATTATCCTTACCATAACAGGTGTTTTAACATCTAAACCGTTAATGATAAATCTTTGTAAAGAATCTGCACCACCTGTAGTCCATTCCATGGCACCAGCGTAAGTACCGTCATCTAACTTGTTAAGTTTTATTTCATGTACAATAGTTTTGCCGAAGAAGTCTGTTAATTGGGCATTACTTAAGTTACTAAATGCAAGTAGAATTAAAATTAGTATAGTTCTCATAACTGTATTATTTTCTATGTTTTTGCAATAAATAGTTCGCCAAATCGGTCATTTTAAGGCGTAGCTCTTCATGTTGCTCTTTGGTGCGGTCTGTATTTGCACTTTTAATTCCATAGTGCATTAATAATGCCTGATCATAATTTTCATTGTAAATGATTATTCTTCCATGAGCGGGTTGTTGTGCTATATAAGAATCGCCCGTTTCTGCCATCTCTATATCCATTCCCATAATCTTTAACCCAGCTTCTTTACGTTCCAAATAACTGGCAATTTCTTTTTTGTTCTGTTTTTTTGAACTAGGTGTAGACCTCCATGTTATTCTTGAGTCACCATCTAAAGTATTTGTGCCAAACCCTTTCAAATCAAAAGAACACTTGTTTTCACCGATTTTGTCCAGTATATTAAGGTTTGATTCCGGTACTTTGAGCACTTCTGCCAATTCAGCGATACTCATATCACAATTGTCATTATTATATAGAGAACTGTAATCGCCTGAGGTATTTGAACTACTTTCTTCTTTTTCCGATAAAACCTGTTTGGTATTTGGTTCGCTTGTATCTTGTTTTTTAGGGGTGTCATTACAGGCAATTAAAAGTGTAATAAAAAAAAGAGCTAATGTGTGTCTCATGCTGAATGTTTTAAAATGGTTTTTCATAATCTAAAGTGTTAATGCTAAAGTCTTTCTCTATAAGTTGTGTGCAGATCATATGAACTGGCTTCGCATTTTTCTGCGAATAATCGATCATATCCATTTCAAGTACCAAACCGTCTATTATACTTAACCATGATGGGTCAATTCCTTTTTTTATGTTTTTAAATTTCTTTGTTCGTAAACTTGAGTATGCGGTATGAAATGAAATATCTGCATCTTGTGTTATCCAAACAGTACCAGATATTTGTGGACCGGTAACTTGATATTCATCACACTCATATCCTAAAATATCTTTGGTTTGGCCTGTGTTAGATACCGAATAATCATTACTGTCCATATTCAGTTCTGGCGCATCTTCTAGATCTATTTTCACGGAATTTGTTGTTCGCTGTCCGCCCATATTCATGAAAGTGTGTATAGCCTCATTGGGTAAATCCATTACGGTTACGAATTCAGAAGCATCTTTCATATTAAAAGAGCTGCCTATATATTCATCTTCATTGGTTAAATAGTAGGTGATGTCGGTCGTGCTTCCATCACTCTCAATTTCCATTACATACTCGTGACTAAATGTATAAATCTCAAGTTTTTCAGTTTTTTTACTTTTAAATATTCTACCTTTATTATTAAAAACGGTGTCGAAAGATTTTTCTGTTTCACGCTCTGTTTTTTCAGCTACTTTTCTCTCTATAGTTTGTGCTGCAGCTTCCTGTGCGCGTTCTTTAAGTTTTTTAAAAAATTGTGCGTTAGCATTGGTAGTTATGCTGAATACAAACAAAATCGCTATTAGTTTACATGTTCTCATGATGTTCTTTTTTTGTCGTTTGTCTTTTAATGACACGATTTAAAAAAGGTTAACATCAATCTTTTTTTTGGAACGATATTTTTTTGATCATCTTATTGTTATGAATAATCTTTAATACGTAAAACCCTTCTTTTAAATGGTTAATATTCAAGTAAATCTGCTTTTCAGGTAAACTGTAAATTGAGCATCTAAGACTATTATCGTCTTTCTTCATAGTCAGTTTGACTTTGCATTTTGAAATACACGAGTTTTATTGAATATGAAATTAATGCAGGTGTTTTAATGGTGCTACATTGTATGTAACAATTACTATTTAATATGTAACCAATTGGTGTGTAGTATGTTATTGTATTTTGGTGTTGTGTGAAGAAATATATTCTGAGGGAGTGCAATGATATACTTCTTTAAAGCATTTGCTGAAATATGCGTGATTATTAAAACCAACGCTATAACCGACTTCTGATACATTTATACCAGGTTTTTTTAGCATTTGTGTAGCTAGTTTTAAACGTTGAGAACGTATAAATTCTGTAGTGGCGAGACCTGTAAGTGCTTTTAATTTTCTGTGGAGTTGCATTCTGCTCATGTGAATAGCAGTACTAAAATCAGCTGCGTTAAAGGCGGGGTCTATGAGGTTGTTATCAAGAATTTTTTGAAGTTTGTTCAAGAATTTTTCATCTACAGACGATATCGCAATTTCTTTTGGTCTAAGAATTATTTCTTGACTGTACCTTGATTGTAATTTTTTTCTAAGCGCTACCAAAGAAGCGGTTTTACGCTCTAGTATTTTTTGATTAAATGGTTTTGTAATATAATCATCCGAACCAAATTCTATACCCGTTAATTCATGATCGTCACCAGCTTTTGCCGTTAAAAGTATGATGGGAATATGACTGGTACGTTCATCATTCTTTAAGGTTTTTGTAAGCTCTAGACCATCTTTTTTAGGCATCATCAAGTCTGAAATAATGATATCGGGTATTTTATTAAGTGCTATTTGAATACCTTCTTCACCATCAGATGCCTGTATTATAGAGTACATGTTTTTAAAGGTGTTCTGAAGCAAAGTTCTTACATCTTTATTGTCCTCCACTATAAGTAAAATGGGTAAATCGTTCTTAGGTGAAATTTCTTCTTGACTAGTTGTAGATGCAGTAGTCGTGGTAATTTTTGAATGTCTAGGCTCAATACTTTTAATGACCTCTATATTTTTAAGCTTTTTCTTGTCTATACATAGAGATACATCGAAAAGCGTATAGTTTAGTTTGTCGCTGCTCACGTTTATTTTACCACCATGTAGTTCAGTAAGTTCTTTTACTAGTGATAAACCAATACCTACACCTTCGTTATGATCACTTGTCTGATAAAACCTATTGAAAATGGTTTTCATCTGTATAGTAGAAATGCCATTACCGGTGTTCTTTATTGTTATCTTCAAGTTATTTTGAACGATTTTCGAACTAAGAAGAATGCTACCTTGTTCAGGCGTATATTTTATGGCATTACCCAATAAATTTATGACGATGTTCTCTACAGCATTTTGATCAAACCAACAGAGTTTATCGGTATCTGAAATTTGAAGATTAAAATCTATATTCTTCTGCAAGGCAAGAAATGAAAAAGACTCGCTCCAAGCTGCAATCAGTTGGGTGGCATACCCTTGTTGTACACGTAATTTTCTATTGCCGCTATCAATTTTAGATAATTCTAGTAGTTGATCTACTAAAGAAGATAGTCTTACTGTACTTTTTTGAGCAATCTCTAAATGCTTTCTTTGATCATTGCTGAGTTTTGCATTGGTCAGTGCTTCTTGAATTGGTGCCGAGATTAAAGTTAAAGGAGTTCTAAATTCATGAGATATATTCGTAAAGAATTCGGTTTTTAAGGCGTCAACTTCTTTTAATTTGTGATTCACTTTTATTCTGTTACGATATAGAATAAATATTAACAGGGCAATTAAAGAAGTAAAGGCTATGATTCCGAATAGAAAATTACGCTGTGCTTTTTGTAACGTATCGGTCAGTTCGTACTGTGCTTTTAAAAGGGCTACTTCTTGTAGTTGTTGCTCCTTAAAGCGTAATTGTTGATTTAATATAAAACCGTTGGCGTTTTCTTGCTGATTGAGATACTTGACTTGTTCGTCGTAAGCTAGTTTAGTCTGGTATGCGTTAGCATAATCACTCACTAAATCATAATAATTAATTTCTACCCTATTTAGTTCCGTTTTAAAACCTAAAAGATCAGTAACATCGGGATACATTCGGGCTTTTTCTAAATGGAACAAAGCTTTCTTAGGTTCATTGAGTGCAATAAAAAGTTCTACCCAATGCAAGTGAACTATTCCTGCAAAAGTGGAAGCTTCTGGTTTCTCTATTAAATATCCTACGTTGGTAAGGTATTTTTCTGTTTTGTCAAACTCCTTTTTTTTGAAATACATTTTGGCAAGACCTATTGTAGAAACAGAAATTGCCGTGGGGTCTCCAATTTTGTTACTCTGATTTAATAGGTGTTTATATAATTGAATGGCTTCATTAAAATTATTTTCTTGTACGGCAAGTTTTATTAAAAGTCTATTGGCTTCATACTCACCTGGTGGATAATCAACTTCTTTTGATATGGTAATACATTGTTCTATATAGTTCTTGGCTAAATCATTGTTTCCTTTTGCGTCTAAATAAATTTCTGCAATATATCCTTTAACACGAGCTAACAAAGATGACTGGGTGTTGTTATTTGTGTAAAGAGAATCTATTTTTAAATAAAGATTCATTTTTTTGCTCAAGTCAGGTTCAACACCTGCGAACCTAGAGTAGGCGGAGGCTATGCCTTCTAAATAATTGGCTTTTTTTGAATGTTCAAGTATGTTCTCATATCTCAAAATAGAATTTTTTGATTCACCTTTAAAGTATTCATGGTTTGCTAACCAAATATTACTGTCAATAATTAAAGAGTCGATTCCTTTCAGTATACTGATATCATAAGCTTTCTTATAATGCCATTCAGATGAATCTAATTTAGCTGTGAAGAAGTAATATTGACCTAGATTCTGATGATAATAATAAGATGAAAAGAATGAATTTGTTACATCTTTTTCAAGCTTTAATTTTTTAATGTAATACAAAGCTGAATCCGGATTCTTAAAAATTAACTCCTTAAAGCTTTGATGATAATTTTTAGTGTTCACGGAATTCTGCGCAAGGGAAACCTGGAGGACGAAAAATAGTAGTATCGTTAATAGTTTCCTCATCTTATTAATATTTATATTAAATTAATAATCAAAATATTAGAATATATTTTTTTGGACACAAAAAGATATAAGAAATATTAAACGTGAAAATTAAATGTAAGGCTTTTTTGATTGTTGTATCAATTTCATAACAGTATGTTTACGTACAAATGACCTTGTAGAAAACAATGATCCCTAATTTTGCAGCGCCCTAATAAAGGGATACGTTCTTAGTTTGAGTTAGTTTGAAAAAGCCGATTGTTGAAATCGGCTTTTTTATGCCATAAATATTGGTCATAACCATTAAACCTTTCGGATTCAATTTTTGTTTTCGGTAAAAAAGAATACCCATAAAAAGGCAATTACCAAACAAATAGCAAAAAATCCGAAAAGGTTAATGTAGTTAGACATGAGTAGGAATTTTCTGCTAAACTATAAAAACTAAGAAAGGGTAATGGTCATCTAATGTTATTTTCGATAAACGGTAGTGTTTTTTTTAAGTTTTAAGTACTGAACGTACTAATTATCAATAAATTAATGTGCTATGTTAGGGTAAAATCCTGGTTGGTTATCTTTTGCTCCATATTTCATACATAGGTTCACCTTTACTGTTTTTACCTTTGTGGTGCCAATCTTTTCCTTTTATGTTATAATTAAAATTCAATTGTGCCCCAACTCTGGTATCATCTTTTGAGAAGAATTCAATATGTTCTGTGTATATACCATCTAATGATGTGTAGCTACCACTACCTGTACCAGAAAACCTAAAAGATTCAGTGTCATACGCTACCCATTGAAATGTATTGTCCATTAATAACTTCAATGTTTTTCTAGAATTTTCTTCGCCACGTCTTTCTTGACCATTATCTGGTCCTCTAGTGGCAAAGAGCCAAGCGCCATCTAAATCTTGGGCAGCTGGGGTAGTGGGCTCTAATGCTAACTTTTGGTTCCAATGCAGTTGCAGATTTTCACCATCCATTTTAAAAGGTATGGTAAGTTGTTTCAAGGCGTCTTCTTCGTAATCGGAGTTAAACTCCAATTGGACTACTAAGGTATTTTGAGATGAGTTGTTCTCTATTTTAAAAAATCCTCCTACAGTCTTAATGAATTTTGCAGGGTCAACTTCATACTCGTTATAGATGAAATAGTCACCGTTTATTTTTACTTGATGCACTGTTTTTGATCCGTTGTTTTGTACGGTGTCAGTGTAAATTCCGGTCGGAATTTGACCGTTTACAACCAAACTTGAAGTCAAAAGCAGTAAAATACTTGCAGAAATCAGTTTTAAATTAATTTTTTCCATTGGTGTTGTGTGTTTGTAAAAATTTGAAAATTAAGTAGTTATCGTAAAGTTGGCAATTATTTTTAGTATGAAAATTGAAAAAAATGTTAATTGTCGTAAAAAAAATGAAAACGCTTGTTTTTTCATTTTTTTTGATTTCATTTGTCATGTCCTAATATACAACTTTGTGTGTTGGAGATTTCAAGCTTTTAGCTGAACATTATGTATCGTTATTCTATGTTCGGGTTTGAGGGAAATTGGAAGTATTTCCCACAAATGGCTTATAAGATAGGTTGCCGATTAGTAAAGCAAACTTCCAATTCATTTTCTACTATCATGCAAAGTCAGCATGATTACTTCTTTATTCCTACTACGCAGAGGCAAATTTTGGTGTGATACACTATTCAACATGGTTACGTTTTCTTAACTTTAAGTCTTTGGGCTAGTTACTATATTTAACAAATATCAAATTTCATTATAATTCAATTTCATGAATACCAAATACATTGATCTAATTGATCAAACTTACTATTTCCCCCAAGAAGAGTTCAATCTAGATGGTGAACATCTACAATTTCACGGCATACCTCTAAATGAACTGGTAAAGCAATATGGCAGCCCGTTGAAATTTACTTACTTGCCTAAAATTTCAGAGAATATTCTTAGGGCAAAAAACTGGTTTGCTAATGCTATAGAAAAAAATAATTACAAGGGTAAATATCACTATTGTTACTGTACTAAAAGCTCGCATTTTCAGCATATAATGCATGAAGCTTTAAAGAACAATATTCATATGGAAACCTCTTCTGCCTTTGATATCAATATCATTGAAAAACTTAAAGCAGATGGTAAATTAAGCAATGACACTTTTGTTATCTGTAACGGATTTAAGCGTGAAAAATACATTGATAATATTGCTCGCTTAATAAATAATGGACACCAGAACTGTATTCCCATTATAGACAATTATGAAGAAATAGATTTACTTTCAGATGCTATCAATGACACCTTTAAAGTAGGTATTCGTATAGCATCTGAAGAAGAGCCTAAATTCGAATTTTATACTTCTCGTTTGGGTATTGGCTATAAGAATATTGTTCCTTTCTATGAGAACCAGATCAAGGATAATGATAAGGTAGAGCTTAAAATGCTTCACTTCTTCATTAATACCGGTATTCGTGACAATGCTTATTACTGGAACGAGCTTGTAAAATGTCTTAAGGTTTATGTTCGTCTAAAGAAAATTTGCCCATCATTGGACAGTTTAAATATTGGTGGCGGTTTCCCTATAAAGAACACCTTGGCTTTTGAGTACGATTACCAATACATGATCAATGAAATTTTAAATCAGATTAATATCACTTGCTCAGAGGCAGATGTGCCCGTTCCTCATATTTTTACCGAATTCGGTAGCTTTACTGTGGGTGAAAGTGGTGGTGCCATTTATGAGATCTTATATCAAAAACAACAAAATGATCGCGAAAAGTGGAATATGATAGATTCTTCTTTTATAACCACGTTGCCAGATACTTGGGCTATCAATAAAAGATTTATCATGTTACCGATCAATAGGTGGAATGATGAGTATGAGCGTGTATTGTTGGGCGGACTAACATGTGATAGCGATGATTATTATAATAGTGAGCAGAATATGAACGCTATTTATTTGCCTAAGTATAAAAGGGAAAAGCCGTTGTATATAGGTTTTTTCAATACTGGAGCCTATCAAGAGACCATTGGCGGTTATGGTGGTTTACAGCACTGTTTAATTCCACAGCCAAAGCATATATTGATTGATAAGGATGAAAACGGTAACTTCACTTATAAACTCTTTAGGTCCCAGCAAAAAGCAGAAGACCTACTTAATATTCTGGGTTATGAGGTTGAGCCAGAAAATGAATAAAAATAATCCGGTAATAAAGACCGATAGAAATAGAAATACGTATATAAAATTGAAAATATTACTAAAAAACCACTTAACAATAGCTAATATATCATGAGTACATCTAAGAATTATGCCGGTATTTCCGATGAATTCGCACAACTAGAAAAATCCAAAATTATCTTGATACCTGTTCCTTATGACGGAACAAGTACTTGGGGTAAAGGAGCGGACAAAGGTCCTGAAGCTTTTTTGGAAGCTTCGGAAAACATGGAATTGTATGATATTGAAACCGATTCTGAAGTTTACAAGCAGGGTATTCATTTAACCGAGCCAATTACAGAGAATAGTTCTCCAGAGGCAATGGTAAATGAGGTACATAACATTACCAAAGATTTTATTAAACGTAACAAGTTTGTAACCCTTTTTGGCGGTGAACATTCAATATCTATTGGTTCTATTAGAGCCTTTAACGAGTGTTTTGATAATTTAACGGTATTGCAGATAGATGCTCATGCGGATCTTAGGGAATCTTATGAAGGTACAAAGTATAACCATGCCTGTGCCGTATACGAAGCTAGCCAGACTACCAATTTGGTTCAGGTAGGTATTCGTTCTATGGATGTGATTGAAAAGACCGTAATGGATGAGGAAAAAACTTTTTTTGCCCATGATATGGTTGCTGATGAATATTGGTCAGATAAGGTAATAGAAGCAATGACCGAAAATGTCTTTATAACATTGGACCTTGATGCTTTTGATCCGTCCATTATGCCTTCTACCGGTACACCAGAGCCAGGAGGGTTACTTTGGTATGAGACCTTGGAGTTTTTAAAGCAGGTTTTTGAAGATAAGAACGTGGTAGGTTTTGACATTGTTGAACTTTGCCCTAACAAAAATGATAAATCGTCAGACTTTTTGGCGGCTAAATTATATTACAAAATGCTCAGCTATAAATTTGCAGGGCAAGACATAGATCAAGAGTATGACAATACTTTTGATATTGATTATAAAGCAAATACAAATTCAAGATTCGAAGATGACGAAGACTAAAGGTGCAATCACCAATTTCATAGAAAAATATTATTTACACTTTAATGCGGCTGCTTTGGTAGATGCTGCCAAAGGGTATGAAGAACAGCTGGACAACGGTGCCAAAATGTTGGTTTCTTTGGCTGGCGCTATGTCTACTGCTGAATTAGGTAAGATCTTTGCAGAGGTTATACGCCAAGATAAGGTACAGATCATTTCCTGTACCGGTGCCAATTTAGAAGAGGATATTATGAATTTGGTGGCGCATTCTCATTACAAGCGTGTACCTAATTATAGAGATTTGACTCCGCAAGACGAGTGGGACCTGTTGGAAAAAGGCTTGAATAGGGTTACCGATACCTGTATTCCAGAAGAGGAAGCTTTTAGAAGATTGCAAGAGCATATTTTTAAAATTTGGAAAGATGCAGATGATAAGGGCGAACGTTATTTGCCACATGAATTCATGTATAAAATGTTACTTTCCGGAGTGTTAGAGGAATATTATGAAATAGACCTTAAAGATTCTTGGATGTACGCTGCAGCAGAAAAGAACCTGCCTATTATTTGCCCAGGTTGGGAAGATAGTACTATGGGTAACATTTTTGCATCATATGTAATGAAAGGTGAACTAAAGGCTAGTACCATGAAATCTGGTATTGAATACATGACCTTTTTGGCAGACTGGTATACGGCAAATTCTGAAAACGGAATTGGGTTCTTCCAAATTGGTGGAGGTATCGCCGGAGATTTTCCTATTTGTGTTGTGCCAATGCTGTATCAAGATATGGAACGTACAGATACTCCGTTCTGGAGCTATTTCTGCCAAATTAGCGACAGTACCACAAGTTATGGTTCCTACTCGGGTGCTGTACCAAATGAAAAAATTACCTGGGGAAAATTGGATATCAATACACCCAAATATATAATTGAAAGTGATGCGACAATTGTTGCGCCCTTAATTTTTGCTTACCTATTAGACATGTAATTATGGACAAGAACGCACATTTAAAAAGAGTCATAGTCGACTTTAAAAAATTGACACCAGAAGTGTTGAAACTGTTGGTAGAAAGATACCCAGATGGGTATGATGACCGTAATATTATCTCCTTTAGAAATGCTCAAGGAGAACGTATAGAAGCTGTTGAGGTATTGACCGAAGACACTAAGTATTTAGTAAAAATCAGTGCTAAGCTTGAGTATACAATGGAAAATTATGACGAGGATGATTATGAAGATTTTGATGATGATGATCCAACTGCAGTTGTAGAACCAAATCCTGAGGATATGGTTGATGGTGATGATGAAGACTAGTTTTTCTATCGCCCAAGTTGCTCCTGCACTTTATAGAATAATACATCCGGTCTATTTTCTGTAGACCGTAAAACCAAGTTCTTCTCGCAAAGCGAGATGTTACGATTACAATTTCCGATTGCCCTTTGGGACTGTCCCAAAATGGATTACCAATAAAACTATAAAACTAATTATCGTTGTGCTTTCAACAGGTATATGAAAATTGATGAAATTGAAAATATTGAATTAAAGTTTTTGGACCTTGATGATTATCAAGAACTTAAAACTGCTATGATTTCTGCCTACACCAATATGCCGGGTTCATATTGGAAAGAGAAACATATAAAATCGTTGATCGAAAAATTTCCTGAGGGTCAGGTCGTTATTAAGATCAATGGTCAACTTGCAGGGGTAGCCCTTTCTATTGTCGTAGATTATGATGCTTTTGATGACAACCATACATATGAGCAGATTACGGGCAAATACTCTTTTGACACCCATGATAATGAGGGTGATGTGCTTTATGGTATAGAGGTGTTTATAAAGCCAAGCTTTAGGGGTCTTCGTTTGGGGCGTCGTTTATATGATTATAGAAAAGAGCTTTGTGAAAAGTTAAACTTAAAAAGTATCGTTTTTGGTGGTAGAATGCCAAATTACCATGCCTATGCATCAAAACTATCACCAAAAGAATACATTGATAAGGTCCGTAGAAAAGAGATTCAAGATCCTGTACTAAATTTTCAGATCAGTAATGATTTTCATCCTGCCAAGGTAATGAAAGGGTATTTAGATGGCGATAAGGCTTCACAAGATTTTGCAATTTTGATGGAGTGGGATAATATCTATTACCAAAAACCGTCTAAAAAAGCTGCTACTAAAAAAACCGTAATTAGATTAGGGTTGATTCAATGGCAAATGAGACCTTATAAAGATTTGGATGAGCTTTTGGAGCAAGCGGAATATTTTATTGATGCGGTTTCTGGTTATCGTTCAGATTTTGCATTGTTTCCAGAGTTCTTTAATGCACCCTTAATGGCGGTTAACAATCATATGTCTACGCCAGATGCTATTCGTGAATTGGCAAAGCATACACAGGCAATTGCCCAAAAATTCTCTGAGTTTTCCATATCGTACAACATTAATATCATTACAGGTAGTATGCCGGAAATGATCGATGGTCGCCTATACAATGTGGGGTATTTATGTAGAAGGGATGGTAGTATGGAGCGTTATGAAAAACTTCACGTAACACCAGATGAAGCCAAGGTTTGGGGAATGCAAGGCGGTAATCAATTAAAGGCTTTTGATACTGATTGTGGTAAAATTGGGGTGTTGGTGTGCTATGATTCTGAGTTTCCTGAACTTAGTAGACTGCTTGCCGATGAAGGTATGGATATTTTATTCGTTCCTTTCTTGACAGATACCCAAAATGGTTATTCTAGAGTGCGTAATTGTGCGCAGGCTAGAGCAATTGAAAATGAATGTTATGTTGCTATTGCAGGTAGTGTAGGTAACTTGCCAAATGTTCAGAATATGGATATTCAGTTTGCCCAGTCTATGGTTTTTACACCGTGCGATTTCTCTTTTCCAACAAACGGAATTAAGGCAGAAGCAACACCGAATACAGAAATGATCTTAATTGCCGATGTTGATATTAGTTTATTACGTGAACTAAATCAGTTTGGTGCAGTACGTAATCTTCGCGATAGAAGAACAGATTTATTTGAGTTAAAAAAGAAATAAGAAAGCTCCTATTTTAAAAAGGAGTCAAAAACAAACAGAATTGGATAATTTAAAAATAATAGGTAGTGAAGAGTGGTGTGTGTTCAATGACCTGGGTATACCGGCAATTAAAGCCAGGGTAGACTCTGGGGCAAAAACATCTTCCATACAAGCTACTAATTTAAAAATAGTATCAAAAGGAGGTCAGGAATGGGTAAAATTTGAGGTTAGTCCGCTTCAAGAAAACCGTAGTATTGCCATTGAATGCCAAGCAAGGTTGATTGCCCGTCGTATGGTTAAAAGTTCATCGGGTATATCAGAAGAACGTCTGGTGATAAAAACACCGGTTACCTTAGGTGATGCTACATTTGATATTGAACTGACCTTGGCCAATAGAGATACTATGGAGTTCCGTATGCTTTTAGGTAGAGAGGCTTTAAATGAGCGCTTTATTGTAAACCCTGCGGTAAACTATCAATTAGGATTGTTTGAAGATCAAGAGGTCAATAAGTTTTACGCTCCTTATTTTAAAGAAAAATCAGGACTAAAGATTGCACTTTTGGCCAGTAATCCAAATTTGTACAGTAATAAGAGAATCATGGAAGCCGCAGAGGCAAGGGGTCATGAAATACATTTCTTAAATGTTGAGCAAGCCTATATGAAGCTTGATGCCCATTCTCCCGAAATAAGATATCGTGGTGGTATCATACTTAAAGACTATGATGCGGTAATACCAAGAATAAAGCCATCCGTAACATTTTACGGTTGCGCATTGATCCGTCAGTTTAACAATCTTGGTGTATACTGTCAGAATTCGGCAGAGGCTATTACACAATCTAGAGATAAATTGTTCGCATCACAGTTGTTCTCAAACTATGATATCCATATTCCTATCACCGGTTTTGCAAAATCACCTATGGATACCAAAGACTTAATCAAAATGGTCAACGGTGCACCATTGATCATTAAACTTTTGGAAAGTACGCAAGGTAAGGGTGTTGTTCTTGCCGAAACCAATAAGGCCGCTGAAAGTGTAATCAATGCCTTTAAGAGTGTTAACACGAACATATTGGTACAAGAGTTTATTAAAGAGGCAAATGGACAAGATATCCGTTGTTTTGTGGTGAACGGCAGAGTAGTGGCCAGTATGCAGCGCCAAGCCCAAAAGGGGGAGTTCAGGGCAAATATTCACCAAGGTGGTACGGCATCAATCGTTAAGATTACGGCTGATGAAAAGAAGTTGGCTTTAAAAGCCGCTAAAGTATTGAACCTTGCCGTTGCGGGCGTAGATATCATACGATCTAACAAAGGACCGTTACTATTGGAAGTTAACTCATCACCAGGTTTAGAGGGTATTGAAAATGCTACAGGTAAAGATATCGCCAATGCCATGATCATGGCAATTGAAAAGCGATTGAAGTTTATTAACTAAATATTCATTTGAAGAACAGGCTAAACCCTGTTCTTCAAATTTTCTAACATTGTTTCAGAAGTTTTTTCAAGGTCAAATTCTGCCTTCCAATTCCAATCTTTTTGGGCACTGCTATCATCAATACTACTTGGCCAAGAGTTGGCAATTTCTTGCCTAAAATCCGGTTCATAGGCCATTTCAAATTCAGGGATCACAGCTTTTATATTTTCGGCCATTTCTTTGGGCGTAAAGCTCATTGCTGCCAAATTATAGGCAGAACGCTCCTTGATGTTCTCAGATGGGGCTTCCATGATCTGTAATGTGGCACGTATGGCATCGTCCATGAACATCATAGGTAATTTAGTGTCTTCTTCCAAGAAACAGGTGTATGCGCCTTCTGAAAGTGCTTTATGGTATATTTCCACGGCATAATCAGTTGTTCCGCCACCTGGCATGGTTTTCCAGCTAATAAGACCTGGGTATCTAATGCTTCTTACATCTACGTCAAATTTTTTGAAATAATACTCGCACCATCGTTCACCGCTTTGCTTACTAATACCATAAACCGTGCTTGGCTCCATTATGGTATTTTGCGGAGTATCGTCTTTTGGTGTATTCGGACCAAAAACGGCGATACTAGACGGCCAAAAGATTTTATCTATTTTTTTCTCCTTTGCCAAATTCAATACATTGAAAAGGGTATTCATGTTCAAATTCCATGCACGCATCGGAAATTTCTCTGCCGTTGCACTAAGCATAGCGGCCATTAAATACACTTCAGAAATTTCGTAATAGGCAATGACCTCTTCAAGCGCGTCATAATTAGTGGCATCTAATATTTCAAATGGTCCAGATCCCATTAAATCTTCATTACCTTCCCTAATATCACTGGCAATTACATACTCACTACCATATTTCTCCCTAAGGGTTAAGGTTAGTTCTGTTCCAATTTGACCACAGGCCCCAATAATCAAAATATATTTCGGCATTAAATTTTTCGTTAAATGAATTTGAGATAAAGATACCTTTTCTTAAAATTTGTACATTCGCTTATGTCCAAAATTATCTTTTTTTTATCACTCATAGTCCTAGTTGCCTCTTGCAAAGAGGAAGCAAAGGAAACCACGGTTGTACATGAATCTCTTTGGCAGTCTACAAAAGACAGCCTGCCCGTAAAAATTGGCTTAGATACCAAAGCCCATGCTATTTTAAAAGATTGGTTGGAATATAACGCCTTGGATAAAAGTTTTGATAAAATGTATTCTTCTGATTACATAGAAGATTTTGAACTTGTGATCGATGAGATTATAGAAAATCAAAAAAAACTAGAAGAAAGCGAATACCCTGAAAAATTCAATATCCAACAAATTAAGGGTAGGCAGAAACTGTTCAAGACCTTTGTTTTAAAAACCAAGGGCGATTTGGAGTATAGACAAAATCCTACGGAATCTATGATTCAGATGATAAAGGCCTATAATGATCTTAGAAATCAATTTAACGTTGTGGTCAACAATACGTTGCCAGAAGAACTACTTAAGAATGAAGAAAATTAGCCTATTTATATTTCTGTTCTGCTCATTTGTGTTTTCACAGAATAATGAGAAAGCAGAAATAACCGAAACTTTGAACAGCTGGCATGCAGCGGCCGGTTCTGCAGACTTTGACGCCTATTTTGATTTAATGACGAATGATGCTGTATTTATAGGTACCGATGCTACCGAGAATTGGCAAAGAGATGCGTTTATGAGTTTTTCTAAACCTTATTTTGATAAAGGAAAAGCATGGAATTTTACTGCGGTTGAGCGTAATATTTATATAAATAATGAAGCCGATTTTGCATGGTTCGATGAGCTTTTAGATACACAAATGAAAATTTGCCGTGGATCGGGAGTATTGAAAAAGATAGATGGACAATGGAAGGTAGCACATTATGTGCTGTCTATTGCGGTACCTAATGATTTGATAGATGAGTTGGTAGAGCTGAAAAAAGAAACGGACAATACTCTTTTAGAAAAGCTAAAAACAAATTAATAAAAAAAGGCGAATCAAGTGATTCGCCTTTTTTTTAAACTTAAGTGACATTATTTTTTCTCAGTAGGTGCTTCTTTTCGCGAAGTCAATGCTTGCTTGCTTAAGCTGGCCAAATTAAAATTGGGGTCAATGGCCAAAGCTTCGTCCAAAGTAGCTATAGCTTGGTCAATATTAGTTTTGTCCATATTGTACTGTATAAGTGCCTTTACATGAATAAAGGCGGCTTTTAAAGGTACTTCGTATGGTTGCTGACGCTCATAAAATGCATATTTCATATCGTCTTTGGCATTTGCAATACCATATTCAACATGTTTCATTGCGCCTACATTATCTCCTGTTTGTACCTTAAGGTCTGCTAGTTCATAAGCAAGGTAGGCATTTGGCTCTCTGGCATATAATGCTTCAAATTGCTCTAACGCCCTTTTTGGTTGGTTCAAAGCTTTTAAAGAAACCGCTTTTACCTGTATGGCCAAGTTGGAATCTGAATCCAGTTTTTCAATCCCTATAATATTCAATGCCTGTAAATGTTGGTTGTCATTGGCATAAATATAGGCTAGGGTATCATTTCTTTCTTTTGATGGTGATAGCACGTTTAGGTGAGTTAGTGCATTAATTACACCATCTACATCACCTTGCAACCTCATTTGATCATAAAATGCTTCGTAATGTTTAAGTAATTCTGATTTGGTCTGTGCATATCCATAGCTGCCCGATAGTAAAATGGCCGCTACTAATATTAAAACTGATTTTTTCATTTATCTGATTCTTTTAAAGTGCGCTAAACTATTAAATTATTCTGTATGATCTTGTTAAGGAAAGGTTTAAATGTTCCAAACAAAAAAAGACGCCTGTTATGGCGTCTTTTTTTTACAACAAATAGGGTTTCTTAAGCTAACTCTAATTGGTTTTTTGAACCTTTGAAAGAGTTTAAAAGTTGGGTGTAAAAACCAATACTTTTATTGTCCTTTTCTACACATGAAATCAAAAAATTACATAAATTGTTGAATAATAGATTCGTGTAGAATGTAGGTAAATATGTATTTACCGTTTTAGGGTCATATAGACTAACATCTTCTATAACCTCCATTTGAATTCTATGACGGTGATAGTCTATGGTTACATTGGTAGCACTGTAATGCTTTTTTAAAAGTGCCACATGCAAATCTTCATATTTTTTAGAACCTGTTGGGTTCTTACAACTTAGGGAGATGAGCTTCTCTAATTCAACTAAAACCCTCTCCCGTAATTTATCTTTCTTCATAACATTATGGTTTTATATTGTTAAACAAAGGTATGTATTACGTCGATAAGTAGTTGAAAGTCAACATTATATTAACGCTGATTTTCAGGTTTTGTTGTGAAAGGATATTCTAGTGTTGTAAATGATCAATTTAGCGGGGTATGAAAATGATAATTGTTAATAAGAAAAATCCTACAAAATTGAATTAATTTAAGGTTTTTGCCGGTGGAATGGTATGTGGGTGGTTCCAAGCCTCTCTTTATGGCTGCTTGGGTATAGTATTCTTTTTTAGTAGGATGCTCTGGATAAACGGCATTCAATACGTCGTTAAAATGCTTATGTTCAATAATCGTTTTAATAATACCGATACAATCATCCAAGTGAATTAAATTGATAGGGGCATCTCCGTTACTCAAATTTTGCCTGCCGGATAGCATCGTTACCGGGTGCCTATCAGGACCTATTAATCCACCAAATCTAATAATAACGGTATTCAGTTCTTTGTCGTTTTTCAGTAGGTTTTCACACTGCAGTAGTTGAATGCCAGATGCTGTAGTAGGTAGGGGCTTGGTTTCTTCGGTTACGATACCTTTTGCATCACCATACACAGCGGTGCTGCTGGCGAATATGATATTTTTTACGTCAGACTTTTTAATGGCCAGGTACAATAGTTTTATTTTATCAATATAGCTTTCCTTGGGACCTTTGCCACGTAGTTTAGGCGGAATATTTATAATTAGGACTTCTATGGATGAAAGAAAGGCATGGATATCTCCATTGATTTCCTTCTCGGAAATAGAAATTTGAAATGGTTGGATCCCTTTTTCCTCTAAAACGGCCATTTTGTTCTTAGAAGTGGTAGTTCCCCTTATTTCAAATCCGCCGTTCACTAAACTTTCGGCTAGGGGCAACCCAAGCCAACCACAACCTATTATTCCTATTTTATTGACCAAATTTTATTTTTTGTACGGTTACTATTGCATCGTTCAACACAAAAGGCATTGGTATTTGATCTTCTCTACGTTCAGGTATAGAGAATAATTCATTGTTTAATAAATCATTAGAGGCTTCATAAAATGTCAGTTCTAAAGGGGAGTCTGCCGGAAATTCTAAATTAATATCGGTAAAATTTTTATCACTGATGTAGTTGGTAATCAATCTACCACTATTTCTGTTTTGTAGAAAATGGTCAGACAATTGAATACCGTTCACATCTGCCTTTAGGATGTCAATTGGATTAGTGAAAACTTCCAAACGATTTATTGGTCTATTGGGCGTGATGCATAATCGTATAGAACGTGCATTGTTGATTACAGTGTCTAACTGTACCTCAATAGTAGGTTTTGGAATGTTTTTAAGTGGAGCTTCATATGTATAGGTGAAATCAGTTCCATATTTACTGCTAATGGTTTCGTTTATTTGTGGTGGTACGGCAAGCTTATCTATGATGTATTGTGCGGTCCAATCAGATAATTTATGCTCATAGGTTGCCCACATAGCGGTATTGTCATCTGCATTTAATACATACAATAAACTTGTTGGTTTAGGTCTATCTTTAGTAAACCCAGAATCCATATGGGCCGATACCATAAAACCGGCGAACAACAGAAAACTTAAAAATGCCAAAGCACCCTTTTTTCTGTATTTTGATATTAATGGCAGTAACAAAAAGAAGATGAGTGTAGTAAATAGGGTAGATGCAACCATCATTTTAAGCCCTAGGCCAACAGGAAACATTTGTACGAACGGAGCAAATATGAACAGTGCCGGTATACCTAAGAACAACAATAAAAACGGATCCGGATTTTTCTGGTTGATATGAACGTAAAATGCGACCAAAAAACTATATAAAGGGACAATAAAAAAGGCGGCTCCTTTTAAATATAAGGCAACCAACCCACAAATAATTATCCAGATAATAAACGGGGCAACTAACAGATTAGCTGTCTTGATAACCCTAAATCTATAATATGCATAGAAGCAAGTGCTAAGTGAGAATAGGGCGAATGCAAAGATATAGGCATGACCGTTGTATGTAAAACCATGAAGAATATCAGTATATCCAGGATACACCCATTTTAAAAATTGCCAACTGTAATACCCAACAATACCATTGACAACCAAGGTTAATAGTACAGGGAGAAATCCTTTGAATACATCTTTGGCATTCAACACTTTTTTCTTGAATCCTAAAATCAATAATAAAATAAAAATGAGAATGGCAAGTATCAACATTGGCATGATCCAGCTAAACGGATAAGAAACCATCTTAAAAAAGGGAACGTTAAAATACACATTGTCATCTATACTTTTCAAATTCGTGAGGTCAGTGTTGCTAAAATGCTTTAGTAAGGGCATTAAGTAACTACCTTGGTGTGCAAGCGTATTTCTATCTAGTCTTTCATAATTATCAATTTGGGTATGATAGTCAAAATGATCATCTATAAACGCAAAATTGAAGCCCTCAACATCGCCATCTTCCCTAAATACGGTTAGGTCAGTGTCATTAGGTAACATTTTGTATATACTGTATGCCAATGAATTTGCTACGGGGTAATCAGGTTTAGCGGCTATAAATTCTGAAATTAACCTGCTGTTACCCCTATTGGTTTCCATGAGCATATAGCTTGGTCCGCCACTACCGCGAGCCTCAAAATTGAGCACTAGGCCCACATCTTTTAACCATTCATGCTTATCAACAAAAAGGTCGGCTCCATTGAGCCCTAATTCTTCGGCATCTGAAATTAAAATTATGATATCGTTTTTGGGTGGTGTGTTG
The DNA here is from genome assembly GCF_001865655.1 of Maribacter sp. 1_2014MBL_MicDiv. Classification (NCBI taxonomy): domain Bacteria; kingdom Pseudomonadati; phylum Bacteroidota; class Flavobacteriia; order Flavobacteriales; family Flavobacteriaceae; genus Maribacter; species Maribacter sp. 1_2014MBL_MicDiv. The sequence continues at coordinate 2,340,742 of NZ_CP011318.1, forward strand.
GTTTTTAAAAATGCACGAATACCTTCTATGATAGTGGCAATTCCACTTGCAGCATCACTGGCACCTAATGATGAATGAGGATTACTATCATAGTGGCTCAATAACAAAAGTGCTTTTCCAGATTCGATGCCTTTAATTCTAGCAAGTATATTTTCGGCTTTGCTTAGGTTGCCCCAATCCCCGGCCGTATAGCCCTCTTGTAATGTAGTTTCTAACCCTAACGATCGTAGTTGCTCTGTTATATAATTACGTACCGTGGTATGTGCAGGAAAACCAACACCATGTGGTTCTTTAGACATTTCTTTTACATGTACTAAGGCTCTGTCTGTTGAAAACTGAGTCTCAGCAACGGTTTCCCCTTCCGTATATTGAGGTAAAAGCACTCTAAAACTCCAATAAGTGGCAAGAATAATAAGTAGTAGGGTTAATACGGTTGGTGTTTTTTTCATAATTGCGATATTCTTTTAAAATGTATTAAAATTTTGAGTATTAATTGACATACATCGAAAATTATTAGCAAATTTCATTTTATTTATTATCTTTAGTAATCAACCTCTAAACATACTATCATGGGAATCAAAAGCTTTCAAGGCGTTAGAAAGGTATTTAAAAAAGAATTTGAAGCACCAATTCTTGTGGCCGATTACATGACCACTAAGTTAATCACTTTTTCGCCAGATGATTCAATTTTAGACGTTATGGAGAAATTTGCCAAACATCGCATTTCTGGTGGACCTGTTTTAGACGGCAACGGTTTTCTAGTAGGTATCATTTCTGAAGCCGATTGTATGAAACAAATTTCTGAAAGTAGATATTTCAATCAGCCTATTTTAGATAAAAGTGTTGAGAAGTTTATGACCAAAACTGTGGAAACTATTCCGCATGATATCTCCATTTTTGATGCTGCGGGTATTTTTGCCCAGCACAACAGAAGAAGATTACCTGTAATGCGTAATGATATCTTAGTAGGGCAAATTAGTAGAAAAGACATTGTTGTGGCCGCCCTAAAATTAAGTGGTCATAATTGGAAATAGAGCTAGCCCCCAACCCCAAAGGGGAGCTTAAAATACATGAAGGTTTCCTATTAGGAAACCTTTTTTATATCAATAATATTCACCCTTTGGGGGCTAGGGGGCTTGCTATTCCCGCTTTACGATCATGTAATAGTCATTATCCAATGGGAGGTATCCTAAATCATAAAGAAAGTAATAGGTAGTACCTTTTTTGGTGGTATATAAATTAGTAACATAATTGAAGTCAAAGCCTTTATCGATCAAGCGTGTGCCCGTGGTTTTGGTTTTTCCATCCTTTAATTGAAAACTATCCAGTACTCGGTAATTTTTACGTAGCCTATTATTGACATTTCTTATAAGCTGTTTGCTAGCAGGGTTTACTTTGTTATTATATATATTGCGGCAATAATCATTGCAGAATTTCTTATCTATTCTACCAATAACTTCTGAACCGCATTCTAAACATTCTCTTTTCATTGTCTGTGATAGTTGAAAGTTATTTCATTTGATGTGCCTTCTTCTTCACTGACTTCCACATACATGTTTATCTCTGTATCAGAAATACGTTCAATAGTAAAATCGTCAAAGTAAAATTTATTCTCTTCGACTTTTACCAATATAAAATCTACGCTTTCATCTTTTTGTTCCCAACCGCTCAAATCACCATCAAAGTGTTTTAGCTGTAATAATAATGTATCATCTACCTCAATAATGTGTCCGAATTCATAAAAACTTACAGCGCCTTTATCAATTAGTCGGAAAGAAAACATCATGCTACCATCTGTAGGTGGACTCCATATTTCTTCAGCAATGCCACCAAATGCTTCCCCTTTCCAATGACCTGCCAGCCATTCTATCTGACTTAATTTGGCTTTAGGACTTGTCATTTCAGGCTCAAAGGATATGGTGTTCTGTGCATGGACCATAGCAGTGGCCGACAGAAGGAGTAATAGTAAAATTTTCATACTTCGGTATTTGTAACAATATACAAATTAAACGTCTACAAACGGATAGGTTTACTTTTCGTAAAATTCTATAGGAAGGTTGTCAGGGTCTGCAATAAAAGTAAATCGTTTGTTGGTGAACTCATCAATTCTAATAGGTTCTGCAATGACGTTGTAGGATTTACAATGGGCAATTATCTTTTCTAAATCATCTACTTCAAAAGCCAAGTGCCGTAGACCACATGCTTCTGGCCTTGAAGGTCTATTTGGTGGATTAGGGAAAGAAAACAACTCAATAATATAATCTCCGTTCAAAGCTAAATCCAATTTATAAGACTGCCGTTCTTGGCGATACACCTCACGAATTATTTCTAAGCCCAAAACATGGGTGTAGAATTTCTTGGAAATTTTGAAATTAGAGCAAATGATAGCGGTATGATGTATTTTGTTCATTTCACGTTTTCAAATAAAAGTAACTTAGTTCAATAATTCCTTTTTCTCATACAATTCAATCGCTTTCAAATAATCCATAGCTCCCTTCATGGTCATGTCATTCACAAAACCATCTAATTCTGGGTGATTCAGTTGTACCCATTCTACCAAGGCATTTTTTTGCTGGTTCCATTCATTCCAATTAACATTGATATATTCAAGTTCTTCTAATTTGGAGATTTTTCCATTGATAAATGAAACCCTGACCTTAAATTTTAGAGGGTTGTTTTGTAAAAAACTGTTTCTTTTATTTTTTTGAGCAACGGTAAATAAAACAGTATTGTTCTCTTCTTCTATTTCAATAGTGTTGTAAGTAGGTTTAAAAATGGAATCCCATTTATAGAATTCATAAAAAGCTTCTTTATCATAGTTTGTTGTAAAGTCGCCAGAAATTATTGTAACACTATCATTGGTAATTGCTTTTAAAGCGTTGTAATTTCCTGAATCAAAAGCACTGTAATATGATTTAACTACTGCGGTACGGTTGACATTTTGTTGCTGGCAACTAGTTAGAAATGACAGTAGAAATAGCACGTAAAAACTGTTTTTCATTACAGATTAATTTAAAGATTTTATCATATCCCTTATCTTTATCGCCTTCTCAAAATGGTCTAACTTGTTTTCTAATATCCACCATTGGGCAACTTCCATCAAAAGTTCTGGATGGTCATTTTTATTTTTAAAAAAGGCATAGAAAGACAGCCCTACGTTTTCCCCTTTCGCTGCAATTTTAGCATCGCAAACTTGAATGATTTTTGTTTTTATTTCTTTGGTCATCAATCTTAATTATGAAAGAAAGTTAATTATTTAAAATTTGGGTTCAAATTAATATGATTCTTTACTCAATTAAAATGGATATTGTTAATCTTAAAAAATTGAATTTTATTTATTTAGAGTCTTAATAATCAATATTTTAAACTTTATGTATAAATCTGTTAAAGTATTTGTAAACAGGTGTATTTGGTAGACTTTTTAATACGGTTGCTATAATTTTGAGAGTAAACCTATACAATGAAAACAATTCTATATATACTAGCGTCCACTACAATTTTAATGAGCTGTAGTAGTAAAAAACAGTTGACTGAAAATTCAAAAGAAAAATGGCGAAATACGGGATCATCGGTTGTGGAAACCGCTATTGGACCTTTGGAATTAGTACCTCCATATTCATCTGAATCCGTTACTAAAAACAGTAAAATTATAGCGTGGCCATCAAACAAGTTGCCCAAAGCCCCAATAGGTTTTGAAGTTGCAATATTTGCTCAAGATTTAGAGCATCCAAGGTGGACATATGTTGCACCTAATAATGACATTTTTGTCGCAGAATCTAACACGAAAAATAGCGCTGATAGGATTACATTATTACGCGATAACGACATGGATGGTGTAATAGATGAACGACATGTGTTTAAAGATCAACTGAATCAAAATTTAGGGATGTTGGTTTTAGATGGATATTTCTATATCGCTAATACAGATGGGCTTTATAGGTATGCCTACAAGGAAGGTCAGAACAAGCTTGAAGGGGAAGGAGAAAAAATAGTTGTTTTGTCTGCAAGTGGCTATAATAACCATTGGACCCGTAATGTAATAGCGAATAAGGAAGGAAATAAGTTATATATCTCGGTTGGATCGGCAAGTAATGTGGGGGAGCAGGGTATGGATAAAGAGGAAAGACGTGCTGCTATTTTAGAGGTAAATACAGATGGGTCTGACGAAATAATATACGCAAGTGGTATACGTAATCCGGTGGGGATGGATTGGAACCCGGTTACTGGTGAACTATGGACGGCTGTTAACGAACGTGATAAGATTGGTAATAATTTAGTGCCCGATTACCTAACCAGTGTGAAAAAAGGAGGGTGGTATGGATGGCCTTATAGTTATTATGGAGACATAAATGATCCAAGATGGGAAGATGATCCGCACCAAAATCTTGTAGATATGACCATAGTTCCCGAGGTGCCTTTGGGTAGCCACACCGCTTCTTTAGGGCTTACATTTTATAACGCTTCACAATTTCCTGAGAAGTATAAAAATGGAGCATTTGTTGGTCAACATGGTTCGTGGAACCGAGCGGAATTTGCTGGTTATAAGGTGGTATTCGTCCCTTTTCAAAACGGTAAACCTCAAAAACCTGTTGACTTTTTAACTGGTTTTATTGCTGATGAAGCAGCTGGTGAAGTGTATGGTAGACCAGTTGGAGTTACCGTTGCCCCAGATGGATCTCTTTTGGTAAATGATGATGACGGTGGTGTTATTTGGAGGGTTTCGGCAATTGAATAATTAGCGTCTTTCACTTTACGATTTGGACAGTTAGAGTGTTCAAAATGAATGACGATGCTAGTCTACCTTTTTTTCAAAAATCAATTCAAAGTAAGATGCGGCTCCATACCCTGAGGTCGCTGGTGCGAAAATTTGAACAAATCGCCACCCTTCCTTTGCTTTAGATGATATAATTTCTTTATAATTTGAGCTGGGCTTTGCGGTAAAAATACCTCCAAGGTTTATTTTAACAAATTGATATTCATACATATACTTATAATTTAAAATTACTTCAATATCTTCAATTTATACTTATGCAATAGACCTTCTAGCATGTCACTGGAAAAGATGGCGCCTTTTACCATGTTGTTTTCTGGGTCTATGTTAAAATGGGTTGCTGTGCTAAAATCTGCCTTTTGTAAATTGGTTCTTGAAAAGATGGTACGTTCTAAATTACAATCTACGAACTTGGAATTACTTAGATCACAGTCACTAAAATCTGCTTCTGAAAGGTTACAGGCTTTAAATACCTGACCAATTAATTTTAATTCGGTAAATATGGAAAAATTCAAATTACAATCAAAAAAGGAGAAGTCCATTAAAAAACTGTTACATGTGTGGAAGGCTAAACCCATAAGTTTGCAATGTGAAAATTTAACTTCTTTAAAAGTCGTGTTCACCAAATTCACATTACTTAGGTTACAATCTATAAACTCGCACTCCAAAAAGATTTGGTTGTCCAAGTATCCTTTGGAAAAATCGCATCTTTCAAAAATGCAATTTTCATATTCTGCACGTGGCAAACGGGAAATAGTATAATTTTCACCTTTAAAAGTCTGGTCTAGTATTAGTTTTTCCAACTCAATTTTAATTTTGTGCTTGCGGTAATATAATTGCAGGGATTTCTAAACTTTGGAATAGGGTATTATATGCCTTCATTTCTGTATTGATGATAGCATTATGTTCTGTTTTAAAACTGCCCCATATAGCAAGTAAATCTTGTAATCTTTCTTTTGCGCCCATTGAAACGTTGGGTTCTGCTACGTCAATATATCCTCTTAAATTCAATAATTGCGCGTTTAGTTTATTTTCGAAATTTATAACATCTTGAAAGGTTTTTTGGTTGGGTTGAATAAGATTTTCTTCCCAAGATGAAATTCGTTTGATCAAAGAATCGCCTTGTTTTAAAAGTGCTTCTGCTTTTGTGTGGTCTTCAAGTAATTGATTATACTGTTTTAATTGAGATTTTGCTGATAGCATATCATTCACTGCAGTATGTATTTCTATTACGGTAGTTTCTATGGTTTTCAACATATTTTGTTGCTCTTCGTAATCTACCATGGTTGCTTTTATGTTAGGGAGAGGTAAAATGCTTACCGAGGTTTCTGCTGTTTCATTTTCTAAAGTAAGTCTAAGTTGATAATCTCCTGGGCCAACAATAGAACCATCTAATCCGCCCAGTACAAATACTTTGTCAACTGCGGGTAGTGGGTGTCTTTTAAAATCCCAAGTAAAACGGTTGTATCCTTTTTTAGAAGGCAATACGGCTGGTTTTGATGGTCCGCCTGGCCAAGAACTAAACTTTTTGTCTTTTTTATTGGTAATCGTTCGTATTACATCTCCATCTTTTAAAACTTCTAATTTTAGCTCAGTACTATCTTGTGCTTCGTTTAGGTAATAATCAAAAGTAACGCCGCTTTTGGGGTTGCTTCCTATGCCTGGAACAGGTTTTTCGCTATATCCACCAATGAATAAATAGGTGTCTTTGGGTTTAAAAATATTCAATGCCTGTTTTGGTGTACTGGCATTTTGTAAAGCAGCTAAATCATCCAAAATCCAGAATGAACGACCGGCAGTTGCAGCAACCAAATCATTATCTTGAATAATAAGGTCGTTAATAGGGGTTAAAGGTAGATTCAACTGCAAAGGCTGCCAATTTATGCCATCATCTAAAGAAACAAACAAGCCCGTTTCGGTACCCGCATATAGTAGACCTTTTACTTTTTTATCTTCACGAACCACTCTGGTAAAGGTGTTGTCACCGGTAATGCCATTGGTGATTTTTGTCCAAGTAGTACCATAGTCCGTAGTTTTGTAGATGTAATTCTTGAAATCCATCGACTTATAACGCATTAAAACGATGTAAGCTGTTGCCGGATCATGTGGAGATACTTCAATGCTATTGATAATACCATCTTTGGCACCTATGGGAGTAACATTTGACCAATTAGCACCCCCATCTTTGGTTACATGTACTAAACCATCATCACTACCGGACCAAATTACGCCTTCTTCATGTGGAGATTCTGTCAAATAGGTAAGTGTGTTATAAATTTCACCGCCTGCGGCTTCATTGGTAAACGGTTTGCCGCCAAGTCCGTGTTTGTCTTTCTCGTTTCGTGTTAAGTCCGGACTAATAACTGACCAGCTTTGACCTTCGTCAGTTGATTTGAAAACTACATTGCCGCCGTGGTAAATTGTTTTTCTGTCATGTGGAGAGGTAATAATTGGGGCATTCCAATTATAACGGTATTTTGCATTTTCTGGAGATATACTTAAACCTAATTCCGGGTATTCTTTAATGGGTTTTGACTCTTTGGTACTTGCGTTCCACTTGTCAATATTTCCTTGGTATGTGCCACCATAAATCAATTTTGGGTCGTCTGGGTCAAAAGCTAAAAAGGCGCTTTCACCACCTGCAACTGCGTACCAATCTTTCCAATCTATTCCGTTATCGTTTGTTCTTGACGCAATGGCAACGGTAGAATTATCTTGTTGCCCGCCATATACATTGTACGGCACCAAATTATCTGTAATTACCCTGTAGAATTGTGCAGTATTTTGGTTCTCTTGTGTGCTCCAACTTTTTCCACCGTTATTGGAAACGTTAGAACCACCATCGTTAGAGTTTATCATGCGTTGGTTGTTCAAAGGGTCTATCCATAAATCATGATTATCGCCATGTGGTGTTGGCAACGGTGTAAAAGATATACCACCATCTATTGATTTTGTGACCGGTGCATTTAGCACATAGACAATATCTTCATTTAGGGGATCGGCAAAAATTTCCATGTAGTACCAAGAACGGGCAATATTAATACGGTCTTTATTGATCAATTTCCATTTTTTACCGGCATCATCAGAACGGTATACTCCGCCTTTTTCTCCTTCCGCCTCGATCACCGCGAAAACACGTTCAGGGTTGGCCCTAGATACAGAAATGCCAATTTTCCCCATTTCTTTTGGTAACCCCTCGGTTAATTGCTGCCAGGTTTCACCACTGTCGGTAGATTTATAGATACCTGAGTTTTTTCCACCAGATTCCATTGTCCAGGGATATCGTCTGTGTTGCCACATAGCGGCATATAATATGGTTGGGTTGGTCATATCCATTGTAAGACCAGATGCTCCAGTAGTATTATCAACGAAAAGAACATTTTTCCAAGTATCACCGCCATCGGTAGATTTATAAATGCCTCTTTCAGTAGAAGCTCCATATTGTGCACCTTGTGCCGAAACAAAAATGATGTTTGGGTCTGTAGGGTCAATAATGACATCAGAAATGTGGCGTGTTTTGTCTAGCCCTATGTGTTTCCATGTTTTACCCGCATCGGTAGATTTGTAAACACCATCTCCCATAGAGGTCATCACACCTCTTGCCGCATGTTCGCCCATGCCGGCAATTACAATATTCGGATTACTTTCAGATACAGATATGGCGCCAACGGTTGCCGTTTTTAGGAATCCGTCCGAAACATTTTTCCAAGTGATTCCATCATCCGTGGTTTTCCAAATTCCACCACCAACGGTTCCCATATAATACACCATGGGTTGACCAACCACACCGGTAGATGCTACACTTCTTCCTCCTCTAAACGGACCAATATTTCTCCATTTTAATCCAGTAAAAAGAGAGTCTTCTAATGTAATTGATGGTTGGGTTATTTTACTTTTTCTACGTTGAGATTGTAAGGTCATAGGTGCAATCATCAATAGCACAAATAGAAATTTGATGGTTTTCATGGTGTGGTCAAATTAGTTGTTGAGTAGGTAAGATAACAAAAGCCTTTGTAAAAAGTGAGTGGGAAAATTTAATTTGGTAATTCTAATTTTAAGGGTGCCATTTTTATGGTTTTGACCAATATTATTTTCTTAAAATGATAAATTGATTTTAATGTGAGTAGGGTTTCTTTTTTAGGTTTTATCTGGTTAATTTAGAAGGCGCATGACACACCAAACTAGACTTTTAAGACAAGAAATAAGTACTGAAAAACTTAAGGAATACTTCCCAAAAGGAGTAATAAAAACATACGAAAAAGGGTATGCTATTAGTTATATTCACAAAAAGGTAAACACTTTTAGATGGTTTATTGAAGGAAGCGTCAATTACTATATTTCTTTAGATAGCCCAGAGAGCGATATTTTGGTTTGCCAAAATTCAGAACCGTTTTCAACTATTGGTTTAAACGGATTTAACACGCCTAAACGCTTTACTTATAAAGCAACGGTGGCGTCTGCAAAAGCTTCATTCTTTGAAATTCCTTTTAACGATCTTGATGTATACTTAAAAAAGGGGCACCAAAACGTTCTGTTGAAAAACATAGGTGCCAAGTTATATCACGTTTTGCGTACTGCATTATTGAAACAAACGGAATTGTTGAGCCCGGCAAGGTTTCAGCCTTTTGTAGAGGATAGGCAGTTTTTTATTTCCCCGGTAACGGAACAAGAAGAAATAGTCTCATTGATGAGACGTTCTCCGTTTTTAGATTTTTTTGAGGAGAAAAATTTAATGGCATTGGCCGCCTTGGCGGAAAGGCGTGAATATGAACCAGATGAGGTATTGTATGTGCAAGACGGTTCTAGCAACGGGTTATTTATTCTAATTCATGGCGAGGTTACTATAAAAAGAATTGAAAATACCATTGAAATTAAACAACGCTCTATAAAAAATTCTGGGTTTGTTTTTGGGTGGTCTTGTCTTTTAAAGGAGAAAGATATTTGTTCTGCGATTACCAATACAAAGACATCTGCCTATTTTATACCGGAATGTGATCTCATGAAATTGTTTCAGAGAGATGATGCCTTTGAAGGTCAATTTTATCAACGGTTGCTTTGGCTCATGGGCAACCAACTGAATGCGGCTTTTGTTAGATATGTTGGTTTGTTGGGAAAACATAGTTTGCAAGCCGTATATCAATTGATCAAGAACAACAAATCGCGCTTATTGCTTTCATCGCCGTTACACCAAGTACCACATCTTTTAAAGAGTATGACTACAAAGCAATTTGCTTATGAAGCACTTGCAAATTTGTTAAAAAACGGTACAGCGTTAGAACGTCATATAGCCTCATTGAGTTTAGAATTATTGGGAGAAGATCAAAAGGAGCACGAGTTTGTTAATGGATTACAGCAGATGTATGAAAACGTTGCGGAAAAGAATAGTAATGATGTAATGCTGAATAGAAAGGTATGTGCGGAATTGACTATGAAGGTTTTTAAAAACGTACCCTATATTATTGAAGGATGGGATAATTTACCTGATAAAACAGGGAATATCTTCATTTATAATCACCTGATCAATGATGCACATTATACCTTGAACAATAATTTTCAAATAACCTTAGATTCTCATTTTCTAAGTGCTATGGTACTGTATAAGAAATATGGAGAACCGGGTATTAGAACTGTTCGTATTGGGCAAGGACAGGAGTATGGCCATCAAAATTATTACAATAATCTAGGCTATATCAATGTTTACACCAAAGAATCTGATCAAACGACAAGTAATAAAAAGGAACAGGCGCGAAGCATATTTTATAGTGAGGCTTCTAAGCATTTAAAGCAGGAATATAACCTGATCATAAGCCCAGAAGGTACATCTTATAGAACTGAGGAATCTCCTGGGCCATTTAAAATGGGTGCTTTTAAACTAGCAATGCATACAGAGCCGGAACCATACATTATTCCTATAGTCATGGTGAATTTTGACCACAGAATTGGTAAATCTTTATATTATTGCGCCATTAAAGAACCTTTTCTTTTGAGTGAAAAGGTGCCTTCTAAAAGCAATGAAGATCTATATGCTTTTATGGAGCAATACCAAGAGGAATATAAAGGGTATGTGCAAGCGGCAATTGAAAGAGCAGAGCAATTGAACGTATCTAGCTCAGGTGCCGATAGTTTAGAAGAACCACCCGCAATTTGGTGTAATGAAATAAAGCGACTTAAAAGACGAGTGGCCAAATTGCCTACCCAAGATAATTTAATTGCCTTTTATGGTAGTTCATCTGTACGGCTTTGGGTGAATATGAAAAGGGACTTGAGCCCGTTCAATGTGGTTAACCTGGGTTTTGGCGGTTCTACTTTTGCTTGGTGTATTCATTATTTTGATGAAATATTTGTAGAGGCAAATCCGTCTAAAATTGTGTTGTATGCCGGTGAAAATGATTTAAATGATGGCAAGACACCCCAAGAAGTTCTTTCTGGGTGTATGGAGCTGGTAGAATTGATCAAGAATAAATACTCAGATGTAGAATTGGCGCTTATAAGTTTAAAACCAAGTGTAGAGCGTGAACATCTGATCCCGCTGATCATGGAAACTAATTTAATGCTGTCAAAATATTTTATTTCTGAGCTTAATGCCCAATACATTAATGTGTTTGCACAAATGATCACTACTGATAATAGGCCTATTCCAGAGTTATACCTTTCTGATGGATTACATTTGAACAAGCAAGGCTATGCACTGTGGAGTACTGCTATTAAAAAAGCATTACAGGCAGCGGATAGCCTTGAGCTTGAAAATCAGTTTTAGATGGTACCATTAATCTTGTCCGCCTTTACGTTGTGGCGTTCTTGGTGTTGGCCATTCTCCTTTTTTGCCTGATCTTGGGTTAATGCCCAAAACAGCTTTTTCACGAGATGTTTTTTCTGGGTCTTCGCATGCCATAAAGGTAAGAATAGCAGTTAATATGGCGTTGTTGCGTACATCGTCAAAAACAATTTTATCGTAGGTGTCCAAATTGGTGTGCCAAGTATAGTTCCAATAATCCCAACTCAAGGAGCTTAGCGAAAACGCAGGGGCACCTGCCGCTACGAAAGATGCATAATCTGATCCACCACGACCGGGCGAACCAGGGAATGTAGTTTCTATTTCGTTTTTGTAGGTTTCCGGTACGGCTTCTAACCATCGCCCCAAATAATCATATGCATGAAGAAATCCTTGCCCGGATAAACGAACCACACGGCCCGTACCATTGTCTTGGTTGAATAATGCTTGTACACCGGCAACAATTTCTGGGTGATCCTCAACAAATGAGCTAGAACCATTTAAACCTTGTTCTTCACTTCCCCAATGCCCTACAAGAATAGTCCTTTTTGGGTTTGGATATACTTTTTTCAGAATACGTGCTGCTTCTAACATGGTAATGGTACCTGTACCATTATCGGTTGCACCTGTACCGCCGTCCCATGAGTCAAAATGAGCGGAAAGAATCACATATTCATCAGGGAACTCGGTGCCGGGTATGGTGGCTATGGTATTAAATGTTGGTACAACGCCTAAGTCTTTGGACTCTGCCACTATTTTAATTTTGGTATCCGCACCGTGCTCTACCATCCTGTATAGCATTCCGTAATCTTCTAATGAAATATCAACAGCAGGAATTTTTTCAGTGCCTGCACTAAAAATTTTATTGGCACCAAAACCCTCGGACCATCTTGATTGTGCAATACCTACCGCACCCGCTTTTTCAAATGCTGCATTGATGTTTCTACTGGTATAGCCGGTATTATTAATATTCTGTCTCCAGATTTTCTCCAATGAATCGCGCTCGCTCTTCATTTTTTCAAAAGATGCTTTGGTTGCGTATTCTTCCCAATTTTCATCTGGTCTGCCAGTAGGTTGCAACATGCTCACCATTACTATTTTTCCTTTTACGTTAGGTAGCCATTTTACAAAGGACAATGAATCTGTAAAACTTGGCAGTGTAATTAATGAAGCCATAACACCTTTAGAGCTAGTACTTGGGTTCCATGCTAATTGTGTTGCATGTAATGATGCTACACGAGGTGAAACCATATCTACATGGGTAATACCTCTTTGCCATCCTTTCCAGGTTCCCCATTGCTGGTTTTCTGCAGAAATCCCCCATTTTTTGTAGGTGTTTACCGCCCAATCATGGGCACTTTTCATTTCTGGCGTACCTACTAATCTTGGACCGTTGAGGTCCATTAATTCGTAAGCCAATTGTTCTAATTGAGAATTTTCAATGCCTTCTTTCTCTATGGCATTGACCATATCTTCTACCGTTTGTGAAATTGCAAATGTGGAGCATAGGAAATATGCCCCAATGAGTAGTACTTTTTTCATGTTCAAGTTAGTTTAGTTCTTTGAACTAAGGTACTCATTTAAGGGCGATAGCCCGCTGTTAAAATTTATGGGATTTTAGAAATTGGACTAGACTTTCCTGAATTAAATATTCCCAACCCGCTTTGTCACTTTCTTTTTTAAATTCAGGAATATCGGTCGGGAAATCTTTAATGACTTCACCAGTAAGGGTAAGAAGGGTGCCTAGTTCATTTTTGGACAACTCAAAAGTACTGATGCTTTCTCCGGGGTATTCATCAAATGACCAACGATAACTGATTTTTGATGGCGGTGTTACCGCTATCACTTCCCAGTTGTGGGTAAAATTTCTTCCTTCGTTGGTAATGAGAAAACTGGTGGTGAAACCAACTTCTGGCTTAAAGTCCGGAATAACAGCAAAGTACCATTTTCGCATGTATTCCACATGTGTCAATGCTTCCCATACCTGCTCCATTGAAGTGTTAAAAAGCTGAGTGACAATTATAGGCTCACTGTTTCTCATAAAATCATGCTTTAGTTGTTGTCCAATTCTTTTTTATTGAAAACACAATTTTCCATTGGAGCTTCACTACGTAATATTGCCAAGGTATTTTGAACCGTCATTGTACACATTTTAGTATACGTGGTTTTGGTTAAGCTGCCTAAATGTGCAGTAATCAATACATTTTTTAATTGAAGTAATGGATCATTTTCCACTGGTGGTTCTTCTGCCAGAACATCGGCGGCGAAACCTGCTATGCTATGACTTTGCAGGGACTTGAACAACTCCTTTTGATCTATGATTCCTCCTCTGGCGGTATTGATCAACAACGCATTGGTTTTCATTAATGAAAAGGCAGCGGAATCAATTAGTTTTTCTGTTTTAGAGGTCAAGGGCAGATGTAAGCTAATTGCGTCTGAAGTGGTTAAAAGCTGTTTAAATTCTACAAATGAGAAGGGTACATCTTCTTTTTTTGAGCTCCAATAAATGACATTCATGCCTAAAGCCTTGGCGATATGTGCTACTTTTTTTCCAATATTTCCCATACCGATAATCCCCAAAGTTTTGCTATGGGTTTCATCGCCAACATACGTTCCCCGATCTCCCCATCTATTTTCTTTGACCATGGTAACGGCATTGTACAAATTCCGCTGAAGCATTAATAGCAGGGCAATAGTGTGTTCTGCAATAGTGTCGGCATTGGAATTAGGGGCGTTCACCACTTTAATTCCTCGTTTTGTGGCACTTGATACATCAATATTGTCCAAACCAACACCACAACGAGATATTACTTTTAAATTGGGCAACTGTTCCATGAACGAATTACGTACCTGACCTTTTCCTCGTGTAATGATGGCATCAATAGCATTGTTTTCTATCTGATGCTTTAGCGATGCTTCATCAAACCCTGTCAAAATATTCATGTCCGAAGCATTTTCCAACATATTCATGGCATCTTCGGCAACCGTTTCCAGTAAAAGAATATTTTTTCTATTCATCTGATCTATGGTAAAGCGTGGCGTCTTTGGATTTGTATCCACGGAAATCATTTCTGCCCGATACATAGATTCCTTCTTTGAACAACTCGTCTTCAAAAATCTTTGGGTCTATATAATCGCCGGGAACGGAAGAGAGTTCTACCAAATTCCCCGATGGGTCACGAACAAACATTTGTATGGCGCCGTCCGGTAGTTGACGTACATTGCCCCACGGTTTTATATCAATGGCACAGAGCTCTTTCATTCTAAAGAATAAGGTATTGATGTCATCTACCTGAACACAGATATGACCTCTAAACGAATAGGCATCTTCCCACTCGGTTAAATGCAATTGTTGCTCCTCGTTAAATTTAAAAAATGCCGTGGGATAATCAAACAAGAATGCGGGTATGGCTTCCAAACCGAGTTCTTCCTCGTAAAATTTACAAGCTTCTTCTAAGTTGCTTACCACTAATGCAACGTGATTAATATGTACTGCCTTTGCCATAATTTATTGTTTAAAGTCCTTTACAAAATCCCAATTAGGGGTTAAACCGAGTCCGGGTTTGGTGGGTGCATTGAGCATACCTTCATTATCCACCGTAATTTGTTCCTCTACCAAATCATACATCATAGGGTTACCGCCCAACGAAAACTCTATTACATTGGCAGAAGGGGAAGCGAATGCCACCGAAAGTCCCGCCATAAATGAAAATGCTGATCCCCAACAATGCGGTGCCAATTCCAATTGATAGGTATGTGCCAATTGTGAAACCCGCATGGCTTCTGTAATACCGCCAATTATGGCGCAATCTGGTTGTAACACATCTAACGCACGTTCAGCTATTAAATCGCGAACATCAAAAGCGGTGTACTCACTTTCACCAGCGGCAATGGGTATAAAGGTATTTGCGCGAACTTCCGCTGTACCTATTTTATTATCTGGACTAATAGGTTCTTCAAACCAATATAAGTTGCAGTCTTCTACACCCTTTGTAAACTGCTTGGCTTCGGGTACGCTAAAAGTACCATGGGCATCGGTCATTAACTTTATGTGATCGGGCAAGGCTTCACGTGCTGCTTGAACTCTTTTTACACTTTCGGCTACAGTTTGATCCATTATACCAACACGCATTTTTACACCGCTAAACCCTTTTTGGGTATACCCCAACAGTTGTTCGCCAATAGCATCGGCTTTTGCCCAACCACCACTGGCGTATGCTGGCATTTTATCGCGACAGCTACCACCCAACAATTCTACCACGGGAGCTTTTAAAGCCTTTCCTTTAATGTCCCACAGTGCGGTGTCTATTCCGCTCATGGCAGAAATGGTCAATCCCCTTCTTCCTAAAATGGGAAATTTACGACCTCTTGATAGGGAATAATGATCTCGTGTGCCGTTGTATACGTGTTCCCAAATACGGGAGATATTTCGGGCATCCTTACCTATTAATTGTGGTTTTAGTTCGTTTTCTATGCAGCTGACAATAGAGGCACAAGACCCGGAAGAACCTACAGCTGCCTTTGCTTCGCCAAAACCTTGTAACCCAGTATCGGTCGTTACCACTACCAAGGTCATATCAAAATTTGTCAATAGACCATAATCTGAAAAATGTTGCTTTTCTTTGGGTATTGGACAGCGTAACCAAAACGCTTCTATATTGGTGATTTTCATTTAATAAGCTCTTTTAGGGTGTCTATAGATTTTTTGGTCAGCATGGTGTAAAACTCATCGGTGACTGCAGAACTACCGTGGTCTTCTAAGAATTTCTTTTGTTCTGCAGTGAGTCCCTTAGGATTTGTTTCTATGGAATTCGGATACGGATTGGCAGGTGTTCTATCCAACGGGGAACAAAATTCTACTGATAGCACCTTGTCATATTCAATCTCTTTTAATGTATTTATGATTTTAGTCCAATTGAGGTGCCCCATGCCCGGTGCCATTCTATTATTATCGGCAACATGAAAATTTACCAAACGCTTGCCTACTTTTTTAATGGTGTCAAACATATTGACCTCCTCTAAATTCATATGAAATGTATCTAGGCAAACTCCACAATTAGGACCAACAGCTTCTGCAAGTGCCAATGCCTGTTCGCCCCTGTTGATAAAATAGGTCTCAAAACGGTTAATGGGCTCAATGCCTATTTGTAAACCGTGGTCTTCGGTATATTTATAAATTTCTTTAATGCCTTCTACCGCCCATTCCCATTCTTCTTCAGGTCTGGCATCGGGGACAATTTTGCCTACGGTTGCCGGCACTAAAGAAATGACTTTACCGCCCAATTCATATACCATTTTGGCAACATCCTTTACGTATTGTATAGACATTTTTCTTTGCGCTGGATCTTTAGCAAGTAAATTACGTTGCTCTAACATAAGTGTTACAGATCCCCAACATTTAATTCCGTAGAGGTCTAAAAGTAACTGAGCTTTTTTTATGTCGTAATTCTCTGGGGTTCCTTGTATTTCTATATGCGTGTAATCTAATTTGTTGATCCTGTTGAGTGTGTGTTCTAAAGTCTCGGCACGCATCCAATTATGTATGGCTAATTCCATGGCTAGGCAGATTTGTTTTGATTATCCTATAAATTCTATTTTTCTATGGGCACCATCGCAAAACGGTTTGTTTTCAGATGCGCCACAACGACAAAAACCTGTGGTACCTTCTTTAGTTACAATTTCACCTGAGGCCAATTGTATTTCTAGGTTTCCTTTAACTTTTAAAGGACCGTTGTTGGCTACAATAATAGTGGTGACGCATTGGTCATTTGATTTGTTTTCTTCCATTTGTAAGTTGTTGATTTTAGAATTTTTAAGTTAGGAAAAAAATGATTCTTTTAGGAAGATAATTGGAACTGGTTTGTAAAACAGTACTCTTTTAAGCCACAATAGCTTTTGAGAAGGTTTATGTTACTTTGTATTGTAGGGTGAGCCTATACATCAATGCTTTGTAAGGTATCTTAATCTGGTAAAATATTCTCAAAACTTAGGGTGAACTTAGTGCCTTCGTTGATTTCGCTTTCGCATATTATTTTTCCACCATTCATTTCTGCAAAATCTTTTGTAATCAAAAGCCCAAAACCGGTACCGACTTCACCTTTGGTGCCTTTTTTGGTTTGGGGACAATGTTCGTTTTTTGAATTGAACCAATCTACTTGCATACCTGTTCCAAAATCTTCAACGATGATGTCAATTGTATCGGAGTTACATTTTGACGATAACATAATTTTTTGACCGTGTTCACTGAACTTTATAGCATTTGATAAAAGGTTACGTAGCATAACCTTTAACATATTCTGGTCTATGTAAATAACGGGACATAAAACCTCTTGTTCTATGTTTATATTTTTATCAAGTGCAGCCCGTTCAAATTCCTTTATGATAGTAATGAAAATTGCATTTAAATCACATTGTTCTTTATGTACCCTAACACCTTCTAGTTGTTTATAAGACCAGTCTAACAAAGTGTTGATCATTGATACCCTGTCATTGACATCACTTTTTAATTTGGATGTAATTTCCTTTAATGGACTATCTGATAATTTATTTTCTATCAATTCAATTAAGGTACTAACATTGTTGAGTGGTCCTCTTACATCATGCGTAAGCAAGGAGAATAGTTTGTTTTTTAATTTATTTACCGTTTCAAGTTCTTTATTTTGAATTTCAAGTTCCTTTTTGGCTAATTGTAATTGTTTGGTTTGTAAATCAACTTCGAATTCTAATCTATTATTGGCCTCTACCTGTATTCTCTTATTTTCATCTTGAATAGATTTGAATTTGAAACCCATTAATATGGAGAAAAGTATGATCTGTAAGGTTATTAAAATTGAGGTGATTAATAATATATAGTCAGTTTTGATATTGAAAAAATAACTTAACAACCAGGTAATTACGTATAAGATCGAGGCTAAAAGATAAGGTGTGTAAGAATAGAGGTAGTATTTATTGAATTTTTCTGCATGAAATAATTTAACTCCTGAGATGATATTTAATATCATGGTTGCCAATGCGGTAAAAGCGGCTAATAATTCTAGAAGTTTGCTAAAGGTATTGTATCCAGCGATAATGATGTTAAGAATATGAATAATGGTTAAGGCGATTGTTGCTACAATTAGAAATTTATAGGTTTTGTTTAACCTTGGTGTCTTATACTGGTTTATGGTAAGATAATTCCTTGTAAAGATTAAAAACCCAAAGGTGGTAACCATAGCGGTGATCAACGATGTATTTTGAACTAGTAGAGAAAAGCTCTTATCTGCATCGAATAGCAATAAATAGAGCGTAAAATGAGCGGTTAAGCCTATCAATATAACACAGTAGTAAAGTAATGCCTTATACCTTAGAATTATGTAAAGTAATATGTGATAGATTGCAAAAACACCAAAAATTGCCGTAAAAATAAAAGTTTCAAAATATTGATAATCAATAACGTTCATAAGTGCAATAGGTGTATTAGGTGATACAAAAAGAAGTTTTCATTGTAACTTCTAGCCTATACTATTCCAGAACATATAGAATATAGGTTTTCAAAATGGTTGGTTTATTAATTACTTTGTTTAAAATAGATAAAAAAGCTTATTTATTTAAACAATGTTCATTTTTTAATATTAAAAAGCGTTCTAATTATATTTATTTAACAAAAATCTTTACTAGTCGTAAATATATAGTTAGCTAAGATTTAAATTGTACTGTTTATATTTATATAATGACAGCGTTAGAACAGCAACTTAAAAATCCGGTGTGGTATTCCTTAAATGAAACTCACAAAAAATTTGCGGTTAAGTATAAGGAAGTATTATTTTATGATCAAGAAGTGTGCACTTTTGGTGCATTTTTTGATGAAGATAGAACCACTGCCGCTTCAAACCAATACCTTAAAACTACCGATAGTTTTTTCTTTGTATCAGAAAATAAAACTCCAAAAGTTGATAGTGCCCATGTTTTTTTGGAAAAGAAAATAGATGGTTGTCAAATGGTTCTGAATGAGTTATCAGATGTTTCTATCACTGAGGAAATTGTTTTGTTGGGAGATGAACATATCAATGAAATATATGATTTGGTTTGGTTGGTAATGCCCGGATATTACAGAAGAAAAACTTTTGAAATGGGTAATTACTACGGTATTTTTAAGGATGGTAAATTGGTTTCAATAACAGGTCAACGAATGCAAACAGATCTTTTTATTGAGGTTAGTGCCGTTGTCACCCATCCGGATTTTACGAGACGAGGACTTGCAAAACAATTAATTGCACATACAACAAAAGAGATTCTAAAAGAGAATAAGAAGCCCATTCTTCACACCAATAAGGGTAACTCTGCAATACCTCTGTATGAAAAATTAGGATATACTTTAACTAGAGATATGAATTGGTGGTTATATCGTAGAAAATAATATAACTCTTCTATGTTTTGTAAATTACTGTAAATCAAAAATAAAAACGTTTATAAACGAATGTAAACGACAACTAACGATAGTAAACGTTTACATACCGAATAAAATTTCAATGCTGTTCTAGGTTTGCGGTGTTGGGCTATAGTAGCTTGATAGTATGAACTGTTAAACCATTAAATTTTAGTAAGATGAACGCATTAAAGAACAAAGTACAGTTGATTGGACATTTAGGGCAAGACCCAGAAATTGTAAACTTGGAAGGAGGCAACAAATTGGCAAAATTTTCCATTGCTACCACAGACAGTTACAAAAATGCAAACGGAGAAAAAGTAGACGATACCCAATGGCATAATATTGTAGCGTGGGGTAAGACTGCTGAAATCGTAGAGAATTATTTGATAAAAGGCAAACAGGTTGCCATAGAGGGAAAGTTAACCCATCGCTCTTATGAAACCAAAGAAGGTGATAAAAGATATATTACCGAAGTTAGGTGTAATGAGCTGTTGATGTTAGGAAAGTAATAATTACTATCAGGTCTTTGAACTGTGCTAAAAACGGGTTGACACACATCTGAATATTAGGAGTTAATTATGTGTAAAGTTCAGTTGGCACCATTAAATCGGCATTATAAATGTAGATGAATGCAAGTCTTAGTACAGTCCAAAGACCTTTATGGTATTCAAACTTCTTATTTTTGCAAAACATGATGACACAAGAGCAAGAATTACTTCCCTTATTAAAGAAATATTTTGGTTATGATTCTTTTAAACCGAATCAATTATCAATTATTGAAGATGCATTGCAACAAAAAGATGTATTGGCGATAATGCCAACAGGTGGTGGTAAATCCCTTTGCTATCAATTAACGGCTCTGGCACTTGAAGGAACCGCTATTGTGATTTCACCACTTATAGCGTTAATGAAAGATCAGGTAGATGTGCTTAAAGCTAACGGTATAGCTGCAGAGTACTACAACAGCTCCCAGTCTGTAGAAACACAACAAGAAATTTTAGGGAAGTTAGAGAGAGGAGAGTTGAAATTATTTTACGTTGCTCCTGAAAGTTTAGGCTTCTTTAATAACATTCTCGGGAACTTAAAAATAAGTCTTTTCGCAGTTGATGAGGCACATTGTATCTCTTCATGGGGACATGATTTTAGACCGGCTTATACTCAGCTCGGCGGATTGAAAAGAAGGTTTTCTAATATTCCTTTTATGGCTCTTACGGCAACTGCCGATAAAACTACACAAGATGACATTGTTGATCAATTAAGTATTCCGAACGCCAATCGCCATTTAGCTTCTTTTAATAGACCTAACCTGTATTTGGATGTAAAACCTGCCCAAGATAGAATAAAGCATATATTAGAATTTTTAGAGGAGCGTCCTTTTGAAAGCGGTATTATCTATTGCCTTAGCCGAAAAAGTACCGAGGCTATTGCCGAGAAATTGCGCAATGCAGGTTTTAAGGCCAAAGCTTACCATGCAGGTATGTCTTCAGATGAGCGATCATTGGTGCAAGAAGAATTTATTACGGACAAAGTACCGATCATTGCAGCCACCATTGCATTTGGTATGGGAATAGACAAAAGTAATGTGCGTTGGGTCATACATTATAATTTACCTAAAAATATAGAAGGCTATTATCAAGAGATTGGTCGTGGTGGTAGGGACGGACTGCCAGCACATGCCTTGTTGTTCTATAGTTTTGCAGATGTAGCACAATTACGAAGGTTTATAACCCAAAGTGAAAATGCAGATGTTGAATATGCTAAATTAGAGCGCATGCAACAGTTTGCCGAAGCCTTAAGTTGCCGTAGGATTGCATTGTTGAACTATTTTGGAGAACAAGTTACCCAAGGTTGTGGTAATTGTGATATATGTACCGCACCGCCTGCTTATTTTGATGCTACGGTATTGGCTCAAAAAGTATGTTCCGGAGTTGCCAGACTAAAGGAGCGTGAGCCTATGGGTATGGTGATTGATGTTTTAAGAGGGGCAAAAAACGCACAGGTATTAGAGAAGGGATATGAGCATATAAAAACCTATGGCGCCGTAACAGATGTTACATGGTTAGATTTACAGCAGTATGTAATTCAAATGTTGAACCAAGGTATTTTGGAAATCAACTTTAGGGAAGGGGCTAGGATCGGGTTAACACCCTTGGCAAACGAAGTTTTGTTTTCCGGTAAAAAAATACAATTGGCCGTTTTACAAAAAGCCGTGGAAAAGAAAAAGGCACCATCCAAATCAAAAGTGAAGAAAACCGATTTATTCGAAAAACTACGATTGCTTAGGCAACAGATCGCAACAGAACAGAATGTTCCTGCTTATGTAGTTTTTGGTGACGCCAGTTTGAAAGATATGGAAGCCAAGTTACCTAAGAACGAAACGGAATTTATGGAGGTATCCGGAGTAGGTCAGGCGAAATTAGAGAAGTATGCAGATGTGTTTTTGCAGGAAATTAAAAAGCATGTAGGCACTAAAAAATCTAAAAAGAAAACTCACGATCAAACTTTTGAACTGTTTTCTGACGGATTATCGGTTTCTGAGATAGCCACGCAAAGAAACCTATCTGAAAACACCATTTACGGACATTTAATGAAAAAACATGCCGAAGGTGAGGAGCTAGATTTAGATCAGTTTGTTGACGCTAAAGAAATAGCACAAATAGAAAAAGCCAAATCAAAATTAACCGATGCTACAGGGTTGAAAGATTATTTTGAATACTTTGAAGAAAAAGTGCCTTATTGGAAAATTAAGTTTGCGTTGTATATGTTGGATGACTGACTTTAATAGTACTATGGTTCAGATTATCGGTCGATATATAAATAGCCTTGTATTGAAAATTCTCCTCCATTTACAGCTGCTATATAGTAATAAATACCTTGGGCTAAACCTGCATCTCTATCTAAAGCAGATATTGTTTTTCCGGTATTTCCATCAAATTCATCGGTATAATTTTGTGCTTCAAAAACAAGTAATCCATTTCTATCGTAAATATGGAGTACGTTATTTTCATAATCCGCTAGTTCTTCAATAATAAACTTGTCGTTTATACCATCACCATTCGGACTAAGCATATAATGATAACTGTTTAGTGGAATTTCTGGTTGTTCGTTTTCATTTTGGTTAAAAATTCCAAAAGTAATTGCGGCGTAATCATTGGGTATAAAAGGTTCTGAACTTAAAAATCCACTGTTCAAGTCGCCTGTATTCCCTCTGCCTCCTAAGCTTTTCCATTGAGATGTAGAAATATGATAACCAACTATTTCAATGTCATTGATATCATCGGTAATTCTTTCTATGCTGCTACGTTCATTCCAATCAATTGTTATTGAAACTTGGTGAGCTCCTTTTAGTATCCAAAATTCGTTAGTGTTGATCTGTGCTATTTCTTCATTACTATAAAACGGATAGTTCTTTGTAGAATCTTCAAATAAATAGCAGGCCATATGTTTAACATTCAATAGCGTACTTTCAACAGAGATGGGTCTTAAAAAGATATTGTCACCTGTAGGAAACATGAAGTGTTCTTGGACATTGGCTTTAACAAAACCATTCATTTTAGAGAAATCAGATGATCCGGTTGAAAAAGACAATTGGCTGAATTCCAAATAGTTGATGCTATCTGTTTTTGTGGTTTCTAAATCTCCTAAAATAAAATTTACATTATTGCTGATTGTAACAGGTACATTTAATAATATGCTTGAAGCATTTGCTATTTCTAAATCATAGAGTTTTGGTACTACGTTTCCTGAAATATGATAAGAACTTTCTCCGTACAGTCCGACTAATCCACTATTACAAAAAAAAAAGCCGTCATTTATTATTGGTCCAAAAAATCCCACTTGCCCATTAGTATGAACTTCAAAATCTCCATGGTTTCTCATTTTTTGTCCTTGTAATTGCATGGCAGTTACTAAGAATAGCAATATAAATGGGTATGTAAAATTTTTATGTTTCATAAAATGGGATGTTAGAAGAATGAACTTTAAAGTGATCTTTTCAATTTTAACTCTGCATTTAAAACTTGAGATATGCCAGTTGCGCCTAAACTTCTAGACATTCTTAATTCAATAACATCGTTGCCATTACTTGTATATTCAAAAAATCTACTCGTTGGGGCAGAGGTAATGTTTACAACGTTTGGCCAAATGTTCAATACTGGAGTAACTCGTGTACCATTTACATAAATAGCGAATCTGTTTTTAAATATTCCCAACGTCTCTAAAATTTCCCATTGGATTTCCCCTACATATTTTGCTCCTGAGATATTACTTAATACGGGATTAAAGGTATGTGCCACTATACTCAACTCAATAGTGTCAATGCCCAGAAGGCTTGAAGTGCTAAAAGTAGTTGACTGGGTTAGTATTTCTGTTTGAAGATATGATATTAACGCAGAGGTACTTAAGGTTGTAATGGCATCTGCATTGTCTAAATTCTGAACAATTGCTGATGCGCCATCAGTTCCTTCAAGACTAGTAAGCCATTCCGATTCCGTTCCGGAGTATCCATTGTTCACTGCAATTTGGTAAGCGCTAAGTCCTTCAGCGCCTGTTGCTCCAGTTGCGCCTGTAGCACCGTCGTTTCCGTCAGTTCCATCGGTACCTTCAAGACTGGTAAGCCATTCTGATTCCGTTCCGGAGAATCCGTTGTTCAACGCGATCTGGTATGCGCTAAGTCCGTCTTCGCCATCGGTACCTGCAGCACCTGTTGCTCCGTCATTTCCGTCATTTCCTTCAAGGCTGGTAAGCCATTCCGATTCCGTTCCCGAGAATCCGTTGTTCACTGCAATTTGGTAAGCACTAAGTCCGTCTTCACCGTCAGCACCTGTTGCTCCGTCGTTTCCGTCAGTTCCTTCTAGGCTGGTAAGCCATTCCGATTCCGTTCCGGAGAATCCGTTGTTCACTGCAATTTGGTAAGCACTAAGTCCATCGGCGCCTGCCGCTCCAGTTGCGCCTGTAGCTCCGTCGTTTCCGTCTGTACCTTCGAGACTGGTAAGCCATTCCGGTTCCGTTCCGGAGAACCCATTGTTCACTGCAATTTGGTAAGCACTAAGTCCGTCTTCGCCTGCAGCACCTGTAGCACCATCATTTCCGTCACTTCCTTCAAGACTAGTAAGCCATTCCGGTTCCGTACCGGAGAATCCATTGTTCACTGCTAATTGATATGCGCTAAGTCCATCTTCACCGTCTGCACCCGCTGCTCCGGTTGCTCCGGTTGCTCCAGTTGCGCCTGTAGCACCGTCGTTTCCGTCAGTTCCATCTGTGCCTTCAAGGCTGGTAAGCCATTCCGGTTCCGTACCGGAGAATCCGTTGTTAACTGCAATTTGGTAAGCACTAGGTCCATCGGCACCTGTTGCTCCGTCGTTTCCATTCGTTCCATCTGCACCTTCTAGGCTGGTAAGCCATTCCGATTCCGTTCCGGAGAATCCGTTGTTTATTGCAATTTGGTAAGCGCTAAGTCCGTCAGCGCCTGCAGCACCTGTAGTACCTGCAGCACCATCATTTCCGTCAGCACCATCTGCACCTTCAATGCTAGTAAGCCATTCCGATTCCGTTCCCGAAAACCCGTTGTTCACCGCGATCTGGTATGCGCTAAGTCCGTCGGCGCCTGTTGCTCCATCTGCACCTTCAATGCTTGTAAGCCACTCCGATTCCGTTCCGGAGAATCCATTGTTCACTGCTATTTGATATGCGCTAAGTCCGTCAGCGCCTGCAGCACCTGCAGCACCATCATTTCCGTCGTTTCCGTCTGTACCTTCGAGACTGGTAAGCCATTCCGGTTCCGTACCGGAGAACCCGTTGTTCACTGCAATTTGGTATGCGCTAAGTCCGTCGGCGCCATTCTGTCCTGGTAAACCTTCTGCGCCAATGTCTCCTTTTTCCCCTTTAAGGCTGGCAGCATTGGGAGATGTGAACGTTAAACCATCATTTGCAGTTAATGTAAACGATCCATCCTCATTATCTATTATTGAAATACTGTTTGTTGATTCTTCACATAAACTTATCCACTGAGTGCCATTGTATGTATAAATACATCTATTGTCAATATTATATACAAGTGCACCGTTTAGGGGACTTATATTCAACATTTGTGAATTTGTAACTCTTGTTAAGACAAGTACTTTTGTGTTGCTTTCAAGTTCTAAGAGAGAGGAATTATCTATGGAATTCACTTCGTCCCCTATTTTGACCTGTGCAGAGGCGAAACTAGATATTAAAAAAAACAACAATAATTTGTAGGTAAGACTTAAATGCATAGCGTTTGTTTATTTCGCTAAGAACATTAATATTAAGGTCTTATGTAATAAAATGTTGTAAAATGTAGGAAAACACCTATATAAATGTATTAATCTGTTGTAGGAATTTAAAAATTAACGGTCACACCCATAGTGCCTGGACCAAAATTTAAGTTCCAACTGACCAACTTCTTTTGGTCGTTGTACTTTTGGTCATATTTTTTGTCCAAATATCTGTCTATGGATTCTACTGTTGCAATACTTATGGCAAAAGCAAAGACCATATCGCTCAACCAATGTTGACCGTCCCAAACACGTGAAATACCAGGTATTGCTCCTAGGGTATAAATTCCTGCTTTTACCCATGGACTCTTAAATTGCTTACCTATGGCATATGCATTCGTAAATGCAAGTAGGGCATGTCCAGATGGAAAAGAATGGAAATTTCTGCTGGAGTTAAATGGATCAAAGGTATCCTTACCTAGATCGGCGAGCGGTCTTGCTCTGCCCACGACCGATTTTAAGACCTGCTGTAATAATCCGGCAGAGGTGGCTGAGGATATCAGTAGCACACCTGTTCTTCTTAGTTTTTCGTTCTTGGTTATTAATCCCACTGCATAAACACCAGAAGTTGCCATGTAGTTGTTTGACGGGCTACCATAAAATTCTCCATAATCACGAATTACTTGGGGTACTCCTTCCCTGTTATTTCTAATAAACCTAGAGGTATCATCATCTGCTAAATATACCAAAGCTGTACCGCCAACGACCGCACCAAATTGAGCCCATTGATTTCCTTCCCAATGTAGGGGTCTTGTATAAGAATATCCCACACCTTGAAACATGGTGGCAATATCATACTTGAACATATTCCATCTTGTTTCAACAGAATCTTTACTGGTTTCTTGTGCACTTAATGAGATACATAAAATAAAGCCTAAAAGGGTCAATAATTTTTTCATGGTGCAAATTTAATGGGTTGGTCGTTTAGAATATAGTGAAATTAGAACAATGTTTGATCCTATTACTATTGAAAAGACATTAAAAATATAGACGCTGTGCTATTCTAAATGTATTTGCATGAGCATTTACAATAATCTTGATATCTGGAGAATAACCACCACCCATGCTGCATTGCACAGGTATTTTTAGTCTATGACAAGTGCTTAAAACAAACTCGTCCCGTTTTTTGCATCCTTCTAAAGTTAAACCTAAAGTTCCTAATTTGTCACTCTCAAGAATGTCTACGCCACATAGATAAAAGATAAAATCTGGTTGTATATTTTCAATTAGTCTAGGTAATTCTTTGTTTAAAATAGAAAGATAGGTCTCGTCGTTGGTTCCTTTAGGTAGGGCAATATCAAGGTCAGATTCTTCTTTTTTGAACGGGTAGTTACTAGCCCCATGCATGGAGAATGTAAAGACCGATTCATCATTTTGAAATATTTCTGCCGTTCCGTTGCCTTGGTGCACATCCAGATCAACAATGAGAATTTTTTTCGCCAGCCCTTTATTCAGTAAATACCTTGCGCCAATAGCCTGATCGTTCAGCATGCAAAAGGCTTCACCATGGTCGCTATAAGCATGGTGGGTGCCACCGGCAATATTGATGGCAATGCCATTTTTCAATGCATATTCACAACCTTTTATGGTGCCATCGGCAATAATACGTTCTCGTTCTACCAGTTCTTCTGATAGTGGAAAACCTATTTTCCGTGCCATTTTTGGCGAAATCATAATGTTCAATAAATCATAGAAATACTCAGGATCGTGTACCGCTATAATATACTTGTCATTTGGTATTTCTGGCTCAAAGAAATTAGCCTCGGTACATGTGCCTTCATGAATAAGTTGCTGTGGTAGCAGTTCATATTTTAGCATTGGAAACCGGTGCCCTTCTGGCAATGGATGTTTGTAAATAGGATGATAGGCTATTTTTAGCATTACATTTCTATTTGTGAAGCTTCAATTGAATTCTTTTTCTTGAAACATCAACATCTAATACCTTTACAATTATTTGTTGGTGTAAATGAACATGCTTGTTAACATCTTTAACGAAGCTGTCCGAAAGATTTGAAACATGGATCAATCCGCTTTCCTTTATACCTATATCCACAAAACACCCAAAGTTGGTAATATTGTTTACAATACCTGGTAGTAATTGCCCACTGTGTAGATCGGTGATCAATTTAATAGTTTGATCAAAGGTGAACACCTTTGCCTTTTCTCTACGGTCCAGTCCAGGTTTTTCCAATTCTGAACGAATATCCTCCAAGGTGGGTAGTCCAACTTCGGCGGTACAATATTTTTGTAAGTCTATGTCTTTAAGGAGCGTTTTGTTGCCAATTAAGGAAAGAATTTCGGTTCCTTTATCTTTTGCCATTTGTTTTACGATACCGTAACTCTCTGGGTGAACGGCAGAATCGTCAAGCGGATTTTCAGCATCTTTAATACGTAGAAATGCCGCCCCTTGTTCAAACGCTTTGCCGCCTAAACGAGGAACATCCATAATATCTTTTCGGCTTTTAAAAGCTCCTTTTTCCTTTCTTTGGCTTACAATATTCTCTGCTAATTTAGGACCAATACCAGATACATAACTTAATAGTGGAACACTGGCAGTATTGATATTTACGCCGACGGAGTTTACACAACTTTCAACTACCGTATCTAAGGAAGTTTTTAGCTTGTTTTGGTCTACATCATGTTGGTATTGCCCTACACCAATAGATTTAGGGTCTATTTTTACCAATTCTGCAAGTGGGTCTGCTAAGCGCCTACCAATAGAAACGGCGCCACGTACGGTAACATCATAATTGGGAAACTCTTCTCGCGCAATTTTAGATGCGGAATAGATAGAGGCACCAGCTTCGCTCACTACAAAAACTTCAACGGGATCGTTGAATAGTACTTTCTTTACGACTTGTTCCGTTTCTCTTGACGCGGTACCGTTGCCAATGGCAATAGCCTCAATTTTATACGCATTTGCCAATGAGCTTAATTTTTTGATAGCTCCGCCAAAATCGTTTTGTGGCGCATGTGGGTATATGGTTTCATTGTGTAGCAAATTGCCTTGGGCATCTAAACAAACCACTTTGCAGCCCGTTCTAAAACCGGGGTCAATGGCAAGTATACGTTTTTCTCCCAAAGGAGCGCCCAATAATAATTGTCTCAGATTATTGGAAAATACAGCAATGGCATCATCGTCTGCTTTTTCCTTTGCCGCTTTTAAAAGTTCATTGGATAAGGAAGGAAACAATAATCTCTTATAGGCATCTGCCAAAGCCATTTCAATTTGTTGGGCACAGGCATTATTTGTTTTTATAATTCTGTTTTCTATTCGGTCTAATAATCGTTCATCATCCAATTCAATTTTAACCCGAATGAATTTTTCAGATTCTGCACGAAGTATAGCTAATAATCTGTGGGACGGACATTTGTTCAAAGGCTCGCTCCAATCAAAATAATCACGGAATTTCTGCGCCTTTTCATCATCTTTTTTTGTGCCGATCAATTTGGTGCTAATAATGGCAAATCTTGCTAATTGAGATCTGATAGATGCTCTAATATCTGTTCTTTCATTTATCCACTCAGAAATAATATGGCGTGCACCTTCTAAAGCATCATCTTCATTCTCAACAGTATTGCTAAGGTATTTAGATGCCGTAAATTCAATATCATCATTACGTTGCGCCATAATGATTTTTGCCAAAGGCTCTAGTCCGTTTTTACGTGCAACTTCGGCTTTTGTTTTTTTGCTTTTTTTGAAAGGTAAATAAAGATCTTCTAATTGGGTAAGATCTTCCGCGCGCTCAAATTTTTGTTGTAGTTCCGTTGTAAGTACGCCTTGTTCATCAACTGCCCTTATAATTGCTTTTTTACGTTTTTCTAGCGCTTCAAATTGTTCCTTGAATTGAACAATGGCTCCCACTTGGACTTCATCTAAATTGCCGGTTTTTTCTTTACGGTATCTTGATATAAAAGGTATGGTGCAATCGGCATTTAAAAGCTCAATGGTATTCTGTATTCCTTTTTCGGGCAGTTGGGTGTGTTTAAGTATAAAGGGCAGTAATTGCATGTAAAATCGTTTAGAACTTTTAAAAATACCCATTATTAGGTATTGAAATCAAGGTGTAGACCTATTTATCTAAAAACAAAAAGCTTTGGTGATTAACCAAAGCTTTTAATGATATATTCTGTTTGGTTTAATTAATGGTCAATCCATTACCAACTCCATCCTCGTCAGGATTTACAAATACCAATTTTCCATCGGCGTTTTCTGTCATCAAAATCATACCTTCACTCTCAACACCGCGCAATGCTCTTGGTGCTAGGTTGACTAACACCGTTACCTTTTTACCAACTATTTCTTCTGGTTTAAAGCTTTCTGCAATACCGGAAACTATGGTTCTAACATCTAATCCGGTATCAACCTTAAGTACCAAAAGCTTTTTGGCCTTCGCCATTTTCTCAGCTTCGATAATGGTACCTACACGCATATCCAATTTAGAAAAATCATCAAAGGTAATTGTATCTTTTTGTGGCATTACTTGTTTGTTTTCGTTCTCGTTCGCTTTTTTGGTCGCTTCTAACTTATCTAACTGAGTTTGTACTTCAGCATCCTCAATTTTTCTGAAAAGTAACTCTCCTTTATTTATTTGATGTTCAGGCTTCAATAATGCTTCTTTATCAGAAACATCGTTCCAGTTAAGACTTTGGCTACGCTCAGTCCCCGAAGAGGATAGATTTAAAATATTCTTTAATTTATTAGAAGTAAATGGTAAAAATGGCTCACTTAAAACAGCTAAACCTGCAGCTATTTGTAAAGCCACGTTCATAATTGTTTTTACGCGTTCTTCATCTACCTTAATGACCTTCCATGGTTCTTCATCGGCTAAATATTTATTCCCCAAACGGGCAAGGTTCATTAATTCCTGACCAGCTTCTCTAAAACGGTAACGCTCAATAGAAGTTGAAATGATTTCAGGGTATTTTGATAATTGCTCAAGTGTCTCTGCATCAACGTTGGTTAAACTACCTGTAGCTGGTATTTTGCCATCATAATATTTGTTGGTCAGTACAACTACCCTGTTAATGAAATTACCTAAAATGGCAACTAATTCATTATTGTTACGTGCTTGAAAATCTTTCCAAGTAAAATCATTATCCTTTGTTTCCGGTGCGTTTGCTGTAAGTGTATAACGTAGCGAATCTTGCATTTCTGGAAAATCCACTAAATATTCATGTAACCAAACCGCCCAATTTTTAGATGTAGAAAGCTTGTTTCCTTCTAAATTCAAGAACTCGTTTGCAGGAACGTTTTCCGGTAAAATATAGCTTCCTTCTGCCTTTAGCATAGATGGGAAAATAATACAGTGAAAAACAATATTATCCTTACCTATAAAGTGCACCAATTTAGTGTCTTTATCTTTCCAATACGGTTCCCAGTCTTTTCCTTCACGAGCAGCCCATTCTTTGGTAGATGAAATATATCCGATCGGGGCATCAAACCATACGTATAATACTTTTCCTTCTCCGCCTTCAACAGGTACCGGTATACCCCAGTCTAAATCCCTGGTGACAGCTCTTGGCTCTAAGCCACCATCGATCCAAGATTTGCATTGACCGTAAACATTTGGTTTCCAATCGTCCTTATGTCCTTTTAATATCCAATCTTTAAGAAAATCCTCATATCTGTCCAATGGTAAGAACCAGTGTTTTGTTTCCTTGGTGGTTGGTACTGTTCCGGTAATGGTCGACTTTGGATTTATTAAATCCGTCGCATTTAAACTTGACCCACAATTTTCACACTGATCACCGTATGCCTCTTCATTTCCACACTTTGGACACGTACCTATTACAAAACGATCAGCTAAAAATTGCTGGGCTTCCTCATCATATAGTTGGGCTGTAGTTTCCTCTATGAAGTCTCCTTTCTTGTAGAGTGTCGTAAAGAAATCCGATGCTGTTTTGTGATGAACGGGAGCAGAGGTTCTAGAATAATTATCGAACGTAATACCAAAATCCATAAACGATTGCTTAATTATTGCGTGGTATTTGTCAATAATATCTTTTGGGGTAACGCCTTCTTTTTTAGCTTTCATTGAAATGGCAACACCATGTTCATCGCTACCGCAAACAAAGGCGATATCTTTACCTATTGATCTTAAGTAACGGGCGTAAATATCTGCAGGCACATAAACACCGGCCAAATGACCAATATGAATTGGACCATTTGTGTAAGGTAGTGCTGCAGTAATCGTATATCTAGAGGGTGATTTAATATCGGACATCAAAATAAATTAAGCCACAAAAATACTGAATTTGCTGGGAGAATTACTAATATCCGAGCAATTGAAGTTATCGTCCTAATGAAACTATAGTCAATATAGGACTGGTAAGTGAAGTAAATATTAGGGAGGTTACTGAAAAATATACTAAAACGAATAAAAAAAAGTTCTATTGTAAGAAAAAACTTATTTTTTTAACTAAAATATATATGGTATGGCAGTTGGTGATTCAAAAAAACTAAAGCTAGATAAATGTTTAGAAAAGTTAGATATAGAAGGAAAGAGCGTTGAGAAAAACATTAAGAATGTGGCTTTGGTTCACAAGAACAAAAACCATAGGGTTATTAAAGAATTAAGATTTGAATCTAAGATGAACAATTCTAAACTTACATAAAAAAAGCCCTATTTACATATTGCAAATAGGGCTTTTTCATTTGTGGGAAACAAACTAGGCTACCATAACAGATTTACTCATCTTTTGATTCTGTACATTGATTCTATAGATGTATTTACCTGTAGATAACTGTTCGGGCATGCGCTCTCGTATATTTATTTCTGTAGAACCTTCTAACATCATTTCGTTGAAAACGGTGCCTACTTTTTGTCCTAAAATATTATAAAGTTGAATATCTACGTGTGCAGAAAATGGCATTTCTAGGTAGATATGTGGTGTCTGATCCGTTGGGTAGAATGGTTTATGTACCACAGCGTTCAATAAATCTGGAGTTATAGGTGTTTCGGCCTCTTCCCCTGGCGGTACCGGTGGTGTAACTTCACCATCACTGTAAGCTATATCCGGAAATGGTTCTCCACTACAACTAAAACCTAAATCTACCGGAACATAGGGTTTGTAATTCAATAAATGTGCCTCTACCAATGGAATGTCAACGCAGAGCCACTCTGCTAATACCGTGGCGTACAGATCTCTAAAATCCATTGTATATTCTAAATTACCTCTTCCGTCCGGGTCATCTAAAGTGGGATGGTCACCTACAAAAGCACTACCGTTTAAGCCTGATCCAAAGAACAATGTTGGTGTGGCCTTACCGTGATCGGTACCATTAGAACCATTCTCGAAAATACGTCTACCAAATTCAGAAAAAGTCATGCTCAATACTTTATCATCTTGTTGAGTAAATGCAATATCTTCATAGAAGTTATTTACGGCTACAGATAAGTTGGTCATTAAACGTGCATGTGCCTGTGGTTGATTGCCATGGGTATCAAATCCTCCCATAGAAATCATATAAACCTTAGTACCCAAATTACCTTTTATCAATCTTGCTATAAGAGCCAGTTGGCGGGCAAAACTATTATCTTGATATTCAACTTGGTTTTGTCCACGTGTGTAAGCGTCGTGAATAATTCCTGAATATTCATAGGTTGTATTGGCAACACCTCTTAAGAACTTTAATTGATCACCGTACATACAATTGTTGAACAAAGTATCTTCTAGACCATAAACTACACCAGATTCGGCTATTTCTTCTAATTGATCCACATTTGAGGTGACAAAGGCATAATTGGTTTCGTCCCCTTGAAAGACCAAACTACCGAATTGTCCAATTTGAATGGCAGCAGGTGCTGCTGGCGGATTTACTAAATAATCTGGGTAAATACTTTCAAAGTGCCTGCCCATCCAACCAGTATTTAGTCCACTAAAACCCGTAGTTTCTATGTCTGTATTGGCAAAAATATCTGAACCTGTAAAGTGTGATAAACTTTGACCTTCATATCCTACACCATGAACAGCTTTAAACTGACCTTGATCCCACATTGGGGCAATGGAATTCATATAGGAAGGAACACCAAATTCATCGGTCAATTTAAGTACTTTACTTTCTGGTATATATATGTTGGGTCTTGCATTTGCGTAACTATCATATTGTTCAATGGGAATAACGGTGCTTAGCCCGTCATTGCCACCAGATAAGCGAATGAGTATAAGAATATTATCTGTTTCTGCTGCTGATATACCTGCAGACAATGCAGATGGAGCAGAAGCTGATAGCATGTTGGAACCTAACATCATTGAGCCTGATCCTGCAATGCCCATTGCTTGTAAAAAAGAGCGTCTGCTCCATGTTTTATGTTCTTCATCATGACCTTCGTGATGTAGGCCTTTAAATGGGGTATGGTGTGTATTGCACATAGATGTAGGTGTTATTTTAATTGAAACTCAGGTTGTCTCGCTAAATATTGAAAAAGTAGATATACTTGAAAAGGTGCTTGTGGCCAAGTGGCCAAGGTCCAAGATTCTTGGTTGCCACCTTCATAATACACATCTTCAACATCACTCCTGAAAATTGTAAATGCTTTGGCATATTCATCTTCATTTAATAGTCCTTTGGAGAGGATAAAATCGATTATTAGCCTTGCAACTTCATCTGGGTTAGAACTGGTTAAGCCTGCATTACCGGATATTTCTAATCCAAAAGACCTAAATTGTTCATTATCGGCCATGTAGAAATTCTCTAAAATACTTTCTATAGTAAGCCATCTCCCGATCATAAAATTAGTGTTGATCCAAGATCGGTCTCTTTGCCATCCGGCAACATCAAACGGTTCAAATATCTCTTGACTTAGCAATGCGCTATAATTTACCATTTCGGCTACATTGGTATCGGTATAAGCAAAACCAGATTCGTTGAGCGTGTTAAAATAGAAATCTACAGGGCTCTTTATAATAACCCCAATAGCTTCATCATCAAAAAAATGTTGACTCTTGAATAAAAGTCTTAGAACCGGTGCTAATTCAAAATCATTGGAGACTAAAGTAGCTGCCATGCCATCGATTATAACTTGTGCGTTATTGGCATCATCCCTAGAGTCTGGGTGAACAAAGAATTCGTATAGTTTTCTACAAATAAATTCGGCTATTTCAGGAGCCCTTTGCTCAAAAAGAATATTGATGACATCATCATAGCCCCAATTACCTGTCTGGCCCAAAATGGTTTTACTACCGGCATCGTGCTTGGTAGCATCAAAGGCTACTGGAGAACAACCAATTTCACCACGTTCTACATAACCGCTCAAAGCCTTGGCAGTTTCAATAATATCTTCTTCCGTATAAGCATTGCCCTCACCTAAAGTAAAGAGCTCATACAACTCCCTTGCATAATTCTCATTGGGGTTGTTACCATTGTTATATACACCATCTAGGTAATACAACATGGCATTTGTAAGCCCTATTTCTCTGGTAAATGTTCTAAAATTACCTATTGAGTTTCTTTGTAAACACTCTATATATTCATATAAATAGGAGTTGCAGTTATAAACCTCTAATTCCGTAACAAAATGGTTACTCCAAAAAAAGCTTAACCTATCTCTTAAATTATTGTTCAACAAGCTATTGGCATATGCTAGCTGAAACTCGTTCTTTTGTTCTCTCTTTAGTTGATTGCTAGCGTCACTATCTTCAGGATAATTAGCATTAGTCCATGTTGCCCAGGTAGGAGCAGTTATCGTGGGCATATTCAACGCTTCATCAACCAACTGATCAACCAAGGTGCCGGCATTTTGTCCCGTGGCTTGGTCTATAGTGGCGACAGAGGCGCTAAACCCTAATCGTCTATATAAATGAGATGCTCTAAGCTGGTCTAAATTAGCTGTATACGGAGCAAGAGTAGAAGTATTACAATTAATGAAATATTCCATAGTCTTAAAATAGGCATTTGTATTACGTTCGTAGAGTTGGGGCTTCTATGCTAAACGTTTCGAAATTTGGTATAGTATTTAAAACTATCTATTTTCGATAATCTGGAATCAAATAACGAGAATTATCCTTATAATGGCGTCGAAATTCCTATATTTTCGATGAATTGCACAATTTGAGCACTACTACATGGGAAAACATAACGAGTTTGGAAAGGAAGGAGAACAATTAGCGGTAGACTTCCTTAAAAAGAATGGGTATGTCATTTGCTACAAAAATTATAGGTACTTAAAGGCGGAAATAGACATTATCGCTAGAAAGGATGATGTGCTGGCCATTGTTGAAGTCCGATCAAGAAGCTCAGATTTTCTAGAGAATATTGCTGAAACGGTTACACCGAAAAAAATAAAACTATTGGTCATGGCAGCTGACCATTATGTTAACGAGAATAATATGGACGTTGAGGTTCGATTTGATATTATTACCATCCTTAAAAATACTAAGCAATTTCAACTTGAACATATAGAATCCGCATTCTTTCATTTTTGAATAATCTACCTAATTAGTAGATTTATATAAAAACATTTTGTTTTATTTATAACAAGTTGTTATATTTGCACAACAACCAGTTATAAAAATGAAAACAATATCGTCAGTCGTTGAAGAGTACATCAAGAAAAAACCATTTTTGCAAAGTGCTCTTGCTCAGGGAATCATCAATCTTACATCGCTATCTAGAATAGTAAAACCAGAAATTGAGCATGAATTAGGTAAGGATATTCGTAATGGTGCAATTGTAATGGCACTAAAACGCTTGTCCGATGACCTGGAATTTAGAGCAACCCACAAAATTCTTAAAGTATTAAAGAATATTGGTGAGATTACCGTAAGGTCTTCTTTGACCGATTATACTTTTTTGGCATCGGACAAAATATTGGTGCAC
This sequence comes from Maribacter sp. 1_2014MBL_MicDiv, assembly GCF_001865655.1. Classification (NCBI taxonomy): domain Bacteria; kingdom Pseudomonadati; phylum Bacteroidota; class Flavobacteriia; order Flavobacteriales; family Flavobacteriaceae; genus Maribacter; species Maribacter sp. 1_2014MBL_MicDiv. The sequence continues at coordinate 2,377,810 of NZ_CP011318.1, forward strand.
CAAGCTAAGCTTCTTGAAGAGATCAACGATAACCAAGATGTATTTTATACCTCTAGCCGTGGTGTTAACGAAATAAACATTGTTATTAGCAATGTGATGGACAAAACGGTTGAAAAGCTTTTTAAGGATGAAAAATGTACACAAAAAGCAGAGGAACTTTCTTCCATAACGGTAAAATTACCTGCTGAAAATGTTTCGGTACCCGGAATATATTATTTTATTTTTCAGCGCTTGGCTTGGGAAGGCATTGTACTTTATGAAGTAATTTCTACAACCAATGAGTTCACTATTCTTGTTAATGACGAACAAGTAGATATGGCATTCAAAACTATTAAGGATTTAAAATCTCTTTAATTTTCTAGAAATTCAACCACCTCTTTATCAGATTCTGGTTTAGCTAAAAATCGCTTTTCGCTATCCAAGATAAAATAGGTTGGTGTACTTTGAATACCAAAGGTTTTGGCATAATCACTTTCCCATTTGCCTAAAGCAATGGCGTGGTTAAATGCAGGTAATGTGGCAGATACTTTTTTCCAATTAATGGCATCGTCCTCTAAACCAACGGCTATTACCTTTAAATCTTCATATTCTTTAAGTTCTTTATGAAGTGTAGGTAGTTCTTTTAGACAGTGAGAACATGTGCTGCTCCAAAAAATAAGTAAGTAGTTTTCTGCTGGGTCAATGGTCGAAAGTGATTTCTTCTTACCATTGATTTCCCAGGTTATATTAGGAGATATTGCACCAATTCTTAACCGTGAAGCCATTTCTAGTTCATCTACAAGTTTTTGGTCATTGTTAGCTATTGCTGCTTTTTTCAAATAATTTTTAAAAATGTAATCTTGAACTTCTGCCATACCGTTGGCATCCGCAATATTCCATAATTGGTGAAATGATCTTACTTGAAAACCTGTAGATGTATTCGCAATCTTAGAAGCGGTAACATTTACATTTTTAATGACTTCTGTAATTAATTGTTCTTTGGTGGTAATATTCACCGGTAATGCTGAGAAAACGTAACTGGCAAATTTATCGGTCAAAAAATTAGAGCCCTGTAGTATAGGATCATTGATAGTTAAATGATCAAAATGATGCTGTTTTTTATTTTTCAGGAAGGTTTCTAGATTCTCATATTCCGTAGGTAAATAACTACGGTTGGCCTTTATGAATTTATGAGCAATAGTATTGGCATGGTTCTCCTCGTATGTATCTTGTAGTGTTTGTAAGTCTTTAAGAAGGGCCATGTATTCTTTTTTTGAATCTTTGCCTAGCTCATAATATTCCAATAAACGGTCTTGAGCAGTTGTTATTTTTGAAAAATATTCATTGTACCATTTATTTTCTATTGAGTTGGTTATGGTCAACCCATCTTGAAGGTCAAAATTGAATTTTACCTCTTCTTTTTTATCATAGATGATATCAATATAAAACTCATCTTGTGGTACTGCATAAACTAGTCTGTACATGCCTGCCTGTGCGGTCACGGGCATTTCTAAAGTAAATGCACCCTCTTTAACAGCGGTGTCTTTACTGTAACGTTCACCATTGGGGGTGAGCTCATAGGCAATGAGCCATTTAAAATCTTTTGCCGGGGAAAAATTGCCGCTTATAGAACCTTGCGCTTGTATACTTATGGTAATAAAAAAGATGCAAAAACGTAAAAATACTCTCATGCTGAATTAAAAAACAATTATTATACCAATTACCTTGCTAGCACCGGTAAATAAAGATGTTGATTTAAAAGGTATTGTTTTGGTCATTGACGAAGTGAAGATTTTAATATTCACGGTATAAAAGTACTAATAGACCCGCAATTGAAAGCTTTAATTTTGAAAAGGTTATGATAATTCTTTTTCAATTTCCATGTGGCCAAGAGCCTCTGAAATTTTTAATATTTCTTTTTCATGTACAAAGCCATCTGATAATGCAACTTCATCTAAGAGTTGGGCAAGAGCCTTTTTTTTGGGCAGGGACATTGTACTTAAAATCTTATAGGCTAAATCTTTATTTAAATTTCGGGCTTCACCTATAAAGAAACTGTCAAAAGTAAAGCGATCCATTAGTTGGGTAAGAAATTGCATTTCTGCAGGAGCAACCTTGCTATCGGCTAAAATAACATAGTCAACCATTTTTACCACAGCTAGCTTTTCTTCCTTTGTGTAATTCATCATACTTTTAGTTATTCCGTTTCTTCGCCTAAGCCTATATTTATAAATGTTTCTATGATTAGATCCATTTCTTTTTTATGAATGGCACCGTCTGATATAGCAACCTCATCTAAAATTTGGGCCAAAGCGTTCTTTTGATCATGGGGCAAATTATAAAGGGTTATTAAGGCATTGTCATAGTCCAATTTCTTTGCACGTTCTAAAAATTTATTATCAAAACCGATAATGTTCTTTAGTTTGTTTAAGGTTTCTAATTCCGCGGGGTGAATTTTACCGTCTGCCTCTATAACCTCATAAATCATTTTTACAAAGGCCGCTTTTACAAAATCTTCAAACTCCATGTACTTTTTTTTGGAGCTGAAAGATAAGAAAAACAAGAGGATATCTTATTGACTTTAACTACTAGTTATTCACTAATATTTTAGAAGCTATATTAATTTAAATGGGGTAAGGACCATATACTGCATCTCTAAATTGCTTATGTAACCCTATCTGGTCATAAGGAAAAAGTTGTACGAACAATACAGCCGTTAATTGATTTACGGGGTCCACCCAAAATAAGGTAGACGCTGCACCGTCCCAATAAAATTCGCCAACCACACCGTTATTTTCTTCTGGCGTTTTTGGTGGTGCCACCCTAACGGCAAAGTCAATGCCAAAACCGACCTGACCTTTGCTGGGCAACCAAGAACGTTTGGTAACACTATCAGGCAAGTGGTTGGTAGTCATAAGTTTTACCGTTTCTGGTTGTAATACCTGTACGCTATCTAAACTTCCTTGATGGACTAGCATTTGTGCAAAACGCATATAATCATCTAAGGTTGAGGTAAGTCCAGAGCCACCACGTGTAAGTGGCCAATGTGCTGTATAATTACTGTAGGTTGTAGTATCTTTAACTAACTCACCTTCACCTTTTCTAATATATAATTTTGAGAATCTATCTCTATCTTTTTTAGGTATGAAATATCTGGTTTCATCCATTTTTAAAGGAGATAATACATGTTGTTGTACGTATACACCGTAGGGGATTCCTGAAATTCTTTCTACCAATAAAGCTTGTACATCTACACTGGGACCATATTCCCATTGTGCACCTGGCTGAAACCATAAAGGTACTTTTGCCATTTTTTCCGCCATTTGAGTAAGTGTATTTTCTCTATTCATAGCATCTGCCTTACGAAATAACTTGCTTAAGCCAGGAATGTCGTCCCTGTTGGGAAAACCAGCGGTATGCCTGGTTAGATCTCTAATGGAAATTTCTCTCTTTAGTGGTACGGTTTTCATTTTGCCATTTTCATCTACACCAGCATACACGGTCATATTTTCAACCTCGGGAATGTACTTTGACAAAGGGTCATCCAGTTTGAATTTTCCCTGCTCAAATAAAGTCATTAGAGCCGTACCCGTAATGGGCTTTGTCATGGAGTATATTTGAACTATAGTATTTCTTTGCATTGGTTTTTCTAAGGCGATATCGGCATAACCAAAAGCATTATAATATACCTCTTCTCCATTTTCAAAAATGAGTGCAGAAGCACCGGCAATATTTCCAGATTGTACGAAAGCGTTGAGTACCGAGTCTATTCTTGCTTTTGCAGTTGTGGTAATTATTTTGTTTTTGATTATAGCTTTCTCAGGTGCTTTGCCCTTAGATACTTCTTTACAAGAGCAAACAATCAATAAGGCGAGAAGTGGGAGTAGAACTTTTTTCATGAGCATTACATTGATGGTGAAACAGTTAAAGGTATAAAATTATACACTTGACAATTAATTGTTTACGCAATAAGCTCAAGAATTTTTTTCCATATTACCGTGTTGACCTGCATTCCTTCTTTAATGGATTTTGACCTTTGTTTTAAAGTTCGTTCCCCAGGGTAGTAGGTTCTGTCTCCCTTTGAGATTGGACTGCTGTCATGGGCAAAACCAATAATTTCGTTTAGCAGTTTTTCTTGAATTTCTGTATCCTTAAAGGTTGATGGGTCTATGCATAGAAATACTTGTGATAACGCGGTTTCATCTTTTTCTAAGCCTATTTTATACGTTGAGTTTCCTGCTGACAATAAAGTGGCCAACATATCTAAAATCATTGATAGTGCAGATCCTTTCCAATAGCCAACGGGCAATGCCTTACCAGAATCAATAATGGCTTTTGGGTCTTTACTTAAATTTCCGTCATTATCCCATCCACCGTCAAAGGGTAAATCTTGGTCGTTTAAAGCTAAACTTTGCATTTTTCCGAAAGAATATTGTGATAGTGCCATGTCTAAAACTACATGTCCATTTTTACGTGGAATACCAATGACTAATGGGTTATTGCCAATTCTATTTTCTTTTCCGCCCCAAGCTGGCATATTAGGTATGGTGTTTGTAAAAAGTATAGAGATGCATCCTTTTTCAGCTGCTTGCCAGGCATAAGTGCCACCGCGCATCCAATGATTGGTATTTCTAAGGGCAACTAAGCCCATGCCGTGCGTTTTAGCCATATCAACAGCCCTGTTCGTACATTTTATGGCGTTGAGTACGCCAGATGCACGGTTGCCATCCCATCTTTCTATACTTCCCATAGCAGTAACTTTACTTGCTGTGGTGTCTATATTAATTAACCCCTTTTTTAAGTAATCTATAAATACGGGTATTCTATTGATACCATGGGAATATATGCCATCAATTGTACTTTCGGTATGTATACGGGCCAATGTTTTTGCCTGTTCTTGTGGAAAATTGTATTTGGTGAACAAAGTCGCCAATACAGTTTGCATTTCTTGTGTAGAAACTATGGTGTGGTTCAAAACGGTTTATTTAAATTCTACCGTTAAGATACATAAGTTGCTACGGATAATAAAATAATATAGAGTCAACACAATTATTGTAACAGGATATGATTAAGCTTTTTTAGAAACGCCTATCTCTGAAAATACATGACGTATTACATCACTTTCCTTTTCATGCACATAGCCATCTGAAATAGCGACTTCTTCTAAGATTTCTGCCAGTTTACTTTTTTTATCTTCAGTCATTTCCTTTAGAATAAGTACACTTTGATCAATGTCTATGGTACGTGCCTGAATTAAGAAATTACTATCAAAGTCAATAATGGGCATTAATTTGCTAAGGGCATTAATTTCACCTTCATGTACTTTACCGTCTGCAATGATTACAGAGTCTATAAGATGGACGATTGCCAATTTTTCTGAGATGTCAAATTCCATTTTATACTGTTGTTTTTTCTTTACTTTCAAAGGGTCTTAATGCTAAATAAGCCCTGTCAATTGATCTTATACTATCAAAAACCAATAAAAGTCTTAGACCGTTACGGGTCTGTTTTTCTTTAATCTTGCATTGCTGAGCATGTGATTGTACATATTGTAATACTTTGGTAAATGTTGAAGTTTGATAAAAGGCCGATTGTTGGTCACTTATAAAATAACCGATCATTTTACCTTGTTTCATTACAATTTTCTCTAAACCAATGCTGTTAGCAATCCATTTTATACGTACTGAATTCAGTAAATCTTGAGCTTCATCGGGCAATTCGCCAAAACGGTCTACAAGCTGTGCTTCAAATTTTTGAAGGGCTTCCTCATCCTTTACTTGATTCAGTTCTGTATATAACGTTAGTCTTTCTGTTATATTATTGATGTAGTCATCCGGGAAGAGTAATTCAAAATCAGAATCTATCTGTGTTTCTTTTACAAATATCTTTTCTTGCTTGCCTTCAACTTCATCATAAAGGTCTTTAAATTCATTTTCTTTTAGTTCTTCTATGGCTTCGGCAAGAATTTTTTGATAGGTTTCAAAACCAATTTCATTGATAAATCCGCTTTGCTCACCACCTAATAGGTCTCCCGCGCCTCTAATCTCCAAATCTTTCATGGCAATGTTAAAACCACTGCCCAGTTCTGTAAATTGTTCCAAAGCCTCAATTCGTTTGCGGGCATCGGTTGTCATTACTTCGTACGGCGGTGTAATAAAATAGCAGAATGCCTTTTTATTACCACGACCAACTCTACCACGCATTTGGTGTAAATCACTTAGACCAAAGTTATTGGCGTTGTTAATGAAAATTGTATTGGCATTGGTTACATCTAAACCGCTTTCCACAATTGTTGTTGAAACCAGAACGTCAAATTCACTGTTCATAAAACCAAGCATTAACGCCTCTAGTTTTTTGCCGTCCATTTGACCGTGACCAATACCTACTTTTGCATCGGGTACCAATCTTTGGATCATACCGGCCACTTCTTTTATGTTTTCAATACGGTTGTGAATAAAGAAGACTTGTCCACCTCTTTCAATCTCATAGCTTACCGCATCCCTAATAGTTTCTTCGTTAAAACGGATTACCTGACTTTCAATAGGGTACCTATTTGGTGGTGCTGTGGTTATGGTAGATAAATCTCTGGCTGCCATTAAACTAAACTGAAGTGTTCTTGGTATTGGCGTAGCCGTTAACGTTAAAACATCTACATTTTCTTTAATTGATTTTAATTTGTCTTTTACGGCAACCCCAAATTTTTGTTCTTCATCTACTATTAAAAGTCCCAAATCTTTGAATTGGACATTTTTGTTGACCAGTTGATGCGTACCAATAATAATATCTACTTTGCCCTCACCTAAACGCTGAATGGTCTCTTTTTTCTCTTTTGCCGTTCTAAACCTATTTAAATAATCTACGGTTACCGGCATATCTTTTAAACGTTCGGAAAAAGTTCTATGATGTTGAAAAGCCAAAATAGTAGTTGGTACCAAAACAGCAACTTGCTTGCCATTATCCACTGCTTTAAACGCGGCCCTTATGGCTACCTCGGTTTTACCGAAACCTACATCGCCACATATTAAACGGTCCATAGGGCGTTCACTTTCCATATCGCGCTTTACGTCTTCGGTAGCTGAACTTTGATCGGGCGTGTCTTCGTAGATGAACGAAGCTTCTAGTTCATTCTGTAAATAACTGTCTGGATTATATTGGAACCCTTTTTCCAATCTTCTTTTTGCATAGACCTTAATAAGGTTGAAGGCAATTTTCTTGACCCTGGATTTGGTCTTATCCTTTATTTTTTTCCACGCACCAGAACCAAGTTTGTAAATTTTTGGCGGAGCACCATCCTTACCGTTGAACTTGGATATTTTATGTAAAGAATGTATGCTTACGTATAAAATATCTCGCTCGCCATACATTAATTTAATGGCTTCTTGCTTTTTACCTTCAACATCTATTTTTTGTAATCCGCCGAATTTTCCAATTCCGTGGTCAATATGGGTTACATAATCACCAATTTCAAGCTTGTTCAGCTCTTTTAACGTTATGGCCTGTTTTTTGGCATAACCGTTCTTTAAGTGGAATTTATGGTAACGTTCAAATATTTGATGGTCAGTATAGCAAACCAGTTTTTGGTCGTCATCTATAAAGCCTTGAAAAAGGGGCGAAACAATGGTTTGGTAATGAACTTGTTGGTTTACTTCTTCAAAAATGTCATGAAAACGTTTTGCCTGTTGTTCACTGGCACAGAATATAAAATTGGTGTATTCTTTGTCTTTATAACCATTTAAGTTTTCGATTAATAAATCGAATTTTTTGTTGAAAGATGGTTGAGGTTTTGAGTGAAATTCAACAAGGTTGGGCGCATCTTTATGGGCATCTTGACTTAAAACCGTAAAACCGGAAAGTTGCTTCCTAAATTCATTACCACCCATAAAAAGTTCTTCGGGCTCGGTATGTTTTATATCTTTTGAGAGTTTTGTGAATGCTTCCTTTGCCTTGCCGAAGAAATCATCTAATCGGTCATATAATAAATCGGTGTTTTTAGCAAATACCAATGTTTTAGAGGCAACATAGGTTAAAAAGCTTTGGCGTTTTTCAACCAAAAACTTATCTGCCATATTTGGCACTATGGTAATTGATTTTATTTTCTCTTTTGAAAGCTGCGACTCAACATCGAAAGTACGAATGCTGTCTATTTCATCTCCAAAAAATTCAATTCTATAGGGTTCATCGTTAGAAAACGAATAGACATCAACAATACCGCCCCTAACTGAAAACTCACCAGGTTCTGTTATGAAATCTACGCGTTTAAACTTATACTCAAAAAGTATTTCATTTAAAAAGTCTAAAGAAAGCGTATCCCCTAACTTCATTTTTAGGGTATTCTTGTCCAATTCTTTTCTGGTGACCACTTTTTCGAACAGCGCATCTGGGTAGGTGACAATTACCGCAGGTTTTTTTCTGGAATTTATTCTGTTCAATACCTCTGCCCGTAAAAGCACATTGGCATTGTCTGTTTCTTCAATTTGGTAAGGTCTTCTATAACTGCCCGGGTAGAATAGCACATGGTCTTCACCAATTAGCCGTTCTAGATCATTAAGGTAGTAGGCCGCCTCTTCCTTATCATTGAATATCGCCAAAAACGGTCGGTCTTCAGATTCGAAAATACTAGAAAGTACAAAGGATAACGATGATCCTACAAGACCTTTCAGTTGAATATTTTTTGTTCCTGATTGTTCAGATTCGGCAATAGCGTTTTGCAGTTTCCCTATTTGGGGAGACTGGGCATACCGTTGTTGGATAGAAGAATGACTCAACAGTTTAAATTTTTGCAAATATACGTATACCTAATTAATGGATACCACTCATTATTATCACATATGGGCTACACATTACCCTTAAAAAGTTGGAAATTGTGATGTAGCTAATAAAGTAAGGTTTATGGAAGAGAATGCATTTGATGTTTTTGTAATAGGAAGTGGTATCGCCGGGCAAACCGTGGCAAAATCATGCGTAGAGGCTGGTTTAAAAGTTGCTATAGCCGATAACCGTGAGTTTGGAGGTACTTGTGCAAACAGAGGTTGTGATCCCAAAAAAATACTATTAGGGGCAATGGAGGCTTATGAACTTAGTAAAAATTTGAAGGGGAAAGGCGTTGCCAAAACACCTAAAATTAACTGGGGCAAGTTGCAAAAGTATAAACGTAATTTTACTGTTAACGTGCCTGTTGCTACAGAGCGGGTTTTAAAAGAGAAAGGTATTCACCTCTTTCACCAATCTCCAAAGTTTATTGATGAGCGAACGTTACTGGTGGAGGGAAAAAAAATAAGTGCCCAAAAAATTGTGATTGCTACAGGGCAAGTACCTAGAAAAATAGAAATTAAGGGCTCAAAACATTTTAAGAATAGTGATGATTTTCTGAACCTTAAAAAATTGCCAGAGCATATTGTTTTTGTTGGTGGTGGTTACATTGGGATGGAATTTGCCCACATGGCGGCACGCGCAGGAGCAAAGGTCACTGTTGTAGATACGGGTAAACGACCATTACATGCATTTGATCCAGACTTGGTTAAAGCGCTGAAAAAGTATTCTGAATCTTTAGGTATTACTTTCATTTTTGAGGCGAAACCAACTTCACTTAAAAAGAAACGAAAGAAACATATTTTAAGCTATGAGGTAAAAGGTGATATAAAAATTATTGAAGCCCATATGATTTTTAATACTGCAGGTCGTGTACCGGCATTGGCTGAGCTAGATTTGGATAAGGGTAATGTTGATTTTACAGATAGCGGAGTAGTTACCAATGACTTTTTGCAAAGTAAGAGCAATGTCAATGTTTATGCCTGCGGAGATGTGTCTGACAAAAATTTGCCTTTGACCCCTCTTTCTGGAAGACAAGGTTATGTAGTTGCAGAGAATATTATCAACGGAAATAAAAAAGAATTGGAAGTACCTGTAGTACCTTCTGTTGTTTTTACCTTACCAAATTTGGCTACCGTAGGTTATTCTGAAGAAGAAGCCCGTGCTAGATATAAAAATATCATTGTTAATTATGAGGTGTCTACAAATTGGTTCAATGCCAAGCGCATAAATGCACCGTTGTATGCCTACAAGGTAATCTTAAACGAAAGAACAAGAGAGATTGTTGGGGCTCACTTAATTGGTCCTAATGCTGGTGAGACCATAAACATTTTTACCATGGCTATAAATAATAAAATGACAGATAGGGATATTAAGTCGACTATTTTTACGTATCCTTCGTGGGTAAATGATATTAAGAGTATGGTTTAATTCTTACCGCTCAATCTTTCTTTCAGTTTTTTAAATGGGTTGGTCTCATGATTTTTCATGGCATGAATGGTAATTGCAACAAAAAGTATAATAACACCTGTAATAGCCGCATAGGCAATGTACATATTGGACCCGTTGTGTCTTATAAAAATGGCAAATAATGCCCAAACACCAACCAAGGCAAACTCTCGCATGTTTCTTTTCCAAATCATCAATAGATTAATGATCGTAGCCGCTACAATCATATTGATCGTCCAGGCTTGTTCAGAAAGTATGCCCCCGTTCCAATCTAGTTTACTTAAATATGCCGCAATGTTGGCTATGGTGGCTACAGAAATCCATCCACTATAAAAACATATAGGCCACCAAACAAAGGCTACTGTGGAAATTGGGGCGTCCCAACGTTCCATATTTGTATTAAGAATTATTTTTATCAGTGACAGTAATATCCCGAGCATGATAATTACTGAAAATCCTGTGTAATTGTACATAAAGGCAAACACCCAACAACAGTTCAATATATTGGCTATAAAGAACCAATACCCAGTCTGTTCTATAAAATTGCTTTTTTTGTTACTGTAGAAGGCTCTCTTTACTTGAAAAATACCATAGCCCAGTAAGCCTAGAAATATAATGCCCCATATGGCAAAAGCATATCCGGCAGGGGTAAACAAGTTGTAATAACGCCTACTCATTTCACCTATAGTGGTGTCGTTAAGTGAAAAGGCTTGTGAAATATAATTCACGGCAATTACCAAAACAACAGATACCAAATTAAGTATGGATAACTTTTTTTTCATCCCTATAAAAATATCATAGATATTCTATAAAGGTATGCCCTTTAGCGTATTAAATGGACTATTTTCGTTTAAACCGCTTTTTTTTCACCTCTTTTATAGGTACGGGTAATACGGCATCACCCATAAGGGCATAGACTTCACAGCCCTCACAAGGTTCTAGGGTATAGGTGCCCGTAAACTCTCCAAAAGCAGGTAATATCATTTGATGTTCCGTTTTGTAGAAGCATGGTAAACGTACCGATTGCCTACCTAATCCACTCAATTTAATGGCAGGATGAATATGCCCTGAAAAATTGAAGAAACCATCGCGCTCCTCTGGATGATGTGTAAGTAAAAAAGAATCAAGCGTTAATTCTGGAATTACCTTAATATTTAGCGCTTCATATTTAAGCGGAGAAATTATATCGTGATTACCACTAACTAAAATTATTTCTTGAGCGGTTTTTTGTACCCAATTTTCAAATAACAGCCATTCTGTATTTAAGGCAGAATGGAATAAATCTCCTAAAAAAACAATCGTTTTTGGTTTAAAATGTTCAACGACCGCTGTTAACGCTTCAAAATTTTGCTGTACGGCTTGTTGTGGTACCGCAGCGCCATATTTTCTAAAATGGGAAACTTTGCCCAAATGCACATCACTAATTAAAAGTATGGAGTGCTCTTCCCAAAATAAAGCACCTGAGAAATGCATTTTAAAGGTGTGGTCTTTTAGAATAATAGTGTGGGTCATTACTGCAAAATTACCTATTTCTTCATCAATAAGGCTGCCATTTTTTTAATTCGGTCTGCTAATTTTTCACTAGATAGTTTTTCGCGCCCAACACGTTCTGTAATTAACGGGAAGGAGAATGGTGTGGGTTGCTTGCACGCTTTCCAAACAATTTCTTGCGTGGCAATTCTTTCTAAGGATAATCGTAATCGCCCTTCTTCCAACTGGTGCTCAAAGGTTTCGGTAAAGGCTTGTTGGAAGAGTAAATTTTCTGGTTCGTAATCCCTAAAGACATCGAACAATAGCTGAGAACTGCTTTGCAAGTGTTTCATTTTAATACCTTTTTTTGGGTATCCGGTAAAGACCATACCACTTATAATGGCAACATCCCTAAATCTTCGGCGAGCCATTTCTGTGGCATTCAGACTTTTTTGCAGATCATCCAGCATAAAATCTGTAGTGAACAGGTCATTGTCCAGTACTTGCTGAATGTCTATGGGTTGGTCGGATAATAGTTCAAAACCATAATCATTAAATGCCAAAGAGAATGTAATAGGGGATAGTAAACTTATGCGATATCCTAAAAGACTGCCCATGGCTTCATGAACAAATCTGCCTTCAAAAGGGTAGAAGAGGTGGTGATACCCGTCTCTGGTCTTAAAGGTTTCAATTAAAAATTCTGATGGTTTGGGTACAATACTATCTCGTCTTTGTCTTTCAAAAAGTGGAGCCAATGCCCTTATTTCTTCAGATTGATTTTTTATTGGTTCGCCTGAACTGTATAATTCATTTCGCAATAATTCTGACATTTGTGCGGAAAGGGTGAGTCGGCTCCCCATCCAACTAGAAATTTTGTTGGTTTTTTTGTTGCTATTGCGCACCTGCACCGTCATTTCTTTTATTCGGATGAATTCTAGATTTCTACCGGCAAATGTAAACACATCGCCTTTGTTGAGTTTAGAAACAAAAAACTCTTCTATAGACCCTATATATCCTCCTTTTTGATATTTAACAGATAAGTTTACATCGCCAACAATAGTACCTATTTGAAAACGGTGCCGCATGGCAACACCACGGTTATTGACCTTAAATTTGCCATCCTCCTCAATTTCTACCTTTTTGTATTCATCATAACTTTGTAGGCTTTGACTGCCCATCACCAAAAAATTCAATAACCATTGCCATTGGTTTTCGGTCAGCGTTTGGTAGCAAAAAGTTTGCTTTACTTCTTGAAAAATTTCTTTAGGGTAGAATCCGTCAGATATGGCCAAGGTGGTCAAATATTGCAATAGCACATCATAGCTGTTAAGGTAGGGTATACGGTCTTCAACAGAATTCATTTTTACCGCTTTTTGTAAAGCCGATGCTTCAATAAGCTCAATGGCGTGTGTGGGTAAAAAATAAATGACACTTTCCTTACCGGGACTATGACCACTGCGACCGGCACGTTGTAAAAAACGAGCAACACCTTTGGGTCCTCCAATCTGTACTACCGTTTCTACAGGGGCAAAATCTACTCCAAGATCTAAACTTGAGGTGCAAACCACTGCTTTCAACTGTTCATTGCGAATTGCATTTTCAACCCAAACGCGAGTTTCTTTATTAATGCTGCCATGGTGCATTGCCATTTCTCCCGCATATTCAGGGTGCTTTTCCAAGATTTTTTGAAACCAAATTTCACATTGGCTGCGGGTATTGGTAAAGAGTAAAGTGGTCTTGCTATTATTGATGATGGGGACAACATCTTCCAAAAGGTGTAAACCCAAATGACCGCGCCATGGAAAGGTTTCCATTTTTTTGGGAATAATACTTTTAACCGTAATTTTTTTGTTGAGTTTGGCTTTTATGAGCACCGAGTTTTTTATCGTTTTAGAATCAATGCCCAACAAAACATCTCGTGCCTGTTCTAGATTGCCAATGGTTGCAGAGATGCCCCAAATTCTTAATTGTGAGGATATATTTTTTAAACGTGATAAAGCAAGTTCCATTTGTACGCCACGTTTTGTGCCTAAAATTTCATGCCATTCATCTACTACAATTGCCGAGCAGTCTTTAAAAATTTTGTCATAACCTTTTGTAGCAAGCAGTAACTGGAGACTTTCTGGAGTGGTGATCAGCAGATCGGGCATATTCTTTTTTTGTTGCGCCCGCTCTTTGGTCGTAGTATCTCCAGAGCGAATACCCACGGTCATCTGTGTGTCCAGGTCTTGCGTAATACGTTCTGCCGATTGCTTAATTTCTTGCGATAATGCACGTAATGGCGTTATCCAAATAGCTTTTAGCCCTTTTTTATGTTTGGTCTTGTAGTTAGGATTGCTCTTAATGTAATTTAAAACAATGGGAAACCATAAGGCATAGGTTTTACCACTACCGGTTGGAGCATTTAATAGTCCGTCTTTACCTTGTAAAAAGGCTTTCCAGGTATCTTTTTGAAACTTGAAGGGTTTCCAGTTTTGTTCCTGAAACCAGTTTTCTGCTATATCGTAGAATTCTTGTCTTTTTACCATTGCGAGTAAAGCGAAGCAATCTGTTTAATTTATTCTTGAATTTTATTTTTTGTTCCGAAACTTAAAGTTATCATCTAACCAATTAATGGAAAGATCACCCCATTCAGGATTCATTGAGTTTATTAACTCTTCCTTTTTTTTCCGATTGCCAGCTTTTAATTTCAATTCTCTTTTAAATGCATCTTCCACATTTTCAAATTCCTCAAAATAAACTAGTATATCGCAATTGTATTTCTTGGTGAAAGCATCTGGATATATTCTGCTTTTATGTTCATTTATTCTTCTTTTAATATCATCTGTAGCTCCAACATAAAGAACTGTTTTATTTTTATTGGTTGTTATATAGACATATCCTTTCATTTTATTTAGGCTTGTGAAATCAACAGATATAAATTAATTTTTCGTTTTTTATTTAACAGATTCCTTCGCTTCGCTCGGAATTAATCCCTTCAAATCACCCAAGGTATTTGCTTCATGGATGTTTTTATCTTTTCTCCAGCGTAGCATTCTGGGAAAACGGGTAGCAACACCACTTTTATGTCGTTTGGATAATGCTATACCCTCAAAGGCGATTTCAAACACGTGATGCGGAGTAACACTACGAACGGGTCCAAATCTTTCTAAAGTATTTTTCTTTATCCAAGCATCAAGTTTTCTAAATTCCGCATCGGTTAATCCGGAATATGCTTTTGCAAAGGTTACCAGTTCTTTTTCTCCTTCTTCATTATCCTTCCAAAGGGCAAAAGTATAATCTGTAAAAAGATTACTTCGCCTACCATGACCGCGCATGGCATAGGTAAGAACAGCATCTATGGTCAGTGGGTCAACTTTCCATTTCCACCAATCGCCTTTCTTACGACCGACTAAATAGGGCGAATCTTTTCTTTTTAACATTAAGCCTTCACTGTGCATTTCGCGAGAGCGGTCTCTTTCTTCAGCCATCTCTTCCCATGAATTAAAATATATGGTTTTAGAGAGGTGAAGGGGAACATCACTTCGGCTACGCTCAGTAACCCCACTTTGGCTTTGCTCAATGTCTTCACTTCGGCTATGCTCAGTGACATTTTTAAAAAGATGTTCTAAAATTTCTCTACGTTCTACAAAAGGTAATTGGCGAATATCTTCTCCTTCCCATTCAAGAATATCATATGCTTTTAAGATTACCGGAACTTTTTTTAAAAGTGCGGCGGTTACGTTTTTCCTACCAATGCGGGTTTGTAAATCGTTAAAGGTGCCAATACCACCTTTTGAAAAAGGGAGAATTTCACCATCTATGACCGTACCGTTTGGAATAACGCCTATGAATTTTTCAAATTCGGGATACTTATCCGTTACCAATTCTTCACCACGGCTCCAAACAAATAATTCATTGTTTCTTAAGATCACTTGAGAACGAATTCCGTCCCATTTATGTTCTGCAGACCATTCTTGTATATCGCCTAGGTCTGATACTTCACCTTCAATGGCATAAGCCAAATAAAAAGGGTAAGGTTTTGAAAGGTAATCGCTCTCATTTTCCTCTAAAACCAATTGCTGAAAAGTTATTTTATTCGGGTCCCAATTGCCCATTAATTTATAGGCTAGAATATCTTCATCAATTTGGGTGGCTTTTGCAAGGGCACGTGTCATTAGTTTTTGACTTACCCCAATTCTGAATCCGCCAGTAATCAGTTTAGTGAACACAAACCGTTCGTAATAGTTTAAAACACTCCAATTTTCGTAGAGATACGCTCTTTTTTCTTCCTCTGTCTTCTTTTTAAGGGCAATCATTTCTTGAAGAAAATCGGTTAAACTTTTGTCCGATGATTGGTCGGCTGCAGGAATGACCAATGCTATGGTTTCTGCGAGATCACCAACAATATGATAGCTTTCTTCAAATAACCACAATGGAATGTTAGCCAATTCTGAAGCCCAAGTTCTTAATAACGTTGTATTTACCGGTCTAGGTGGTCTGCGATGCGATAAAATTGCTATGGTCCAAACCTTATCGGCATCATCGGCTTTAAGAAAATAGTCGGTCAATGCCTGTACCTTAACCGTAGTTTTGTTGGTACTATCCAAGGTTTTTATAAGCTGTGCAAAATTTCTCATACAGATGCTGTCGATTTTGAAGCTAATGCAGCTTCTGTTTCTTCTTCACCATATTGCGTAGCTTCCGTACGGGCATCATATCCTTGTTCCCGTAAATATTTCGAGAATATATCGGTATAGCCATGTGTACAGATAATTTTTTCGGCGCCTGTAGCTTCAATACTTTCTAAAAGACCGGGCCAATCGCAATGATCGCTTAAAACAAAACCTTTGTCAATAGCCCTTCTTCGTCTTGCTCCCCTAAAGGTCATCCATCCGCTTGCGGAAGCAGTAACATAGGGTACCATTTTTCTGATCCAAGTACTACCATGGGCACTTGGTGGTGCTAAAACGATGTTGCCCAATAGCTGCTCTTTTTTGGTGTCTCTGGTAATTAAAGTGGTCTTGGGAAAATCTACCATCGGTCTAAGTACCTGGGTCATATTTTCAATGGCGCCATGGGTGTATATTTCTCCTATGTCGGTATCTAGGTACTTTAATAATCGTTGTGCTTTGCCTAGACTATATCCAAAAAGTATGGATGTTTTACCTTCAGCGCTATTTTCTGCCCACCATTTATTGATGTTTGCTAGAACTTCTTCTTGGGGTGTCCATTTAAATGCAGGTAGTCCAAAAGTACATTCTGTGATAAAGGTGTTACATTTTATAGGTTCATACGGTGTGGAAATACCATCATTTTCAGTTTTATAATCTCCTGTAAAAACCCAAACTTCATCTTTATGTTCTACCCTAATCTGTGACGAGCCAATAATATGCCCTGCTGGATGAAGACTAAACTTTACATTATTGACCGTGAAGACTTCTCCCCATTCTTTTCCGGTAACATTTATTTCACCTAAACGATGTTGAATAATTGGTACGTTGCGGTGGTGGGTTATATATTTCTTATGACCATATCTACTATGGTCTGCATGCCCATGTGAGATTATGGCGTGGTCTACCGGTTTCCACGGATCTAGGTATACATTGGCTTTTTCGCAAAAAATACCATTGTTGGTAAATTGTAATAAGGGAGTTTTCATAGCATTGTCAAGTTACAAATTTTGTATTTTAACAAAGTTGATGTCAAAGTAAACTATGACCTCTAAAAAAATTATATTTGCTCAATAATTAAAAAATAAGATATGTCTTTTGCAGATTTATATACTAGCGGTGAGCACAGAAGAAATTTGGCCCACTTTGCAGCTTTGGCAACTTTAGCGTCAGTAGACGGTGAAATTAGTACAGAGGAAAGAAAAATGCTAGATCGTTTTGCTACGAAACTAGATATCACCAAATCTGAGTATGAGGAGGTTTTTAAGAAAGAAAATAAATATCCAATAGATTCAACGCCAGATTCCGAAAAAAGATTGGAGCGTTTATATGACCTATTTAGAATTGTTTATTCTGATCATGAAATTGATGATGAAGAAAGAATTCTAATTAAAAAGTATGCTATTGGTCTTGGTTTTACCGGTGATAAAGCAGATAAGGTTATTGAGCGTTCAGTAGCTATTTTTGGAGGAAAAATCGATTTTGAAGATTACTTGTATTTATTAAAGAAATAATTTTTATCCTTGAAAAGGGGTAAAGAAAAAGGGAGCTAAAAGCTCCCTTTTTTATTAATGATATTTATCTAAAAATTCTTGAAGTTTTATGACCATGTTCTTACTTCCACAGAAGAAAGGAACCCTTTGGTGCAGTTCTGTTGGTTGTATGTCCATAATTCGATTTTTGCCGCCAATTGCAAGTCCGTTCGCTTGTTCGGCTAAAAATGCCATAGGGTTACATTCATATAGTAACCTTAATTTACCGCTTTCAGTAACACTACTTTTAGGGTACATGTAAATGCCACCTTTGATCATGTTTCTATGAAAATCTGAAACCAATGATCCAATATATCTTGAGGTATATGGTCTATCATCCTCTTCCATTTGGCAGTACTTTATATAATCTTTTACGCCTTGGTGAAAATGCACATAATTACCTTCGTTTACGGAGTAAATTCTACCATCTTCCGGGAATTGCATATTTGGGTGCGATAGGTAAAAAGTACCCAATGCAGGGTTTAAGGTAAAACCGTTTACACCATCACCTGTGGTATACACCAACATAGTAGAGGTGCCGTAAACAACGTAACCGGCGGCAACTTGTTTGTGGCCAGGCTGTAAAAAATCTTCCATAGTAACAGGAGTTCCAATAGGAGTAACCCGTCTGTAAATAGAAAAAATGGTACCCACGGAAACGTTTACATCGATGTTAGACGAGCCGTCTAATGGGTCGATCAGTACTACATATTTGTTCTGGTGGTTATCATCGTTACTGTTGATGCTGATAAAACTATCTTCCTCTTCCGAGGCGATACCACATACAATTTCCCGGTTTTTTAATGTTTGAATAAATTTATCGTTCGCGAAAAGATCTAGTTTTTGTTGGTCTTCACCTTGAATGTTGGTTTCGCCTACGCCACCTAGAATATCAATTAGTCCTGCTTTGCTTACCTCATGGTTTACAACTTTGGCCGCTAATCTAATGGCATTAATAAGTTTTGATAATTCGCCCGAAGAGTACTGAAATGAATCTTGATTTTCAATAATAAACTCCCCTAGGGTCTGATTTCTTTTTGGAGACATTCTTTAGTTTATGGTTATATACAAATATCGTGTATTTTGTTAAACGTTTCATTTTCATTTTAATTACATTTTTTAAATTTATAACTTTGTGTTTTATTTGTAACAATTATGGAGTATACAATTAGAGTTGCCCAAGCAGGGGACATGGAACAAGTGCATCAATTAATTCAAGAATTGGCCACTTTTGAGAAGGAAGAACACGCCGTTGAGGTTAGTGTACAAGATTTAAAGGAACATGGTTTTGGCAAACAGAAATTGTTTCACTGTTTTGTTGCAGAAAAGAATCAAAAAATTGTAGGTATGGCATTGGTATATCCAAGATATTCCACGTGGAAAGGACCGGTTATTCATTTAGAAGACCTGATCGTCACCAAAGAAATGCGCGGAACAGGATTGGGTACTGCGCTTTTAGATGAAGTGGTGAAGTATGGTGATGAATTAGGAGTAAGAAGAATTTGCTGGGAAGTGCTGGATTGGAACGAGCCTGCTATAGGTTTTTATGAAAGTAAAGGTGCCAATGTAATGAGAGATTGGGATGTAGTTCAATTAGATCAAAAAGGTATTAAAGCATATTTAAATGCCATTGCATAAGAACTAAGGAAAAAGAAAATAAATAGATTAGATATAGATTGAATATGAGGGTTTTTAAATTTGGAGGAGCATCTGTAAAAGATGCAAATGCGGTTAAAAATGTAGTTAAGGTTCTAAGGGAAGTAGGGTATGATAATACGTTACTGGTAGTTTCGGCAATGGGGAAAACCACCAATGCCATGGAAGATATTATTAATGCCTATTTTAATGATAAACAAGAAATACCAGCTAAGGTTTCTGAGTTGGTCGATTATCATCATGCTATAGTGTCAGAATTATTTCCAAATGCTTCACATACCATTTATAAAGAAATAAAAGTATTAATCGATGAAATAAACGGCTTTCTAGTTTGGAACAAATCTCCTAATTATAATTTTGTTTATGATCAAATTGTAGGTTACGGTGAGCTGTTATCTACAACAATAATTAGTGCGTATTTAAAAGAGATTGGCATTGCAAACCAATGGTTAGATGTTAGAAACTATATTAAAACAGACAGTAGTTATAGAGATACCACTGTAGATTGGGAACGTACGCAAAAGAACGTAACCAATATTGATAAAAAGGTTCTTAACATAACGCAAGGATTTTTAGGCAGTGATGACAATAACTTTACAACAACCTTGGGACGTGAAGGTTCTGATTATACGGCAGCTATTTTGGCCTATTGCCTAAATGCGGATTCCGTAACCATTTGGAAAGATGTTCCAGGCGTTTTAAATGCGGATCCCAGATATTTTGAAGAAACACAATTACTTAACAATATCTCGTATAGAGAGGCTATTGAACTTGCTTTTTATGGGGCATCCGTTATTCACCCTAAAACATTGCAGCCTCTACAGCGCAAGGAAATTCCTTTGCACGTAAAATCTTTTGTCAACCCAAAGGATAAAGGTACTACGGTAGGCAAGGGTGTAGGTATAGAACCAAAAGTACCTTGCTTTATAGTAAAGAAGAATCAGGTACTAATGAAATTATCCTCATTGGATTTTTCATTTATCGTAGAAGACAGTATTAGTGAGCTTTTTAAATTATTCCATCAGCATAAAATTAAGGTAGATTTAATTCAGAATTCCGCTATTAGCTTTTCTGTTTGTATCGATAATAAATTTGGAGGATTGGCTGCGTTATTACAACAGCTAAAAAGTAAGTTTAAAGTGGTACACCACGAGAATGTTTCTTTATATACCATAAGGCATTTTGACAATAAGGCTTTAGAGACCTTGCAAAACGGACATGAGTTGTTACTGGAGCAGCGCGGTACGGAAACCGTTCAATTGGTAGTGAAGTAATACAGTCATTATTTCACTAATTTATTATTGGTAGCTACTTTGGCTATTTGCCTATATTTACATTTTAAAATGAGGATGAATATATGGGTTTAGTCACCGCAAAAGAAATAGCCAAAGCCATTAACCTCTCCAAATATGGGGTATTGGGTACCTTTGTTGGTTGGGTGTTAATGAAGGTTACACGTATATCGGCTATCAATAGATTTTATGATTCTATTGCCCATTTAGAGGGGGAAAGTTACGCCAATGCCATTTTAGATCATTTTGATATTGACTATGAAATTCCTGAGGAAGATTTTAAACGTTTGCCCAAAGAAGGACCATACGTTACTATCAGTAATCATCCTTTGGGGGCAATTGACGGTATTCTGTTATTCAAGCTAATGTTGCGTCAACGCCCAGATTATAAAATAATGGCGAATTTTCTTTTAGAGAGAATGGTGCCTTTAAAACCTTATATATTACCGGTAAATCCTTTTAATAACCATAAAGATGCTAGAAGCAATTTAGCCGGATTCAAGAAAACCTTAGAACATTTAAAGAATGGTCATGTACTGGGTGTATTTCCTGCGGGCGAAGTATCTACGTATAGAGACGGTAAGTTAATTGTTGATAAGCCTTGGGAAGAAGCGGTCATTAAACTGATTAGAAAGGCAAATGTACCCGTAGTACCCATATATTTTCATGCTAAAAACAGCTCTTTGTTCTATAGGATCTCTAAGTTGGGCGATTCTTTAAGAACTGCCATGATACCTTCACAGGTTTTTTCCCAAAGCAATAGACCGATCAAAGTTAGAATTGGTCAACCTATTTCACTTACCACCCAGCAAGAACAGCAAAGTATTGAAGAATATACTGATCTTTTGCGCCGTAAAACATACATGCTCTCTAACGCCTATGAGAAAGAGCGTTTAATTGATCAAATACCTACTTCACTTAAACTGCCCAAGCAACCAAAGAAAATTGCGGATGCGGTTCGTAAAGAGGTTATGGAGGGTGAAATTGAGAAGCTAAGGGAGAAAGATTGTAGGTTGCTGCAGAGTAAGAACTATGAGGTTTTTTTAGCTAAAGAAAAGGATATGCCGTTTATCTTAAAAGAAATTGGTAGACAGCGAGAGGTAACGTTTAGGGCAATTGGAGAAGGTACCAATAAGGCAATAGATCTTGATGATTTTGATACCTACTATCACCACCTTTTTCTTTGGGACGATGATGCTAAATGTATTGTTGGTGCTTATAGAATGGGTATGGGGTCAGAGATATTTCCTGCTCATGGTATAGATGGTTTTTATGTACAGGATTTATTTAGGGTAGAGCCAGAACTCTATGATATGATGAAGCATTCCATAGAAATGGGTCGTGCCTATATCACGAAAGAGTATCAGCAAAAACCAATGCCATTATTCTTGCTGTGGAAAGGTATTGTGCATACTACTTTGCGTTTTCCAGAACATAAGTATTTGATAGGCGGTGTAAGTATAAGTAACCAGTTCTCTAATTTTTCTAAGTCTTTGATGATCGAGTTCATGAAGTCCAATTACTGGGATCCCTATGTGGCACAATACATTAGGCCTAAAAAGGAATTTAAGGTGAAACTAAAGGATGCCGATAAAGAATTCGTTTTTGATGAAACCCAGGCCGATTTAAATAAGTTTGATCGCTTGATCGATGAAGTAGAACCTGGTAATTTACGCTTACCGGTTTTAATTAAAAAATACATTAAGCAAAATGCAAAAGTGGTGGCTTTTAATGTTGACCCACTTTTTAATAATTCTGTAGACGGATTGATGTATATTAAAATAGCAGATCTGCCGGAAAGCACGGTTAAACCTGTTATGGAAGAATTTCAAGCTGAATTGGAGCGACGATTACTTGAAGGTCAAAATACTGATAACGAAGCATAATTTAATCTATACCAACAACTTTGCTACGTCTTTCAAAAAGCACGTTATCTACCCATTTACCATGTAATTTTCCTATACGCTCGCGTTTACCTATCATTCTAAAACCTGTTGCTTCATGAACTTTTATGCTTCCATAATTTGTAGGGAATACGCCAGATTGTAATGTCCAAATACCTTCTTTTTCACTTGCGATTATGACGTGTTCCAGTAACAATTTTCCAAGACCTTTACCTCTACTGTGATCAGCAATGTAAACGCTAATTTCTGCTACACCACCATAAACACATCTATTAGAAACGGGAGAGAGGGCAACCCAACCTAATATTTCACCATTGCTTTCAGCAACAAAACGACAGTTTTTCATGTGGGCTGCATCCCATGCTTCAAAGGTTGGTGCACATGTTTCAAAAGTGGCTATGCCGGTTGAAATACCTTCTACATATATATCTGATACAGCATTCCAATCAGTAGCCAACATTGCTCTAATGGTTATATTATTCATACTTTATTAGCTTTAATGGAATTCAATGATTTTAATATTCATTAGCAACAATTACTTTTAGTAGTATTAAAAAATGAATTCAACAAGTCCTGTATTGCTGTCCATTTTTGGAGATTTATACAGTAGCAAACTTTTTTACCTTCAATTTCACCTCTAATTAAATCAATACTCTTCAATTCTTTTATATGCTGCGATATTGTCGGTTGTGCCAAACCTATTTCATCAACAATATCATTGCAAATACAAGCATCTTGCCGACTTATGTATTGTAGTATGGCAATGCGAGCGGGATTAGAAAGCACTTTAAAAATAATAGCTAGGTCATTTTGCTCTGCATTGAATATTTGTGTTTTCGTTAATCCCATAAGATATTTGTATATAGCAATATTACGATATTAAAAAAGTTAAAAAAAGCCAGATAGATCATATCTGGCTCAAGTTATTTAGAACCAAGGTTTTTTACCTACTTGGTACGTGTTATAAAATTCTTCGTCTGATTTTGTTAGGTAGATGATACCTTCAATTAATCCAATAACGCCCGGTATCCAAAAGAAAAAAGCTCCTATAACTAAACAAGTGGTGGCATAACCAGCAATTGTTACCCCTAAAAGTATAAATCCTTCTTTTTGATAACCCAATAAAAATTTATGAACCCCTAAGGAACCTAATATAATTGCTAAAATTCCTACTAAAACTTTTTTGTTTTCTCCTCCTGCTCCACTAAAAGCTTCCCTTGCTCCAGCAGTAAATTCATCGGCAGTTTTCTTGGCATTCTCACTAAATTCTTTAGCTGATTCTTTTGCATCTTCAGAAAATTCTTTGGCAGATTCTTTTGCGTTATCAAAAGCATCTTCAGCCTTATCTCCGAAATTTTTATTCTCGTCTGACATTTTAATTGTTGTTTGGTGGTTAATAGATGTTAAATGTAGCAATTATTTTAACATCATAAAAATGCTTTATCAACTGGTTCCCAAAGTTCTATCTTGTTTCCATCAGGGTCTAAAATCCATCCAAATTTTCCATATTCAAATTCTTCGATCTCACCAATTACCGTGACCCCTTCTTCTTTTAAAACTTTCAAAAGTTCTACAAGATTCTCAACCCTAAAATTCATCATAAAACTAGATTTGCTAGGATTAAAATAGGTAGTGTCTTTATTCATAGGGCTCCATTGTGTAGAACAGTCGTTTCCTTCTTTATCTTTCCACCAAAAAGTACAGCCATATTGATCGGTAGTTAAACCTAAGTGTTTGTTGTACCAATTTTTTGAATGATCGGGATCTTTGGTCTTAAAGAAAAAGCCACCTAGTCCCGTAACTCTTTTTTTCATATCTATTTATCTTTTAATAGTATTTTCATACAGATGGATCCAATTCTTTACGGTCATTTTAGTGCACAGTTCTTCTATTAAAGAATACGGGATGTCATCCATACTCTTAAATCGTATACAGCTTTTGCCCATATCCAATTTACGTTTGCAATATTTGGGGTATTCGTCCTTAAACCAACTCATTAATGTGTTGTCTGCATAAATGCCTGAGTGGTACAGTGCAATATAATTTTTTTGCGATGCCAAATTAATGAAAGGTAAAGGTAGTTCTGGTTGAACATGATAACCTGCCGGATAAAGCGAATGTGGCACTACATAGCCCAGCATACCATAACTCAATTGCTCTGTAAAGCCCTTAGGCAAATTTTTAAGTAAAATTGTCCTTAGCTTTTCAAATACCTCTTTGCGTTCGGGTGGTAATTGAGCAATATATTCGTCTGGTGTGTTAGCTTTGTACTTCATTGTAGCTTTCGAATTTTGCCTTTATTTTATCAACTACGGTTTGGGCCAATTTTATTTTGCTTTCTACCGTCCAACCGGCTACATGTGGCGATAGCATTACTTGGTCAGATGCAATTAAATACTGAAATGCCTCAGGAAGATTATCATCTGTGAACATGTTTTCAAACGAAGCTTTTTCATATTCCAATACATCTAAACCTGCCCCTAAAACTTTACCGGATTTTAAGGCATCAACTAAATCTTTGGTTTTTATACATTTTCCCCTGGCAGTATTAATAATCCAAATAGGTTTTTTGCACTTATCTAGATATTCTGCATCTATCATGCCTATGGTTAACTCTGTTTGGGGTACATGGAGGCTTATGACATCCACCCTGCTTTGAAATTCCATTATACCAACTTGGCGTGCGTTTTCATCTTCAACGCCGCCTTTAATATCGTAGCAGATCACTTCTTCCACATCAAAACCTTTTAGTTTTTTAGCAAAGGCCTTGCCCATGTTGCCATAACCGATAACACCAACTACTTTTCCTTCTAGTTCAATTCCGCGATTGCCTTCTCGGTCCCATTTGCCATTTCTAACTTCCTTGTCGGCAGTATTTAATTTGTTGAATAACGATAAAAGCATACCCAAGGCATGTTCACCTACGGCATTGCGATTGCCTTCAGGTGCAGCTGCTAGAAAAATACCCAATGATTTTGCATATTTGGTATCAATGTTCTCAAGTCCGGCTCCTAATCTGCCAATGAACTTTAGATTTTTTGCTTTATCAAGAAATTGTTTGTCTATAGTAAACCTACTTCTAATGATCAGACCATCATAATCGGCTATTTTTGCTTCTATCTGTTCTTTTGAAGAAGTATAATCTTCATCGTTTGTAAAACCTAGTTCAGCAAACTGTTCAATTATTAATGGGTGGTTTATATCTATGTGTAATACTTTCATTTATGTTCAATTATATTTTGGGGTATTCTGTCTTTGTTTTTTCGTCTATTACATTACCAGTATGTGCTATGCCTTGTTTTTCAAATAACATAATATGCACTTCCTCATTGTCTTTGGTTAAAGGGCAATGTTCTACACCTTTGGGTACAATAATTAATTCGCCTTGTCTTACCACTTCCGTACGGTCTCTAAATTGCATATATAGCGTACCTTTTGTCACTTGAAATAGTTCATCTTCATTGTCATGTGAATGCCATACAAATTCACCTTTAAGCTTAGCCAATAATACCTGCATATTATCCACGACACCAATTTTGTGTGGATGCCAATACCCATCTACAAGTTTATGTTTTTCTTTAAGATTAATGCTTTTCATAGGGTTGTTTGCCTTATCCTTTTTGAAGGGTATGGCAAAGAATGATTTAATTAAGGTAAAATTGAATACAGTAAGATACGTAAAGCCTTAGTATTCTAAAAAAGATAGTGGGTTAATTATATGCCCAAAATCAATTTTGCGATAGAGAAGTAAATTAATATACCAAAAATGTCATTACTAGTCGTAATAAAAGGTCCTGTTGCAATGGCGGGGTCAATACCTCTTTTGTCTAAAAACAATGGCACAAATGTGCCTATGAAACCGGCTACTACGATAACGGCGATCAGTGATATGGAAATTGCCAATGAGGTGGGAAAATCCCCTTTCCAAATCCAAGTAAAAATAAGCAGTAAGCAAGACAGGATAAACCCGTTCAATAATGCCAATAACATTTCTTTTATCAATCTATTACTGATGCTTCCTTTAATGTCGTCATTGGCCAGACCTTGTACTATAATAGCACTAGATTGTACTCCAACATTACCTGCCATTGCCGCTATTAGTGGTGTAAATAGAAAAAGTACGGTATACTCACGAAACATTTCTTCAAAACCGCCCATAATTACTGCGGCGGCGGCACCACCAAAAAGCCCTAAGATCAGCCATGGTAAACGAGCTCTAGTTAAATCCCAAATACTATCGTCTGCCTCAACATCTTGTGAAATACCCGCGGCCATTTGGTAATCTCGTTCCGCTTCTTCTTTAATGACATCTACAATATCATCAATTGTAATACGCCCCACCAACCTGCCAATTTCGTCAACCACAGGTATGGCTTCAAGGTCATATTTGCTCATAATCCTAGCTACTTCCTCTGGATCTTCATTAACGTTGACCGAATCTACATTTTTTATAAAAACATCCTTTATGTGGGTTTTGGTAGATGTGGTCAATAAGTCTTTTAAGGATAAACGACCTTTTAGTTTATCTTCATCATCTACTACGTAGATAGAATGTACACGGGTAACGTTTTCTGCTTGTGTGCGCATTTCTTTTACGCATGTAAGCACGTTCCAGTTTTCGTTCACCTTTACAAGCTCTTTTGCCATGAGTCCCCCTGCGGAATCTTCGGCATATCTTAAAAGATCAACAATATCTTTGGCATGTTCCCTATCTTCAATTTTAGAGATAACATCCTGTATTTGTTCTTTTGGTAGTTCACCAATAATATCGGCAGCATCATCTGTGTCAAGTTCTTCTAGCTCGCCCGCAATTTCCTTGGTAGATAAGTTACTAAGAATAGCTTCACGGACATCTTCATCTAGTTCTGTTAGAACATCCGATGTTTTATCGCTGTCCAATAATTTGATCAAATAAGTTGCCTGCTCCTTATCCAGTTCATTAATGATCTCCGCAACATCTGCATAATGCACGGTCCCTAACATAGCATTTAGTTCAGCGTCATTATTTTGTTCAATGAGCTGTTCTATTTCTGAAACTAATTCGTCTGTAAGTTTAAAGGGTGTCATCTGCTATTTTCTTCGTCAATGCAATAAAATCTTCGACCGATAATTGTTCCGGTCTAAGGTCAAATATAGTGTCTTCTCTTAGATTATCTGATAAAGTGAATGTTTTTAAACTGTTACGTAATGTCTTTCTTCTTTGGTTAAAAGCTGTCTTTACTACCCTATAAAGTAGTTGTTCGTCACAAGGGAGTTTAAAATTCTCTTTTCGGGTCAATCTTAAAACGCCCGATTGCACTTTTGGTGGTGGGTCAAAGACATCGGCTTCAACGGTAAATAAATATTCGGCATCATAAAATGCTTGAGACAATACAGAAAGAATACCATAGGCCTTGCTACCTTCTGACGAACATATACGTTGTGCTACCTCTTTTTGAAACATACCCGAAAATTCTGGAATTTGATCACGTAGCTCTAACATTTTAAAAACTATTTGGGTTGAGATGTTATAGGGGAAGTTACCCGTAATGCCAAACTGCTCATTGCCAAATAAAGTAGAGATATCGAAATTTAAAAAATCCGCTTCAATAACCTTAAAAGAACCTTCACCTTGAAATGCCTTTGGATGCTCTAGTGGAAAAGTTTCGTTCAAGTAATTGATAGACTCCGTATCTAAGTCCATGGCCACTAAATTACTGTTGCGTAATAGTAGGTACTTAGTTAATACCCCCGTACCCGGACCAATTTCAATTACATTTTTATAGTCTTTCTGTAATAACGTATCTGCTATTTGTTTGGCAATATTCTCATCTTTTAGAAAATGCTGGCCAAGGTGTTTTTTTGCTTTTACGGGACCTTTTTCTTGATGCTTTTTTTGAGCATATTTATTTCCTTTGTATTTCTTTTTCTTTGTTCCCATAAATCTATTTTAAAAGCTTAAAATTTTGCAATATAAGCCCACGCTTTTTTACCGGAAGCCAATTGAATTTCAATTCTTTCATATGCTTCACCCTCGTATACATCGGCTTTTTGCAATTCTTGATGAGACAGGGTGTACACTTGGCCTTTAATGGAATCTTCCGCTTTTCCTGTATGTTGCAAAGTAGGGTAGAGGTCTGCTATTTTTTGGTCGGATATTATATATGACGGTAATTCATCTTCAAATCCGTTCAAAGGTCTTGCAAAAACTCCCAATTGAACTTCTTTTTCTTGTAAAGTGCCATACGTAAACAAAAAGTGTGTTGCAGTAGCGCGTTGTACAAAATATTCATCTACAACTTCTAATTCTGTTTTGAAAGAAACCAACTGACCGGCAAATTTTTTCTGGATACTTTCTATGAGTGCCGGGGCATCTTCTTCATAGTAACGATCTAATGTTGCCTTATCGGGCACCGTATATTGTACGGAATACGTATAGCCTCCCATATCTTCTTCTACTAGAACCTTGGTGAATTTTGCGCTCAAAAATTTACCGGTAGATAGTACTTGTGGTATATGGGTCTCTTTCATCCATTGCAGCCAAGAGTCATGTGCTGTTTCCTCTATATTGGTGGTAACGTTATATATGTACATGTATTATTGTTCAGATTGAATTGCAAAGTTAGTTCAACTAGACCTGACTATGAATTAGATATCCCTTGAATTTAATTAATGGAGTCTCCCCTTAAAATTCTGAAGTTCTTGCGGGCTTCTGGGAAGTAGTAACTATCTTGATAGTTGTAAATGATTTTTTCATATTGCTCTTTTGCTTTTATGGGGTCATTGAACACTGTTCTGTAAAGTTCTCCCAAAGCATAATAAGCATCATCTGCAAGAATACCATTACCATAGAACGTGATGATTTTTTGGTAATTTAATTGCGCATCATCGTATTTCTTAAGTTTCTCGTATAATTGGGCTTGCTTTAATAAAGCCTCGTCCTCAATTTTTTCTCCCTTATGATTTTCTAGAATGTCACCCAAGGCATTGATCGCCTCATCGTTTTTATTTTGATAGGCTAAAAAATCTGCCCGTGCATATTTTTTCAATGCTGTTTGAGTAGAATCTTCTAATGAATTATCAGATATCAAAAGGCTTAGCTGCATGGCATCATTTGCGATAAGCTGTGAGGTAGAGCTTCTTAAAACTTTTAGTTGGGTTAAGGCCCAATCAAAATCTCCCTTGTAAAAGCTGGTCTGTGCAACTTTAAACCGTGCATTTTGACCTAAAACGTCGTTTTTAAGTTTTTGCTGAATCTGTGAAAAATAGATGAGTGCTTCATTGAATTTTTTGTTGAACACTAAAATATCTCCAAGTGCCAATTTTAAATAGGCAGTGCCTTTATCGCTCATGGGCAGTTCAAGGCTGTTTTTCAATAATTTTTCGGCAGGTGCCGGGTCATTCTTTTTAAAAGTCAGAAAATTGGCATAGGCTACCTGTAGCTGAAGGGTTTGTGATCTGTACCCATAAATATCCACAAGTTCCTCATATTTTTTTTGAATAGCGTCTAACGTACTATCCGTTGCGCCAACCAATTCAATATCAATTAGATTTAATTCTGCATCTAGTTGAACTATTTTATCACTGGTGTTTTCAATGATATAGCTGTAAATATCTTTAGCAATTTCATATTCTTCATTCTCCAGAGCGCTTTGTCCTAAATTTTCTAAACGACTGGTAGAACTGCCATTCATACGCTTAAAAATGGCTTTTTCTTGCCTAAATGCACTACCGTATTGATTTTGTTTTTCAAATAACCAACTCAATAACTCGTTCCATAAAATATCAGGATTCTTTTGAGCGCGTTCCAATAACACTTTTTTTAGCAAAATGTTATTTTGGTTTTCCGGTTCTTCCGATACAAAATCGTCTATGCTTCTTAGAATATTGCTTTTGGAAGTTTTACCATCAATAACAAGATTTAAATACGAATTATACATAGCCTCAACGTTGCCCTGCTCCCCATAAATTCTTGCCAATTGAAAATTGAAGTTTAAAGCGGGGTTTAACTCCATTGATTTTTGAAAAGCCTTTATGGCCATATCCAAAAGGTTGTATTTCTGAAATTGAAGTCCCAAGGCATATCCGTAATTGGGATTTTTATCTATAATGGCCAAAGCTTTGTCGTAATTCTTTTGCGCCAGGTCTTGCTGTTCTTGTAGCGCATAGTTGTAACCAAGGTCAATTAACAGGGTAGGGTAAGGATTGCGGTCATTTAACCGTGCATTCAAAAAAGATGCTGCTTTTTGGTATGCTTCCAACTGTTGGTAGCAAGCAACTAGGTCTTGCACATACTCTGTTCTTCGGGGATTTTTTTCTACCAATTTTTCGTAGAATACTACAGCTTTTTCAAAATCACCATCTGCAAAATATTGTTTGGCCAAAAAATCATCTTGGGCAAAACAAAATGTTGTAAAGGTTATGTATGTAATTAGAAAAAGGATAAACCGCATACTCAAAGATACATAGAATGCTGTAAGTTGTTACAAAGCATATATTATCACAGCATATTTTATGAAATGGTTCCGGTACCCTTATGAGACCCGTCGCAATTGGGCATTCTTTTTGAAAGTCCGCAAACACAATCATTAAGACCTTTTCCGCTTAAAATTCTATTGGTGTATTTATTGATTCGGGCTAACCTTGTCGAAGATTGTTTGGCTTTTGAAAAATGTAATAAATATCCTTTTTGCCTACCAGGGGTCAATTCTTCAAACGCGTTTTTAAAAGCGGGATTTTCCTTAAAAATTATTTTCAATTCTTCAGGGACTTCATAGTCACTAACTTTTTTCGTTGGTGTTATTAGATTTGATTTTTCAATTTCTACGGCTTCAAAAATGTAATCTTTGATCACTTTTTTCATTTTTAAAATATCTTCTGTATTCTTGAACCTTATTTGCCTGCCCGCTTGTACGTTTTCTGTCTGTTGTATTAAAATATTATGTGGGTCTCTAAGCAGGGCACCTTTATAAAATAGAAGAGCGCAGTATTGTTTGAAACCGTTAATTAAAACAATGTTCTTTCCATTTTTGGTGTAGCAAGGATGTTTCCATTTAAAATCTTCTTTAACATCGCATTCCAGGATTATTTCTCGGAGCAATGAAAGTTCATTCTTCCATACTACTTGTTCGTTCAGAAAATCATCCACTTTTAGGTTCATACTTTTTCAATATTGTTTTAAGCCATAATGGTATGAGCTAGTGTGAAACGACTTTAAGGCCTATTATAGATCCGATCAATGTAGTTAAAAATAATATTCGTAAAAAAGTAGCGGGTTCTTTAAAAACAAATATGCCCACTAAAACCGTACCTACGGCTCCAATGCCTGTCCAAACCGCATATGCAGTGCCAATGGGAAGAGTTTGCGTTGCTTTTATCAAGAGTATCATACTTATAGCTAAGGCTATTAAAAAACCGATATACCATAAATACATTTCATTACCGGTAGATTCTTTTGCTTTACCCAAACAAAAAGCGAATGCTACTTCAAATATGCCGGCGATAATTAATAATATCCAATTCATAAGTAACAATTTTAAATATAAAGGTCGAAGAATTAATTGGTATCAAAAAAAAAACGTCATGAAATTTATAAGTTTCATGACGTTTTACTGATTGTTGTAACCTTAAGTTAAATCAACCAAAATTTAAAAGTTGGCTTTTGAGGATTTAATCAATCATATCAAACCCACAATAAGGTACTAACACCTCGGGAATTTTAATGCCATCTGGGGTTTGGTAGTTTTCTAAAATACCAGCTAATACACGTGGTAATGCTAATGAGCTGCCATTTAAGGTATGTGCCAATTGGCTTTTACCGCTCTCGTCTTTAAAGCGTAATTTTAATCTATTGGCTTGGTAGGTTTCAAAGTTTGAAACCGAGCTAATCTCAAGCCATCTATCTTGCGCAGTTGAGAAAACTTCAAAATCAAAAGTAAGCGCAGCGGTAAATCCTAAATCACCACCACAAAGTCTTAGTATACGGTATGGTAGTTTTAATTCACGTAGAATATTTTTCACATGCTCAACCATGCCGTCTAAAGCTTCATAGGATTTTGTAGGGTGTTCTACACGAACAATTTCAACTTTATCAAATTGATGTAAACGGTTTAGTCCACGTACGTGTGCACCATAACTACCTGCTTCTCTTCTAAAACATGGCGTGTAACCTGTATAAGTTATTGGGAAATCGCTTTCATTTACAATAACATCTCTAAAAATATTGGTTACAGGAACCTCTGCCGTTGGTATCAAATAAAGGTCATCTGCGGTTACATGGTACATTTGTCCTTCTTTGTCCGGTAATTGCCCAGTACCATAGCCAGATAGTTCGTTTACTAAGTGTGGTACTTGAATTTCAGTATAGCCCGCTTCAGTATTTTTATCTAAAAAATAAGCTATTAGTGCACGTTGTAACCTTGCACCTTTGCCTTTGTATACAGGGAATCCCGCTCCGGCAATTTTAACGCCCAATTCAAAATCTATGATATCATATTTTTTGGCAAGCTCCCAGTGTGGCAAAGAAGCTTCATCTAATTTTGGCACTTCGCCTTCACTGAATACTTCTTCATTGTCCTCTTCAGAAGAACCTTTTACAACCGAGGTATGCGGAGTATTAGGTAATTGATATAATAATGATTTTAACTCTTCTTCAGCTGCATTTAAGTCGTCGCCTAATTGCTTAGACTCCTCCTTAAGTTTTACGGTCTGCTCTTTCAACAGATTCGCCTCTTGAACTTTACCTGTCTTGTACAATACGCCGATCTCTTTAGAAATCTTGTTAGATTCAGCTAAAACGTTATCTAAACTAGTTTGTGAAGCACGTCTTTTTTCATCTAATCTAAGCACATTGTCCACTAATGGTTGTGCATCAATATTTCTTTTTTCAAGAGCTAGGATAACTTCTTCTTTGTTATCTCTAATGATCTGTATTTGTAACATTGTAGAATTGTATTTGGCTGCAAATTTACTTAATCTAATATTTTAAGTAGCTACTTTTTAAGACTAAACATCAATTATCTATTTTTCTGATTTGATGTATGGGGATGGAAGAATCCAGCTATGGTGTTTTGTTCGGTACCATGTCTCGGCCGCCAAGTCGGTCTTTGAATCTATAAAGGGCTCGTACGGCTTACGGTTTATGCTAATTTTTGAATTTTCTAAGTATACGGAAACGTCCCTATTTTCTTCTTTGAATTCCTTTTTAAGATATTGGGCAAACTGCCAGGCAAAATCTGGGTAAGCAAATATCTTTCGCTCTTGACTACGAGATACGTAATCTTTGGGGTTGATTATAAAAACCTCTTCGGTATTCTTGTCCACTACTTTGTACCTGCCTTTGCCCTGTCTACTGCGTAACATCATACGCCAGCTCATTCTGTGTCCTTCTTCGGTCCATAGCACATCATCTTCAAAAGTATAATGTCTAACGGGTAATAACAGCTGTGTTAAAAAGTATACTGCAGCTACGATCAAAAAGCTGTTTTTATAATTTGGGATGATGACTTTTGATGTGGTAAACGGAATTTTAGATTTAAAGAAAATTTTGCGGATGGTTTCAGGCTCAAAAAAGAAAACACTGAAGGCTATGGATAAATAAGGAAAAATACCAATTTGAAATATGATCGAATTAAATAGGTGAAAGAATAATGAAAGAAAGAAAGCCGCTTTTCTGGTCGGTTTCCAAAGTAATGCCGGTACAATGAGTAAATCAAACAAAATACCAGCAGATCCTATAACAGTATGTATCCAAGGTTCCTGTAAAATATCACCAACAAGCCAATAATTCCTCTTCGAATGCATTAAAACGGCTATGGTACTGAAGTCTAGCCAATCTCCATATATTTTAGCAATTGATGCGTATGTGTAAACAATAAAAAGTTGTAGCACCACAATCCATTTTATGTATGCATACATTGCATTGCTTTCTATCTTGGTGTTAAGCTTAACGTCTATTGAACGGCTTCTTTCGGCAGGAAAAAAGCACATAATCAATGAAATTAAAATAAGAAGATAGTAATGATTGTTATAGGCGGTCTTTTGCATTAAATAAGTAGCCGTCCACATGGTTGTAAACGTTATCATACTTGCCCGGTACTTAAAACCTAATGCAATGCATATGCCCATTAGACCCATTATACCAAAGTAGAAATACATTCCGTTGCCTGGTAAAGGTTGTAAAAAATCGAAATCTATAAATGGAAATTTAAATTTTGGGGCAATTAAATTTCTATTCACCCAGCCGGTAGCAATAGCGCCAAAACATTCAAGTGAGATTAGAATGCCAAAAAAGATTCTAAAAATGATCAATGAGCTATTATCTATGCGTTGAAATAATAACCTATTAAGCATAATTACTTATTTATATAGTGAAGAGATTTTTCTTTGTCTATTGCCAATTGAGCCTTTAGGGCATCAACAGATTCAAATTTATGTTCATCTCGTAAACGAACCAAAATATTAACTTGTAATTTAAGATTGTATAAATCCGCATCAAAATCAAAAAAATTGACTTCTATGGATTGTTTGGTGCCGTTTACGGTAGGGTTAAAACCTATATTCATCATTCCGTAAACTATTTTACCATTAATAGTACTATTTACGATATAGGCTCCATTTTTAGGTATTAGCTTATAGTCTTCCGCAATGGAAAGGTTGGCGGTAGGGTAGCCTAGTTGTTTGCCAATTCCCTTGCCTTTTATGATTGTTCCGGTAAGCATATATTCATAGCCTAAATAGCTGTTGGCGGTTTCAATATCACCTTCTTCCAAAGCTTTTCTGATTTTGGTGCTACTTACCGATACATCATCTATTTCTTGGGCGGGTATCTCGTCTACTGAAAATTCATACGTATTACCAAAAGTGACCAAGTCGTTTATGTTGGCATTACGATTTCTACCGAACCTATGATCATAGCCAATAATTACTTTTTTGGTATTTAAGGTGTTAACCAAAATATCACGGACAAACTCTGTTGCCGTAAGTCTAGAGAATTCTTTTGTAAATGGGTGGATAATAAGAACATCTAACCCTAAGCGCTCTAAAATATTGATCTTCTCATCAATAGTGTTCAAGAGTTTTATATTGGCATCTTTCTGTAAAACCATTCTTGGATGCGGAAAAAACGTAAGAACCGATGATTTCAATGCCGTATTTTTGGCATGATTTATGATTTTGTTAAGTATTTTCAGGTGGCCTATATGCACCCCATCAAAGGTGCCTATGGTAATGACCGTAGGATACTCTTCTTTGTATTTGGAAATGTTGCGGACTGTAATCACCTTATGATAGAAAATAAAAAGACTTATATTTGATTTTGGTTAAAAGTCCCTTAATGATTGCAAAATTACGCCTAGTTTTTACAATTACCATAGTATTTCTTTCCTTTTCCAGTGTAGCGCAATCTACATATTGGAAAAGTACGGAGTTGAACGGAGCGGCGAAGCGATTATCCAAACAACGCTTAAAAGTAAATAAAAGCAAGGCTTTTAAATTAGATCAAGAACAATTTACGAAGGTATTAAACGACGGTAAATCATCTAAAATTGTTTATTTCCCTAACGAGTTGGGTGAAATAATTCCCTTTTTAGTGGAAGATGCACATCTTTTTGCTGAAGGTTTAGCCGAGAAATACCCTTCCATAAAATCTTTTAAAGGAGTTGCCTTGAACGATGCAACAACGCAGATAAGGTTCAGCATGTCGCCAAAGGGTATACAAAGTACAATGAGTACATCTGGTGAAAATGGGGCATTGTTCATGCAAAAATCTACTGATGATATTTATGTGTTGTACCGTAGAACGGAACAAGAGGAGAGTGATATCGATTTTGTTTGTAAAACAGTACCGGAGGTTAAGGAGTATTCACAGAATGTAACCGCTAAATTGGTAGATGATCAAACACTGAGAAAATTCAGGATAGCTATTTCTGCATCAGGTGAGTATACAGAATTTCATGGGGGAACCAAGGCAGATGCTTTAGCGGCCATAAATGCTACGTTGACAAGGGTCAACGCCGTTTTTGAAAGAGATTTGGCTATTACTTTAGAGTTGATCGCAAATACAGATCTTGTTATATATACCAATTCAGATACTGATCCTTACACCGGTAGTTTAAGCTCTCAGGTGCAAAACACTCTAACAAGTGTCATAGGAGAATCAAATTATGATATCGGGCATTTATTCAACCAACAGGATAATACTTTGGATGGTAATTCTGGTTTTATAGGTGCTGTTTGCGTAGACGGAAGAAAAGGTAGCGGTTATACTACTTTGTCTTCTCCTATAGGCGATGCTTTTGATATTGATCTGGTAGCGCATGAAATAGGGCATCAATTTGGTGCCAATCACTCTTTTTCACATACTTCAGAAGGCACTATAGTACAAGTTGAGCCTGCCAGTGGAACAACTATTATGGGGTATGCCGGTATTACGGGAAATAATAATGTTGCCAATAATAGCGATGATTATTTTCACTACGTAAGTATTGTACAGATCAGGGATTATTTGGAAACAGTTTCATGTGGTAGTACCGAGGTACTTGGAAATACACCACCAACGTTAAGTCCATTGGTGAATTATAATATTCCAAAAGGCACACCTTTTGTGCTAACTGCAGAAGCTAACGATGTAGATACCGGTGATATTCTTAGTTATACATGGGAGCAAATAGATAACGGTATTGTAACCCAATCTACGTTCGGACCTACAAATCCGGCAGGAGCCAATTTTAGGTCTTTGCCACCTTCATTAATTCCACAACGATATTTTCCTAACCTTACCCGTATTTTGGGCGGGGAACTTACAGAGGCGTTGCCTTCAATTGGCGATGCTTGGGAAACTGTGTCAAACGTTGGCAGGGATCTCAATTTTTCAGTGACCGTAAGAGATAATGCCTTGAACGGAGGGCAATCTGTTTCTGATGAAATGACAGTTTCGGTGAGCGGTGAAGCCGGTCCTTTTTTGGTGAGTTCACAAAGTACACAAGAGACCTTTGAAGCTGGATCGGTACAAACCATAGCTTGGGATGTAGCCAATACGAACGTAGCACCGATCAATGCGGAAACGGTTACCATATTATTATCTACGGATCGTGGAATTACCTTTACTGAAATATTGGCAGAGAATATACTAAATGATGGAAGTCATGAAGTTATTATACCGAACCTACCTACCAGTACAGGGCGTATAATGGTAATGGCGGATAATAATATATTCTTTGCAGTAAACGATGCTTTATTTTCCATAACACCTTCTGAAATTGTAATGGATTTTGATGAGGTAATATTTGATGTCTGTAAGCCTAATGATTTAAATGTTTCCTTTAATTACGAAACTAATTTGGGTTTTGATGAGGAAAGTACATTTAGTGTTCAGGGTTTGCCTGCAGGCCTAACGGCAACCTTTACCCCGGCGACCGCAGATGCAACAGATACCGAAGTTAGTATAGCTATAGAAGGTGTGGCGGGTCTAAACGTAGGAGAGTACCCTATAAAGGTGGTAGCTACATCCGCTACGGTCACTAAGGAAATTACGCTTCAAGTAAGGGTGTTCGAAGACAATTTTGAAGATGTTATTCTAGTAGCTCCTACAAATGGATTTGCAAATGCTTCTACAGATATTCTTTTGGAATGGGGTACATCGATCGGTAATACTCAGTACGAGTTGGAAATTGCGAGCGATTCTGCCTTTACTTCTATCGTAGAATCTGTATCCGTATCAGGTAGTTCCTACACGCCAACCCTTTTGGATAATAATAGCACATATTATTGGCGCGTAAAACCTAAGAACAATTGTGGTGAGGGAGATTTTAGTGAAGCCTTTAGCTTCTCTACCGTACAGTTTAATTGTACGACAAAAGAATCTACTGATACGCCAATAGCAATATCAAGCAGCGGAACACCGGTAATAACGTCTAAGTTGATCTTTTTAGAAGATTTACCCATTGCGGATATTAATGTGCAGTTAGATATTGAGCATACTTTTTTAGCTGATTTGGTGGTCAGTTTAACTTCACCGGCAGGTACAACCGTTACCTTGGTTTCTAATTCTTGTGGTGATGCAAGTGACATCAATGCTATTTTCGATGATGACAGCCCTGCTTTTAATTGTGGTGTAAATCCTGGAATAGGTGGGTCTGTGAAACCATTGGGAACGTTAAGTTCCTTTAATGGGGAATCTATACTGGGTGAATGGACTTTGGAAGTAAAAGATAATGCGCCTTCTGATGGTGGACGCTTGGTTTCTTTTGTTCTTGAGGTTTGTGTTGAAGGTGACTTTAGACCAGATGCAGATAATGATGGTGTATTCGATGATGGTGACGACCTTTGTCTAAATACCCCGGCAGGGCAGGAGGTAGATGCTTCCGGTTGTGCTATTTATCGCTTTCCTTCAGAGAATTTTGTAATTACTTTAGAAAGTGAAACCTGTAGCGATAATAATGATGGGTCTTTGACCATTGCCCCTAAATTGGCATTGGATTATCAAATTACCGTGTCGGGTAATGGGGTTGATTTAACGCAAAATTTTTCCAATAGCTTTAATTTGGCAA
This sequence comes from Maribacter sp. 1_2014MBL_MicDiv, assembly GCF_001865655.1. Taxonomy (NCBI): domain Bacteria; kingdom Pseudomonadati; phylum Bacteroidota; class Flavobacteriia; order Flavobacteriales; family Flavobacteriaceae; genus Maribacter; species Maribacter sp. 1_2014MBL_MicDiv. Next base: position 2,417,078 of record NZ_CP011318.1, read on the forward strand.
ACTTAAGTGCGGGTACGTATACGTTATGTATTACGGGTACGGATGGTACAGTTGTGTATCAAGAATATTGTGTTGAAGTACAAATAACCGAACCTGGTCCGTTAAACGTTTCTTCTAAAATTGCGGATGATGGGTCTTTAGTGACATTGAATTTGACCGGGTCTTCATTTTATACGATAGAGTTGAACGGTATAGCCATACAAACGGAAGATTCTGTTGTGCAATTAGAATTGCAAAAAGGGCTAAATTCTTTAAAGGTATATACTCCAATTGCCTGTCAAGGAGTTCATGAAGAGCAAATAGGTTTTTATGAGCGCCCGGTAGTTTTTCCAAACCCGGTAAAAGATGTAGTACAGGTGTATATAGGTGGGCAGCAAGAAGATGTTTTTGTAAGTATTTTTAGTATAGACGGTAGGTTTATCTATGATGAAACTACCACTTTGGTGAATGGCATAATTCAGTTAGATTTAAGTGCATTGGCCGCGGGAATATACTACTTAAGGTATGAGGGAAATACAATTAATGGAACAACAAAAGTAATTAAGGAATGATACGTTTTCTAATGTTCTCTTTCTGCGTAGTTATAGCTTTTTCTAGCTGTAAAAAAAAGCGTTCTGCAACACCTCCAGAAGCAGTAAGCTTAGTATTCCCCGAAGAGAATTCTGAATGTACAACCGGTGTAAGCTTAGGTACTGAAACCAGTCAGGTAGAATTTAGATGGAATTTGGCGGATAATACGGAAACGTATGAGTTACGTGTTACCAATATTGCTACGAGTACGGTGCAAACCATTGTGTCTACTTCAAATTCAGCAAAGCTGCCTTTGGCTAAAGGAGAGCAGTTTTCATGGTTGGTACGATCACGTAATAGTGACGTAGAAGAAACTGTTTCCAGTGAAGAATGGTATTTTTATAATGCGGGGTCTAGAACTACATTTGCTCCCTTTCCGGCAACTATTGAGAGTCCGGCTTCATCTTCAAGTGTTTTTAAGGACATCAATAATGAGGTAGAGCTAGTTTGGTCTGCATCTGATCTGGATAATGATATAACCGGTTATGAAGTCTATTTCTCGGTAGAAACGCCACCAATTGATCTTATACGTACGCTTTCATCAGATGTTACCAATATCAAAGTTTCGGTATCTTCAGATACGGTTTACTATTGGCGTGTAATTGTTATAGATGCAGAAGGTAATAGATCTAATACCGGGGTATATAGTTTTAAGGTGCTTTAATGCTAAGAGTTGTTGAATTGATTCATTGTTCTGGCAATGCCGGCTAAAGCGAAAGAGTTGATAATCTCAGTTGATTTTTTTAATCGCTCTGGTAACAATGCTTGCTCGTCACTGTTCCATTGTCCTAACACGTATTCAACCTGTCTACCCTTACTAAAATCTGAACCTACTCCAAAGCGGTACCTGTTGTATTGAATGGTCTGTAGATATAATTCTACATCCTTTAATCCATTATGTCCACCATTACTGCCTTTTGTTTTAATACGAATGGTTCCAAATGGCAGATTAATATCATCTGTAATTACAAGGACGTTACTTTGCGGAATATTTTCTTTATCCATCCAATATTTCAATGCCTTGCCACTTCTGTTCATATATGTTGAGGGCTTAAGACAAATAATAGTTCTTCCTTTTACCTTATAAGAACCAATGTCTCCTAGTTTTGCCGTTTCAAAGGTAAAGTCGTTTGTTTTGGCTACTTCGTCCAGTATTTTAAAACCGATGTTGTGTCGGGTTTCGGTATATTCTTCTCCTATATTTCCAAGGCCAACGATCAAAAATTTTTTCATGGGATCTTTTTCTTCGATAATAATACTCTGTTTGGTAAAAAAGGATTTAAGTAAACGGAGCATTTGAACTATAATTTAGTGCGTAAAAATACAAAAGCATCCTGATACAAATACCAGGATGCTTTTTAATAAATTTTAAACCGTTAAGTCTATTCTTGAGCAGCTTCTTCAGATGCACCTTCTGCACCTTCAGCTCCTTCTTCATCTTCATCTTCATCATCAGTAACAACAGCGGTACGTGCAGTTTTAACCTGTACTACTACTTGGTTTTCTGGATGTAAAATAGTGAAATCATCACTTAATAATGATCCTACAGAAATATTCTGACCTATTCTTAATTTAGAAATATCGATATCGAAGAAATCTGGTAATTTGCTAGGTAAAGCTTTTATTGCAAGCTTACGTTTTCTGAACAATAAACGTCCACCATTACGTACACCTGGTGAATTCCCTTGTAATCTTACAGGAATGTTCATAGTAACCATTTTATCATCGAATAACTGATAAAAATCAATATGGATGATGGCATCCGTTACAGGATGAAATTGAATATCCTGCAATACTGCATTAACAGTTTCTTTGTCTTCCAACTCAATTGCAACTGTGTGTGCATTTGGAGTGTAAACCAAGTCTCTGAACGTTAGTTCGTCTGCTGAAAAGTGTAATGGTTTATCCCCTCCGTATACCACGCAAGGAACCTTTCCAGCATTACGTAGGGCCTTCGTTGCCTTCTTGCCCACGCTTTCTCTTTCTGATCCTTTAATTGTAATTGACTTCATTATATGTATTAAAAATTAATATTCTTGTTTTGACTTCTTCGTTACATTAAAAACTTAGAAGATATGGAGTTATTGTTGTGTACCTTGTCCATGACATCGGCAAATAAATCTGCGCAACTTAAAACCCTTACTTTATCACTCTTTACCTCCGCCGGTATTGAATCTGTAATGATCAATTCCGTAAGTTTTGATTTCTCAATTTTCTCGTAAGCATCTCCTGATAATAGACCATGTGTAGCAATGGCCCTAACACTCAAAGCGCCACGTTCCATCATTAGGTCCGCTGCTTTGGTCAATGTACCTGCCGTATCTACCATGTCATCTGCTAGTACTACATTTTTACCTTTTACATCACCAATTAGTTCCATATGGGAAATAACATTGGCTTTGGCTCTTTGCTTATAACATACTACAACATCACTATCTAAAGCTTTGGAATATGCATAAGCTCTTTTTGATCCGCCCATGTCGGGTGAGGCAATGGTAAGATCTCTTAATCCTAAATTTTTTAAATAAGGTAAAAATAATGTTGATGCGAATAAGTGGTCAACCGGTTTTTCAAAAAAGCCTTGTATTTGATCAGCATGTAAGTCCATGGTGATAATTCTAGTTGCCCCAGCGGTTTCTAACATTTTTGCGACCAATTTGGCTGCAATAGGCACTCTAGGTTTGTCTTTTCTATCTTGTCTTGCCCAGCCAAAATATGGCATAACGGCTGTAATATGACGCGCAGATGCTCTTTTGGCAGCATCTATCATTAATAACATTTCCATTAAGTTCTCTGGACCGGGATGTGTTGATCCAATAAGAAATATACGGGTTCCTCTTATTGATTCTTCAAAAGAAGGTTGAAATTCACCATCACTATATCTGGAGAATATAACATTACCTAATTCCATACCATAGGCTTTGGCAATTTTTTCTCCTAAGATTTTACTTTGTGTACAAGCAAATATTTTCGGTTGCGGAACTTGGTATGGCATGTCTTTGTTTATTGTTTTCCAAATAGTTACTTCCTTGTATGGTGGAAAGCACTTGTTTTTTAGAAGGTGCAAATTTAAAAATTAATTTTGGTTGCTAATGCATAAATATTGATATTTTTAGTGGTAGAAAGAAAATTATTATTTAATTTTGCAGTCCTATTTTGATAGGATGCCAATTTTGAATGGCAAATATGCTCGAGTGGCGGAACTGGTAGACGCGCTGGATTCAAAATCCAGTTCTTCGGAGTGTGGGTTCGATTCCCACCTCGAGTACTTCTAAACCCTTTTAATCAATTGATTAAGAGGGTTTTTTGATTTTGGAAAATTCTAGTATTGCTAATGTTGATTTTGTGGAATAATTGAACTTGCTATTTAATTAGCTTGTTATGCTATCCATTTTAATTTTCTTCGCTCTTGCCTTTTTAGGTGTAATTTTCTCATTCGCCTTCAATTGCTCCATAATACTTTCAGCCAAAAATTTTGCCAAATTCACAGGTACGGCATTACCGATCATCTTATAACCTGCTGCTACTTTTTTGTAATGGAAAGTAAAATCATTGGGGAAAGTTTGTATTCTGGCACATTCGCGTACACTTAACCTTCGGTAAAGGTGTTCTTTTCCTGGGACAAAGATTCTAACATCTTTATCTATCAGTTTCATTTTGGGTGCCTGTGGGTGTATAGGGGCATGTCTGCCGCCAGCTTGTATGGTGAAAGATTGTTCGTCCCAATTACGAACCCGGTTTCTTGACATAAACATGGTAGAAAAACCACCGATCATATATTCATGATTGGCTACCTTACAATTTGTACCATTGGTGTTATTATATTCCAATGCAGGTATGGCGTTACTTTTTAGGTCATGTATGGCAGTTTCAAGAGTTACTTTGGGGAAGGTACGGGTAGGAAATTCATATTTAAAATTCAAATCTTTTCTAATACCTATAAAAAACACCCTTTTTCTATCCTGTGGTACATTGTAGTCGCTTGCATTTAGCATTTGAAATGATAGGTCATAACCTACACCTGCATTTTTTAAAAGTTTTTTAATGCCATCAAGAGCGGTGCTGTGCTTATGAATAAGCATACCGCTTACATTTTCTGCTAAAAAGAATTTGGGTTGTTTGGCTTCTAGAATTCTAATGAAATCATAGAAGAGTTGCCCTCGTTTATCTTGAATGCCTCTGGCAGCACCTGCTGCACTCCAACTTTGGCAAGGTGGTCCGCCAATGATTCCGTCGCAATCGGGAACTTCATCGGCAGGGATGTCTACAATACTTCTTTTGTCAAAGATAGTATCCGGATGATTTTTCTCGTACGTTTCCCAAATATCCTTATCATATTCGTTTGCCCAAATGACATTGAAGCCTGCTTGTTCAAAACCAAGATCTAAACCGCCCGCTCCGGCAAAAAAGGATACTACATTCATTTTTTTGTGCTATTCAATTGTTTTTGTTCTAAACAATATCTTGATTTTAAATGCTATTGCTATTACAAAAATACATTTTAGATTTTCAAAATGCTTTTAAACCAAGTATCTATTTCACTTGTATGGTCTGCTTCTTATTTTTAATATTCGCTACGTTGGCTTCAAAAGACTTTATAATATTACGGTCTTTTATGACAACATGCATTCCCACCTCGCAATGAATACCGGTATAACTTACATTTGGCATATTCTTAAATGTAGGGATGTTCACATCATCTAAATATATAAATTGGGTAGGGGTAAAATTGTAAGAGCAATAGATGAGAAGATCATCTATGATGATGTATTTTGAGTGAATGTCATTATTGATAAAGTATGTTGCGTTTTTGGTGTTTTTAAGCTGATTGTAGAATTTTTGGAAATTCCCGGTGTTTACCGGACTTCTGAATTTTACATCCTTAAATTTTTGTTCATCTTGGGGTAATGGAGCAAATGTTTGAGATAAACAGGTGACGCTAATGCCTTTGTCTGCCATTTTTAGTACCACGCCCAATATGCCTTGCCTAGTTTCATTTTTTTCTAAAGTAGAGTAATGTGTGGCGTTGAAATTATAATTAAATGCCGCTAAATGTTGCGCGCAAATGATTATTTTTTCTTTTGCCGCTTCTAGGTAATTGATCAAAGTTATTTCTAGGTGGTTAGCAGAGTTGTCGTAAAAAGGAGCGGTGATATATATTGAATCGGAAAATTGAAATGCTGCCTTATCATGGGTGTTACATGTCGTATTCAGTGAAGACCTGTAATCTTTTATGGCAATAGAACGCTCTATCAAATTCTTGTAAAACGTATTGGCTGTTTCTTCATAACCAGGTTCGTTTTCAATACAGATCATAGATTCATTTTTCACTAAATCCCTTACGGCTAAATTAGATGAGCTCATTAATAATAAATAGCCGTTTTTCTTTTTTATGTAGGCAGATTTTATATGCAGGGAATACGGTAATGTGCCCCTTGAGAATTTTTTAATATTCGCGCTGCGAACATAAAGATGGGAGAATACATAAAAATGAAAATTTTTGAGAGATGTAGATCTGTAAACTTCCCCAAAAATCTTTCTTGCTAAATTATATTTGGTAAGTTCTTGAGTTGTTTTTTTTCCGGTATCAAGGTCTTTTAAAACTTTAGGATTGTTATGGTCATAGCCCTCTAGCGGAATAGTAATTACATTTACCGTAATGCCATTTGCGGCTAGCTCTTTAAGATAGTTGTACAAATATTGATTGTTGAATAGGTACCATGAAATATTGATTTCCTTAATATTGTTCTTGTCCTTTTCAATAGTGCGTATAAATTTTTGAAGTAAGAAAGGGGAGCCACCCTGTTTATAAAAATCGAATTGATTTTTATAATTATCAGGTTCATCAAAATAGCAATGGAAGGGCATACTCAGTGTTGGTTATTTTACACTGATCAAAACCGCTTCACAACTTTGTAAATCTGAGTTAAGAACAATATTTTCTGATTTTTTTCCGTCGGTGATTTCCACGGCTACGGTATTTGGGGGCGAGTCGCCTAGGTTATGGGCATAGAGAAAAAGATCGTTAGATTTATTGGGGTCTAATTTAATTGTAAACTCTTTTTTCCAATAGGTTAGATAATACTTTTTTACTACTTGTACTCCGTTAAGATAAATAGATACGATGTCACCATCTTGCCTGCCATGGTCCCATATTTTTACAATAATGTGTTCAGAATCGAATTCAAATTCTTTGGTATATGAGATTTTTCTTCCATCAAAACTTTCTCTTACTTCAGGTTTCTTTTGGGTTTGGGCAACTTCTGTTTGCGCCGGGACAATTTGTTCCTTTGTTTTTACTTTAGATTTCTTTCTCTTTTTTTTAGGGGCAACCGTATTGGCATTTGCTAATTGCTGCTTTTTCTTTCTTTCGTCAGAGGCTGCATTGGTAATGGTAAAAAAAGGTGTTACCCTTTTGGCAATATTGTATTTGTCATCAGGAAATAATTCTATGGCAACTACCTGGTATCTATTGCCAGAACCTATATTTTTTGCTAATTCTATTCCGCTTTCAAAACCATCGTTCTTAAAAGAGCCTAGTTCTTGTACCACCATTTCATTTCTAACTAGAAAAAAACGAATAGACTTACTGGTATCTATTTTTACGGTATTCCACTCTAATGTTATTTTTTCTGGAATATTCCAGATTGTGTTTTCATTTGGAGAAGTAATGTTTATCGTAGATATCTCTTGCGTGTGGGCAATAGTAGATGATAATGATAAAACAAATAAAAATATAAAATGAAGTTGGCGCATATATACTTTCTAATCTTAAAGATAGTCTTAGTAGTAATTGTTCAAGACCCTTATAATCTACAAGATATATGACATTTAACGAAAAACTATATTAAATTAATATAAATGCTACTATTTTTTTGAAATAATATAGAAGATGAATATTTGCAATGGGAGGTAAGTTGTGTGTTTTATTGTGTTGATAGTAAGTAGTTTGTAGTGTAGTAGGCATTAAGTATATGGTCATTTTGGTTCAGAATTTTTTTCTTCATTTTTCAATGTTAAAAAATGGAAATAATCCTAATAATTGGAAATAATCCATAATTTAGCTGTCCCGCTTTTTTATAGGGGTAGTTATGAGCAAGACCATTCTTCATATAGATTTAGATACTTTTTATGTGTCCGTAGAACGATTAAATAATCGTGAGTTACAGCATAAACCTTTGTTGGTAGGCGGTACAGGAGACCGTGGTGTAGTGGCAGCGTGTAGCTATGAAACCCGTGGCTTTGGGGTACATTCTGGTATGCCCATGAAAATGGCAAGAGAACTTTGTCCCGAAGCTGTTGTCATTAGAGGTAATGCGGGTGACTATAGTAAGCACTCAGATATTGTAACCGAAATTATAAAAGAGTATGTGCCCGTATTCGAAAAATCGAGCATAGATGAGTTTTATGCAGACCTCACCGGTATGGACCGTTTTTTTGGTTGCTACCAATATGCATCTGACATGCGAAAGAAGATTATTAGGGAAACGGGGCTTCCTATTTCTTTTGGACTTTCAGCAAATAAAGTGGTTTCTAAAGTGGCTACGAACGAGGCAAAACCTAACAATCAATTAAAAATAGATGAGGGATTGGAAAAGCCTTTTCTGGCACCGCTGTCCATCAAAAAAATACCTATGGTGGGCGATAAAACCTATCAAACATTACGAAATTTAGGATTGCGCCAAGTACGTACCGTACAAGAAATGCCCATGGAGGTAATGCAGCGTGTGTTGGGTGCCAATGGTGGCGTTATTTGGAAACGTGCCAATGGCATTGATAATACACCCGTTATTCCGTTCAACGAACGAAAGTCTATCTCTACAGAACGAACTTTTGATAAAGATACTATTGATGTCAACAGGCTGCGCGGTATTCTCATTGCTATGACCGAAAACCTAGCCTACCAATTACGAAGAGGCGAGAAGCTAACAGCTTGTATTTCGGTAAAAATCAGATATTCAGATTTTAATACCTATTCAAAGCAAATGCGTATTCCGTATACCAGCGCAGATCATATTTTAATTCCTAAAATTTTAGACCTGTTCAAAAACTTGTATAACCGTAGATTGCTAGTACGCTTAATAGGCATACGTTTTAGTCATTTAGTATCGGGCAATTATCAGATCAATTTGTTCGATGATACCGAAGAAATTCTGAGCCTTTACAATGCTATGGATAACATACGAAAACGCTACGGAGATAAAAGTGTGTTGCGGGCATCGGGCATGGGAGCAAAGACCATTGGTAGAATGCATAACCCTTTTAACGGCTTGCCGCCTGTTGTACTGGCGCATCGGAAAATTTAGTTGTTGGTTGTTCGTTGTCGGTTGTTTATTAAGGAAAAAAAACGCTTCACGGCAAGCGCAAAATACCTCGCAATGACGACATCCGTTCACTAAGCGTAGTTGAAGTGAAATGTAAAGGGAAACTAGAAGTTAGAATATAGAAAATAGAGAAGAGCATTGCGCAGTACGCCGAGCGCCACATCCAAAGCGCAAAAAAAAGCACACTGCGCGTAGCGTCAAGCGAACAGCGCAAAGCGCAAAGCGCAAAAAAAACGAACAACCAACAACGAACAACCATCAACCAAAAATGTACCTAAACTGTCACACATATTACAGCCTTCGCTACGGAACCTTCTCGGAACTGGAGCTCTTGCAATTGGCAAAAAATCATGGGGTTACGCAACTGGCATTGACCGATATCAATAACACATCGGCTTGTTTAAATTTTGTTCGTAAAGCTCCAGAATATGATATAAAACCTATTTTAGGAATCGATTTTAGAAACGGGGTTGAACCTTGTTTTGTGGGTATAGCTAAGAATAACGAAGGGTTTTTAGAGCTCAACGATTTTTTATCGCATTATATTCATCATGAAAAGGACATTCCTGAAATAGCTCCGCAGTTTAAAAATGTCTTTGTTATTTATCCTTTTGAGAAAGTTTTAGAGAGTGAAAAGAAAGTCTTTGCAGAACATGAGTTTATTGGGGTTTCGGTCAATGAGCTAAAACGATTACGATTTTCAAAGTTGTTAGAGCAGCACGATAAAATTGTATTGCTACAACCTGTAACCTTTAGAAATAAGCGCGATTTTAATGCACACAGGTTGCTACGCGCCATTGCTAATAACACCTTGTTGAGTATGCTGTCGGTTACTGAGCAAGCTAATGAAGATGAAAAGATGTATGCCATGCCAAATTTGGCAGCGCATTTTTCCGAGCATAGCTTTATTTTAGAAAATACCCAGCGTTTAATGAATAATTGTGCTATTCATTTCGATTTTAGCTTGGAACGAAAACCACAGAATTTAAATGTGTATTTAGGGAGCAAGGCAGAAGATGAGGTGTTTTTAGAACAGCTGTGTCAAGAGGGCTTGCCTAAGCGGTATCCAGAAATAAACCAAGCTGTTTTAGATCGCTTAGAGAAAGAGCTCTACCTCATTAAAAAAATGGATTTTGTCTCTTATTTTCTTATTAATTGGGATATCATCTCTTATGCCCGTAAGCAGAAATTCTTTTATGTGGGGCGTGGTAGTGGTGCCAATAGTATTGTGGCATATTTGCTTTTTATTACCGATGTGGACCCTATGGAGCTCGATTTGTATTTTGAGCGTTTTATTAATCTGTATCGTGTAAATCCGCCAGATTTTGATATTGATTTTTCGCATCGGGACAGACCGGTAATGACGGAGTATATTTTTAATCGGTTCAAGAACGTTGCTTTGTTGGGTACCTATGTTACGTTTCAGTCTAGAGGGGTAATTCGAGAATTGGGTAAGGTATTTGGATTGCCAAAAGATGAAATAGATGTGTTGTGCAACGGTGATTTTCAAGCCAGCAGGTTAGATAATATATCGGCTTTGGTATTAAAATACACTCAGTTGCTACACGGCATGCCCAATTATTTGAGTATACATGCCGGGGGAATCTTAATTACCGAACAACCTATTCACTGGTTTTCGGCAACCAATATGCCCCCAAAAGGTTTTCCTACCACACAATTTGATATGGTGATTGCCGAGGATGTCGGTATTTTTAAGTTTGATATTCTTGCCCAACGCGGACTCTCCAAAATAAAAGAAACGCTCGATATTTTGGAACGTGACCGCCCTGAGGAATTTGCCAAATTCGATATTCACGATATCAAAGCATTTAAAAACGACCCCAAAATCAATAACATGGTAAAAACAGCGCAGTGCATGGGTTGCTTTTATGTAGAATCTCCCGCTATGCGTATGTTGTTGAAAAAGCTAGAGGTAGATACCTATTTAGGTTTGGTGGCGGCAAGTTCCATTATTCGCCCTGGAGTGTCTAAAAGTGGTATGATGCGAGAATATATTCTTCGGCATCGCAACAAGGGCAGGGCAGAAGAGTTGGCTCATCCGGTGATGCTAGAAATTATGCCAGAGACCTACGGAGTTATGGTATACCAAGAAGATGTGATAAAAGTTGCCCACCATTTTGCCGATTTGGATTTGGGTGAAGCCGATGTGTTACGGCGTGGTATGAGCGGTAAATTTCGCTCGCGAGAAGAGTTTCAAAAAGTACAGGATAAATTTATAGATAACTGTCGTAAAAAAGGCTATACAGAAAAGCTTATTAATGAGGTGTGGGATCAAGTGGCAAGTTTTGCCGGCTATGCTTTTGCAAAAGGGCATTCGGCATCATACGCGGTAGAAAGTTACCAGAGTTTGTTTCTGCGCGCGTATTATCCGTTAGAATATATGGTGGCGGTACTGAATAATGGCGGCGGATTCTACAAACCCGAATTCTATGTGCACGAAGCCCGTATGTTGGGCGCAACCATACATCCGCCTTGCGTAAATAGAAGTAATGCAGGTAATTGCATTTATGGTAAAGATTTGTATTTAGGGTTAGGCTATCTGCGAGAATTGGAACAACGGGTTATGGAGCGTATTTTAAAAGAGCGCTTTCTTAATGGAAAGTTTCATTCGTTAGAAGATTTTTTAGATAGGTTGATTATCTCTATAGAGCAAGTGAGTATTTTAATACGGATTGATGCTTTTAGGTTCACAAAAACCAATAAGCACGAACTACTGTGGAAAGCACATTTGTTTTTAAATAAGACTAAAAAAGTGGATCACCCTAAATTGTTCGCGCCACGACACCAACATTTTGAAATTCCATCATTATATAGCACCCATTTAGAAGTTGCCTTTACACAATTAGAATTGTTGGGCTTTAGTTTATGCAGTCCGTTTCAGTTGTTGTTAGAGCAGCCTTTGAATACTTGTGGTAGTAAAGATTTGGAGCGGTACTTAGGTAAGAATATAGATATCTACGGATATCTAATTACAGTAAAGCGCACCAGAACACATACAAAGAAAGCCATGTACTTTGCAACATTGTTGGATCAACAGGGACAGGTTTTTGATACGGTCTTATTTCCGCCCGTGGCAGGAAAATATATGTTTAAAGGACGAGGAATTTATCGGTTTTATGGTAAAGTGGTCAGTGAATTTGGTTTTCTAAGTATAGAAGTTATAAAACTACAAAAACAAGATTTTATACAAGACCCTAGATATGCCGATATGAAAACCAGCGTCAAGGTTTTTGACCAAAAGAAAACTGGAGAAGAGAAAATAGAAATTAGAGAATAGAGGAAGCGCTATTTGCAAAGCCCTATATGCTCTGCGCAGATAAAGCGTCTTATAATGTCCAGCGCAATGCGTCAAGCGTTAAGCGACCGGCGCATAGCGCCCAGCGTAAAAGCCATAAACCGACAACTAACAACTAACAACCATCCTCAAAAAGCCTCTAAAACATAACCGAATATCCAATACAGAATAAGAAATACAAAAACGGTTCCTATGCAGCCACATTTGCCACCACCTATTTTCTTTGCGCCGTACCATGCGCCAATAATTTGAATTAATTTTTTCATGGGTGCAATTTATAATATTGTTTGGTTACTATTGATGTAAAAAGTTGCTCAAAAACTTGTTTCAATAAAAAATCTCTTTTTCTTATTAAGAGCATAGATGCTATTAAAATGAAAAAGAGATGTATTTGAACGGACGGAGTTACTAATTAATTTTTGAAAGACTTATCTAAAAACTCATAACGTTCATCATTGGGAGCCTTTACTAATTTGCTTTCAGTGTCTAGAACCATAACCGGAGGAGTTGTGTCGTTGGGTTTGGAAGGATTCCATTTTGGTAGTCCTTCGCCATTAGGGTTTCCGGTTTTAATAAAATTCGCGAAATAGGTCATCATCACTTTAGAAACTTTATAATCATCTGCAGTCCAGGCATAATCATCCACGAGATAAAGATTGCCCATACAGTATTCAATTTCACAAGCATGTGGTGCTCCCACGGCTTTTGGAACAGTAGGTGAATTTGATTCCTTTGCTACTGTGCCGCCGGCTAAACCAGAAGCTAAAGTGTTATCTACTAATGGGGGTCTTAATTTGCTATATAGATATCTGTAAACCGGTTGGTCACTATTTTTTCTATGTAAGTCGAACCATTTCCAAGTACTATAAGAGATAAATCTGTCAGATGCTAAAGCAGTAGCAGATAATTCAATTTCTTTTTCAGAACTATGAGGATACAGTTCTAATACCTTTTCATATTTTTTTGGATAAGCTTCTTTGACTTTGTTTACATAGTTTTCTTTTGTATAAGGACCTTGGGTAAAAGCCATACCCGGTATTTCGGCAGAGTTCCATCCTAATAATAAAGGTACCATAGCTTGCTCTTTATTCTTAAAAATTTCAGGTAGTGTTTTAGTTAGAAAATAGCCGTCTAAAACAGTAGGAAAACGCATTTTATTTAACTCGATATATATTTCATATAGCTCTCTAGAGCTCAATTTTCGGAATTCGGTTATGGAAGTATAACCGGTATTTTTTAGAAAGTCTGAACCGATTTTTTCTGCTTCTTCCAAACTAACGGGAGACATCGTTGGCTTAATAGCGGCACCACTTTCACCAATAGCGCCTGCAATAAGATTTTTTGACAAGGGAGATGCCATTTGTTGACTTGTACCAATAGATCCTGCAGACTCTCCGGCAATAGTTACTTTATTAGGATTGCCTCCAAAAGCGGCAATATTTTTGTTTACCCATTTTAGAGCTGCATTTTGATCTAACAATCCATAATTTCCAGAAGCCTTATATGGTGCCTCTGCGCTTAATTCTGGATGTGCCAAAAATCCGAATATATTCAATCTATAATTGGTTGTAACAACCACAATACCTTCTTTGGCCATACTCTCACCATCATAACGGGGCTCAGAACCATCACCAACTACATTTCCACCGCCAAAGAAATATACAAGAACGGGTAAGTCTTTGGTATTACGGTCTGCAGGTGTCCAAACATTTAAATATAAACAGTCTTCGCTAACTCCGTTTGATCTCGATTTCATGTCGCCATAAACAATAGTTTGCATTGGTCTAGGACCAAATGTTTTAGTCTCCTTTACGCCTTCCCAGTTATCTAAAGGTTGAGGGGCTTTCCATCTTAGCTCACCTACTGGAGGTTTTGCAAACGGTATGCCAAAATAACGTTGAATTCCAGTATGCGTGTCATAATTACCCTCAATAATTCCGTTTTCAACTTGTACTTGTACAGAAAAAGAATTGGTATCCTGGGCTAGCATAAAGTTGAAGCTTAAAATGATGCTAAATAATAGAATTTGTATTTTTTTCATGATAGATGTTAGTTATTGTCTCAAAGTGTGACAATAATACATTTATTTTTTAACAAATTGATTTCACAAACGTTAAAAATTTATATTATTAATGGAAATAAGTGGTTAATTGTAGGATTTTAATGGTATTGGGAGGTGTTAAGGTGATTTTTTCAGGTATTAAGGTGAGTTTCTTGTCAACTAAAGATTCATCCAATATCTACTTTTGTGGAAATACATTGAATGATGATTGCTATTGTTTCAATGTATTGTTAGGCGATATGGGAAACTAGTGATTATAAATAATAGTGTATTGGTGTTTGTTTAAGCTGTTTTCAGTTGAAGTTTATTGGTAGATAGATAACGGACTTAAGTTTGTGGGTTTTTCAGTGAACTTGAAACTATTGATAAATGAAGCGTCTAGTGTTCACTTTTCTTTAATTGATTTAGAATATTCATAACAGTTAATCCATCTAATGCAGAGCAAGGGTTTTTGCTATATCCTAGAAAATAATCTACAGTTGCCTTTATCATGGGTTCTTGAACATGTTTGGGATTGTTGAACTCATATTCTTTATTATCTATTTCAGTATTAAGGTGAACTTTGGAGCCAAAAAAGGAAAAGGCAATACTTCCTTCCGTGCCATATATAATACATTGATCTTTTTGATCCACTTCGGAAACATTAAAATTCCATATGCCTTGAAATTGAACTCCATTTTTAAAAGATAAAACCCCATTCACTATTTCTTCCACATGATTCTTGTTAGATTGTTTGGTAAAGCCGTGCATTTGATCAATTTCTCCAAAAAAGTGAAGCATTAAATCTATGTGATGCGGAGCCAGATCATAGAAATAGCCACCACCTGATATTTCTGGTTGTATTCTCCAATTCTCTTTTTTGTCAGAAGCAAATAGTTCATTTTTAGATTGTAAAACTTGTAATCCAACGTGAAGCACATTGCCAATAGCATTAATTTCTAGTAATTCTTTTACTTTTAAGAAAGCGGGTAGTTTACGTCTGTAATGAGCCATGGTTAATTTACCTGTGCTATTTACTAATACTTCACAAATTTGGTTAGCTTCATTTGGGTTCAGTGCCATTGGTTTTTCTAAATACACATTTTTATTTGCCTTTAGAGCCTGTATGGTATAGGTAAGGTGAGAAGATGGGGGAGTGGCAATATATACTGCATTAATATATGGGTCCTGTATAATATCATCAGCATTGGTAGTCCATAACGGTACCTCATGGCGTTGTGCAAAATCTTTAACTTTAGCTTCATTTCTGCGCATGACCATTAGCAAGTTGGAGTTTTCCACTTTTTGAAAAGCAGGTCCACTTTTTACTTCGGCAACATCACCACAACCAATTATTCCCCAATTAATTTCTTTCATTTAAGGCTCTTTTTATTTCTTACTAAAGTTACAAATTAGGGATGGGTTATCTTTTTTAGGTATAGAATTCTTAATAATGAATTTGTTGAATTATTTTTGTGTAAAATGATTTAAATGGCATCAGGATTTTTTGCAGTATTGGATGACGTAGCGGCATTGTTGGACGATGTAGCGTCAATGAGTAAAATAGCTACTAAGAAGACCGCTGGTATACTTGGTGATGATTTAGCGGTAAATGCGGAAAAAGCATCAGGATTCGTCTCTCAAAGAGAATTACCGGTACTTTGGGCAATTACTAAAGGCTCTCTGCTCAACAAGATTATAATTCTACCTATCGCCTTTTTGTTGAGTGCTTTTTTACCTTGGGCGGTTACAGTGATTTTAATTTTAGGAGGTGTTTACCTTGCTTTTGAAGGTGCCGAGAAAATTTATGAATTTATTGTACCCCACAAGCATGATCATGTTTCTGCCGATACTCAACCAATGAGCAAGGCGGAAATTTTAGAACTGGAAAAGTCAAAAGTGAAATCTGCTATTCTAACGGATTTTATTTTGTCCATAGAAATTGTGATCATTGCGTTAGGTACTGTGATTGAAGAGCCTTTGGCTACTCAAATAGCGGTGGTTTCAGTTGTTGCTTTATTGGCTACGGTTGGGGTATACGGTATTGTAGCTTTAATAGTGCGTATGGATGAGTTTGGTGCTAGATTAATTAACATAAATGAAGAGACCAATACCATTTCAGATAAAATAGGGCAATTTTTTGTAAGCGCATTACCTAAGGTGATTAAAGCGCTTGCTGTAATAGGTACTATAGCGTTACTTTTGGTTTCTGGGGGAATATTTGTACACAATATTGAATTTTTACATCACCTGTTGCCTAATGTACCAGGTATTATTGTGGAATTTTTAACTGGACTTGTAGTAGGGTTTGTAGCTCTTTTGATTTTTAAAGGGGTTAAATCAATGTTCAGAAAATAGCATACAAGGTTTACTTTGTCTAGTATGCACGTGCCTCTCCTTTAATAGCATTGTATATGGTTAAGAATACAATTTTTGCATCTAGCCCTAAAGACCATTTTTCCATATAGAAAATATCGTAGCGTACTCTATTGACTATATCTGAACGTTCAATGATTTCTCCCCTACAACCTTGTATCTGTGCCAAACCTGTAATGCCAGGTTTGAGGAAATGACGGACCAAATATTTATCTACGGAACCTTCATACTGCTGCGTGTGAACAACCATATGTGGTCTTGGACCAACAACACTCATGTCTCCCATTAATACATTGAAAAACTGAGGAAGTTCATCTATACTGGTCTTTCTTAAAATTTTGCCCAATTTAGTTACCCGTACATCATTTTTAGTAGCCATTTGAGTATCACTAGTTTTATTCTGGGCCATGGACCTGAACTTATAGCACCAAAAAGTTTTTCTATTAACCCCGTGACGCTTTTGTTTAAAAAATAAAGGACCTTTAGAATCAAGTTTCATAAGGATATATATGATAGGAGTTAACCATGATAGTACTAGCAAAATTACTAGGCTTGAGAAAAAAATATCGAATAAACGTTTTATAATGCTAGAATAATCTAGATCTAAAGGAGATGCCCTAAGATTTAGTACTGGCACATGCCCATAAAGCTCTAAAGACATTGCCCTTGAAAATAGTTCTTTATTATCTGGTATTATTTTCACTTTCTTTAGACTATTATCGGCAATGTTTATTAAATATTGAATCTCTGATTTTGAGAGTCTGGAAGCCATGCAATACACCTCTTCTACGTTATTTTCAAAAATGTAATTAAAGGAACTTTCAATATTACCTAAGTAAAAAGGATTTTTTGATTCAATATTGTCGAAATACCCCATATAACGATAGCCGTATTCAGGATTGTCAAATATGCGTTTTACTTTTTGTAAGTTTTTATCTCGCCCAATTACTACCGTTCTAATTTCGCTATAGCCTTTTTTACGGTATAAATTTCTCGCCCAGTAAAATAGTATTCTGAAAACAGTGAGAAAAATACAAATCTGAAGATATACTAGAACTAAATAAATAGATGTATAAGTTTGCTGGTTAAAGAATATAAAAGAGGTAAAGTAAACCAACCCATAAACAGTAAATTGTGCGACAAAATTCTTAAAATTTGTCATAAAACTATCCCTTCGCGCAGTAGGGTAAAAGTTAATGTTGTATGCAACAATTAACCAAGTTAAGTTATAATATAGTATGCCATAAATATTTAGGTAGGTTTCAGGTATGTATACGTATAATGTAAGGTTTATGAACATTATATGTACAAAAAATGAAATTGGAATAATGAAAATTGATTTCTTCATTTCAGCTTTTAATAATGGTTGGTAAGAGCTAATGATATGTTATTACTGTTATCCATTGGTTTCAACCAATAGATAACAGGTAAATTTGAGTTTGATAGAAATCTGTAGGTAAATGACAACTATTTCTTAGTGGTATACCAAGAATATACTTGTTCTATTCCGTGTGATAAAGAAACGGTGTGTTTCCATCCAAGGTCATGTAATTTGGAGGGGTCTGTTAGTTTTTTTAGGGTTCCATCCGGTTTTTCGGTGTTAAAATATAATTCGCCCTTAAAATTTATTTTCTGCTGGATAAGTTCAGCTAAATTTTTAATACTGATATCTACACCAGTACCTATATTAATATGTGTATTGCGAACTTCTTTATTGTCTTTGTCATAACAATCCTTAAAATCTCTTTGTTCCATTAAGAAAACACAAGCGTCTGCCATGTCTTCACTCCAAAGAAACTCTCGCATTGGTTTTCCTGTTCCCCAAATTTCTAAATGAATGTTATCATCTTTCTTTTTAATACCGTATTTATCTAGGACTAATAAAATATCTTCTTTTGATGAGTTTCCATTGACTCCCTCAATGGGTAAGGCATTTAAGTCAGATGAGATAGCATCCCAATGATCATTCTCTAGGGCTTTCCCTAAATGCATTTTTCTAATCAATGCAGGCAATACATGTGATTTTTCTAAATCAAAATTGTCATTGGGACCATATAGGTTCGTAGGCATTACAGAAATAAAATTAGTGCCGTACTGTAGATTATAGCTTTCGCACATTTTAATGCCAGCAATTTTAGCAATAGCATAAGGCTCATTGGTATACTCTAAAGTATCGGTCAACAAATAATCTTCTTTCATGGGTTGTGGACAATTTTTAGGATAAATACAAGTACTACCTAAAAAAAGCAATTTTTTTACACCATGCTTATAGCTTTGGTGAATTACATTATTCTGAATCATGAGATTCTCATAAATGAAATCTGCCCTATATGTATTATTTGCAACAATGCCGCCAACTTTCGCGGCGGCAAGTATAACATATGAAGGTTTTTCGGTTTCAAAAAAATGTGAAACCTTTACAGCATCGGTCAAATCTAGTTCTTTATGTGTCCTAAAAATTAAATTTGAATAGCCTTTGACTTTAAGGTTCTTTATAATTGCACTACCGACCAGACCTCTATGACCCGCAACATATATTTTAGCTTCTTTATCTAACATTTTGAAATTTTACCTTGAATAATTGTTTGAATAGTTGTTTATTTCTTACTCAAAATAATTAAAAGTTACATATCCGCCTTCTTTCAAATATTGGTCTTTCTTCATTAGTTTTAGGTCATGTTCCATCATATCCTTTACCAAGCCTTGTAAATCATATTCCGGGGTCCAACCTAATTTAGTGTTCGCTTTGGTAGCGTCGCCAATTAACAATTCTACCTCTGTTGGTCTAAAATACTTAGGGTCTACAGCTAGTACCTCTTTGCCAATTTCTAATTGAATTTCTGGGTTATTACAAGATTTTACATATCCTTTTTCATTAACTCCCTCACCTTTAAATTCTATTTCAACACCCATTTCTGCAAATGCCATTCGTACAAATTCTCTAACCGGCGTAGTTTTCCCAGTGGCAATTACCCAGTCTTCAGCTTCATCTGCCTGTAAAATCATCCACATCATACGTACGTAATCTTTTGCATGACCCCAATCACGCTGCGCATCTAAGTTTCCTAAGTATACCTTGTCCTGTAATCCAAGGCCAATACGTGCGGCGGCTCTAGTAATTTTTCGGGTAACAAAAGTTTCCCCTCTAATGGGCGACTCATGGTTAAATAAAATACCGTTACAAGCAAACATGTTATAAGCTTCCCTGTAATTTACCGTAATCCAAAATGCATACATTTTTGCAACTGCATAGGGACTTCTTGGGTAAAAAGGAGTAGTTTCAGATTGTGGTACCTCTTGTACCTTACCGTATAATTCTGAAGTAGACGCCTGGTAGATTCTTGTTTTTTTCTCTAGCCCTAGTAGACGAACTGCATCCAATATTCTTAAAGTACCTAGTCCATCTGCATTTCCTGTATATTCAGGAACTTCAAATGATACATGAACGTGACTCATGGCCGCTAGGTTATATATTTCGTCAGGCTGAATCTCTTGTATTAATCTTATCAGGTTAGTACTATCGGTCATATCACCATAATGAAGTACAAAATTTCTATGTTCAACATGTGGGTCTTGATAAAGGTGATCTATTCTATCAGTATTGAAAAGAGAAGCTCTTCTTTTAAGTCCGTGAACTTGGTATCCTTTTTTCAATAAAAATTCGCTCAAATAAGCGCCGTCTTGACCTGTTACTCCTGTGATTAATGCTACTTTCATAGTGCTGTGAAATGAATTTAAATAGTATTTTATGTTTAGTTAGAAAATCTAAATTTTGTTCTAATTAATTGAATTGTTATAGAAAACAAACATCTTTTTGCCAAAGATAATATTACGTTCAATAAATTTCTGTGGGAAAAGATGTTTATTTTATTCGTTAATAAACTGGTTTTAAAAGTAAAATTATTTTTTACCACTACCTAGATTAAAACAAAATAAGCTTGAAGTTCATAATAGGGCAAACCGCCTAAAATGACTGTGGTTAATGGTTGTGAAACAAAGTTAGGATAATATTTATCTAAATCACCTTGTTAAAAACAAACTATAGACAAATTAATCATTTATTCGATAAAGTGTAGTTATTTGAAATGTTGTTCTCAATTTTTACGAAGAGTGTATTTATAACATGTAAACCTTAAGGTATTCTAAGAATGTCCTAGTTAAATAATAATTCCATTAAATTTTATTTATTTATGATTTTAAAAAATACATTATTTTTAAACGACTATCTGAAGTAAAGCTGGATTACATTCATTTTTTATTTTAATTACCATATTTTGAATCATAATAGTATAATTTCTCAGACTTATTAAGAGAGAGTTTTAATTTGTGTTTCAATATCTAAAATAAAACTCATAAATATACTTTTGTTAAATAAATATCTTTTTAGTTAATAATTAGATAATATCTAATTTTTTTAATAGTTATATTATTATTATTTGTAATATGCTTGTTATTTATAAGAATTGTCTTACTTGGATTTTAAAATTTTAATTTTAATTCTCACTTTAAGAATGTTTATTGTTTCTCCTCGTTATTGTATCAACTTAAACCCCGAATAATGATATCTAACATTTTAAATGGAAGGCTAAAATTTACTTATCAAAGTAAAAAGTTAGTTTCTCTTGAAGATTGCTATAAGCAACTTAAGCCTTATTTTAAGATAAAGATAAGTGGACAGGTCAATGCATCTGGTTCTGCCTTGAATGGAAAAAAAAATCAAGGTACTAGAGATCAACATTCACCTAATCTTATTGAACAGAATCAAATAATATATGCCAAATTAATGACGGAAAGGTTGTTAAAAGGCTAATACAGTTTTTTGAGAAATTATATAAGTATTTATAAATGCCAACCTGGTAATTGATAATGAAAAGGTATAGTCCAAACTTTATTGGGTTATACCTTTTTTTGTTGTTATATACATCATTATTAAGGGGCTTAAGTAGGGGGCTAAAATCTTCGCTTTTTTACAAACAACTCTTTTTATATACAGATTAGCGAATCTAAATCCAAATTGTCAGGAATATAAATATATTTATCCCAAGATTTAAATAATTACACCCATTAAGGTGAAGTTGTGTGAATTTAAACGTGTTCCCCTTATCTTATATAATTAACCTATTTACTATAGAATCTTGGAAGTTTTAACACCTTTTAATCCTTTTGAAGGACCTGAGATTAAGCATATTTTGCAAACGACCGATGCGCAAGAGGAAATTTGGTATTCTTGTTATTTTGGTGGTGAGGCGGCAAATATTGCTTACAACCTTTCCCTAACTATAAAACTGCAAGGACAGCTCAATGTAAATGCTTTGCAATTGGCGGTAGATGAATTGATTGCGCGTCATGAGTCACTAAGATCTTCATTTAGCCCGGATGGTAAGTATATTAACGTTTTTTCATCGGTGTTTACTAATATCGACCTGGTGGATTATAGTCAACTTTCAGTTGAGAAAGCCAAGGAGGCAATACATAATTATACTGAACAGGATACGAATACTTCTTTTGATCTTACCATAGGACCATTGATCAGGTTTGCACTGCTTAAACTTGATGAGGAAGTTTATAATTTTACAATTACCGCACACCATATTGTTTGCGACGGATGGTCCGTTGGCATTATTATGCAGGAAATAGGCGCGCTATATTCGTCTAAAGTACTCCATAAATCTCATAATCTTCCGGTAGCAACACCGTACACTGCCTATGTGACTCAACAAGAGGAATTAAAAACCAATGGCGAGTTTGAAAGAGCTGAAACGTACTGGTTGAACCTTTTTAAAGGTGAGATTCCCAAAACAAATTTACCTACCGATTTTGGACAAGTAACGAAAAGAACCTATAACGGTGCTCGTATAAATCAAACTTTAGATAAAGAAATTGTAAAGCGCATAAAAGATACTGGTATTAAAGCTGGTTCTAGTTTAGTTTTGACCTTAATGGGCGCATTTGAAATATTGCTCTACAAAACTACGGCTCAAAAAAGTATAGTGCTAGGGCTTCCTGTTGCGGGGCAATCTAACATGGGCGTTAAAAATTTAGTGGGTCATTGCGTTAAGCTGCTTCCTATGAAAAGTGAGCTTAATGATGATGATAGTTTTATTGATTATTTAAAGAAACGTAAATCTGACAATTTTGATGCGTTCGAAAATCAAGAACTCACCTTTGGTAGCCTGTTGAAAAAACTGAACATCCCTAGAACACCAGGTAGGGTTCCCTTGGTTCCTGTTGTTTTTAATGTGGACATGAATTTAGATGATGATGTTGCTTTTGAAGGGTTAACCTATGATTATCATGGTAATGCTCGTAATTTCGAAACTTTTGAATTGTTCTTGAATGCTACAGGCTCCAATGATAATATAACACTTGAGTGGTCTTACAATACCAACTTATTTGAAGAGAACACGATACTAAACTTAGGTAGTGCTTTTAAGACCATTATTAACCAGTTGGTTGAAAACCCTAACGCCAAACTATCTAAAATAATTGATAAAGAACCAAAGCAGATCGGTATTGAAGGTGCTTCAATGGCTTTACCAAATACCAACTTACACGAGTTATTCCATAAACAAGCTGAAATTACCCCAAATGCAACTGCACTGGAGTTTAATAAAGAGAAAATTACCTATGCAGAAATGCAAAGTAGGATCAATGCTACAGCCGGTTATTTGTGGCAAAAAGGCATTAAGCCAGGGGTTACGGTTGCAATTTCCTTAGAAAGATCTCCAGATTTAATTATTACGCTATTTTCCATATTACAATGTGGAGC
Source organism: Maribacter sp. 1_2014MBL_MicDiv (assembly GCF_001865655.1). Taxonomy (NCBI): domain Bacteria; kingdom Pseudomonadati; phylum Bacteroidota; class Flavobacteriia; order Flavobacteriales; family Flavobacteriaceae; genus Maribacter; species Maribacter sp. 1_2014MBL_MicDiv. The sequence goes on from NZ_CP011318.1 coordinate 2,440,474, forward strand.
TAGATATGTTCCTATAGATGCCGGTTATCCGGATATTCGTACAAAACTGATGATAGCCGATGCTCATGCCACTTTTTTCATTTGCAATACATCTAAGAAGGCACTGGATCACAGTTGTCAAACAATTTTCGTGGAGGATATTGTAGCCAACGGGAATGAGGATTTTCAGAAAATAGATGTTTCTGCAGATTCGGGAGCCTATATCATTTATACTTCGGGATCTACGGGCAAACCTAAAGGTGTACAGGTAACGCATAAAAATGTGATTAACTTGTTACATTCAATGGGTTCTGAGCCTGGTATTTCAGAACATGACAGAATATTCGCAACTACGACCATTTCGTTTGATGCTATGGTCATGGAGATATTTTTACCATTAATCCACGGAGCCAGTGTAGTATTGGTAGATGAAAACACTAGAAAAGACGGACATCTTTTATTGCAAAAAGCAATTGCCGATAATATTTCCATGATGTGGGGAACGCCAACCATTTGGCAAATTTTACTGGATTCCGGTTGGAAAAAACCATTACCTATAAAAGCATTGATCGGTGGAGAACCTGTGCCTAAAGCACTTTCATTACAATTATTGGAAAAGTGTAATGAAGTGTGGAATATTTATGGCCCTACCGAAACCACGGTATGCTGTATACTTACTAAAATTACGGCAAATGATAATCCTATTTCAATAGGTAAGCCTATTGCCAATACTCAAATATACCTCTTGGATGATCAGCGAAATCCTGTATCAAAAGGTATGGTAGGTGAGATCGTTATCGGCGGTGAGGGAGTAACAAACGGATATTTAGGTCAAAGAGAACTAACTAATGAGCGTTTTGTGAATAATACGTTTGTTGGTGACGGGCAATCTAAAATGTACTTATCGGGTGATTTAGGTAAACTTTTGCCTAACGGTCAAATAGAGTGTTTGGGTAGAAAAGATGGTCAAGTAAAAGTTCGTGGTCATAGAATTGAGCTTGGCGAGATAGAACACGCACTACTGAAATTAAAGGGAGTTTCAGCTGCTGCAACAGATGTTAGAAATCATGCTTTAAAAGCATACATTGTTTTTAATGGAAGTAATGAGGATTGGGATGCAAGTGTGCTGCAATGGAAAAATCAACTTGCTGAGCAATTGCCTTCTTTTATGTTGCCTTTTGAATATATAAGACTAAAGGAATTGCCGGTGACCATAAACGGCAAGTTAGATAGAAAGAGCTTTCCCGATACTGTTTTAAATGGCGAAGCCAATATAAACAAACCTCCTCGGACATTAACAAAAGCAGAAGAATTGGTTTGTGAAGTATGGAAAGAATGCTTGTTTTTAAACCAAGTACAACTAGATGATGATTTCTTTGAGCTCGGTGGGCATTCATTAATAGCTGCCAAGGTAATGACCAGTTTGGAGCAAAAGTCCGGTCAACGCTTACCTCTTTCTTCATTGTTTGAGTATTCTACGGTTAGTGGACTAGCTAGTTTATTAAAAATAGAGGATAATACCGTAACCTGGGATTCTATGGTGCCAATACAACCAAAAGGTTCTAAGACCCCTTTGTTCATTGTGCATGGAGCAGGTTTAAATATTCTTTCGTTTAAAACCCTAAAGGACCATATGGATCCAGAACAACCCATTTATGGTTTTCAGGCAAAAGGTCTTGATGGTAAAGAAGCTATGTTGACTTCTGTAGAAGAAATAGCATCTCATTATAATGATGCGTTATTGGCAACACAACCTAAAGGACCGTATAAATTAGCGGGTTATTCCTCTGGGGGTATTATTGCTTATGAAATGGCAAAGCAGTTGATGGACAGAGGAGAACAGATATCTACCTTGGCATTATTAGATACCTATGCTTATACACATTATGGGCGTAATACATATTTGGGTAAAAAATTGGCATTCGGTAATTATATAGCGAATAAGGCTTTGCATGTATTAAAACAATTGTTGTTAAGCAGAGAGGGCTTTAATTATAGAGTAGGCGTTACCAAGGCAAACTTGAAGAAGTTTTATCTAAGGTTGAAAAAGGATAAAAATACCTTGTCTAAAATGGATTACGATTGGGAATATGAAAGCAGAATTATTGAACACAATAAGGTCGTGGATAAATACCATTTAAAACCTTTGCCCATTAAGGCAGATCTGTTCAGAATACAGGATGTAATAGATTATACCCATGATCCTAAAAATTTGGGATGGAAATCATATGCCAAAAATGGTATAGAAGTTCATTATGTACCCGGTGAGCATTTAACAATGTTTTCACCACCTAATGATAAAATTTTATCAAAGACGCTCCAAAACGTTCTAGATAAAAATAACTAGGTGTAAAAATGATAGCCAAACCAGACTATCTTAAGGCTACCATTACAGCTTTTTTACTATAATTATCAGCACCCATATAACTAAAATAGTGATCAAGGGTGCTGTCTTTTTTTGAGCTATGCCATAACGTAAAACCAGCTTTCTTAAAAAGTACCTTGTAATTGTGGGAAAATGAACGCTCATACCCATATGGCTCTGAACCGGTATTAGCATTAAGGTCATGGTTAACTCCATTAGGCTCAATAGCTACAAAAATGGTGTTTCCTAATCTATTTATCTGTTGTAAAAAGTCTAAGAGCTTACTTTCGGTAAAGTATTCAAGTACACCTCTAGAGATGACAAAAATCATATTCTTATTAGCATACGTGTTTACCCAATCAAAAGCATCGTAGGCAACAAACTCAAGTCTTTGGTTCCTGCTGTATATTTTTTGGTTACTAATTATTTGATTTTCACTTAGGTCAATGCCTACGAACCTGTCTATTTGTGGAAATTGTTCGCTTAAATAATTTAAAACTTTTCCGTTGCCGGTGCCAATCTCCACTATGGTATTAAAATCTTCCTCTTCTATAGATAATTTGTTCTTTAAAAGGTCAAACATAAAAGAACATTCGGGTAAGAAGTTTTTTTCAAAGGAGTCATCGGTGGCCGTAAAGAAATCATCTCCTTTGTTTTTCCAATATGCCTTATGAAATTCTGATAGTGTGTTGTAGTCTGATTTATCCTCTACTTTTTTTAATAGCGACTTGCGCATAAAAAGCTCAATCAGGGTAATTTTATTTCTATCGGTAATTGTCATGCCGGTTTTTGCAAGTTTCTTTGCTTTTTTTGGCATCAACAATATGAGTAAGTCACCTATGAGATATATAAGCTTTCCTTTCATTTTAATCTTGTTGTAATTTACTTGTGAAAATAAACAATATATTTATTTGAAATCGCCGATTATCTTAAATATAACACAGTTCATCTACCTAGTCATATTTGGGTGAAATTGTATATCGAAGAACGTCTTTTTTTATTCGATGAAATTATAGGAATGAAATAATTTATGTTTTAGTAATAGATGACGTATAATTTTTTAATTAATTGATAGTCAATTACTTGTAATCTAATTTTGATTGAAATGGTTCATTGATTGCTGTTAGCTGAAATCTTATTTATACAATAGATTCACTAATTTTACTACTATTATAATGTTCAATGATACATTCAAATATTTTATAAAAATAGGTATGCTTGTTTAAGCTTTTAGCACAAAACAATTTTCCTTTAATCTATTCAATAATCCATGCAGTATGTTTTGGGCATTTGCAATTTGAAAAGTACTTGAACTTAGTTGATAATTATAGCATTAAGTAAGATATGAATGCCAAAAATAAAGGGGCTTTTTCCAGTAGCGCTAAATTCTATTGGGAAAAGTTATTGTCAGACGACATAAAATTGCTTGACTTGCCCAATAGAAATTTAAAAGTAAACGATACCGCTTCAAAAGGGGTTTTGTTGCGTACTTATTTTTCTGAACAGTTGTCTGGTTATTTGAAATCAAATACTTCTTCTCCTACTGAAATATCGACTTTTGCAATTTCGGCATTAGCTGTACTCTTTCATAGGTATACAAATCAGAACGATATTGCTTTTGGACTATTGTTAGATCAAAATCTATCTTTATTTAGAAATACCATTGAGGCTGAATTTAACTTTAATAGGGTAAATAAAGACACTACTGAAAGGTTATCGCTAAATCAAGAAAATTTTTATCCTTCTGAAGAGCTATTGGCAGATTTTAATTTAATCGATACCAATGGTCACAATGCACTACAAGATGTCGTGCTTTCCATTAACGCTATAAAAACTCATGATACTTCTGTCTCAAATGGTAATGATACATTCAATGAGATTAAAAGGATAGGTGAAGTCCATGTCAAATCTAATTTGGAAATTAATCTTGAGATTAATGCTGATACTATTAGGTTAGATGTCGTATATAATGATGCGGTATTTGAAAATAGTTTTATTGAACAGTTTATGATGCATTATATGAGCATCATTTCTCTATTAATGAAAAATTCAACTTCTGAAATAGGAAGTATAGATTTTCTTTTAGATAAGGAGCGTGAAATATTGTTAACTGAATTCAATACACCTACCGTAGACTATCCAACGGATAAAACCGTGGTTGATTTGCTTAAGGAGCAGGCTCTAAAAACTCCAGATCGTATAGCTGTAGCCTTTGAGGAGCATACATTAACGTACAGGGAGTTAGATGAGCTGTCCAATCAATTTGCAAATTATTTAATTCAAAAGAAAGGGGTTAAACCAAGGGACCTGGCATGTTTGATTCTAGATAGGAGTGAATGGCTAATTATTGGTATGATGGGGATTATGAAAACTGGTGCCGCATACGTGCCTGTTGACCCAAACTACCCGGAAAAACGCAAAGAATATATTAAAAACGATAGCAATTGCAATATAACGGTAGATGCCGCAGCAATTGAAGAGTTCAAGTCAACTAAAGCTAGTTTTACAACTGCCCGATTAAAAGGTGTAGTGCTATTGCCTAACGACTTGATTTATATCATTTACACTTCAGGAACTACAGGTAATCCTAAAGGTGTCATGTTAGAACATAGAAATGTCGTTAGTTTATTTGTTAACGATGATCCTTTCTATGATTTCAATGAGAACGATGTTTGGACCATGTTCCATTCGTACTGTTTTGATTTTTCTGTTTGGGAGATTTACGGAGCGTTGTTGTTTGGGGGTAAATTGATAATTCCTTCCAGTGAAGTGATCAAGGATCCTTTTGAATTTATGTCCTTGCTCATAAAAGAAAAGGTGACCATTCTGAACCAAACACCATCATCATTTTTAAATATCATGGGTAGCTTACCTTCAGGTGATGTCGATCTGAAATTGCGATACGTCATTTTTGGTGGTGAGGCATTGTTTCCAAAATATTTAGAAAAATGGTACCGTAAATTTCCGGGTATTCAATTCGTAAACGGCTACGGTATTACCGAAACTACCATATTTACAACATTTAAAATCATTGATGATGAGGATGTAAGAACCAATGTTTCCAATATTGGTAATTGTGTGTCATCGTTAACTTCACATGTGGTGAATACCAAAAACCAGTTACAACCCGTAGGGGTTATAGGTGAACTGTGCATTTCAGGTCATGGATTGGCAAGAGGTTATTTGAATAGACCGGAATTGACCAGTGAAAAGTTTATTGCGAATCCGTTTGAACCTGGGCAAAAAATGTATCGCTCAGGAGATTTGGTAAGAAGACTTTCAAATGGTACTCTAGAATATATTGGCAGAATTGACCATCAAGTTAAAATTCGCGGACACCGTATAGAATTAGGGGAAATAGAATCTACCATAAATGCTTTAGACGGTATTGAACGCACTGTAGTGTTGCCAAATACAAATGAGGAAGGTGAAACCAGATTGGTAGCATATATGCAGGCTGTTGGTGAGAAACCTGAAATGACCGGTATTAGACTAGCGCTTGTCAATAAGTTACCAGAATTTATGGTCCCCACTTTTTTAATGTGGGTAGATGAGTTTTCTACAAACTCTAATGGGAAAATTGATAAGGAAAAGCTACCGGCTCCTGGGTATGTAAGGTCAAATTCAGATGTGATCTTTAAAAAACCACGTACCAAGGTAGAGAAGAGTATAGCTGCTATTTGGGAAAAGGAATTAAAACTTTCGGGTATTGGTGTTGATGATAACTTTTTTGAAATGGGCGGTACCTCGCTTATGGCACAAAAAGTCGTAAATGCCATTATGAAAACTCTGAACAAGAGAATTCCGGTAACCAAGCTGTATCAACATACGACCATTGCCGCACTTGTGAATTTTATAGAGGGCGACAAAGAACCTGCTATATTATCCAATAAGCGAAAAGAGAAAAATAATGCTTCATCTAACGATGTTGCCGTTATAGGTATGACGGGCAGATTTCCCGGTGCCAAGAATATTGATGAATTTTGGGAGGTCTTAAAAAATGGAAAGGAAACTATTTCATTTTTCACCAAAGAAGAATTGGATCAAAGTATTCCTGAAACCTTAAGAAATGATAGCTTGTACGTAGCTGCAAGAGGTGTAGTACCTTCTGTTAAAATGTTCGATGCGCGTTTCTTTGGCTTAACGCCTAAACATGCTGCGGCCATGGATCCTCAGCAACGTTTGTTTTTAGAGCTTGCATGGGAAGCACTTGAAGAGTCTGGTCATCTTCCGGAACATTATAGCGGTAGGGTTGGGGTCTATGCCGGTACGGGTACCAATACGTATTATAAAAAGAACATTTTACCGAACCATGAATTGATAGAGTCCGTTGGTCAGCTACAACTGGATACGGTAAATGAAAAGGACTATATATCATCAAGAACGGCTTATCATTTAGATTTAAAAGGTCCGGCGGTAAGTGTACAATCCGCATGCTCCACATCTTTGCTGGCTATAGCCGAAGCGGTCGAAGCTATTAGAAATGGACATTGTGAGGTTGCTCTCGCTGGGGGCTCCAGTATAACGGCACCAATTAATAGTGGCCATTTGTATCAAGAAGGATCAATGCTCAGTACAGACGGTCATTGTAGACCTTTTGATTCTCAAGCAAAAGGAACCGTGTTCAGCGATGGTGCAGGAGTGGTTGTTTTAAAGGATTTGGAGGAAGCTAAAAAGGATGGGGATTTTATATATGGAGTGATTAAGGGTGTAGGTATTAACAATGATGGCGGTGGCAAGGGTAGCTTTACGGCTCCTAGCGCAAAAGGGCAGGCCAACGCTATTAGGAGCGCTATTAATGATGCCGGTATTTCACCTGCAACCATTAGCTATGTAGAGGCTCATGGTACGGCCACGCCTTTAGGAGATCCTATTGAGATGGACGGACTCAACCTCGCCTTTGGAGAGCAATCCAAGAAAAACTATTGTGGACTAGGTTCGGTAAAAAGTAATATGGGCCACCTTACCGCTGCGGCAGGTGTAACTGGTTTGATTAAAACGATATTGGCCTTTAACCATAAACAATTACCACCTTCTTTAGGGTATGAAAAACCTAACCCGGTAATAGATTTTGATAATAGTCCGTTTTATGTAAACAATACTTTGGCTTCATGGGACGTAGAAGGCCCTAGAAGAGCCGGGGTAAGTTCTTTTGGCGTTGGTGGAACCAATGTACACGTGGTATTAGAAGAGTATGAGATGAAGTTAAAAGAGCCCGTGCAACAAAGACCGGTACAGCTTTTACCTATTTCCGCAAAAACGAATACAAGTTTAGAGGGTTATGAAAGTGCCTTGAAAGCTCATTTTGATGCTGGTAAAGAGGAGAATTTAGCAGATGTGGCTTATACGCTGAGTACTACTAAAGCTAGTTTTGGTGCTAGAAGGTTTATGTTGGCATCGAACACTAAAGAGGCTTCAGATGTACTGTTTGATAAAGATAATAAAACAGCACAATCGTCAGTAGTTAGGGCAGTTCCTAATGAAGTGGCATTCTTATTGCCAGGGCAAGGTTCCCAGTTTTTGAACATGGGCAAGGAGTTGTATAGTGGCGAAGGTGTATTTAAAGATGCTGTGGATAAATGTGCCAACTTGTTGCTGGACACCCTAAAGTTGGATATCAGAAAAATAATTTTCCCGGAATCTTTAAATGAGGAAGCGGAAAATAATCTTCGCGATACACGGTTTACACAACCGGCGTTGTTTACCATAGAATATGCACTATCTCAATTATGGATCAGTTGGGGAATTCAACCTACCGTAATTTGCGGTCATAGTTTAGGGGAGTTCGTTGGAGCTCATCTGGCTGGTATTTTTAGCTTGGAAGATGCATTAAAACTAGTTTCCATGAGGGGTATTCTGGTAAGTACACTTCCTAAAGGTAGTATGCTCACCGTTCGTATAGATGAAGAATCGCTCCATAAAATATTGCCAAAAACCTTATCTGTAGCCGCTGTTAATTCCCATAAACTTTGTGTAGTTTCTGGTGAGGATGGTGAAATTAAAAAATTTGCAGAGGTACTTAAGGAAGAAAATTTGCCTTATAGATTAATAGCTACAAGCCATGCTTTTCATTCCGCAATGATGAACCCTATTTTAGAGGAGTTCGGCGCTATTGTTGAAAATATCGATTTAAAGATTCCACAGATACCCATAGTATCTACCGTAACAGGTACTTGGCTGACCAATGAGGTGGCTGTAGACCCTGTATATTGGACCAATCATTTACGAGATACCGTGAAATTCTCCGATGCTATGGATACCATAGTTAAATTAGAAGATGTGGTATTGTTAGAAGTTGGTCCGGGAAATACACTTACAACGCTAAGCCGTCAAAACAAAGAAGCTAGAAAAATTAAGTCTATAGCTTCATTACCGGTGCCTAAATCCAATGAAAATAATTACCACGGTATACTTAATGCCTTAGGACAATTATGGTTAACGGGTATAACTATAGATTGGACTAATTTTTATGAAAAACAGGGCAGACAAAGATTACGATTGCCTACCTATGTGTTTGAACGAAAACCATGTTGGATAGACCCTATAGTTACTCAACCAAAAATTGAAAGGACGAGTGTTCATACCAACCCAACAATACAAACCTTAACAGAAAAACCAAAAAGCGTTACACCAATGAGAAACGTGACCATTTTAAATAAAATTTCGGAGTTAGTTTCAAACAATTATGGTATTGAAATTGAAACCAATGACAAAAATCTAAGCTTTTTAGAGCTAGGGTTAGATTCCCTTATCCTTACTCAAATGGCTATTACTTGTAAGAGAGAATTTAAAATTCCAATTACATTTAGACAGCTTAATGAGGATATTAATACACCAGAACTTTTAGCAAGCTATTTAGATGCTAATTTACCTGAAGAAGTTCTAAAGCCACAACCACAAGTGGTTCAACAGCCTAGTGTTGCCATACATCAGGTTAAAGAAAATAACGCAGCCCAATATGTTACGGCTGCTGGTAACCAAACGGCTATTGGTTTAATAGGGGAACAACTTCAACTACTTAGCAAGCAATTACAGCTTTTGCAAGGTGGTTCGGTAGCTACTGTACAACCAAGCGTTGCGCCAAGTGCTCCTCAACAACCAGAAAAGGTCAATGGTGCAAGTAGTATGGATATACGTACGGAACAGGAAAAACAAGAACATAAAAAACCGTTTGGTGCTTCACCAAGAATAGAAAAGCAAACAACTGGTTTAGATCAAGCTCAGTCTCAATACTTAAATGAATTGACTGCTAGATATAACAAGAAAACCATTGGCAGTAAAAATTATGCCCAGGATCACAGGGCAAAAATGGCGGATCCAAGAGTGGTGTCGGGTTTTAAACCGTTGACCAAAGATTTGGTATATCCCATAGTGATCGGTAAATCTCAGGGAAATAGACTTTGGGACCTAGACGGCAACCAGTATATAGATGCTTTGAACGGGTTTGGTTCGTGTTTCTTTGGGTACCAACCAGATTTTATTAAAGAGGCAATGCACAAACAAGTGGATCTAGGATATGAAGTTGGACCACAACATCCGTTGGCTGGTGAAGTGTGTGATTTACTTTTAGAGTTTACAGGTCATGACAGGGCTGCTTTATGTAATACTGGGTCAGAAGCTGTATTGGGTGCCATGAGGATTGCACGTACCGTAACCGGGCGTTCGCTTATTATTGCTTTTACGGGGTCTTACCACGGAATTAATGATGAGGGTATCGTAAGGGGAACCCAGAAAAAGAAAACTTTTCCGGCTGCAGCAGGGATACTACCAGAAGCGGTTCAAAATATGTTGATCCTTGATTACGGTACCGAGGAAAGCTTGCAGATTATTAAAGATAGAGCACATGAAGTGGCGGCCGTTCTTGTAGAACCGGTACAGAGCCGTAGACCGGAATTTCAACCCATAGAATTTATAAAGCAAGTAAGGGAAATAACTGCAGCCGAAGAAATACCATTTATTTTTGATGAGGTTATTACCGGTTTTAGAATGCATCCGGGTGGTGCCCAGGCCCTATTTGATGTTAAGGCGGATATTGCAACCTATGGTAAGGTCATAGGTGGTGGTGTATCCATCGGTGCTATATTGGGTAAAAAAGAATATATGGATGCACTTGATGGTGGCTTTTGGCAGTATGGAGATGATTCTTACCCAGAAGTTGGGGTTACTTATTTTGCCGGTACTTTTGTTCGCCATCCTTTGGCATTAGCCTCTGCGAAGGCGGCTTTGCTCCATATGAAAGAACAAGGACCAAGTTTGCAGGCAAATGTTTCTGCTATGACTGAACAAATGGTGATTAGTTTAAATGAAAATTTTGCTAAAAACGGGCTGCCTTTAGAAATCAATTATTTTGGGTCTTTATGGAGGATAAAGTTTAAGAAAGAAATTCCGTATTCAGAATTACTGTTTGTAATTATGCGAGAGAAAGGAATACATATTTGGGATGGCTTCCCTTGCTTTTTAACCACGGCATATACCAATGAGGATGTGGACTTTTTGAAGAAAACACTTTTAGATTCCATTGATGAATTGGTAACTGTTGGGATATTAAAAAAGGAAACCAATGGGCATGCCGTTACAATGCAAAATTCTTTTGAGAGATTGAACACACCACCTGTGCCAGGTGCTCGTTTAGGTAGAGATGAGAATGGGCAGCCAGCATGGTACGTAGCAGATGCCACAAAAGAAAATGGCTATTTGAAAATTGATATTTAGAGATATAGAATGGTTTGGGAATATTGTTTACCTGTTTAGATGACACATCTTTTATGTACTAGCTTAACACCTATTGACAATGAAATTTTCTTTGCGCAGGCACAAGAGAAATTTTCTAAAGAATTTGTGCTTAAATATTCGAAATATAAAAGATGGCAAGATGCTAAGTCTACTATTTTAGGCAGACTGTTGTTGGCATATGGTTTACAAAAATTCTATAGCATTAATGTTGATGATATTGCCATTGAATATTCTAAAGATAAACGACCTTTTTTAGAAAATTCTGAGGTTCAGTTTAACATCTCCCATTCAAATGATTTTATAGTTTGTGCATTTACGTCTCATGGAGGTATAGGTGTAGATGTAGAGAAAATTAGTAATGTAGATATAAATGATTTTAGATTACAATTCTCAAAATCGGAATATGACAATATGGTTGGTTCTTTACATGTGCAAGAAAAGTTTTTTGAATTTTGGACACAGAAGGAAGCAGTTTTAAAAGCTTATGGAACCGGTTTGAATGTAGCTTTGGATTCTATTGAAATTATTGACGGATTTTCTACAATAGGTGAAGAAGTTTTTTATTTAGAAGAAATAGATCTTACTGCAGAATATAAATGCCATATTGCTACACAGCATTTAAATGAATTTTCCAGTACGGAGATTACACATGTAAGCCCAGAAAAAATAGCGGATTTTATGGGATCCAATTTCTTCAAAACTATTCGGTGAATTGTTGTAAGACCATGTAAATACGATGAAGTGCCTAATTACTTTTAAAATTTTCTGCTAGCAATGGGTAAAATGCCCTGTTATCTTAATTACGACGATTATATAAACTAGGATGTCGGAATTAATGTCGTTCAATTTTCTCTTTCAATTAATTTTGATGTTCACCATTTACAGTAACTATAAGCTGCAAACAATTAATTTATGAAAACTAGTATTTCCCCAATTAACTTTCACAACACTAAATCTTATTTGCTGAAAATTTCAATGTTGCTTGTTGTGGCATTGCAATTGACATCGTGTGGTAGCGCTAAAAAATCATCTTATTTCAATGAAGTAGGTAATAATACATTTGCATCATATTATGAGCCCTTAGAGCCCATTTTGCAAAAGAATGATTTGTTGAGTATCAATATTACCAGCTTAAATGCTGAGGTAACCGAGATGTTCAATATTGCCAATAACGTAGGCGGTATACAAACTCCTGGTTATTTGATCGATCAAGATGGATTTATAAGATTCCCGGTTTTGGGTAAAATAGCGGTAGCCGGTCTTACAAAGAAAGAACTGAGAGAATATATAAGAGAAGAGTTGATATCTAAAAGATTGTTGATGGAGCCAATAGTTGATATACGCTTTATGAACTTTAAAGTTTCTGTTTTAGGAGAAGTAAATCAACCTGCGGTTTTTACCATACCAAATGAAAAAGTTACACTGCTAGAAGCTTTGGGTATGGCGGGCGATATGACTATATATGCCCAAAGAAATAATGTGTTATTAATAAGTGAGGAAGACGGTATTAAAAGTACTAGAAGAATAGATCTTACTTCAGACGAATTATTTACTTCACCAAACTATTACCTACAACCAAATGATATTGTTTACGTGCAACCAAATGATAGAAAGGTTAGAAATACTTCTAATGCCACGCAATGGTTCTCGGTAATATTAGGTTCGTTGTCATTAGCGGTAATTTCTATTGCCAGCTTTTAATCAATCCATACAATTAAAAAATTCTTAAGCTAAGACTTGTTCATAGTCAGGCTTATTTATCCCGATAAATTGAATACAATGACTGAAAAGGAATATTTTGACTCAAGGCTATCTTCTTCTGATAATGAAGAAAATTTTGATGTAAAGGCATTGTTGAGCAAATACCTGAAATCATGGAAACTATTTCTATTGTTTCTTCTGATTTTTATTGGCTTGGCAGTTCTTGCCCTGCAGTTCATAAGCACCTCATATGAGGTTTCTAGTAAAATCTTATTGAAAAATGAAACATCTAATATAGATGCCTCTGGTAATAACATGGTCAGCAATAATCCGTTTAGTAATTCAGAGCGGGTTAACAATGAAATTGAGGTGTTGACTTCTGTAAATTTAATGCGTTCTGTTTTAGATAGTTTGTCCTTGCAATGTAAAGTTAGTACTCCAGAGACTTTTTCTGAAACGGAATTGTATGGTTCAGAGTTGCCATTTAAAATTGTTGTAGACACCTTATATCCATCGGCTTATGATACTTCTATTAAAATTAAGTTAGAAGGAAAAGATAGTTTTAGTATATCGGAAGATTTTGAAGGTGACTTAGATGCAGCAAATTCTATTAGCTCAAGTTATGGCTATAATAGATATAATTATGGTTATAAGATTGAAAAACCCTATGGAACTTTTAAGATTGTGCCCAATGAAAAGTCCAACGTAAAGAGTACTGAATTTTTACTGGAATTTAGGGATATAGATGAGATGGCACATGATTATGTGAAAAAAGCATTGAGTGTGTATGTAATCAATAAAGATGCTTCTGTTATCAACATTGTTTTAAAAGAGCAAAATCCTCAGAAAGGCGAGGATATCATAAATACATTGGTTGAAATATATGGTATAAAGGCATATCAAGAGAAAAATGCCATGGCTTTAAATAACGTAAAGTTTATTGATGAGCGTTTAAATGCATTATCGGTAGAGCTTAGTGAGGTAGAAAAAAATGTTGCCCAGTTCAAAACAGAAAATGAACTGGCTAATGTAGAGTTAGATGCAAATTCATTTTCTGAGCAAGAAATAGATTATAGTAGAAAACTGACCGAAGCTGAAATAGAACTAAAAGTTTTAAGTGCTATAGACCGTAATTTAAGAAATGGGGATAATGAATCTACTTTAAATTCTTTAAGTGTATCAAGCCCTAATCTGGTGTATTTAATAGATAATTATAATAGATTACAGATAGAGCGCAAAAGTCTGCAAAGAACGGTTCCTGAGAACAACCCGCGTATGATTGATATTAGGGATCAGTTACAGCAGCTGAAAGGGAATATTCTTGGTAGCCTTTCTACATCTAGGCAAAGTTTAAGAAGTACTATAGGTAGTATTAGAAGTAGGTCCAATCAATTTGCAGCCAAAAAGCAAAGAATACCATCAATGCAAAGGCAATTATTGGAAATTAGTAGAGAGCAGGGTATTAAAGAAAACTTATTTTTGTACTTATTACAAAAGAGGGAAGAGGCGGCTTTAATGGTTGGTGTTAGGCAAGATAACTTTACCGTAATCGATAAGGCTATTACTGATTTTGAGTCTAAATCTCCCAGTAAAAAACTTTTCATGTTGGTATCCTTGTTATTGGGTCTTGCCGTTCCTGTAGGTATTGTTCATTTAAAGGATGGATTAAATACTAAAGTTGCCGATAAGAAAGATGTTCAGAAAAGAGTTAGTGTGCCTTTAATAGGTGAAATAACACATAATGCATCAGGTAAAAATCTTATTGAAAAGGGAGAGGAGAGTAGTAGATTGGCTCAAGATTTTAGAATGATGCGTATGAATATGAGTTTTCATCTACCTAAAAAGAAGATGCAAACTATTTTGGTTACCTCAGCGCAAGAAGGGGAGGGGAAAACTTTCTTTTCTTCAAATATTGGGGTGGCACTGGCTTCTTCAAACTCTAAAGTCGTGATTTTAGAATTAGATAAGCACAATCCAGAATTAATGGGGGCATTGGGAGCTGCTAATTCAGAAATTGGTGTTTCAAATTACCTATCACCAGGAACCCGTACTATTACTATCAACGATTTGTTGGTGCCGGTAAATAACAATGACAATTTGTTTGCCATAGGGTTGGGTTCCGAAAAAGTAGACGGATTAGAATCTTTTAATTCGGTGCAAATGGTTCAGTTTATGGAGCAGTTAAGAAATGACTTCGATTATATTGTCATAGACTCTGCCCCAATTGGCACATTGGCAGATACGCTTGCCCTTTCTAAATATTCGGATTGTTGTGTTTTTATGGTTCGTGAGAATTACACCCATTTAGATGATCTGGCAATCTTGGAAGAAGCTAAGCGTAATAAGAAGTTTAAAAATCCTATGGTTGTTTTTAACGATGTTACGAACAATTAATAAACGACCTACCAAAATTAGAATAAAGTAAAGGCCAAAATGAATATATACTACCTTGTAGTTTTACTTTTCTTGTTGTTTTCTTCTAAAGCCAATTTTTTAGTTGATTATAATTCGGCTTGGTTCGGGCTTGAGGTTTTTATGATTATCGTTGCGTTTCGATTGAAGAAGGTTAAAAAGCGCGATATTCAGTATTTCTTGACTTGCCTGGCAGTGTACTTTCTATATATCGCCGTTCGATTCAAACTGAATAAACTACCTGCGGATTATTTTACAAGCGATGTATTCTATTTTTTCAAATTTGCATTTACGGCCTATTTGTTTTGTGTGATACTACGAGAAAAGGCTTTGTATTATTTGGTAAAGGTAATTTCACATTTAGCCATAGTCTCGTTGGTGTTTTATAGCATACAATTATTTCAAAATGGCGCAATTGTAAAGACAATAGGTACTACGTTTGAAAGTTTAACGGTAGATGATGGCTCTTTTAGATATACCAATTTTGTGTTTTTCACCTTTGATGATATCCATTACTATAGAAATTCCGGATTTTGTTGGGAGCCTGGCGCTTTTGGTTCGTTTTTGACGTTGGCATTAATGTTCAATTTTTTAATCAATGATTTTAAACTGAACAAAGAGGCATTGATAATTACTTTAGCCATTTTAACAACGGTGTCTACCACGGCCTACCTTGGTGTGTTTCTATTATTTTTCCTTAGATACCGCGTATTGAACAGGAGCAGTAAGATCGCCATCATAATTTTTGCGGTCATATTTGCATTGGCCATACCCAACGTACCTTTTTTAGGGGAGAAGGTGGTTGAGATTTATGAGCAAGATATACGTGATTTAAAAGAGCTGGAGCAATTATCTGTCTATTATGAAGATGTAGAAAGGCAAATACCCTTAAACCGTTTTGCTAGTATAATTTTTCTTTACGAACAATTTAACTGGAAACTTTTTTTAGGGGTCAGTAATCAATATGATGAGTACTACATTAATGAGTTTAATGTTAATATTTCTAACGGTATTATGGACTTTATAACTAAGTTCGGTGTGGTTGGATTTATGGTTTTACTCTATAGATATGGTAAGTTATGCCGGGGGTATTTAAGAAAAACCGAATATGTATGTTATTCCATATTAATTTTACTGATATTAAGCTTTGGTGAACCCATACTAATGCTACCTATTTGTGTCATATTTATATTTTTGCCCACATTTAAAAAACAAGATTTTTCAGCTTTGTCATTTGATTATAGGTCAAAGTACCTACCATTAAAAAGACCTAACACAATATAATGATCAAAAGGTTTAACTCCATTAAGGTAATCATACAGTCTTATTTTCAAGGAAATTCTAGGACTAACCTGTTGATTAAGAATGTTTTTTCTTCATTGATTTTAAGAGGCTTGGGTACGGCTATAAACTTCTTGTTTGTTCCTTTGGTTATAAATTTTGTCAACGCTGAACGATACGGTATTTGGTTAACGCTTAGTTCTGTGTTAACATGGTTTACCTTGTTGGATATTGGCTTTGGTAACGGTCTACGCAATAAATTTTCAGAAGCCGTAGCTCTGGATGATATCAAAGAGCAGCGAAAATTGGTTCATACCACTGCAGCCGTATTAATATTGATCTCTACCATCATATTTATCTTAAATGTCATATTTACAGATCAGTTAAAATGGGATGAATTTTTAGGAGTAAATGCATCTTACCGTTCAGAACTGCAACAGTTGGTTTTTCTTTTAATATCCTTTTTTAGCTTACAGTTTATTTTTCAAATATATAACCCTATCCAATTTGCCCTGCAAAAGCCAGCAATGATTGCCAGAACTATCTTATTGGGCAATGTGCTTGGCTTAATTGGTATTCTGTATTTAAGGGAATTTTCTGAGCCTTCCTTATTTAATTTAGGTTTTGTGGTCATGGGTAGTAACTTACTTTCTATATTTCTCTTTACCGCATATTTCTTTGTAGTACAAAGACCGGATTTAATACAGAAAATAGAAAAGCCTACGGTAGATACCTTAGGGTCTATCTTTTCTCTAGGGATCAAATTTTTCTTTTTGAACATTGCCTATATGGTGCAGTTTCAAACCAGTAACTTTTTGATCAGTAAATACTTTAGACCAGAAAAGGTAACCGAGTTCAATATTGCTTTTAAGCTGTTTAGCGTTGCTTCTTTAATATTTGGTATCATATTGAGTCCGGTGTGGAGTTCTGTTACCAATGCCCAGGTAAACAATGACTACACGTGGATTAAAAAATTGATAAAAAAGCTATTGCTCATTTGGAGCGTTATTGCCGTAGGATGTATCATTGGATTATTATTGGCGCCTACTATCTATAACTTATGGATCGGTGATATTATAACCATACCGTTCATAACCTCATTGGGTGTTGTTCTAATAGTGTTGTCTAATTGCTTTTCAGAAATATTTATAAGTGTGTTGAACGGCATGGGTAAGGTCAATTTACAATTCTATATTTCCATTTTTGTAATCCTATTTTTTGTACCAATAGCTTATTTCCTATCGGTAGAAATGGGTTACGGAATTTTTGGTATCTGTATGGCAATTGTGGTAACCAATGTCAATGGGTTAATTGTTGCACCGTACCAAGTGTATGTAGAAATGAGAAAAAACAGAAAGTTACCAGCTTAACAGTTGAAAAAGTTTAGAGATGATGTCAACTAAAGAAAAGAAATTAATAACGGTTTTACTTACGTGCCATAATCGTAAGATGAAAACGTATAGCTGTTTAGAGGCGCTTTTAAACTGTGATTTAGATGATGATAGTTACTATTTAAAAATCTACCTGGTAGATGATGGTAGTACAGATGGTACTACGGAATACCTTCAGGGTAATTTTAAAAACCTTCATATCATACAGGGATCAGGTAGTTTGTTTTGGGCAGGTGGCATGCGTACGGCTTGGAAAGCGGCTCGTGATAATGACAGGCATTCAGATTATTATTTACTGTTAAATGATGATACCATTGTTTTTAAGGATACATTGACCAGGCTGTTAAGTGACTTAGAAGAAGTAAACGAACCTAAAAGTATCATCGTGGGTCCTACCTTAAATCCAGATACTAAGAAGGTTTCTTATGGCGGACATAAAATTTTAAACAAACTATCATTTAAGAGTAAAATGGTATTGCCTAATGATAAATTTCCGCAGAAGTGCGAAATGGGCAATGCCAATATCATGCTGGTACCTCATGAAGTCTACGAGGTTATCGGTTCTTTAACGGAAACCTATACGCACGGAATTGCAGATTTTGATTACACCTTAAAAGCTTTGGATAATGGTATTTTTACCTATGTTGCCAGTGCTTATTGTGGCTATTGTAAAAATGATCATGGGGTAAATTGGTTAAGCCAAAAAAGTAATTTAAAACAAAGAATAGCATATTTATATAGCCCTACAGGCTTATCGTATAAAGAATATTTAGAGTTCATTAAGGTGCATTTTCCGTTTCACCTACCACAGGCATTCTTACTGTTGTGGGGTAAAACCTTATTTCCCATCATTTGGCAATTGTTTAAAAATGAAGACTATTTAAAATGAAAACAGCAACAGCACAAGCACCGGTACTATTTATCATTTTTAATAGGCCGGAACAGGCGAAAAGGGTTTTTGAAATGATACGGAAAGCCCAGCCAGCAAAACTCTATGTTGCGGCAGATGGTCCACGTAAAAATGGTAAGGATGATCAAAAATGCAAAGAAACTAGGGCTATTATAGATTTAGTAGATTGGGATTGTGAAGTTAAAACGCTGTTCAGGGAAGAAAATGTAGGTTGTGGATTAGGACCCAAAACTGCTATAGATTGGTTTTTTGAAAATGAGGAAGAAGGCATTATTCTAGAAGATGATTGTTTGCCGTCTTTGAGTTTTTTCAAGTTTTGTTCAGAATTATTGGAAAGATATAGAGACAATAACCAGATTATGCATATTGGAGGCTCTAACTTTCAGAATGGGTATGTCCCAGATTCAGATTATTCGTATTACTTCTCTTATTTTAGTCATGAGTGGGGTTGGGCAAGTTGGCGAAGAGCCTGGAAAAACTATGATTATGAATGTTCAAGCTTTCCAGAACTTAAAAAGAAAGGCTATTTTGACAATTACTTTTCAAACATCATCGAAAAGAAATATCGACTTAGTAAAATAGAAAAAACGATCAATGCTAAAGAAGTCTCTTGGTGGGACTATCAGTGGGACTATACAAAACTGGTCAACTCTGGCTTGTCAATAATACCAAACCAAAATATGATCAAAAATGTTGGGTTTGGTGAAGATGCTACACATACCGTTAGTGCCAATGATGCTAGGCAATATAATGAAGCACAGGAAATAGATTTTCCGTTATTGCATCCTAAGTTTATTATTAGGGATATAAAGGCAGATAGAAGGTATTTTAAATATTTCTTTAAAGACACTATAGTACGCAGAAAAATATTGGGCTTTCTAAGAATTCCTGGGTATGCTACAGAAGGGTAATGTAGTGGTATTTTCCTTGAACATGTCTAATTGCCATTACTACCTTAATCACAGTTGAAATTAAGCACAATAGGGTTTCTGGGTTCAAAATCAATATCTGTTCTATAGTCAATAACATCAAAATTGTGTTCTGGCCAAACAATATTGGTGGGGTTACAGGAATTATAAACGATACAATCATTTATACTATTTCCACCGGTATTTGCCGTAGTGCCAAAAGCACCGAATATTAATGAGTTAGAGGTAGATTTTCCCCTGTTTTGTCCTAAATCGCCACAAATGATCTGTTTGGCTCGTATTCTTGTAAAACTCACATTTTTAGAGCCTTCTACAGAGGAGACCACACCGTTACCCATTTCCAAAAAATCTACATCTTCTACAAGTCCGCCGTAACCACCCCTTGCACCTTCGGTATTTTGATCTTCAAATAACACACCAACACCAGTAGGGCTGTTATTGCCAACGATCAATCCTTTTTTGATCTGTTGCCCACCACTTTTGTAGATACTTATATTGTCCTCTGTCCAAGCCACATCACGATCATTGATCACGGAGAAATTCTCTAAAAGCCCACCGGCGCATTTATCGTATTGTACTAATTGACCCCTAGGGAAAGGACCTCTCATATTATGACCTTCAATATATTTTAAAACCGAATCATCACATTGGTTTAATCGTATGCCCGTTGACCCGTCTTCTAATTTTACATTGGCAATTACAATATTTTGCGAACCTATACCTTCAATACAGTTTCTTTCAGAATCCGCTAATGGACCGCTAGATGGCGCATTGGTATATTTTATATAACAGTTTTTTATGGTCAGGTTATCGGCACTGGTGAACTTTATTCCCATGTAAGCCCCGGTGTATTCAATAATACAATTAGAGATTACCACACCTGTATGGTTGTTGATCTCAATACCATGTTGGTCAGATGTTCTAATGTAGAGGTTATCTATGCGTTGGTTGTTCGTGCTTACTACAATAGGACCGGAATCAACTAGATTAGAAGTGCAAATATTCCCTATAATACTCGGTACAACTTTATAAACGGTTGTTGTGCCGTTTTCTGCAGTAACCGTATAGGTAACTTCATGGCTAAAATCTTGTTCAGATTTTGATATAGGGCTAACCTTAGATCCAGATGATAAGGTAATGGTAGGTATTAGTTGGTCTATGTTTAACACTAATGGATCAAGCTCAACGTAGATAGTTTTTGTTTCTTCATCAAGGGTTGCAGCAATATCGGTGGTTAAGCCATTATTATCTGTAGTTAAAAAACTAAAAGTGATGATTTTGGGTTCTTCTGATTGTTCATGCGTGGTATTCCCATCTTCTACATGGTCTTTTTCAGAGGCGCAAGATTCAAATAGACATACATAGAATAGGAGGGTCGCAAAAAAGAACAATGTGTTTTTTAATGAAGTAGGTCTTATCATAATTCTTAAGTATTCATTAATGTCTTTATAATTGAAAGTCATTAAAATTTCTATAAGATCATTTGGGTCTTTTAAAATTGTTATTCAGAATATGATTTGGGGGAAATATAAGCAGAATAAAAATTTGGAATCCCTTATGTGTTAATTCTTAAATGATTAAGAATGCTAAGATAAATTTTAAAATGTAAAATGCAGTCCTCAGCGCGTTTATTAAAAGTTAAAAATTTCTGCGCATCACCGACTTACAGTAGTTGTTAGAATAGTACTACAAGTTTGGTAATTGATCTTTTTGATAGTGTAAGGCCATATGTTTTAAGCTGCGCTATAACTATATTTTACTACACGTTAACAGAAGTAATCTGTGGTTGCATGCCAAATAAATATATTTGTCTGAACAACCATTAACCCCCGATATAGTTATAATTGTTGTTGAAGATTGATGCGAATATTCCGTACATGTTTTGGGAGAACAAAATTATAATTAGGGCTTTTTTAGAAATTTATGATGCTTACTGAATTTGACTCAAAGGTATTATGCCTTGGTTATCCTATTTACAATTCTTCACTTGATAATTTACCATTAAAATCTAAATTATTGGTAAATACAATCAATCAATATTCTTATTGTATAGCTGAAGAAGACGCTGAATTTAAAAAAGCGTTGTTGGCTAGTGATATTATTCTGCCCGATGGTGTTGGCATAACATTAGCTGCAAAATGGTTGAATGGTACTTCCATAAAAAAAATAGCAGGAGCAGATTTTCATGAGTATCAATTAAAACGATTAAATGAAAACCATGGATCTTGTTTTTACTTAGGGGCAAGCAGTGATACCTTGGCTAAAATAGAGTCTCGTTTAAAGGGTGAATATCCAAATATTAGATTTGCTAGTTATGCGCCACCTTTTAAACCGCAATTTACTGAAGAAGAGAATCTAAGTATGATTGAGGCGGTTAATAGTTTTGATCCAGATGTGCTTTTTGTTGGTATGACCGCTCCAAAACAAGAGAAATGGAGCCATGCACATAAAAATTTTCTTAATGCCAAGATTATATGCTGTATTGGTGCTGTTTTTGATTTTTATGCAGGTACTGTAGAAAGACCAAGCAAAGTATGGAGAGATTTAGGCTTAGAATGGTTGGGGCGTTTGGTAAACGAACCTAGGCGAATGTCTAAAAGGTATCTTTATTTTGGTGTTGTCTATGCAGTACATTTGGTAAGGGCGAAGTTTTCTGCAGACAGCAGAATGAGGACTACATTTAATTAAAATAGCATTAGTTACTAATTATAAGAGCTTTATTCTTCTTTAAGTAAGCAATGGCGACATTATTTCCCGTATTAGAGATTTAAGAAATGTTAAATTTTAAATTTAACATTTCTTAAATCTGTCTTTCCTGCTATAAATCATCTACTTTATTGAATTTTCATTAGTTTTTTCGTTGTTTTTAAAAAAGATAACAGAAAAATAAATTTCAATAGTCTTTATATGTTTTTAAAGCGTATAACTTAGACCAAGTTTGCTTTATTTTCGTTTATGGAATAGGTACTAAACTTATTTTTAAACACTTAGGTGAAATAAGGGTTTTATAATTTTTGATGAAATTTATTTTTTTTGTTTTACAGCTAATTGTTGTCAGTTCTGTTTTTGGTCAAGATGTTGATGATATGTCCAATTCTTTAAAGGTAGGTCAAACCAATTATTCTATTAATGCTGGAGGTGGTGTTGCAGTAGGGTTACAAGGAAATTATTCTTATTCCATAGGTCAGATCTTTGCGACCCAAACTTTTAAGAAAGAAGACCAAATAGATTTAGGGGTTCAACAAGGTATAGATGCATTTAAGGCTTCAGGTAACGAGTCGGTAACTTTAAAAGTATATCCAAATCCGGTGATAGATTTAATGAAGTTAAGTGTTGATAGTTTAAGTTTTGAGAATTTAAACTATCAGATTTTCAATCTTGAAGGTAAATTGATGGCAACTAATAATATCAACGATATTGTGACGGAAATAGAACTAAACTTTTTGTCTGAGGGTATTTATATACTGTTACTTCGTAATAACAATGAATTTATTACTTCAATTAAATTTATAAAAATTTGAAAATGAAATTATATCAATTTCTTACATTATTTTTTCTCACTATAGGCATATATGCCCAAATGCCGGAAAAAATTAGTTATCAGGCAATCGTACGTAATACTAATGGTGAAATTTTAGGTAATTCAACTATAGGAATCAAAATTTCAATACTCCAGCAAACCACAAATGGACAAGAGGTTTACCAAGAATCACATTTGCCATTAACGAATGAAAACGGACTCATGACCCTACAGATTGGGACCGGAACGGTATTAAAAGGGACTTTTACTGATATTGATTGGTCAAATGGTCCTTTTTTTTTAGAGACTCAAATGGACTTAAATGGAGGTGTTAATTACTCAATTACAGGTTTAACAGAGCTTTTGAGCGTTCCATATGCTCTTTATGCCAAAACTGCTGGTAGCATAACAATGGGCAACGAGTATTTGAAGAAATCTCAAATTATTTCATTTGAAACAGATAGGGATATCAATGAATCGGATATTCTCAACACTTTAGAATGTATTAATTCCGCCACTTTACGTATTACTTCTAATTTTGATCTAATGAAAGTTGGGGATTATATTAATTTAGAGGCACACAATGGTGCCGTACTTAATATACAGGCCTTAGAAGGTGTTCAACTAAATTACCAATTAAACGGCAATGCCACTTTTATCAGTAATAAGGGTAATGTTCGTTTTGGTCTACTTAGAAAGCTAGCTGCTAACTCTTATATTGTTTCTGGACAATGAAAATATTATACTATTTTTTGTTTTTGTCTTATGTGCTTAATGCGCAAAATTACCATTACGTTGAAAACAAAAATACAGCTAAAGAAGTACAGTTTTATTTGGATGAAAATGCAAGAACAAGCGCAGGTGTCTATGATGGGGAAGTGTTGTTGAGAACTTTATGGAGTAATGTTGAAAAGGATAAAGGAACACATAGCATTGAGTGGGATGGTTTAGATGATGAAGGTATACCGGTTTCTTCTGGAAATTATACTATCAAAGTGCTTTCTAACAATGTTAAATATGAATGGGAAGGTGCAAAAATTGGAAATACGTCTAAAAATTTAACCGGAGTAAATAGATATCACGGATTAAGTGGTTTCTTTAAATTTATAGTTCATGGAGAAAAAATTTATTGGTCTAATGGCTACAATGAACAGCGAACTGCGGCATATACTTCAGAGTTAAGCGATCCACAAGTAACTACTCCGGTTTTGGACAAAGGAGCTATAGTTAAATATATTGCTACGGGAGAAGATAAAGTGTTTTGGAGTGGCCATGATGTTCAAGCAAATAAATCATTTGTATTTGTTACAGATCAGAATAGCAACGAAGAATATATTTTTGATAAAGCAATATCATATGAGGTCACGTATTCTAGAACATATGAATCTACTTTAGATTTAATTGAGGGAACTAACTCATACATAACCGGTTTGGCTTATTATAATGGGTATTTGTATGTCGCAAGACAGCTTCAAAACACTATACATGTTTTAAGTTTATCAAATGGGGGTTCTTTGGTACAAACAATTCAATTTATTAATGCACCTAGGGAATTAACAACAGATGATAAGGGGAATCTTTGGTTAATTTCAGATGAATCTTCTGTATCTAAATACGTTATTCAAGAAAATGGACAATTAGAAAAATCTAATTTAAGTATTTCGTCATTAGATGAGCCATTGACATTGGGCTTCAATAAAAAAGATAATATTCTAGGTGTGTGTGACGGAGGTGCGTATCAACAAATTCGTTTTTTTAATGCTGATAATGGTGAGGAAGATGCTCCATTTGGAGAACTGGGAGGTTATGCAAATGGACCAAAAGTATCTAATAACAAGTTTTATTTTTCAGACTCAAAGTCTAAAGATTTCAATGCAGATATATATACGCCCCAGTATAATCATGCATCATTGGCTTTTGAAAATGATGGTTCGTTTTGGGTATTGGATACCGGAAACAACAGAATGATGAAATATGATAGTAATCGAAACTTCCAAGAAAAAATTCAATATACCCCAGATTGGCTAATAATGTCTATCGATAAAAACAATAGTTCAAGATTATTTGTTGATTTTTTGGAATATGAAATAGATTATTCACAAGAAGATATTGGTGAAAGTTGGTCTTTAAAAAATAATTGGGGCTTCTCAATACAAGATGATTACAATAACTCATTCGGTCGAATCAGAGAACCGGTTACCTTGTCTAACGGAAAAACCTACTTTTTACTAACTGAAGGATATAATTTTGTAATAGCGGAATTAACAGAGAGTGGAATAAGAATTACGGATAAGGTTTTAGATGGCTTTAATTGGGTTTGGTTAGAAGACGGTTCATTAGTATATGTTAACCCAGCAGAATTGCACGGTAATGTTATTTGGGAGAAGTATGAATTAAATGATTTTGATATTGATAACGACCCTAT
This sequence comes from Maribacter sp. 1_2014MBL_MicDiv, assembly GCF_001865655.1. Taxonomy (NCBI): domain Bacteria; kingdom Pseudomonadati; phylum Bacteroidota; class Flavobacteriia; order Flavobacteriales; family Flavobacteriaceae; genus Maribacter; species Maribacter sp. 1_2014MBL_MicDiv. The sequence goes on from NZ_CP011318.1 coordinate 2,466,120, forward strand.
TTTTTTAGGAGGATCACTTTTAGCTAAAAGAACTAACATTTTAGCTAATGAACCACTTTTTCGATATGGTAGTTCCTTAAGTGTTGCAATTTTAGATGATTATAAACTTCTTACTTTTGATGCTCGACCTGAGGAGAATAATATGGGAGCTGGCTATCATTTAGGGTTATTAAATACGAATGATAATACTTGGATATTTAAAACGTCTAAAGCTACGGGAAAGGACTATACTGGTGATTATCCTCTTGATGGACGATTCGATACAGGTAATGACGTCCATAATGCCGGGAGTAAAGCAATGGCATTTGGAAATAATATTGTTTGGGGGTATTATGGGGAATTTTGGAAAGGGGGTTTTCAAACCAACCAATATGCTCATTATTGGGAAAATGGTTTGCTGTTGAATGTTTTCGGTACGAATTGGACAAAAAATGTAAATGGTCTCTCTGTTAGTAGATTAGGCGGTGAGGTATTTACGCCATTTGATGGTATGGCTGGAAATGCAATAAATCCATATACTGTTTTCAATCCATTAAATTCTGATATTGCGTATTTATATCACCCTGATGAATCTTGGCATGGTGGTATTCATAGATGGAGAATTTCTGATTTAGATAGTGTGAAAGTTGATATACTTTCAATTACTGTCGAATAATTCTATATTTTTTATTGATAAATTTCAACTTTTAATCTTCCACCATCCTTTTTTCATAAACGGTCTTTCTAGAACTGGGAATGCCATTAAACAGAGTAATGTAGTAACAACTACTAAAACTAATGAAAGTATTTCCCTATGAGCTATAATAGGTATCAGTAAATGACCTGTTACTGAAATAACTTGAAAATGTATGAGGTAAATAATGTAACATGCCCCGCCAACTATTGTGAAAGAGGTAAAAGACAGGTATTTTAAAAAGTATTTCTGTATTAAAACCCCATATAAAAAAAAGAACAGTAAAATGGGTTGTACTATTTCAATTACTAGTAAGGTTTCATAATGGGCAAGACCAAAAAAAAGTATCAAACATAATAAAGTAATTGTTTGCCCCAATAATTTATAAGAAAAAGAAGATGTTTTTTTTGTTTCCAAAATAGCTATGATAATACCTATGGCAAACCAATGAAAATAGGTATTTAAAAAAGGCAGTCTATAAAATTGTGAAAAAACAAAAGTGCATACGGCAAGTACAGACCATTTCCAAATAGTATCTTTTGCTAATAGGTATAGCAATGGTAATAATAAATAGAATACGACCTCTATTTCTAAAGACCAAGTAACTACATTAATTAAATTAGTGTCAAAATTACTGGTATATGTTAATACCCGAAATAAGCTATAATTTTTTTCCTGATCAAATCCGTCTCTAAAGCTTAGTAATAAGTAAAATGCAATGGTGGTTATTAAAAAAGGCGGCTCAATACGCTCTATTCTCCTTATTAAATATTGCTTATAACTAAATTTTTTAGTTTTCAATAACTGTGAAGACAATACAAAACCGGAAATACTAAAAAAGAGGGGAACTCCATAATGCCCTGTAAACCATAAGCTGGATAATGCAGAAGCCTTGTCCATATAGAGTGTAAGAAAGGCATCTACATGAAATATAAGTACCGCTATAATAGCAATAAATCGAAGACCATCTATTTCAGGTCTATACGTACCCTTAGAGACTACTCTTTTAAATAGTTTTAAATACATGTCCTTAAACGTTTTTAAAATTAAGAGATTTCGTATGTGAAAAAATCGTGAAGTTTAATATGGAATCTCAATATAGAGTTGTCACTTTCCTTAATCTATCCACCCCAAACCTTTAAAGCATGGTCCTTGTGTAGCTTCAGAGAATTTTATATCGTTACCATAACCGTTCCATTCCATTAGGGCCATTTGAGAATGCTTGTCGATTATTACATCCCATCCTATACATTGCACCATGGGGAGCTTTAAGTGAAGTTTTTTTACTTCTTCTACACATGTCTTAAAGTTGGGTATGGTTTTATCTTTAAATTCAATTTTAGAATCTGGGTGATTGGTAATTGTATACCAATTGGGTAGGTAACCTACTTCTTCTAGTGTGCCTTCTGCTATATCAATGGGTACTCTTATATGAGTTTTAGATGAAATATGTGTATCCCTAGTTCTGCCTAAGCGCAAATAACCTGCTCGTAAAGATGCTGTTCCGGTTTTGTCAATTACAGTTGTTAATCGAATTGTTGCGGTACTGTTGGTTTGAAATTGATTAAAAAAATCATGTTGCTCAACAAATCGTTGTAGGGTACCGTTCCCAATATTCTCTATCGTCTTTAAGTTTAAATCTTCTGTATTAAAAACCTTTACGCCTTTTCCTTGAAAAGAGTTATCTACCTTAAAAACTATTTTATTTGTCTGTTTACCTATTAATTTTTCTACCTGTGGTGTCGATAATTTTTTGTAGTTATGATCAAACCAATCAGTATTGATAAAATAGGCAATATCCACTAATGTATCAGTTTGAAAAAGTGGTTTGGTAAGGGGTTTTAAAAAAGATACTTTTCCATATTCGCCCTGTAATTTTGGGGTGATTACCATTCTGTAATAATTGTCTGGTATCCATCCTTTTTTAAATTTTCCGCAGATTGCCGAGTACACTAATAACCAAGGTGCGTAACCTTTCCAGCCTAAAGTTTCTTGAGCATATTGCCGTACTACTTTTTTTAATTGTATAGGTAGTTTTCCTTTTTGTTTTTCAATATGTTTTAAAGCTTTTAATGCTTGTCTGTTAGAGATAAAGTGATACCGTCTGTCTAGTAATGACGAGTAATATTTTTTAATGGAATTTTTAATAGGTTCAGTAGGTATCATAGAATTTTTAAGATAATACTTAATTTATTATCTAGGCAATTCGCTTATAATCAAAGGTTTTTTATTGTTTAGAATTTTAACGCTATTCACTTTTATGGGTGTTATTTTTATTTCATTTCTTGTTCTATGGACTAAAGACTTAATAATATTATTGACCTCATGAGTAGTAGTTGAATTTATTTGGGGTATATAATGTAGCTCTACCGAGTAATCTTTTTTTTGTAGCAATTGTATCTCTCTAATGGTTTTAATTTGTTTTTCAAAAAGTAAATGTAAATGTTCACTTTTTATTCCTAGACCTGACGGTAGTTGTAAGGTGACTGCTTGTCTGCCCTTTACCGCATACATAATAGGTAAGGGTATATGGCATTCGCATTGTCCTAAAGAATATTGACCACGATCACCTACTTCATACCGTATTAAAGGAAAAGCGTAGTTATTTAAATCGGTTATTAATATTTTTCCTGTAACTTTTGGTGGTACAGGTTGGTAATTATCATCAACATATTCAATATGTACGGCATCTTGTAAAATATGAAGACCAGTTTGGTTTGGGCATTCTGCAGCTATCAATAAAACTTCGGTATTTCCATACTGGTCGCATACCGGTGCTTCAAAAGCTTTTTCCATAATTCTACGTTGATGTTCTAGTAAAGGTGCAGATGTCACCCAAACCATTTTAGGGGGGTGAATTTTTAAGTTGTGGTCTAATAGAAAAAGTGCAAATTCATACATAACGTCAACATAACCTTGTAAGAGCGCTGGCTTTAGTCCATTTATTTTTAATACAAACCTCTTTACATGTGCTAAATTCATTTCTGCCCCTGGTAAAAAAATTCTTCTTGTTGGCCACCACATAATAGTATTACCTATCCTTTTCAATAAAGAGCGTTTGTATCTATAGATAAAAGCTTGGTTTTCGTAAGGTTTAACACCCCACCAACTTAAAATGCGCCATTGTAAAGAACTAATAGGGAATCTTAAATCATGTAATACGGAAACGGGTTGCCCTGTACTGCCAGAAGAAGTTACTTTACGAATTTGCCACGGTTTTAAACCTTTTACCTTAATGCTATTGAAATTATTTGCTAATTCTTCTCTAGTAAGTGGCGGTAGTTTAAGAAAATCTTCAGCACTTATAAGGTCAACGTCATCTAACACTTTCGCATATTTTTTGCCATAAAATGCGGAATTTTTGAAGGCGTGTTTTACAAGTGTTTGCCTTTTTTTAAAATTTAGGTCATTAACAGATTCACTTAAAAGTTCTTTTTCAGTTTTCAAAAAAGAATTGTAAAGTGAAGGCTTTAAAAGCTTGGTTTTAATGGAATAAATTATTTCTTTAAAATTTACACCCATTTCTAAAGTTACTTATTTTAGGTAGACGAACGTTCAAGCAATATCCTATTTTCAAAATCTTGCATAATATAATCAAGGGATAAAAATTGTGAGGCATATATGTGGGCATTTTTTTTCAGAGTAGACAAATTTTTATTTGAAATAAGATAATTAATCCCTGATGTTAGAGCAGTGTCATTTTCTGGTTGTATGATATGCCCCATATTGTGCGAATGAACCAATCTATACAAATCAGTATTTTCATTAGCGGTGATTAGGGCTATACCGCCCACAGCTAAAATGGTAGTAAGTTTAGACGGCATCATAAGATCGCTGGCATTGGTTTTTTGAATGACCAGATGAATGTCGATCATATTTAAAAAATCATTAAATACTTCTTTCGGCTGTAAAGGCAAGAACGTAATGTTATTTAAATTTAATAGACTTGCTTTTTCTTTTAATACCAATTGATATGGACCCGAACCACAAATTAAAAATTTGATATGTTTGTCTTTAATAAATTCTTTGGCAGAATTGAGTATGATTTCCAAACCTTGTTTTTCTCCAATAGCCCCTGAATACACAATAATTTTATCTTCTTTATTATATCCGAATTTTCTTTTTAATTCAGCTTTGTTATCCATAGGGAAAAACAAAGAATTGTCCGTCCAATTGGGAAGATAAAACACCTTTTTCTTACATTTCTTTTCAATTTTATCGATCATACTCAATGATATGCTGCTAACCCTATCTGAATTTCTGAAAATGAAACATTCAACATATAATAATAAACTGATAAGATATTTAGACTTTATCATGCCGAGTTTTAAGGCAGCCTCTATCTGCAAATCTTGTATGTGGTGTATATGTCTGGTGTTTTTAAGTATTTTATAAAAAGCACCTAAAACACCCGATAGAAATGTTGGTGCAACTGAAATAACTAAATCAAATTTTTTCTTGAATAAAAAATACAACAGTAATAGCAATGCAGATGTAAAAAAACTAACGTCGGAAAGTATGCGTTTGAGTCCGGTAGGTTTTTTGGGAACGTACATGGGGCATCTATAAATTTTAATGCGTGATTGGTTTTGCCCAATTTCTACATTCTCTTTTAAATACCAGTATTTATTTTTTTGATAAGGCGCTTGTACTTTCCATTGCGGATAATAAGGGTAACTTGTTATCACAGAACATTCGTGGCCCTTTTTTGACAACCACTCCATCATTTCACCACTATACTTGCCTATGCCTGTAAGCTCTGGTGAATAATTGTAGCCTATTAAAAGGATTCTTTTTTTCAAAATAATACTATTTAGTTGGTTGCTTATGTATGTTTAAAAACGTTATGAATAAATATATTGTGATAGAATATATCTACTGATGTAACCCGAGGAGGGGTCCGGGAATGGACAAGAAAAAAAGGTATTTTATGGTGAAAATTATAAACGGGTCTTCTTTGCTATTTTAAGGTTAAAACCCAAACTAGACCCAACGGTGTTTGCTGAAATTTTCAGGAGTTATACTGGTCACTAGATTTTCTTTGACACTTTTAGTAACTATGGAACCTGCCGTTATTACGGTATCCGTTCCAATAGTTACATTTGGGGCTATAAAACAGTTGGCGCCTATCCAACAACCTTCTTTTAGGGTGATAGGACCATTTCTGTAAGGCATAGTAGGGTTTTTATAATCGTGGTTGCCACCACATAAAAAACTACGTTGCGATATACAGACATTATCCTTAATGTGCAATGGCTCAAAATTTAGAAGAAATGCCTCTTCACCTATCCATACATTACTTCCTATACTTAATTTCCAAGGAAAATGAATATTTACCCTAGGTTTAATTACTACGCCATGACCAACCTTTGCGCCGAACATTTTTAATATGCTAACTTTCAATCTACTAGGGTAGGGTAATGCAGATAGGAAAAAAAACGTTTTAAATAGATACCAAATAATCTCTTTAATTTTACTGGCACCACGGTCTAATCCTATACTGGCATCAAAATTCTTTAATGAAACCTTAGATTTAGATTGATTCATCTGTAATGGCATTAATATATTGTTGGGAAGTTTTTTCCATGGTGAAATTGTCTATGTATACGTTAAATGCACTTTCTTTCATTTTCGTTATTTCTGTGTGTGATAACGAATTATATTTTTTAAGTGCTTCAAAAGTAGCTAGTTCTGTGTCTTCTGATACAATGCCACCATTACCCTTTTCTATTTCGCGCCAAATATTTACTTTGTCAGAGATGATTACAGGACATTTACATGCTAAGGCTTCTACGACGGCAATACCAAAATTTTCTTGATGACTTGGTAAAATAAAGGCTTTGGCACCATAAAACGATGCCCATTTTTCGGCACCGGAAATCATTCCAATAAATGTAACCTGTTGCTTTAATTGAGAATTTTTTTCTACCAAGGCATAGAGTTGTTGACCAAATTCGCTTTCAATACCAGGTCCGGCTAAAATCAATTTAGGTAACTTCATATCTTTTTTTAAACCTTTGGAATAGGCATTCAATAAATTTAGCAAACCTTTTTTGTGATGTAGTCTACTTAAAAAGAGCAAATATTCTTCATCGGGTAATATAGCATGTCGTTTTTTAAAGGAGCTAATATCATTTAAGTTTTTTGGGGGCGGTGGTAAAATACCGTAACCTATATTCAGTTCTTTTTTAGGATTATACCCTTTAAATGTTTTTCTGGCAAGCAATAGCTCTTCTTCGCATGTGAAAAGTATTCCGTTTGCACTATTCATTGTCTTTTTTTCTATTGCTTTCCAGAACAATGAATTTCGAATTGCCTTGAGTCTACGTTCTGGAGCTTTTTGAAAATAAGGGTCCATCATACCATGGGTCATAACAAATAATTTTGGAGAGCCCTCTTTTTCACCTTTTATTTTATTCAACGCTTTTCTAACAGCATAACCTTGATATTGCCATAAACCGTGTACAATGATTACTTGGTAATTGGTTATATTTTTAGTTAACCATGGTAAAAGATTTTTCGAATACGCCCATGGAGTGGCTTTACCACCTAATGCAAAAATTTTAAAATTATCACTATCTAAGTATTCAGCATCTGATTCATCTAAACAAACTACATCGCTAATAATTTCATTTTGATCTAAATACCCAATACTATTTCTAATACCTTGGCACATACCGCCATAAATGGGGTCCATACTTGTAATTACATTTAATATTTTGATCATAAGATTAAAACAATACTAATTATAGCTTAAAATAAATACCTCGTGTTATGGTTGAGACATGATTTGATTATAGATGTTGTCTAGTTGTGCAATCATTTTTTCTTGCTCAAAACGCTCTACATTTTTTAATCCATTTGTAATAGTTTTATTACGACTTTCAGGACTAAGGGTCAATACTTTGTGAACTATACTAGAAGCTTCAAAAGCCCATTTTTCAACATGGTTCCTCGTTGGTCTTCTGGGTATATAAAATGCCGCATTTTCGCCTACTTCTGTCATTGGGGGTTGGTTGGTTGTAATTACTGGGCAGCCAGAGGCCATAGCCTCTGCAATAGGCCAACCAAAACCTTCGTCTAAAGAAGGGTAAAGTAGCAAAGATGCACCAGCATATGCATTTTTGACCATTTCATCTGTGCAATTGGATAAACAATGAATGTCTTTGCGAAATGAAGAGGCTGAGATTAGATCTTTTAATTTCTCATCTGGTGGAGTGCCTATTAATAGTAATGGAATTTCAATTTTATATCTAAGCCGTAATTGGTCGTAAATTTCAACAATACCAACTCTGTTTTTATACCATTGATTACCGCCTACGTGTAAAATAAATCCTTTGTTGAATGAGATACCAGTTAGCTTGGTTAATAAAATTCTTGTTTCTGCTATGGGTTGCGGCGAAAAACTTCTGTTCATGGCATTATAAACTACTTGAGATATTTTAGGTGTAAACCCTAATAATCGATGTAGATCCGTTTGTGTTTTTTTAGAAACAGATATAAAGTTTTTGCCTTTTGAATATCCATTACGAATCATTTTTTGATAAAGCTTTCCCGTATACCCTGTACTATTTTCATCAATGCCTTCAAATGCAGAACGCTGGGCTAAAAAATCATGACAATGAATTACATGTTTATATTTTTTAACTAATGGCACCCATGGCCCTAAAGCGTTATCAGTAAAAACGAATAAAGTATTTTTATTTACGGTTCTTAACTTCTTTCTAACGCTTAAAGGGAAAAACAAATACTGATCAATATAACCAAGCCATTTTTTAAAAGCCTTAGGTGCTGGTAAAGTACTAGCAATGGCAATTGGTGACCAAACTTCGGTGGTATAGCCAATTTCTTTCAACCCTTTGCTTAGCAAATGGGTATATCGCGGCATACTTTGATGACCTATAAATTTTGGATGTGAAAAAAAAATAATATTCAAGATTTAATATTTTATTAATAGCTACTTTTTTAAGGAAGCTACCGTTAAACCAGTAGCAATTATTGCAAAACCAAGAGAGGCCGGTTGTCCCCATTGACCGTTTGGTAATAATATAAGACAGAAACTTACTAATAGCCAAGGTAAGATAGAATCTTTAATAAGCCTTTGAAAGGCTAATGCAAATAATTGAACTCCGAGAATAATTCTTATGAATATAAAACCGAAACCTAAAATTATGCCTGATTCATATGTAATTCGTTGCCATTCTTCTTCTACCCAATGAATTTTATGCATTCCAGTATTGAGTAGTATTTTCGCCCCAGCATTAGTTCCACTACCTAGTCCATTGCCAAATATTGATTGATTTTCACCGGGGCGTATAGCTTCGAACATTCCACCTAAATAACGGTCTATCAATGTACCACTGACACCGCCTTCGTATTTGGTAGCACCTACAAACCTAGAGGTAAACGCTTCCATGGGGGTTTCAAGAATACTTAATGTACTTAGAAATATCAATACGGCAACAATACCAATACCTCCAAACACTAGCTTGGGAAGGTTTTTTATTTTTCTTGAAACAACAAATACGCTAAATATAAATATGATAATTGTTTGGTAAAGTAAGGTTCTACTAATTGAAAAAGGTATAGCAGCTAATAAACCTATAGTGGCTGTTATCAATAAATATTTATTAACAATGCCGGGTCGTAACCAAAAGTAAAAAACAAAACATGCTAATAGACCGTAAAATTGGGTTAGACCGGTAATAAAAGAGAAGGTTCCCGGAGGTCGATAGTATCCAAGCGCTCCTGAAAAACCTGCGCCTTCTAAATCGCCACCGACTCCACGGTTCACCCAAGCAGACTGTGGGCTATAGAATTGTAATATCATTAAAATGCTCATAGGTATTGCTATCCATAGCATAATTTTGCCCATTTTAAGGAGATCCTCTTTGTTGAATATCTTTCCAATTATGAAAATAACTGGAAAATGTATTAGCATAATTCTTGCGCCATAAATACTAACCCCAAGGTTTCCATGACCGGTTAAAAAAGTAGTAGCCAAAGCAGTTACTCCAAAAAAAATAGCTGCAATTAAGTAGTTATTTTTTGATAAAAACCCTTGTCTTAATGAAAACAATACTAAAAATATAGCTATAGGATCTCTCACCAATGCTAATGGTCCTGCTAAAGTGGGTAAAATCCATTTCCTCAATCCTCCTTCAAAAAGTAATAGAAAAAAATAAATCCAAATACCAATTTTAATAATTTGTTGTGAATTGATTTTGGATTTATTTAGCATATTCTTAATTGATTGTAAAAAAATCTTACAATAAGTTTTTTAAATTATTGGTTATTCTTAAAAAACTATAGTTGTCTACTATTTCTTCTGAAGTAGTCCGTAATGTTAAAGAGTTTTTTATTAGTATTTCCTCCATTTTCTTCTTAAGTTCAATAACATCCTTAGTTTTAAAAGTGTAACCGTTTTCACCTTGAATAACTAAATCTTCAGAACAACCTGTAAGATCTGAAAGTAATAAAGGAGTATTGAAATTCATGGCTTCATTTACAGATAATCCCCAATTTTCACCTAATGATGAACACATAACAAAAAGATCCCCAATAGCATAGTACTCGGCAATTTTTGATTGATTTACAAATCCGGTTAGTATTACTTGTTTTAATTGGTGTTTCTCAATGTAGCGCTCCATAGAGATTCTTAAATCCCCTTCTCCCACCATAATAAGCCAACAATTTGGACTATTTAAACTGTTGAAAGCATGCAATAGATCAAGTGGTCTTTTTTTATCAATATACTTTCCTGAAAAAATAATGATTTTATCACTTGCAGGAATACCGAGCTTTGTTTTTATAATAGAAATATTAGGTTTTATAGCTTTAAATTGGGCTTTAAATCTATCATTGTCTACTGCATAAGGGCATGAGACCAATCTGTTTTCTTTAACGGAGTAACTTTCATAAAACAGTCTGTTCTGTGACCCTATATAAAGAAAGTTATCTATTCTAGGAAACAAAATATATTTTAAGCCAATTTTTTTCACTTTTTGCTTCCAACCTTTTTTGTAATGCTCATGGCTCAATGGCATATCGTTCCTCAGACATATGGTATGCCCTTTAAGTTTACCCAACATTAAAACCATAAAATGGGTAAAATAGTTCCATCCATGTACAATTATTACAGCTTTGGGTTCGCTAAACAATTGCTTGATTAATCCAAGATTTATTAGCCCAAAAAAACCTTTCGATATTGACGGCTTCCAAGAATAATTTTTAAAAAACTGGTAAGAATATCCATTTAATAATGGAATATCCCATGTAATTTTGACGCCAAACTCTTTGTCAAAACCTCCTTTTATAGATTCGTCCGAACAATACCAAGCCTCGGTATTTACCCCTTGTTCATTCATGTATTTGTACATAGGGGCAAAATACTGTATTGGATGAGAATTTATAAATATTATTTTTTTGGTCATAAATGAAATTTAACTGCTAAGGGTATTTTCAATTACTTCGGTTAATTTTCTACCATAGTCATCCCATGTCCAATTCTTAGCTGTTTCAATAGCTGCTTTTCCGGCTGCTTCAATTTCTTCTGGATGGGCAATAAGATATTCAATTTGCTCCCTTAAAGCTTTAGTAGAACCTGCTTCAATAAGCCAGCCATCTTTATTATGGGTCATAATATCGGGTCCTGCGGTACGGTCTGTAGTAATTACAGGTGTTCCTTGAGACATTGCTTCTGTCATAACTAGACCAAAGCCTTCAAATAAAGAAGGGAAAACTAAGACATCGTTTTGTTGCATGAGTTCTAAAACTTTATCATGTGGTAGGGTTGGTATCCAATTATGTTTTTTTAACGCTTGGTCCAATGGCTTGCAATCTTGGCTAGCTTTATAACCTACAATGGTAAGCTCTAATTCTTCATCTAAACCTTCTACGGCTTTAAATAGATTCGCTATTCCTTTTCTTTGAGACAAGCCGCCTACAAAAAGAAGTCTTAGTTTTCTAGAATCATCTTTTTTATAATCTCTAGGCTTATCTATAACTGGAGGAAACCCATAAGGTACAATGTGTATTGGTGCTAGCTTACCTGGGTAGGCTTTTAAACTGTTGGCGGTAAAGGTGCTAGCAACAAAAATGGCATCTGCTAACTCAAGTTCTTCATCTTTTTTTGCTAGTTTATTTTTTGAGTCGTTAAACCCAGTTAAAGTTGAAGCCCATTCTGGCCATGCGGATTGTTCAATTTTTAAAAGCCGGTGGGCTTCTCTCCAATAACCTATGGGTAGGTCGTATAAACATTTTATGCCATGCTTTTTTGCTTCTCTAAAAGAATACAGTGCCATGTCTTCATAACTATATACACCTCGAACACCTGCATCTAATGCTTTTTTTAAATTTTTTGCTACCCTTTGGTCTAATTCTTTACTTACAGAATCAACATTAAAAAAGCCAGTCTCATGTTTTGTTAAGCTGGATATTTTGGCTTTACTAGCTATATGCCTACCTATTTCACGCCATGGTCTGGTGTTAACGTATGGTTCTAACATTGGATCGAACCTTCTGCGTTGTATTTCTTGCAGTTTAGTAATAGAACTTAATCTGTCCCAAAAATTACCTTCAAAAACTGCAATGGTAGTGTAGTATTTTGCCATGAGCTTGGCTTTGGTTAAACCTAAAGCGGCAGAACGAGCAAAAGTGTTGTTGGTGATGTTAGAAAAAATGACTTTCATAATAATATTGATTTATCCCACTAGCCAAGCGCGATTTGGCACTAGAAACTCACATGGATTGTAATTTAAATTTTCACTTCTTTTTTTTGAAACTGGTTTTGCTGGATTTCCAACAACAATTTGCCCTGGAGCAACAGATTTAGCTATTACAGCCCTTGCGCCTATCACACAACCATGCCCCAAAGTAACACCTGGTAAGATTAATGCTCCGGTACCAATCCAAACATAATCTTCAATGGTAACTTTTGCCTTGATATGTTGCCATAAAGGATCTTCAACATCATGAGATGCCGTTAGTATTTCTACACCATCATTAATGCATACATTATTGCCAATATGAAGCTCATGGTGAAGGGAAATATTCACTTTACCTAAAAAAGAAAAAGAACCAACTTTAAATAATTTTTTAGGTCCGCCAATTTGTATTTCACCTATTTCTGCGGTTTTGGAAATTAAAGCTCCTTTTCTGATAAGAGCTCTTCTTCTTCTATTTTTTCTGAGCAATTCAGGTAGTGAAATAACACGTTTTGCCCATGCTCTAAAAAAATGATTAGATCCTAAAGGGAATTTTGCTCTATTTTTCCATAAATAATTAAGCGTTGCCATTACTTTGTTTACCTTTTAAACTGGTTAAGAATGTATTTGCAATTTGTGATACCTGATGGCCGTTTGGATAATTATCGTTTAAAATATTTTTCATGAGGTTTTCAATGATAATTTCAAGATTTCCTTTTTGGTAGTAGTATATATATTTAAATTGAGGAATGTTTCGATTTTTCATATTCCAATCTCTAGAAACACAAACAATAGGTAGTTTATGAGCTAACATAGCTGCGACTGATCCACTTTTTTCTATTAATGGTAATGGTGTTGTTGTTATGCCAACAGTGGAACGTGATAATGTCTTGGAAATACTAGAAAGGGATTGTTCACCCATATTTATAATTTGTAATCCTTGATTTTTGGCACAATCTATCCATTTTATTAGTTGGTTGCCATTTCTTCCTATCGTAAGTAAAGAAATCTTGATATTTTTTTCTTCTGAATATAAAATTGCTTCAGCTACAAAATTTTCGATTGGGGCATTGCTATGAATGCCACCGAATAGAACAAATATAATTTCTGAATTAATATCTTTTTCTTTTAATATTATATTTTCATTTGGAATATTTGAAAATAATGGTAGGTATATAGCTTTAACATTGAGATCATTTAAAAGTTTCAAATATGGCTGTGTTTGTGTATGTACAACTTTGGGATTTAGTTTTTTTCTTAAAGATTTTATTATACACAGTTGTATTTTTCCAATTAACCTATGTTTTAAACTCGCACCACTTTCAATGCCAATTCCTAGTTCATGAAACATGATATGCCATTTGTGATGTCCAATAGTTTTTAATTGTATTGCTAAATTTATAGGAATTCCTTTTGAATTAAAAGAATAGGGTACATACTGCAAACTGACCCAATCTGTATTCCTTTCATTTATCCATAATTTAGCTTGGTAAATTCTTTCTTTTATGGAAGTATTAGAACTAAGGCGTAAAGTAGAAATACTTATGTTGTCGCTAATTTGATTTTCATTCTTTATTCCTTTACAAAAGGTATCATTCAAGGCTATTATACTGGCGCCATTTCCTTGTCTTATTATTTCTGAGGTTAATCTTCGGGTATAATCTCCAACACCATCTTTGCCGGGCTCTAAAGAACCACAAATAAAAACTACATTTAATCTTGACAAATTCTAACTCTTAATTAATTGGTCAAAATAGGCGATGGTATCAACCAGTCCTTTTTTTAATGGAACCTTTGGTTGCCATCCATTTAATTTTTCAAAAGCTAAACTAATATCTGGTTGTCTTTGTGTAGGGTCATCTTTAGGTAATGGCAAGTGAATTATTTTTGATTTACTTTTAGTTAATTCTATTACATTTTCAGCTAATTCTAACATAGTAAATTCTACTGGGTTACCGATGTTTACCGGTCCTATAAAATCTTTTTCCGTCTCCATCATTTGAATCATACCTTCTACTAAATCACTCACATATTGAAAACTTCTGGTTTGTTTGCCATCACCAAATATAGTGATGTCTTCTCCTTGTAATGCTTGCATGATAAAATTAGAGACTACGCGACCATCATCAGGTTCCATTTTTGGTCCATAGGTGTTAAATATTCTAATAATTTTGACGTCAACACCATTAGATTCATGATAGTTGACAAATAAAGATTCTGCGCAACGTTTTCCCTCGTCATAACATGAGCGTATACCAATAGGGTTTACGTGCCCCCAATAATGCTCTGGTTGTGGGTGCATTTCTGGGTCACCATATACTTCACTGGTAGATGCTTGTAAAATTTTTGCCCCTACACGTTTAGCTAGACCTAACATATTTATAGCCCCTAAAACCGAAGTTTTAATAGTTTTAATGGGGTTATGTTGGTAGTGTACCGGTGAAGCAGGGCATGCTAAATTGTATATTTCATCTACTTCAATGAAGTATGGCATGGTGATATCATGCCTTATCAACTCAAAATATGGATTATCCATTAAATGAAGAATTTTACTTTTTCTGCCAGTAAAATAATTGTCCATACAAATTACTTCATGCCCATCATTAAGTAATCTTTCACACAAATGTGAGCCCACAAAACCAGCTCCCCCTGTAACTAATATTCTTTTCATATTTTTCTAATAAATTTATAGCATTAATGAAGTTTTTGAGTCGTAATTTAAATTAATGCTTTAAGTCTGGTTGATTAATATTTAATGGCTAGGTTTGAATATTAGAGTTAATTCCCAACACTATATTTTTATTAAATACGTAGCATTTTTTTTGTTGTAAAAATACACTTCATCAAAAAGTAGAGAAACTCTCTAAAGATTGTTATTAACATTGGCGGTGCATGAATTTGTTGTTCTAAACCAAAATGTTCTTCGACTGAATTCCAATCAACATCCCAAATATCTTCTAACCAAAAGTACTTATAACCTTTGTTTTGTAGCAATTTTACTGCTTCCCTATCAAACCAATAGTATGGCATTATTTTCGCTTCTTTAAATA
Organism: Maribacter sp. 1_2014MBL_MicDiv; assembly: GCF_001865655.1. Lineage (NCBI taxonomy): Bacteria > Pseudomonadati > Bacteroidota > Flavobacteriia > Flavobacteriales > Flavobacteriaceae > Maribacter > Maribacter sp. 1_2014MBL_MicDiv. The sequence goes on from NZ_CP011318.1 coordinate 2,481,548, forward strand.
AAATACCTTTGTCTAACCAACCATCTGTCCAGTCCTTAGTTGAAGACATTAAGCCATCGCCTTCATGTTTTGCATAATCGTAATTATGACGATACATCATAAGTCTATGATACCAAGGTTTAGTTTTTGCTAAACGTTCTAAAATACAATAGTATCTTACTTTTGAACGTTGTCGCGGTAAAGACAATAAATTACAATGTAAAAATTTAATCTCTTTTAAAAATAATTTTGGAGATGTTGGATTAATTGGAATTCTAGTACTGTGAATGAATTCTGGATTATGTTCATCACCGTTGTCGACAAAACCTAACGGCCAACCACCATGAGTTTCATAGCGTATAACTTTATTTATACCATTAAAAAAAGTGGGTTTTTCAAAATATAGTACTGTTCCTAGTTCGCTATTTTTTATAGTATCCCATTCTTGAGATTCTAACGAGTTATATGTAATTATTTCATCTGAATCTATAGCTAGAAGAATATTATTATTACCATATTTTTGTCTTGCCGTGTTTATTAGTAGTTTCTGTCTTTCTGCTTCATTGAATTTTTTAGAATTATTTTGAATTACATCAACTTTAGGATATTTTTTAACTATTGTAAGACTATTGTCATCTGAATTTTGATCTGCTAGTAAAATATGGTCGGCAAAACTAGAAGTTGTTTTAAGAAAAGTATCTAGAATCCATTCCTCATTTTTAATTGGTGTCAAGACTACTATTTTGGTCATTTTTTAGTTACTGATTAGTACAAACTTTGAAATATTATGATTTATTTTTAATTTTTTTTGCAGGTATACCACCCCAGATTTCATTTGGGGGTATAGATTTATTTACTACTGCACCTGCGGCAACTATAGCTCCATTACCAATATTGACTCCCTCTAATACAGTAACATTTACACCTAACCATACATCTTCACCTAAAATTATTTCTTTTTTACTATCGCCCATTCTTTGTTTTTTAGGTTTTAGTTCAGTTGAATGATTGTGGTCAATAAATTTACAGCCTGAAGCAATCATTGAATCTTTGCCTATAACAATTTTTTTGGAAATATTAAATTCACAGTTAGACCCTATAAATACATTGTCATCAATAATAATAGAAAATTCTTTTCCCCAAATACCATCATATTTAAAAAAAATATCGTGTTCTAGATGACAATTTTTGCCTAAACTAACACGATTTGGCCAGGTAATATATAGTTTCGGGATAATTATGTTTGATCCAATATGCATGCCCATACTACGTAAATAGAGTTTTCTAACAAAAGAGGTGCAGAACTTCAAAAAATTATACCTAAAAGTAAAGTCTGTTTTTTGAATTATACGTTGCATATATATTCTGTAGGGTTAAATTTTCGTTTTTTTTATTAATAAATGCTCAACTCTGAATGGTAATCTAGAATATTTTTATTTAGGTCAATTTAAAATAGCTTTATTAATCAATATTTGTATAGGAATTAAAACCATGAATGCTATTGGCAATACAAAGTATAATATTTGATATTGATACAAGTATTGATAAAATTAAAACATTTTTTAAGTTGGTGATGTCCAGTATAATAACCCCTGAAACTAGTACTAAAATATTAATTGGTATCTCCCAATAGGTTCTAAATTTAACCCACCCTTTGGTTTGATTTAGTATGGATATGCTGGTAACAAATAGATTAAATGTTCCTAATAGGATTACTAAACTTAACTCAAGTTCTAATCCTGTATATTTTGTACCTAATATCCACAAAAAAAGATTAGGAAATAGGATTGCTACAATTATAATTAAGAATGATATTATACTAAGAGAAATCATTAATTGATAAAATTGCTTTTTTAAAAGTTTTTTGTTTTTTGTGATAGCAAATCGAGGACCGTAAATATTACCAACTAGAGAAGATAGTACAGTAAAAATGACTGAAAACCTCCCTAATGCTCCAAGATCAGCTAAATTATTTGAAGTAGAAAATGCTCCAACTAAGAAAATAGATATTTGTCCTTGAAAAGCAAAAAATAGTTCATTATGCCAAATTAGCTTAATATAGTGTAGTAGTGTTTTTTTATACTTTTGAACTATTTTTGCCTTTGAATTAATTAAAAACTCACTTCTTTTCCTAATATATAGGTATCCTATCCAAACACTAATTACTGTTACAACTAAAATAATTTTTATTGAAAGGTATTCATTGAAAAATAAGAATATGATTCCTATACTTATTAACCGAAATGCTTGTGTAATTATTTTAACCAATTGAACAGGAGCAATTTCTTTTCTTAACAATAGCGCTTCTGTTATGAAAGCTTTATAAATTTCTGGTATGACCATTAGTAAAATACAGACTAAAAAGAATATTGTGTGACTTAAAGTGACATTTTGTTCGGTTAATAATATATAACCATATGTACCGGCAATGATAAAAGCTCCAAATGTAATATAACCTCTAATAGAAGAAGCAGTTTTTATCAGTGAGGAAAGTTTTGGTATGTCATCCCAAATATCACCTCCTATTTTCGTAAAGCCAATCATTATCCCGGAAGTAGATAAAATTGAAAGTATAGCCAAAATTGACATTAAAATTGAATAAATAGCATATTCTACTTTCGGTAATTCTCGTACTAAGATTATTCCAATTCCAAAACTAAAAAACTGTAAGAGTAATTGAGAACTTAAAACTTGACCAATAGCTTTCAGATTTATTCCTTTAATATCAATCTTAAAATTATTTTGTTTTTTTTCTAGCATATTATAGTGGATAATTTTAAAGAGCTATTTGAAACTATCACTAATCTAAAACCCTATTGATGTTCCTAATAGCCTCTTTAATGCCAGTTTTGATAAATGAGTCATTATATTTTATTGGTATTTTTTTTAGTTTTGATTCATTAATTTTGGAAATTAAATCAATCCATTCGTTAGTAATGCGATTTTTATCAAATTTTTCTAGTACATATTTCTTTGCATTTTTTCCCATTTCATCAGCCTTTTTAGGATTTCTCAAAAAAAATAGGATGGCAGTTTCTAGTTCTTGATGATTTTTTATTAATAAACTTGTTTTATTATTTTGGCTTACCTCAATGAGACCTCCTACTTTTCCTCCTATAATTGGTTTGGACATTGATTGTATCTCTATTGCTGACACACAGAAGGTCTCTGGTGATATTTCCCAATTAGGGTTAACAATTCCCGCTAAGGAAGAGGCAATATGATTAGAAAGTTGGTTTGAAGTCTGCAAACCTAGGAATTTTACATTTTTTTTATCTATATCTTTTAGGCTTTTACCTAGGTAGGGTATTATAAAATTCTTTTCAAAACGTTCAGAAGTAATACCTAAAGGTCCAATCTTATCATTTATGTTATATAGTTTTGAAGAGCCAATAACAAGAAGGCTAGCATCTGGTTCTTTTTTTATAATATTTGGCCAAACTTTTGCTAAATGATGAAAACCCTTATCTTCTGTTAGTGCTCCGATATATACAAACTGCTTCTTGTTATATAAAATTGAATTTTTAGGTTCATGATTAAAATATAAAGCATTGTGCATAAAGGTCATTTTTTTAAAGGCTTTTTTATGACGATACCAATTCATCATAACTGCTGAAGGTCCTGCAATTACTTTTATAGAACTTAATTCATTAAAGAGCTTTAAATAGGACTCGTGCATTTGATTTTTTGACCAAATAATCATTTTTAAATTTGCATCATTGGCAACTTTCATTATTCTCAAGTCTTCTTCCCTGAAAATGGGACTTAAGGTAAAAATTAGAACATCCGTTTTATTCTCTTTTGCTATTTGAATTCCCTGTTCAAAATTTTCACATTGAAAAGTTTTGACATTTCCATAGTTTGGTATCGATGCTGTATCTATTAGATTAATTTCCCATTCAGTTTTTTTTTGAAGGTTATAAATCAATCGAAATGCTTGTCCAGTTGTTCCGGCAAGAGCTACAGTATCATTTTTAATATCCTCCCAATTAAATCTTTTTAGTTTTTTAGACTCTAAGTAAAATGTAACTTTCATTTTAATGATTTTAAGTTATTTAATTTCATTACTGTTTGTTCTATTCCAAAAAATTTAAACATCTGGGAGTCAATTTTTATAAATAATCCTGCCTAAATTCTTGTGGTCAAGCCCCCCTCTACTATTACCGCACCTTAAAATTATGACAAGCGGTTTATTTTCGGGAATTATTTAATTCAATGTTTCCATAACCGTAGTTATTTCCGACTTTAGTATCGTTAAGTACCACCATCATATTTTTTAGTTTGTTATTACTATACATGTCATTTAGAATTTTAACATCCTTCTTAAGCGAAAAATCTTGCCTTACTATAAAGACAGTAGCGTCTATATTAGGCACAAAAGCAAAAGCATCGGCTACTTTACCTATAGGTGCGGAATCTATAATAATATGATCATAGTGTTGTTTCAATTCTTCGATTAGCGAGCCTATTCTCTCATGAAGCATAAGTTCACCTGGATCTACCGGTATAGGACCGGATCCGATGACATCTAAAATTTCATATTTTGGTACGTTGACCAATAAATCTTTACTGGTCCATTTTTGATCTACGATATAGTCAGTAATACCGATACTTTCTTTTAAACCTAAACGTTGCAATAATTTAGGGGCCCTAAGATCAAAACTTAAAGCAACAACCTTTTTACCGCTAAGGGCCAAACTAGCTGCAAAATTGATGGTAAAAAAGGTTTTCCCTTCCCCGGCATTACTAGAAGTAACCAATAAAACTTTATTTGCTTTCTCTATGGTCAAATAACTCAAGTTAAAACGCATGAGCCTGAACAATTCTGCAATGGCACTGGTATTGTTTTTATGAACAATTAGATTTTTACGATCGGTGTTGTGCGAAATTTGACCTAATAAAGGGGCGTTGGTCAATTTTTCTATATCTGCTATTCCAGAAATTTTATTGTTTAATTGGTCTTTGGCAAAAACAAAAGAGAATGGAATAAATAGACCAAAAATTAAGGCGCCTAAATAAATAGAAGTTTTATTAGGGCTTACCGCAAAACGACTTGCCTTAGGTGGATCCACTATACGTGTATTTGATATAGGCGCTTCTAATGATAATGCTTCTTCTTCTCTTTTTTGAAGTAAATAAAGATACAGGTCTTGTTTAATGCCCTGATCTCTATTGATAGTCTGTAAAGCACGTTCTGCGGTAGGCACTTTTGCTATTTTGGCTTGAGCCCTATATGAATTAGCTTGTACATTTTTTTGCGCAATGAGTAAGCCATCTTTAATATTTCTAAGGTTTTCTAAAATATCTATTCTAAGATCTGTTAGAGTTCTGTCTAGAGAAACTACCAAAGGGTTATCTGCCGGTGTGGAGCGAACAAGTGTCTTCCGCTCCAGTTGTTTCGAGTTGAATTGAGAAATTAATCCAGATAAGGTAGGGTCTTGTATATTCAATGAACTAGGTACTAACCTTTCATCACCATTCTGTCGTAAATAACTTTCTATAGAGTTTAAGATGTCTATTTGGGTTTGGTATTCTTCTAATTGTCTATTCGCTAATTGTGCGCTTTGTAAGTAGACTGCGGCATCAGAACTGATATTAGTTAGAAGGTTCTGTTGTTTGTAGGTTGCTACGTCATTTTCTACACTTGTAATTTCACCGGTCAATAATTTTAGCCGTTCATCTATAACTTCAATAGTACCAATGGCCAATTGATTTTGATATTTAACCGATTCTTCTGCATAAAGTTCTATAAGTTTTTGTAAAACATCTTTACCCCTTAGTGGGATAGGATCTAATAAACTAAGCGATAGTAAACTCCCCGTTTTGTTTACCGATTCTACCATCAATTGTCCACTATAGCTCATGGCTATATCTTCAATATTGGTGAAATTTGTCTGTATTGGGGTTACATCTATTTGACCATTGGTGTAATGTGGGTTTTTAAGAACCTGAAAAAATTTCTTGCCCGTATAAATAGTATCGCCAAATTGGTAGGTGCCGGCTTGGACTTCTGTAGAAGCCGTGGTACTTTTTAGATTAAAACTTATTGAATCTATAGGGGTAATTATTAAGGGCATGCTAGATGTGGGCTGCGATGCTCTACTGGTAAGAAGGTAAAATGGTAGGTTTTTCCAATATATGGCAATGTCTTTCACTTGACCCTCGACACTATAATTAACATTGAGTGCTAATTCTTCCATTACCATTTCCATAAAATAAGAAGATGTAATGATCCCAATTTGATCTTCAATATTAGTGGAAGGTTTCACCAAGCCTAAATCTCCTAAGGACTGCTCAGAATTAGTTGAAGATCCCTTATCCTTATCTTTTATTAGTATCGTACTGGTAATTTGATATTGGGGTATGGCTTTATACCTTAAATATAGAAAGGCCGCCAACACACATAAGAAAATACCAATTGCGAAGAGATACCAATGTTTAATATAAGAAGCTAAAAAATCTCTTAGATTGGTGTTATCTGAGTTCACTGTACTTGAATTGAGTTCAAACATAGGGTTGAGGTCTATCTAAAATTTATTAATACTAAAGATGCAGCTGAGATAATACCTAAAACCAATGAAATATTGGATCTAGTAAGGCTAGATTGATCTTTACGAGCGGTTACCGGTTCAACATACACAATATCATTGGGTTGTAAGTAAAAATATGGCGAATCTAAAATGGCCTTGTCGTTTAAATCTAATTGGGCTACGGTACGTACACCGTCAGCTTCGTTAATGATCTTAATATTTTCTCGTTTTCCATAAATGGTCAAATCACCGGCCATGCCCAAGGCTTCTATTAAATTAATACGCTCAGAAGGCACAAGGAAAGTGCTAGGGCTTTTAACTTCGCCCAAAACGGTTATTCTATAATTGAGATACCTAATACTCACCATTGGGTTGCCTAGGTAATTGGTCAGCAAATTGGTTAAGCTTAATTTGGCTTCGGCCTTTGTTTGCCCTCCAATTTTTATTCTACCTAAAATGGGGAAATCTATAATGCCGTTTTCATCTACAAGATAGCCTTCTTGAGAATTAACGGATGCCGAGTTAGTTGTTGATGTGTTAGAAGAAATACGATTAAAAGGTGCTGCCGCTGCAGGATTGGCATCGGTAACAGAAATCTGCAATAAATCACCTGTTTGAATTATGGGTTGTTTTTGTTTTAAGGTAATGTCTTCAGTGAGCAATTTTTCATCACCATAATTGCTAAAATACCCTAAGTTTCTTCGCGAACATGAGAATATTAGGGGTAGGAGAATGAAAACTATTAGGTTTTTCTTATTAAGTGCAGATTTCATATGAAATATATAACGTTTAATTTGTAATGGTTATGTAAACTTAATTAAAATATGGATAGGCCATGAATAGGTAGTCTAGTAGGCTTTTTTATCATTCATAAAAATATTAGTAACGGTGAGTATAATTATCTGTAAATCAAAGAATAGAGACCATTTTTCCATGTAGAAAATATCATAGCGAACTCTGTTTACGATGTCCGATTTACGTATGATTTCTCCTCTATATCCTTTTACCTGAGCCAAACCTGTTATCCCTGGTTTTAAAAAGTGACGTACCAAGTATTTTTCAACAGATGTTTCGTACTCTTTAGTATGTACCTCCATATGCGGTCTAGGTCCTACAATACTCATATCACCTTTTAATACATTGAAGAACTGTGGTAATTCATCTATACTGGTTTTACGTAGTATTTTGCCAAGTTTGGTTACACGCATATCATTTTTTGTAGCCATTTTGGTGTCACTATCGTCGCTTTTGGTCATAGATCTAAACTTGTAACACCAAAACGTATTTTTATTGACCCCATGACGCTTCTGCTTAAAAAATAAAGGTCCCTTGGAATCTAACTTCATTAATATGTACACCAAAGGTGTTAACCATGAGAGTATTAAAATGATGACCATTAAAGAAAAGATGATGTCAAATATGCGTTTTATTAAATTGGAATATTCTAAGTCTAATGGTGAGGCCCTTAAGTTTAACACGGGTACAGAGTCATACAATTCGATGGACATAGCTCTTGAAAAAAGCTCCTTGTTATCTGGAATGATCTTAAGCTTCTTTAAACTGTTGTCGGCAATATTCATTAAGTGCTTTATCTCGTCTTTTGACAAACGTGATGCCATGCAATACACTTCTTCAACATTGTTCTTAAAGATATATTCATAACTACTCTCAATGTTACCTAAATAGGTAGGGCTGTTTGATTTAGAATTGTCAAAATAACCCATATACCGATAGCCATATTTTGGAATATCAAAAATGCGTCGGATTTTCTTAAGGTTTTTATCCCTTCCGATAACAACCGCTCTGGTATGCACATATTCTTTTGTTCTAACAAGGTTTCTTGCCCAGTAAAAGAATAATCTAAAAAGCAAGAGCAATAAACATATGACCATATAAACCATGAGTAGAAATTGCCAAGAATAAGGATGTGGAGTCAAAAATGTAAAAGAGGAAAAATAAGCAAGTCCAAAAACTATAATTAACTTAAAAAAATTTTTAAAATTAACATTAAAACCTTCCCTTCTTGCTGTGGGATAAAAATCTAGACTATAAGTGGCAATAAACCAAGCCAGATTATAAAATACAATACTAAATGCATTTAGATAGGTGTAGGGGGTAAGTACATATGAAGTAATATTTATAATTAATATATGGGCTATGAAAGAAAGTGGTATAACAAAAAAGGACTTTTTCAATTTGCAGGGAATAAAGTTTGTCTAAGGTGGTTAAGCTTGTGGCTATAGTAGTTTTTAGTATATAAAATGGAATGGAAACTAATAACTACAGCGTGCAAAAGGGAAATAAAATTCTTTACTGAGAAAATGTCTGATCTTTAAATAGGGTATAGCGCTCCGCATCGTCAGCCCCATTTTCTAGAACCAACCGTAGGTTTGCATTTTAAAAACGAAGTATACCTATATACTTCATTAAACTTTTACGGGGGGGTAAAATGTAGGAACAAACTTAAGTAGCATAAAGTTACATTCCAAAAAATTTCGATAACGAAATATTAAATTATGAAATAGAAATTTTAAATCTCTATTTACGTGTACTTTGGTATAATTTCACAATTATTATTATGAATTTATAAGTGTGATTTTTTAAAATGATAAGAATAGAATAATTCTACTATACTACGATGTATTTAATTTAGAACAAAGGGTAGAAAGTGTGAAAATATGAATTGGCTAAGCGCAAATATGTCTTTGTTAACTGGAATAATTTAGATACTTAGGTAAGGAGCTAAAGTTGAACGTGGAGAAGAAAAATTATGCCAAATCCCTAATTTTCATATTAAGTACAACACCCATACCTTCTAGAACCAATCTTACACGTTTTTTACCTACTTCTATAACTTCGGCTTTTTGATCCTTTAACGCCCCATATTTAATAGCAACCTTATCACCAGATTCTAGTTTACATAAACTGTAGTTTTCTACCGTATCATTAGATAACCAGTTTTTTAAAGCTTCCATTTCAGTATTGCGCACTATGGCTGGTTTGCCTAACCAGTACAAGTACCGTACAACACCAGGAACGTTAAACACCTTCTTTCTGTCCGATTCTGCAATTTGTACAAAAACGTAAGATTTAAATAAGGGGACTTCAATGGTCTTTTTACGGTCACTCCATTGCTTTACTTCCTTTATCATTGGGCAGTAGACTTCAATTTGATGGCTCAATAATCTTTCTGCTACCTTTTTTTCATTCTTAGGTTTTACATATAGTACATACCAGTTTTTCAACATAAATATAGATAATGGATTCTTTAATATGGTAACTATTTTTTTGCTTTTGTAGTATTTTGGATACCCTAAAATAAGAATTTTGCATTCATCGTGTATGGTTTGGCGTAAATGAGCTAATTATAGTTTTTTAAAGTTATAAGATACTATTTGCTGTCATTAAAATAAGTAGGAAAAAGATTACTTTTAATTATACTATTTTGACATTAGTATCGTTTTATACTAAACCCCAAATCAATACCTATGACGTTTTTAAGCCTATTCAAATCTGTGGTCTCTAAAGAACATACCGTAGCATTATCTGAAACTGAAGTAACTAACGAGTTAAATCTTTTGCTAAACGATTTAACTATCGAAAGTCAAAAAGATGAGGAATCTTCTGATGCCTTTGTAAGTGATGAAGTGGTATCCGGGGTTTCTGAGAGAGAAAGATTAATTGAAGAAAATCAGATACTATATGCTCAATTAATGAATGAGCGAATGCTAAGAACTAAGCGTAAGTTGATTTAATTTTTTCGCTTACTTATCTAAGACAATTCTATTATAATCTTGAATTATTAATGTATAAAAAAAGCTCTCAATTTCTTGAGAGCTTTTTGCGGTCTGGACCTGACTTGAATTATCTTGGAATATCCTGAATTTTCAGATGGAAATAATTATAAAGTGTCTGAAATTAATATGTCTGTATTTAAGAAATTTAAAAGTTGGCTTATTGATTATAAAAAATATGCATAAAAGAGTACGGTCTTGATTGATAGGACTCTTTTGAGTTTATCACGTACTCAAAAGAACAGAAACAAAAAATGCCCCATATATGTGGGGCATTGATATAGTTACTCAATTTATTTTAATCCTCTAGTTGCATGGTAAAATAGATTTTATACTCAACGCCATTATCCTCTACCACAACATAACCGTCGCGATCATTCACCGTTAAGGCATAATCTTCATTTGATAAAGCTCCTGTTAATACCGTGGTGGGATAAGTGAAATAATTCTCTACAACAACATTTTCATGTTTACCTGTTACGATTCTTTTGATAGTATAATCCCCAATATCTTCATTGAAAGTCAAAAGAATCTGTTTTGCAGAAGTAGCATTGCTATCGCTATATAGCTTTGACTCAGCAACCTCTAAAGTTGGGTGCTCTGAAGGCAATTGCGTAATAGTAATGCTGTAACCGATGTATTCTAAGGGATAAATCGTATAGTTACTGGAATAAGCCACGTTATAGGTTCCCGTTGGCATGTATTGGCGAGTTGAAAGATCAACGATAAGGTTTCCGTTAGCATCTACTTCTTCACTATAAACATAAAGGTAATTACCCATACCATCACTTAGTAACACATTACTTCTTTCCCTTAAAAAGTTTGAGTTGGCATAACCAATAACAGGACCATTAAACAAATTTTCTCCCAATATTTTAAAAGTCCCATCTTTTCGCACCGAAGTAGTACTTATAGAATTAACTACCGGTTCCTTGGCAAAAACAACCTCTATTTTGTTTCCTTCGCTATTGACAAGGTCAAATACTTCATCCCCATCGGCATTTCGTATGACCAATTTAAAATCGGTACCTTCTGCCGGCAATACATTTGGAAGTTCCGGCATCTCAACCCTAACCCCTGATGTAATGGATGTATTATACTCATCTTTTTTAATCAATTCATAATAGACCCCACCCTTTAAAAGGAAAAATTCATGATCATCCACAGCATCATCCTTTATATATACAAACAAATCAAAAATATGTCCCGGCCATATTGCTTTCTCAACAGGTATTGGATTGCCATCGTTATAAGGGGTTACTACCCTTGTGAAATTCGATTTTCCTTTAAGTAACCTAAATCCGTCAGATTCATCGGTATTTTCACTTGCTATCGAAACTTCAAGTGCAAATCTGTTATTTATATAGGAATCGGGTAGGGTTGCCGTTATTTCATTGGTTTCTTCATTAATACTCTTTACCTCAAGGTCAAAGGACTCCAAATCACTGAACAACCGTACTTGGATACTATCGCGATAAGGTGTGAGTTCATTCACCTCGAACGTTATATCGCCTCCTAAAGGCACATCAGCAAATTCACTTGAAACAAAACCATCTATTCTCACTTCTTGAAGTGGCCGATTCTTAGCCAAAACAAGAATCTCATTTGTTGAACCATCGGCTCCTGTCACTGTATATTTGACCGGAGAAGAATAATCAGTTATTCCGGCGGGATCAGGCTCCAAAGTAGATCCTTCAGAAACCTCGATCTGTGCTGTTAAATCTGTTATATCGGCAAAGGTGAACGTGTAGTACAATGTATCTATATCTGCCGGATTTTGCCCGTAAAAACCTGTGCTATAACTACCCGAATTCTCAAAAGTTACCAATGTAATTTCATTTTCGGAATCAGATTTGTCCAATACGGCCGTATATTCCTTTTGGGATTCGTCCTCAGCTGTTACCGTATATTTAACCGGACTTGTAAAATCTACCGTTTCTTCCGAAGCGGGATCTATATCCGCCATTTCGGAATAGGTGATTATCGGTGTCAAAGCAGTTAAATCCGTGGTAGAAGGAAAAGTATAAAAGATACTGTCGTTCCTGATTGCCGCCGTATAATCTTCATTGTCAATACTAATCTTAAATGAAATAATCTCTTTGGCATCACTCAAAACCTCCTCTTCTGGAGTTTTAGGCGAATCATCGGATTCATTTTTAGAACATCCTAAAAAAGACAAGGTCAATAAAAAAAGTGCAATAGGTCTTTTAAGCATAATTTGATTGTTTGTTTGTTAAATTGGTTTAACGACGAAAATATAATTTCATTGCGTTTAAAAACATAATCACGGATATTCACAACATGTTTTACTCTCTACGTATTATTTCTTTTTAACACAGGAAGGGGTTAGCTACTTTTTCCATGTAATTAAAACGAAAATTTTTTTTATTTTCATGTAGTGCAATCATAAATCAATGACATATGTTATTTGTTTAGTTTTGAGAATATTGGTTTAATAATCTTAGCAAATTAATATACTTGCCATCTGGATGTCCGTTTCGATTAGGTCTTTCAGAGATTGTTGCTTGCCCCGCGGACGACTAAGTTTTAGAAAATTACGCTGCTTAACCAACATACTTGCGATAACATAAGGTAGATTTTTTTACAATTTATAGTTTCTGTTGATGGTCAATAGAATATCTAATCTTGGATAATTGTGAATAGCCTCCGATATAATCGAGTATTTAAAATTACCAATTGTAACATCTTGTCTCTATGGACGGACAGCTTGTAGAAATAAATATGAGTGTAATTTTAGCTAGGAAAAGATTTACCGTATAAATACTGTACACGCTATAAACGCAAAAATCCTAACTAGTTAAAGTAACTAATTAGGATTTGTTTTTGCGGTCTGGACGGGACTCGAACCCGCGACCCCCTGCGTGACAGGCAGGTATTCTAACCAACTGAACTACCAGACCGTGGCGTTTAGCGAGTGCAAATATACACCGCATTTTCAATTGCACAAACATTTTTCTTTATTTTTTTTCAAACTAGAGAAACTTATTTCTCTCCACAAGAAAAGTATTGAGAACTGTAGAGAAATCTCGGTGTATATCTATGTCCACATATTTAATTTTATATTGGGCACATTTCATTTTTATATCATTTAAGTAATTTGTAACCCGTTCATTATAAGCTTCTTTTATGTTGTCTGCATAGAGGTCTAAATGTTCTCCGGTTTCTACATCGACAAATCTCTTGGGGGTGTTTTCAAAATTGAAGAAGATTTCTCGCTGTTTATCCATTGGGTGAAAAAGTACCACATCATGCTTATTATATTTTAAATGACGTAGTGCTTCAAACAATTCTGCATCATTTTTTTCGGTCTGAAACATATCGGTAAACAAAAAAATAAGGCTTCTACGCTTAATATTCTCTGCAATCTGATGTAAATAGGTGTACGTTTTGGTCTCCTTAGGTGGATTCTTTGCCATGCCCACACTACTTAACTGGGCTAAAAGCATCTGAAAATGACGTTCGCTGCCTTTTTCTGGGGCGTAATAGTTATAAGCATCGGAGAATATGCTAAGCCCAACAGCATCTCGTTGTCTTTTAAGTACGTTCATTAACGCTGCTATACTCAAGACGCTAAAACCAATTTTATTTAAGTTGTCTATACTTAAATTGTCTACCTCCGGATAATACATAGAAGCAGAGTTGTCCAAGATCATGTGGCATCTTAAATTGGTCTCTTCCTCATATCTCTTGGTGTAGAGTTTGTCTGTTTTGGCAAATAGTTTCCAATCTATGTGCTTGGTACTTTCGCCATTGTTATAGATTTTATGTTCCGCAAATTCCGCAGAAAACCCATGGAACGGACTGCGGTGTATTCCACTTATAAAGCCTTCTACAACTTGATTGGCAAGTAGCTCTAAATTGGAGAATAACGACGATTTGTTTAATTCTGATTGTAGATTCACATTACTAAAGATAGTGAAGACGGTTGAACTATATAAATGGAAAGAATTAAAATTACTGCAAATAACAAGAGCCGGCATTTGCCGGCTCTTCTAACTTATTTGATTATAACGTGATACAGTTGCTTACAAAGCTGCGTCAATAGCGTCTGTGTACACTTTCTTAGGTGAAACACCTACTTGTCTACTTACTATCTCGCCGTCTTTAAAAACTAAAACTGTTGGTATATTACGTACACCATATTTTGCAGCAAACTCTTGATTTGCATCTACATCAACCTTACCAACAACAGCTTTGCCGTCATATTCAGTACTAACTTCGTCTATGATAGGACCTACCATACGACAAGGACCGCACCATGCTGCCCAAAAATCTACTACTACAGGTTTATCGCTTTTTAAAACTACCTCGTCAAAAGTAGCATCTGTTATTTCTAATGCCATTATATTTACTTTTATTGATTATGCAAATTTAGTCAATTATTCTTCTGTTTCCTTACGTGCCAACAATTCGTTTTACCTATAGGGGTATCAAGCTAATTTATCAATTTTTAGGGCTATTTTCTTACATTTTACTGCTAAATAAAAGTTATAATTTGCAGTAAGGATGTTTGTAAAACGCATATTCTTAGCCTAATACTCCATAATTACATTATTTAGTTGAGCTTAAAATGAACGTCTTGTTGCTCTAAAAGTTGTAATAATTCGCTCGAAATCTGCACTTTTTGTCTTCTACTGTTCAAATTCACCTTAATTTTTTCTTCCATTTCGTAGACAATAAAATTAATGGCATGGTCTCCTTTATGATTGTCAAAGGTGTCTTTTAAGGCCCTGACTTTATCTTCTTTTAATTCGGCAATATTAAGTTTTATGGTCAGTTTTCTGGCATAGGTTTCCATGACTTCTTGTAATAACATAAAGCTATTGAATTGCATTCTTGGATCTCCTTTCTTTCCCGTATCCTTATTTGTCCATCCATCTCGTACATAGAGTTTTACATACGCGAAGGAATTGATCATTAAGAAATGTCTGAATTTCAGGTATTCCTCACCAAATATTCTAAATTCAAAAGAGTCCGTATAATCTTCCATGGTAAACGCAGCCCAGCCTTTACCGTTTTTAGAAACCCTATGCTGTACATCTGTAATGACTCCTGCAAACGTAAGTTCTCTGTTTACATACGTGGGTAAATCGTTTACGCAGCCCACATTTGCGTTACAAAAAGCTTTGATTTCCGTTTTAAAATCGTCCAAAGGGTGTCCGGATATATAGATACCTACCACTTCTTTTTCTCGACGGAGTTTTTCCATGGTTCCCCATTCTTCGCAAGGTGGTACAACGGGTTCTGGTATTTGTACTTCACTGGCGTCACCAAAAAGGCTTACTTGTGAAGAGTTTTCGTTTTCTTGATACTTGGCACCGTATTTAATGACTTTTTCAAGAAATGTAATACCGTCACCTTCATCATGAAAATATTGTGCCCTATGTGTAGTACCAAAAGAATCGAAGCCACCTGCAACGGCAAGGTTCTCAAATGCCTTTTTATTGGCTGCACGTAGGTCTATTCGTTTGGCAAAATCGAATACAGATTTATAAGGACCTACATCTTTTCTGTTTTCAACTATAGTTTCAACGGCACCACGACCAACGCCTTTTACCGCTCCCATACCAAAACGAACCGCACCGGCATCGTTTACGGCAAATTTGTAGTAAGATTCGTTTACATCTGGTCCAAGTACATCTAGACCCATGCGCTTACATTCTTCCATGAAAAATGTAACCTGTTTAATATCGTTCATGTTGTTGCTCAGTACTGCCGCCATATATTCGGCAGGGTAGTGGGCTTTACAATATGCGGTTTGGTAGGCAATCCAGGCATAGCAAGTGGAGTGCGATTTGTTAAAGGCATAGGCTGCAAACGCTTCCCAGTCTTTCCAAATTTTTTCCAATTTATCTACGGCATGTCCTTTTGCTGAAGCTTGTTCAATGAACTTTGGCTTCATTTTATCTAGTACGTGCTTCTGTTTTTTACCCATTGCCTTACGCAGTACATCGGCTTCACCTTTAGTAAAGTCTGCCAACTTTTGCGATAGAAGCATCACTTGCTCTTGGTAAACTGTAATACCATAAGTTTCCGCTAGGTATTCTTCACAAGCGTCAAGGTCATATACAATTTCTTCGGTACCGTGTTTACGGGCAATGAAACTTGGTATGTATTCCATAGGACCAGGACGGTACAAGGCGTTCATGGCAATAAGATCGGCAAAAACCGTTGGTTTTAGGGATCTCATGTGCTTCTGCATTCCGGGAGATTCATATTGGAATACACCTACCGTTTCACCTCGTTGGAAAAGCTCATAGGTTTTTTCATCATCCAGCGGAAAATTCTCAGGGTCTAGCTCAACACCATGTTTGGCTTTTACGATTTTAACGGTATCCTTAATTAAGGTCAGCGTTTTTAGTCCCAAGAAATCCATTTTCAACAACCCTGCGCTTTCCACTACCGAGTTGTCAAATTGGGTACAGTACATTTCCGAATCTTTGGCAAGCGCCACGGGTACAAACTTGGTTATATCATCTGGTGTAATGATAACCCCACAGGCATGAATACCGGTGTTACGTACAGAGCCTTCCAATACGTACGCTTGGTTTAAGGTTTCAGATTCTAATCCGTCGCCTTCGGAAATGTTCAAAAGCTCGTTTATTTTTTCGAGTTCTTCACTGTTGAATTTGCTTCGGAGTACCTTTTCATCAATGCCGATAATTTTTTTCAGCTTGGACATGTTCGGGATCAACTTCGCCATACGGTCCGCATCACCTAAAGGTAAATCAAGCGCTCTTGCCGTATCTCGAATAGATGATTTCGCGGCCATGGTACCATAGGTAATAATCTGTGCCACCTGGTTAGATCCATACTTGTCAATTACATAGTCCATAACCCGACTTCGCCCTTCGTCATCAAAGTCAATATCGATATCGGGCATACTTACACGATCCGGATTTAGGAAACGCTCAAAAAGTAAATCGTACTTAATAGGGTCTAAATTCGTAATCCATAAGCAATAGGCAACAGCAGATCCCGCAGCCGATCCACGACCCGGACCAACGGATACATCCATTTGCCTTGCCGCCCTTATGAAATCTTCCACGATCAAGAAATAACCCGGGTAGCCGGTCTTTTCAATTACCTTGAGTTCAAAGTCTAAACGTTCATCAATTTCGGGCGTAATCTCCCCATATCTTTTTTTGGCGCCTTCATAGGTGATGTGTCTTAGAAATTTGTTCTCACCACGTTTGCCTCCGTCTAATTTATCTTCTTCGAATTGAAACTCTTCTGGAATATCAAAAGCAGGTAACAGTACGTCACGTGCAAGAGTAAAGGTTTCTACCTTGTCTATAATTTCTTGAATATTGATGATGGCTTCAGGAATATCCTTAAAAAGCTCCTTCATCTCATCAGATGATTTAAAGTAGTATTCTTGGTTGGGTAAACCGTAGCGGTAACCACGACCACGACCTATGGGAGTTGATTGTTTTTCCCCATCTTTTACACATAAAAGAATATCATGCGCATGGGCATTTTCTTTCTCTGCATAATACGTGTTATTGGTAGCAACGAGCTTAACATTGTGCTTTTTTGCGAACTGTATTAAAACTTGGTTCACACGGTCTTCATCTTCTTGCCCATGGCGCATAATTTCTATGTAGAGATCATCGCCAAAGGTTTCTTTCCACCAAAGTAATGCCTCTTCAGCTTGGTTTTCACCAACGTTCAATACTTTACTTGGAACTTCACCATATAAGTTACCGGTAAGTACCATGACGTCTTCCTTGTACTGCTCAACAATTTTCTTATCAATACGTGGTACGTAGTATTTACCGTCTACAAAGGCTATTGAAGACATTTTTGCCAAATTTAGATATCCTTTTTTGCTTTTGGCAAGCATGACTATTTGGTATCCGTTGTCTTTTTGAGATTTGTTGGTATGGTCTTCACATACTTGAAATTCACAACCAATTATAGGTGTGATCTCCTGTTCTGGTTCGGGCAACTCATTTAAAGGTTCTTGACCTTCTTCCAGCGTTCCGTTTTGGGTAGCCTCATAGCGCTTTTGGTTGGCTTCATTCCTGGATACTACTCCTTTATTATGATTGAGTACGCCGTTGACGAAATGAAATGCGCCCATCATATTTGCATGGTCCGTCATAGCTACTGCCGGCATTTTTGCCTTGGCCGCGGCGGCTACTAGATCAGGAACACTAATGGTGGACTGTAGAATAGAGAATTGCGTATGGTTATGTAAATGTGCAAAACTTGCATTTTCTAATGTCGCAAGGTTTTCCTGTATTTCTTCTTGTGAAACTCCGCCCGTATCTTTTTCCCATAGGGCATCGGCAATTTTTTTCGATGCTTTTTTAAGGTTGATATGCTTAAGACCAATGAGTTGAATTTCTTGCGGATTAGCTTCGGAGAAATTCTTGAAATAATCGGGTTGAACGTCTAATTGTTCTTTGGTATATTGTTGCTTTCGTATAAGTTCTAGAAAACAACGTGTGGTAGCTTCAACATCGGCAGTTGCATTGTGGGCTTCGCCAAATGGTTCGCCAAACAAAAACTCATGCAGTTCTGTCAATGTGGGTAATTTGAACTTACCACCACGACCACCGGGTATTTGGCATAGTTGTGCAGTGTGTTCTGTACAAGTATCTAAAACAGGAAGTTCTTGTAACGGATTTTCAACACCTAAACGGTGAAATTCCGCCCCCATGATATTCACGTCGAATCCAACATTTTGCCCAACAATGAATTTTGTTTTGGACATAGCAATGTTGAATTTCTCTAAAACCTCTGCAAGAGATACACCTTGTTGCTCGGCAAGTTCTGTAGAAATACCGTGGATCTGTTCAGCATCATAGGGTATGTTGAATCCGTCTGGGCGCACCAAATAATCTTGATGTTCAATACAATTACCCATTTCATCATGCAACTGCCAAGCGATCTGTATACAACGGGGCCAATTGTCCGTGTCAGTAATAGGGGCATTCCAATTTTTTGGAAGACCGGTGGTTTCGGTATCAAAAATAAGGTACATATCGTGTTTTCTGAGTGTTCAAAAGAGGTCAGAATTTTGACCTAAAAAGTGACTATAAAATTACGAAAAAGGAGGTGTTGGTGAAAACGTAGTTGCTAAGAGTTATCAACGGGTGATTTTTTAGCTATTTTTATTTGGGCTATTCCTGATTTAAATAATTGAATTTGAGTGTTTTTAGAGCTTGAAAAGAATTTTGGGTTTGTTGATTCAAATAACTTTAAAACATTGTTGCCAATTCAGCATTTTGAATTATATTTGCACCCGCTTTCAGATGAGCTTTGCTTATTGATGGCGAACGAGTTAAAAAACTAGAATTAATAATCAGGGGTCGGGCACCCTACAAATTAATGTGATATGCCAGTAAAAATTAGATTACAAAGACACGGTAAAAAAGGTAAACCATTCTATTGGGTAGTTGCTGCAGATGCAAGAGCTAAAAGAGATGGTAAATTTTTGGAAAAATTAGGTATCTACAATCCTAATACAAACCCTGCAACTATTGAACTTGATGTTGATAGTTCTGTAAAGTGGTTACAAAACGGAGCACAACCAACGGATACTGCTAAAGCTATTCTTTCTTATAGAGGTGTGCTTTTAAAGCATCATTTATTAGGTGGTGTTCGTAAAGGTGCATTGACCGAAGAGCAAGCTGAAGAAAAATTCAACGCTTGGGTTACTGGAAAAGAAGCTGCAATTGCCGATAAAGTTGGTGGATTGGATAAAGCGAAAGCAGAAGCTAGAGCTGCTGCATTAAAGGCAGAGAAAGAAGTAAACGATAAGCGTGCTGCTGAAGCTGCCGCTGCTGCTTTGCCAGAGACTCCAGAAGGTGAAGATGCTGAAGCAGAAGTAGAAGCTGTTGAAGCTGCTGGTGAGCCAGAACAAGCTACTGAAGCTCCTGCTGAAGACGATAAAGCATAATTTTTAAGAAACGATGCGAAAGGAAGATTGTTTCTACCTAGGTAATATCGTTTCAAAATATAGTTTCAAAGGTGAGGTATTGGTTAAACTAGATACCGATGATCCTGAGATATACGAAAATATGGAATCAGTATTTGTTTCTTTAGGAAACAATCTGGTTCCATTTTTTATTAAAAGATGCCGACTTCATAAATCTAACTTACTTCGTATAGATTTTGAAGAGGTGAAATCAGAATCAGATGCAGATCGCATCATGAAATCTGGACTTTATTTGCCCCTTACCATGTTGCCAAAACTTACCGGCAACAAATTCTATTATCATGAGATTATCGGTTTTGCTATGATCGATTCCGTTCACGGTGATATTGGTATTATACAAAGTGTTAACGATACAACTGCACAAGCGCTCTTTGAGGTGGAAAAAGATGGCGCACAATTATTGATACCCATAAGTGATGATATCATTACTAAGGTAGATCGTGAGAATAAGCGTATTCTTGTAACTACACCAGAAGGTCTAGTAGATCTGTATCTGTCTTAAAATCAAACACTACTACATATTGCTGTTTTTGTAAGTATTTCAAGCATTTTTTGGGATAATCATATTTTATGATTTCATTTTTACGAATTTTGATATTATTTAGCTTGTTTGCTTTGTTATTGGTCGAATTTTAACGGTTATTAAATGGTAAAGTTTGTAAGTTCATTACAGATTTAAAACCACCATCAATGACCAAGAATGTAATGAGCCAATTGTTCAGCATTGCTGCTTTTGTTTTTGCAAGCTGTATATTATGCAGTTGTGCTTCTGAAGCTGATAAGACAATTGCACTGGAAGATGGCAATAAAGAAACGGCTATACCCGAGAAAATCGATTTTACTTTTCATGTAAAGCCTATTCTATCGGACCGATGTTTTATATGTCACGGTCCAGATAAGAATGCCGTTGAAGGTGATCTATCCCTTCACTCCGCCGAAGAAGCTTATAGGGCTTTGGGTGAACTTAAAGACCATGCGGCCATTGTGCCCGGTAATGCATCTAAAAGTAGTTTGGTAGAACGTATTTTCAGTGATGATCCTAATTTGATCATGCCGCCACCGGAATCTAACCTTGTTTTAGAGGATTTTGAAAAAGCTATTCTAGAAAAATGGATAGCACAAGGTGCCGAGTATAAAACGCATTGGGCATTTATACCACCTACTCCGCAAGAAGTACCGGAAAATGATGGTGCTAAAGTTTGGGGCAGCAATGAAATAGATGCTTTTATCTTAAGTAAATTGACCGAAAAAGGGTTGAGTCCTAGTTCTAGGGCAAGTAGTGAAAAACTATTGCGCAGAATTACTTTTGACTTAACCGGATTGCCACCCACTTTAGAGCAAATAGAAAAATTTGCGGAAAATCCTTCACAGGAAAAATATGAAGAGGTTATAGATTCTTTGTTGTTATCGGTAGATTATGCCGAGAATATGGCTGCGGAATGGATGGATATTGCCAGATACGCAGATACCCACGGGTATCAAGATGATTTTGAACGTACCATGTGGCCTTGGCGAGATTGGGTTATTCACGCTTTTAAGGAGAATATGCCATATGACCAGTTCGTTACCTATCAATTAGCGGGTGATCTAATGCCAAATGCCAACCTGGAACAAATATTAGCTACCGGATTTAACAGGAATCACAAGATAACTGCCGAAGGTGGGGTGATTCCTGAAGAATACCGGGTTGAATACGTAGAGGATAGAAATACCACGCTGGGTACGGCGTTTTTGGGGCTTACCTTAGAATGTGCAAGGTGCCATGACCATAAGTATGATCCCATTAGTCAAAAAGATCACTTTCAGTTTTATAGCTTCTTCAACACAATACCAGAAAAAGGCTTGTTGGATAATGCTGCGGATTTGCCCGAACCTTACATTAAAGTGACGCAGAAAGAGGTGAACGATATTCTAGGATTCATCAACCTAGAGAAAAGTGAGATGAAAGAGGTGCCGGTGATGGTGATGAAAGAAATGGATCAGCCTAGATCTTCATTTATATTAAAAAGAGGTATTTATGATCAATATGGCGATGAGGTATTTCCTGATACTCCGGAATCCATTTTACCTTTTGATAACTATCCGAAGAACAGATTAGGATTGGCAAAATGGTTGTTTGATGATGAGCACCCACTTACGGCAAGGGTTGCGGTGAACAGATTGTGGCAACGAATGTTCGGTAGTGGTATTGTAGCATCTTCTTTCGACTTTGGTAATCAAGGTTCGTTGCCTACACACCCGGAATTGTTGGATTATCTGGCTATCAAATACAAAACTGAAGGTTGGGATACCAGAAAAATGTTGAAGTACATTGCAATGTCCGAGGCATATCAGCAAGATACAAAGGCTAGTCCCGAGAAGTTGGAGCAAGATCCTGAAAATAAATATTTGGCGCGAGCTTCTCGTTTACGACTTTCTTCCGAGGCTATTCGTGATCAAGCCTTGGCGTTTAGCGGATTACTGAATAGGGAAGTGGGCGGTCCTAGTGTTAAGCCCTATCAGCCAGAAGGTATCTGGGAAGAAACCACGGGTGGCGGTGGTGGTAGTACGGCTTCCTATACCATAAGTGAGGGTGAAGATGTGTATAGAAAAAGTATTTATACGTTTTGGAAACGTACCGTTCCACCACCAAGTATGATGACTTTTGACAGTAGCTCAAGAGATTATTGTTCTGTTAAAAGGCAAGAGACCAATACCCCGTTACAAGCTTTGGTATTATTGAACGATCCACAAATAGTTGAAGCCGCAAGGGTTGCCGCCGTAGGTGAGATGGAGGCAAACCCAAATGCGGAGAGCGAGCAAATAAAAACCCTGTTTTACAAAGCAACCTCTCGTATGCCCAATGAGACGGAGATACAGTCTTTGACCGATTACTATACTGAAATGCTGTCGAAAGTTGAGAACGGTGAAATTTCTACAAGCGAGTATTTAAGTATTGGCAGAAGTGAAGTACCTATGGGTTTGGACAAAGAAAAGTTAGTGGCAATGACCTTAACGGCACACACAATTTTGAATTTAGACGAAACTATAAATAGAGGCTGATTATGAGCGAAAAGAAAATAGTTGAAGAGCGGTCGCTAATTCTAAACAGGCGATCTTTTTTAGGAAAGGCTGCATTGGGAGTTGGTGGAATTGGATTGGCTTCTTTATTGGGTACAAACTTATTTAGAAAAGGTGAAAACGGATTATATACGGCAGATAGCGGACCTACAGGAGTAAAGGGCGTACTCGATTCTTTGCATCATCTATCGAAAATTAAAAGGGTAATTTATTTGTTTCAAAGTGGTGGTCCGTCGCAATTAGAGTTATTCGATTATAAACCACTTTTAAATCAACGTAGGGGTGAAGATTTGCCAGAATCTATTCGTAACGGACAACGATTAACGGGTATGACTTCCGGTCAAGATAGATTTCCTTTGGTGGGCTCTAATTTCGGATTTCAGCAGTATGGTAAAAATGGTACTTATATTAGTGACCTTTTGCCTTATACCGCTAAAATTGTAGATGATATCTGTATTGTTAAATCAATGTATACGGAAGCTATTAACCATGATCCTGCGGTAACATTTTTTCAAACGGGATCACAGCAACCGGGCAGACCAAGTATTGGCTCGTGGTTAAGTTACGGGCTGGGTAGCGAGAATGAAAATTTACCCGCTTTTACAGTGCTTCTGTCAAGAGGTTCGGGTAGACCTAACGGGCAACCGTTGTATACGAGACTTTGGGGTAACGGGTTTCTACATTCCCTTCATCAAGGGGTACAATTCAGAGCGGCAAAAGATCCTGTTTTATATTTGAATGACCCCAAAGGAACTACGGCAGATGTAAAAAGATCTATGCTTGATAAATTGGCAGAACTCAATGATCAACATTATCAAGAATCTAACGATCCGGAAATTCAAAGTAGAATTGCCCAGTATGAAATGGCATATAGAATGCAAACTTCTGTACCAGATGTCATGAATACAGATGGTGAGCCAGATTATATTTATAAAATGTATGGTTCGGATGCTAAAATTCCCGGGACCTTTGCAGCTAATTGTCTTTTAGCAAGACGTTTGGCAGAGAAAGATGTTCGTTTTATACAATTGTACCACATGGGCTGGGATCAGCATGATAATCTTCCTGGAGCAATAGAAAAACAGGCTAAAGATGTGGATCAAGCATCGGCGGCTCTGGTGGCAGATCTTAAACAGCGTGGAATGTTAGAAGATACTTTGGTGGTTTGGGGAGGAGAATTCGGTAGAACCAATTACTCCCAAGGTTTGCTCACAGATACCAATTATGGTAGGGATCACCACCCAAGATGTTTTACCATGTGGATGGCAGGTGGCGGTATTAAACCGGGTATTGTGTATGGTGAAACCGATGATTTTGGGTATAACATTACCAAGAACCCGGTGCATGTTCACGATTTTCAGGCTACTATGTTGCATCAATTGGGTATTGATCATGAGAAATTCACCTATAAATATCAAGGTAGACGATTTAGGCTTACCGATGTTGAAGGTCATGTGGTTAAAGATATTTTATCATAATGCAGAGAAGAACATTTATAAAAAATACCGCCGCAGCCTCAGCGGGACTTTTAACTTGCTCTTCTTTTGGCGCAAGTATATTGGAATATAAAGATGCCGTTATTGGTCATGGTAGTCACCGGTATAAAATAGATTTGAACTGGGGTGCATTGAATTCTAATTACCATCCGGTGAACGATTGCCATGAAATGGTGCAAGATTCCAAGGGCAGGATTTTATTGTTAACCAACCATACCAAGAACAATGTTATTGTTTATGACCGTTCTGGTAAATTGTTGGAAACTTGGGGAACGGATTATCCCGGTGCACACGGTTTAACATTGAATGTTGAAAATGGTGAGGACTTTCTGTACATAGCGGATAACAATAGGCATGAAGTGATTAAGACAACCATAGATGGTAAGGTGGTACAAGTTTTTTCGTATCCCAAGGAATCGGGAAAATATACAGCCAAGGAGCAATACATACCTACAGAAACGGCTATTGCTGAAAATGGCGATGTATATATTACCGATGGTTATGGCGCTCAATATATTATGCGGTACAATGCCAAAGGGGAGTTGTTACAAACTTTTGGCGGTAAAGGCGATGCTGATCACCTTTTTAACAATGCCCACGGTATTTGTATAGATACCAGAGGCGGGAAGTCTCCCGAACTTTTAATAACTGCAAGACAGCAAAATAAGTTGAAACGGTTTACCATGGATGGGGAATTTATAGCAAGTATAGATTTGCCCGGAGCATATATTTGTAGACCGGTAATTAAGGGTGATACCATTTATTTGGCAACCATTTGGTCTGGCGATGGCTCTGATGGTACCGGATTTATTTCCATATTGGATAAGCAAAATAAACTTATATCCGCACCTGGAGGATGTACTCCTGTTTATGGGAAAAATGGTTTGGAGCCTATGTATCAATCCATCAAAATATTTACGCATCCGCATGATGTATGTGTAGATGATGAAGATAATTTATATGTTGCCCAGTGGAATTCAGGGAAGA
This sequence comes from Maribacter sp. 1_2014MBL_MicDiv, assembly GCF_001865655.1. Lineage (NCBI taxonomy): Bacteria > Pseudomonadati > Bacteroidota > Flavobacteriia > Flavobacteriales > Flavobacteriaceae > Maribacter > Maribacter sp. 1_2014MBL_MicDiv. Next base: position 2,507,364 of record NZ_CP011318.1, read on the forward strand.
CGTATCCTATAAAATTGAATAGAATATGATCAAACGAATTTTCTATTCAATAGCTATAATTCTACTATTGTGCCAAGCCTGTATTTCTCAAAATACGGAACATGCACCAACAGCCTTATTTCAACTATCCAACCCTCGTGTTCAAGTGTCGTCCATATTTTTCGATTCGTATACTATGCTCAATTTCAACGTAGATATGCCAAATTCGATTATAAAATATACTTTGGATGGTAGCTCGGTAAATCAAAACGCAAAGGTGTTTTCTGAACCATTGAAAATACAGGAAAGTGCCGTAATCAAGGCTAAAATGTTTCATCCGGATTATAAAGAAAGTGATGAAGTTGAATTAGTAGTGGTAAAGATTGCCAAGAACAGTGCTATTAAGCAGGTAGCAATTAAACCGGAACCTAGTGAGAAATATTCAGGTAAGGGTGCTATGGGATTATCGGATTTGAAAAAAGGAAGTGCACAATTTGCAGGGGATAAACAGTGGATGGGTTTTCAAACGGAGAAGATAACGGCAGCACTTCAGCTAGAAAAGAATAGCACGGTCAATAAAATAGTGGTCAGTGTATTGACCAATCAATCTAACTGGATATTCGCTCCTGGAAAAATTGAAGTTTTTAATGAGGGCGAATTAATAGGAGAAAGGACGTTTGCAAAGAGCGAACAAGAAACACCTAACAGTCCTACATTTTTACATGTACCGGTAAGTACAGGAATGTACAATACGTTGAATGTAGTAATACATCCGCTAAGCGAAATTCCAGCATGGCATCAAGGAAAAGGAACAACGCCTTGGGTTTTTATAGATGAAATAATTATACAATAGCATGATTCAATTAGGAATACAAATAGGACACCTGCACCCGCTTTTTGTTCACCTGCCCATAGGTATCATCATGCTTGCCTTTATTTTAGAGATTTATGGTAGATTAAAGTCAAAAGAATCTTTTGCTGAGGTAGTAGAATTTACACTTTTGGTAGCGGGTATTACGGCAATATTTTCACTGGGTACCGGGTGGTTGCTCGGAGAGGAAAGTGGTTATGATGAAGATTCCCTTTTTCTACATAAGTGGATGGCTGTTGCGTTTACCGTTACAACAGTACTTCTTTATTTGGTGAAACGAAGTAAAATAGGGTGGATTAGAAAAACCTATATTCCAACGTTGTTATTGGTATTGGCATTAATTAGCCTTACCGGTCACTTTGGTGGTAATATGACCCATGGAGAAGATTATTTATTTGTAGATGAAAAAGAAGCAATTGTCATTACAAATATTGAAGAGGCTCAGGTTTACGCCCAAGTCATACGACCTATTTTTGACGCTAAATGTGTAAGCTGCCATAATGAAAGCAAGGCTAAAGGCGGTTTGCTTATGGGTTCACCTAAGGATATCATTAAAGGTGGTGATACGGGTAGTCTTTTAGACACAATTTCAGGTCAAGAAAAATCTTTCTTCTTGGAAAGGGTACATCTGCCTTTAAATCATGATGAACATATGCCTCCAAAAGGTAAGGTGCAATTGACCGATAATGAAAAGGCTTTGCTTGAATGGTGGATGGAAAATAACAATTGCTTTGAGTGTAAAGTAAATGAACTGACTAGGGAAGGAAATATAGCAGGAATATTAACTTCATTGGAACAAGACACTTCTGCAATTGCCGTATTAACGAAAGAAGCATTGGAAGTGCCACAAGAATGGTTGCAAAATGTTAGGCGCGTCGGTATATCGGTTCAAACCTTATCTAGTGAGAATCACTTGCTCTCTGTGAATATGGCAAGTATGGATTCTATTACTGACGATACGTTAGAAGTGCTTGAAGAATATGCATCCAACATTGTAGAGCTAGATTTAGGGTTCAGCAACTTTAACGATGATTTTGCGTCAGAATTGAAACCGTTTAAAAATCTGTTGAAATTAAAGTTACAGCATACTAAAGTAACCGATGCTATTGGGAAATATCTTAGTGATCTTGAACTGTTAGAGTCATTAAATTTATATGGTACCACCGTTACCGATAAGATCGTTCTTGATTTAAAGGAAAACAAAAAGCTTCGTAATATTTATTTATGGAAAACTGATGTTACGGAAGACGGACTGGCACAATTACAGCAGAATTTACCGGGAGTGACCATTCAGCAAATTGGGGCAGACGTATTTAAGGCAACCGTTTTAGACCCGCCCACCATTATAAGTGGCCGTAGTTTTTTTAGTGATAGTTTAACCATAGCTATTGAAAGCCTATTTGATGGTACTGAGATTTACTATACGCTTGATGGCTCAGAGCCAACGGAATCTTCCTTGAAGTATGATGGTGCGATCACATTAGAGACAACGGCAAATGTGAAAGCGATTGCTGCAAAAAAAGAATGGGAGCCAAGCAACATTACCGAACGAACGTTTATTAAGAACAATATAGCCTATGCCGATGTAGATTTATTAACGGTGCCCAATGATAAGTATCAAGGAAAAAAAGGTAAAACTTTAATGGATCAAAAGCGTGGGTCTACCAATTTTGTAGATGGTAACTGGTTGGGTTTTGAAGGAAAGCACTTGAATGCCGTGGTAGAGCTGAAAGAGCAGAACGCCATTTCAAAAGTATCTATTGGTGCATTGTCCGCACCTGCAAGTTGGATTTTTTATCCTACATCTTTCGTGGTATCTGTTTCCAATGATGGTACTAACTTTAAGGAAGTAGGGAGAAAAGATATGGGAGAAGAGAAACCCAATGCCGAGGTGAAACTCACTTTTTTCGATTTAGATATACCTACCACCCAAGCAAAGTATGTAAAACTATCCATTAAGAGTCCTTTGAAAAACCCTGATTGGCACACTGATCCTGGTGGTAAAAGCTGGATTTTCATTGATGAAGTAGTGCTGAATTAAAAAGTGGAAACTGTATTGAAAAATGTCCATTAATAGAGTCAAAATAATAGTTATGAGTTTAAGATCAGTTTACTTTATAATATTCCTATTGGTTACGGGTCAGCGTCTTTTGGCTCAGAAAACCGGAGTTGCTGCAAATGATAGACCTAATGTTATTTTAATTTTTACGGATGACCAAGGTTACAATGATGTGGGCGTTTTTGGTGCTCACGACATAGATACTCCCAATTTGGACCAAATGGCTAAAGACGGTGCAATGCTTACCCATTTTTATGCTGCTCAAGCTGTGTGTTCCGCCTCAAGGGCAGGTATATTAACGGGGACATATCCTAATAGGATCGGTATTCATAACGCTTTTATGCCCAATAGTAAAGTAGGTTTGAATCCTGATGAAACTACCCTCGCCGAATTATTGAAAGCGGAAGGGTATGCCACGGCTATTTTCGGAAAATGGCATTTGGGAGATGCAAAAGAATTTATGCCCAATAATCAAGGGTTTGATGAATATTATGGCATACCTTATTCCAATGATATGTGGCCGTTACATCCGCAGCAAGGTCCTATTTTTAATTTTGGTCCCTTGCCTCTTTATGAGAATGAAAAGGTATTGGATACATTAACGGATCAAACGAATTTGACTACTGAGATTACAGAGCGTAGTGTTGACTTCATTAATCGTAATAAAGAAAATCCATTCTTTTTGTATGTACCGCATCCTCAGCCCCACGTACCTTTATTTGTGTCCGATAAGTTTAAGGGAAAGTCTAAAAGAGGATTGTACGGTGATGTTATTATGGAATTGGATTGGTCCGTAGGTGAAATTATAAAGGCTGTTGATAAGAATGGATTAACCCAAAATACCATTATTATTTTTACTTCTGATAATGGACCATGGTTGGCATACGGAAATCACTCCGGAAGTGCTTTGCCTTTTAAAGAGGGTAAGGGCACCGGGTGGGAAGGTGGTCAACGTGAACCGTTCATTATTAAATATCCGAAAGAAATAAAAGCGGGAATTATTATTGAGGCACCTGTTATGGCAATAGATATTTTACCTTCAATAGCAGAGGTTATCAATGCCCCATTGGCAGAGAAAGAGATAGACGGTAAAAGCGCATGGTCTTTATTTACAGGCAAAACAGATGAGAGTCCGCAAGAAGCCTATTTCTTTTATTATCGCGTAAATGAGCTATTTGGGGTGCGGTATGGGAAATGGAAGCTTTATTTTCCTCACAAGTACAGAACTATGAACGGACAAACCCCCGGTAAAGACGGATTGCCCGGGGTATATAAAATGATCGATTTAGAGCAAATTGAACTCTATGATTTGGAACAGGATGAAAGCGAAACTACCGATGTAGCAGCAGCTCATCCAGAAGTGGTAAAGACCATACAAAAATTGGCGGATGATATGCGAGCCAAATTGGGCGATTCCCTTTTGGACATAAAGGGTAGTGAAACCCGGTCTCCCGGGCGTATTGATTAATTAGTTTTTCTGTAATTCAAAAATCTGAAGGACATCATCATTATTGCCCACCAAGAAATAGTCATTTTGAACATTGCTTAAGGTAACCAGTTTTTTGGCGTCCCTATCTGCAAAGAACCCTATCTCTGACCCTCTTTTAGCAGAAAAGCTCCCGGTACCATCTCCCAGCAACAGTAGTCCTGTTCCTGCGTCGTTTCTAGGGGTTTCTATCTCTGAAACATATAAGTTGCCTATGGCAAGAACATCTAATGCGCCATCACCGTTAAAATCCCTTACAAGCATATCATTGAGATTAGATAGTTGAGCTACATTGGGCAAGTCCGTTATTTTAAATTGACCATTGCCTAGATTTTCAATGTATACCGATGCAAAAGTGTCTGCGCTGTAATGTAGGGAGTTTTTCAGTTTTTCTTCACCATATACATCCTTTAGTTCCATAGAGGCAAAGGCATCATACTTTACTATTTTTTTCTTTAGGGCAGGAATTTGTTCCGATGAACATGAAAACCCTCTTAATGGATAATGTTTTTCCTTGTTGTAATATCCTAAGACAATATCTGCATTACCATTGGCGTCAAAGTCATTATAATATACATCAAAAGGTTTGTCAGAGCTGGTTTTGTACTTGTAGTTAAGACCTAAATTACCCGCTATATAATCCATATCTCCATCATTGTCAAAATCTCCTTGTTCTATGCTGAACCACCAGCCGTAGCTAGATGTAAAGTTTTCCTTCTCAACCTTTGCTAGGTTACCATTATTGTTTTCAAAAATGGTAATAGGCATCCATTCGCCTACAATCATTAAATCCAAATCTTGGTCATTGTCATAATCGCTCCAAATGGCATCGGTAATCATTCCTATTTGCAACAATTGTGGGGATAATAATTCTGTTTGGTTCACCAATTGCCCATTGTCGTTTACCAATAACATGCTAGAAGATGGGTTTGGGTATTGTTGCGGAGTATGTCTGCCACCAACAAAAAGGTCCATATCACCATCACCGTCATAATCGGCGGATTTTACTACAGAGCCACTAATTCTTTTAGCATTTAAAATGGCTCCTTTTTTAAAGGTCGCATTACCTTGGTTTAGGTAGATTCTATCGGTATAGTGAAAATCGTTTTTTGGATACTCATTACCACCACTTACTACGTACAAATCTTTTAATCCGTCATTATTGATGTCAACAAATAAGGCATCTACATCTTCATAACCGGCTTCTTTTTGCCAAAATGCAACCTGACTTTCTTCAAAATTGCCATCTTTTTGTTGAATGAATAGGGTAGGTGCTTGGTTGGCGGCACCGCCAATATAGAAATCATCCAATCCGTCATCATTGATATCTCCCGCGGTCAGGGCTGGTCCAAATTGAGAAAGCTTATGTGGCAACAGTATTTGTTTCTCAAAATCATCGAATTGATTCTCTTGATGTTTAAATTTTGCAGGAAAAACATCGGTCATATCTGCAAAAAGAGTCTTTTCCGTTTCTTTCTTTTTGATTTCTAAAATTTCAGATTCGTCAGATGAAATTTCTAACAGTTGATTTGCCGAGATGTCTCTTTTTACAGTACTTTTTCCATTGGGCCAAACAACCGTTAGACTGTCTACTTGTGTCAAATTATTTAATCCAAAATGTAGCGTAGGTTCACTGGTAGAATAAATACCACGTACGTTTGTGGTCTCTAAGGTTTGTACACCATTTTGAGTGTACATATTTACCCTAGTTCCAAATGTTGGTCCGTTGTTTTTATTGACCAATTGTATTCTTAAATAGTTACTGTTTGGTTTTGCTTCCGAATTGTTTCTGTAAATAAATGCCTCACTGTTGATGTTATTGACCACCAAATCTAGATCACCATCGTTATCTAAATCGGCATATGCTGATCCGTTGGAGAAAGATTCATTGTCCAAACCCCATTCAGTGGAAGTATTTTTAAATTCCAAATCGCCCAAATTTTGATAGGCGTAGTTTTTTAAAGGTTGGGATGGGACCATGCTAACCGCTTTTTCAAGGTCTACGATATCCCATATGCTTTTAACGTTTTGGGCATTGGGATTATTCTGTAGCCATTGTGCTCTAGTGGTATTTATATAATGGGCTACATTTTTATCCGCATCTGTATTTCTAATGTCACGCAATAATCCGTTGGTGACATACGTGTCTTTTAGACCATCATTGTCAAAATCGGCTATAAGATTAGACCAGCTCCAATCTGTTGCGGACATACCGGTAAATTGCGCAATGTTACTGAAGGTTTCATTACCGTTGTTTAGCTGTAGTGTATTATACATGTATTGATATCCGCCACCGTCTTCTACTACTTTCCAAAAAGCACCAATGTTCATACCGCTCATGTTGGATTTTAATCTGAAATTATCTTCAGACACCATATCCAGTACAAATACATCTAAATTTTGGTCATTATTGATATCGGCTACATCTACACCCATACTATAGTAAGACGTTTGTTTTAAAGCGTTTTTTTCAATGCTTGTGAATGTGCCGTCTTGATTATTTAGAAATAGAAAATCTGGTGCATAAAAATCATTGGCCACATAGAGGTCTGGCCATCCGTCATTATTAATGTCACTCGCCGATACGGCATTAGGAAAACCGGTGCGGTCTATACCTGCAGTTTTTGATACGTCTTTGAACGTAGTACCATTGTTTTTATAAAGTTTAAGTGCATATTCTGGTATGAGTAAATTGTCCGCATTGTGATATTGAGAAAGACTTCCCGGATTTGGTGGTTGGGTCAATAGAAAAAGATCTAATAGTCCATCTTTATCAAAATCTATGAATGTTGCGTGTCTTGTTCTTTCTGTATTTGCAATGGACAACTCTTCAGCTTTTTCTGTAAAAGTGCCATCTCCATTGTTAATGTATACCAAATTTCTGCGCCACTCCGGGTTTTCATCATACAGTTCTCTGCTAACATAAATATCTAGGTGTCCGTCATTATTAATATCTGCAATGGTGACCCCGGTAGACCAACCATCAAAATTTTTGATGCCAGCTTTTATGGTAACATCTTCAAAAACCAAATTTCCTTTGTTCAGATATAATTTATCAGGCACCATATTCCCTGCAAAAAAGATGTCCTGCAGTCCATCATTATTAAAGTCGCCCACACCAACACCTGCCCCGCCATAAAAATTGGCGTAGGCAAATATGTTTTTATCCTTATCATCTTTAATAATATTATTAAAGTCAATTCCTGTGTCATTGGAACTGAGAAGTGTAAATAAGTTTGGTGTTGCCTTGGTCTCTTCAGGAGCATTTTCACAACATAAAACGAGTAAGGAGCAGAAGTATAATAAATGCCTAATTTTCATGATTACAAGATACTATTTTATACAAAAAAAGGAGAGTTTCCCCTCCTTTTCAAACTCAATAAAAAATTAACTCAAAACTATTATGAGAGGTTTCACTCAAAAACCAAACTTAATTGTTATTATTCAACATCCCACCACACTCTAGTGGTAAGAACATCTGGACCTTGAGCGGCTATTACAGCGGCATAATTATCAGGGTTGTTACTTTGTTCACTTTCAGAATACGTTAATCTTCTTGGTATAGTACCGTTGGTAACATTGCCAGGGTAGTTTACCGGTGTAAGTGCCGGGAAACCTGTTCTTCTCCAATTAGAGAAAGATTCATATTCATTTAAGAAAGTGGCAGCCCAATATTGTGTATTGATCTGCTCTAGTGCATTAGCCGAATCATAAGGATTGGCAGCAAGATAATCTGCAATGTCGGCATCTGCAATAATACCGGCATCACCATAAAGTGATAATTGTTTCATAGCAGCGGTAACTCCATTGTTATAATGTGTTTCTGCATCACCTGCTAGACCCCATCTTACATTTGCTTCTGCAAGCATAAACTCTACTTCTGCATAAGTTTGAAAAATCATAGGGGCAGTTTCTGAGGTAATTAAAAGACGATTAGGCTCAGAGTAGTCGTTTAAATTGCTGAAAAGATTATCAAGGTCAACATCTTGCTCTTGTAGCATAGGAAGATCCTTACCATTGGACAGACCTCTTTGTGCGTCTGGATCTAGTCTTTCCTCCACTGTTCTATCTTCTCTAAAATCCTCTATGAACAGACCGGGATTATCAGGGTCTTCTTTGAAAATTATTTTCTGTGCAGGTAATGATGCCAATACCGTTAATCTCGGGTCATTTGCATCTTTTAATAAATTGATGAACGTATCGCTCATTCTTGGATTTCCATCAGCCGTAAACACTTCGCCAATACCATTTTTATTGTCCGCATCATGTTGTAGGTAAAAAATGTCATCATTAGATGTCATTACACCTCCGTCAATAGCTTTTGTAACCCAAGCTTGTGAAGCGGTAGGGTCTACTTTAATTAACCTAAGACCTAAACGTAACATCAAGGAATTAGCTAACTTTTTCCATTTTGCTTGATCACCATTATAGATAACATCTGCAGAACCAAATTCAGAAATACCAGAGCCTAATGCAGCAGAAGCCTCTTCCAGTTCATTTAACAAATCTGGGTATATTTCGCTTTGCGCATCATATTTAGGAAGAAAAATACCTTCTATAACTGCTTTACCTGCCTCGCTATACGGCACATCACCATATAGATCGGTAAGTCTAGAATAAGCAAAGACACGTAGTATTTTTACAATTGCCTTCATTTCTTCAGGAGCTTCTTCCTCTTCTAATTGAAAGGTCAAATCCTCAATTGATTTAATGGCATTCTCATAATAGCGATCCAATAAGGATGAAGCATAACCTTTGTTCCACGTATATTTATCACCACTCCAGTAACCGGCAGTTGTAGCTACATGTTGCATCATGGTAGATTGATAGATCATCGCCGCTCTCCAGTTGTCATATCTTTCACTAGATATAAATTTCATCACTGCAGTTAGCTTATTACCCGCAGCAACTTGGGTAGGTTTTGTTGGATTTACATTTAAATCTTCAAAACCATCATCACATGCACCTACAGAAAGTAGTGCAAACATTAGTATATATATTGATTTTTTCATAGTTCTCTTTTAAAACTTTACATTGATAGTTAGACCGTAACTTCTAGAAGAAGGAACTCCAAAATATTCCAGACCCTGTGAGTTACCAACGGTGTATGCACTTTCCGGGTCAATATTATCTACACTTCTTTTTATGTAGAATAAGTTAGAAGCGATTAGTGATACATTAACATTGGTTAAAAATACATTGTCCAAGGCTTTCTTTGGTAATGAATAACCTAGGCTTAATTGTCTGAATTTTATATAATCAGAGTCTTCAACGAATTCTTCTGCGATATCTGCAATTTCGCCATAATAGTCAGCTAGATTTTCTGGTGCAACCGTAGTTGTAAATGCAGCTCCAGTTTGGTCAACACCAGATACGGTTAAACCATTTTCTCTACCTTCTAAAGTGTTTTTGTGAAGTCCATTACTATAAAGTATAGTGTTGGTACCAGAAAAGATCTGTCCGCCAAATTTTCCGTCGATCAAGAAGTTCAGGTTAAAGTTCTTGTAAGTAAATGAATTTGAAAAACCTAATGTCAATGGAGGTACGCCTTCACCTAATATTTTACGCTCACCTTCAACAGCTCTAGGTACACCATCATCACCTATTTCATAAACTATAGTACCATTATCATCACGCTCATAAGAAACACCAACTATAGAACCATAAGTTTCACCAACAATGTGGGTAATTCTTACGTTCTGTGTTCTTGGTTCATCTAAGTTAACGTCAGAGTCAACATCATCTGTAGCAACTACGAGTCCTTCATTATAAGCACCGTTTACGGTCATATTCCAAGAGAAGTCATTAGTTCTGATCGGCGTACCACTGATTAAAAATTCAACACCCTCGTTGGTTACTTTACCTAGATTTGCGCTAGCACCGGTATAACCAGAATATACAGATGTTGATACATCTACAATATCATTTGTGGTTTCATTGCTATAGTAAGCAACATCAAAAGATAGTCGGTTATTAAAGAACCTCATATCTAAACCAATTTCCGTTTCACTTTTACTAAAAGCAACCAAATTAGCATTTGGAACCGTATTACCGGAAACTCTACCTAATGGCTGGCCATTGATCGGAATTCCGAAAATCTCATAGTTCAAAGCCAAGGAATATGGGTTTTGAGCACCACCTGCAACTTCTGAATAACCACCTCTTAATTTTAAGAAGCTAACGAAAGAAGGCATATTAAAAGCATCCGATAATATTAAACTACCATTAACCGAAGGGTAGAAATCATCATTTGGTGTAGTCTTACCCGGGAATGATAACGTAGAGAACCAGTCATTTCTACCTGTAAACGTTACATATGCCCAACGGTCATAAGATAATTCCAACGAACCGTACACAGAACCAATTTTTCTTTCCGAATATTCTCTACTACGAGATTGGCTAACTGTGTTGCCTATGTCTTCTAAGCCTGGAACAATGAAGTCGTTACCACCTAGAAATAAATTTTCAGATTTAACGTGGTTGTTGTTTGCACCTACTAATGCAGAAATGGCAAACTTATCTGTAATATCTTTTTCTGCCGCTAAAATTAAATCGGCATCCACTTGATTGTATCTTCTTTCTTCCTCGTTAATGCCTCCCAATGGTTTATAAGCCGTACCGAAAGGTTCAACGGAAGTTCTTCTGATAATGTCATTATCAATACCAATTCTACCGGTTAGCGATAGCCAATCCAATATATCATAACGAAGAGATGTTGATGCAATTATTCTATTTCTAACATCTTCATTATTAAAATTATAAGCGGCAAAATACGGGTTGGTAGAAAATGTATTGTTTGAGAATTGTCTTTCAGAACCATCAGGATTGGTAGATGGCTGTAACGTAGTTACATCTATATTGCCTGGAAGTAAAGCCACTGAAAAGTTGGCATTACCAGGGGAATCTGAAAGTCTAGGTCTGTTTTGTACCTTTTCTATAATATATTTGGCATTTACGCTACTAGTTATCTTATCTCCTAAAATAGCACTGGAGTTGAAAGAAAAAGATTTTCTGTTCAATCCTGCATTTGGTAATACATCCGCATTATCCAAATTAGATGCAGAAAGTCTATAGGTCAAATTTTCTTTAGCACTGGTTATAGCAACCGTGTTAATGAAAGTAGACCCTGTTCTATAAAATTTGTCAACATTGTTACCTAAATAGGAGTAAGGTCTTGATACACCATCGAACTGAGGAGAGTTTACACCATCATAAGCTTCTCCCCATGAAGAACTACCTGCTTCTAATGCGGCGCTTTGTGAAGATGGTCTTACACCTCTAACTCCTTGTCCATATTCTGTTTGAAAATCTTGTAATGAAGTGTCTACCTTGTCAAAGGTTACTGAACTACCTACTTCTATGCCAAAACCTTCCTGGCCCTTACCGGATTTTGTGGTAACGATGATAACACCACCCGCAGCACGAGAACCGTACAGCGCAGAAGCCGCACCACCTTTTAGTACGGAGATAGATTCAATATCATCTGGATTTAAACTAGAGATACCGTCCCCACCATCTGATCCACCCCATAAACTGGCAGAACCGTTATTACCATTTCCGATTGGAATACCATCCACTACATAAAGTGGTTGGTTGTTACCGGATAATGAACTTGCACCTCTAATGACTACTCTACTAGAACCGGCGGCACCAGTAGCATTTTGAGAGATGTTTACACCTGCAATTTTACCTTGTAAAGAATTAATTGCATTTGGAGTTTTAATGGTTGCAATTTCCTCTGCATCTACTTCAGTTAAGGAGTATCCTAACGCTTTGGTTTCTTTACGTATACCAAGTGCTGTAACAACTACTTCGTCCAATTCACTGGCATCTTCCGCTATTGAAGTGTTTACTGTAGATCTACCATCCACTCCTACTTCTTTGGTTTTGTATCCTAAAGAAGAGAAAACCAATGTAGCATTTGCATCAACGTTGATGGAGTAATTACCATCAAAATCAGTAGAAGTTCCATTTGTTGTGCCTTTTTCAACGACGTTAACACCTGGCAAAGGTGAACCGGTGTCATCTGTGACTACACCAGATACGGTCTTGTCTTGACCTATTACTGCTTGAAAAAACAGCAGCACAGCAATGGTCAAAAAACTTGAGATTTTTTTATTCATAAATATTTGAGTTAAGTTAGTTTGTATAAAATACTGTCATAAGGTGAGCCATATTCCAGTTAATTATCAAAAATTTCGACAAATAACAATTATGAAAAGCTTAACAGCATGTTAATAAAAAGGAAATTTTTAGGAATGAAACAATTATTGAGGGTTTTGTGATGCTCTAATTACTTGCCATTGTTCTTCAGTTATGGCAGGTCCGTCAAAGAAAGATACTCCTTTTGCACCGTTGCTAATAGATTGATGTATAGCTTCCTGCAATTGTTCTGGTGTCATGCCCGGCACATATATGCCAGTATGTAACTCAGTGTTTTTCCCTTTTAAATCATTAACACCTTGCTGGGTTGCATACCCGATCCAATCTATTTCTTCATTATAAAAGACATTGTAGATCATGGGTAGAACTGCATCTATATTCCATTTATCCCAACGTTGACGAACCATGTGGTCTGCCATTTCTGGATAAGGAAATACCGCTGCGGTAAGTATTTTGCCATTTGCATGCGTAATCTTGTATGCTTCGTCTACAATGGCTTTTACTTTGTTTAAACGGAAGTTTTTCCACTCCATATCTATCGCTGGGTTGCTAAAATCATTTGGGTTTTTATGATGTTCTTTTTCAAATTCCGAAGTACAGACATCGCAATAGCAAAAGTCATATCTGGGCAATTCCGTTTCTTGTTTTAAATTGTATTTAGGAAGAAGACCTATAGGTAAAAAAATGTCCGAGTATCTAATATAATCTAAATGGAAACTTGCTACACCCTCTACTTTTGACAATCCTTCAATTAAACTTAGTATGTGTTCGCGAGATTCTTTTCTTGTGGGGCAAAGCCATTTGTAATATCCTACATAGGGTGGTTCATCAAAGCAAGACTTGCCATCTCTACTTACAGCATACCATTCCGGATGCTGTTCTGCAACTTTATCGCCAGGGCGGTTCATAGTGAACATCCAAGCATGGACTTCTAAATTGTATTTTTTGGCTATTGGTACCAACCTAGTCAGTAATTCTGGATCTCCGTAGGTATTTATAAGTATTGCATTAATACCATTGTCTCCGTACTTTTTAAACTCTTCATCAAAAGATTCATCTGTCCGTGCTTTGTCAGCAGTAATCCATGTCCATAATTTAAATGTCTCAGTGTTAGATGAAGTATCTGTAGTGGCTATTTTCTCTTCTTTTTGTTCATTTGTTCCGCATGAGATGAAAAGAGTAATAAGTGCAAGAAGTAATGCCTGTAAAAACTTAGTTGGTTTGGTCATAGTCAGTTGTAAATTTTCCGTCGGTATGTATAATTAGTCTGTTGTTCGTGAATGGGCTTTTTGCCCATATGTTAAAGCCAAAGTTGTTCTTTTCTAAAACAGCAACAACCGGTTTGCCCTGTATTAAAATCGGCTTTTTTTGCAGTTCCCCATGTATGGACAACCATTCTTGGTCGTTTTTGGTCTTTACATTTCTATATAGTTTGTATAAATACCATTTTATATGTTCATCATCAGGTATATTAAATTTAGTGGTTTTGGTACCTTTATTGAAATAGACATATCCCCAATGTTCTGGCTCGTGCATATTAATGACTCCCTGTGGTGACCATACCCAATTGTATTCTGGTAAAAAATTACCATTGCTATCTTTTTTTCTAGAATACGTACCATTATTAAGATCAAAATCCCAGTTTACTCTAGAAAAATTTATTCTCCAATATTCATTTTCCGGTACTTTAGTTGTTCCACCTGGGGCTGTAGTAAAAGACCATGGTATGGCTACTTCAACAGTCCAACCTTGGTCTATGTCCGTTGAGTTGTTCAATGTGCCGTTGCAATGTATGGCGGTTTTAATGCCTTTAAAATCCCAAGCATCGGTAACGTGCGCATTATTTCTGTATGGTTTTGATAAGTAGAGGTCCCATATGGTATTTAGGGCATTTATTTCAAATTCGTAATAGTTGTGCGTATCGCCATCTGGGTCCAGGAATATTTCAAAATCGTTATTGTAAAATATTATGGTATCCTTTTGCTTTAATGTGGCCCAAATATGTGGTTCTTCAATTTTTGCAAAAAAATAAATGTATTGTTGGTCCCATAGCATTTTAAATTTTGTGTTATACGTGGGTTTCTTTATGCCTTCAATATCAATGAAATCGCTAGACCAACTGGTTGTTTGCCATGCACTCTCAGTCATTTTGCCATCTATGGATATGTTTTCAAGTGTATTTTCTGCAATATATGAGCGTGGTGTTTCTTGGGCCATTAGGGAAATTGCTCCTAGGTATAGTAGAAACAATAATAATGCTATGGCTTTTTTAGTTTTTAAAGATTTTTTATTGATTATTTCCATAGCCTAATAGTCTGTCCTGTACTTGTTGATGATCTTATAATCCTAAGAATAGAAAATTGTAAGTAGTGAATAATCTGCTACTTCTGTATTATACTAAGCTTTTCTAAAGTTTTTGAATGCACAAACTAAGCGATGAAGTTGCTTTTCAATTTTACAAATTACACTTTTGCTTAGGCCGTTTTTAACTACATTTAGAAATAATTAAGCTAAGGAGGCTATTCTGAGATTATAATTGAATATTTTTAAAATTCTTCGTAAACTGAATGTTTTTAGCTTAACAACCGTAGATTGTTGCTCAACGTCAAAAAAACGGAGAAAATAAATTGGTTTTAGTAGCCTATGGACATTAGATTAATGAAGTTTTTGAGAAGGCCCAAGTTTTTTGGTACAAGTGAAATTAAACCTTGGCACCATATTTTATTTTGGTCTGTCTATTTTATCTTTAATACGTTTAGGTGGACCTTTATACATGACGACTTTTTACTTTCTTTACGTACCAACCTAATAGGTTTTCCCATTCATATGTTTTTGGCGTATTTAAATGCCTATTACCTAATGCCAAAATTTATATATACCAAAAGATACTTTGAGTATACGGTATATATACTGCTGTCATTGTTCATAATGCTCTTGGTGAAGTATAATCTAACGTATTACCTGGTAAGTACAGATGTTATGCCCGAAGCACAGGATGTTATCAACTCATTGACAATTGGGTATGCCGTGCAGACTATGATTGGTGAGGTTTATGTGATATCGTTTTTTACAGCAATTAAATTGACCATAGATTGGTTAAGGGAAAGTAGCAAACTACATGATCTTGAAAAACGACAGCTAAAGACCGAACTTAGATTTTTGAGGTCGCAGGTATCACCTCATTTTTTCTTCAATACTTTGAACAATATATATTCATTGACCTTGGAGAAATCTGACCAAGCTCCAGAGGTGGTTTTAAAACTTTCAGAGCTAATGCGTTACTTATTGTACGCAACCAAAAAGCAACGACAGGATCTAACCAGTGAAATTAATTGTATAAGAAATTACATAGATTTGGAACGTATAAGGTTCGATGATTCTTTGAAGATTGATATGAATATCTCGGGGAATCTTGATAACTGTAAAATACCACCTATGTTATTGATACCACTTATTGAAAATTGCTTTAAGCATGGGGCAAGTAAGAATATTGGTGATATGAAGATTAAGATCGATGTAAATGTTGACGATAGTTTTATGGATTTTAAAGTATCCAATTCCATACCAGTAGTAAAGAAAGAATATGTATACCCGGTAAAACGAGGAGGTATTGGTCTTTCTAATGTGAAAAAGAGGTTAGAGCTGGGCTACGCTAAGAGTGAGTACGATTTAAAGATTTTTGAAGAGGATAAAATGTTCAATGTGTTTTTAAAGCTTAAGGTAATATGATTTTAAAAGTAATAGTAGTAGATGATGAGCCGTTGGCAGTAAATGTGATTAAGAACTATATACTTAGGGTAAAAGAATTACAGCTAGAGGGTACTTTTTCCAATGCCTTGGATGCATCGACCTTTTTGAGGGACAATGAGGTAGATATCATGTTCTTGGATATCAATATGCCCTATTTGGACGGATTGGAGTTTTTAAGCACCTTGCACAAAAAACCGTTCGTAATCATGACCACCGCTCATGAAGAACATGCATTAAGGAGCTTTGAGCTAGAAGCCATTGACTATTTGGTGAAACCCATTTCATTACCTCGATTTTTTAAATCCATAGATCGTATTATAGGTCTTAAGAAAATAGGTAGTAACGGTAGTGCTGAAAAAGAAGAGAAGCCTTCCATCTTTGTTAAGGTTGACAAAAAGAAGTTACAAAAGATTTATTTGGACGAGATTATGGTGATAGAGAGCCTAAAAGATTACATTAGGATCATAACACCAACGGCAAAATATATAATTCACAGAACCTTAAGCAGTTTTACAGATGAGTTACCAGGTGATAATTTCATAAGAATACACCGTTCCTATACTATAGCTGTTGATAAGGTAAGTGTGGTTGAGGGCAATAGCGTTGAAATTGGCGGTATTAGGTACACCATAGGTAGAAGCTATTTAGCAGATGCCAAAAGCAGAATACTTAACAACCTTACAGATTAAAATTTCTTATTCACTATAGAATTAAATTGCCTTGAGCCAACTATTTAAATTTAAACAATTTAGTATTGAACAAGATCGTTGTGCCATGAAAATTGGTACAGATGGTGTGTTGTTAGGTGCATGGACGCCAGTGGACACATCATTGGAATCTATTTTAGATATTGGCACCGGTACAGGAATCATCGCTTTAATGCTGGCCCAGAGAAGCAATGCGGATGTGGTAGATGCCATTGAGATAGATGCTGATGCTTATGAACAATGTGTTGAGAATTTTGAAGGCTCCCCATGGGGAGATCGGTTGTACTGTTACCACGCCGGCTTAGATGAATTTGTTGATGAAATCGAAGACCAGTATGAGTTGATAACGTGTAATCCTCCTTTTTATTCGGAAAATGTTAGTTCTGGCAACTTACAGCGGGATCAAGCACGCCAGAACGGTTTTTTACCTTTTAATGAGCTCATTGCCTCGGCTGCTGTTTTGTTGGCGGAAAATGGATTGTTTACAACGGTAATTCCCTATAAAGAGAAAGATGAGTTTGTCGCCATGGCAGAGGAAAAAGGTCTTTATCTTATCAAAAGCACTTATGTAAAGGGTAATTCTACTGTAGAGGTGAAGCGGGTATTATTGGCATTCTCAAAAAATAAAACACCATTAGAATCATCAGAATTGGTCATTGAAACTGAAAGGCACTCTTATACTGATGATTATATAGCTTTAACTAAGGAGTTCTATTTAAAAATGTAACTTTAGTGTTACATATTGTTATATTTCTTTATTTATCTTTGATAAAAGCATAGTTATGAGACCAGATTTATTTGAAGCCCCAGACTACTATCACTTAGATGATTTATTATCTGAAGAGCATTTGTTAGTACGTGATGCCGCACGTCAATGGGTAAAAAGAGACGTATCCCCAATTATTGAAGAGTATGCCCAAAAAGCTGAATTTCCTAAGCAGATAATAAATGGCTTGGCTGAAATTGGTGCATTCGGACCTTATATTCCTGAGGAGTACGGCGGTGCGGGATTAGATCAAATTAGTTATGGACTTATTATGCAAGAAATTGAAAGGGGAGATAGTGGTGTTCGTTCTACGGCATCGGTACAGTCCTCTTTGGTAATGTATCCTATTTATACGTATGGAACCGAAGACCAACGTAAAAAATACCTACCTAAGTTGGCTACTGGCGAATGGATGGGCTCTTTTGGGTTGACAGAACCAAACCATGGTTCCAATCCTAGTGGTATGGAAACCAAGTATAAGGATATGGGCGATCATTATCTTTTGAACGGAGCCAAACTTTGGATTTCCAATGCTCCATTTTGTGATATTGCGGTAGTATGGGCAAAGAACGAGGAAGGACGTATTCATGGTTTGATCGTGGAGCGTGGAATGGAAGGATTTACAACACCGGAAACCCATAACAAATGGTCATTAAGAGCTTCGGCTACCGGTGAATTGATATTTGATAATGTAAAGGTCCCTAAAGAAAACCTATTACCTAATAAATCTGGTCTAGGCGCGCCATTAGGATGTTTGGATTCTGCCAGATTTGGTATTTCTTGGGGTGCTATAGGTGCTGCTATGGATTGTTATGATACTGCATTAAGATATGCCAAAGAACGTATTCAATTTGGTAAACCTATTGCGGCAACTCAATTACAGCAGAAGAAATTGGCAGAAATGATTACGGAGATCACCAAAGCCCAGTTATTGGCCTTTAGACTAGGTCAATTAAAGAATCAAGGGAAGGCAACCTCTGCCCAAATATCTATGGCCAAGAGGAATAATGTAGAAATGGCCATTAATATAGCACGAGAGGCGAGACAAGTTCTAGGTGGTATGGGTATTACCGGTGAATATAGTATAATGAGGCATATGATGAATTTGGAAAGTGTAATTACCTATGAGGGTACTCATGATATTCATTTACTGATTACAGGGGCGGATATTACTGGAATGCCTGCTTTTCAATAATTTAACGGTTTGCTTTAATGGGCATAACATTTAACTGTTGAACACCATCTATCTTTGATTTGCGCGTGTAAGATGTGTGCATGTTTTTTTTAGATATAAGCTATGGCCGATGGAGACATCGGCTTTTTTAATGCTAATTTTTTCGCGATAAAAAATCGGCAAACCATTTACCAGAGGCTTTAATAGTCCTTTTTAAGGTTTTAAAATTAATATGTACCAAGCCAAACCTAGGGTAATACCCTTCTGCCCATTCAAAATTATCCGTAAAGGTCCACACGAAATATCCGTGGATATTCAACCCTTCTTTTTTGGCTTTAAGCACTTGGTTTAAATAACGCTGCAAATAATTTACCCTAGCGATATCATTTATAATTTCTCCGTTAATGGAATCTTTAAAAGCAGCACCGTTCTCGGTGATGATGATTTTTTTAATTTGCGGGTATGAACTGTATTTCTTGATCATGTTGTAAATACTAGGCGGATATACCTCCCAATCCATCAATGTTGTAGGTACATTTCTCTTACTTGCCTTTACAATTTTAGCTCTAATGTACGGTACCAAAAGACTATATCTTACTTTTTCTCGAGTGTAATTTTGAATTCCGATAAAATCGAAATCAAACAGGCAATCTTCCATATCAGAAGGTTGAATGTAAGGTTGTAGTTTTTTTAAAACCGGAGCTTCTTTGGTTGGATAACCTAAACCCAATGCTGGTTCAATAAATAACCGATTCAATAAGGCATCAACCAGAACAGCTGTTTTCTTGTCTCTGTTATTTTGTCTGTAGGGTGAAATTTGCGAACATGAAAACGTGGTGCCTATTTGGGCATTGGGTACTAGTTTACGAAGTAATCTGCCACCTTCCGCTTGGCACAAAACAGCATGGTGCACGGCGGGAAGAAAATTTTTCAATCTTTTTTTTCCAGGTGCATGTACGCCTAGAAAGTAACCGGCACCCGTAAATACCATGGGTTCGTTCAAAACCATCCAATGTTTAACCCTATCTCCAAAAGAAGTTGCGCAAAGGCTGGTAAATTCTGAAAACCATTGTATAATGTTTCTATTCGTCCATCCGCCTTTATCCTCTAACACCTGTGGAAGATCCCAATGGTATAGGGTTACCCATGGGGTAATACCTTGTTCTAGACAAAAGTCAATGACATTATTATAAAATTGAATACCTGGTTCGTTTACAGAGCCAATACCATTAGGTAAAATTCTTGTCCAAGAAATAGAGAAACGATAGTTGTCAATATTCATGGACTTCATCAATAGGATATCTTCCTTGTATTTATGATAGAAATCGCAAGATACATTGGCATTGTCACCATTTAAAACCGTATTTGGTTTGGTGGTAAATGTATTCCAAATAGAGGGTCCCTTTCCATGGGTGTCGTACGCGCCCTCAATTTGGTATGCTGCGGTGGAAACTCCCCAAGTGAAATTTTTGCCAAAATCATGGGCATTTAAAAAGAATTCTTCTTGTTCTCTCAATAGAGTAGTGGCTTTTTAATGTGTTTTTAGAGATTTCTCTAATAGTTGGGTCACAATTTGGTCGGTAATATCTGGGTAGTCTACCGGCACAATGGTTTCGGTATCTAACCAATGTTGCAACTTGGGTAAGTGTTTTGTTTTAAGCGATTTTATTACCGGTACACCCATATCTGCCAAGGCAGCTGCATTACATTGCTGCTCATATTGCCCTTTCATAGGCACTACCATTAGCTTTTTTTGCATGTATAGGCTTTCTGCGGGTGTTTCAAAACCTGCACCGCATAGTATACCTCTACTACTTGCCATGCTTTTTACAAATGCCTCATTGGTTATTGGCTTTATATGAATGTTCTTTTTAAAATATTCATAGGTATTGTGCTTTGAAAATACTTCCCATTTTACCCTTTTCATCTTACTTAAAAACTTCAACAATTTCTCATCACTGTAAGATGGTAGATATACGGTATAATGCTCGCCTTTGGAAATTGATGCCGATCGTATATCGTTTCTGATTATAGGTGTATAGATATTAGGTTCATAAGGTTTGAAATGAAGTCCGAATTGATGGCTGGTGGGTGCATAATTATTAAGAATCCATTTGCCCATTCTGTCCGTTTTTTTAGGCTTTGGAGCTAATTTAGAGAGTACTGCCGCTTGGTGGCTAAAACTATAGCAAGGTATATTTTTTAACTTGCACGCCCACGCCGTAACCGGTTCAAAATCATTAATAATGAGGTCGTAATCTTCAACCGGTATACTTTTTATCTCTTTTTGCAAACGCATAGAGTTTGCCTTGTAATAGGTTTTCCAAACATCTACACCTCCTTTTTTGCCGAAAATAAAACTTAATCCTTTTAATTGATACTTAATGGGGTAGGGCAGTTTAATGTCAGCTTGTATGCCGCTTACTAAAATATCCAATGAAATATGATGCTTTAATAATGCGGGTATAACATCTCTAGCCCTGCTCAAGTGTCCGTTGCCGGTACCTTGAATTGCGTATAGTATTCTCATTTACTCTGTTGCGTCATTCCACTTATTCTAAACTCTTCAAGCAAGCTTTGAAACAGTTCAGCTTTTTCCAATACATAGGTTTCTTCCTCTTTATGGTCAATGGTTAATTGATCTTCAAGATAAGAGTATAGTTTCCAATGACCATTATGATACTCAAGTGCGGTCAAATTTTCTATCCAATCTCCAGAATTTAAATAGACGACTTCTCCTTTATCTGTTTTTATATTGCGAATTTCCGGTTGGTGAATGTGACCGCAAATAACATAGTCATAACCATTTTCTATGGCAATATCTGCGGCAATCTGTTCAAAGTCGTTTATGAACTTAACGGCAGACTTTACACCGTTCTTAATTTTCTTGGACATTGAAATTGGACCCTTGCCCATTTTTTTGCTTATAAAATTAATGGCTCTATTTAATAGAATTAAAAAGTCATATCCTTTTGCACCAAGTTTGGCTACCCATTTTGAATGCTGCATAGTAACATCGAACACGTCACCATGAAAAATCCAAGCTTTTTTATCTTCAAGCGGAATCACCATTTTATTGACAATATTTAATGAGCCCATACTGTTGCCCGAAAATTTCCGCAAAAGTTCATCGTGGTTACCTGTTATATAATGTACCGGGATTCCTTTGGCTACCCACTCCAATAAAAGTTTAATGACTTTCATATGAGACTTGGGCCAATAGCGTTTGCTAAATTGCCAAATATCTACAATATCGCCATTGAGGATTACCTCTTTTGGCTTAATGGACTTTAAATATTTTAAAAGCTCTTTGGCGTGGCAGCCATATGTTCCTAAATGAACATCGGAAATGACCACAATATCAACCGGTCTTTTTTTCATAAGTGAATGAGGGATTCCTTTCTTGGGAATTTTAGAAAATTAGAAAGAGATAGAACCACCTCAAACTTGACATTAAATGCAAGAATGGCAATACATAAGGCGGCCAAATCAGTAGATTTCATATGCTGAAACTTATGACCGTAAAGTTTCAAAATTTATGATTATAGAAAGGTT
The DNA here is from genome assembly GCF_001865655.1 of Maribacter sp. 1_2014MBL_MicDiv. NCBI lineage: Bacteria > Pseudomonadati > Bacteroidota > Flavobacteriia > Flavobacteriales > Flavobacteriaceae > Maribacter > Maribacter sp. 1_2014MBL_MicDiv. The sequence continues at coordinate 2,529,874 of NZ_CP011318.1, forward strand.
ACTGTTAACTTATTATTCGGTTACGAGATTGTTAAGTAATTGAATTTCAGAAATGTATTTATTAACTATTTCTTTACTAGTCTAACCTTTACAGATTTGCTTATTGGTGTTTTACTTTTGTCGGCAAAATGATTGTAGGGTACTAAAACATTGGTCTCCGGAAAATAAGAAGCCAGATTTCCCGATGGAATATTATATGGAACGATCTTAAAATTATGGGCTGTTCTTACAATACCGTCATATGTACTGGTAATATTAACAATGTCAAGTTTGTTTACACCAATGGCCTTCATATCGTCTATATTCATAAAAACCACTCTTCTTGCATTGTAAACACCTCTGTAACGGTCATTTAATCCGTAAATAGTGGTGTTGAACTGATCGTGAGAACGTATGGTCATCAACATGTATTCATCTTTTGCCAAGGTGTGTTCTGGTAGTTTGTTAATTGTAAATTGTGCTTTACCGTTAGGCAACATGCTAAAATCCAATTCACGTACATTATTTGGTAAGTAATATCCTGCGCCTTTTGAACGTTCTTCGGTATCATTGAACCCCTTTGCAACTTGGTCAATTCGCTTTCTGATCAATTCATAATCTTCACCTAAAGATTTCCAGTTCATAGGATGTTCTTCGCCGAACAAGGTATGCCCTAAATTGGCAATAATCTCTGGTTCGCTCATGATGGTCTCCGAGGCAGGTTTTAATATTCCCTTGGATCTTTTTACCCTGCCCATACTATTTTCAACCGTAAAATGACGGGGCTTGCCATTTTTCAAATCTTTTTCAGACCTTCCAATAGTCGGTAAGATCAAGGCTGTTTTACCGGTGATTAAATGTGTACGGTTTAATTTGGTACTGATCTGTACCGTTAAATCGCAATTTTGAATTCCCTTTGCGGTATATTCTGTATCAGATGCCGCCATTAAAAAATTACCGCCCAAGCACATGAATACTTTGGCATTACCTTCATACATCGCTTTTAAGGAGCCTACAACATCTACACCTTCATGCTCAGGTGGGGTAAACCCTAAATGTTCTTTAATACGTGCGTTCATGGCACTATCTACAAAATGCTGAATACCAACGCTGCGATCTCCTTGAACATTACTGTGGCCACGAACCGGACATGTACCTGCATTTGGTTTTCCAATAGCTCCTTTCAACAATAGAAGATTTATGAACTCTCTAATATTTTCTACGCCATTCTTATGTTGGGTAAGACCCATGGCCCAGCACACTATAATTTTAGATTTATTCGCCAATAGTGCAACCGTGTCGTTTATTTTTTCCTCGGATACGCCAGTTTGCGCCAATAGGTCTTCTGCATTGTAGCTTCTTAAATCAGAGATCAAAGACTCATAACCATCTGTATATTTTTCAATGAATGCGTGGTCAAAAACTGTATTTCCTTTTTCTTCTAATGCAACTAATTTCTTTAAAATTAATTTTACCAGGGGTATATCTTGGTTAATGTTGACCGCCAAATGAATATCTGCCATGTCCTCACCACCGCCGATCCATCCGCCTAGATGTTGCGGATTTTTAAAATTCACTAATCCTGATTCTTCTAACGGATTTATACTAATGACCTTACCACCGTTCTGCTTGCATTTTTCTAATGCGGATAACATTCTAGGGTGATTGGTACCTGGGTTCTGCCCGGCTATCAATATGACCTCTGCTTCGTATAAATCCTCTAAAGTGGTTGATCCCTTGCCTATGCCCAAGGTTTCACCCAAGGCAACGCCGCTGCTCTCATGGCACATGTTAGAACAATCCGGAAGGTTGTTGGTGCCTAATGCACGTGCAAACATGCCATATAAAAAGGCAGCTTCATTACTTGATCTACCAGAAGTGTAAAAAATAGCCTCGTCCGGATTGTCCAACTTTTTTAATTCAGCTGCGATCAGATCAAATGCGGCCTGCCAAGAAATTGGCTCATAATGAACGTTGCCGGGTCTTAATACCATAGGCTCAATTAAGCGCCCAAACTTGTTGAGTTCGTAATCGGTAAGTTGAGAAAGTTCTTCTACAGAGTTTTTTTTGAAAAAATCTGCACCAATATGTTGGGTAGTAGCTTCATCACCTAAGGCCTTGGCTCCATTTTCGCAGTATTCAGCTACTGTTGATGGGTGTTCGGGATCGGGCCAAGCACAACTTGGGCAATCAAAACCGTCTTTTTGGTTCATGCTCAGCAAGGTGCGCATTGATCGTAATACGCCCATTTCTTTGAATGTATGCTTGAGGGCTTCACGTACGCCTAAATAACCTGCAGCATGTGTTACAGGTTCTTTTACTTCAATATCCAGAAATTCTTCAGACCCTCTAAAAGAGACGTTACGTTCGTTTTTTGCATTCATGCAATAAACTTAAGAAATGTAATAGTATCGTTTATAATCATTTCTATTAAAACTGTAGTCCAAATGATTAAAATAGGATATTTTAATTCAACTTAGGATTGGGGTAATTGTCAGATTGGTCTTCTATAGTATTGTCCAAACATGTGAAATCTTTTTCCAATAGCAAGTACAGGTTGTTGCCATCGGTTGTTTTCAAGGTATGGTCAAAAGTTATGATATCATTGGAAAACCAGGGTCTGCCATTAGCTTCTGGCATAGAAAGGATAATACTACTGTTTTCAAAATTGATATGTAATTGCTCAATATTGCTCTTTAATACTACACCGTAGTTAAATTTTGTAGTTCCAAAATTTGTACTGTCGTAAATTTCTCCACTTTCCGATAATGTTTTCACTTCAGATTGGGTTAATCTAAACCGTACAGAATCGCCTTTTATTCTAATTTTCATAGCTATAGATTCAGTTCACAACAAAAATAGCCCATCTGACAACAAAATATAGGGGGTTGACATCAATTTGTTTCTAATAATTAACCTTACCTATATATTTACAATGTAATTAAAAACGAATAAAATTTTTTCATTTTCATATAGTGTTCTCGTAAAAGAGTCCGGTCTGATAAGATCGGACTCTTTTTAGTTAAAGTCGGTTTAGAGCATAAAAAAACCCATTAAATTAAAAATTAATGGGTTCTGGTATATGTTGAAAAGGGTTATTTCCAAATAGACGCAGGGTACTTTCCTGAATCGGATTTTTCCTTTAAACTGTTCATTGCTTTTTCCTTGTCACTGGCATATGTTACACCAAACCAATCTCCACCAGAAGGTATACATTTAACCTCAATTTCGTTGGTCTGTAACATTTCTTGTATCATTAAAGGAATGTATAGTTCGCTGTTAGCGATACGGTCATCATCTTTTAAGAAAATTCTAAATTCAGATTCAATTTTATCAAAGATAGATGGTCTACAAACCCAAAAGTTCATACTGGCCTGTTCATCACCTGTAAATTCTAAATTAGTATCTTCATCAATAATCTTATCTCCCTGTTGTACCAGTTTTAATCGCTCTTGTACAGATACAAGGTTATCGCCATTTACTTCGCAAACACCTCTAGATACAGAACCATGCTCAGATAAAGTGTCTTTAAGGGTATAACCTAAAAGTGCATAGGCACTATCATCTGATTTCATGAAATCCGCAGCTTTTTTATAGGCAGACTGACCATAAAAATCATCTGCATTAATCACTACAAACGGTCCGTTGATCACATTTCTTGCCGTCCAAACTGCATGAGCGGTACCCCAAGGTTTTTTACGTTCACCTGTAAAAGTAACTCCGTCAGGTAAATCTGTAAGTTCTTGAGCAAGAACGTTCAATTTAATATTGCTAGGAATTCTTTTTGAAAGATGTTCCTCCAAAAAAGAAACATTTTCTTTTTTGGTAATAACTACTATCTGTTCAAAGTTATTCTGAATAGCATCATATATAGCAAACTCCATTAAGAATTCACCATTAGGACCTAAATCATCAAATTGTTTTAGTTTTCCATATCTACTACCACTACCGGCAGCCATTAAAAGTAATGTCATGATTTTTGTGTTTAAATGCCAAAAATATGAAATGCTAATAGAAATTGTGGCTAATTTTAGATGTATCCCTTTTAAAATTGATGATTAGTTAATATGAGTCAGTATCTTTTTTTAAATTCAGTGTTCTTAATAACCGCCAACAATGACAACGAGAAGAAAATTTATTAGAAACACATCAATAGCAAGTATGGGTATTGTTACAGTACCTGGTTTTGCACATAAAAAATTTAGTGTAACGGATAAACTAAATGTAGGTTTAATAGGTGTAGGTTTAAGGGGAACTAACCATTTGCAAAACTTATTACTTAGAAAAGACGTTAACGTTACCGCAATTTGTGATATAGACGAAAATAGGATAGCAATTGCTAAAAAGCATATTGCAGATGCAAATGGTAAGAGTCCTAGAGTATTTGGGGCTAATGAGCATGATTATAAAAACCTATTAACTCTGCAAGAGGTTGATGCCGTAATCATAGCTACACCTTGGTTATGGCATACCCGAATGACGGTAGATGCCATGGAAGCGGGAAAGTACGCAGGTGTAGAAGTTTCTGCGTCCAATACCTTAGAAGAATGTTGGGATCTTGTGAATACGCATGAGCGTACCGGTACCCATATGATGATCCTTGAGAACGTAAATTATAGGCGAGATGTATTGGCCGTTCTGAATATGGTAAAGCAAAATGTATTTGGCGAAATGGTACATTATAGATGCGGATATCAGCATGATTTACGTCATGTAAAGTTCAATGATGGCAAAACGGCCTACGGTAAAGGTGTTGAATTTGGAGAAAAGGGGATTTCTGAATCTAAATGGCGTACGGAGCATTCTGTAAAGAGAAATGCGGATGTGTACCCAACACATGGTTTAGGACCAGTTGCTATAATGGCAGATGTCAATAGGGGCAATAGATTTGTATCTATGACTTCACATGCAACAAAAGGTATTGGCTTGCACAATTATATTGTTGGCCAGGGGGGAACAGAACACCCAAATGCAAAAATTAAATTTAAGCAGGGTGATGTCATTACCTCAACCATTAATACCACAAATGGCGAAACAATAATCATTACACACGACTGTAATTTACCAAGACCGTATTCTTTAGGTTTTCGCGTGCAAGGTGCAAACGGACTCTGGGAGGTTGACGGAAGTCGTATTTATGTGGAAGGAAAGTCTGAACCACATCAATGGGATGATGCAAAACCTTGGTTGGAACAATATGATCATCCACTTTGGAAAAAGTATGGAGCGTATGCCTTAAATGCTGGTCATGGCGGTATGGATTTCTTTGTACTTAACTCATTTGTTGAATCTGCAAAACAAAACATAGCGCCACCTTTAGACGCTTACGATGCAGCTGCTTGGAGTGCTGTTACACCATTATCAGAGGCTTCTATTGCCAATAATGGCGAACCCCAGGATTTTCCTGATTTTACTAGGGGACTTTGGATCAAAAGAAAGCCTTATGAATGGATGAAAGAAACATACTAAAGTTTAGCTGGCCTTAGCTTCGTTCATTGTTTTCTCGGACTTATGTTTAAAATCGTTTTTTGCGATGGTCAGCTTAGATTTTGGTTTAACTGATTTTGGCATCTTCTTACGCTCTCTGTCGAGCATAAAGCTGGTAGATTTAAAAATATCGGGGGCAAATGTGATCCCTAATATTATTGCGCCTAGACCAAGAAGTGTAAGCGGGTTAATGAAGTATTCGCTAAATGAGAATATGCCAATTATTAATAGTGTTGAAAAGGGTAGGGAACAAGCCAAAATGTTCAACCCAAAATTGACATCGAATGTAGGTTTTGGCTGTTCGTCTTTTTCTTCAATAGATTGTATGGCACTCATGTGGGCAAAAGGCCAAAAGCTACAGGCACTTTGCGGAAAGACTACTAAAAGTAGAATCATAGCAGGCGTTAATGCAGGTATTGTATAGGCAAAAACACCGCTTATTAAAAATGCCAGGCCCATTCTGCGTAACAGCATAGCAAGTATCAATTTAAACTCGCCTTTATTAATTCTTACCGCCATACCTATGAACAAGAGCACTAACGGAGTCATTAAATCTTTAATGCTCAATGCGGTATTTTGAAAAAAGGTTGGCAGTGATGAAAGATCAAGTCCTAAGCCTAGCATGATCAATCCTATGACGATAACCAAGTTAATAGGTTCATTGATCAATGAAATAAATAGTCCTTTAAGCTTACTTTTAGAAGATTCCTGTTTATTGATTACGGAGTTCTTACGATACCAGTGCATGGCTAGCATGTATAGTAAGATAAGTACAAATATCTTGTTTCCAATATCTGCAAGTGCTGCTAAGGCTAAGGTGTCGTCACCTAAGTAAGCTACAATGAATGGAAAGCATGATAGGCCAGGTGCTGTTGAGGGTAACAACATCATCAATGTTCGCTTTTTGCTCTGTTCTTCTTTGTGTAATGATGCAGCTAAGAAGTATTTTGTTGCTGCCAACATTATAAGATTGAAAATTAACGCAACTAGGGGAAACACCAATAAGGTTCCCTTAAGTTCTATTTTTAATAGTGCAACAAAAATAGTTGCAGGTAGTGCAACGCTTAAAATCAGAACTTTTATCCCTTTTAAATCTTGCTTTGCCACTTTCTTTTGAAGTAGTAGTCCAAGTCCTATAATCAGTATTAATTCTAGGGTTTTTTGTAGTGCAAAATTCATGCTGTTGAAAATTTCATTGGGATTTGATGTTGTAAAGTAAATTAGAAATAGCCCAAAGGAGTTGAACTTTGGCTTTGTGTCAAGGCAATGCTTTATATGCCCAACTCCCGGACTAATTCAAACTTAAACGAGCACTTTTTCAAGTGCAGTTGTAAACAACTTCATTTCATCCATAGTGCCCATACTTACTCGGCACCAATTTTTACCATAGATTTCAAAAGCTCTTACACCAACACCTTCGGCGGTCATCTTCTCTAAGAAGGGTTTACCGTCCATTTGTATGGGGAAAATAATAAAGCTGGTAGAAGAAGGCACATATTCAAACCCCAATCTGTCAAGATTTTCATATACATAGTCTCTACATTCTTTATTTAGTTTTCTGGATTTATCTTTAAAGGCAACATCATCCATACTTGCCATAGCAGCGTAAACAGATGGTAAGGAGATTCCCATGCCGCCACGTGTAATTTTTTGAATAATTCCTAGCGTTTCTGGTTGTGCTACAATATAACCAACACGCAAACCTGCCATACCTTGTATTTTTGAAAATGTACGGGCTATGATTACGTCTTTACCTTCATTGATCAATGATACCATACTTTTTTTGGTGGCGTCATCCAAGAATCCTAAATAGGCTTCATCAACAAAAATGGGGGTCTTTTCAGAAACACGAGAGCAAAAATCAATAAGTTCATCATGGTCTGTCATACTACCTGTTGGGTTATTAGGATTACATATATATACCAACTTGGTGTCATCATCTACAGCTGCTTCCATTGCAGCCAAATCATGTGACCAATCTTTTTTAAGTGGAACTGGTTTCCAAGTGGCACCCGTTGCTTCTGCAACTTTAATAAGTGACATATACGCCGGGTCCGCAGAAACGATATTTCCTCCATTTTGAAAGAATACCATGGCGGTTTTTTCCAATAGATCAGATGAGCCAGGTCCCATCATTATATTCTCTTGCTTAACACCTTCTTCAATTGCAATCTTATCCATTAACTGATATAGTTCTTTCCATGCATAACGATTTCCTTTTGGTGCGTACTCCTGCATGGCAGAAACAGCCATTGGTGATGGTCCATAAGGGTTTTCATTTGCATTTAGCTTAGCCGCCAAGGCTAAAGGTTGCATTGGTGCTTGTGGTAAATACTCCTTAAAAAAAGGAGTGTAGGGAATATTACCGTTGGCATCTAACGCAATAGGTTGTGACGGAAAAGCCCCGTAGGTCAAATAAGGTGCTGCCATAACTCCTGCAGCTGAAAGAACTCCTTTTTTAAGCCAATCTCTTCTGTTTACTGTTGTTTTCATCTTTGTTCAAGTTTGAAATGTTGGTAATGGGTTGTTTGTTCCTTATAAATAAAGTAACCAAACATCGATTTTATTTATCGATATAAACATGTTCGCTACTATGGTAAATGTTCATGTTTAGTGCTAAACAATATTATTGAATGTTCAAGGATTATGGAAATAGCCTATGCTTACAACGGCTTGTAAATAAAGGTTGTATCGCTTGTTTTATTGAATAATAGTTAGATTTTATTTAAAATTATACCGATAATGTAAGAAGTGATTTGTCCGCTGTTGAAAATTTACGGATACGGCATAATTATTCTAAAACCCTCTTTTTATGCATTTGTCAATTTGATTAGAGAATTATAAAGAAAACCTCATTTTTAAGCCTTTTTATTGTCATATAATTACTAAAATTTAACTAATTATAAATTAAATTTGTTAAAATGGATTAAAACCTTGTAATAATTCAATGAATATTTCAAATGATTATGAAAAATGAGGAATAAACTTGATCATGTAGATTTCAGTATTTTAAATATTTTGGCAGAAAATGCCCAGACCCCGTATACAGATGTTGCCAAAAAATTAATTGTTTCTCCAGGTACGGTGCACATGCGAATGCGTAAAATGAGAGAAATGGGTCTTATTACCGGGGCAACCTTAAGTCTTGATTATGCAAAAATGGGGTGGAAGATGACCATATTTTTGGGAATCTTTTTAAGTGAGATCAGTTTATTTAAAAAGGTAATGGAAAGATTGAACGAAATTGAAGAGGTGGTCAAAATACACCACGTAACCGGAAAGTATGACGTCTTTATAAAAATGCATGCAAGGGATAGCTTTCATTATAAGCAGGTATATCAAGACGAAATTCTGAGTATTTCTGGAATACGTGGTATAGAATCTTTTATTTCAATTGAAGAAAACTTGGAACGCCATATCCAATTTGTTGAAACAGAAGAAAATTAACTAGATCAATTTCATTTTAGTAGGATCCCAATTTACCGGTTGTTTTCTAGTATAACTTTCATTTGCCAACAAAGCTGCTCCTGCTGCCCTAAGTCCAAATTTTGGGTCTTGTATTACTTTTCCATTTTCTCTTATGCTGGTAAAAAAATTATAAAAATGGTCATAATGCGCTCCTTTATAATCACGTGGTGCTTGCCAAGTTGTTGATCCCGTAGCCAATTTACTTGCTCTAGTATTTAATTTTTTAGCGGCATATTCCTTTCTTATTTCCGCTTGCATGCCTTCAGTAAATGAAATCATTGAATAACCACTGGGTTCTAAGCCTAGATTAGAACGGTTTACGGTTACCGAATTTTGACCAATTTCCATTTCTCCTTCAGTGCCAATTAATTTAAAACCGCCACCGCCTCCACTGCCAGCAATAAAGTTGATGCGAAATGCCGCATTAAAAGGCGAATGTGTTTCTGTTTTTGGGTAGTCATATAATGTAATGGAAACATCTGGAACATCCCTGCCGTCTTTCCAATAGCGTAGCCCGCCTGTAGCCATGGCTCTGTTAGGACCATCTGAGCTAATTACATAATTTAAGGTAGAGAAGGCATGAACAAATAAATCACCGGCTACTCCGGTCCCATAATCTTGATAATTTCTCCATCTAAAAAAGCGGTTATTGTCAAAAGGTACCTTTGGTGCGTTTCCTAAAAAAGTGTCAAAATCTACGGTGTTGTTATTGGCATCCGTTGGTATGGGATATTGCCAAGCACCTTCGGCTGAATATCTATCATTGTACATATCTAGCATTACAATATCACCAATGGCACCATCTTCATATAGTTCTTTTGCCTTTTCATTACCAAGGGAAGCCATGCCTTGGCTACCTATTTGACAGATTTTACCTGAATCTTTTTGCGCCTTTATAATTTCTTGGCCTTGGTTGAAATTTTGAACCATTGGTTTTTCACAATACACATGTTTTCCAGCTTTCAATGCTGCTACTGTAATGGTTTGGTGCCAATGGTCTGGTGTGGCAATCAACACGACATCAACATCTTTTCTACTTAATATTTCTCGATAATCTCTTGTTACAAAAATATCATTGCCCCATAATTCTTTGGCGCGATCAAGCCTGCCCGTATACAGGTCACAAGCAGCTACAATTTTTACACAATCTACCATTAAGGCGGCTTGTGTATCATATATGCCTTGAATTCCTGTGCCAATTAGTGCAATATTTATATGGTCGTTACTACCATACTGATCAAACGAATATTCTCTATGTAGTAGTTGTACTTTATTTGTTGATGCGGATAACAAATAGGGGGCGGTGCCAAGTGCAGCAGTGGTTAAAGATGCTTGTCTTAAAAATGATCTTCTGGAATTCTTTTGATCCATGTTGTTTTGTGTTGATATTAGTTGTTGTTAGCTATTAAAAATACCAAATAAATGATGTTGCTAGGTTATCATGATTGGATAATTTGAGATTACATGATTTTAAGCGCTAACAATTTTTCAACTTAAGTAGTTTATCTATATAAATTGGTAATTGACAACATTTATGATATAAATGGCAAACAATTTTTCAAGAACAACGTAATTTTGCATTCGCTTAAAAAGAACGTTTTGTTGAAAGATATACTTATAGCAGCACTTTGGAGTATCTCCCCTTTAGGAGAGGCTAAAGTTGGTATACCCTATGGTCTACTTCATGGAGTAAATATTTACGTGGTATTGGCAGTTTGTTTTATAGCGAATGTTCTGGTATTTCCTATCATGATGTTCTTTTTAAATACTGTTAATCGATATTTATTAAGATGGCATTTTTATAAAAAGAATGCGTTGTTTGTGGCAAGACGGGCAAAAACGGGATCTGGTGATAAAATTAAAAAGTATGGTTTTTACGGACTTATATTCTTTGTAATGCTACCAGTGCCGGGTACAGGTGTTTATGCAGGTAGCATTGCTAGTTACTTATTTAAAATTGAAAGAAAGAAAGCTTTTTTAGCGAATACCATAGGCATCTTTTTATCTTCGGTTATCGTTTGGGCAACTACCCTGTTGACCATGAAGGGTATGGCGTAACATTTACTTGGTTATGTTTTTTATTCATTTATTTTGTGGATAACTATACTCGTTAAATATTCCATTACCCTAACAGGTATTTTAAATTTGTACCTTTTTTAAGTTATGGATACCCTTAAAATTGGAGATAAATTATATAATGTAGAGCAGAATGGTTTCAACGATTTTGCCAGATATTCTTTTTCTGAAGTTGTACGGTTAACAGAAACATTAGCCGTTCTAAAAAACGGCGTCCGATTAATAAATAGACCTAAACAGTCTTATATTATGGAAGATGTTGGGTATTCCGTTTCTCGTAACAAGGGTACTCATTGGCACATTGTGTCTTTAAAAGCCATTAGAAATGCCCAGATAGAAAATGAAAAGATCAAGGTGCATGACTGGTTTGAAAACAAACAATTTACCTTGAAAGAGAAGCAATATATTTATAAGCTTTTTAAGGGTGATGAAGATCAACAATAGGTGTATGGATCTTAGTTTTTACAAGAATTGTACAGACCGTTATTTTTATTTAAAAAGCTTTATTACCTTTACAGCGTTGTGTTGTGTCTCAAAGAATATTTGAGGCAATTGTGTTTATCGGATTTAACCGATAGAACCCAATGAAAGGCTTTCCATTTAGGGAGGCTTTTTTTGTTTTTACCCTAAATTTTATGAATAACATAGTGTACTAAAGACGCAGCAAGTTTTGCAGTTTGGTCGTCTATATCGTAATTGGGGTTTAGCTCTACAACATCCAATCCCAATAGTTTGCCAGATTCAATAATCAACTTTAAGCTTTCTAGCACAATGTCTGGAGAAAAGCCCATAGGTGATGCCGCGCTTACACCTGGTGCGTAGGCAGAAGAGAATCCATCAAGATCAATGGTAGTATAGATATAATCTACATCCTCCATGAACTGAATAAGCCTTAGTTGAACATGTTCTAAATAATTAATGTTAAAATGCTCTTGAAGTAGATAGTTGACATTGCGCGATTCTGCAAAATCAAAAAGGACTCTGGTATTCGCATCTTTTCGAATACCTAAGGCCATATATTTTATAGATTCGTTCTTAGCTTCCTGTTCTATCGCAATTTGATAGAATGGAGTGCCAGAATTGTTACCGTCAGAGTTGGCTCTCAAATCAAAATGTGCATCAAAATTGATAATACCTAATTTCTTATCTGGCTTTAGATAATTTTTTAGTCCGTTGTAATGACTATAGGCAAGATCATGGCTGCCACCAAGTACTATTGGTTTAGCACCTTTGTCAAGCAAAGTGGTGATCGTATTGGATAAATCTTCTTGTAAAGCCTCAAGGTCATCTTCTTCACATTCTAAATTTCCAAAATCTAATAACTGTGAGTTTTCTTTTAAATGATTGGTCATTTTACCCAACTGTTTCCGAATAGCGTTGGGTCCAAATGCAGCACCAATTCTTCCTAAATTACGTTTAACACCTTCATCACTACTATAGCCTAGTATGGCAATGGTTGTGTGCTCTGGTATATTGATAGGATCTTTTATACTTGAGAATCTAATTTTCTCATGTAAATAGAGTTCTTCACCAGATACTCGACCAAACCAATTTTCTTTATTTGCTTTAGTATAATGTGACATATATTGTTAGAATAATTTATCAATAAGTTGGTCTTCTACTAAGGTAGGGAATGTTACTTTAAATAATTTCGTTCTTTCCATTTCTCGTTGTAATGCAAACATTGCTTCTTTGTTTCTTGCCCAGCTTCGTCTAGCAATACCATTGTTGACATCATAAAACAACATGTTTTTCAATTTGCGCTCTGCATCTGTAGAGCCATCTAGTACCATACCGAATCCGCCATTGGTAACTTCGCCCCATCCTACGCCACCACCGTTGTGTATAGACACCCAGGTTGCACCTCTAAAGCTATCGCCAATGACATTGTGTATGGCCATATCTGCTGTGAATTTACTGCCGTCGTTAATATTACTAGTTTCTCGGTATGGAGAATCGGTGCCGCTTACATCATGGTGGTCGCGTCCTAAAATTACCGGAGCACTTAACTTTTTGTCTTCAATTGCCTTGTTGAATGCCAAGGCTATTTTTGCCCTTCCTTCGGCATCGGCATATAAAATTCGAGCTTTGGAACCTACCACTAACCGGTTTTGCTCAGCTTCTGAAATCCATTTAATATTATCTTCTAATTGTTGTTGTATTTCTGATGGAGCGTCTTTTTTAATCTCTTTTAGAACTTGTAAGGCAATGGCATCTGTTTTTCTTAAGTCTTCCAATGTACCAGAGGAACAAACCCATCTGAACGGTCCAAAACCATAATCAAAACACATGGGGCCTAATATATCCTGAACGTATGACGGATACTTAAAATCTATATTGTTCTCTGCCATTACTTCTGCACCTGCTCTTGAGGCTTCGAGTAAAAAGGCATTTCCATAATCAAAAAAGTATGTGCCTTTTTTGGTGTGTAGGTTTATAGCGTTGGCATGTCTACGTAACGATTCTTGCACTTTCGTTTTAAATACCTCAGGTTGCTTGTTCATCATTTCGTTAGACGCCTCAAAAGTTAACCCAACTGGGTAGTACCCTCCTGCCCATGGGTTATGTAAAGAGGTTTGGTCAGATCCTAGGTGAATGAATAATTCTTCTGTAAAAAAACGTTCCCATACGTCTACAACATTGCCAATAAAAGCCAATGATACTATTTCTTGTTTGTTTTGGGCTTCTTTGGTTCTTTTTACTAAATCATCAAGGTTGTCTATTAATTCGTCTACCCAGCCTTGTTCGTGTCTTTTCTTTGCGGCAAGCGCATTCACTTCTGCACAAATGGTGATGCATCCGGCAATGTTACCGGCTTTTGGTTGTGCGCCGCTCATTCCGCCTAAACCTGCAGTTAAGAATATTTTTCCGTTGGCATTTTCATCGACCTTCAGTACTTTTCTAAATGCATTCATAACGGTGATTGCCGTACCGTGCACTATGCCTTGCGGACCAATGTACATATATGAACCCGCGGTCATTTGACCATATTGGGTTACACCAAGCGCATTGTATTTTTCCCAATCGTCTTGTTTAGAGTAATTAGGAATCATCATTCCGTTAGTAACGACAACTCTTGGGGCATCTGCTGATGAAGGAAACAAACCCATAGGATGACCAGAATAGATATGCAAGGTTTGCTCATTGGTCATTTCTGACAGGTACTGCATGGTCAAAAGGTATTGCGCCCAATTCTGAAAAACGGCACCATTGCCGCCGTAGGTAATGAGTTCTTGTGGGTGCTGGGCTACCGCTGGATCTAAATTATTCTGAATCATTAACATGATCGCTGCAGCATGACTAGTCCGTGCCGGATATGCTGAAATAGCTTTTGCATGCATATCATAATCTGGCTGAAAACGATACATGTATATTCTACCATATTTTTGTAATTCCTCGGCAAATTCAGGTGCGAGAACGGCATGCCAGTTTGCCGGAAAATAGCGTAGCGCATTTCTGATCGCCAATTTTTTCTCTTCTTTTGAGAGTATTTGCTTTCGGTTAGGTGCATGGCTTACCGTTGAAGAACGCTCCTTTTTTGGAGGTAATTCAGTAGGTATTCCCATTTGAATCTGTGCTTTAAAATCCATTTTTAATTTTTAAATAAATTAATTTGATTTTGGATATAGAAGTTTATTTTCCAACAACCAACAACCAACAACCAACAACCAACAACAACTACTTATGCCTATCAAAAACCAACACCCCATTTTTCCATATCATACAGGGCTTTAAATTTCCTTGGTTATAAAGAATATCTTGATAATTATCCGAATGAAAAACGGCCAGGTCAGCTAAATGTCCCGCTTCCAATTTACCGCGGTCTTCTAATTTTAAAGCGGCTGCAGCTCTAAAAGTGATTCCTGCCAATACTTCGGCATTGGTCAATTTTTCAAAAGTTCCCAATATACTGGCTTGGGTTAATAAATCGCCCATAGGGGCAGAACCTGGGTTGTGGTCACTGGCTATGGCAAGTGCTGCACCGGCATCTAATAATTTTCTTGCGGGCGTAAAATTGCACCCAAGTCCTATTGAAGCACCTGGTAAGGCTACGGCTATGGTATCACTGTTTGCTAAAAGTTCAATTTCTATGTCCGTACTAGCTTCAAGATGATCCGCGCTAATGGCATTGTAATCCACCGCAACCTTGCTTCCACTTGTTGAAAACTGGTCTGCATGTACGGTGATGTCAAAATTCAGGTCCTTCGCTTTCAAGAAATATGCTTTTATATCTTCCGAAGAAAAAGCGCTCTGTTCTATAAAAGCGTCAATTCTATTTGTTAGATTTTCTTTTTTGAGAACTGGGAATAACTCTTCGCTGATCATTTTTAAGTACGCAGTTTCGGATCCCTCAAAATCTTTGGGTAACATATGTGCGGCAAGACATGTAGTTATCAATTCAGGCAATGCCACTTTATCGGCTTCTTTAATAGCGCGGAGCATTTTCAGTTCCTCATCAACTGTTAATCCGTAGCCACTTTTAACTTCTAGCGTTGTGGTACCGTTTTTTAAATGACGATTGGCTCTTTTTATGGTATTTTTGGTCAATTCTTCCATACTCGCTTTTCTGGTTTGGGTAACGGTATCCCAAATACCACCTCCTGCATGTGCAATTTCTAGGTAAGATTTTCCGGCATTTCGCATGGCATAATCTTTAGCGCGTGATCCGCCAAAGCAGATGTGGGTATGAGCATCTATAAAACCGGGTAAGCAAACATGATTTCCTTTTAGTTGGTGAATAGCTATTTCTGGGAATTTCAATTTTAAATCTTCAAAATTGCCTATTGCCAAAATCTGTTCATTTTCTATTACCATACCGCCATCATCAATAATCTTTAGTTCATTGTCTAAAATGGCGCCTTTTAGTTTTAGCCCCGTCATGGGAATAATCTGTTTAAACGGACCTATGAGTGTTCTCTGTGTCATGCAACTAGTAATTTTCGAACTCTTCTGAGTGTTTTGTTTTTAAAGATATGTTATGTTCTGCTTGTACGCGGTCTATAACGTTTAGTATTGTCCAATCCTTGATCATTGCAATACCCTTTTCAATATCATCTGCAAATACACGGTCTTTACTGGCAAAGGCAACACGCTCACGAACGGCATTATGAACCTCTTCTAAATAAATACCCGATTTCAATGGTTTTCTAAATTCAAAAGCTTGGGCGGCTGTCAACAACTCAATAGCCAATATTTTTTCAACATTGCCAATTACCTGCAATGCTTTTCTACCGCCAATGGAGCCCATACTAACATGGTCTTCTTGACCAAGTGAAGTAGGAATACTATCCGCGCTGGACGGAAAACATAGTCCTTTGTTTTCACTTGCCAAAGCCGCAGTGGTGTATTGTAAGATCATATATCCGGAATTGATACCTGTATCGTTCATGAGTAATTTAGGTACACCGGTACTATTTCCTTCCAGTGAAAGATAAATTCGACGGTCTGAAATATTACCGATTTCCGATGCTGCCAAACATGCATAATCCAATGCCATTGCTAGAGGCTGACCATGAAAATTACCACCGCTTATGGTCAATTCTTCATTGATGATAACAGGGTTGTCCGTAACCGAATTTAATTCTACTTCCAATAATTCTTTAAGATGTAACCATGCTGTTCTTGAGGCACCGTGAACTTGTGGTATACAGCGAATGGAGTAGGGGTCTTGTACTTTTTCGCAATCCACATGGGCTTCCATAATTTCTGAACCCTTCAGTAATTTTTTAACCCTTTTTGCAACATGAACATTTCCTTTAAAGGGGCGTAAGGCATGTAGTTCATTGTAAAATGGTTTTACTGACCCTTGTAGACCTTCTATCATCATAGCGCCAATAACATCTGCCTGAGCTAAAATAGCATGTAATTGTACTACTGCTTTTACGGCATGTGCCGCTATAAATTGAGTGCCGTTTATAAGTGCCAACCCTTCTTTTGGTCCTAAGGCAATAGGTGCTAACCCTGTTTTTTTGAAAAGTGATGCTGTTGAAATTATTTCACCTTGGTATTGCACTTTACCTAAACCAATTAATGGTAAAAATAAATGGGATAACGGAGCTAGATCCCCAGAAGCACCAACAGAACCTTGGGAGGGGACCACAGGTGTGGCATTGTTTTCAATGTGCCAGATTATACGGTTTAAGGTTTCAATGGCTATTCCCGAATATCCCTTGGCCAGTGACTGGGCTTTAAGGATCAGCATTAGTTTAGCGATGTCATTGTCTACGGGTTCACCAACACCAACGCTATGACTTTTAAGTATGTTGGTCTGTAGAATATTGGTTTCGGACTTTGATATTTTGGTCGTACAGAGCGGGCCAAAGCCAGTATTTATGCCGTAAACTGGATGACCTTTATCTACAATGTTTTGAACTATTTTCCAGCTATCGGCTATTTTTTGTTCTGTAGTTCTGGAAAGTGTTACCGCGTATTCATTGTTTACGATCTGCATGGCTTTGCCCGCCGTAAGCCAATCTTCTCCTAATTTAAAGGTCTGTTTACCCATAGCTTTTGCTTTTCAAGAATTTTATTAAAATTAATATCTATTTTTAATACTTGGTAATATCAATTTTATCATCAATTCATAACTATGAGTAATCAAATAGAATTGCGGCACCTATCGTATTTCTTAGCGGTAGCCCAAGAACTACACTTTAGAAAGGCCGCGGAAAAATTATTTATTTCCCAACCCGGTCTCAGCAGGCAAATAAAGCAAATGGAAGAAATTATTGAAACCCAATTGTTTGAAAGAAACAAGAAAAAAGTGGGTTTAACACCTGCGGGGCACTATTTAAAAAAAGAGGTTGAATACATATTCAGCCACATGGAAAAAGTAGAGCGTCAATTGAAATTGGTAGGAGATGGTGATAGTGGCGAGTTACGGATAGGTTTTTTGGGATCTGCTATGCAACAGGTAATTCCAAAAATGTTATTACAGATAAAAGACAAGTATCCTAAAGTAAAAACATCTTTAGAAGAGCTTTCTAATTTTGCCCAGGTAGATGCGGTTTTAAAGGATAAGTTAGATATGGGTTTTGTCCGTGTAAGTAGGGTGCCTAGTACATTGGAAATGAAAACGGTATTTACCGATACTTTTTCTCTGGTATTGCCAGAAAGATATCCTATGTTGACCAGGGAGTTTGATGGTATGAATCGATTTGCGAATGAAGATTTTATATTATTTAGTCAGGCTTATAGTCCGCTGTATTATGATACTATTATCAGTATATGTAAAGATGCGGGATTTGCTCCAAAAATTTCTCATAAATCGGTTCACGCGCATACCATATTTAAATTGGTAGAGAATCATATGGGCATAGCTATTGTGCCCACATCTTTACAAAATGGCTTTCAAATGCGGGTAAAGTTTATTGAGTTGAAGGAGATACCCCAAAGAGCTAATTTGTCCGTCATTTGGAAAAAGGAACATACCAATCCTGTTCTTAAGAATTGTATGGAGTTGCTATTAGAAGGATAAGTTTTAATACTAATCTAACATAGAATGAGGTTTTCAAATCTTAATTTTACTTTGATTAATAAAAGAGATTAGAAAATAGAATAGAGAAAATAGAGCGTGCTGCGCTTGACGAACAAACGAACAACGAACATTATGATATTAGATATAATAAAGAAGAGACGATCGGTATTTCCGGTACAATATAATGGTACGCCCATTGAGAAAGCAGATATAGAGAAGGTGTTAGAAGCTGCAAACTGGGCGCCAAACCATAAATGTACAGAGCCTTGGCGACTTAAAGTCATTCAGGGTGATGCCAAGGGCAGACTTGGTGCGTTTTTGGCAAAAAAGTATGAGGAGTTAGACCCAAAGCCAAAGACATCCAAGATTAAAAAATTACAGGAGAACCCAAAAAAGGCAGCTGCTATTATTGCTATTTGCATGCAAAGAGATCCTAAAGAATCATTACCTGAATGGGAAGAGGTTGCAGCAGTGGCTATGGCCGTACAAAATATGTGGTTGCAGTGCACGGAAATAGGCATTGGTTCCTATTGGTCTTCACCAGGGCTGATAAAACACATGGGCGAGTTTTTAAACCTGGCCAATGGTGAAAAATGTCTAGGATTTTTCTATATGGGTAATTTTGATGGAGAGTTAAGTGAGGGTAAACGGGGGTCTATTAAAGCAAAAACCGAGTGGATTACCGAGTAATTCCTTTCTTTAGTTGAAGAAAGGAAACAACGCATTACTATGCTCCCATGCTTTTGAAATGAAGAGTCCCAAATAAACTATGGCGACCATGAATTTCAAAAATGTCCCCGTTAAAAAACCTAGAAAAGAACCAAAAGCCGCTTTCGTAGCGGTTTTTTTATCCGCCTTATTTAATAATTCACCTACCAAGGCACCTACAAAGGGCCAGATAATAATTCCAAAAGGTCCTAGAACTGGGAAAAATAAGGCAACCAATAAACCTATGGTCGTACCAATAACTCCGGCTTTTGTGCCACCAAATTTTTTGGTGCCCATGGCTGGTATTACATAATCTAACCCAAAAACGATCAATGCAATCGCCAAGGTAATGCCCAAGAAGGTCCAGTTGATGGCTATAGCGCTAGTAGAGTAGAGTAAAAGTAGACCTACCCAACTAATTGGTGGTCCTGGTAGTACAGGTAAAAAACTGCCCAGAATGCCTACGAGCATTAAAACAAACCCAAGAACTAATAAAAAAATATCCATTGCATATAATTAGTGTTGCCTATAAGACTAATATAGGGTGCATTTGTTACATGTGTGGTAATCATAATAAAATTTTTCAACTATAAAATTAGTTTAAACTAAATATTTAGTTATATTTGATCATAGAACTAAAAGATTAGTTGAATGAAACAATTGACGAAAGCAGAGGAGGAAGTAATGATCGTATTGTGGGAATTGCAGAAATGTAACGTAGCATCGATTATTGAAAAATTACCGGAACCAAAACCCGCTTACAATACCGTTTCTACCATTGTAAGAATACTGGAAAGCAAGGGTTTTGTTGATCATGAACAACTGGGTAAAGGCTATTTGTATTTTCCTTTGGTTAAGAAATCGGACTATAGTAATCAGTCCATCAACAAATTGGTAGACGGCTATTTTCAAGGTTCTTTTAAAAGTATGGTGTCATTTTTTATGAAGAAGAATGATATGAGCCTGTCTGAATTAGAATCGGTACTAAATGAAATTAAAAAGGAAAAACCATGATACAATACATTTTAGAGAGCATTGCCTTTCAGCTTCTTTTCTTGGTTGTTTATGATTTTTACTTGAAAAAGGAAACCTTTTTTCAATGGAACAGATTATATCTGTTAGGAACGTTTGTATTGTCTTTGGTTCTGCCTTGGGTAAAAATAGAAGCTTTTAAGCAACAAGTGCCACAAACCTTTGCTCCATATCCTGAGTATTTATGGAAATTGCAAAATGAAGCTGTTGTAGCGCAGGTTCAAGAATCATCGGGCTGGAATATTACTTGGCAAGAAGGTATTCTTTATGGCGGAATGTTAGTGGCTTTGTTCCTATTCTGGTTAAAAATTAGACAATTATATCTATTGAGAAAGAGTGGGGAAAAGGTTACATATCCCTTGTTTACACAAATAGTAATAACAAATAGCAACATTGCATTTTCATTCTTTACATCGATTTTTATTGGAGACAAGGTGTTGAAAATGAAACACGATACCATAATTGCCCATGAATTGGTACACATAAAACAAGGACATACATATGATTTATTGTTCTTTGAGTTTATGAGAGTGGTAGGCTGGTTTAATCCGCTAGTGTACGTGTATCAAAATCGTATTTCAGAATTACATGAATTTATTGCCGATGCTCAAGTATCAAAAGTGCACCAATCAAAACATTATGAGCAGTTATTGGCTCAGGTTTTTCAAACCGAACATATCTCATTCATCAATCAATTTTTTACTAAATCATTAATCAAAAAACGAATCGTCATGTTACAAAAATCAAAATCAAAGAAAGTATGGCAGTTGAAGTATTTGCTGCTAGTACCAATGGTGTTTGGAATGCTTCTATATACTAGTTGCGAAATGGATAAGACCACAACGGATGGTCAAGATTTAACTAAAAGTGATGAACTGTTAATGGCAGAGGTAAAGGCGGAGATAGAAAAGAATAATTTGGATATAAATTATATAACTACCTCTGGGTTATTAGAAAAATACAATGACCCAGAAACAACCATATCTAAATATGAATTTTTTCAATATGGGATATTGCAAAGTACAATGTTAAAAAACGTTCAGGAAGGATGGGCAAAAGATCATCCGGAAGAGGAAGCTCTTAATATTGCTTTTATGTTACCATCTACAGAACGGTATAATAATTTTGTAAGTCAAAGAAAAGCATATAAATTAATAGATAATGACTTAAAATCATCGGTTAAAGCATTTGGAAAGGATATTGCTTTTTATGATAACGGTTTAGGGGCTTATCCATCAGATTTTCTTGAATATAAAGTAAGTAATACATCGAAGCTTAGTTCAAATGAATTGCAAAAATTCAATGAATTGTTAGTTAGGTTAGAAAATGAACCTGATTATTTAACGAATATCATACTTTCTGATGATACAAATATATTTTTGATAAAGACAGATGTAAAAGGTTTCAGGGTAAATATTGAGTCCCAAAATGTTAAGATTGTAAGCGAAGAAGAATTTAAAAATTCAGATAACATTGATGTTGCCTTCGCTACTGTAGAAGAGGTGCCAATCTTTCCTGGCTGTGAAGATGCAGACGATAAGCGTGCTTGTTTAAATGAGAAAATTCAAAAACACATCAGTAAGCATTTTAACTATCCCAAAGCAGCTATAGATGCTAATATTGAGGGTAGGGTAAGTTCTATGTTTATGATTTCTTCAGAGGGAACTATAGAGAACATAAAAATGCGCGGTCCTGATAAATTATTAGAAGATGAGGTAGAACGTATCATAAAAAGGTTGCCACAAATGACTCCGGGAAAGCACCTTGGTAAAGCAGTTAATGTTCCTTTTTCAATTCCTGTACAGTTTAAGTTGCAGTGAGTATAAAGATAATATTTTATAGTAGGTTTTAATAGTTGAAATAACTCCTCAAAAAAATCGTAATTTCACCCGTAGAACAGGTGTAATGAAACGAGTTATCTATTTTCTTGTGTTAATTCTTATAAGTTCTTGTTCGTTCTTTGATTCTAAACAAAAAAGAACGCAAGAACTTATTAATGAAGAATTACGCCATATAGATTGGAACAGTGTAGATTCTTATCCTTTTTTCTATAGCTGTGATGAGGCAGTAACCAAAGACCAACAGAAAATTTGCTTTGAAGAAATCTTGATTTCCCATTTTCAAGAAACATTAAATGATTTTGAATTTACCTTAACGGATAAGGAAAGTGAAACCGTTGATGTCATCTTTGTAATAGATACTTTGGGAAGGATAAGAGTGTCCAACATAGAAAAGAATGTATTGGTGCTAGATCAAATGCCAGAATTTGACGGTGTGGTTACCCAAAGCTTAAAGAATCTTCCTAAACTTGCACCCGCTATAAAAAGAGGAATTCCGGTAAATACCAAATACCGTATACCCATTCAATTAAAAACAAACTAAGCATTTTGGCGAACGAAAAAATAATTTTGGGTATTGACCCTGGTACTACTATTATGGGTTTTGGACTCATAAAAGTGGTGGGTAAAAAAATGGAGTTTGTTCAAATGAACGAATTGCTTCTACAAAAGTATAACGACCCATATACCAAATTGAAGCTGATTTTTGAACGAACAATAGAACTTATAGATACCTATCACCCAGACGAAATTGCGATCGAAGCTCCTTTCTTTGGTAAGAACGTACAGTCTATGTTAAAGCTTGGTAGAGCACAAGGTGTTGCCATGGCAGCCGGACTCTCACGTCAAATTCCTATTACGGAATATCTTCCCAAAAAAATAAAAATGGCCATTACCGGTAATGGTAACGCAAGTAAAGAACAAGTGGCAAGAATGCTGCAAAGTGTATTAGGACTTAAAACACTCCCTAAAAACCTAGATAGCACGGACGGACTAGCTGCTGCCGTTTGTCATTTTTATAATGAAAGCAGAATTGATGTTGTGGGTAAAAGCTACTCTGGCTGGGATGCATTCGTGAAGCAGAATGAGAAACGTGTTAAGAAGTAATCTTCAATTAACAATTAGCAATGAATAATGAAAATCCTCTTTTGAGTAAGTCTTATGATTTTGCTTTAAAAATTGTCAAACGATATCAAGAACTTACTAAGAAAAAGAGGGAATATGTTTTATCTAAACAACTTTTAAGAGCAGGGACATCTATTGGAGCTAATATTGCAGAAGCTAACGGAGCAATTTCAAAAGCAGATTTTTCTTCTAAGATTTCAATAGCTTATAAAGAAAGCCTAGAGACTAAATATTGGTTAAGCCTTTTAAAGGATTCAGAATATATTGAATTGTCAATTGCGAATGGGTTAATTGAAAAAGATGATGAGCTTTCTAAAATTATGTTCGCTATACTTAAATCTACAAGAATTAAAAATAAGTGAGAATTAGATGATTATTAGAAAACAGCTAATATGTAATTTTTTATTGCAAACTGATAATTGCTTATTGCTAATTGTTAATTGAACAAATGAGCGGAATCTACATCCACATCCCATTTTGCAAGCAGGCTTGCCATTATTGCGATTTTCATTTTTCTACTACAATGGGGAAGAAAGAAGCAATGGTGAAGGCATTGTGTAAAGAGCTGGAATTGCGCAAAGCCGAATTTTTAGGTGAACAGGTAGCTACTATTTATTTTGGTGGTGGTACACCTTCGGTCTTAGAGACGGAAGAGATTGAACAACTGATTGCGGCGGTTCGTGAACATTATAATGTTGTGGACCGTCCGGAAATTACCTTAGAAGCGAATCCTGATGATTTATCCGAAGAGAAAATTTTGCAACTGGCAGCTAGCCCAATTAATAGATTGAGTATTGGCATTCAATCTTTTTTTGAGGAGGATTTAAAGTTGATGAACCGTGCACATAACGCTCTGGAAGCTGAAAAGTGTTTGCAATTGGCAAGCGAACATTTCGATAATATTTCAATTGACCTTATTTACGGTATGCCTAATATGACCTTAGTTCGGTGGAAACAAAATATTGATAAAGCATTAGGTTTCGGTATTCCTCATATTTCAAGTTATGCCTTAACGGTTGAGCCAAAAACGGCATTGGCGAAATTTGTTGAAGACGGATTGATTACTCCCGCTACCGACGAAGAAACTCAAGAGCATTTCAACGTATTGAATGAAACCTTATTGTCAGAAGGATTTGATTGCTACGAAATCTCCAACTTTGGGAAACCCGGTTATTACTCCCAAAACAATTCTGCCTACTGGCAACAGAAAAAGTATATAGGTGTTGGTCCGTCCGCACATTCTTTTGACGGTGTGCAACGTGGATGGAATATCGATAACAATCCCAAATACATAAAATCCATAGCACAGAACATAGTACCCATGGAGGTTGAGGTACTTTCTTCGACCGATAAGTATAACGAGTATGTGATGACGGGCTTGCGTACTATATGGGGAGTTTCCTTATCTAGAATTTCAACCGAATTCGGACCTAAATACAAAGAGTACGTTTTATTGCAAGCTGATAAATTTATAGAAGAACATTTGCTGTTCGTGGATGGTGACATCTTGAAAACCACTAAAAAAGGCATGTTTTTAGCCGATGGTATTGCGGCAGATCTGTTTATGGTGAATTTGAAATAGTACAAAATATGCTGTCAGTTCGAGTGGTTTTTTATTGGAGTGAAACGGAAATGAAAAATTGTATCGAGAACAGGTTTGGAACATGAAAGTTTCTCGATTTACCGAAATTTCTTTTTCGCAAGATTCGGTAATTTTTCATATTCCCCAGCTATCAAGGCATTCTTCTTCGCTTGAGACCATTTTTTTATTCGTTTTTCGGTCTCTATAGCCAAGTTAGGATCAGTAAATTCACAATAAAAAGCGAGTATTACAGGTCGTCTTTTGCTTGTGTAACTATTCTTATATTTTCCAGATTGATGAGATTCTAATCTTTGAATTAGGTTAGATGTTATTCCGGTATAAAAGCTGTTGTCAGCACATTCTAATATATAAACATAGTAAGTAATCACATTTTCAATATACGATTTAGATAGTAACAAAAAAGTTCTCGATACAAATTTCCTCGTGCCTCGTAAATTCACTCGAAGAGACATTGGTGCTTGAAATAAACTGTTTGTAAAGGTTGAAGTCTAACGTACCGTCAGTTCGAGTGATTTTTTATTAGAGTAAAACGGGAAAATAAAATTGTATCGACAACGGATATTCGAACACGCTAGCTTCTCGATACAAATTTCCTTGTGCCTCGTAAATTTATTCGAAGTGACATTGGTGCTTGAAATAATCCGTTTGTAAAGGTAAAAGTAAAAGGTACTGTCAGTTCGAGTGATTTTTTATTGGAGTAAAACGGAAATGAAAAATTGTATCGAGAACGGGTCCGGAACGCGAATACTTATCTGATCTATATGCTTTAATCATAACCGCACAAAAAGTCGTAAATTTCTTATCTCAAAACAACCTTGTAATTTGAGCATAATTAAAATGAAAACTATCATTACCCACAATGCTAACCAGTATCAAATTGACCTGTCTAAACCATTGGATATTTCTATTGCCATAACCAATAAAAAGGATAATGTCAACGCATGGTATATTGATGCTCCCAAAATAGAACCGCATCGGGATAAGGATTTTGTTGGTAGTATTCCTGCAGGTGCCAGTACTAACTTTTATGATATTTGGTTTAATCCGCATTCGCATGGTACGCATACTGAATGTGTAGGGCATATATCAGCTGAACATCAATCTGTAAACAAATATTTACAACAGTTTTTCTTTCTAGCGGAGGTCATTACTATTTCACCTTCAAAAGAAAACCAAGATTTGGTCATTACTAAAGAACAGTTACAAAAAGCCTTAGGTGGAACAACTCCTGGCGCATTGGTGATAAGAACTTTGCCCAATACAGCTATGAAATTAAACCGACAGTACTCCAATAGTAATCCGCCATACATTATAGAAGATGCCATGGTGTTTTTGAGAGAACTTGGTGTTGAACATTTACTAATAGATTTACCTTCTGTAGATAAAGAAAAGGACAACGGTGCTCTTTTGGCACACAAGGCCTTTTGGAATTTTAATGGGGAAGTAAGATTAAATGCAACGATTACAGAATTTATTTATGTTCCGGAATCGATTGTTGACGGTTCGTACTTTTTAAATCTACAGGTGGCACCTTTTGAAAATGATGCCAGCCCAAGCAGACCTGTGCTTTATAAAATTGAATGATTATGAAAAATCTACTGAAATTAGAGGAACTCGCCTTAATGGTTCTTGGTATTTTTATGTTTGGTCTATTAGGTTATCAATGGTGGTGGTTGCCGGTTTTGATACTTACTCCAGATGTTTCTATGTTAGGTTATTTATTGGGTGCTAAAATTGGGGCAATGTCCTTTAACCTATTTCATCACAGGGGTTTTGCCGTGCTTTTGTATTTTGTGGGTATTTACTTTATGCTGCCCATTGTTCAATTAATAGGTACAATTCTTTTTATACATACGGCTATGGACCGTATCTTTGGTTACGGACTTAAATACGATAAAGGGTTTAAGTTTACGCATTTAGGCGAAATAGGAAATAAAAATGGATAATATTTTTGATACGATTCTAGGTCTGGTTTTAGGGGCCATTGGTATGTATTGGCTCTTTAATTTTTTTAAGGGCAAGAAAAGTAAAGAGATAACCACACACCAATCTACCGTGTTGTTGGAAAAAATGAAAAGCGTTTGCAAATTGATCTCTGTAGAAGGGGAATTTGCCGAAATCTACAAATATGAAAATGTAAAGGATTTCATGAGTTTGGTAAGCAGTAAAAAGAAAGCACTTGTTGTTATAAAAGCGAAGGCCCATATTGGTTATGATCTAAGTAAAATACTAATGCATGCAGATGAGAGTAAAAAAACAATTGTTCTTGATAATTTTCCTCAACCAGAAGTATTGAGTATTGAACCAGAATTGGAGTTTTATGATATTAAAAGCGGATTTTTCAACTTCTTTGCTCCTGATGATCTTACAAAGTTGAACGCAGAAGCCAAGAGTCACATTAGAGAGAAAATACCGGAAAGCGGATTGATGGATACGGCCAGAAAAGAAGCCTTGCAAACCGTTTTGATTATGGAAAAAATTGTGGAAACTATTGGGTGGACACTTGATTATACTGCCCTAAAAATTCCACAAAAACAAATAGAACTATTAGAAGAAAAACAGTAATTAAAAATGAATTTTAAAATGAAAAACTTAATTTGTATCCTTGTAATAACACTAATGACCACTGTAACTTTTGGTCAAAATGATGATAAAATGACAGAATTTGATGCTAATTTTTCCCATACTGTATTTTTTTGGTTGAAAAATCCTGATAATCAAGCAGACAGAACCGCTTTTGAAACTTCTTTGCGTAAATTTTTAGATAACTCTGGTTATGCGAAGACAAAATTTATTGGCACTCCTCCAAAGGCTAGTAGAGATGTAGTAGATGGTTCTTTTACCTATTCATTGATCGTAAGTTTTGATTCTGCGGAATCTCAACAAGCCTATCAAGATGAGGCTCCTCATAAACTGTTTATAGAAGAGTCGGAAAAGCTATGGTCTAAGGTAATCGTTTACGATTCCACAGGAATCTAAGATCGATATTATGGTTTTTAGAAAGGCTGCTAAAGTTGATGTTGAGAACATTGCAACTTTACATTCCGTAAGCTGGCAGCAAAATTATAGAGACTCCTTTAGTGATCATTTTTTAGATCATCAGGCATTCGATAATAGATTAATTGAATGGAAAAAGCGCTTTGAAAATCCGTCAGATGATCAATTTGTTGTTATAGCGGAGGAAGATGGCGAGTTTTTGGGTTTTATGTGTGCCTATTTCAATCATGATGCCCAATACGGTACATTACTGGATAATTTACATGTAGGCTTACATACTCAAGGAAAAGGTGTAGGTACAAAATTAATGGCCGCTTTAGCGGAAGAAATCCTAACGCGGAATAGTGAAAATGGTTTTTACCTATGGGTTTTAGATACCAACGCCGCTGCGATTTCCTATTATGAAAAAATAGGTGGCGTTGCTATGGAAACTGTTGAGTCTAATGATATTGGAGATAAGACTTTTTTAAAAATCAGATATTATTGGCAAAATGCCTCAGCGTTTTTAGAAAAGGTAAAATCCAAAAAATCATAAAATGAATGTTGAAGAATACCGGGAGTACTGCATAGCGAAAAAGGGTGTTACAGAATCCTTTCCTTTTGATGAGGTTACCCTGGTATTCAAAGTAATGGGCAAGATGTTCGCCTTATGTGGTTTGGATCATGTGCCTTTGCGTATTAACCTAAAATGTGATCCTGATAGGGCTATAGAACTTCGTGAAGAACATGATGGTATTATAGAAGGCTGGCACATGAGCAAAAAACATTGGAATACGGTCTACCTTGATAGCATCTCTAAAGACTTAACAAAAGAGCTTATTGACCATTCGTACGATTTGGTAGTTTCTAAACTGACCAAAAAGCTTAAGGCGGAGCTTGAAGCACTTTAAAACTACTTTCCATTTATAGAAACCATTTTCTAAGGTTATCTTTACCTTTTATAATAGGTTTATTTGAATGAATAATTTACAAGAGTTTTATACCACTAAAGTAAACGGTTTTGAAAAACAGATCGAGGCACTGAACAAACAGTTATTTACGTTCAGTATACTTCGTTTGCTAATATTTCTTGGGACCATTGTTGCCATATATTTCGCATCTGTAGATGCTAAATATGTCATTGGTGTATTGTGTGTGGGTATACCGTTGTTCTTGTATCTGGTGAGCAAATACACGAATCTTAAACATCAAAAATCAAAATTAGAGGCATTAAAGGAAATTAATGCGGTAGAGTTACAGGTGTTGAATAGGGATTATTCTAACCTTCCCAACGGAAAGGAATATGCTGACGATATTCATTATTTCAGTCAAGATATTGATCTTTTTGGCGAAGGTTCTTTTTATCAAGTTTCCAATAGAACAAAACTTGCCGAGGGTAGCTTATTGTTGGCAGATATCTATAAGGAAAATTCCATAAATGAGATAAAGGAAAAACAAGAAGCTATTGCCGAGATAGCGGAGAAAGTAGATTGGAGGCAAGAGTTTTCAGCCATGGCAGCATTGACGAAAACAGAAACTTCTACACGTACTATCACTACTTGGTTAAAGAACTATAAGTCCTTTGTGCCAAAGGCGATGAAATTTATTCCTTCCGTATTTTCTATTATTTCAGTAACTATATTCATAGCGTACTTTTTGGATTATCTACCAGAATCAGTGTTGATTACATGGCTGGTTTTAGGAATGGTCATTGTTGGTTTGTTTACTAAAAAAGTGACCAATTTAGGTCAAAGTGCCTCAAAAATGAAGTCTACGTTTGATCAGTATAATCAGCTATTGGCTATGATTGAAGAGACTGAATTCACTTCAAATTTATTAAAGAGGCAGAAGGCGAATATTCTAAGTAATGGGGAGCAAAATTCTAAGGTCTTAAAGAAATTTGCTTCGTTATTGAGCAATCTAGACCGAAATAATAATCTATTGTATTTAATATTTGCTAACGGATTTTTTCTTCGATCGTTAACCGATTGTCTTGCAGTAGAAAAATGGATCGAAGAACACGGTAAAAGTGTGGAAACCTGGTTCAATACTATTGCATTTTTTGATGCTTATAACAGTTTAGGGAACTTTGCTTTTAACCATCCAAATTTTACGTATCCTACAATTACTGATGATGAGGTGGTGTTGAAATCCAAAAATGCAGGTCACCCCTTATTGGATCCCAAGAAAAGTATCTTGAATGATATTACTATAGAGGGCGGACAGTTCTTTATTATCACAGGAGCGAACATGGCAGGTAAAAGTACGTTTTTAAGAACGGTATCCTTGCAGATTATGATGGCGAATGTTGGTTTGCCAGTTTGCGCAGAAACGATTAGTTATTCCCCTATAAAATTAATAACGAGCATGCGTACTACAGATTCATTGACAGATGATGAGTCTTACTTCTTTTCTGAGTTAAAACGCTTACGTTATATAGTAGATGAAATACAAGTTGACCGTTACTTTATTGTACTGGATGAAATCTTAAAAGGAACAAATAGTACTGATAAGGCATTAGGATCTCGAAAGTTTGTGGAACGCTTGGTGAAAAGTAACTCTACAGGGATTATAGCCACTCACGACCTTAGTCTATGTGAAGTCGCCAATGAATATAATGCGGTTAAAAACCATTATTTTGATGCTGAAATCATAGATAACGAATTGCATTTTGATTATACGTTCAAAGATGGTATATGCCAAAATATGAACGCTTCTTTTCTGTTAAAAAAGATGGGGATTATTGAGTAAGAATATTTTATTCATAGATTTAACGGTGTAATATTTTTCCGTCTTTTTATGCATAGAATAACGCTTTTATTTCTTATTCTGATTTCAAATATTCTGTTGGCCCAAAATGAAATTGGTAACAAATTGGTCAAGGATAAATTCTTAAAGTATTTTGAATTACCACGAGAGTCCGTATTTCTACATACTAATAAAACAACGTACATAGTCAATGAAGAAGTTTGGTTAAAAGGTTATGTGTATGATAGGCATAATGGTAAACCGTTCAGTGAAACTACAACGGTTCACGTAGGGTTGTATAATGTTGACGGCAAGAAATTTGATGACTATCATTTTAAAGCAAGCAATGGTTATTTTAAAGGTAATATCGCTGTAGATTCAATGCTTGCGAGTGGCGAGTATTATCTTCGTTCAAGTACCAATTGGATGAAGAATTTTATAGAAGATGATTCATTTGTTCAGAAGATTACCATATTAAATGAGAAGCTAATTGAAAAGGCTAAATCAGTTAGGGAATATGATATTCAATTTCTGCCTGAGGGCGGTAATTTAATTGAAGATGCACCCGGTGTTATGGGTGTAAAGGTGACTGATGCTAATGGCTATGGTGTAAAAATAGTAGAAGGGTCGGTATTCGATACTAATGATACGCAAGTTGCTAGATTTTATACATCAATTTTTGGTTTAGGGAAATTTAATTTTAATCCAAAGGAGGGTATTGAATATGTGGCTAAAATAAAATTTGACGATGGTAGTACAAAAACGACCAAAATACAAAAGCCTTCTAAGGTTGGTATTTCTTTTACCGTAAAGAGTTTTAATAATGATCAGTTCATTATAAGTCTTACTACAAACGTTGCAACAAAAGAGATTATTAATGAAAAACAGTTTTATTTGTTGGTGCATAAAGATTGCCACGCAAACAGAATACCGCTAGCTTTTCCTAAAAATAGTCTGTTTGTATCTAAAGTTTTAAACAAGGAAGTGCTTAATAAGGGAATGAATATCTTGACCTTGTTTAATTCTGACGGTAAGCCCATAGCTGAACGATTAATTTTTAATTATGCAGATCTTTTTGATGCTAAATTAGAAGTACGCAAATTGGCTTTAGAAACCGATTCATTGAAAATACAAGTGAAACTGCTTGATACTGATGTATTTCAGCAAAACTTAAGTGTCTCTGTTTTACCGGGTAACACAATTTCTCACAATCAAAAAAACTCTATTTATAGCACCTTTTATTTAAAACCCTATATAAAAGGTTTTATAGAAAATCCTAAATATTACTTTGAAGATATAACTACAAAAAAACAGAATGAGCTAGACCTTTTGTTAATGACACAAGGTTGGTCTCGGTACGATTGGAATGATATTTTTAGAGGACCTCCAAATCAATTTTATGAATTTGAAAATGGAATTGATTTGGAAGGTACTCTTTATGGACAAGAAGTTTCTTCTAATGATAAACTGTTGGTTAGTTATCCTGATAATAGAAGTAGGTATTTGGATATTTTAGATAATAAATTTCTTATTCCAAAATATTTTCCTGAGAAAGGAGACATGTTGGAATTCACTTTAATAAATAACAAAACATTAAGAAAGCCCACTGTTGGGATAAATATGGTTACGGCCGAACTGCCTGAAAAATTAAATCAAATTTGGAATGAGAAAGTTATTCCTAAACCTGAAGATTTTAACGAAAATATTAAGATGTCCGGATTAATTTCTGCCGATAATACAATTAATTTAAATGAGGTTACCGTGGTTGAAGAAAGGATGAAAACAACGGTAGAAAACAATGTTTTTATCCCTAAATACCTAAAAGGCAAAATGACCGAAGTAACAGAAGATATAGAAGTAAATTTTCCGTTAGTAAGTGATATAATTAGGTCTAGAGGTTACTATGTAAGAGAAGAGCTAAGTTTTGGTAGTACAGATCGTGTCATTATTAGAATACGTACCGTGCAGTCGTTTGAATCTAAAAGGGCAATGCCTGTACCTGCTATTTATTTGAATAATGTACGGTTAAATACTTTTGACCTTTTATATAGAATGCCAACTAACGAAGTGGAAAGTTTTTTAATTGATAAAACAGGAGCTGGTGAAGGAGTAAGGGGTTCTGGAGGTGTTATAAGAATATACACGCGCAGGTTACCAAGGGGGTATACGGATAAAGGTAGTTCAGATAATACTATTTTTAAGTATGAGTTTAAAGAAGGGTTTGAAAAAGTAAAGAAGTTTTATACTCCTAAATACACGTCATACTTTTCCAATGAATTTGAAAATTTTGGAACCATACACTGGGTTCCTGAGTTAATTACTAATGAAAACGGTATTGCGACCCTTAAAATTTTAAATACGTTTCAATCTAATGTCACTTTTTTTATTGAGGGTATGGGGACGGAAGGTCAATTAATTTCTGCTGAGAGAAATCTCATAATTGAATGATATACTAAATGGATTCATTAACACAAATAGTACTAGGGGCAGCCGTTGGTGAAGCCGTGCTTGGTAAAAAAGTGGGTAATAAGGCAATGTTGTATGGAGCTATTGCCGGTACCATACCAGATTTAGATGTTATTACGCGTTATTTCCTTGATACGGTTACGGCAACGGAATGGCATAGGGGTTTTAGTCACTCCATATTCTTTTCAGTGCTTTTTGCTCCTGTGTTCGGGTGGTTGGTCTGGAAGATAAATAGGAAAGAATCTGCAACTTGGAGAGAATGGTCATGGTTAATGTTCTGGGGATTGTTCACTCACCCGTTATTAGATGCTTTTACCACTTGGGGAACACAATTGTTCTGGCCCTTTAATACGCGGTTGGCATTTCAAAGCATTTTCGTAATAGACCCTTTATACACTATTCCTTTTATCATTTTTTTGATTATGGCAATTTTCAAAAAAAGAACTTCCGTTAAACGTCAAAAATATGTTCATTTAGGGCTTGCCATTAGTACAGCATATTTGCTATTTACCCTTGTTTTAAAAGGAATCGCTTTTCAAAGATTTGAGAATGCCTTAATGGAACAAGGTATTGTTTACAGTGATATGAATACACGCCCGGCGCCATTGAATACGGTATTATGGATGGCGAATATAGATACTGAAGATGCGTATTTGATGGGAGAGTATTCTTTTTTTGATACTAAGGATGTTTCATTTTCTGCATTTCCAAAGAATCATGAACTGTTGGGTAAATGGGCGGATAATGATAAGATAGTACGACTTATTAAAATAACAGAAGGCTGGTATACCATTACAGAAAGAGAAGGGGACCTTTATTTAAATGATTTAAGATTTGGACTTATAAGTTTGGATGAAAACGAAACCCAATTTGCCTTCAGTTATAAACTGGTGCCCAATGGGGAAGATCTCATTGTGGAAGAAAGACCTAAATTTAAACGGGATGCAAAACGACTGATGACTGCCCTTTGGAAGCGTATGTGGGGAAATTAGGTGTTAAAAAGGATAGCCAATAGCAAAGTTTAAGGTCATGTTATTATCGGCATTTCCAAAGAAAGGTACGTTCCATCGTTCGTTTTTAGCTTCGTACGGAATTCTTAATGGAGACGCAAGGTCAAGACGGATAACAAAATTTTGAACATCTAATCGTAAACCAAACCCTACTCCCGCAGCAACCTCAGTAAGCCAGTCTTTTTCAAATTTACCATCTGTAAAAAGTGTTTCGGAAAAACTGCTGTTCAGTTGGTTTTCTTCTAGTTCAGAGTAGTCACCGGTCAGCCACACATTACCTGCATCAACAAAAAAAGCGCCTTTTAAATAGGAAAAAAGTGGAAAACGATATTCTAAATTAGCTTCTAGCTTAAGGTTACCGGATTGGTCAAAATAATCGGTAGTGGCATTTTCAGTTTCCGCATTAAAATTACCGGGTCCTAAAGAACGGATGTTAAACGCCCTAACACTATATGGACCGCCGGAATAAAACTGTTTAACAAAGGGTAATGTTGAACTATTGCCGTATGGAACGCCCCAACCTGCATAAATACGGGATACCAAGGTGCGCTCCTTTTTCCAACGTAGGTACAATCTTAAATCTGCATCGGCTTTTGCATATTGGGCGTATGTAGAGCCAAAAATAGTTTCTGAACCACCGCTAATAAGATTTAGCATATTACCGGCAATATCAAAGTTGGTTGAAAAGTAAATAGGAGCCTCTTTACTAAGTTTGGATACTTCGTCATAGGTGAAACTATAGAGCAATCCTGCTATAAAACGCTGCTCAAAACTTTGACTCAAATATTCATTGTCGTCTAAAATTGCCTGAAACTCATCGGTTACATTTGATAGCCTTGAGTAGTTTATACTGATGGGGTCTAGGGTGTGGTATACATATTGGTTTTCTTGCCAGGTATAGCCAAAAGATGCATTTACAGAACTTAAGGTAAATAATTGGCTACGCTGTAAAAAATCGTAACCTAAAGATATTTTTGTTTTTGGTACGGCATACTGAAACCTACTGGGTGAAAACGGTATGGACCTGGGTATTACTAGATCGGCACTTATACCACCTGCTATACTGCTTAAACTGGAATTACTGCCGCTTGATAATTGCGATTCATAACTAAAATTGGCGGAAACACTAAAGGTCTCACCACCGTTGAACACATTTCTGTTGGTGTGGCTCAGAAGAATGCCGGGACCGGTAAAGCCGTTAGATTTTGATACGGCCTGTATTTCTGCCCTAATGGAGCGTTTGGTCAATGGTGCCAAATAAATGCTTGCTGCCAATGAACCGCCATTACCATCGGTAGCCGTAGTATCCAGTTCCGTGTATTGTATGTTTACATATTTGTAACTGCCCAATGCAGATAATCTATTGCTTGTTTGTTTAGAAATATTGGCATTGTATAGGTCACCCTCATTGAATAATAGATAGGATTCTAAAAGCTTTGGTTTAAAGTATAGCTCATTCTGTACAAAATCAATACTGTCTATTTGGGTTACATTTTCTTCAGTTAAGGGCAGTGTGTCACCTTCAATGGTGTAATTGGGGTAAACGGTAATGGAATCAATAGTGTACGGAATTGATGCCCGCGCGGGAACATTTTTTTTTAGTCTAAGAAAAAGGTCAAATTTTCTGTTTTTATATTGATTGGTATCTGCCTCAAAAATGAGTAGATCTTCTTGACTGTTGTAAAACCCTTTTTGTTTTAATCCATTGTTTAATCTTGCTCTTTCGGCCTTCAGTAAATCTAAATCAAATCTATCTCCCTTTGCCAAAGAGGTTTCCGAGAGCATTTTTTCTATTTCTTTATAAATGGGCAATGAGTCAGATTCAAGATGATAGTTTTCCAAAACATAGGGCTGCGGCATACTGGCCGTATAATTGACTGAAGCGAATTTGTCGTTGTTGACTACTTCAGAAGATGATTTGCTATAGAAGAATCCATTATTGTCCAAGCGATTTAAAATCAATTCTTCTACACGGTCTGTATTTACTTCAGAAAAATATACCGGTTCTTCCCCAAAAGATTTATTCAAAAATTTATATAGAAATCCAGGTTTTTCTCGCTGCGCCTTGTAATGAAAAAATAGGGCAGGCTTCATGCCTAAAAATGTGGTATTCGGGTTAGGTTCAATAAGGTTTAATAATTCGGCCTTTACCTCTTTACTGTCATGTATCTCACCTTCGGAAAATAACTCAAGCTCGGCACCGGTGTACAGTTGCTCTCCTTCGGGAATATATTTTTCAATGCCGCATGAATATATCAGCAAAAATGCCAAACAAATTAAAGTTCTATATGTGCAGTTGTTCGTTTTCAATGTACCGTTATTCTTCTTTTTTGTTCGCGTCTTTTTTAGACGATTTATTCTCTTTTTTCAGCGGACTGAACAATTGACTGAATTTATTGAACTCGCGATTAAAGATAAAAGCTAAACCCGTTACTATAAGTTGACCGTCAATAATATTTTGATACTCTTGTTTTCTAAACCCCTTTAGTCTGTACGTGCCTTCTTCACTCAATAGGTACTCCAAGGTTACGTTACCGATCAATGGTGTTTCACTTTCGCTGGAATATGCACTTCCTTCAACATCTACTGCGCTACCTGCGGTAACGATCAACCGATCGTTAAATAGTCTTTTGCTGGCATTGATATTCAATTGTGTACGACTTTGGGCGCTTCCGCTTTCGTAATCCTCAAAACTGTCCAAGTCAAAACCGAGCTCAAAACCGGTATTGCCCAGTAATTTATTGGAAATGGAAGTAAGTTCGTTAGACAGTACTTTGTTTACGTTGTTTCTGGCAATAGTTACAGCGCCACCACTACTACCATCACTTCCTGTGGTAGGATAAAAACGGTTCAGTGCCAAGAGCGAGAATACCTGTTTGTTCAATTCGGATTCTTGCTCGTTCAATTGTTGAATACGACTGTACACGGCACCACCAAAGTTACCTTGCGCATTTTCTGGCATGTCCAGGGCAAAGGAGAGTTCTGGCTGCATAAGCTGCCCGTCTATGTTTAAATATACCAAGAATGGTGTAGACTGTGCATAGGAGCCAGAAACACTGCTGTCCGTTCCGTAACTAATGGAAGACATTAATGAAGAAGCAGATGTCTCTATTTCATAAATAGCGGTTACGTCCATTTTGGCATCGAATGGGTCACCGCTCCATACAATACTGCTACCTTTTTGTAATTGAAATTCGCGACTTACCAAGTTGTATAAACTGGTTCTGTAATAGCCCGAGTTCAATTCTAGCCTGCCCGATAGTCTTATGTCTTGATTTGGATCTATGTTCAAATTCAATGTAGCGTTACCGGATGCCTGCAACTTGTCTTGGGTTTTTTCATCAAGTACAATGGTAAATTTAGCCTCGTTCCCAATTTCTAGAACCGTATTGATATCCATGCCGGCAAAAAAAGAATTCGTAGTTTCTTCATCTGATCTGGTAAGTATGGCATCAGGGTTTTCCCTGTTTACAAAAATAACAACACCGTCTCGCTCCTGAATGTCCAATTGGTCTTGAGGTACAACATAAGTTAGATCGGTAATATCGCGAATGCGTAACCTGCCATCTATAACGGGTAGTTCTAAATCTCCCTGTACTTTTACATCTGCTTTTATACTTGCAATTC
This sequence comes from Maribacter sp. 1_2014MBL_MicDiv, assembly GCF_001865655.1. Classification (NCBI taxonomy): domain Bacteria; kingdom Pseudomonadati; phylum Bacteroidota; class Flavobacteriia; order Flavobacteriales; family Flavobacteriaceae; genus Maribacter; species Maribacter sp. 1_2014MBL_MicDiv. The sequence goes on from NZ_CP011318.1 coordinate 2,567,494, forward strand.
CATAGACCAATTCATCATCTCCTTTTTTGGAATCTAACACTCTAAATTGATCTGTTTTCACCGTTAGGTCAAAACTTGGGTTGACAAAACTCTCTGTGTAAACCGTACCGTCTATAGTCAATGTACCTTGATTAATGTCCTCTATGGCAAAGGAATTAAAACTTACTTCGTCTTGATCAATATCTATGAATTGATCATCTATGGTAAACGTAGACTTATAGGCCGCCAATGCTAAGCTAAAATCATTAAAGTTTATTCTGCCCGAGTATTTTGGTTCTGCCAGGGTACCCTTTACCAATAAGCTTCCGTCTAGATAACCCTTGGCATTCGTTAATTGTTCGTTAGAGAATCCTTCTATTATACTGGCTTCCAGCTTTTGAATATCCAGTTCCAAATTCAGGTAGGCGGTATTTTGTTTTGCGGTATAATCTCCGGTTAAATTAAGCTTTGCACCACCGTCTTTTAGGGCAAGGTCAAAGTCATATTCTGATAACGATTTGGAAGTTGCATCTAGGGTAAGGGTGCCTAACGGATTTTGAAGTACCTGAAAATCTTTGATATCTAAATTGGCAACAAGCCCAGACGCGGTGTAGGGATTGATGATTACAAAATCGCCTTCTACCTTACCTTTTGCCAAGGCTTCATCAGGATTGAAAAAACTGAGAAATGTCTGTAACTGAAAATTCTCGAACAGGATTCCAATATGTTCCGTATCCATCTTTGGAAACGTATTGGATATTTCCATCTTTTGAGAATTTCGAGTAAAGATTACTTTTTCAAAATCTGAAAATGATTCACTGATCACTATAGAATTATCCTCTGGAATTTCCCATTGCTTTTTATTAAGGATTAAATCTTCTGGATCAATATGGAGTTTTAAAGTGTCTTTCTGGAATACTAGACCAGATGCTATGTGCATGACCTGTACCGTGTCATTTTTTGAATTGAAATCAAGTAATAATTCTTTATTCTTTAAACTACCTTCTAAATAGGTTTGTTTAAGATGAATGGGTTCGTAAATTAAATCTGCAAGGCCTGCAGAGAATTTTAGGTCTACAGAATCTCCTTTTACATAGGCATTTAAACTATCTACAGAACTACCGGCATACGATATGTGCGGTACTTTCACTTGAGCGGAAATTTTTCTCTTTTTAGAATCAAAACTGGCATCTATATTCAAGGAATCTAAATCTTCTACTACGTTAAAAAATACTTTAGACAATACCGGTGTTGGTATTATGGCAATCGCCAATTTTGCTTCAATAGTATCTTCGACCTCATAGACGGTGTCGTCTGTTGAGAAATAGTGTTCCAATTGTTTTTTTAATGCGTTGGTAATACGATTAGGCGATGCATTGGATGCCAACTGCCCGTTCAAGAAATTACTTTGTACGGAAACGTCGGTTATGGTATCTTCAACATGTGCCTTTAGAATGATGGTTGACACTTGATATTGCTCGTTATCCGCTACGGCAATACCATCATCAATAACGGTGTTAATCGTAAAATTGGATGGCGTGCCGGTATAATCACCATTTATATTAGCGGCAACTTTAATGTTTTCCTTTGTAAGTCCAAGCTCTTTTAAATCTGCCCCAATGATATTTGAAGTGAATTGAATATCATTGTCATTAGATGTAAGAAGTAAAGTTGCACCTGCATTCATATTCAAATTGGGGTCGTTGATATTTGCGGATATGTTACCCTTGCCATTATTTAGAATACCGTCAATATCAATCGCTTTATAACTGTAACCGCCGTATTGAAATTGCGAAATGTTACCGGTTATGTTGGCATCTAAATTGCTTGTTTCGTTACCAGAGCCATTAGCATTTATTTGCAATGAAATTTCACCTAACTGATCGTTCTGTAACAGTTGCCCTAGTTGAAGACTGTCTATAGAAAAGATACCATCAAATTTCATGATTTCCCCAAAGTCAACAAGGGCATTTATACTTGCATTCCCTTCTGGAATTTTAAGGGCCATGTTTGGTTTTACCCAGCTAGTTCCGCCAGATAAGCTACCTTCGGCTACAATGGTTTTAGGTACAGAAATCCCTAATTCCTTGGAGGATATTAATTTGTCTATAGCTGTTTTATTGCTTTTAAAGCTAATATTGTTCAAATTATAAAAAAGTGAATCTGTTTGGGTAAGATTTTCAATACTGCCTTTTGCCACAAGATGTGTGTCTGGCCCCCATTGTATTTCTGTACTGAAATCATCAACTTTTCTTAGGTTTCCTCTTGCTTTTAAATGACCGGTAAAAGGATGTTTTGATAAGGAATCTAGATATTGATTTTGGGCAAGTTCCGGTTGAATTTTTAAGAGGTCGCCAAGCTCTAAATTTAGATCGGCAATGTTTGCGGTTAGGGTGCTTTTTTCAGGATTTTCCAATGCATCTTTCAACGAATTGAACTGAACGTTAAGATCTGCATTTGCAGAACTATTGTTTATTTGAAAAACGACATCTGACAGTGATGCCTTGGTATTGTTTAAGCCAGCTTTAAAGGCCAATTGATTTAAATGTATACCGCTAGGTTCTGAGAAGGAGAATTTAGAAACATCTAAATTGAACTGCTCTGGGCGATATTCTAAATTTTTGGCCAGTAGTTGTAACTGCTCAATTTTAAATGCATTGGGGTTGAAGCTTTCCGTGCTTTGCTGTTTGCCATTTATGGAATAACTGAATGTGTTCTGGGCAAGGTCTATATCGTTAGCTGCAATGATGAATTCCGGCCATTCAAATTCAGCTGTATTGGTGGTAGTTATTTTAGTTTCTTCACTCCTTAGTTTTACATCTATTTCTGAATCATGAAGAACAAGGTCATCTGTCTCATATCTATTTTTGGATACATCTGCCAGTATTTCTGTAAGTTCAATGGTACCAAGTTTTAACTGGGTCTGTAAACCGCCTGGCTGACTGTTGTAGGTGATATTTACGTTATTTACATTAAAATCTTCCACCTCAATATGTGGTAGAGCTGTACTTGTGGTGTCTTCGGTTATTGGGAATTCATGAGATTGAACGTACTGGAGTTGGGTATTGCTCAACTTAAAATCATCCAAAGAGAATTTCATGGAATTCAAGTCGAATTCCGATACGTCAATATCTAATTGACCAAGTATAAGGTTGATATCTGTTCCAAGATAGGCATCGGAATAATTCAATTTCCAATCAGTGATATCTAAGCTGCCAACATTTATATTCATGGGGGCACTAGTTGTAGCAGTCGTATCTGTCGTAGTAGTCAGTGCATCTATTAAGAACGTAAAGTTGAAAACATCTGGGTTGTTCTCCCTATTTATTTTGGCAACAACACCTTTAGATATAACATCATCAATTGAAATTTCATTTTTAAAAATGGCAGGGTATATTGGAATGTCCGCTTGTAACGATTTTGAATAGAATAGGGTATCTCCCTTAACATCTTCCAGATAAACACCTTCTATTTGTATATCACCAGAAAAGGTAATGTACAATTTGCCAACTTCTACTTTAGTATGTGTTTTGCTAGAAATATAATTGGTAACCTTAGATACAATGGCATTTTGTGCCCAAGGTGTCCGTACTAACAGGACTAAAACAAAAAATAGCAAAATTAGCCCAAGGAGAATTTTTCCAATGCGCTTTAGGTATTTTTTGAATTTCAGATTTTCGTTGGCCATAAGGAAAACAATATAATATTGAATACAGTCATTCAATTTTTAAGCTTAAACCTGTTACGATCCCAGCTGTGCCATAAAACCTGTAGCAATTATAATTAGTAGAACTATGATGATCATAAGGTTATAAAACCTTCTCTTCTTTTTCTTGGTTTCTTTCAGTGATGCCATTAAAATGCAAAGTTAAGATTACCAATATATAAAATTAGCTTATTTACTAAGAAGATTATCGGTATAGAACATGTTGAGAGTCCATTACTGTTTTTGATTTATTAAAGGATAGCTTAAGAAAAATAGGTTCATCTACACTTATGGTCCATTGGCCTATACTTAGATTGCCCCGGTCAGAAATCAAAGATCTAAGCTGAATTGATGAGGTACCTTTGGAGTGTAATTAATGACTAACTCAAAAAATCACCAATACTATAAAATATGAAAACAGTAATTAACACAAATAGATGCTTAGGTTATTTTGAAACTGCCAACCAAGAGGAAATTTATGAAATATGTACCTATAACGTTACAAATTCAGAATTGATCTTAGAGGCTATGACTGTGTAAAGAAGTTGTTCAAGGTAGTTCCCCCAAACCGAAGAAGGCCAATAGAAATATTGGTCTTTTTCTATTTTAATCCTTTGGTTTGAACATTATGGAAACTATCTGCCTGTAAGCGTAACAATTCTTCCGCTTTTTTCTTTTTGTATCCGTATAGCTCTTCTTCGCCCTTTAAATCTTCATAAATTTTTTGATTGATTTCACCATCTGTAGCAACTATTAATTTACGTTGCGCTAATTTTTGGGCAACCCATGTAGCTAAAACACTTTCTTCTTCTTCCAATTTAATGTCGTACTCACCTTTTGGAGCAAGTAATTTCGCAATTATGGGCGAAGTTTCAATAGCTAAGAACAGTAGAAATATGAAAAATGATGGCATCCATGGCAATTCATTTAGAGCCGTAATTCTTGCCATTAATCCGTCGAAACCATCAATAATAGGTTGTGAATTTTTCACCACGTCTGCATAATCTGAATTCAATGCCGTTATTTGGGCTTCTAAATCTGTAATTTTTTCTGCATTAGTGGTCTTTAATGCCTGTAGTTCAGCAAGTGCGGCATCATGTTTTTCCCGCTTCTCCGCATATACAGGTCCTTTGCCCAATAGCTTTGTACCGGCCGTGCCTTCTGCTTCATTGATATAAATATCATAAAGCGCATTGGTTTCTTTTTCTTTTTCTGCTATTTCAGATTTTAAGTTGGTGATGTCGTTATTTAACTGCGTTATCTTAGGTGTGTACTGTAAGGCAAGTTGATCTTTATTAGCAAGGGTAAGGTCATTCTTTTGCTCTAATAAAACCTGATTGATCTCTTTTTCAAAAATCTTCATTTCCAAAGGTTTTGAAATTACGATAGCAATGATAACGGCAAGAACTATTCGTGGTACTGCCTGTAAAAACTCTTGCCCAAAATTGCCTCGTTTTTTTATGGTCGATACTATAAAACGGTCCAAGTTAAAAATTAGGAGTCCCCAAATGAGTCCGAAAAATACGGCGGTATAGACATTGTTAAATACGGTATACAGAGCATAGCTACTTGCTATAAATGCCATTACCGCAGTAAAGAAAACTGTAGCACCAATACCTGCATATTTGTTTTGTTCGCCTTTAGAGCATGTTTTTAAAAGTTCTGAGTCGGCGCCAGAACAAAGAATGAAGAAATTTTGAATCATGATGAAAATTCGTTTTTTGACCATCCATACGGCTGGCAAGTTGATGATGATGTATACTGGGTGAACGTAACTATTTTGTTTTTGGTACGTAAAAAGCCCTCGAAAAGAGGGCTTTAACATATGTTTGACGTTGTGTCTATCGTATTGTTACAGGTGCGGTAGTGATTCTTACTTCGGTCTTTCCAAGTTTCTTACGAGATTCCATATTCAATTCTTTGATCTTTTTAAGTAAGTCGATCGCTTTATCAGACGTTATTTTTTCGCCTTCAAAATAAAATATTGCTCCTTTTTTTGCCATGTCTATAGCGTAGTCAAGAGGAGAGGGTGGAGTAGGAGGAGTGGGTGCCGTGGTACTAGTAAGTTCCATAGTCGTTTTTGAGGATGTTCCTTTTATTCCATTGATGTCTAAGTTCAAATGGTCATAGGGGTCTTGATTTTCAATGATTTCTTTAATTTGATTATCTGCATAATCTGAAGAATTTGGTGCTTTTGGAGCTTTGGGTGCTGGTGGTGGTTCTGGAAAATCAGGAAATGGTTCAGCATGCTCTTTTTGCTCTTTAGACATAAATCCGTAAATATGTTTTAATTGATCAATATCAGATTTCAAGATGCGGATATTGCCACCATCAGCTATCATACTGTTGTATTTTTTTGCAAGCTCATTATAGTAGACTAATTGCTCTTTACTTGCGCCATCTTGATTTTGTTTAGGTAAGCATTCCGGAAATGGATCTGCCAACTTTTTTTCGGCATCACTCATGTTTCTGTAAATAGATTCCAATACTTTTAAATCATTTAAAGGAATTGTTCTTTTAGCAATGGGAATAGCGTTATATTTTTTGGCTAAACGGTTATACAAACCAAAAGCTCTTTTGTCTAAGTTCGTATTTATATCTCCTGAGATTGTATATATAGCGTACTGTGCAGTGTCATAGCTTTCTAATGGAGACATTGCTTTTATGTTGTTTCTATTTATGTAAGTATTTAATTTCGATGCAGGTAAATTCGTTTCATCGTTTATGGCTATTACATCATTAAAAGAATTTAATTTTATCCCTGAGGTAGCACTAACCAAATAGGGTGTTTTATTAACCTCAACAATACAATTGGTATTACCCTTCTTTACATCTTCTAACTTTGAAGTGAAAAATTTTTCATTTTCAATTACAGAAATATTTTGGGCAATTGATGCATAATCTAAATTGATGTTCTTTGTGAATAGTTTGGAGAACTCTGGTGTAGGTCCATTATTTTTTTGAAGTCCAAAGTACATTGAAGTTTTTATTTCACCACTAAGATTTCCCCAATGCTCTTTTTGAACTAACGGTTTGTAACCTTCTTTTTTGACTATGAGATTAAAGTCAATTTCACCTTGTTGTGCATTGACAAACTCAAGTGAATAATAGCCTTTGTTGTCTGTTGTGGTGAGTACAGTTCCATTATAGTTTTTGATTTCTGCATTTATTATAGGTTCTAAAGTTTCAGAATCAATTACTAAACCAGCGAGTTTTACAGTTCTTTTTTGAATTTTCTTTTCTGTTTTATCAATACTAAAATTAGTTGTTGAATTCCCATTTATATATTCTGTTGATCTACTACTAAAACTAACTAGTAGAAGGACCATTAAAGGGAATACAAGAACGCTTCGAATTAAAATACCTCTTTTTGATGTTTGTTTTTTCATGATGATGAATCGTTTTTTGATTGATGAATAATTTATGGCATTTGCAATGCCAACGGATTGATGCGTGTGAGAGTTGTCATTTGATAAGTACGACAGTAAAGTGTTTTGATAGTGTAATTGATTTTCTTGCCCTTTAATTACGGCACTATCAGCTAGAAATTCATGATTGAGTTTGATACTTCTTTTAAATACATAAATCAGCGGATTAAACCAGAATAAAACTTGTAGCAATTCAATAAAAAGAACATCAAAACTATGCCACTCCTTAGCATGGGTTTCTTCATGTAATAGTACAGCAGCTGGTATACTCTTAGATTCAAATTTTTGCTTGTTGAGAAATATATAGCGAAGAAATGTATGTGGCGGTAGTTCTTCTTTTAACAAGACTTTTACCAAGGAATTAAATTTAATTTGGGTATTGCGCCTAACACGGATCCATAGTTTGGCAATGTTATAAAGAAAACGAAATCCAAAAATTGCAACTCCCAAACCATAAAGAGTATAAAGAATCAAGGTCCAATTCATGGGCGATTCTTCCATCTCATGAACTATTGGTGTTATTTCTGGTTGTTCATTTATGGTCAAAACTTGAGTGACAGCAGGGGTTGGTTCTGCTTCTATATATACGGTAAAAACAATTTGTGGAATTATTAGAGAAATAATAAGCGCAGTTAATAGAAAGAATCTTTTAAAATGGTGCATACTTTCCCTTTCAAGCAAAAGTTTATAGAACACTAAAAAAATGCCCATGCATGCCGTAGATTTTAAAAGATAGATTTCCATAATTACTTCTTTTCTATTTCAACATCTATTAATTTCTTCAATTCTTCCAATTCAGCTTTGCTTAAATTGGTTTCTTGCGTAAAAAATGATGCAAACTGACTGGCACTATCGTTGAAAAAGTTTTTAATGAGTCCGTTTACATGTTTAGAGAAATAGTCTTTTTTCTTAACTAGCGGATAATATTCTCTGCTTCTGCCATAACTTTTATAGTCAATAAACTTTTTGTCGGTCATCCTTTTCAATAAGGTGGCTACAGTAGTGGTAGCGGGTTTTGGTTCTGGGTAAGCATCCAATAGGTCTTTCATGAAAGCTTTCTTTTGCTTCCAAAGTATATTCATTAATTCTTCTTCCGATTTGGATAACTGCATTTTCTACAAGTTTAGAATTTGTTCTACAAACATAGAATAAATAATTTGATTCTACAAATGTAGAGTTGATGATGATTGGTTCATGCAAAGGAAAAAGTTATTTTACATTATCGAATTGGTCTTGGTATAATGGGTAATTAGTGAAAGTACTTATGGCTCTTGCTTATAATAAGTGTAAATTTGCAGCTTAAAAGCAACCTAGAATGAGCGTAAAAGATGATTTAGAAGCACGTAGTGGTTCCACATGTGAATTATGTACCGCAACCAATAACTTAGAGGTTTTTGAAGTTGAACCGGTTTCTATAAGTGGAGTTGATTCTAGTATTTTGGCGTGTGAAACATGTCGTACTCAAATTGAAGACCCGGAACAAATGGATGCTAATCACTGGCGTTGTCTAAATGACAGTATGTGGAGCGAGTACGATTCTGTAAAAGTTGTGGCGTGGAGAATGTTATCTAGATTAAAATCTGAAGGTTGGCCCAAAGATTTGCTGGATATGATGTATTTAGAACCTGAAGTTTTAGATTGGGCAAAGGCTACGGGAGAAGGTTTGGCAGAAAGTGAGAAGATAATTCACCGTGATGTCAATGGTGTAATCTTACAAAATGGTGATAGTGTTGTATTGGTGAAAGACCTAAAGATTAAAGGTTCTAGTCAAGTAGCCAAACAAGGTACTGCAGTAAGGCGAATTTCGTTAGATAGGGAAAATGCTGAATATATTGAAGGTAAAGTGGGACCTACCCTTACCGTAATCATCACTAAATACGTGAAAAAAATATAGTTGTTCATTATTGGTTCTCGGAATCAATTTATCATCAACAAAATATACTTCTACAATAAAAAACGTCTTTGTAAGCAAAGACGTTTTTTAATTTACTGTCAACTGTCAACTGTCAACTACTTCTTGGTCATTTCAGTGAAATATTGATAGAAATAAGGGATGGTTTCAATGCCTTTTAAGTAGTTCCATACCCCAAAATGTTCGTTAGGGGAGTGTATGGCATCACTATCTAAACCAAAGCCCATAAGAATAGTTTTACTCTTTAATTCTTTTTCAAATAGAGAGACTATAGGAATACTACCACCACTACGTTGCGGTATCGGTTTTTTTCCAAAAGTGGTTTCGTATGCTTTTGATGCTGCTTGGTATGCATCAGTATCTATTGGTGTTACATAACCTTGACCACCATGATGAGGTTTTACTACTACGGTAACACCTTTAGGTGCAATAGATTCAAAATGAGTTTTAAATAGCTCGGTAATTTCTCTCCAATCTTGGTTGGGTACCAATCTCATGGATATTTTAGCATATGCTTTACTTGCTATAACCGTTTTGGCTCCTTCCCCAATATAACCGCCCCAAATGCCATTGACATCTAAGGTAGGTCTAATGGAGTTACGTTCGTTTGTAGAATAACCTGCTTCACCATACACCGAATCAATATCCAAAGCTTTTTGATATTTTTCTATGCTAAATGGTGCTTTTGCCATTTCTGCGCGTTCTTCGGCGGAAAGTTCCTCTACCTTGTCATAAAACCCTGGAATGGTAATATGGTTATTTTCGTCATGTAAACTAGCGATCATTTTTGTTAAAATGTTGATCGGATTTGCAACGGCACCACCGTATAAACCAGAATGTAAATCGCGATTAGGACCCGTAACTTCCACTTCAACATAGCTAAGTCCGCGTAAACCCGTGGTAATTGACGGCACATCATTGGCAATCATGCCCGTGTCCGATATTAAAATAACATCGTTTGCCAATTTTTCTTTATTCTCGGCAACATAAATACTTAAGTTATTACTCCCAACTTCCTCTTCGCCTTCGATCATGAATTTTACATTACATGGCAGCTGATCGGTTTTTACCATCAATTCCAATGCCTTTACATGCATGTACATTTGCCCTTTGTCATCGCAAGCACCACGTGCAAAAATGGCTCCTTCTGGGTGTAAATCGGTTTTTTTGATTACCGGTTCATAAGGTGGGGAAGTCCATAATTCCAATGGTTCGGCCGGTTGTACATCATAATGGCCATATACTAGAACCGTTGGTAGGTCTTTGTTTATGATTTTTTCACCATATACTATAGGGTAACCGGCTGTTTCATGAATTTCAACAATATCGCAACCTGCATCTTCTAGTTTTGATTTTACCATTTCCGCAGCGTTTAAAACATCTTGAGAGAAGGCAGGATCTGCGCTAACAGACGGTATTTTAAGTAGTTCTATGATTTCATTTAGAAATCGGTCCTTGTTTTCGGAGATATAATTCTTTACGTTTTTCATGCAATTTTTTATCTGACTTTTGATAAAAGTACAAAAAGCGTAATTTTTAAATAGCTAAAATTTAGAGAATTGATTTTTTGCATTATATTTGCACCCCGATAATCACATATCGTGATTTTGGAAAGTATGCAGGCGTGGTGGAATTGGTAGACACGCTAGACTTAGGATCTAGTGCCGCGAGGTGTGAGAGTTCGAGTCTCTCCGCCTGTACAACGTAAGCCTTTCAGGAAACTGAGAGGCTTTTTTTATTGATACTTTGAATGTTTTCTTTCTGATACTTCATCAGGTGAATTCTATCAGGTTACTACAACAAGAGATTAAATTTGTGAGCAATTATTGCAAAACCCGGATATAATTAGATTGTGGACTTTTGCCACGTAACCATCAGGCAATGGTACAGATATATCTCGTTCTAAACATTCCACTTTTCCACATTCTAAACATCTAAAATGCATGTGGCTGTGAGAATGTAGCTGCTTTTCTTCTCCACAATTGGAACATAGGGCAAAGTATTGTTTACCATCGTCGCCAACAATTTTGTGTACTTTACCGTCTTCACAGAATCTGTTTAGAACTCTATAAATGGTAGCTCTATCAATATCAGATTCAATATTGGCTTGTATCATATCATGGCTTAAGGCATTCCCCGAAGATTTAAGTACTTGCAAAATTTCGGTTTTAGATGCTGTTTTTCTTCTCTTCATAGTTTTAATGCGACTATGTTGCAATATACTAAAATTTCATTACATTTGCATTGTATTAAAGCGACATAATCGCATTAATGAAAATGTTTTGTTTTAAATTAATATTCAAAATACACTTATATGGTAGATAGTAAAATTTTTGATGTTATTATTATTGGAGGTAGTTATGCAGGTTTATCAGCTGCAATGTCCTTAGGTAGGTCATTGAGAAGCGTATTAATTATTGATGGTGGTAAGCCCTGCAATAGGCAAACACCACACTCACATAATTTTATTACACAAGACGGTGTAGAGCCGAGCCGTATTAATGAACTGGCAAAAGATCAAGTGCTTAACTATGATACCGTTGAGTTCATTGAAGATTTTGCCCTTAATGCCAAAAAAACTGAGTCAGGTTTTAATTTTACGACGTTATCTGGTACAGTTTTCAATGCCCATAAATTGATATTTAGTAGCGGCATAAAAGATATTATGCCAGATATACCGGGTTTTTTTGATTGTTGGGGTATCTCTATCATTCATTGTCCTTATTGCCATGGTTTTGAAAATAAAGGTAAAAAAACGGCTATTTACGCTAGTATACCTAGAGCTTTACATTTGGCTCCATTGATCAAGAATCTTACTGGTAACCTAACATTGATCATAAAAAATATGACCGATTTAAAAGAAGATGAAATTCAAATATTAAAGAATAATCAAGTTAAGTTTATAGTTGCTGATATTACTTCAATTGAACATGATTTGGGTAATTTAAAAAGTATAGGTTTTAGCAATGGAGAAAAACATTCTTTTGAAGCTCTATACGCATCGTTACCATTTGAACAGCATTCACAGATACCTCAAGAACTAGGGTGTGCCTTTACTGATGACGGGTATATTGATGTTACCCCTTTTCAAGAAACTTCTATAAAAGGTGTTTATGCCTGTGGAGATAATTCAAATACGTTACGGTCAGTTGCAAACGCGGTCAATAGCGGAAACTTTACCGGTGCCAAGGTCAATGCAGATTTGGCCAATGAGCAATTTTAATGATTGCTTTTATAGGCTATTGCTAATGGTCAAAAAAATATGTATGAGATCATAATTGAGGTTAGTGGTGAACAAAGTCATTTTCTGTAATAGAGTATGCCTTAAAAACTGATTGTTATGGATGATTTTTGGGAACTTAGTTTTAAGAGAAACACTGTCATGTGGGGAAAAGAACCAGCCGATGCCGCGGTTATGGTAGCCAATAGTTTTAAGGTTAAAGGCTACGATGAAATTTTAATACCCGGCTGTGGCTATGGTAGAAATGCCTTGCCCTTTATTGCTATGGAAATGAATGTTACAGGAATAGAAGTTTCGGCTACAGCTATAGCTATTGCATCTAATTTGGCACCTGATAAATTCAAAATTTATAATGGTAATGTAACCGATATGCCATTTGATCAAAAGTTGTATGATGGTATTTTTTCCTACTCGTTATTGCACCTTTTAAATAGTGTACAAAGAAGTAACTTAATAAATAATTGTTATAACCAGCTTAATATAGGAGGTTCTATGGTTTTTGTTACGTTGTCTACTAATGATCATCAATTTGGTAAAGGAACCAAGATTTCCAATAACCATTATTTATCCAAACATCATATTGAATTATATTTTCATGACACCGCTTCTATTCACAAGGAATTTAGTGATTATGGTATAAGTAATGTAAGAGAAATTATTGAGCCTGTAAAGGGTATGAAAAATGCTTTAAATCAGCATTTATGGATGATTACCTGTACCAAATAAACTGTTGGTTCATAATAACTATGAGTAGGTTTGTGTAGATCATATGGTTTACAAGTATAGTAGGTGTTGTAAGTTTTTGGTTGAATTCACCTCTAATACTATAATATTGGTTGAATTGTAATTAAAACAATAGTTATGGGTTTTGAAAAAGTATCTTTTATTAATTCTCAAGGAAAAAAATTAGCGGCACGACTAGAAAGACCTGATAACCAAGAACCTCATAGCTATGCTATTTTTGCGCATTGTTTTACTTGTAATAAGAACTTTTCTGCGGTTCGTAATATATCAAGGGCATTGGTGAGTAAAGGTATTGCCGTGCTAAGATTTGATTTTACCGGACTTGGAGAGAGCGAAGGGGAATTTGAAGAGACCAACTTTTCCTCTAATGTGTCCGATCTTATTGAGGCTGCGAAATATTTAGAACAGCATTATAAAGCTCCATCTTTATTAATTGGTCATTCTTTAGGTGGTGCTGCCGTAATATTTGCTGCGTCTGAATTAGATTCTGTTGCTGCAGTTTCTACCATTGGGGCGCCATCTTCACCAGCTCATGTACAACATTTATTTAAGTCCAATGTAGATGAAATAAATGCAACAGGTAAGGCAAAAGTGAATATCGGAGGACGCGATTTTACCATTAAAAAGGATTTTATAGATGATATTGAATCTAAACCCATGAAAGAGGTCCTAAAGAATTTAAGAAAACCGTATTTGGTGCTGCATTCTCCTCAAGATACCGTTGTAGGGATTGAAAATGCAAAAGAATTGTACCAATATGCTCATCATCCAAAGAGTTTTATTTCTATTGATAAGGCTGATCATCTTTTAATGGATAGTGTAGATTCTACCTATGTAGGTAATGTTATTGCAGGTTGGGCAGAGCGGTATTTGGATATTCCTAAAGGTACACCTTTAAAAACATCTCACCAGGTGGCAGTAAGTATTGGTAATGAGGGTTTCACCTCTGAAATAGTGGCCGGTAATCATTTGTTGATTGCTGATGAGCCAAAGGATTTTGGCGGTAATGACTTTGGTCCGTCTCCTTATGATTATGTTTCTTCAGGATTAGGTGTTTGTACGGCCATGACGTTGAGAATGTATGCTTCAAGAAAAAAGTGGGACTTACAAAAGGTTATAGTACATGTTGATCACGGTAAAGAACATGCTCCTGATTCTCAAAATACCTCGACTATTAAAAAGATCGATACTTTTAAACGAAGTATAGAATTGTTCGGTGATTTAGACGATAGTCAAAAGAATAGGTTAATGGAAATTGCAGATAAATGTCCAGTACATAAAACCTTGTCCGCAACATCGGTTATAATAACAAAACTTAAATAAAACAAACTAAAATAATATGGTAAAAGCTATATGGAATAATACGGTAATTGCAGAAAGTGATGCTACGGTACAGGTTGAAGGCAACCATTACTTTCCACCTTCAGCAATTAAAAAAGAATACTTTAAAACTACGGATACACATACAAGTTGCCCCTGGAAAGGAGTAGCATCTTACTATGATATAGAGGTTGATGGTGATGTCAACAAAGATTCCGCATGGTATTATCCAGAAGTATCAGAATTGGCAAAAGGTATTAAAGGGTATATCGCTTTTTGGAAAGGGGTAGAAGTAAAGTGAAATAAAAAGGACCGGTTATTCCGGTCCTTTTGTTTTAAGCTTGTATTGTTATCTATGCTGTGGCATTCTGTGGTGCCCAGTGACTGCATGACATACCTGGAGCTGCTTTTTGTGGGTTAGCGCAATCGCTAGATTCAAACTTTACACAGGTTACACAATTAGTCTCATCTTTTAAGGCTGCTTTCATTTCAAAACTATCACACGTATAACTATTTCCTACTTTTACGCCATGCACCTTACACGTGTTGCCTTCAACCAAATTATCACAATTAACACAACTATTTCCAAATCTTATCGACATAATCTTCTATTTTAAGTTCCTAATAAATTTACATTCACATACGTTTAGAAGCAATTTAAATAGCTGTAGTTCAGTAGTATGTATTTAGATTATTTAAAAATAGCTGAACATGTGTTTTATATGTTTTAACTTAAAAATGTTTTTGACCAGAAAACTCCATAGCCTCTCCTTTACCGAAACCAAAACTAATACCCAATGTGATAAATCTTCCGCGCTTACTATAATCTCTTAGGTAGTAGGTAGGTTGTGTGGTTATACTTTCACTTATACGCGACGCAAATACATCACGTACACTCAAGTTTACAATAGCTTTACCTTTTAAAATCTTTTTTCTTGCCCCAAAATCCATAAATAAATTTTCAGATACTTCTTGTTGCAAGGTTCTATAATTTGATCGGTAATTACCTATAAGTTCAATGTCAATATCTGCAGGTAATTTAAATTTACCTGTAAGTCGCGTAGACCATTGGTCTCCTGTAAAATCAAATGAGCTTCCTTCAAAATCCCCTTCACGGGCAAAGTGGCTATAATTAAAATCATTTGTAAACGACACCCAGTTTGCAGGTATGTATTTAGCATTGAATTCAATACCAGTAGTGTTGCTTGTGCCCACATTTTCTGGTCTGGATATACTTAAATTGTCCTCAAATTCTACGATCCGTTCCACAACATCTTCAGTATGTCTGTAAAACACGCCCAGGTTCATAGACATTTTACCAATTTTATAGATACTGGTTACCTCAAAACTGTCCGTGAATTCAGCTTGTAAATCGGCATTACCGGTACTGATACTAAAGTTATTCCTAATATTGAAAAACGGATTCAGATCCCATAGTCGTGGTCTAAATATACGTTTAGAATACCCTGCTTGTAATGAAAGGTCATCATTGATCTTATAAGAAGTGTGCCCACTAGGAAATAAGTTGTTATACTTGTTGTCATTGGCAACGTTGGTGTTTCTCAATAGTGTGGCAACATCGGTATCTTCAAAGCGAAGCCCTACTTTAAGCCCCCATTTATCGCCTTCGTAAGCTGTAGTGCCATAAATGCCCAATACCTTTTGAGTCCACTCAAAAATATTGGTCAGGTTTGGGTCTTCTATAAAGTTTGTACCGTCATAATTACTTATGGCAAAATCGTTTTCTACATCATTAATTTGATATTGTGCACCGGTTTCCAATGTAAATTTTTCTGACCAAGGATGTGTATAATCTGCTTTGAACGTATATTCTGCCTGGCTAAAATCTGTTCTACTTTTTTGAAGCATGTCATCTTCATTACCAAAAGTTGTAGTATTCGTGAAATTACTGGTCTGATCTTTCGCAAACAGATTTCCGGTAGCGCTTAATAGTAGAGATTGTTCTTCATTACTTTCAAAGTCTTTTTTGTATTGAAGTTCATACGAGTATTTTGGATTGGTTGCTTCGGTTAATTCTTGTCTTCTAAAAGCATCGGTCAACGAGTTGCTTGCATCAAATGTGCTAAAAATGGCATCTGCATTTTCTTTCTCCCATTCATAGGCAAAATTTCCTGAAAGGGTAATGACGTTTAGATCGTTTATATGATAATCGGTTCCTAAGATGAGATTGAAAAACGTCTCGTTTTTGTCATTTTCTCCAAAACTGCTAATGTAGGTACCATCTTCTAAATTTCTGTTTTCAGTTTCCTCATCACTTGGAAAAGTTCTACGACCAAAACCAACTTGACTGAATAAATTGAATTTTTCTGTTCGTCTATTAAGGCTTAGACCCAAACTGTGGTTGTTGGGTACACCTGTATTAAGGGTAACCGCACCGTTAAGTCCTTTTTTCTCCTCTTTTTTTAAGACGATGTTTATAATGCCCGATGTGCCTTCTGCATCATATTTTGCAGATGGGTTCGTAATTACCTCAATGCGTTCTATCATATCTGCGGTTAAGGTTCCCAATGCGTTCCCTTGCTCATTAGCAATTACGGAAGGTTTACCGTTGATCAACATTTGTACACCTTGACTTCCACGTAAGCTTACGGCTCCTTCTATATTAACGTTAACAGATGGGACGTTGTTTAAAACCTCTAATGCACTAGCGCCGGTACTGCTTAAGTCTGCCCCAACATTAAAAACACGTTTGTCCAGTTTAAATACGGTTTGGCTAATTTCTCCTTCTACAACAACTTCATCTAATTGTTGTGAATCTTCTGAAATGGAAACAGTGCCTAATTCAATTTTGTTATTGGTAATAGTAGGGTTATCAAATCTTTGGGTGGTAAACCCTATAAAACTGACTTCAATATAAAAATCAGAAGCCGTAGTTTCAAGAACAAAACTGCCATCCTGTAGGGTAGTTGTACCAACAATTGGCTTTTGGTTAATTGGATCGCCTACCAAAACTGTGGCAAATTCTATAGGTTCGCCATTATTTGTCTCTATAATTTTACCAGTGATCGTAATTGTATTTTGTGCCAATGCTGTTTGGCTAAAAAGCATTGAAACTAATATTATAAATGAGTAGTAAATTGGTTTGTACATGTTAAAGGTTGATAAGTTGAACTGTAAAAGTGCGCATAACTAATTTTGTTTTATTCTTAAATTCTGCAAACGACATTTGTTGTAGTGCAAACGACATTTCTTTTTGACGTGGCGTTTACCAGTAAAATAATGTCGATGACAGCCTTAATAAAAAGCGTAATCCAATTATGTAGTATTTTTAAATAATGACCATGAATTCTAAATTTAATAATAGCACAACCAAAGAAATTATCTTTCAGGTGCTACTGCATATTGTGGTCTTTCTTTTTTTTACGTTTGATAGAAATGAACCTGAAATTGAAGGTTTTAAAGTGTTGGCTTTTTTAAACTACTCCTTAGGTGCCTTTGTGGTCAATTACCTATTGTTGCCCAAATATTATTATAGGAAAAGATATTTGCAGTTTTTTCTTTTTCTGATTATTCTAATTAGTGCTATTATATCTTTTGAAGAGTTGGTTCTAGAGCAAATTTTTTATCCCAATACACGTGCAGTATATTTTCCGGGAGTGGTCTATAGCCTGTTAGATGTAATGCCGGTAATATTAATTTTAGTAGGGTTCAAATTTGCTTGGGATGCCTCTAAAAAACAATTGGAGGTAGAAGAGTTACGTACTTCCGTTAAGGAAAGTGAGTTGTTGTTTTTAAAGTCACAGATCAATCCACATTTTTTATTCAACAATTTAAATAACCTTTACTCATATGCCATAGAAGAATCCTCAAAAACGCCTTCTATTATTCTTGAATTGTCTGCAGTGCTAAGATATATGCTTTATGATTGTAAGGAAAAGTATGTAGCCTTACCCAAAGAAATGGAACATTTAAAGAACTTTACGCAATTAAATGAAATGCAGATAGAGGAACGGGGTAATGTTAACTTTAAAACCGAAAATATAAAGAGCGGCTATCTAATAGCCCCTTTAATTCTATCTGTTTTTATAGAGAATGCCTTTAAACATAGTACGGCAAGTCAGTCTCATGGTATTTTTATTGATGTAAATGTATCATTGGATGAGAAGGGAGTTTTAAATTTTGAATGTAGAAATTCATTCTTAAAACTATCTAATACCCAAAGTATTTCAAATGGTATAGGTTTGCAAAATGTGAAGAAAAGACTCGAATTACTATACCCAAAAGTGCATAAATTGCATATTCAAAAGGAACAGCATATTTATTATGTACATTTAAAATTACAATTGATACAGGCAAGCTTATGATGCAGTGTGTTATAATAGAAGATCAACCGCCAGCGCAAAGAGTGCTTAAGAAGTATATTTCAGACATAGGCAACTTGCAGTTAAAGGCTACGTTTGCCGATGCAATTTTGGCAATGGAGTATCTAAAAACGGAGCATGTAGACCTAATTTTTCTAGATATTCATTTGCCTAAGATTTCAGGAATTGAATTTTTGAATGTTTTAAAGCAAAAACCTAGCGTAATATTGACCACGGCATTTTCAGATTATGCCTTGGAAAGTTATGAGTATGGGGTGGTGGACTACCTTTTAAAACCGTTTTCATTTAAGCGATTTGTGCAAGCGGTCCATAAAGTGCCAACCAAAGAAAATCTTTTAATGGTTGGTACAGTTCAAAATGATAATGTTTTACCTGATGTGATTTTTGTAAAATCTGGATATGAACATGTTAAGATTGAAGTGATGGATATAAGTCATATTAGGTCCGATGCGGACTATACGGAGATTCATTTGGTAAAACACAAATATCTGTCGCAAGAAACCTTAAAATACTGGCAAGAGCACCTAAATAGCCTTAAGTTTTTAAGAGTGCATAAATCTTACATCGTAAATATGAGCAAGATTAAAAAAGTGATTGGAAATCATGTGGTATTGGAAAGGAATGTGAGGGTGCCTATTGGTAGAGCCTATAAAGAGGATTTTATGAAAAGTATTATAAAGTAAATGTAGTTGGAAGAAGCTTTTCTCTAATGACGGATAAATATAAAAAAGCCCCTTTCAAAGGGGCTTTTATAATGTAATTTTTTGCAATAAGCTTTAATTTAAAAGATTAGACAATCCCTAAAAGGGTTAATATTGCACCTACCGCAACAACAGCCAAAAAAGCATTCATTGCTATAATAAGTACGGATAGATAAGTTTCTACCCCTGTTTTAAATGATAAATTGTTCATAACATTACCTACTTTAAAGTTACTCTACTAAAGTTAGTTGAAATGAGCAACTTTTATCTAGTAATTGTTGTAAAAACTTACAAAAACAACGTAAAACCTTACTTATTTGTGGTTGATACTTCTTGATAGATGCATTTTATCCGTAAAATTGGTGTTTCATCGATGTTGAACTATCAGTAATGTTCTTGAAGTCAACTTTTAAAAGCTTTGATGTAAATGTTACTTGTAATTATTTGATCAGTCCTAACCAATCTGCTATACCTGCAAGTGGTACTGCTAGAAGAATTAGAATTAAACATGTAATCATTAATTTGAGAAATCCGTTGAGCATTTTTACTCCAGAAGTTAGTTCTTGTTCCATAATCATACTTATATTGTTCTGTTCTCAATATAAGTATTAGAAGTGTAAAGTGCTGTAATATAGTGATGTAAAATCGATTAACGTATCATATAATCAGGGGAATGCACCCAAATTGAGTCTATGGTAGTCTAATTTTGAGCTAAATATTCGGTAGTTTATAAGTTTGGTTGGTGTGAATACTTCAATTTTTTGTCCCTAAAACTGAATTTAATTCATTCAGTATACATGGTGTGGCCCCAGCTTTTTCTTTAATGTATTTAGAATTGATTTGTCCGGTTAATTCCCGTTTATCGTTGTCGTTGAAGAATTCGTCTACTTGCTTTTTTAATTCTAAAAAGCTATTTACAGAAATAATACCACCTAATGTTACTAGTTCTTCCGCTTCTGCAAAACCTTCGTATTTTTTCCCAATAATTACGGGTATCTCAAAAACAGCAGGTTCTAATGTGTTGTGTAATCCTGTAGCGAAACCACCGCCAACATATGCAATGTCTGCATAACTGTATATTTTGGTCAATAACCCAATGGTATCGATAATTATAACATCGTAATCATTTAATACTACCTTTTCATTTAAATCAGAATAGCATATAACAGATTTATCAATAGATGAAACTATATTTTTTATATGATCAGCTTTCATAGTGTGCGGCGCGATCACATATTTAATAGCATATTTACTTTGGTTGATATAATCAATTAGTAGTTTTTCATCCTCAGGCCAAGTGCTACCTGTTACAAAACAGAACTGTTCATCTTTGAATAATTTCATAAATTCCAGGTCGTTATTGCGCTTTGTTATTTCAAGTACCCTATCAAAACGAGTATCTCCTGCAACGGTCACATTTTTTAAACCAATAGATTTTAATAAGTCTGAAGACATGGAATTCTGAACAAAAATATGAGTGAAATTTTTTAAAGCTTTACGCATAAAATGACCGTACCACTTGAAATAGGATTGTTTCTTTTTGAATAAGGCAGAAATTAAAAAAGTGGGGGTATTCAAATTTTTAAGGGCGGCTAAATAATTAGGCCAAATTTCATATTTAATGAAAATGGCAATATCTGGGTGTGCCATTTTTATAAATGATTTTACATTGTTTTTAGTGTCTAATGGTAGATAACATATTACATCGGTAACTTTGCTGTTTTTCTTTACTTCGTACCCTGATGGAGAGAAAAAAGTAAGTAGGGTTTTGTAATGTGGATATGATAATTTTAATTGCTCCAACACTGGTAACCCTTGCTCAAATTCACCTAAAGAGGCGGCATGGATCCAAATTACTTTATCTTCTTTAGAAATGGACTTTTCAATTATGGAAAGCGAATTTTTTCTGCCATTTACAAAAAGGGAAAGCTTAGTGTTTACCAATGCCAAGCCTTTTAAAATTACAGAAGCAATTACCGCTATGAAGTTATAAAGAATATACAAACTGATGCTTTTGGGCTAAATTACGTTTCTTTCCATAAAATTAGTGTTGCCCGTTTCGTATTTTTGTTGCACTTCATGTAATTACAACAGATGAAAAAGATACAAATGGTAGACCTAGGAGGTCAATACCAAGAAATTAAAGAACAGGTAAATAACTCAATTTCTCAGATATTAGAGACATCAGCATTTATTAATGGTCCAGAAGTTCATGCATTTCAAAAGGAACTGGAGGAGTATTTACAGGTAAAGCATGTCATTCCCTGTGCAAATGGTACAGACGCTTTGCAAATTGCAATGATGGGGTTGGGTCTAAAACCTGGGGATGAGGTGATTACTGCCGACTTTACCTTTGCCGCTACGGTTGAGGTAATTGCATTGTTACAACTTACGCCGGTTTTGGTAGATGTATATCCAGATACTTTTAATATTAACATTGAAGCGATCGAAAAGGCCATTACCCCTAAGACAAAGGCTTTAGTGCCGGTACATCTTTTTGGGCAATGTGCTAATATGGATGCAATTCTAGATTTGGCAAAAAAGCATGATTTATTTGTTATCGAAGATAATGCACAGGCAATAGGTGCCAGGTATTATGCTAAAGATGGTGCTAAGCAGATGGCCGGAAGTATTGGGCATGTTGGTGCCACTTCTTTTTTTCCTTCTAAAAATTTGGGCTGCTATGGTGATGGCGGCGCTATTTTTACTAATGATGATGAATTGGCACATACACTTCGTGGTATTGTTAACCATGGTATGTATGAGCGTTACCATCATGATGTGGTTGGGGTAAATTCTAGACTAGATTCTATACAGGCTGCGGTACTTAGGGCAAAATTGCCAAAATTAGATGGCTATTGCGAAGCAAGAAGAAATGCGGCAAGAGCATATTCCAAAGCATTTGAGGGTCAAGAGCATATCATAACCCCGGTGACCGTGAATAATTGTGAGGGAATTTGCGATGTGTGCGATTGTCATGTGTTTCATCAATATACGTTGAGAATAACAAATGGCAAAAGAGATGAGCTGGGACAATTTTTAGCAAAGAATGAAGTTCCTTTTGGTGTATATTATCCTATCCCGTTGCATAAACAAAAGGCATATTTGGATGATAGATACAATGAGGCAGATTTTCCTGTGACCAATCAATTGGTGATAGAAGTAATTTCCTTACCGATGCATACGGAATTGGATGAAGAACAGATTAACCATATTACGCAGTTGGTTATCGGGTTTGTTAATGGGTAGTGCAAAGTTTTTTTAATTTGGCAACGTTCAAATAATATAATAGATGAAAGTATTAGTAACAGGAGGTTTAGGTTTTATTGGCTCACATACTGTAGTAGAATTACAGAATAAAGGGTTTGAAGTGGTCATTATTGATGATTGTTCTAACTCTGATGAAAGTGTGCTAGAGGGTATTGAGGCCATTACCGGTAAAAAGCCACTTTATGAAAAACTGGACCTTAAGGAAAAACAAAAAGTCGAGGACTTTTTTCAAAAATACCAAGATGTTACTGGAGTTATACACTTTGCCGCATCTAAGGCGGTGGGAGAGAGTGTTGAGAAACCATTATTGTATTATGAAAACAACATTGGTACTTTAGTATACATATTAAAGGAGCTTTGTAAAAAGAATAAGGCAAGTTTTATTTTTAGTTCTTCTTGTACGGTATACGGACAGGCAGATAAAATGCCAATTACCGAAGATGCACCGGTCAAGGTGGCAGAATCTCCATATGGCAATACCAAACAAATGGGTGAGGAAATTATTGCAGATACCTGTAAAGTTACTCCTGGTCTTAATACTATTGCCTTACGATATTTTAATCCTATGGGAGCGCATCCAAGTGCGAAAATTGGAGAATTGCCAAAAGGGGTTCCACAAAATTTGGTGCCCTTCATTACTCAAACAGGTATTGGACTTAGAAAAGAGTTATCTGTTTTTGGAGACGATTACCCTACACCTGATGGCACATGTATTAGAGATTATATTTACGTAGTGGACTTAGCCAAGGCACATGTGGTAGCTTTAGAGCGCTTGCTTAATGGTGACAATGCATCTAACTACGAAGTATTTAATGTAGGTACGGGTAAAGGTAGCTCGGTTTTAGAGGCTATTAAAAGTTTTGAAAAGGTTTCAGGTAAAAAGTTAAATTATAAAATTGTAGATAGAAGACCTGGAGATATTACAACAGCATATGCAGATACTACCAAGGCAAATAAAGTGTTAGGTTGGAAAGCTGAATATACTTTAGAAGAGGCAATGAATTACGCTTGGATCTGGGAGCAGAAAATTAGGGATTGATTTTTCGATACTATCAATATAAATAAGGGGAAATATGGTTATATTTCCCCTTATTTAATTTAAATACCACCTCTTATGAAAAATTCTCTATTTGTATTGTTCCTGTTTGTTATAGGTCTGGCTAATGCACAGGACACTTACTTACAATGCGGTAAAATTGTTGACGTTGAATCTGGTAAAATTTTATCTGAAAAGACAATTATAGTATCGAGCAATAGGATCAAGGAGATTAAAAATGGTTATGTATCGGGTAATGATACGGATATGGTGGTAGATTTAAAATCCAAGACCATATTACCGGGTTTTATAGATATGCATGTGCATATAGAAAGCGAATCTAGCCCATCTAGATATTTAGAAGCATTTACCTTGAACGAAGCTGATGTGGCATTTCAATCTACGGTGTATGCTAAACGGACTTTAATGGCCGGTTTTACAACAGTTAGGGATTTAGGTGGTTCTGGTGTGAACATTGCCCTCAAGAAAGCAATTAATAAAGGAACAATAGTTGGTCCAAGAATTTTCACCGCCGGAAAATCTCTTGCTTCTACAGGTGGACATGCGGATCCTACCAACGGAAGAAGTCAAGAATTAATGGGTGATCCAGGACCAAAAGAAGGGGTGGTCAATTCTCCGGAAGATGGCAGAAAAGCAGTTCGTCAACGATATAAAGATGGTGCAGATGTTATTAAGATTACCGCAACCGGGGGTGTTTTAAGTGTAGCTAAAAGTGGTCAAAATCCACAATTTACTATTGAAGAAATAAAAGCGATTACAGATACTGCAAAAGATTATGGTATGCTTACCGCTGCACATGCACATGGTGATGAAGGTATGCAAAGAGCTATTTTAGGCGGAATTAAAACTATTGAACATGGTACATTAATGTCTGAGGAAACTATGGATCTTATGATCAAGCATAATACTTTTATGGTGCCTACCATTTCTGCCGGTCAAGAGGCTGCTAGGTTAGCCAAAATACCTAACTATTTGCCGCCGGTAGTGGCTAAGAAAGCCTTGGAAATAGGACCTAAACTCAATGAAACTTTTGCAAAAGCTTATAAGAAAGGGGTAAGTATAGCCTTTGGTACAGATTCAGGGGTGTCTCCCCACGGTGATAATGCTAAGGAATTTGTTTATATGAACAAGGCGGGTATGCCCGTTATTGAGACATTACGTTCAGCTACAATAACCAATGCTATGCTTTTAGGCGAGGCTGATTTAGGACAAATTAAAGAAGGGTATATTGCTGATATTGTTGCTGTAAATGAAAATCCTTTAAATAATGTGGAAACCCTTACAGATGTAGTTTTTGTGATGAAAGAAGGGGTCGTTTATAAACAATAATGGTATAGAAGGTTTGGCTAATTCTTGAAAATAAGCTTTGCATGAAAATCAATGTTGATACTAGTAAGCAGTTGGTGCAAATAGCATTAGGTGACTTCCTTTTTGAAAAATTGGTTAAACAAGTGGAGAAAGATTTCATTCTTGCCAATAATCCATTGAAAATCACGAAAACTATAGATGGCGTTAGCTTCATTGCCCTTATTCGTGAAAAGGTCTATTACTTAATGATGTAGCATTTTGCAGAATACCTCAATCTTATGTATATCATAGATATTCCTGAAAAGGAGTTTGAACATATTCAAATTACGGATACTGTAGATGTAGCTGATCAAATTACTTTTTTGATTTTAAAACGGGAATATAAAAAAGTGTGGTACCGTAACAGGTATCAATAAGATGATATCAAGATTACACCTTTATATAAATGCCTTTTTTATCCATGATATAACCTACTAGCCAGCAAGTGAACATTATCCATAAAGCAAAGAATAACGAGCCAAAGTAATCACCTGCTATATGTATAAAGATGTTATCTGCAATCCAGTTGTAGGCGGTTGTGCCCTTCATTGATATTTCTGCCAAACTGATGATAAAAAGTTCAGATAATAGGTAGATGAACAGTGTATTTCTGCCAAATACTTCAAAGAAATAAGTCCATTTTCCAGGTTTGGACATATCTAATAGGTAAATAAGAATGGAGATTATAAAAATATCTATTCCAATGGTTAGCAAAACAAAAGAACTGGACCATAGTTTTTTATTGAAAGGGAATGTGAGGTCCCATGCAAATCCTGCTATTATGAGAAGTCCGCTAACCATAATCAATTTGGCAATGGTCTCAAAATTCTGACCGTTCTTTTGAATGAATTTACCAGTAAAGAATCCGGCTATAACATTTACAATGGCAGGCAATGTGCTTAATAATCCTTCTGGGTCAAAAGCAACACCGCCATTTCCGTGGTACATATGGTCTGCTCCAATAATGAATTTGTCAAGTTTTAATACGGCATTCCCGGTTAATGATAAATCTCCGAATGCCATTAGGATAATATGATAACCAATAAGAGCAATGGCGCTAAAGATCAAAACAGTTTTAGTCTTGAAATAATGTAATAAGATCGATGCAAATAGGTAGCAGAGGGCAATGCGCTGCAGTACACCAAAAATTCTGGTTTCTGCTATTGGTTTTAAACTCCCATTCTCAAAAAATGGGAACCAATACATTAAAAACCCTAATAGGAAAATAATGCTAAAACGTTTAAAAACCTTTTTTAAGAATTCAGAACTTGCCACATTTTGGTATTTTTTCATGCTAAAGCTCATAGCGTTTCCTACTACGAATAAGAAAGTAGGAAATACTAGATCCGTTAACGTAAATCCGTTCCAAACCGCATGTTTTAAAATGCCAAAACTGGTATCGCCATTTCCGGGGGAATTCACAATGATCATTAAAGCGACATCCATGCCTCTAAAGACATCTAATGAAAGATACCTCTTTTTCAATGTATTCATGTTGGTTGGTTTGGTATTGGTAAGATAGTAATTTTTAGAAGTACACGCGTACAAATGGCATTAGTGCATTTCCGTATATGCTTTTGTTGTCGTCATACAATAAATCATATCGCAATCCCATTGTAACGTTTCGGGTGCTGTAACCCGCACCTATGAAAAATGCAGGTAGCCAGTAGTTATCTTCAATATCTATAGTTGAGGTTGCAATTGTTCTGTTGATCCTAAGTTGTTCAAAATCTGCGGACATTTGAAGTTGGGGAATAGGGTTATAGAGAGTAAGAACACTCCCGCCGTATGCTAGAAATTTGTCTTCATCAAATTTGGCATAGTTGAAACTTAAACTGGCACCAGAAGCAAATTGCTCATTGAATTGATAAATGGCACTTGGGGAAATAGAGCCATTGAATCCGTTATTTGTAAATCCTAATCCAATACTTCCACCAAATCTTACGTTATTCCAGAAATCAGAATTGTTCCTAGTGGTTTGGGCCAGTGAAAAGGTGATATTTAATGTGATAAAACCAATGAATATCATTTTTTTTAAGCTCATAGGGCGATTTTGTTTTAAAGTTTCATTTTTTTCAATAATACTTGGCATTCTATCGTTAGATATTGTAAATGTTGTATTTTTGTTAGAAATTTATTCTAAAGATACAGAAAGTAATTCATGGATAAATATTCCTTTTTGAATACCGCTCATACCTCTTTTTTTTCAGAGTTATACGATAAGTATTTAGTAAATCCGGATAGTGTAGAACCAAGTTGGAGAGCCTTTTTTCAAGGATTCGACTTTGGGATGGAAAGTTCATTAGATGAACTTGAAATTGATGAGAACAGAACTACTGTTGTAGTAAACGGTAATAAGAGTGAAATGCCAGAATCCTTGCAAAAAGAGTTTCAGGTAATCAGACTTATTGACGGTTATAGAAGCAGAGGTCACTTATTTACGAAAACAAACCCGGTTCGTGAGCGAAGACATTATGAACCTTCATTGGAAATAGAAAATTTCGGACTTTCATCGTCTGATCTTGAAACCGTTTTTAATGCAGGTGATATAATTGGTATAGGTCCAAGTGCCCTCAAAGAAATTGTTAGACATTTACAAAGTATCTATTGCGATGCTATTGGTGTTGAGTATATGTATATTCGAAAACCAGAGCGTGTAAAATGGATTCAAGACTGGATTAATGTCAATGACAACCATCCTGATTTTGAGCCGGATAGAAAAAAGCATATTCTTAAAAAGTTGAATCATGCCATTTCTTTCGAGACTTTTTTGCATACAAAATATGTGGGTCAGAAAAGATTCTCCTTAGAAGGGAATGAATCATTGATACCTGCCTTAGATGTAATTGTTGAGCGTGCCGCAGAAATGGGCGTAAAGCAGTTTGTTATGGGTATGGCACACCGTGGAAGATTAAATGTTCTAACCAATATTTTCGGAAAATCGGCTAAAGATATTTTTAGTGAATTCGATGGTAAGGATTATGAGCAGGAGATTTTTGATGGCGATGTTAAGTATCACCTAGGCTGGACTTCAGATAGAAAATCTGATAACGGAAATAAAATTAACATGAGCATTGCACCAAATCCTTCTCACTTAGAGACTGTAGGTGCAGTGGTTGAAGGTATTGCAAGGGCAAAGCAAGATGCGGACTATCAAGATGATATTTCAAAAGTGCTTCCTATTGTAGTACATGGTGACGCCGCCATAGCAGGTCAAGGTTTGGTATATGAAGTTGTCCAAATGGCTGGTCTTGATGGTTATAAAACCGGAGGTACTATACATATTGTAGTAAACAATCAAATTGGATTTACCACTAACTATCTAGATGCTAGAACATCTACCTATTGTACAGATGTAGCCAAAGTTACTTTGAGTCCAGTATTGCATGTTAATGCTGATGATGCCGAGGCTGTGGTACACGCATCACTTTTTGCATTGGAATATAGGATGCAATTTGAGAGCGATGTATTTATAGATTTGTTAGGGTATAGAAAGTATGGGCATAATGAAGGTGATGAGCCAAGATTTACCCAGCCAAAACTATACAAAGCTATTTCCAAGCATAAGAACCCAAGGGATATTTATGCTGAAAGACTAATTCAAGAAGGTGTTATTGACGATACCTATGTTTCTGAATTGGAAAAACAGTATAAAGATTCATTAGAGGAAAAACTTGAAGATTCACGTAAGGAAGATAAAACTGTAATAACCCCGTTCATGGCAGATGAATGGAAAGGTTTTGAAAATGTTCGTGAATGGGAAATGATGGACCCGGTGAATACCAAGTTCACCAAGACCAAATTAGATAAAATTGCCAAAGTAATAACTGCGTTGCCAAAGGGTAAAAAGTTTTTACGCAAAGTAGAAAAACTAGTCAAAGATCGCTACAATATGTATTTTGAAGCGGATAATTTGGACTGGGCCATGGGTGAATTATTGGCATATGGTTCTCTTTTAGAGGAAGGTTATGCTGTGCGTATGTCCGGACAGGATGTTGAACGTGGTACTTTCTCTCACCGTCATGCCGTCATGAAGGTTGAAGAGAGCGAGGAAGAAATAATCTTGTTGAACCAGCTTTCTGATAAGCAAGCAAAGTTTCAGATTTATAATTCACTTTTATCGGAATACGGTGTTGTAGGTTTTGATTATGGTTATGCCATGGCCAGCCCTAAAACATTGACGATATGGGAAGCTCAGTTTGGGGATTTCAGTAATGGGGCCCAAATTATGATAGACCAATATATTTCTGCCGCAGAAGATAAGTGGAAACTTCAAAATGGTTTGGTAATGCTCTTACCACATGGTTATGAAGGTCAAGGTGCAGAACACTCTTCCGCTAGAATGGAGCGTTACTTGCAATTGTGTGCAAAAGATAATATGTACATAGCAGATGTAACTACACCAGCGCAAATGTTCCATATTTTGCGTAGACAAATGAAGGCTAATTTTAGAAAGCCATTGATCATTTTCACTCCTAAAAGTTTGTTGAGACATCCAAAAGCTGTGTCTAAAATAGCGGATTTAACAGGTGGTGGTTTCCAAGAGGTCATAGATGATGAGACTGCAGATGCTAAAAAAGTAAAATCATTGGTATTCTGTACAGGTAAGTTCTATTATGATCTTTTAGCTGTTAAAGAAGAGAATAGTAGAGATGATGTGGCACTGGTAAGGGTTGAACAATTGTTCCCTATTCCGGAAAAGAAAATGAAGGAAGCCATTGCAAAATATAAGAATGCAGACGATATTGTTTGGGCTCAAGAAGAACCTAGAAATATGGGTGCATGGAGCCATTTATTAATGCATTTTGACGAAGCTAGAACTTTTAGGGTTGCTTCAAGGCGTTTTTATGCAGCTCCGGCAGCAGGTAGTTCTGTGCGTTCAAAAGCACGTCATCAACAAGTTATAGATTACGTTTTTGATAAAACGAAGGACAATATGTCCAAACCAAAAAAATAAAATAACATATCAAATTATAGAAAGAATGATTCTAGAAATGAAGGTCCCATCGCCGGGAGAGTCTATCACAGAGGTGGAAATTGCAGAATGGTTGGTAGAAGATGGTGATTATGTAGAAAAAGATCAAGCGATTGCAGAAGTGGATTCAGATAAAGCTACTTTAGAATTGCCTGCTGAAGCAAGTGGTACAATTACTTTAAAAGCAGAGGAAGGTGATGCTGTTGCAGTAGGTGCCATTGTTTGCTTAATTGATACCGGTGCGGCCAAACCAGATGGTGAAGCCAAAACCGCAAGCGCACCAAAAGAAGAGAAAAAAGAGGAGCCTAAAAAAGAAAAAGCTCCGCAGCCAGCTCAAGCTAAAGAAACTTATGCTTCTGGTGTACCATCACCTGCAGCTAAGAAAATCTTAGATGAAAAAGGAGTGGATAGTAGTGCCGTTTCCGGTTCAGGTAGAGATGGCAGAATTACCAAGGAAGATGCTGTAAATGCAGTGCCTTCAATGGGATCGCCTACAGGTGGTAGTCGTGGAGAATCTAGGTCTAAGCTATCAATGTTGCGTAGAAAAGTTGCCGAAAGATTGGTTTCTGCAAAAAATGAAACAGCAATGTTGACCACTTTCAATGAAGTGGATATGTCTGCAATTTTTGAGCTAAGAAATAAGTATAAAGAAGATTTCAAAAGCAAACATGGGGTTGGTTTAGGTTTCATGTCATTTTTTACAAAGGCTGTAGTGAGAGCTTTGGAAATGTACCCTGCCGTAAATTCTATGATTGATGGTAAGGAAATGATTTCTTATGATTTCTGTGATATCAGTATTGCGGTATCGGGTCCTAAAGGTTTAATGGTGCCTGTTATTCGTAACGCTGAAAACTTAACCTTCAGAGGGGTAGAGGCAGAAGTGAAAAGATTGGCTATCAGAGCTCGTGAAGGTGAAATTACCGTTGATGAGATGACAGGTGGTACATTTACTATTACTAATGGTGGTGTATTTGGTTCTATGTTATCTACGCCTATTATCAACCCACCGCAAAGTGCTATTTTGGGTATGCATAATATAGTTGAAAGACCAATTGCACGTGACGGGGCTATTGCTATTGCACCAATTATGTATGTTGCATTGTCATATGATCACCGTATTATTGATGGTAAAGAATCTGTAGGGTTCTTGGTGGCAATCAAAGAAGCAATAGAAAATCCGGAAGAAATATTGATGGACAATAACGTTAAGAAAGCTTTGGAAATGTAATTTTCTAAAACTAGAATAAAGTTAAAAGCGTTGAGGTCACTCAACGCTTTTTCTTTTTTAAATAGATGCATTTTTTACCGTAGTCGATAATTGCTTTTGATTTTTTTAGAATATCGGCACCTATAATTCCGTCTACCGGCTCTGCATTATGTGCGGTAAGGGCTTCGTTTACATGTTTCAAATCGAAAAGTACAATTTCAAGATTGTGAAATTCCCATGAATTTAAATTGATGGTGTTGCTCTTGGAGACTAATGTTTCCATATTCGTGGCACCGGCACCGGCAGCTTTTATAACAGACTCTTCGGAAATTAATTTAAAATGCTCAATTTTATCCATACCAATACAGGTATTCGATGCGCCTGTGTCCAATATAAATCTGCCTGGCACCGAATTTATTTCGGCATAGATTTCAAAATGATCGGTTGCGGTTAACTCTAAGGGAATTCGTACGTAATCTTTATCCTTCAAAAATTTTTTGAGGGTACTCATAATTCATTTTTTTCAAAGATAAGCCTATTTTTGCCGCATGATTATAACAGATACGCATACGCATTTATATAGTGAGGCTTTTGATGAAGATAGAAAAGAAGCGATTGAGAAAGCAATTGATTTAGGAGTGGAAAGGTTTTTTATTCCCGCTATAGATTCTTCCTATACGGAAAGCATGTTGGCACTTGAAAAGGATTTTCCAGGACGCATGTTTTTGATGTCGGGATTACATCCTACACATGTAAATGAGAATTTTGAGCAAGAGCTCTTACATGTAGAGGAAATGCTTGAAAAACATACCTATTATGCAGTGGGTGAAATTGGCATCGATTTATATTGGGAAAAGAAGTATTTAAAAGAGCAGAAAATTGCTTTTAAAAAGCAGATACAACTGGCTAAAAGAAAGAATTTGTCTATTGTCATACATTGTCGTGATGCTTTTGATGAGGTATTTGAAGTATTGGAGGGGGAAAAGGGTAATGGACTAAGAGGTATTTTTCATTGTTTTACCGGTACGCTTGAACAGGCGAAAAAAGCTATTTCGTATAATATGAAATTGGGTATAGGTGGTGTGGTCACATTTAAGAATGGTAAAATAGATACATTTTTAAAGGAGATAGAATTAAAGCATATTGTACTGGAAACAGATTCACCCTATCTGGCGCCAACTCCATATAGAGGGAAAAGAAATGAAAGTGCGTACATCATCAATGTACTGGAGAAAATGGCTGATGTTTACGGGGTTTCTAATGAAGAAATTGCGTTAGTAACCACTAACAATTCTAGAGAAGTGTTCGGTATTTAAAGTTGAATGAATAATAGGTAGTTGTAATATGGATAAAAGAAGCATTTTATTGATTTATACAGGTGGTACGATTGGAATGATGAAAGATTATTCATCTGGGGCGTTAAAGGCTTTTGATTTCTCGCAATTGCTAAAAAATATACCAGAACTTAATCAGTTAGATTGTACGATATCAAGCTTTTCGTTTGATTACCCTATAGATTCATCCAATATGAACCCTGGTCATTGGATCGCTATTTCAGATATTATCGCTGATAAATACCATGAGTATGATGGTTTTGTAGTGTTACATGGTAGTGATACTATGAGTTATACGGCGTCTGCTTTAAGTTTTTTGTTGGAAAACCTTTCAAAGCCGGTAATTTTAACAGGATCTCAATTGCCCATTGGTGACTTAAGGACAGATGCTAAAGAAAATCTTATTACTGCTATTCAAATTGCAGCTTTGTATGAAAAAGGAAAACCTGTAATACAAGAAGTAGGGTTGTATTTTGAGTATAAATTGTATAGAGGAAATAGAACTACTAAAATAAATGCGGAACATTTTCAAGCTTTTGCTTCTTTGAACTACCCTCATTTAATAGAATCGGGAGTGCATTTATCGGTTTTTAAAGAATATTTACTGCCCCAAAAACGAAAATTGCCGTTAAAATCACATAAAAATATGGATGACAATGTGGCTATTTTAAAAATTTTTCCGGGAATTAATGAAAATATTATCGACGCAATTTTAAACGCCAAAAATTTAAAAGCGCTGATTTTGGAAACTTATGGGTCGGGAAATGCTCCAATGGAAGAATGGTTTTTAAAGAAATTAAATAATGCAATAAATAAAGGAATTCATATAATTAATGTCACCCAGTGTTCTGGTGGTGCGGTTATGATGGGGCATTATGAAACAAGTTCAAGATTAAAGAAAATGCAAGTGGTTAATGGTAAGGATATTACGACTGAAGCTGCTATAACCAAGGCTATGTATCTATTGGGTAGTGGTGTTTCCCATGACCTGTTTAAAACCGTTTTCGAAACCTCTTTGCGTGGAGAAATGCTGTAAATTTAACAGTAGTTTAATTTCGATAACTAATATTTTTTTTGTTATTTGCCCACCCTTAAAAAAGGTAACTTAGAGAGGTGGCCGAGTGGTCGAAGGCGCACGCCTGGAAAGTGTGTATACCCCAAAAGGGTATCGAGGGTTCGAATCCCTTCCTCTCTGCAAGTAAGTTTTACTTTTTTTATATTGTTTTTTTTTTATCTTTAACCCTATTAACTAACTAATTTAAGTTTGAAAAAATGAAAAAATTATTCCCAAGCCTAGCAGTCGCTGGGGCATTTGTAGCAGGTACAAATATTGTAAGTGCAAAAGTAGCAGCAGTAGCGTTGCTAGTTCAAGAAGGAGCTCCTGAAGCGGAAAAAGGATTTACTCAGGTTTTAAAAGAAATGTTTATTACAGGTGGTGCCGGTTTCATGGGTATCGTTCTTTTATGTTTGATCCTTGGTTTGGCAGTTGCTATTGAAAGAATTATTTATTTGAACATGGCAAGTACAAATTCTGCCAAGTTGAAACAACAAGTTGAAGATGCATTGGCGTCAGGTGGTGTTGAGGCTGCAAAAGAGGTTTGTAGAAATACAAAAGGACCTGTTGCTTCTATTTACTACCAAGGTTTGGACAGAGCTGGTGAGAGCATTGAGTCTGCTGAAAAAGCTGTTGTTGCTTACGGTGGTGTTCAAATGGGTCAATTGGAGAAAAACGTTTCTTGGTTGTCTTTATTTATTGCAATTGCACCAATGCTTGGTTTCATGGGTACGGTAATTGGTATGATTCAGGCCTTCCAAAAGATTGCTGCTGTTGGTAACTTAAGTGCATCTCTTATTGCAGGTGATATTCAGGTTGCATTATTAACAACGGTATTCGGTCTTATTACGGCTATTATACTTCAAATTTTCTACAACTATATTATCGCTAAAATTGATAGCATTGTTAATGATATGGAAGATTCTTCTATTACATTGATCGATATGTTGGTAGATCACAAAAAATAAGTTTCACTTTTAATACCTAAAAATTATGCAAAAAATTATTAAAATAGCATTAATTGCTATAGGTGTATTAAGTGCAGTGCTTTGGTACTTATTACCAAGTGCAGATATGCCGGCAGTTGAAGCTGCTCAAAGTGGAGCTATGAACACTATGTTTATCATTACTTACCTTTTGTTAGGTATTGCTGTTGTGGTTAGTTTAGTGTTTACTTTAAAAAACTTATTTTCTAACCCACAGGGTCTTAAAAAGACATTGTTTGTAGTAGGAGGTTTTTTATTGGTAGTTGGTGTTTCTTATGTCTTGGCAAGTGGAACGGATGTTGATCCTGAATTCTTGGCAATGGAAGATGAGAGTACGATTAAAAAGATTGGAATGGGATTGAATGTATTCTTTATTCTAACTATTATCGCTGTACTTTCTTTGGTTATACCAGCTGTTAAAAATATGTTTAGTAAATAAAAAATAGAATACTATGGCTAGAAGAGCAGGAGCACCAGAAGTAAGTGCCGGTTCCATGGCGGATATAGCTTTCCTTTTACTTATCTTTTTCTTGGTAACAACTACTATTGAAACGGATGCAGGATTGGATCGTATGCTTCCACCAATTGAACCGCCCGATACGGATGTAGTAATTAAACAAAAGAACATCTTTCAAGTAAATATCAACAAGAACGGTCAATTATTGGCTGATGATGAGTTGATCGAGCTTAAAGACCTAAGATCAAAAGCCATGGCTTTTTTAGATAATGGTGGTGATGGAACATGTTCTTATTGTCAAGGAAGAAAAAATGCTGAATCTTCGGATAATCCTTCTAAAGCGATTATCTCTTTAAAGAACGATCGTGAAACAAAGTATAGTACTTACATAACTGTGCAAAACGAACTTGTAGGAGCTTACAACGATCTAAGAAATAGAGAGGCACAGCGTTTATATAAGAAGAACTTCGTTGATATGGAAGCTGAATATCTTAACCCTGAAACTGATGACGATGTAAAGGAAGAGTTGAAGGAAAAGGTAAAGAAGATTCAAGATTTGTTTCCACAGAAATTGTCTGAGGCCGAAACTTCAAGTGATTAATTAATTAAAATAAAAGTAACACTATGTCAAAATTTGCAAAGAAAAAAGATGGAGAGGTACCTGCGGTATCAACAGCTTCCCTTCCTGACATTGTATTTATGCTTTTGTTTTTCTTTATGACGGTAACCGTGATGAAGGATAGTTCTTTGAAAGTAGAAAATGTACTTCCTAACGCTAGTGAAGTAAAGAAGCTTGAAAAGAAGGATCGTGTAATTTATATTTATGTTGGTAAGCCAACTAAAGAATATGAGAAATTATTTGGTAGTGAGCCAAAGATTCAATTAAACGATAAATTATCTAGTCCATCTGAAGTTGGTGATTACATTTTGATGGAAAGGGCTAAAAAGCCACAAGAACTTCAAAACGTTTTGACCACGGCACTTAAAGTCGATAAGAACGCAAGTATGGGATTAATATCCGATATTAAACAAGAGTTAAGAAAGGTTAATGCTTTAAAGGTAAATTATACTACCTATGAAGGTGATGCTTTCAATAATCTACAATAGTTAGTTAGTAGAATATTACTTATTTTAAAACGCTTCAAATTTATTTGAAGCGTTTTTTATTTCATTAACTTTACTTTATGCGTTTCTGTATTGTTTTATTCTTGGCGGTAATACAATCTAATGCCCAAGAGGTTTTAGATACATTGGATAACCCTCGATATTTTGAGGATCAATTCTATGTTGGTCTTTCGTATAATTTCATTTTAAACCATCCGGAGGGGTCTAATCAACGTAATTTATCATATGGTCTGCAAGGTGGTATTATCAAAGATATTCCTTTAAATAAAGCTGGAACTAAGGCTATAGGGATAGGAGCTGGTTTGGCGTTAAACAGTTATTATTCAAACTTGGTTGCAGATGTTCTAAACGATGATATTATTTATAGTATCAATGATGATATAACTAGAAGTAAGTTAGAAACTCACCTTTTGGAATTCCCATTGGAATTTAGATGGCGGAATTCCACCGCAGATGAATACAAATTCTGGCGTATTTATGGTGGTATCAAGGCCGCTTATATTTTAGGTGCTAGGTCAAAGTATGATCTTGGTGATATAAGTGAGGGTTTTAAGAATACCGATCTTACCAAATTTCAGTATGGACTAACCTTAAGTTTTGGGTACAATACCTTTAATTTACATGCGTATTATGCGCTTACCGAACTATTTAATGGCAATGCATCTGTTAATGGAGAGGTGTTGCAATATAGACCTTTACGTATTGGTCTGATCTTCTATATTCTATAGCCAAAAGCGTACGGTAAGTAACTGAGATAATAAGCCAATTAGTAGACCCATTATGACTTCAATACCTGTATGGGCTTTTAAATAAAGACGCGCTGTTATAATTGCACCTGTTAGTAATATAAAGAAGCTTATTGCCAATATTAAATTGATTTCAAAGTGAATGCTCAAATTCAAAAGGTACATTAAGAGACCGCTTATACCAACGGTATGTAAACTTGTTTTAAAGTTAAAAAACAGTAATAATATACATGCTATCGTAGCTCCTAATAATCCGGTGAAATAGAAATATAGCTCGCTTACATAATTATTGGGAATCACTTTATATAAGATTAACAGCAAGATGCTAGCGTGAATGTAAAGTGGATATTTGCGTTCTTTAATAGAACTTAACTCTATAGAGTTTACTAAACCTAAATTTTTTAATATCAGATAAGTTACTACTGGAATTATAACAGTAAGAATAAATATAGGCAGTATACTGGCACTTTTTATTTCTATTGGTGTATACTTAGGTGTAATGAGGAAGTAAGCTACAGTGCCACCAATGGGTATGAATAGGGGATGAAGTAAGTATGAGATAACTTGTGAAAAAACCTTCATTAGATTTCTTTTCTCATGCGTGCAACAGGAATATTCAATTGCTCTCTATACTTGGCAACGGTTCTTCTAGCTATGGGGTAACCTTTTTCTTTTAAAATAGCCGCTAATTTATCATCGGTAAGCGGTTTCTTTTTGGTTTCGTTTTGAATAACCGTTTCTAAAATTTTCTTGATTTCCCGTGTAGAAACATCTTCTCCTTGTTCGTTTTTCATAGATTCTGAGAAGTATTCTTTAATTAACTTGGTACCGTAAGGAGTATCTACATATTTACTATTGGCAACCCTAGAAACCGTAGAAACATCCATTCCTATTTCATCTGCAATATCCTTAAGGATCATTGGTCTTAAATTACGTTCATCTCCAGTCAGGAAGTATTCTTTTTGATACTGCATGATGGCGTTCATAGTGATGAATAGGGTTTGTTGTCGTTGTCTTATAGCGTCTATAAACCACTTTGCGGCATCTAATTTCTGCTTTATGAACATAACCGTGTCCTTTTGAGATTTAGATTTGTCCTTGGCTTCTTTATAGCCTTTTAGCATATTGCTGTATTCTCTAGACACATGTAATTCTGGAGCATTTCTACCATTAAGGGTAAGCTCTAGTTCTCCCTCGGTTATTCTTATTGCAAAATCCGGAACTACATGTTCAACTATTCTATTATTTCCGGAATAGGATCCACCTGGTTTAGGGTTTAATTTTTCTATTTCACCGATGGCATCCTTCAATTCCGTTTCGGTGATATTGTGTTTTTGAATTAATTTTTGATAGTGTTTCTTTGTGAAGTGTTCAAAAGACTTTTTTAAGATCTCTGTTGCAAGTTCAATACTTGGAGTGACATCTTTTCGCTCTAACTGTATTATTAAACACTCCTCTAAAGTACGTGCACCTACACCTGGTGGGTCTAACTCTTGTACAATAGATAATATTCTGGTAATGGTTTCTTCGTCAGTATAAACATTTTGGGTAAAAGCCAAGTCGTCCATGATATCGGAAATAGGTCTTCTTATATAACCGCTTTCATCTACACTACCTACTAAAAACTCTGCGATGTTCCATTCTTCATCAGAAAGGTAAACAGTATTCAATTGATTTATTAAATGCTGATTGAAGGATATTCCGGCTGCGTAGGGTACACTTTTTTCTTCATCATCAGAACTGTAATTATTAGCTTTGGTTCTGTAATCCGGGATTTCATCGTCACTTAAGTAATCATCTATATTGATGTCCTCAGTGTTGATGGTTTCGCTATCGGCATTGTCATCATAAACATCATCATACTCATCAACAACGTTATCTAAATCTTCCTTACCGGTCTCTAGTGCCGGGTTCTCCTCTAATTCTTGTTTAAGTCGTTGTTCAAACGCCTGTGTAGGCAACTGAATTAACTTCATCAACTGAATCTGTTGAGGAGATAATTTTTGGGATAATTTAAATTGTAGATGTTGTTTTAGCATTACTTTCTTCTAGTACTTGTAAAAGTAACCAAATCTGCTTAAAATTCGGCATTCTGTGGTGTTCTAGGAAACGGTATTACGTCTCTAATGTTGCCCATGCCTGTGGCAAAAAGTACCAATCTTTCAAATCCAAGACCAAATCCACTATGTTCGGCCGTTCCAAATTTTCTTAAATCTAAATACCACCAAAGTTCTTTTTCGTCAATACCTAAATCTTTTATTTTTTCCTTAAGCACATCTAAACGCTCTTCACGTTGAGACCCTCCTACGATTTCACCAATACCCGGAAATAATATATCCATTGCCCTAACGGTTTTGCCGTCTTCATTTAAACGCATGTAAAAGGCTTTTATCTTGGCAGGGTAATCAAAAAGAATTACTGGACACTTAAAGTGTTTTTCTACCAAGTAGCGCTCATGCTCACTTTGTAAATCTGTACCCCATTCTTCAATTGGATAGGTAAATTGCTTCTTTTTGTTCGGTTTACAATTCTTAAGAATTTCAATTGCTTCGGTATAGCTAACCCTTTTAAAATTATTGCCTACAACAAACTTTAATTTCTCGATCAAGGCCATATCACTACGTTGGGCTTGTGGTTTGCTCTTTTCTTCGTCCAACAATCTTTTCTCCAAAAACTCAAGGTCTTCTTGGCAATGGGTCAACGTATAGGATATAACATTTTTGATGAAGTCTTCGGCAAGATCCATATTTGCATCAAGGTCAAAGAACGCCATTTCTGGTTCAATCATCCAAAATTCGGCTAAGTGTCTTGAGGTGTTTGAATTTTCTGCCCTAAAAGTGGGACCAAAAGTGTAAACTTTACCTAGGGCCATGGCATATGCTTCTGCCTCTAATTGGCCTGATACGGTCAAATTGGTTTCTTTTCCGAAGAAATCTTCTTTATAATTTACATCACCTTCTTCTGTTAGCGGTGGGTTTTTATCATCTAAGGTAGTTACACGAAACATTTCCCCAGCACCTTCCGCATCTGACCCTGTAATTATAGGTGCATGAAAATAATTAAATCCGTTTTCCCTAAAGTAATTATGAATGGCAAAAGATAAGGTTGACCTTACGCGCATTATGGCAGAAAAGGTATTGGTTCTAATTCTTAAGTGAGCTTTCTCCCTTAAAAATTCCAGTGAATGTTTTTTGGGCTGAATTGGGTATTCATCTGGATCAGCTATACCAAGTACTTCTAATTGGCTAACCTGGATTTCAACAGACTGCCCTCTACCTTGGCTTTCTACCAATGTTCCTGATATTTTTAGGGCGGCACCAGTATTCACTTTCTTCAATAATTCTTCATCAAAATTTTCAAAATCAACTACACATTGAATTGTACCTAAAGTTGAACCATCGTTCAAAGCAATAAATCTGTTGCTTCTAAATGTTCGTACCCACCCCTTAACGGTTATTTCCTGTAATAGGTTTTTACTTGAAAGTAGTTCTTTTATTGTGACTAAACGCATGATGTTGAATTGAAAATTAAAGTTCCAAAGATAGGATTTTGTTAAAAAATAAAGAGACTATACCGTTATATAAACTTTGCCTTAAAATGAAAATTGATCAATTGTTGTTTTCTTCTTGAGGCAAGATATCTATTTGTGGTTTTTTAAGTGTCTGTTTGTTAGCTATACTCTTTTCCAGCGATAACAATAACGAGGGTAGTAAAATTAAATTAGCCAACATTGCAAGTAATAAGGTGGCAGATACTAATGACCCCAAGGCTACGGTACCCCCAAAATTGGAAATTACAAATACTGAAAAACCGAAAAATAATACAATTGATGTGTAAAACATACTAACACCTGTTTCTCGAAGTGCATTGTAAACCGATTTTTCAATACGCCATTTATTCGCTGTAAGTTCTTGCCTGTATTTGGCTAGAAAGTGAATGGTATCATCTACAGAAATACCAAATGCAATACTAAATACCAAAATTGTAGACGGCTTAATAGGTACGCCTACAAATCCCATAATACCCGCCGTAATTACTAGAGGTAAAAGATTAGGGATCAGTGATATAACGATCATTCTGAAAGAACGGAACAAGTAAGCCATAAATAAAGCAATCAACGCAATGGCAAGAGCAAGCGACATGATCAGGTTTTTTACCAAATATTTAGTTCCTTTTAGGAATAAAAGTGCGCTACCGGTCATATAAACATTATAACGTTCTACCGGAAAAATCTTAGTGATATTCTCAAGTAAACGTTGCTCTATTTCTTCCATACGGCTTGTGTTTACATCGCGCATGAATGTAGTTATTCTAGCGGTTTGTCCCGTACTATCCACAAATGACTCCAATAGATTACCATTGTCAGATGATTTACGGGCAACGTCCATTATAAAAGTGTTTTCTTGACTTGTAGGTAATTGATAGTATTTTGGTATGCCGTTGTAAAAGGCCTGTTTGGAATATTTTACCAAATTTACTACCGAAACGGGAGAAGAAAGTTCTGGTATTTCATCGATTACTTCTCCAAGTTGATTCATACGCTTAAGTGTAGCGGGCTTTAAAACACCTTTTGGAGTTTTGGTGTCCACTACGATTTCAACAGGCATTATTCCTTTAAACTCTTTCTCAAAGAATCTTATATCATGAAAGAATTCTGCATTTTTAGGCATGTCTTCTATAGGACTGCCAGAGATTCTTATTTGGTAAATACCAATTATGCTTAAGACCAATAGTGATATAGAAACTATATAAACCGTAATTCTTCTATGTCTTACGATGCGTTCCATCCAATTAACAAATGCATCTATCCATTTTTTGTTCAAGTGTTTTAAATGCTTTGTTTTTGGTAATGGCATAAAACTGTACACTATAGGAATAATCAAAAGCGATAAAATGAAAATTCCAATGATGTTGATAGAAGCTACAATACCAAATTCTTTTAAAAGAGTACTATCGGTTATGATAAAAGTAGCAAAACCAGAAGCAGTGGTAATATTTGTCATTAACGTAGCATTTCCTATTTTGGAGATTACACGTTGTAATGAAAGTGCTTGGTTACCATGTTTTTTAACCTCTTGTTGATATTTGTTAATCAAGAATATACAGTTTGGTATACCTATTACAATAATTAGTGGGGGAATAAGGGCGGTAAGTACCGTAATTTCATATTGTAAAAGTCCTAGAAAACCAAAAGCCCACATTACCCCAATGATAACTACACACATTGAAATGAAAGTGGCTCTAACGCTTCTAAAGAAAAAGAAGAAAATTAAGGAGGTAACGCCTAGCGCTGCCAAAATAAACTTTCCTATTTCATCTATGATGTTTTGTGAGTTCATGGTCCTCACATAGGGCATACCGGAAATATGAACATCGAGATTGGTTTCCTTTTCAAAATTACGAACCAAGGTGTTGATGTCCTGTAGAATAAAATCTTTTCTAACAGTGGTGTTAACTATATCCTTATCTAAATTGACAATGGTACGTATTGTCTTGCTCTCCTTGTTAAATAGTAGATTTTCATAGAAAGGTAGATCATTAAAAAGATGATCTGTTATACTATCTATTTCTTTTTTGGTCTTTAATTCGCCGTTGATTAACGGCAACATTTCAAATTCTTGCTTGTCGTTATTTTTAACTAACTCTTTTAAGTTGTCGGTTGATATAACGAATTCAACTTCTGGAAAAGCGGCAAGTTGTTTGCTGAGCCTATTCCAACGGTTAAAATTAGTAGGTTCAAACAAAGCACTATCCCGTATGGCAAAAACAACAGCATTACCTTCTTCGCCAAATTTGCTTAAAAAATCCTGGTATTGTATGTTAACCGGGTGATCATCTGGTAAAAGGTTGGTTTGTGAGCTAGAAAATCGCATGTATTGCCATTGCCAGCCCATGAAAATGGTAAAACCGGTAATCAATAGTAAAATTAGGATTCTGTTGCGTAGAATTATGTTTGCCGTTTTAGGCCAAAATCCTTTCGTAAGTTTCGCTACCATAACTGTTTTTGCAGGTGGCAAAGGTAACTATTAGCTACAATTGTTCCTATATTGAAAAGTTTAAATTTTATACAAATAAAAAAAGCTACCCTATTAAAGTAGCTTTGTGATCCTATATTTTGGAAAAACTTTAAACTTTCATGATTTCAGCCTCTTTTTTGCTCAAGAAATCATCAATCTTTTTAGTGAATGCATCGGTTAGATCTTGTACATCTGCGGTTGCGTTTTTTTGAAGGTCTTCAGAAATATCCAAATCCTTTATTTCTTTGTTCGCATCTTGTCTTGCACTTCTAACTCCTACTTTTGCATGTTCTGCTTCAGCTTTAGCCTGCTTGGTCAACTGTATTCTACGCTCCTCTGTTAAAGGCGGTACGTTGATGATGATCATGTCGCCATTATTCATAGGATTAAAGCCTAAATTTGCATTCATTATGGCTTTTTCAATTTCTTGAAGCATACCTTTCTCCCATGGTTGAACAGAAATTGTTCTACCATCTGGCGTGTTGATATTGGCTACTTGAGCTAGTGGAGTTTGTGAGCCATAATAATCTACCAATACAGAAGATAACATGGTAGGACTGGCTTTACCTGCTCTAATTTTTAAAAATTCACGTTCTAGATGCGCTATGGCAGCTTCCATACCTTCTTTTGTAGCGTCTAAAACAAATTGTATTTCCTCGTTCATATAATAAGTGTATTACTATCGCAATAACATTAATTGTACCAAAAATTATAGGTTGACCGTGGTACCAATGGTTTGCCCGTCAACAATTTTCAATAGGTTTCCTTTTTTGTTCATATCAAAAACTACGATTGGTAGTTCGTTCTCTTGACTTAGGGTAAAGGCAGTCGTGTCCATTACTTTTAGTCCTTTTGTAAGTACATCTTGAAAAGAAATAGTGTCAAATTTTGTGGCACTTTTATCTTTTTCTGGGTCGGCAGTATATATACCATCTACTCTTGTACCTTTTAAGATAACATCTGCTTCTATTTCAATAGCTCTAAGAACTGCAGCAGAATCTGTTGTAAAATATGGGTTACCTGTGCCGCCGCCAAAAATTACAACTCTACCTTTTTCTAAATGCCTCATGGCACGTCTTCTAATGAAAGGCTCGGCTACTTCATTAATTTTTATAGCAGTTTGCAATCTGGTCTGTACACCACTCATTTCTAAAGCGCTTTGTAAAGCTAATCCGTTGATTACGGTAGCCAGCATGCCCATGTGGTCCCCTTGTACGCGATCCATACCTGTGGCTGCACCTGTAAGGCCTCTAAAAATGTTACCGCCACCAATAACAATGGCAACTTCAATTCCTTTTTCAACTACCTCTTTTATCTCTTCCGCATATTCATTTAGGCGGTTAGAATCTATTCCATATTGCTTTTCACCCATTAAGGCTTCACCGCTTAATTTTAGAAGAATTCGTTTGTAGTGCATTCTAGTTTTAATTTGCCATCAAAAATAATGAAAATTTTTGATGGGCGTGTTCAATATTTTATTCTGGTGAAAGATAGGTATCAAGATACTATGGTTACTTATTCTCTATCTTTGATATATCATTATTTTAAAAATTAACAATTGAATATTTTATGAAAAAATCCTTATTAATTATTTCAAGTGCTCTTTTATTATATGCTTGTGGAGCCGGTAAGCAATTGGCAGCTATTGAGAAAAGCCCTGTTCTTACTTCAATAGATTTGGTCAATGTGGTAGAAGATAGGGTGCAGGTGATTGTAGATCCTGGTGCTTTTGCTTCTTCAACGGTTATTTTTAG
Source organism: Maribacter sp. 1_2014MBL_MicDiv (assembly GCF_001865655.1). Taxonomy (NCBI): domain Bacteria; kingdom Pseudomonadati; phylum Bacteroidota; class Flavobacteriia; order Flavobacteriales; family Flavobacteriaceae; genus Maribacter; species Maribacter sp. 1_2014MBL_MicDiv. The sequence continues at coordinate 2,612,197 of NZ_CP011318.1, forward strand.
AATTCCTAAAACGGTGCCAGGTACATATAGTAGCGATAACTACGGGCAGTATTTGCAGGATTTTGAGGCTTTGGATTATAAAGGTAAACCATTGCAGTTTGTTAAGCTTGATGAAAATTCTTGGAGCATTTCTAATGGAACACAGCTTGATAAAGTACGTTACTGGGTAAATGATACCTATGATACGGAAAATGAAGTGGTTGATGCAGTATTTTCCCCGGCAGGTACAAATATTGAGAAAGACAGTAATTTTATGCTGAACCTACATGGTTTTGTAGGCTATTTTGATGGGTTTAAAGAGGTTCCTTATGCTATTCATATTAAAAAGCCAGCGGACTTAATTGCAACAACAACCCTTTCTGATCAAATTGACCGTAAGCCTGATCCACTTTGGGACGCGTTTCTTGCCAATAGGTATTTTGAAGTCATTGACAACCCTATAATGTACGCTAAACCTAATACTGAAAGTTTTGAAATTAATGGTATAACGGTAACATTGAGTTTGTTTTCACCAAATAACGTGTACAAGGCTTCTGATTTAAAGAATAGAATGTTAAAAATGATGGAGGCTCAGAAGAAGTTTCTTGGTGATGTAGATAGTACTAAGGAGTATAATATTCTTTTGTATTTGTCTGATGTAAATAAGCCCGATGCTCATGGTTTTGGAGCTTTGGAGCATCATACTTCTACCGTGGTAGTTTTACCTGAAGCTATGGATATTGGTCGTTTGGAGCAAGCTATGGTAGATGTGGTTTCGCACGAATTCTTTCATATTGTAACACCATTGTCCGTTCATTCTAAAGAAATACAATATTTTGATTTTAATGACCCAAAAATGTCACAACATTTATGGATGTACGAAGGTACTACGGAGTATTTTGCCAATTTATTTCAGGTACAGCAAGGTTTAATTTCTGAAGAGGATTTTTATGAGCGCATGTTGGGTAAAATTACCAACTCTAAATTTTATGATGATAGCATGTCTTTCACTGAAATGAGCAAGAATATTTTAGAGCAACCTTATGAGCCCAATTACGCTAACGTATATGAGAAAGGTGCTTTAATAAATATGTGTTTAGATATTATATTAAGAGAAAAGAGCAGCGGCGAAAAGAGTATGCTTTGGTTGATGAAAGAGCTGTCTAAAAAGTATGGTACGGATGTGCCTTTTGAAGATGAAGTTTTATTCGGTGAGATTGTTCAGATGACCTATCCGGAGGTGGATACTTTTTTTAAGGAACATGTTATTGGAGATACGCCTATAGATTATGATGTTTATTTTTCAAAGGTAGGTTTAGCTACAAAAGATGTTGAAGAGCCTACAGGTTACTTTTTTGATGGGCAAGTGCCTTATATGGATGTTGATGTGCAAAATGATAGTGTTGTTTTTATACGTGAGAATATAGAGTTGAATTCTTTCTTTGATGATTTAAAACTACAGGGAGGTGATATTTTTAAGGTGATAAACGGACAGGAGATTAATCTTGAGTCGCTTAGACCAATTATTGGGGAAAGTTTTAGTTGGACGCCAGAAACTGTAGTAAGTATGACTGTAGAAAGAGATGGTGAATTGGTTTCGGTTGAAGGTAAGGTAGGGCAACCGGTTAAAAAGGTAAAGAAGATTGTTCCTTTGGAAAATGTAGACCAGAAAATTATAGACTTACGTAAGGCTTGGTTAAAAAACTAAGGTTTAATAATGATGCTGAATAAAAAAACCGCCTACTTTGCAGTAAGGCGGTTTTTTATTGAGTTAGTTGTATTGTAATTAACCTAATGCAACTCTTTTAAAACCTGTTACTTCTAAATTAGAATCAACTGATTTTACATATTGAGCAACACTTTGTTTGCTATCTTTAATGAAATCTTGGTTTACTAAAGTATTGTCCTTAAAGAAACGCTTTATTTTACCTTTAGAGATATTGTCTAGCATTGCTTCTGGTTTTCCTTCTTGACGTAATTGATCTTTTGCAATTTCAATTTCTTTGTCGATCACGGATTGGTCAACACCATCTTCGTTTAATGCTACAGGGTTCATAGCGGCAGCTTGCATTGACACATCTTTAGCAACTTCTTCAGCACCTGGTACAGAAGCGGAAAGACCTGTTAAAACAGCTATTTTGTTTCCTGCGTGAATATAAGAACCTACAAAAGGAGCATTTAACGTTTCAAAACCACCTATCTCAATTTTCTCACCGATAACACCTGTTTGCTCAGTAAGTTTTTCTTGAACGGTCATACCTTTATAATCAGCAGCCAAGAAAGCTTCTTTGGAATCAAAGTTGATTGCCAAGTCTGCTAATTCTGTAGCCAATGTTACAAAAGTTTCGTTTTTAGCAACGAAATCGGTCTCACAGTTCAAAGAAATAATAACACCACTAGTGTTGTCATCATTTACTTTAGCGATTGCTGCACCTTCAGAAGAATCTCTGTCAGCTCTTTTTGCTGCAACCTTTTGACCTTTTTTACGAAGAATTTCGATTGCACTTTCAAAATCACCTTCAGCTTCAACCAAGGCTTTTTTGCAATCCATCATTCCTGCACCAGTAGTCTTTCTTAATCTATTAACTTCTGCAGCTGTAATCTTTGCCATTTTTTTTACTTTTAATATACCCGTTTTAAGGGGTCGTTAGATTTATTTTTATAACAAATGTAGTAACTTATTCTACACCACCTTTAACGTTGTCTTGCCATTCTTTAAGCTCGTCCCACTTACCTTCAGCAGCCATTTTAGCTTGCTTTGGCCAAGAAGTTGGATCTAAATGAGCCATTCTAGAACTTGCCTCTGTCAAAATTTCCTTGATTTTTTCAGTATCTCCGTTAGAAAGATCTTCGTAAGTAGCAATACCGGCAGCAACTAAAGCTTCAGCAGCTTTTGGGCCAATACCTTCAACTTTTGTTAAATCATCAGCTTCTGCTTTTGTATCGTTCGCAACAGCTTCTTTAGTAGCTTTAACGTTTACTTCAACATTTGGTACTTTGTCTACAACTGGTGCAGGTTTAGTGTCAACTTTTTCTGGAGTTGGCGCTGGTTTGTCTGCAACTGCTTTTTTCTTGGCACCTTTATCTTTTTTGTCAGATTTACCTTCAGAATCACCTTTTTCAGCTTTACGCTCAGCTAAACCTTCGGCAACTGCATTAGTGACTTCTGTCATGATAATATCAATAGACTTAGAAGCATCATCGTTAGAAGGTATTAGGTAATCTACATCTCTAGGATCACAGTTGGTATCTACCATTGCAAAAATTGGAATGTTCAATTTCTGAGCTTCTTTAACTGCAATGTGCTCTCTCATTGTATCAACGATGAACAATGCACCTGGTAAACGTGTCATTTCAGAAATAGAACCTAAGTTCTTTTCTAATTTTGCACGTAAACGGTCAACTTGCAATCTTTCTTTTTTAGAAAGTGTAAGGAAAGTTCCATCTTTTTTCATTCTATCAATAGAAGCCATTTTCTTAACGGCTTTACGAATAGTAACAAAATTGGTTAACATACCACCTGGCCATCTTTCAGTGATGTAAGGCATGTTTACGTTTGCTGCTTTTTCTGCAACGATGTCCTTAGCTTGTTTTTTGGTAGCTACGAAAAGTATTTTTCTACCTGACGCTGCAATTTTTTTAAGAGCCTCGTTGGTCTCATCTAATTTTGCAACTGTTTTGTAAAGGTTGATTACGTGAATCCCATTACGCTCCATGTAGATGTAAGGAGCCATGTTCGGATTCCATTTTCTTGTTAGGTGACCAAAATGTACACCTGCTTCTAATAATTGTTTTACTTCGACTCTCGCCATTTTAAATTTAGTTTACGTTCTTTTGAATTAGCAATGACAAAGTGGTATCTCGAATTATAATATCAAGAAGCCTTCATCATTTAGATGCTAAACTAATCTTACCTTCAATTTTTTGGAATTAAAGGATTTTTAATTGTCCTTAACGGACTTTCAATGAACTTGTTAATAATCTGGTTCCCCAGTGTGATAAAATATAAAAATAGGCACCCAAAAAGGGTGCCCTGTACTCTTGTAATCTCGAATTAACGTTTCGAGAATTGGAATTTTTTACGTGCTTTCTTCTGACCGAATTTCTTACGTTCAACCATTCTTGGGTCTCTAGTTAATAGACCTTCTGGTTTTAAGATTGATCTGTTCTCAGCATCTATCTCGCACATTGCTCTAGATAAAGCAAGACGAATAGCTTCTGCTTGTCCAGTAATACCACCACCGTAAACGTTTACTTTTACGTCGTAAGTATCTAAGCTTTCAGTTAAGCTGAAAGGTTGCTTTACTTTGTATTGAAGTGTTGCAGTTGGGAAGTATACGCTTAAATCTTTATTGTTAATGGTAATGTCACCATTTCCATCAGAAAGATATACTCTCGCTACAGCGGTCTTTCTACGACCAATTTTATGAATTACTTCCATCTTATTTAATATCTTTTAAATTAACAACAGTAGGCTTTTGAGCTTCTTGTCCATGCTCCGTACCTGCGTAAACTTTAAGGTTTCTGAAAAGTTCTGCACCTAATCTGTTTTTAGGTAGCATTCCTTTTATTGCTTTTTCAAGAATACCTTCTGGATTTTTATCCAACAATTGTTTTACGCTAGTAGTACGTTGTCCACCTGGGTAGCCAGTGTATCTCATATATGATTTATCAGACCACTTGTTTCCTGTAAGAACAATTTTCTCTGCGTTGATAATAACAACATTATCACCACAATCAACATGAGGGGTGAAACTAGGCTTGTGCTTTCCTCTTAACAAATAGGCGACTTTTGAAGCCATGCGTCCTAATGTTTCTCCTTCGGCATCTACCAATAACCACTCTTTGTTTACAGTTGTTCTGTTGGCCGAAACGGTCTTATAACTTAATGTATCCACTACTGCTATTTTTAACTATTATTTTAATCAATCCCGTGAAAGGGGCTGCAAATCTACAATTATTAACTTGAATTGCAAATACTTGTTTCTTATTTTTTTACATTTTTTAATTAAATGTAATTTCTAACCGGTTTATAGCCATCATGGTACTGTTATTCTTATTGATTTTATTACCGATTCTGTAACAATTTAAAATATTCATTGTCTCTTGTAATAACCGATCAATCAATCAAAGAACATAATATGATGCGTAAATGCTTAGTTACAAGTATTTTATTTTTAATAATTTCAGCTACTGCTTTTTCCCAAACAGTTACAACAAAGGTACAAAGAGTATATATTACACAAAAAGTAAATTTTGGTGAGACCATTGCTATTGATGGTTTGCTGACCGATTTGGCTTGGAACAGCGTTCCTTGGGCAAGTGATTTTACCGTATTTGACCCTAATAATGGGGAAAAACCTAGTCAACCAACAAAGTTTAAGATTACATATGATGAAAAATTTCTTTATGTGGGTATTCGTTGTTACGATACAGTACCTTCTAAGATAGAAAAGAGGCTGGCAAGGCGTGATAATTTTTCGGGTGATTGGATAGAAATTAACATTGATAGCTACAATGATAAAAGAACGGGTTTTTCGTTTAATGTTTCTGCTGCCGGTGTAAAAGGGGATGAATTTATTTCTCAAAATGGCGATTTTTGGGATGCTAGCTGGAATCCTATTTGGTATACTGCTACAAAGATTGATCATAAAGGATGGTCGGCAGAAATGAAAATACCTTTTAGTCAATTAAAATTTGGAGAACAAAAAGAGCAAATTTGGGGGCTTCAATTGAACAGACGTTTTTTTAGGGAAGAAGAACGGTCACTTTGGCAACCTGTGTCATTAGATGCTCCTGGTTGGGTTAGTGAGTTTGGAGTGTTAAGAGGGCTTATTGATATTCAGCCTCAAAAACAGTTGGAAATTCAACCATTTTTGGTAAATCAGTATGATGCTTATCCGTCACAAGAGGGCAACCCTTTTCGTGATGGTAGTGATTATGGTTTAAACGTGGGGTTAGACGCCAAAATAGGTTTGACCAATGATCTTACTCTAGATTTAACGGTTAATCCAGATTTTGGACAAGTAGATGCTGATCCAGGAGCTATTGCATTGGACGGATTTCAAATCTTCTTTGAAGAACGTAGGCCGTTCTTTATTGAAAACAAAAATATTTTCGATTTTGAATTTGCCGATGGTAATGATAATATTTTTTACAGTAGAAGAATTGGTAGAAGTCCACAAGGGTTTGCAAACAGTACTGAAACGGAATTTGTAGATCAACCTATAAATTCAACCATACTGGGTGCTGCAAAATTTTCAGGTAAAACCAAAAATGGATGGTCTTTGGGCTTATTGGAAAGTATTACGGGCAACATGTATGCAGATATAGAGGATCTTGCAGGAAATGAAAGATCAGAACTTGTAGAGCCACTTACAAATTATATTGTGGGTAGGGTACAAAAGGATTTTAACGAACGTAATTCTTTTATTGGAGGAATATTTACTGCAACGAATAGAAATATTCCTGATAATCTCGATTTTTTAAGAAGTAGTGCCTACACAGGTGGGGTAGATTTTAAACATAGTTGGAAAAACAGAAATTATTATGTTGAAGGAAATATTGTAGGTAGTCATATTACGGGCAGTCAACAAGCTATTGAACGAACACAGAATAGTATTACGCACTTATTTCAAAGGGTAGATGCTAGTCATGTTGATGTAGACCCTGATCGTACCTCTTTAACGGGTAGCGGTGGTAAGTTGGCACTCGGAAAAGCAGGAGGTGGGAATTGGCGCTATGATGGCGGAGTTATTTGGAGGTCTCCAGAATTGGAACTCAATGATATTGGATTCTTAAGGCAGGCAGATGAAATTAAGCAAACGACTAACGTTCGTAGGTTGTTCATAAAGCCTACTAATTTTTATAGACGTGCAAACTTAGGGTTAAGTCAATACTCTACGTTTGACTTTGATGGAAATTATAATAGAATTCAATATGAATTCCAGGGTTTTATAAACTATAAAAATAATTGGTGGACAGAGGTTGGTGCTGCCCATAAACCCCGTATTTTTTCAAATACCGTTCTTCGTGGCGGACCTCGTTGGCGTTGGTCTGATGAAAACTTCGCTTATCTTTTCTTTGGCTCGGATAGTAGAAAAAAAATGAGCTTTACTTTAGGGTATGTAAATAGCCAGGCGGCAGAAAATAACTTTTCTTTAAAGCGATATGTGTTTAGATTATACTACCAACCTTTTGATGCTTTTAATCTTTCTATCTCTTCTGAGTTTGAAGAAAACCCTAATAAAACGCAATATGTGACGGAAACTAGTTTTGATGGTGATGCAAGGTATATTACCGGTAATATTGATCAGAAAACATTTAGTACTGCTATCCGCTTTAATTATAGTATAAATCCAAACTTATCCATTCAATATTATGGTGAGCCTTTTATATCTAGAGGTACATATACCGATTTTAATTATGTAAATAATCCTATTGCTGAGAACTTGAGCGAACGTGTAACGTTATTTTCCGAAAATCAAATATCAGGATCAGCCGACACCAATAATTATTTGATAGATGAAGATATTGATGGTGCCATAGATTATCAAATAGAGAATCCTAACTTTTCGTATGTTCAATTTAGATCAAACCTTGTACTAAGATGGGAATATATACCTGGTTCGGAAATCTTTTTGGTATGGTCTCAAGGTGTTGTGGGTGCAGGTGATCCCAGTGAAACATTGGGTAGAAATTTAGATCGACAAATACTAGGGCAGAAAAAGGATAATACAATTTTGCTCAAAGCAACTTACAGGTTTATTCTATAAAGAATTGGTTCTGGAAGGTATCCATCTATCGATTTTTGAAATAATACCAAGTTTTTTTCGTTTTTAGGGGTGTACAACCAATAAAACAAAAAGATGTATAAGCATATTTTATGTATTGCAGGGATAGTGTTAACACTAATTTCCTGTAGTTCGGATAAGGATGAAACACAGACTGAAGCTGAAGTTCAAAGCACGGCCATAATTGGTACATGGGATGCTACTGAGCTAGAAATAGATAATGAGACAGCAAGTGATGATGCAAAATTTGGAAAGCAAATATTGGATTTTCTTACGGCTGATAACTGCTTCATTATAACATTACAGTTTAATGAGGATTTAACGGCAAGCGCATCTAATTCTGCTAATTATATTGAAGTAAATGCGACCGCTACAGGCTTGGATATTCCTTGCCCTACAGATTCAGATGTTAATGAAAGTACCTATACCTTTGACGGTGAAACAGTCACAACTATTGATGAAAATGGCGATGAGTTGGCAATAGGTGTTTCTATAGAAGGAAACATTATGACGGTTGATGCCAGTGATTTGGATATTCCAAATTTTTCAGAAGACGGACAATTGATATTTGTAAAACGATAAAAGTTTGCTAAGTATAAAAAAAATAAGACCCTTGTCAATTGACAAGGGTTTTTTATTGCTTGTAGAATTTTGTTTTTATATTCTGATGTTCAGATTGTATGGTAATCATATACAAACCTTTTTCTAGGTTAAAAACAGGTATGTTCAATGAGTTTCTTTTAATGTCCCATTGGTGAAAGATTACTTGGTTGCCATAGCTATCCCTAACGGTTATAACGGCATTCTTGTCATTTTTTAGACCAAGTACATTGATAACGTTAGTTGCCGGATTAGGAAAAACTTTAACATCTTGTGCCGCTAATTGGGTAGCGCTAAAGATGATAAAAGCTAGAATGATTAAAATCCTTTTCATGAAAAATAGCGTACCTCATGAGAGAAGTACGCTATATGCTAACGTTCTAGGGATGTATTTTCGTCTCCCTTTAAATAAACTTTAACTAATCTTAGCTTTAATGGGCTACCAACCAATTATCACCTAAGCCAACTTCAACATCTAAAGGAACTGCTATTTTGTATGCATTTTCCATTTCTGATTTAATCAGTGTTTGCAATTCCTCTAATTCTGGTTTGTAGATATCGAATACCAATTCATCATGTACTTGCAGTAACATTTTAGATTTGTAATTGCCTTTTTCTAACTTTTTATGAATGTTGATCATGGCAATTTTAATGATATCTGCCGCACTACCTTGAATAGGTGCGTTTACGGCATTTCGTTCCGCAGCACCACGTACTATTGCATTACTGCCGTTTATATCCTTAAGGTATCTTCTTCTGCCCAACACCGTTGAGACATAACCGTTTTCACGTGCAAAATCTACCTGCTCGCTCATGTAGTTTCTTAGCTTTGGATAAGTCTTGTAGTAGGTGTCTATTAATTCTTTTGCTTCTTTCCTTGATAGGTCCGTTTGGTTACTTAATCCAAATGCAGATACGCCATAGATGATACCAAAGTTTACCGTCTTGGCATTGCTACGTTGTTCTCGTGTAACTTCATCCAATGGTACATTAAATACCTTAGATGCTGTAGAAGCATGAATATCCTCTCCATGTTTGAAAGCCTCTATCATGGTAGTCTCTTCACTCAAGGCTGCAATTATACGTAATTCTATTTGTGAATAATCTGCCGCTAATAACGTGTAGTTCTCATCTCTTGGCACAAAAGCTTTTCTTACTTGTCTTCCGCGCTCTGTTCTAATTGGAATGTTTTGTAAATTAGGGTTGTTGCTACTTAACCTTCCGGTTGCTGCAACGGTTTGCATATAATCGGTATGCACTCTTCCTGTAGAAGGCTCAACCTGTTCTGGCAATGCATCTACATAGGTGCTTTTTAATTTGGCAAGACCTCTGTAATCCAATACATTTTGTACAATTTCATGGTCTTTAGCCAAAAAGGATAATACATCTTCCGCGGTAGAATATTGACCTGTTTTGGTTTTTTTAGGTTTGTCTACCAGTTTTAGTTTGTCAAATAATATTTCACCTAATTGCTTTGGAGACCCTATATTAAATTCTTCACCGGCAACTTCATAAATTTTCTTCTCAAGGTTAGAAATGTCGTTATTCAAGTCTTCGGAGAGTGAATTCAAGAATTCCTTGTCTAAATTGATTCCTTCTAGCTCCATATCCGCTAGTACACGTAGTAGGGGAATCTCAATATCTTGAAATAATTTTTCTGTATTTGCCTCTTTTAGTTCTGGTCTAAAATGTTGTGCAAGTTGAAAGGTAATATCCGCATCTTCTACTGCATATTCCGTTTGTTTTTCTAACGGAACATTGCGCATACTCAATTGATTCTTGCCTTTTTTGCCAATAAGTTCAGTAATGGATACTGGAGTGTAATTTAAATAGGTCTCTGCCAGAACATCCATATTATGACGCATATCCGGATTAATTAGATAGTGGGCCAACATGGTATCGAATAAAGGTCCTTTGACATCAATATTGTATTTATCCAATACCTTAATATCATACTTTAAATTCTGACCTATTTTTTCAATTTCTTCAGCTTCAAAGAAAGGGCGTAGCTCTTCTAAAAGAGCCTGTGCTTCTTCTTTGTTATCCGTAAAAGGAATGTAAAAACCTTTGGTTGCTTCCCAAGAGAAAGCAATTCCTACCAATTCAGCGGTCAACGGGTCTAAACCTGTAGTTTCGGTATCAAAACATACTGAAGTTTGCTGCATTAAATTTTTTAAGAAAAGCTTCATTGCCATACCAGGAGCTACACTTTGGTATGAGTGTGCTACATCTGCAATGGTTTTTCTACTAGAAAAGTCTTTTACGGTTGCTCCGGTATCTGCAGAACCCCCAAATAAGGAGAATTGCCCTGACCCCGCATCTTGTTTTTCTTTTTTAGCAGTTGCTGTGCTGGTAACCTGTGTAACGGTTTCTTCTGTTTCTTCCGAGAATATTTTAATGAATTGATCCTTTAACCTTCTAAATTCCAATTTTTCAAATATCTCTTGTACCTTCTCAAAATCCGGTACTGAAAGTTCATAGTCCTTAGCGTTGAAAGTAACGTCGCAATCAATGCATATGGTGGCTAATTTTTTAGAAAGTATACCCAATTCTTTGTTTGCTTCTACTTTCTCCTTCATCTTACCTTTCAACTGATCGGTATTTGCCAATAGATTTTCCATAGATCCAAATTGGGCAATGAATTTTTTTGCAGTTTTATCTCCCACACCTGGTAATCCGGGTATGTTATCACTGGCATCGCCCATCATACCTAAGTAATCTATTACCTGCTCCGGTCTTTCTACACCAAAGCGTTTTTGAATTTCTGGAATTCCCCAAATTTCAATACCGTTACCCATTCTGGCAGGGCGGTACATAAATATGTTTTCAGAAACCAATTGCCCAAAGTCCTTATCTGGGGTGACCATAAATACTTTGTAGTCTTCCTTTTCAGCTTGTTTGGATAATGTGCCTATAATGTCATCTGCTTCCCAGCCTTCCAAAACCACACAAGGTATGTGCATTGCCTTAAGTATATCTTGTATATAGGGTACCGCTATCCTAATGGCATCTGGGGTTTCATCTCTGTTTGCCTTATATTCGGCAAACATCTCAGTTCTTTCCACACTGCCGCCTTTATCGAAGCAAACGGCTAAATGATCGGGTTTTTCACGGCGAATAACATCGAATAAGGAATTCATGAAACCCATAATGGCAGAGGTGTCCATGCCTTGCGAGTTTATTCTTGGGTTTTTTATAAGCGCATAGTAACCACGAAATATAAGTGCGTATGCATCTAGCAAAAAGAGTCTTTTTTGATCTGCCATTTTTAAGTATTGTATGAAAAAGGATAAAAGTACAAATTGATAGGGAAACTATAGGTGAGAATTGCCTATTGCTTATATCTAAAATGTTGTACGGTTCAATTAACTTTTTAAATAACTATCTGAAGGATTATTTACATGACCTTCTTTGGTATATGTTCTATAGGTAAACCCTGGGTGAATACAATATCCGCCAGTTTCTCCTTTTTTATTGATGGCGATAAAGCCTATTTGAAAGTCTTGTTTGTCCTTATTTTTTGCAATAATTCTTTTTACGCCTTCTTCGCATGCCTCTTGTGGCGATTTTCCTTGGCGCATTAATTCTACGATCAGAAAACTACCAACGGTTCTTACCACTTCTTCGCCAACGCCTGTTGCTGTTGCTCCGCCAACTTCGTTATCTACGAAAAGTCCAGCGCCAATAATAGGGGAGTCGCCAACTCTACCTGCCATTTTATATGCCATTCCGCTTGTGGTACATGCACCTGCAATGTCTCCTTCGGCATCAATGGCCAACATGCCTATGGTATCATGATTTTCAATATTTATTATTGGTTTGTACTGCGATGTTTTTTTCCATTTTTCCCATGCTTGTTTGGATTCTTCAGTTAAAAGATTTGTCTTTTCAAAACCTTGCTCGTATGCAAATTGCTCAGCACCTTTGCCGGCAAGCATTACATGAGGTGTTTCTTCCATCACTTTTCTGGCCACTGAAATTGGGTTTGCAATGTTCTGCATAGCCAATACTGCCCCACAGTTTCCATCTTTGTCCATAATACAAGCGTCTAGGGTAACATTACCATCCCTGTCCGGTCTTCCGCCATTACCTACGGTACTATTGCTTAGATCGTTTTCTTCAACCATAACTCCTTGGTGAACTGCATCAAGAGCGTTACCTCCTTTTTCAAGAACTTCCCATGCTTTGGCGGTGGCGTTTCCAAAATTCCATGTACAAATAGCAATAGGTAGCACTGGTGTATTGTCTGTTGTACCTACTGCAGGGATTTCTTTGTACGATGATAATATAGGTGCAGAAACGATACCGGCGGCAACTGTACTTGAATTTCTTAGAAACTTTCTTCTTTTCATGGGTTTGGTTCTTTACTTTTAATGACCTTAAATATAGCAATATGATAGTAGAAGTTTGTGCAAATTCTTTAGAATCTGCCATGGTAGCAGAACGTGCTGGGGCAGACCGTATTGAGTTATGTACAGAGTTGGCGGTAGGTGGATTAACACCTTCTTTTGGGTTGTTGAAAGCGGTTAGGGAACAGGTTTCTATTCCCGTCCATGTATTGATAAGGCCTAGAAGTGGAGATTTCACCTATTCTGATGACGAATTGAATATAATGATATCTGATATTGAACTTTGTGCAGAATTAGGTTTTGATGGTGTTGTGTCTGGAGTGCTTTTGAATAATTTTACCTTGGATATTGATCGTACGCATAAACTTAAATTGGCGGCCGGTAGTATGCACTTTACATTCCACAGGGCCTTTGATTGGGTTAAGAACCCGAAGGAAGCATTTTTGGAACTGGAAAGAATGCAAGTGAATACCATTTTGTCATCGGGTCAACAGCGTTCAGCTCCAGACGGAATAGACTTTTTGGTAGAATTAAAGGCTCAAAATACGGTAATTGATATAATGCCGGGTTCGGGCGTAAATGCTGGCAACGTTCAAATGTTCAAGGAGCAGGGTTTTAAGGCAGTACATTTATCGGGTACCGCTATGAAACAGAAGTTGCCATCAAAACCATTGATTTCCATGAATTCTGAGGGTTTTTTAAGTGATGACCATATTGCCGTTACTCAATTTGAGAATATTAAGACTGTGGTGTCCAAGGTTAAATAAAATGTAAATGAGCGCACATACCACTGTTATACAGATATCTTTGTAAAAAAAAAGAACATGATTCGTTGGCTTATTTTCGTTTTGGCATACATTGCTTTAAGTTTTTATGTACTTCAGGCATTAAGAACCATTTCAAAACAGCCTTGGTGGTCTTGGCTTTATATAGCAGTTTCACTGGCTGTGATGTTGAATTTTATATATCAATTTACTACTGGTGAAGAAACGGGGCGTGTTTTAAGTATACCTAAAAGTTATGCCTTTGGGTTTTTGTTGACCATGCTAACCTTCAACATCATTACAATTCTATTTTTGTTTTCAGAGGATATTTATCGGCTTATTTCTGGTTTATATCAAAAATTATTTGGGGCGGAAAAACAATTTGGCTTGCCTGCACGTAGGCGATTTTTAAGTTTGTTGGCTTTGGGGATCGCAGCTGTGCCCTTTGGTGCTCTTTTGTACGGTATGTACAAGGGTAAATACAATTTTAAGGTATTGAAGTATAATTTAGAATTTGATGATCTTCCAGATAGTTTTGATGGGTACCAGATTACACAAATATCTGACATACATAGTGGAAGTTTTGATGATAGAAAAAAAATTGAATATGCTGTAGACTTGATCAATCAGCAAAAAAGTGATGTATTGCTTTTTACTGGAGATATGGTGAACAATATGACCTCTGAAATGGAACCCTGGGCGGATTTGTTTAGCACGCTAGATGCTAAAGACGGAAAGTTCTCTGTGTTAGGCAATCATGATTACGGAGATTATATACCTTGGGAAACGGAAGAGTTGAAGAGTAAGAATTTAGAAGATCTTAAAGCTTTGCAGAAGAAAATGGGGTTTGATCTTTTGCTCAATGAACATAGGTATCTTAAAAAAGGAGAGGATAAGATTGCTTTAGTAGGTGTGGAGAATTGGGGAAAAGGTGGATTCAAGAAAGCCGGAGATTTAAAAAAAGCAGCTTCACAGATCAATGAAAAGGATTTTAAAATATTAATGAGCCATGATCCTTCGCATTGGGAAATGGAGGTTATTAAAGATGCTTACCACTATCATTTAACGTTAAGCGGCCATACTCACGGTATGCAATTTGGGATTGAAATACCGGGGTGGATCAAATGGAGTCCGGTGAAATGGAGATACCCATATTGGGCAGGTATTTATAAAGAGATGGGGCAATTTCTGAATGTGAACAGAGGATTTGGTTTTTTAGGATATCCTGGTAGAGTTGGAATTTGGCCAGAGATTACGGTGATAACTTTGAGAAAAAAGGCATTAACATGATTTTAACCCTTTTACAGGGCTACAAATAGATAGGCAAGAGTAGTATTTTAACAATTTTTACTACATTTGGCTAACATAGAAAAGTATTTTATATGTCCAAATTTGGTGAACTAATAGATTTAAAGGTACCCGTTCTTCTGGATTTTTATGCAGAGTGGAACGAACAGTCAACTGCAATGCACCCTGTACTTAGAGATGTAGCTGCGGCTTTAGGTGATAGAGGTAAGGTTATAAAAATCGATGTGGACAAGAACAAAGAACTTTCACAGGCCTTACGGGTTAAAGGTTTGCCTACGCTAATGATCTACAAGAAAGGCGAAATGGTTTGGCGCCAAAGCGGTGAGCAAGACGCTAACACTTTAATTGGTATTCTCAAAGAATACGTGTAATCTATCTCTCTTCATTTCATTTCTAAAACACTTTGGGCTTTCGCCCAAAGCTTATTGTTGTGTAGAAATATCTATTGTATCTTCTAATATATCCGTTTTGGTATTATCTGGTAATATAGTATCGGATATTGGCATGGTATCCATCATGTCTGGATTAGACTCCAATACATCTTGCGGCATACCCATATCATCTTCGTCTTTATAGAAATGTTGAAACTTGTCAATATACTCATTGAATATCAATGTTTCTTTTTCTGCAATATCCTCACTGTCATTTGTGATTACAATATCAATATTGCGCCTGTAAGCTTCCATATCGGCGATAATATCATCAATGTTATTATATTGTTCGTCTAAGCTGGTAGAGGCATAATATTCCAATCTTTCTTGATACTTTTTCTTCAGTTTTTCAAAAAGCTCACGGGCTTTATTGCTTTCGCCAACTTTGTAATAACCATCAATAAATGGTTCTACTAAAGTGTAATAGCCAAACTTGTCTACAGGCATATTGGTCAAAGATATTTCAATAATATCCTTGGCTTTGTCCATTTTGTTCTCCTTGATCAGCCCTTCGGTTAAGCGCGCCAAATTGCCTCTGAACGAAACACTCTGAATACGTGTTTGCGTATCATGGTAAATATCACCACCAGAGTTGCCCCAATCCCAACCGGTTACAATGTCATACATTAGATCGGTATCTATTCTACCTAATTCAAAAGCATTAGGTCTTTCTGTTCTTATAGGTACTAATTTATAGGCTAAACCATCTAATTGTAAGTAGTCTTTCATCCAAAGATATTCGGCATCATCAAAACTTCCTCCAGAAAAGTACAAAGGACGTTTCCAGTCGTTGTTCGCCAAAATATCAAGCATCATCATGCTTTTCTTGGTAATGGCGCCAGGTAAGTCTATATCAATATAATCTACAATTAAATCGGCATCTTTTTCCTTTACCAAACCACTACTTAATACATTCTGTTTGTTGACGGGAACCCTAATTTTGTTTGTAGGGTAGTAAACAATGTTTTGCGTATCTTCAGAATACTGACTTAAATCTGCCCCATTCTGCTCAAATAAATACTTAAGTTTAGTTCTAGGTTTGTCGCTGTCGATCCAATTGATAAAATCTTTAATTGGCCATCTATTCTCGGTAATGCCTTGGTGGTACAATACGTCCCTAGATCCCCATCTGTATTTTTCATGGTTTATTTGAGAGGGTATAGGCGCGCTCTCATAAGCCGCCGCTTTCATTTGATCTACATACCAATCTGTTTCAAAAAGGCTGGTACAAACTATGCGCACATCTGTTCTATAATGTTCTATTTCTTGGGCATACCAAATAGGAAAGGTATCATTATCTCCAATGGTGAACAGTATAGCACCAACATCTTCTTGACAAGAATCTAAATATGCTTTTGCTGATGAATTCGCTGTAAATCTATTTGACCTATCGTGATCATCCCAGTTTTGTACCGCCATAACCGTTGGTACGGCAAGTAAGGTAGCAACGACTACAACAGGTGCCAATATTTTTGGTGTGATCCAATCTTTGAAACCATCATAAAGACCATACACTCCAATGCCTATCCAAAGGGCAAAAATATAGAACGACCCTACTAAAGAGTAGTCGCGTTCACGTGGCTGAAAGATGCCCGGATTGGTGTAAAATTGAATTGCCAGCCCTGTAAAAAGAAAGAAAATCAGCAGCACCCAAAATTGTCTTTTGTCTTTAGATACTTGAAAAATAATTCCAATAATTCCTAGAATCAATGGTAAAAAGAAATAGGTGTTTCTGCCAGGATTGTTTTGTATGTCACTAGGTAAATTGTCTTGACTACCTAAACGCCAGCTATCAATAAAATTGATTCCGCTCAACCAATTACCATTTTCATTATAACGGCCCTGAACATCATTCTGTTTTCCAACAAAATTCCACATAAAATAACGTAAATACATGTAGTTGAACTGAAACTCGATCATGTATTTTATGTTATCCCACAAAGTTGGCGGTTGTACTTCTATGTATTCATCAAAACGTTTTAAGAAACTGATGTATTGATCCGCCCCGATTTCGCCATTTGCAAAACCTATTTTAACCTGCTCTGCCGCTTGTCTTAATTCTTGGTTGGGCTGGGTAATCCTGAAATCCAAAGCTCCAAAATAGCGCATGTAATTCTCTGCATTTTGAGAGCTCCACATTCTAGGTAATAAACCTTGGTGCTTTGGATTTGGACCTTGAATGGCATCTTTGTATTTATTTACAATTATATATTTACCTAGCGTATAATCTTTTTCATATTTTGGTTTGCCGTCTTGATCTTCGCCTGGTGCTGCAAACATATCGGAATAATAGGTGCCGTAAACGGGACTATCCACACCTGGGTATTGCTCCCTGTTATAGTACGCTAAAAGAGCTCTCGCATCTTCAGGGTTGTTTTCGTTAATTACGACTTTGGCATTTGCCCTTATGGGCAACATTAGCCATGAAGAAAATCCTAAAAACAAAAACATCATACATAAAACAATGGTGTTTGCTGTTTTGTAATTGTTCTTACGCGTATAGTTTAAGCCAAAATAAAAAGCGGCAATAAATAACAGGCCAATGATTATTGATCCAGAATTAAAAGGTAAGCCTATACTGTTTATAAAAAAGACTTCGCCCCATCCAAATAATTTTAGTACGTAGGTCAATGAGAATTTATATACCAACATTAAAATGGCAATGACGATAATGTTAGCCAGTAAAAAATTCTTTACCGTTGTTTTTTTGTAGGTTTTAAAATAATAAAGTAGACCAATTGAAGGTATAGCCAAAAAGCCCATAAATTGAATACCAAAAGTAAGGCCTACAACAAAGGAGATCAATATAATCCATCTATTCCCTCTAGGGTCGTCTAAATTATCTGTCCATTTAAGACCTAACCATAACAAAAGTGCCATAATGAAACTGGCCATGGCGTATACTTCTGTTTCCACCGCGTTGAACCAAAAACTATCAGAATAGGTAAATGCAAGGGATCCTACTAAAGCACTTCCAAATACCGCAATAGCCTTACTATTGGTAAAAGGACCGTCTTTATCTATCAGTTTTCTGGTGATATTGGTAATGGTCCAGAACATGAATAGAATGGTAAATGCGCTAGATACCCCAGATACTAAATTTACCATCATAGCTACTTGATTGGGTTCCAATGCGAACATGGCAAAGAAAGCACCGATCATTTGTAATAGAGGTGCCCCCGGTGGGTGACCAACTTGCAATTTGGCAGCGGTAGCTATATATTCACCTGCATCCCAAAAACTATTAGTGGGCTCAACGGTAATATAATACGTTATAAGGGCTATAAAAAATACGGACCATCCTAGTATGGTGTTCCACTTTTGGTAGTTGTTTGAAAACATGAAGCTTGGGTTAAACCTAAGTGGCGAATTTACTAATTAATATAGAAAGGAATAAACTATTTTTATAAACCTTTAACATGAGGCAATAAAGATTTTTTCAATTTTTACTTTAAAAAATATTTGGTGAAACCAAACTTTGTTTTAAATTTGCAGCCTCTTAAAAAGGTATTGGCCCATGGTGTAATGGTAACACTCCGGTTTTTGGTACCGTCATTCAAGGTTCGAGTCCTTGTGGGCCAACTAAGAGAACAAATAAAGTCCTAATGTCAATTGATGTTAGGATTTTTTGTTTTTATGACCTTTGTCATTTCTCTAGTGGTAAATTTGTGCAAAATTTGGCAAATGATACAATTTAGGTATCCTAATGTGAAGAAATGGTTAACAGTGTGTCAGTATTTTTGTACATTTAATCTAATAACGTTACAAATTCATCGGAAAAGAAACCATTTCGGTGTTGTTATTATATACTTTAGTACCCTAAAGAACTTAACCTTATGAAACTCTCTCCAAAAGTTTTAAAGATATTATTGGTCGTTGTTGTGCTTGGATTTGGAATAGGATTCTATTTGCAAGATGTGAAACATGAAGAAAGTACCGCTCATGCTTGGAAGGCCAATCGTTATAATTTAGAGCGGTTCAATAAAATCATGGAGTATAATAATAAAATGAACTCTAGTAACTGGCGAGTGCTAAAAGATAGCATTGATCAAGAATTAGATACTTTAATGATACTTCGTTTTCGTAAAGAGGTGGATAGTTTGGAAAATACCGAACCACAAGCTTACGGTGAACACCAAGAACAACATGCTTCTTTTGGACCTCAATAAGAAGCGGAGCTTGTGTTTTAAGATTTAACGGTTATTTTCAAATATGTCCGTCTGGGGGTTTTCTCCTTCAGTTTCGGTAGGTGCGATGGCTTCAGAAGCCCTTATAGCATCTTCTGTTAAATTTCTTTCAGTAATTTCTTCATCTATTTCGTCTAGTAAAGTGCCCATTTTTCGTTTGTCCTTTATCATTGCCCAGGTCATTACTAAACTTGTGGCAATAATCACGAACAGCAATATGCCAGATTCAAACCCTTCAATTTGAGTTTCGCTAGGTATTGCATAAAATAGAAGAACTGTTATAAGGCCTCTTGGAGCAATAAATAATTGTGGTAGCATATCCTTCCCTAAAAATATCATTAAAACCAGAAAACGTATGGCGTAGATAGATGCGATAATGAGTAGGCTAACAATTGCGACATTGATACTTAACAATGTTGAAAGCACAATGGTGATTCCAAATATAACAAAGAAGAAAGTCCGGACTACAAAAGCAGTTTCCAGTGTTATTATATGTAGCTCGTGATATATTTGTTGCATTCGTTCAGACTCCAAGAAGATTTTGGTCTTACCAGGAAAAAACAAGTTTACATTCTTTACGATAAGT
The DNA here is from genome assembly GCF_001865655.1 of Maribacter sp. 1_2014MBL_MicDiv. Lineage (NCBI taxonomy): Bacteria > Pseudomonadati > Bacteroidota > Flavobacteriia > Flavobacteriales > Flavobacteriaceae > Maribacter > Maribacter sp. 1_2014MBL_MicDiv. The sequence continues at coordinate 2,632,194 of NZ_CP011318.1, forward strand.
CCAAAAACGAGGATGATTATTAAAGAAGACAAATGCATCTTTTTACCGATGGCGTATAGTAAAAGAAGTACCGCTATGAGAAGGAATAGTTTAGCCTGACTTTTAATTTTTTGGAATACCAATATTATCGCGTAACTGGCTACAAGGGCGATAACTATGGTAAGAACTAGGTTTAAGGCAAAGCCCGAGACGCCTGTATCTTCTGCGGGGTTTAATTTACCGGTTAAAAAATAGAACATCATTATGCCCATTATATCAGAAAATGTGCTTTCATAGATGTGAAATTCCTTTTTTTCTTCAGCTAATCCGCCTACGCTCGGAATAATTATGGCGCTGGATAATATGGATAAAGGGGTTGCGTAAAGCCATGCGGATTGCATGGTCATGTTCGGTATAAATTGGTGTAAAATCAATGCTGCTACATATGCAGAGCCCACTAAGCCAATTAATGCAACGGCCATAGATTTAATTATGGGCCATAACTTTTCTCTTTTCAGTTCTAGTTCTAAAGCTGCTTCAAGCACTATCATAATGAGGCCCACGGTACCTAAAATTTCTAAAGAGCCTTTAAAGTCTGGTATTTCAGGAATGAAAAATTCAAGCGTTATTTTAATAAGTATGCCTAATACAATTAGCATTAAAACCGCCGGTATGTTCGTTTTCTTGGAAATTCCGTTAAAAAAGAATGATAATACTACAATTAAGGATGCTCCTATTATTAGGTTGTACGAAGATAGAATTTCCATCAGGTGTTGTTTTGGTTGGTGTTCTGTTAAAAATAATATAATTTCTAAAATGCGGTAATCTAATGAAGATTTATTATTTTATTAATTGTTTTCAAAATGAACGAATTAGGTGCGGGTGTGGTATTGTAGGAAATTAATTTTGTTGTATATTTGCAATGCTGAAAGGATATAAAAGTATTCATGAGGGGACAATTAGTCCCCTCTTTTATTACTTATTGTTTATGCTAAAGGAAAAAGTAAAAGAATTATTGGAACAAGGTCTTCAAGAAGATCCCTCCCTGTTTTTAATCGATTTTACAATGGGTGCAGATAATAGCATTCATGTGGTAATAGACGGTGACCATGGGGTTACGGTCAGTGATTGTATTAAGATAAGTAGGGCTATTGAACATAATTTAGACCGTGATGAACATGATTTTTCTTTAGAGGTTGCCTCTGCTGGAGCGGCTGCACCTTTGGTTATGCCTCGTCAATATTTAAAAAATATTGGGCGTAAGCTGGAAGTTCGTACCAACGATGATAAATTTGAAGGCAATTTAACTGCCGTTAACGATGAATCTATTGTGTTGGAGTGGAAAGCTAGGGAGCCTAAGCCAATAGGTAAAGGCAAAGTGACCGTTCAGAAAAAAGAAGAAGTAAATTTTTCAGATATTATTAAAGCAAAAGTTGTATTAAAATTTTAATTGTAATTACCAATGGAAAATATTGCGTTAATTGAATCTTTCTCAGAGTTTAAGGACGATAAGTTCATAGACAGGGTAACATTGATGGCCATTTTGGAAGATGTTTTTAGAAATGCGCTGAAAAAGAAGTTTGGTTCAGATGATAACTTTGATATCATTATTAACCCAGATAAAGGTGATTTGGAGATTTGGAGAAACCGTATCGTTGTTAATGATGGTGAGGTTGAAGAGCCGAATGAGGAAATTTCATTGTCCGCTGCTCGTAAAATAGAGCCTGATTTTGAAGTTGGTGAAGATGTGTCTGAAGAAGTAAAGTTAATTGACTTGGGTAGAAGAGCTATTTTGGCATTGCGTCAAAATTTGATCTCGAAAATTCATGAGCACGATAATACAACAATTTACAAGCACTTTAAAGATTTAGAAGGTGAGATTTATACTGCAGAGGTTCATCATATTCGTCATAAGGCAATAATTTTGCTTGATGATGAAGGTAATGAGATTATACTTCCAAAGGATAGACAAATTCCTTCGGACTTTTTTAGAAAAGGGGATAATGTTAGAGGTGTTATTGAAAGTGTAGAATTAAAAGGTGCCAAGCCTACGATCATAATGTCAAGAAGTTCTCCTAAGTTCTTGGAGCAATTGTTTTTCCAAGAAATACCAGAGGTTTTTGATGGTTTGATCACGGTTAAGAAAGCGGTTAGAATACCAGGAGAGAAAGCTAAAGTTGCTGTGGATTCTTATGATGACCGTATTGATCCAGTAGGTGCCTGTGTTGGTATGAAAGGTTCAAGAATTCATGGAATAGTTCGTGAATTAGGTAATGAGAATATCGATGTTATCAATTGGACGGCAAATCCACAATTGTTGGTAACAAGGGCATTAAGTCCTGCAAGAGTATCTTCTGTAAAGTTGAACGATGAGAAAATGACGGCTCAAGTTTATCTTAAGCCAGAAGAGGTTTCTAAAGCAATTGGTAGAGGGGGGCATAATATTAGATTGGCCGGTCAATTAACTGGTTATGAAATAGATGTATTCCGTGAAGGTGTAGAGGAAGATGTTGAGTTGACAGAGTTCTCTGATGAAATCGATGCATGGATTATAGAGGAATTCAAGAAGATTGGATTTGATACAGCTCGTAGCGTCTTAGAGCAAGATGTAGACGATTTGGTGAAACGTACGGATTTGGAAGAAGAAACAATTTTAGAAGTTGTACGTATCCTAAAAGAAGAATTAGAAGATTAGCTATATATTAGCACTTAAATAAAAGAACGGGAATCAGTATTTATGGCAGACAATGCAAAAATAAGGCTTAATAAAGTTCTTCGTGAACTTAATATTTCCTTGGATAGGGCAGTGGACTTTCTTAATGGGAAAGGACATGATGTGGAAGCGAGGCCTACCACTAAAATTTCCGATGATGTTTATCAGGTTTTACTTGACGAGTTCCAGACGGATAAGAGTAAAAAAGTTGCATCTAAGGAAGTTGGAGAGGAAAAACGTAAGGAAAAGGAGGCAATTCGAGTTCAATTGGAAAAAGAACAGGAAGATCGTCGCTTGGCCCGTGAGCGAAGAAATTCTGAAGCTGAAGACAAAACTTTGGTTGGTAAAGTTGAATTGGCCGGACCTAAAATGGTTGGTAAAATTGACTTGAATCCTAAGAAAAAAGTAGAGGAAGAGCCGGTGAAGGAAACTCCTAAAGCTGAGGAGAAAGTTGCTCCTAAGGTTGAAGAAAAAGCTGCACCAAAGGTAGAGGTTAAAGAAACTAGAAAAGTGGTTCTGCAAGGACCCAAAATAGTTTCTCAACCTGTTCAAAAAACAGAGGATAAGAAAGAAGGTCCTAAAGTTGAGACGCCTAAAGCCGAACAGCCAAAAAAGGAAGCGCCTAAGAAAGAGGAGGTTAAAACTACTGAAGCAGAATCTGCTCCAGAAGATGATACACCAAAAACAATAGAGACCCAATATCAAAAATTATCAGGTCCTAAAATTGCAGGTGAAAAAATTGACCTTAGTAAGTTTGAGAAGCCTAAGAAGAAGAAAGAAGATAAAAAAGCTGCAGACAAATCTAATACTGACCGTAAAAAGCGTAGAAGAAGAATTGTAACTAAAAATACTTCTGGTCCTGGTCAAAATAGAAACAGTGGCTCTGGTGATAGAAATAAAGGTAGAGGAAGGTTTGCTCCTGTGGCAAAAGTTGAGCCTACTGAAGAAGATGTTCAAAAGCAAGTACGTGAAACCCTAGAGAAACTTCAAGGTAAGTCTAAAAAGGGTAAAGGTGCTAAGTATAGAAGAAGTAAAAGAGATCAACACCGTGAGCAAACGGAGAAGGATCTTGAAAAACAAGAATTAGAGAACAAAATTCTTAAGGTGACCGAGTTCGTTACCGCTAGTGAGGTGGCTACCATGATGGGAGTTTCTACTACCGAGATAATCTCGGCTTGTATGTCTCTTGGTATAATGGTAACCATGAATCAGCGTTTAGATGCTGAAACATTGTCTATTGTAGCTGAAGAATTTGGGTATGAAGTAGATTTTGTTACTGCGGATATAGAAGAAAGTATTGTAGAAGAGGAAGATGCTCCGGAAGATTTGGAACATAGGGCTCCTATCGTTACTGTAATGGGTCACGTTGATCACGGTAAAACATCTTTATTGGATTACATCCGTAAGGAAAATGTTATTGCAGGAGAAAGTGGTGGTATTACCCAGCACATTGGTGCATATGGGGTAACCTTAGAGAACGGTGAGCGTATTGCATTCTTGGATACTCCTGGTCACGAAGCGTTTACCGCTATGCGTGCTAGAGGTGCACAAGTTACCGATATAGCAATTATTGTGGTTGCGGCAGATGATGATATTATGCCACAGACCAAGGAGGCTATTAGTCATGCGCAAGCAGCAGGTGTTCCTATTGTTTTTGCTATAAACAAAATAGATAAGCCAACTTCTAATCCAGATAAGATTAAGGAAGGTTTGGCCCAAATGAATTTATTGGTAGAAGATTGGGGTGGTAAAATTCAATCTCATGATATTTCTGCCAAAACAGGTTTAGGGGTAAAAGAATTATTGGAGAAGGTATTGTTGGAGGCCGAGTTGTTAGAGCTTAAAGCAAACCCGGATAAGCTTGCTACCGGTACGGTTGTTGAGGCATTCCTTGATAAAGGAAAGGGTTATGTGTCTACAGTATTGGTTCAGTCGGGTACTCTTAAAATTGGAGATTATGTATTGGCCGGTACCACAAGTGGTAAGATCAAGGCAATGCAAGATGAAAGGGGGAACAATATTAAAGCGGCAGGTCCGTCTACTCCAATTTCAATTTTAGGTTTAGATGGTGCATCTCAAGCAGGGGATAAATTCTATGTATTGGAAGATGAGCGTGAAGCAAAACAAATTGCCTCTAGAAGATCTCAATTACAACGAGAACAATCTGTTAGAACACAACGTCACATAACGTTAGATGAAATTGGACGTAGAATTGCACTAGGTGATTTCAAAGAGCTTAATATTATACTTAAAGGTGATGTTGATGGTTCTGTTGAGGCACTTACAGATTCTTTCCAGAAATTGTCTACAGATGAAATTCAGGTAAATATTATACATAAGGCCGTAGGTCCTATAACTGAATCTGATGTGTTATTGGCTTCGGCTTCTGATGCGGTTATTATTGGTTTTAACGTAAGACCAATGGGTAATGCAAAAGCAATTGCCGAGAAAGAGGAGATAGATATCCGTATGTACTCTATTATTTACTCTGCGATCAATGACCTTAAAGATGCAATGGAAGGTATGTTGTCACCTGAAATGAAAGAAGAAATTTCTGGTACAGCTGAGATTAGAGAAACCTTTAAGATTTCTAAGGTAGGTACTATTGCAGGTTGTATGGTAACAAGTGGTAAAATCTTTAGAAACTCTAATATTAGATTAATACGTGATGGTGTGGTAATCTATACTGGTACGTTGGCTTCTTTAAAACGATTTAAGGATGATGTTAGAGAAGTAGCAAAAGGATATGACTGTGGACTTCAGATAAAGAACTATAATGATATTATTGAAGGTGATATTGTTGAAGCATTCCAGGAAGTTGCGGTGAAGAAGAAACTAAAATCTAAATAAGAATTTGTTTAAGAAATTAGTTTTGTTCTTATAGGATAAAGCAAAAAAAATCGACCTATTTGGTCGATTTTTTTGGTTTTAATAACATTGCATTAGGGTACTTGACTCTTACTTCGTTGAACTTCCTTTCTGCATCCAATTTAGAAGTAAACCTCCCAACCCTAACCCGATAGGTTGGTGAGTCAAAATCTATTTTTGACACCAATTCAGGAAAGTCCTCCTCAACATTCGCTTTTATTTCTTTCGCTTTGGCGTAATTGCCAAAACCTACTTGTATCCTATAGTACTCATTGTTGCTTAAAGATGTTTTATAAACCTCTAGAAGTTGGTCTATCTTTTGGTCTTGCTGTATGGTTACTTTTGCACCCTGTGCGTAAGTAAATTGAGTTATACATGCAAAAATTACGAGGGTACTTAGTGTTTTCATAATCTTTTTAAAGTTTTATTTTCCTTCTGTGCAAAAGTAATTTATTAAGGTTCAAACAAATAAATCATTGTTTATTTAGAATATTTCTAAATTATAAATTATAGATACATTAACATTTTTCAAATAAAGTCTATGTCGTATTTTTGTCTCCGATTTAGGCATTTGGTGGATTTTAATTTGGTTTCATCTATGACCAAAATCATGCCAAGATTCCGATAGAAATATTCGATATATGAAAAAGGTTCCGAACCGAAATCAGTTTTCTAAAATTTTAGGATTATCCCTAATTGCATTTTTGTTTTTTGCAAGTCCGTCAATAGCGCAGGATGAAGCTGCTGCTGAATCTGCGACTACTGAAACCGCAGGTGGCGGAGACGCTAAAAAGGGTAAAGCTTTGTTTAATCAGAATTGTGCTGCTTGTCATGCGTTAAATCGTAAGATGACAGGTCCTGCATTGCAAGATGTGGAAAGCAGATTGGCTGAAGATGAAGGTTTAGATAGGGAGTGGTTGTATGCTTGGATTAAGAATAGTCCAGGTGTAATTAAGTCAGGTGATGCTTATGCTAATAAAGTATATGCTGAGTACAATCAAGCTGCAATGACCGCTTTTCCAACATTGACAAATAGTGATATAGATAATATTTTGGCATATACCGCTGCGCCACCACCGGCTGCTCCAGCTGCTGCTGCCGGAGGTGCGGAAACTGCATCTGCTGGTTCAGGTGATGCTTCTGGTGTTTCCAATGAAATTATTCTTGGAGCGTTGGTGCTTGTTTTTGGTTTGTTGGTTATAATGTTGTTGTTGGTAAACAAGACATTGCAACGAATTGCTCAGGCGAACGGCATTGTGGTTGAAAAAGAAGCGGCTGCTAAAAGAACTCCAATTTGGAAGGCTTTTGCTCAAAATCAATTTTTGGTTTTGGTAACGGCAATAATCTTACTTTTGGGTAGTGCATATTTTGCTTATGGTTGGATGATGCAGGTTGGTGTTGATCAGGGTTATGCGCCTATTCAGCCTATTCACTATTCTCATAAAATTCATGCTGGTGATAATAAGATAGAGTGTAAGTATTGTCACTCTTCTGCAAGGGTTTCAAAAACATCAGGTATTCCTTCTTTGAATGTTTGTATGAATTGTCATAAATCTATATATGAGTATACGGGTAATCCAGAGGGTCCATCTCAAGATGATTTGGCTAATGGGTATACTAATGAGTTTTATACTGGAGAGATTAAGAAATTGTATAAAGCTGTTGGTTGGGATGAAACAAACCAAAAATATACAGGTGAAAGCCAGCCGGTAGAGTGGGTTCGTATTCATAATTTACCTGATTTCGCTTACTTTAATCACTCTCAGCACGTATCGGTTGCTGGTGTAGAGTGTCAAACTTGTCATGGTCCGGTAGAGGAAATGGAAATTATGTACCAATATGCTCCATTAACTATGGGGTGGTGTATAGATTGTCATAGGGAGACCAATGTAAAGGTTGAGGGCAATGAGTACTACGAGAAAATTCACGCAGAACTTTCTAAAAAGTACGGTGTTGAGAATTTGACAGCAGCACAATTAGGTGGTCTGGAATGTGGTAAGTGTCACTATTAATAATAATTTAAGAAGCTAATTACAGATAATACGTATGGCATCAAACAAAAAGTATTGGAAGAACGAAGCGGAGTTAAATCCTAACGATTCCATTGTTGAGGCGCTTAAGCAGAATGAATTTGTGGAGCAGATTCCTGTTGATGATTTCTTGGGTGATAAGGAAACATTGTCTTCTACAAATACCAATCGTAGAGATTTTTTAAAGTATGTTGGGTTTAGTACAGCAGCAGCTTCTTTGGCGGCTTGTGAAGGTCCGGTTGTAAAATCGATTCCTTATGTGGTTTTGCCGGAAAATATTGTTCCTGGAGTTGCTAATTATTACGCAACTACAATTGCAAATGGTTTTGACTTTGCAAGTATATTGATAAAGACGCGTGAAGGTCGTCCTATAAAAGTGGAGAATAACACTTTGGCTAAAATAGGGGGTACCGCAAACGCAAGGGTTCAGGGTTCTGTTCTTTCTTTGTACGACAGTACAAGATTGCAGGGGCCTATGGCAAACGGAGAGCCTGTTGAGTGGGATGTGTTGAAGGCTACGTTAAAATCTAAAATGGGGGCTCTTAAAGGTTCTTCAAAAAAGATTGCCGTACTTACACAGACATATGCAAGTCCGTCAACTGACCGTTTAATGTCTGATTTAGTTGCGGCTAATGAAAATGTTGTTCATGTAACTTACGATGCAATTTCTGAAGATGCAGCTTTGACCGCTTTTGAAAATAAGTATGGTGAAAGAGCTTTAGCTGATTATGATTTTGAGAAAGCTGAAGTAATTGTTTCTTTTGGTGCTGATTTTATTGCTGATTGGCAAGGTGGTGGTTATGATGCTGCTTATTCAAGAGGGCGAGTGCCAAAGAACGGTAAAATGTCTAGGCATATTCAAATAGAGGCAAACATGTCTTTGACTGGTGCTAATGCAGATAAGCGTGTAGCTATGAAGCCTAGTGCACAGAAATTGGTGTTAGCTAAGTTGTACGGTAAGTTAAATGGAACTTCTGTGGGTGGTAATACATCCGAATATGATGCATTGGTAGATTCTATTGCTACTGAAATCAAGAAAGCAGGTTCTAATGCAGTTGTGGTAACTGGTTTGGATGATGTAAATGCCCAGTCCGTTGTATTGGTGATAAATGAAATGTTGTCTAGTAAGGCATATGACGCTAGTGCTCCTAAGTATATTAGAAAAGGTAATGTGAAAAGCGTAAATGCCTTAATTTCTGATATGAAGGCCGGTAGAGTAGGTGCTTTGTTAATGGATGGTGTGAATCCAATGTATTCGCTTCCAAATGCTGCGGATTTCAAGGAAGGTTTGTCTAAAGTGGATCTTAGTGTTGCTTTTTCGACAAATTGGAACGAAACTACTGAAGCCGTGCAGTATGTTGGTGCTGCAAATCATTATTTAGAATCTTGGGGTGATCTTCAAGTTAAGAAGGGGCATTATAGTTTAATGCAACCTACAATTAAAGAATTATTTGATACTAAGCAATTTCAGTCGGTTGTTTTAGAATTACTGGGAAGTGAGCAAACGTATTATGATTATATAAAAGATACTTGGTCTAGCAGTGTGCTTAATGGTGCAAGTTGGAACCAGGCATTGCAAGATGGTGTCTTTACAGCTGACACCATGGTTGTTGGTGCTGAAGGTGTTGTGCAAGATGTTAATGTAGTTGAAGATGAGGCAGAAATTGCACCGAATTCTTCTTTGGCATCAGCGGTGCGTAGTTTAGCGAATACCACTAGTGAGGGTATGGAGCTTACTTTGTATTCTAAAGTAGGTATGGGTGATGGTCAGCAGGCAAGTAACCCTTGGTTGCAAGAATTCCCTGATCCGATCACAAGGGTTTCTTGGGATAACTATGTGACTATTTCAAAAGCCGATGCTGCTGAGTTAGGTGTAGAAAATGTAAATGTTGCTAACGGTGGAATGGATGGTAACTATGTTAAGCTTACCGTGAACGGTGTTAGTCTTGATAAAGTTCCTGTGGTTGTTCAGCCGGGGCAGGCAAAAGGTACTGTAGGTCTTTCTTTTGGTTATGGTAAAACTGTAGGTTTAAAAGAGGAAATGCAGACCGGAGTAAATGCTTTTAAGCTTTACGAAGGGTTTAGTAACATTCAATCCGTAAGTGTTGAAAAAGTTGCGGGTAATCATGAGTTTGCTTGTATTCAATTACATAAAACACTTATGGGTAGAGGTGATATCATTAAAGAAACTACTTTAGAGATATTTAATACAAAAGATCACGCTGAATGGAATGAAGTTCCGGTGGTGTCTTTAGATCACCAAGAGGTTCCTGCTACATCTGTTGATTTGTGGGATAGTTTTGATCGTACAATAGGACATCATTTTAACATGTCTATCGATTTGAATGCTTGTACTGGTTGTGGGTCTTGTGTTATTGCTTGTCATGCTGAAAACAACGTTCCTGTTGTTGGTAAGGCTGAAGTAAGAAAGTCTAGGGATATGCACTGGTTGCGTATTGATAGATATTATTCTTCAGAAGAAACTTTTGAAGGTGACAACGCTAAAAAAGATGGCTTTGATGGTTTGTCTGGTGATAATGGTTCATTAGGTGGTTTTGGTGAGTTGGAAGATCCCTCCGCTAATCCTCAGGTAGCATTCCAACCGGTTATGTGTCAGCACTGTAACCATGCTCCTTGTGAAACTGTATGTCCTGTAGCGGCAACTTCACATGGAAGACAAGGTCAAAATCAAATGGCTTACAACAGATGTGTAGGTACAAGATATTGTGCAAACAACTGTCCATATAAAGTACGTAGGTTTAACTGGTTCTTATATAATAATAATGACGAGTTTGATTTCCATATGAACAATGATTTGGGTAAAATGGTATTGAACCCTGATGTTAACGTTCGTTCAAGAGGTGTTATTGAGAAATGTTCTATGTGTATTCAAAAAACACAAAAAACAATTCTTGATGCTAAAAGAGATGGTCGTGTTATTAAAGATGGAGAATTCCAAACGGCTTGTTCTTCTGCATGTAGTAATGGAGCCATTGTATTTGGTGATGTTAATGATGAGAAGAGTAAAGTATCAGAATTAAAAGCGAGTGACCGTATGTATCATTTATTGGAGCATGTAGGAACTCAACCAAATGTTTTCTATCACGTTAAGGTTAGAAACACCAACGAAGCATAAACAATAGTAGAAAGTAATTATAACAAAAGTCTATGGCGTCGCATTACGAAGCACCTATACGTAAACCCCTAGTAACTGGAGACAAAGGCTACCACGATGTAACTGTGGATATAGCTGCTCCTGTAGAAGGTAGAGCTAACAAGCACTGGTGGATAGTTTTTTCCATTGCCTTAGTGGCATTTCTTTGGGGAGTAGGTTGTATTATTTATACGGTCTCTACCGGTATCGGTACTTGGGGTCTTAACAAATCTGTAAACTGGGCTTGGGATATTACCAACTTCGTTTGGTGGGTAGGTATCGGTCATGCAGGAACTCTGATTTCTGCAGTATTATTATTGTTCCGTCAAAAATGGAGAATGGCTATTAACCGTTCTGCAGAGGCGATGACAATCTTCTCAGTTGTTCAAGCTGGTTTGTTTCCAATTATACACATGGGTCGTCCATGGTTAGCTTACTGGGTACTTCCAATTCCAAACCAATTTGGGTCATTGTGGGTAAACTTTAACTCTCCGCTTCTTTGGGATGTATTTGCGATTTCAACATATCTTTCTGTTTCATTAGTATTCTGGTGGACAGGTTTGTTACCGGATTTTGCAATGATTCGTGATAGAGCGGTATTGCCTTTTCAAAAGAAAATTTATAGCTTATTGAGTTTTGGATGGAGCGGTCGCGCAAAAGATTGGCAACGTTTTGAGGAAGTGTCTTTAGTACTTGCTGGTTTGGCAACTCCTTTGGTACTATCTGTACATACCATTGTATCTTTTGACTTTGCTACTTCGGTAATCCCGGGTTGGCATACAACAATCTTTCCACCATATTTCGTTGCAGGGGCTATCTTCTCTGGTTTCGCTATGGTAAATACTTTGTTGATCATCATGAGAAAGGTGTGTCACCTAGAAAACTATATTACGGTTCAGCATATTGAATTAATGAATATCGTAATCATGTTAACTGGTTCAATTGTGGGTTGTGCCTACATTACCGAGTTGTTCATGGCATGGTATTCTGGTGTGGAATATGAGCAGTATGCATTCTTGAACAGAGCAACCGGACCTTACTGGTGGGCTTACTGGTCAATGATGACTTGTAATGTGTTCTCTCCACAGTTCATGTGGTTCAAGAAATTAAGAACAAGTATCATGTTCTCTTTCTTTATCTCTATTGTGGTAAACATAGGTATGTGGTTCGAAAGATTCGTAATTATCGTTACATCATTACATAGGGATTATCTTCCATCATCATGGACAATGTTCTCACCAACATTTGTTGATATTGGAATATTTATTGGTACCATTGGTTTCTTCTTTGTATTGTTCTTATTATATTCTAGAACATTCCCTGTAATTGCTCAGGCAGAAGTGAAATCTATATTGAAATCTTCTGGTGAAAAATACAAAGTGTTAAGAGATGCTGGGAAACCTCTATATCAAATCTCAACGGCTAAAATGGAGGTGAAGGAAACAGTAACTGATGATGTATTGATGGGTGAAGTTGTACCATCTGTCGGTGATAAAGTAGGTGTTTCCGATTTGTTGAGTGCTGTGGGTACTTTTGATCCTGCTACACAAGAGGCGGATGATTTGAAGAAAGTTAAAGGTATAGGGCCGCAAATGGAGGCTACTTTAAATGAAATAGGAATCTATACATTTGCTCAAGTCGCTAGAATGACTGAAAGCGAGTATGATCTTTTAGATTCAATTACAGGTTCTTTCCCAGGTAGAGCACAACGTGATGACTGGGCAGGACAAGCATCAATTTTATTAAATAACAAAAGATAAATATGGCATCTAAGGTTATACATGCTTTTTACGACGATGATGATGTGCTAATGCTTGCCGTTAAAAAGGTTAAAGCGGCAAAGCTTCATATAGAGGAGGTTTATTGTCCTTTTCCTGTACACGGTCTTGATAAGGCTATGGGTTTAGCGCCAACTAGAATAGCTATCACTGCTTTTTTATACGGTTGTGTAGGTTTAACAGTGGCGGTTTTAATGATGAACTTTATCATGATAGAAGATTGGCCTCAAGATATAGGTGGTAAACCAAGTTTTAGCTATTTGGAGAACATGCCGGCTTTTGTGCCTATTATGTTTGAATTAACGGTTTTCTTTGCGGCTCACTTAATGGTAATAACTTTTTACCTAAGAAGTAGATTGTGGCCTTTTAAAGAAGCAGAAAATCCGGATGTAAGAACAACGGATGATCACTTTTTAATGGAGATTGAAATCCATGACAACGAGCAAGAATTAAGAGATTTATTAATGAATACTGGTGCAGTTGAAATTAGTATATCAGAAAAAAACAGTCATTAAATATGAACAGTTTTAAGAAATTAGCAATAATATTCGGTCTAGCTATTGTGGCAACTTCTTGTCAAGATGATAGTGTTCCTAATTATCAGTATATGCCTAACATGTATGAGTCTGTAGGTTATGAGGCTTACAGCGAGGCAGATTTTTTACCAAACCAGTCCGAAGCTATGTTGCCACCGGCGAATACAATTAATAGAGGGTGGTTGCCATATGAAATTGAAAACTCCCCTGAGGGCAAAGAGTTGGCTAGGCTTCAGTCAAGTCCATTAGATTCTATGAGTGTAGAAAAGAACTTGGCGAAAGGTGGTCAACTTTACACTATTTATTGTGCTATTTGTCATGGTGATAAAGGTGATGGGCAAGGTACACTTGTAAAAAGAGAAAAAATATTAGGTGTTCCTAGTTATGCGGACCCGGTAAGAAACTTGACGGTTGGATCTACGTATTATACAATCCATTATGGATTGAATTCAATGGGGTCTTATGCTTCTCAAATGAATACTGAAGAGATGTGGCAAGTATCGGAATATGTGATGAAATTGAAACAAGATTTAACCAAATAATAGGTAAGCAATACTATGTATACGTTTTCAAATAGACTTAAAATAGCTTCCATAGTTCTAATGATAGTAGGTGCATTAGGAATTATTGGCGGATTTGTTATGGCTCCTGGAACTATAGCAGAAGCGAAAGAAATGGTAGCAAGTCATGATGAAGGTCATGGTGATGCACATGGAGCTGAAGCAGAACATGCGGTAAAGGAAAATGATCATGCTGTTGCAGATTCTCATGGTGAGGAGCACGATTCTTCTCATGATCAGCATTTGTTAGATCAATTAAAGAATAGACCTTGGTCAGCTTTATATGTTGCAGCTTTCTTCTTTATGATGATTGCTTTAGGTGTTTTGGCTTTCTATGCTATACAAAGAGCAGCGCAGGCAGGTTGGTCGCCATTATTGTTTAGGGTAATGGAGGCAATTACGGCATACCTAGTTCCAGGAGGAATTATTGTGTTCGTTATATTGTTGCTTTCTGTATTACATATGAACCATTTATTTATTTGGATGGATGCAGATGTAGTTGCTCATGATCACTTATTGCAGGGTAAATCTGGATATTTGAATCCAACATTCTTTTTAATAAGAGCTGCAATTTTCTTAGCAGGTTGGATCGGATATAGAGAATACTCTAGAAGATTATCTTTAGCTCAGGATGAGTCTGACGATAACGCTAATTTTAAATTGAATTTTAGAATATCTGCAGCTTTCTTGGTATTCTATCTTATTTCTGAGTCAATTATGTCTTGGGATTGGATTATGAGTGTAGAGCCACACTGGTTTAGTACATTGTTCGGATGGTACATATTCGCAAGTATGTTTGTGTCTGGGATTACAGTGATTGCTATGGTTACCATTTATCTTAAATCAAAAGGTCTTTTGCCAGATGTTAATGATAGTCACATTCATGATTTGGCTAAGTTTATGTTCGGTATTAGTATTTTTTGGACCTACCTATGGTTTTCACAGTTCATGTTGATATGGTACTCTAATATACCGGAAGAGGTTACTTATTATGTGACTAGAATAGCGGATTATAAACTACCTTTCTTTGGTATGGTTGCTATGAACTTTTTGTTCCCAGTACTTTTGCTAATGAATAGTGATTACAAAAGAATTAACTGGTTTGTAATATTAACAGGTATAGTAATTTTGGCAGGACATTATATGGATATCTTTAATGCGATCATGCCATCAACAGTTGGTAAGAACTGGTACATTGGTATTCCTGAAATAGGTTCTGTATTATTTTTCGCTGGATTGTTTATATTCTGGGTGTTCAGAGCGCTCTCTACAGCACCTTTACAACCAAAGAGAAATCCGTTTATTGAAGAAAGTAGACACTTTCACTATTAATAGATTAATAAGTAAAGTATAACATTTATATATACGATGACGACATTATTGACTTTAGCTGTTCTTGTTCTTGTAGCAATTGCCATTTGGCAATTGACTAAAATCTTTGAATTATCACAGCTTAAAACTACTAAGTACGAGATAGCTACTGATACCGATAACAAGAATAACGGATATATGTTATTTGGGTTCTTGGTCTTCATATACGGAATTACCATTTTCAGTTTCTGGAAATATGGTAAATTTTTATTGCCTGAAGCGGGTTCTGCACATGGTGAAGAGTATGACAACTTAATGTTGGTTTCCTTCATTATCATTTTTATTGTACAAACAATAACTCAGGCATTACTTCATTATTTTGGATATAAATATGCTGGTAAGGAAGGTCAAAAAGCTTTGTTTTATGCTGATAATGATCGTTTAGAATTTATCTGGACAATAATTCCTGTAATTGTTTTGGCAGGTCTTATTTTGTGGGGTTTATATACTTGGACCACTATAATGGATGTAAATGATGAGGATGATCCACTAATCGTTGAGTTATATGCGCAACAGTTTAATTGGACTGCTAGGTATGGTGGTGATGATAATGTTTTAGGTGGAGCAAATGTTAGAATGATCGATATTGACAAGGCTAACGTATTAGGTTTGGATGAAGCTGATACATATGCACATGATGATGTTATCGTTAAAGAGCTTCACTTGCCAGTAGGTAGAAAAGTGAACTTTAAAATGCGTTCACAAGATGTACTGCATTCTGCATATATGCCACATTTTAGAGCACAAATGAACTGTGTGCCAGGTATGATCACTGAGTTTTCTTTTACACCAATTTATACTACTGAGGAAATGAGAACCAATCCAGATGTCATGGATAAGGTGAAAAGAACAAATAAAATACGCGCGGAGAAGTCAGCTGCTACAGGTGAAACTATAGATCCATGGCAGTTTGATTACATTTTGTTATGTAACAAAATTTGTGGTAAATCTCACTACAATATGCAAATGAAGATTATCGTAGAGACCGAAGAGGAATATAATGCATGGATGAAGAGCCAATCAACATTTGCCGAAACGGTAATGAAAGATGAATCTAGTCCTGAAGTTCATTCATTAAGCGCAGTATCAGTAGGAGAATAATCTTTTATTCTTAAGTCATTTTAGCTATTTAAAGAAAATTAATAAAAATAAGATTACGATTATGTCAGCAACAGCACATGCACATGTAGATGATCACGGACACGACGATCATGGACATCATCATAAAGAAACTTTTGTAACAAAGTACATCTTTAGCCAAGACCATAAAATGATTGCTAAGCAATATTTTATCATGGGTGTATTGGTAATGGGTTTCATTGGTATTGCAATGTCTTTATTGTTTAGAATGCAATTGGCTTGGCCAGGTGAATCTTTTCCGGTATTTGAGGCATTATTGGGTAAATGGGCTCCTGGAGGAGTTATGGATGCTGATGTTTATCTTGCCTTGGTTACCATGCACGGTACAATCATGGTATTTTTTGTACTTACGCAAGGTTTAAGTGGTACATTCAGTAACCTTTTGATTCCATTACAAATTGGTGCACGAGATATGGCATCAGGATTCCTTAACATGGTTTCTTTTTGGATGTTTTTTGTATCTAGTATTATAATGATTATTTCATTGTTTGTAGAAGCAGGACCTGCCGCAGCGGGTTGGACAATTTATCCTCCATTAAGTGCACTGCCAATGGCGCAACCAGGCTCTGGTATGGGTATGACATTGTGGTTGGTGTCTATGGCAATATTTATTGCGTCTTCTCTTATTGGTTCATTGAACTATATTGTAACCGTAATTAATCTTAGAACAAAAGGAATGTCAATGACTAGATTACCTTTGACTATCTGGGCATTCTTTATTACAGCCATTATTGGTGTGATTTCCTTCCCTGTTCTATTGTCAGCAGCATTACTTTTGATCATGGATAGAAGTTTTGGTACTTCGTTCTTCTTGTCAGATATATTTATTCAAGGTGAAGTTTTACACTACCAAGGAGGTTCTCCAGTTTTATTTGAGCACTTATTTTGGTTCTTGGGTCACCCAGAGGTGTATATTGTTTTATTGCCGGCACTGGGTATAACCTCAGAAGTAATGTCAACTAATGCTCGTAAACCAATTTTTGGTTATAGAGCTATGATTGCTTCAATTATGGCAATTGCTTTCTTGTCTACCATTGTTTGGGGTCACCATATGTTCATATCTGGTATGAATCCGTTCCTTGGATCTGTATTTACGTTTACAACCCTATTAATTGCTATACCATCAGCGGTAAAAGCGTTTAACTATATTACTACTTTATGGAAGGGTAACCTTCAGTTGAATCCGGCTATGTTGTTTTCAATTGGCTTGGTATCTACCTTTATTACGGGTGGTTTAACGGGTATAGTATTAGGAGATAGTACTTTGGATATTAACGTTCACGATACGTATTTCGTTGTAGCTCACTTCCACTTGGTAATGGGTATATCTGCACTTTATGGTCTTTTTGCCGGAGTTTATCACTGGTTCCCTAAAATGTTTGAAGGAAAATTAATGAATAAGAATCTTGGTTATGTTCATTTTTGGGTAACTGCTGTTTGTGCTTATGGTGTTTTCTTCCCAATGCATTTTGTCGGTATGGCTGGTGTTCCAAGAAGGTACTATGAAAACACTGCTTTTCCTATGTTCGATGAGTTAACTAATATTCAAGTATTAATGACTGTTTTCGCTATTATTGCAGCTGCAGCTCAATTAGTATTCGTTGCTAACTTTATCTATAGCATATTCTATGGTAAAGTAGGTCCTAAAAATCCATGGAAATCCAACACATTGGAATGGACAACAGATCAAAAGCATGTGCATGGTAACTGGGATGGACCAATACCTGAGGTACATAGATGGGCTTATGATTATAGTAAGGTCTATGAGAACGGTGAGTATATCATTGCTGGTCAGGATTACGTACCACAACATATTCCTTTGCAAGAAAATGAAGAGGAATTGAATCACTAGAAAATATCATATTCTATATAAAAGCCCAACTATACTTAGTTGGGCTTTTTTTTATATTACTAATGGGATATTATTAAGTTGTTCTATTATTGCATAAATTTAAATACCTTCATTTAAAAATACAGTTATATGAAAAAGTTCGTCATTCTGTTTGTAGCATTAATAGTTGGGGTTACAAGCTATTCACAACGTAAGCCTAAAATTAAAGGTAATAAGAATGTTATTGAGGTCAGAGAAGACCTAGAACCGTTTTATGGAATTGAGTTGGCAGATGATTTGGACATTGTTATTCAAAAGGCATCACATGAAGGTTATGCCCTAGAGCTTGATGACAATCTGGTAGATGTGCTAAAGTTTAAGGTGGATAACGGGGTGTTAAAAATTTCTTCATTCTATAATATTACCTCTAAGAGAAAACTGGAGATAACCATCTTTTTTCAAGAGTTGAACAGTATTAAAATGTTGAACGGTAAAATTAGTATGAAGGATGTTATTTCTACGGATAAACTTAGGGTGCAGACTTTTGGCACTTCAAGATTGGAATTAAACGCCACTGCTGATATTATTGATGTTAATATGGAGGAAATTAGTTCTGGTGATTTTAATTTGGCAAGTGATTCTTTAAATATCGTTTTAAAGGATAGAATAGATGTTAAGTTATATACCACCGGTGAAAGCAATAATATTTATATGTATAAAAATGCCTCTGCTAAAGTTGAAGGAACTTCAGATTTTTTAATGGCGAAATTATATGGAAATAGTGCCCTTAAAGCTTCTAACTTACAATCAAATGATGTGTTGGTAATTGCCGAAGATTCACCTGATGTTGAAGTTCGTGCCTTAAATACCATACAACTTAGTTCTAAAGGTGCTACTAGAACCAAGTTATACGGTGATGCAGAGATTACCATTTTAGATTTTTTAGATACTTCTAGATTGGAAAAGGAGAAGAACTAATTGGCAATAGGTGCAGTCATGAGGTGGTCTGGTATGCCAAAACCATCTATTAAGGTGTTTAAATGAGGTCTAAGTTCGGTACATAGTCGTTCTACTCTTTGGCGTATCGCTTTTGATTTTGTTCCTCCCAGGTAGCCTTGTTCTAGATACCATGATGCATCTTTTCTAATTTCATATAAAGCATGCAATGTCCCAATTTTTTCAAATAGTGTTTTATAGTCAGGATCCGTAATGGTGTTGGTATGCTCTAAGAATGATTTATATGCCAATTCTGCACTGTAAGCCTTACCAAGTGTCATTAAATGTGTCTGCACCTTTAAGAACGCTTGATAAGAGGGTATTCCTTTTTTAATATATCCTCTAATGCGCATAGCAAGCGTATAGGTTAATCTTCTTGTTCTATACTCAAGGGCATGTACATGAAATTTAGGATTGTATAAATGATCCTTGTCGGTTTTATTGGAGTACATTGGATTTATGGTCGATAGTTTATCACTTAATTGTGAGCTTAAAAGTTTCAAAACGGTAGAAAATCCTGCGCTATTGAATTCGGCTTTGAAATCTGATAAAACCCCTTTTGCGGCCAGCTGTAATAGCACATTGTTGTCGCCTTCAAAAGTGGTGAAAATATCCACATCGCCTTTCAAGTCTGCAATACGATTTTCTATAAGATAACCTTTGCCACCGCAAGCCTCTCGGCATTCTTGTATAGTGTCATTGGCATACCAGGTTATGATAGATTTCAAACCAGCAACTTGTGTCTCAATTTTTCTTTTGTCAGGTTGAGACTCGTCACAATATAACGCCATCATTTTATCTAAGTTAAAATGGTAAACGTAGGCACTGGCAACTAATGGGGTTAAGCGTAATTGATGCGAGGGATAATCCATTAAAAGGTCTTCCTGTATTTTTACACTATCATTGAACTGTCTTCTTTTTAAAGCATGTTTTATGGCGACGGTCAAAGCAAATTTAGCACCGCCAAGTCCGGCTCTCGCAATGCAAATTCTACCGCCAACCAACGTTCCCAGCATGGTAAAGAACCTTTTATTCGGATTTTTTATCTCTGAGTAATATTCACCGTTCGCTAGAATAGTACCATACTTATTTAGCAAATTTTCTTTTGGCACTTCTACTTGATCAAACCATATTTTGCCATTATCTACACCATTTAACCCTAACTTATAACCATTGTCTTCTACGGTAATGCCTGGTAAAATCTCATGGGCTTTATTTCGTAATGGTACCAATATGGCGTGTACTCCTTCATTTTTTCCGTTAACGATCAATTGGGCAAAAACAGATGCCATTTGTGAGTGTAAGGCATTGCCTATATACTCTTTATTGTCATTTTTACCCGGTGTGTGTATTACAATGGTATCTTTTTCCTTGTTGTAAGTTGCTGTTGTTTTAATACCGCGTACGTTGGATCCATGACCGGTTTCCGTCATTGCAAAACATCCTAACAATGATGCTTTGCCGGTATTTGCTAGATACGTGTTGTGGTGTTTTTTTGTGCCCAGTTTTTGTATGCTACCCCCAAATAGACCGAATTGGACACCAAATTTTATGGCTAAACTTCCGTCTGCCCAAATCATATTTTCAAAAATATGAGCGTAACCTTCCATATTATCGGTTCCGCCATAGTCTTCAGAATATGCCATAGCGCCATAACCTTTTTGTGCTAGAAATTTCACTTGTTCTAGAACGTGCTGTCTAAAATCTTCTTTGTTTCGTCGTATCTGCCAAGAAAAAATAGGGTCATTTAATGTAGACCTAAATTGGTCTATCGTTTGGACATGTTCACCTTTTAAAATGGAGTCTATATGCTTTGCTGAATATTGTGCCGATTTTGGATCTAGGTCAATTTGAACATCAAAAAGATGGTTGTAGTGATTGGGCTGTATGCCCAAATTGACCTCAATATTTTTTATGCATTCATTAAATGGTATTTCCCCTTGATAGTGTGTAGCCACTTTCTCGCTGAATGCGGTTAAAGGATAGGTGTTGTGCTCCACCAATTTAACACCGCTATTGGCAATTAATTGTTTCCAAGATTTAAGAACACTATACTTGGGAGGATTATTAACATCTAACCAAGATTTTAATAGTTTCTTGTCGGCAAGTGTTAGTGAACTATCTTCTGAAATGGCATTTTCTGCCACGTTAATTTCCGATGCAGATAAAAGATCATCTGACCAAATAATATAAAATACAGGTATGTACTGTAAAACCGATGCGGTATAAATTTCTGTTGTCATACAATGAAATTACAATTTTTACTTGATATTGAATTCATCTGAATAGACAATACCTATGTTCTATTTTAAATATAACAGATGGTATGTCTTCATTTTGATGGGGCTGCTTTTAAGTTATTTTTAGTTTGGTTAAAATCCTATTTAGGAAAATGATTTGGCTCAAAGTTACCGCGTGTTTGTCTATCTTTGTTAGTGTATGAACGAGTATTTAGACCCATCTGCGGAAGGTTTCTCTAATGAGGAGCTTGATATTGAAAGAGCATTGAGACCTGTAAATTTTGATGATTTTACTGGTCAGGAACAAGTGCTCGAAAATCTTAAGGTGTTTGTTGAAGCTGCCAATAGAAGAGGTGAAGCATTGGATCACACCTTGTTTCACGGTCCTCCGGGATTAGGTAAAACAACCTTGGCAAATATTTTGGCAAATGAACTTGGTGTTGGGATCAAGATTACCTCTGGTCCTGTATTGGACAAGCCTGGAGATCTAGCAGGGTTGTTGACCAATTTAGAGGAAAGAGATGTATTGTTCATTGATGAAATACATAGACTTAGCCCCATAGTAGAAGAATACTTGTATTCCGCAATGGAAGATTACAAAATAGATATCATGATAGAAACAGGCCCAAATGCCAGGTCTGTTCAAATAAATTTGAATCCGTTTACCTTAATTGGTGCTACAACGCGCTCAGGTTTGCTAACAGCGCCTATGCGAGCTAGGTTTGGCATTCAAAGTAGGTTACAGTATTATTCTACAGAACTGTTGTCCACTATAGTAGAACGAAGTGCGGAAATTTTACGGGTTCCTATTTCTCAAGATGCTGCTATAGAAATTGCCGGTAGAAGTAGGGGTACTCCTAGAATATGTAATGCCCTTTTGCGTAGGGTACGAGATTTTGCGGAAATTAAAGGTAATGGTGCTATTGATATGGAAATTTCTAAATTCAGTTTAAAGGCATTGAATGTAGATGCACATGGGTTAGATGAAATGGATAACAAAATTCTTACGACCATTATAGATAAGTTTAAAGGTGGTCCTGTTGGGATAACAACTTTGGCGACCGCTGTGTCTGAAAGTGCCGAAACTATTGAAGAAGTATATGAACCCTTTTTAATTCAGCAAGGGTTTATTATGAGAACACCTAGAGGTCGTGAAGTTACAGAAATGGCTTATAAACATTTAGGAAGAATCAAAGGTGGAATTCAACCAGGATTATTTTGAGTATAGATATCAAATCTAAATGGACCAATAGTATTAAAACCGAAGCCAAACGCCTCGGTTTTTTATCATGTGGTATATCTAAAGCGGATTTCTTAGATGAAGAAGCGCCAAGATTGGAAAAATGGCTTAACATGAATCTTTAACGTTAAACTAAGTATCTGAAACTATCAAATAAATAGCTCTATTCAAAACTTTTAGTGTAGATTTCGAGGTTTGAGTTTCTATTAATGCTATTTATAAAAATATCCTCCTAAATGGTTAATAATTTAATTTTTTCAATAAGTTTTCTTACCTAGTTATCTTTTAGTAAATTGTTCTATGCATTTTGCGAAGTTCATTGCGCATATGCTAGCAATCCCCGATGCTTTTTCTTCATTTTTTAAAGAAGCAATTATGGGTTGGAGTGTTGAATTTAATATTCTCAAATTTTTCTATTATCCATTATCGGTAAGGTGTATTTCTTTATTAAGTGCGCTTTTATTCCAATTATCTTTTCTTTTTGCACAGGATGATGTACGTATAAAATATTATTCATTAGAAGATGGTATTTCACAGGTCACAATAAACGAATTGTTAAAAGATAGTTTAGGATTTGTATGGATTGGAACTCAAGATGGACTCAATAGATTTGATGGAAAGAATTTTAAAATTTATAAATACGACGAATCTGACGATGCTTCCATTTCTGGAAATCATGTAACTAGTTTGCTGGAAGACAAATCTGGTAATATTTGGGTGGGTACACTTGGAAATGGATTGAATCTTTATGACCATGAACTAGATGCTTTTCGTTCAATAGACTTAGAGTACCTTGTGCCCAACGAGACGATTCTAGATATTGTTGTAGACCAAAAAAGGAATGTTTGGATAACTACACGTAAGTCAGGACTGTATAAGATTACTTCTGATGGTGAGCATTTTATCCAAGAGAATTTTCTCAAGAATACATCTTTAAGTGGACTCTATTTCGATAACAGCCATAATTTATGGGTGGGAGGATATAATGGCACTGTTTATAAATTTGATTTAAACACCGGTATTTCATCAGCTATTTTATCTGATAAAATTTTGGAAGGCGATGTGCAAGCATTTTTTAGAAGTAACGAAAAATTATTTATAGGCACTGATGTCGGTATGTTCTTGTACGATACTAATTCAAAAAAACTACAAAAAATTAATTTGAATAAATCCGGTGGAAGCCCAACTAGACATGTTGTAACTTTTTTGAAAGCTGACGATTCCACAGTTTGGGTCGGTACTGGGTCAGGTTTATTTTTGTTTGATGTATATGCACTTGAAGTAGTTCAAAACATTCAATATTCAGAAAATGAAACTGACGGATTAAGTAATAATACTGTTCAGTCATTGCTGAAAAATTCAGAAAATCAAATATTAGTAGGTACAGCAAACAATTTGAATCTTCTAGATTTTAAAAGTCCTTATTTTAAAAATATTTCCAAAAACAAAAGGGGCTCACAAGTATTAAACGATAATGTGATATTTTCAATTTTAAAAGATGGAAAAGACCTGTGGGTTGGTACTTCTGATGGGGGATTGAACCTTATTCGAGAAGATAATGTATATTTTTTTCAAGAAAATCAAAACGACCCTTTCAGTATTTCGGGTAATGTAATTCGTGAAATTTGTAAGGATGAGGCGAATCAGCGAATCTGGATAGCCACAACTCGAGGGCTTAGTATGATAGATTTAAAGACTTTTGATATTGAAAATCCTAAGTTCAAAATATTTAGGCATGTAAAGAGAAACCCCAATACTATTAGTAATGATTTTCTTAAAGGAATTGCACTCGACTCATCTGGTGTAGTTTGGGGAGCTACATTTGGCCACGGAATTTTCAGTTTGAAGATGGATTCAAATGGAAATGAAAAGATTTATAGATACAATAATGAGAAGGGTAATTCAAATTCTCTTATTAATGATTTTGCACAATGTATTACCATAGATAGAATAGGGGACATTTGGATTGGTTCTCAGGGTGGTCTTACTAAATTGAGTTTTAAAAACTATACTAACCCCGTTTTTACAAATTATACACGAAATGATGATTTAGAGAATTCATTATCTCATAATTCTGTTTACGATATTTTAGTTGATGACGAAGACAATAAATGGGTAGCAACACGTTACGGTTTAAATTTGTGGCAACATGATGGTACATTTAAATCGTGGACGGAGCAAAATCAATTTACAAGTGCTATAATCTATGGAGTACAAGATGACCTTGATGGAAATCTTTGGCTGGGTACCACTGCTGGCATTGTTCATTTTAACCCAAGAAGCAACCAGTTTAAACAATATGGGGTTCAAGACGGTATTCAGAGTAACGAGTTTGATATTCATGCGAGATTTAGGGATGATCAGGGATTTATTTATTTGGGCGGTATTGATGGCCTTACCTATTTTCATCCTCGAGATTTAACCAGTATCGATGCACCACAACCACTTTATTTTTCTGATTTTCTGATTAAGGATCAAGTAATAAAAGCAAACAGCTCACCGAAAAGTGCCCTAAAGAAATCATTGTTAAAGACTAAAGAGTTAAAATTTAATAATAATCAATTCCCATTTTATCTTCAGTTTTCTTCTGTTGATTTACGTTTAAACAAGCAGATTGAATATGGGTATAAGTTATTGCCCAATAACAAGGAATGGAATATGCTTAAAGATCCGGAAATCCAATTTTTGAACCTTCCATCGGGTAATCATACGTTGCTGGTAAACGGTTTTTCAAGGGGTGTAGAATGGGATCAAGAGCCTCTTATAATGAAGTTGCATATAATTCCTCCATGGTGGTCAACCTGGTGGGCTTACATGCTTTACGTCATTTTAGCGGTAGTATTAGCCTATTTTTTCTATAAGTTTCAGGTTTCTAGAAAGTTGGCATTTGCTGAAAGTAATAGGCTAAAAGAAATAGACCAACTAAAAAATAGTCTTTATACGAATATAACGCATGAGTTTAGAACTCCTTTGACAGTAATATTGGGTATGGCCGAAACTATAAAGGAAAATCTTGGTGAAAAAGAATTTGTAAGGGTAAATAAACCTCTTGAGATGATTTCGCGTAATGGCAAAAGCCTATTACATTTAGTTAATGAAATGCTAGAGCTTGCTAAGTTGGAAAGCGGAAATATAGAATTGCAACTTGTGAAGACCGATGTAATCTCATTTATTAAATACATCTGTGAAAGTTTTCAATCGTATATTTTTGAAAAAAATGTCAATTTAGTTGTATACTCAGAAGTAGACAGCTTAATAATAGATGTGGATGAAAACAAATTACAGACCATTATTTATAATCTGTTATCAAATGCAATCAAATTTTTAGGTGACGGGGATAAAATCATTGTACATCTTAACAGTACTGCGGAAAATAGCTCTAGTCAATTTCTGATAAAAGTTAAAGATAATGGTATGGGGATATCAAAAGATGACCTACCTCATATTTTTAATAGATTTTATCAAGCAGATGCTTCCATTAATAGGTCGAGTGAAGGCACTGGTATAGGGCTGTCGTTAACCAAAAACTTTATTGAGTTGATGGGTGGAAACATTTCAGTGAAAAGTGAATTGAGTAAAGGAACGGAGTTTACTGTTTATTTGCCAATATTCACCACCGCTAAAAGACGGGACTCAGAATTTAAAGATATTGAAATACCGGTATTTGAAAACGATGGGTTAAAAGAAGATACAAAGCCACAATATCTTAAAGAAAGTAATTTGCCAATTGCTTTGATTATAGAAGACAATGTAGATGTAGTTTATTTTTTAATAAATTCGCTTGAAACCAAATATCAAACAGTTTGTGCAGACAATGGTAAGATTGGTGTTGAGAAAGCTCTAAGTGAACTTCCAGACATAATAATTTGCGATGTCATGATGCCGGTAATGGATGGTTATGAAGTTTGTAAAACTTTAAAATCAGATAAGCGTACAGATCATATACCAATTATAATGTTAACGGCGAAGTCTACTCAAAAAGACCGTATTGTAGGCCTATCACATGGTGCTGACGCATATTTGGTAAAGCCCTTTGAAAAAGCTGAGTTGTTTATAAGGTTAAATCAACTTATTGCATTACGTAAGAAAATGGTCAATAAGTTTGAAAGCGATGGTTTAGCTGTTTTTTTAAAAACTCAAACTAAGAACCCAAGAGTTCAATTCATTCAAAAAGTCATTGAAATTATACAACAAGAGATGGCTAATTCTAACTTCGGTCCAAAACAATTGGCATTTAAATTGCAATTGAGCGAATCTCAAACGTATAGAAAACTAAAAACTATCACTGATAAATCTACTGCGGTCTTTATACGCTCTGTCCGTTTGAATAGAGCAAAAGAAATGCTTTACGAAACTGATATGACTATTTCCGAAATTGCATATAGCGTAGGTTTTAATGATCCTTCTTGGTTTAGCCGCGCTTTTAAGAATGAATTTGGTTATGCGCCAAGTGCAATTGATAAGTAATTGAAATTAAGTATTATACGTTTAGTTTAAGCTTTCTTTATGCATAAATAGTGCTATACTAACTTCTCTTTTCATAAATACTACCAGACTTTGCCGGTATACTGAAAGCCCTTCACTAATTCTTGTTTGAAATTGCATGTATCCAGAAGTAATAATTATCTCTTAGGGTAATATGTGGAAGTTAAATAAGACTATATGATAGATATTGTTAATTCTGAACTTAGGGGTATGGCACAAGTACAGACTCCATTGTATTTGAAGCTTTTTATGAGTCTAAGCTTTATTTCTATTTTACTGCTCTGTAGTTGTTTAGATAAGCCAACAATCGAAAAAAGAGTTGAAAATTCCTTGAGCAATGATTACGATATGAGTTATGATATTTCTCAATTGGATGATACAAAAGATAATGACTTAATACGATTTGGGTATGATCTTTTTCAAAACACCTCCAAGTATATAGGAAATGGTAGTAAAAATAAAGACAATGTGTATGCAGGTAATAAATTGTCTTGTAATAATTGTCATCTCTGGTCGGGTACAAAAGCATACGCCGCTCCACTAGTTGGGATAATAAATCGTTTTCCTCAATATAGGGGAAGGGAGAATAAAATAGGCACAATAGAGGAGCGTATAAATGGATGCATGGAGCGCAGTATGAATGGAAAACCTATACCCATGGAAAGTAAGGAAATGAAGGGGTTATTGGCTTATATGAATTGGCTTAGCAGGTATGCCCCTGAAGATGGAAAAATTTCAGGGCAGGGATTTGTGAAAATAGTTATTCCCGACAGGGCGGTCGATATTAAACAGGGTAAAGCGGTTTTTAAGGCAAAATGTGTTTTATGTCATGCTGAAAACGGTCAAGGCTTAAAAGCGAAAGTAGGTTATGGATATCAATACCCACCGCTTTGGGGTAAGGATTCTTATAATGATGGTGCAGGTATGACCCGGGTAATTACGGCAGCAAGATTTATTAAAGCAAACATGCCATATGGCGCTACCTACGAGAATCCAATTTTGACTGATGAAGAGGCTTATGACGTCGCCGGATATATCAATGTGCAAGATAGACCATCCAAAAAAAATCGCGAAAGAGATTTTCCCGATCTCAAAAAAAAGCCGGTATCAACTCCATACCCTCCTTATGCTGATACATTTTCAATACGGCAGCATCAAATCGGACCTTTTTTACCGATTATGGAATATTATAAAAGTGAATACAATATTGTTAAATCTAAATAAGTAAGTATGAAAAGACAAAACAAGAGTTCTAGAAGAAAATTTATGGGTGCGGTGCTAATGGGGGCCACGGCAAGCACCTTCTCATTAATTACCGGACCGGTATATGCAGCAATGCCAAATTACGATGATAAAAAAATGGCAGAAGTGGATAATTGGTTCAATAAGATTAAGGGTACCCATCGCATCGTTTATGATGGGTCTACGCCACATGACGGATTTCCGATTATTTGGAATTGGGCTTTTTATTTAAGTAATAATGAAACGGGATCAAAAGACGATGATATAACGGCCATGACAGTTTTGCGCCATAATGCTATTCCTTTTGCATTGAAATCAGAAGTTTGGAAAAAATATAAGTTAGGTGAAGTATTTGGGGTAAATGATAATGCTACCAATGCTGCTGCTTTGCGTAATCCTTATTATGAGCCTCAAAATGGTGATTTTCCAATGCCTGAAATTCAAGGCATTAAAGAAATGCAAGAGCGTGGCGCAATGTTCTGTGTCTGTAATTTGGCACTATCAGTTTACAGTGGTGCTGTCGCAGAAAATATGGATTTAGATGCTAAGAAGGTATATCAAGAATGGGTAGATGCGGTTCACCCAGAAATACAGATTGTTCCGTCTGGTGTTTGGGCTTTAGGTAGAGCGCAGCAGAATGGATGTGGCTATATTTTTGCCGGAAATTAATCAACGAAAAATATAATAACATGAGAAATATAATAATAATTATAGCATTTTTTTTCCTGTCTTTAAACTTATTTTCCCAAAAGGAACCTATTAAAGTTGTATTTGACCTTACTAGTGGAAGTCCCGATGTACAACGATCTACAGCGCGGCATTTAAGATTGATGTCTGAATCATATCCAACTTCAGAATTTGAGTTGGTTGTTTATAGTAGTGCCTATTCAATGGTGGATAAAAATTCATCAGTTGCAGGAGAAACTCTTCGCGAAATCATCAACAACGATAATATTTCTATCGTGGTTTGTCAAAACACGATGAAGCGAAATAAAAAAACGGAGAAAGATTTAATACCGGGCGTTGGAACGGTTCCTGATGGTATCTATGAAATTATTTCTAAGCAAAAGCAAGGCTGGGGCTATATAAAGGAGGGTAAGTAAAAAAATAATAATTAACAGAAGTGGAAATTACCCAAATATTAGGATATTTTGGTGCCTTGGCTATAGGGGTAGTTTTGGGACTGATTGGTAGTGGAGGTTCATTAATGGCAATACCCATATTTACTTATTTTTTCCACATTGGTCCGATAACGACTACAGCTTACTCTTTGTTTGTTGTTGGCACTTCGGCAACAATAGGCGCTTTTGGTAATTTAAAGAAGAAACTTATAAATTTTAGGATTGTTATATTTTTTGGTATTCCAACTTTTATTGCAGTGTTTCTAATTCGTAAATTTCTAATTCCTATTATTCCAGAGGAACTATTCAGTCTTTTCGGGTATGTTATAACACAACATTTAGCGATACTATTTTTACTGGCTATTTTGATGTTGGTATCTGGGTATTCACTGATACAGAGTAATAAAGATTATCATAACCCATTTGAGCAATTGTATTATAACTATCCAATAATGATAATAGCTGGGGTGCTGATAGGTGTTTTAACAGGTGTTATAGGTATAGGTGGAGGTTTTATAATTGTTCCATCACTTGTAATATGTTTACGTTTACCGATGAAAAATGCAGTGGTCACCTCAATGTTCATTATAGCTTTAAAGTCCCTCATTGGTTTCTTGGGTGATATTCTTAGTGTTGAAATTAACTGGTCTTTTCTATTAGGCTTTACGTTGGTTTCTGTTTTAGGTATTCTGTTAGGAAGCTATTTCTCAACATTTATAAAAGGCGAAAAGTTGAAGAAATATTTTGGTTGGTTCTTGATATGTATAGCCTTATGTATTATGATTAAAGAAGTTTTTTTCGAAACATAGTTTATTTGAAAACAATTATAAATATTAAATTTTAATGAAAGATGAAATAATTGCAAACTGTGTAGAAGGGTGTTTTTCTCCGTACTTATATAAGTATGGTTGGTAACCGTAATTAATATAACTATGATAAAATGAATTAGAATTATAATCGTAATTTAGTTTAAAATTATTTGACCCTGAACTTAAAACAAAAGAATAGCAACCTTATTAAAACCGAAGCCAAACGCCTCGGTTTTTTATCATGTGGTATATCTAAAGCGGATTTCTTAGAGGAAGAAGCGCCAAGATTGGAAAAATGGCTCAACAACAATATGCACGGCGAAATGAGTTATATGGAAAACCATTTCGATAAAAGATTAGATCCGAGAAAATTGGTGGAAGGGTCTAAGTCTGTCATATCCTTGCTTTTAAATTATTTTCCTGAAAAAACCCAACGAGAAGATTCTTACAAAATCTCAAAATATGCTTACGGTCAAGATTATCATCATATCATAAAAGGCAAACTTAGGCAATTACAAGAATTCATAACTGAAGAAATAGGCGAGGTTCATGGCCGTGCTTTTGTAGATTCTGCTCCAGTGCTCGATAAGGCTTGGGCAGCAAAAAGTGGTTTGGGCTGGGTTGGTAAGAACAGTAATCTTTTAACGCAGCAGGTTGGTTCCTTTTACTTTATTGCCGAGTTGATCGTAGATATTGATTTAGAATATGACCATGCTGTTACCGATCATTGTGGTACCTGTACTGCGTGTTTAGATGCTTGCCCTACACAAGCTATAGTTGAACCATACGTGGTAGATGGCAGTAAGTGTATTTCTTATTTTACGATTGAATTAAAAAATGAGTTGCCTAATGAAATGAAGGGGTCTTTTGATGATTGGATGTTTGGTTGTGATGTTTGTCAAGATGTTTGCCCTTGGAACCGGTTTTCTAAACCACACAATGAGCCTTTGTTCATTCCTCATCCAGAGTTGTTAAGCATGACCAAAAAGGATTGGGAAGAGATAACAGTGGATGTCTTTCAAAAAGTCTTCAAAAAATCTGCTGTTAAACGAACAAAGTACGGCGGACTTACTAGAAATATTGAATTTCTAAAATAATTTCATTTCCTCAATCGTTTTCGTAGGCATTTCCAATAGATAATCATGCGCAACAGGTTTATTTATATTATATTGGTTGCTACTTTAAATTATGTTTTTCTGAGTTATTACATGATTTTTATGTGAATATGTTAAAGTGAACCAGTAGATTATAAACGTTAGCCCTAATGAAAATAACTAAACCAAGTCTTAGTTTTTGGCAAATATTCAATATGAATGTTGGGTTCTTAGGAATTCAATATAGCTTCGGATTACAGCAAACAGCAATAAACCCTATTTTTCTTTATCTAGGCGCACCAGAAGATATGTTGCCAATTTTAAATATCGCTGGGCCTGTAACGGGTTTGATCGTACAACCAATTATTGGAGCCATGTCAGATAAAACTTGGTCTGCACGTTGGGGTAGAAGAAAACCCTATTTTTTGATTGGGGCAATTTTGGGTAGTTTGTGCCTTTTTGCATTTCCTACAAGTCCGGTATTATGGTTTGCGGTTGGACTTTTATGGATTTTAGATGTGGGTAACAATATGGCAATGGAGCCTTATCGTGCTTTTGTGGGTGACAAGCTGCCTGAAAAGCAGTTAAGTTTAGGCTACCAAATGCAAAGCCTTTTCGTTGGGGCTGGTATTCTTTTGGCAAACGGGTCAATAGTGCTGTTTCAGTATTTGTTTGGTGGCGAGTCTGTAGAAGTGGCGGGTACTATACCTACGTGGTTATATTACTCGTTCTATATTGGTGCAATTCTATCAATTACTACAATACTTTATTCGGTATTAAAAACTCCCGAAATTCCTCCGTCTTCTTTAGAATTGGAGGAGATAAATGCGGCAAAGGCCAAACCTTTAATGGATCGGATAATGTTTCCTTTCAAAGAAATTGCAGAAGCTATAAAGAGAATGCCCAAATTTATGTGGAGGGTTGGAGCGGTTTATTTATTTCAATGGTATGCATTGTTTATTTACTGGCAATATACTACGCCATTATTTAAGTTGACCATGGGATACTCAACAGGTGAGGCAGCATCTCAATCTGCACAAATGAGTTTAACCTATAATATCGTTACCATGGTTGTAGCTTTAGCACTAGTGCCTTTGACCTTAAAATTTGGGGGTAAAAAAGTATATGCGTTGAGCTTGTTTGGTACGGCCTTATCATTATTTACCATACCTTTTATTACGGATCCCATATTGGTTTTGGTGCCAATGGTCTTATTTGGTATTGGTTGGGCGGCAATGATGGGAATACCATATACAATGGTGTCTAAAGTGGTGCCGCAAGACAGAAGGGGAGTATATATGGGGATTTTGAATATGATGATCGTAATACCCATGGGTATAGAAACTTTGACATTTGGCCCAATCTATAAATATGTACTTGGAAATAATGCTATTAATGCAATGTTGTTCGCAGGAGCTTTCTTTGCAATTTCGGGTATTTTGGCACTAAGACTTAAAGTTAGAAGTAAGGCTGCGGTTATAGATTTGTAGAAAATTGTCCGCTTTTTTCTTTCCTAAGGAAAACTATTTAATTTGTTTGCATAAATACTGTTACTATTCACTCTTTTTTGAAGAATACCTTTAAATTTGATCTTTTAAATTAGAACGTATGAGCAAGGAGAAGCAAAGAAGGGAAGCATTGGTGTACCATGCGAAACCTCAACCAGGTAAGATTAAAATAGTTCCTACAAAACCATATAGTACCCAAAGAGATCTTGCTTTGGCTTACTCGCCAGGTGTGGCAGAGCCTTGTTTAGAAATAGCAAAGAATAAGGATAATGCCTATAAATATACTTCTAAGGGGAATTTGGTAGCTATTATTTCTAATGGTACTGCGGTATTGGGATTAGGTAATATTGGTCCTGAGGCTTCAAAACCGGTTATGGAAGGTAAAGGTCTTTTGTTCAAGATCTTTGCAGATATAGATGGTATCGATATTGAGGTGGACACTGAAGATGTTGATAAATTTATTGAAACGGTAAAGATGATTGCCCCAACTTTTGGCGGTATTAATCTTGAAGATATTAAAGCTCCCGAAGCTTTTGAGATAGAGCGTAGGTTAAAAGAGGAGCTTGACATTCCTGTAATGCACGATGATCAACACGGTACTGCTATTATTTCTGCGGCAGCGTTGTTGAATGCTCTTGAAATTGCTGAGAAGAAAATAGAAGAGGTACGTATAGTTATTAGCGGTGCCGGCGCAGCGGCAGTATCTTGTACAAAGCTTTATAAGGCTTTTGGAGCAAAGGCAGAGAATATTGTAATGCTAGATAGTAAGGGCGTTATTAGAAAAGATGCTGAGAATCTGTCGGCAGCGAAGAAAGAATTTGCAACAGATAGAAAAATAGATACCCTAGATGAGGCAATGGTAGATGCCGATGTTTTTATAGGACTTTCCATAGCTAATATTGTTTCTCCTGAAATGTTAAAGTCTATGGCGCCAAATCCTATTGTTTTTGCCATGGCGAATCCTGATCCGGAGATAGCATATGATTTGGCAATAGATACCCGTAAAGATATAATCATGGCAACGGGAAGATCTGATCATCCTAACCAAGTAAATAATGTTCTTGGTTTTCCATTTATATTCCGTGGAGCTTTAGATGTGAGGGCTACAGCCATTAATGAAGCTATGAAAATGGCTGCGGTAAAAGCTTTGGCCGAATTAACAAAGCAACCAGTACCAGAACAGGTAAATATTGCATACGGTGAAACTAGATTAACATTTGGTAGGGAATATATTATACCAAAACCTTTTGATCAGCGACTTATACATGAGGTACCACCTGCTGTGGCAAAGGCGGCAATGGATAGTGGTGTGGCAAAAGCGCCTATTTCAGATTGGGATAAGTATAAAGAGGAATTAATGCTTAGGTCTGGTAACGATAACAAAGTGGTTAGGCTATTGCATGGTAGGGCACGTAGTAATGCGAAGAAAATAGTTTTTGCCGAAGCGGATCATTTAGATGTGTTGAAAGCGGCACAAATTGTTCATGAAGAGGGCATTGCCGAACCTATTCTTTTAGGAAGAAAAGACATTATTCTGGAACTTAAAAAGGAGTTGGAATTTGATGCTGATATAGCTATAATCGATCCAATGTCCGATGAGTTTGATGAACGTCATGTGCGTTATGCTACCAAGTATTGGGAAAGTAGAAAAAGAAGCGGGGTTACATTTTACAGTGCGAAGATAAAAATGCGCGAGCGTAACTATTTTGGTGCAATGATGGTACTTGAGGGTGATGCTGATGGTATGGTCTCTGGGTATTCTAGAGCTTATCCTACGGTAGTAAAACCTATTTTAGAGGTTATCGGTAGAGCATCCGGTGTAAAGAAAGTAGCTACGGTAAATATTATGATTACCGAAAGAGGGCCGTTATTTTTGGCGGATACCTCTATTAATATAGAACCAAATGCCGAAGAATTGGCAGATATTGCAAAAATGACGGCTAATGTAGCGTCAACGTTTGGTTTTGATCCTGTATTGGCAATGTTAAGCTATGCCAATTTTGGCTCTTCAACCCATCCTAACGCAACAAAGGTGAGAGAAGCTGTACGTATTCTTCATGAAACTGCACCAAATTTGGTAGTCGATGGGGAAATTCAAACAGATTTCGCTTTGAACAAAGAATTACATGAAAGTAAATTCCCGTTTTCTAAGCTTGCCGGTAGAAAGGTGAACACTTTGATCTTTCCTAATTTGGAATCATCGAACATTACTTACAAATTGTTGAAAGAGTTAAATGGAGCGGATTCAATTGGTCCTATAATGGTAGGTTTAAGAAAGGCAGTTCATATTATGCAACTGGGTGCTAGTGTAGATGAAATTGTAAACATGGCAGCTGTGGCCGTAATAGATGCTCAAGAAAGAGAAAAAAGAAAAAAGGCAAAAGAATCTAAATAAAAGTTTAATAATAGAAAAACATAAATGGGGAAATAGGTAGGCATACTTTTTTCCCCTTTTAATTTAAAGGAACATGATACACCACTTAAAAGGAAAATTAGTAGAGAAAAACCCAACTCATGTTATTATTGAATGTGGTGGGGTTGGCTATTTTGTAAATATTTCTTTGAATACTTTTTCAAAGTTGCCGGAACAGGAAAACATTTCTGTATTTACGCACCTACAAGTGAAAGAAGATTCTCACACACTCTTCGGTTTTGTTGAAAAATCAGAGCGTGAGATTTTTAGATTGTTGTTATCGGTTTCCGGTATTGGCTCAAGTATAGCAAGAACTATGCTTTCTTCAATGTCACCTTCTCAAGTAAGGGATGCTATTGCCAATGGTGATGTTGCTTCAATACAAGCTGTAAAAGGTATTGGTGCCAAAACTGCCCAGCGTGTAATTTTAGACCTTAGGGATAAGGTCTTAAAAGTTTACGATATAGACGAACTTTCGGTAAGTACAAACAATACAAATAAAGATGAAGCGTTATCTGCTTTAGAAGTTCTAGGCTTCGCACGTAAACAATCAGAGAGGGTTGTCGATAAAGTGCTAGGTCAAGATGCTTCGCTAAGTGTCGAGAATATAATTAAACTCGCGCTCAAAAATTTGTAATAAGTTTGAAAAACGGGGTAACTAAATTTCTTAAAATTTCTTTTAAGCACATCTTTGTATTCTTTATGTTTTTGGGTTCTATAACTTCGGTTGTGGCTCAAGAGACTGAAGAGCAGGAGATTGATTCTGTGAAAACTGGTTTTGATTTGGGTAGCATCCTAATTGAGAATCCAGATAGTATTGTATCTAGATATATTTACGACCCTAATTTAGATCGCTATATCTACAATGAAAGTGTTGGCGAATTTAATATTGGTTATCCGATTATTCTTACACCGGAACAGTATTTTAAGCTGATCGAAGAAGAAGGTATTAAGTCTTACTTCAAAGAAAAATCAGACGCTTATGCCGGTAAAAAAGAAGGTAGTGAAGAAGCCCGAAAAAATCTTCTTCCTAATTTTTATGTAAATAATGATTTCTTTTCTACCATTTTTGGCGGTAATACTATTGAGATAATTCCACAAGGATCCGTTGCAATGGATTTGGGGGTTATATGGCAAAAGAATGATAATCCGTCTTTATCACCTAGAAATAGAACTAACCTTTCGTTCGATTTTGATCAGCGTATTAGTCTTAGTATGCTAGGGAAAATTGGAGAGCGTTTACAAGTGACGGCCAACTATGATACGGAGGCAACTTTTGATTTTCAGAATATCGTAAAATTGGATTATACCCCAACGGAAGATGATATCATTCAATCCATAGAAGTAGGTAACGTTAATATGCCACTTAATAGCTCACTGATTTCAGGAGCGCAAAGTTTATTTGGTGTAAAGACCAAATTACAGTTCGGTAAAACTTCTGTAACGGCTGTTTTTTCAGAACAACGTTCGCAAAATAATACGGTAGTTGCCCAAGGTGGTGGTACAGTAAATGAGTTTTCTTTATCTGCGTTGGACTATGATGAAAACAGACACTTTTTCTTAGCGCAATATTTTAGGGATAACTATGATAATGCACTTTCTTCTTACCCTTATATACAGAGTCAAGTGCAAATTACCCGTATAGAGGTTTGGATTACCAATAGAACCCAACAAACCTTGAATGTACGTAACGTGGTGGCCATACAGGATTTAGGTGAGGCAGATATTACCAAGACCAGGGTTGGTCAAAACAATGGTAGTGCAAGTGGATTTTTCAACGGTCCTGCCGATTTAAGACCTAGAAACAACGCCAATGATTATGATCCTGCTTTAATTTTGAGCGGTAATGGTGCATTGAACGATAACATAAGAGAAATTGCAACCGTAGAAAGTGGGTTTAATGCCGGCAGTTTTGCAGGTGGTTACAGTCCTAATCAAGGGTTTGATTATGCATATCTAGAAAATGCACGAAAGTTGGAACAAGGCAGGGATTTTGATTTCAACTCTCAACTGGGGTACATTTCTTTAAACCAACGCCTAAGTAATGATGAGGTTTTAGGTGTTGCTTACCAGTATACTTTTCAAGGTCAAGTATACCAAGTAGGTGAATTTGCAAATGGAGGTATAGAAGCTACTACGGTTACACAAGATGTAAGTACGGTAATTGAAAACAATACTTTGATTCTTAAGCTTCTTAAAAGTAATATTACCAATATCACTGATCCAATTTGGGATCTTATGATGAAGAACATTTACGCAACCGGAGCTTACAGTTTAAGCCAAGAAGATTTTAAGATGAATATCTTATATTCTGATCCTACTTCAAGAAACTATATTACGCCTATTGAAGAAGGTCCTGGTTCTGGTTGGCCAGAAGGTTTAGAAGAACGTATTCTATTAAATGTATTCAACTTAGATAGGTTAAATGTCTACAATGATATTCAGCCCGGTGGAGATGGTTTTTTTGATTTTATCAGTGGTCAGACTATTGATATACAGAACGGTAGAATAATATTTACCAAAGTTGAACCTTTTGGGGAGTTTTTATATGAGCAATTGGAAAATGGTAATAGTGGTCAGTACGATGTAACCTCTGGTTATAATGCCAACCAAGAGCAGTATGTATTTAGAGATATGTATGCCTTGACCAAAACGGCAGCACTGCAAGACCCTGAAAAAAATAAGTTTTTATTAAAAGGTACGTATAAATCAGAAGGTAGTAATGGTATTTCTATTGGAGCATTTAATGTTCCGCAGGGATCCGTAACGGTAACCGCTAATGGTAGAACATTACAAGAAGGTATAGATTATACGGTAAACTATCAATCGGGTACGGTTCAAATTTTAGATCCAAGTTTAGAGGCTTCCAATGTTCCTATTAATATTTCAGTAGAAAACAACGCGGTATTTGGACAACAAACACGTCGTTTTACAGGTGTTAATGTAGAGCATCAATTCAATGAAAAATTTGTTTTAGGAGGTACATTGTTAAACTTGAACGAAAGACCCCTAACCCAGAAATCTACATACGGAGTGGAATCTGTGAACAATACCATTTTTGGGTTGAACACTAATTTTTCTACTGAGGTTCCTTTTTTAACCCGTATGGTAAATAAGCTGCCTAATATAGATACAGATGTGCCTTCTAACATTTCCGTAAGGGCAGAAATGGCCGCTTTGATACCAAGTTCACCTAAAAACGCAGATTTTGAAGGGGAGACCACTACTTATTTAGATGATTTTGAAGGTGCGCAGGCCTTAATAGATATTAGAGCTTCGCTTGGTTGGTCTCTAGCAAGTATGCCTTTGGAGTTTGGTAATGATGATCAATCTTTTGGTAGTTCTCCAGATGATCCAAATAATTTATTAAATGGTTATAATAGGGCAAAACTGTCTTGGTATACTATTGATCCAATTTTCTATACTACGCAAAGACCATCAACAGTTAGTGATGATGATATTTCCACCAACGCTACACGTAGGGTGTATATAGATGAAGTTTTTCCAGAGACCGATGTGGCACAGGGGCAGACCCAGGTGCAGTCCACTTTGGATATGGTATATTACCCATCGGTAAAGGGACCGTATAACAATAATCCAGATTTTGAAAACGAAGCTCCTACAGAAAAATGGGGTGGAATGATGCGTTCTTTGAGCAGTACAGATTTTGAACAGAGTAATGTAGAGTTTGTTCAGTTTTGGGTGATGGATCCTTATGTAGATGGTATTGCAAATGGGGCAGGTGAATTGGTACTTAACTTGGGTAATATATCTGAGGATATTTTACGTGATGGTAAAAAGCAGTATGAAAACGGTTTGCCTGGTGTTGATAGTAATGATTTTGTTTCCCCTACTTCATGGGGAGAGGTGCCGGCAACACAATCTTTAGTGTATGCTTTTGACGCCGATGAAAATAACAGGGTATTACAGGATATTGGTTTTGATGGTTTGGATGATGCACGTGAAGTAGACGTATATACCAACAATGCTGGTGATGACCCTGCATTGGATAACTATGTATATTATTTAAATAGGGAAGGTAGCATATTAGAAAGATATCAAGACTTTAATAATCCACAAGGTAACTCACCTGTTTCGGTAACAAATACCGATAGAGGTTCTACAACCCTACCTGACGTAGAAGATGTTGATAGGGATTTGACCATGAATACGGTGAATAGTTATTATGAGTATAGAATTGCCATAAAGCCAAATACTACAATTAATGACGAGTATGTAACCGATATTATAGAAGGTACCGCTAGTGGGGATTTTAGAATACCTAATGGAGACGAGGTTAATTACCGTTGGATCCAATATAAGATTCCGTTAAGTGACTTTACCGATGCGGTGGGTGGTATTACGGATTTTAGGTCTATTAGTTTTATGCGTATGTATATGACCGGTTTCAATAGTCCTACTGTTCTACGTTTTGCTACTTTGGATTTGGTTAGGGGAGATTGGCGTACATATACAAATACGCTGCAAGATCCAGATGTGGATAGTGATCCTTCTGATGACGGTACTACTTTAGATGTAAACACGGTAAATATTGAAGAGAATAGTA
This sequence comes from Maribacter sp. 1_2014MBL_MicDiv, assembly GCF_001865655.1. Taxonomy (NCBI): domain Bacteria; kingdom Pseudomonadati; phylum Bacteroidota; class Flavobacteriia; order Flavobacteriales; family Flavobacteriaceae; genus Maribacter; species Maribacter sp. 1_2014MBL_MicDiv. Next base: position 2,671,869 of record NZ_CP011318.1, read on the forward strand.
GTAGAACTCCAATTCCATATGTTCTGCCTCCGGGCGTTATAAGAGAGCAGTTAAATAATAACAATACTATTATTAGACAGAATGAGCAATCTCTCTCCTTGACGGTATCAAACCTAGAGTCTGAAGATTCACGCGGAGTATTTAAAAACTTGAATGTTGACATTCGTCAATATGAGAAATTGAAAATGTTTATTCATGCCGAGAAGATTGTAGATAGTGATTATGCAGATACATCTACACCATTGGTTGGTTTTTTAAGAATGGGTACAGATTTTACCCAAAACTATTACCAAATAGAATTGCCTTTGGAATTCACTCCTTTTACAGCTGTTTCAGATGAAGAAATATGGCCGGAAAATAATGAAATGAACATTGCACTTAGTGATTTGACCAAGGTGAAATCGCAATGGATCGCTGATGGTGATCTTAATGATGTTCGTTTCTTTGAAATTGAAAACGGGGAAGTGATTCCTGTTGGTGAGTTCGATGTGCGTACGCCCGGCAGATTACGTATTGGTATAAAAGGTAATCCGTCTTTGGGTAGTATACGTACTATGATGGTGGGTGTAAAAAACCAAGATATATTACCGGCAAGAGGTGAGGTGTGGTTCAATGAACTTCGTTTAGCAGGTTTGGACAATAATGGAGGGTGGGCAGCTATTGCCGCTGTAGATGGCAATATTGCAGATTTTGCCAATTTTAGTGCAACGGGTAGTAAGAGTACTTCTGGTTTTGGCTCAATAGATCAAATGCCAAATGAACGTGCCCGTGAAGATGCGGTTTCGTATGATGTGGTTACCAATGTTAACGTTGGTCAATTGCTGCCTAAGAAATGGGGCATACAGTTACCTTTTAATTATGGTGTTTCTGAACAATTGATTACACCGGAATTCGACCCTGTTTATGATGATTTAAAATTAGAGGATAGAATTGCTGCAGAAGATACCCAAGAGGGTAAAGATGAAGTTTTGGAACAAGCTGAAGATTATACTAAGCGTACCAGTATCAACTTAATTGGGGTTAGAAAGGATAGAGGTGAAGAGGCCGATGCCAATTTTTATGATATTGAAAACTTTACCTTTAACTATAGTTATAATGAAACTGATCATAGAGATTTTGAAATTGCAGAGTTAAGGGAACAAAGTGTAAATACCGGTTTTGTATATAATCATAGTTTTGACCCTGTAGAGGTAGCGCCTTTTGCTAAAAAAGATTCCCTTTTTACAGGCAAATATTGGAAATGGTTAAAAGATCTTAACTTAAACCTGTTGCCATCTAATATAGGGGTTACTTCAAATATCAATAGGCAGTTTAATGCACAGCGTTTTAGGGATGTATATACTGATGGTGAAGATAGACTTGAGTTGCCAGAATTGCAGCAGCGTAACTATTTGTTCAATTGGCAATATGCGGTCAATTATAATTTGACCAAATCGCTACGTTTGAATTTGACCGGTTCTAACAATAATATAGTTAGAAATTATTTGAACGAAGATGAACCTTTAGAGTCAACGGATAGAATTAATAATGAGTTGGGAATGTGGGACGGCTTCTTTGATGTTGGTGAGCCTAACAGGCATTCTCAGCAAATGCAGTTGAATTATGATGTGCCTTTTTCTAAAATACCTGCATTGGATTTCATTAGTACACAATATTCATATACCAGTAATTTTGATTGGCAAAGAGGTGGAGATGCGTTGTTTGAAGTAGCGGGGGAATACATTAATACGGTACAGAACGCCAATACGCATACTATAACGTCATCATTGACCATGCAGAAGTTCTATGATATGCTTGGACTTAAAAAGCGCGAAGCGCCAAGGGCAGGAGCAAGAGGACCTATCCGAAGGGACAAATCCGGTGCATTGGCAGAAGATCAAGAAAAAATAAAAGGTAAGACTAGTGATTTGTTCAATACCGTAGTAGATATTGTAACTATGGTTAAAAGATTGAACCTGAACTATAGTGAGAACAATGGAACGGTGCTTCCGGGTTATACACAATCTGTTGGGTTTGTTGGTACTACCAAACCTACCATTGGTTTCTTGTTCGGTAGTCAGTCAGATGTCCGTTTTGAAGCTGCTAGAAATGGTTGGTTAACTGGTTTTGAAGATTTCAATGAGCAATTCATCCAAAGAACAAATAAGCAATTGAATATTACCGCTACGGCCCAACCTACTAAAGATATTACGATAGATTTAGTAGCGGACCGTCAATATTCGGATAGTTACCAAGAAAACTTTAATGTTGTTGATCAAGAATACAACCTGCAGCTAGGTAACAATTATGGTAGTTTCAGTATTTCTACTATGATGATAGGTACGGCCTTTGGTAAGAGCGATGAGTTTGATTCAAGTACTTTTCAGCAGTTTAAGGATAATAGGATTACAATAGCCAATAGGTTGATCGCTGATCGATCTCAACCTGTGGGTGATCTAGATGAAGATGGTTTTCCTCAGTTATACGGTAAAACGCAACAAGAGGTATTGTTACCAGCGTTCTTTGCGGCATATACAGGGCAAGATGCTGAGCGTGTAAACTTAGATACCTTTAGGGATATTCCTATTCCTAATTGGAACATTAAGTATACCGGACTAATGAAGAGTAAATGGTTTAAAAAGAAATTCAAACGTTTTTCTTTGAGTCATGGATATCGTGCATCATATAGTATAAACTCGTATCAAACGAATTTAGAAAAGGTGCAATTGGTTAAAGATGGTCAAGATGCTGTTAATGCTGAAAATCTTGACATTTTACCAGACTTGATTTTGAACAACGTAGTTTTAACAGATCAATTTAATCCGTTGATCCGTGTAGATTTTGAAATGATCAACTCGGTAAGTGTCTTAGCGGAAGTTAGAACAGATAGAGCCTTATCATTAAGTTTTGATAATAATTTAATGACAGAGATCAATGGTAAAGAATATACGGTTGGTTTGGGCTATCGCTTTAAAGATGTAAAATTCGTTACCAATATTGGTGGTAATAAAACAAGGTTAAAAGGTGATTTAAACTTAAAGGCCGATGTTACTTTAAGAGATAATATTACCATCATTAGAAATTTGGATATCAATAACAATCAAATTACTTCGGGTCAAAATTTAATGTCATTGAAGTTTACGGCAGATTATGCATTGAGTAAAAGCTTGAACGCCCTGTTTTTTTACGATCATTCATTCTCCAAATTTGCTGTATCTACTGCCTTTCCACAAACTACGATTAATACAGGTTTTACACTTCGTTATAATTTTGGTAATTAATACGGTTGTTTCGTAAAAGTATGCCCCAATAATTATGTAGGCTTTTAAACAAATCATTACATAGGTAAATATTTTGATAACCTAAGTTGAAAACTTTACATTTGCCGAAGTAAAAAATAATAATAGATTATAATGAACATACCAGCTGAATTAAAATATACAAAAGATCACGAGTGGGTTAAAATAGACGGTGACATTGCTACGGTAGGTATTACAGATTTCGCACAAGGTGAATTAGGTGATATTGTTTATGTAGAAGTAGACACTTTAGATGAAACCTTGGATCGTGAGGCTATCTTTGGTACTGTTGAAGCGGTTAAAACGGTATCTGATTTATTTTCCCCATTATCAGGTGAAATTGTTGAGTTCAACGAAGGTTTAGAAGATGAACCTGAAAAGGTGAATTCTGATCCCTATGGAGAAGGTTGGATGGTGAAAATTAAATTTAGCGATGCAAGCGAACTAGATGATTTGTTGAGTGATGCTGCATATAAAGAGATAATTGGTGGTTAAAAACACTATTTTCAAAGTACTTTTCATAAGCTGGATGATGTTCGTAACATTTTTCAGCTTATTTTCTTTATCGGGTGTTGGTACTTCCAGGTTCAACATACCGCATATGGATAAGGCCGTGCATTTTACCTTTTACTCCGTTATGGTGGTCTTAGGTTATTTGGCAATGAGGAGCAAAACAGTCCAGCAGGCCAAACGTTCTAAGTTGTTGTGGTACATTGTTTTATTTGCTGTAACATACGGCATAATTATTGAGGTATTACAACATGTATTGACGACTGATCGTCACGGTGATCCTTTAGATGCACTTGCAAATTCAATAGGGGCTTTTGTAGGAATGTTTGTCATAAGATTTCTATTTTTTAGAACCCCGTCGTTAAAATGAAAATTTTAGTTGCATTTTTATGGATTAATTAGTTAAATTAGCAATCACTAAATTGAATATATATGGAACCTAAAAAGAATCCAAAGGCGGATTTAACAAAGAACAGCAGTCTTTATTTCGTTATCGGTTTATTTGCAGTAATGTTATTTACTTATGTAGCATTTGAGTGGAAAACTTATGATGAGGTAAACGATTATGATATTTCTATGAATGTGGATGATCTTTTAGATGAAGAAGTTCCAATGACAGAACAGATCAAAACTCCACCACCGCCACCGCCACCAGCTGCACCAGAAATTATTGAGGTTGTAGAGGATGAAGAAGAGGTTGAAGAAACTGTAATCGAGTCTACAGAAACTAGTCAAGAAGAGGAAATCGTTGAGGTTGAAGACGTTGTTGTAGATGAAATTGAAGAGGATGTAGATGTACCTTTCGCAGTAATTGAAGATGTACCTGTATTCCCAGGTTGTGAAAATGAAAGTGATAAAAGAGCTTGTTTCAATAAAATGATTCAAAAGCACATTGGTAAAAACTTCCGTTACCCAGAAATTGCTCAAGAAATGGGTGTTCAAGGTAGAGTTAGTGTAATGTTCGTAATTCAGAAAGATGGTAGTATCGGTAACGTAAGAATGCGTGGTCCAGATAAAAACCTTGAAGCTGAAGCTGCTAGAATTATCAACAAGTTACCTAAAATGACACCGGGTAAACAAAGAGGTAGAGCGGTACGTGTTCCTTTTAGTATTCCAATTAACTTTAAGTTACAGTAACAATATATTAGAATTTATTTGTAAAAAGATCCTGAGTTAAGCTCAGGGTCTTTTTTTTGTTTCAACTTTTTAGTGAATACCAAGGTAAACATTAACGTTGATCAGATTTATTGGAATTTTATTTAAATGCAAATGGTGACATTTTCAATAAATCTAGAAATAAAGGTTTTAGGTTGCAGAAATATGACTAGGGCGTTATCTTTGCAGACCTATTTTAAAAAGTATGAAGACGGCCGTTGGTTCTGCAAAGAATAGTGCATTTGCATTGATTTTTGCCGATTTTAAGGAGATTACCAAAGCTAGATTAGCTATTAGTGTCGTTTTTTCTTCCTTAGCAGGTTATTTCCTGGGTGCTTACGAAATACAATGGGGGCAAGTGCTTCTTTTGGCTTTTGGTGGTTATTGTATGGTAGGTGCCAGTAATGCTTACAACCAGGTCATTGAAAAAGATTTGGATGCCTTGATGAAGCGTACTAAGAATAGACCAATTCCCGCTGGGCGTATGTCTGTAAATATTGCCATGGTAGTGGCTATAGTACTTACTTTGTTGGGTGTATTGTCTCTGTACCTTCTGAATCCAAAAACTGCCATGTTTGGTGCTATATCCATATTCCTCTACACTAGCGTATATACACCTTTAAAAACAATAACCCCGTTAGCGGTATTTGTAGGTGCAATACCAGGAGCAATACCTTTTATGTTGGGTTGGGTAGCTGCTACAAATGATTTTGGAATAGAACCTGGAACACTATTTATGATTCAGTTTTTTTGGCAGTTTCCACATTTTTGGGCCTTAGGTTGGATGTTGGACGATGATTATAGAAGCGGGGGTTTTAAGATGCTTCCCACAGGTAAGAAAGATGCAGCTACCGTACTACAAATAATAATGTACACTATTTGGATGATGGCGGTATCTATAATACCGGTATTTGGTATAACGGGTAGATTGCAGTTGTCAATAGTGGCAGCTATTGTTATTTTCTTGATGGGTGCGGTTATGCTAGGCTTTGCTTTTCAGTTATATAGAAATAGGGATAACGTTTCCGCAAGAAAATTAATGTTGGCAAGTGTTAGTTATATAACATTAATGCAAATAGTGTACGTAATAGATAAATTTTTAGCTTAAATATGGATTTAACACAGGGTACGGAGGCAGAGAAAAAAGCTAGGGCGAAAAAAATGATGCTTTGGTTTGGTATTATTAGCCTTCTAATGAGTTTTGCAGGCTGGACAAGTGCATACATAGTTAGTCGCTCTAGAGAAGATTGGGTTAGTGAAATTCAATTGCCAAATGCTTTTTTGTATAGTACGATCGTTATAATCATCAGTAGCGTTTCGTATATGTTGGCAAAAAAGGCTATTAAAGATGGAGAAAAAGCCAGTGGTACTAAATGGCTTTGGATAACGTTAGGTTTAGGGATATTGTTTGTGTTGCTTCAGTTTTCTGGATTTTCAGAAATGGTGGCCAAAGGATATTATTTTACAGGGCCAACAAGTGGTATTAAGGTTTCCTTTGTATTTTTAATTGCAATGGTGCATGTAGTACATGTGGTGGCGGGTATGTTATCATTATTAGTGGTGTTATACAATCAAAACAAAGGAAAATATAGTCCGGAAAACTATTTAGGTGTTACCTTAGGGGCTACATTTTGGCATTTTTTAGATTTATTATGGATCTATTTGGTGTTATTTATGTTCTTTGTAAAATAAAATGTGAATCAAAATTAGTTTTGGTGCAAATTGCGTTTTTAAATAGTTCAAAAAGATGTAAATTTGCTAAAGTTTTATTAAAACGATAAATAATTATATGAATTCTACGGTGACTACGGGAACGGAAACAAGCGTATGGGGTGGAGGTAATCAACCCTTAGGAGCGAGCTATGGTAAAATGATGATGTGGTTTTTCATTGTTTCAGATGCTTTGACTTTCTCTGGATTTTTAGCAGCTTATGGCTTTTCAAGATTTAAGTTTATTGAAACATGGCCCATTGCGGACGAGGTGTTTACACACGTTCCTTTCTTTCATGGTAATTATCCCATGATTTATGTGGCTTTTATGACGTTTGTTTTAATTATGTCATCTGTAACTATGGTATTGGCTGTAGATGCAGGGCATAAAATGAAAAAGAATGCCGTTATCTGGTACATGTTCGCTACGGTAATCGGTGGTATAATCTTCGTTGGTTCTCAAGCATGGGAGTGGGGAACTTTTATCAAAGGTGATTACGGTGCTTTAGAAACTAAAGGAGGTAGAATTTTGCAGTTTGTTGATGCTGGTGATACCGAAAAGAGAGTTGCATTGTCAGATTTTGCAACTTCTATTCCAAGTGAAAGAACTGAGCACGAGAGAAAGAATGGTATTTGGTTTTATCAAGAACCAGGACTTACAAGTGTTTCTTTAAATGAAGTTGTAGAAGGCTTTAAGGCTAATCCTAATATTTTGATCAGAACTGAATTGATCAATGAAGAAGGTAAGAAGACCGTATTGGATAGAAAGGCTTCTTTGGCTAAATTGGCAGATGCTACACAAGTTGTGGAAGGTGCTAACCTAATTCATAATGAATATGGAAGCAGATTGTTTGCAGATTTCTTTTTCTTTATCACAGGTTTCCACGGTTTTCACGTTTTCTCAGGCGTAGTGATCAATATTATTATTTGGTTTAATGTTATTCTTGGTACTTATGAAAGAAGAGGACATTATGAAATGGTAGAAAAGGTTGGTTTATACTGGCACTTTGTAGATTTAGTTTGGGTATTTGTATTTACCTTCTTCTACTTGGTATAATCCTTTTAACAATAAACAGCATTACTGTAAATAGAATTTTAGATTAAAGTAACATGGCAGACGGACATAAATTAGAGATTTTTAGAGGGCTTGTAAAGTTCAAATCTAACACACAGAAAATCTGGGGAGTATTGGCATTTTTGACCTTAATAACTGCAGTAGAGGTAGTTTTAGGTATCATTAAGCCAGCATCATTAACCGATACCTATATATTGGGCATGAAATTGATCAATTGGGTGTTTATCATATTAACCTTGGTAAAAGCGTATTATATAGCTTGGGATTTTATGCACTTACGTGATGAAAAATCTTCTCTAAGAAGAGCCATAGTTTGGACACCAATATTCTTAGTCATTTATTTGACGTTTATCCTTCTGGTTGAAGCTGATTACATTTATAATGTTTATAAAGATGGTTTTATAAGTTGGAACTTCTAGGGTATAATTAACAATATTAAAAGACGGTTATATAACCGTCTTTTTTATTTTTGTATACTTTCTATTTAACAATTGTTTTATGAAGATCTGTTGTGTGTTTCAATAGATTGCTTTACTGATATATGAAAAAGACCTTTGTTCTTGTTGTCTTGTTTGTGCTGCCTATTGTGGCGTATATGTTCTTTGCGTCTGGTGTAACCAATTTTGGTAAATTATCTCAACTTACTAAAAATGTTCAGGAGCTGAACTTTGCACCTGAGACCCAATTAAAGAATAAAATAACCGTATTAGGTTTTTTGGGTTCCAATGTTGAAGGTAGAAAAGGTAATGCCTTTAATTTAAATCAAAAGATATATAAGCGCTTTTATGAGTTTAACGACTTTCAGTTTGTAATGTTGGTATCTCCTGAAGATGAATCAAAAGTAAATACGCTTAAAAAGGAATTGGCCACCTTGGCAGATAACGAAAAGTGGAAATTTGTGTATGCAGATACAGAGCAGATTAATTCACTGTTTACTAGTTTAAAAATAGATATTGAGCTAGATTCAGAAAATAGTACTCCTTATGTTTTTATAATTGATAAAGATTTAACTTTAAGAGGTAGGTCAGATGATGAAGATGATGGTACCAAATATGGTTTTAATTCTAATTCGGTAGCGGATCTAAACAACAAAATGGTTGATGATATTAAGATCATTTTAGCAGAGTATCGTTTGGCCTTAAAAAAGAATAACGCAGATAGATCTAAATAATGAATAAAAAATATACATACGTTTGGGTTTCGTTAATTGTTCTGATTTTTGGAATTATTGTGGTTCCAAGAATAGTCAATAGATTGTCTGATGGTTCGGTGGTTGAGAATGATCGTTTGAATACCTCTAGTAAAATCGATAACGAAAAACTTGGCTATATTTTATTGAATGGAAAACGAAGAAAAGTACCTTCGTTTCAGTTTTTGAACCAAGACAGTATTCTGGTTTCTGATAAGGATTATTTAGGTAAGGTCTATGTTGTGGATTTCTTTTTTACAAGGTGTCCTAGTATTTGCCCTGTAATGACGACCAACTTGGTAAATATTCAGAAACATTTTAAAAGTGAGGATCACTTTGGGGTAGCTTCATTTAGTATAACGCCTGAATTTGATACGCCCAAGGTATTAAGGGAATACCAAGAAAAGTACCATATACAAGACCATAATTGGAATTTAATGACCGGCGATCAAACAGCCATTTATGACCTGGCCAATGCCGGATTCAATATTTTTGCGGCAGAAATGCCAGATGCGCCTGGCGGGTTTGAACATTCCGGGTTATTTGCTTTAGTAGATAAGGAAGGCTTCTTAAGATCTAGAATTGACGAGTTCGGTAATCCTATCGTATATTATCGCGGAGCAATTTTAGAAGAGAAGGGCGTCAATGATCATGGTGAAACGGAAGAAATAGGCATAATTAAAGCCGATATTAAAAAGTTGTTGGAAGAATAAGAGTACAGATATGCAAGGTAAGGTTCAAGACGAAAAAAAATTCAATAGGCTAATTGCTATAGTTTCTATAGTTATACCTATAGTTGTTGCAGCTTTGTTTGGGGTTAAATTACCCAATGTTGAACCTCTGTCATTTTTACCACCAATTTACGCTGCAATAAATGGTTTAACTGCGGTTCTACTTGTGGCAGCTGTTTGGGCTATTAAGAATGGTAATGAAAAATTACATCAGAATTTGATGACTACAAATATTGTACTTTCGTTATTGTTCTTGGTAATGTATATTGCCTATCACATCACCTCGGATTCTACAAGTTATGGGGGTGAAGGCGTAATCAAGTATGTATACTATTTTATTTTGATTACCCATATTATATTATCCATTGCGCTAATTCCGTTAGTGCTACGAACCTATGCTTTAGCTTATTTAGGAAAATTTGAAGACCATAGGGCATTGGCAAAATATACTTTTCCTATTTGGTTCTATGTTGCGGTTACCGGTGCTGTGGTTTATTTAATGATATCTCCGTATTATGCATACTAAATATTTATTTTTAATATTGATTTTATTAGTGCTTTTAACACCAGTGGATGTGGAGGCTCAATGTGCAATGTGTAGAGCCGTGCTAGAGAGTGAATCCACTGGCAAAGCAGCGGAAGGTATAAATAATGGCATAGTTTATTTAATGGCCGTACCATATGTTTTGGTGGCAGCACTTTTCTATTTTATTTACAGGAAGATGAGGGCATAATGCTCATTTTTAATTTTTTTCAAAAAAAACTGTAACATTCTTTCAATTGGTTAGTCTTATGATTGTGTGGCACTTGTATTGCATTCATCAATCAATCATACTAATCAATCAATCTTATGTTCGATCTAGAACGTTGGCAAGAAATTTTCGATACTATTCGTAAAAATAAATTACGAACATTTCTTACCGGACTTTCCGTTGCTTCAGGCATTTTTATACTGGTCATTTTATTGGGTTTTGGTCAAGGCATGCAAAATGGAATTGCCAAAGAATTTGAACAAGATGCTGCTACAAGTGTTTGGGTTTGGCCAGGGGTAACCACTGTTGGTTATAAAGGTATGAACCCAGGTAGACCTATTCAGTTTAGAAATGAGAATTATGAAATGGCCGGTGTTTTGTTTCAGGAACAAATAGAGAATGAATCTCCAAGGTTATTTGTTAGAGATGTATTTGTCAATTTTGGTAGTGAATCATTGGCATATAATGTTCAAGGGGTTTCACATCAATTTCAATTTATAGAGAATGAGTTTATGACCCTTGGGAGATTTCTGAATCAACAAGACGGTGACTCTAAGGCCAAGGTTGCCATTATCAGTAATAAGATCAATAGGGAAGTATTTCATGAATTGGAAAGCCCTATTGGTGAGTATTTAGATTTGTCCGGAATTCCATTTAAAATCGTTGGGGTTTATGGGGATATAGGCGGAGAACGGGAAGAAGATCGTATTTATATACCTATTAGTACGGCACAACAGGTTTTCAATGGTGCGGATTATTTGAATAACCTTGCGTATACGCTTCCTCCAAAAGAAGATTTTGAAGCAGCTGTACAACAATCCATTAAATTTAAAAATGAGCTTAAATCATATTTGCAAAAAGCACATACGGTAGCGCCAGAAGATACTAGCGCCATACAGGTGTATAACCCTATGGAAGAAGCCAAGCGCTTTTATGCTTTAATGGGGGGAATAAAATTTTTCTTTTGGTTTGTTGGGGTATGTACCATTATTGCGGGTATAGTGGGGGTAAGTAATATTATGCTAATTGTAGTTAAAGAACGTACTCGAGAAATAGGTATTCGTAAGGCATTAGGTGCAAAGCCTTGGTCTATTGTAGGTATGATATTGCACGAAGCCATTTTTATTACGGCAATAGCGGGTTTTACTGGTCTTATTTTAAGTATGGGATTGTTGGAGATCGTAGGTCCGCATGTAGAGGTAGATTATGTTTTGAATCCGTCGGTAAATTTCAATGTGGCCTTAACAACCGTATTTGTATTAATCATTGCCGGAGCCATAGCTGGATTTTTCCCGGCATGGAGAGCTGCTAAAATTCATGTGATAGAAGCTCTTAGAGATGAATAGTTGTAAAGGAGTAAGTATAATAATTAAGCAATGACCCATGTTCAATAGAGACCGGTGGAAAGAAATTTTGGAAGTTTTGTCTAGCAATGTTTTTAGGACATTGGCTACTTCCTTTGGCGTAGGTTGGGGTATATTCATACTAATCATTCTTTTGGCGGCAGGTAAAGGCTTGGAGAACGGTATTAGGGCAGATTTTGGTGACATTGCTACAAATACCATGTTCATGTGGTCTAGAAATACAACAATGCCCTATAAAGGATTGCCAAAGGGTAGGCGTTTTAGTTTTAAGTTAGAAGATGTTCAGGCCATTAAGGACAATGTACCTGATCTTCGCTTTATTTCTCCTCGTAATCAATTAGGAGGTTTTAGAGGGGCAAATAATGTGGTCCGCGGATTAAGAACGGGTGCATTTAATGTTTATGGGGATTATCCTGAAATCATAAAACAAGAACCTATGACGATAACCTCGGGTAGGTTTGTGAATCATAATGACATACAGGATAAAAGAAAGATTGCGGTAATAGGCGACGGTGTTAGAAACGAATTATACGATCAGGGTGAAACCGTAATTGGGACGTATATAAAAATACAAGGTGTCAACTTTATGGTGGTGGGTACCTATCAAAAGAAAGATGACGGTGGTGGTGAAGAAGGTCAAAAAGAAATATATGTGCCGTTTACGGCTTTTTCACAAGCATTTAATACAAGTAATGATGTAGGGTGGATGGCCATTACCGCCAATGATGGTAGTTCTATTTCCGATTTGAAAGAGAAAATAGTTGGCGTTGTTAAGGAAAAAAGAAAAATTCACCCAGATGACAAACGTGCCGTAGGATATTTTGACCTTTATGAGCAGTTTAATCGTGTAGAAAGTTTGTTCGGTGCATTGCGGTGGGTGGCCTACTTTGTTGGAGTATTGGTTTTGCTGTCCGGTATTATTGGGGTAAGTAATATCATGCTGATCGTTATCAAAGAACGCACAAAGGAAATTGGAATTCGAAGAGCATTGGGCGAAGCACCTTGGTCCATAAAAAAACAAATTTTAATGGAATCTATTTTCTTGACAATAATATCGGGTATGATAGGTATTGTCTTCGGGGCGGCAATTATTTATGGCGTAAATGCAGTGTTAGATTCCGTAGGTCCAGTAGATATGTTCATCAACCCAAGTGTAAGTTTAGCGGTTGTGGTAAGCGCACTGATCATCTTGGTATTTTCAGGCTTGTTGGCAGGTTTTATTCCTGCCCAAAGTGCCATAAAGATTAGACCTATAGAAGCATTAAGAACAGAGTAAATCATCAACAAAATTTAATCGATCATAAAATGAAAAAGTCAACAACTATTATTGTACTCCTATTAATTGTTTTCGCCTTTGGCGGATCAATGTTCTATCTCTATTCCAAAAATGCAGAAGACCCTGTTGTTTATTTAACGGAGGAACCCTCTAAACAGACCATTATCAAAAAGACCATGGCTACGGGCAGTATTTTACCATTGGAAGAAGTGTTGATCAAGCCAAACATTTCTGGTGTTATAGAAAAGATTTTTGTGGAAGGTGGAGATTATGTGAAATCTGGAGATCTATTATGTACAATAAAGGTAGTGCCTAACCTTAGTGCGCTAAATGATGCCAGGAATAATATAGATGAAGCCAAAATTAATTTAGATGATCAATTGCGAAATCTAGAACGCCAAAAAGGATTGTTTTCTAAAGGAGTGATTTCAAAAGTAGATCTGGAACGCGCCCAGGTTAGTTACGATCAATCTAAACAATCATATGCCGCCGCAAACAAACGCTATGATATAGTAAAGACCGGTACAACCTCTGGTTATGGTAATGCTGCAAATACACAAATAAGGGCAACGGTCAGTGGTATGGTTTTAGAAGTGCCAGTAGAGGTAGGTAATCAAGTTATAGAAAGTAATAATTTTAATGAAGGGACTACCATAGCCGCTATCGCTGATGTTGATAAAATGATTTTTGAGGGCAAAGTAGATGAGTCCGAAGTAGGTAAGATAAAGGAGAATCTGCCTCTTGAAATAACTGTAGGAGCCATTGAGGATAAAACTTTTGATGCTGTTTTGGATTACATAGCCCCAAAGGGAAACGAAGAAAATGGTGCCATACAATTTGAAATAAAAGGAACATTGAAGAAACAAGATTCTGTATTTATTAGAGCTGGGCTAAGTGCTAACGCATCCATTATTTTGGCACGTGCAGATAGTGTTTTAGCCGTAAAGGAGGCTTTGGTGCAGTTTGATGACGAGACTAAGAAACCCTTTGTTGAAATAGCTACCGGTGATCAACAATTTGAAAGACGAGATATAGAACTTGGTATAAGTGATGGTATTCATGTTCAAATAAACTCCGGTATAAATGAAGGTGAAAAAATTAAGGTGTGGAACGAGATAAAGCCCGATGAGCTTGCCGATAATGAATAAAATTGAAAATATATTTTAATTGATGTAACAAATTTATGACTGCATAGTCTAATGATTAGACAATGTAAAAATTGTTCAAAATAACAACCAACATGATTCAAATAAAAGATCTTCACAAGTCCTATAAAATGGGCAAGAATTCACTTCACGTTCTAAAAGGCATTAATTTTAATGTTGAAGAAGGGGAGTTGGTAGCTATCATGGGTTCTTCCGGTTCTGGTAAATCAACCTTGCTAAACATACTGGGTATGTTAGATAGTTCTGATTCCGGAGAGTATATACTGGATAATGTTCCAATCAAAAATCTAAATGAAACCAAGGCGGCTAGATATAGAAACAAGTTTTTGGGCTTTGTTTTTCAATCTTTCAATCTGATCAATTATAAAAGTGCTGCAGAGAATGTTGCATTGCCATTATATTATCAAAAAGTCCCAAGAAAAGAGCGTCAAGAAAAGTCACTTGAATATTTGGAGCAGGTTGGTTTAAAAGAGTGGGCAGGTCATTTACCAAGTGAGCTGTCAGGTGGTCAAAAGCAACGTGTTGCCATTGCTAGGGCATTGGCGGCAGAACCCAAAGTGTTGTTGGCAGATGAGCCAACCGGTGCGTTGGATAGTAAAACTTCTTATGAGGTTATGGATCTAATCCAGAAAATTAACGATGCCGGCAATACTATTTTGATAGTAACGCATGAACCCGATATAGCAGATATGTGCAAGCGTATTGTTCACTTAAAGGATGGGGTAATCATTGAGGATAAGAAAATAGAACAAGTTAGAGCCGAGCAATATGTTTGATAGAGACATTTGGCAAGAAATATATCATAGTATTAGCAACAATAAGCTTAGAACTTTCTTGACGGGATTTTCGGTTGGTTGGGGAATATTTATTCTTGTATTGCTATTGGCTTCGGTAAAAGGTATGCAGAATGGTTTTACATTACAGTTCAGTGATGATGCTACAAATTCCATTTTTGTGAGGACCGGTACTACATCTTTGGCTTATGGCGGATTTGAGGCGGGTAGAAGAATTCAAATGACCAATGATGATATTGAATATATCAAAAGAAGCTTTCCAAATGACATTGAATATATAAGTCCTAGGGTTTATCAAAATACATCGGCCCGCTATAAAAGTGAAACGGGTAGTTACAATATACAAGCGGTTTACCCGGATCATCAAGCTATAGAAAAGACCATAGTCAATAAAGGTAGGTTCATTAATACCAATGACTTGATCAATGCGTCTAAAGTAGCTGTAATAGGAAGAAAGGTAGAAGAAGATTTGTTTAAGAACGAAGATGCGATAGGGAAATTCGTTGAGTTCAACGGTTTGCCTTTTAGGGTCATCGGTACATTTACAGATGATGGTGATGACAACGCAGAACGCAATATCTATGCGCCAACCAGTACCTACCAGAAAATGTACGGTCAAACAGACCATATTGATCAAATTGCATTGACCTATAACCCAAATTATGATTTGACCGAGGCTTTGGCGTTTTCAGATAGATTGGAAAATGTTTTTAGAAGAAGGTTTAAAATTGCACCACAAGACCAAGCGGGCATTAGAATATTTAATTACGCAGAGGTTTTTGAAGACATCAGCAACTTTACGGGAGGTTTGGACATTGCGGTAATCATCGTGGGGCTTTTGATCCTATTGTCGGGTATTGTAGGTATCGGCAATATCATGGTGTTTATTATTAAGGAACGTACCAAAGAGATCGGAGTACGTAAAGCTTTGGGAGCAGAACCTTGGTCCATTATAAAATTGGTGTTGTTCGAATCTGTATTTATTACCGCTTTATCCGGATTCATAGGTTTAGGAATTGCAACAGGATTATTGGCGGCAATTGGTCCAAGTATTAAGACCGGGGCTTTTGCAAATCCGTCGGTTAGTATGTCTATGGTAGTTACCGCCACAGTAATATTGGTTGTAGCGGGCGTACTTGCAGGATTAATTCCGGCAATGAAAGCGGCGAAAGTGAAACCAATTGTAGCATTAACGGATAAGTAGTATGTGGATATTTGATAGAGATTTATGGTCAGAGATTTTTGCCACATTGGGTAAGAACTTGTTTCGTACTTTTTTGACAATGCTCGGTGTAATTATAGCCATGATTATTTTGGTGTTGTTGTTGGGTGGAGCAAACGGAATGAGTAACGGTTTTCAAAAGATTTTTGCAGGTACCGCATCTAACAGTTTGTTCGTGTGGAGCCAAAGTACCTCTGAACCGTATAAGGGCTTTGAGAGAGGAAGAAGAATTCAGTTCAAGTTAGAAGATGCCACAATCTTAAAAGAACAAATTCCAGAGATAGAAGTGCTAGCGCCAAGAATTGAATTGGGTAGTCATAGGGGTGTTGTTACCGTATATAGAAACGGACTTACAAGTGGTTCATCAGTTTATGGTGATTACCCTAACATTGACGATATCATGAAAAAGAAACTGGTAGAAGGCAGGTTCTTGAACGAAAATGATATGACCGAGTCAAAAAAGGTCTGTGTTATTGGTGAAGAGACCTATAAATTGCTATTTGAAAAAGGAGAAAATGCTATTGGTGAAGATGTACGTATTAACGGGGTATTCTTTAATATCGTAGGTATTTATAAACCAAATCAGAATATCAATATTGACGGTGAGAATTCGGTTTATATTCCGTTCTCTACATTTCAAAAAGCTTTTGGTTCCGGTGATAGAATGGGTTGGATGGCAATCTCTGTTCAGGCGGACACTAAGGTGCCTGTAGTTGAAAGTCAGATAAAGAGATTGTTGAAGAACAAATATGATATCAATCCTACAGATGAACGTGCTATTGGCAGTTTTGATATGTCTGAAGTGTTTAACAATGTATCTGCCTTTACGGGTGTATTACAAGGGGTGTCATTTTTTGTAGGGATCTTGACATTGCTTGCCGGGGTTATTGCCATTAGTAATATTCTTTTGATCACGGTTAAAGAACGTACCAAAGAAATAGGAATTAGACGTGCATTAGGTGCAACACCAAGTGTGGTAAAGAGACAAATTGTTTTAGAGTCAATAGTAATTACGGTATTCGCAGGGTTTGTTGGTTTTGCCATTGCAATAGGCTTTTTAGCATTGGCAAATAATATGATTGGCGAGAACAGCGATATGCCATTTTATAACCTAATGATCAATATTCCCCAGTTTATAGGTTCTTTTATTTTAATGGTAGGGTTAAGTGTTTTAATAGGTTTAATACCTGCGAACAGAGCCATTAGAATTAAACCAATAGACGCACTAAGAGAAGAGTAACAGACCAAATAATAAAAGTAAATAACAATCAAATAGTTGAGCATGAACAAGTATGTAAAGTACGCATTAATAGGAATAGCAGTTATAGGTATACTGGCTGCGGTAGTCTATTTTCTAAAGAAGAATAGCACTCCTTTAAAAACATATGAAACGGAAACCGTTGAAAAAAGAGATATTACCAATAAGGTTGTTGTTACCGGTAAGGTAATTCCGCAAGATGAAATTGAGATCAAGCCTCAAATTTCTGGAATTATTCAAAAGGTGTACTTGGAAGAAGGTGTTCAAGTAAAAGCGGGAGATTTGATTGCGACTATTAAGGTAGTTCCAAATGAGCAATCTTTGAACCAGGCTCGCGGTAGGGTCAATAATGCAAAAATAGCGTTGAACAATACCAAGATAGAGTATGACCGTAACAAATCCTTATTTGATAAAGGTGTGATTTCCAGTCAGGATTTCAATGCATTGCAACTACAATACGATCAAGCTACGCAAGAGTTGCAAAATGCGCAGGCAGATTACCAAATTATTAGAGTTGGTTCAGCTGGTGGGTCCTCTAGTGCCAATACGAATATTAGGGCAACTGTAACCGGTACATTATTGGAAATTCCTGTAGAAGAAGGCGATCAGGTTATTGAAAGTAACAATTTTAACGATGGTACTACCATTGCCTTTATTGCCGATATGTCTAAAATGATATTTGAAGGTGAAGTAGATGAGGCTGAAGTAGGTAAACTTAAAGTTGGTATGCCTTTAGAGATTAGCATGGGAGCATTACAAGATGAAAAATTCAATGCCAAATTAAAATTCATAGCTCCCAAGGGAGTTGAGGAAGAAGGTGCTGTTCAATTTAGGATAGAGGGAGATTTAGCTGTATCGGATAGTACAAATATTAGGGCTGGCTATAGTGCAAATGCTGCAATAGTTTTAGAAGAGAAAAAAGACGTGCTTTCTATTAAAGAAGCTTTGTTGCAATTTGATAAAGAAACCAACAAACCTTATGTAGAGATTGAAATAGGGGAGAATGAGTTTGAAAAAAGAGAACTTGAACTTGGGGTTAGTGATGGTATAGACGTGGAAATAATCTCTGGTATAGATGAAAATTCTAAAATAAAAATTTGGAACAAGCTTGAAGCCAAGAGTAATGGCGATGCGCCAAATGAGGACTAAGAATAATCAATCAAATCAAAAAACGAATCGAACAACCTATTATTGGTTGGTTTAAAAAAGAAGAACATGAAAGTAAAAATCACGGGATTACTACTATTATTTTCTGTTGTAATAGGTACGGCACAACAAAAGAAATGGACCTTGCAAGAATGTGTTGCCTATGCTATAGAAAATAACCTAACGGTAGAGCAATATCAATTAGATCTTGAGAATGCTAAAATTGATAAGTCTGATGCAATTGGAGCACTTCTGCCAAATTTAAATGGCTCTATAAGTGCTTCGGCAAATACAGGTCTTGCTTTAGATCCTACAACTAACAACTTAGTTTCGGCAACAATTTTTTCTGCTTCAGGTAATATGACCTCGTCCGTTACTTTGTTTGATGGACTTAGAAATTTTAATAGAATAGAAAGAGCAAAGCTGAACAGTATTGCCAATCAATATCGTTTAGACGATATAAAAGATGATATCAAACTTAATGTTGCCAATGCTTATTTACAGGTACTATCCAATAAGGAATCCTTAAAGGTTTTTAAAGCACAGTTGGCGGTTACTGAGCAAGATTTAAAGCGTACCAAGGAATTGGTGGAATCCGGTGTAGTGGCTCGTGGTGATTTGTTGGAAATTGAAGCAACTGCTGCAGGTCAAGAACAACAGATAATCAATGCCCAGAATTTGATATTGATTTCCAAGTTAAATTTAGCACAGTTACTTAGTATAACCGACTATGAGAGTTTTGAAATTGCCGAAGAGGAGTTTGATATTCCGCCATCTGATATTTTAAATAATTCAGCGAAGGTTATTTTCAATACCGCATTGACTTTTAGAAATGATATAAAGTTGGCAATGTCCGGTGTAGAGCTGGCTCAAAAAGATTTAGAAATAGCAAAAGGAGAAAAATATCCTACGGTGGGTGCGTTCATTAACTATAATACTAGATATTCGGATCAAAACAATGATCCTTTTACAGGTGAGGCAATTCCATTTAAAGACCAGCTCTATATAAATGATGGTATTTCATATGGGGCGCAAATGAATATTCCTATTTTCAATGGATGGAGCGTTAGAAATAATATCAAGCGATCTCAAATAAGTGTTGACTTGGCGCAGATTGAGTATGAAAGAACCAAACTGCAATTAGAGACCGATGTAAATCAGGCATATGTAGATGTAACCAGTTTTTATAAAGCTTATGAAGCGGCCCAAAAAACATTGGAGGCCAGAAGTCTTGCGTATCAATATTCAAAAGAGCGATTTGATGTGGGTTTAATGAATTCCTTTGATTTTAGTCAAGCTCAGGCACGAGTAGATAATGCTGAAGCAGAGGTGATTAGAACAAAATATGATTATATTTTCAGATTAAAAATATTAGAATTCTATTTTGGTATTCCAATTTCTTTAGAATAGATAAAAGTAATTTATGATTATTAAGCCTGTAGCATTCTAGTGTTACGGGCTTTTTCATTTTATGTAATACCTTTGCATTATGGGAATACTATTAAACCTAGAGACATCATCTACAAATTGCTCTGTCTGTGTTACTAAAAACGGAGAAATACTAGCAATAAAGGAATTGAATTCTGCAAACTATTCGCATGCAGAAAAGCTACATTTATTTATTGAAGAGGTATTGCAAAAGGCTTCTCTAAAAATGGAAGATATAGAAGCAGTAGCTGTTAGTAAAGGTCCAGGGTCTTATACAGGACTGCGAATTGGGGTTTCTGCCGCAAAAGGCTTGTGCTACGCTTTAGGTGTACCCTTGATATCGGTTTCTACTTTAAAGAGTATGGCCACGCAAATTAAAATTAAAGAAGATGAGGTCTTGATACCTGTTTTAGATGCAAGGCGTATGGAAGTGTATTCTGCAGTGTTTGATTCATTAGGTAATGAAATTAGGGAAACGAAAGCGGAAATCGTTGATGAAAACTCATTTAACGAGTTCATAAAAACTAGTACGGTTCATTTCCTAGGAAGTGGAGCCGAGAAGATTAAAGAACTTTTTACCGACGAGAAGATAATTTATCATTGTGATGTTGTGCCATCCGCTAAAGAAATGGCTAGCCTATCTTCCGCTAAATTCAATGCGTCTAATTTTGAAGACGTAGCGTATTTTGAACCATATTATTTAAAAGATTTTGTGCTTCAGACCAAAAAGACAAAGGCATAAAAAAAGCCCTTGATGTTTCAAGGGCTTTTTTAATGGTATTCATTATGTTATTAACCTTTCATTTGTGTAATAACACGTTGAGGGAATGGAATTTCAATTCCGGCAGCATCAAATCGATATTTTATTTCTTCCATAACGTAGAAATGTGCGGCCCAAAAATCTGCATTATTCGCCCAAAAACGTAAGGTAAGATTTACCGAACTATCACCTAATTCGCCAAGATATACTTCAGGGGCTGGGGTTTTATGTATGGTATCGCGATCATTACAAATCGCTAAAAGAATTTCCTTTGCTTCTTTAATGTTGGAACTATAGCCAATACCTACATCAATTTTATCCCTTCTGGTATCCAGAGCATTATAATTGGTAATGGTGTTGTTAGATAGTTGTCCATTGGGTATAATGGCAATCTGATTTCCAAATGTACTTACTTTGGTGGTGAAGATTGATATCTCCTTTACTGTTCCGTCTACTCCTTGGGCAGAAATGAAGTCTCCTATCTTAAATGGTTTGAACAATAGTATGAGCACTCCGCCCGCAAAATTGGCCAAAGAACCTTGTAATGCCAAACCAATGGCTAAACCTGCCGATGCAAGTATTGCTACCAAAGATGTTGTCTGTACTCCCAACTGGGTAATGACCAATACGAACAGAATAATTTTTAAAGCAATACTGATAAAGCTTTGTAAAAATGATTCTAGGGCAAGATCATAATCTTTTCTGGCGAAGAACTTTCGAATCATTTTATTTATGAAACGTATAAGGTATGTACCCGCAATTAAAAGGAAAATTGCCCAAAGTAAACTTGGTAAAGCGGCCCATATCCATTCTATGGCCTTATCTGCATGTTCTTGTAGGTTTGTGATTTTATCCATCTTTGAATTTTAAATTATTTGTAACGAACTTTCAGATATCGATGATTTTAGAAATAAGGTGTGGTCAATAAACTATGAGATGTTTGTAGTCAATAAATCTAAAGCCTTTTTTGGTTCTTCAACAGGCATTTGACAGCTTCCGTGATTACAAACATAAATAAGCGTTTTGTTCATTACATACCTATTCATCAATAAAGGTAAGTTGCTATTTTTTGCATTTGAAGCCGCAAATGTAACGTTTGGAAGATAGTTCTTCATGAGTGTTTTGCAAATGGGTTCAAAATTTTCACCGATAACGACCATTTCAAAGAATTTCTGATCCATTAGTTGAGCCAAATGAAGCCAATTAGAATTATTTTGAGGGTTTTCTGTTATAGTTGACTTCATTGAGGTCATTATCTTGTTTAAGCGAATATCTAAATTATCCTCTGGAAAATACTTGGAGAGTTTATGTAGATTATGTGCCATAATTGAGTTGGAAGATGGTATTACGTTATCTGCAATTTCCAAGGTTCTTCTAATAAGCCCATCTTCTTCGGAAGATGTGAAGTAAAAGAGCCCGGTTTCACTATCGGTAAAATGGTCTATAACGTATTTTGTAAGTCTTAAACTGTGGTTAAGCCATTTGTCATCATACGAAACTTCATAAAGACCAATAAAAGCCTCAATGACCGATGCATAATCTTCTAAAAACCCTTTAATGGTGCTATCTCCGTTCTTAAAATTACGATACAGTCCACCGTCCTCAGCAGACATTTTTTCAATGATGAATTGTGCATTTCTTAATGCGAGATCTAAATAGTGAGGATTCTCCAAGTACCTGTAAGCATCGGTAAGACCTTTTAAGGCAAGTCCGTTCCAAGCAGTCAAAATCTTATCGTCTAACCTGGGTTTGTTGCGTTTTTTCCTTTCCTTTTTTAATAAAACAAGGCATTGGGTTATAATTTGCTTCAACTCCTTTTTGGTAATGGAGTGCTTCATTGCTATGTTCAAAGCTTTGCCGTCTCTAATTAGCACATAGTTGTCTTCTTCCCAAAGGCCGTAGGAGTTTATATTGAAATACTCCTCGAAAATTTCAAAATCATCCTTTAGTATTCTTATTAATTCTTCTTTTTGCCAAACATAATACGCTCCTTCTACCAACTTGCCATTTTTGGTTAAACTATCGGCATCTAAAGAAGAGTAAAATCCATTGCTCTTGTCTAGTAGCTCTTCTACTAAAAATGAAATGGTTTTCTCAACGGTACTTTTATAAAGTTGCTTGTTGGTAGCGGCATATGCATTAGAATAAAGACTAATTAATAGACCATTGTCATATAGCATCTTTTCAAAATGTGGTACGTGCCACTTGGTGTCTACCGCGTATCTTGAAAAACCACCGCCAACATGGTCAAATATGCCACCCCAAGCCATTCTGGTCAAGGTGGTGTTTACGTACTCATAAATAGTGTCATCATTATGGGAGTGTGCATAATGTAGTAAACAATTCATGTTTGTAGGCATCATAAATTTTGGGGCGCGTTTGTATCCGCCTAAAAACGTATCAAAATAGTTAGACCAGTCCTGTATTATTTTTTCAATTTCGTTTGATTTAATGAGTTCATCATTACTGGTCTTTGTAATTGAATTGATTTCTTTTAGACCTTGAGCCATATTTTCAGCATACCCTGTAATTTTATTAGGGTCTTCTATATACAGTTTTTGAAGTTGGTTCAGTACTTGAATCCAATCGGTTTTTTTAACAAAAGTAGCTCCCCAAAATGGTCTACCATCTGGTAGGGCCAAAATATTTAAAGGCCAGCCGCCGCTACCGGTCATCATTTGAAGTGCATCCATGTAAATGTGGTCAATATCTGGTCTTTCTTCCCTGTCTACCTTGATATTGATAAAATGGGCATTCATGGTTTCGGCAACCTCTTCATCTTCAAAGCATTCATGCTCCATAACATGGCACCAATGACATGCTGCGTAACCAATACTTATCAATATTAATTTATTCTCGTCTTTTGCCTTTTGTAATGTGTCTTCGTCCCAGGCTTCCCAATGAACAGGGTTATGGGCGTGTTGAAGTAAATAAGGACTACTTTCTTTAATAAGGTTGTTAGTATGCTTTTGTGAATGGGGCATTGTGTAAATATTTGATTTAAGGCAAAAAAAAGCGCCAAAAGGCGCTTTTAATATTGTAGCAAAATGGTTACTTCACTTCAAAAGTGATTTTAACATTTACTCTGTAATTTTTGATTTTTCCATCTTCAACTGTAGCGCTTTGCTCGTTGATATAAACCGATTTTATATTTTTTACTGATTTAGATGCTTCTGCAACTGCTTTTTTTGCTGCATCTTCCCATCCGTTGTCAGAATTTGCTAAAATTTCGATTACTTTTAAAACTGCCATAATTAATGATTTTTAGATTTCCTACAAGTTACAAAAATTGAAGGCACACTTTAATTCATTTAAATCGATAATTAGCCGTTTAACGCAACTACCTCATTTACCTTGTCTCCCATCATATTTTTCAACATTGTTTCTATACCGTTTTTTAGGGTAAATGTAGAAGACGGGCAACCGCTACAGGCGCCTTGTAGAATTACGTTTACAGTTTTGCTGTCCGTATCATAAGATTGAAACATAATATTCCCTCCATCACTAGCTACAGCCGGTTTTACATATTCTTCTAAAATATCAACAATTTCTTGTGAAGTTTCATCAAGCTCAACAGTACTTTCGGCAGTAATTGTTTCGGATACTTGGGCTTCAGCTCCTATAGCTTTGGCATTATCCGCTACAATTTGTTTTCCTTCGGTAATAAAATTTCTTATTACTTCTCGTAGTTCTACGGTTATATCATCCCATTCCGCAACTTCATATTTAGAAACAGAAACGTAATTTTCATCTATAAATACCTGTTTCACAAACGGAAATTGAAATAACTCGGTAGCTAGTTTAGAATCTCTTGCTTCGTCTATATTCTTAAATTCGAATGCAGACCCTACTATTTTTTTACTTGCTACAAATTTCATTGTAGATGGGTTGGGAGTTACTTCTGCATATACGGTAACTGGTATGGGTTTATCCATATCTTCCTCTATGACTATTGGCTCACCAGCATTTAAGTACTCAACTAGTTGTTGTGCCACTTCATCTTTTACATCTTCCCATTGAACAATATCGTAACGTTCCAATCCAATAAAATCTCCTGAAATATAAACTGTTTTAATAAACGGAAGATAGAATAGCTGTTGGGCCAATGGGCTATTTTTGGCTTCGTCAATATTTTTAAATTCGTAATTTTTTCGTTGTACTAACAAGTGGTTAGTTTCGAATTTTAATATATGTGGGTTGTTGGTTTTTACTACCGTGATTGAATACTCTTTCATATCTCAAAAATTTTAAGCAAAAATACAAAGGAAATCTTAGTTTGTAGCTACATAATAATGTTGAGGTTAACTCGTTATACACTTTATATTAGCGAAACTAAACCCTAGTTTTAAAGTCCCAAGATGAAATACCATATTCTATTATTGTTTACCGTGCTTGTGATTGGTCTTAAATCTAATGCACAAGAAGGTATTCCTGTTTATTTCGATTATTTGTCAGATAACTATTATTTGGTTTTTCCTTCTATGGCCGGTATTGGTGAAGGTGGAAAAATTAGGGCTACTGCAAGAAAGCAATGGTTTGATGTTGATGATGCACCTAGTTTGCAAACCATTAATGCCCATTTTAGGTTAGGTGATTCTCCAAGTGGTATAGGTGCAATAGTTTTTAACGATGCTAATGGCTATCATTCTCAAACCGGACTTAAACTTACATACGCTCATCATTTAAGAATGGGCGGTAATGATGTAAGACAGTTAAATCAACTATCTTTTGGTCTTAGCGGTACTATATTACAGAGTAGCTTGGATGAAACCGAATTTAGATCGGTAACTCCCGATCCTGCCGTTTCAGGTATCAAATTAAGTTCTTCTTACGCAAATGTCGATATCGGTGTTTCATACAATTATGGAGAGTTTTACACGCATTTTGCGGTTACAAATGCATTGACCGGAAGCAAAAGAAATTTGTACTATAGGGATAGAAATGACAACCCAGATGAATTGGTAATTGATAATATTAGAAGGTTTTTAGTATCTGCAGGGTATATCTTTGGAAGAAGTGAATGGCAGTTTGAGCCATCAGTACTTTTTCAGTTAACTGAATTTACCAAGGAGAAGAGTTTAGATATTAACGCCAAGGTTTATAAAGATGTAGATTTTGGTCGTATTTGGGGCGGACTCTCATATAGAAGAAGTTTTGATGGAGCTCAATATCAAGATGCAGGTTCATTTGGAGAGCAACGCTTACAGTTGATAACCCCTATAGTTGGTGCTAATTTTAAAAACTTTATGGTGTCGTATAATTATTCGTATCAAATGAATGATTATCGTTTTGATAATGGTGGGTTTCACCAAATTACCTTAGGGTATGATTTTGGACAGACAGAGCGAAAGTATGATTGCTACTGTCCTGCCGCTAATTAAAATAAAAAGGTCAGCTAGTTTGTAACGGACCTTTTTATTGAAATTGATTTACTCCCAGCTATAATTTTTTGATTCGGCTTGCTTTTTAATTGCCTTGATCATGGCATTTTCTAATTCACCTGATTTATCAGCGTTTTGATGTTCGGCTATATATGCTAAACGTTTAGAGTTATATTCTTGAATCTCTTTTTGTATCTGTATTCTCTCTGCTTTTTTAGATTCAATATAATCTTTGATTTCTTTTTCGTTTTTGTTCTTCAGCTCATTGGGTAATTGATCCTTTTCAACAGTACTAATTTCAAATTCCTCATCGGCATAGGCATCAACTAAGTCCCATTTTTTATTATTGTAAAGTCTTGA
This sequence comes from Maribacter sp. 1_2014MBL_MicDiv, assembly GCF_001865655.1. Classification (NCBI taxonomy): domain Bacteria; kingdom Pseudomonadati; phylum Bacteroidota; class Flavobacteriia; order Flavobacteriales; family Flavobacteriaceae; genus Maribacter; species Maribacter sp. 1_2014MBL_MicDiv. Next base: position 2,698,424 of record NZ_CP011318.1, read on the forward strand.
ACTTTTGCTAACAGCTCTTTTAACGGCAATGGCTTCTTCCATCTCTAAAGCATTTTCATCTTGAACTCTCTGTGCCTGGTACTTTTCTCTTCCTAAAGTACCGTACGAAATATATGTGGTGTTTAATTTTGAATTGAGCTTGATTATGATGTCATCATAAGGAGTGTTTATATGAACCACTTTTTTATTGTGATCAATAGCCATATACTCTCCTCCTGTTAATGAAGCCCCTTTTTTCCAATCTGTGTTTATACCTAATTCGTAATTTCCACAAAAAATAGTGTTGACCGTAACCCCTTTTTCATTAGCATTGGTGGTCGCATTTCTATAATTATACCTTCCTTGGTCAAAAGGCTCGTTACCGGCAATGAAAATCATTCGTAGTAAATCTGGATTTTGGTTCCATGGTAATTGTTGTAGCGATGTTTGTAAAACTTTACCACAGTATTCTTCACCACCGTTGGTGGTTAATGAGAAGAGTTTTTCAGAAATTTCATCAAGATCACTACTAAATCCAAGAACTTGTTGAATGTATCCTTCACTTGCTGAAAGATTGTCATTCCCATATTGATATATTGCAATTTGTAGCTTGGGTCTAGTGTCATTTCCGCATTTAGCCAAACTGAACTCGTTTACGATATCCCAAAGTTGAGACTTGGCTTGGTTAATTAAACCGTCCATGCTATTACTTGTATCCAATAACAACGCTATTTGAACAGTATTGTCTTTTTTTGGTTCTACTGGGTTAGTAGCATGTGCAATTAGTTCAATTGGTTTTCTTCTTTCGTTAGTATTACAGGCATATACGCTAGATATGGTCAATAGTGTAATACCTATAGATCCAAGTTGTTTTAAGATTTTCATAGTTTTCGTTTTAAATTCAAGACGAAACTAACCGCTAAGTTTTTCTTAGAATAATTGAAATGAGCGAAGGTGCCTTATGGCTTAGTAAAGTGGTTTAATGGGTTTGTTAACTTATGAATAATGCTAGATTAAGTGTGAGTTTTGGAATTACTTCATTTTTTAGTACCATAATTATCAGCTAAGTTTACCATAGTAATTGAGTATGAAAGATTATTGTATTTACATAATTGTTTGTTTGTTTTTGGGGTGGAACGTTATCTATTCACAATCTCAAAACAATGCACTAAAATTCAATTTAAAAGGTAGGGTTGAGGTTAGGAGCACAGGACAACCAATTTCCGGTGTTTCTATTTCAAATGATATGGGGGTGTTCGTGGTTACTAATGCCTTGGGAGAATTTGAAATTAAAACAAGAATTGGTGATCAACTCATAATTGAGCATCAGGATATTGAGACATTATGGTATAATGTAGAAAAAAACGATGAGGTACTGATCTTGGTAGAAGGCTTTGAGTCTTCGGTTAGTGACAGGTCAAATTCACCGCCTGATATTTCAAAAAAACATCAACAACTGTTAGATTCCGCAGAACACTACAAAGCCAAGGATATTGAAAAGAGTATTGACTTTGTGGCCCAATCTATAGCTTTATTAGGAAAAAGAGGGAGAAGGAAGGAATTGGCACGATCGCTTTCCAAACTTGGGGAGGTCTATCAATATCACAAGCAATTGGACTTAGCTATTGATAACTATGAAGATGCGTTAGAGAACAATAAGACCATTGCCACATCTTTATTGTTGGGCAGGGCGTACAATTTAACGTCAAGATTCAATGAGACTATAGGTTTATTGGATCCCTTGTCGAAGGTAAAAACTATGCCGCCTTATCAAAGTGCAGTACTTTATGAACTATTAGGTGATGCTAAAAAGGGTGAGGGCAAAACCAAAGAAGCAATAGAGTTGTATAACAGAGGTCTGTTGATTGCCGAAAAAAATCAGAATACCTCAAAAATGATCGACTTGAATTCCAAATTGGCCGATTCATATTCTATGGATAACCAGGCTATGGCGGCAGAGGCTTATTATGGAAATTCATTGGAGCTTGCGGTACAATCAGCACCAAAAAGGGCATTGCAAGAAAAAGAAAAGGTAGCGGATTTTTACAATACTAAAAGTAGGTTCAATGAAGAAATCAATATGCGTAAAAGCAGTTTACAGGAATTAAAAAGATTGAACGCGCCTAATGTTGGACTTAAAAAGCTTGAACTTGGAGATACGATAACATCCCAACGAATAAACTATAAGATTGCCAATGCCTACATCTCTCAAGATAAGTACAATGAGGCTATTCCCTTTTTGGAAAAGAGTATTGTTGAGGCTGACTCAGACGATGATTTGGTGGTGCAAAAAGATGCCACAAGAAAACTGTCTGAAGTGTATAAAGTGAAAGGGGATTTCACAAAGGCCTTGGAAACTTACCAGACCTACGTGGCATTGGTAGATTCATTATATGTACGAAAAGAACAAGAAATCTCTAGGGCTAGTCGCTTTAATAGAGAGATAGCAAATGCTCAAAACCGACTTACGGGCTTGGAACAGGAGCGTGAACTGTCTCAAAGTAAATATGATTTAGCTTTAACGGAGCAAGAGCTGGTAAAGGAAAGTAATAAGAGACAACAGCTGGTTATCTACTCTTTAATATTTGGGTTATTATTGACCCTTTTGGCAGCCTTCTTCTTTTATCGAAGTAATCAACAACAGAAATTGGCAAATAACTTATTAGCCTTGAAATCATTGCGCTCTCAAATGAATCCGCATTTTATTTTCAATGCATTGAATTCCGTTAATAATTTTATTTCTAAAAGCGATGAGCGTAGTGCCAACAGATATCTTAGTGATTTTTCCAAATTAATGCGATCTGTCCTTGAAAACTCTGAAGAAGATTTTATTCCCTTAGAAAAAGAATTGCAGCAATTGGAATTATATATAAAGCTTGAGCATTCTAGATTTGAAGACAAATTTGACTATCAAATCACCGTAGATGAAAATGTACAGGTGTCCAAGTTTCAAATACCTCCAATGTTATTGCAACCCTACATTGAAAATGCTATTTGGCACGGATTACGGTATAGGGAGGAAAAAGGAGAGCTTTTAGTTACCGTTAAGGAGAATAGTGAAGGCTCTATAATTATTTCAATCACAGATAATGGTATTGGAAGAAAGAAATCTGCAGAAATAAAAACCCAAAATCAAAAGAAACAAAAATCTAAAGGAATGGGTATTATTCAAAAACGCGTGGCAATATTGAATGATATGTATACCGATAAGATGGATATTAAAATTTCAGATCTACAAGAGAACGGAACCGGAACTAAAGTTTTATTTATTTTAAAAAGGGAGAAATGAGCTTAAATGCAATTATAGTGGAAGATGAGGCCAATAGTAGGGAGATATTACGAAATTATATCTCTAAATATTGCCCTAGTGTTCAATTGTTGGGAGAGGCTTCATCAATTAAGGATGCTTTGACCTTAATTGGGAGTAATAGTTTGGATCTCGTTTTTCTAGATGTAGAAATGCCGTTCGGTAATGCTTTTGATTTACTTGATCAACTGCCCGATAGAACTTTTGAAACCGTTTTTGTTACCGCGTATGATCATTATGCAAAAGATGCTTTAAACAATCATGCTGCATACTACCTAACCAAGCCAATTAATATAGATGAACTGGTAAATGCAGTAGCTTATGTAGAAACTGTTCGTGAAAAAGAGGCAAGTTTGGAAGGAGAAGTGCTAAGTACAAAATCTAATGGGGTAGAGGGGAAATTGACTTTGCCTCAACAAGATGGTTTTCAAGTCCTGAATATTGCCGATATTTTGTATTGTAAGGCAGATGATAATTATACTGAAATTTACCTGTTGAACAAGAAAATATTAGTGAGTAAAACCTTAAAGTATTTTGAGGATGCATTAAAAAATTATCCTTTTGCGCGTGTTCATAAATCTTTTTTGGTCAATGTGAACGAGGTGGTGAAGTATAAAAAAGGTAAAGGGGGCAGCGTGGTGATGTCTAACGGAAAAGAAGTTATGGTGTCCGCTTCAAAAAAGAAAGATTTTCTATCATATTTTAATTAATGTACAAATGATAAAAGCGGTTAGGGGTAAAGAACCAATTATAGGTGAAGAATGTTTTATAGCTGAAAATGCAACAATAGTTGGTGAGGTAAGTATGGGCAAGCAATGTAGTGTTTGGTTCAATGCAGTTTTAAGGGGAGATGTTCATTTTATAAAAATGGGCAATAAAGTAAATGTTCAAGATGGTGCTGTGGTTCATTGTACGTATTTGAAGTCTCCAACAACTATTGGTAATAATGTTTCTATTGGTCATAATGCAATTGTTCATGGTTGTACCATTCATGATAACGTATTGGTGGGTATGGGAAGTATAATTATGGATGATTGCATTGTAGAATGTAATAGTATAATTGCAGCAGGAGCAGTTCTTACAAAAGGAACCCATGTGCCGTCTGGAAGTATTTTTGCCGGTATGCCCGCAAAGAAGATAAAGGATATTAGTCCTGAGCTCAGTTCAGGTGAAATTAATAGAATTGCAGAGGCATATACAATGTATTCAGGCTGGTTTAAAGAATAATCGTTGACTCAAAAAGAATTGAGGGTATGGCAATCTAGCTAAAATACGTACTTTTGATCCACCAAAACTAAAAGTTATGAACGCATATGTTTTTCCTGGGCAAGGTGCTCAATTTGTTGGAATGGGGTTAGATTTATACGAGAAATACCCTATTGCAAAAGAATTGTTTCTTAAAGCCAATGATATTTTAGGCTTTGAAATTACTGAGGTTATGTTCAATGGTACTGCTGAAGGTTTAAAAGAGACCAAAGTAACCCAGCCTGCTATTTTCTTGCACTCCGTGATTCTAAGTAAGGTAATGGGAGATACGTTTAAGCCAGATATGGTTGCAGGTCATTCTTTAGGGGAATTTTCTGCACTTGTGGCAAACAATTCCCTTAGTTTTGAAGACGGACTTAAATTGGTATCGCAACGTGCTTTGGCAATGCAAAAAGCGTGTGAACTTAAGCCATCGACTATGGCTGCGGTATTAGGGTTAGAAGATGCTGTTGTAGAAAAAGTTTGTTCAGAAATAGACGGAATTGTTGTGGCTGCAAATTACAATTGCCCTGGTCAATTGGTTATTTCAGGTGAGGTGCCTGCTGTAGAACAAGCTTGTGAAAAGTTAAAAGAAGCTGGAGCAAGACGTGCATTAATGTTACCCGTAGGTGGTGCTTTTCACTCTCCATTAATGGAGCCTGCTAGAGAAGAATTGGCTGCGGCCATAGATGATACAACTTTTTCAATGCCAAGTTGTCCTATCTATCAAAATGTTCCTACAACTGCGGTGCACAGTGCAGATGAAATTAAAAAGAATTTAATGTTGCAATTGACGGCACCGGTAAAATGGACACAAAGTGTGCAGCACATGGTGAATGATGGTGCTACTATTTTTACAGAAATAGGTCCTGGAAAAGTATTACAAGGGTTGGTAAGAAAAATTGAGCCATCGGTTACAACGCAATCACCGCAACTAACAGACTAGCCTTTGTTTCCTTAATATTACCATTTAACCCATAAATCCTTTTTTCAACTGTTTCTGAGAGGTTTACCTTGATTTTTTTGTAATATTGAGACCCTAATTTTTGGTTGTGAATGTAGAACTTTCCCAATCATAATTTAGGGTTTGATAAAGAATGCTATGAAAATAAGTATGTACAATAGTCTTTTGAATTTTCAGAATACTAAACGATTTAAGCAATTTTTCTTTGTTTTTACATTGTTGGTTTTTGGGGTTTTCTCCCAATGTGTTTCTGCGCAATTTGTATCTATTGAAAATGATAGAGATGCAACTGAAGGTAATATTTTACCAGGTAGATTTATAGTTCGCGTGGCTTCTCTTACTTTTTCAGGGAATGTTACTGTCAATTATGATGTGATTTTAAGTAGTACAGCAACAGAAGGTTCTGATTTTGGAACTCTAAGTCGTTCGGTTCCAATAACTGTTGATTTTTTTGGGGGAGGTAGTGAGTATATAAATGTAAGTGTGTTAGATGATTTGTTTGTAGAAGGGGAGGAAACGGTAATCGTTAAATTATCACCAAGTAATGATTATAATATTGATTCTGCAAATGACGAGGCAACTGTAACTATTGCAGATGATGATACTACAACTTTACAGATTAATAATGTACAAGCAACCGAAGGAAATAATTTAGTCTTTGATGTTAGTACAGATAAAGCTGTTGTCTATGAGCATACCGTAACAGTTGATTTTTCTGGAGGTACTGCAACTAAAGGTACTTTAGGATTTACTGATCCGGACGATTATAATGGCGACCAACAAGAAATTACTTTTTTGCCAGGGCAAACATCTAAACAAATGGCAGTTGTTACAGGTAACGATACGCGAGTTGAGGGCAATGAAACATTTATTGCAACATTATCAAGTGATGATAATACAAGTGTAATTGCGGGAGATACGGGTACGGGTACAATTCTTAATAATGACCTTGCTCAAGTTACTGTTTTGGCAAATAGACCAAGTACCAATGAAGATGGGTCAGGAAACAACGGCCGGTTTAGAATAGAGTTAAATGAGGAGAATGATACGGGTGGTACCTTAACTGTAAACTATACCATTAGCGGTACCGCAACAGAAGGCGATGACTTTACCATTACCGGTAATGCCAATATACCAGACGGTTCAGATTTCACCAACCTTAACATTGCCCCCATAGATGATGCTTTAATTGAAGGTGATGAAACAGTAGTAATTACGCTGAACAGTATTAATAGTGCGCTTTATGAAATTGGAACTCCTAATACGGATACTGTTACAATAGTAGATGACGATGCTTTCGTAGCATCTGTTACTGCTACTGATGCTACTGCTGTAGAAGCAAATAACGTAACGAATACCGGGTTGTTTACAATCAGTTTGGATCAGGTAAATAATACTGGTAATCCAATTACGGTAAATTATACGATTGCTGGTACAGCAACATCCGGGTCAGATTTTTCGGCGTTGAGCGGTTCTGTTATTATTGCAGATGGCAGCCAAGATGCAACGGTTTTGTTAACTCCCATAAATGATAATTTAGTTGAGAATGCTGAAACTGTAATTTTGAATCTGGCAACAGGTACCGGATACAATTTAGGAAATGCAGGTTCTGCTACTGCTACTGTTAATATAAATGATACCGATATTTTTGAAGCATCTATTGAATCTACGGATGCCACTGCAAATGAGAGCCCTCTTGGTGTTGGGTTGTTTACCGTAGATGTAGAGAAAGTAAACGCCACAGGGGACGATTTAGAAATTGATTACACAATTGGAGGAACTGCCGATCAAGGAGATGATTATGCTAATCTTTCGGGGTCTGTGGTAATAGAAGAAGGTGAGAGCACAGGTACCATTACTATTACTCCTATTAATGATGATGACATTGAAAGTAATGAAACGGTGATTTTAACTTTGGTCAATGGAACGGGATATACTGTTGGTGGTCCAAGTAATGCTACTGTAGTCATTGTTAGTGAGGATACCAATGTAGCGGAAATTACAGCTTCAGATGGTACTGCGGCAGAGAGTAACAATGCAGTTTCACCTGGTGAATTTACAATTGGTCTTAGTGTTCCTAATAATACGGGTACCACAATGACCATTAATTATACTATTGCGGGAACGGCTGGTAAGGGAACAGATTATACAGCTATTAATGCAAATGCGGTAAACATTCCAAACGGTCAGCAATCTGTAGAAATAGATATTTCGCCAATCAACGATGCAATTCAAGAAGGTACGGAAACTATTATAATTACATTACAAAATGGTACTGGTTATTCTTTAGGTTCGGTTGCTACGCAATCGGCTACGGTTGAAATCGAGGATAATGACCAAGCGACATTAACAATTTCTAACGAATCATTAAATGAAGACGATGCTGCCGGTGAAATGGTTTTTGAAGTGGAATTGGATTTAGAGGTTATTGGTGGTACAACGGTTTCATATTCCTTTTTTGACGAAACAGCAGAGGGCGGAGGTGTAGATTATACTGGTGACAACGGTTCACTTACTTTTGATGGTGATGCAGGTGAAATACAGGCAATTACGGTTCCCATAATTAACGATGCGGTTTTAGAAAATACAGAGACATTTACGGTTCAATTAGGTATACCTACCAATAATGTTCAGCGTACTAATGGCGGTACGGCTACTGGTAATATACAGGATGATGATAACTGTGTGGCAGCGCCAATTTTAGATGAGTCTGTTTCAAATATTTATTGTGTTGAAAATGCTGGTGATCCTTTTTCGGCTAATTTATTTGATTATACTTCTAGTGCTGCACCTGCGGGAACGGTTTTAACATGGAGTAGGGTTTCCAATCCCTTAAATACGAATTCGCATTTAACCGTTGCAGAGGCTCAAGATGTTGATTTGCCAGCGTCTTATTATGGTTTTTTCTATGATGAAGATAATAATTGTGCAAGTGGTACTATAGAGGTACAAATTGTTCGTAATGTATTGCCGCAATTGACGGTTATTAATGATAATGAACGTTGTGGTCCGGGTACTTTATTATTGAGTGTTGAACCTAGTGATGGCGCCTCTGTAAATTGGTATGATTCTTTAGATGCTGTTACTCCGATCGCTACCGGTGAAACGTTTACGACGCCTTCATTGAATGCTACTGCTACGTATTATGTTGAGGCTACCGAGAATGAATGTACTACTGAAAGACAACCTGTAGTAGCAAGAATCGGGTCTCAGGCTTCAGTCGGGACAGCAACAAATGGTTCTATATGTAATGTGGCAGCAAACGGACTTACGGCAATAGATCTAGATTCTAGGTTAAATGGTGCGGATCCTGGTGTGTGGATTTTTGTATCGGGTCCTGATAATATGACTATTAGCTCTACTAATGTTGTTGAGTTTGAAGGGGCTACTTCTGGTGCTTATGTATTTAGTTATACTACAACAGATTCTACGGCTCCTTGTGAGAACCCTACCGTAGAAGTTACGATCAATGTAAGCGATTGTGAAACTGATGACGATAATGATGGCTTATTAGGTGGTCAGGAAGTGGTTCTGGGGACTGACTCCAATGATCCTGATACTGACGGTGATGGTATTGAGGATGGTGAGGAAGTAGGTGATGATTTCAATAACCCTTTAGATGAGGATGGCGATGGTATTATTGATGCATTGGACTCTAATACGGAAGATGCCGATAATGACGGAGTTAATGATCAGCAAGATCCTGCAAATAATAATCCATGTATACCTAATAGATTTAATGGTAGTTGTGATAGCGATGGTGATGGTATTTCAGATTTAGATGAACAAACAAATGGTTCTGATCCAGATGATCCTTGTGATCCGGTAGCCACACCAAATTGCGATGCGCCTATAGATTTAGAAGTGTTAAAATCAGTGGATAATATTGATGCATTGGTTGGAGATACTATCGTATTTACCATTTTGGTCACTAACTTATCAGATAGAACGGCAAGGTCAATAGTAATTGGTGATTTATTGGAGCTTGGGTTCGAATTTGTGTCCGCTGATTCTGCCGATTATGATGAAATATCGGGTAATTGGAACATTCCAGAACTTGAAGCAGGTATTTCTGTTGAATTGAATATTACTGTTCTTGTCGCAGAACAAGGTCCGTACACAAATACTGCTGTACTATTAGAATCTATACCAACGGATAATAATCCGGATAATGATGAAGCTACGGTAGATTTAAGTACTGAGGCTCCAGAAGGTGTAGACCTAAGAATTTCAAAAGAGGCTAGACCGGATAAGGTGTTAGTGGGAGATGAAGTTGAGTTTGTGATCAGGGTAACCAATATTTCTGTATCTGATGTAGTGACAGATATTATTGTGAATGATCAAATATTACTTGAAAACGGGTTTATGTTTGTTTCGGCAGAATCTGATTTCAATGGTGTTTATGATGAGAATACCGGTAATTGGAATATTCCGGCTTTGGAAAGAGAAGAAACAGCAACTTTAAGGATCAGGGCTGTGGTTCCGGCTACAGGTACGTATACCAATACGGCAAATATCGTAAGGTCTACCCCAAGAGATAGCAATACGTTAAACAATGAGGCTACCGTTGAGGTTGAAGTGATTGAAAAAAGTCCGGCAGACCCAGGCTTCTTGTTCAACCAATTTTCTCCCAATGGAAATAATCAGAATGAGGTACTTCGTATAAACCGTACAGATCCTGAAACCGGTATTGATGTTGCCTTACATTATAAGATCAAGATTTATGATCGATACGGGAACTTGGTATTTGAAACGGAAAAAGTAAATGACGGTGATGTTTGGGACGGTACCTATAAAGGAAAAGAAGTGCCAAAAGGAACTTATTTTTATATTATGAATTATAGTATCAATAACGGACCCGAAACATTGGATAAGGGTTGGATACAGCTTATTAGATAAAATAAATTATGGATTATAACTTTAATAAAACTAGTTATACTATTGCCTTAGTGCTATTTTCTCTGATAGGCTTTAATGCATTTTCACAGAAAGAACCGCAGTATACCCAGTACATGTACAATATTGGTAGCTTTAATCCTGCTTATGTGGGTACGGTAGAAAACCCTGAGTTTTCTGGTCTGTATAGAGCTCAATGGATAGATATTCCCGGGGCACCCCGTACATTTCGTTTTGGAGCTAACCTTCCTTTTCAAAATGAAAAAGTTGGATTGGGTTTAAATATTGTTAGTGATCAATTAGGACCAACTACGCAAACCTATGCAGATGTTTCTTATTCATATCAAATTATGGTTACAGATGAGACTAAACTTTCTTTTGGTATAGATGCAGGAGGTTCTTTTTTAAATGTTGATTTTTCTAAAGGAACTTTTGAAAATCCGGGTGAGAACCTTAATGATGAAATGTTGAGCAAATTTTATCCAACCGTTGGTGCAGGTGCTTTCCTGTATGCTGTAGATTGGTACTTAGGTGCCTCTGTTCCTAATTTTTTGACAGAAGGTGTGTATAATGATGAAGTATCATCTATAGTTGAAGACAAACTTCAATTTAATTTTATAGGTGGCTATGTATTTGAACTTTCAGATAATTTAAAGTTTAAACCGGCATTTTTGGTCAATACTATTGCAGGTTCACCCGTGAATGTAAACTTATCGGGTAATTTTTTAATTTCAGATGTATTTACAGCTGGTGCATCCTATCGTCTAGACAATGCATTCAGTGGTTTAGCAGGCTTTCAAATATCAAACCAATTGTTTGCAGGGTATTCTTATGATTACAATACAAACTTGTTAGGTGAGTTCAATAATGGTTCTCATGAAATAATACTAAAATTCTATTTAGGTAGACAAGGAGCAGCGAAATCAAAAGGAAGTGGTGACAAGAATGCGAAAGGAAAACCTAAACAAGTAGATTCACCACGTTTCTTTTAAATAGAACTATAATGAAATTTAAATTTCTCATAACAATTCTGATTATTATACCGCTTTTGGGTTTTGCCCAAGACAAGAAGTCCAAGGCAGATAATCTTTTTTATGGATATCGCTACCAACAGGCAATTGCAGAGTATAAAAAGGAAATGGAAAAGAAACCATTGACTAACTATCAATTACTGAATTTAGCGGACTCATACTTTAGCACGGGTAAATATGATAATGCTTCAGAGCTATATTTAGAGGTCAATAAGAATGACACTATTATGTCTGTGAACAGGTTCAATAAAATGTTGCAAAGCCTTTCTAAAAATTCAGAACGAGATAGAGTGAAAACTTTTCTTAGGTCAAAAGCGGATAAATTATCTCCAGAACTTTTAGAAAACGCAGAGTTCAATTATAGCTTATTGGAAATTCCGGCAAGCAATGAAGATAAAACAATTCGCGATTTAGGGCTTAATAGTCCTCAGGGAGATTTCTCCCCAGCGTTTTATAAAAATGGAATATTATTCAGTAGTAGTAGATCTAGAAATTCTAAAAATGTATATGGGCCTACGGGCGAATCGTATTTGGATATTTATTTTGCTAGAATAAGTTCAACAAATACGCTTTTAGATGTAGAAACTTTTAAAGAAATACCGGCTACCGAGTTTCATAAATCAACACCTTATTACTCAACAAAATTGTCCACGTTCTTTTACATTCTTTCCAACACCGAAGATGGTGAATTAAGTTATGATGAAAATGGGAAGAATGCTTTGGCCATTGGTACGCTTTCAGATAATGGTAGATTTAGATTTATCTTAAAGGATTTAAGTACTTCTTTTTATTATCCATTTTTTGATGATAATACTGAACGATTATATTTTGCGGCAAATTTTGATGATAGTTATGGTGGTACAGACCTATATTATATGTACACCAATAATGGTCAAATAATGTCTGCTCCAATTAATTTGGGACCTAGAATAAATTCGCCCGGAAATGAAATAGCTCCATATATCTATGAAGGAAGCCTATATTTTTCTTCCGACGTTTTTTATGGTCTAGGCGGTATGGATGTTTATAAATCTAATATCCTAGCTAATGAAACATATACCATTCCTGTAAATTTAGGTGAAGGTATCAATTCGGTATCCGATGATTTCGGCTTTATAATCCAGAAGGCTAAGGAGGGTAATGGATTGTCCGGTTTTTTCGCTTCAAATAGAAAAGGAGGAAAAGGTGGGGATGATCTTTATGGTTTTATGCTCGATAAATCACCAGGGTTAAAAACATTTGCTCTTGGGGGCAAGGTGGTTAATCTAAGGAATAAAGCAGGTTTAGAAGGAGCACAGGTAAGACTGTTGAGTCAAAATGGAGATGTTTTAAAGGAAGTTGTGTCTAATTCGGACGGAAGTTTTAGAATCGAGGTGCCATGGATGTCTCAGGTCACCATACAGGCAATGAGTGACGGTTATTCTATTTTCTCCACTACCTACTCTGAAGAAGGGATGGAGGAAATTCAAAATTCCTCTTACAATATGGGGCTTGCCAAAATGGAAGATTTGGTAACGGAACGGGAAGAGAAAACAGTTATTAAATTGGATAAGTTTTATTTTGATAAGGGAAAGTCAACTTTGAATGCTCAAGTAGAGGGGCAATTGAAAAAAGTTATAGACGCAGTAGAACGCTTTCCGCAAATAAGATTAAGAATTCTTTCGTATACGGACAGTAGGGGTAGTAGTTCTTATAATAAAAGATTGTCACAAGACAGGGCCAATACCATTAAGCATTATTTGTTGAACAATGGTTTGGGTTCACATAATATACTTGAGGCTACCGGGTATGGAGAAGAGAATATTGTAAACAATTGTACCAATGGCGCTTATTGTTTAGATTTTCTTCATAAACAAAATGAACGAACACTTTTTGTAGTAGAATAGGGAAAAAAACCTTGCCTACTATAAAATGATAATATAGAAATAGTAAAGCGCAAAGAGGGTGAGAAACAAGATACCTACATAGGTTAAAAATCTTAGCTGCTTATTGGGCCAAAATTTTGGGTCTAGATCACTACTGGTAACATTTTTTAAATTCATGTATCCTACTAATGGCGCTACAACGAAAGATACAAAAGTGGCCAAAGCAACTAAATTTCCCATGTTTGCACTAAACGCGGCAATTACAATAAAGTTGATGAAGGTCAAGATGAGTATTCCTGTGGTGTAAGCGTTTTTTGTGCTATACCATTTCTCTTTTGGTTTTAATAGGGAAATAATATCCAAACTTACCCTTGCCAATGCATCATGTGCCGTCATGCATGTGCTAAACATAGTGGCAAATGCTGAAATTGCTATAAATAGATAGGCCCAAGTGCCAATATGCTCAGTAAATAGGCGAACAACTTGATCCGCAAAGCTTATGGCATTATTACTGAGCTGGGTGTTGGTTCCATATAATGTATACCATCCTATGACCATAAAAAATACCGCAAGAATTGCCGTTATAATATAGCCTATATTAAATTCTTGTAAAGATTCTTTTAAACTTGGCTTTTCTTGATTTTTCCATTTTTCTATGCTCCACAAGCTAATCCAGCTAGAAGCTTCAACGGTCGTTGGCATCCACCCAATTAACCCTATTAAAAAAAGAATTCCTACTTCATTGAAAATAGGTAGTGGTTCAAAGTCCAATGCATGGTCAACCGGTCCTTTGACAATCACTAGTACGGTTGTAACCAATAGCGCAATGAACAATATGCTTATTACAAACTTTAAACTAATCTCCAAGAATTTATATTTTCCAAAAATCAAAAGGGCACTAATAATCAAGAAAAGCGATAAAGCTACAATAGCAATAGAACTATGTCCAATATTAAACAAGTTTATGAATAGCCCTGCAGTAACGGTGTACAATGCCGCTAAGATGGTAAAAGTGGTAACAAATGTTATGATGGCATAGAACCATAAATAACCTTTACCACGGTTTAGGTATCCTTCTATCAATGTTTTATTGGTGACGTTAGTGTACCTTACTCCAAATTCGAAAAATGGATACTTTAATACGTTGGCCAGTATAATAGGTATTATCATAAGCCAACCATATTGGGCACCGGCTTTAGTAGATAGTACCAAGTGAGAGGTGCCAATGGCCATACTGGCAAATAAGATTCCTGGACCTAAATTTTTCAGTACTGTTTTAAAACTTGGCATTACTTATAAGATTGGTTGGTAAGATTAAAAGTAAGCTATTTTATTTCTATAGTGGTGCCATAGAATTTTGGTTGGGTATTTAAAAGCATATCGATAAATACCTTTACCCGTGCCAAATATTCCCTTAGCTGCACTTTTATGCCTTGACTGGTAGAAACGTCTTGAGCGTTAAATCCAATAGCGTTAAGCCCCTTTTGTTTGGCTATATAAATAGCTCTCTCGTTGTGGAATTTTTGCGAGATTACGGTAACATTGTTCAAACCAAAAATAAACTTTGCTCTAAACATTGAGTCTAAAGTCCTAAAACCTGCATAGTCCAAGAAAATTGCCCGCTCAGGAATACCAGCCTTTATCAAATCTTTTTTAAAGGTATCTGGCTCATTATAGTAAATACTGCCATTATCACCACTAACAAGTATAAATTCTATTTTACCGGCATTGTACAACGCTTTTGTGGCATTTATACGATAAGTGTAATACGGATTGGGAGAGCCATTGGTTAGTTTGTTTGAGGTTCCTAAAACTAAACCTACTCTGTTCTTGGGTGTTGATGAGATGTCGGTAAAGGTTTTTCCGTCAGCGGTGTTTGAAATTATGATATTACATGTAAAAATGACGAATACTAACAGTATGAAAAGTAATCCGAGTATTTTGAGAATTTTTTTTAGCATGTAAACTATTTCAATACTAAAGTTAGTAAATAACTTTCGACTTCAATTTGTAAAGTACATAAAATAAAAAACCCCTGAAATCGATTGATTTCAGGGGTTTGTGGTACTCGAGGCGGGACTTGAACCCGCACGCCCCAAAGAGCACAGGATTTTAAGTCCGGCGTGTCTACCAATTCCACCACTCGAGCATACTTGGTTTTTTTAAAAATGTTGCTGAACAACATTTTGCAGAGCGAAAAACGGGATTCGAACCCGCGACCTCCACCTTGGCAAGGTGGCGCTCTACCAGCTGAGCTATTTTCGCAAGTTTATGAACGTGCATCTCTTAAAAGATGCGGGTGCAAATTTAATACAATTCTGTAAATTCCAAAGTAAAAAAGTGTAAAAGAATTAAATATTTTATGATGTCGCCTTTTTGTCCTTGGTTAACAGACGTTTAATCTCATTTAATTTCATTAATGCTTCTACAGGTGTGAGCGTATCTATGTCCAAATGGGTTATTTCATCCTTTATTTCTTCCAATAACGGATCGTCCAAATTGAAAAAACTAAGTTGCATTTCGTCAGAATCGTTTATAAGCTTATCCGTAACCTCACCACTTACATGTTTGTTTTCTAATTTTTTTAGAATCTTGTTGGCTTTTTGAATTACTTGTTGTGGCATACCGGCCATTTTAGCTACATGAATACCAAAACTATGTTCACTACCTCCGGGGATTAATTTTCTTAAGAAGAGAACGTTGTCTTTTAGTTCTTTGATAGCTACATTGAAATTTTTAATACGGCCAAAGGTATTGGTCATTTCATTTAGCTCGTGATAATGGGTGGCGAACATGGTTTTTGCCCTTGCTGGGTGCTCATGTAAATACTCGGATATGGCCCAGGCAATAGAAATACCATCATAGGTACTGGTACCACGACCTATTTCATCTAACAGTACCAAGCTACGCTCAGACAGGTTGTTAAGAATAGAGGCGGTTTCGTTCATTTCGACCATAAAAGTAGATTCGCCCATTGAAATGTTGTCGCTGGCTCCTACACGGGTAAATATTTTATCAACGACGCCAATTTTAGCCGTTTCCGCAGGAACAAAACTTCCCATTTGTGCCAATAGCACTATTAATGCCGTTTGCCTTAGTAATGCGGATTTACCACTCATATTGGGACCGGTGATCATTATGAATTGTTGATTGGATCTGTCTAACTGTAAATCGTTTGCAATGTACTGTTCTCCTAATGGTAATTGTTTTTCAATGACAGGGTGTCTTCCTTCGGTAATCTCTAAATCAGTAGAGTCGTTCAATGTAGGGCAGTTATAGGCATTCTCTTTTGCCAATTGGGCAAATCCGCAAAGACAGTCTAACTGTGCAACCAGGTGTGCATTGTTCTGTACGGGGGTAATGTATTCTTGCATCCACACAACCAATTGAGAGAAAAGCTGCTGTTCCAAGGTTAGAATACGGTCTTCAGCTCCTAAAATTTTTGCTTCATATTCTTTTAGTTCTTCGGTAATGTAGCGTTCTGCATTGACCAAAGTTTGCTTACGTGTCCAATTTTCCGGAACCTTGTCTTTATGGGTATTTCTTACTTCTATGTAATATCCAAAAACATTGTTGGACGCTATTTTTAGGGATGTAATGCCGGTTGCAGCTGTTTCCCTTTCCAACATATTATTTAAATAGTTCTTTCCAGATGTGGCTAAACCTCTTAGTTCGTCTAGCTCTTCTGAAAATCCTTGGGCTATAGTGCTACCTTTTAAAATGTTTATAGGTGCCTCTTCGCTAAGCATTTCTTTGATTTTAGCCCTTAACAAGTCGCAGGATTGTATTTGATCCCCTGTAAGTGCCAAAGATTCGTTTTCAGATGAAGTAGCCAATTGTTTGATAGGTATTAAAGCTTCGAGCGAATTCTTTAATTGAACCACTTCTTTAGGGTTTACTTTTCCTGTAGCTACCTTAGAGATCAATCGCTCTATATCGCCCATCTGCTTAATATGGTGCTGAAATTTTTCTAATGTCACCTCATTTTGGTGTAAGTAAGAAACAATTTCCTGTCGCCGGGTAATTTTTTGCAGGTTCTTAAGGGGTAGTGCAAGCCATCGTTTTATCATTCGCCCACCCATGGGTGATATCGTTTTGTCGATAACATCTAAAAGCGTCACCGCGTTTACATTGGTGGAATGATAGAGTTCAAGGTTCTTAATGGTAAACCTATCCATCCATATATAATCATCTTCAGCAATACGTTGTAATTTTGATATATGCTGTAATTGTCTGTGCTGTGTTTCTCCTAAATAGTGTAAAACGACCCCAGATGCTATAATCCCACAGGTTAGATGGTCAACGCCAAAACCTTTTAAGGTGTTGGTGTTAAAGTGTGAGGTAAGATTTTCCAAGGCATAATCTTCTTGGAAAACCCAATCTTCTAAATAAAAGAGATGGTGGTTTTTACCGAAAACATCTAAAAACTCTTTCTTATGGGCTTTAGATATCAATACCTCATTAGGTGAAAAATTTTGTAATAATTTATCAATTTGTTCTTCGCTGCCTTCAGAAGTTAAAAATTCACCTGTAGAAATATCAACGAATGAAATCCCTATTTTTTTCCTTCCAAAATGAATAGCACAAAGAAAATTATTGGTCTTTGAGTTTAAGATGTCATCGTTCATGGCTACCCCAGGTGTAACCAATTCCGTAACTCCTCTCTTTACAATGGTTTTGGTCTGTTTAGGGTCTTCTAATTGGTCGCAGATAGCAACGCGTTGCCCCGCTTTAACCAATTTGGGTAAATATGTGTTCAATGAATGGTGGGGAAATCCGGCCAATTCTGTTCGTTCTCCACCATTATTTCTATTGGTCAGTATAATACCAAGAATACGTGAAGCCTTCACTGCATCTTCACCAAAAGTTTCATAAAAATCACCTACTCTAAAAAGCAATAGGGCATCAGGATATTTGGTCTTGATGGTGTTATATTGCTTCATTAAAGGGGTTACCTTTTTTGTTTTGCTTTTTTCCGCCACTTTATCTTTATCTCATTAATTTTGCACCTTCACGAAAATATGGTTTTATCCCTGAAATTTTAATTATTGTTGATATTTGAGGATAAGTTTACGATCATATTGTGCTAATGAAATTGAATTGGGACTATGAGGAAATTACGAAATGATGAACTGGGTAGAATAGATGTTGAAGCATATAAAAGCGCAGGTAAATCACCAATTATAATTGTACTTGATAATATAAGAAGTTTAAATAATATTGGTTCGGTTTTTAGAACGGCCGATGCTTTTCTTGTTGAAAAAATATATTTATGCGGTATAACGGCTACTCCTCCTCATAAGGATATTCATAAAACTGCCCTAGGCGCAACCGATAGTGTAGATTGGGAATATGTTCCAGATACAATAGAATTGGTTGAAAGGCTTAAAAATGAAGGATGTCATGTAATTTCTGTAGAACAAGCAGAGAATGCAACTCAATTGAATGATTATGCTCCTGCAAAAGAAAAGAAGCAGGTCCTAGTTTTTGGAAACGAGGTTAAAGGTGTTGCTCAAAATGTGGTTACGGCAAGTAACGAAGTATTGGAAATACCTCAATTTGGGACTAAGCATTCCTTAAATATTTCGGTTAGTGTGGGTATCGTAGTTTGGGATTGCTGGAGTAAAATTAACGCATAAAAAAACCTGGTCGTAGACCAGGTTTTTAAGTATAGTTTGAGTTAGTTAGTTGCACGTATGCCTTCACAATAAAAGATTTTCTTTTCATTTACGCAAGAAATCCGGTAATTTATTATTGATATAAATTGGTCAGGGCGAAGTCTTCAATCTTGGTTAAAACCGTTTCGTAATCATTGCTGCTACTTACAAAATCTAAGGCACTAACGTCTATAATTAGTTGGTTTTCTTTAGGGTAGGTGCGTAAAAAGTCAAAATAGCCTCTATTGATTTTTTCTAAATAGGTAAGTTCAATATTCTGTTCGTAGTCTCTTCCTCGTTGCTTGATTTGTTGTAATAGTCGTTCTGTAGTTTGATACAGATAAACGTAAATTTTAGGTTTTTTAACTTCTTTGTACATGAAGTTGAATACTTTTCTATATAGGTCAAACTCGTTTTGTTGTAGGGTGACCTTGGCAAATATTAGGGATTTATAAATGTCATAATCACTTACCATGAAACTTTTAAAAAGATCTAATTGATTGGTGTCTTCTGTGAATTGCTGATAGCGGTCTGCTAAAAATGACATTTCTAATGGAAAAGCATATCTGGATTGGTCAATATAAAAATTAGGTAAAAAAGGGTTTTCGGCAAATCGTTCTAGAATTAATTTTGCATTGAAATCTTCAGCAATTTTTGTGGCCAAGGTTGTTTTTCCAGCACCAATATTACCTTCTATAGCTACATATTGTAAACTGGCAAAAAACGTATGTCTATTTTTAAAAAGCTTGGGAACTTGTTTGGTAATGGTGCTCTTGTCCTTACATTCTTGTAATAAATTGCGGGTGTCTTTATTAAAGATAGGATGGTAAAACTGGGGTGAAATATCGGCAAGAGGTTTTAAAATAAATTTTCTCTCTTGCATTTTTGGGTGCGGTATTGTAAGCGTTTCGGTATTTATAACCTCTTTTTCATAATATATAATATCAATATCCAATGTTCTACTCTCGTACGCGTCGCTGTTTTTTCTTTCTCTTCCAAAAACTGTTTCAATGGCTAATAACTTAACAAGTAGTTCTTCTGGTGTAAGTAAGGTCTGTAGTTCTAAACAGGCATTGAAAAAATCTTCGCCTTCAAAACCCCAAGAAGGGGTTTCATAGGTGGCAGATACTTGTCTTACCTCGCCGGCAACCTTGCCAATTTCAAAAATGGCCTTTTGTAATAATAATTGGCGGTTACCCAAATTACTTCCTATTGATAAAAGTGCTGTTTTGTATACTCCCATAATGTTAGAACAAAATAACTAAAACATATTCACATTAGTTATCTTTGTTAACTATTTAAAAGAAAGATTTAAATGAAGTTTTTAAGAAATTTTCTAGCATCTATTTTAGGTTCTCTATTTGCTTTTGGTATTTTGTTCGTAATGTTTTTAATATTTGTAAGCCTTGTAAGCAGTAGTGAAGATGCTGTTGCGGTAAAAGACAATTCTATTCTTGAGTTACAGTTACAAAGACCAATATCTGATTATACCGGTAGCAATGAGCTTGATCCGTTTGCGGGTATTTTTGAAGAATCACAAGGTTTAGATGAAATTATCCATGCTATTGAGGTGGCTAAAAATGACGACCGTATAAAAGGAATCAGTATCAATAATAATTTTATTATCGCCGGTTTGGCACAGACTCAGGCAATTAGACGGTCTTTAGAGGATTTCAAAGCGGAGGGTAAGTTTATATACGCATACGCAGATTTCTTTATGCAAAGAGATTATTATTTGGCCAGTGTCGCAGATTCTGTTTTTATAAACCCGGTAGGAGTTTTAGATTTCAAAGGACTTTCCACTGAGGTGCTTTATTACAAAGAACTTCAAGAAAAATCTGGCGTTAAGATGGAAGTTATACGCCATGGGAAATACAAAAGTGCCGTTGAGCCCTATTTGGAGAATAATATGAGTGAGGCAAATAGGAGTCAATTGACCGCTTTGTTGCAGTCACTTTGGAATTCAATGGTGACCGATATTTCAGAAACACGTTCTATTTCTGAATCTAACCTGAACGTCATTGCAGATACTTTAGGTGGTAGAACGCCTAACTTTGCAAAGTTATCTGGGTTGGTAGATGATGTAATATTTTATGATCAATATGAAAATAAATTGGCAAATGCGCTGGAAATAAAGAAGGATGATAAGATTAACTATAGTTCTTTAGATGATTATGTAAAGTATTCCAATAAAAAGACTTTGAAATCTGGTGATGATAAAATAGCTGTAGTTTTTGCGCAGGGTGAAATATTTTATGGTGAAGGTGGCCCAAATATCATTGGCCAAGGTATAATTAATGAGGCTTTGATTAAAGCGCGTGAAGATGACAAGGTTAAGGCTATAGTGTTGCGTGTGAATTCACCTGGGGGTAGCGCTTTGACTTCCGATATTATTTGGCGAGAGGTGGAATTGGCAAAAAAAGTGAAACCGGTAATAGTTTCCATGGGTAATGTGGCAGCATCTGGAGGATATTATATTGCTGCGGGAGCTAATAAAATTTTCGCCGAACCTACTACAATAACAGGATCTATTGGTGTATTTGGTACAGTGCCCAATTTAACTGAGTTGGCAGACAATGTTGGTATAAACGCAGAACAGGTTGGCACCAACAAGAATGCAGTAGAATATTCCCTTTTTGAACCAATGCAAGAAAGTTTTAAAAATCAGGTTCAAGAAAGTATTGAGGAAACCTATGAAACATTTTTGCAAAGAGTGTCGCAAGGTAGAGGTATGACAATGGCACAGGTGGATAGTGTGGCACAAGGCAGGGTGTGGAGCGGTACCGAGGCTCTGGAAATTGGATTAGTAGATGAATTGGGTAATTTGGACGATGCTATATCTGCAGCGGCAGAAATGGCAGAAATAGATACTTACGGAGTTAAAAAATTTCCTAAATATAAAAGTGGCTTTGAGCGTTTTATGGAAGATTTGGAAGGTGCAAGCGTAAAAATAAAAGAGAACCTTTTAAAAGATGAAATAGGGGAAGAGGCTTATCAAGTACTTAAGGAATTACAATCTTTTAAAAAGCAAAGTGGGGTACAGGCAAGAATGCCGTTTGCTTTAGATATTAAATAAGTATATGACCTTAAAGGATAGAAAATTAGCACACCGTATTTATCTGTATTTAGGGGCTTTGTTTATTACTTCCCTAGTAGTCTCCAACTTGATTTTTCAAAAATTTTTTTATTGGGATCCCTTCGGGGATTTCACTGTTTTTGGTGTGTCACTTTTTGAAATATCCGTGGGTATTTTGCCTTACCCGATTACATTTTTGATTACAGACCTCATATCTGAAATTTACGGTAGAAAAATGGCTAACCAAATTGTTACGGCAGGTATCTTTGCTTCATTCTTTTCCATGGGTATAATATTGGTAGCTGAGGTTGCCCCCGCTATACCATCCTCGCCTATAGATGATACTACATTTACACAGGTTTTTGCTTTATCGCCAATAGCGGTCTTGGCTTCTATGATTGCGTATTTGTTGGCGCAATATGTAGATGTTGCCATTTATCATTTTTGGAAAAAATTGACAAAAGGGAAGTATTTATGGTTGCGTAATAATTTTTCAACTTTCCTGTCACAATTTCTAGATACGTTTACCGTTGTGGCATTATTATGTGTGTTTAAAGTATTGCCTTGGAATCTTTTTTTCGGACTTGTAGTGAGCGGATTTATTTTTAAGATTTTTATAGCATTTATAGACACCCCTTTTCTCTATTTCTTCGTATATATAATGAGAAAACGTTTTAATCTAAAGCCAAATGAAGAATTGGATTTAGACGTATTAGAATAAGAACAGTAAACTAAACGGTATAAAATTATACTATGGGTAAGAAAATATTGAAGATTGTAGGTGTATTTCTATTGCTAATTTTAATTGTATTGATAGCGGCACCTTTTTTCTTAGAGGCTAAAATTGGAGACATTATTAAAAATAATGTGAATAATAATGTAAATGCAACTTTGGATTTTTCTGAGGCAAACTTAAGTTTGGTCAAAAGCTTTCCAAATGCAGAAGTGAATTTCAAAGATGTGGTGTTAATTAATAAGGCGCCATTTGAAGGTGACACCTTGTTCAAGGCAAATAATTTGGATTTGACCATGGGGATAATGCAGTTGTTTAAAAGTACTGGCGATGCTATTGCCATTAATGATATCAATTTAGAGGGGGCTCTGGTCAATATTGTAGTCGATAAAGAAGAGAATGTAAATTATGATATTGCCATTGCTTCTGAAGCTACAACAACCGCAGAAGAACCTACTTCTACAGATGGTTTTTCTTTTGATCTACAGTCTTATGAAATCACCAATTCAAGAATTTATTATACCGATAATTCTACAGGTATAGCTTTTAAATTGGATGATTTTCAACATAATGGTACAGGAGACCTGTCATTGGCAACTTCTGAATTGGATACGCATACCAACGCTCTTATTTCTTTGGAAATGGATAGTGTTAATTACTTAAACAAGAATAAGATCAAGTTAGATGCACTGATTGGTATAGATTTAAATGAGAACAAGTATTCTTTTTTAAAGAATGAGGCCTTAATCAATCAATTACCATTGGTGTTTGATGGTTTTGTTAAGTTGAACGATACCAGCCAAGAAGTTGATTTAACTTTCAAAACTCCGTCATCCGATTTTAAAAATTTCTTAGCTGTAATACCGGAAATTTATTCTAAGAATATTGAAAATGTGACCACAACAGGTGATTTTGCTGTAAATGGTAATTTTAACGGAGTGGTGGATGAAACCCATATTCCCAAATTTCACATAGAACTTAAATCTGATAATGCATCTTTTAAATATCCAGATTTACCTAAAGCGGTTAAAAATGTGTTTTTTGATGTTCAGATAGACAATAAAACAGGAATTGTTGAAGACACTTACGTTAATATCAACAAAGCATCGTTCATGATAGATGAAGATAAGTTTAACCTTACTTCCAATATTACCGAGCTTATGGGTAATACAAAGGTTAAGGCACATATGGATGGAAATATGAACTTGGCCAATATTTCTAAAGCATATCCGGTACCAGCTGAATATAATCTAAAAGGAATGTTGAAGGCTGATATTACAACTGCTTTTGATATGGCTTCAGTAGAAAAAGAGCAATATGAGAAAACGAGTACTACAGGAGATTTGAGCTTAACAGATTTTGAATATAACTCAGACGAACTTGCAAATCCGGTAAAGTTTAAGGCGGCACGTTTAACCTTTAACCCTAAGACAGTTACCTTAAACAACCTGAATGGTACTACAGGTACAACGGATTTTGATGCAACAGGAACTATAAACAACCTTTTAGGTTTCATGTTCAACGATGAAAAGGTAGAAGGTAATTTTAACTTGAAGTCTAATACTTTTGCTTTAAGCGATTTTATGGTTGCCGAGACAGAGATAACATCTTCTACAGGTGAAAATGAATCAACTGGAGGAAATACGGTTGAAGAAGAAAAAATTAAAATCCCTTCATTCTTGGACGCTACAATCAATGCAGATGCTAAAAAAGTGATATATGATAATATCGTCTTAAGCGATGTAACCGGTGTTTTAAAAATTAAAGATGAAACGGCAACACTAAGTAATATGTCTGCCGGAATGTTTGGTGGGAAAATAGGGTTTAATGGACAAGTGTCTACTAAAACGGAAACTCCTACTTTTAACATGAATCTAGATCTAAATCAATTGGGTATTCAAGAAACTTTTGCTTCCGTAGATCTTTTTAAAGCAATAGCTCCCATAGCTCAAATGTTGAATGGAAAATTAACCTCGGATATTTCTTTATCAGGGAATTTGACAGATGATCTTTTGCCGAACCTACTGTCCCTGAGTGGCGATTTATTTGCCGATATCATGACAGAAGAAGTAAATACTGAATCTGCGCCGGTATTAAACACTCTTGTTTCTAAATTGAATTTTATAGATGTAAATCAGTTGAATTTAAAAGATATTAAAACATCATTGTCTTTTAAAGATGGTGTAGTTGCGGTGAAGCCGTTTACATTGAATTATAAGGATATTGCTATTAATGTAGATGGTAACCATTCTTTTGATCAAAAATTGAATTATAAAGCATCTTTACAGGTGCCGGCAAAGTATCTTGGGTCTGATGTTACCAAACTTATAGCTAAAATTGATGATGCTTCTTTAACCGATCTAACTATTCCCGTTGTTGCTAGTATTGGCGGGGCGTATAACAGCCCAACTGTTACAACCGATCTAACATCAGGTGTAAAGGCGCTTACTAGTAAATTAATAGAGATTGAAAAGCAAAAGTTGATAAATAAAGGTACTGATAAGGCCAAAGATCTTATTGGTGGTCTAATTTCTGGAAATAAGGCTGCACAAGATTCTGTAAGCGGTGAAACGTCTTCGACCAAAACAAGCGCAAAAGATATTCTAGGCGGAATTTTAGCTACAAAAAAAGATACAGCAACAACCGTTAAGAAAGATTCTACCCCTGCTAAAATTGAGAAAGAAGCGGTGAAGGAAAAAGCTAAGGATATTTTAGGAGGCCTATTCGGAAGTAAGAAAAAAGATAGTACTAACTAATGGTTAAGCCAACATAGTAACCCTCGCTTCCTCTAACGTTGAATACAGTATTATCTTCAAAAATTAAATACTGACCTTTTATACCTTTTAATTTGCCTTCAAAAGAAGGGGTTTTAGTAAGGTTAAGGCTTATAACTTTTGTTGGGTATTGCAACACAGGAAATTCTAATTCCGTCTCTTTGTTGGTTTCTAGGTAATACGGCAATGCTTCCTCTGGTATGTATTGTTTGAGTTTTTCTCGCCATTCTTGTAGATTTTCGTCCACGACATTATTGGTAAGCATGGTTCGCCAGTTTGTTTTGTCTCCAACATGGTCTTTTAGGGCAACTTCGGTAATTCCTGCCAAATAACGGTTAGGTACCTCTACGATTTCAATAGCTTCGTGCGCACCTTGATCGATCCATCTGGTAGGTACTTGTGCTTTTCTGGTGACACCAACCTTAACATTACTAGAATTGGCTAAATAAACAATGTGAGGCTGTAGTTGTACCTTTTTCTCATAAGCTAGATCTCTATCTTCTTGATCTAAATGGGCTTTGCTCAGCTCTGGTCGCATGATCCAGTCGCCTGCAGATGGTATTTCAAAAAAACATGTTCTACAAAAGCCTTGTCTATATATAGGTCTGTCGTTACCGCAGTTAAGGCATTGGTGTTTTATAAATTCTATTTTCAGCGATTTGTCAAGTACTTGGTTCACGTTTAGGAAATCGGACTCAAAAAGCATATAATATTGAATTGGACTTCCTATTTCGGTCTGCATTTTTCTTAGTACTCCTTCGTATTGCATGTTTATTTAGCTTATTGATTTGTCAATTTGAAAATGATAATTAGATACGCTACTTTTAGCAAGACAAAGATACCTATAAATGCCAATTACCCTATTTAATTCTATTGCCTCTTGGTTGCTTAAAAAGCGATTTCACCAGATTGAACTTTTTTTAAAATATCCCGAAGAAGTCCAAGAAGAGGTTTTGTTGCAGTTGTTGGAATTTGCAGAAGATACAGAGGTGGGTAGAACCTATGATTTTGAATCTATTGAATCTTATAATCAATTTAAAGAAAGATTGCCTATTGTTACTTACGAGGAAGTTCAGCCTATAATTGAACGTACCCGGAGAGGGGAACAGAATTTATTTTGGCCAACCAAAGTTAAATTGTTTGCCAAGAGTAGTGGAACAACCAATGCTAAAAGTAAGTTTATACCGGTGAGCGCAGAGGCTTTGGAAGATTGTCACTATAAATCCAGTAAAGATCTTTTATGTCTTTATTTAAATAACAATGAAAATTCACAACTGTTCACTGGTAAAAGCCTTCGTTTAGGTGGTAGTAAAGAGTTATACGAGGATAATGGTTCTTTGTTTGGGGATTTATCTGCCATACTAATAGATAACATGCCCTTATGGGCCGAGTATAGCAGTACGCCTAGTAACAAGGTGTCGTTAATGAGCGATTGGGAAAGTAAGCTTTTGGCCATTATTCATGAAAGTGTTCATGAAAACGTAACTAGTTTGGCCGGTGTGCCATCATGGATGTTAGTGCTTATGAATAAAGTGCTAGAGGAAACAGGTAAGGATAATTTATTTCAGGTGTGGGAAAATCTTGAGGTTTATTTTCACGGTGGTGTAAATTTTAACCCATACAAAGAGCAATACAAAAAGATACTTCCTAAAAGCAATTTTAGATATTACGAAATTTATAATGCCTCTGAAGGTTTTTTTGCCATTCAGGATAGAAATGGTGCAGACGATTTACTGCTGATGTTAGATTACGGTATTTTTTATGAGTTTATACCTATGAACATATATGGCGAATTAAATGAAGAAGCTATACCGTTATGGGATATTGAACTTGGTAAAAACTATGC
Organism: Maribacter sp. 1_2014MBL_MicDiv; assembly: GCF_001865655.1. NCBI lineage: Bacteria > Pseudomonadati > Bacteroidota > Flavobacteriia > Flavobacteriales > Flavobacteriaceae > Maribacter > Maribacter sp. 1_2014MBL_MicDiv. The sequence goes on from NZ_CP011318.1 coordinate 2,725,797, forward strand.
CATTGTTATAACGACCAATTCTGGTCTGTGGCGATATAAAATAGGAGATACGGTACGTTTTACTTCAAAAAGCCCGTATCGTATTAAAGTTACCGGTAGAACAAAACATCATATTAATGTATTTGGCGAAGAGCTTATAATTGAAAATGCCGAAGAAGCTTTAAAAATAGCATGTGCAAAAACCGGCGCAGAAATAATGGACTACACTGCCGGACCGGTTTTTATGGTCAATAAAGAAAAAGGTGCACATGAGTGGATCATGGAATTTAGAAAACTACCTGAAAATTTTAAAGCGTTTGTTGAGATTTTTGATAATGCATTAAAATCTCTTAATTCTGATTATGAAGCAAAGAGACTTCATAATATTACTTTGAATGCTCCCATAATTCATGAAGCCAGAAAAAATCTTTTTTATGATTGGTTGAAGAAAAATGACAAACTTGGCGGGCAGCATAAGATACCCAGATTGTCTAATAAAAGGGATTATTTAGATGAGCTTTTGCTCATGAACAAGTAATTTGCTCTATACACACTAAATATTAGTCCAATCACAACAAAATTTTATTTTTTGGCAACACTTGCTCTAAATTAGCTGATGTTAATGTAAACTTTGTTTTCAGTTAAACGCTGATGTTTCATTTTTTATAAATCCTAAAATTAGGAACTACATCGATAATATTAACCTGTAGACAATTAAATAGGGATTGGTAGGATAATTAATACAACTTGCTGAAGCAAAACTTAACCAATACTATAAATACTATTATTATGGCAGAAAAATTAGTGATCGTTTCAGATATGTGGGGCGCTAAAAAAGGATTGTGGATTACGTCTTATTTAGGGTATCTACAACAGTATTTTGATATTACTTTTTATGATAGCCAACAATTGGCAAATTTGGATATTTTGATCCAAACAGAAGAAAATGTACATAATGCCTTTATTGAAGGTGGTACGGACACTGCTGTGTCTCATTTGTTAAAGAAAGAAACGGAGGCTTGCTACTATTTAGCTTTTAGTACAGGTGCTACCATAGTTTGGGAAGCTGCAAAAAAAGGTTTGCCTGTTAAATCTTTATATGGTGTTTCTCCAACTAGAATCAGAAAAATGAACGATAGGCCTAATATTCCTTTTCAGTTGGTATACGGTGCCAATGACGAGTTTAGACCTAGCGAAGAATGGGGTGATAAACTAGGTGTTGAAATGGAAGTATTGCCAGGTTATGGGCATACACTTTATACCGATGAGAAAATCATTAAAAAAGTCTGTATGGACTTATTGCAAGAGGTAACACAGATTGCGCCACAGGTTAAAAAAAAGGTGGTGTAATTATCTTATAAAAGAATATAATGCATAAAAAAAGCGAAGATGAAAATCTTCGCCTTTTTTTGTTTATATACATTGGTAATTATGAAACGGCCTTTAATTTTTTAATGGTATCATGAGATAACATTTCTTCGGCATATGGTTTTGTTACCTTAAAATTGGTTTCACCTGAACTAGGCATTTCAAACATCGCATCGGTGAAAATAGCCTCGCATAAAGAACGCAAGCCTCTAGCTCCAAGCTTATATTCAATAGCTTTTTCTACAATGTAGTCCAATGCTTGGTCGGTAATACTAAAAGTAATATCATCCATAGCAAACAGTTTTTCATACTGTTTAATGATTGCATTTTTTGGCTCGGTTAAAATTGCTCTTAACGTTTTCTTGTCTAACGGATTCATATGTGTAAGAACCGGTAGTCTACCAATTATTTCAGGAATAAGTCCAAAATCCTTTAAATCTTTAGGGATGATATATTGTAATAAATTGTCATCATCTAAAGTACTGTCGGATTTTGATGCGCTGTACCCAACGGCTTGCATGTTTAACCTTTTGGTAATGGCGCGTTCTATGCCATCAAAAGCTCCACCGGCAATGAATAGAATATTCTCGGTATTGACTTCAATGAACTTTTGATCAGGGTGTTTTCTTCCTCCCTTAGGCGGAACATTAACCGTTGTGCCTTCTAAAAGTTTTAATAACCCTTGTTGAACACCTTCACCAGATACATCTCTTGTAATGGAAGGGTTATCGCTTTTACGTGCAATTTTATCAATCTCATCTATAAAAACAATACCTCTTTCCGCTTTCTCTAGGTTGTAATCCGCTGCCTGTAAAAGACGGGTCAAAATGCTTTCTACATCTTCACCAACATAACCAGCTTCGGTTAATACGGTAGCATCAACTATAGCTAACGGTACATTTAGTAATTTGGCAATAGTCTTTGCCATTAAGGTCTTACCTGTACCGGTCTGACCAACCATAACAATATTACTTTTTTGTATCTCTACATCATCTTCTTTTGAAGAAGGTTGTAATAATCTTTTGTAATGATTGTAAACTGCAACAGACATTACCTTTTTGGTACGTTCTTGACCAATTATGAAAGTGTCAAGAAACTCTTTGATCTCTTGTGGTTTTTTTAAAACAAGTTCAGAAGAAAGATCGTTGGTCTTCGTTTGTTTTGATTCTTCTGCTACAATACCATGTGCTTGCTCAATACAACGGTCGCAAATATGTGCGTCAAGACCAGCAATCAACAAGTTTGTCTCTGGTTTTTTTCTGCCGCAAAATGAACACTCTAAATTTTCCTTTGCCATTATCTATCTTCTCAATTCTATACCTAAACGATTTAAAATCGTTTTTGGTTTAAAAATCATCTATTAATTTGAATAAGTTAGTCGAAATTATTTCTTCTCCCTTACCAAAATTTCATCTATCATACCGTATTTTAGAGCTTCATCTGCCTTCATCCAGTAATCACGATCACTATCTTCACGTACTTTTTCGATATCTGTACCAGAGTGTTCAGCAATGATCTGGTAAAGCTCATCTTTTAATTTTAAGATTTCTCTAGCCGTAATTTCAATATCACTGGCTTGACCTTGTGCACCACCTAAAGGTTGGTGGATCATAACACGTGAATGCTGTAAACCACTACGTTTTCCTTTTTCTCCTGCACATAATAATACGGCACCCATTGATGCTGCCATACCTGTACATATTGTTGCTACATCTGGAGAGATAAACTGCATGGTATCATAAATACCTAAACCTGCATACACACTGCCTCCAGGTGAGTTAATGTAAATTTGAATATCCTTCTTGGCATCTACACTGGCCAAAAACAATAATTGTGCTTGTATAATGTTGGCAACCTGATCATTGATACCGGTTCCCATAAAAATGATGCGGTCCATCATTAAACGCGAATAAACGTCCATTGCCACAATATTCATAGAACGTTCTTCAATAATGTTCGGCGTCATGTTCGTTGGGTACATGCTGCTCATTATAGAATCGTAATATGTGCTGCTGATTCCTTGGTCGTTTATAGCGAAATTCTTGAATTCTTTTCCGTAATCCATAAATTGTATGTCTATATTTTTGAGTAAAAAAAGGTGCCGAAAATTATATTTCCGGCACCGTAAAGATACTTAATTTATTGTTTGGAATTATCCGTAAACTTCTTTCACGAAATTTTCATAGGTAACCTCCTTAGTCTTAAGGTTTGCCTTTTCTTTGTAAAGATTCAATAATTTTTGACTCATCAATTGTTCAGACAGTCTTTTTACTTCATCTTGGTTACCTAAAACACGGGCAGCTATAGAATCTAACTCCTCTTCTTTTGGATCTAATTGACCAAATTGTGCCATTTGAGAACGAATAAATCCTTTAGAGAATTCTTTCAATTCGTCAAACTGAACTTGCAACTCATTATCGCGAATTATTTTACCTTCAATTAGTTGGTAACGCAATCCTTTTTCTGATTTTGCATACTCTTCAGCTGCTTGCTCTTTAGATAATGGTTCTTCACCGGTCATTTGAATCCACTTGGTCAAGAAACCTGTAGGTAGTTCAAATTTGGTGTTTTCTATAAAGTATTCAGTAACATCGTTCAATAATTTTTGATCTGCCTGTTGCTCAAATTGCTTTTCTGAATCTTCCTTAATACGCTCTTTTAATTCCTTTTCAGATTTTACGCTATCAGGACCAAAAAGCTTATCGAAAAGCTCTTGGTTCAATTCTGCAGCTTCTCTTTCGTTAATTTCCGATATAGTAAAGGTAACTTCGGTATCCAATGCTTCGGCTTTTTGCTTGTCAATACCTAAAGCGCTAGATAGCATATGATCTTCTTTAAATAGACCTTTGGTTTTTAGTGTAACAACATCGCCTACTTTTTTACCTTTTAAAGCATCTAAAGCTTTTTTGCTTTTCAATTTGTCCGTTTCGATCATTGTTTTGCTATCGATCTCTTCAGCTTCATTGAAAAAAGTACCACTTACTTCATCGTTTTTGCTAACCTCATCTTTACTGACTAGTTTACCGTATTGTTTTTGAATACGCTCAACTTGCTCGTTGACCATTTTATCGTCAGCTACAATTTTGTATTGGGTTATTGCTTTTTTGGTCTTCAAGGAAACCTCAAAATCAGGTGCAAGCCCTAATTCAAACTCAAACGCCAATTCATCTTGGTCCCAGTCAAAATTGTCTTGTTGTTTTGGTAATGGGTTACCAAGAACATCTAATTTTTCTTCTGTAAGATATTTGTTAAGATTGTCTTGTAATAATTTGTTGACCTCATCTACCAATACAGCTTTACCATATTGCTTCTTTATAAGCCCCATAGGAACTTGGCCTTTTCTAAAACCAGGAATATTAGCTTGCTTCTTATAATCCTTTAAAATGGTGTCTACCTTATCTTGGTAATCTTCTTTTGTGATAGCAACTTTAACTACTGCATTTAAATCGTCTATCTGCTCTTTCGTAATATTCATTCCTTAATATCTATTTGCATGTGTAAAATGGGATGCAAAAATACTACATTTTGCAAAGTCAACCAATTTTTTAAAGTATTGAATTTCAAATCACAAGCAACTATGACTTGTCTTCTTTTAACAACGAAAAAAAGATTGATTGTAAAAATGATAGCAAGAGGCTAAAAATCAATGCCCACCAAATGTTTCCGACAGCAAAACCGTCAATGAGGTTATCTGCCAAAAGAATGATCAAAGCGTTTATGATTAGTAAAAAAAGACCAAAAGTTATTACCGTTACCGGTAATGTTAGGATTACCAATATAGGTTTTACCAGTAAATTCAGTATACTGAGTACAACGGCAACTATGACCGCGGTCATAAAACTATCTACGGATACATTAGGTAATACATTTGCTAAGATGATGACGGCAATTGCACTTAAAAGGATTCTCAAAATTAGTTTCATAGGAGTATATTTTATAGGGTTAAAAGTTTAGCCTTGGTCAAAGAAGTTCATTGATTTTTCAAAGAACTGTTCTGGGTTTTCCGCATGTAGCCAATGCCCAGCATTATCGATACTTTCAACAGTAGCTTTTGGAAAGTGTCTTTGTATGGTTTCAAAATCATTTTTAGTGACATATTCAGAGTTGTCTCCTCTTAGAAATAAAGTGGGTCCGTCAAAGCTATCCGTACTGTTGATATTGTCCCCAATATCTTCCATTTTTTCACTTAAAACCTCTAGATTAAATTTAAAACGTAGTTTTTTATTTTCATCCCTATCAAGATTTTTTAATAAAAACTGACGAATACCAGGGTTTGCTAAATGCTTTTTTAATTGTTCGTCGGCATCTTTTCTGGATTTTAAATTAGTAGTGTCAATGGCATTTAGACCGTTAATGATATCTTGATGATGTGGAGGATAGTATTTTGGTGCTATATCGGCAATTAATAATTGGCTAATACGCTCAGGATAGGTGCATGCAAATTGCATGGCGGTCTTACCACCCATTGAATGTCCAATTAAAGCAGTGGTTTCAATTGTATGCGCATCTAAATAATTTAAAAAATCGTTGGCTAAAATGTCATAGTTGAAATCTGGTGAATGAAAGCTTTTGCCGTGATTTCTTTGGTCTATTAGGTGTACGCAGAACCCATTTTCTGCATACTGAGCTCCTAATGATTTCCAATTATCTAGCATGCCCAGGAAACCGTGTAAAATACATAGGGGTTTGCCTTCGCCTAAAATTACAGAATGTAATATCTGTTTCATTTTAATCTTTGTAAATACATGTTTACTACATTGTCCAGCCCTAAATAAAGTGCTTCGCTAATTAGCGCATGGCCAATGGATACCTCTAGTAAGTTAGGAATATTTTTTGCAAAATATTCAATATTGTCCAAGCTTAGGTCATGACCTGCATTGATGCCCAAACCTAGTTCATTTGCTTTTTTTGCAGCTTCTACAAAAGGTAGTATGGCCTTCTCCTTGCTTTTTTCATAATCAACGGCATAGCTTTCCGTGTAAAGTTCTATTCGGTCGGTACCAACAACTTGTGCTCCTTCTATCATCTTTGGGTCCGGATCTACGAAAATAGATGTTCTGATTCCGGCAGATTTGAACGTTTTTATAACATCGGTTAAAAATTCTTTATGTTTTATGGTATCCCAACCTGCATTAGAGGTGATTGCATCAACGGAGTCCGGTACTAACGTCACTTGTTCTGGCTTTACTTCTATTACCAAATCAATAAATTTTGATATTGGGTTGCCTTCTATGTTGAATTCTGTTTGTACCGTTTTTTTTAGATCTCTGGCATCTTGATATCTAATATGCCGTTCATCTGGTCTTGGGTGTATGGTTATACCTTGGGCGCCAAAACTTTCTATGTCTGTAGCTACCTTGAGTAAATTTGGAACATTACCGCCACGGGCATTTCTAAGAGTTGCAATTTTGTTAACGTTAACGCTAAGTTTTGTCATTGTGTCTTATTTACCTTTTAAGAGCATCAAAAATACAAATAAGGCACGCCTTTTGATATTATTAATTGTTATTTTGCGTTATAAATAGGCTTATGCATATTGAAGAACATATCATTACGAACTTACCGGTATTCGATATCAAGGATACTTCTGAAAAAATATTGGAGTTTTTTCAAGACACTACCTATTCCCATATTGCTATATTGGAAGATGGAAGGTTTTTAGGTTTATTTTCCGAGATTGATGCGGACGGTTTATTGCCGGACTCAAAAATAGAAGACTTTAGGTATGAGCTTCAAAGTTTTTTTGCCCGTAGGGAAACCAATTGGCTTGATGTTCTTGAGGTTTTTGCCCGTAACGAGGCTAATTTACTGCCTATTTTGAACGAAAAAGAAGAGGTGGTAGGTTACTATTGCCTTACCGATATTGTTGCCGAGTTTATTGATACCCCTTTCTTTACAGATCCAGGTAGTATTTTGGTAGTGGCTACAGGTATTAAGGATTATTCCTTTAGTGAAATTGCACAAATTGTAGAGAGTAATAATGCCAAACTCATTGGTGGATTTATTACCGATACCCAAAATGATATCGTACAGGTGACCTTAAAGATTACTGCCAATAACTATAATAAGGTAGTACAGACATTTAGGCGTTATAATTACCATATTTTATTTGGTAATAGTGATGATGAGTTTCTTGAGGATTTGAAAAAACGATCAGATTACTTGGATAAATATCTTAATGTATAATATGAAAGTAGCGGTATACGGTCAAACCTATCAAGATAATGCTATTGAATATCTCATTGAACTGTTAGATGAGTTGAACAAAGTATCTGCAGAAGTTTCCATAGAGAAAGATTTTTACGAACTATATAAGTTGCATGATGAATCTGAAACATTTCCAATATTTACTATGGAAAAAGGTTTGGATGCCACTTTTGATATGTTCGTGAGTTTTGGTGGTGACGGTACCATATTAAGAGCTACAACATTTGTTAAAGACTTAGGTGTACCTATAGTAGGTGTAAATACAGGTAGACTGGGATTTTTGTCAACGTTTAAGAAAGAAGATGTTCGTAAAGTAGTACAAGAATTTAAGCAAGGGGCGTATACTGTGGTAGAACGTAGTTTGGTTCAACTGAATACCAAGAAGTTGGATGTTGAGTTCGGGGATTTGAATTTTGCCTTGAACGAAATTACGGTCAGCAGAAAAGACACTACCTCTATGATTACAGTGGAGACCTATTTAAATAATGAATACCTTACCTCTTATTGGGCAGACGGTTTAATAATTTCTACACCAACAGGTTCAACAGGTTATTCATTAAGTTGCGGAGGTCCTGTCATTGTGCCTACTGCTAAATCATTGGTGTTAACGCCAATTGCTCCCCATAACTTAAATGCAAGACCGTTGGTAATATCAGATGATACGGTAATTCGGTTAAAGGTTTCGGGTAGGGAAGATAACCACTTGGTGTCCTTAGACTCTAGAATAGCTTCTTTGGAGAATGGTGAAGAGATAACCATTAGCAAAGCTCCTTTTACAATTAAAATGATAGAATATACTTCAGAAAGTTTTTTAAAGACCTTAAGAAATAAGCTGCTTTGGGGTGAAGATAGACGAAATTGAATCTCCTTTAGAACAATAAATACTTTCAATTGCTGTTTATCCTTTGAGAACATAAAAATTATGGTACCCGTTTTTTAGAGCCCTATAGTGCCAATAATCATAAAACCCATTTTATGCGTTATATAACGTTATTGATCCTTTTACTTTCATTTTCGGGTTTGCGATCGCAGACATATGAAGTAGGTATTTTTGCTGGTGGAGCCAATACTATAAGTGATGTAGGTAGAACAAATTATATTTTACCTTCCGATATTGCTTTTGGCGGATTGTTCAAATGGAATATCAGTAAAAGATATGCTTGGAGAGGGAGCTTAACGTACGGTAAATTCACTGCAGATGACAATAAATCTAGTTCCACGGCAAGGCAGCAAAGAGGTTATGTCATAGATAATTCTATTTTAGAAGGGTCGGTTGGGCTAGAGTTTAATTTTGTTGAATATAATTTGCACAAACTGGGTCCGGCATTTACACCTTATTTATATACCGGTCTTACTTACTTTAGATATGATTACCAGTATTTTAATGGTGGGGTTCTTCAAGAAATAAATCAGAAAGAAGGTAGTTTTGCGGTGCCAATGACCGTTGGTTTTAAGTATCGTATCAATCAGTTTCTTATTTTTGGAGGCGAAATAGGGGCTAGGTATACCTTTACCGATAATTTAGATGGTAGTAATCCAGAAGGTTCTAACTTTGAGGAATTCCAATTCGGAAATATTTTTAGTGATGACTGGTATGTTTTTTCTGGATTAACCTTGACCTATACTTTTGGCAGAAAGCCTTGTATGGACTGTTTTGAGTAAATATAAAGATGAGCGATAGTAACGAAATTGACAAGCTGAATGTTCCAAAGCACCTTGCTATTATTATGGACGGTAATGGTAGATGGGCAAAAGAACGTGGTAAACTAAGGGTGTTTGGTCATGAACATGGGGTGAAGACCGTTAGGATAGTTGTAGAACAATGCGCTCAATTAAAAATAGATTTTCTTACACTTTATACATTTTCAACAGAAAATTGGAACAGACCAAAGATAGAAGTGCAAACACTTATGCGCCTTTTGGTCTCATCTTTAAAGAAAGAACTTAAAACTTTTAACAAAAATAACATACGTTTAAATACTATTGGCAACATAGATGCATTGCCTGCAAAAGCTTATAAGGAGTTGGTAGATGTAATGGAGCAAACTAAGCAAAATACAGGGATGACATTGACCCTTGCCTTAAGTTACGGGGCTCGCGAAGAGCTACAGTCTATGGTCAAAGAGATCAGTACCAAAGTTAAAAATAATATAATTTCAGTTGAAAACATTGACCAAGACATTATAAATAGCCATCTTTACACGCATGATTTGCCTGACGTAGACTTACTTATCCGTACTAGTGGAGAACATCGGATCAGTAATTTTTTATTATGGCAAATAGCTTATGCGGAGTTATATTTTATTGATGTATATTGGCCTGATTTTAGAGAGCATCACTTAGTGGAGGCCATCAAAAACTACCAGAACAGAGAACGAAGATTTGGAAAAACTAGCGAACAACTCACTTAAAGATATGACTAGGTTCATATCCTTGAACCAATTTTTAACCACCCTTTTATTTTTAACCACCTTTATTGCAGCTGCACAGGATCAATCCTATGAAGATGGCAAAAGTTATATTTTAGGAGGGTTAGATGTAACTGGTCTTCAAAGTTATAACGAGCAAACGGTTAAAACCTATACAGGTTTAAGAGTAGGGCAGCCTATAACGTTGCCAGGAGAACAAATTAGTGAAGTCATTAAAAAACTTTGGGGTCTAGAACTTTTTAGTGAAATTGACATTTTCATTACCAATATAGAGGAGAATACTGTTTTCTTAGAGTTGAATATTATTGAAAGACCTACCTTGACCAATGTTAAGTTTTATGGTGTTAAAAAAGGTAAGGTAGAAAGTCTTATTAAGGATACGGATCTAAAAAAAGGAAAGAAAATTACTGAAAGTTTAATTTCCAATTCAAAAAACTATATTACTAATAAGTATAAGAAGCAAGGTTATTTAAATGCCGAGGTTACTATAGCCACTTCTAAGGATACAACGGATACCAATACCCAGAATATGGTGGTAAACGTTAATAAAGGTGATAAAGTAAAGATTCGTAGTATTAGTTTTGAGGGTAATGAGCAATTATCCGATAAAAAATTACGTAAAGCGTTAAAGAATACAAAGCAGAAAAAATTAGGTCGTTTTTGGAAAAAATCGAAATATATTGAAGAAGATTATGAGGAGGACCTTGGTCTTTTGATTGATAAGTTTGCTGAAAATGGATATCGCGATGCTAGGGTAATCTCTGATTCTATTATTAAAGTCGATGAAAACAATATCGATTTAAAGATTAAAGTGGAAGAAGGCGATAAGTACTACTTTGGTAATATTGATTTTGTGGGTAATACCGTTTATACCGATCGTCAATTGAATCAAGTATTGGGTATTAGAAAGGGAGATACCTATAATGGTGTTTTATTGCGTGAGAGAATAGCGGATAATTCTAAACCGGACCCTAATGATGTCACTAGTTTGTATCAAAATAATGGTTATTTGTTCTCGACCATTAATCCTGTAGAAATTTCTGCCGCTAATGATACTATTGATTTTGAAATTAGAATTATAGAAGGTAAAGAAACGTTTTTAAACCATGTAACCGTTTCTGGTAATGATAAGACAAATGACCATGTTATCTATCGTGAACTGCGTACAAGACCAGGTCAAAAGTATAATAAGGCAGATATTATCAGAAGTATTCGTGAGTTAGGTCAGTTGGGCTTTTTCGATGCTGAACAAATTACTCCAGATGTATTGAACGCCAATCCTAATGAGGGTACTGTAGATTTAGCTTGGAGTCTGGTAGAATCCGGGTCAAGTCAAATAGAACTACAAGGTGGTTATGGTGGCGGTGGCTTCATTGGTACTTTAGGATTATCTTTTAGTAATTTCTCTATTCAGAATTTATTCAAAGGAGAAAAATATAAGCCGGTACCTATGGGTGATGGTCAAACATTTGCGCTACGTTTACAGGCCAGTCAAACGTATAGAGTCTATAGCTTAAACTTTGCCGAGCCATGGTTGGGTGGTAAAAAGCCGGTACGTTTTAACCTTAGTATGTCTAGAACACAGCAATTTGCTGCCTCTTATGATAGTAGTGGTGATATTGATATAGATAAGGATCAACAATTTTCTATTACGGGTATTACTGCTGGTTTAGCAAAACGTGTACAATGGCCAGATGATTTCTTTACCATTTCACATTCCTTAAGTTACCAGTTATATGATTTTAGGAACTATAATATTGGTCTATTCAACTTTGGTGATGGTAAGGCAAATTCATTAGCGTATACTTTTGGTATCTCTAGAAGCTCACAAGGACCAAGTAGAATATTCCCTATGTCCGGATCAACATTTGAAATGTCCGCCAAATTTACACCACCATGGTCGTTGTTTAGTAACAAAGATTATAGATCATTACAAGATCGATCTAATGAAATAGAAAGTATTCCTGCTGCAAGTAGAACTAGTACGGAACAGGCAGAATTGGAAGATTTAGATCAGGAAAGATTTAGATGGTTAGAATACTACAAAGTTAAATTTAAAGGAGATTGGTATACTACTTTGGTAGATAAATTGGTGTTGCGTAGTAATGCTGAATTTGGTTTCCTTGGTAATTATAATAGTGCTGTAGGAGATGTGCCTTTTGAACGTTTTTATGTTGGTGGTGATGGTTTAGGAAACTTTACATTAGATGGTAGAGATGTAGTACAATTAAGAGGTTATGACAATCAATCTATAACACCTTATTCTGAAGGGGCAACTTCACCCGATGGTGCTTTGATCTATAATAAATTCTCTTTAGAACTTAGATATCCTTTGACTCTGAAGCCGTCTGCATCCATTTACGGACTAGCATTTTTAGAAGGTGGTAATGCCTTCAACAATTTTCAAGAGTTTAATCCGTTTGAATTAAAACGATCGGCCGGTGTGGGGCTGCGTATCTTTATGCCAGCATTTGGATTGTTGGGTATTGATTTTGGTTACGGATTTGACGAAGATCTTGTGCCAACTTCTGCAGGGCAAGGGCCAAGCGGATGGCAAACGCACTTCATCATTGGTCAACAGTTTTAATTTTCATTGAATTATTATCATTGTGCTTTTTGCTAATCCTTTAATTTTAAAAGATTTAGTAATTTTGGCACGATATTTTCTATAGGATTAAACGAGATTAACAATGAGTACAAAAAGAAAAGTTCTATTAGTTGTATCGGTCATATGTATGACAATACAGGGTTTTGCCCAACGTGGTGTAAGAATGGCTTATGTGGATATGGAGTACATCTTGCAAAATGTAGAGGAGTACAGAGAGGCAACAGAACAGTTAGAGACTAAAGTGCAACGTTGGAAAGTTGAAGTAGAGCAGAAGCAGAGTATTGTTGAGCAAATGAAAAAGGATTTAATGGCAGAGAAAGTGCTATTAACACCTGAACTTATAGAAGAACGGGAAGAAGAAATTCAGATTTTGGAACGTGAAATGATCGAGTACCAACAAGATCGTTTTGGACCTCAAGGGGACTTGGTGTTGCAAAAAAGAAGGTTGATTCAGCCTATACAAGATCAAGTGTTCAATGAAGTTCAGAAAATTGGAGCTAATAAAAAGTATGATTTTATTTTTGATAAATCTGCGGATGTTGTAATGTTGTATTCCGAAAAAAGGCATGATATTAGTGATTTAGTGCTTAGGGGTATTGCTAGAACAAGAAAAATTAGCAAACCTGCTAAAAAGTCAAATGATCGTAGTAGATTAGATGAATTTGAGGGCGAAGAAGAGGAAGAAATTAGTGAAGCTTTGCAAGAGCGTTTAGATAAAGCGGCACAAGCTGCTGAAACTAGGGAGAAAAGTGCAGCAGATGCCAAAGCGGAACAATTGAAATTACGTGAAGAGCGTAAAAAAGCCTACGAGGAAAGAAGAAAGAAATTATTGGAGGAGCGCGAGGCTAAAAGACAAGAAAAGTTAAAGGAAAGAAACGATAATAAAGAAGAAGAAAATAGCGATACCGAAAAAGATGATAACGGTACTATTTAAATAGGTTTAACGACCGCACATTAACACTCAAAATTGAATTAAAATTACACTCATGAAACAAGTAAAACAAATTGTGGTAGCCTTATTGTTGTTCGTAGCAACGACAAGTTTTGTAAATGCCCAAAGTAAAGTAGCTCACATAGATGTTACTCAATTATTGTCTGCAATGCCAGAAATGAAAGCTGCAGAAGCAGAGCTTAAGAAATTACAAGAAACTTATAATGCCGATATTCAAGCTTCAATGACAGAATTGCGTAACAAATTTACTCAATATCAAAATGAAGCAGCTTCTAAGTCAAAGGAAGAGAATGATAAAAGAGCAGTAGAGTTACAAGGCTATGAAAAGAATATTGGTGAGGCGCAACAAGCTGCTCAGCAAGAATTCCAAAAGAAGCAGGCAGAATTGTTTGCTCCAATTTCAGAAAAAGCGAAAGCTGCTATTGAAAAAGTTGCCGCAGCGCAAGGGTTCGACTACGTAATTGATGCACAAGCAGGCGGTGGTTTGATCGTTGCAAAAGGTAAAGATCTTTTACCAGATGTTAAAAAACAATTAGGTTTCTAAATAGAAATCATGATAATAAAGAAAAAGCCATCTAATTTAGATGGCTTTTTTTATACTCCTATTTTTCTTTTAATATTTGTCCAGCGTAGGTTTCTGATAAACTTACCTTCTTCTTCTGTGACCAAATAATTATTGTTGTTTTTACTGGCATTTTTGTAGCCGGCCATATTATTCCAGAATGATTTAATGGAATTGTTCTTCAAGGCCATTTTCAAAGAGGCAATAGTTGTGATTATAATTCCATAACGCATACTATACATTGCTTTTCCCTGTAACCTTTTAGCTTTGGCGTTATAGGCTTTTCCTGTGGATCTTAAATGCTTTACCTTGAGTTCATCATCCGTGTGCAATGTAAAGCCGTTATATCGCGCTAATAGTTCATCTACGGTATCCCAGCCCATGGCATTTTTTAAGCCTCCTATTGCCTTAAAACAATCTTTGGAATATGCTTTTATGGCACCTCTAATGTGGTCTTTGTCCATAGGATGGTTTAAAACCCATTCTCCGTTATTTTTTTGCTCATAAATGAATCCGCCACAAATCCCTAAATTTTTCTTTAGTTTGAAATGATTACTGATGGTTTCAAAATAATTGGAGGGCAAAATTAGATCGGCATCTAGTTTTACTATAAAGTTGTAATTTTCATCAAGCTGTTCCAAACCTTTGTTGAAAGCATTTACCACCTTACTTCCTGGCATATGCTGAGCTGATGATAGTGAATTTATTTTTTTGAAAACACTACTTTTATGTGTGTATTCATTTATGATATTTTCAGTATTATCAGTAGAATTGTCATTGACAAGAATTACTTTCTTGGGTGCTAATGTTTGCTCCAGAACGGAGTCTAAGGTTTTCGGTAGAAAATCCTCTTCATTATGTATGGGTATCACCACGTAGTAATCCATAGTTTATAGGTGCCTTATTTTCGTGTAGCGTACACAATATAATACCTTGGCGTAAATAGCCTTAAAAATGGTCTAAAACCAAGTTTCTTTACAGGATTGGTCCACTTCATAGAATCTTGAATTTCCCAACCTGCTTTTTCTAGAAGCCAATCAAATTGCCAATCTTCAAATTCGTGGTAATGTCGGTCCCATTTATCGGTCTTGCTTCTGTATGCTGGTGAAAACCATAGTTTCAATGGTATACTGGCCACTAATTTTTTGGAAGTTGTATTGTTCAATAAGTGTAATGGGGCCAAAAGATGTTCAAAAATTTCAAAAGCTGTTAGAACATCTGCATTTGTTTTGGTAACGGCATCAAAATTGAAATCTAAATCTTCGCCTTTGGTATTAGTAACGTGGTAACCATCTTGGCGCATTATCTCAGTAAACGGATTTTCGACCCCTAAATCCAGAATAGATTCAGAGGGGTCAATATGTTTTCGTAAAAACTGAAGAGTATGTTTATAGCGTTTGTTCGGAAAGTTGTTTTCGTACATGTTTAAATTCTGTATACCATTGCATTGACGTTCATTCCGGCGCCAACACTAGCAAAGATAACAACATCTCCCTTTTTAATTTCCTGATTTTCTAATTTACCTGCTTTAACCATATCAAATAGTGTTGGTATGGTTGCCACTGAGCTATTGCCAAGCTTGGATATACTCATTGGCATAATGCCTTCCGGCATTTCTTTATCATATATTTTGTAGAAGCGTTTTACTATGGCTTCATCCATTTTTTCGTTGGCTTGGTGAATAAAAATCTTTTTTACTTCGTCAATTTTTATACCGCTACTATCTAAGCATGAAGCCATTGCTGATGGTACGTTGGTAACGGCAAACTCATAGATTTTTCTACCGTACATTTTAATATAGTATGCCTTTTTTTCATCTTCTTTATTATAGGTGTCGCCAAAGAAAAGGAAATTGGCTTCATCATTGGCGTAGGTGGCAGATTCGTGGGCGATAATTTCACCTCCGTCATCTGATCTTTCAACTATGGTGGCTCCTGCACCATCTGCATAGATCATGGAGTCCCGATCGTAGTCGTCAACTATTCTTGATAACGTTTCAGCACCTATTACCATACATTTATTGGCTATACCACTTTTTATAAAAGCGTTAGCTTGAATCATACCTTCTAACCAACCTGGGCAACCAAAGATCAGATCATAGGCCACACATTTGGGATTGTTGATCTTTAATTTATGTTTCACCCTTGTGGCCAAACTAGGTAAAGTGTCACCTTGTATATAGCCTTCCTTTAGGTCACCGAAATTATGCGCAACAATAATATAGTCTAGGGTTTCTTTGTCTAGCTGTGCATTGTTTATGGCTTTTTCTGCTGCAAAAAATGCAAGGTCCGATGCGTTATACTCTTTTGGGGCATATCTTCTTTCTTCAATACCGGTAATGGCTTTAAATTTCTTAATAATGACCTCGTTATCTTGCTTGAACGCTGTGCCGTCTAGGTTTAAAAAATGGTGGTCATTAAAATCTTTATTGGAAACTTTGAGTTCGGGAATATAGCTACCCGTACCCGTAATTGATATGCTCATCTGTAATTATTGAATTGTAATTGAAATATAATGAAATGGCGTAAAAATTATATGCATGCATAATAAATTTTACGATGGTCAGTTCATTATTTTTCAAAATGATGCAACTAAAAAAGCCTTTTCAAAATCTAGAAAAGGCTTTAAAATATGGTGATTAGAGAGTTATTCCGTTTCCATATATGCTTCAATAGGAGCGCATGTACATATTAAATTACGGTCTCCATATGCATCATCAACTCTTCTAACAGATGGCCAAAATTTATTCTCGGCTACATAAGGTAATGGAAAAGATGCCTTTTGTCTTGAATATGGAAAATTCCATTCATCTGTTGTTGTCATTTCTAATGTATGCGGTGCATTCTTAAGCACGTTATTGGGCTCACCAGCACTAGATTCATCTATTTCTGCACGAATGGATGCCATAGCTTCGCAAAATCTATCTAACTCCGCTAGGTTTTCACTTTCGGTAGGCTCTATCATAACCGTACCAGCTACAGGAAAAGAAACTGTTGGAGCATGAAAACCATAATCCATAAGTCGCTTGGCAATATCCGTAACTTCTATTCCGTTTTTCTTGAAAGGTCTACAGTCCAAAATCATTTCGTGGGCTGCGCGTCCTTTTTCGCCTGTGTACAGCACATCAAACTTACCTTCAAGTTTATGTTTGATATAATTGGCGTTCAAAATGGCAATTTTTGTGGATTGGGTTAAGCCTTGTTCCCCTAGCATCTTAATATATCCATAAGATATTAGGCATACCAAGGAACTGCCCCATGGTGCAGCAGAAATAGCTGTTATAGCATCTTTTCCTCCGGTCTCTATAACAGGGTTGCTAGGTAAAAAAGGAACCAACTGGGGTGCAACACAAATAGGACCTACGCCAGGACCGCCACCGCCGTGAGGAATAGCAAACGTTTTGTGCAGGTTTAAGTGGCAAACATCTGCGCCTATAGTCGCAGGATTGGTCAACCCAACTTGGGCGTTCATATTTGCACCATCCATATAGACTTGGCCGCCATGGTCATGTATTATTTTAGTAATCTGCTTTATAGACGACTCAAAAACGCCATGAGTAGAAGGATAAGTAACCATTAATGCGGCTAATTTATCTGAATGTAATTTTGCTTTTTCTTCTAAATCGGCAACATCTATATTGCCTTTTTCATCGGTCTTTGTAACTACGACCTTCATGCCTGCCATAACCGCCGATGCCGGATTGGTACCATGGGCAGATGAAGGTATAAGACAAATATTTCTTTCAGCTTCTCCTCTAGATTCGTGGTATGCTCTAATGACCATTAATCCTGCATATTCACCTTGTGCGCCAGAATTTGGTTGTAAAGAAGTATCTGCAAATCCTGTTATTATAGATAGGTCTTTGGCAAGTTCACGTAAAATGGTTTGGTACCCTTCTGCTTGGTCTACTGGTACAAATGGATGGATATTGCCCCAGTTAGATGAACTTAACGGTAGCATTTCACTAGCCGCATTTAACTTCATGGTACAACTACCCAAAGAAATCATACTATGATTTAGGGCCAAGTCTTTGCGCTCCAATTTTTTAATGTAGCGCATTAATTCTGTTTCTGAGTGATAGGAATTAAAAACCTTGTTCTCCATGAATGAACTGCTGCGTTCAATATTTTCAGGTATTGATGTGGAACTTAATAGTTCTGTGATCTCAGATGACTTTTTACCTACAGCTTCGGCAAAAATTGAAATAATTTGGTTAAGATCTTTTAGTGAAGTAGCTTCATTTACCGCAATTGAAATAGTGTCGTTATCCACATAGTAGAAATTAACTTCATTGGCTTCTGCGATGGGGCGAACTTTTTGTGAATCTGCCTTAACCGTGATAGTATCAAAATAAGCAGTATTTACTTGATACAAGCCTAAATTTTCAAGAGCATCTGTTAAAGTAACTGCGGTAGCATGAATTTTAGATGCAATATATCTTAATCCTTTTGGACCATGGTACACGCCATACATACCTGCCATAACCGCCAATAATACTTGAGCGGTGCATATATTTGATGTGGCTTTATCTCTTTTTATGTGTTGTTCCCTAGTTTGCAAAGCCATTCTTAGCGCAGGTTTGCCATCGGTATCTTTGGTGACACCGATTATTCTACCGGGAATATTTCTTTTAAATTCTTCTTTCGTGGCAAAGAATGCTGCGTGAGGTCCGCCATAACCTAAAGGAATACCAAAGCGTTGGGTGGTACCTACTACAACATCTACCCCAAATTCACCTGGAGGTGTTAATAGAACTAAGCTCATAATATCGGCAGCCACAGCTACCTTAATGTCGTTCTCCTTTGCTGTGGATACAAATGAGGAATAATCATAGACTTGACCATATTTCCCTGGGTATTGTAACAATGCACCGTAAAAATCCGAACTAAAATCAAACTCATCATGTTTGCCAATTACTAATTCGATACCTAGTGGAATTGAACGCGTTTTTAGTAGGGACAACGTTTGTGGTAATATTTTTTCCGAAACAAAGAACTTTACTACTGCGTTTTTTTTCTGCTCTCTACTTCTAACGTCAAAAAGCATAGTCATAGCTTCTGCTGCAGCGGTGCTTTCATCCAGTAAAGAGGCATTTGCCAGTTCCATACCCGTTAAATCGGAAACTATGGTCTGGAAATTTAAAAGCGCTTCTAGTCTGCCTTGTGCAATTTCTGCTTGGTAAGGAGTATAGGCTGTATACCAGCCTGGGTTTTCAAGAATGTTTCTTTTGATCACCGACGGTATTAAACTTTCATGGTAACCTAAACCGATGTATGTTCTAAACACCTTGTTTTTCTTGGACAAAGCCTCACTATGCGCAAGAAACTTATGTTCGCTCATTGGTGGGTCAAGCTTTAAGGGCTCCTTTAAACGAATATGATCAGGTATGGTCTCAAAAATAAGCTGTTCCAAATTTTCAACACCTACAGTATTGAACATACTGTTTAAGTCTTCTTCCCTTATGCCGATATGGCGTAGAGCAAACACGTCAGTCTTCATAGATACGATTGTTATATAAAGTGCAAAATTACCACTTTTATGTGTTTAATTTGTGCTTGGTTGGACGTCTAATGGTGAAAGTTTTTAACCAAAACCAAGGGTTATAAACACTTTAACTATTTTTGTTCAATGACCATAATCAAAAAGATTTTTGATTTTTACTTAGATGCTAGTATTCACGTGTCTTTAGGGGTGTTTAGTTTAGTTCATGTTACTGCATTGACCTTAAACATAAACGTACCGCCAGAGCTTTATTTTTTTATCTTTTTTGGGTCAATAGCGTGCTATAATTTTGTAAAATTTGGGGTAGAGGCAGAAAAGTATTTTCTAGTTACCAATACCTATCAAAAAAACATTCAATTTTTTAGTCTTGGGTGTTTGCTTGTTGCTGGCTATCAATTGTTGTTTCTTTCTGAAAGGGTTTTTATAGGATTACTGGTGTTAGCTGCAATTACGGGTCTTTATGCGCTTCCGGTCCTGCCCAGACATAAAAACTTTAGAAGCTTAAGCGGACTGAAGATTTTAATTGTCGCTGCCGTTTGGGCAGGTACAACCGTAATACTGCCGGCTATTTCAATGCTTGATACTATTTCGTGGAATATAAAGGTAGAAACGGTTCAGCGATTTCTGTTTGTGCTAATACTTCTGATTCCTTTTGAAATAAGAGATTTAAAATATGATAGCTTGCTGTTAAAGACCTTACCACAGAGGGTAGGCGTTAAAGGAGCAAAAATTATAGGTTATGTATGGATTGCACTCTTTTATGGTGCTTCATTTTTAAAAACGGAATTGGACATAAACCGAATGTTGGCAATGACTCTAGTATGTTCAATACTAATTCTTGTAATTTATAAGACAAAAAAGGAGCAGGGTAAATATTTCTCTTCTTTTTGGGTAGAGGCAATACCTTTATTCTGGTGGCTGTTATTTATTTTTGTAGAGAGGTTGGTTATTTAGCTTTGTTGAAGGTTTCTTTCATTTTTTTCTTGTCTTCATCAGACAAAACAGCTATCCTTGCTTGATTACAGAGCGATGTTAATTTTGTATTGTTTTTACTGTGTTTTGCACAGGTTTTACACATAAGTAAATGAAACTTCAACTTTATTTTTTCCCAAAAAGTCGCTTCTTTATATTGGGCTTTATTGCAAATATTTGCAGCCTTTTCACACGAAATCATCATAATTAAAACCAATTTTGATTTAAACAACCCATTAAGCTAGTTCTAGCTCTATGTATCATTACCCAAAGGTTAGACGCATTAATTCCTAAAGCATTACAAATATCTTCAGTTTCCATACCTTGAATAGTTTTCATGGTAAAAACCTCGGCTTGTTTTTTAGGTAATTTGGAAATGCAATTTTGAATAGCAAGACCTAGTTCTTCATTTTCAAGTAGGTCATTTTCAAAATTACTATTGGGATCGGCTATGCGCTCTTCGATCCAATCTCCTTCGGCATCGGTTTGTGAGCTGTAGCTCATACGTACCTCGGCCTTTCCTTTTTTTGAATTTGCTTTTCGGTAGTGGTCAATAACTTTACGCTTTAATATGGCGATCAACCATGTGCGTTCAGCAGCATCACCTTTAAAGTTTTTAGCAGATTTTAATCCGGCAATAAAAGTGTCTTGAACAAGATCTTTTGCAATTTCAGCATCGCTTACCCTAGTTACGGCGTAATTAAAAAGGTAATCTGCATAGAGATCTACCCACTTGTCTGGATTGAGGTTTTGTATTTCCATTTTTTTTCTGCATTTCAAAAGTAAAATAATTTTAGGTATAATGTTTACTTTTGGTAACAAACACTTTAATCATGAGAAATATACTATTATTTGTTCTAATTGTCAGTAGTCATTGTGTTTTAGCACAAATAGAGTCGCAACCAATATCGAAGTTTAATGGATTTGATAGCGCTAAGGAAATACTGTTAGATGTTAGAACGCCACAAGAATATAAAGAAGGTAGTATACATGGTTCAATCAATATCAACTGGCTTTCTAATGATTTTGACGAAAAAGTGACAAAACTTGATAAGACTAAAAAAGTTTATGTCTTTTGTAAAAAGGGAGGTAGAAGTTTAAAATCTCAAGCAAGATTGGTAGAATTGGGCTTTAATAATGTTGTAGACCTACAGGGTGGATATGATGCTTATTCCAGTAAGGACTGAGTCTTTTTATAGTGTCAGCATAATTATTGAGATTTAAAGTTCAGCAAGAATTCTGGTCAATTGGTTATCTCTAATTGGTTTAACTATATAATCTGTTACCTGGTTGATCTTCTTAGTCTTGTCAAAGTCAACAAGGTCTACGGATGATGATAATATATATACCGTTATTTTTTTGGCTAGGTTGGGAATTAGATTTTCGTATTGCTGCATGAACCCGTAACCATCCATTACGGGCATATTTATATCTAAAAATATGACGTCTGGTAACTCTTGGTCATTATTGATGTTGGCTTTTAAAAATGTCATTGCCTCTGCACCATCTGTGAAAGGAATAATATGGTTAACAGATTTATGTACTTGCAAGGTGTGTAAAATGGTGTATTGAAAAACATCATCATCATCTATAATACATACATTTATATTATTTTTCATTTCGTTTTTAATTTAGTGTTATAATAAAAGTTGAACCTATCTTAACGTCACTTTCTGCGGTTATTGATCCTCCCATGGCCAATACTTGTGCTTTAGTTATAAATAGTCCTATTCCTTTTGATTCTGGGTGCTTATGAAAAACCTGGTTAAGTCCAAATAACTTATTACCATGATTTTTTAAATCTATACCTAAGCCATTATCTTTAAACTCTAATACAGTTCTATTATTATCCTTTTTTGAGGTGATAAAAATCTGCGGAACTCTATCAGGTGATCTGTACTTTATGGCATTGCTTATTAAATTTAAGAATATACTTTCTAAATAAATAGGGTTGTAATCTACGTTTTTAGCTTTAGAGAAATCATAAGTTATTTTAGCCTTAGTTTCTAATAAATTTGCTACTAGTGTTTGTTTTGTTTTGAGCAATACTTGTTCAAATTCTAATTTAGGCATGATTTCAACACCATTCTTTTTTATGGTAATGGTTTCTACTAGAGCGTTTAAGGTTTCGGTAAGGCGTTCTATTACAATTTCAAATTTTTCAAATATTTCGATTTTTTTACCTTCACTTTGCGTTTTGGTATAAAGCTTCAGTAAAGCATTTAAATTACTTACTGGAGCACGCAAGTTGTGTGATGTAATTTGATTGAACTCTGCTAACTGTTTGTTTTGTGCAGTAAGTTTTACAGTAGATTCCTCTAGGTTTTTATTAGTTTCTAAGATCTTTTTTTGTGCTAAAATTTCATCTGTAATATCTCTACACGATCCAATAACTTTTATGGCTTTACCGTATGAATCTTTAATTACTTTGCCTATTATTTCACTGAATCGAATTTTGCCATCTTGATGCAAAATTCTTTGGGTGAATTTTTCTAGGGAATTGGTCGAGATGGTGTTTTCCTTTTTATGAATTAATATCTGTTTATCATCTGGATGAATATGCGATAGAATTAAATCAAAATTAACATCTATGCCTATTTCAAAACCAAAAATTCTATACATATTATTGGACCATATAAAAGAGTCATTGGCGACGTTTAATTGCCAATACCCGATCATTGCCAGCTCTTCTGCAAAATTTAACATATGGTTTTTTTCCAATATGTCTTTTTCAATTTTTAGCTTTTCAGTGATGTCCTGGGCTGTGCCTACCAGTTCAACGACCTTTCCTAAATGATTTTTTTTAGTTTCGGCTCGTGATTCAATGGAGCGAATTGTGCCATCGTCTAAAATAATACGAAATGATAATAATTTAATATTCTCGTCACCATTGATAGATTTTGTTATTAATGCTTTAACTTGGGCTATATCGTCTGGGTGTATTTGCGAGTAAAACTTTTCTATGTTAATGATAGTGTTTACTTCTAAACCGTAAATTTTATACAGATTGTCTGACCATTTTAAAATATCCCGATCTAAGTCCCAATGCCAAGATCCCATGTTGGAAATTTCTTCAGCATAGGATAGAAGTTGATTCTTTTCTTTAATCTCTTTACGGGCTTTAACCTTGTCGGTTACCTCTTGTGTGGATCCAATTAATTCTAAAATATTTCCATGTTTATCTTCTATGACTTCAGCGATTAATTCTAAAGATCGAATTGAGTTAACACCTTTTATAATACGAAAGGTTAATATTTTTTCACTTTTGCGTGTTTCTAGAATTTTGGCAATGTGATTATTAACTTTATCCACATCATTAGGGTGTACTCTAGATAAAAATAATTCAATTGTAATTGGAGTGTGTAAATCTATACCATAGATCTGGTAAAGATTATCTGACCAAGTTGAGACCCCAGTGCCTGGATTCCATTTCCAGGATCCCATCATTGCCATTCCTTCAGATACAGAAAGTAAACGGTTTTTTTCGTTGATTTCTTGCTCGGCTTTTACTCGGCGGGTAATATCTTGAGTTGTTCCAGTAATTTCTAAGTCACCATTTTCATTTGTTCTAGTTACTCCTCTAACCTCTAATACCTTAATGGTGTCTCTGTCTAATTGAATGCGATAGGTTAAATGATGGTGCTCTATTCCTTTTAATATTTCAGCTGAAACTTGTTTGACTTTTTCTAAATCTGGCGGATAAATCTTTGCCAATGACTTTTCTAAATCAATATGTTCTCCTGGTTCATAGCCATATATTCTATAATGATTATCGGACCATTTAAAAATATTTTTTTCGGGTAGCCATTGCCAAGACCCTAAATT
The DNA here is from genome assembly GCF_001865655.1 of Maribacter sp. 1_2014MBL_MicDiv. Classification (NCBI taxonomy): domain Bacteria; kingdom Pseudomonadati; phylum Bacteroidota; class Flavobacteriia; order Flavobacteriales; family Flavobacteriaceae; genus Maribacter; species Maribacter sp. 1_2014MBL_MicDiv. The sequence continues at coordinate 2,750,201 of NZ_CP011318.1, forward strand.
TGCCATTTGTTCAGCTAAGCTTAATTGTTGGTTTTTATGAATTAGCTCAGTTTCTTTTCGTATGGTTTCTGTAATATCTTGGCATGTTCCTGACATTTCAAGAACTTCCCCATTTTGGTTTCTAACTATTTTGCCAATGGATTTTATCGTTTTTATTGAGCCATCAATTAACTGAATTTTATAAGTGGAATTTGGAAAATCACCGGCAACCATTGCATTGGAAAGTTTTGTGGATATAGCTTCCCGGTCATCTTTATGTATATAACTTATATAGGTTTCAAAATTTAGGGGTTTGTTTTTATCGTGATCATATATAGCATGTAAATTATCTGACCAATACACTTCATTAGAGGCGGTATTCCAATGCCAATAACCGATTTTGGCCATTTTTTCAGCACTGTTCAGCTGATGGTTTTTTTGAGCAAGTTCCAATTCTTTGGATTGGTTTTCTGTAATGTCTAAGCAGGCGCCTAAAAGCTCTTGTAAACCATCTTGTGCATTATAAGTGGCTTTGCCTAAGATTTGAACGGTCTTAATGATGTTATTGTCCGTAATAATTCTATGGGTATAATCGTGGAACTTATGTTCGCTAATAGATTGGTCTATTTTTGTTTTTATAATGTCTTTGTCCGCTGGATGAATTTTATCAAAATAAGTATCAAAAGTTATCTTTTTCTCTTTTGAAATATCAAATATGGTGTATAAGTTGTCTGACCAAAACACATCATCCGTTTCCGGTTTGTATTTCCAATAACCCATAGTTGTCAAATTCTCGGCAAAATCTAACAGCTGATTTTTTTCCTTTAATTCTTTTTCAACATCTAATCTCTTGGTTATATCTTGTGTGGTTCCTATTAGCTCAACAACTTCTCCGCTATCATTAGTTAAGGCATCAGAAACTACTTTGACAATTTTAATAGTATTATTATCGAGAATTATACGATGTGTAAAAGTGTGTGATTTCTTTTCCTTGATTATTTCTTCAAGTTTTTCATTAATGAGTCCTATGTCTTCTGGATGGATGAATTTTTTTAATTTTTCAAAATTCATTTTTTCACCTATAGCCAGGTTGAAAATAGTATACAGATTGTCTGACCATTTAAATTCTCCATTCGCTATTGTAAATAGCCATGAACCTGCTTTATTAATGCTTTCAGAAAGTTCTAATTGTTGTTTTTTTTCAGATAATTCTTGTTCTTTAGCTACCTGCTCTGTAATATCTTGACAGGTGCCCATCAAAGAAACAACATCGCCTTTTTCATTAATTATGACCTTCCCTGAAGAGTTAAGGGTCTTTATAGTGCCATCTGCTAATTCAATACGGTATATAGATTCTGGAAATATTTTATTCTTTAATGCACTTTCAAACTTGGCGGAAATTTTTTTTCTGTCTTCTTTGTGAACATAATTCAAATAGACATCATATGATATTGGAGTATCTCTTTTGTGGTCAAAAATAGTATAGAAATTATCGGACCAAATTAATTCATCTGTGATAATGTTCCATTTCCACGATCCTGAATTTGCTAGAATTTCCGCGGTATTTAATTGCTCTGTATATTGAACCGTTTTAATATTTGAACTTTCAAATTGAGAAACCTCTACCGTGGTTCCGTGAAGATTAGTGCAACGCCCAGCTTTGAAAATAGGTTGAACAGTAGTACGCAAATTGCGTTTTTGCCCTTGTTTTGTTAGAATTACATAAGATATTTCAAATGGCATGCCTTCATTAATAGCTTCTTTATGCAAATTGAAAAGGAGTTCTTTTTGAAAAACGTTAGTGCAATTGCCATACAATTCCTCTAATGATGGAGAAAAGCTAAGAGGGGCTTGGTGAATTTCTTTTAAATCATCGTTCCAATAAACGGAATTGGATGTTAAGTCTAACTGAAATATACCAATTTGAGCAACTTTTTTGGTTGCTGAAAATAGTTGGTTCTTTTCTAAAAGAGTGTTCTCTTTCTCCATTTCAAAAAGTGTTTAATAATGGCCGACTAAGACTTATGGTATAAACGGTAGTTGTAAATTCTGGTATTGATACTTACAATTTATGCTTAAATATTTGAAATAGAGTATGTTTTTATAATTATTAGGTCTTTTTAGAAGGCTGCACGCCTTAATGCACATATATTTAAAGTACATGTTTTCCAGCCTACTACATGCACATGTTGGTAAAAGAACAGCTATTAAAATACATGTTGATTATATATTTTAATAGCTGTTATAAAGTGTTTCAGTATGTTAATTGGTAAGTAGGCCGGCACGTTCTAATAATGCCTCAACTTTAGGTCCAGCACCTCTAAATCTTTTGTAAAGCACCATAGGATTTTCTGTGCCTCCTTGTGAAAGCACATGGTCTTTAAACTTGGTGGCAACCTCTTTATTGAAAATTCCCTCTTCCTTAAAATAGGCAAATGCATCTGCATCTAACACTTCTGCCCATTTGTAACTATAGTAACCAGATGAATATCCTCCTTGAAAAATGTGAGAGAAAGCTGTGCTCATGCAAGTCTCAGGGGTGTCTGGGTATAGACTGGTATCTTTAAATGCTTCATCTTCATGAGCCTTTACATTGGTAATGCTTGTTGGGTTTATTCCGTGCCATGACATATCCAATAACCCAAAACTCAACTGACGTAGCGTCTGCATACCTTCTTGGAAAGTTGCGGATTCTTTTATTTTTTCAACCAGTACCATCGGTATGGTTTCCCCAGTTTCGTAATGCTTGGCAAATAGTTCTAAAGCTTCTTTTTCATAGCACCAGTTTTCTAAAACCTGACTAGGTAATTCTACGAAATCCCAAAATACAGATGTTCCTGATAGGCTAGGGTAGGTAGTGTTCGCCAACATGCCGTGTAAGCCATGTCCAAATTCATGGAATAAGGTAGTAACCTCGTTAAAAGTCAGTAACGAAGGCTTGCTTTTTGTTGAGGGTGTAAAATTGCACACGTTGGATATATGCGGACGCACATTTTCTCCGTTACGCTTCCATTGGCTTTTAAATGAAGTCATCCAAGCACCACCACGTTTTCCTGCTCTGGGGTGGAAGTCGGCATAGAACAATGAAATGAAGTTCTTGTTGACATCATAAACTTTAAAGGTTTTAACCTCGTCATGATACTTTTCAATGTCGTTTACCTCTTCAAACTGAAGGTCAAATAGGTTTTCAGCTACTTTGAAAACGCCATTGATGACATTTTCCAATTTAAAATATGGCTTTAGTTTCTCGTCGTCTAAATTAAAAAGCTCTTGTTTCAATTTTTCGGAATAATAACTACTGTCCCATTTTTCAAGTCGTTCAATTCCGTCTAGTTTTTTGGCGAAATCCTCTAATTGTTTAAACTCACGTTCTGCGGCTGGCTTCGCTTTTTCTAACAATTCATTTAAAAAGGAATGTACTTTTTCTGGCGTCTCTGCCATACGTTCTTCCAGTACAAAATCGGCATGGGTCTTATAGCCTAATAGATTGGCTCTTTCAAAGCGTAGTTTTGCTATTTCCAGCACGTTTTCTTGATTATCCAATTCATCTTTATGAAAACCTTTACTACCAAAAGCCAATGAAAGTTCTTTTCGTAATGCGCGGTTTTTGGCATACTTCATAAACGGAATATAACTAGGGTAATCCAAGCTAATCAACCAACCATCTTCTTTGCCTTTTGAAGTTGCCAATTGTGCAGCAGCTTCTTTTGCTCCTTCCGGTAAACCATCTAAATCAGACTCATCTGTCAGGTGTAACTGATACTTATTGGTTTCGGCAAGTACATTTTCGCCAAATGTCAATTTCAATTTCGCTAGTTTGGCATCTATTTCACGTAAACGTTTCTTTTTATCTTCAGATAAGTTAGCACCGTTTCTACTGAAACTTTTATATTTCTTATCTAAAAGTGTGTTTTGCTCAACAGTAAGTTCTAAATTATCCTTTTGGTCGTACACGGCTTTAACTCTTTTAAAAAGTGCTTCGTTCAAAGTAATGTCATTGCCAAATTCAGATAAAAGCGGAGAAATTTCTTGAGCTATTTTTTGAATCTCTTCATTAGTTTCTGCGGAATTCAAATTGAAAAATACACTTGAAATGCGATCCAATTGCTGACCCGAAAATTCTAGGGCTTCAATGGTGTTTTCAAATGTTGGTGCATCTGTATTTTCTGTAATGGCATCTATTTCCGCTCTTGCATCTTCTATAGATTGTAAAAATGCTGGCTTAAAATGCTCGTTTTTTATTTTTGAAAATGGAGCGGTGTCAAATGGGGATAATAATGGATTCATTGCCGTATGTTAAGTTTTTTTGTTTCTCAGAAGTTTGATGAGAAAATCAATTAATAAAATTACGAATGATATCGTAAATGAAAAAACAGCTCCTGTAAGAAAAGCAAAATTTCTAGCAATATCATTAGTTGTGTTTGATGGAACAAAATATTCCCAACGAATAAAAACTAAAAATTGAATAAGTAAGTATAAGAGTAGAAATGTACTAAAAAAGCGAAATAACAGTTTTAAGTATTTAGTGTGAAATCTACGTTTATAAATAAAGAGAATGAGCGTTAATAAAATAGCTATAGAAATACAAACAATGGTTGGTTTGTTCATATGTTTTGCTTTGTGAAATGTTGGCTAATTAATAACAATGCTAGTGCATTCCTAATATTTTAAGTATTGCCATTTACAGCTTTAGCGCCATCTATTACTTTCTGCTTTAAACCTTCCTTGTAAAGAATGATTTTGTCCAATACACATTTGTCTGAGCTACCAATGATCTGGGCGGCTAGAATACCTGCATTTTTTGCTCCGTTCAATGCTACGGTAGCAACTGGAACACCGCCTGGCATTTGAAGTATAGAGAGTACAGAGTCCCAACCGTCAATAGAATTGCTGCTTTTAACAGGTACGCCTATAACAGGTAACGGGGACATTGATGCTACCATACCTGGTAAATGTGCAGCACCACCGGCACCTGCAATAATTACCGAATAGCCATTGGTATGTGCGTTTTTACTAAAATCGAACAATTTTTCGGGTGTTCTGTGGGCAGATACAATGTCTACGTCTACCTCTATATCAAAACCTTTTAAAATATCTATGGCATCTTGCATTACGGGCATATCACTTGTGCTGCCCATTACTACGGCTACTTTACTCATGTTATTTATTTTGAAATCACTTGAATTGTTTCCTTTACTTTTTCGGCAATAGATCTTGCCTTATTGAGATCACTGTTAACTATGGTTACATGACCCATTTTACGAAATGGTCTTGTTTGTGCTTTTCCGTAAATATGCGGGGTAACACCTTCCATAGCTAAAATTTCGTTTATATTTTTGTAGACGACATTACCCGTGTGGCCCTCGGCACCTACTAAGTTTACCATAACCCCGGCTACTTTACTGTCTGTATTTCCTAATGGAAGACCAAGAATGCTTCTTATGTGCTGCTCAAATTGATTGGTATAGCTTGCTTCAATACTGTAATGTCCACTATTGTGAGGTCTTGGGGCTACTTCGTTCACCAAAATTTCATCATCTTCGGTTTGGAACATTTCAACGGCAAGTAATCCTGTCAAGCCTATTTTGTCGGCTACTTTAAGTGCTAAAGCCCTTGCCTTATCTGCAACTTTATCATTAATACGTGCAGGGCAAATTACATATTCCACTTGGTTGGCTTCTGGGTGAAACTCCATTTCTACCACAGGGTAGGTTTTTATTTCTCCTTCCGCATTTCTAGAAACAATTACGGCTAATTCGTTTTTAAACGGCACCATGGTTTCTGCAATACATTCGCCGGTAGGTAATCCTTCTAAATCGGCTAAACTTCTAACTACTTTAACACCTTGTCCGTCATATCCAAATTGAGCTACTTTCCAAACAAAAGGAAATTTTAATCCTCCGTTCCCAACACTATCCTCAATTTCGCTCAAATAGGCAAAGCGCTGAAAATCTGCGGTAGGTATATTGTTATCCACATAAAACAATTTTTGTTTTGCTTTATTTTGAATAATACGCAAAGCCTTAGGCTGTGGGTATACCTTTACACCTTCATCTTCTAATTTTTCTAAGGCATCTAAATTTACATTTTCAATTTCTATCGTTAGTATGTTTACATCTTTTCCAAAATTATAGACCGTATCAAAATCTAAAAGACTGCCCTGTACAAATTTATTGCATGACATTCTGCTTGGGGCATCTGCCGATGCGTCTAAAACTTTTGTGAATACATCCCATTTTCGGGTTTCGTAAAGCATCATTTTGCCAAGTTGACCACCTCCTAAAATGCCTAATTTGAAATCTGAAGAAAAATAATTCATATAATTGTGCTTTTGGCAAGTAATAAAATGCCTTAAGTGTTACAAAAATACGGTTAAATCTTAGAAACCAATTCCTTTCTAATTAAAAACACAAGGCAATACCTTATCTTTGCAAACCTTGATAATCTATGAAAATTGATACAAATTCACGATAAGTTTTTCAAACCTTTTCTAAGCGAGTCTGAAATTTTGCAGGCCGTTAAATCTGTGGCTGATCAAATAGCGGCAGACTATAAAGATGAGGTGCCTATTTTTGTTGGTGTTCTAAACGGGTCTTTTATGTTCGTTTCTGACCTTTTAAAGGCTTATGAGCATCCATGTGAAGTATCTTTTGTAAGATTGAGTTCCTACCAAGGCTTAACTTCAACGGGCATAGTGGAAACCTTATTGGATGTGCCCGATAATATTGAAGGACGAAGTGTTATCATTTTAGAGGATATTATCGATACCGGGCGTACCTTGCAGCAACTTGTGCATTTGTTCTCGAAGACGAAGGTAAAAGAGTTTAAAATCGCCAGTCTTTTTTATAAACCAGATGTTTACAAAGGGGAGTACGCCATAGATTATTTCGGACTGGCCATACCAGATAGTTTTATTGTAGGATATGGGCTAGATTACAACGAGCAAGGAAGAAACTTAAAAGAAGTATACCAATTAAACCAAAAACATATGATCAATCTTGTACTCTTTGGTAAGCCAGGAGCCGGCAAGGGCACACAAGCACAATTCTTAAAGGAAAAATATAATTTAAAGCACATCTCTACTGGAGATGTATTTAGATTCAATATTAAAAATGGAACGGAGTTAGGTACTTTGGCCAAATCATATATTGATAAAGGTGAGTTGGTGCCAGATGAGGTTACTATTAAAATGCTACAGGACGAAGTGGAGAAAAACCCAGATGCCGATGGTTTTATTTTTGACGGTTTCCCAAGAACTGCTGCACAGGCCGAAGCACTTGATAATTTCTTAGAGTCTAAAGATATGGGCATTAACGCCACTATTGCTTTAGAGGCAAATGATGAAATATTAATAGAGCGCCTTTTGGAAAGGGGTAAAGTAAGCGGTCGTAGTGATGATCAAGATGTTGCCAAGATTAGAAATCGTTTTGACGAATACAACGAAAAAACCACACCTGTAAAGGAGTTCTATGAAGCGCAGGGTAAATTTCATAGTGTAAACGGAATAGGTACAATTGCAGAAATTACCGAACGTTTAACCAAAGTGATAGAGGATATAAAATAATAAGAACCTTGTCTTAATGTAATCGGCAAGGATTTTGAACTGAAAAGATACTAATGACCGAAGGTAATTTTGTAGACTATGTTAAGGTAAGTTTGGCTTCTGGTAAAGGAGGCAAGGGATCTGTGCATTTGCACCGTGAAAAATTTATTACCAAAGGTGGTCCGGATGGTGGTGATGGTGGTCGTGGAGGTCACATTATTGTTCGCGGTAATGAAAACCTTTGGACATTGGTGAACTTTAAATACAAAAAGCATTTTAAGGCAGGTCATGGGGCACATGGTAGTAAGAGCAGAAGTACCGGTGCAGATGGGGAAGATGTTTATTTAGATGTGCCATTAGGTACTGTAATAAAGGATTTTGAAACCAAAGAAATCCTTTTTGAGATTACGGAACATGGCGAAGAAAAAATACTTTTGGAAGGTGGTATGGGCGGTAGAGGTAACTGGCATTTTAGAACGGCCACCAACCAAACACCAAGATATGCACAGCCAGGTGTAGATGGTTTAGAAGGCGAGTTTTTACTTGAGCTTAAGGTATTGGCAGATGTTGGTTTGGTAGGTTTTCCAAATGCGGGGAAATCAACTTTATTATCTGTAATTACCTCTGCAAAACCAAAAATTGCGGACTATGAGTTTACCACCTTAAAACCAAACTTGGGGATTGTGGAGTACCGTGATTTCAAAAGTTTTGTAATGGCAGATATTCCTGGTATTATTGAAGGTGCCGCAGAAGGTAAAGGTTTGGGCCATTATTTTTTAAGACATATAGAACGTAATGCTAATTTATTGTTTTTAATTCCTGCAGACAGTAAAGATATCAGTAAGGAATATGAAATTTTGTTGGATGAATTGCGCCGCTATAATCCGGAATTGTTAGATAAGGAACGACTTATCTGTATTTCTAAAAGTGATATGTTGGACGATGAATTAATGAGCGAAATGAAGGCAGAGCTCAATACCGAGTTTGGCGATACACCTTTTATGTTCATATCTTCAGTTGCCCAAATGGGTATAGTAGAATTAAAAGATAAACTTTGGGCTATGCTTAACGCAGAATAATTATTGATGAAACAGTATCTCAAAAATATTGTTGAAATTAATGATATTAGAAAAAGTAGGGTGTTTGCCTATTTTATTCAGGCTTTGATTTTTATTTCCATTATCTCTTTTTCTTATGAAACCATTCCGGATTTAGATGTAACTACCCGGAAAGTGTTAAGAGCAATAGAAGTTTTTTGTGTAATAATCTTTTCAATAGAATATTTACTGAGAATTTATGTGGCCGATCATAAATTAAACTTTGTATTCAGTTTTTATGGCGTTATTGATTTTTTGGCCATACTCCCGTTTTATTTAGCGTTGGGTATTGATTTAAGATCGTTAAGAGCACTTAGGTTTTTAAGATTATTCCGTATTTTAAAGTTGATGCGATACAATAGAGCTATCAAACACTTTACAAAAGCTATAGCATTGGCAAAAGAAGAAATATTGCTTTTCCTAATAGTTACGTTGATTTTGATTTATTTTTCTGCTGTTGGTATTTACTATTTTGAAAATGAAGTGCAACCAGAAAATTTTTCCTCAATTTTTGACAGTCTTTGGTGGGCAATTATAACTCTTACAACCGTGGGATATGGAGATGTTTACCCTGTTACAGTTGGAGGTAAGGTATTTACATTTTTTATTCTTATGATCGGTCTAGGTATCGTAGCTATTCCAACGGGAATTATTTCTTCAGCCTTAACTAAATCTGTAGATAAAAAGGAAGACGAATAGCGGTTTTGGAATATAGTACTAGAACGGTTATATTTTTAGAAAGCACATTTAATCGAATACATGTGTGAAATCACATAATAATCTTTTAATTTCTTTAATTTTAAGAAAATACCTTGTTATGAGAACAATTTTAATTGGTGCTTTATTGGTTGTTTTGACTTCTTGCGGTGTGGCAAGGGTTAATTATGATTATGATAGCCAAACCGATTTTTCTTCCTATTCTACTTATAACTATTTTGGTGATATGGAAACCGGCTTAAGCGAATTGGACGAAAAAAGACTCATGGATGCCCTAGATGCCACCCTCGGTGAAAAAGGTTACATGTTTGCGGAAGAGCCAGATGTTTTTATCAATATTAAAAGTAGTGTTTTTAGATCTCAATCTGGGAACAACGTTGATGTAGGCCTTGGCGGCGGAGGCGGTAGAGTAGGTGGTGGTGTTTCCATAGGCATACCTGTAGGTGGACCTAAACTTACCCGCGAACTGCAAATTGATTTTGTTGATGCGAACAAGGATATTCTTATTTGGCAGGCAATAAGTGAAAGTCTGTTTCGTGAAGGGGATTCACCTCAAGAAAAATCAGAAAAACTACAAGCGGTAGTAGATAAGATATTTAGTAAGTATCCACCGGAGTAATTTTATTGGCGCCGCCAAAGGGTATAATACCCCGAGGCTTGCCTCAAATTTAAAAGTTTGTTTTCTTTGAATGCCTCATGGGCTTGCCTTAAAGTGCTTTATTTTACTTTGATTACATAGGTTGCTACAAGATAGTCTTTGGTAGATATATGTACATCATAGCTTCCTTTTTTATCAAACGTATGTTGTAAAATGATTTCGCGCTCCTCTTTGGTAATGGTGGGTTTTATAACTTTTTGACCTCCTCCTTTATTTAACAGAAGATGTATATTTTCATTGAAATCGTCCGGGACTTTCAATTTGAACGATACACTGGTTCCCTTGGTAATTTGGTTACGCATGTTCTTTGGTGCAATTGAAATTATTGGCTCTATAAAAGCTTCTTTATACACAACTGGTGCATTTATAAATGATTTGAACGTTGTGGTATTTATAGTGTTTTGCTTAGCTGTATTTATGGGAAATGGTTTTTAGAGAATAATTCTGGTTCCGCAAAAAAATATCCATCAAAGTAATCTGGGTTAAACATAGGTTCACCGTTAAGAATAATAGTTTCCCCTGCTGACCAAGTTGCATCGCACCAATACCATTTATTATTCACTTTTATCCTATTCCATGAATGATTAGGGGCGCTATCTTCTTCTAAAAGTAAGGTGGGAGTTCGTCCGTAGCCATCAATAATATCACATTCAAATCCTGCCAGGTTCGTCATTTCCTTAACCAAATAAGCGTAACCTGTACAGGCAGTTTTTTTATATTCCAATAAGGCTTTGAATATTTTTGGTGTAATGCCAGTGTTCCAATCTAGAAAGGCTTGCCTGTCTTTAGCAAGCCTTTTTCTTTTGTGGCTTATTTTTAGGTATGAAGAATAATCATTTTCAATATTGGTTCCTATCCACGTATAGATTGCCCTGATCTTTTCTACATCGGTTTGTAAAGAAGAGGTTAGATTGTGGGTAAGTACAGGTATGTTTTTTAGACTTGCACCTTTGTATTTCAACGCAATACTATCGGCTTTAGTAAAATCGATTTCCTGAAAATCTGATCGTTGGGCAATGCACGTTATAGTGCATAACAATATGAATAGCAATTGGCTAATTCTCATTTTCTGAAAATATCTCCAATTTTCTGAAAAATATTTCTTTTGCTGGAATATGCACCGCCTATAACCACTTCGCCCATTAGTTCAACATCATAAGTGTCAAAAGAAATGTTCAGATTAATATTAGCGTTTTCATTAGCCTTTATTTTATAAGTTTTGGTTTCGTAACCAATAAAACTAAAGACCAATACATCATTCTCTACCAGTTGTTGGGGAAATTCAAAATTACCATCAAAATCTGTTTGTGTACCAATTGCTGTACCTTTTAGAACAACATTTACACCCGGTAACGGCTCATTGGCTTCATCTACTATGGTACCTGTCACTGTATGTTTTTCCTGTATTGTCTCAACGTATGAAATATCGCCCATTATATGTGTGGAAACCACTTCTGTTAGGGACTGAATACCCACAGATTCTTGACCTTTAACTTTTGTTGCGCAAAGAGCTAATAATGAAAAACCCATCATAGCTATGCCTTTATGTATCATTGTACTGTTCATAACGTGTAAAGAATTGGTTTCATAGGTTTTCAGTTGAGAAGCTTTGAACATTCCACAAGTTTTCTTTTTTGTAGTGCCTAGGTAACGTACAAGTTCTTTATCTGAATACTTGGTGAAGTCTATAACTTCTTTTTCACAGCTTTGGCAAAATCCTCCTTTTTCAGTTGTACTAAAATTACTAAATTTTTCTTTGCAGGGTTCTTTTACTGAAATTGTTAATGTGCTTTTCATAATGCGGTTGTTTTAATTATAGTTCTAAAGTAGGTTTAGGGGTATTCTTATAAAACTCATAATGAGTAAAGTGGTGTTTTCAGTGAGTTTAGAAGATTTTTCTCGTATTTTTCAATTCTTTTTTTATAGATAAATTGCTAGAAATCAAATATTAATGTTGTGAATTGGTAGTTATTTTTTTATATGTAAAAATAAAATCGTGTTGTTTTTGTAACAAAACTCAAAATTTACGTCTTATACATCGACACGTTTAAAAACTAACTCACAAAATGAAAAAAGTTTATTTATTTGCTGCCGGTCTGGTAGCATTGGCTTCTTGTAAAGAAGAGGCTAAACCAACTGCCGAGGCAGAAAAAATCCCTGGTATTGTTCTTGCCAATATGGATACTACCCAAAACCCTAAATCAGATTTCTATAATTACGTCAACGGAAATTGGATGAAGTTTACTGAAATTCCTGATGATAGAACAAGTTGGGGAGGCTTCAGTGTACTTCGTAAATCTACAGATGACGATGTGTTGAAAATATTGGCTACAGCTAAAGAGAGTGGTAACTACGCTGCAGATACCGATCAAGCTAAGGCTTTGGCCATTTTTGATACAAAGTTGGATACCGCAGCTAGAAACAAGGCAGGTATTTCTCCTTTGGAACCTGCTTTTAAGGAAATTGAATCGATAAAAAATCTAAAAGATTTACAGACCGTTTTGGCCACCAATGCCGCGGTGTCTTCTCCTTTCCTTAATATTGGCGCTGGTGCAGATTTAAATAATAGTAGCATGAATGCCGTTTATTTAGGAGCTAATGGATTAGGGTTGCCGGATCGTGATTTCTATTTGGAGGAAGATGAAAAATCTATTGAAATTCGTGAAGAGTACAAAAAACACGTTTCTAAAATGTTGCAGAAATTGGGTGACTCTGAAGCAGATGCTAATAAAGCAGCGGATAAGATTTTGGCATTGGAGACACAATTGGCAGAACCTCGCTTAAATAAAGTAGAGCGTAGAGATGCTAGAAACTACAATAATCCAAGAACTGTTGCTGAAGTTGACGAGATGATGTCGACAATTGATATGAAAAAGATGATTTCCGATTTAGGAATCACCAAAAAATTCGATACCCTTTTGGTAACCCAGTTGAGGTATACCGAAGCTTTGGACAAGTTTTTGAAAACAACACCTATTGAAGATATTAAGACATTGATTAGATGGGATACGTTCAACAGCGCAGCCGGTAAACTGACTACTGAAATTGAAACCGCCAATTGGGAATTTTATAGCAAATACCTAAGAGGGGCTAAGGAACAACGCCCAGCAGATGAGCGTGCATTGGCAACCGTAAATGGTACTGTTGGTGAAGCTTTGGGTCAGTTGTACGTGGATGCTAAATTTCCGCCAGAAGCAAAAGCGAAGGCAGAGTTAATGATAGCCAACGTGATCGATGCTTTCAAAGAGCGTATTGCTGTTTTAGATTGGATGAGCGATTCTACAAAAACAAAGGCTATAGAAAAGTTAGATAAATTCACTGTTAAGATTGCTTACCCAGATAAATGGGAAGATTATTCTACAATGGAAGTTTCTGCCGATAAGTCTTATTTTGAGAATATGACCGCTGTTAATAAATGGGGAGAATTAAAGAACTACTCAGAAATTGGTGAGCCAGTGGATAAGACGGAATGGGGAATGTCTCCACAGACGGTAAATGCATATTTTAATCCGCTGAATAACGAGATTGTTTTTCCTGCAGCAATTTTACAGCCTCCTTTCTATAACTATACTGCAGATGAAGCCGTAAACTATGGTGGTATTGGCGCTGTTATAGGGCATGAGATTTCTCATGCATTTGATGATAGCGGCTCTCGTTTTGATGCCGATGGAAATCTTAAGAATTGGTGGACAGAAGCTGATTTGGCAGCTTTTACAGAAAGAGCCGATGCTTTGGCGGTGCAGTATGACAGTGTTATGGTTTTACCAGATGTATATGTAAACGGTAAGTTTACCTTAGGTGAGAACATTGGAGATTTAGGTGGTTTGTTAGGTGCTTATGATGGTTTACAGAAATACTACGCTGAAAATGGGCGTCCTGAAGATATTGATGGTTTTACGGCAGAGCAGCGTTTCTTTATGTCATGGGCTACGGTTTGGAGAACTAAGAGTAGAGATGAAGCGTTAAGAACGCAGATCAAAACGGATCCACACTCTCCAGGTTTGGTTAGAGCTACTCAACCATTGTTGAACATTCAGGCATTTTACGATGCTTTTGATATCAAAGAAGGTGATGACATGTACTTAGCTCCAGAGAAAAGAGTAAGTATTTGGTAACTTATTAATTATTATAATATAAAAGGGCGCTACATAGTAGCGCCCTTTTTTTTCAATACGTCATTGCGAGGAGTTTTTCGCGACGAAGCAATCTGTCTGTTAATGGTCACGAATAAGTTTTAGTCAGCCAACAAGCAGATTACTTCACTATGTTCGTAATGAGGTTAATCTTCAACAGATACCCGAACACCTTCACTATGACTGCTAAACTCTGGTGCATACATACTTTCTATGGTGGTTATGCCATTACTGAAGTTACCTGCATTGTTGACCCTTACATCATACTCAAATACATAAACCCCTTTAGGTAAATAGTCAAAAAAGAAGTTGGTGCTGGCATCTTTGGTGCTTTCGTAATAACCCAGCCCATCTTGCCATTTGTATCTAGATATTACGTTCACCGGTTCAAAACCTGCTGCCCTCATATCTTTCATGTGAATAAATTCCATGTCTCTGTCAGATTTTAGTTCAATACGTATACGTACCAAATCGCCCACCTGTAATGAGGTTTTATCGGTAATTTCAGAGAGTACTTCTCCAGAATTGGTATTCTTTTTCAAAAAGATTTTTTTCTTCAATTGCAACGGTGTTTTTGCGCTTGTTATTTGATCTAAATCTTCAAAGTACTGCCAGAACAATGCGCCCCAAGCAATACCATTTCCTTTTTTAGTTATTTGGACCTCGCCCATTTTTGGTGCAACTTCATTACCGTTCCACGTGGTTTTAAAATACCCTGTGCCAGCTTCTACTTTGACATCTTCCAAAGTGGTAGGCTTTAGTTTTTCTCCGCCAATAATTACAGCTACGGCATCGGTTACGGATAACCAATCGCTGCCTTGTAATAATAAAGCATAAACAGCTTCGGTAGTAGCTTTGGTGGTACTCCATTGATTGGTTTGCTTATTTTTTAATAGCCAAATTTTTAGATTGTCAATGGTTTCAACATCTGTTGGTTTAATTTCTGAAAATGCTTCTATGAGTAATGATTGGGTCTCAATAGGTGCTTGGTACCAAAACCAAGAACTGGTGTTACTTTTCCAATACATACCCAACTCATCATTGGTTATACTGTTTTCTTCTAAAGCACGTATTATTTTATTAGCTGTATAGGTATCGTTCATACGATGTAAGGTCAATGCTAACATGCCTTGAGCGTATAACCCTCTAGAAGTCCAATATTGCTGTGCTTGTTTTGTATAGTAAGCTGTAATTTCCTGCACCTTTTTAGAAGTTTCTATTTCAGGGAAAAAACTACGCATATATAAATAATGTACTTGGTGGGTACTTAAATGGTCATCATCAATACTGGAGGTATATTTCTTCATTTGTTCGTATTCAGCTACGAACTCGTCATCAAGATATTCAATAGCTTTTTCAATCATTTCTGATTTGGAATTGAATAAAATTGACAAATCATTGGTGTCGTTGGCTTCTGAGTCTGTCAATTTGTTCAAATGCCCCATACCTGTGACAATATGCTGAGTAATATACCTGTTGTCCGGACCGCCTTGGAACCATGACCAAGCTCCGTTAGAATTCTGATTCTCTACAAGTTTGTTCAATGCTGATTGTTGCTCATTTTTCATTTTGTTCAAATTGAACAACAACCCTATTCTTTTCTTTTGTTCGGTTTCAGATTGTGCATCTCTGAGCCATGGGGTTTCTTGAATTAAAAGCGATTTCAATACTTGATTTTTCTCTAGGTTGCTCAATAATGCATCTGAATTTACCCATTGATCGAATACTTCACGAATTCTAGGGTTGCTGTTGGCAATGTGGCTTGCCAATGTATTCGCATAATATCTAGAGAAGGTCTGCTCGTTGCAATCATACGGATACTCCATTAAATACGGTAGCGCTTGTACTGCGTACCAAGCAGGATTAGACGTCATTTCTAAAGTTAACTTATGATGATCTAAAGTTGCTGAAGACGTGTTTTTCAATTTGTCAAGGGTAAAGGTTTTCGTTTGGTTACTACGAACCCACATAGGTAAAGTTTCGGTAACTAGGGTTCTGTTGGATAGTACCGGTAACATGTTTTGTTCACCATCTGAATAATCACCTGCTTTTGCAATGATTCTATATTGAACCGTTTGTAGCCCTTCAGGAATTTTTAGGTTCCATGATACTTGAGTGTTACCAAGAGAATCTATAGAAAATGAATTTTGTTGCTGAGCGTTGGTTAACAACTGCGCTGTGATATCTGTACCTGTCAACGCATCGGTTAAATCTAATTGTACTATTCCTTTAAGGTTCTTATTGGTTAAGTTAGATATTTTACTGCTTATGGTAATAGTATCCCCTTCACGTAAAAAGCGTGGTGCATTTGGTGTTACCATTAGTTCCTTTTGAGTAACGGTGGTTAAATTAATAATGCTGCTCTCTAAAGCTTTAGTGTGTGCCAATAATTGAATATTCCAACGTGTTAGCGCTTCGGGAGTGGTAAACGTGAACGAAATATTACCATCTTTATCCGTTAATAATTTTGGGAAGAAAAATGCCGTTTCTTGAAGGTTTTTTCTAATGGATACCGCATCTAAATCCGTTTCTTTTGTTGGTTCCAATATCTCTGTTTCTACGCCGGCAACTGCTCCAGATAATTCCGATGCTAAAGCTGAGCCCGTAACCACCATTTCATCTAAACCTGCGTCACTAGCTATTTGAGCCTTTCTCATTGGAGATTTTGAGTATGCCAATGCGGTAGACCGTGTTTCATAGAACATGCCGCCAGTGACAAAATTTAGCCCAAACCAGTCAAAGGAATCATATGACAAGTTAGGATAGCTTACACCTTCATAATTTAATTGGGTATAGAAACTACTTGTGGCAAAACTATGTTGTGCATTGATTCTGCTTTCTGAATAATAGTTTGGTTTGCTTAATGGATTAAAATTCCAATAATGTGGTCTGAATTGATTTAAAGAAACATCGAACATGTTGGCTAAAAGTTCTGCACTTACCTTTTCGCCCTTTGGTCCTTTGATTTTAAATGACCATGTTTCTTCTGTACCAGGGGCTAACTTATCTCTAAAAGTAATGGTTTCTATTTGAAGATCTGTTGTAGGGTAAGGTACTGAAATGGTCTGCTTGTTCGTGGTAAAGTCATTGGCAAAAGCGTAGCTGTAATTTACGTTGAATCCGCCTAAATCATCCTTTGTTACGGGTATGGAAATGGTTTTGGAATCGTTGTTCAGCGCAAGGATTTTTACATCTGTAATTTTCTGGTCCTTTTCTATAACAACGGTTACGTTCAAATTCTTTGCACTTGAAAGAAAAGTGACCTTTGCGGTATCTCCTATATCATATTGATGTTTATCGGCTTTGACCTGAAACAATTGGTTGTCTGCCAATACATTTTCCTCACCAGAAAATGTAATAATGGCAACATCTTTTACTAGTTGTCCAAATTTATCTTTTGCACTTAGCTCTAGTCTGTATTTGCCTGATTTCCAATTTTTTGTTTTGCCAAAAGCTATTTCTTTTGATTCGGCCGTATTGAAATTAGATGACCAGATTACCTTTTCTTTATCCCATTGACTGGGGTCGTTTTCATTTTTAAAGGCGTCATGTGGGTAGAGTTCTTTAAATTCCTTTTTGGTAAAACCGCTATAATCAGGTGCTGCCCAGGGTCTTGGTCTTAAAACATGACCAGGTGCTTGTAGTTTGTATAATGTTACTTTGCCCGTTGTAGCTGCAAATTCACCATTTAAATTGGTGCTGGCGATGTTGATCTTGTTATCTTTTTTTGTTTTGTCAAAGAATTCCGGTACTTGTAAAGTAACGTTTAAGGAATGGTATCCAACGGCAACATGGGTAGTCGTACTTCTTGTTTCACCATTAATATCAGTGACATCTGCAGTAACTTCAAAATTAAATGTTGGTAGATTAGATCTGTCAATACTATTGTCTGGAGCAGCAATAAATTTTATTTCATAGTTGCCATTTACATCTGTAATGGTTTCACCATGGGTTATTTCTTGAGGTGCGATATTAAAATAAGGTCTTGACCAGTAATACCATCTAGGTAAGTTCACTATTCGCTTTACCCGATACACCACTTTTGCGCCAGAAATAACGCTGCCTGCATACGCTTTTGCTTCACCTTTTACTACTACGCTGTCATTTACTTTATAGGTTTCTGTAACAGGTTTAAAATTGGTTTCAAACTTAGGGTGTTTGTATTCCTCTACAGAAATACTAGCGTAGCCCGATAGGTCAAATATATCTGAATAGGTGTTTAGGGAGTAGCCGCCCGTAAGACCGGAGTTTGGTAAAATGAATTCTCCTGAGACAGAACCATATTCATTGGTTGTTAGCTTTAATGTCTTTAACTTTTGTCCGTTTACATCATGCAGTTCTACTTCAATCTCTTTGTTGGGTAAAACCTGAGAAACTCCGTTTTCTTGTTGTATGGCAATACCTTTGAAATACACAGGCTGTCCTGGTCTATAAATGCTTCTATCGGTAAATAAAAAACAAGAATGCCTAGTGCTAGACTTGTTTTGGCTATAATACCTATTTAAATAGTAATTCTTAAAATAGGCAGTTTCATTATTTTTTTTGACAGTAAGATCAATCTGGCCCCAACTGTCTTTACCTTTTGCTACTATAATTTTACCGTATTTATCTGTATGGTAGGTTTTGGAGTTTATATTGTCTCTATAATTCTTTTTATACGCGAGCACAACCTCTGCGTTATAGATCGGTTTTCCGTTGCTACGATTAATAACTTGATAATGGTTGTGGGTGCCTGTCTGTGTCTCAACTATAGCTAAGTCGGTAACTTGTACGGTTGTGAAACTAAAGAAATTACCCAGTTCATCTTTAGATGTTGCAGTAATTACGTAATTGCCGTTCGTTAATGATGGTAAAGAAATTTCAATGCCGTGCATTTGAAAATCATGTTCTGTTTTTAAGGGAGCAGTCCATGAAGTATCTATAGGTAAAGCATTGATGAATTTTTGTTTGTTGGCAGTGTCATAAAGCTCATCTAATTTGTTTATTTGCTTTTGGGTGATTTTCCGAGCTGTAAGGTCTAATTCTTCTACATTTTTATAGTTGACTAGAATACGACCTACAGTGTTCTTGGCTAAATATTTTTCGGTAGTTAATTGAATGTTGGGTTTTTGGATTTCAGATTTTAAGGCAATACATTTTTGTTCGGCAAGGGTGTTTGGGAACTTGGCAATTACACCATCTAACAAATCTACAGCTTGCTTTAGTTTCCATTGGTGATCAGTACTGGTAGATGGATTGTATGTTTGCCCTATTTCTTGGTAATGTTTTGCTATTTCATAGGAATATAACCCTGAAAGCGGACTATGTTTAATATTCTCTGCAGAGTTTTGAAGTACCTCTAGAAACAAATTGTCCTTGTTGGTGAAAACGGCATTTTTATGAATGAACAACAGGCGCGCAATATCTACCATTACCAAGGGATTAATATCGGGGTTACCAAAGTGAAAAGCTACTAGTTCCTGGTAAATGCCTAAAGCTTTGGCTTGTAACGATGTATTTTTGAGGTCGTTGAACTTCAAAAAACTAGAAGTATATGCCTCACACAAAATTTTAGGGTCATCTATTTCAAATGTATTAAGTGGCCTGTTAATGCTATTTTCATTTGATGTATAAAAATTTAAGGCGGTATGTGCCAATACATCAAAAAGTGTAGGTCTATATATTCTGGTTTTTTCTTGAATATGTAGTATTTCGTCGAAATCTGAAATAGGTAAACTTTGGGTTTTTTCTGCATTCATTATCGAGGCCGAAAAATGTTCGTCTATTTCCTTAAAAAGGGTGTCAAGGTCCCATGTTCTAAAATCTATTGGGTCAACTTTGCTTTCGGTGGTTGTTCTATTGTAAAATTTGTATCGGTTGTATTGAAAATACTGCCAGTATAAGTTAGCCAAATGACTATGCAGAATTTGTTTGGTAGGGGCATCTGCTAGTACAATTTCAGATTTAAACTCATTTACTATGTTCAGTTCAGCATCTTTCTCAAGTGTCATTACATAAGCAGACTTATGCAATAATGCCTTAATGGTTTGCGTATAATTGTTTTCTTCTTTTGCCTTTGAAAAAATCGTTTCTACAACTTGTAGTGCAGATTTGGTCCTGTTCTCCAACTCATGTTTGTCTACCTGTTGCCAAAGTTGATCGTACGAGTTATTTGCCTGGGCATTACCAAATTGTGAAAACATGAATACAGTTAAGATTAAATATAGTTTTTTCATCATAGTAAAATTACAATACAAAACTGTGCCAAGGTAATTTTAAATGCAATGAAAAATGAGTGAACTGTTGCTTTCGATTAGTTAGTACCTATTACTTGAAAATTTAGTGAAGATATAAATAGGATTGGTAAATGAGCTAGTACATACTCTGAAGTGTAAAGGTTTTTTTAATTGGCTCTAGTAGTTGAACAGTTAGAAATTGTAATATTGTTGGTGTCCATGGTAACTTAAAGATTAAATGTGGGTATGCGTAGCATTTTAACTGTTGTTCTTTTTTCTATTTTACCGTTTATGAGAAAATTATGCTGTTTTTTACTTTTTTCGATTATATTATTTTCGTGTAGTAATTCTGAAAGATTCACTTCTTCTGGTTTTGAATTACAAAATGAAAGTGGTAAAGTGTTAATTGCTGTGAGTAAGAATGGTTTGGTTACGGTTAGGGACCAAGTTGTAGGTGCTATAAAAGTCAATGGTACTATTTACAATACAAGTGGAGGTTTGTTGGCGACCTTAACAAGTACAAACATACTTATAGATAAAGAGGGAGATAAGATTATTGAAGTTGATGAAGAAGGAACTATCAGCGACGGTCCAGGTATTATAATGCAATGGAATGATGAAGGGGAATTTTTGGATAAAAATTTCAAAACAGGAATGCAAATGGTTCCGGTTGATGAAGATTCGTTTCAAACCGCTTCGCGTATTATAGCAGTTTATCTGGCATTCTAAATAATATCATTAATATAGCAAGCGCAGACTAAAATGATCTGCGCTTTTAATATTTGTATTATTCTTGATCTAATTATTACAGAAAAGATGCTCTAATCTGTTGAACTATTTTTGTGCCATCTGGATCTGCTTTTGTTTTTAAATTACAGAAATCTTCTGCCCATTGAGAAGTTCTTATACGTAATGGTGGATGCTCATTTTTTGCAACTTCTAATATCACTTCTGCAACTTCTAAACCGGTTTGGTATACGGACGTTTTGCTTTCACCTGCACGTTTTTGGTTGCCAGCCATATATCTTTCAAAAATAGGTAGGTATTCACCTGTGGCAAACTGTCCCTCTACAGCGGTTTTTTCTATCGCAGAAGTCATAAATTCAGTTGCAATTCCCCCTGGTTCAACACAACTTATCTTGATATTGAATGCATCGCTTACGTACGTCGCCAAGCCTTCCATAAAGCCTTCTACCGCAAATTTGGCTCCGCAATACAATTCATTAAATGGTTGCCCTACTAGGCCGCCAACAGAGGTGATACTGATTATTTGTCCACTTTTTTGCTTCCGCATATAAGGCAAAACTACTTGAGTGCAAAAAACCACTCCGTGGTAGTTCACCTCCGTTACCCATCTAATTTCTTCTTCACTGGCTTGTTCAGTAGTTTTTGCAAAACCTGCACCTGCATTATTTACCAATACATCTATTTTTCCGTCTTTTTCAATAATGGTTTCAACGGTAGATTTAATAGAGTTTAGTTTTGTGACATCTAGCGGTAAAATGGCAATATCAAGATTTTCCTCTGTTATTTTCTTTTTCAGGTTGTCAGCTTTTTTAAGATTACGCATGGTGGCGTATACTTTGTAATTGTTCTTAGCAAAAAGAATAGCAGTTTCAAAGCCAACTCCTGTTGATGTTCCCGTAATTAATACATTTTTTTTCATATTATTTAATTTATTCTGGAGTGAATGTTCATTCCAATTAATTGATAAATTTTTTTATTCCTTGATAGCATCCCAAACCATTATCATTTGATGCTCGGGAGATGTTTTTTTTGACTGATTAAAATGGTAACGTAAATAAGAAAGTATTGAGCCACCAATGAACATAAGTAATTCTTCTATTTCAATGTCCTTAATAATGCGGTCTTGCTTGCCTTTTTCTAAGAGTTCTACTACTTGTGCTACCGCCACTTTACCAACTTCTTTACTCTCAAGGGTAATTATAGGAGAAGCTTGTAATTGCTCCATGAACTGAAAATAGGTTGAATTTTGAACAAAAAAGGTAATAATAGAGGTAAAATAGTTCTCGAATTGAGTTTTGATAGGATTGTCAGATTCAAAATTTAAGAATACTTCTTTTTCTTCATTTTTAATTCTGGTGTAAATGTCATTGATCAAAGCATCTTTGTTAGGAAAGTAGTTGTAAATAGTTCCCATTCCTGTGCCTGAAGCCTTAGCAATGGCAGACATAGGTGTGTTATGCACTCCTTTTTCAGTTAGCAATTGTAAAGCCGATGATATGATCGATTCTTTTTTATTCACGTTGCAAATGTACAACGATTGGAATGTTTATTCTAAATATTTAAACGACTTATTTTAAGTATGGAATGTTATAGAATTTATCACTAGAAATATCTGTTTGAGCAAAACACAAATATTATGCTTGTTTCACGTTAAGAAGTGTGCACGTACATAGATAATGTTTTATCTTTTTTAAGTTAAGCCCCATTTCAAATTTCGGTGAAATGGGGTATATGGAATCAGGTTAATTATACCTGTAACTCAAACTCTTTGTGAGGTAGGTTGTTTTTTAGATTATTTTCAACCACCAAATCTTTTATAAATTCATCAATTTGAGACTTAGTTACATTGGGCATACAAATTACATGTGTAATATCATCTGTAGCCAGTTGCCATTTCTTTTTAATGGTCTCGGACACCTTGGGCAGTACAACGGTAATGGCACCTTTATTGGTCCAGGCGTTAATTCCTATTTTCTGTAATTCTTCCTTGCAATATTCGGCGGTCTCTAAACTATGTCGGTACCGTGCTTCTAACCCTTTTACGCCCATTTTTTTAATGGCATACCATAAGAATAATGGACTATGGCCATTTCTAGAACCGGTTATGGTAGTGTCTAAAGAACCAATGTATGAAATGCCCCTTGCAATACGATCTCTTAATGAACGCTTTGCAATGATTACTCCAGAAGGAAACGGGGAACCAATAAACTTGTGACCACTAATTGAAATGCTATCAGCACCGTCTTGAAAATCGAAAGGAATGCGGGGGTCAATAAATGGACCGTAAGAACCGGCCAAGGCAGCATCGCAATGTATATAATGATTTTGAATAGCCAATTTCTTCAGTATTCTCTTTACTTCAGATACATCATCTTTGGCTTCTGTCATTGTGGTGCCAAAGGTGGTAAGGATAATGGCAGGTTTATCTCTGTTCAGTTGTAACGTATTCTCAAGATCTTCGTAATCTAGTTCACCGTTTTCTTGGGCTCTAATGGTAATACTTGGTAAGTTAAGCAAGTGTATGTTTTTCTTTACGCTGTAGTGGGTAGATTCAGAAAAATAAACCATGGCTTTTGGGTGAGATTCCCTTGCTAAGTATAAACCATATAAATTACTCTCGGATCCTCCATTGGTAACATAGCCCCAAAAATCGGTTGGGTCTGCCCTAAAAAGTTGGGCAAAAAAGTCTACTACTTCCCGTTCCATTTCATGGGTTTGTACTTTGTATGTATTGTCCTCATAGGGATCGCCAACATTGTTTATGGGGTGTTTTAAAAATTCATATAGCCTAGAATAATCAAAGTCTTTTGCAACCGGGTAACCAATAACTCTATCTTTTTCTTGAATTAACTTGGTCAACAGCTCATCTATCTTTTGTTCGTTATTCATTTATTTTAATTTTTTAAATATGGATTTTTATCACTGTAAAATTACAATTAATGGTATTGTGATTCTTTATATTATTAAATATTAGTGTATATATCTTTTTATTTGATATTTTTAGATTTTTAATACTGTTTAAACTTGGATTATCTTGTTAGATAGAATAATAAACTACTATGGATGTTACAGATAGAAAAATTTTAATGCAACTGCAGCAAAATGCTAAGCAAAACACCAAAGAAATAGCCTCTAAAATAGGTTTAAGTGTTACACCAACTTATGAAAGGATCAAAAAGCTGGAACAGCAAGAGATTATAAAATCATATGTAGCCTTAGTGGATAGAAGCAAAATAGGAAAAGAACTTATAGCCTATTGCCAAGTAACCCTTTCCAAGCAGCAAAAGAAACTTGCAGATAACTTTAAAAAGGAAATATTGTTGCTGCCAGATATTATGGAGTGCCACCAAGTATCTGGTAATTTTGATTATTTATTAAAGATAGCGGTAAATGATATTTCTTCATTTCATAGCTTTATTAATGAAAAGCTCTCCATTATAGATGGTATTTCTACCATACATAGTTCTTTTGTTCTTGATTCTGTTAAAGATACTTCTGCCTTTAATCTGTAAGAATGATATAAGACTTTTATAACGTACAGGCGTAGCAGATTTTTAAAGTCATTTAAAAGATGTTTTGGGTTAGCATGATATCAGTCAATATCTAACTTTGAATTCTGGTAAACTAAATCAAAAATTCTACAGTTTAGATGGTATTCGATGGTATTTTAAATCATCTCTTCCTTTTTTTGGATATTTTCTATTTGGTCTGAGATGAACATCATCAAAACCGAAACTTTGTAGATTGTTAACAAACCTTGGTATACATGCGTTCACTATTATTATTTTCCTTCATTATATGTTGCTTTTCCTATTCGTTCTCGCAATGGACAGAACCTGAGAATTCTAATTCAAAAAAAGAGGTTTCGCATTCTTTTTATATCACCTCGAATGTTGGAAATGTACCTTTTAACGAAGCTCAAAAAATTCTGGAACAAATCAATAACGCCTCGGTAAATGATAATGAAGCTACCTTGTTGTTAATTGGTAATGTATTGGATAAGGATGGGTTTTCTTCTCATGATGATGAGCAAAATGAAGTTAAAAATAATCTGCAACCATTGATGAACTTATGGGATAATTTTAATGGAAACGTAATCCTGACCCCTGGAGAAAATGAATGGTTGAAAGATGCGCCGCAGAGTATAGATGACCTAGAATCTTTTTTACAAGATAATAGCAAGGCTAAATTTTGGCCTAATGATGGTTGCCCATTGGAAAAGGAAACAATAAATAATGATGTGGTGCTAGAAATGGTAGATTCTCAATGGTTTTTAGAAGATTGGGACGCTCACCCATATATTAATGAAAAATGTGAGCATAAGACTAGAGATCAATTCTTGGCAGAATTTAAAGATGATTTAAAAGATAGTCAGGGTAAAACCGTAATCGTAGCGGTCTACCAACCGGTGATGAGCAATACAAAGGTTTCGGTTATTGATAAAATGGGTGGTTTTACACCAGAGTCATATCAAAATAGCCAAAATAGACAACTGCGTGGTAGAATGGAAACTATTGCTAGTCAGTTTGAAGATGTTATTTTCGTTTCTGGTAAAGACCGTAATCTACAGTACTTGGAAGATGATGGTATTCCACAGATCATCAGTGGTGCAATAGGTGAAATAGATAAGGCTAGAGCCCCAAAAGAAGAGCATTTTGAGAGTGAAAAGCAAGGATATGCAAAATTGACGGTATTTAAAGATGGTAGTTCTCAAGTAGAATTTTTTAAAGTAACGGACAATACTTCTCAATCAATCTTTACAAAAACCATTAAAAGGGAGCGACTTTCCGCAGATGAGATATCCTATCCGAAGAAAGCATATGGTGCAACTACAAAAGCATCGATTTATACAAAAGAGGAAACCGATAAAACAGGGTTCTATAAATTTCTGTGGGGAGATCATTTTAGAAATCTTTACAGCAAAGAAATTTCAGCTCCGGTATTGGATATTGAAGAACTACCAGGTAATGTAAAACCTATTTCAGAAGGAGGCGGTACACAATCCAGATCATTACGATTGATCGATGATAATGAACATGAGTACACGCTAAGGGCTTTACGTAAAAGTGCTGTTCGTTTTCTTCAGACAACCGCCATAGATAACCATTATGTTGAAGATTACCTTAAAAACACAATTGCTGAGCGTTATTTATTAGATTTTTATACCACTGCCCACCCTTATGCGCAGTTTTCCATGAATGAACTTTCTGAGTCTTTGGGCGTGCTACATGCAAATCCAAAAATCTATTATGTACCCAAACAAAAAGGCTTGGGTATTTATAATGAAGATTATGGCGATGCACTTTTTATGTTAGAGGAGCATGTAGGCGATGAGAATAAAACCTTTGAAACCTTTGGGAAGCCCAATGATATTTTAAGTACTACGGATTTACGTATGGAACTAAGGGAGTCAAAAAACGCTTTTGTTGATGAGTCTAGTTTTATACGTGCGCGATTATTTGACATGCTGGTGGGTAACTGGGATCGCCATCAAGATCAATGGCGCTGGGCAGAATTTAAAACGGCCGATGGCAAAAAAAGATATGAGGCAATACCTCGCGATTGGGATCAAGCTTTCCCAAAGTATGACGGACCAATAATTTCTTTGTTAAAGTTTAGTTTTCCATTACTGCGAAAAATGGAAAGCTACGATGCCGATATCAAAAATGCGAAGTGGTTCAATTTTTCAGGATATCCCTTGGATAAAACTTTTATAAAAAAAGCAAATTGGGAAGATTGGAAATCTCAGGTAGATTTTATTCAAGAGAACCTGTCTGATGCTGACATAGAATCGGCATTTGAAACTTTGCCCGTAGAAGCTCAAGATGAAAGTATAGAAACGATTAAAAAGAATTTAAGGTTACGCCGAGACGGACTAGAATCTATTGCCAAATCATATTACGATTATTTAAGCAATTTTGAGGTAGTTCTTGGTACCGAAGATGATGATGAGTTCTTGATTACCCGTAAGCCAGGCGGCATTACCGAAATAGCTATAGCAAAAGATTCGGTGGTTTTTCAAAATTCATATAACAATAAGCATACGAATGAGATTTGGGTCTATGGTCTTGATGGTAATGATACGTTTACTGTAGAAGGTAATGGTGAAAAGCCTATAGATATTAAGATAATGGGAGGGAAGAAAAATGATACCTATGATTTTAAGAATACCAAAAAGGTAAAACTCTATGATTATAAAAGTAAGAACAACACTATAGTAAATTCAAAATCTAGAAAATGGCTTACAGATTCTTATGACGTTAATAATTATGATTACCAAAAGAGAAAGTATCATGAAAATATTGTGTTTCCAAGTATAGGTTATGATGCCGATACCGGATTCAGATTCGGATTAAAAAATCGTTTTACAACATATGGGTTGGTCAATAATCCTTTTGAGACGCAACATACCATAGGTGCCGAGTATTTTTTTGCTACAGATGGTTTTGCGATCGATTATAATGTTGAATTTGGTCATGTATTTTACAATTGGAATTTAGGTTTCGATTTTCGCTATGCCAGTCCCAATTTTACAATGAACTATTTTGGAGAAGGAAATAATTCTGCATTTGATGGTGACCTTGATAGAGATTTCAATAGGGTGCGCATGCGCCAGTGGAAGTTCTCTCCTTATTTAGTGCATAAACATAGGGGTAACAGTTTTTATGTGAGGACCGCATTAGAATCTTTTGATGTGTCAAATGATGATGATCGTTTTGTAGGGCAGGCTTTTACATCTGATAATGATGTATATGAAGATCAATTATATGTCACCGCTGAGTTAGGTTATAATTATAAAAACCAAAACGATCCGGCGTTTCCAAATAGGGCTATGGAGGCAGATGTTATTACTGGTTACAGATCTAGTATTAATGGTTTTGATAATCGTTTTGGTTATATAAAACCTACACTGAAATTAACGTATCCGCTACATCCCAGTGGTATTGCCGTAATAGCAACTAAAATTGCGGGCGAAACGGTAATAGGTGAGAATTATGAATTTTATCACGGTGCTGTTTTAGGAGGCAACCAGAGTTTAAGGGCTTATAGAAATGAGCGGTTTAATGGTAAAACCGCTTTTTATCAAAGTACTGATGTAAGGGTGGGTTTAACGAGATTTAAGACCAATTTTATTCCGCTTCAATTAGGTGTAAGTGCAGGTTTTGATTATGGACGAGTGTGGACGGAGAACGATACTTCTTCAAAATGGCATAATGACTACGGTGGCTCTGTGTGGGTTTCGGGCTTTAGTGCACTAACCGGTAACTTAGGTTTTTATCATGGGGAAGATGGTAACCGTGTCATATTCAGTGTAGGCTTTAATTTTTAAACACCGTTCCTACCATAAATTTTACAAAGTAAAAGTGCTTGTTTACATGAACTTAATGTGTTCATAATAATTATTTCCGCCTCAGTTAACTCGAACTTTACATTGATCTTTTTGTTTTGATACTTAAAACCAAACTGTATTAAAATGAAAAATGTATTACGACCTTTTTGTGTAGCAATTCTTGGAATTTCTATTTTATTTACCTCTTGTGCAGATGATGGTATGGACGGTGTTGACGGTGTTGACGGAGTAGATGGTGTTGATGGTGCCGACGGGGAAGATGGAGCTGACGGAATGGATGCCGAATTTCCAATCACGATCGATCAACTGAGCTTTTCTAAAATAGGAACTTTCACCAATGGAAATGATGAAGCTTTTGCAGAAATCTCCGCTTTTGATGCCGCTACAAATAAATTGTTCATTGTTAACCCTGAAGAAAATGAGGTTTCGGTGTTAGATTTGACGGATGCTTCAAATCCGGTTAAAGGGACTTCAATTGCATTGGCTGGAAATCCAAATTCAGTGGCGGTTCATAATGGAGTGTTGGCTGTTGCCGTTGAGAATATGGATAAGCAAGCCGATGGAACTATTGAAACCTACGCTACAGATACTCAATCTTTATTAGTGTCTTACCCGGCGGGTGCATTGCCAGATATGGTTGCTTTTTCTCCTGATGGTGAATATATCGTTTCTGCTAATGAGGGCGAACCAAATGATGATTATACGGTAGATCCAGAAGGCTCAATCACAATTGTTGAGGTAGCTACCGAAACGGTAACTCAAGTTTATTTTACCGGACAAACAGATCCCGGAAACGGATTCAGAGTTTTTGGAAATCACGGTATGTCAACATTTGTGCAAGATATAGAGCCGGAGTATGTTGCCATTTCAGATGATTCTGCCACAGCTTACATTAGTTTGCAAGAAAACAATGGTATGGCCATTGTAGATTTAGCTTCAAAGACCATTACCGGTCTTGTAGGTTTAGGTACAAAAAATCACAATGTTTCAGGGAATGAAATTGATGCCTCTAATGATGATGGTATTCCTGGGAATTTACAGAACTGGAATGTTTTAGGTTTTTATATGCCAGATGCTATAGATTATTTCACGGCAAATGGAAATGGTTATGTGGTTTCTGCGAATGAAGGAGATGCTAGGGATTATGATGGATACTCTGAAGAGGTGCGTGTAAAGGACCTAGATTTAGACCCTGCTTTTTATCCAGATTTTGATATGTTGCAAGAAGATGAAAATTTGGGTCGTCTAAAAACTACTACTGCAAACGGAGATGAAGATAATGATGGGTTGTACGAGCAAATTTATACCTATGGTGCCCGTTCCTTCTCTATTTGGGATGCAAATGGTCAGTTAGTGTATGACTCTGGTTCTGAAATTGCCAGAAGAACATTGGCATTGGCGCCTTCAGTATTCAATCAAGATGAGGGCGAGGTAGATGAACGATCAGATGATAAAGGAGCTGAGCCCGAAGCGGTAGTAACCTTAAAAGTAGGTGATGAAACTTTGTTGTTCGTAGGATTGGAAAGAACAAGCGGAATTTTGGCTTACAACATTACAAATCCATTCAATCCTGTTTTTGTTACTTGGATTTATGATGGTACTGATATTTCGCCAGAAGGTATAATCGTAGTTGATAAAGATGATAGCCCTACAGGTAACTATTTAATGATAGCAACTCATGAGGTATCTAGCACTATAGCTATTTATGAATTAAAATAACGTTTTTAAATTTGCTCCTTGAGCAATACTCCAAAATTAAAACGCCAAATAGAAATGTTTGGCGTTTTTTTATGATTTAATATGGATGTTAAGAGGTTAGTATTTTTTTTAGCTCAGCAATTGTATGTTCTTTTTCCAATTGAAAACCAATATGGGGCAATGCCGTAAATGTGAGTAAGATAGCCAATGGAATCGAAGCAATATATGGCGCACTACTTTGGGTGGTTACCATATAAAGCGTAACAAGAAACACACAGAAAATTACTGTATTGAACAAATAAAGAAATATAGTTATAAATGAATCTATCTTTAGATTGATTTTTACGTTCGTCCCTTGGGGTAGAAATGAATTTCGTTGGTACGTAAATTTTTTACAGCTAAATCCATTAGGGTAAACGTGACCAATGAAATAACCACTCTTGGTATCTTCTTTATTAAAGCTGACTTTATAGCTTTTATGCTCTCTAATGTTTTCCATTAGAAGTTTCTCTATTTCAGCTGTAGTAAATGCCGTAGTTAGCTCAATTTTTTCTGATGGAATAAGTTTCATGACCTTCGTTTTTAAACGATAGTAAGTTCTACACCTAATTTAATGAGTCTTGCTTTTGTCTTTTCGTCAATACCGGCATCCGTAATAATGTGGTCAACTTCATCTATTCCACAAATTCTACCAAATCCTTTTTTGTTGAATTTAGATGAATCTGCCAGTACAATAATTTTTTGTGCAGCTTTTATCATTTGTTTGTTCAAAGATGCTTCCATAGAGCTTGTAGTGGTAAGCCCAAATTCAAGGTCAATACCATCAACTCCCAAAAATAATTTGGTAAAGGTGAACTCGGTAAGCATTTTCTCTGCTATTGGCCCCACTACCGAAGATGAACTGGACCTTATGTTGCCACCAAGTTGCATAACATCTATTTCATTGTGTTCCCCCAATATTAATGCCGTGTTTAAAGATGCGGTTAAAACGGTAAGGCCTTCAATTGGTTTTATATGCCTGGCAAATTCTATTACTGATGTACCTGAGGCTATTATAATACAATCATTAGGTTCAAGGTTAGAAGCTGCGGCGATCGCAATTTTATTTTTTTCCTCCTGATGAAATTTCTCTTTAATATTAACCGAATTTTCAACAATATATGGGTTGGCAGGTATGGCTTTACCGTGAGATCTAAAAAGTAATTTTCGATCTTCTAATAATTTAAGATCTTTTCTAATGGTCACTAGAGATACGTTGAATTCCTTGCTAAGGTCATTCACCTTTACAAAACCTTGTTCTTCTAGTTTGCTTAAAATTAATTTATGGCGGTCTACAATATTCAACGTAAGTGGGTTTCGGTTTATACAAATATATAAGCTTTTATGTAAAAGGGTGGCTATGAATAAGATTCATAATGGTAACAAAACGAAACTTTATTTCAAAATTAGCGTAGAGGAGTAAGAGTCTATGCTTGTATTGTTTGAATCAAGAAATAATTGAATAGTTCGTAATTTTTATACTTCATAATTGTTTAAATGAGTTGTTTTATGCCGTTTCTAGTAACATTTAAATAATATTTTATTTTGAATTGTTTCTATTTATTGTATTTTTAGCGTCAATTTTGATATAAAACGTAACAAAAGGAAATTTTGTGAAAAGAAAAGAAATGATTAGTAAGTTGAAGGTTACGCCTAATACTTATGATTTTATTATAATTGGTGGCGGTGCTACGGGAATTGGAATAGCATTAGAGGCATCGGCTAGAGGGTACTCGGTCGCTTTGTTGGAGAAATCGGATTTTACTAAATCAACATCCAGTAAAGCAACAAAATTGGTGCATGGCGGAGTGAGATATTTGGCTCAAGGAAACATAGGCTTGGTGCGGGAGGCGGTTGTAGAAAGAGGTCTTTTGTTAAAAAATGCCCCTCACATAACCAAAACCCAATCTTTTGTGATACCAACACATGGCCTATATGATGAAATTCTATATACTATTGGCTTAACATTCTATGATTTGTTAGCGGGTAGATTAAGTCTTGGCAGGTCTAAACGTTTATCCAAAACAAAGACCTTAGAGAGAATCTCTTTAATAAATCCTGATAAAATATCGGCAGGTGTGCTATATTATGATGGTCAGTTTGACGACTCTCGTTTGGCGGTCAATACCTTGCAAAGTGCTGTGGAATTAGGCGCTGTTGTGGCTAATTATTGTGCTGTTGAAGGTTTGTTGAAAGATGCCAACGGTAAAGTTACCGGAGTTAAGGTCTTTGATGAGGAAGGCAAAGAATCTTTTGAAATCAAGGGAAAACAGGTGGTGAACGCTACTGGGGTATTTGCTGATGATGTGTTGCAAATGGATGCTCCCGGGTCTAAAAAAACAATTGCTCCAAGCCAGGGTGTTCATCTCATGTTGGATAAGTCTTTTTTACCTGGTGACGATGCCATTACTATTCCTAAAACAGATGATGGTAGAGTGTTGTTCTTAGTGCCTTGGCATAATAAGGTCATTGTTGGTACTACCGATACTCCCGTGAAAAAAGAATCTTTGGAACCTATAGCTTTAGAAGATGAAATAGGATTTATTTTAAACACTGCAACCAGGTATTTGACAAAAGCCCCAAAACGAAGCGATGTCTTAAGTGTTTTTGCGGGGTTAAGACCGTTAGCGGCTCCAAGTGAGGACGGAAATAAAACAAAAGAGATTTCGCGCAGCCATAAAATTTTTTCATCAGATTCCGGTCTGTTGACCATTGTTGGCGGAAAATGGACCACATTTAGAAAAATGGGCGAAGATTTGGTTGATAAAGCGGAAAGGAACCAGCAATGGAAACATATTGCTACTAAAACCAAAAACCTTAAAATTCATGGTTACAAAAAAGATGTAGACTTAAATAACCCCCTATACTTTTATGGTAGTGATGAAGAACCTTTGTTAAAACTTTCCAAGGAAAAGGGGTGGAACACTACTCTTAGCAATTCATTGGGTGTAATAGAAGGACAGGTTGTGTGGGCCGTTCAAAATGAAATGGCTCTTAATGTAGAAGATTTTCTTGCCCGTAGAACCCGTTGCCAGTTATTGGATGCCAAGGAAAGTGTTAGGATGGCCCCAAGAGTGGCGGAAATTATGGCGAGCGAACTAGGTAAAGACTCCGAATGGCAAGCCAAACAAGTAGAAGATTACAAGAAGGTAACTTCCAACTATATTATTTAAAATAACTATTCAATTGATGTCAACTTACAATTGAATTAACTTAAAATCAACAACTCAATGAATACCAAATTAATTTTAGCATTAGATCAGGGTACAACTTCTTCACGTGCCATTTTGTTTAATCATGCCGGTGAAATTGTAAAGGTTTCTCAAAAACCATTTGAGCAGATCTTTCCAAAACCAGGATGGGTTGAACATGATCCTAATGAAATTTGGTCCTCACAAATATCTGTAGCGGCGGAGGTAATTGCAAAACAAGGTATCACCGGTGATAATATAGCAGCAATAGGAATTACCAATCAACGAGAAACAGTTGTAGTTTGGGATCGTGAAACCAGTGAACCAATTTATAATGCCATTGTTTGGCAAGATAGAAGAACTGCCAAGTATTGCGATGAACTTAAGGATAATGGTCATGTAGATTTAATTAAAAAGAAAACAGGTCTGGTCATTGATGCTTATTTTTCGGCAACAAAAATTAAATGGATTCTTGACAATGTAGAGGGTGCTAGGGAAAAAGCTGAAGCAGGAAAACTCTGTTTTGGTACTGTAGATACTTGGTTGATTTGGAAGTTGACCAGAGGTAAAATGTTCATTACAGATGTCTCTAACGCAAGTAGAACCATGTTGTTCAATATTCATACGTTAGAGTGGGATCAAGAACTTCTTACCCTTTTGAACATTCCCAAATCAGTACTGCCCGAAGTGAAACAAAGTAGTGAGGTTTATGGAACAACGGCTACAACATTGTTCTCAACAAAAATTCCTATAGCAGGTATTGCGGGCGATCAGCAGGCAGCTTTGTTCGGTCAAATGTGTACTAAACCGGGTATGGTCAAAAATACCTATGGTACAGGCTGCTTTTTGTTGATGAATACTGGTGATAAAGCGGTGTACTCTGAAAATAATTTACTTACTACCATAGGTTGGAAGATTAACGGAGAAATTACATATGCCCTAGAAGGGAGTGTTTTTGTTGGTGGGGCTGCAATACAATGGTTAAGAGACGGTGCTAAAATGGTTAAAACTGCACCTGGAATCAATCATTTGGCAGAAACGGTTGAAGACAACGGTGGAGTGTATTTTGTGCCGGCCTTAACTGGATTGGGCGCTCCGCACTGGGACCAATATGCCAGAGGAGCCATGATGGGTATTACAAGGGGTACAACAGATGCACATATTGCACGTGCAACCATTGAAGGTATTGCATTTCAAGTTTATGATATCGTAAAGGCCATGGAGGCAGATTCAGGAGAGGAAAGTGTTGAACTTCGTGTAGATGGTGGGGCAAGTGCCAGTAACCTATTAATGCAGATACAATCAGATTTGTTCGGTTTTAAAATTATTAGACCAAAAACTTTAGAGACGACGGCAATGGGTGCAGCGTACCTTGCAGGTTTGGCCGTTGGGTATTGGGACAGTATAGACGATATACAATCGCAATGGAGCATTGATAAAGAGTTTTTTCCAGAAGCTCCAAAAGAGAAAATAGAGAATATGCTCTATTACTGGAACAAAGCTGTAAAATGCGCACAACATTGGATTGAAGAATAAAAACTGACCATTAACCAACTTTTTAGATATGTCAATTTTAATAGCGGAAATTATAGGCACTATGTTACTTATTCTTTTAGGTAACGGAGTGGTAGCGAATGTGGTTTTGAACGGTACTAAGGGCAATGGCTCTGGTTGGATAGTTATTACCACGGGTTGGGCACTGGCGGTGTTTGTTGGTGTTGTTGTTGCAGGTCCATACAGTGGGGCGCACTTAAACCCCGCGGTAACTATTGCTTTGGCCGTAGCCGGCAAAGTATCATGGGACCTTGTTCCTGAATATATGGCAGGAGAACTGATCGGCGCCATGTTGGGGGCGTTTTTGGTTTGGGTGTTTTATAAAGATCATTTTAATATTACAAATGATGAAGGTGGTAAGTTGGCTTGTTTTAGTACGGGACCAGCTATTAAAAATACTTTTTCCAATTTAATTAGTGAGGTGATCGGAACTTTTGTTCTGGTATTTGTAATATTCTATTTTGCGGGTCCTGAATTAGATATTATTGGTGATGTAGACTCACGTACAATTATCGGATTGGGCTCTATAGGAGCGCTGCCCGTTGCTTTTTTGGTTTGGGTTATAGGTTTGTCCCTAGGCGGTACTACAGGTTATGCCATAAACCCTGCTAGAGATGTTGGACCACGTATTGTTCATTCATTGTTACCCATTAAGGGTAGTAGTGATTGGGGCTATGCTTGGGTGCCAATAGTAGGTCCGTTAATTGGCTGTTTACTTGCTGCTTTCCTGTATTTGATCCTTCTGTAACTAATTCACGGTTTATTTTGATTTACGCTTTTATACTGTTCAAGTACTTTTCTTAATTGTACCCCAAATTCTTTGTTTAAAGATTTCCCATGGTACGTTAGATTATGCTGTTGGCAATAAGCTATGAATTCTTGGTATTTGAGAGCATTAAATTTTATGATACTTTGATGCCCGCTCAAAGTATCAATACTTTAATTCTTTATTTTACCATTTAAAAAGCTATAGGTAATTTTGAATTTTCTAGGTTTCCTCTGTAGTGCCACGTCAAGAAAATTGGTGTTCTCTTCAATGGTGATAATTGTGTCCTTGTTAACGCTAATGTCCAATAATGATATATGCGAATCAAGTTCTTTGCCCCATAAAATTCTGTCCATCAATTGTTCTTTACTTTCTATTTCTTTACTTCCATCCATAAAAAGTTCATAATAATGATCATGGATCAAAGTGTTCACCTTTTCAACATCATAATTATTTCTAGCCTCAATAAACGATATTACTAGGTCTTGGTTCTTTAAAGTTTGATTGCCAAACATGCTCATAAAGATCATGATGAATAGGGAAAGAATAGGGTGGTGGTATAAATTGTGCATATTCATTTAGCTTCTTTGAAATGTTGGTTCAAATAAAATGGTCATTCTAAATTAGTAAATATGTTACAGCTTTCGCTATCGTTGATTTTGTTTATGGTATTTGAAGTTTTATAAAAGGGATTTTAGCTAGAACTACATAGATACAACACCATTATTTAAAATCTAATTGTACTACAGTATGTCCAGAAAATAAACAGAATTTGTAGCGGAATTCTAAACCATAAATAAGAAAGACCGTGACCATCAACAGTTCCATTTTGATAGTTGATATTGTGTATAGCTGCATAAATATTGGCAGGTAATAATACAATGAAAAATATAATCAATACCCACGCACCTAGTGAAGAATACTTGGGTATTAATATTCCTATGGCAAGTGAAAGCTCAACAAAACCCGTGGCATACACGATCAATTCTTTGTAGGGGATAATTTCCGGTATCATCATGGTCATCCCTTTTGTAAAGACAAAATGACCAAATGCCGTAAAAAGGAGCATTAAGCTCATAGCAATTCTAGCTGCTAGTTTATAGTCATAAGTTTTTGTAATGATTTTAATCGCAACTAATGAAATGGCAAAACCTATTAGAAGGACAAGTAGTGGTTTCATGATTCTTTATATTTATTAAAACACAAAGGTCATGAAAGCGTATTTGGAATTAATGAACCTAGGTTAAGTAATACGTTTTCTTATTCTGCTCAGTGCTTGCGGAGTAACTCCAATATAGGAAGCTATATATTTTAAAGGTATGTGTTGCAGCAGATTTGGTCTTTCATTAAATAAATCCAAATAACGCTCTTCTGCTGTTTTGCTTAAAAGAGAAAGTTCTCTTTTAGACTTTATCAAATACATGTTTTCTGCCATTTTTTTACCTATAATATTGCCAACAGATGTATGCGCATAGACTTCCTGTAAATCCATGTTATTAATTTGCCACATTTCCGTTTCCGTCAAAGTTTCTATTTCATATGCTGATGGCGTTTCTGTTAAAAGTGAATCATAACCTGTAACGAACTCATTTTCAAACAAAAAACCAAAGGTGATATCAGTATTTTCTTTAGGTATATAGAGGCGAATAATTCCTTCGGTAATAAAATATAAATGCCTTTCTATTTTTCCCAATTCTAAAATCTTTGTGTTTTTGCTGTACTTGACTTTTTTTAGTTTAGAAGAAAAAAAAGCCCAGTCAGTATTGTTCATTTTAGAAATCTTATCAATAAAATCTCTGATTTCATTCATATAATAGGTTTAATAGCATAGCCTATTTTAAAAGTAGTGAATTTTAGATGGGAATTTAAGCAGTTCTTTTTAATGATGAAATGAAAATATACCACAAGGATGATACAGGTTATTATCTAAAAGTAATAACCTGTATTTTGTAGTTTTTTATAATAGCACTATGACCATTCATTTAAATCTGTTTCTATGATCTAAACAAATAT
The DNA here is from genome assembly GCF_001865655.1 of Maribacter sp. 1_2014MBL_MicDiv. NCBI lineage: Bacteria > Pseudomonadati > Bacteroidota > Flavobacteriia > Flavobacteriales > Flavobacteriaceae > Maribacter > Maribacter sp. 1_2014MBL_MicDiv. The sequence goes on from NZ_CP011318.1 coordinate 2,787,902, forward strand.
GCACAAGCATTTATTTTGATGGGATGGGAGCTTTTTTACTTCTGCCCCAAGCTATGAATAAGGCAATGCCCATGATTAAGATGTTTGTGATTATAGCAGAATATTCACCTTTAGATGCGTGAAATATAGCAGCTAAAACCATAATTATAGCCAAACCTAAAGCTGCCCAAATAGTTAGAAATGGTTTAAAACGAAAAATACTAGGAATCAATAACCCTAATCCACCTAGGAGTTCACTTATACCAATAAAACGAATTAGACTTACGGGTGATGATGCAACCCATGGTAGTGATACAGCTAATTCTTCTATTGGCTGGGTGGCTTTCATAACACCTGCCATTATAAACATAATAGCTAATAATCCTTGGGCAATCCATAATCCTATATTCAATGCCTTGTTGTTCTTTTGTTGGGTCATTTTAATTTCTATATTGGTTTACAGCAAAGGTCATAGCTTTTAATAGCCTATGCATTGATGTACATCAAGAAATTATATTAGCCGTTTTTTTGGGAAAGTTGATGCCTAACACGACTTAAAGCTTCAGGTGTAATTCCTAAGTATGAGGCGATCATTTTTAAAGGAACTCTTTGTGTAACATTTGGATAGGTTGTAATAAAATGCTCATATCTTTCTTTTGCATTGGAACTCATTAACATGATAATTCTATTTTGCATTACCCTTAATCGTTTAGCCAAAGCTTTTAAATCAGGACTTGATTTTAGTAACTCTTCTTTGGTGGTTATGTTGATTATTGAGTTTTCAATGGCATCTATAAATAGTTGGCAAGGTTCATTTAGTTGACAATTGTCCGCTACTATCCAATTCTCCGGTCCAAACATGTAAATATGCTCTTTTCCTTTAGCATCAATAGTGTAGCTGCGTAGTAAACCGCTCTCAACTAGGTATACTTTGGAGCTTAAATCTCCTTTACGCTGTAGAACTGTTCCTTTTTTTACGTGTACTTTCTTCAATTCTTAAAGTTTATTCTAAGAGGATATGTAAAACCACGATTACTAAAGTAATTAAATTTCTTTGCGCTAAAAATTAAATGCTACAACTGAAATCTAATCCAAACTATTATTCTTTTATTTCTGTATATCCTGGTAATCCGTGTAGGCATTTAATAATTTGATTTCCACCTGGTTCACCTGCATGATAATGATACCCTCTAATATCATCAAAATGTCCGCCGCATTCATCCAAATCGCTAGGCTTATTTCCATTTTTATCCAATAACGTATAAATGCCGAAACCGTCTATGGCATAACCAATAATTGCAGCGTGGGTATCATTTTGTACAATTTCTTTTGTTGAGCCGGTTACCGCGTGATAATGATAGCCGCCATGCGGATTTACATGCCCGCCATGATCATCTAGAGGTGCAATGGTATGTGCTGCCAATATAGCGTGAGTAGGCGCAGGTGGATCATAGTTTACGCCGTTAAAAGCTATTCCTATTCCTCCTCGACCAAAATTCTGAATAGATTTTAAGTAAGTTGGTGTTGCGGGTATAACAAAAGTTGTCACTTGGTCTTTAAAGTACTCTGGTAAGCACTCCACACAATAGTTGTGGTAATCATCATCTACTTCTGGTTTGGCGGCGGCTAAGCAAGCTTCTTCAGTTTCAGTAACTTTTATGGTGCCGTCTTCTCTGTAAAGCAACCATTTGTCATCACTATAAAATTCGTCTAGATTGGCAATAAAGTGTCCTGATACATCGTAAACTTTATCATCTTTGAACCAAATTCCAGCTTTCTCCATTCCATCGCTTATATGCCATGGGCACCAAGGACCCATTTGATGCTCCGTTGCCTGAGAGTGGGTTTTAATGATATAGCATAAGGTTTCAATACCATTAAGTTCCACTGTTTTCTCTTGAATTTCGCCAATAATATTTTCGGTTATAAAATAATCTGTGTTAACAGGTACTACCTTTGCGGAAGTTTCAATTTCATTTGATAAATCAGCATTGCTTTCTTCTTGCCTAGGAGGTCTATTCTCTCGGTTCTTTTCTGCTTTGTCAAGTTCTTCAAGCGATATGAAATTATCGTTATCACTGTCTATGTTTTCAAAGTCATTGGCAATTGGTCCTTTAACTTCATCCATAGATAATTTTCCGTCTTTATTGGCATCCATTTCTGAAATTAACTGAGAAGAAGTTGGTCTTTCGCCATCCGGTTGCTGTCGTTCTTTATTTTCTTGATTTGTTTTGCAAGAAAATATGAGAATATGGGCGAACATTGTAAGTACTATTTTCTTCATCTATTTGCTTAATTTAATGTATGTATTTAGAGGTCACAATACGTATTACCTAGTAGGAAGATAAGGTTTTTTAATGTGCTACAATATGGGTGAGGTGTTTTAAAGAAAATAGCTATGCTAACAAGGATGATGTTTTAGGTGAGAATTTTCTAAATGCTACTCATGTAATATTTATAGGGATTTTAAAAGTCCGCCATCAATAGGGATATTGGTACCGGTAATATATGCCGCCTCATTAGATGCTAAAAATGCTACCAGATAACCATATTCTTCTGGTTCTCCAATTCGTTTTACGGCTACCCTTGATTCCATTTCTTTAAGAACTTCACTTTGATCAATACCAAGCTGCTCCGCTTTTTTAGCGTTTAACTGTGCAATCCGGTTGGTATTGAAGTATCCTGTTAATACACTATTTACCGTAATATGATGTTTGCCAACATCTGTAGCCAAGGTTTTTGCCCAAGTGACAACCGCTGCTCTTATGGAGTTGGACAATGCCAGGTATGCCAAAGGTTCCTTTACAGAAACTGAAGCCACATTGATAACCCGCCCCCAATTATTGCTCCTCATTGATTTCAAAGCCAATTCCGTTGTATAAACGACGGTTTTGAACAATAGGTCAAAGGCATTTTGGTAATCGTCAATGTTTTTTTCGGTAGCACTTCCGGCGGCAGGTCCATGGGTATTGTTTACCAATATATCAACCGTATTGTTCTCAAAATATGTACCGATTACTTTCTTGTAATCTTTAAAATTATTGAAATCTACCGCAAGATATTGGTGCAGTTGTCCTTGGTCTGTAGGTAGTTGTGTAACTATGTGGTGTAATTTTTCTTCGCTGTGAGACATTAAGGTAACACTCGCGCCGCTAGCTGCCAATTGTTGTGCAATAGCTTTGCCAATACCGGCACTGCTACCACCAACTAAAGCTTTTTTATGTTTTAGGGATATGTTCATTGGAATTCAAAAATGAGTGGATTATCAACGATATTCTTCTCTTGTAGGGCAAAAGATATCCATTAATTTACAGTTTGTCAATGCCTTGCCACTGTGGAGTTTATTTAGGGGTATTATTACGATATCGCCTGGGTGGCAGACTTTTGTGTCGCCCTCTAATGTAAACTGAAATTCACCTTCCATAACATGCATAATTTGCTCGTTCATATGAGAATGACTGGTTACTTCGGCTCCTTTTTTAACCTCCCAAAATGCCATGCTTATTTGATCTGTATGGATTAATTTACCATGAAATCCTGGCATTATTTCTACAGGTTTGATATCTGCAAGGTTTAGATTCATAATTTAAGTTTTAAGCACTTAAAGATACATGAATCAATTTCAATTGTAAATGTTGGAATTGAAAAATTGGATCAGATTTTAATTATGACTATTGGGTATAGTCCCATCCTATAACCACAAATTCGCATCTTCTGTTCCATTCATGATCTTCTTCTGAGCACGCGCTTTCAGTGGCGCAAACCACAATGGGTTTTGATTCGCCGTAACCTTTAGATACTATCCTGGCAGATGCAATACCATTTTTAACTAAATAATCCCTTGCAGAATCTGCGCGTTTTTGAGATAGGTCTTTATTGTATGTGCTATTTCCCCTAATATCTGTATGTGTGCCAATTTCAATTATAATGCCTGGGTTTTCTTTCATTACTTCAATCACCGTCTGTAAGCGTTCTCTAGATTCTCTTCTTAAATACCAAAGACTATAATCAAAATGAATTTCTTCTGTTTTTATAATTGTTCGGTTGGATTCTTTGACCAATGCTTCTTCGGTCTTTATGGCATCTTCAATTTTCTTCACCAAGGCTTTTTCTGTTTTTGCTTTTTCAACGATTCTCTCTTGCTCCAAGCGTTCAGCTTTTTCCTTGGCTTGTTTTTCTGCCATTAACTGGGCTTTCTTCTCAGCTTCTAATTTTTTGATTGCCAATTGTTCCGCACGTAATTTTTTAGCTTCTTGTTTCTTTTGCAGAGCCAAAGCGGCTGCCTTTTGCTTTTCATGAACGGAGTAAAGATCCATTGATGCATCATGTTCGGCATTTCTTTTCTTTGAACTAAGAATATTTTTTGAATTACCTTCATATTCAGCTTTTGAAGCTTTTACGGTATATATGCTTTCACAGTCAATATTGAATTTGAACGCACCGTCCTCTGCAGTAATGCGGGATTCAATGATCTTATTTTCGCTATCCAATAAATCAACGGTAACATCCCTTAAAGGCTGTAGGGTAGTGCGGTCGGTTATAATGCCCGTAATAAATTGCTGGCAGTCGGCTATCTTTAATTCTTTGGTTTCTTTAAAACTATAGATGTCATCGCTTCCTTTACCTGTGGGTCTATTGCTCGCAAAATAGCCAGAATTGCCAACACTGTTCAAAACATATGCAAAATCATCATAACCACTATTTACGGGTAGGCCTAAGTTATCAGGTTTTTGAAAAATACCCTTTTCGTTTGTAGATATAAATACATCCAAAAGCCCAAAACCCGGGTGCCCGTTAGATGAAAAGTAGAGGGTGCCATCACTGGCAATAAAGGGAAACTGTTCTTTCTTGTCCGTATTAATAGTACTGCCTAAATTAACTGGTGTGCTAAAGGAATTATCATACTGCAGATTCACTACGTAAATATCAAAAGAACCATAACCGCCAGGTCTGTCCGAAGAGAAATATAACTTGGAACCTTCTTTATTAATAGCAGGGTGTTCATTTGAAAAGTCATCACTGTTAAAAGGTAATTCAGTAATATTTTTCCATTCCCCGTCCAATAATTGAGCACTGTAGATCTTTAAATTTGAAACCTTTTCAACATTTGTCTTTCGTTTTCCATTCTTATAATTGTTGCGGGTAAAATACATGGTTTTTCCATCAGGAGTGACAGTAAAAGACCCTTCATGTAATTTAGTATTTATCGTATTGGATAAACTTATACTAATACTATCCCCTAAATGTTCCTTGTCAATGGCATGGGTGTAGATATCCAAATAGTTTTGATTATTCCACCTATAGGTTTTTTGATTGTTTTTTTTCTGTGTTGCGGTATACCAAATAGCATTGCCAATTTGCATAGCCCCAAATTCTGAGGTAGTAGTATTGAAATTACTGTTTTCAATGGCAAAGCGATCACCAATGGCACTTACATTTTCTAGATATGTAATATCTTGTTTTAACTTCTCTAGATGTTCTAGATTACTTTCCTTGGTGTAAAAATCGGTTAGAACATTATAGGCTTCTTCATATTCGCCAATAGCCTTCAATGACTGGCTTAGCTTAAAATAATACTGTTCGTTAACCTTATTACCATAATTTGAAATTAAGTAACGGTACCAACGTGCAGCAGCCTTAAGGTCAAAGGTATGGTAGTAGCTATCTGCCAAATTTTTAATAACCTCACTATTTTTATTATTGGGCAGTGCAGCTTCGTACAAGGAAATGGCATCTGCGTAGTGGGCTTTGGTAAACAGATCATTGGCACGTTTTAAGTCTTGTTGAGACCAAGCTGTTTGAAAAATGCCGATACAAATGATGAGGTATAATTGTATTTTTTTCATATTAGTAGAATCTAGGAGATTTATCATAGCCCTTTTTAAGTCCCCAAAGGTCTAAGTTGAACAATACAAATATTTCATGTGAGCCATTATTGAATGCCCCTAAATTTGATAAGGTATAGTCATAAGCATAACCTATACGTAGTGAGGGTATTATGGAAATATTGAACATGGCACTTACCGAGTCATCTGTTCTATAAGAAATTCCTCCTTCTAAACGGTTATTGAACAGCGCGTTGAACGAAAAATCTGCTGTTACAGGTGCGCCGGATACCATTTTTGTTAAAATAGATAATTTTAATTTTAAATTAGAATTTGCGTCAAACACATAACCGGCCATTCCAAAAAGATGAATGGCTTCTGCGCCCAAACGTGTAATACCATCTTTATTTTCAATATGTTTAGATGTCAGTAAATTGGGTATGGACAGACCGGCATAAAACTTGTCACGATTATAAAAAGCTCCAATACCAATATTAGGGTAGGTGTTATTGAGATTTTCATTGAATGCTGGATCATCTTGTACTTCTGGTAACCTAAAGCCATTGAAATTGGTTTCAAATGTGGTAATACCCCCTTTTAATCCTAAGCTTAAATTGCTCTTTTCATCGAGTTTCAAAATGTAGGCAAAATCTACATAGATATTGTTTTCCTTTAAAGATCCGTCTCCTATATCATCTGATATTATAGAGGTGCCCATTTCAATTTTTTTGGATAGCGGTGCATGGGCAAAGAAGGTTAGGGTTTGTGGTGCGCCTACCGCATTTTCCCATTGGGTCCTGTATAACGTACCAAAATTCAGCATTCCTGGTTCATTGGTGGTATATGCAGGGTTTATCACGTTCATGTTGTACATGTATTGGGTATATTGCGGATCTTGTTGACCTTGCAGTTTTATTAAGAACAGAAGCATAACTATGCAGATGCCCCAAGTTGTGTTTGTAATTTTTTTGTACATGGGTTATCTGTTTAAGTATAGACGCCCTTGAATAGTTGCGGCATTACCTTTGTTATAGTTAATAATGTAGAAATATACCCCGTTAGGTGCTGTTGACGATCCGTTGCTACCATCCCAGGCAGGATTTGAAATATCACCTTTAAATAATGTGGAGCCGTACCTGTTCAATATTTCTAATGTGAAATTGGGGAATATGGTTTCTATATTAGGAATAAAGAAAGTATCGTTTTTGCCATCGGCATTCGGTGAGAATCCGTCCGGGATGAAAAAATCATAATTTTCGGGGTCACAATCACTGAAATCTATGGTAACGGGAACCCTTGTTGCAGCAGAGCATCCGGTTAGTAAATCATAATTTTCTGCGTAGTACGTGGTATTTTCTAGTAACAAGTTATCATCTTGTAATGGCGAACCGCCGTTTTCGGTAATAAACCAACGTACTTCATAGTCGGTTTCATTTTCTAATGATCTTAAGTCTGTTATGGTCGGATTATCCAGTCCACAGACCTGTAACATATCTGAAGTTAAAGATGTTGGGGTAACAGTAATCACTGTAGGGATTATTTCTAAACGATCGGAACTGTTACAACCGTTACGGTTAGTTGCTGCAAAGTAGGATTGATTGTCAATCAAAATAGTTGATGCTGCTAATTCACTTCCACCGCTAGCGGCATCAAACCAAGTAATAGAACTACCTGCGGTAATATCAATAGATATGTTGGAAAGGGTCGGATTCGTTTCCGCACAAAATAGCGGATTAACCGTACTTGCCGTTGGAGCATCGGGATTACTAAAGCTTACCGTAATTTGAACCCGATCGGTACCTTCGCAATTGGTGAGTGGATCACTATTGGTCACATAATAATCTTCACCATCTACCAGTGCCGTAGAAATGGGCAGAATATTATTGTCCGTTTCGGTATCATAGAATAATACATCTCCATCTGTTGTAACCTCAATATCTATTAATGTAGCTCCATCAGGATATTCGCTAATGCAAAATATCTGGTTGGCAACGGCTTGTGGGGCATCTGGAACACCTCCGCGGGAAAAATTTTCGGTCTCTTCGAACTCAAAGTCCAATCGGCAAGGGGTGGTATCGTTTTGAATACTGCGTACACTTGCGGTATAATTACCGGTAGGTAAGGCATCAACGTCTATTTGGTAGGCGGCAGTACCACCTGTAAAGTTGATCGTATTCGTGGTTAGTACGGTGTTGGAACCTAATTCGGTAACATCATAGGTTATCGTATATGTACCATTGGGTAGTGTAGGTGCATCTACCAAAACATCTATTTGTGTTGCATCACAACTGTTATCTACAATGAGGTCCAGTTGAATGGAATCGGGTAAAGGGGTAACTGTAAAAGTATCTACCAATGGGCAACTTGTTGCATAAATGCCTGAAATAGTAGGTCTAATAGTGTATTCCCCGTCCAAAGTGAAATTACTCTCAGGCACTATAAATGAAGCATTACCATTGGTGAATTCAAGCTCAAATGTTGGAGAACTTGTGGTACTTCCATCAGGAGTTGTCAATGCGTACGTCGTAGAGAAGTTGCCAGTTGCAAAATTGCCGTCAGCATCAAGAATTTCAATAATTTGAATGGTATTTTCTGTCTGTATGCATATATTTTCAGCAGTAATATCTGAACTTGTTACTAAAAAAGTGGTAGGTGGTACTATAACTCTTGGGCAAACATCTCGGGGAGGCGTTACACTTCTTATACCAATAACTTCTAAGGAAACCTCTTCATTTAGAGGCACCAAACCTTGGTCAATTACAAAACTTCCATTGCCGTCAATCAAAGTTGTTGGCGATTCGCCTACGTTATTGTTAACGAGATACTGTAGTATAAAATCGCCATTGTGTAAAAGCGTATTGTCATAAACTAGTTCAACAACATAGCTTTCCCCTACACAGATATCATCAGCAGCAATTGTGCCATCTAAAATGGGCAATATTCTTATGCTTACTTCGGACACTCTTTTTTCACAAACCGGATGGCTAGGGAAAACGGTGTAATTGAAGGTAAAATCTCCATACCCAAAATTGTTATATATTTCTTCAATATTAATGATAGTATCATTAAGGTCACTTAATTGGTTGGTTCCATTTTCTGTCCAGGTTCCGTTAGGGTCTTCGCCTATTAAATGTTCGCTAAGATCAAATGCGGTGTAAGCCGATAGATCATCTCCTGCACAAAAGGTTAGAACGGGAGCCGTACCTGCATTTGGTGGTGGATGCACCTCTAATATTACTGTTGAGGTTCTTCCTGAACAACCATTTACATCAGGTACCGTATACGTGAAATTGTATATTCCGGGTCCTGCTTCTCTTGCATTGAATAAATTTTCATTTAATTGACCGGTAAAAGTTGCAGGGTCTTCTTCCCACAAGCCATTAAAATCTTGTACTTTACCGTCTACATTACTGCCTAAAAAACCATGTAAGTTTACACTACTGTCATCACCACACGCATTAGCGCTACCATCTATATTATCTTCGCCGGGGTATCCTCCAAGAACAATGGTTAGCGTTGCACTTTGGTTACAATCCGCTTTGGTGTAAACAAAAGAATGGGTGCCATAATTATTAATTCGCCAAAGGTCTACGATACCCGTATTTTGGTTTAGGGCATAAAAATTTTCGGGGTTGTTGGTTGCCCATGTACCACCAGAATTAGGTGTGCCACCTAATCTAGAAAATAAATCAAAATTACGATTAGCAACGTCAGCGTCTTTTTCACAAACTTCAACTGTTGCATTTTCACCGGCGCATTGAGCTTGAACTTGGCTTAGAATGCCGGTCAAGAGAAACAGAAATGTTAAGAGCTTGAATTTTAGGTTATTCATTCACAGGGGGTTGGTTGCTGAATATGTTTTTGATAACTGCTAAGGTATTTTTGTTCCTATATGTAGGAAATTATTTGTTGTAAAACACTTAAAATGTAAGGTGAATACTACTAAAACTGTTAGAAAGTGTTAAAATTATGTGTATTTCATCGATATATGATTATACTTTTTACATGTAACCGTTGGCCTTAGCTTGTAGGTATTCCATAGTTTTAATTGGACAATACGTATCTTTGCCACCTAAAATTTAGGAATGCGAATACATTTTATTGCGATAGGAGGAAGTGCCATGCATAACTTAGCGTTGGCCTTGAAACATAAAGGATACATTATTACAGGAAGTGATGATGTTATTTTTGAACCTTCTAAATCTAGGTTGGCGGCTAAAGGATTGTTACCTGATGAATTTGGTTGGTTTCCTGAAAAAATCACTATGGATCTAGATGCAATTGTACTTGGTATGCATGCAAAAGCAGATAATCCTGAACTGTTGAAAGCCCAAGATTTAGGCATTACCATTTATTCTTATCCTGAATTTTTATATGAACAATCAAAAAATAAAACTAGGGTAGTAATTGGTGGTAGTCACGGTAAAACCACCATTACCTCAATGATCTTACATGTACTTAATTTTCATGATATTGATGTGGATTATATGGTAGGTGCACAATTAGATGGTTTTGATCGCATGGTGCATTTAACAGAGGATAATGATTTTATCGTTTTAGAAGGCGATGAATACCTGTCATCTCCAATAGATAGGCGACCTAAATTTCATCTGTATCAACCTAATATTGCCTTACTAAGTGGAATTGCTTGGGATCATATTAATGTATTTCCAACTTTTGAAAATTATGTAGAGCAGTTTAAAATATTTGTAAATAGTATTGTAAACGGTGGTTCTATTACTTATAATGTTGAAGATGATACTGTAAAAGATGTAGTAGAGTCCTCTGAAAATGCCATTAGAAAATTACCATATTCCACACCAGAATATACTGTAGAAGACGGAGAAACCCTTTTAGAAACTAATGAGGGGCCAATGCCAATTGAGGTTTTTGGTAAACATAATTTAAGCAACTTAGCGGGGGCAAAATGGATATGCCAGAATATGGGAGTAGATGAGGAAGATTTTAATGAGGCCATAACTACTTTTAAAGGCGCATCTAAAAGATTGGAGAAAATTGCAGAGGGAGCAACCAGTATTGCGTATAAAGATTTTGCACATTCACCAAGTAAAGTTGCGGCAACTACCAGAGCAGTTAAAGAACAATACCCAAATAGAAAACTGACAGCTTGTTTGGAATTACATACTTACAGCAGTTTTAATCCAGAATTTTTAAAGGAATATAAGGGCGCCTTAGATGCTGCAGATGAAGCGGTCATTTTCTTCTTGCCAGAATCTGTAGCCATAAAGAAATTAGAGGCGGTGACCGCTGATCAAATATCAGAAGCATTTCAACGCAACGATTTAAAAATCTTTACAGACGCCAAATCATTTCATGATTATTTAGAAAAACAATCTTACAAGGATACTACGCTGTTATTAATGAGTTCAGGTAATTATGGCGGATTCGATTTAAACAAATTGCACGGGTTGTTGAGTTAAGGAGGAAGTACAAAGTCTTTTTTTGAGATTGAAATTGAACTTGATTTTTGAACTTGAACTTGAGTTTTTTCAACAACCAAGTTATACTCCAAACTGCTTTAAATGATGGTCAAGGTGTTTGTATTGAACTTGACCCCACTGTTCTTTTGTAAAAGTACCAAAAGCTGGGTGTGGGTGCCATTCTTCTCTGTCTCTTACGGCATAAAAATCGCTCACCAATTTTTTTAATAGTTTATGCTCCGTTTCAAAGTCTTTATCTTCCTTAGCTTTTAATTGTGGAGCTGTAGGCATATTTTTTCTCCACGGTTTGTCATTGTACAATGATTTTTTGAAGAAAGTCTTTATGAACCAATTTCCTTTTGAATTGTTAGGTTTGTTTTTAATAGCCAATTGTAGAGGGTATTGACAGTGCCAACACATTTGACCAACACTCATTTTACCCCATCCTTTTTCTGAGTTTAGGGTTAGAAGATCAATTCTTTGATTAATTTCTTCGTAAGCTTCTTTTGTTAATAAGGATTTCATGATTTTAATTTGATGTATAAATTTAGCATAAAATAATTTGTTCTGTATCTTTAGCCAATGCAGGATAAATCCGTTTCGTTCTCCATAAAAAATTGGTCAGATGATGATAAGCCAAGAGAAAAGCTGGTCAACAAAGGCCGTGCTGTTTTGTCCGATGCAGAATTGATCGCTATTTTGATAGGTTCGGGTAGTAGGTCAGAAAGCGCAGTTGAGCTTTCAAAACGTATTTTGGCATCGGTGGATAACAATTTAAATGAATTGGGTAGATTGTCCATAAAGCAGTTAATGGCTTTCAAAGGTATTGGCGAAGCCAAAGCAGTAAGTATTGCGGCAGCTTTAGAGGTGGGTAGAAGAAGAAGGGGTGAAGATGCTCCTAAAATTGAGAAAATAGGTAGTAGTAAAGACGCTTACCATATTTTACATCCTATGTTGGGAGAATTGGAACATGAAGAATTCTGGATTCTTTTTCTCAACAATTCCAATAAAGTGTTACATAAGGCTCAATTAAGTAAAGGTGGAATAACAGGTACTCTTGTAGATGTGAGAATTGTAATGAAACAGGCGTTAGAGTTAGGTGCGGTTGCTATAATATTAGCCCATAACCATCCATCGGGTACTTTGAGACCTAGCGCAGCAGATAAACAGATTACCCAAAAGATTAAAACGGCCAGTGAAACTTTAGATATTAAAGTGTTGGACCATTTGATCATTACCCAAAAAAGTTACTATAGCTTTGCAGATGAAAATATGCTATAAATGTTATTGATCTACACACATAAAATAACACCGCGCCTTACCTATGTTATGAGGCATATCTTTGTGGTTATTTTGGGGATTGAGATTGATTTCACCACCAAAGTCGAAGATTTTATTAAACATACGGGGGCAAAAATCACGTATACAAAACAGCCCTTACAGAATGAATTTTTTGTTCGTAGTAATGAATTGTTGTTTGAGCAAGGCATTAACGATGTTCAATTGAACATTGGTGATTGGGAAGGTACACCTTGCTTTTTTCAGACAGGTGATAAAAGTACTTTACCTTTCGATATTTTTGCTGCCAGTTTTTTTATGCTTTCTAGGTATGAAGAGTATTTGCCACACGTAAAGGATATTCATGGCAGATTTTCTCCAAAAGATAGTGTAGCCTACCAGAATGGTTTTCTTTTAAAACCAGTTGTTGATATTTGGGCCTATAAATTATTAGAAGCACTAAAGGAACGTTTTGAAGATTTGGAATTTAAACACAAATCTTATGACTTTATATCCGTTATTGATGTAGCTACATCGCATTGTTATGCAAACCGGGGCGTTGTACGTGGTTTGGTGGGTATGTTGATGGATTTGGGGACGTTGAAATTTAAACGTGTTTACGAGCGTATTGCGGTAGGATTGAACAGACAAAAAGATCCTTATGACAATTATGCAGAGCTCATAGATTTACATAAAAGATACAAGGTAAAATGTAATTACTTTTTTCAATTTGCAGATTATTCCAAGTACGATAAAAATGTTTCTACCAATAGTATGAAATTTAAGTCGCTTATAAAGTACGTGGCAGATTATGTGCCCGTTTCCATGGCGGCGAGTTATAGTTCATTTTCGGATTTAGAGCTGTTGAAGAAAGAAAAGGCAAATTTGGAAGAGGTCATAAATAGACCAGTGAACAATTCTAAAATGAGATATAATAGGGTAGATGTGCCACAAACCTATCGTAATTTAATTGCAGCCGAGTTTACAAATGATTATACCATGGGATATACCTTTGAACTTGGGTTTAGGGCCGGAACATGCACGGCATTTCAGTTTTACGATATACCATTAGAGGTAAAGCAGCCAATAAAAATACATCCGTTTGCTATACATGATATTTCATTATCAAAAATTAAAAAGGACAACGATGTTTTATGTCAGGTAAAAGCTTTGACTAATGAGGTACGTAAAGTAAATGGTACGCTTATTACAATGTTCTCTAATGAGGTCTTAGGAAATAAAGAAGATAGGGATTGGATGTCTTTATATGCCGAAATAATCAAACAACAATATGTTCCACAATAGGGTTACCAATGTTTTCTTTGATCTAGATCATACCCTTTGGGATTTTGACAAGAACTCTGCAAATACATTTCAGAAAATTTTTAACGAGCAAAATATCGATATAGAACTGCATGATTTTTTAGCAGTTTATGTACCTGCTAATCTCAAGTTTTGGAGACTTTTCCGTGAAGAGAAGATAACCAAAGCAGAATTACGCTACCAAAGATTAAAATCTGTTTTCGATGAATTGGATTACCCGGCTTCTGATGAGGTCATTCATTTATTATCCGAAGAATACATTAATCACTTGTCTTCATTTAATGCTTTGTTTCCTAATACTATTGAGGTATTGAACTATTTACGACCTAAGTATAAGCTACATATCATTACCAATGGTTTTCAAGAGGTACAAGAAAGGAAACTAAGAAATTCTGGGATTTATGATTTTTTTGACCAAATTATAGATTCTGAGATGGCGGGAGTCAAAAAACCAAATCCTATCATTTTCAATTTAGCTTTAAAAAAGGCAGGTGCCACACCTGAATGTTCAATTATGATCGGAGATAGTCTAGAGGCGGATATCATGGGGGCAAAAGCTTTGGGTTTTTATACCATTCATTTTAATGCGCATAAAGAAAAAAAGCATGATCTGTCACCTATTATTTATGATTTGGAAGAAATAAAATCGTTTTTATAGAGTTACTAATAGTACAGATTTCTGTCTTATTTTAAACTTCGTAGGGTCGATGAAAGGGTTACGCACTATATATATGCTATTATTAGGTTTCCTAATATTAACCTCTTGTTCTGAAAATCAAGACTTTGATCAAATAGATGAGCTGGCCATTGTTCCTAGTTATGAAGCTAGTATTTTTTACGTAAAGGCTCAAGAGACTTTGATCAATAGAGTATCCGGACTCAATTTTTTTACCCAAGATTTTAATTTTGATGCGTTTGAAGAACCTTTTTTTACTGAGAGGGTAAAATCCGGTGTGTTAACCTATGAGCTGGAAAATACAACAAGTAAACCTATTGAAATAAGACTTGAATTTTTAGATGTAAATGAAAAGGTTATAGATACCGAAGTGTTTAGTATGGATCCGGCACCAACTTCTGTTTTAAGCAGAGATGTGGCATACGGTCCAACAGGTAAAAGTTTGGATATCATTAGAACAACATCTAAAATAAGATTGACTGCTGTTAATTTAGGGGATAATAGCAGTGAATCCGATATTCCAGACTCGGCAATAGAGCTTCGTTCTAGTGCACAATTTACATTAGAACTGCAATGAGATTCAACCATTGCCTTTTTGTTGTTGCTATTTGTTTTGTAGTGGGTGTCAGAGCTCAAAATAAACAACTGCTCTATGATTTTAACGAAATACCTCAATCACTTTCCTTAAACCCTGGTGTTGAATCAGATTTTAAATGGTTTGCAGGTGTACCCTTGCTATCCGGTATTTCCGGTAATTTTGGGTCTAACGGTATTTCTGTTCATGACCTCTTTGCAGATGATGGTTTGGACGTTAATGTAAAATTTAGGGAGCGTGCCTTAAATAGTCTTGGTCCAAGAGATGAGTTTAGCACAACAGTTCAATTAGAATATCTTACGGGCGGTTTTAGAGGTAGAAATCCTAATTACTTCTTTTCTATTGGAGGGTATTTGGAAATGGATAATATTACTTACTGGCCCCAAGACTACGCTTTTTTAGTTTTTGACGGCAATGCAGGGCAGCTAGGGAGACGTTATAATTTAGGAGACCTAAAAACCCGTGGGTCTTTGGTAAACGTTTTACATTTTGGGATAAACAAAAAGGTAGACCGTTATTTAACCATAGGTGCTAGGGGAAAAATTTATTCTGGTATTGTGGATTACAGTTCAACGCGTAACAGTGGGTCCTTAAGAAACATAGAAGGTCAGAATAATATTATATCATCAACCTTAAATGCCGATCTGCTTTTACAGACCTCTGGTTTTCAAGATTTGGATAATGCAAGCGATGATGATTTACTTACCAATGAAATTATAAATAGGGCGCTTTTTGGTGGAGACTTAGGTGTAGGAATTGATGTTGGGTTTACTTACCATTTGAGTGAAAGAACTACGGTAACAGGAAGTTTGTTAGATCTAGGTTTTATATACCATTCTAGTGATCCTAAAAGTTATAGTTTAGAAGGAAATACCACTGTTGAAGGTATAGAGATAGATATTTTAGAAAATTTTGCCAGTCTGGATAGGGATTTTTGGCAAGATTTGGTAGATGAAGTTGAAGCTGCTGTGCCATTTGATACAAATACTAAAAACTATATCACTTTTAGACCAACAAAGCTATATGCCTCTATTAGAAATGATTTTGGAGAACCTGTTGGCAATAGTGGACTGCAGAATTGTGATTGTACGGCGGGATCTTCTGGTGGAGGAGAATTGAGAACAAAGTATAGAAATTCTTTTGGGGGACAATTCTATATGATCAATAGGCCAAGGGGACCACAAATGGCTTTAACTGGGTTTTATACACGTAGAATAGGTAATATTTTGGCATTTAAGGGTACTTATACTGTAGATAAATTTAGTTATACTAATTTAGGCTTAGGGATGAATCTACAGGCCGGACCCGTTAATTTTTACATAATGGCAGACAACTTATTATCTTATAATAATATAGCCGATAGTAACTATGCCTCTTTTCAGTTTGGTTTAAATATCATTTCATGGGGTAGTGGAAAATAGTTCATCTTCTTACCTCTATTTTATTTTTTTGGCATGCTTTTTTCATATATTACATTGAATTTAAATTTTATGTCGTTTTGAAAACAGTTATTACAATTCTTCTTACATTCATTGGGTATGCAACTTTTGCCCAAGCAAACTTGGACGATTACAAGTATATTATTGTTCCAAAAAAGTTTGATGCTTTCAAGAACATGAACGAGCATCAAACAAGTACATTGATAAAATACCTTTTTACGGGTAAAGGTTTTACCACAGTATATGACGATCAATTACCGGAAGATTTAAAATTCAACAGATGTTTAGGTGTAATTGCTGATCTGCAAGATGATAGTACTATGTTTTCTACCAAAACGATCATCAATTTGATTGATTGTAATGACAACATTGTGTACAGTAGTATGCAGGGCATTAGTAAAGAAAAGCAATATAAAGTAGCCTACAATGAAGCTGTTAGGGAATCTATGCGTTCATTTAATGGAATGAATTATTCATACAGTGGTAAAAATGAAAAGAATGAGGCTATTACTGTTAGTTACAAAAATGATGTTAAAAAGTTGGACCCATCTTCTGCCAAAAAGGTAATAGAAGCAGAAAAAGAAATGGCAGATATGCCGGTTAAAAAAGAAGCTACCGTTGTTTCAGAAGAAACTGAGAAAACACAGTATTATAAAGATCGTACTCCCGTAGCATCTAATATTAAAAAGGCGGTAATGGATAAGCCGGCTCTTAAGAGTTTAGAGGTTAATAAGTCTGCAATTAAAGATATTTGGTATGCACAAGCTACTGAAACCGGATATCAATTGGTAGATAGTTCGCCTAAAGTGAGAATGAATTTAATGAACAGTTCTACGGAAAATGTTTTTATGGCAAAGACCGATTCTAAGAATGGTATGGTTTACCAAAAAGATGGTACTTGGGTTTTTGAATATTATGAAAACGATACTTTGGTTAAAGAAGAACTGAATATTAAGTTCTAAAAATCATACTTGTCTTTCCATCTGTTCTTTAGAAAATCGCTAAGGTTTTTTTCTCTCGCATTGTTACCAGGTTTGTAAAATGTAGTACCGGTAATTTCATCCGGTAAAAATTCTGCATTCACAAAATTGTTCTGGTAATCATGGGCATATTTATATTCTTGACCATAACCAAGATCTTTCATTAGCTTTGTAGGTGCATTTCTTAAAGGTAGAGGAACAGATAGGTTACCTGTTTGCTTAACTGTCTGTTGTGCTTTGCCTATTGCCATATAACTGGCATTACTCTTTGCCGACGTTGCTAAATAGATAGCGCATTGGCTAAGTATTATACGTGCTTCTGGATAACCTATAGTTGTAACCGCCTGAAAAGTGGTGTTCGCCATGACCAAAGCCGTAGGGTTTGCCAAACCAATATCCTCAGAGGCAGAGATGAGCATTCTACGCGCAATGAATTTAATATCTTCACCACCTTCTATCAAACGAGCCAACCAATATACTGCTCCATTAGGGTCACTACCGCGTATAGATTTAATAAATGCAGAAACAATATCATAATGCTGCTCTCCTGTCTTATCGTATAATACGGTGTTTTTCTGAACCTTGGAAAGTACCAATTCATCGGTGATAACAACGGTGTCGCTTTCTTCAGAATTAACTACCAATTCAAAAACATTTAATAGTTTTCTGCCATCGCCTCCAGATATTCGTAATAAAGCTTCGGTTTCCTTAAGGTCTATTTTTTTAGACTTTAATATCGAATCCTTCTCCATTGCCCTTTTGATGAGGTTTTCCAAGTCGGTTTTTCCAAAGGCATTTAAAATATATACTTGGCAACGAGAGAGTAAAGCGGGTATTACTTCAAAACTAGGATTTTCGGTAGTGGCACCAATTAATGTGACCCAACCTTTTTCTACGGCCGCTAAAAGTGAATCCTGTTGAGACTTACTAAAACGGTGTATCTCATCAATAAACAAAATCGGATTTTTTGCAGTGAATAGACCACCGGCTTGTTTAGCTTTATCAATAACTTCGCGTATGTCCTTAACTCCGCTATTAATAGCACTAAGAACATAAAAAGGTCTTTTGCTTTCTTCCGCTATGATATTGGCCAAAGTTGTTTTTCCTGTGCCAGGAGGTCCCCATAAAATTAAAGAGGGAATAAAACCCTTTTTAATTTGATGCGTAAGCGAGCCTTTCTCACCCACCAAATGGTGTTGACTAATATATTCGTCTAATGTTTTAGGGCGTACACGTTCAGCTAAAGGTTCGTTCATATTACAAAAATATGATAATCTTAAAAGAGATTATAAAGTTAATAGCCAATTGATCGTTAAGTAAGTATTGAAATGACAATATGACCAATTAGTATAGATTGGTAGTATAATTGTAATTTATATAATAAAAAGTAGCCTATGTCAGAAATGGCACATTTTAAGTTTTCCAATAATGTTGTTGCCGTACCACTTTTGGCAATGATTATGATATGGGCGGTATTCTGGGTAGAACTTTCCTTAGGTGTTAATTTTAATGAACTTGGGGTAATGCCAAGAACATTAACCGGTTTACGTGGCATAGTATTTAGTCCGTTCATTCACGGGTCTCTAGAACACTTGTATAACAATACCATACCCTTGGCAATATTGCTCTCGGCACTAATGTATTTTTATGGAAGTGTGGCTTGGAAAGTCATTTTTTATGGCATTCTTTTATCTGGCTTTATGACTTGGGTCATAGGTAGAACATCTTATCATATTGGTGCAAGCGGACTTATTTATGTTTTAGCCAGTTTCATATTCTTTAAAGGAATTTTTAGCTCATACTTTAGACTTGTAGCACTTTCTTTAATTGTAGTCTTTATTTATGGTAGTATGCTTTGGTATTTATTCCCGGTTAAAGAAGGTATGTCATGGGAAGGGCATTTAGCCGGTTTTATTACCGGTTTGTTTTTAGCGAAAGTAGTTAAAGCACATATTCCTAAAACAACTAAGTTTGATTGGGAAAAAGATGATTACAATGAAGATGACGACCTTTTTTTACAACATTTTGATGAAAATGGAAATTTTAGGGAGTTGCCAAAAGACGATGCTGAAGTCAATGAAGAAACACTGAAAATCAACTACATCTATAAAGATAACGTTGATGATAAAAGTAGTGAAGTATGAAAATTATAGACGTTGGCGAACAGCTTCATATAAAAATACTGCACATGCCACGGACACATTTAGTGATCCAATTTCTCCTAATAAAGGAAGTTTGGCCTTATAATCTGAAGCCTTTAAAATTGATGGTGTAATACCACGGTCTTCCGCTCCCATTACTATGGCAACAGAATCTTTGAAGGGTACATCATAAACGGAGTCATCTGTTTTTTCTGTAGCCGATACAACTTTTATTCCCGATGCTTGTAAATAAAACACAGCATCTTTTAAGTGGTCAACCTTTGCAATGGGAACTTTATAGGCAGCCCCGGCACTGGTCTTTATAGTATCTGCCGTAACAGGAGCAGCACCTTTCTTTTGAACGATAATACCATCAACACCGGTACATTCCGCTGTTCTAATAATAGCACCAAAATTGCGAACATCAGAAAGTTGGTCTAACAATAGAAATAGGGCAGGGCCCTCTTTTTCGCTTGCTTTTTCTACTAAATCTTCAAGGGTATGAAATGAAATAGGGGAGATATTGGCAACGGCACCTTGGTGATTGTTTTTGGTAAGTCTATTTAATTTTTCAACAGGTACGTATACCATATTGATTTCATTACGTCGCAATAAACCTTCCAATTCTTTCATAAGATCTCCCTTAAGACCTTTTTGTAGAAATACCTTATCTATTTCCTCATTTGAGTTAACAGCTTCTATGATGGCTCTTAAGCCATAAATTTGAGTGGTTTTTTGCATGGAGCAAAGGTAAATAAAAACCGCCCAACTATTGTTGGGCGGTCATTAATCTTAAGATTTAAATTTTAACTGTTTAAATAGTCAAAAACTTTTGCTAAATCTCGCTCGTTCTTAATATTTAGATTGTTCTCCTTTAAAAAGATTTTTAAATCTTCTCTTTTAGAGGCATCTATTAATTTTAAAAGCTTTTTATTTTTTTGAGGTATCTGATCAATTCTATTTACCCCATCTTTTTGAAAATAATATTCTGTAAATTTAGTAAACCTACTAGGAACTGCTGCTACAAATGAATTTTGTGCAGGTTGACCTTCGGTAAATTTAACAAGTGTTCTTTGGTACAAATCGTAAGTACTTCCTTTTTGTAGCAAGGTTAAATAGCCATTTATAGTTTCATTTTTTTCAGTAACAAAAGTTTTGAAACTTAAAGATTTTGCATTGATAAGTAAACTAACTTCCTTGTCCTTAACTAAGGCTTTGTACGGTTCGTCTTCAGAAGAGGTTTTTTTAATTTCTATTTCTTCGTTCAAAGCATTGTACCTGTAATAAATATTACCAACAACTTCGTCATTATATTTTAAGATGGTTGGGGCAAACGTATTGGATGTGTAGGGTGAGCCTTGAAATTTATCCAAGTCTATTTCTCTTCTTTTTTGGTAGGCTTCATTAACTGGCCCTAAGAAGTTGGCTATAGCAGCACCAGCGGCCGCATTTTGACTAGCTCCTCCCATATTTGTTGGTACTTGGCCAGAATATTGAGCTTGTAAAGTTGTACTAACTATTGCTGTAATAGCTAACATTAAAATTTTTCTCATGGTATGGTTGTTTAAGATGTTTAATTTAGATATTTTTTTTAAACATCTTATAGTCAGTATGTTTAATTTTTTGTTAATTCGAAAGTTCTCAATTTATCGTTGTTTAAACCTGCAACAACTATCGTCTTTTCGTTGAATTTTAATGATTCCATACTTTTTACATTTCCTCTAAGATACATACCTGTTTTTCCTATGGAGGTGGTAGTATATCCATCTTTTCCGTTGGAAATTAATGCCAAACCGGTTATGGCATCAAGCCTTGGAGTTTCAACCTCTGTTTCATAGATGTTACCAGATAGTACGCAATCTTCAAAACCATCGTTGTTCAGGTCAAACAATAAAATTGCTAAAGTGGGAAATAATTGAGATTCATTAGGTAAGGTAACTTTTTCAAAAGTATTATTTCCTTGGTTCACCAATATTATGGAGTTAAAGTCTGTAGCTTCGCTTGTGTACGCATCTTTAAGTTTTTCTCCATAAATATCCTCCATAGTTGCATGTGCGAAATCATTATAGGTTGAAAATTTTTCTTTGATAAAAGGCATTTGCTGAGATGAACATTCTCTACCTCTAACAGGAACATAAGTTTCATGGTATTTCTTACTTAACACAACGTCGTTTATTCCATTATTATCAAAATCAGTTGCAAATATTTTAAATGGTTTTTCTTCACTGGCAGTAAACTTTATATTTCTACCTACATTACCTACTATATAATCTTTGTTACCGTCATTGTTAATATCGGTTTCTTTTATTTTAAACCACCATCCTTTAGTCTTTAGCACTGAGTTTTCTGATGATAGACGTTGAAATTTTCCATTTTTGTTCTCAAACATACCAATTGGCGTCCATTCCCCCACGGCAATAAAATCCTGCCATCCGTCATTGTTGAAGTCTGTTGTGATAATACTATTGATCAGTCCAAAATTCTCTAATTCCGGGGCAATGGTATTTGTCACATTTTTTAAAACACCATTATCGTTTTCATATAATATGGATGCACTGAATTTTGGATAGTTGTGTGGTATGATTCTATTACCTACTAAAATATCGTTATCGCCATCTTTATCAAAATCCAATATGGTTACAGATTTACCACTTTTTGGAAAAGATTGTAAAATTGGTGTGTCACATTTTTCAAAATTTCCTTTTCCGTCGTTTATATATAGTCTATCTGCATAATATGAGGAGCTTTCTCCATATTCGTTACCACCACTAACTACATATAGGTCCAGATCGTCATCATTATCAAAATCAAAAAATACGGATTCGGCATCCTCCTTTTCCTTGTCTAATTCAAAAGATTGCTGTGGGTTCTTGATAAAACCATTTTCAGTTTGTAAAAATAAGGTACCTGTTTGCCTAGAGCCTCCACCAACATAAATATCTTCTTTACCATCACCATTGACATCCGCTTTAGCTATAAATGGACCAGTGTTAGACTGTTTGTAGGGTAGTAGAATTTCTTGTTCAAAATCGTCGTATGTTGTTTCTTGGTGACTGTAATTCAAGTTAAAATCAGTAGCGTTTTTTTGAGAAAAAAATGAGTTAAACGCTAGTGAAGATTTCACGTTTGGTACTACTGCTTTATCTTCGGAGAACGTTATAAATGAGTTGGCTTTTATATTGTATTTGTATGATATTTTTCCACTAAGCCATTCTACCTTAACTGTGTCAATGACGGTTGTTGTACCAATACCAAAATGGGCAGCGTTTTCTTGTGAAGACATGTACCCTCTAACTCTTTTTATCTCATTAAATTGCTGTTTTTCAGCATATGAAATGGTTACTTTGGCAAAAGATTCGGGTGTAGAAGCCGAAGTGGTAACTTTCAAGAAATTGCCTAATTGGTTTTCAACCGTGTTATTTTTGTATACCAACGCTAGTTGGTCAATATTGTTGATCACTAGGTCTAAATCACCGTCGTTGTCAAAATCAGCTTGTGCGGCACCATTGCTAAAGGTAAGTTCATTTAATCCCCACTCAGTACTTACTTCTTGAAATTCTAAGTTTCCGTTATTTTGATACATTAAATTGCTAAGACTTTCAGAAGGCATTTCATTGTAAAGTTGTTGCTTTAAATTAATGGGTATGTTTCCTCTATATTTTATTTTGGCGTTATATACTTTGTTCTGAAAATCATTATCTAATGCATACTTGCGGTAACCGTTGGTAATGAATACATCTTTTGTGCCATCGTTATTATAGTCCGACATTAAAACAGACCAGCTCCAATCAGAGCTCGCCATACCGGTTAATTGTGAGATGTTGGAATAATGGTTTTTACCTTGATTAAGCTGTAAGGAGTTGAACATGTATTGATGTTGAAATCCGGCTGTTTTTGTTAAGAAGTCGAATCTCTCTGTACTCATAGATGCCATAAGGGTTTTAGCCCTAAAATGGTCGTTCGAAGCCATATCTAATACAAATATATCTTGTAAGTTGTCATTGTTGATATCGCCAATGTCCAAGCCCATACCGTAAAATGAAATTTGTTGTGTTAATTGATTGACTTGGTTTGTGAATTTGCCTTTTTGATTATTGATGTATATAGCATCGGGCAGGTAGTAATCACTTGAAAGGTAAATGTCCAAATAACCATCGGAATTTATATCGGATACACAAAGACCTAGACCGAATATCGGGTTTTCTAGTCCTACTTCTTTTGTGACATCTACATATTTGCCATTGACATTTTTGTAAAAATGGCTGCTATTGAAATACTTAGATTCTTTGGTGGTATTTACTGTTTTTAATAGGGATATTGGGTCTAAACCATATAATTCGTTTTCGTTCATGACTATGCAATCTAAGTCACCGTCGTTGTCATAATCGAAAAATGCAGTTTGTGTAGAAATTCCTGGATCGTTTAAACCATACTCTGTGGCACTTTCCGTAAAAGTTAAGTCTTGGTTATTAATATATAAGAGGTTGTTTCTATTACTTCTATTGTTAGGACCGCCCTGTGATACATATATATCTTGCCACCCATCATTGTTAATGTCTACGAAAGTAACACCGTTGCACCATTTTTTATTAATGTTGATACCGGCGGTAGAGGAGATGTCTTCAAACTTAAAATTCCCTTTATTTAGATATAATTTATTGTCAACCTGATTTCCGGAAAAGAAAATATCTAATAAACCGTCATTATTAATATCTTCCACGCCTACGCCAGCCCCATTGTAGAAATAATCAAAATTAAAAACGTTTTCATAAGTTTCAACATTCTCAATTAAGTTATTGCTAAAGTCTATAGCACTATGTTCACTGGTGATTTTTTCAAAAATTTTTGTTGTTTCTTTTTTATTTACAGCAATTTCATTTGAGTTGCTATTTGTTTGTTCAGAGCACGAGTGCATTATTAGGAGTAATGACAAAATTAGAATTTTCGTCATTTTTTTTATTCTATTGAACTCTAATACAAATTTCATAAGGGGAAGTTATATGTTGTTGTAAACAAAATAGCTGCCTTAATTTTTAAATAAGGCAGCTATATTAATGAATGAAATATTATTTAAGACTACCCTCCACAGATATTCAATGTTTGAACACCTACAGCTGGCGTTGGGCCGTCAGAAAGGGCTAATTCTCCAGTTGGCGCAATAATTTCATAAGTAATTTCACCATCCCAGTCACCTGAAGAAAATGCTAAAGTAAATTCAGCTGTTCCCTCTGGTACTGTAAATGTTTGAGAACCGGCAGCTCCACTATCAAGAGTGTAAGATGTTTCAACACCATCAATAACAACATCAATAGAAGCTCCGTTCCATCCATCACCATAACTATCTTCCATTTCAATAGTGTACTCACCTGCAACTGGTGCTGGAGGGATACATTTTATGATAGGAGCATAGAAATAAGGTGCATTAAAGAAAGAACCTGTAATTGTACCTGTACTATCATCATTGGTAAAGGTTCTTCCGTCAGTTAAAGTTAAAATTAAACGGAATTGAATAGCGTCTCCACCGTCAAAATCACCTTCAACTAAA
Source organism: Maribacter sp. 1_2014MBL_MicDiv (assembly GCF_001865655.1). Lineage (NCBI taxonomy): Bacteria > Pseudomonadati > Bacteroidota > Flavobacteriia > Flavobacteriales > Flavobacteriaceae > Maribacter > Maribacter sp. 1_2014MBL_MicDiv. The sequence continues at coordinate 2,813,124 of NZ_CP011318.1, forward strand.
CCTAGTTGAGAAAGTGCGTTAGCTAAAGTGGTTTCATAACTAGCTCTAGGTAAACCAAATTCACCATCTGTAAAATCTGCAGGTAAGAAAGTTTCAATTAGAATTTCGTCTACAGTGGAATCACCATTAGCTTCAGTATTATCTTCAAAGCTAATATATAGATCTACTTTCTCCAAAAGATCACCATCTTCGTAATCTTGCTCTTCAAATGTAAACCCATAGGTAGTTGAAGTATCAAAACGATCAAAAATACCGTCTGCTTCAATTGTTCTAAGAACTGCACCTCTAGTTGTTTCGTCAAAAACAGTGTCAATAACTTTGTCACCATCATCACATGATGATATTAGTAGCGTAGAAACACCTAGAATAGCGCCTAATATTTTATTGTTTATTTTCATTTTCTTATTTTTTAGTTAGCAGATGGGAATGCTGGTCCGGCTGGATTTGTATCCCAAAATACTTGAGTTGATAAATCTGATTTCTGCGATACATTTGAGTTTGTAATAACCTCTGTCTGAGGATACAAAAATGATCTTGGGAAAGCACCTGGATTTAACTCCCAGTTTGGAGCCAATGTAGTAGGGAAGCCAGTTCTTCTATAATAGTTATATGCTTCAACACCACCACCGTAAAGTGCTATCCAGTATTGTTCAGATAAAATATTCATTTGATCATCTCCTGTTGCCGCTAGGTAATCCGCAACCGTATCTTCGATGTAAGTAGTTACTTCATCATCAGAAGGGGCTACAGATAAATCTGCACCAGAATCCAATGATCCAAAACTTTGAACTTTAGCTATAGACTTGGTCATTGCAGACTCTAAGAAAGTTGCTTTTTCAGCTGCAGATGAAGCCATTTCAGCTTGCCAGAAATCAACATAAGATGCTAAGATGATCGGCTCTATACCGCCACCTCCGCCACCAAGGCCAAGACCTACAACATCAAAGCTGCTATCGTCAAAACGACCTCCTGCAGGGTAAACACCTACAGCCGTTCTTTGGAAACCATCTGGAGGAGTACCTTCATTGTTACCATGAGATCTACCCCAGTATCCGTTAGGTACGGAACAATAGATGAAACCGTCATAATGTGCCGGTGGTGTAGCTAAAGAACAAGCTAATAGCTCTTCATTGGCTGGTTCACCCGCTGCACCAGGAGTAGCGCTTTCTTGACGATAGAAATAATATCTGATTCTAGGATCGTTTTTCACCATCATGTTGTTCATTAACCAATTATTTTGGTAAATGTTTGCACCACTAGTGGTGTAATCATCTTGATAATCTGGGTGACGTGTATCTGGTTGTAATTCTCTAGTTCCATATTGCCATTGAAAATCATCTGCAGAATCAGCAATATATTCACCTCCAGCAATTATAGAATTAAATGTACTTGTGTCACCGGTAGTAACAGCAGCTTTTAATCTAATGGTGTTAATTAATTTAATCCAATTTTCAGTATCACCACCATAAAAGAAATCTTCTCCACCTTGGGTAGAAGGGTCAGCTGCAAATAATGCTTCTGCTTCGCTTAAAAGAGCTAACGCTCCTGTATAAACATCTTGACCATCATCTAACATAGGAGCAGGGAAATCTACTGGATTACCTGCTTCACTCAATGTCGCTTTACCAAGATAATCAACTAACAATAAAAGCATATGAGCTTTTAGCGTTTGACCTACCGCAATATGGAAAGAGTAATCAATATCACTTTCAGCATCTATAGTTTGCAAGTTGTCAACATTAGGGAAAATACCTAGGTCAACTGCAGTGCTAAAAACATCACCATTTCCATCTGTACTACTGTACAAACGTTCCCAGATGTCATCAAACGTATCACCAGGGTATGTGTTAAAGTAGTTACGACCAAGCATGTAATCAATTCTAGTTAATTCAGAACCAATATCATTTATTGTATACATGTTAGCAACATATGCTAATTGAATTGAATTCAATAATAGGTTAGGATCTGCTTGATCAGCAGCAAGATCATTAGGGCTAGTCCTAAGATCTAGATCTGTTGTTTCACAAGAGTTGAATAACACTCCAGCTGCAAAAACAACGGTTATATATTTAATTATTTTTTTCATAATATTTCTATTAATTAAGATTAGCAATTTTTAAAAGGTTGCTTTAATACTAACTCCATATCTTCTAGAACTAGGACCGTTGATAAAGTCAAAACCTTGAGAGTTACCAACACCAGCACCTTGAATGTTTGGATCGAAGTTAGCTCCATCTGGTGTGTTGTAAGCATCATACCAAAGGTTAAATCCTTGGGCAGTGATCGTCAATGAACCGAAAGGAGTTCTTTCTAATGCTTTTGCAGGGAAAGTGTATCCTAAAGAAAGTTCTTGTAAACGTACTACAGAAGCATCATATACTTTTAATTCTGTAGGTCCGAATAAGATGTTATTGAAGTAGTAAGTAGAGTTATTGATCTGCTTATTGTTTACTTCTCCAGTGCTCTGAGATACACCAGGTAAAATATAAGTGTTCTCTCTATCTAAAGTTTCAGTAATTAAACCTCTACCTAATAATGTACCAATAGTGTTAGAAACTATGTCACCACCTTTGGTATGACTAAATTGAAAACCTAAATTCCAATTCTTGTAAGAAAGAGAGTTTATGATGTTCATAATATAGTCTGGGTTAGGATTTCCAATAATTGGAACATTACCATTAGCATCTACCTCTGTAGTTACATAATCACCACCATCATCAATTAAGAAGTTGCCATCTGCATCTCTTGCAATTGCATCACCTACAATAACACCTAACTGCTCACCTTTAATTGCGGCGTTACCACCAACTGATAAAGTTGAACTACCAGCATAGATAATGATATCTTGCTCTTGCTCAGTTACTATAAATTTATTTTTAGTGAAGTTAGCTCTTGTGTTCCAGTTGAAGTTGTCACCTCTTACCCAGTCAACACCTAAATCTATTTCAATACCATCACCTTCTATTTTACCTACGTTACTTTGCGTGAAAGTAAAACCGGTTGAAGGAGAAAGAGGTTCTCTTACGATTAAGTCTTTTGTAGTTCTGTCAAAATATGTGAAATCTAAAGAAACTCTATTGTTAAAGAATTTAGATTCAAATCCTACTTCAAATTCGGATAATAGCTCAGGTTTTAAGTCAGGATTAGCTTTAAAAGCTGCAACCTGGTTGGTTGTAACTTCACCGCCTTCACCATATACTTGCGTATTTTGCTCAACAACACTAACAGTTGGATAAGCAGTTGGGAAAGTCGCAGACTGTCCTAAACCAGCTCTTAATTTCAAGAAGTTAAGACCTTTTTCAGATTTAATACCAGGCCAAGCAGCAGTAGGTAAGAAAGATGCACTAGCACTTGGATATGTTTGACTGTTGTTTTCTGTAGTTAAGTTAGAAACCCAGTCAGTTCTAGTAGATGCTGTAAGGAATAACATGTTGTCGTAGTCCAAAGTAACCTGTCCTAATAAACCAGCAATATTTCTTTTTTCAGAATATTGAATAGGGGATTGGTTAGAGTAGTTAAAATGTCTCTGTATGTCAAATACAATTTGACCTGTACTAGCAACACCCTGCTGATCAAAAGTTGTAGATCTTGTTGTAGCACCTGCGTTGAATGACAAACCTAATTTTTCAGATAAATCATAATTACCATTAAGGGCTAAATAGTGGTCCCAAATCGTATTATTGTTATCATAGGTATTCAAGAAACCAAATATTGCACTTGTAAATGCAACACCACCCTTATTAGAGTATTGTTCATTTCTTTCGTTATAATAATCTAAACCTGCTCTATAGGTCATGTTTAGGTTATCATTGATGTCATATTGTACAGAAGCATTCCAGAAAACACGTGTTGTTAACTGAGAGTATTTTACGTTATTTTCAGTCCAACGTGGGTTAATGATATCGTTACCATTTCTATAGTATACACTAGAACCATCAATTGGGTTTTGGTAAGGCAATCCTAATAAATCAACACTACGAGGTGTGAAGTAAATGTTTCCAAAAATTGAAAGACCTGTAGTACCATTACCTTCACTCGCTGCAATTGGAGGTGAACTGTAATCTGTTCTCGAGTAGTTCATAGCTCCTGAAACTGTGAATTTATTCGATAATTTAGATCTACCACCTAAAGAAACATTAGCTCTTGTTAAACCGTTTCCAGGTACGAAAGATTCATCATCTAAGTAACCAAAGTTCGCATTAAAGGTCGTATTTCCATCTTCTGATGCACCGTTAATGTTAACAGAAGTAGAGCTTACAGAACCTGGTTTGAAGTAATCTTCTACAGAATCGTAAGGTTTCCAGTCATATCTTGTTCCTTGTAATTCAGGAAAAGCTTCACGAGTAGCAGCAACTGCAGTACTACTATATGGGTGCTCTAAAGTGCCATTTTCGTCAATCGCAGATTGTCTTCCCCAACCTGAAAGGCCGCTTTCTTCAAAACTTGGTCCCCAGTTACTGAAGAACCATCCAAATGCTTGATCAAAACCATTACCATATTCATCTTGATAGTCAGGTAAAGAAGCAAACTCATTAACAAAGTAAGATTGGTTTACTGTGATTTCAGTTTTCTTTTTACCACCTACAGAAGAACCTGCCTTAGTGGTAATCAAAATAACACCATTTTTACCTTGTGAACCATAAAGTGTTGCTGCCGCAAGACCTTTTAATACCTCAATTTTTGCAATGTTGTTTGGGTCTAAATCTAAAAATCTTGAAGAACCAGTGTTACCGGTTAAGAAGTTAGAACCACCACCATTTGTGTCTTGTGCATTAGTATCACTACTAAATGGTACACCATCAACAACAAAAAGGGCCTGGTTACTACCACTAAAGGAACTTAATCCCCTAACAACAACATTCGTTGCAGAACCAGACATACCACCTGCGGAAGTAATCTGTACACCAGATGCTTTACCTGATAATACACGGGCAACATCACCTTCAGCACGTGATTCCAAATCTTCTTCGTCTACAGATGATACTGCGAAACCTAAAGCTTTCTTCTCACGCTTAATACCTTGAGCGGTTACAACTACTTCTTCCAGCGCTTGTGCATCTTCTTCCATTTGCACATTTACTGTACTGCCAGCACCAACCGATTTTCTAACGGCTTTTTGACCAATGTAAGTAAATAATAATGTTTCGCCTTGTGAGGCCATAATGGAATAGTTACCATCGAAATCTGTTTGAGTACCAGTTGTGGTGCCTTCAACTACAATGTTAACCCCGGGCAAAGGAAGCCCTCCCTGATCAGTAACCGTACCGGATACTGTTTTTTGCTGTGCAAAAGAAATATGCACAACTAACGCCAATAGTAGCGTTAACAATCCATTTAGTTTTGTTCTCATTTTTAAATTATTTGAATTAGCTAGCGACAAACTTCACAATAATGTGTTAATAATGCAAGATAATTTTAATAAAACTTTAAGAACTTGTTATAAAATTCGGAGTTACATATTAAACACGATCCATATTTAAAGTTATATAATTCAACACGGTTTTTTTTATCATATTCATAATTCTTCAGAAAAAGTCTAAAAAACCTGCATTTAATTTAAAGTGAAAATTGTATGGGTTTTTACTTGAAGTTTTTAAAATATTAAGACAGTTTTAACCAATGAATTTTGTGTTGAATTCTGTTGAATTGAAAAAAAATAAAAATAAATTCATAATGATTTGAATTTTACCGAAATATGACTACATTTGCCGACCCTTAAAGTAGGGGTAATTTTTATATATTATTATAGTATGCCAACAATATCACAATTAGTACGAATAGGAAGAGAGACGATTACTAAGAAGAGTAAATCGGCTGCTTTGGATTCGTGTCCTCAGAGAAGAGGTGTTTGTACACGTGTTTATACTACCACGCCAAAGAAACCAAATTCAGCTATGAGAAAAGTAGCAAGGGTTAGGTTGACCAATGGTAAGGAAGTAAATGCTTACATACCTGGTGAGGGTCACAATTTGCAAGAGCACTCGATAGTATTAGTAAGAGGCGGAAGAGTTAAGGATTTACCAGGAGTTAGGTATCATATTGTACGTGGTGCATTGGACACAGCAGGTGTGGCCGGTAGAACACAACGTAGATCTAAATATGGTGCAAAACGCCCTAAGAAGTAATTAAACTTGTTTAAAACGAAGTAATGAGAAAAAGACAGGCAAAGAAAAGACCACTTTTACCAGATCCAAGATTTAATGATCAGTTGGTGACGCGTTTCGTCAATATGATGATGTGGGATGGTAAGAAATCAGTTGCTTTTGGTGTTTTTTACGATGCAATAGATATCGTAGATGCTAAAAAGACCGATGAAGAAAAAACAGCTTTAGAGCTTTGGAAGGATGCATTAAGTAATGTTATGCCCCATGTTGAGGTGAGAAGTAGAAGAGTTGGTGGTGCAACATTTCAAATTCCAATGCAGATTAGACCGGACCGTAAGATATCAACTGCTATGAAATGGTTGATTAGTTATGCAAGAAAGCGTAATGAGAAAGGTATGGCGCAAAAGCTAGCTGGAGAAATTTTAGCGGCGGCAAAAGAAGAAGGTGCTGCTGTTAAGAAAAGAGTCGATACGCACAAGATGGCTGAGGCAAACAAAGCATTTTCGCACTTTAGATTCTAAATAGACATGGCAAGAGATTTAAAATTTACAAGAAATATTGGTATTGCAGCTCATATTGATGCTGGAAAAACTACTACTACAGAACGTATTCTTTTTTATACGGGTGTTAGTCATAAAATAGGTGAGGTACATGATGGTGCTGCAACTATGGACTGGATGGAGCAGGAGCAAGAAAGAGGTATTACAATTACTTCTGCTGCAACAACCTGTACATGGAAGTTTCCATTGGAAAATGCTAAGGAATTAGCTGATACTAAAGATTATCACTTTAATATTATTGATACTCCGGGACACGTTGATTTTACCGTTGAGGTAAATCGTTCTTTGCGTGTATTGGATGGTTTGGTATTCCTTTTTAGTGCTGTTGATGGTGTTGAGCCTCAATCAGAGACAAACTGGAGATTGGCGGATAATTACAAAGTTCCAAGAATTGGATTTGTAAACAAAATGGACCGTCAGGGTTCTAACTTCCTTATGGTTTGTAAGCAAGTTAAGGAAATGTTGGGTTCAAATGCAGTTCCTATTGTTTTGCCAATTGGAGAAGAGGCTGATTTTAAAGGAATTGTAGATTTAGCAAAGAATAGGGCTATTGTGTGGCATGATGACAACTTTGGTTCTACTTTCGATGTTATTGATATTCCTGAAGATATGAAAGCAGAGGTTAAGGAGTATAGAGCTGCCTTGATTGAAGCTGTTGCTGAGTATGATGAGGAGTTAATGGAGAAATTCTTCGAGGATGAAGACTCTATTACTGAAGAAGAAGTACATGCTGCTTTAAGAGCGGCTGTTATGGATCGTGCAATTATACCTATGATCTGTGGTTCTTCATTTAAGAATAAAGGTGTTCAGTTTTTGTTGGATGCGGTATGTAGATATTTGCCTTCTCCTGTAGATAAGGACGATATTGCTGGTACTAATCCTGATACTGGCGTTGTTGAAAAGCGTAAGCCAAGTGTAAAGGAGCCTTTTTCTGCACTTGCATTTAAAATTGCTACTGATCCTTTTGTGGGTAGATTGGCATTTTTTAGAACATATTCAGGTCGTCTAGATGCTGGTTCGTATATATTGAATAATAGATCAGGTAAGAAAGAGCGTATCTCTCGTATTTATCAGATGCATTCCAATAAACAAAATGCTATCGATTTTATCGAAGCGGGAGATATTGGTGCGGCTGTTGGTTTTAAGGATATTAAAACCGGTGATACAATGTCGGATGAGAAGCATCCTATTGTTTTGGAGAGTATGGACTTTCCAGAGCCAGTAATCGGTATTGCTGTTGAGCCTAAAACAAAGGCGGATGTTGATAAGTTAGGTATGGCTTTGGCTAAATTGGCTGAAGAGGATCCAACTTTCCAGGTTAAAACGGACGAAGCTTCAGGACAAACTATTATATCTGGTATGGGTGAGCTTCACTTAGATATTATTGTTGACCGTTTAAGAAGAGAGTTTAAGGTAGAGGTTAGTCAAGGTGAGCCTCAAGTTGAATATAAAGAAGCGTTAACAAAAACTGCTGCTCATAGAGAAACTTATAAAAAGCAATCTGGTGGTCGTGGTAAGTTTGGTGACATTGTATTTGAAATGGGACCTGCTGATGATGATTTCGAAGGTGATGGATTGCAGTTTGTTGATGAAATTAAAGGTGGTCGTATTCCAAAAGAATTCATACCATCTGTAGAGAAAGGTTTCCAGATTGCTATGCAAAATGGTCCTTTAGCTGGATATGAAATGGATTCAATGAAAGTTGTACTTAAGGATGGTTCTTTCCACCCTGTGGATTCAGATGCACTTTCGTTTGAATTGGCTGCTAAAATGGGTTACAAAGCTGCGGGTAAAGCTGCCGGTGCTGTAATTATGGAGCCTATAATGAAATTGGAAGTTATTACTCCTGAAGAAAATATGGGTGATATCGTTGGAGATTTAAATAGACGTAGAGGTACTATTGGCGATATGAGTGATAGAGCTGGAGCAAAAGTGGTTAAAGGTACTGTTCCTTTATCTGAAATGTTCGGTTATGTTACTTCATTGAGAACTTTATCTTCAGGTCGTGCAACTTCAACAATGGAATTTTCACATTATGCGGAAACTCCTTCTAATATCTCGGAGGAAGTTATTAAAGCAGCAAAAGGTATAACAGCATAAATTTAGGACATGAGTCAGAAAATTAGAATAAAACTAAAATCTTACGATCATAATTTAGTGGATAAATCTGCTGAGAAGATTGTAAAAACGGTAAAGACTACCGGTGCTGTTGTAACAGGACCAATTCCTTTACCAACGCATAAAAAGATATTTACGGTTTTACGTTCACCTCACGTGAACAAAAAATCTAGAGAGCAATTCCAATTAAGTTCTTACAAGAGATTGTTGGATATTTATAGCTCTTCATCTAAGACTATTGATGCACTTATGAAGTTAGAGCTTCCAAGTGGTGTTGAAGTAGAGATTAAGGTATAATCATCGTCCATCTTTTTTATAGAGTTGGGCTACATGTCCTAAGCTGCGTGCGAGGGAAAAACGGATAAAAATAATTTAGGGTTAAATTATTTTGACCCTATTTTTTTGATAAGAATTTAATAAGTAATAATTAATATAAATAAGTATGTCTGGGTTAATAGGAAAGAAAGTAGGCATGACTAGTATTTTTGACGAGAACGGAAAGAACATTCCTTGTACCGTTATTGAGGCTGGACCATGTGTAGTTACCCAAGTCAGAACCGAAGAGGTAGACGGGTATAGTGCCCTTCAACTTGGTTTCGATGACAAGGCAGAAAATCGTGCTAATAAGGCTGAATTAGGCCATTTTAAAAAAGCAGGTGCTTCTCCTAAGAAAAAAGTCGTTGAGTTTCAAGATTTTGAAGGTGATTTTAAATTAGGTGACACCGTTGGTGTTGATGTTTTTGCTGAAGGACAGTTTGTAGATGTAATAGGTACATCTAAAGGTAAAGGTTTTCAGGGTGTTGTAAAACGTCACGGTTTTGGTGGTGTTGGTCAAGCAACGCACGGTCAGCATAACAGACTTAGAGCTCCAGGTTCTATTGGTGCTGCATCATATCCTGCAAGAGTATTCAAGGGTATGAAAATGGCCGGTAGAATGGGTACGGATCGTGTTACGGTTCAAAACCTTAGAGTTTTAAAAGTAGTTCCAGAAAAAAATCTTTTAGTAGTTAAAGGTTGTGTTCCGGGCCATAAGAATGCTTATGTAACCATACAAAGGTAGATGTAATGAAAGTAGCAGTTTTAGATATTAAAGGAAAAGACACAGGTAGAAAGGCAAACCTTTCTGATGATGTTTTCGCTATAGAGCCTAACGAGCATGCAGTTTACCTTGATGTTAAGCAGTATTTGGCACATCAAAGACAAGGTACGCATAAAGCTAAGGAAAGGGCAGAGATAGCTGGTAGTACAAGAAAGATTAAAAAACAAAAAGGTACAGGTACTGCAAGAGCAGGTAGTATTAAATCGCCGGTATTTAGAGGTGGTGGTAGAATATTTGGTCCTAGACCTAAGGATTATAGCCAAAAGTTGAATAAAAACTTAAAGCGTTTGGCAAGAAAATCTGCATTGACTTTAAAGTCTAAAGAAAATGCAATTTTAGTAGTCGAAGACTTCGATTTTGATACTCCAAAAACTAAAGATTTTGTTGGTGTTTTAAAGACCTTAGGTCTTGAGAATAAAAAGTCTTTAATAGTGTTGGGTGATTCAAATAAAGGTGTATATTTGTCTTCGCGTAATTTTAAAGGGTCAGAAGTTGTAACTAACTCAGAATTAAGTACTTACAAAATTCTTCACGCTAATAGTGTGGTATTGTTAGAGAGCTCTTTAGAGGGAATTGAATCGAATTTAAATAAACAATAATATCATGAGTGTGTTGATAAAACCAATTATAACGGAAAAAATGACTGCTGATAGCGAGTTGAACAACCGTTATGGATTCGTAGTTGACCCTAAGGCTAACAAATTGCAGATTAAAGATGCGGTTGAAGCTACTTATGGTGTTTCTGTGAAGAAGGTTCGTACTATGAATTACGGTCCTTCAAGAAAATCCAGATATACAAAAACTGGTGTGCAACATGGTAAGACGAATGCAATTAAAAAAGCGATCGTTGATGTTGTAGAAGGTGATATTATCGATTTTTACAGTAATCTATAAAGACAAGAAATGTCAGTTAGAAAATTAAAACCAATCACTCCAGGGCAGCGTTTTAGAGTAGTAAACGGATTTGACGCCATTACTGCTGATAAGCCGGAAAAAAGCTTGCTTGCTCCGTTAAAAAAGTCCGGAGGTAGAAACAGTCAAGGAAAAATGACCATGCGCCAAAAAGGTGGTGGTCATAAAAGAAGGTATCGTGTAATAGATTTTAAGAGAGATAAGCAAGATGTTACTGCTACTGTTAAAACTATTGAGTACGATCCAAACAGAACTGCATTTATTGCTCTTTTGGAATATGTAGATGGAGAAAAGCGTTATGTAATCGCTCAAAATGGTTTACAAGTAGGTCAGCAGGTTTCTGCGGGTGCTACTGTAGCTCCTGAGATCGGAAATGCTCTTCCATTAAGCGAGATTCCTTTGGGAACTATAATTTCATGTATTGAGTTAAGACCTGGTCAAGGTGCTGTTATGGCGCGTAGTGCTGGTACATTTGCTCAATTAATGGCAAAGGATGGTAAGTTTGTTACTGTAAAAATGCCATCTGGTGAAACAAGATTAATTCTTTCTGGTTGTGTTGCGACCATTGGGGCTATTTCAAACTCTGATCATCAATTATTGGTATCTGGTAAAGCAGGTAGAAGTAGATGGTTGGGTAGAAGGCCAAGAACAAGACCAGTAGCTATGAACCCTGTCGATCACCCAATGGGTGGTGGTGAAGGTAGAGCTTCAGGTGGTCATCCAAGATCGAGAAACGGAATACCTGCTAAAGGTTTCAGAACTCGTACGAAGACCAAGAGCACCAATAAGTATATAATAGAACGTAGAAAGAAATAAAAAAGTAGAAAGAAATGGCACGTTCACTAAAAAAAGGACCATACGTACACTATAGCTTGGAGAAGAAAATCCAGCAAAGTGTATCATCCGGTAAGAAATCGGTAATTAAAACTTGGTCAAGAGCTTCTATGATTACTCCTGATTTTGTTGGGATGACTATAGCGGTTCATAATGGAAAACAATTTGTACCTGTATTTGTAACAGAAAACATGGTAGGACATAAACTTGGGGAATTTTCGCCAACTAGATCTTTTAGAGGTCACGCTGGTGCAAAAAACAAAGGAAAAAAGTAAGCTATGGGAGTTCGTAAAAAACAGATGGCCGAAAGAATTAAGGCCGAGAAGAAAAAAGTAGCTTTCGCTAAGTTGAACAATTGTCCTACTTCACCTAGAAAAATGCGCTTAGTTGCTGATTTAATTCGTGGTGTAAAGGTAGAGCAGGCATTAGCTATATTAAGATTCAATCCAAAAGAAGCTTCAAGAAAGTTAGAGAAATTATTACTTTCTGCTTTGGCTAATTGGCAGGCAAAAAACGAAGATGCAAATTTAGAGGATGCTGATTTGGTAGTTGCTGAGATTAGAGTTGATAGCGGTGCTATGCTTAAAAGATTGCGTCCTGCTCCACAGGGTAGAGCGCATAGAATTAGAAAACGTTCAAACCATGTTACATTGGTTTTGGGGTCAAAAAATATAACAGAAAACTAGAATGGGACAGAAAACAAATCCAATAGGAAATCGTCTAGGAATCATCAGAGGTTGGGAGTCTAACTGGTACGGTGGAAACGATTACGGAGATAAATTGGCTGAGGATGATAAAATACGTAAGTATATTCATGCGAGACTTTCTAAAGCTAGTGTTTCAAGAGTTATAATTGAACGTACCTTAAAACTTATAACTGTAACAGTAACAACTGCAAGACCTGGTATCATTATTGGTAAAGGTGGTCAAGAAGTTGATAAGTTAAAAGAAGAGTTGAAAAAAATCACCAATAAGGAGGTTCAAATCAACATTTTTGAAATAAAAAGACCAGAACTTGATGCTAATTTAGTTGCAGCAAGTGTAGCTCGTCAAATAGAAAGTAGAATTTCTTTTAGAAGAGCGATAAAGATGGCAATCGCTGCAGCAATGCGTATGAATGCCGAAGGTATTAAGATTCAGATCTCAGGTAGATTAAACGGTGCTGAAATGGCACGTTCTGAATCATATAAAGATGGTAGAATTCCATTATCGACCTTTAGAGCTGATATTGATTATGCTTTACAGGAAGCTCAAACAACATATGGTAAACTTGGTATTAAAGTTTGGATTATGAAGGGTGAGGTTTACGGTAAAAGAGAATTATCTCCGTTAGTTGGAATGCAAAAGGATTCTTCTAAAGGTGGTAAACAAGAAGGTGGAAGAAAACAACGTCGTAGAAAGTAATTTTTTAAAGAACTAAAGTAATGTTACAACCGAAAAGAACAAAGTTCCGTAAGATGCAGAAAGGCCGTATGAAAGGTCTTGCTGGAAGAGGACACCAACTTTCAAATGGTATGTTCGGTATAAAGAATGTTGATGATGCTGCATTTTTAACTTCACGTCAAATAGAAGCTGCACGTATTGCTGCTACTAGATATATGAAAAGGGAAGGGCAATTGTGGATTAAAATATTTCCGGATAAGCCGATTACCAAAAAACCATTAGAAGTACGTATGGGTAAAGGTAAAGGTGCTCCAGAATATTTCGTAGCCGTGGTAAAACCAGGTAGAATTATGTTCGAAGTGGCCGGAGTTCCTATGGAAGTAGCAAAAGAAGCTTTAAGATTGGCGGCTCAAAAACTTCCTGTTAAAACTAAATTTATTGTAGCTCGTGATTACGAGGCTGGAAATTAAACGTAAGGAATAATGAAAAAACAAGAGATTAAAGAAATGTCTGTGGAAGGACTTACGGAGAAACTGGCCGAGTACAAGAAGCAACATTCAGATTTGAAAATTGCGCATTTTGTAACTCCGTTAGAAAATCCACTTCAGATTAGAAAAGTAAGGAGAACGGTGGCAAGAATAGCAACTGAATTAACTAATAGGGAAAACCAATAATTGGTGGGCTTTATGGAAAAAAGAAACTTAAGAAAAGAGAGAGTAGGAGTTGTCACTAGTAATAAGATGGAGAAGTCCATAGTTATTTCTGAGGTGAAAAGAGTAAAACATCCTATGTACGGTAAATTCGTTTTGAAGACAAAGAAGTATGTTGCGCATGACGAAAAGAACGATTGTAACATTGGTGATACTGTAAAGATTATGGAAACTCGTCCTATGAGTAAAACCAAATGTTGGAGATTAGTAGAAATCTTAGAAAGAGCTAAATAAGTTATGTTACAGCAAGAATCTAGACTAAAAGTAGCGGATAACACCGGAGCAAAGGAAGTTTTAACTATTCGTGTTCTTGGTGGTACCAAAAGAAGATATGCTTCTATAGGTGACAAAATTGTTGTTACTGTTAAAGAGGCAACTCCAAATGGAGGTATCAAGAAAGGTGCGGTGTCAACAGCTGTTGTAGTTCGTACAAAGAAAGAGGTTAGAAGGCCTGATGGGTCTTATATCAGATTTGATGATAACGCTTGTGTGTTATTGAATCCTGCCGGAGAAATGAGAGGAACACGTGTTTTCGGACCTGTTGCAAGAGAGCTTAGGGATAAGCAGTTCATGAAGATTGTATCATTGGCCCCAGAGGTATTATAATATAACGGACAAGATGAAAAAGTTAAAAATCAAAACAGGAGACACGGTAAGAATCATTGCTGGAGACCATAAAGGTACCGAAGGTAAAGTTATGCGTGTTGATCTTGAGAAAAATAAAGCCATCGTTGAAGGTGCCAATATGGTATCTAAGCATGAGAAGCCTAGTGCTAAGAATCCTCAAGGTGGTATTGTAAAAAAAGAAGCTTTAATCCATATTTCTAACTTAGGTTTAATCGACAGTAAAACTGGAGATGTAACTAGAGTAGGTTACGAAGTAAGGGATGGTAAAAAAGTTAGGGTTTCCAAAAAATCCAATGAAGTAATTTAGTTATGGCATACGTTGCAAGATTAAAGAAAGAGTATAAGGAGCGAATTATAGCTGCCCTTACCGAAGAGTTTGGTTACAGTAATGTAATGCAGGTTCCTAAGTTAGAAAAGATAGTAATGAGTAGAGGTGTAGGTGCTGCCGTTGCTGACAAGAAGCTTATAGACCATGCAATAGATGAAATGACTATGATTACTGGTCAGAAAGCTGTTGCTACAATGTCTAAAAAGGATGTTGCTGCCTTTAAATTAAGAAAAGGTATGCCGATAGGTGCAAAAGTTACCTTAAGAGGTGAGCGTATGTACGAATTTTTGGATCGTTTGGTTACTTCTGCTTTACCACGTGTTAGAGATTTTCAAGGTATCAAAGCAACAGGTTTTGATGGTCGTGGAAATTACAACTTAGGTATTACGGAACAAATTATATTTCCTGAAGTTAATATTGATAAAATCAATAGAATTAACGGTATGGATATTACATTTGTAACTTCTGCCAATACGGATAAGGAAGCAAAATCATTATTAACAGAATTAGGATTACCTTTTAAAAAGAATTAGTATGGCTAAGGAATCAATGAAAGCCCGTGAGAGAAAAAGGGAAAGAACTGTAGCAAATTATGCTGAAAAGCGCAAAGCTTTGAAAGAAGCTGGTGATTATGAAGCGTTGCAGAGATTACCTAAAAATGCATCTCCGGTACGTTTGCATAACAGATGTAAATTAACTGGTAGACCAAAAGGTTACATGAGAACTTTTGGTATTTCAAGGGTAATGTTCAGGGAGATGGCTAACGCTGGATTAATTCCAGGGGTTAAGAAAGCTAGCTGGTAAATAAAAGATTATTAATGGGTTCAGGTTTAGCCTATTGCTGAAAACCGTTCCCGAATTATATATACATGGTAACAGATACTATTGCAGATTACCTAACGAGAGTTAGAAACGCTAGTAGAGCGGGACATAGGGTTGTTGAAATCCCTGCGTCAAATCTAAAGAAAGAGATAACTAAAATATTGTTCGATCAAGGATATATTTTAAGTTATAAGTTTGAAGAAGACAAGGTTCAAGGTTCTATTAAAATAGCTTTGAAATACGATAAGCTTACAAAAGAGCCTGTTATCAAGAAAATACAGCGTATAAGTAAGCCTGGTCTTAGAAAATATGCCGGCAGTGAAGAATTGCCACGTGTATTGAATGGTTTAGGTATTGCAATTGTTTCTACATCTCATGGTGTAATGACTAGCAAGCAGGCCAAGGCAGAGAAAGTTGGTGGTGAAGTTTTGTGCTACGTTTATTAATTGATTAAAGATTTAGAAAATGTCTAGAATAGGTAATAATCCAGTCGCAATTCCAGAAGGAGTTACAATTGAAATCAATGACAATATAATTTCTGTAAAAGGAAAATTAGGTGAATTGACTCAAGAATTCTCTGGTGTAGCGATTAAAGTAGAAGATGGTCAGGCTTGGGTAACAAGACCTTCAGATTCTAAAGAGCATAAAGCTAAGCACGGTTTGTATAGATCACTTATCACTAATATGGTTGAAGGTGTTTCTAAAGGTTGGACTAAAGAATTGGAATTAGTTGGTGTAGGATATAGAGCAAGTAATCAAGGGCAAAAACTTGATTTGGCTTTAGGTTTTTCACACAACATTGTTTTTGACTTGGCCCCAGAGGTAAAAGTTGAAACTATATCAGAAAAGGGTAAGAATCCTATCGTAAAGCTGACTTCACATGACAAACAACTAGTTGGTCATATAGCAGCGAAAATCAGATCTTTCCGTAAGCCAGAGCCATACAAAGGGAAAGGTATCAAGTTTGTAGGTGAAATATTAAGAAGAAAAGCTGGTAAGTCAGCTTAATAATAGGATATTATGGGATTATCAAAAACACAAAGAAAATTAAGAATCCGTCGTAGAATTCGTAAGGTTTCTTCTGGGACTGCAGCTAGACCAAGGTTATCTGTATTTAGAAGTAATAGCGAAATTTACGCTCAAGTTATAGACGACGTTAAAGGAGTCACTTTAGTATCTGCTTCTTCAAGAGATAAGGATATTGCAAAAGTAAAAGGAAATAAAACCGAGATTGCTGCTTTGGTTGGTAAAACAATCGCTGAGAAATCTGTAAAAGCTGGTTTGGATAAAGTAGCTTTTGATAGAGGGGGTAATTTGTATCATGGTAGAGTTAAGTCTCTAGCTGAAGGTGCAAGAGAAGCAGGTCTAAAATTCTAATATACTAGTATGTTCCAAAAATATAAAAACGTAGAAACTGTTAAGCCAGGTGGTTTAGATTTAAAAGATAAATTAGTTGGTATTCAGCGTGTAACTAAGGTAACAAAAGGTGGTAGAGCATTCGGTTTTTCTGCAATTGTTGTTGTAGGTGATGAAAATGGTGTCGTAGGTCACGGTTTAGGTAAATCTAAAGAAGTTGCTACTGCAATTGCCAAAGCAATTGAAGATGGTAAAAAGAATTTAGTGCGTATACCTTTGAACAAAGGTACTTTACCACATGAGCAAAAAGGTAAATTCGGTGGGGCTAGAGTATATATTCAGCCTGCATCTCATGGTACCGGTGTTATTGCTGGTGGTGCTGTAAGATCAGTACTTGAATCAGTTGGTGTGCATGATGTATTGTCTAAGTCTCAAGGTTCTTCAAACCCACATAATGTTGTAAAAGCTACTTTTGATGCTTTATTGCAACTTAGAGATGCAAAAACCATTGCAACACAGAGAGGTGTTTCTTTAGAAAAAGTATTTAAAGGCTAAGAGGAAAATTATGGCAAAGATTAAAGTTACACAGGTAAAAAGTGGAATTAAGAAACCTCAAAATCAAAAAAGAACTTTAGAGGCTCTTGGTTTAAAGAGAATTGGTCAGGTAGTTGAGCATGATGATACTCCTAACATTCTTGGAATGATAAATAAAGTTAAACATTTAGTTTCCACTGAGGAAGCTTAAATTTAGAATAAAATGGGTTTACATAGTCTACAGCCTGCAGAAGGTTCAGTAAATAGAGACGGAAAACGCCTTGGTAGAGGTCAGGGTTCTGGTAAGGGAGGAACTGCTGCTAGAGGGCATAAAGGAGCGAAATCAAGATCTGGTTATTCTAAGAAAATCGGTTTTGAAGGTGGTCAAATGCCTTTGCAACGTCGTGTACCTAAATTTGGTTTTACGAATATTAACCGTAAGAATTACCAAGGTATCAACTTAGAAAAGTTACAAGAACTTGTAGATAATAAAGTTATTACCAATGAGGTGTCTTTAGACATTTTAATTGAGAATGGTTTAGTTGGTAAAAATGATTTAGTGAAAATTTTAGGAAATGGCGAGTTAAAAGCTTCTCTTAAAGTTTCAGTACATAAATTTACAGCATCTGCCAAAGCAGCAATTGAAGCAGCAGGTGGTGAAGCAATAAGTTTGTAAGCATAGACGAGAGCATGAAGAATTTTATTGATACAATATCCAATATTTGGAAAATAGAAGAACTAAGAAATAGAATTCTTATTACACTAGGTCTTTTGTTGGTTTATCGTTTTGGTTGTCAAATCGTACTTCCAGGTATAGATTCAACACAATTAGGTGGGTTAACAGATGGTACTGACCAAGGAATTTTTGGTCTTTTAAATGCATTTACAGGAGGGGCGTTTGCTAATGCTTCTGTTTTTGCATTAGGTATTATGCCATATATCTCTGCTTCTATTGTAGTTCAGTTAATGGGTATTGCAATTCCTTATCTTCAAAAATTGCAAAAAGAAGGAGAAAGTGGTCGTAAGACCATCAATCAAATCACTAGATGGTTGACTATCGGTATTTGTATTGTTCAAGCTCCTGCTTATTTGTATGGTTTAGAAGCCTTTGGTGTTAGGGATAGTGCTTTCTTATTAGGAAAGGGACTTGATTTTATGGTGCCAGCTGTTATTATATTGGTAACAGGTACGGTTTTTGCAATGTGGTTAGGTGAGAAAATTACTGATAAAGGTATTGGTAACGGTATTTCGTTATTGATAATGATTGGTATTATAGCTACTATGCCACAGTCTTTTGTTCAAGAATTTATTTCAAGAACAACAAATAATAATGGTGGACTAATGTTCATTTTAATTGAGGTTATTATTTGGTTCTTGGTTATTTTGGCTTGTATTCTTTTAGTAATGGCTACAAGACAGATTCCTGTACAATATGCAAGACGAACTGCTTCTGGTGGTTATGAGAAGAACATCATTGGATCTAGACAATATATACCATTGAAGTTAAATGCTTCTGGTGTAATGCCTATAATATTTGCTCAGGCAATCATGTTCGTACCTGGTATGATAGGTGGTGCTTTTGATGATACATCTTTTGGACAGTGGATGCAAGTTCAGTTCAGTGATGTATTCGGTTGGGCTTATAATTTACTTTTTGCAATATTGATTATAATCTTCACATATTTTTATACTGCTATTACGGTTCCTACCAATAAGATGGCAGATGACTTAAAAAGAAGTGGTGGTTTTATACCTGGAATTCGTCCTGGGAAAGAAACTGGAGATTATTTAGATAAGATTATGTCTTTAATAACGTTACCTGGATCTATTTTCTTAGCTTTGCTGGCTATTTTACCAGCGGTTGTGGTAAAGTTGATGGATGTTCAAGCTGGATGGGCGTTATTTTATGGTGGTACCTCCCTGTTAATTATGGTTGGTGTTGCTATCGATACGGTACAACAGGTAAATTCATATTTGTTGAACAGACATTATGATGGTTTAATGAAAACCGGTAAAAATAGAAAAGTAGCATAATTTATGGCTAAACAGGCAGCAATAGAACAAGATGGATCTATCATTGAAGCATTGTCAAATGCAATGTTTCGTGTAGAATTGGAGAACGGACATGTGGTAACAGCGCATATATCAGGTAAGATGCGTATGCACTATATTAAACTATTACCTGGGGATAAGGTTAAATTGGAGATGAGTCCGTATGACCTTACAAAAGCAAGAATTACATATAGATACTAAGATACAAGATGAAAGTAAGAGCATCAGTTAAAAAGAGAAGTGCCGACTGCAAGATTGTTCGCAGAAAAGGCAGGTTGTACGTAATCAACAAAAAGAATCCTAGATTTAAACAAAGACAAGGGTAATTATGGCAAGAATCGCAGGTATAGATATACCAAAACAAAAGAGAGGTGTTATCGCCTTAACCTACATTTTTGGAATTGGAAGAAGTAGGTCACAAGAAATATTGAGTAAAGCCCAAGTTAGCGAAGATACTAAGGTTTCTGATTGGAATGATGATGAAATAGGACGTATCAGGGAAGCTGTTTCTGAATTTACAATTGAAGGTGAATTACGTTCTGAAACTCAATTGAACATTAAGCGTTTAATGGATATTGGGTGTTATAGAGGAATTCGTCATAGATCAGGTTTACCTTTAAGAGGTCAGCGAACTAAGAACAACTCTAGAACTAGAAAAGGAAAGCGTAAAACAGTTGCTAACAAGAAGAAAGCAACTAAATAATAATTAGGTATGGCAAAGGCAAGTACTAAAGTTACCAAGAAGCGTAAAGTTATAGTTGATTCTGTTGGTGAAGCACACATTAGCGCTTCTTTCAATAATATCATTATCTCTTTGACAAATAAAAAAGGAGATGTTATTTCTTGGTCATCTGCTGGTAAGTTAGGTTTTAGAGGGTCTAAGAAAAATACTCCTTATGCTGCTCAAGTAGCTGCTGAGGATTGTTCAAAAGTTGCTCATGAAGCAGGTTTGAGAAAAGTTAAGGTTTATGTAAAAGGTCCAGGTAATGGTAGAGAATCTGCTATTAGATCTTTGCATAATGCAGGTATCGAAGTAACTGAAATCATTGATGTTACTCCAATGCCTCACAACGGATGTAGACCTCCAAAAAGAAGAAGAGTTTAATTAATTACAAATAATTTCACCGAAAGTGTAATTACGATTATCGAAGGATAAGCCTTAATTCATAATCTCACTTTCAAATTTTTAGAAAATGGCAAGATATACAGGACCAAAATCAAAGATCGCTCGTAAATTCGGCGAAGCAATTTTCGGAGACGACAAATCTTTCGAAAAGAAAAATTACCCTCCAGGACAACACGGTAATAACAGAAGAAGAGGTAAAAAATCTGAGTACTCTGTTCAATTGATGGAGAAACAAAAAGCCAAATATACTTACGGTATTTTAGAAAAACAATTTAGAAACTTATTCCAGACTGCTAAGAGAAAAGAAGGTGTTGCTGGTGAGATTTTACTTCAATTATGTGAGTCACGTTTAGATAACGTAGTTTATAGAATGGGTATATCTCCAACTAGAAGCGGTGCAAGACAATTAGTATCTCATAGACACATTACGGTTAATGGTGAGTTGGTAAACATACCTTCTTATTCATTAAAAGCGGGAGATGTTGTTGGTGTTAGAGAGAAATCTAAATCATTACAAAGTATTCAAGATTCATTAGCTGCCAGTAGTGCAGTATATGAGTGGATTTCTTGGAATAGCGAAAAGAAGGAAGGGACTTACGTTTCTATTCCTGAAAGAATGCAAATTCCAGAAAATATCAAAGAACAATTAATCGTGGAGTTATACTCTAAATAAACAACAACGATCCAATTATGGCATTATTTAATTTTCAGAAACCCGATAAAGTAATAATGATCGATTCCTCTGATTTCGAAGGGAAGTTTGAATTTCGCCCTTTGGAACCTGGTTATGGATTAACTGTTGGGAATGCATTAAGACGAGTATTGCTGTCTTCGTTAGAAGGTCATGCAATTACTTCGGTTAGGATAGATAAAGTAGAGCATGAGTTCTCTATGATTCCTGGCGTTGTTGAAGATGTAACAGAGATTATATTAAACTTGAAACAAGTTCGTTTCAAGAAGCAAATAGAAGATTCTGAAGCTGAAGTTGTTTCAATTTCTGTAAGTGGAAAGAATCAATTGACTGCCGGTGATTTTCAAAAATTTATTTCTGGCTATCAAGTATTAAATCCAGATTTGGTTATCTGTAATATGGATGCAAAAGTTAGCATCAATATGGAGATTACTATTGAAAAGGGTAGAGGATATGTTCCTGCGGAAGAAAATAGAAAGTCTGGTGCTCCATTAGGTACTATTGCTGTTGATTCTATTTTTACACCTATTAAAAATGTAAAATATAGTATTGAAAACTTTCGTGTAGAGCAAAAAACCGATTACGAAAAATTAGTTTTTGAAATTTCTTCGGATGGTTCTATTCATCCTAAGGATGCTTTAACAGAAGCCGCAAAAGTTCTTATTCATCACTTCATGTTATTCTCTGATGAGCGTATCACTTTAGAAGCGGATGAAATTGCTCAAACGGAGACTTATGATGAAGAGTCTTTACACATGAGACAATTGTTGAAAACTAAATTAGTAGACATGGATCTTTCTGTTCGTGCTCTAAACTGTTTAAAAGCAGCTGAAGTTGATACTTTAGGAGATTTAGTTTCTTTCAATAAGAACGATTTAATGAAGTTCAGAAACTTCGGTAAAAAATCTTTAACAGAACTTGAAGAACTTGTGATCAACAAGGGATTAAGTTTTGGTATGGATTTATCAAAATATAAATTAGACAAAGATTAAATAATCATATTTTGCTCCTCGTTCTATCGAGTTTGGTAGCAAGATGATAAAACAAAAACATGAGACACGGTAAAAAAGTTAATCACTTAGGTAGAAAAACAGCGCATAGAAAAGCTATGTTGGCAAACATGGCTTGTTCATTAATTGAACACAAAAGAATCAATACTACTGTAGCGAAAGCGAAAGCTTTAAAACAGTTTGTTGAGCCTTTGATTACTAAATCAAAAGCTGAGAACAATGTAAGTGCTGAAAAGGGTACCCATAATAGACGTATAGTTTTCAAAAACTTACGTGATAAGAATGCTGTAACTGAATTATTCAGTGTGGTTTCTGAGAAGGTAGCCGATAGACCAGGTGGTTATACAAGAATCATTAAACTTGGTAATCGTTTAGGTGATAATGCTGATATGGCAATGATAGAATTGGTTGATTTCAACGAATTATACAATGCTGGTAAGCCTAAGAAAAAATCTACTAGAAGAAGTAGAAGATCTGGCTCTGCTGCTACTGAAGCTCCTGCAGCTGAAAAGGAAGTTAAGGTAGTTGAAGAGACTAAGCCTGAAGCTGAAGCACAAACCGATACAGAAGCTAAGACAGATGATTCAAAGGAATAACATTGTCAATAAATATTAATAATGAAAAAGGATAAGCTATCTAGCTTATCCTTTTTTTTATGTTTTTTTGTTAACGAATAAATTATAAGTACAAGATGAAATATCAAGCAAAAAGAAAAGCATTAATACTACTTGCAGACGGAACTATTTTTTACGGTAAATCTGTTGGTGATAAAGAGGGTACTGCTTTTGGTGAGGTATGTTTTAATACGGGCATGACCGGATATCAAGAAATTTTCACAGATCCTTCATATTTTGGGCAAATAATGGTAACTACTAATGCTCATATTGGTAACTATGGTGTTAATAAAGACGAAATAGAATCTGAATCAATAAAAATCTCTGGATTAGTTTGTAGAAATTTCAGTTATGAATATTCTAGACCTTTAGCAGATGATAGCCTTCAGGGATTTCTAGAACAGAATGATCTTTTTGCAATTTCAGATGTCGATACTCGTGCATTGGTTAGTTATATACGTGATAACGGAGCTATGAATGCGGTTATATCTACAGATGTTGATAATATTGAAGATCTTAAGAAACGTTTAAGTGAGGTCCCAAGTATGGAGGGTCTTGAACTTGCATCAAAAGTATCTACAAAAGAAGCATATTTTGTTGGTGATGAAAATGCAACTTTTAAAATTGCAGCTTTAGATATTGGTATAAAGAAGAATATTTTAAGAAATCTGGTTAAAAGAGGGGCATATATAAAAGTATTTCCATACAACAGTAGTTTTGAGGAAATGTCTTCGTGGAATCCTGATGCTTTCTTTATATCTAATGGACCTGGAGATCCAGAACCATTAGTAGATGCTATAGCAGCTGTAAAAAAGATGATTGAAACGGACAAGCCTCTTTTTGGGATTTGTTTGGGTCATCAAGTTTTGGCATTGGCAAACGGTGTTTCTACATACAAAATGCACAATGGTCATAGAGGAATTAATCATCCAATATTGAACTTGGTTACAGGTAAAGGTGAAATAACCTCTCAAAACCATGGTTTTGCAATTAATAGGGAAGAGACTGAAGCAAATTCTAATTTGGAAATCACCCATACGCATCTAAATGATAAAACAGTAGCTGGTATAAAAATGAAGGATAAGGATGTATTTTCTGTACAATATCATCCAGAAGCAAGTCCAGGACCACATGATGCAGATTACCTTTTTGATGATTTTTTCAAATTAATTGAGAAAAGTTTAAAACATAACGAAATAGTTTAAATAAACATTAAATTATTGGGAAATCAGGGGTGCAAACAAACTCATTGATTTCCCTGTTTCGTATCTTTACTTTTTAATACAAACAACAAATAAAAAGATTAAAAATGAGTATTATATTAAATGTTCACGCAAGGCAGATATTAGATTCTAGAGGAAATCCAACTGTTGAAGTTGATGTAGTTACAGAAAATGGTGTAATGGGTAGAGCAGCGGTTCCTTCTGGTGCTTCTACAGGTGAGCATGAAGCTGTTGAGTTGCGTGATGGAGGTGAAACTTTCATGGGTAAAGGTGTAATGAAAGCTGTTGATAACGTAAATAGTGTTATTGCTGAAGAAATTTTAGGTATGAACGTGTTTGATCAAAATTTATTAGATCAAACAATGATAGATTTAGATGGTACTCCAAATAAATCTAAATTAGGAGCTAATGCTATTTTGGGTGTTTCTCTTGCTGCTGCTAAAGCTGCTGCCAATGAATTAGGTCTTTCACTCTTTAGGTATATTGGTGGTGTTAGCGCTAATACATTACCGGTTCCAATGATGAATATTATTAATGGTGGGTCTCACTCAGATGCACCAATCGCATTTCAGGAATTTATGGTAATGCCTGTTAAAGCAAAAAGCTTTTCACACGCTATGCAGATGGGTACGGAGATATTCCATAATCTTAAAAAGGTGTTACATGACCGTGGACTTAGTACTGCAGTAGGTGATGAAGGTGGTTTTGCGCCAAACCTAGCAGGTGGTACTGAAGATGCTTTGGATACTATTGCAAAAGCGGTTAAAAACGCAGGTTATACCTTAGGAGATGATGTAATGATCGCATTGGATTGTGCTGCAGCGGAATTCTTTGTGGATGGAAAATATGATTACACTAAATTTGAAGGAGAATCTGGTGTTATTAGAACTTCAGAAGAACAGGCTCAGTATTTAGCTGATCTAAGTGCAAAGTATCCTATTATCTCTATTGAAGACGGTATGGATGAAAACGATTGGGATGGTTGGAAATCTTTAACTGACAAAATTGGAGATAAAGTTCAATTAGTTGGTGATGATTTATTTGTAACCAATGTTGAGCGTTTGTCTACAGGTATTGAAAAAGGAATCGCAAATTCCATCTTGATCAAAGTAAACCAGATTGGTACATTGACAGAAACTATAGCGGCGGTTAATATGGCTAAAAATGCAGGTTATACTTCAGTAATGTCTCACCGTTCTGGAGAGACTGAAGATAATACTATCGCTGATTTAGCGGTTGCATTGAATACAGGTCAAATTAAAACAGGATCAGCATCAAGGTCTGATCGTATGGCTAAATATAACCAACTACTTAGAATAGAAGAAGAATTGGGGAGTACGGCTTACTACCCTCAAGAAAAAGCCTTTAAATTAGGTTAATTTCTGTGCTAAAATTATAATTAAGCCTTTCTTATTAGAAAGGCTTTTTTTTTTGGCGTACTTCAAAACTTTAACTACCTTTTGAGAATAAACCACATTTAATACCATTTTATTGGCGTATGAATAATTTTCTTTTTGTTTCAGCAGAAAACGATGCTATTCCAGATTGTAAAGCTGGTGGAATGGGTGATGTTGTTAGAGATGTGCCTAGGGAAATTTCGAAACGAGAAGATAAAGTTCACGTTGTCGTACCAGCTTATTCTAGATTACATAAAAACGGAATTTTTAAGACCAAACTAGAATTTAGCTTACGTGGTGTTCCGTATACGGCAGAATTATATGAGGTAATTCCAAAAAGGGTAGATAAAAATATTACACATTATGTAATTCATCATCCAGAAATCTTAGAAGGTGGAATTGCTCATATTTATCATGATGATCCTACCGAGCCATTTTTTAATGATTTTGTAAAATTTATTATTTTTTGCACTGCTACAGCAGAGGCTATTAAAATTGGAGCTTTTGGTAATCTGGATATTGTGCATATGCATGATTGGCATTCAGCGGCACTTTTATTTATAAAGACCTATCATCCAAGTTATAATGATCTAAAAAAGATGAGATACGTCTACACTATTCATAATTTGGCTATACAAGGTATTCGTCCCTTTTATAATAATTATGCTTCGGTTAACAATTGGTTTCCAGAAATACAATTGGATCATAATGCTTTAAAGGATTTAAGATATCAAGACTGTATAAATTTAATGGCTGTGGGCATACGCTTGGCAGATGCCGTTCATACGGTATCGCCTTCTTATAAAGAAGATGTTCTACTGCCTAGTAGAAGACCAGAGTTTATTGGCGGTGAAAGTTTGGAAAATGATTTGTTGAAGGCAGATAATGAAGGTCGTTTATTTGGAATTTTGAACGCAAGTAATTACGGTAATATTAGAGTTGCGGAAAAAGGTCTTTTGTATAGGAATACGGTAAAAGCACTTTTTAGATGGTTGCAAGAAAACTCCAAGAAATACAAAGCTGATTTTTTAGCCCATACTGGTGAAAAAATAATGCAGTATGTAGGGAATAGACCTAAATTTATTGTGTCTAGTGTAGCAAGGCTTACAGAGCAGAAATTTTATTTTTTAAAACGCTCACCAGAGGCCTTTGAAAAGATGTTGGTTAGGTTAAGTGAAGTGGATGGTATTTTTATGCTTTTGGGGACTGGTGATCCTGATTATGAGGAATTCTTTCGTCATATGAGTTATCATCATAAGAATTTTGTTTTTACGAACGGTCAATCAGAAGATTTAATAGATTCTATGTACTTGGAAACCGATCTTTATTTTATGCCAAGTTTGTTTGAGCCTTGTGGTATAAGTCAAATGTTAGCAATGAGAAATGGAAATCCTTGCCTAGTTCATCATACAGGCGGTCTAAAAGATACGGTAGAACATTTAAAAACTGGTTTTGCTTTTAGTGGAAATACCTATGATGAACAGATTAGTAATATGGTGAAGAGCTTTGATGAAGCATTGACTATTTGGGAGCATGATAAAGACACTTGGAAAAAAATTAAATCCAATGCGAAAAAAGTGAGATTTACTTGGGAGAAATCCTTAAATGAGTATTATGATAAACTATATCTGTTGTAATGAAAGCTATTCATAGTACTTATTGTTAATTTTACCCAAAACAGATTTATGAAATTGGTAGACCAATCCTGTTTTGTTAACTTTACGAGGAGTATTTAAAACGTAAAAATTAAAAATGTCAGACAAAGCTATTTTAGAATATAATGGTGAAAAATATGAGTTTCCGGTAATTAAGGGAACCGAAGATGAACTTGCAATAGATATCAAATCATTGCGTTCAGCAACCAAAGGAATGATAACCATTGATCCGGGTTTTAAAAATACAGGATCATGTGAAAGTGCTATTACTTTTTTAGATGGCGAAAAAGGTATTTTACGTTATAGAGGGTATTCAATTGAAGAATTAGCCGAGAAAGCTGATTTCTTAGAAGTTGCCTATGCTTTAATATTTGGAGACCTACCTAATAAGGAGGAACTGGCAAAGTTTCACAAGGATATTAAAGATGAATCTCACGTAGATGAAGAGATGAAGAAGATATTGGATGGTTTTCCAAAGTCCGCACATCCAATGGGTGTTCTATCATCTTTAACAAGTGCACTAATTGCATTTAATCCTTCTACTGTTGATGTAAGTTCAGATGAGGATATGTACCACGCAATTGTACGTATACTTGCAAAATTCCCAGTTCTTGTAGCTTGGACTTTACGTAAAAAGAAAGGTCTTCCATTAGATTATGGAGATGATAGTTTAGGGTATGTTGAGAACATTCATAAAATGATGTTCAAGCGTCCTAACCAAGATTATAAAAAGAATAAAGTTGTCATTGAAGCCTTAGATAAGTTGTTGATATTACATGCAGACCATGAACAAAACTGTTCTACAAGTACTGTTCGTATTGTAGGTTCTTCACATGCTGGATTATTTGCATCGTTATCTGCTGGTATTTCAGCTCTCTGGGGACCACTACACGGTGGTGCAAACCAAGCTGTTTTAGAAATGCTTGAAGCAATTGAAGCGGATGGTGGTGACACCAAAAAATATATGGCCAAGGCTAAAGATAAATCTGATCCTTTTAGATTAATGGGCTTTGGACATAGAGTATATAAGAACTTTGACCCTCGTGCCAAAATCATTAAAGTTGCAGCTGACGAGGTATTGGCAGATTTAGGTATTAATGACCCTATTCTTGATATAGCCAAAGGCTTGGAAAAAGAGGCTTTGGAAGATCAGTACTTTGTGGATAGAAAATTATACCCTAATGTAGATTTCTACTCAGGTATTATTTATAGAGCTTTGGGTATACCAACAGAAATGTTTACAGTAATGTTCGCATTAGGTAGATTGCCAGGGTGGATTGCACAATGGAGAGAAATGAGATTAAATGGTGAGCCAATTGGTAGACCAAGACAAGTATATACTGGTGAAAATTTAAGATCTTTTGTCGAACTTGACAAAAGGTAGATTGCTACCGTTAATAAAAAAACAAAAGCTCTTTTAATTTTAAAGGAGCTTTTTTTTGTGCCAAATTTTAATTTTTATTTAAATAAACACATATGTTACAATTAAATATCAATGATGAGATTTCACTTTTAAAGGCAGTGGTATTAGGTATTGCTAAAAGCTCAGGACCTACACCCACTTTAGAGGAAGCATATGATCCAAAATCCAAGGAACATATAAAGGCAGGGACTTATCCGTTAGAAGCTGACATGATAAAAGAAATGGAAGCTTTTAGAGAAGTCTTTGAAAAATATGGTGTAAAGGTTTTTAGACCTGAGGTTCTAGAAGATTGTAATCAGATTTTTACAAGAGATATCGCTTTTGTAATAGAAAATAAGTTGATAAAAGCCAACATCTTACCTGATCGTGAACAAGAGGTTGAGGCTATTTTACATGTACTTGATAAAATAGAGGATGACAACATTCTTACACCGCCTGAGGACGTGCATGTTGAAGGTGGTGACGTAATGCCATGGAACGATTATATTTTTGTTGGTACCTATACAGCGGATGATTATCCATCATATATTACTGCAAGAACAAATAAGGCCGCGGTAGAATATTTAGCTAAACAGTTTCCGCATAAAACTATAAAGTCGTTTGAGCTTCGCAAGTCCAATACAGTAGCTAAAGACAACGCTTTGCATTTAGATTGTTGTTTTCAGCCTTTGGGTAAAGGGAAAGCTATTATTCATAAAAACGGATTTTTGGTTGAGGAAGAATACCAATGGTTGGTTGATTTTTTTGGAAAAGAAAATGTTTTTGAAATAGATGCCTTAGAAATGTACCATATGTATAGCAATGTATTTTCTATTTCACCAGATGTTGTAGTATCTGAACGCAATTTCACCCGTTTGAATAATTGGTTAAGAGAACAAGGCTTTACGGTAGAGGAGATTCCGTATGGCGAAATATCAAAACAAGAGGGTTTATTGCGCTGTAGTACTTTACCCTTAATTAGAGTATAATTTAAATAAATGTACCCCTATGCAAATTACTAACACAATACTAATGATTCGCCCTGTGTCATTTAGAATGAATGAGCAAACGGCTGTCAATAACTACTTTATGGAGGATATTGACTTGAAGAATCAAGAAATTAACAAGAAGGCCCAAGAGGAGTTTGATGCTTTTGTGGTAGAATTAAGAAATAAAGGAGTAAACGTATTAGTTGTTCAAGATACTAAAGAGCCTGATACTCCAGACAGTATTTTTCCAAATAATTGGATATCATTTCACGCAAATGGTACCGTTGGTGTCTACCCAATGTTCGCAGAGAACAGAAGAAGTGAAAGGCGCGATGATATTTTTGATATTTTGGAATCTAACGGTTTTAAGATCAATGATGTTGTTGATTATACTTCTGCTGAAGAGGAAGAGTTGTTTCTTGAAGGCACAGGTAGCATTCTTATAGATCGTGTAAACAAAAAAGCTTATTGCGCATTGTCTGAACGTGCAGATGAAGAATTGTTTATTGAGTTCTGTGAAGATTTCGATTTTTTTCCGGTAATATTTACCGCAAACCAGTCTGTAGACGGTAAAAGATTACCAATTTACCATACTAACGTAATGATGGCATTGGCAGAAAATTTTGTAATAATCTGTGCAGATTCTATTGATGATAAGAAGGAAAAAAAGAACGTATTAGATCATCTAAAAAAAGATGGTAAAGAGATTATTACGATTACCGAGCAGCAAATGCATCATTTTGCCGGTAATATGTTGCAGGTTTTGGGTAGCGAAGATAAAAGATATATGGTGATGAGCTCAGCTGCATTTCATAGTTTGACCAACGAGCAGATTACTAAAATAGAAAACCATTGTTCAATTTTACATAGTTCTTTACATACTATTGAAACCTGTGGTGGTGGTAGTGCCCGTTGCATGATGGCTGAAGTTTTTCTTCCAAAAGAATAATGATACTTGTTACCCTATTAAAATAATTAAACTTAATGGGGTAACATTTTAAAACTGTATTCGCTATCTTCATAGAGATTGAAGCTATTTAGAATTCAAAGTCTTTATGAGGTTAAAAGCAATTTATATTTTATTGGCATTCTCTTTTGCAGGATTTATTCTTGTATGGGCAAGCTCACCTATAATTACTGATTATGAAATTATAGAAGAAAAGGCTCTTTCTAATCAAAATGATGATGACTTCAATACAATGATGGATGTACTTACCCATCAACGTTGTGTAAACTGTCACCCAAATGATCATATTCCCAAACAAGGAGACGATAGTCATCCACATTATTTTGATATGGCAAGAGGTGAAAACGATCATGGTTTTGAGGCTACCAATTGCAATACTTGTCATCAGTCAGAAAATAATATGAATTCAGGTGTGCCAGGTGCACCACATTGGGCGTTGGCTCCGGCATCAATGGCTTGGGAAGGACTCACTAGAACTGAACTAGCTGAGCGTTTGTTAGATAAAACCACCAATGGCAATAGAAGTCACGCAGCGCTTGTAAAGCATATGACAGAAGATGAGTTGGTACTTTGGGCTTGGGAACCCGGGGTAGATGCGGATGGTGATCCACGTACTTTACCACCAGTTTCAAAAGAAGATTTTAAAAAAGCGGTAGAAAATTGGTTTGCTAATGGGGCGGTTATTCCTGTAAAATAATATATCTATATGAAAATTTCCTTAACGGTTAACGGAGCTGTAAAATCAATTGATATTGCAGATGATAATACGCCATTGCTTTGGGTCATAAGAGATACGTTAAATTTGAAAGGAACAAAATTTGGCTGTGGAAAAGCGGCTTGCGGCGCATGTACATTACATGTAGATGGAGAGGCAGTGCGTTCTTGTTCGTATCCGGTGAAATTTGCAAATGGTAAAAAGGTAACTACCATAGAGGGTTTAGGAAATAGAGATCGTCCACACCCCGTACAGCAAGCTTGGATTGAAGAAATTGTTCCTCAATGTGGCTATTGTCAACCCGGTTTTATGATGGCAACGGCGGCACTTTTAAATAAGGTTCCCAATCCGTCAGATGAAGATATCGATAATAATATTATTAACGTATGCCGTTGCGGTACGTATTATAGAATGCGAAAAGCAATACATAAGGCAGCTAAGTTGCAAGCAAACATGGATATTGAATCAGTTAAAGAGGGGAAGTAAATGGCTGATAAAAAAAATGGTTCAAAAAAAGTATCTAGACGTAAATTTTTAATCAAGGGCGGTCTAGGTGCTATTGGTGTGGTTGCCATTGGTACCTATATCTTTAGAAACCCGATAAGGCGACAAATTTTAGGGGTGGTAAATTCATTGGAAGCACCTTATACCGACAATACCGACCAACCTATGGTTTGGTTTGAGGTAAATTCAGATAATACAATAGTATTACACTCTCCTAAAATGGAAATGGGCCAAGGAACTTTTACGGGTATTGCTCAAATGGCAGCGGAAGAACTTATGGTTGGTATTGAGCAAATACATGTGGTTCACGCTGCTTCGGCGACAGGTAATGTAGATAGCTTTGCTACTGGCGGAAGTACATCCATATCTGGATTGTGGCAACCGCTTAGAGAGTTGGCTGCAATGTTGCGGGTAATGCTTTTAAATGAAGCTGCTCGCAAAATGAATATAAATGTAGAAGAACTTACCATAGATAAAGGAATCATTTCTGGTGCAGGTGATAAAATGACCTACGCCCAAGTTGCGGAGGGGGTTGTAGATTGGGAGATTCCAGATGTTCCCGTTTTAAAGGATGCTAAGGATTACAAGTATATTGGTAAGCCTATTTCTAGAGTGGATTTAGATGCTAAAGTATACGGAGATCCTATTTTTGGAATGGATGCAGAAATGCAGGGAATGCTCTATGGAGCGGTGGTAAGACCTACTAAAATAGGGGCAACATTTGTAAGTGCGGACATTAAAGAGGCAGAGGGTATGCCCGGTGTCGTTAAGATTATTATTGAAAATGATTTTGTAGGTGTAATTGCAAATTCTATCATTGAAGCTGAACATGCGAAAGAGGCTATTAAGGTTGTTTGGGAAAGTTATGAGGATTTAAGCACGGCAGATATTATAGGAATGATGACCGTTGGTAATGGTAATTCCATGGTCATACAAAAGAACGGTCAATCACTGGTCGAAGATGATGATTTTGAAACTTTGGAGTTTAGAAGTCCGATCGGTGCTCACGCACAAATTGAACCAAACGGAGTTGTTGCCTATGTAGAAGGAGATAAGGCTACCGTTAAAATTTCAACCCAAGTGGTAAGTATTACCAGAAAAGAGGTTGCCAAACGTTTAGATATAGATGTTGAAAACGTCAATATCATACCTACTTATTTAGGAGGTGGTTTTGGTAGAAGATTACATACTCCACATGCGGTGCAAGCTGCTTTAATGTCAAAAGCTGTAGGTAATCCTGTAAAATATTTTTTTAGTAGAAAAGAAGAGTTTCAGCATGATATGTTTCGCCCTCCCACGCACCATGTGATTAAGGGTAAGCTGAATGCGGAAGGGTTTTTAGAAGCTCTTGAACATGATTTCGTAAGTGGTGATGTTGCAACTGATTCTGCTTTAATTCCTAATGCACTAACTAATTTTTTAGGTGCCGATGTAGGTGCTATACGTGGTGGTTTTATACAATATACGGCTGTTCCAAATTTTAAGGCGGTTCATTGGCATGTTACCTTACCATTTGCGACCAGTTGGTGGCGCAGTCTTGGGTTGTTGGCGAATACCTTTGCCATGGAGAGTTTTATGGATAAAATGGCTATTAAGGCAAAGAAAAATGCAGTAGATTTTAGATTGGCACAAATTGGGGATGATACCATTGATGTTCGTTTAAAAAACGTTATTCGGGCGGCAGCTGAAAAAGCGAATTATACAGAAGATATTATTGATGGTAAGGCTATGGGTTTTGCAGCTTCTATTGATGCCAATACGCCTTGTGCACAGGTTGCTGAGGTTTCAGTGGTAGGCAATGAAATAATTGTGCATAAAGTCACTGTGGCCATGGATCCTGGGTTAGCGGTTAATCCTGATCAGATTCGTGCTCAGTGTGAAGGTTCTGTAATTATGGGTATGAGTGCTGTTTTGTACGAGAAAATGGAAGTGGAAAATGGCGAATTAACACCTACGATCTATGGTCCTTATCAAATGGCTTTAATGAAAAATGCTCCAAAAGAAATAGATGTAGTTTTGTTGCAAGGAAAAGATACACCGGGGGCAGTGGGCGAACCTCCATTAGGACCAATTGGTGCAGCTATAGCAAATGCGGTTAGAAGATTGACCGGAGAAAGGCTGACCGAATTGCCCCTAAAAATTTCTAAAAATAACCTGAGCTAATAGGTAATACCATCTCTTTTCCACCTTTTGTGGGTCCACAAATATAGTTCTGGATACTTTTGTATGACCTCTTCTAATTTATGGGCATAGGTTTCTATAATATTTTGTTCGTCTAAGTTAGATGCGGAATTAACGATTGTTTCAAAGAATAATTCATAAGTGCCACGCTTTATTTTCTTCAAATAAGGGAGGAATATTATGGAATCTGTCTTTTTGGCAATTTTTGCGGCTCCAGTAAAAAAAGAAGTTTGCTGATTAAAAAATTGGGTTTGGGATTTACCGGATTTTCCTAAAGGACTTTGATCGCCAATTACACAATTCATAGAGACTACGTTATTGTTTTTTAAGTGTAATAAGTGTCGGTACCCTTTATCGCTTGGAATACAATGCACATTAAATCGTTCTCGCATTAAAATGAATAAGTCGTTGAAATATGTGTTTGATAAGGGTTTGTATAAAGTATTGCAGTTTACTTCTAGAAATAATGGAACCGTAGTAAGCCATTCCCAATTGCCTTGGTGTGCAGTGTACAGCATTATATTTTCATTATTTTTAAGATGATCGGTCAATTGGGATAAGTTATTGATCTTAAATCTGTTTTCAATCTCACTTGGTTTTATCGTTAATAATTTTATTGACTCAAAGAACATATCACAAAAATGCTGGTAGAATTTTTTTGCAATGCTGTTTATTTCTTTCTCTGATTTGTGGGGAAAAGCAAGATGCAAGTTTTTACACACTACTTTTTTTCTGTAGCCAAGTATATAATACGTTAAAAAGTAAGTAATGTCAGATATCATATATAACATCCAAAAAGGTAGAATGGACAATACATAAAAAGGGAAAAAACGTAAATATTTCATCTTCAAAATATTAAAAGCATTGATCAATACAGCTTAAATAGGTGTACAATACTAGTCGTAAAATTGAAATGAATATTACCTTAAAAAATAAAAAAATAACGCTTTAGCATGTGGAATTTAGTTGTGGCCCGTTTTGGCAATATTACTGATCATGCCGCCAAAAATAAAATAATGAAAGGGCACAATGCTGTACCAGTATAACCTGCCTCGTAATCCTCTAGGTCTAAAGGTTGCGGTTTGGTGCAATATGTTGTTCTCGTCAATCTTAAACTCTAGCCAAGCCTCTCCGGGCAGCTTCATTTCTGCAAACAATAGAAGTCTTTTTGCGTTTTTATCGGCCAATAGAACTCTCCAGAAATCCAATGCGTCTCCAGCGAATATTTTGTCTGGGTGTGTTCTTCCTCTTCGTAATCCTACGCCGCCCCAAAGTTTATCTAAAAAACCCCTGATTTTCCATAACCAATTTCCGTAATACCAACCGGTTTCGCCACCAATTCTCCAAATACGTTCCAAGACTTCTTCTGGATTTTTTACCGTAATCTGTTTGTAATCTTTGAGTACGCCATATTTTGGGACTTGAATATGTTTTTCAAGGTTTTCTAAAAAACGACCACTGATCATACTGTCTTTCCAACTGCTGATCACTAAATTTTGTTCTATCTTTTTAAAGGCAAGGTTAATGGCCTCTTTGTAGGTATGTGGTTCAATACCAAGTATTTCTTGCAATCTAGTGTCTTTTGCTATGACTTCAATTTTCATACTGTCCACTAGGTTCAACGCTAATTTATATGAAGTTGAGGTTACAAAATAGAGCCAATAGGATGACAATTTTGGAGTCATCACAGGTACCGTCCAAATCCAGTTTTTGAATCCTCGTACTTCGGCATATTTATGCAACATATCTTTATAGGTAAGTACATTTGGACCCGCTATATCAAATGAGTCGTTATAGGTTTTTTCGTGTCCTAGTACGCCGGTTAAAAAGGCTATAACATCTCTTATGGCAATGGGTTGCGTTTTTGTCAACACCCATTTTGGCGTTATCATAACGGGCAGTTTTTCACATAGGTCACGTATAATTTCGAAAGAAGAACTTCCTGATCCTACAATGATACCTGCCCTTAAAACCGTTAAATTATATTTTCCTTGATACAGAATGTCCTCCACATTTTTACGTGATTGTAAATGTTTTGAGAGTTTTTCATCATTGACAATACCGCTTAAATAAATAACTTGCTTAATATTTGTGTTGTTCACATATTTGTTGAAGTTGACAGCCGTTTTTGCTTCCATGTCATCAAAATCTTGGGTAGATGAGCTCATGGAGTGTATAAGGAAGTACGCGGCGTCTATATCCTTGGGTACAATATTTTCTTTAGGTTCTTCTAAAAAATCAATCTCTATGATTTGAATATTACTTCTAATTTCTTTGTCTACGGATAGTCTGCTTTCATCACGAACCGCACAAACAATTTCATGTCCCATTTCTAAGAGCTGCGGTAGTAAGCGCATGCCTATATAACCATTGGCACCTGTGAGCAGTATTTTCATAAATCTTCAATTGATGTAGGCGCGTTATTCGCTTTGTAGTCCATGATTTTTTTAAAGAATTTCTGTACCGCCTTGGTATCAGACTCCACTTTTATAAAATATTGATCGCGGTAAATGGAGTAAACCGAAGCTTGACCTTTGTATATAGATAGTTTATAGTAGGGTATGATCAATGCATATGTTTCTAAAAGTGATCTAAACCCAATAATAATTCCATTTGGCCTCATCTCTATATTACAAACATCCCTATTGCTGTCTAATATGAGAAGATTTCTAATTTCAATGCTTGTCTCCGTAATGATCAGTTTTGGTGACCCAATGCCGTTCATGGCCCATCTTTGTTTTAAGGTAAAAGGTTTGCCTACTTCTTCCTCAATTTTTTTAGTGACGGCTTTATTATTGTAGGATACGTTTAACAGCATGCAATTTTTTGTACAGTTTTACTAAAGTTAACGAAATACCGCATGAATGCCACATCTGTTTACCCTTAAAGCATAAAAAATCATTAATTTTGCAGGCTTAATTAAACGTTTTGATGAATATTCAAGAGGTACTATCAGTTAAAGTAAAAGAAGCGGTAAAATCTATTTTTGATAAGGATTTGCCAAATGTGGAATTTCAACCTACCCGTAAGGATTTTGAGGGAGATATTACTATTGTGGTTTTTCCAATGTTACGTGTAGTGAAAGGAAACCCAGTACAAATTGGGGAGCAAATTGGTGCATATTTAGAAAAACACATAGATGAGGTTGCCGGCTTTAATGTGATTAAAGGATTCTTGAATATTGTTATAAACGATTCTTTCTACTTGAATTTTTTCAACTCGATCTCAACCATACCCAATTATGGTTATGTGCAAGAGTCGGATGATGCCGTTATGGTAGAGTACTCTTCGCCAAACACTAATAAGCCATTACACCTGGGTCATATTAGAAATAACTTATTAGGATATTCCGTTGCGGAAATATTAAAGGCATCGGGTAAAAAAGTATATAAAACTCAAATTATCAATGACCGTGGTATTCATATCTGTAAAAGTATGGTGGCTTGGCAAAAGTTCGGAAATGGGGAGACACCCGTATCAACCGGACTAAAAGGCGATAAGCTGGTTGGTAATTACTATGTGGCTTTTGATAAAGCTTATAAAGAACAAATAGCGGATTTAGTTGCTAAGGGAATTGATAAAAAGGTTGCTGAAAAAGAAGCTCCTATTTTGTTAGAAGCTCAAGAAATGCTTTTAAAATGGGAAGCTGGTGATCCTGAAATCGTAACCTTATGGAAAACCATGAACGGTTGGGTATATAAAGGTTTTGAAGTTACCTATAAGAATTTAGGAGTAGATTTTGATACGCTATATTATGAAAGTGATACCTACCTTTTAGGTAAGGATGTTGTTGCGGAAGGATTAAAGAAGGGAATATTCTTTAAGAAAGATGATGGTAGTGTTTGGATCGATTTGACCGAAGATGGATTGGATGAGAAAATTGTTCTTCGTTCAGATGGCACTGCGGTCTATATGACCCAGGATATTGGTACCGCCATACAACGTGTTAAAGATCATCCAGATGTTAATGGTATGGTTTACACTGTTGGTAATGAGCAAGAT
Organism: Maribacter sp. 1_2014MBL_MicDiv; assembly: GCF_001865655.1. Classification (NCBI taxonomy): domain Bacteria; kingdom Pseudomonadati; phylum Bacteroidota; class Flavobacteriia; order Flavobacteriales; family Flavobacteriaceae; genus Maribacter; species Maribacter sp. 1_2014MBL_MicDiv. Next base: position 2,851,039 of record NZ_CP011318.1, read on the forward strand.
TATCACTTTAAGGTTTTGTTTTTAATTCTGCAAAAACTTGGTTTTTCTTGGTCAAAAAAACTGCACCACCTAAGTTATGGTATGGTAGATTTGCCTAGTGGGAAAATGAAGAGTAGGGAAGGCACCGTTGTAGATGCCGATGATCTTATGGCAGATATGACCCAGACCGCTGCTAATATTTCTGAGGAACTTGGTAAGCTTGAGGACTATAACGAAGTAGAAAAGCAGACGCTTTACCAAATGATAGGTTTGGGCGCTTTAAAGTACTATATTCTTAAAGTAGATCCTAAAAAGAGAATCTTGTTCGACCCAGAAGAGTCGGTAGATTTTCAAGGTAATACAGGACCTTTTATTCAGTATACCTATGCTCGTATTCAATCTATTTTGAGAAAGGCAGAAAGTATGGGAATCAATATTTCTAAAGATGCCAAAGTTTCTGAGTTACATTCAAAAGAAAAGGAATTGATCAAACAGCTTCAATTATTTCCAGAGACCATTCAATTGGCTGCAGATAATTTTAGTCCGGCATTGATTGCTAATTTCACCTATGATCTGGTAAAGGAATTTAATTCTTTCTATCAACAGGTTTCCATATTGGGAGAGGTAGATGAAGCTAAGAAAGTATTACGAGTTCAATTATCTAAAAAGGTTGCCCAGGTTATACAAGATGCATTCAAATTATTAGGCGTAGAGGTTCCTGAGCGTATGTAATTTAAAAATTGATTCGTACGCTGGCATTGGGGGTTATACCTAATGAGATACGCTCAATAGTTTCAATGGTTTTATCGTCTTGTAGTCTGTAATAGGTGTTTAATGTATTGCGTCTATTGGTGAAATTTAATACGGATACTCCAAAGACTATATTCATTTTATCATCAAGTTTTAGGGTGTAATTTGCTGATGCATCTGTCCTAAAGTATTCTGATAGCCTACTGCTATTTGGTTCTTCGTAATTTATTTCAGTAGGGAAAACAGTTTGATCTATTGGGTCGTTTTCGTCTGGTCGGGTAAAAGGTTTTCCTGATTTGTAATTAATGCCCATTCCTATTTTTAAATTACCAACGGTGTAGTTTCCTGCAAGTGTAATTGCGTGTCTTACATCTAAATTGTTCGGAAATGTTGCAGGATCCAAAACATTGAACGTGTAGTCGTTTTTGTTGAAGGTGTAACTAAGCCAAGCACTATAATCGTTATTCTTGGTGTTGATCAGAAATTCAGCTCCTTTAACTGTATAAGATCCAATTTCACCATTAAACTGATTCTGATTTTGAAAACCTTGGGTGTATACGTTGATACCATTTACTTCCTTGTAAAAAGCATCTATGCCCACATATAATTTATTGATATCATAATTGAAACCAATAGAGCCCTGTTTACTTCTTGTAATGGGCAGAGCATCGCCATCAGATAGTATCCACCTTCTTTTTTCAATACCTAAAAAGTTTTGTTCTAAATCTATGATCTGATTGGTAACCTGACTTTTGTATTCTCCTAATACCTCCGTTTTAAAATTTGGTAGTAGCTCATAACTGATATTGATGCGAGGTTCAAAAATGAATTCTTGAAACGTATCTAGGTTTTCTATATAGTTCAAACGACCTCCAATGAATCCGTTGAGTCTCTCATCTTTTGAACTATAGTTTATTTCAGTGAATATACCATGTTTACGGATAACCCCTTTTATGTTACTTGCAAATGGAGGCTGATTAACATTTGTAGTGTTTTTAATTCCTGTTTCGGTAAATTCATAACCGTTTGTCCATTTAAGATTTTGTCTTAAAAGGTAATTGGTTACAAGTTTTATGTTAGATTCTTTTACTAAATTATTTTGGATCAGTCGTTGTGTGTCATTGTTTGATATAGATAGGGCATCCAGATCATATTGAGTGTAATAGGCACTTAATTGTGATGTAAGATTACCTGTCCATTCGCTTTGTAATTCACTACCAATTGAAAAATTATCTTGATTTAGATTACTTCGGTTTGGTGCAGTGTTGTTTTCAACCGATTCAAAATAGTTTAGATTATTACTCATGGTAATCATACTGGTGCTCACCTTGTGGTATGGGTTTATTTCATAGATGAATTTGGTGGTGAAATCATAAAAATAAAATTCACTCTCTTGATTTACTTCTGAATCTTGAAAGGCTTTTTCTGAGAAGGTAGTGTAGGTTGGAGTGTTAAGGAAATCGGTATATGATCTACGGGCAGAAACTTGTAATGCTGATTTTTTACTAATTGGAATATTACCAAAAACATCACCCGATATTAAATTTACACCAGCTCCGCCATTGAAATTTAAAGGTAATTTTCCCATAGATTTCATGCTCAAGGTACCACTTACGCCATCACTAAATATGGCTGAGGTTCCATTTTTTATGATCGTTACATTTTCTGTAACATAAGGGTTGAATGCAGATATTAAGCCAAAGAAATGTCCGGTTTGATACATTTTTATCCCGTCCCACAGAATAAGGTTCTGGTCATTGGTGCCTCCTCTTATATTAATATCTGAAACAGTTTCATCAACACTTTTAATACCTGGTAAAGCCTGTACCGTTTGTAAAATATCTGGTTCACTAACACCTGGTAGAATGCCAAATTTTGATGGATTAAGTTCAATACTGGAGTTGTCAAGCTTCTGTAAACCTGTAGTCAAAAATTGTGTCACAATGACTTCATCTAACTCTTGGTAACTCAGCGGCAGGGCAACAATGTTACATTCTGCAGAGTTAATGAATTCTTTTGCTTTTAAGAAAGTAGGTTTGTAACCTAAATGTTTGATCTGAATTATTGCATTAATAGGAACATTGTCAAAACTGAACGAGCCATTTTCTTTTGTGATACCAGATAAGTTTGTTCCATAAATTTCAATAGTGGCACCAGGTATGGTATTCTCTTCGAAATTATCGAAAACAAAACCGCATATAGAAACAGTGGTGGCTTTGGTTAAGGTATAATAGCGATCATTAAGTTTATTAATGGTGATCCCAGTTGTATTGTTAATTTCTTTTATGATGGCTTCAAGTGAATGAGAAGCAGGTGGCGGTATTTGTACGGTATCAACATCACTGTCGGCAAAGGAGAATTTTACATCATAGGTCTTTTCTAGTTCAGTAAGCACATTGCGCAATTGCACCAATTTTTTTGGTGAATTCTGTGCATAGCTATTTAAGCCGAATATCAGCACAAAAAATAAATAAGAAAGAGTTTTAAGGTGCTTCTTCTGCATAGAACAGCACTTTGTTCCCATCTAAGTTAAACTTAATTTGTAAAGGAACACTTATACTTTGAAGGGCAAGTTCTAGATTTTTGTTGCTAAAAGTACCCGTAAAAAGTTGAGTGGTATCAATATGTTCTGTGCTAATCTCAATATCATATTGTCTTTGAAGTTCATCTAAAACATAATGTAACGGTATACTTTGAAAAGAACTTTCCTTTGACAACCATGTAGGTTCGCCATTTACGGTAGCTTTAGATTTTCTGCTATTGCCGGCAATAGTCAAAATTGAATTGCCTGCAGGTAATTTTGTTTCATTACCATTAATGGTAACGCTAACCAAACCCTCAAAACAGGTTACTTCAAAATAATCTTTTCTATTTTCTACATTGAACTGGGTGCCTAAAACGGTAACCAGACCTTGGGAGGTATGAACAGTAAATTTTTCTCCCTTGGCAACTTTAAAATACGCTTCGCCATCAAGGTCTACGTTTCTGTTAGAGTCCCATTTTTTTTCGTTAAAAGATAGTTCAGAGGCTGCATTCAAAATAACCTCAGAATTATCTGGTAGGGTTATTAATTTGTTTTCTGCATATGTTGTCGTAAAAGACTCGTTCAAAGTACTAAGGTAAAAGAAAGACCCGGCCAATAATACCGCAATGACCGCAGCAACACGTAGAAATGTCTTGAACGGAGTTAAAACAAAAACTTTAGGTGTTTCTGTAGTTTTACGTTGTTCAATAGTATTCCATGCATTTTCTTTATCAAATTCAGGTGATTCTAATTTTGATGCGGACTCCTTTATTTTTCTATATGTTTCGTATGCTTCAGATTTCTTGAACTCTGCCAACTCGGCATCGGTCAGTTCATCATTAAGCCATTTTGCTAAGTAATTGTCTTGCATATTTTTAGCTTTGTTTTAGTATAACAACTAAGTTTTTGAAAACCCTACTTTTATGTTACGTATCAAGTAATAAGTAATAAGTAATAAGTACGAAGTACTTTATCTAATATTTTAAATTTTCACTTAATACTTTATACTCCTTACCTAATACTATTTTTTTTCCTAACTCCTAACTCCTAACTCCTAACTCCTAACTCCTAACTCCTAACCTATATCCCATCTATCTGCTCCCTTAAACTTTTTAGAGCCAAGTGCATTCTTTTTTCGATTGCCTTTACGCTCACTTTTTCCATTTCGGCAATTTCCGCATATTTTTTACCGTCTATTCTATTCAATAAAAAAGTAGTGCGTTGATTGTCTGGTAAGCTGTTCAACGCGTTGTCCAATTTTTCCTTAAATTGATTCTCCTCCATGATGAACTCCGGAGATTCATTAGTAGTCTTTAAGGTTTGGTCTGCGTACTTTAATCGTACTTTTTCGGCTTTAATAACATTTAAGTATAAGTTATTGGCTACCGTGTATAGGTAAGATTTTGCTTTTTCTGGGGCAACTTTAGCACAATTTTCCCAAAGTTTCACAAATGCCTCTTGAACGGCATCATGAGCTTTTTCTTCATTGCCAAATTTGTAATAAATATAATTGAAGATGGTTTTAGACGTTTCATTAAAAACGCTCTTATACACCAACTCTTCGCAAACGTTTAAATGTTTTTCAGTGTTCAATTCATAACTTTTTATCAAAGATATCCGAAAAAAAACAAAAATGAAGGTAGGGTATTTTTTAAGTCGGTTGTTTTAGAAACATAATAACAAACAATACCAAGTCATTATGAAAAAGATTTTTAATTATGCAATGTATGTTAGCCTACTAACTATTGCACTTAGTTTTACTGCATGTCAAGATGAATTTGAAGAAATCAATACAGGTGAAGAGCCACAAGCAATAACCGCAAGTTCTTCCACTGCAGATTTAATACAACGTACCAGTTCTAATGATGGTTCTGGTGATAATATTGTAGATGGTACCAGTTGCTTTGAAATCAATTTTCCGTACGCTGTTGAGGTAAATGGAATTCAATTGACTATTGATTCTGAGGAAGATATAGAGCAAATAGAAGATATATTCGATAGTATAGACGATGATGAAAATCTATTGGACATTATTTTTCCTATTACGGTAACATCAGGTGATTTTACCGAGATTACCATTAATGGTTTAGAAGATCTACGTGATTTAGCGGCCGACTGTAAAGAAGGTGGCGACGATGATGATATAGAATGTATAGATTTTGTGTATCCAATGACCATGTTCACCTTTAATGTCAACTTAGAACAAACAAATACCGTAGAAGTATCTAGTGATCGTGAGTTACGTTTGTTCTTTAAAGATTTGGATGACGATAGTTTGGTAAGTTTTGATTTTCCTGTGACACTTAAGTTACATGATGAAACAACTATTGTTGTTGAAAGCAATCAAGAATTGGCTATTGCTATTGAAAATGCAAAAGACGATTGTGATGAAGACGACGATGATGATTACAATGACGATGACTTTGATGAAGATGAGTTTAAAGAAGAACTTGTTGAATGTGTTTGGTTCGTAACAGATTTTATACGAAACGATGTAGATCAGACGCCTCAATATGTAAATTATATATTAAACTTTAAAGAAGATGGTACCGTAGTAACCGGTTTTAGAGGAGCTACAACGGTAGAAGGTACTTGGAGCAGTACGGTGGGCGATGATGGCGCTAAATTAACCATTGATTTTAAGTCTAATACTGATTTTAATTTAGAGTGGACGGTATATGACTTAGGTGATGATCAAATTAAGTTATATAATGATGCCGGTAACAGAATTATAATGAAACAATTCTGTGAAGAAGACTTGCTGGAAATAACGGTTGAAGATCTTAGAGAGACTTTAAGAGATTGTTCTTGGGTTATTAAAAGAGTTAAAAATAACGGAGATCATATCAATAGGTTACTAGGTGGTGAATTTGAATTTCAAGCGGAAGGTGTAATTACGTTGACCAACAATACAACCGTTACTGAGGGTACTTGGGAAATTACTACAAATGCAGAAGGTCGTTTTGTGGTTGCCATTACTATGGGTGATGAAGGTGCCGTGAGTTTTGAATGGTTGTTAACAGATTTAAAAGACCGAATAATTAAGTTCAACGTTGAAGAAACTTTTTATGAATTGGTCATCGTTAAAAAATGTTTGGTGGATGACGATGTGGAAGAAGATATTACGTTCATTAAGAACATTTTTGATAATGCAGCTTGGGAGGTAGCTTACTTCGCAGAAAATAACGATGTGTCAACAGCACTTTATGCAGATGTAAAGTTATATATGGAGAATGATGGTACCTTAGAAGTAAGAGACCTAAACGGAGACGTTTTCAGTACTGGAAACTGGTTTGTGTATAGAAATGCCTTTACCGGTAAACTAGAAATGATTATTTCTTTTGAAACAGGCAGTAATTACTTGCCATTGGCAAATGATTATCAAATTCTTGAGATCGAGGAAACAAGGATTGAGCTAAAGCATGAGAATGAGACAGGTTTTTATGATCAACTGGTCTTAGAAAGAGAGTAAGATTAAAACATCCAGAAATATACCGTCAACAGTAAAGAGTTGGGCCTCGTTGGCGGTATTGATGGAGGTTTTATTACGGGAATTTATGAAAATGTAATTCCTTTTTTGCCCCACAACTAAGTTAAGAGCATCCATTTTAGTATGGGTGCTCTTTTTGTTTTGTATATTTTGTGGTACTTGCTACCGAATTAGCATTGATATTATTAAATTTGTAGCCCCTTAAAAAAGAAAAGAATGTTCGATAATTTAAGCGATAAGCTAGATAAGGCTTTACATGTACTAAAAGGTCATGGTCAAATTACAGAAATAAATGTTGCGGAGACTACCAAAGAAGTACGCCGTGCCTTATTGGATGCCGATGTAAACTTTAAAATTGCCAAGGAATTTACCAATAGGGTAAAAGAAAAGGCATTGGGGCAAAACGTATTAACGACCTTACAGCCAGGTCAGTTAATGGTGAAAATTGTCAAAGATGAACTTACCCAGTTAATGGGAGGTGAGTCAGAGGGTATAAATTTATCGGGCAAACCATCGGTAATATTAATGTCCGGTTTGCAGGGTTCTGGTAAAACAACGTTTTCTGGGAAGCTTGCAAATTTTCTAAAGACCAAAAAATCAAAGAACCCATTATTGGTAGCCTGTGATGTGTATCGCCCGGCGGCAATAGATCAATTGCATGTAGTAGGCGAGCAAATAGGGGTTCCGGTATATTCGGACAGGGATAATACCGATCCTGTAGCTATCGCAAAAGCTGGTATTGCAAAGGCAAAAGCGGACGGTAACAATGTTGTTATAATCGATACCGCAGGTCGTTTGGCGGTAGATGATAAAATGATGGCAGAGATATCTGACATACATAAAGCCATTGAACCTCAAGAAACATTGTTCGTTGTAGATTCTATGACAGGGCAAGATGCTGTGAATACGGCAAAAGCTTTCAACGATATCTTGAACTTTGATGGGGTTATATTAACAAAATTAGATGGTGATACCCGTGGTGGTGCGGCTATATCCATTAAGTCCGTAGTTGATAAACCAATTAAGTTTATTGGTACTGGTGAGAAGATGGAAGCTATTGATGTTTTTCATCCATCACGTATGGCGGACCGTATTTTGGGTATGGGTGATGTAATATCACTTGTAGAAAGAGCTCAAGAACAGTTCGATGAAGAAGAGGCTCGAAAGATCCAAAAGAAAATTGCAAAGAATAAATTCGGTTTCGATGATTTCCTGAGCCAAATTCAGCAAATCAAGAAAATGGGTAATATGAAAGACCTTATGGGGATGATACCTGGTGCAGGTAAAGCCCTTAAAGGTTTGGATATTGATGATGATGCCTTTAAACATATTGAGGCGATTATATATTCAATGACGCCAGATGAACGTTCTACACCATCTAAATTAAATGCCAGTAGAAAAAAACGTATTGCAAAAGGTTCCGGTAGGGAAGTTCAAGAGATCAATCAATTGTTAAAGCAATTTGATCAAATGAGCAAGATGATGAAAATGATGCAAGGCGGTGGCGGTAAAAAGATGATGCAGATGATGGGCGCCATGAAAGGAATGAAATAATAAGCGAACAACACAACTAAAAAAGAGACGGATATGGAATTATTGGATGGTAAAAAAGTATCCAATCAAATAAAGGAAGAAATCAAGGCTGAGGTTGCCAAGATGAAAGAGCGTGGTGAAAAAGTACCACATTTAGCGGCAATAATTGTTGGTAGTGACGGTGCCAGTTTAACCTATGTGGGTAGTAAAGTGCGTTCTTGTGAGCGTATTGGTTTTGAATCTACGTTAATTCAAATGCCCAGTACCACTTCTGAACAAGAATTATTGAACAAGATCAAGGAATTGAACGTTGATGATGATATCGATGGTTTTATTGTTCAATTGCCTTTACCGAAACAAATAGATACCCAAAAGGTAATTATGGCCGTTGATCCAGATAAGGATGTTGACGGATTTCACCCTACCAACTTCGGTAAAATGGCTTTGGATATGAGTACGTTCATACCCGCAACACCATTTGGTATTCTAGAATTATTGGAGCGTTATAAAGTTGATACCAAGGGTAAGCATACAGTAGTTATTGGTCGTAGCCATATTGTAGGTAGACCAATGAGTATTTTAATGGGTAGAAAAGGTTGGCCCGGTAACTCTACAGTGACCTTAACTCATAGTCACACTAAAAATATTACCCAGATTATTTCTCAAGCGGATATTGTAATTTCAGCTCTAGGTGTACCTAATTTTTTAAAGGCGGAGATGGTAAAAGATGATGCCGTAGTTATAGACGTAGGTATTACAAGAGTTCCAGATGATACAAAAGAAAAAGGATACTATATAACCGGTGATGTTGATTTTGAAAACGTTAGTAAAAAAGCATCATATATTACACCTGTACCAGGTGGGGTTGGTCCTATGACGATTGCCATGTTGTTGAAAAACACTTTACTGGCTCGTGAGAGACATAGAAGTAGAAACTAGTATCTAATAAAATGATGAAATCAGCCTTGCGGAACAATCGCAGGGCTTTTTTTATGCAGGTAGTTTTTTTATCACTGCTCCGGTTTCTGTAGTGTCATTTGGGGTTAAAATATCAATATCGTTGCTGTCATCATAATCGCAGCTTGCCATGATGGTTATAGAACAACTTAATATAATCGCGTAAATTACTTTTTTCATAACAACTACGTTTAATGTTATCACCCAATGTTTAACTAAAACGTTCTTATCGTTAATTTGGTATGTTTTTAAACCCAAATAATTAATGCATAAGAGACCGTTAGGTTGTTAAATTTTCATAAGTATTTATTAGGCTGACAGATATTTGTCTATGTTTAGCAGAGGTTTAGGTGATTAGCAATCGCTTAGGCTTCTTTTTTACACTTCTAGAATATGAAATTGAACCATTTTTTTGATGCATCCATAGATATGCTTTGTATAGCTAATTATGATGGATACTTTGAAGATGTAAATCCGGCATTTATCAAACTACTAGGGTATGATAAAGAAGAATTAATGTCCAGAAAAATTAATGATTTTGTCTTTGAAGAGGATAAAGAGGTAACGCAACAGACAAGGGCTAGCTTGCACGAAAACAAAAAATTAATCAGTTTTCAAAATAGGTATGTGACCAAGAGCGGCGGTGTGGTCTGGTTATCTTGGAGCGCAGTACCGGTAGATAGTGAAAAACTTGTTTATGCTATAGCCAAGGACATTACCCATGAAATGAATTTAAAGAATGCTAGAATTCTTGAATTTGCAAAAATGAAAACGGTCAACGATGATCTGGTAAGGCTAAATTATACTACTTCACATGATTTAAGGGCGCCATTAAATAACTTAATTTCCCTTTTTGATGTTCTCGATTACAATGTCCTAGATGATGATACGCTGCAGATTTTGAGATACATGGAGATTTCCGCCAAGGGGGTGAAAGAGTCTTTGGAGAATTATTTAAAATTAATTGAAAATGCACGTAAAGGGCTAAACACATTAACGGAGATTTATTTTGATAATGTACTTGCCAAAACCCAAAACGTATTAAGTTCGATTATCAAGAATTCTAAAACCTCAATTTCTTATGATTTTACACTTTGCAAAAGTGTTTTGTTCGATAATTCTTATTTGGAAAGTATCTTCTTGAACTTGATTACCAATGCTATTAAATATACTATTCCTGGTGAAGCACCAAGAATTGAAATTAAAACGGAATTTGTAGATGGTAAGATAGTTCTATATTTCAAAGATTACGGTCAAGGCTTTGATATGATTAAAAATGGCAGCAAGATTTTTGGTTTAAATGAACGTTTTAATACCGAACAAGATGGCAAAGGCGTAGGTCTTTATTTAATACATAATCAAATTAATAGTCTAGGCGGTACGATCACGGTGGATAGCGAGCTAAATAAAGGGGCTTTGTTTACCATTGTTTTTCCTACGCACTAATTTTTACTGTCCGGTATTATTATCTTGGTAAATATGGCATAATAATGTTTCTGAATATCCACTTGAGTGGTTTCATTAATTATCTTTAAGCATGTAAATTTATTTGCCATGATAAAACAAGTAATAGCAGTAGCATTGGTATTAGGTCTTTTTATAAGTTGTGAAAAGGTTGTAGAGCCTGTTCAAACTATACAAGTATCTTTTAGTAATGATATTGGTCAGGAATCTGTAGATGGTCGTTTATTGCTAATGTTATCGTCTGATGATAGTGATGAACCTCGATTTCAAATTAATGACGGACTCAACACTCAACTCATTTTCGGTATGAATGTAGAGAATTGGGTTCAAGATTCTATTTTGACCTTTGATGAATCTGTGTTTGGTTACCCTTATGAAAGTTTAAAAGATGTACCGCCAGGGGAGTATAATGTACAGGCACTTCTTAATGTGTATGAAACGTTTAACCTTTCTACCGGGCATACCGTAAAGTTGCCTATGGATAATGGCGAGGGACAACAATGGAATAAATCACCAGGTAATTTATATAGCAAGCCTTTTAAGATAAGGGTTGCTAGCAACGGGTTTGAGAATGTGTCTGTAGAACTAGATCAGGTGATTCCGCCCATTGAAGAACCAAAAGATACCGAGTGGATCAAGCATATAAAGGTGAAATCTGAAAAATTATCCGAGTTCTGGGGAAGGGATATCTATTTAGGAGCTCATGTATTGTTGCCTAAGGGATTTAACGAGCATCCTGAGGCCAAGTACCCACTGATGGTTTTTCACGGTCATTTTCCTTCGGATTTTGGCGGATTTAGAACTACACCACCAGACCCTAATTTAAAGCCAGAGTATTCTGAGCGTTTTAGTTTAGAAGGGTATAATATTATTCAACAGCAAGAAGCCTACGATTTTTACAAACGATGGAACGAGCCCGATTTTCCTCGCTTTTTAATTATTGAAATACAACACCCAACCCCATATTATGATGATTCATATGCAGTAAATTCTGCTAGTCAAGGTCCTTATGGAGATGCTATTACCTATGAACTTATTCCGGAAATTGAAAAACAGTTTAGGGGTATGGGAGAGGGGTGGTCTCGTTTTTTATACGGCGGATCAACCGGCGGTTGGGAAGCTTTGGCGGTACAGGTCAAATATCCAGAGGAATACAATGGGTGCTTTGCGGCATGCCCCGACCCTATAGATTTTAGGGCGTATACCTTGACCAATATTTATGAAGATGAAAATGCATATTACTATCCAAGCGCGCATAAAAAATTAGAAGTGCCCTCACATAGAAATTACTTAGGGCAAATTCAATCTACCTTAAGACAGGGAAATCACTTAGAGTTGGTGTTGGGAGATAAATCTAGATCAGGGCAACAATGGGATATTTGGGAAGCAACTTATTCCCCACAGGGCAAAGATGGCTATCCTGAAAGAATTTGGGATAAAATGACAGGAGATATAGACCATGAGGTTGCCGAGTATTGGAAAGAGAATTTTGATCTAAGACATATTCTTGAACGTGATTGGGATAAACTGGGCGATAACTTAAAAGGTAAAATTCATATCTATTGTGGTGATATGGATAATTACTACTTAAACAACGCTGTCTACCTAATGGAAGATTTTCTTGAAAGCACAACAGATCCTTATTATGAAGGCGAAGTAAAATACGGCGACCGTGATGAACATTGCTGGAACGGTGATCCTGATCAACCCAATGCCATAACGCGCCTACGTTACAATAGTATGTATGTGCCAAAGATTATGGAGCGTATTGAGAAAAGTGCTCCAAAAGATGCCGATTTAACAAGTTGGAGGTATAAGTAATGCTAGTTGTGCAGTCAAAATAAGGATGTCACTTCGAGTGAATTTTGAGGCACGAAAAATTAGTATCGAGAAGCGTTTCTGTATACAAAGATGCTTGTCGCTATTTAAAATATGTATAATAACTATAGTGTAAAGATGTAATGAAATACAGAAGATTCGGAAGAACAGATTGGCAGGTAAGCGAAGTTGGATATGGAATGTGGGGAATGGCCGGTTGGACGGCTAGTGACGATGCTCAATCTACAAGATCGTTGGATTTAGCGGTTAAAAATGGCGTCAATTTCTTTGATACCGCTTGGGGATACGGGGAAGGTCATAGTGAGGAGCTGTTGGGCGAGTTGGTAAAAAGACACCCTTCCAAGAAATTATACACGGCTAGTAAAATTCCACCTAAAAACTTTCAGTGGCCAGCAAAACCAGAATATGCTTTTGAGGAATCTTATCCTACGGAGCATATTATGGAATACACCCATAAGACTTTAAAGAATTTAGGGTTGGAGCAAATAGACCTTATGCAATTTCATACCTGGGATGACGGTTGGAGCGACAGAGAAGAATGGCAACGTGTTATTGAAGATTTAAAAACCTCAGGTAAAGTTGCTGCAATGGGCATTAGTATGAATCGTTGGGAACCGGAAAATGGAATAAAAGCCTTAAAAACAGGAATGTTAGATGCCGTTCAGGTCATTTATAACATATTCGATCAAGCGCCTGTAGATAATTTATTTCCACTTTGTAAAGCGTTGGATATCGCAACCATTGCACGCGTACCTTTTGATGAAGGAACTTTGACAGGAACTATGACGAAGGAAACTACGTTCCCTGAAGGGGATTGGCGTGGTACCTACTTCGTGCCTGAGAATTTAATTTCTTCGGTAGAGCATGCCGATGCCTTAAGACCGCTAATTCCTGAAGGTATGACCATGGCCGAAATGGCACTGCGTTTTATTTTGATGAACGATAATGTTGGTACTACCATTCCAGGTATGCGTAAACAACGTAATGTCTTGGCGAATACAGCAACAAGTGATGGTAAATTGTTATCTAACGAATTGTACAAAGAATTATTAAAGCATCGTTGGGATAGAGTGCCTACTTCTTGGTCGCAGTAGTTATTTTTTTAAAAGATATTCGCTACATCTAGAAAGCCATCAACATAATATATAGTTGATGGCTTTCTAAATATTGTTATGCTGTTAAATCACTTCGCAAACAACTGTCCCATATCTTTAAAAGCTTTAAATTCCAAAGCATTACCCGCTGGGTCATAAAAAAACATGGTAGCTTGCTCTCCTGTTTTACCTGCAAAACGCACATAAGGCTCAATGACGAATTGTACACCTTTGGATTTTAGCTCTTCTGAAAAGCTTTGAAATGTATCCCAAGGTAAAACAACTCCGTAATGCGGTACGGGTACATCATGACCGTCAACAGGGTTGTGATGTACGGTTTCGGTTTCAGATTTAGGCTTGTAGTGTATCACCAATTGATGTCCGAATAAATTAAAATCTACCCAGTGGTCGCTACTACGGCCTTCTTCGCAATTCAATATTTCTCTGTAAAAAGTTCTACATTCCGCTAAGTTGTGTACAGGAATGGCAATGTGAAAAGGTGTAACGTTTTGCATATTCAGTTGTTTCTTAATGCTGAAATTAACTCTTTTTTATTCAATTTAGAACGTCCTTCAATACCAATTTTCTTCGCTTGTTCGTAAAGCTCATCTTTTGTTCTGTCTTCATAAGTAGATGCTTTACCACCTTTTTTGCCCGCATTTTCAGTATTGGCGATTCTAGCTGCTTTTTCTTTGCTATAGCCCTTGTCTACCAATGCTTCATATTGCTCTTCGTTTTTAATTTGCGGTATGTTATTTGATTTTGCCATTTTTTATTTTAAAAATAAATAATTAATGGTCTGTGAACGTGCTGTATACAACAAGAAATTACTCCGCTAAAAAGGAAATGATTTTGTTGTTGACCTCATCTTGGTGCATGGAGTGTCCAAATCCCTCAGTGCTTATAAATTCACTCCCTTTCCAATGTTTATGTACATCAACAGATGCATGGTAAGGTGCAATTTTATCAAATCGATCATGAAAGAGCAATCCTTTTTTAGTATTGTTCTCAACAAATTTGGCACTTGAAAATTCATCTGTTGTAAAATTGAATTTTTTATGTACAAATTTTTTGAGAGCGTTAACGACCTTACTGTTTAGACCAAGAAGGTTTTTGTAATGCGTTAGTATTTCATGAAATTCAGAAGGTGAACCTATGGTTACCATTTTTTCTAAAACTAAATTTGGATTTTGATACTCATTGTACAAAATGGTCATACCTCCCATAGAATGCCCTATCGCAATTGTGGGCTTGTATTTTTGTAACATGACCTGTACAAATTCAGCGTATAAAGGGGCATGAAGTATTTTTCCTGTAGAATATCCATGGGCAGGGGCATCAAATGCAATGATATTGTAATTTTCCCTTTGTAGTTTTTCAATAAGTTTATGCCATCGCCATGTATTGCTTTCCCAGCCATGTACCAATAATACTGTTTCATTATTTCCGGGCCAGTTATAAACTTGTATTTTGTGATCACCAGTGGTAACGACTTCTAATTTGGCATTGTCCAAGTATTGTTTTTGATTTGGCAAGACCCTGCCTTTTCGTACGGTTGCAAATACCGTAAAAGCTTTGTGGGCAGTTTTCTTTGGAGCAAACCAAACAAGAATATTAAAGTATAGGCCGTATAGTTTAGGAATAAGTTTTTGAAGAAATAAGGGCACCTATGAGTTTTTTGAAATTAGTAACTATTGATGTGGTAATCACTGTTTATTTGTAGGGTTTTCTGTTAGTCCCAGCCAATCATCATATATTTTACTTTTGCGTTATCAGGTATTTGTACTTCCTCAATATTGTTATTGGCATTATACCTAAGGCTTTCGGGCAACTCTTTTTTATCTATGGTAAAATAAAGGTCATTGTCTTTTAACAATACCACTACATTGTTAAGAGAAGTAATAATCTTTTTTATGGAATAGTTTTCACGAATCTCTTTAAATGTGCACATTTTAGAGATGCCCTTGTCGGTTTCAAATCTTTCATCGTTAACAAGTACGTTTTGTATAGTGGCTATACTATCGTTATTAGGTGTTAAGGTCAATAGCAAAGCCCCACCTTTTTCATAGATTTTGATTTTACTGGCGCCATTGCCAAAATTTAGTTTAACGGTATCTTGAACTACAGAGTCTTTTTCAAAAATTAACTCTATATCTCTTGCCAAGCTTTCTTTTGATAATTTGCCAACTTGGTTGCCGGTAATTTTAAAATCATTGTTCTGTTGGTCGGCACAACTAGTTGCTAGTATGCAACAAATAATCAATATAAGGGTATATCTAAACTTCATAGGTTATCTCATCACTTTTTTTAATACTCCAAGTACACCTCTTATAAATGTAGCGCTGGTTAACACCTTTATTACGGGGTTTTGTCTGGTACTGGCTCTTTTGGTGGTCTTGCGAACAGCAGGTTTGTTTTTTTCCTTTTCCGCTAACTTTTCGGCAGTTTCAATTTTTTCGTTCAAAATTTCATAGGCACTTTCCCTATCGATTATTTCACCGTATTTCTTAACCAATGAAGAGCTGTTGACTACTTCGTTCAATTCTTTTTTTGTTAAAACATCCATACGGCTCATTGGTGCACGTAGTAAGGTTGCTGCAAGTGGGGTAGGTCTGCCTTTTTCATCTAAAGCTGAAATTAATGCTTCGCCTATACCAAGGGAAGTCAACACTTCTTTAGTATCGTAATATTCAGATTCCGGGTAGTTCTCTGCCGTTAGCTTGATAGCCTTTCTGTCCTTGGCGGTAAACGCTCTTAACGCATGCTGAACTTTTAGCCCTAATTGAGATAAAACATCATTTGGTACATCTGTAGGGTTTTGGGTTACAAAATATAAACCTATTCCTTTTGAACGAATTAGTTTTACAATACTCTCTATTTGATCTAACAGTGCTTTTGAAGCTTCCTTGAAAATAAGGTGGGCTTCATCTATGAACAAAATTAATTCTGGTTTGTCACTATCACCTTGTTCAGGGAAGGTATCGTAGATTTCTGCAAGTAAGCTCAACATAAAAGTAGAGAAAAGCTTAGGTCTATCTTGAATATCGGTCAGTCGTAAAATATTGATATAGCCTCGTCCTTCATCATCTATTCGGGTAAGGTCGTTTACATCAAAAGATTTTTCACCAAAGAACAATTCAGCACCTTGCTGTTCCAGCTCAATGATCTTTCTAAGAATTGCACCGGTAGAGCTTGTAGATATTCTACCATATTCCTTGGTGAATTCTGCTTTGCCAGTACCCGTTGCGTATTGTAATACCTTTTTAAAATCTTTTAGGTCCAATAGGGGCATTTTTTGGTCATCGCAATATTTGAATACCACGGACACAATACCAGATTGCGTTTCGGAAAGGTCTAGTATTCTTGATAACAGCACAGGACCAAATTCGGAAACTGTGGCTCTCAATTTTACGCCATCTTGCTCTGACAACGAAAGTATTTCCACGGGAAAACTACTGGCCTCAAAAGGGAAGCCTATTTTTTCATGGCGCTCGTCTATTTTTGCATGACCGGGACTAGGTTGTGCCAATCCACTTAAATCACCTTTAAGGTCCATCAACATTACCGGAATACCCTTGTCAGATAAATTTTCTGCCAAAACCTGTAATGTTTTTGTTTTTCCTGTACCGGTAGCTCCGGCAATAAGCCCGTGCCTATTTAAGGTTTTTAAAGGTATTTTTACGAAGGCATTTTTTACGGCTTCACCATTTAACATGGCAGCACCCATATTTATATAATCGCCCTTTGTGGCATATCCTTTTTCTATATGGTCAAAAAAATCTTCGGTACCGGCCATTTTCTATATTTTCGATAAAAATAGGGCATTTTTCACCAAACCAAAAAACAACATCACCCTTAAATATCACTACTTTTTAACATTGTACGCGGCTATAGTACTAGTCTAAGGCAGAATTAAGCATTATGTTCTTCTTATATAAATTGTGAACTAAAGCGTATCTTTGCCGAATGAAAAATGAGGAGGTACTGGAGAAAGTGAATAAAGGGGTGTATTTACCCTTAATGGAAGAGTTTTATACTATACAGGGTGAAGGATTCCATAAGGGAACTGCAGCTTATTTTATTCGTGTTGGCGGATGCGATGTAGGCTGCCATTGGTGTGATGTGAAAGAAAGCTGGAATGCAGAAACACATCCGCCTACGGCTATAGAACATATTGTGGATAATGCCGCCAAATATTCAGATACTATTGTCATTACCGGAGGAGAGCCATTAATGTGGGATATGAACCCCATTACAAAGGCCTTAAAGGAAAAGGGGCTAAAGACTCATATTGAAACTTCGGGTGCATATACCTTATCGGGTGAGTGGGATTGGATCTGCCTGTCACCAAAGAAAAACAAATTACCGGAAGGTCGTATCTATGACGAAGCGCATGAGCTTAAAGTAATTGTCTATAACAAACACGATTTAATTTTTGCCGAGGAGCAAGCTGCCAATACCAATGCAAATTGTATTTTGTACTTACAGCCCGAATGGAGTGTTAGAGACAAGGTGGTTCCAATGATCGTAGATTATGTAATGAACAACCCTAAATGGAAAGTGTCTTTACAGACCCATAAATACCTTAATATTCCTTAACTGATTTTTTGCTTATTGGCGACCGCCATTTGCTTGTATATCTAATAAACATTCTGGGTCTAAACCTACTGTGGCAACACCTTTTGCAGTGTTTTGCTGTAAAAGATGTAATACGGTGGCTCCAGATAAAGTACAACCGGATGTTATACCGGCCTCATACTTGGCCAAAGCATTTGAGGATAAAGATTTTCCTGATGAACCTCCAAATTGTAATTCTGCTCGCATAAGGCATCCCTCTTGATTACAATGGTTATCACCCACTAATTGACCATCTTCGTTTTCAGATTGAGATTGGTGGTCATTGACCATTTCAGTACCTAAATCCACTAACCCGAATAAATGCCCAAATTCATGGTTTAGGGTTGTTGTCTCCACATCGCTCTCGTTGATCGACGAACTTAAACTTGCCAATTCCCTAACGGTTACCTCATGAATGATCATTGAAGTGTTTCTATATACCGAACCTAGGGTTACTAAACCTCCATCAAGATCATCACCTTCCGCAGGGGCATCGGCAAAATAAATATAAATTGCCAAAGTGCTGCCCGTATTAAATACGGTTCTGTTAGAAGTTTCTAAATCTGCAATTTCTTGAAGGGTAAGTTCGTCTTCTGACGGACTGGATAGTTCATTGTAAACCAATTCAATATCTTCTTTGAACGTATGCTGTTTCAAGTAATCGGTGAATTGGGTCATAGCTGACTCCGTTGGTCTGAAACCACTTACGTAAGCTATCACTATTAAAAGTTTGTCAAAATTGTCATTTGAAAGTATATCAAAGGCAGAATCTCCTGTTGCCAAAAGATTACCGCTCTTATCCACTTGTGTTGTAGCGTTAACATCTTCAGAATCAGAAGAGCTTTTAGAGCAAGAAAAGGTAAATAGTAGAATACCTAACAGCAATAAACCTTTGTATTTGGTCATAATAATATATGTATGCATAGGATAACGAAAAAAAAGTTGACCTATTACTTCATATGGGTCAATCTTGCTAAATAGTCGTAATGTTCGCCTTCCATTACAAGATTACATGTTAAATTGCTATAATTTGCAGCCCTTTGAAGCGTGTTGTAATCAACATAGAGCCAAGGGAAAGTAGCGCTTTTTTCGTTTTTATATTCCATACTAAAGTTCACTTCACCGTAGTAATTAACATTATCGGGTATCCAATAACCACCATCTTCGTCATTTTCGAACATGTAGATAATATCGCTGGAGTCTAAAAGAATTTGTCCGTTCTCATTAAGTAGTGACTTTAGCTTACTGAAAAAGGGTTCTAAGCCGTTTAAAGTACCTGCCAAACCAACGCCATTCATCAAAATGAGAATAGTATCGTACTTATCTCCTTCGTATTTTAAAAGTTCTGAATGTGATGTGCTTTTAAGTCCACGTTGCTTGCTTACGGATATTGCGCCTTCCGATGCATCTAAACCAGTGACCAATAGACCTTTTTCCTGTAAATATAGACCGTGGCTACCTGCGCCACAACCAACGTCCAGAACCTTGCCCTTACTTAATTTCAGAGCTTTTTGTTCAATCTTAGGCATTTCCCTAAAATTTCTGAACATATAGGGTATTGGTAATACATCTTCTTCTTCAAGCGAAGAATTGGTGATGATATCTTCTGAATAATTACCTTGTTGATAATCTAAGAGCGCTGTTCCTAAAATGTCCTTGTCCAAAATTCTAGTATTTCTATCTGCAAAAGTCTCGCTTTTTGGCACTACTTTCCTAGTTTTGAAGAATTAATTTGATACATGGAAGAGGTTTTACGTCTATTGCCCAAAAAGGCAAGGGAAAAACATAATGAAAATAAAAAGTTCTTTGCCAAACTAAGGAAAAAACCGCCAAAGGATTTGGACTATACCATGCAAGAACTGCATGAGGCGGAATTTGAACATACCGATTGCCTAACCTGTGCCAATTGCTGTAAAACTACAGGGCCGTTGTTTACCAACGCAGATGTGGAACGTATTTCAAAATCTTTCCGAATGAAACCACAGAAGTTCATTGAAAGCTATTTGCGTATAGATGAGGAGAACGATTATGTGTTACAGCAAGTACCATGTACTTTTTTGGGAGCGGATAATTATTGTTCTATCTATGATGTACGCCCAAAAGCATGTCGAGAATTTCCGCATACGGATAGAAAGAAGTTTCAGCAAATTAGTAATCTTACCTTAAAAAATGTGGCTATTTGTCCTGCTGCTTATAATATTGTAGAGGAGATGAAGAAGTTGATTAGGTAAGTAGAATATTGAAAATAAATTAAGATTGCTAGTTGATATAAATAATCCAAGAGTAAAATGTTACCAATGCATGAGACCTTCAAGTACCTGTATTTGTGAACATATTAGAGCCGTAAAAACTAAAACACGTTTCATTATTTTAATGCACCCTAAGGAGTATAAAAAGGAAAGGAACGGTACAGGCTACATGACGAATCTTCAACTTGAAAATTCTGAAATAATAGTGGGCGTAGATTTTAGTGATAATACTCGTGTAAATGAATTATTGGACAGTAATGAAAATTCATTTTTACTTTACCCGGGTAAAAACAGTTTTAACCTATCTCAAAAAAGTAGTGCTGAAATGCATAATTTTATAGGTAAAGGTGCAAACATCTACATTCTTGATGGTACCTGGCCCTGTGCTAGAAAGATGCTTAAATTGAGTAAGAACTTGCAAAAGTTAAATAGGGTTAGTTTTGATAATAGCATAGCATCAAAATTCATCATCAAACAACAACCAGAAGCACTTTGTCTTAGCACCATAGAATCGGTCTATACCGTTTTAAACTTGTTGAATAAAGGAACGATTGAACAATGTGATACGGCGGACTTCCTAGTCCCGTTTGAAAAAATGATTGAACATCAACTTGATTATATGCTAAACCCAAATAGTAAAAATTATCGCTATGGTGCTAGTTTAGAGATTGCTCCCAAAATCAGGTATAAGACAAATACCGAAAGAAATGTTGTTTTTGAATTAGATTAGCTAATAGCTTTATCATTTACCTCAGATATACTATTCAACCAAAACTTTATTGATGAAACGTACCCTTTATTTTTCTTTATTGATGATTTCCTTATTGGTAACCTATACTTCCGTTGCACAAGAAGATTTTAGAAATACTGAGCTTGTAAATACTGTTTTTAATGCCCTGAAATCTCAGAGTGAAAAAGAATTTTTAAAAATCTTACCTACTAGAAACGAAGTGGAATATTTGATTCCAATGGTCAAAAATGCTCAGACTAATGAAAATATTCCTTCAGTAGATACCATAATTTCAAACTTTGAGATTAAAGCTATCGAGAATTTTAAAAACATTAGCAAAAGGGGAAACTCTTTCGGGGTATTGTGGAAAGATATAATTTTAGAAAAAGTAAGTTATAAAAGTAACCCTGATCATAACGTGCCTATTGAAAGAGGAAGTATTACTATGGAATGTTCAAGTAACGATAAGAAGTTTCTGATCGTTTTAAAAAAGTCATATAAAATACAAGATACTTGGCGGGTAATGGACCCAATAAAGTTTACCCTGTTGTAAAATTTTAATTTTTTAATGTCATTAATTCAAGGATGACATGGTATACGTATCCTGTATTTGTAGCGGGTTAAATCAATAAAACTTTATTATATTACGTAATTAATTACAAAATCATTAGAATTTGAATATTTTACTGATGATACTATAATTGAGTTGCAGGTTGATTTCTGCAGTTTATAATTTAACTACTTACTTATTTAATGGAACAATTAATAACCTATTTTGAATCGATACCTGCTGTACACCGCTCTTTAATTTTGGTGGGTGGTATTACCTTTTTCTGGATACTGGAAGGTATTGTCCCCTTATTCAATGGTGCTTATAATAAGTGGAAACATTCCATACCCAATTTCTTTTTTACCTTGACCACCATAATCGTAAACTTTCCGTTGGCATTTTTTCTTTTGAAAACGTCTGACTGGACGGTTGCCAATGATTTCGGAATTATTAATTGGTTGCCAGAAATGCCACTATGGGCTTATGTGTTTTTAGGTGTTGCCTTGCTTGACCTTATAGGGGCATATTTGGCCCACTTGGTAGAGCACCGTGTAAAACCGTTGTGGATGGTTCATTTGGTGCATCATACAGATCATAATGTGGATACTACTACAGCAAATAGACATCACCCTTTAGAAAGTTTGATCAGGTATATGTTTACCCTTGTTGGGGTTTTTATCGTTGGTGCGCCTATAGGCATTATAATGTTGTACCAAAGTTTATCTGTAGTATTGTCGCAATTTAACCATGCGAACATAAAATTGCCAAAAAGTGTGGACAAAGCAATTAGCTGGGTGTTGATTTCGCCAGATATGCATAAAGTACATCACCACTACGTGTTACCATATACAGATTCTAATTACGGTAATATTTTTTCTTGGTGGGATCGTTTGTTCGGTACGTACATGCATTTAGATCGAGAGAAAATTACCTACGGCGTAGACACTTTTCCTGATGAGGTTGCCAATGGTAAAATTGGACCATTGCTAAAGTATCCTTTTGTTGGGTATAGAAAACCTACCACAGATGGTAGTAACCTAGCAGACGTTGTAAATGAACAGCCTTTAGTAAAGTAGATACTTTGCCCTTATTTTTTTAAACTTTTCAATGTCTTCTTGCCAAGTCGCTTTAATTTCGGCATTGGTAGCACCGGCTTCAATTTGTTTTTGAAGTCTATTGTTGCCTGCGTGTTTGGTAAATCCGCTCGTTAAAAAGAATTTACTTTTGTCCAAGGTATTGGTATAGGCGTCAATAATAAAATCCATCGTTACTTGGTTCATTCGTTCGGTTTCCGATAAATCTTTGCCGTAACAAAGTTTTCCCTCTTCCTTTGGGTATTTAGAACCAAAATTAGGTTCAGGGGTATAGGTGAAATCATACACTTTTGAATCTAAAAATGACGCTCCATAACGTTGAAACTGAAACTCCGTTCCACGCCCGGCATTGATATTGGTACCTTCAAACATTCCTAAACTCGGGTATAGGGTAATTGAAGTATCGTTAGGCAAGTTTGGCGAAGGTCTAATAGGTAAACTGTAGAACATGTCATGCGCCCAGTTTTCTAGAGGAATTACTGTTAGATTTACTTTTTTATTTCCTTCAAGCCACATTTCTTCATTGATCATATTTGCATATTCACCAATGGTCATACCATACACTAAAGGTATTAGGGTCATGCCAAGAAAAGAAGTGTGTTCTGCTTCCATCGTTGGGCCATCTACATAATGTGCGTTCGGGTTTGGTCTATCCAATACCAAAACGGGAATACCTTTTTCTGCACAGGCCTCCATCACTAATTGCATGGTAGAAATATAAGTGTAAAAACGAACGCCCACATCTTGTATATCGAACAGAACTAAGTCTAAACCCTCTAATTGATCCTGGTTTGGTTTTCTATTTTTTCCATGTAAGGATATCAGTTCTAGCCCTGTCTTTATGTCTTTACTATTGTTCACGTGTTCACCGGCATCAAAATTCCCCCTAAATCCGTGTTCTGGGGCAAAAACGTGTTTGATGTCCACACCTAAAGATAGTAGGCTATCAACCAAATGGGTGTGACCTTCAGGTTTAAAAATGACACTGGTCTGGTTGGCGACAACGGCTATTTTTTTTCCTTTTAAAATTGGTAGATAGGCTTCCGTACAGTTAGCGGCTACAACTATTTCTTTTTTCTCTTGTACTATTTGTGGCTCGGTTTGGCTTTGCGTGCGCTCGGCTACATTTTCGGAATCGTTTCCGCAAGTAGCCAATACCAAAAACCATAATAAAACTGTACTTTTGAAATTGGATAAAAATAACATCATTTGAATCTAGAATATTTTATCGCCAAACGGCTTATAAAGGGTAAGGAGCATAAAATTAGTATATCCGCACCAATAATAAAAATAGCTATTGCCGCAATTGCTATTGGGGTGGTTATGATGTTGATCGCTATTGCTACGGGGTTGGGTTTAAAAGAAAAAATCCGTGAAAAAGTGACCGCTTTTAACGGTCACGTACAAATCTACAATTACGATAATAATAATTCTGAAGTATCTGTGGTGCCTGTGAGTACGGAACAAGAGTTCTATCCGGATTTTAAAATGGTAGATGGGGTGCAGCACATTCAGGCGGTGGCCACCAAGGCGGGTATTATAAGAACGGAAGATACTTTTGAAGGTATAATTGCCAAAGGTTTAGGTAAGGATTATAATTGGAAACCGTTTGAAGAGTTTCTTATTGACGGGGTATTGCCAGATTATTCCGGGGAGTTGAATTCAGATGTGCTGATTTCCAGGATAATGGCAAATCGACTCAATTTTAAAGTGGGCGACTCGTTTTTCACCTTTTTTTTACGGGATGATGCAGCGGATAAAATACCCAATCAGCGGAAGTTCACCATTACCGGTATTTTTGATAGCGGATTTGAAGAGATTGACGGACTCTATATTTTCACCGACATAAGGCATATTCAACGCATGAATAAGTGGGAAGATACCGAAGTTGGTAATTTTGAGATATTCTTGAACAGTTTTGATGATATTGATCAAAAAGCAAATGAGATTTACGGAGAAACGGTTGCTAGTTTAGATACCAAGACCATAAAAGATAAGTACTATAAAATTTTTGAATGGATCGGACTTTTTGATTTTAATATTGCCCTGATCATAGGCATTATGATTATAGTTGGCGGTATTAATATGATTACTGCATTGTTGGTGCTTATTTTAGAACGAACGCCCATGATCGGTATATTAAAGGCATTAGGTACCACAAATTGGAGTATTAGAAAGGTCTTTTTATATAATGCGGCTTATTTGATTGCGGTAGGTTTGTTTTGGGGCAACCTTATAGGTTTGGGTATTATCTTTATTCAGGATCAGTTTAGGGTATTTAAATTTCCAAATCCAAAGGAGTATTATATTGAGTACATACCTGTAAGTATAGATCTGTGGACTATTCTTCTTTTAAATGCGGGTGTTTTGTTATTATGTTTATTGATGTTACTGATTCCATCATATATAATAACCAGAATTACACCGGTAAAGGCGATACGATTTGAGTAGTAGAAGTTTGAATTATAGATGTTCTACAAAGTTCATTCGTTTTCCTAGAACTCTTACCACATAGATTTCGTTCTTGTTTTCAAATTGGTAAAATATAACATGAGCTTTGAAATTATAGAACTTTAATCCATTTGCAATTGGTGATGCATTTTTGGCTAAGCTAGGTCTGTCAGATAATTCCAACAGAAAATTTTCTAACTCCTGTAGGTAACTTGTTGCTGGCGATTGTCCAAAAAATTTAATACCATATTTATAAATAGCAATTAAATCTTGTTGTGCTTTTGTAGATAAATTATAGTTTGCCATTATCTACTTGCTCAATAATATCAGTGATTTTTAACGAACTTCTTCCGCTCTGTAAACCTTCATCAATGGCATTTTTTAATTCTGCCAATTTCATATTTTCTTGTTGGTCTTTTCTAACCAAATCACGTATATATTCACTGTCATTAGTGTAATCGCCACTCTCTACTTTTAACTTTATCCAATTATCTTGCTGATCAGTAAAGGTTATAGATTTTCGTATCGTTGCCATAAAAAAGAGATTTTGGTGCAATATAGTAATTATTTGCACCACATTATACACTGTTCTAAACTTAACACAGTTAGTGATTTATTCTAGCATTAACTTGAGCGTTTTTGGTAAATTTGATGTAAAACAGACCACATGCATCAAAAGTTACTTTTTACACTATTTACATTGTTGTTAGTGACCACTAGCAATGCGCAAAAGCTTTCTAAGAACGAAAAGAAGGTTGTAAAAACCATCGAAAAAAATAATGCCCAGGCAATTTCATTCTTGGAGAAAGTCGTCAATATCAATAGCGGAACTTTAAACCTTAAAGGGGTAGAAATGGTAGGAAAAGAGTTTGCTACTGCTTTTACTGATATTGGTTTTGAAAGTACATGGATACCTATGCCCGAAGAAATGAATAGAGCGGGACACTTATTTGCGGAAATCAAAGGGACCAAAGGAAAGAAATTATTATTAATAGGTCATTTGGATACGGTTTTTGAAGAAGATAGTCCGTTTCAAACATTTAAAATGGTGAACGATTCTATTGCCCATGCGCCGGGAGGTAATGATATGAAAGGCGGCAATGTCATTGTGCTCTATGCATTAAAAGCATTAAGGGAAAACGGATTGCTGGATGATGCCCAGATTATAGTAGCTTTTACCGGAGATGAAGAAAGTACAGGTAGCCCATTGGAAAAAAGTAGGCACGATTTAATTGAAGCAGCAAAAAGAAGTGATATTGGTCTGGGTTTTGAAACTTCTACAGGGTTCAATTATGCTACCGTTGCCCGTAGAGGATCATCTGGCTGGAAAGTTGAGGTGGAAGGTAAAAGAGCTCATTCATCGGGTATTTTTAGTGAAGACACGGGTGCTGGTGCCATTTTTGAAATGTCAAGAATATTGAACGGTTTTTATACCGATGTTAAGGGAGAAGATTTATTGACCTTTAACCCTGGAACTTTAGTGGGAGGAACGTTTGTTGAATTTGATGAAATGACCAGTAAGGGTAGGGTGTTCGGTAAGACCAATGTAGTAGCGCAAAAAGCAGAGGTGCGTGGCGGATTGCGTTTTATATCCGAAGAACAAAAGGAACGTGCCCGTGACAATATGAGAACGGTTGTTGCTAACAATTTACCACATACATCTGCAAAGGTGACTTTCAAAGATAGTTATCCGGCAATGCAACCTACAGAAGGAAATAAAGCTTTGTTGGCAAAGCTAAATCAAGTAAGCCTTGATTTGAAACAAGGTGAGGTAATTGCATATGATCCCGGTAAAAGAGGTGCGGCAGATACTTCTTTTGTAGCGGAATATGTGGATTGTTTAGACGGATTGGGTACTATGGGAAATGCAGCCCATACTCCTGAGGAAACAGTGAACTTAAATACGATAGAAGCATTAACAAAAAGAACGGCATTATTAATTTATAGATTGATAAATGAGTAATATAACAACATTAAAAGTAGGAGAACATCAGGTTAAAATTGAAGCAGGAGAATTGGTAGGCTACCAAGTTTCTGGTCATGAGTTTATGCATCAAAAAGGGAACCCTGGTTGGCGAAGTGTAGACACTGAAATGTTTCCGTTGATCGGTCCTACCAATGAAGCGGACTTTAAGGTAAATACTCCAAAAGGATTCGCTACCCAAGATCAACATGGTCTATTGCGTGAGATGGAATATGTACTTAAAGATAGTACTGATAGTAAAGCCGTATTTTCTAAAACATATAGCGCGAATACGGAGATTTTAAACTCTAAATATCCAGCAAAATCAACTGCAGAAAAGTTGAGTTGGCCTTATGATTTTGAGTTCGTAAAAACACTTGAATTGGTGAACAATACTTTAGAAGTTACGTTTTCTATTTCAGGAGAAGAAGGTATGCCTTTTATGTTGGGTTATCACCCGGCATTTATGCTACATTCAGAAAATGCCGTAATCTCAACGGACAATCAAGATATAACTATTCCAGAAGTAATGGCGGTGGGTAGTAGGGCGCTACAAGTGCCTAAAACGGATACCATTATCTTAAAAGATGAGAAATCCATTCAAATAACATCTGAAGGATTTAGCCATTTTATGCTTTGGACAGAGGTGCCAAATATGGTTTGTATAGAGCCGATTACCTTTTATCCGTATGCCGTGGCACAACAGAATTTAGCGGAAGGATTTATGGTGCTAAAAGATGAGCGTGCCATTTTTAAGGTAAGTTTAAAACCATTGTAGTCAAAAATTACCGTTAAGAACAGACGTATGTGTTATGATGTGAAAACCAGTTTGGAAGCGCAGCTAAAAAGAGCGAAACGTAATCAAGATTTAAAGGCAATTGAAGAAATTGTTGAAAAATTAGGGCCGTTGACCGATCTACCGCTTCATCATGCATCGGGGTTTTCACATCCAGAAGTGTTGATCTACACTAATCAAGATCGTTTTTATCCCATAGTAGCTACTTGGGGGTTAATTCCGCATTGGGTAAATAATGTGGATCAACAAAAGAAAATTTGGAACAGTACATTAAATGCTCGGGTAGAAACCATTTTTGAAAAACCCGCCTTTAGGGATGCAGCCAATGAGAAACGTTGTATACTTTATGTGGACGGATTTTATGAGCATCATCATTTTAAAAATAACACCTATCCATTTTTCATCCACCGAAAAAACAATGAACCATTAGCTTTGGCTGCATTATGGTCTAAATGGATACACCCTGAACATGGTGGTACTATCCATTCATTTTCAATTGTAACCACCGTTGGAAATGGCATGATGTCTAAAATTCATAATAACCCTAAATTAAAAGAACCCCGTATGCCATTAATACTATCCGATGATTTGGAAGAGCAATGGCTTTCCTCACATTCGGATTTTGAAAAGGAATTAAAAGAACTATTGAACAGAAATGACAAGGTGGAATTAGAGGCACATACCGTGGGCAAGCTTCGAGGTAAAAATTATGCAGGCAATATTGCTTCAATTGCCGATGAGGTAAAATACATGGAACTTGAAACTAACGGATTGGACTTTTAGAAAATGGCATACAATGAATATTTGGCAGATAGGGTAAGGCCAAGATTAAAGGGCAAGGGGTTTGTAGAGGAGAAGAAAATGATGGGCGGACTCATTTTTATGGTCAATGGAAAAATGTGCATCGGTATTATGTTCGATAAAAAAACCGAAGAAGACAAGCTAATGGTAAGAGTAGGGAAACTCAATTATGAAGAACTGCTAAATAAACCGGGTAGTAGCCCAATGGATTTTACGGGTAAGCCTTCACGTGGTTTTTTGTTTGTTGGACCTGATGGGTTCGATAATGAAAATGACCTGGATTTTTGGGTGGCGAAAGCTTTGGAGTTTAATACACTTTTAAATACATGATCTTGGCTGTCAAATAGGCTTTCATGCCCTATGAAATGATTAAATTTACGGCGTGAAAAACATTTTTCCTTTTCTGGATTGGATTTCATCCTATAAAAAAACCGACTTTGTAAAAGATTTGTTGGCGGGTATTACCGTAGGTATTGTATTGGTGCCACAAGGTATGGCATATGCAATGATAGCAGGTTTGCCACCCGTACATGGTCTTTATGCCTCTTTATTTCCTGTCCTTGTTTATGCACTTTTAGGCACCTCAAGAAAAATAGCGGTTGGTCCTGTGGCCATGGATTCACTTTTGGTGGCTGTAGGTTTGGGTACCTTGGCTATAACCGGGGTAGAAAACTATATAAAAATGGTGGTGGTACTTGCTTTAATGGTAGGTGTTATTCAGTTTTTGTTGGGGGTTTTGCGAATGGGCTTCTTGGTCAATTTTCTTTCAAAACCGGTAATAAGTGGGTTTACATCTGCCGCGGCTATTATAATTGTTTTTAGCCAAATGAAACATTTGTTGGGTATTTCCGTAGTAGGCAGTAATAGAATCTACAAGACCGTAATTAATATTTTTTATAAGCTAGGAGAAATAAATTATGTGGATTTCTCAATCGGTCTTGTTGGTATAGCCTTGTTGCTTGGGTTTAAAAAGTGGGCCAAGAATATTCCCGGTATATTAATTATCGTAGTGTTGGGGATTGTGGCGGTTTACTTTTTTCAGCTAGAAACTTACGGAATTAAATTGGTAGGAAACGTACCTAGTGGATTGCCATCTTTTATAATGCCTACATTGAATATTGAAGATGTAAAGCAACTGGCGCCAATTGCTATAGCATTGGCATTGGTGGGCTATTTAGAAGCTATTTCTATAGGTAAGGCCATGGAAGATAAAACAGGGGAAGATACCATAAAGGCAAATCAAGAATTAATAGCCTTAGGATCATCAAATATTGTGGGTTCTTTTTTTCAAGGGTATCCAGTGACAGCAAGTTTTTCTAGATCAGCAATTAGTTTTGATGCTGGTACAAAAACCAATTTAAGTGCTATTTTCAGTGTTATTTTGGTGGTGCTGACCTTACTTTTTTTAACACCGTTGTTTAAGTTTTTACCGAATGCTATTTTGGCTAGTATCATTATGGTATCCGTAGTAAAACTTATAGATATTAAGTACTTTAAATATTTATGGTCAAACAGAAAAGATGAATTTTTTGTGATGCTGGTGACTTTTTTAATTACTTTGTTCATCGGTATTACACAAGGTATTTTAATAGGTGTTCTATGCTCTTTATTGCTAATGGTCTATAGGACTTCTAAACCCCATTTTGTAGAGATTGGCAATATTGGCAATTCCGACTATTATAAAAATGTAATTCGTTTTGCAGATGAGGTGGTGGTGCGTAACGATCTTTTGATCGTTAGGTTCGATTCTCAGTTGTATTTTGGTAATTCAGCTTATTTTAAAAAACAATTGCTTAAGCATATAAAGGCAAAAGGTCCGGCACTTAAAGGAATTATTTTGAATGCAGAATCCATAAATTACATTGACGCCACCGCTGCGGATATGTTGACTAAATTAATACACGATATTAGGGAACGTGAACTGCAATTTTACATTGCAGGCGCCATTGGACCAACAAGGGATATTATTTTTAGTACAGGTATTATCAAGGAATTACAGCGAGAATTTTTGTTCGTAAAAACAAAAGAGGCTGTCGATTTCTTTGATGACCCCAATGAGATATCCTTATTGGCAGCGAAAGTAGCCTATGAAAATAGTAGAATGGCCAAGGCCAAAAGGAATATAAATTAAAAAAATCTTGTACCTTAAAGGTGTAGCGATTGTTAAAATATAAAGTAGTTTAGTATGAATATAGAACAGATATATACAGGTTGTTTGGCTCAAGGAGCATATTATATTGAAAGTGATGGGGAAGTTGCCATTATTGATCCGTTACGTGAGGTAACGCCTTATATTCAAAGGGCTGAAAATGACAATGCCAAGATCAAGTACATATTTGAAACCCATTTTCATGCAGATTTTGTCAGCGGGCACGTAACGCTTTCAAAAGAAACAGGAGCTCCTATTATTTACGGTCCCACCGCTAACCCTACTTTTGACGCTATCATTGCCGAAGACGGTCAAGAATTTAAGTTGGGCAATCTTACTTTTAAAGTGCTTCATACACCGGGGCATACTATGGAAAGTACTACTTATTTGTTGCGTGATGAAAATGGTAAAGATCATGCAATTTTCTCTGGTGACACCTTGTTCTTAGGTGATGTGGGTAGACCGGATCTAGCACAGAAATCTGCTGATATGACCCAAGAGCAATTGGCAGGTACGTTGTTTGATAGTTTGCGTACTAAAATAATGCCTTTGGCTGATGATGTTACCGTATATCCTGCACATGGTGCCGGCTCTGCATGTGGTAAGAACATGATGAAAGAAACGGTGGATACCCTGGGTAATCAGAAAAAAATGAATTACGCTCTTAGAGCGGATATGACCAAGGAAGAATTCATTAAAGAAGTAACTGATGGTCTTTTGCCTCCACCTAAATATTTTCCTTTAAACGTAAAAATGAATAAGGAGGGATATGAAGATATAGACGATGTGCTTAATCGTGGTAATGTTGAATTATCGCCGGGTGCATTTGAAAAGGCAGCTAATGATACTGAGGCTTTGGTGTTAGATGTTAGACACCAAGATGAATTTGTAAAAGGTCATATACCAAGGTCTATATTTATAGGATTGAACGGTGATTTTGCTCCTTGGGTGGGCGATTTAATTGCCGATACCAAACAGCCTTTACTATTGGTGATTCCTGAAGGTAAAGAAGAAGAGGCTATTACTAGATTGTCCCGAGTAGGATTTGATGCTGCCATCGGATATTTAAAAGGCGGAATAGAAGCTTGGAAAGCGGCAGGGAAGGAAGTGGATCAAATAACTTCTATTACGGCACCTGAAGCAAAAACTTTAATAGATAAAGGTAATGCCGTTTTTGATGTGCGTAAAGATGGTGAGTATTTAAGCGAGCATTTGGCAGGTGCAGTTCATACTCCATTAAGTGAATTGAACAAACATTTGTCCAAATTTCCTGAAAAGGGGGAATTTTTGGTGCATTGTGCAGGTGGTTACCGTTCTGTTATAGCATCTTCTATTTTAAAAAGTCGTGGTATTCATAATCTGATCGATGTTAAAGGTGGCTATGGAGCATTGAAGAAAGAAGATTTGGAGAAGACGGACTATGTGTGCCCTACTACGCTATAATTGAAAAATAGTGTTGGGGTGTTTTCTTAAATAGCTTTCTACGATACGCTGGGTTTCTAGCGTATTTTTTTGCGGTGTAATGAACATTTCTAGGTCTTCAATTTGTGAAATAGCCACTTCAGTAGGTGCAAAGCCGTAACCGGCGTAGTTATTTTCTTTAATGATTACAAAACCGTTTTCGTCTATAGTTCTGCCTTTGGTCTTAATAACCAAGGTGGAGGAAACATCTTTAATGTTTTGTATAGCATTATGAACGCGTTCGTTATACTCATCCACCATTTCTAGATCCGAGCAAATGCCAATGCACTGCTTAATTTTGTAATGGGAACAAACCGTCACGTTTTCTTGCAGATGGCAATATTTTGGGCAAAGCTCAAAAGTGCTACACAGGGTTTCTAGATATTGTCTGGCCTCCGTTGGGCTATAACAAACGGCAATAGGGTTGGGAGTCATTTTTATCTTATTGAACGCCAAGTGGTAAATACCATTGCGGTCAACGTAAGAGAAAATACCATATTGTTGAATAGACCTTTTTTGAGCACTATTGTACTTGGGGTAATAGTGTTTAATTTCGGCAGATTCCTTTAAAAGTGCAATAAGTTCATTACCTGTTTCCTCATAATCTAAAGAAGCGGTTTCAGCGCAAAGAACCAATTCTTTCGTCTTTTTATCATAAAAATGCCCAAGCACTCTTTTTTTGATGTTTTTTGCCTTACCAACATAAATAATCTTTCCCTTTTGATCTTTAAAATAATAAACACCAGGGGTCGTAGGTAATTTTAAAAATTGTTCTTTTGGTAAGCCGGGTGGTAGTGTAGCTTCTTGAGATTTGGCATTGAGAAATTGCTTGAAAACAATTTCAGCATTTTCAGTTCTCAATAATTTATGAAATAAAAGTACGGTGGCATGAGCATCACCCCTGGCACGGTGCCTGTCAGTTAATGGTATTCCTAAGGCACTGGTTAATTTTCCTAAACTATAAGAATTGTAGCCGGGCAATAATTTTCTTGATAAGCGTACGGTGCATAATTTTTTTCTAGAAAAGTCATGCCCAAGCAGTTTAAATTCATTTTTTATGACATTATAATCAAAATTAACGCTGTGCGCTACAAAAATGGTGTCTTTGGTAATATCAATAATCTGTGGAATAATATCCTCTAACAGCGGAGCATTACGTACCATATCATTATCAATACCTGTAAGTCCGGTAATAAAAGCGGGAATCTCACATTCCGGATTTACTAGTGAAGTGAATTCGTCAACTACCTCATGACCATCATATTTAAAAATAGAAATTTCGGTAATTCTATTACCCTTAATACCGTTACCGGTAGTTTCTATGTCAATTATCGTGTACAAAAAAGTGAGGAATATCTAATCATTACAAAGTTAGTTGAAAATGAGTTAGAAAGGTAATTTGTTGTATGGTAAAGGAAACTTAGTAGGTAGAAAACTAAATATTATTTAGTGGTATAAAAGTTAAAAAGCATTTAAGTACAGTGGCGCTTCTGACTAATATATACACTTAGATATAGATGTGAAGCCATCTAGTGAAAAATCGGAGTCTAGTAGGATGCAGGAACCTATTATTTACCCTTATTGTTTTGGGCATCTATTGAGGTTACACTAGAATTTTGGGAATTCATGTTATCCTCTAAAATATTGGTTTCAACATTCTCACGTACTACGTAATCTGAAACTAGGTCATAGTCTTTACCGCAAGAAGATAAACTTAATAAGAAAACAATGGCTGCAACAGGGACGAAAAAGGCTTTGGTAAGGTGGAATTTCATGTAAATGTTGGTAAAATTTATCTCGCTAAAAAATTAACGCAATCCGAAAATATTTAAACTTTATCCATTAACGACGAAAAGTTGAATTTATTCGATGAAATGCACACTAAATGTTATTAACACTAATTGTTAATAATTTATCAGGGTATGATATAAGGTGATTTGTTAATATAATGGGTGTAGGTTGCAGCTGTTTTCTTCATTAAAAATATAAAAACCAAGCCCTTCATTTTCGTTGCTTCTCTAGTTCCCCCGATTTCGATAGGCAATTTCCATGAAGGGCTTGGTCTAAAATATATTCAAGGTTTTAGCAAAATCTAATTCCTTTCGATTTCTGTATTTATAATGTAGTTTAATAATCGTTAAAAGCTCAGTTTCGGTTAATTCATAGCTTTTCTTTAGCGATTTTATTTTTCGTTCTCCTATTCTTGCTAGAATTTGAAGTTCTTCTTTTTGTCTTTGCATTTTACTTAGGTTAAATCCGTCCTCTTGTGGGGAGAACGGATTTTTACAACTAACAACCACGCTCTATTGAACCTGATTGATTACTGGGTAAAACTATTAGAAGTTAGGTGTCGGTACAATACCCAGTTACGGGTATTTTTTCATGTATTAATACTTTGATTGATCTTTAATTTTTAGTTCTTTTAAAGAATATACCGTGTATTGGGTATAGTTTTTTTTAATTACTTAATTCATATTTGAAAAACCAAACCAAAATATAGGATCCAATGAAAATGCATAAAGAAATTACCAGTTTCGCCATTTTAGTTTTATTTCTTTTCACATGTAAAATGAGTGTTGCTCAAAAAAAAGAATTGCCCGTGGGTGGTGAACAAAGAATAATCCTAAAGAAAATTGACAATAATCCATTTCAAGAATACAGTTCCACCATTGATTTTACAGATAGTCGTAAACAGCTTGTTATGGCAGGGCAAAACTATCAAACAAATTATGGTATTTATGCCAAAATAGAAAT
Organism: Maribacter sp. 1_2014MBL_MicDiv; assembly: GCF_001865655.1. Lineage (NCBI taxonomy): Bacteria > Pseudomonadati > Bacteroidota > Flavobacteriia > Flavobacteriales > Flavobacteriaceae > Maribacter > Maribacter sp. 1_2014MBL_MicDiv. The sequence continues at coordinate 2,886,284 of NZ_CP011318.1, forward strand.
GGTAAACTCTGTTTTGGGTGAAGAATATAGGACTTTGAAAAATATTGATTTTGAAATAGTAAATTATAAACCAACTTATTTTATTGGGATAGATTCAGTAGTTGTTTCCACAACAAGGGCATTAGATGGGCTCACCTTTATAATTTATACCCGAGCGTTAAGTGATAAGTCAACTTATAATTTGGGTAAAAATGAGTTGAAAAATATTCATTTTGAAAACGGTAGTTATTTACACTCAGAACGTATTTTAAATCCTATGTTTCCTGAAATTAATGAGTCAGGTTTTCCGGTTTTGCTAAATGATGGGCGAATAGCTTGTAAACCAGATAATGGTAAAGCTTTTGATTTTGAGTTTTTCTATAAGGATGGGCGCTTGGTAGTGCGAAAAGAAGATTATGATAAAGAAGATTTGAATAAAGTATATAATAATGAAATTGCATCGACCTTACCTGGTAAAAGGTGTAGTTCAAGTTTTAATAAGATTATGTTTTAATGTTAAGAATTTTCGTAGTACTTATTTTATTTAATAGCTCTGATCTCTTGTCTAACAACAAAGGAATTCATGGGTTTTTTGACGCTACAAAAAATAAGAATTATGATTTGGCAGTTAAAATAGCTGAAAGTCAAGACCATCTTAAACTTAAAAATCATTTAAGCCTGCTTATAAACCTTTTGATGGAAAAGGATGCTATTTCTAACCATGAAGTAAATTTGGAAATTGGACTAGACCCAGAGTTAAATTTTATAAAGTACTTAATCTTAGGATATCAATCTACTTTTAAGGATAAGCAAAATAATTTAGAGGCTTATAAAAATTTTTCCAAGGCTATTAAAATAGCTGATGAATTAAAGGAGATAAAGTTAATTCGCGCAGCACATATAGCTATGTTGGATCTGTTCGCTGGTGAAATTTTTATAGGGAGCAAACAATATGAGCCGTATTTAGATCGGTTTATGACTATTAAAGAAGATCAAACAGATGAAGCTTTAATTATATTTTATAAATTGATTTTTTCTTCAAAAGGTATTGATAATATTGATGCCCAATATTATTCTAACTACAAAAAATTAGATTCTATTTTCCAGGATTTTTCTACAACTCATGCCTTTTACCCCGTTTACTATTATGAAAAGGGTATGTTTTATAAAATAGAGGAAGATTTTAATAAAGCTGAAGATTTTTTTATAAAAGCAGATAGTCTTCTAGGTGATAGTAATCATGTTAGGCACTTTAGAAATAAAATTGCTTGGCAATTAGCATACGTTTACCTTCAAAAAGGCCAAAATGAAGAATCTAAAAGGTATTTGAATTTATCAAAAAAGTATTCTGATAGGTTAAGGGAACAGTTTTATGAAAATAGGTTGGCTTCATTTATCCACTATGATGAAGATAAATTTGACTCTGCTTATCACTATCTGCGTAAATCGGTAGATATCGAATATGAATTGGGTTATAAAAATAACACCTTAGAATCGTCAATACTTACGGTTCAAAACCAAACCGATAAATTAAAATTAGATAAGTTGGAGTTAGAGACTTCCAATGTTAAAATAAGGAACTGGGCTATATTTCTAGGAACACTTTTAATTTTAGGATCCTTAATTGGTATTTTAATACATAAGAATACCAAGCGTAAACAGTTATTGGCTGAGCAAGAGAAAACCTTGCAGCAGCAAAAAGTTTCTAACTTATTGAAAGAACAGGAGCTTGCTACTATAGATGCTATGGTAGAGGGGCAAGAAAAAGAACGGCAACGTGTTGCCAATGAGCTTCATGATGATTTAGGAAGTTTAATGGCTGCGGTAAAATTGCAATTCAATTCGTTGGAGGCTTCAGATAAAAAAGAGAATTTAGAAACTTTTGCAAAAACAGAATTACTCATAGATGAAGCTTATGGTAAAATACGTGCAATTGCACACGCAAAAAATTCCGGTTTAATTGCTAAACAAGGGTTGTTGCAGGCTGTTAAACAAATGGCGGAAAAAGTATCTATAGCTAGCGGAATCAACATTTTAGTGCATGATCATGGGTTGGATAATAGGCTAGAGAATAGTATAGAACTTATGCTTTTTCGTATCATTCAAGAATTGATTACCAACGCAATTAAACATGCCGAAGCTACCGAAATGAATATTCATATTACAAACCATGGAGAAACACTCAATATTTTGGTAGAAGATAATGGTAAAGGTATGCTTGTAAATGCTATTCAAGCAAATAGCAGTGGTATGGGCTTAAAAAGTATAGATAAGCGTATTAACCATTTGCATGGAACCATGGACGTGGAGTCTGAGTTAGGAAAAGGGACAGTAATTATTTTAGATATACCCATATGATAAGACTAGTTATTGCAGAAGATCACCAAGCTCTAATTGATGGATTAGAATTACAGTTGAAGTATGAGGACAATATCAGTATAGTTGGTACCGTAAACGATGGCGAAGCATTGTTGGATTTGGTCAGATTAAAAGAACCCAATGTTGTTATTACCGATATTAGAATGCCAAAGTTAGACGGTATTCAAGCAACAACCGTTATTAAAAAGGAATTTCCTAAAATCAAGGTCTTGGCGTTTACTATGTTCGATCAAAACGAGGCTGTTTCTCAAATGCTAGAAGCAGGAGCAGATGGATATATTTTAAAGAATACTGCATTAAAAGAAGTGCTAGCCGCTATTAATGCTGTTTATGAGGGTAAAACGTATTACGATAGTAACATTACCGTATCAAATAATTCAAAAACAGGGAGTTCATCTAAAAGTTTACTGACTAAGCGGCAAACAGAAATTTTACACCTTATTGCCCAAGGTAAAACGTCACGTGAAATTGGTGCAGAATTGTTTATTGGTGTTCACACAGTAGATACACATAGAAAAAATATGGCAAGAATTTTAGGTTTAAAAGGAAAGGGAGAGTTATTGCGTTATGCTATGGAAAAAAAATACAGATTTTAAATTTGAAGTACCAATTAAAGAACTATCGTGATAACCCTAAAATAGTTATTGACTTTTAGAGGATTTAAAGTTTCCTTGATGTTTAGTTAAACTTGATCCTAATAAATGAATGCATCTTTGCAGCGAGTTTAGAATAAGTTTGAGTTAGTTGAAAAAACCGGCATATCCTCATAATGTGTCGGTTTTTTGTGTCTTGACTTTACCACAGAAACTATAAAAAATGGTAGTCTTAAATTATCGGTTTTTAATTATGGACCTATTATTTTTATTGATTTCATACTTCTATGTCAATTCTTATTTATTATATCGGTGTTGGGCTTAAGCTATCATAATTAATCTTAGCTTTAAGGTGAACGTTGATATCCATCACCTTACTCATAGCTTTAATGAAGATTACTGAAAAACCTGCTGTTTCTAAGAAAATTGGAGTTTTTGCTATTTGGGCAATTGGTGTTGGGATGGTGATTTCAGGTGAATCTTTCGGCTGGAATTTAGGTTGGGCCATTACCGGACCATTATGGTTTTTTGTTCCTGTGGCAGTTGCGGCTTTAATGTACTTTGGGCTAGTGCAAAATTTAATTGAATTGGCATGTGTACATCCTAATGCCAATGGTCCGCATTCTTATGTAGAGAAAGCTTTTGGTCAGAAATGGGGTTATTTTGTAGGGTTAGCAATTTTGTTTGAATTTTTATTTGCCACTCCTGCTATTGCCAGTTCTCTCGGTGAATATTTAGGGTTTTTAATAGATGATTTAACGATGTCTCCCTGGATAGCTACACTTTTTATATTATTTTTCTCTATCATAAACCTCTTTGAAATGCATGTTGGGGTGCGTCTGTTAGTGATTTTAACCTTATTGGCCATTGCGGAATTGTTTTTGTACCAAGGTTCTGTCGTTAGTTCTTTTCAAGTGGAAAATCTCATGAATTCAGGAGTGTGGTCATTAGATATTGAGCGTTTTGTTCAAGCCATACCATATGCTATTTGGTTGTTTTTAGCCATTGAAGGGATATCGCTTATGACCAAAACGATCGATAGAAAGGGGTTTAGAAAAACAATTACCAAGGGGTATAACCTCGCTTTTTTTACCTTATTGACTTTGGCGCTTTTGGTGTTATTCCTTGCCGCTGGAGGTATAGATTGGACATTGCCAGAAAGTATGGATATACTTATTGAAAATCATCCCATGCCTGCATCTATGGCTTTGATATTGGGGAAAGAGAATTTTTTAGTGCAACTATTTACATTTATTGGGCTATTTGGACTCATAGCTTCCTTACAGGGAATTGCTTTTGCGGCAACTACGCAGCTAGAGCCCTTGCTGCCAGATTTAAAAATCAAAGGGGTTTCTAAAAGAGCCGTTGCCTCTGCGTTGGTTTTTATTCTTAGCCTCGTCGCTATTTGGAGTAGTCAAACCGGATTTTTAATTGAACTGTCGGTTTTTGGGGCGGTATGTATGTATTTGGCGGTAAGTGCATCTTTGTTGGTTTTAAGAAAAAGGGAAGACTTGATATCTTCGGTATCTGAGTTCGATTGGTATCGACATTCAGATTTTAACCCTATTTTCTCAACCGTTAGCGCTATGACTGCTGTAATTATTTCGCTAATTTGTGTATTGGCTTTTGCATACCTTCAATTTACGGCGTTTGTTATTTTTATTGCTTGTAGCTTGGTGTATGTATTTTTAATCCGGAAAAAGTAGCATGGCTTATCAATCTACATTGGGAAAACAGAATTATCTTTTTGATGATTTGAAAACTGTTTTGGCAAAAGCGAGTCCGTTACGATCGGGCGATGCTTTGGCTGGTTTTGCAGCCGCTAGTAATACGGAAAGAATTGCAGCTCAGTATGTGTTGAGTGAATTGCCACTAAAAGTTTTTTTAAATGAAGCAGTAGTTCCTTATGAATTAGATGAGGTTACTCGGTTAATAATCGATACCCATGAAGTCCAAGCTTTTGATAACATTTCTCATTTTACGGTAGGTGACCTTAGGGATTGGTTGCTAGAAAATACTACATCTGGGCAAAATATTTTAGAAGTTAGCAAAGCATTGACTCCAGAAATGGTAGCTGCCGTATGTAAGCTGATGCGTAATCAAGATTTGATTGCCGTCACTTCCAAAATTCAAGTAATTACCCGTTTTAGAAACACGGTCGGCTTAAAAGGTCATGTTTCGGTGCGCTTACAGCCCAATCATCCCACGGATGATATGAAAGGGATTTTAGCAAGTACGATAGACGGATTATTGTATGGTTGTGGAGATGCGGTTATTGGTATTAATCCCGCAACCGATAGTCCTAGTGTGACTATTAATCTATTGAAAATGCTTGATGATGTTCGTTTAAAATATGAAATACCTACCCAGAGTTGTGTCTTGTGCCATGTAACTACGGCTTTACAGATTATGGATAAAGCTCCGGTCGATATAGTATTTCAATCCATTACCGGTTCGCAAAAGGCCAACAGTTCTTTTGGTATCGATCTACAAGTTTTAAAGGAAGCTCATGATGCTACTTTGGCTTTGGCGAGAGGTACGATTGGTAATCAGTGTATGTATTTTGAAACCGGACAAGGGTCCGCTTTATCTGCAAATGCCCATCATGGTGTTGACCAGCAAACAATGGAGGCAAGGGCTTATGCGGTCGCTAGACACTTTGATCCTTTTTTAGTGAACTCTGTGGTTGGTTTTATTGGTCCGGAATATTTGTTCGATGGAAAACAGATTATCCGTGCGGGATTGGAAGATCACTTTTGTGCCAAAGTTATGGGCTTACCTATGGGTATGGATGTATGTTATACCAACCATGCAGATGCCGATCAAGATGATATGGATAATTTATTGACTTTATTAGGAGTAGCCGGATGTAATTTTTTTATGGGTGTACCCGGTACAGATGATATAATGCTAAACTACCAATCTACCTCTTTTCATGATGCAATGTATTTACGTAAGGTTCTTGGTAAAAAGCCAGCACCGGAGTTTGAAGCTTGGTTGTTGAAAATGGGTATCATAGATGATGCGGGTAATAAATGTAGCATAGATGACGCGAATAAATTGCTGTTGAAATTATGAGTAAGGATTTAACCATAGCCAATAAATGGCAGCAATTAAAAGAACACACTAAGGCGAGAGTAGCACTAGGCCATGTGGGTACTAGTTTGCCTTTGAGCGAAGTACTGGCATTAAAACATGCACATGCAATGGCAAAAGATGCTATTGTAACCAAGTTAGATGTAGAGGGGCTATCCCAAAAATGTAAAGCGCAGGAAATACCATATCAAACATTTAAAAGTAGAGCAAGCGACAGGCTTGAGTATTTAAAGAGACCTGATCTTGGTAGACAATTACTGTTTAATACTAATTTAATAAAGACTGAAAAGGTCGATATTGTTTTTGTCATTACTGACGGACTTTCGGCAAAAGCTGTAAATACTTATGCCTTTAAAGTTCTAAATCATCTTTTACCAAATCTGAACGACAGCTATAATTTCGCAGTTACACTCGTGGAACATGGGAGAGTTGCAATTGGTGATGCTGTAGCGGAATTTTACCATGCAGATTTTGTAGCAGTATGTATTGGTGAAAGACCAGGTTTGTCATCACCTGAAAGTATGGGTATTTACACCACGTATCATCCAAAAATAGGCTTTACCGATGAGCGTAGAAATTGTATTTCAAATATTCATGTCAACGGACTAAGTGGTAAACAAGGTGCTCAACTTTTGCAATATTTAATTGAAAAATCATTCGCTTTAAAAATTAGCGGAGTAGCATTAAAGCTTGAAGTTGGTGAAATATTAAAGAGCTAGTTTTTAGAGCTTCACTTTTATTTCCTTTATTCTAAAAGCTTGTGTTCTAAGTAGATTTTGAAAAATACGAACAATTCTTTCTTGGTTTTCCTCAGGTATACGCCCTCCTATAATCCAATTCTTCTTAGCGTATTTGGTACTTTCCAAGTTGAACTCGGCCATTAAGCATTCTAAAGCTTCTTCGCGAGTTTCGTCGTTCATTTTACTGAACATTTGTTTAATATTTTCGGTCATTGGTGGTTTTGGTAGTTTTCAAAAATAAATAAAAAAGTCTTTCAGCTGACTAAAAAAAATAAATAGATATTAGCATTTTGATAACAACTTAATGTTTACTTGATATTAATTTAAAATAATTAAGAAATTTAGACCTCACTTTTGCAAACCATAGAAAATAGCTTAGGTATAATAATATCTAATGTTTGTTGACCAAATTTCTTCTTTATATAACTATTTATGAGACTTTTAAAATTACCAATAGTTTGCTTATTGTTCATTAGTGTATATGCGGGTTATACACAAGAATTTAAAGTGCATTCCCATAACGATTACAAGCAAAATATTCCTTTTTGGAAAGCTTTGGGAGCAGAGGTGCAATCTGTTGAAGTTGATGTGTTTTATAAGGACGGAAAATTATTGGTAGCACATGAACAAAATGAAATTCAAGAAAACTCAACCTTAGCTCGACTTTATTTAAATCCCCTTCAAGAGGCTATAGCCTTAGGGTTGCTTAACAATAAATCTTTGCAATTATTGATAGATGTAAAGTCAAACGCACATAAAACGTTAAATGCTATAGTTGCAGAATTGAAAGAATACCCAGCAATCATTAACGCCGATAATGTAAAAATTGTTATCTCGGGTAACCGCCCAGATTTGAAAGAATATATTGATTATCCTGATTTTATTTTCTTTGATTATCAGAGTTTGCAGCCTGTAAACAATACTGAAGTGCTTAAAAAAATTGCGTTGGTAAGTTTAAGTTTTAAAAACTATTCTGAATGGAACGGTAAAGGTAGACTTACTTCTCAAGACTTTATAAGTGTTACTGAAGCTATTAACAAGGCACATGCTTTAAATAAACCTTTTCGTTTTTGGGCAACACCAGATTCAAAATCTGCTTGGAAGGCTTTTGTTGACATGGGTGTAGATTATATAAATACGGATATGCCCAATGAATGTGTTACATATGTTACTTCCTTAAAAGACAGAGTAGTGCAAAATTCTGTTTTTTCTAAAGTGTATTATCCAAATTTTAAAGTAGATCAAGCAAAAAGGGTTCCAAAGAATATTATTCTAATGATAGGTGACGGTAATGGGTTAACGCAGATATCGTCTACTGTTTTAGCAAATAATGGAGAATTGTCCTTAACGCAATTAAAAAGTATAGGTTTTATTAAAACACAATCTGCAGATGATTTTACCACAGATTCTGCGGGTGCAGGTACAGCGATAGCTACAGGGAAAAAAACAAATAATAGGGCAATAGGTACTAATAAGAAAGGTGCGACTATTCTCAATCTTACAGAAATATTATCTGAAAAAGGTTTTTATACAGGGGTCATTACTACTGATGAAATTACTGGGGCAACACCTTCTTCTTTTTATGCGCATAGAACGGATAGGGGTATGGCGGCAGAAATAGCCTCTGACTTAAAAATCTCTAAATTAAAACTGTTTATCTCTCAGCCAACAAAAACGGTGAAGCATATAGAAGATGCCGGTTTTGTAATGAATACCGATATAAACACTATAGGCGCAAGTGTAGATAAAAAAATAGGAGCTTGGTTTGATCATTCCAATGAAAACGTGACCGAATCAAATGTCCAAAAATTGGCTTTGGCCACCAAGAATGGAATTTCATATTTGAATAAAGAGAAGCCTTTTTTCTTAATGGTAGAAGGTGCAAAGATTGATAGTTATGGTCATGCCAATGATATAAAGGGTGTTGTTACGGAAAGTATCTCTTTTGATAGGGCGGTATCAGAGGCTATAAAGTTTGCAGATGAAGATGGTAACACCTTGGTAGTGGTTACAGCAGATCACGAAACTGGCGGGTTGACCATACCGCAAGGTAATATTGTTAGGCATGAGATTGAGGCGGATTTTACTACTCATGACCATACCGGCACTATGGTCCCTGTTTTTGCTTACGGTCCCATGTCACAGGAATTTCAAGGGGTGTACGAGAACAATGAAATTTTTGATAAATTATTAAAGGTGTTGAAAATTGCTGTTAAAAAGTAATTTGCAGAGCACTATCCGCTCATTAGCTTAAAGAGATCATTTTACCTAATGTTTACAATGTTATAATATCACTTCAATTAATTTATAGGAGCTTTGTGAACTATGAAAGTGGAGGGAATAGATAACGGTAGTATTGAAAATTTGGTTTTGCGTGTAAAAAAGTCGGACCAAAAAGCATTCAATATATTGTTTACAGAGTTATGGGGTCCAATGTATTCCTACGCTTGTTCTATACTCATGAATGACAGTCTAGCCCAAGATGTGGTGCAGGATATTTGGGTAGATTTTTGGCAACGAAGACTAGATTTGGATGTCAAGTTTTTAAAATCTTACCTATATAAATCTATTCGTAATAAATGTTACAATCATTTACGCAATCAAAAATTCAATAAGATTCAGTTAGAGGTTGCACATACATTGTCTATAGCATCAGATGTGGATCAAAATGATGATGTCATTGAATTATCTACCAGAATAAATAGTGTTATATCAAACCTTCCAAAAAGATGTCAGGTAATTTTTAGACTAAGTCGAGTAAACAATATTGACAATAAGGAGATTGCCAGTAAATTAGACATTTCCCAACGTTCTGTAGAGAATCAAATTTCCTATGCTTTACGTCAATTACGTAAAGAACTTGCAGTGGCAAAAACGTTGTTTTCCTTTCTTTAGTTTCTTTTTCATTATCTAAAAGTTAAGTGAACGGTTGCTTTGTTAAGTAACCATTAAGCCTGCTTTTTTGAGTGTGCGTACCCCGTCGGTTTCGGTACTTGTGATTGTAACAATAGTATAATGACCGAAAAAGAAGTAAAAATACTCATGAACAAGTACCTAAATGGTACAATTACAACTACAGAAGAAAAACTTTTAGAAAAGTTTGATGCTTCTCTAATGCTTGATAAAGAAGGTCATGTATTTAAAAATGATGATCATAGAAAACAGGTAGGGAAAAAACTGCTGAAGAGAATACATGACAAGCAAAATAGAAAGTCGGATAAATCTTGGGTGAAAGTTGCTGCAGCTATTGCGATAATAATCAACCTAGGGGTTTTAACATATTTAGGGTTAAATACAGAAAATAAAAAGACGGTTACTGTATCACAAATAGTTGAAACTACAGAATGGGGTCAACGAAAAGATTTTGTGTTAGCTGATGGTACAGAGATAAAATTGAATTCGGGAAGTACAATTTCATTTCCAGAGAAATTTTTGGGCAACACCAGGGAGGTCACCTTAGTGGGCGAGGCCTTTTTTAATGTGGCAAAAGATAAGACCAAACCTTTTATCATAAAATCCGGAGATTTAAGCACTACGGTTTTGGGCACAACATTCAATATTAATGCATACCCTAAAAGCAATGATATTTTGGTAACCGTTGCTACGGGTAAAGTGCAAATTGGAGCTAAGGATAATACGGTGTTCTTGTTGCCCAATGAACAGGGCGTATTTCATAAAAAATCTGATAGTATTTCAAAAAACGATGTTGATACCAATAGTTTAATCAATTGGCAAAAAGGACTTTTAACGCTGAATGATATAACAATGAAAGAGGCGCTTGATGTTTTAGAGAAGTGGTACGGAGTCACTTTTGTAATTCATGATGATACGCCGTTAGATTGCCATATTACCGCTTCGTTCAATAATGAAAGTTTGTCCAATGTTTTAGAAAGTATCACTTATGTGAAAAAGGGTTTGTCTTTTCAACCCTTGAAGAACAGTACTATTCTGATCAAAGGAAAATGTAGAGATAATGACTAACAAACCAAAAACCAATTATGATGTAGACCTAAACCTAAAAAAGTAGACAGCCTGTAACACTTTGGCGAGCTAAACAGACTGTCAATTATTTAAAGATTATTTATAAAAAAACAACCATTAAACATTATGTGAAATTATGAATTTGCTAACTAATAAACAATTTATCAAGTTGACATTCAATACGTTTTGTCTCCTTATGATCATGGCGATGCTGAATCCCATACTTGCAGCTGACCTTAGGGGCCAAAAATTAGAAAATTACAAAGTGGATATCGCCGTTGAAGGCGCTACGGTATTGGATATTTTAACCAATATCGAAGATCAGACAAATTTTAATTTTGTGTACGATCGCAAAGTAGGTAAGCTTAAGAATACCTATAGTGTAGCTTATGAAAGCGTGTCTTTACGATCCGTTTTAGAGCTAATGGCCAAAGATGCCAATTTAACCTTTAGAAGGATTAATAACACTATTTCTATTACCGTAAAACCAAAGGTTTTCAAAAGAGTGGTAGAGGTTGAGTTTTTGACCGTTAATGGTACGGTTACCGATCAGGGTGGTGTTCCATTGGTTGGTGCTACGGTACTTGAAAAGGGAACTTTAAACGGGGTCACAACAGATTTTGATGGTAACTTCACAATTGATGTTAAGAGCGATGCTGTATTGGAGGTATCTTATTTGGGCTTTACAACGCAAGAAGTTGCCTTGCAGGGCCAAACCACAATAACTGTTCAATTGGTGGAAGATGCTACGCAATTAGATGATGTTGTTGTTGTGGGCTATGGTACTCAAAAAAGATCGGATGTTACGGGATCCATTGCATCGGTTAAAAGTGAAAACTTCAATAAAGGGGTAGTTGCCAATCCTGGTCAATTATTACAGGGTAAAGTTGCCGGTGTAAACATTACTTCGGTAAGTGGTGAGCCTGGCGCTTCACAAAATATTGTTATTCGTGGTATTGGTAGTTTTAGATCGGGTACTTCGCCTTTGTTCGTAATAGATGGTTTTGTCATAGATAATACTTCTACGGGTGTGGCATCTAATACTTTAAATTTCATCAATCCTCAAGATATTGAATCCATGGATGTGTTGAAAGATGCATCTGCTGCCGCTATTTATGGGGCACGTGCTGCAAATGGGGTTATTGTGATCACTACTAAAAAAGGAAAAACCGGTAAAACGGAAATGAATGTTTCGGTTTCTACGGCTTTTGCAACATTGGCCAATAAAATAGATGTGTTTTCTGCAGATGAGTTTAGAAGACAGGTGCCAGCTGTTGGTGGCACTTTGGTAGATGGAGGCGCAAATACCAATTGGCAAGATGAGCTTACACAAACAGGTATTTCTAAAAACGTAAACTTTTCAATGAGTGGTGGGGCATCTGATAAATTCAATTATTATGCTTCTGTAGGGGTTGACGATCAAGAGGGTACGTTTGCCAATAGTTCTTTAAAAAGATATTCTGGCCGTTTGAACTTGAATCAAAAGGCTTTGGACGGTAAGTTGAATGTAGATTTCAATTTATCCGCTTCTAGAACTTTGAACAACAGACCAGATGCTGGTGCTACGGTTGCAGATATGTTAGGGCTGAACCCTACAATACCTTTATACACAAATGGTGAACCCACTTTGTTAGATGATAATAGGTTAAACCCAATGATTCGTAATGAAATCTATGCAGATGAGTCTAATAGTAACCGTATTTTGGCGAATATTTCTCCATCTGTAGAGATTGTAAAAGGATTAACGTACAAACTTAATTTGGGTGTAGATTATTCTTCTACAAATAGAGATCAACAACGTGCACCGTATGCCTTGTTAGAAGATTTAAATCAAGGGTATTTAAATAGTTGGATCACTACTAACCAGAATACACAGGTAGATAACACGTTGACCTATACATTTGAAAAAGGAGATCATGGAGCAACAGTTTTGGTTGGTCACTCTTACCAAGAAGTGTTCTTCCAACAAAAGAAATTTGAGTTGCAAAGTTTTGCGGATAATGGTATTGATCCAAGATATCAAGATCAGATCAGTAGCCAAGAATTTCCCACTAGTTTGTTCTCTACGGCAGAGAAAAATGAATTACAATCTTTCTTTGGTAGGGTAAATTATGATTATCAAGATAAATATTTATTGACTGCCACCATGCGCGCAGATGGTTCTTCAAAATTTGGGGAGAACAATAAGTACGGTTATTTTCCTTCTGTAGCCTTAGGTTGGAATATAAGTAAAGAGAATTTCCTGTCAGAAAGTACTATTGTGAACAACCTAAAGCTACGTGCTAGTTGGGGTCAAACGGGTAGTCAAGAAGGTATAGATAATAAAGTGTCATTGGCAAGTTATATTGATAGCAAAAGTGATAATGATACTTATCCTTTAGATGATAGTGCTACTACATTAGATGGTTATCCATTTGGTACGGTACCTGCTCGTACTGCAAATCCTAATTTAAAATGGGAAGTTGCCACCCAGACCAATATTGGATTGGATTATGGTTTCTTGAATAATAAAATTACGGGTACGGTAGATTATTTTAATAAGGTAACTACAGATGTAGTATTGTTTGCCAATAGAGTGGATCCTATTCAACCAACCGAGAAAATATGGACCAATCTTGAAGATTTGGAAATACATAACTCCGGTGTAGAATTTGCGTTGAATTTTAGAACAATGATCGGTGAAGATTTCTCTCTTAATGTAGGTGGTAACGCTACCTTCATTAAAAATGAGGTTACTGATTCTCCTTTTGCCATTATTACTACCGGTGCCGCACAAGGTGGTGGGCAAACTGGCGCAACGATCAACGGTTATTTGAACAATGAGGCTATAGGTACCTTTTACATGAAAGAGTTTATTGGTATTGGTGATGACGGTTTAAATCAATTTAGAGATGTAAACGGTGACGGTGAAATTTTAGATGATGACCGTATTGCTGCAGGTAGTGCCCTGCCAGATTTTACTTATGCCTTCTATTTGAATTTTGATTATAAGAATTTTGATTTAGGATTTAATTTTAATGGGGTGTCCGGTAATAAAATTTACAACCACACCGCAATGTCCTCATTCTCAAAAGGACAATTGAGTAGAAATTTGAATACTACTGATTTCGCTATTCAGTTTCCAAACGAAGATGTTAATAATTCCAATGAGGTATCTACCAGATATTTGGAAGACGGTGCTTACCTAAAACTGAACAATGCTACATTGGGATACAACCTTTTGGCCAGTAAAATTGGGTTAGATGATTATGTGAACGATATACGCTTTACGCTAACGGGTCAAAATTTATTCATCATTACGGATTATACGGGCTACAGTCCAGAAGTAAACACAGGTAGTGAAATAGATGGTATACAAACTTTTGGCATAGACCGGTATACTTACCCTAATTCAAGAACCATCTTGTTTGGTTTAAATGTATCCTTTTAACACAAAAAAATCTATCAAAATGAAAAATAAACTAATTATATCATCACTGGTTCTGGTCTCTTTGTTGACATGGAGCTGTACTGATCTAGAAGAAGAATTATTAGATGAATCATTAACAGGTGCCCAGGCAGAAGTGATTAGTGGGGCTATTGCACCCGCTTACGGTTATATTTCTTGGACATGGAGGCATACCAATTATTATGGTCTACAGCTTATACCATCAGATGAGGCAATACTACCTTATAGAGGAGGAACGGATTGGTTTGACGGTGGTAAGTTCTTGGCGGCTCATAGCCATAATTTCACCCCTACTAATGATTTGGTCGCTAGTGGTTGGAATGAGCTTACCACGAATATTTCAAGAACCTTGGCCGCCATTGAAGTACTTACTCCATTAGCGGATGAGGGAGATGCGGAAGCGGCAGGGGCATTGTATGAAATGAAAGCCTTAAGAGCGTATTTGAACATGTTATTGCTAGACAGTTGGGGTATTGTTCTTAAAAAAGAATCATCTGAAGAACTTTCAGAGGTTTTAAGAACACAAGATGCCATAGACTATATTGAGAGCGAGTTGTTGTCTGTTGTTGATGTGATCAATGATGATAAAGGATCTGGTAGAATGTCGCGTTCTGCTGTATATGGTTTTTTGGCTAGATTGAACTTGAACGCTGCCGTGTACCGTGATCCTTACGGTACGCCTAATTTCACGCAGGCAGATATGGACCAGGTAATCACATATACCAGTAATATTATAGATTCCGGAAACTTTTCTTTATCTCCAGAGTATTTTGAATTGTTCAATGATGAGAACCATTCTAACCCAGAATTGATATTTGCTTTAGATCAACGTGGTGTATTGACCCAGGAACATAGTCGTTGGGCATATTGGTCTATTGCGGGGTCAATGTTTCCTAGACCTGAGTGGCCTAGTGCCGATGGTACTGACGGACCTGCCGTTACTTCTGATTTTTATCAAACGTGGGTAGATGCCTATGGAGATGTTGATCCTGCGGATGCAGATGCCCGTTTCTATCAAAAAAACACCTTGGTGCCAGATGCTCAACTGGCAGATTTGGAAGGGCGTGAAAAATTATTGGAAACTGAGACCGAAGATAGTTTTTACTGCGTACAAGATGTTGCTTTTGAAATGGATAGAGGTATTCTTCGTGGTATACAATGGGGACCTAGAAAAGGTGATGACGGCCAGTTTCTTACCTGTGAAGACGGTACTATTAAAATTTTACCGGTAAGACAGATAAAAGGAAATGGTCCTTCTCGAGATATAGGGTACGTAGATCACACTTTGGAAATAGATTTTACCAATGAAGGATCTTTGCATAATACGGGCTACAGGGCATCTAAGTATCAATTCAGCCGTACCTCACCAAATGGTAATGGTAACAGTAGTGTTGACTTGGTGTTGATGAGACTTGCCGAGGTGTATTTAATGCGAGCGGAAGCCAAATTAAGAAATGGCGATGCTGCAGGTGCATTGGCAGATGTAAATGTGGTAAGAACTTCTAGAACGGCACGCCCGGAACAAACGCCAGAACCTTTAACTGCAGTAGATACGGATATCATATTTCGCGAGCGTGGTTTTGAATTGTATTGGGAAGGGTTTAGACGAGGAGATCAAATACGTTTTGGAAAATATGAAGATAGCTGGACAGAAAAAACGGATACAGATGTAAATCATAGATTATTCCCTATTCCGCAAAGTGCCGTTGATGGTGCTTCTGGTATAGATGGTTTCTTGGCTCAGAACCAAGGATATTAATCGAAAACTAATTTTAATTGGAAACGGTAAGAATGTTAATTCTTGCCGTTTTTATTTCCATAAATAATATACGATGCGAAAAATTTTAATTGCTGCAATACTGTTACAATCGGCGTGTACTTCACAAACAGCCATAATTAAAGAAGAAACAAATGTGTCTGCCTCTAAAGAGGAAGCTCCGGTAAATATAATTCTCATGATCGGTGACGGTATGGGTGTTCCTCAAATTTCTACAGCTTTTTATTTTGAAGATCGAACTTCAAATTTTGAACGGTTCAAAAGTATTGGATTTCATAAATCGTCTTCTACCAGTCATTGGATTACCGATTCTGCTGCTGGTGCTACTGCATTTTCTATTGGAGAGAAAACTTATAAAAGGGCAATAGGTGTTTCGGCAGATACGGTTCCAAAAGAAACGATTTTAGAAAAATTACAGAATAAAGGCTATAAAACAGGACTTATAAGTCTAACATCTATAACCCATGCCACACCGGCTAGTTTTTATGCCCATGTAAAAGATAGAGATTTGCACGAAGAGATAGCCGAGCAATTGGCAGTCTCTAATGTTGATTTTTTTGCAGGTGGAGGAAAGAAATATTTTAACCAGCGTAAGGATGCTAAAAACCTATTTTTAGAATTGGCAAATAGGCAGTATAATGTTGATACTTTGGCATTGACAAAGCCCAATGCGTCTACTAAAAATGCATTTATTTTAACCGAGGAAGGGTTGCCGTCAAAAATAGATGGTCGTGGTGATTTTTTGAAAGAGGCTACAGAAAATGCACTGCATTACTTTGATCAGGCGAACCAGCCATTTTTTATGATGATAGAGGGGTCTTATATTGATTGGGGAGGTCATGCCGAAAATGCGGAAATGGTAATCTCTGAGGTAAGTGATTTTGATCGTACGCTGGGTGCGGTTTTAGATTTTGTAGAAAGTCATCCTAATACCTTATTAGTGGTCACAGCAGATCATGAAACTGGCGGAGTAAGTGTTGGTAAATTTTATGAAACAGATAAGGAAAGCGGTAAGAAGACAGAGGTGCCACAAAAGGTAGGTGTGTATTTTAATACCGATCAACACTCGGGCGAATTAATTCCAGTATTTGCTAAAGGGAAAGGTGCTCATAACTTTCAAGGGATATATGAGAATAGTGAGATTTATCATCACATGATGAAAGTGATTATGGAGAGTGAATGATATTCAAGGAAACTAAAATAAATGGTATGGTCTTTATTTTATTAAACTTTTGAGATTTTGCTATTTGATATATAATAATCCCCTCAACAAACCAGAGGTTTAACTTATTCTACCACTTTTTATAACCATCTAATAACATTAAAAAAGTTACTAATAGTAAATAAATACTGAATTTTGAGGTAATTATTTACTATTAGTAAACAAATGTTGCGTGTTTAAGATTTCTAAAATTAATATGGCCGTATTGTTAAATGGAGCTTTAGCTTCGTTCGGACTTTACTTTTGTATGTATGCTTTTAGAAAGCCTTTTTCAGTAGCCACATTCAATGGTCAAATGTTGTTTGGTATCGACTACAAAATTTTGCTCATTTTGGCTCAGGTTTTAGGGTATATGCTTTCTAAATTTATTGGTATTCGGGTGGTTTCTGCATTGCAGGTACAACACAGGGTAGCCTATTTAACGGGCATGATCTTATTTGCAGAATTGACATTGGTACTATTTGGTCTGCTGCCAAGTCCATATAATTTCATACTTTTTTTCCTTAACGGACTTTCCTTGGGTATGATTTGGGGCATTACGTTTTCTTTTTTGGAGGGTAGAAAAATGACCGAGATATTGAGTATTATTCTATGTTCTAGTTTTATAGTGTCTAGCGGTGCCGTAAAATCTGTTGGGTTGTGGTTAATGACCACCTATGTAATTTCCGAATTTTGGATGCCTGCGGTTACGGGAGCCCTATTTCTTCTGCCGTTTTTCATTTGCCTGTATTTTTTAAACAAATTGCCTCCACCAACAGCAGAGGATGTTAAACTCAGAAAGAAAAGAAAACCAATGTGTGCAGCGGATCGTAAAAAAGTCTTCAGCAAATTTTCTTTTCCGATTATAATTTTAGTGGTCTTTTATACCGCGCTTACCGCGTTACGGGATTTTAGGGATAATTTTTCTAGAGAATTATGGGACAGTGTGGGGTACGCCGGTGATGCTTCTATTTATACACTATCTGAACTTCCAATAGCATTTTTGGTGTTACTTGTATTGGGGTTGTTCGGGTTGATAAAAAATAACTTTAAGGCTTTTATGGGGTTTCATTTCTTGTTGATACTGGCAAGTGTGCTGGTAGGGGTTTCTACTTTTTTATTTCAACAAGGCGCCCTTCAGCCTGTGTATTGGATGGTGTTTATTGGTTTTGGACTTTATGCCTGCTATGTGCCGTTCAATTGTATCTTTTTTGATCGGATGATCGCCACTTTTTCTATTAAAGGTAATGCTGGTTACCTTATTTATATTGCAGATTCCTTTGGTTACTTGGGTAGTATGGCAGTACTACTTTATAAAAATTTTGGAAGCCCAAATAGTTCTTGGCTACAGTTTTTCATGGGTGCTACCTACTGTATTGCCTTTTTGGGTGTAGGTGTTTCTATAGTATCTATGTTCTATTTTCAAAAGAAATACAAGCAAAATAATTCTAGTATCCATTTTAAAATCCCCATGATTAATGGCAGATATTGAGTATGATTTAGTTGTAGTTGGTGGTGGTGTGTTAGGTACTTTTCATGCCTATCACGCCATGAAAAAAGGGTTAAAAGTAGCTTTACTTGAAAAAGATGCTATGCCAAAAGGGGCTACAGTTCGCAATTTTGGACAGGTGGTACCCTCTGGTATGAATACCAAATGGCAACAATACGGTCGTAAAAGCTTAAAGATATATAAGAAGATCCATGCTAAATTTGATATTTCGGTACGGCAAGAAGGATCTATTTATTTGGCTTCTAACGATGATGAAATTCAGCTAATTGAAGAGTTGAAAGAAATTAACCGAGCCAATGATTACACTTCTATTCTTTTTACAAAGACGGAATGTCTTAGAAAATACCCAGGATTAAATGAACGGTACGTAAAAGCTGGCTTATTCTTTCCTGAGGAAATTACTGTAGAACCTCGCACCATGATCGGTCGTGTACATAAGTATTTAAAGAAAAAAGGGGTAAGCATTTTTTATAAGGCTAAGGTAATTGAATGCAATGCGCTTAATAATGAAGTAAGCACTCAATTGGCAAACGGTAGAATGTTGATGTCTGCAAAGGTAATTATCTGTAATGGTAGCGATTTTAAAACGTTGTATCCAGAACTATTTTCCACTAGTGATTTAGAGGTTTCTAAGTTACAGATGATGAAGACCAAATCACAAGGTGATTTTAAAATTAGTGGATCTATTTTAACGGGACTTTCCATTAGAAGATATGAGGCTTTTGCTGAGTGTCCGTCTTATTTAAAGATCAAATCCAAAGAACCAATGGATAGTCTTGAGAAAAAATGGGGAGTACATATTTTATTTAAACAAGCTAAGGATGGTGGGGTTATTCTTGGGGATTCTCATGAATATGCAGATGCGGACAATATTGATGATCTTGGGTTCGACTTAAATATGGATATTGATGATCTAATGCTAAAAAGGGCCAAAGAAATTTTTAACCTGCCCACCTATAAAATTGAGCAGCGCTGGTTTGGCATGTATTCTCAATGCAAGAATTCTGATATTTATGAGCGCACCATTGATAGGAATATTCATATTGTTACCGGTATTGGGGGTAAGGGAATGACCGGTAGTGCAGGTTTTTCAAAACAGAACATTCAACAAATTTTTAATATTTAACATGCATACAATTAAATTGGCCGTATTTGATATGGCAGGTACTGTTGTCAATGAAGACAATGTAGTATATAAGACTTTACAAAAGGCGATCAATGAGAGAGGTTTTCAATTGACCTTGGATTTTGTGCTGGAACATGGTGCCGGTAAAGAAAAACATCAAGCAATAAAAGATATTATTAAAGCGGACATCGGTAGTGTTGATACAGAAATGGCAGCTTCCATTTTTGAAGATTTTAAGGTGTTGCTTAATGAAGCATACCATAAGCTAGAGGTAGGTAGTTATGAAGGTGTAGAACAGATGTTACTGTCATTAAAAGAAAATGGTATTAAGGTAGCTTTGAATACAGGGTATGATAGTAAAACCGCCCAGTTATTATTAAATAAAATGGATTGGACCGAAGGCAAGCAGTATGATGTTTTGATAACGGCAGATGATGTAGTTCTTGGTAGGCCTAATCCAGATATGATCGTTGAGGCAATGATGAAACTTAACGTTCATGATGAAGAACTGGTGCTAAAAGCCGGTGATTCCATAATCGATATTGAAGAAGGTAAAAATGCCAATTGTGGGGTTACAATCGGGGTGACCACTGGTGCACATACCAGACATCAGTTATTAAGTGCAAACCCAACCCATGTTCTTGATAGCTTAACCGAATTAAGGCAGTTGTTATTACCATCTTAAAGGATGAAAATAAAATAAAAAAAAGCCACTGATCGTGGCTTTTTTTATTTGTATGTTTTGGTTGGTTATATAAAAAAGTAAAGTACTAACATAGTTGCCGTATTGTTGCTCCTGTTTTCTGGGACATGGGCAATTCTACCATCAAAAAATATAGAATCTCCTTCTTTGATCAGTACCTCCTCTTCGTCTATAATATAGTAGCATTCACCTGAAAGCATGTATTTGAACTCATAGGCATCGGTCTTTACCTTGTCTCTTTTAGAGTTGGGGTGTACGTGTAATAATACGGCTTCAAAACCTAGGCTATTAAGCTGTTTACCAAAAATAAGCGAATAAGAAAATCCAATAGCATCGTCTTCTTTTTCTATAAAGGTATTATCCTCTTTTCTAGAAACAATAAAATTGGCTCCGTTAGATTGTGGTAGTCCGCTAAAAAAATCGGTCACTTCAATATCCAAGGAACTTATAATTTTTAATAGTACGGGTAAAGAGGGAATTGTTCTACCATTTTCTATTCTAGAAATAAGTCCTGCTGTTACTCCGGCGCGCATGGCAATTTCACTAATAGTCAAACTCCCGTTTTTACGAATTTCTTTGATCCGTTTGCCAATTCCAATAAGGTAATCATCCATTGATAAGTGTTCTCCTACAAACATAATGAAAAATAAAATGTATTGTTTTTTGGTAGGTGATACAGCTGTAATCAGCCATGGTGCAGGGGCTTAACATAAAACTTACATTTTGCATATTTGTAAATAATGTTTAACTAACCATAAGCTAACTTTAGCCTTGTAATAGTTGCAATTGCTTAATGTGTAATAGGCTTGTCATTGAATTTTCATTTAGATATTTGCTAAACTAACAAACCAAAGTTTACAAATACGAACAAAATGAAAAAAACATTATTAATTACAATGCTTGTGTTTTTAGCAAGTTTTGTAGCACATGCCCAAACGGTATTTACGGGTAAGGTGTTAGACGAAAACCAAGTTCCTTTACCTGGTGCTACAGTAGTAGTGAAAGGAACAACGAACGGGGTGGCCACAGATTTTGATGGTAACTTCAGTATTGAACTGAACGGTTCAAATGACATTTTAGTGGTATCCTATATTGGGTATATTGCTCAGGAGTATAATACAGCGAATAAAATTACGGGCACCATAAATCTACAGCCCGATTCTCAACAACTAGATGAAGTAGTAGTTACCGCATTGGGAATAGAAAGAGAGAAAAAGTCTTTGGGTTACGCCTCTCAGGAATTGGATAATGACGAGGTTGTTCAGGCGCGGGAGCCAAACTTATTGAACAGTATGTCCGGTAAGGTGGCCGGTTTACAAATTACCAACAGTCCAACCGGATTGGGTGGCTCGGCAAGGGTTTCTATACGTGGTGATGCTTCTCTGAACATTAATGGTAACTCGCCATTGTTCATAGTAGATGGTACACCTATCAGTAATGAAATTGTTGGTTCTAGTGGATCAGGTACGCAGAATGTAGATTATGGTAATGGTGCAGCTGAAATCAATCCGCAAGATATAGAATCGATCAACGTACTAAAAGGACCGGCTGCGGCAGCGCTTTATGGATCAAGAGCGGCAAACGGTGCTATTATCATAACAACTAAAAAAGGGAAATCCCAAAGTAGTAAGCTTGGTGTTTCTTTTAATACGGGTATTACCGTAGAAAATGTATTAATGCTACCAGATTGGCAAAATGAGTACGGACAGGGGAATAACCAACAGTTTTCTTTTGTGGATGGTAGTGGTTCCGGTATTGCCGATGGTGTTGATGAAAGTTGGGGCCCAAGATTGGATACCGGACTTATGATCGCACAATTTGACTCGCCAAGAACAGATGGAACCAGAGGTGGTGACACCTCGGTCAGTAATGCCGATATTATTCCTACACCATGGGTATCTCAACCTGATAATACAAAAGATTTCTTTGAAACTGGTATTACAAAGACCAATAGTATTGCCATTTCTAAAAGTGGTGACATGGGAAACATGAGATTGTCGTTTCAGAACTTAGATCAAGAAGGTACATTGCCCAATACTGATCTCAATAGAAATACCTTAAGTTTTTCCGGAACCATGAATGTATCGGATAAAGTAAAGGTAAATGCCAATCTTAATTACGTAAAGACAGATAGTGACAATAGACCTGCAGTAGGTTACGGTACGGAAAGTATCATGTACCTGTTCATTTGGTACGGGCGTCAATTGAATACCAATAACCTTAGAGATTATTGGCAACCTGGTCTAGAGGGTATACAGCAGTTTAACTACAACTACAATTATCATGATAACCCTTATTTTACTATGTATGAAAATACCAATGCGCAAGATAAGGATCGTATGTTCGGTAATGTAAGCCTTACTTATGACATTAGTGAAAACTGGAAGTTGTTGCTTCGTAGCGGTCGTGATTTCTATAGAGATTTTAGGGTTCGTAAAAGAGCGTTCAGTACGCAGCGTTTTCCTTTTGGGACATACCAAGAAGATAATATTTTCTTTGAAGAAAGTAATTCTGATTTCTTGCTGAGTTATGATAAAACCTTTGGAGAAAAGTTTAATTTAAATATTTCCGCAGGTGGAAACCAATTACGTCAAAAGCAAGATTTTACAAAAAGTGTAGCTCCACAGTTGATCAATCCTGGGGTGTATTCATTTAATAATAGTAGACAGGCGGTGCAAGTGAGCTCTAATAACAGTGAAAAGCGCATCAATAGTTTATATGGTTATGCCAGATTTGGCTATGACAATGTATTGTTTATGGACATTACAGGAAGAAATGACTGGTCTAGTACATTGCCAGAAGGTAATAATTCATATTTCTATCCGTCGGTTACATTAAGTGCCATTGCCAGTGATATGTTCAATATGCCAGACTGGGTAACGTTTGCCAAGGTTAGGGCTGCTTATGCTGAGGTAGGTAATGATACCGATGCGTATAGATTACGTAGTTTTTACCAAAATGAGACTCAATTTGATAGTTCCACACCTATATTGACAGAATCTTCGCTGATACCAAATGCAAATTTAAAACCAGAGATAACCGGCTCTTATGAATTTGGTCTGGACCTGCGTTTTCTACAAAGTAGAATTAATTTGGATATGACCTATTATGATAGCGCTACCAAAAACCAGATCATAAATATTAGTACGGATATTGCCAGTGGTTATAGCAGTCAGTTGATCAATGCGGGCGAAGTTCGTAACTACGGTTTTGAGGCCATTGCCAACTTTGTTCCAGTGTTAACGGATAATTTTAAATGGAGCTCAACCTTCAATTTCGCCACTAATAAAAGTGAGGTGAAAGATTTGGGTGATGATATTCAGTTTACGTTGACCGAGGCTAACGGTGCATATATACAAGCTCGTGAAGGAGGTTCTATCAGTGCTATTTATGGTAGAGGTTTTCAAAGAGTAGAAGATGAAACTAGTGAGTACTTTGGGCAAATGATCATTAATAATCAAGGTATTCCAGAACGTACGGATGATTTGGTATACCAAGGTGATTATGCACCAGACTTTACATTGGGTATACAAAATACCTTTAAATATAAGAATGTTGATCTAGGGTTTTTAATCGATACCAGACAGGGCGGTATCGTAGTATCTAGAACAAAGACTATTGGTAGTACTTCTGGGCAACTGCAAGAAACTTTAGAAGGAAGGGAAACCGGAATTGTTGCAGAAGGTGTTATAAATACGGGAACGGCAGAGAACCCCGTATATACTCCAAACACTATAAATGTAGATGCTAGAACATTCAATAACAGATATTATGAAAGGGATAATGTAGAAGCGGCAAAGTATGATGCTTCTTATACCAAACTTAGAGAGGTTTCATTAGGATATTCATTTCCGCAAAAAATGATCGATCAATTACCGATCACCAATGCTAGAATTTCTGTAACAGGTAGAAACCTGATTCTATGGACGGACAATCCTCATTTTGATCCAGAAACGGTTGGTGTTTCCGGGGGTACGTTGCAACCGGGTATAGAAAACATGAGTTACCCAAGTTCGCGTTCGTTCACCTTTAACCTACAGGTTAATTTCTAATTGACGAAAACTAAATAATATAAAGAAATCATGAAAAAAATACTATTACTTCTAATATCCTTGGTACTTGCGGTTAGCTGTACCGAAGATTTTGAAACGATCAATATAAATCCTAACTACCCGGCTTCTGCACAACCAGAACTTTTATTGCCGGGCGTACAACGAGAAATGGCCTATAATTGGGGAAACCAAGGTTGGGAAGAAGGTTTTACTGTGGTACAATATGGCGCTAGGTTGCAGTTTACCAGTGGCGATACCTATAACTGGTCTCCGTCTGGTGATCCTTATGACAATGCATATGCGTCTTTACGCGATGTGGAAAATATCATTAGGGATACGGAGACCAATGAAGAAGCGCAAAATTACTATGGTGTTGCCTTGGTAATGAAATCTTGGATTTATTCTTACGTAACCGATGCCTATGGTGATGTGCCTTATTCTGAAGCTACCAGTGGTATTGAAGACGGTAACGTAACTCCTGCTTTTGACGCTCAAAGCTCTATTTATGCTGGTATTTTGGCAGATTTAGAAACTGCGAACACCGTTTTAACGGGAGCTGGCAATATATCTGGTGACATCATCTATAATGGTGATATTGAAAAATGGAGAAAGTTTGCCAATTCATTGAGGTTGCGTTTGCTAATGCGTATCAGTGATGTTGATAATGCTACCGCAGTTGCGGGTATGGCTCAAATAACGGGTAACCCATCTGCCTATCCTGTTTTTGAAAGTAATGAAGATATGGCTTTTGTAGAGTGGAATTCTGATAACCCACAACCAAAATATGACGCCCGTAGCGGTAGTTTTGACGAGGTGAGATTAAGCCAAACTCTTGAAACCCGTTTAAAGGATTTGAACGATAATAGACTATATGTTTTTGCACAGCCAACCACAGATTCTGATAAAGGTATTTTCTCTGAAGATTTTAATGATTATGTAGGTATGCCCAATGGGTTGGATGATGAAGCGGCATTAGGATATAGTCCCTCTGGAAACCCAGATGAGTCCGGCTCAAATTTCATCTCTAGACTAGGTATTCTTTTAGCATGTAGAGCCTGTAACCCAGAGCAGGCTTCGGCTACGGCTTCACATACTATTATAATGAGCTACTCTGAACTTCAGTTTATTTTGGCAGAAGCTGCTGAAAGAGGATTTATTTCTTCTGGCGATGCAGCTATGTATTATGAAAACGGAATTAGAGCTTCATTTGCATATTATACAGAAAGAGTTGCCGCTGGCGGATGGTCAGATATTGCCAATGCTATGCAAGCAACGGATCTTGAGGCTTATGTTGGTCAAGATGCTGTAGCATTAACTGCAGCTACAGATGATAATTTGGCGAAAATTGCGCTTCAAAAATGGATATCGTTATTCTATACCGGTTTTGAAGGATGGTCAGATTGGAGAAGAACGGGAATGCCAGAAGTAATTCCAGGACCAGATGCTGTTAACGATGGTATGGTTCCGGTACGTTTTCAATATCCAAATTCCGTAAAATCTACCAATAGCGAAAACTACAATGCCGCTGTACAAAGTATGGGTACCGATGATATTAATACCAAACTTTGGTGGGATGTTGATTAAGCATAGGGTTAAAAAATACACTTCAATTATAACACTGACCATAGGGATGACCTCCCTATGGTCTTGTGATTATGACAAGTTGGATAAAATGGGTTCTGAAACCACCCATGTTGTGGTGATCGGTTTTGATGGGTTGAGTCCAGACGGACTCCAAAATGCTGATACACCTACTTTTGATACTATGATAGAAGAGGGTGCTTCAACCATGCACGCAAGGGCAGTTTTACCCACAAGTTCAAGTACCAATTGGGCTTCTATGATTATGGGTGCCGGACCGGAACAACACGGTATTACATCCAATGCTTGGGAAAGAGATAATCTTACCTTACCTGCGGTTACACAGAGCGAACCTTTTTTGTTTCCCAGTATTTTTCATTTGATTCGTGAGCAAAGAACATCGGAAAAAATTGGAGCTATTTATCATTGGGGAGGTTTTGGACGGTTATTTGAGAAAAATGCGGTAGATTTTGACGAAAATCCCGCTACCGAGGAAGTAACTGCTGTGAACGCCAGTAGTTATATCAAAGTAGAAAAACCCTTATTTACGTTTGTCCACTTTGATCATATTGACCACGCTGGTCATGAGTTTGGGCACGGTACAAAAGAGTATTACCATGCGGTTGAAAAGGCAGATTCATTATTGGCGGAAATTATGAAGGCCATTACGGAATCTGGTATGGCAGATAATACTATGGTAATCATTAGTTCTGATCATGGCGGTAAGGGCAAAGGCCATGGTGGCGAATCTATGGAAGAAATTGAAATACCTTTTATACTTTGGGGCAAGGGTATAAAAAAAGATTATAGGATAAAATATCCGGTATACCAATATGATAATGCTGCAACTGTTGCACACGCCCTACAAATTAAAACACCACGTGCATGGATCGGTAGACCTGTACTTGAGGCTTTTGAGGGTGAAAATGTGGAAGATGATTACCCTACTTCGGTACAGTTGAAAAAACCAAGATTAAATCGACCGGCAAAAGGCTATGCGACAGATGGGGGCTTGTTCAATGGGGAGGTCCAGTTAGTATTAGAAAACCCAAATGCCTACGGTGAAATTAGGTATACGCTAAATGGTGTAATGCCAACGAAAGAATCCAACACCTTTAAACAGTCCATAGTTCTAAAAGAAAATACGGTGGTTAAGAGTGCCATATTTGTTGCTGATAAGTTGAGCAGTGGGGTTTCCGAAGCATTTTTTAGGATAAAACCAGCATCGCTTAAAGCTCCTGTTTCTTATGAGGTTTTTCATTTGAACGACCTTTCCTTTATTCCATCAATAGGGAATAGAAAACCAGATGCTAAGGGAACCGTTTTTGAATTTTCATCGGAAGAAGTTCGTCAGCATATACAAGCAAACACCTTGTTCAGGTTTAAGAGTATGCTCAAGATTGAACATGAAGACAGTTACAATTTTGCAGTAAGATCAGATGATGGTAGTAAGCTGTACATAGATGGTCACTTGGTTGTCGATAATGACGGGGATCATGGAGTAAGAACAAAAACAGGAAGTATTGAAATGGACAAAGGTAGTCACACCGTTGAGGTGCTTTGGTTCAATGGCAGTGGTGACGGTTGGTTAGATGTTTATATTGAAGGTGATAAAACGCCTAATCAAATTTTATCTACGGATTTTTTAAAAGCGCGATAATGTTGAATGACCGTAATATGAAACATGATCCATTGCAGAATAAACGTACCGAAGGAGATATAAATAACACCCATGCCAGAAATGAATGGATTGATGGTATTACCGATGTAAAGACTTTAAGGTTATTGGAAAAAGATGCCCGTTACTTTTTTCATCAAGCCCTGTCTACGCCTTGTTTAGATGTGCTTGGTAATTGTAGCGGTCCACATATAGAGAATATATCCGGTAAGCGATATTTAGATTTTCATGGTAACAATGTGCATCAACTGGGGTTCTCACATCCAAAATTGGTAAAGCGCTTAACGGAGCAGTTGCAGAGACTGTCTTTTTCTACCAGGAGATATACGAATGAACCTGCTATAAAATTTGCGGAGAAGCTGGCTTCATTGCTTCCATCGGATTTAAATAGGGTTTTAATGACTCCAAACGGGAGTTCGGCGGTAGGTATTGCTTTAAAATTGGCACGCGCCGTTACCGGTAAATTTAAAGTGGTATCGTTTTGGGATTCTTTTCATGGCGCATCTTTAGATGCTATCAGTGTTGGTGGAGAAGCTGTTTTTAGGGAATATATGGGACCAATGATGCCAGGTGTAGAAAGAATACCTCCCCCAGTTAGCTATAGGGGTATTTTTGAAGGTGATGAGGCTAAATGCTTGGAATATTTGGAATATGTATTTGCTAAAGAGGGTGATATAGGTGCTTTTATCGCAGAGACGGTTCGCAATACGGACGTTCAATTGCCTTCGGTCACATTTTGGAAAGCAGCTCGTGCATTATGTGATAAGTATGGGGTTGTTCTTATTTTAGATGAAATACCCATTGCTTTGGGCAGAACCGGAAAAATGTTCGCTTTTGAACATTACGGTATAGAACCGGATATTCTTTGTTTGGGAAAAGGTTTGGGCGGTGGTATTTTTCCACAGGCCTGTATGGTTACCAGAGATAGGTATAATACCTTCCCGGACATTTCATTAGGGCATTATACCCATGAAAAAAGTCCCTTAGGTGCCATGGCGGCATTGACGACCTTAGAAATTATAGAAGAGGAAAAAATACTGCATAAGGTTGCGGGAGATTCTTTGACAATGTGTACTTCAATGACCATTTTAAAGGAAAAGTACGAACTTATAGGCGATATACGTGGTCGTGGATTACTATGGGGCGTTGAGTTGGTAACCAATAGGGAGACGAAAGAGAAAGCAGTGGAAAAAGCTGAACAGGTTATGTACAATTGCCTTAAAAATGGTCTGAGTTTTAAGGTATCCGCAGGTAATGTGCTTCAATTGGCTCCGGCGTTGACCATTACTAGAACTGAATTAAAGAATGCAATACAAATTTTAGAACATGCGCTAGATAGCGTTAGTAATTAATGACATATGAAACTATTGAATTTTACTTTTTTGGCAACCTATTTTTGTGGTGTTGCCTTATATGCCCAAGAGACATCGGTATTTGTGGTTAAGCCTTATTTGCAAGATGCGAACCCTACCGAAATTACGGTAATGTGGGAGACTTCTTTGGGAGAAGAAAGCGTGGTTGAGTTTGGTACATCACCTAAGCTGGGTAAAAAAGCGGTAGGTGGTGCTGAGGATATCAACTTTGGTCCATCTCGTATTCATGAGGTAAAACTAACGGGACTAAAAAGATTTACTACCTATTATTATCGTGTGAAAACAGATAAGTTGGTGTCAGAAATTTATCAGTTTAAGACACCTCCATTTGCAAGTGATAATGAGTCGTTCAATTTTTTGGCTATGAGCGATATGCAGATTGATCACCAAAATCCGGATAAGTTCAATGAAATTGTAAACAAAGGTATACTGCCCTTCTTGAAGTCCAAATATGGCAATACTACGCCAGATGATTTGGCAATGGTTTTAATACCTGGAGATTTGGTAGAGAACGGTGCAAAGTATGAGCAGTGGCAAAACGACTTTTTTAAGCCTGCGCAAAAACTTTTTTCAGAAGTGCCTGTGTATCCTGTATTGGGTAATCATGAAAGAAACGCAAACTATTATTTTAAATATTTTAGTTTGCCTAAAAATGGTACACCCGCATATGCAGAGCATTGGTGGTACAAAGATTATGGCAATACCAGAATTATCGGTCTTAATTCAAATGAAGGATACCGTGATAGTCGTGAGCAATTTGCTTGGCTGAAATCATTGCTTGAAGAGACGGCTAAGAATGGGGAAATAGATTTTGTGTTCGCACAATTGCACCATCCGCACAAATCTGAATTATGGATTCCTGGTGAAGAAGAATCTTCAGGTAAGGTGGTAAAAATGTTAGAGGAATTTACCACCAAAACAGGTAAGCCTAGTTTGCATTTTTTTGGACATACCCATGGCTATTCTAGAGGGCAGTCTAAGGATCATAAACATCTTTGGATCAATGTGGCATCCGCAGGTGGTGCTATTGATAATTGGGGTGAGTTTGAGGGTAGGGACTATGATGAATTCAGTGTTACCCAAGATGAATACGGATTTGTTATGGTAGAGGTTGATGGTAATCATGAGAATCCAAAATTCACCATCAAAAGAATCAGTAGAGGAAATAAAGAGTTGTATAGGGACAATGAAAAAACAGATGAAATTGTCATTTATGCCAACTCACATCAACCGGAAACTCCAATAGCTATTGCATTTAGTGGTGCGGTGGAGTATACTGGCGGAATGTTAAAGGCGCAACCTTTTAAAAGTTCCTTTAAAGATGCCTATCATGCGGCATCACATTGGCAAATATCCACAACAGAGGATTTTGATACATTGGTTCTGGATAGTTGGAAACAATCTGAAAATTGGTACTACGGCGAGAACAGGCAAAAAAACGATAACTTAACCGATGAACCCACTAAAAGATTAAATCCGAATACCAAATATTATTGGCGAGTACGCTATAGGGACCAACATTTAAATTGGAGCGATTGGTCAAAAACTGAATCATTTAAAACGAATAATTAATTTGATGATGAAAATACGAACGAGAATACTATTGGTTGCCGTGCTATTTATGTGGGTAGGGGCAACAGCCCAAATTGATAAGACCGCTAATGTATTTTTAATTACGTTAGATGGTGTACGTTGGCAAGATGTATATCATGGTTTAGATACAGCATTGGTGCAGAGTAATTATACAGAGGGCAAAGATCTGTTAAATAAAATGTTTTCAGATAGTTCACCTGAAGAAAGTAGGGAAAAAATCATGCCTTTTTTTTGGAATACCATTGCCAAAGATGGTCAATTGTACGGCAATAGGACCAAAGGCAGTAAAGTTGATCTCACTAATAAAATGTTATTTTCCTATCCTGGGTATAATGAGATCTTAACCGGTAAGGCAGATGATGCCCATATTGATAGTAACGACAAAAACTACAATAAGAATGTAACGGTTTTAGAATTGGCAAATAAACAAGAGCGGTATACAGGTAAGGTTGCCGCCTTTGCCAGTTGGGACGTTTTTCCTTTTATCATCAATGATAAAAGGAGCGGAATCCCCGTAAATGCCGGGTATATGAATGCCCAAGGAGATTTGAGTGGTAGGGAGATATTCTTAAATGAAATGCAACGTCAAGCGCCAATTATTTGGGAAAGTGTACGGTTAGATGTGTTTACCCACCATTACGCAAAAGAATATGTAAAAAAGAACCATCCTAAAGTTGTATACATATCTTATGGAGAAACGGATGATTTTGCACATGGCGGCAAGTTTGATTTCTACATGAAATCATTACATAATACTGACGCTTTAATAGCGGATTTATGGCAATACGTACAGCAAGACGATTTTTATAAGGATAATACCTATTTTATAATCACTACGGACCATGGTAGGGGATCTGGTATTCTTGAAGATTCTAAATGGACAAGTCATGGTAGCAATGTAAAAGGAGCCCAACATACATGGTTGGCTATTTTAGGTCCAAATGTAAAACCTGTTGGGGAAGTAGTTAATGGACAACTTTATACCGATCAACTTGCGCCAACCATAGCTAAAATTTTAGAAGTTGACGTAGATATACAAACTATGCCGGCAAAACCGATTAACTTAAAATAACATTGATGATTTCTTTAAATTAAAACTAAAGTTAATTGCGATTTTTACAGCGAGTTTAGAATAAATTAGATTTGAAATAAGCCAATGCCAATGAATTTTGGTGTTGGATTTTTTTTGTTGATAAGCTAATAAAAAGAAGGCTGTTACACACAGTATAACAGCCCATTTGTACATTAAACACAAAAGTATTAATTCATACTATACACTACGTTGACCGTTAATTGCTCTTGGTAGTCAGCATAATAACTGGTCCAATCGTCATTATAATTAGAGTTACTGCTAATAGCGTGTATGTTGCCTAAATCAGTGTTTATCGTTTTACATAATTCCATAGCATATGCCTTGGCATTTTCCAATGCGGCATTGAGTGCAACTTTGTTGTTTTCAGGTGAAACATTTTGTTTTACTTGAAATTGTAATTGAACCCCTAACAAGTTTGTCTTCAGTAATTTCATGGCTAGCTCTTTAGAATCTGTTTCATAGTATAAAATGGTACCGTCGCGTTGATATCCTAAAGAAAAATACTCCATCTCTTTTTCTTGAAATTTAGAGGTATCTATGTCCAGTGCTTTTAATTCTTGATAATATTGTTTTCTTAATTGGTCTAGGTTTTCCACTCGTGTATCGGCATAGTAGACTTGATCCATACTTAAGGTAGCCTTAACCCTGTATTTAATAATTGTTTTTTCTAAAGGGATGCTACCGGTTACGGTCACTGTCTTTTGTTCTAAATTAATTTGTGCCTGTAAAGCGTTGATTGCAAAAAGGCTAAATAAAAGGATGATGCTAATTTTTCTCATTTAATTTATAATTTTAGAGGTTTAATAGTTTAAGATTTTTTTTACGAGTTATATTCTTGGCGAATAGTGAATAGTTTTAGGTTTATGGTCGTTTGAAAATAGGTCTGAGTGTGTTTTTATGATATCCTGATTTTACGTTCAAAATTATTGCTGTTTTGTAGGAAATAATAGAATTAAACTTTTTTTTGTAAAAATTCAACTTGGAATTTTAAGTAATTGCCAATCGTAATCCTTGGTGTTACTGCTGTTTATTGGATTTTCTATAGAATTCATTAGTTAGTTTCAAAAATTTATTGTAAGTTAAATCTTGTTAATTTGTAAGAACTAAATTTCCCCAGGGATTAACGAATATAATTTGCTATGAAAATAGACACCGTTTGTATTATAGATGACGACCCAATTTGCGTTTATGGTACTAAGATTCTTTTAAACCACAATAATTTTGTGAGCGCTGATATTCTTGTTTACGAGGATGGTGATGAAGCTTTAACCAATTTAACCAATCAATTAGATAAGGGACAGCCAATGCCCGATATTATTTTATTGGATCTCAATATGCCCATCATGGATGGGTGGGGCTTTTTGGATAAATTCTCAAAATTACCATTGGTAAACAAACCACAGATTTTTATAGTAAGCTCACATTATGGAGACCATGAAATTAAGCGGGCAAAAGAGTATGAACTGGTTCGCGATTTTATTTCCAAACCATTGATTTCAAAAAATCTGAACGATATTATAGAGATGAGCAAAACTGCAGTGTAAAGGTGTTACAACTTTAGCTTAAATCTAGCTCGTTCAATATAAAATAAATGTTGACCACATTTGCTTTATGATAGCTTAATAGTCTATTAAAAGACATCATATAACCCAAGCCGTTCAATGCCTTATTTTCGGTTTTTTTTAGGCTTATCTCATGTAAATTCTCGGTAATTTCATTTACTATTGAATCTACGGTATTGCCTGGGTTTACCTCTAATGAACGTAACATTTTGGTGACCAATTCCTCATTCTTAAGATTGGCATTTATGTATTTATTTACGGTTTGCTGTCTATGTTCGTCTAAAAAGCTCAGGTCACTATTTTTAAAATAATGGCTTACCTGTTTGTTAATTGCATACAGGTTACTCAATTCTTTACCTAGTAATTCTTGTTTGTCCATAGTAATCTAATTTGTCATTTCTTCATAATATAGTTTTTAAGGTTAATGTTCATTAATGTTATTGCGTGATTTTATATCTCAAAAATGAGATTGTTCATTGTTGTTTAAATGTTCATTTCATCTAAGTTTAAATGGTTTTATTTTGTCATCATCGTCAAAGTATCTTTGGGTTATACTTTTGCCAACAAGAGGTTCATATAGTTCATACTTCATATTACTGCCTGAAAATTTGGAGGTCCAATAAATGAGTTTTTTTAAATGTAACTGTCTAAATTCCTCTGATAACCGCTCTTGAAAATCACAACCGGTGATACTCAATACTTCCAATTGGATAAGTTTTGCCAATTCTATAGGTAGTGTGTTTTGTGTAAAACTTTCTATTCCTAAAACTCGAAGCGATTTCATAGTGCCGATCCAATGTGGTATCTCCCTTTTGCTGTATTTGCCGTTAATTAAAAGAGTGTCTAAAGTGAGATTGGCAATTGCAGTTGGGTAGGTTTTCATTTCTTTTGATATATGTTCTAACCAAAGGTATTTTAGTGTTTTCCACTTCGTAATCGTTTTTATGGCTTCTGAACCAAAATCATTGCAAAAGTTTACTTTAAACGCTCTTATTTGGGGCACATTTAAGCCTGACGTTGTTTGTACATCACAACTGTATAGTTCAAGTATTTTTAACTTGTTCAGACTTACCTTTGGAAAATCACGAATTCCCGTGCAATCCCTTAGCTCTAGATGTTCAAGATTTGGAGTTTGCTCCAATACCGATTGTAAAGAAGCACTATCTCCCTTATAATTATTGAGTTGTAGAGATTTTAATTTTGAGTTTTTATATCCAGAAAGTCCCTCGTAGAATTCTGGTTTATCTTCCGGGAACTCAACAAACAGATATTCTAAATTCGGACAGGCTTTTAAAAGCTCTGCAATATTGTTAGCGGGACCGGTATATTCATATTTTTTAATGCTCTGCGGATTTTTAAGAAACGCGAATCCCGATTCACCTGCTATATATGAGTTGTTTTTACCTAAGTCCATCTGTTGAGCATCCATCACATTATAAAATGCTTTTAAGTCTGATACGGGCGTATGTTCAACATTTACCTGAGTTGCCGAGCGTTTCGTTTTTCCAGGAATAATCCCTTTTAAACCTTTTATGGTCAGCTGCTCTGTATGTTTGGGCATTGCATCTGTGTTTAATTCCAAATGGTTCTCAAACTGAACGGTGAATTGCTTTAGTTTTTCAATTTTAGAAAGTGCTTTGGGTACCATAGCCGAGCTAGGTGCTTCGCCTACCGGAGTAGCATAAGAAGTGTTTTTATACAAGGTGACACTTTCTATTGTTTCCAATTCATTTATCCCATCAAAAATCCAATCTAAGTTGGGTACTAGTTTATAAGTAATGCTGGTTAGGTTTTTAAACGCTGCCAAGGTATTCTTGTGCTTTTTTTCCGGAGCTTCGCAATTAATTAAGATGGTTGTCAATTCTGGAAAATACTCCACATTGTCCAATACATAATTTAGCAGTTTGGGTGTGTCTAAATTCAGTTCTTTTCGGCTAGATTTCTCGGTCATTGGGGCAATGTCTACATTACGGTTGCCAATTTTTGTGATCAAATTTGGTCTGGACTCAAAACCAAAAAAGAAATCTGCAGAAATGGTTGTTATTTTGGGAGCTATAAGTTCAAACAGCTGCAACTTTGGCATTGCTTCAAATCCTGATGGTAAGGTTTCCAAACGGTTAGAAACTACCTTGAATTTCTCAAGTTTTGGTAGGTTTTTCATTTCCTTTGGCAACGCCGTTAGTTCGTCTAAACCATATAAATTTATCTTTTTTAATGTGGATGGAAATACAACTTTAGACAAATCTTCCACTCCTACATTTTGCAACTTTAATTCTTTTAAAAATTTAAGGTCAGCAAGCCAATTGAAATCTTTTAAATAGGTGTTGTGATCATCGCCTCCAAAAGAGTAATCGCCTTTAAAGGTGAATTCTTCCAGTGATTTTAATTTACCTATTGAAGCAGGTACTTCCTTTAAAAATGGCATGGTAAGCTTCATTTTCTTTAGGTTGGTTAGGTTGCCTAATTCATTAGGCAATTGTTCAAAATCTGCCTGTATTTCTAGTGCCTCTAAAGAGGTGAGATGAGGTAGTGCTTCTAAAATTGTAGTGTATGAATTGCCCTCATTCTTTAGTGATATTTCAAGCTTTTGTATTCCGTTGAATCTACCTAGTATACTTGGGTGTTCTACCAAACGGTCTAAAAAGTTTTTGGTGAAATTGAAGAGACCTAATTCGGGTTCTTTGAATAATAACGAGTGTAGTTTAAAAAGATTTAATTCATCAGAAAGTAATCCGTATTCCAACATCGCTACCAATCTGGAATCAACCGATTTCACACCTCCTTTTTGACTTATTTTTTTACGGCTTTTAAATGCCGTTTGAAAGTACTCAGGTGCCTGTTTTTTGATAATATTGGTGCATTCCGTTCTAATTTCTTTGTTCGCCGTTGTTTTTGCTATCACAAAAATTTCATAGAAAAAACCTTCAGGGTAGTTTGTACGGCTTTTTATAGCTTCAAAAGAAGCATCGATCTCAAAAAAATCGAATAGGGGTGTTTCGTTAGTATTCGGCATAACAACACGTAATTTTTTAGATGTACAAAGCTTTCCAAAAGCACTGGTGTTTTTGTCACTGCATTCAGTGATATTGAAGATTAAAAAAATCCTGTAGGTTGAAAAATCCCCAAATTCCGGTAGAAAGAAAAGTTACTTTCCGGCTACCTTGCCATAATTAATTGGAGACTGTAAAATAACATTGTACAGCATAAGTTAATATGTAGATACAATCCGTAATGTCATCATTTCAGAATATAAAGCATAAAGAATAGCATCATATGATTCCAGCACAAAAAGCGCACAAATATATAGCCCAACACCAAAAACCAGCCGTAGATCGTTTTGAGTTTCGTTCATTTTCTCAGCCCTACAGAAGGCTTGGGCAAATTCTAGGACGTATAAAGAAGGAGAAATATGAATATTACAATAGTAACGATTTCATTAACGAGTTTGATGATCCCTTGACCATAAACCCTTGGTTGACCGAAGAAGGTATGCGTTTGGGTATACAATTATTTGGCGTGGTACAAGCACCGTATTTATCTGCCATGTGGGATTTTATCAATACCATGCCTTACCAAAGAAGCTATGATCGCAAAGCCTTTAGATCACAACCAAGTGAAGATATTTTACAAAATAAGCTAACTATTTTTAGTCAATTTTTATACAATAGCCGTGTAGGTTTTTGTGGATTAAGCTTGCAAGAACATTTTCAATACAGCACATATTATCCACATGGCAACAGTGTTTTTTTCGCTATTGTTTTGCAAAATAGTGGTGATATGTTCAATGAGCTGTTGAACGATATTTTACAAGGTGAAGATGAAATTGGTGGTGTAAGTCAAGATATTATCAAAGCTTTATTACTGTCGGAAGATGAAAAACACTGGGACATGGTGGGTAAACTATTATTGGCTGCTCAACGTCAAGAAGGTTTGCGACAGTCCATTCTGGAATCTATGGATGAAGCAGGTCTCCAGTCTTTAAAATACATGATCAATGTAGTGTTGGAGAATGACCTTACCCGTTTCAGTAGCGTTGTAAGGGCGGTAAATACCTGGTTTGGGTTAAACTGGGAGGCGCCTAAGAAATCGGTCATCAATCGTATTTTGGAACTGGCGCACTCTTTAATTCTTAACTTAAAGGAAGTAGACACACTTCTGAAAAGTAAAGATAATATTGAGGTGTATGTGGCATTATGGGCTATAGGTATTTTGGATGTTGATAAAGCCAATGCAAAAGCCTTGGATATCGTGTATTCTTCAGCCGATAGAAACAAGAAAATTCTAGCGCTTTACTTTATGAGTAAAACGGATCGTACCAATGATTCTTTGGTTGCATATTTTATACAAGAATTAGGTAAAGATTATGCCCTAGATCATTGGATGGCGGTAAACTTACCGGAAATGCAGTTGGATAATGATACGTTTACCAAATTATTCGAGGTCGCAAAAACAGTTGAGGATAAGGGAAAAACTTATGAAAGCAAGATTTTCTCTTGGTGGAGTTTTACCCCTAATTCTCAATATTTCTATCAGTTTTTATTGCATGAGGCAACCGAGCAACAGCTGGAGCTTATGGCAAACGATCTAGATGAATTGCCGTCAGAATTTAGGGAGACTTACATTCGTAAAGTTTTTCCAATACATTATAGTTATGCATTTCACCATTATAAGACAGATGAGAAAAAAGTAAAGCTGAACTATGATCAATACTCATGGCGCAGGGCGTTGGCAAGAAAGGCTGTATACAATAGAAATGAGTGTGTTATGGCAACGGGACTCAACATTTTCCGCAAAATGCATTTATACGATACCGATTTGGAGATTGCCGAAGATCTGTTGAAACGGAAGAACAAAAGTATGCGTACCGCCGTAATACAACTGCTGGTGTCTTTACCTAATGATACCATAAAACAGAGTGCCGGCAACTTGGTTACCGCAAAAAGTATTGATCAACGATTGGCAGGTTTAGAGATACTAACCATTTTAGATGCTGAGAACAGATATCCAGATTTTGTAGAAGCTCAGGTGGCTACATTTAAGGAGCGACCCAAAATCTCCAAAAATGAACAAGTACTTTTAAATAAGTTCGTTAAAAATAAGGATGAATACAATTTCAGTAACGGTTTTGGGACTGTAGATTACAATAACTTAAGTGCTCTTTACCAGCCACAGCCTCGTTTTGAGGTTAAATCTAATTTTTTGGATAAGCTGGGTATTAAAACCTCTCAGTCTTCAGACTTTAAATTTAAGGATATCATTGACATTGATAAGATAATTACCACTGTCAATGCATTAATTGCTCTGGTTGCTGAAAATGGTACGTATGAATATCAGATGGAGGGCTATCAAGGTGAGAACGACACCACCTTTATTAACCGAGGGCTTCATGATATGAAAAAACTAGATGAGCATGCCACGGCACAGGATCGTTTACATAATTTACCATTGTCCAATGTTTGGGTAGCCTGGTACGAACAAAGTAAGTTGAACGATTTTGAAATGAGTGCCGTATTGCGTTTTCTAAACCATAAGAGTTATCCTTTTGGACAGTATGAAGAACTGGTACCTTATATAAAACAATTTTATCCAGATTTAACGGGGTTAAATATCAATAGCGAAGAAAACTATTATACCAAAATAAGAACGTACATTACTATAATCAGGCGCTTGTTCATAGTATATGCGGATAGGGAAACCATTGTTTCCTATAAGCTAGATGTTTTTGAAGACATGGTGGCTTCATTTCCCAAAAGGTTGCAAAATTATAAATTTCAATTAAGTGGGTACCATCATTCTATAACCGCTAACTGGGCAAATATTATTACATCGTATGCAGGTGATCTAAGTGTTGGCGAGATTAATTTATTAAGTAATGAAGATTTAAAAAGATTCTGGGACATTCAAATGTACTTGGTGGCACAGGATTTTGGACATCCTGATACGGTTACGGATATACAGGAAATTACCAGGGAAAAACGAAATTCTGGCAACCTTAATTTTCCAGATGTAGAAGTAACCTTAAGGCTCTATAAAGCAGGATTTATAAATGATGACGACCTACTTTTCCAAGCACTGTATTCCAATGATCTAATGACCATTATAGATGGTGGCTATAATTATAGAATTCGCAGAGGTACGCTAACTGAAAATTTGGTTCCTAAACATGTGTTTTTACCCTTAAAAACGAACCTGTTGGAAACTGAGCTGGAACGGGGAGATTTGGTGACACCGGCAACGGAGTATATTTTTTCCATTAATACCGTTGAAGGGGTAGACTATGTTTTTAAAGTGTTGCAGCGTTTGGGTAAAGATACCTTTGAGCGTGGTTATAGCTATTATGGTAATAGTAAAAAATCACTTTTCAGCGCTATTTTAAAGAAGACGACATTTAAGGAAACCGAAAGTTATGCTGATTTTGTAGCACTTGCAGACGAGCATAAAATATCTAAAAAACGACTAATAGAAGTGGCGTGCTACGCTACCCAGTGGTCAGGTGTTATTGGTGAATATCTAGGATTGGAAAAACTGGAAGATGCCGTTTGGTGGTTTCAGGCGCACGCATCTGATTATATGAGTAGCGAGAAAGAAACCATTATTTCAAGGTATTCCAATATTCCAAAATCGGACTTTTCGTTGGGTGCCATTGATATAGATTGGTTCAATAAAGTATATGGCAGTTTGAGTAAAGCCAACTGGAAAATTTTGCATGATGCCGCTAAATATATTACAGATGGTAATGCGCACAGACTGGTAAAATTATACTCCAGCGTAATGTTGGGCGAGGTGAAAATTACCGAGACATTAAAGAAGATAAAAGATAAGCGAGATAAAGATTATGTACGTGCCTTAGGGTTGATTCCGTTGAGCAAAACCGTACCTGAAAAAGATTTGTTGAAGCGTTATAACCTGTTGCAAGATTTTTTAAAGGAAAGCAAGCAGTTTGGGGCTCAGCGCCAAGAAAGTGAAAAGGCAGCAGTAGAAATTGCACTAGATAATTTGTCAAGGAATGCGGGTTATCTAGATCGCGTACGTTTTGGTTGGGCAATGGAGGCAAAGGCAACCCGGACTATAATGGAAAATGCGGTGTTGTCTATTGATGATACCCAAATTACTCTGGTCATCAATGATCTTGGAAAAGCCGAAATTATAGTTGCAAAAGGTGATAAATCTTTAAAATCCATACCGGCCAAGTTGCGAAAAGACAAGCAGGTAATCGCATTAAAAGAGAATAAAACCTACCTCTCAAGGCAATATAGTAGAACACGTTTGTCGCTAGAGAATGCTATGGTAAATGAAGATAAGTTTACCGCTTTGGAGATTCATAAAATGATGCAGCATCCTATCGTGAAGGTGATGTTGAGCAAATTGGTACTGTTCGCTCCAAATAAGGAAATCTCCGGTTTCTATACCGATGGTAGCCTTACCGACGTTTCCGGAAAAACCCATCAATTGCAAGAAGAAGATGAGTTGGTCATTGCCCATGCATCGCATTTATATACAGCGGTAGAATGGGATGTATATCAGAAACACCTTTTTGCAGAGCGTTTGGTACAGCCTTTTAAGCAGGTATTTAGAGAATTGTATCTACTTACTGAAGATGAGCGCGAGCACAGCAATAGGTCTGAGCGTTACCAAGGACATCAAATTCAGCCCAAGCAAACCGTAGCACTTTTAAGGGGTCGCGGTTGGACGGTGAGTAGGGAAGAAGGCTTACAGAAAGTATATCATAAACGCGGTTTCATTGCTACCATGTATGCTATGGCAGACTGGTATTCCCCGTCAGATGTAGAGGCACCAACGCTAGAAGAAGTTTGTTTCCACTCCATTGAAACGCATGAGCGTATTCCGCTAACAGAAATTCCGGCTGTGGTTTTTAGTGAGATTATGAGAGATATGGATCTTGTGGTAAGTGTAGCACATGTTGGTGGTGTAGATCCAGAAGCAAGCCACAGTACCATGCAAATGCGTGCTGCCTTGGCAGAAGAGTCGGCAAAATTGTTTAAGCTGAGCAATATAACGGTTAAAGAGCGTCACATATTTATACAGGGCACGTTGGGCGAGTACAGTATACATTTAGGTAGCGGTCAAGTAAGCAAAAAAGGCTTGTCGTTATCCATTATTCCAGTGCACAGTCAGCACAGGGGGCGTATGTTTTTACCCTTTGTGGATGACGACCCAAAATCTGCCGAGATCATTTCAAAAATGAAGTTACTATCAGAGGATAATAAAATACAAGATCCAACAATTTTGGCGCAGATAAATAGCTAAATAACAAGAATAATGGCGTTACCCCACTTAGGTGGGGTCGGGCTTTTGTTGCAAGTCCGCGTGCTATCGCACTGTGGGCTTTCCACGACAATCCCTAACGCTAAACAAAACAGAGATCAATGGAAATTACATTACAGCTAAAAAGACTCGGTAAGAAAAAGGTAAAGCAAGTGCCTTTCACCTTAGTGGAAACTCCAAAGAATCTTGGAGAACTTTTAATAGGTTGCGTAAAAAACCAAGTGGCGGCTTTCAACAAAAAGCGAATGGAAGTCAATGTGGTCGGTTTTTTAAGTCCCACAGAAATTCAGGATCAGGCACAAAGCGGTAAAGTAGATTTTGGCGATTTGGCAAATAAGGACCTCGCCGATGAGCAAAAAGCAATTGATAATGTTTTGCTTGCTTTTAAAGACGGACTCTTTGTTGTATTCATAGATGATGATGAGGTAACCGATTTAAAAGCACCAATAGCACTCAGCAACGAAAGTGTCATTGCCTTTATTCGAATGACATTTTTGGTGGGTACCTATTGGTAGTTACTTTAAATATCAGCGTAAAAAAACCATTATAGAACACAAACAAACAACTAAAACACATACGATTTTGACATATTTAGACGAGAGTATCAATGATGAGGTACAGAATTTAATGATAGACGTTTTTGAAGCTATCAAAACATCACAAGAAGCAACACTTGGCGTAACCGAACTTCTAGCTACGCAAAGCATCCTTGAGAACATTTTTGAAAAGGTGAAGACCACCGGTTTTTATAATGATGATGAGAATTTTAAACTGGTAAAAGCCATGAATATGGACACCGATGGTGAAAATGCCGAAGAAGCTCTGTTCAACAGTTGGGGCAGTATGGTGAAAACCATAAACACGGCTGCATCGCAAGAAGAATTCAATGCTAAATTCGCTTTGTTCGTGCCTATTCTTCTAAAAAGAATGACGGCAATTAATCAAGTTTTGGATTAGCGTTTTAGGTGAATAAATAAAGCGCTTCACCTAAAATGAAATACCAATATGCATTAACTTTTATTGAAGATGCAATATCACTGAAAATGGGTACTAATTTCAGCGCTATACGTTCCATCTTTACTGTCTTAAATTAAAACAGAACTATGGATTTTAAGACAATGCTGCAGCTACCTGTACTAGAAATTTCCCAGGTACTCAAAACCCTTCAAGGAATAGCGGACGAAGAACGAAATAAAGAAAAACCCCAAATGCCTAACGTGTCTATTGGTACCAGTAGAGGTAATGTCTCTGGGTACTTCATTAATTATGATACGGAAAAAAGTATTGTTTTATTGGGGAATTGGTATGACCATAAACCAGATTTACAATATGTAGAGTTGCATTCAATTGCTTCCATCTCGCTAGGGAATATTGAAAATTACCTATATCAATTTTCAGATGGTAACATTCCTTTTACGCCAAATGCAGAAGATGTACCAACCGTACTTCAACTTAAAAAGGAAATAAGGGATGTAGAACAATCGGTCGAGAAAATGTTGGGTAAGGCAATTGTCATTAATTATGACTATGCAGAAAAACCAGAAGATCTTGAAAAGTACTATGCAAAGAAAACAATAGTGCTATTGCAAGAAACATTAGCAGCAATAGCCGCGGACGATTTAGCCAAAGAAGCATTTGTAAACGCTGTAAAAGAGCTCTCGTTTCACTTGGGAGAGGAAAATACAGTAAACCTACAAAACAATATGCTTACTGTATGCTTAAACTTTTCTAAGGGATTAAAGAGTGTGGCGTCAAAAACGGTACTGCAGGATCGTATAGAGAAGTGTTTATAAGCTTAAAATAAGATTGATGAAAACAAAAAAGGAAAGCCAACTTGGCTTTCCTTTTTTTGTAACAACATAGTCTTTATAGACCAATACTCTTAAAGATTGTTCTCTAAGAATTCTCTTATAACCAAATCAGAGAAATACCCGCTGTGGTGACCTCCCCAACATGCAGTTAGTGAGAATACACCATCTGCTATTTTCAATTCTTTTTTGTCTTCTGCACCGTCATTGGCAATACAGAATACTTCAATGCTATTAATGCTTTCTGCAATGGCTTCTTTACCTAAATCATCTGAACATACTTCTTTAAAGGCATCTGTAACACGTTGTAAACATACACTTGGTACAAATTTTATATAATCCATTTCAAAGGTGTCCCAATTAATGTTAATAGGTAATTCTTTACCTACTATTTCATTTATTTCTTTTTGGTAATCCCCTACATATTGTTCTTCAATTGCTTTTGCGGCTCTTTTTTCCTGTAATCCCATTATGATTGTTTTTTAGATGTAAT
Organism: Maribacter sp. 1_2014MBL_MicDiv; assembly: GCF_001865655.1. NCBI lineage: Bacteria > Pseudomonadati > Bacteroidota > Flavobacteriia > Flavobacteriales > Flavobacteriaceae > Maribacter > Maribacter sp. 1_2014MBL_MicDiv. Next base: position 2,930,336 of record NZ_CP011318.1, read on the forward strand.
TTTGAATACTTCAAAGGTATTTTGGCACGTTAGTTTCTAAGCACCCCATTTAAGTGAAATGTAAAACTCACGGAATTCCGTGAGGTGCTTACAAGGCAATCATGGTAACTTCACTTTATAAAATTTCAGGTATGAAAACATTGATTGTTATAGGCGTTTTGCTAGTGCTGTTTTTCATTTTTGTAAGCAATTTTTCCCGTTTTATGGGTGGGATTTCAAACAATAAAGCTGCTCAGAATTTGGAACATTACTTAGAGAAAGAACACAAGGGCGAGTTAGGTTTTAGGGAACTGAATAGGTTCTTTAATGCCGCTACCATGAACCCGAACATGTTTACCGTAGTTATTTTTCATAAAGAAATACCTGAAATTGAATTCTACTGCCATGTGAATCCAAAAGAGCTATTGGAGAACGATACCTTATCGTATTATGGAACGGAAAACTTGAAAATTGCGGACCTTTACGAAAGAGAACGCAAGCGCTATGAAACACGACAAAACGTAAAAGCCGATTTTGTAAATGATATACCTGAAATAAAATTTGAGAACGATAGGTTTGAGATTTTTGTTCCGGGGGAAATAGAAACGGCTGCTTTACATGATGTAATTAAAAGGTTTGTTGCTAGGCTGAACAGTGTTTATGAGGAGTTGGATATTCCATATACCATGTCTTTGTTCATTAAGACGAAAGCCCATCCTGAGGGGTTTATTGACATTCCGCTAGAGAATATTGAAAATCAATGGCACCCGCAGATGTTTATGCTTTCTGCTACTATGAACAATTTTGTTACCATAGAAAAGGACATAAAACAACGTATTCAGACCGATTTGGATGCCTCGTATCCTAATTATGAAATAGACGATAATTACCGCAAAATCATTTTAGATAAATCTAGTTTGTCAAAAATTGCTTGGGTGCAATACCTAAAAGATAAAACCATAGACAATGATAAAAATGAGAAATGGCAAAACCCCTTAACGGGGCTGTATATTACGTACTACGATATACAAACGGGGCATTTGTATTTTGGTGAAATGGTAAGTCAAGAAAATGATAATATCTCCTATGATGAGACCTTAGCTCTTATCAAATTAAAAGTGGAAGCCGAGGGTATTCAGATGTAATAATGCTCTAGTCTTAATCGAACAAGCCAGATTCTATAGCATATTTTACAGCTCCTGTTGTGGTTTTTGAGCCAGTTTTTAACAGGATATTCTTTCTGTGGGTTTCCACGGTATTAACCGAAATAAATAGTTTTTCCGATATTTCTTTCGATGTCAGCTCGTCTGCCAACAGGGACAATACTTCTTTCTCTCTGGGAGAAAGTTCAATATTCTTGTACTTTTTTCGCTCAAAAATACTTTCCATATAGCGTTGCTTAATAATTTCAGAAAAGTATTGTTCGCCATCTAAAACGGTACGTACCGCTTTCTGCAGTTCTTCTTTGCTGGTAAATTTGGGCACAAAACCATCTGCACCTTTTTGAATGACCTTATGTACCGTTCTATGATTGTCTAACATGCTCAGCATGATAATTTTTACGGTACCGTGCTTCTTTTTTATCTCGGTCAACAACTCCATACCGTCCATTTTTGGCATATTGATGTCACTGATGATCAAGCCGATGTCAAACTGGTTCAACAGCCGTACCACCTGTTTTCCTTCTGTGGCAAGATGAACTTCTCCAATTTCTGGCATGTCACCTAAAATGGTGTTGATTCCTTCAAGAAACATTAAGTGATCGTCCGCTATTATGATGTTAATTTTCTTCACATGGTCTGTTTTAATGGAATATCTATGGTGATAGATGTTCCGCTACTGGCGCTACTGTCTATATCTAAAGTACCTTTCATTTTAGAAAGGCGCTCCTTAATATTTCGTAGACCTATTCCTTGTTTTTTATGTTCTTGAAAGCCTTTGCCATTATCATTGACCACAATGTTCAAATGGTCATAATGCTTGGTAAGCTGTACTTCCGCATTGGTGGCTTCGGCATGTTTTAGAATATTGTTGACCAATTCTTGTACAACGCGGTACACATCTGCAAGAAGGGCATCTGGCAGTTTGTTGATATCTTCTTCCGGGTAAAAGAAGGTTTGAAAATCTATAGTATCACTTGCGGAGATTTGGTCAATAAAATCACCCAAAAAATTGGTAAACCCCAGTGCGGCAAAAGCCGGTGGATGTAATTGATGGGACAGTCCGCGAACATCTGTACACGCATTATTTATTGCCGTTAATATTCGCTTGGTCTGTGGCTTCTCTTGTTGGTCTTCCACATAATGCTCAAAAGCAATTTTAATCCCTGCCAAATCACTACCAATACCGTCATGGATTTCACGAGCCAAACGTGCACGCTCTTCATCTTGACCTTGTTGATACCTTTCAACGGCAGATAATCTATAGTCCTTGATCATTTGGTTGATTTTCTGATCGGCATTTTCTTCGCGCTGTAAGCTTAATTCTTGCTGTACCTTTAAGCGTTTAACGTATTGATGACGCAGAATAAGCAATGACAATAAAACCAGGATAAAACCGGCAATAAATACGTTTCTAATGAGGCGTTGTCTTTTTGCGGTAAGTTCTGCTTTTTGCAGTTCTGCTTCGCCCAGTTTTTGTTCTTTTTCAAGAAGGTTGATCCTGGTTTCTTTTAGTTGCGTTTCATACCGCTCTTGTAGTTCAGCAACATATTTTTCTTTATCAAGAGAATTCTGCTGTGATAATGTACTCACACCTTTTTCATAAAATGCCAGGGCTTTTTTATAATCGCCTTCATCTTGGTAAAGTTGGGAAAGGTTTTTAAAGATGTCAGATTTATATTGTTTTATAGCTTGTTCTTCACCCATTTGCAGCGCTTGCTCAAAATAGGAGATGGCTTTTTTGGTATGTCCTAGTTTGCTTTCGCACAAGCCAAGGTCGTTTAAAATGATTACCATATCAGACGTAAACTCAACTTCCTTTAAAAGGGACAAGGTTTTCTTTAAGGAAATTACGGCTTCATCATATTTTTCTTCTTTCACCAACATTTGGGAAAGATTCATGTTGATATATGCTATTACTGCTTTGTTTCCTTCTTTCTCACGATATTCTAACACTGTTTTAAAGTGTTCGCGAGCCTCATCATATTTACCTTGTTCTTTTAAAATACTTGCGAAATTGAATAAAGTAACCAGAACACCATCATCATCACCTAAAGCACGATATAGATTCGCAGCACGGTCTAAATTTTCGGTTGCCTTTTTATACTCTTCTTGTAAAACATATAAGGTAGCTATGTTTTGGTAGGCATTGGCTTCTTGCTGGGTGTCATCCATTTTTTCTGCATACCGTAAACACTCCAAAAAGCTTTCCATTGCCTTTGGGTAGTTGCCAAGGTTTTTATAGCCCAATGCCAAAATATTATAGCTGGCCGCCAAACCATTTTCCATGTTGAGCTCTTTAAGAAGGGCAATGGTTTTTTGAGTTTCGTTCACTGCACTTTTATAATCGCCCGAAATATTTCCTAGATTCGCAAGTGCATAATGCGCTCTAATGGTATGGATTTTTAAGCCTTGTTTTTCACTTTCTTCCAACCATTTTTGCGCAGCTTCCTTGGCTAAAACAGGTTGTGAATACACGTTTTTTTGATAAACGTATGAAAGCGAGTCCATTAGCGGGTTTGCTTCTGATTTTTGCGACCAAATATTCGCGTAAACCCCTAAAAATAGGAAGACGATAAAGATTTTATGTAGTGTGCGTAGCTTCATTTAAGAATGGGCAAAATTACCACCTTTAAGCGAAATGGGCAGCCTTAATGCGCATTTTCATTTCCTTTAATTCTTCTTGTTCTTCTGGGTACAGTTCAAAATTAAAGCGTGCTAAATTTTCCATAAGGTTATGCTGTAAGAAAAGGTCTTCTTCGCTTTGTGATTTTACCAATTCTTGCTGCTCCCTAAGTTGATTTTCTATAGGAGTATCCCTACTTAAAAGCATGGATATATATTTATTATAGGCACTCATGTTTGCCATGGCTTTGACATTGTTTTTTAGAATATGCAAAAGGAAATTGTAATCTTTTGGGAATTCAAAAAACGAACGTTCCGGATAACTTTTTAAAACATCTAATAGGGCTTTGTAAGCTTCTTCATGGCGGTGTTCATCATTTAAAATCTGGGCGTACGTATAATCTGTTTTAAATTCACGAGCTTCTGGAACTTCTTTTCTTATGGTTTCACAAATGGTGAGGCTAAGCGAATTTTTAAAGCCTTCTTTTGCACATGTTAATGCTAGTTTTAGATAGATAGCTTTATTAACCGATTTTGATGCCGCTACCATTAACGATTCCGCAGCAGCCGTATGGTCGTCCAGCATCCAGTAAATCAAACCATTGTTTCTGAAATCTTCAAATTTTTCTGGTTGTTTGTTGATGTTTGCTTCCGTTGGGTCTTGCAAATCATCTGGTTTCTCAAGTAGAAAATCGTAAAAACAAATCCATTGAAAAATGGGATATAATTCTTCTGTTAGTTTCCCCTGTTCGTGATTGTAAATGGCATATTTATAACATTCTTCGTATTCACCCTGTTCAAAAATGGTTTCAACGGCAAGGTTGGTAGTATCAAAATAGTCGTCATCTCCATCAACGTAGTAATTAATTTCAGCTTGTTGGTCTAAAAAATATTGGGTATAGTTCCGTTTTCTTTTATTGATGATCATACGATAGTGGTACATCCACGGTGCGTAGGATCGGGAGTGTAACGGAAAATCTTGAAGCGCTTCGTTCAGTACTGCCAATGCTTCATCATCTCGGTGGAATTTAAACAAAGCCCTTGCCTTAAAGAACATGGATTTTAATGTAGGCGTATGTCTTATGTGAAATTGCTTTACCGTGTCTAAAACACCTTGGTAACTTTCAATTCTGTTGTTCAGTTCAATTAAATATTGCAAATAATTATCCATGGTGAGCCCGTTTCTAAACGCCTCATGGTAGGTAGCCCCAGCTTCTTGATAGCTGCCTTCGCTTTTAAGGAACATTGCCTTTAGATTTAACAACAACGGATTTTTATCGTTTAGGGCCAATCCGTTTTTTAGACAAATTTTTACTGCATTCCCATTTTTAGAATGAAAATAGGCGGCATTTCCAAGCAATAAATAATGATGTTGTACCAGTTGCCATCCTGCATTCGTAAATGCCTGTATAAAGGCTTTGTATTCCGTAAAATTGGTAAAATCAGCATCTGGAAAATCTGGATTTTGCGGTGCCTTTAATATTTGTGGAACAAGATCGTACATCATAAAAGCTTTGGCGTAATCTGCCAATACATAACGACTTAGATCGGTTAGATCTAGCGTTTTCCACTCTTTCTTCCATAGTTCAATGACTTCTGCCGATCGTAGCTCCCAAATTGCAACTTGAATAAAGGTGAGTAATTTGGTTTTCTTGTCTAAACGCGTATCTAATTGAAGACCTTTTAAAACATCAAGATTGTGAGTCGCAGAGGCTAATTCCAACAGCTGGTAACAGTCGGCTTCCTCGGTAGATTTTACTTGGTCCTTTAACTGTGCCGATTGAATTTCCCAAAGTAAGAATCGTGCTTCGGTTGTGGCAGGGTAACATTCTAAAACGTATTTTAATATGGCAATTGCTTCCGTGTACCTTTTTTCTACCTGTAATTTCAAGGCGTAGTGTATGTGCAGTGTTTCGTTATACGGATACGCTTGTAGAGCTTTTTCATAAACCAACTCGGGACAAGCTTTGTAATAACTACAAATGTATTCATAGTCTGATGCCAAAACTTGTCCCACTTCTTCAAGTGCTTCTACATATGAATGCATGACTTCCATATTTACCTGTTCAAAAGCACCTATATACAACATAAAAAAGCGGTAGTAACGAGCATTATCCGACGGATAGGTGTAGCCCAAAACATTTAAATTATCTTGTATAATGGTAATAAGCGGATTTAGCTCAGCGAACTTTTTTGCGTTCAACAGGGCGTAAGCTTGTTCAATATGTGCTAAGACTTCTTTTCTTGTTAAGCTCATTTGTTCCATTCTTTAAAGCTGTTCGCTTGGTGAATATGTAATCTTTGATAGCATTCCCAAAGGGTTTCCGTGCCGGGGTATTTACTGATGTCCGGCTCTGCGGCTCCTCTTATAAATTCATCGCCAATACACACATTGCGGTGAAATTCGCCCCAACTGGAGAACGTTTTTTTTAATCTTGTATTTACGTCTTCTAAACGCATGGCTATTTCCTCGGGTTTTATAAAACCTAAGGCACCGCCTATACGCATGAGAAAAATGTAATACGCAAAATCATAGCCCTGCAGTTTTTCATTTTTAAGGCTAAAACGGTAGCGCCAAACTAGTTTGTAAACATTCTTGGTCATGGGGTTTTTCTGTGCATTATACTTTGTTTCATAAGTGTTGGTGGTATAATTGCGAAATTCAGATGCCAATTTTTCAAAAGGGTTTGATGCCATAGCGCCAGTTTCGTAACGGTGTAAACTGTTGCGTAGATGAACGCCAGATTGTATGCCATGTAGCTTGGCAATACGCTCTACATTTTTCAATTGCAAGTGGTCTTCAATATCAAATCCGTACCAACTATTTAAATCCGCTTTTTTATAATTGTTCATTAAAACCAAAGCAGATAAGTTGAGCTGATCTTGAATTTTGGGTGTAATTTCTGCTGTCATTTTTTAAACTTTTAAGAGGTTAACCACCTGCAACAATGCAGTTGTTAAGTTTTCTGGATAAGCTCCGGAATTTGCCATTGCCGCGAGTCCCATTTGATAGGAGCTTGCCATTTTACTGTCTTTTGCTAATTTCACGAACAGGTTTCTACACAGGTTTCCGTACGTTTCTAAAGGGGTTTCAGGAGCTAGGTTTTTATCAAGCAAGGTCATGTAAAGAGCTTGAATAAATTTGGCTTCAGTAGTAGATGTTTCCGATAACCAAGTTTTAAATTCTATTATGTTCTTATCCAATACTTCAAGGAGTTTGCTGTCACAGGTTCCTTCGGTTTTATAATTTTCTAGGTTGTGTAAGACCGCACTGGCATATTTTGGGTCAAAGGTCATTTCTGAACTATTAATCTGTGACTTTTGTAACTGCTCAACAAGAATTGCTTTCTCAGATTTTGGTTCTTCCACTTTATAGTAATCATGGTGTTTTTGAATGGACTCCTGTAATTTTTTGCGATGTGCAAAGTGTGCTTTACTGTAGATATACATATTTTCTGCCGTTTCTTTTGCCAGGTTGTGTTCCATTAATTCTTTAAGAAAGTCCTCTAGGTAGTTTTCAATATCCGTTTGGATGGATTGAAATAATTGGTTGGATTCAGCTTTCTGTTTGCTTTTTTTATGGAAATCAAAAAGATGCACTAAAGCCCGGTTTAAAAAGTGGCTGACATTTTCATCAAGTTCGTTGAGGTAGGCGGCACTGCGTCTACCTTGTGTATTTAGCATATGCGGAATCCAAACCGATTCGGTACCCAAACTATAATAATAATCGCTTAAGAAATTATACCAGCTTTGCAGAAGCCCCAAAAACAAAGGGCGACTTTCATTTACATACTGTAATTGTGCATAATCATTACAAAGGTCTAGTACACTGGGGTCAATATTTTTTAATGCCCAAATTTTATTGACTAGTTTAAAATCGTTGGTTTCTGCAAATAGTGCCGTTAACGTTTTAACGACTAGGGGTAGGCATTCTTTTTTAACTTTATCATCCGCTTGTTTAGCGGAATATGCCATTTTTTCAAGATAAGCGAATAGCACTTTTTGGTTGTCTAAATCGAAAAGGGTAGCCAGCTTTTCGCGAGCATCATAAAAGGTTAGGATCAAAAACTGATTTAGAGGATCAGATAGGTTTGATGACTCCAGGTCTGAAATCCATTCAGTCCGGTTGTTTTTAATTTGAAATATTTCTTCTATAAGATATTCTCCTTTTAGCTCAACATCTTCATTACCTAACCTAACTACCGGTAGTTTACCGGTTGAACCAGTACTTAGAAATCTTGAAAATAGGCTGTTGTATGGCTCAATTTGATCTGGAATACCTGATTTTGGATTACATTTTTCAAACCAAAACAAGATATATGCTACGGGAAGAACTGTGGAGCTTTCTACCGTTAAAATATGTTTGCCAAATGCTTGAAAGGCTTCGGTGTAAAAATTACTTCCGCTTTCTGCTTTTAGCCAATCTAAAAATCTGAGGTAGCATTGGTCTAGTTGATTTTGTGGAATATTTTTATCTCGGTTATTAAAAAGGAGCACATCGCCAGCATCCCATTCCTTTGTACCTAATGCGGAAATTAGCGGAAAAATACCGTCTTTGGTTTGCAGGTTCAACAAGGCTGTACCTTCTTCTTCCATAAATAAGAAACGCTCATTTAGCGCCGTATGGGCTGCAAATACCAGATCCGTATGCTCTTGATAAAACTCGGCTAAGTCGGTACTTAACCAAGCGGTTATGATATTAAATGCATTTGGTTGGTAAACTTTACCTACGGGTAAAATTAGGTGAAGAGCGTTTACGAACTTATGCCAATCGCCTTTAAAAAAATGATGAACAAATTCATTGTCTATGCTGAATGAATTTTTTGTAAAACCATTGTCGGAATTAAGAACGTAATAGTTTCCCGAAAGAATTTGATGTGTTATGCAGTTTTGAATGATAAAATCTGAATTCACACAATCTCGAATATCAAATACCCTCCGAATCAAAAAATGGGCAACGGTTAGTGAAGCGTTAGATTCGCTTTGTACCAGTGCTTTTAAAACGCTGAAAATTTGTATACGTTCTTTTTCTGAAATCGCCTCGCTTTGAAGATAGCCTAGACTGAAATAAAGAAACTCAATTAGTTTTTCACTGCTTTTTTTGTCAGGATAAAATCCGTTTTCCAAGAGTGGCAGCCATGAGATTATGAATGCTATGCCTTCTTCTTCATTGGCATAAACTTCTGGATGGTAGTAAATTTGTTGTGCTAGTTCCTCGGTAAACACGGCTTCATTATTTAAGTTGCCTAAGTTGTTTTTTACTTGCTCTAATACCTTGGTGTCTTGGCAATCCTGTAGTTCTAAAACGTGTAACAAAGCTTTTGCAGCGGGTGCCGATAGCTGTGTTGTTTCTAACTTTGGGAGTATTTTATTCTTGAAAATTTCTAACATGTACCTAGATGTCTAATACGTTTTAAATGGATTTAGTTGGTAGTTTAACCATGAATTATTCACTGCTGAACCATTCATAATCTTGAATGTCACCGTCAGCATCCATCAAGCTTTCTAAAAATAAATCCAAGCGATCAGCTTGTATGTAGCCAATTTCTTGGTCGGCACCAAAACGTATAATTTGACCCGCTGAACCCTTGGTATTTGGTGCAAAATCAAATGCCAGAAAATTTCCGTTTTGCAAATCGAAAAACGGAATCCAATACGGTGTAGTGTACATTAGCAGGGTTTTACCTTCGTTGGTACTATAGGTGTCTAGCAGTTCCTCTTGTGTCCAATCATTATAAATTCTGTACCAATCTTTCCATTCCTGTAAGATTTTCTCGGCACCCATAATCGCTGAGTTCTGTACGCCGTTATGTAGGGTTAAAAATTCTTTGATGATATTCGGAAATGGATATCCCGCTTCAGCCTCAAACTCCTCATAAATTGCATCATTGTTCTTTGGTGGAATAATTACGAGACCTTTGGCATGTACCAATTGCACAAAATGCTGCACCACTTTTTGAAAATTGCTTTTAGCTTCCAACTGAATATACGGCGCTATAAAATCCGCTTTTTCTTTTGCCAGTTTTTCAGCGATAAATGCATTGGGGATATGGTCCGAAATAAATAAACCGGACTTTTCAAATACCTGATTGTCCTTAAAATTGGAAATAGGCTGACTGCTAAAAGAATTGGCGCCAAAAAAATACACCTTTGCAGCGTTGGTTTCTTTTTTACGTGTTCTTTCATCTATAATAGTAAACCATTCTTTAAACAACGGTGTGCTTTTTATTTCGGCAGTAAAAACTTCTTTACTTTCTAAATATGCGATACCGTTGAATTTGGAATTGGATATATCATCTGGACTAATAAAAAGTAGCTTAAGTACTTCTTTGTTCGTTGCTACTTTGAATGCATCTAATAGGGCATCGCAAAAGGTAAAACTGTTATCAATATCTTCAGGGTCTTCTATCTGTGGCAGGGTGTTTACGGTCATTATATCAAAATGAAAATCCTCCCATTTCATTTGTTCTACATGGTCTGAAAACGCAATCTTATTTCTCATTTCAACCTATTTATTGGTGCTGCTAAGGTACCTGAGATTAATGGGGAGGCTATCCCCGAAAAGGGTGATTTTAATTTTTAGAAAAGAACGTTTACCTTGTAATTCGGCATATTTGGGCAGCAATATCACTGAAAACGGTTAGCAAATTTTAAAGTTGAAGCATCATTTTTGTAGTTCATTTTAAACATCCTATTAAAACAATTCACCAGCAATTATGAAATTGGAATGGAGCGAAAGTTTTAAGCAAGATTTGCCGGTAGACTATATTCATTTTCTACGGGATAATCCTACGGGTGTTTTATTGAAAAATAGCAGCAGGTGGGATAAACGTACATGGAACCTAATGGGTAAAGTAGCCCTTTTGAAAAGATGGGAAATGAGTGGCGTTGATAAAGCTGCCAACTATGAATGTTTAAAATTATACACCACGGTTCAAGAAGAAGCGGGGATGGAGTTCACTGCGCCTTCAGCACATTTTCGTTCCGTAAAATTGGCACGTGTAGCTAAAGGTTTTGTTATAGGTGAGGAGAATGGAGATTACCTATATTTAGATCCAGAATGTAAATTTACGGTTTGGGCATATTACCATGATGGTGGCGAGGTAGCTTTACTTTCTAAATCTTTTAAAGAGCTTGTAAGAACCCAAAAACCTTTATAATCTAATATATAAATAGCTTATGGTCAATATAGAATTTTCTTCGGATAGTTTTACAATCAATTCCGTTGCAGTACAATTTCCTGTTTCAATAGGAACATTAAAGGAGATTATTACCCCAGAATGTAGAGAGCATAAAGGAAAGAATAACATACTTTTTGTTTGGGATGATTTAGGGATTATCGCCTATACATCTAATGGTAAACTAGTAAAATCCTTAGGGTTTGAATTTGAAATTTCAACCTATGATTTTAGTCCTAAAACAATCTTTACTGGAACATTTAATTATAACGGTGAAGATATCCGTGAGTATTACAAAACCCATGAAAGCGAACGTGTAAAGACATTTAAGGGCGATGATTCTGGTGCTTTGGTGCAAAACGGATTAAGTGCGTGGTTCAGTGTAAAAAATGAACTTGTAAGAGCTATTGAAGTTAGTGCGCACAAACCTTATGTTCGTGGAGAAGGAATACCGGCAGACAAATACACCATTAAGCCAATTGATGAGGAGGAAATAGAGTTTGCCGATTTCGGATTCAAGCTTTCCATCATAGAAGAGTTGATGTATATAAAGGGATTATTGAAACCAAAATTCGATTTGTACGAGTTTGCAGATTGGTATAAGGATCGTGAAATAGATATTGATGAAGAAGGTTATGACCCCATAGATGAAGTAACCCAATACTTTAAAAAATTACCCATACCAAAACGTTTGGCACCCGAGATTACCGAAATTTATCAAGATGGGGGCAATGATATTTATATGAACCTTTCCCCTTTCTCCGGTGGTGCGGTTGAATTTTGGGATATTGAACGTAGCGATGATATTAAACACTTTCCCAATCTAAAGAAAGCTACGTTATGCTATGCAAAAGAGCATATATGTGACGAACTGATTATTCTTGGCGTTGATGCCGAGTGGATTTGATTGGTCGTGTAAATAACAATAATCAAAAAAGTACGCATAATTAGCGTGTTTTTTTCATTTAAAGGGAATCGTACATAGTAACAATATAAATCTAGGAAATAAAGAATTCATTGGTTTCAGGGATATATGAAAACCATGCTATGTATACATTTGATACCTATTATAACAGAAAAATTATGGGTTTAGAAATTACAAGCGGAATGTTGGCAGAGTTTAAAGGTAGTGAGCCTGAAGCCTACAATGCTTATAAAAAAATCTTTCAAAATATTAATGTTGTTCTTGCTACAAATAATTTAGAACCGCATAATGAACCTGAGGAGATGGAAAATGAACCGTTACAATTTGGCGGTTTTCCTTATAGTTTTTTGCACCATTTAAGACGATTTCTAGCACATGCTTGGGAAAATGAAGACGACGAGAATTGGAAGCCTAAGCCTTTTTCTCCAAATGAAGATCCTAGTGTAGATTCAGTTTTAGAAAATCACTATTCGTATATGGAAAGTCACTTGCTGACCCATTCAGATGCCGAGGGTTTTTATCTTCCCGTAAAAATGCCAGAAGTGCTTTTTGATATCGAAGAAGCTCGTGTACCCGGTGCCATGATCGGTTCATCTTACAGCTTGCTCGAAGAACTAAAAGGTCTCACTAAGTATTTGGGTATTGAATTAGATGACAACAATGATATTATGAATGTTCAACAGTTAAATGAAATAATACAGGAAAATGGCGATTTCTGGATTGAAATTTTAGTATGCGCATCACTAATTGATGCTGCTAAATTTAGTATCAATAACAACACAGCTATTCTTTTTAATTAGATGATAAACATGATCCGATCCATACTTAATAAATTAAAAAAATCAGGAATGAATATTGACGAGATCAAAAAAGAATGGAATTCTAAAGGAAGTAAATATGCTTCTGAAGTGAATAAAATGGTTGAATTTGGTGAAACCAACGGATGGGAAAATTGGAAAGGTAAAGAGCCCGAAGATAAAAGAGATCACTTGGCAGAAGCTGTTTTTCAACTATTAAAAGAAGCCAATAATAACAATACTGTTAATGCCTTTAGAAATGATTTTCCACCTGCTCATTCTCCAATGGTGCAGTTCATGAAAGAGAAATCACAAAGCATACAGCAACTATTTTTTATAGATGATCAAAAAATTGTGTTCATGGTGGGTACCGCTTATCAGAAAAGACAAGCATATCTTCTAAAAGGTGACCAGGTCATTGCATTAGAAAGTACTATAGGCGCCATTGGTAAATCTAAGCGTAATAATGTATTTGCCATTGTAACGAATAATACCATTGTAACCACCCAAGGTTGGGAAGGCAATATTATTGAAACATTTGAGCTAGAAACCGCAAAGAATCTGGGAATAAAGGAATTGATTCCGTTCAATGACGGTAAAAAAGTACTTATGGTAACTTCTGAAGGTATTTTTATCATCACTCAAAATACTGAGAAAATGATTCACCCTTTACCTGACCCAGAGGATGATGAATGGGAGCCATATATTGATATGGAGAATGCAACGCTTTCCAATGATAACAAATACATTGTTGTAGGTGACCAATGTAGCGATCATAGAATATTGGACCAACACGGTACCGAGGTAGGTGCTGTTGGTCCGCAATCATCCTATCCGGATTTTTGCCTTTTTTCTAAAGACGATGATCAGTTGATTACCAATTCTTGCCACTTTTATAACGGTATTACTATTGGTGTAGCCACTACTGATTTTGAGAATTTAAGTATCCCTGCCTATGAAGAAAGTGATCAGTATACCGTGGTGGATGAAGAAATGCGAGTGTATTGTGGTGTGGCAACAGCTACCTACTATATTTTGGGTGATGCCTTTGGGTATATTAGAGCAGTTGATACTAAAGGAAATTGTATGTGGAGATATTTTCTGGGGTCTACCATAAGTGGTATGACCATTTCTGATGATGAAAAAACACTATGGATAGGATCGTCATCTGGTATGCTTCATAAATTACAATTAGATAAAGGACTTAGAGATGACCATACCATTGCAACGGGAAAACACTATGAAGAATTTAGGTTGGTCATTTGGAAAGAGGAACCAATTTTAAAGTGGTAAAAGCGGACGATGGATATTAAAGATCTTAACGAGATTATAATAGCAGGAAAATATGATTTGGACCAGAAGGATGATTATTTACGGTCGATTATGCTTCCTGCAATAAAAATTGAGCAAGCAACTGTTTTTGATGTAAAGGGGCTCAGTAAATATGGAGGAAATCCGCTAGTACCAGAGAATTTTGAATGGCCTAGGCATAAGTTTGGTGACTATAGATTTATAGCACAATTTAATCTAAGTGAACTACCACCGGGTGAAAACCAACTGCCAATGAAAGGTTTGTTAAGCATATTTGTAGCGTACAATGAGGAAAATACAATGGCTTGGACAGATGATAACTATGCGAAGGTCTTCTATTTTGAAAATATTAAAGATTTAAAGCCATATGACAATCCTAATTTTCCAGATAAGTATTCATTAGATGTAATTTTCAAACAAGAAGTGGATATTCCTTTTAAGCCAGAACTGTACAAAACTAAAGGACTGAATAAAAGACAAGTCAACTATGTCTGTACTAAGGTATTGGAGAAATCGGATAAAAAATACGATAGTTATTTATTAGGCTACCCTTATTATAATTCACTAAAAGCTGATCCAAGGGAAAATGAAAATTGGACATCATTATTAACCTTGCGTTATCAATCCGGTTTTGGTTTGTATTGGAACGGTCGTGGATATTTAATGCTATTTATAGAAAAAGAGAAATTGGCAAAAGGTGATTTTTCCAATGTTAAGTCTAATGCGGGGTAGGGTATAAGCTATATTTAAACGAATAAAACCACCCATAAGGTGGTTTTATTTTTGTTTAGTGGAGCCGGAGGGATTCGAACCCTCGTCCAAACAAGCAATTAAAATGCTTTCTACATGTTTAGGATCTGATTAATTTTCGATGTGTACCTGACCAGAAACCGCCTAATACACACTTATCTTCTTAAGATTTTGGTGGTGTCGCCAAAGCGAGCGAACACCCTTATGTTGACTTTTCTGGTGCTCCTATAAGAATCGCCATCAACAAGGGCTATTCAGGAACATCTCGCTTCCCTACCTTGTAGGGACGAGGCTAATCTTACTATAATTCAGATTAAGCGGCAAGAGCGTAATTATTTTCGCCAATTAAAAGTGTGAAAAATGAGATTAACGAGCTGTTTCCCAGCGCTCGACATGCTTACATTCCAACTGGTCTCGCTGTCAAAACCGGTCGGCCCCAATATGTAAAAGAACTTTTTACTCTAATTAATGTTTTATGTCTTTTTAAAAACATAAGGCTAATAAATAGCGGGCAGCAAAGCTAACAAATCTTTAGCAACCGCTATAATTTTATTTAGACCCAAGCTAAAGTGTTTCTAATTGTATAATTTAGTGCAATATTTATACCAAACCCATATGAAGTTCGGAATCATTAGAGAACGTAAGAATCCGCCAGATAAGCGTGTGGTTCTATCGCCAAAAGCATGTCAAAAAGTCTTAAAAATCTATAATAAGGCAGAAATAGTTGTAGAACCTTCCCCTATAAGAGCTTATGAAGATAATGCCTATAGTGATTTAGGTATTACTGTAGCTAATGAAATGGATCAGTGCGATGTTCTTTTAGGTGTTAAAGAAGTACCTATTGATGCCCTGATTCCCAATAAAAAATACTTTTTCTTTTCCCACACCATTAAAAAGCAACCTTATAATAGAGATTTGCTCCGTGCCATTTTAGAGAAGAATATAGAATTGTACGACCATGAAGTGATTACCAATAAACGAGAGCAACGTGTTGTTGCGTTTGGCAGATATGCCGGTATTGTTGGAGCTTATAATGGTTTTAGGACATATGGACTTAAATACGATATTTTTCAATTACCAAAAGCAAATGATTTACCTGATCAACAAGCATTAATTGAAGCGCTTAAAAAATTGGAATTACCAAATATCAAGGTATTGCTTACCGGTAGAGGTAGAGTTGGTAACGGAGCTAGGGAAATGTTGGATGGTATGGGCATGAAATGTGTAAATGTTACCGAGTATTTAGAAGAAACCTTCAACGAGCCTGTTTATTGTCAAATAGACGCCGGTGAGTATAATAAGCGAAAAGATGGGGTACGCGGTAATAAAGCCAATTTTTTTGCGCACCCAGAAGAATACAAGTCTAACTTTTTTAGGTTTGCAAAGGTTACAGATTTCTACATTGCCGGTCATTTTTATGGTCAGGGCGCTCCATATCTATTTACTAGGGAAGATGCAAAACAAAAAGATTTTAAGATACGGGTTGTTGCAGATGTAAGCTGTGATATAGATGGTCCCGTGGCATCGACCATTAGACCTTCTACGATAGCAGATCCAATTTATGGCTATGATCCAGAGACGGAGTCTGAAGCAGATTTCAAAAATGAGCATGTTATTGCTGTTATGGCCGTAGACAATTTGCCATGTGAGTTACCTAGAGATGCTAGTGAAGGTTTTGGTGATGCATTTATAAAAAATGTTATTCCTGCATTTTTTAATGGTGATAAAGACGGAGTACTTAATAGAGCAAGAATGACCAAAGGAGGAAAACTTACGGAACGTTTTAGCTATTTGAAAGATTATATCTCTTAACTGAGAGTGAATTAAAGTGTGTAACCTACATTTATTAAATTTTAAATCAGTTGTTAAGTAATTGTTAATTTAGAGTTATATTGTGGTCATAATTTAAAGTACCATGAGATTTAATTGGATTTTAGGTGATACAGCTGATGAAAAATTACATAGGTGGTGTGTTGACCTGGAATATCAGTTAAGACCAAAAATCGTAAAATTCTTGATTACAAATTTTGAGAGTTTGGACGCTTGCTCAGATTTTTCATGTTTCCATTTTAATGTAGATGTTATTGCTAATAAAATAACAGTAAGTGAGCAAACGCCAGCGGCATACCGTAATGCCATTACAACAAAATTTGAGCAAGAAATTGGAACACACTTTTCTACGTTTTTATAAGGTTCTATTTATTAGCTGAAAATTTTTCCATAGAGAATTGTGTTTTTCATTCTAACGGTATTTTTAATCAAATGTCTTCTCAAGATTTCTTTTGCTGTGCATTCAATTTACTAAGAATAAGTAAACCAGTAATGCTAATTACAATCCAAAAGACATCGATAAACAGAATTTGATCATAACCTTTTTCAAAGCTCACCCATAACCAATTGCCAGAGCAAAAACCATTTACAATAGGAATGGTCAGTCCAATTAAACTACCCGAAAGTAAGGTGTATTTGTTGGTGAAATAATTGTCTTTTTTAAAAACAAAGAAAATGGTAATTAGCAGCCATCCTATAAAATAAAATTGATACAATAATCCCATGCCTGTAGGATTAATGACCTGTACCAAAATAAATGATAAGGCCGTTATTGGGTATAGGCTTAGGCAAATCGCCAAATAATACCGTACTACGTTTTCGTTAAACTTTCTTTTTTTGAGGGGTATGTTCTTTTTGTTTCTAGCGGTTAACCATATAAGTACACCGCTAAGTATTACAAAACATCCTATTAAACCAAGTATAAAAGAGATAATGCGTAAGCCATATCCCCCATAATCCCCATAATGCAACCTATAAAATATACCCTTAACGGCATCTAGGTACTGTATTTTTTTAGTGGGGTCTTTTACACTATGAACACTATCATCGGCTACTTTAAAAATAGTGTAACCATAACCGTTTATTTTGTCCTTAAAATCCAAGTTGCCACTTACCGATACGTGCATGCCCGTATCACCGTAGTTGAAGATATGTACTTCGTTTACTTTAAAATTGGTCCATTGATCTTTGACTTTGTTTACGTATTTGTTGATACTAACCGGACAGGTCAGTGGAGTATTCTGAAATTCAAATTCCGGATGAGCATATTCTAGGTCCTCATATAGCTTTTTGTCATCACCATCATATAATGCCAATACAGTAGGCGCAACCAATAGTACTTTTAACATAAAGAACGTTCCGGTTACGGCATAAACGAATTGAAAAGGGAAACCTATAACGCCCAAAGCTGTATGGGCATCTGTCCACACGGTTTTTAATTTGGTCATTGGTCTAAATACGTAGAAATTAGAAATGATCTTATCCCAATGTACTATAATGCCGGTTAACAGCGCAAACAGAAAAAAGAATGCTACAAAACCAGATAAATAATACCCAAAAGGGTGGGGCAGTTGTGCAAAAAAGTGAAGTCTATACAAGAACTCCCCCAATGTATATGAGCTTACATAGTCTGTAGTAGTTGCATCTTTGGTATTCAAATAATAAAATGAGCCTGCGGCATCCTCTTTGGTTAGCAAAGTATCTTTGGAGCTGCCTAAATTCACCCCAATATTCTGTTCGTTGTAATAGTGCCTTAATTCAATATCCCTTCCATACAGGTTTTTCTCTGTTGACATGTGTTGAAAGGTCTCATCAAAGTTCAACTGTATTTCATCAGGAATTTCTACAGTATGCCCACGTTCCCAATTGGCAATCTCATCTCTAAAAAATGAAAATGAACCTGTAAAGAAAATAACGTAAAGTGCTACACTGATCACGATACCACTTACAGTGTGTAAATGAAATAGAATGTTATAAGTTCTTTTGTTCATTATAGAATTGGATTTAAAGCTTTGCCGTAAAACATGATAATTGCCAAAATGATGGATGTTAGCAGGTAAATACCCCATATTTTCCAGCCGTTTTTTGCTAAAAACGCTACAATCATTAAAACTGCCCACAGAATAAGTGCGCTATAGGTACTGGTTATGATTACGGTTACATGATCAAACCAACTGGCAACTGCCAAATGAAAAAGTACAGATACTATAAAACCGCCAAGAAGAGCTGCGGTAATTTTTGAGAAACGTGGCCAGAAAGACGGATTCAGATATTTTGAATTAGCGGGCATATCAGAGAAGTGAAAATTCGATCAAGAATATGAATAGAACGGTTGGTATTAAGGTTTTGTAAGTAATTAGGTGTAAGGGCTGTAACAAGATTACAAGACTTGCAATGGTCATTAAAATGACCGAAAAAGTAAAAATACCTGAACCCCAACCAAAATGGTAAATGGTTAGGGAACAGGCAAATAGTAGCAAGACATAACCTAAAGAATTTGCTACTTTACTTTTCTTTTGACACCAGTTTTCAATATGTAAGTGTACTGGCACTTTTTGTCTTTTTGTTGTGGCGTAACCCAAATAAAAACCAGTAAAACAAAGTATTAGAATTGCGGTGATCATTGCTAGAGGTTATTTTGAAATACAATAGGTGGCACAGTGCCATATAAATTCATATTCCTTACCATTGAATGTGCCGGGAACACGTTCTTCAAAAGTGGTTTCCATAGTATACTTGGTGTTCCAGGGCAAAGAGAAACTTACTTCTCCATTTTCATCTGTTTCTATGGTTTTGCTCCATAGGTCAGATACATATAGTTTAAATTCATTTTTAGCTAAGGGTTTACCTTTAAATAGTACTTGTAGTGTAATTTGACTATCGGTGCCGGGTAGTTCTTTGATAACGATACCATCTTGGTTCAAAGTTTTAGTAGCTGTGGCTTGGTCGCCCACTTGAACTTTTGCGGTCGATTGATAGTGTGTTTTAAAAATACCGAAATCCCATTCTGTATAATCTAGTACTTCTATATCATCATTGTTTAGGGCAACGGTATATGTGCCATTTGTATTTGGGGTAAAATGGGCCACATAATATTCTTCCTTGGAAGAAATTTTCAATGCTGTTTTTTTACCGTTAGGATGTATAAGCCATAACGTAAACTTTGAAACGGATGGGTAGTTTTCACCTTTTACTTTTTCAATAACCCCATAAGTGTATTCTCCAAAATATACACGTACCTCTTGTTCTTTGTTTAGACTGCCGGTACGGTCCGTTTCAAGCCATAAATAATGGGCGAACATGGGCGATATGGAAAATAGTAGTAAAGTAAGTGTAATAAGTATTCTTTTCATGTTTATTTATTTAAGGCTACACCCCCGGTAAAACCGAGGGGATAACCAATTTGAACTAACTCAACAAAAAATTGTATGCTGTTCTTTAAAAATTATAGGTTACGGTAACTCTACCATTAATACCGGGTTCTGATTGCCAGTATAAATAAGCAGCGTAATTAGATCCTGAATAAAGGTATTCATCTAGTAGGTTGTTCACGTTGAGCTGTACCCTAAGTTTGTCGTTGCTCCATGACAAGGCTCCGTCTAACCTAAAATAATCTGGTAATTGAGATTCATTGTCCGCTCCCCAAGACCAGGTAGAACGGTCTATTTGATATTGATACCCCAATGAGCCACCAAAACCGTGAAGTTTGGATTCTTCAGAGAATTTATAATTAAGCCAGCCGTTGGTAATGTGTTTTGCATGACCGGCTACACGTTGACCAATATTTTCTGGATCAGTATCTTCCGTAATTTCAACGTTGGTATTAGCGTAGTTGAGTATAACATTCAACTCAGGGGTTACCTCGCCCTGCAGGTCAAACTCAATACCTTTAGATTGTATTTCACCTAACTGTATAGAGAAATTAGGATTTTCTGGATCGGTGACCAATACATTTTCTTTGGTAATCTGGTAAGCACCCAAGGATGTTCTTAACCTTCCGTTGAAAAAACTCTTTTTAAGACCTCCTTCAATATCATTTGCATCAACGGGATCAAATGCTTCCCCGGTGAAGCTTACACCATTTTGACCAATGAAAGAGCGGTCATATAGACCATAGGCACTTAGTGTAGGTAGTATATCCACACTTAAACCTATACGTGGCGTAATTTTAGAATCTGTTTCATCTTTACCTCTTGTGAACAGGTGAGTGTATCTTCCTGCAAGGGTTAATCTTGCTTTATTGTTGAAGAAACCTATTTCATCTTGCAGATATACAGAGCGATTAATTCCCCCATAATTGTAAATATTGTCTCTGTATTGTACCGGGGTAGATTTGTCAAAAATAGGAAGTTCGGTATTTCCGTAAACAGGGTTGTAAATATTGAAGGGTTGATTAACATCCGTTAAGCCGAATTGATTAAAATCTGCCCAATATTCTTTTTGGCTATAATCAAACCCTCCCAGTATATTGTGATTTATACCACCTGTATGGAATGCTCCGGTAATATAACTTTGAAAATATTTTCCAACGGATAAGGCATCCCAATTGCTAATGTACCTTACAGCATCTCCATTTTCTTCTAAAGACCAGACCCAATTAGAATTTCCTACTTGATCATAGCGTAAAGAACCAAATTTTGTTTCCCAGCTCCAATCTCTATTAAAGTCGTGTTTTATGGTGCCAAAGAATGCTACTTCTTGAATGTCTGATGCGGGATAGTTGGTATCGGTAAATTTAAAATCTCTATCTAAACTACCGTAGCCATCATCATTAGGGGCAAAAACATAAGCGGCACCCATATAACTTTCTGCCTGTTGTACATTTAATTCTGCCGTTACAGCTGTTTTTTGGGAAAGCTTGTAGGTTAGGGCAGGGGCAAAGCCATAACGCTCAGCGTCTTCATTGCCTCTATGGCTGTCAGCTGTTTGGTACATGGCATTAAAACGGTACAATAACTTTCCGTTTTCTGTTGCCTTGCCGCCAAGGTCTAAAGTACCTCGGTAATTGTCAAAACTACCGGCCATCAATGAAACTTGACGAATAGTTCTTTCCGTAGGTTTTTTGGTTACTACATTATAAAATCCGCCTGGTTCACCGGCAGACATCATAAAACCTGCAGGACCTTTTACAAATTCTATCTGGTCAACAAAGGCCATGTCCTCTGATAATGGACCCCAGGAATCTTGAACGTTGAAACCGTTTCTAAATGCAGGTAATCTAAATCCTCTCATATTCACCCTGGCAAAATTCCCCCAGTGCTCTAACATGGTTACACCAGATACGTTTCTGATCACCCCATCCATAATGCTCGTAGCCTGCTGATCTTGCAATAGTTCACTACTGATGATTTGAATGTTTTGGGGTAGTTTGGCTACTTCTGTTTTTAGACGTAAGGAGGAAGAGGGTGTTTTTACCGCGTATTTGTTATGATGGCCTTTAACCACCACTTCATTTAATTGTTCACTTTTCTCCGGTAACGATACATTCGGTATTTCTTTTATTCTATTGGCAACTACGTTTACTTGTACCTGTTTGGTATCATGACCCATGATGGAGAACGTTAGGGTGTATGCGCCAGGTGCCAGATCGGTTACCTCAAATTTACCTTTGGCATCTGTGGTAGTACCTAAGCTTGTATGTGAAATAGTGATGTTCACATTTAAAAGTGGTTTATTATTTTGATCAACTACCGACCCTGAGACTCCTGCAGACTGCGCAAAAGTGCTCAATGTGCCTATGAACAAGATCAGTATAGTGTAAAGATTCTTCATTTAATATTTGTTATTTTTAATTAGTCTAAATAAATTTGAAGCGAATTTATGACCTTGTTGTGGATTAGAAATGACGTGAAATGATAAAAAAAAGACGCAGTTTTACAGAATTACAGATTGTTGATTTATCTGAGACCAATAAAATCTCGTATAGTGAAATTGCCGATTGTGTTGAGGTAAAGCAGAACAATGATATTGACCATAAGGTATACCGTATAAAAGATTCATTTGGGCAAGGCCGTATAGATGTAATACAAATTGAAGATGTTTGTATATCTGCAATGCATTTTAGGTTACAGAAAGATATTATCTTAAAACAACAGCTAACTATAGATTTTGTGCAGCTT
Source organism: Maribacter sp. 1_2014MBL_MicDiv (assembly GCF_001865655.1). Classification (NCBI taxonomy): domain Bacteria; kingdom Pseudomonadati; phylum Bacteroidota; class Flavobacteriia; order Flavobacteriales; family Flavobacteriaceae; genus Maribacter; species Maribacter sp. 1_2014MBL_MicDiv. The sequence goes on from NZ_CP011318.1 coordinate 2,953,010, forward strand.
ACTTTTTTAATTGAGGGTGAACGGGTAATATCTGTTGCAGGTTGTGAAGATATTTTTTTAGGTAGCGGTGATTCTTACATGGCAAATATTAAATCTTTTCATGGCACGTCTAAGATTGCAGGGAACAAAACTTATAAGGAAATTAAAGTAAGGTTGTCTAATGCGTTCTTAACAAAACATGGTTTTTTCAATGATCTTAAATTAAAAGAACTTATAGATGATAATTTGGTAGTACCCATTTCTAATGAGATGATGGTAATTCTTGAATCTTTTGATACGCTTAGTTTAGAAGGTACGGCAAGACTAATTTATTTGAAGGCTAAGGTTTTTGAAATGTTGGCCATACAAGTTTCCAATTATAAGAAAGAGCATTATAAGAACAACTCGGTTCAAAATAGTCACAGGGTAAAGAAACTTTTAAGTGTCAAAAAAAAGATCAGTGATAATTTAGCCATTAATTATTCGGTGGCTACATTGTCTAAAGAAGTGGGTATGAATAAAACTCTGCTGAACAGGGAATTCTTGCGGGTTTTTGGACAAACCGTTCATGAATATAGTATCAATAAAAAAATAGAAAAGGCTAAATTACTTCTGGTGAACACTGATTTGCCTATTTATGAAATTGCGGAGCAAATAGGTTATAAGAATGCAACCCATTTTTCTGCAGCCTTTAAACGTCAAGAAGGTACTACGCCCAAAAAATTTAAAACAAATATTAAGTAAACGACATTGCGTATTGGCTAGGTTACTAGTTTATTAATGAGACGCCTATACCAAGGGTTGTTTGTCGGTGATTGTAATCTATTAGTGTTTCTCCATATCCATCAAAAAACTGTACATGGCCATTGAAGTTTTTATGAATTGGAAAAGACCAGTTCAACTGTAGACTTCCCCTGCTTTTATCTCCTAAATTCAGTGAATGCCGGGCTATGGCTCTAAAACGTTGCCTGCCCCAATCATAGGTAACGTCGGCTTCGCCTCTTCCTATGTAATCAGATATATTTTCGTTATCGTCAATTTTGCTTCCCACACGTAACCATGGTTTTAGCATTACCTGCCAGTTGCCTTTTTCAAAACCGGCGTGCAAGGCAATACGGTTCCAGCTTCGGGAGATGGGATCTGACTGTCCGTTTGATTCATGAATGACCGAAATACCCACCATTTTTGCATCAAATCCGAGAATGGGAAACTTAATTGGGAAATTGGCTATGATTTCTGGCTTATAATTCAGTTCTCTAAAAGGTCTTGAGCGCTCAGTATTATAAATTTGCCAGTAAGCAGTTTGTGAGTAACCCATCCAAAGATCCATTCTCCCGCCCAGCATATTATGAAAAATCTTTGTTTTTAAACTGATTTGAAATTTTGCTTCAACAGCATTTAAACTATTGGGTTCGTCTAGGACTTTATCTGAATTTTCGGCTACAGGAAACTCGTTAGGGTTTGTAGAATATTTAGCCAATGTCATGTAGATAGGCTTATAAGAGGTAAGGATAAAATTGCCACGATGATGTTCATCATCTAGCTCCCACAACTCGGTCAAGGTCTTACTATTATTAAAATACCAATTATCATCTTCACTATCTTGTGAAAAACCTGTGGTATAGCCAAATATTAAAATAGAGAAAAATAAATAAGTTGTTTTTAAGCTCATGATAAATTATAAAGTGGTAAAATTATATATTTGATTAGAATTCATAGTCGTATTCGTGCGATATCTTAATGCAATTGATAGAGATATGAACCCAGCAGAGCACTATATTTATAACCAACCGGAACCGTACAAAGGTATTTTAATGCATCTACAAATGATGATCGAAACAACCTTGCCAGGTGTTGAACTAAAATTTAAGTGGAATATACCTTGTTTTTACATTGGGAAATCTCCCATTTGTTATTTAAATGCAAATCATAAAAAAAAGTTTGTGGATATTGCTTTTTGGAATTCTGCTCACCTTACCAAACATTTGAACGTACTAGTTTCTGAAAACAGAAAGGTAGTTCGTTCATTACGTTACACTACCTTAGAGGAAATAGATAACGATATTTTAGTTGATGTTTTACAAGATGCTTATTCCGTTCGTAAAAATGGGTTTTATAAGCAGAAAGATTTAATTTGATTGTAAATGTTTAGTACTATGAACCTTATCTAATAGTTGGATTTCACTATTTTTCTCTAACTATAACGTAGTAAATTACATAAAACCAGCCCAAGATTCCGTGTAATAGCGCATACAGAATTGATTTGTTTCTGTCCCATGAAATTACAATAGCAAGTGCGCTACCTATCCCAATTCCATTAGTCACTACAGTTTGTGTCATTCTGGTATTTCCTGTTTGTTGACCAAAGCTTGCTAAGGAGAACAATAATAGTATGGTTAAAATAGGTATTACTTTATTCATTTCGTTTTAAATTTATTTAGCTATTATCAAAATTAAAAGTCATTAACAACAGCTCTTAACGCCACTAAATCCGTCAATAATTTTTTCATTAATCCTAAGTCTAACATATTGGCACCATCACTCTTGGCATTGGCACAGTCAAAATGCGTTTCAATGAATAGTCCGTCTACACCTGCAGCAACACCAGCGCGTGCCATGGTGCCGATCAAAGCTGGTCTACCACCAGTTACACCAGAAGATTGATTGGGTTGTTGTAAAGAATGGGTTACATCTAATACCACGGGAGCAAATTGTTTCATGGTAGGTACACCTCTAAAATCTACGATCATATCTTGGTAACCGAACATGGTTCCACGATCGGTGATGATAGCTTGCTCGTTTCCGGTTTCGGTAACTTTATTTACGGCATGCTTCATACTTTCCGGACTCATAAATTGCCCTTTCTTTATGTTGACCGTTTTTCCAGTTTGGGCAGCGGCAACAACTAAATCGGTCTGGCGGGCTAAAAATGCCGGTATTTGCAATACGTCTACATATTCGGCAGCCATAGCGGCATCTTGTTCTGTATGTATATCGGTAACCGTAGGAACTTTAAAGGTTTCAGAAACCTTACGTAAAATTTTCAGAGCCTTTTCATCTCCAATGCCCGTAAACGAATCCAGCCTACTACGGTTAGCTTTTTTAAAACTTCCTTTAAATACATAGGGTATTTTAAGCTCATCGGTAATGGTCACAATATGCTCTGCAATGCGCAATGCCATATCTTCACCTTCAATGGCACAGGGTCCAGAGAGAAGAAAAAAGTTGTTACTGTCCGTATGTTTTATTTGGGGTATAAGAGATAGGTTCATTCGTCGAATATTTTTAAACAAAGATACTATTTTAAGAAGCTTACTGTTCTATTAGGATAAGATTGTCGAAATCAAAAATCTGAATGAAAATCAAACAATTTACTTTATTAATAGTGCTGGCGTTTGTTACATCTAATATACATGCTCAATTTGGTAAAAATTGTGAGCTCAGGCAAGTAAAGATCAACCTTATAAATCCCGGTCTAGAGTATGAAATGGCATTGGGTGCCAATACTACTTTTGATATTAAAGCTGGTATTCAAGTGGCATTAGATCCATTGTTACCAGATGTTTATGATGAATTGGGTGTTTTTCCGGCAGTTGCCGCTCAGTATAGGTATTATTACAACTTTGAAAAACGACAACGCAATAGAAGACAGATTTATGGCAACTCTGCCAATTACATAGCACCGGCGGCAGCTGTGTTTTTTCCAAGTCCTAGAACTATTGCCAATGAAAATGTAAAAGGTGCTTTTGGGTACGCAGGTTTGGTTACAGGTTTGCAACGTAGTTATGATAGTGGTTTTAATTTTTCGGTAGATGTTGGTGCGGGCTATTACGCTGGGCAGTTTGAGGGTGGAATCTATCCGGTTGCCAACTTAAGTATTGGCTGGATCATCAGTGAGAAACGTTGGTGTGTGGGTAGGTAATATCTTACCTTTTTTCTTAATATTTCTTTAAATCAAGTGTTTACCTTTTTTTAATCTTGTAGTTTTAGTTGCAACATCAATCAATCTACATGAAAAAAATCACACTTGTTTTACTGTTCTTATCGGTTTCCTTGTCCAATGCACAAATAAGGGATTTCTCGGAAAAAGGTAACGGACTCATCAATCTAGAGCGTCATCAATTCACAATTAATCTATTGGGACCAGGTATTAGGTACGAGCTAGGGTTATTTAAAAATGTAAGTGCTTCTACAAGTTTTACTCCGGCATTTGCAAGATACCAAGAAGGCTATGCTTTGGGTTATACATGGCATACCAGAATTAGATATTACCATAATTTTCAACAGCGCTTAGATGTCAATAAGAATATTGTTGGAAATTCTGCAAATTATATAGGTCCTGCGCGTAGTATTTTTTGGGAGCCTGTACAGTTTACAGATAATATCTCTGACGGAAATATTGATTATGCCTTTGCATTCTATGGCGGAGTATACGGTATTCAGCGAACCAACAGAAAAGGGTTCAATGTAAATGCAGAAGTGGGTTATGGCTATTTTGATTCAAAAACTTTAGATAGCGGTCATGGCTTTTTGCTTAATGTGACCTTTGGATGGGTCGCTACCAAAAGAAAATCTAGAAAGCCCACTTTTGATTGATCTGGTCTGGTATTTGATATAAATCCCACATAAAATCAAACCAATCTACATCATGAAAAAAAACATTTTTTTATCCGTTATTCTGTTATCCGTTTTTCATTTGAATGCACAATCCGTTAAGCATGTGGAAGACGGACTTTTTAAAGTTAATGCCTAAGCACCGGGGATATCTTATGAACTAGGGGTAGCTGATAAAACTACTTTGAATTTAGAGGCGTTCTTGGGATTTGCACTTAACGGCGGTATAGATAGGGAGACCAGGTTTGGATTATATCCTGGTTTAGAGGCAGATGTAAGGCAATACGTAAATTTTAATAGAAGATTAAATAAAGGAAAGAATATATCTGGCAACTCGGGTAACTACATTGCATTTTTAAATCAACTTCAATTGGGTACGCCAATAATTAGTGATTTGGGAATACGCCTCGGATTATTTTTATAACGGTGCTTTAGTATATGGTATTCAGCGTAATTACAGAAAAGGACTCTATTGGGGCTTAGCTTTTGGTCCCGGTATTTTTGTTGATGATTTTTATAAGGATGCAGGTATTTTAATAGATGTTAGACTTGGTTGGGTTGTAGGTGGTAGAAAAAAGTAGCATGCCCATAAGGGAACTCTCTCAAAATCAATAAGATAAAAATAACATAAGTTTAAGCGTAGCTATATATATTTAAAGTATCTTTGCACGCTTAAATAAGACCTTATGTCCACTACTACAAAGAATATTGCGATCATTGCGCACGTTGACCACGGTAAGACCACCTTGGTAGACAAAATAATGTACCACTGTAGCTTGTTTCGTGAAAACGAGAATACAGGTGATTTAATTTTGGATAATAACGACTTGGAAAGAGAGCGTGGTATTACCATTACATCCAAGAACGTTTCCGTTGTGTATAAGGATACTAAGATAAATATAATAGATACTCCTGGTCACGCCGATTTTGGTGGTGAAGTAGAGCGTGTATTGAACATGGCCGATGGTGTTTTGTTATTGGTTGATGCTTTTGAAGGTCCCATGCCACAAACACGTTTTGTATTGCAAAAAGCAATTGATCTAGGTTTAAAGCCATGCTTGGTAATTAATAAGGTAGATAAGGAAAACTGTACTCCAGAAGAGGTGCATGAAAAAGTTTTCGATTTGATGTTCGAGCTTGGTGCAGAAGAATGGCAGTTAGATTTCCCTACAGTATACGGTTCTGCAAAGAACAACTGGATGAGTACCGACTGGCAAAATGAAACTGAGAACATTGAGCCATTGTTAGATATGGTAATTGAACATATTCCTACTTTTGAACCAAAAGAAGGAAACACTCAAATGTTGATTACATCATTGGATTTCTCTTCATTTACAGGTAGAATCGCTATCGGTAGATTGCAAAGAGGTACATTGAAAGAAAATCAGCAAATTTCTTTGGTGAAGCGCGATGGTAGTATCGTGAAATCCAAAATAAAGGAATTGTACGTTTTTGAAGGTCTTGGCCGTAAAAAGGTACAAGAAGTTGAAACGGGTGATATTTGTGCTTTGGTAGGAGTTGAAGGTTTTGAAATTGGTGATACCGTTGCCGATTTTGAAAATCCAGAGGCATTGAAGACCATTGCTATAGATGAGCCAACAATGAGTATGTTGTTTACCATTAACGATAGTCCGTTCTTTGGGAAAGATGGTAAATTCGTTACTTCTCGTCATATCAACGACAGACTTCAAAAAGAATTGGAAAAGAACTTGGCGTTACGTGTAAACGAAACGGACAGTGCAGATAAATTCTTGGTATTCGGTCGTGGTGTATTACACCTTTCAGTTTTAATTGAGACCATGCGTCGTGAAGGGTATGAATTACAGATCGGTCAGCCTCAAGTTATTATAAAAGAGATCGATGGTGTAAAATGTGAGCCTGTTGAGGCATTGACCATAGATTTACCGGAAACAGTATCTGGTAAAGCGGTTGAAATGGTTTCTATGCGTAAAGGTGAAATGACCAGTATGGAGGCTAAAGGCGATCGTATGGTATGTGAGTTCATTATACCATCTAGAGGTATTATTGGTCTTCGTAACCAATTGTTGACTGCTACGGCTGGTGAGGCTATTATGGCACACCGTTTCTTAGAGTACCAACCAATGAAAGGTGAAATTCCACAAAGACAGAATGGTTCTTTAGTTTCTATGGAAACAGGAAAGGCTATTCCTTATTCTATAGATAAATTACAGGATAGAGGTAAGTTCTTTGTTGATCCAGGTGAAGATATTTATGAAGGTCAGGTAATTGGTGAGAACTCTCGTGGAGATGATATGACCGTGAACATTACCAAAACTAAAAAACTATCTAACGTACGTTCTTCAGGTGCAGATGATAAAGCCAAAATCGTACCGGCAATTAAGTTCTCATTGGAAGAAGCTCTAGAATATATTCAAAAAGATGAGTACGTTGAGGTAACTCCTAAATTTTTACGTTTACGTAAAATCTATTTAACGGAGAACGAGCGTAAGCGTAATAAAATAGCTTAAAATAAAAGTTCTTTTTTCTTAAGGACTTTTTTCCTTTACTATGTAAAAGCCACCTATTTAGGTGGCTTTTCTAATTTGTATACTTAAGGGGAAAGTGTGCGTATTTAATTTTATCAATTTCCACTGGTTTTATAGTTGATTAAAGCTATTTCATTAAGAAAAACGCAAAATTTTAAGATAGATTTTCCTACTTTCTTAATAATGGGTTCATCCTGCAATTTTCTTCGTTTATAGTCCATTTTTTAGCTAATTTAAAGTGCAATTTAACTCAACTCAAACACTTATTAATATGCAACTAAATGGTAAAAATGTACTCATTACCGGGGGTACTCGCGGAATTGGAAAATGTATGGTTCAAAGCCTTATAAAAGAGGGAGTAACCAATGTAGCGGTAATAGCTCGTGACAAAAGTAATCTCAAGCAATTAGCAGAGGAGTATCCTGAAGTAAACTTTATGAAAATTGCTGGTGATGTCGCCAATATTGAAATATTGAGAGATGCCGCAGCCCGTATAGAAGATAAATGGGGGCATCTGGATATTTTAATCAATAATGCTGGTATAGTTGCGGCTGGTCCGTTAGAGGATATACAAGATGAAGATCTGTACGATCAAGTAGCCGTTAACCTTACCGCTGTTATGTTATTGACAAAATACTGTATTCCATTGCTGAAGTCATCTGAAGATGCCTTTATTTTAAACATTTCTTCGGGGTTAGGATTGATCGGAATGCCGTTCTACGCTGTCTATGGTAGTACCAAAGCTGCAATTCGTCAGTTTTCAGATTCTATGAGGCGCGAATTGGCTCCTTTCAAAGTATCGGTTACCTGTGCTTTTCCAACGGCTACGGATACCGAGATGATGCAGAAATTTAAAGGTAGAAAAATGGATGCACCCGAGTATGTAGCAGAGCGATCATTAGAAGGTTTATTTAATAAAGAACTTCAAGTAATTTTTGGCGGTGAAGAACGACTCAAGGAAAATACCCTGAACTTTGAAGCACCCCAAGAATTGGATAAAAAGGTTGCGGAGAATTATGAGGAACGTAAAACCGCTAGTTTAGATCATAAAGCCGTATGATTTTTACTGGGAAATAAATAAACGGCACACAATTATGAAATTATTTTACAAATTTTCACTTTTATCAGTTTTTGCAGTAATCGTATCCTGTAAAGAAACTCCTAAATCAGTTGATAAAGCTACCAAAGAAGTGGTTGCGGAATCTAACGTTATTTCTTACCCAGATTCATGGGTAAATTCAAGAGTTGAAAAAGCGAAAAATAGATTGAATGAAACCGAGGCGGGTAAAATTATATGGAATGCTATGGAAGCGCATGGCGGATTGGATACTTGGTTTGCCAATGGTCCTCTAACTTTTCGTTTCAATTATCAGCCTTTAGACGGGAAAACGGCAAGAGATAGCTATCAAACGGTAGATACTTGGAGCAACCGTGCGGTACATACAAGTGCTACGGATAGTTCGGCTAAATTTGGGTGGACAGGTGAAAAGGCTTGGGTCATGGCAAAGGACAGTACGGCATTTGCCTATGATACTAAATTCTGGGCATTGACACCCTTATGGTTTGTTGGTCATCCGTTTGTTTTAAGTGGAGAAGGAGTGAACTTAGAGCTATTGGAGCCTACTACCTTTAAAGATAAAGATTACAATGTTGTAAAAGTAACTTTTGATGCAGGCACGGGCGATGCACCGGACGATTACTATATTCTTTACGTGAATAAAGAAAGCAATAAAATTGCGGTAATGAGATACATTGTTTCTTACCCGGAATATTTTAAGGACGGTGGTCATGCTCCAGAAAAATTCACTGAATTTATTGGTGAGCAAAAAGTTGATGGTATTACTATGCCCGGCGGATTTAAAACGTATTGGACAGTAGAAGGTAATCAGCCTGGTGAGTATATAACCAAAATTGATTTTACCGATGTCTCATTTGAAAATGATCTACCAAAAGACTTTTTTGATGCTCCGGCAGATGCTAAGATTTTGAATTAAGGATATAGCTTAATCAAAATAAATAAAAAATCCCAAAGGTAACTTTGGGATTTTTTTTGCGATGTGGTTAATTATAGCACTAAACTTTTTGTGCTTTGTATTGTGAAGCAACAGCGGCACCTATAATACCCGCGTGGTTCTGTAATTCTGCAGGTATGACCCTGGTCTCTATTTTTATTTTTGATTTGAACTCTTTAAAATCCTTTGAGGCACCGCCGCCAAGTATTATTAAATCTGGAGATACGATCAATTCTACGTACTCTAAGAATTTGTTGAATCTTTTGCCCCATTTTTTATAGGAGAGTCCTTCACGGTCCTTGGCTGATCCCGCTGCCCATTTCTCAATTTTGCTATATTTTTTATAGGGAATTTGTCCTAGCTCAAAATTAGGAATCAATCTTCCGTCAAGAAATGCGCCACTTCCTAAACCGGTACCAATGGTAATCATTACTACAAAACCTTTTTCTCCTTTACCGGTACCATAGTTCATAGTAGCGTATCCAGCAGCATCGGCATCATTGATTACGGTAAAATCCAATCCGGTTTTCTTTTCCAGTAATTCTTCTACATTAACACCTAACCAACTTTTATCTAGATTACCTGTGGCTTTACAGATTCCGTTTTTAATAATAGTAGGGAAACCACAGCCCACTTTGCCTTTGTAGTCAAAATGCGCTACTATCTGGGCTATTACATCTGACATTGCCTCGGGTGTTCTGGGTATGGGAGTTGGTATTCTAAAACGTTCTGAAATCATTTCTCCGGTTTTAGAATTAACTAACGCTCCTTTTATTCCAGAACCACCTACATCAATACCAAGTAAAGTCATTTTATATTTTGTTATGAATTACAAAGAAACGAAAAAGTTTCGGCTCTTTGAAGTGCTATTATTTAGTGTGTTTTTTACGTTTATGGATGTCTATAATTTATAGCATAAAAAAAGGACCTTTTTAGGTCCTTTAAGTGTTTTATTCGGGCATAAGCAAGTTTGTAATCGTGCTTACTTGAATTTCCTCATCATCCTCGTCCATCTCTAGATCAATCGTAAAAGTAATAGAGAACTGTCTACCTACAAACTTAGAGCTGTTAAGGTCGTACTTTGCACTTACGCCATTGGCAACGTTGTTGAATTCAACACGCTCTCCTTCGTCGTCAGTGAACACATAAGTACCATTAATGAAGCCTTCATAGGTGGCGTTCATAGTGCTTTCGTCTTGCCCGTATGCGGTCAAGGTAGAAATGGAAACGAACAATACAATTAATAGTGATTTCATTTTTTCTTGTTAAGTTAATTATCGATTTTTTTGCCTGATTTTAGTCCTGTTTTTAGGTCTAAAATTCTGAATACAAATGAAATCTAATTAGTTGAATAACGATTATTTTTATCATTTTATTATGAAAGATTTTTATAATGTTAAATAGCTGTAAACCAGTTCGCTATTTTTTGAATAATGAAGTAAAATATTTTTGGATAACACTATTTAATAGAAAAATTACGTACTACCTTTACTATATTAAACATTAGTATACATTGAAAAACTATACATCTCCTCTACAATTTACGCAGGTTACCATAGTGTGTTTTTTAGCATCTAATTTTGGTTATTCGCAAGACAGGGTATCTACTGTTAATATTCAACAATGGGTTCAAAAATATAAGGCAGATATAAGGGGTCCGTATAAAGATATTCGTTGGTTCTGTACGGATGGTAGTATTAGACAACCAAAAGACCCCTGCCCGGATAATATTGGTCCTGGCGTACAACATGCCCGTTATAAAGATGAAGTGGTCTCCTTGGGTGAGACCAATCATATTCATTTAGGTCAAATTTTGGCATACACGGATATTGATGAGCTGTGGGATGCCGATTATATCCACTCGCGCTTAAAACAATATCAATTGGATAAGTATTTGCGTTTGGTAGATAATGGTTGGATCAATCAAAAAGGGCAGTTCTATAGAGGCTCAGTACAGGTAGAAGACGAAGAGGCATGGGGAATCGATTTTTATAAAACTATTTTGGCAGATGATAAAGTTCTGCTCAATAACTTTTATCTAATACGCCAATCTTTAAAAGATATTCCCCATAACGGTGATGATAATGTTGCACAATTAATGCGAAGCCAGTCTAAGGTAATTTCGGATATGTACGCACCGTTTATGGACCTTAGAACCAAGATCCATAGTCAGCCGGAAAAAGCCGATATTCAAAAAGTAATTGATTTTAAAACGAAACATCAAAAATCATTGACAACCGATTTACATAAGAAATTAGACGGATTGGTAACTACGATGAATACGTTTTTTAAACCGGTTGATGTACAGGCGTTGCTTAACACATCTAAGTTGGTCAAAAGAACTTTATTGGGAGATAAAGTACAATCTTTTATAAATACAAAGGCATATAATGACAATCCACCCTATATAGTGAATGAAACGGCTCAATTACTTTTAGATATCAGGGAAGATCTGTTAACAGAAAAGCGGTCTTTGGCACGTTTGCAGTTATTGGATATTTCTTTGAAGTTAGAAGAGTTGCTATTTCAAAACGCGCCTAATTGGGAGCCTGATACGGTTAGTGGTCAGTTAGAAAAAATATGTGCATTGACCACGGCATCTGTGGGTGCAGGCTATCTAGAACTGTGGGAGTGGGAGCAGATTTCTGGTACGCTCAGTAAATTTGGTGAAAGTATATTGACATTGGCAGAATTGACACAAGTGCTAGAAACGGCAAGATCTGCCGTGGAGTGGAGCGCGGCGACAGTTAAAGCCAATTATCAAGAAGTAGTAAATACCTATACCGCTTTTGAGCCTAAGTCTTATGCATTTATAGATGATAGAATTAGAGGTTCCGTTGCTTTGCATTTAGGGCAAAGTGTGGGGCAGTTGGGCGATTTTATATCTAAAGAATCCGCTTTGACCAATAAGGTTATGGATATTACCAATCAAAGTACCTTCAGGGGATTGAACCCAGGTTATGCCTTAGGTGAATTGGTCGTAGTGGATGGTTCATCTGAAGATATTGAGGTATCGGCAGATAAAATTTATATTTTTCAGCGCTCTCCGTCAGACCTAAAACCAGTGGCAGGTATAGCCACTGTGGCTGAAGGTAATATGGTATCGCATGTACAATTATTGGCGCGTAATTTAGGTATACCCAATGCCGCACTATCTGATCAGAATCTTCAGAGTTTAAAGAAGTATGATGGTGACCGTGTATTTTATGCGGTTTCAAATAAAGGGAACGTGATCTTAAAACCAGAAGCGCAAATGACAGATCAAGAACGCGGACTGTTCCTAAAGAAAGAACGAAACACCGATAAGATAGAAGTGCCAGTTGAGAAAATTCAATTAGGTACTACAGATGTGCTGAACATGCGAGATGTTGATGCAAGTGATTCTGGTGCCTTATGCGGACCAAAAGCCGCTAACCTTGGTCAGTTGAAAAAGATGTTTCCAGAGCAAGTTGTGGAGGGGTTGGTAATACCTTTCGGGATCTTTAAAGATCATATGGATCAGACCATGCCTGGTGAAACTACCTCGTATTGGGAGTTTTTGAATAGCATGTTTAAAGAGGCTGAGCGCATGAGAGGTGCAGATGTGCCTGAACCCGAAGTTGAAAATTATCAATTAAGACAATTGGAGACGCTAAGAACGGCAATTAAAAAAATGCCTTTAAAAGAAGATTTTAAAAATCAATTGGAGACTAAATTTAAATCGGTTCTTGGTGCTGAATTTGGTAAGGTTCCTGTATTCTTACGTAGTGATACCAATATGGAAGATTTAAAGGAGTTCACCGGTGCCGGACTAAACTTGACTTTATTCAACGTGCTGGACAAAGAAAAGATTATTGAGGGTATTAAAGATGTTTGGGCATCGCCATATACAGAGCGAAGTTTTAAATGGCGCCAAGTGTATTTGTTGAATCCAGAGAATGTATTCCCTTCTATTTTGGTGATCCCAAGTGTAGATGTAGATTACTCGGGCGTTTTGATCACAAAGGGCATTAACTCAGGTAATGATAAAGACTTGACCGTTGCATTCAGTAGAGGTGCGGGCGGTGCTGTTGATGGGCAGTCAGCGGAAACATATACAATCTATAGTGATAACGGATATCGTTTATTGGCGCCTGCGCGTGAAGCATTATTTAATACGCTTCCCGCCACAGGTGGTACGGGCAAAAAAATAGCCACTTTTGAGCACAGGGTTTTGAATGAAAAGAACATGGCGGATATTAAAACCTTGGCAAAGACCATTAGAGAAACAATGCCAAAAGAAACGAATACGGATTATGAGGGTGCTTATGATGTGGAATTAGGTTTTAAGGAAGACAAATTATGGTTGTTTCAAATAAGACCGTTCGTTGAAAATAAAAAAGCGTTGAGTTCTGGGTATCTGGAATCCATCACCCCAAAAATTAATACGGCAAAAGAAATTTCGCTGAGTACAAAAATATGATATGAAAAGAAATTGGTTTTGTTTGTTAGCCATGTGTTTTCTTGTTTTTATAGCTTGTAATTCAGATGATGATGTTCCGGTAATGGATGAATTACCGGCAATAAGTACGGCAGGCTTAAACACCTTTGGTTGTCTGATTGATGGACAAGTATTTGTGGCAAAGAAAGAGGAATTCTGTACGGATTGTGATTACGAGACCGAGCTGAATTTAACATATGAAAAGACTTCAGATGGGTATAGATTTGCTTTAGCTACATCTAACAAAGTAGATGGTGAAATTTCTATGCAATTGGAGGTGTATAGCGACGAAGATTTTTTGAATGAAGGAAAATACTCTTTATCAGAAACTACTTTAATGAATAATGATACTCTTCTCTCCAATGCTAAGTGTGTTATTGATAAAAAAATTAAAGGGGTCGCTCTTGATTCAGAATTTTATACCAATAATAGCATTGGAGGTGTTTTGGAAATTGTTAGGATTGATCAGGAACGTAAATTTATTTCCGGAACATTTTACTTTTCGGCATTAGATGATAACGGGCAATTTGTAATCGTTAGTGATGGTCGATTTGATGTTGCATACAACAGTTATTAAAATTAGGTTTAGAAATGAGTATGAAGAAAATTATAGTATTGTTAATCGTAGTTGTAAGTGCATCCGCATTTACAACATACAAATATTACCCAATTGATGGTTACGAGCGCACAGGCATTAAACGCTTAAAACGATTGGAGCTGATCAAGAGCGGAGAGATTAAAGATGCATCGGCTTTACCTGTCGGTGCCATGAAATCTTACAACGATATTCAATTGAACTTACTGTCAAGAAAGAATGATAGCGCAATGGGTCTAATGCAGGTAGATGCAGATTTTCAGAAGGAAATCAGTGCCTTGTTTCGCGGTTTGGATAAAAGTTATTCGTTAACGGTTTTAGATATATCGGACCCAGAAAATGTTCGCTATGCAGAACGAAATGAGACTGCTGGCTATCAGCCAGGTTCTGTAGGTAAGTTGGCTGTGTTATTGGGCTTGTTCACACAGTTGGAAAAAATTTACCCAGATTCATTTGAAAAAAGAACGGAGCTACTAAAGAATAAATCTGTTAAAGCCGGAGTTTGGGGCTTAACGGATGAACATACCATTCCTATCTATAATATTGAAAAGAATACCTTGGTAAAACGTCAAGTAATTGCCAGCGATGTGTTCTCTTTATATGAATGGGCAGATCACATGTTGACTGTGAGTAACAACGGTGCGGCAAGTATAGTGTGGAGAGAGGCGCTGTTAATGGCAGCATTTGGTGAAAAGTATCCTGAGCTGACACAAGAAGAAGCGGATACTTATTTTAAGGATACTCCTAAAAAAGAGCTGACAGATTTGAGTAATGATGTGGTTAATTTGCCTTTACGTGAATTGGGCATTACATCAGATGAATGGCGATTGGGTAGTTTCTTCACTAGAGGTGCAAATACCTATGTGGGCGATAAAGGCGGTAGTATAGGTTCACCACAGGGTTTAATGAAATTCTTGGTTCAATTGGAACAGGGTAAGGTGGTAGATGAAGCATCAAGCTTAGAGATGAAACGATTAATGTATATGACCGATCGTAGAATCCGCTACGCACAGTCACCGGCATTGAAAGAAGCCGCTGTATATTTTAAATCGGGCTCTTTGTACAAATGCGATAGAAGTAATGGGGAGGCATGCGGAAAATACATGGGCAACGTTACCAATTTCATGAACTCGGTCATCATTGTTGAGCATCCGGATAATTGTAGGTACATGGTGGTATTAATGACCAACGTACTTCGTAAAAACTCTGCCAGTGATCATATGTATTTAGCAGGTAATATTGATAAAATTATTAGAAAGGGGTAATATATTCCTACTGTGAAGTAATTAACCTACTGTATGATATGTCAGTAGGTTTTTTTATGCCCTATTATTTTGAATAAATACTTAATCTAAAGTTAAATATTTTTTTATAACAAAGCACTTGCTTAGTTTTACAATGTAATTAGAATAAATGGCACGCAAAAAGCAATATAGCGAAGCTGAAGTCATAGAAAAGGCAATGCGTCTTTTCTGGCGTAATGGCTATGAAAGTACTTCCGTTCGTATGTTGGAGAAAGAAATGGGTATTAATCAGTTTTCCATTTATGCCAGTTTTAAGAATAAAGAGGGTGTTTTTTTAGAGAGCATTAAACTGTATAATGCAAAGATAAAGTCCATAACAAATATCTTGGAAAACTCTACTAATGGAGTAGAGGGTATTAAAAATTATTTTTTGGATTTTCTAGATTTCTCAAGGGAAGGAGCTATTTTTAAAGGTTGCTTGGTGACCAATACGGTAAATGAGATTAAAGAAGATACTAATCCGGTAATCATGGCCGCATTAAAACGGTTTTCATTAAATATTAGAAAATTGTTTGTAAGGAATCTAAAACAAGACGACCAAAGGGATGTAAAAGAAATAGAAGCGCAAGCAGACTATTTAATGAACGCTCTTTTAGGTTTGTCCATTTCATCTAAAGTATTTAGTGAGGAGGAATTAAAGGGCATTATTAAAATTACGTTTTTACACTTGTAACATTTTTTTTGAACAATAACTAAGCGATTGCTTAGATTTAACATAACTATAATAAACATTCAAATTAGAAAGAGTATGACAACTTTAAAAGTACACAACATTGAATCTGCACCTGAAGGTAGTAAGCCATTATTAGAAAATTCTCAAAAGTCATTTGGAATGATTCCTGGCCTGCACGGGGTATTGGCGGCATCACCAAAAATTTTGGAAGCATACCAAACGTTACACCAATTATTTACTGAAACTTCTTTCAATGAAGAAGAATTGACCGTGGTTTGGCAAACGATAAACGTAGAGCATGCATGTCACTACTGTGTACCGGCACATACTGGTATCGCGAAAATGATGAAAGTTGATGATGCCATTACAGAAGCATTACGTAATGAAACACCGTTGGCCGATGCAAAATTAGAGGCCTTAAGAACAATGACTTTGACCATTGTGCGTAACCGTGGTAATGTAACACAAGAGGACCTTGATGCTTTTTACGCTGCAGGTTATGGAGAGCAACAAGTATTGGAAATTATCCTAGGATTATCACAAAAGGTAATCAGTAACTATACAAATCATATTGCACATACACCAGTAGATGAACCTTTCAAGAAATTTGAATGGTCTAAATAATTTGGTTTCAAGTTCCCCGAAACCATTTGTTGATTGATTGTTGATAGCCTTCTGTCTTAAGGCAGGGGGCTATTTAATTTTAATAAACTAAATACATCAAAATGAAAAAAATAGCAATAAACGGAATGGGGCGTATAGGTCGCGCTTCTTTAAAAGTAATTTTGGATACTCCAGAGTTAGACTTAGTAGCGGTAAACGACATTGTTTCCATAGAGAATATAGCTTATTTATTAAAGTATGATTCGGTTTATGGAATTTATGAAAAAGAGGTTACGCATGATGAGAACAATTTGATCATTGATGGAAAAAAAATTCAATATAATTCACAACGCAATCCTGAAGATTTGCCTTGGGCAGAACACGAAATTGATGTTGTAATAGAAAGTACCGGTTTCTTTACCAAGAGTGAAGATGCCAAAAAACATATTAAAGCTGGTGCTAAATCCGTTATTATATCTGCACCTACTAAGAGTGAAGATATACCAACGGTTGTACACGGTGTAAATACGGATGCAGGTGAAACCAATATTTTCTCCTGTGCTAGTTGTACTACCAATAACATTAGTCCGGTTGTAGAAATATTGGGGCGTAGAGTGGGTATTAAAAAAGCCATAATGACTACCGTACATGCGTATACTGCCTCTCAAGGTATTGTAGATGCACCTTCACAAAAGAATTTGAGAATGGGTCGCGCGGGTGCGGCGAATATTGTGCCGACATCTACAGGTGCGGCAATTGCAACGACAAAGGCATTGCCCGAATTTGCTGGTAAGTTTGATGGTGTTGCCCTACGTGTGCCAATTCCTGTTGGGTCAATGTCAGACTTAACTTTTGTTACCGAACGTGAAGTAACCCCTGAAGAAGTAAATGCTATTTTTAAAGAGGAAGCGGCTACGGATAGGTATAAGAATATTTTGGATACTACAGATCAGCCTTTGGTATCTTCTGATATTGTAAAGAATCCGCATGCGTCTACCGTTGATTTGGGAATGACAAGGGTAGTAGATGGCGATTTGTTGAAAGTAATGACCTGGTACGATTACGAATGGGGATTCACCAATCAAATGATACGTCAAATTTTGGCGGAAAACTGAATTAAATTAGGCACTAATCTTGACATAAAAGATTGGCTATCTTTATTTATTAACTTAAATAATAAACAACATGATAAAAGTATCCGTAATGTATCCGAATAGCGAAGACGTAAAGTTCGATACGGAATATTATAAGAACACACACTTGCCAATGGTTCAAAAACTAGTGGGCAGTGCATTGAAAGAATTGGAATTGGATTTAGGTGTTGGTGGCAGAGCACCGGGCGATGCTGCACCATACGTAGCCATTGCTCATTTAAAATTTGATGATGTAGCTTCTTTTCAAGCTGCTTTTGGTCCGCATGCGGCAACATTTGCAGCAGATGTCAAGAACTATAGTAATGCGCAAGGTGAAATTCAAATTAGTGATTTGATTACATTTTAAGTGATGAAAGAGAAATTGAAAATAGATATTGTATCTGATGTAGTATGCCCTTGGTGCGCCATTGGGTATAAACGTTTGGAAAAAGCAATTGAAGAACTGGGAATTGAAGACCAAGTATAAATTGAATGGCAACCGTTTGAACTGAATCCGGGTATGCCGCCAGAAGGTCAAGATCTGACCGAACATATTACCGAAAAGTATGGTTCTACCTTAGAACAGCAACAGGAATCGCGTAAAAACATGACGGATATCGGAGAAGAATTAGGATTCAAATTCGACTATTTTGAAGGTATGCGTATGGCAAACACTTTTGATGCTCATGTGCTATTGGAATATGCCAAAGATTTTGATAAACAGACCGAACTGAAATTGCGACTAATGAATTCGTTTTTTAACGAAAGAAAGGATGTTTCTAAAAGAGATGTGCTTAAACAGGCGTTGTTGGATGTTGGTCTTAATGCTGACGAAGCACTGGCAAAACTTGATAGTGAAGCGGCAAGATATGAAGTTAGAAACAAGCAGGGCGAATGGAAGAATTTGGGTGTAAATTTAGTACCTACTATAGTCTTTAACATGAAAAGTGCCGTAACGGGTGCTCAACCTGTTACTACTTTTAAGCAAATACTGGGAGAACTTATTTCCGAATAAACCAAATAAACTTTTGAATCATGAATATTTCAAATAAAATTATATACTACATAGCCACAGGTATTTTTACCTTGGTAATGCTATTTTCTGCAAGCATGTATTTTTTTAATCATGATTACGTGAAAACGGCTTTTCAAAGTTTGGGCTACCCAACCTATTTAATTTATCCGTACGCTACGGCTAAACTAATAGGCTTGTTCGCTATTTGGAATCCAAAGTTTTATTTGATCAAAGAATGGGCGTATGCCGCATTTTTCTTTGCCGTTGTACTGGCATTTTTTGCGCATATAATGGTTGGTGATGGTGAACAGACGGCAGCCGTTATTGCCTTGCTTTCATTGATCATTTCATATATCTTTAGTAAATAGGTATAATGGAAATGAACAATAGGGAAATACATAAAACTATGGTAGATGGGTCATTAAAGGGTATTCGTCCTAAAGTCTTGTTCTTTGATGTAAATGAAACCCTATTGGATCTTAGCGCCGTTAAAAAAGAAGTAGGTAATGCATTAGGCGGTAGGGAAGATTTATTACCGCTTTGGTTTACCACCATGCTACAATATTCATTGGTAGTTTCCGCCAGTGGAACTTATGAACCGTTCGGTCATATTGGTGCGGCGGCATTACAAATGGTAGCGGCAAATCATACTATTAATATTTCAAAAGATAATGCTCGTAGGTTAATAGGCGAATCCATCAGTAATTTACCTGCACATCCAGAAGTGAAAAAGGCACTTACACAGCTAAAAGCGGCAGAATATAAGTTGGTAGCGTTTACCAATTCTTCTAAGACTTTATTAAAGAAGCAATTTGAAAATGCCGGGCTAACCGAGTATTTTGATGAACTTTTGAGTGTTGAGGAAACCGGAAAATTTAAACCATTTACGGAAACCTATACTTGGGGAGCCCAAAAAATGGGCATACTACCCAATGAGTGCATGCTGATTGCCGCCCATGGCTGGGATGTGGCAGGTGCACAATGGGCAGGCTGGCGGGCAGCCTTTGTAAATAGACCTGGGCAACAACCTTTTCCTTTGGCTAAACAAACAGAAATTTTTGAAGACAATCTGCTGCAAGTAGCCAAAACATTAATGACTTATGATTAATGGTCTGGTCAAAATAATGTAAACAACAGCACCGTACATTGTACAGTGCTGTTGTTTTATATAAGGTGTCAAAATAAAAAGTGGACAGATTATGTATATTTGCCGCACCATTAACTAAAGCGTATACATATGTTTAAAAGAACACTAGTAATTGCATTCGTTGCCATTTCATTAATTTCTTGTTGGAAAGATAAAAGTCCAGAAGACCTAATTCGTTTAAAGGATAAATTTAAATCGCAGGTAAATGCTTTTGAGAACAAAAAGGAAACCGCAAATAAAAATGTGAACAAAGGTCTGGAATCCTTAAATGCATTAAAGAGTGCCTTAGAGGATACTAAAAATGAAGATAAGGAATTTGCAAAAGTGTATGGAGACTGGGAGAAAGTAGACCGTAGGGTTAAAAACCTGACGAAGGAATATGAAGACTTAAAGGAAAAAGCTTCCAATTTATTTACGGCTATGGAAACCCAAACCAATAGCTTAAGCGATGAGACCAGTAAAAAAACCTTGTTAGGGGCAATTGAAAAAGCACGTACAAAATATAATGGTACACTAGCCAATACCTCTAAAGCTATTGATAAATTAAGATTACTGCATGGCGATGCCGTTGAGGTAGTTAAAGCATTGGAGGTAGCTGCAGCACTTAATTCTTTTGATAATATCAATGATCAAATGAAAAGTATAGAAGGTCGTGTAGATGGAATAATGAGCGAGCTGAACGTTGCTGTTGTAGAAAGTAAAAAACTGTACGAGAAAAAAATAACAGAGTTAGGAGAAGAGTAATACTATATTTTCTCACTAATTATAAAAGCCAGTATTGTCAAAATACTGGCTTTTTTATTCCATTTATTTACCGAAAGTGATTTAAAAAGTTAATCCGTTCAAAGAAAATACTGTTAATCTCCCATCACATTTGGTAAAAACCTTTGTTAAATTAATAAAAAACATTATAAATATTCTTAAAACCTAAAATCACATATTGTGTACCATCATAAGGACCTCGCCAAAATATTACTAGATGTTTGTCATTTAAATTGCTATCTTTTGGTGAAAATAGGAATCATTACTGATTACGCCAATGCGCAATTGTTCAAATCTTTTTTAAACATGAAAAAAATATTGTTATCTATAATATTGGCAGTAGCGCTCTTAAGTTTTAAGAAGTTAGAAAAAAATGGTTCTAAAGAAAAATTGACTGAAACTGAATTGAAGTCTATCAAAGAAAACTACAATTGGATTTCTAAAGAGTTCTTGATTATTAATTTTAGAATGCCAAAAAGCAGTTGTCATTATAATAATTATTCAGATTTAAAAAAATCTTCTACATGGTGGACTAGTTATTATGCTAAAATGAAATTAGTTAACGTGCACAACGTGTTTGTATATTCAGATAACAAGAAGGCAAAAAAGATTATTGATTCTAAAGCTCATTTTGAGGATGTCAATTCTTTTATATTAAATAACTTTTTTTCTAAAAGCGAAGCTTGTTATGGAATTGTTGTCGTTAATGAAAATGGAGAGTTTAAGAAAAAAGCTGGAGAATATACGCAAGAGAATATTTTAGAATTAATTAATAGCCTGAAATAACTAGATTTCAAATTAGCAGTGAATATATTTTTTTAAAGTGATTTCGTAAATTGAATTATTAAATGGAAGGATAGTAATGAGTTTTAAGAAGTCATGAGTCAATACTTTTAATTATGAAGGTAACACCAGAGAAAAATGAAAAGGTTGCAAATATGATTTTTGCATCTATTTACCCTCTTTATTTGGCTAGATTAGAAAAGAACGGACGAACAAAAGAAGAACTTGATCAAGTAATAGGATGGCTTACCGGTTTTGATAACAAAATGGTTCAGAAGTTAATTGATGAAAAAGTGACTTTTGAAGTGTTTTTTCAAAAAGCTAAAATTCACCCTAATGCACATTTGGTCAAAGGTGTGGTATGTGGTTATCGCATTGAGGAAATAGAGGATGAGTTTGAAGTCTACAAACGATGCAGGCAAATGGAAAAGCTAATTGATGAGTTGGCAAAAGGACGTAAAATGGAAAAAATTTTACGTGTTGCATAATTAATTGTAAGGAAGATTTTCACTTATTTATTAGCCTACATATGTTAAAATGCCAAAACACAATTTTAAAAGTTTAGATTATTTACTTCATGGAAATGACCGTCAAAGATTGGCGTTTGAAGAAATGAATAAGCTTCAGATTTTTAAGACCTTACAACCATTTGATCCGGTGTTAACGGGTACTTTACCCATAGGTATTGATATACCTAGTAGTGATCTAGATATTATTTGCGAGTGTGTTGATCATAATGCTTTTGCAGAGGTATTGGTCCATGAATTTGGGTTATTGACAATTTTAAAATTTCTACAGCCTACGCCAATAACCTAAAGGCGACTATATGTGAATTTGAATTTGGGTCATTTGTTTTTGAAATCTTTGGGCAAAACCTGCCTACTGAAGAGCAGAATGCTTATAGACATATGATCAAAGAGTATACGATTTTACTGGAAAAAGGGGAAGAATTTAGAAAACAGATCATCGCGCTTAAACTACGGGGCATTAAAACCGAGCCTGCTTTTGCAGATTTACTTGGCTTAGAAGGAGACCCTTATAAGGCAATTTTAGACTATTGAAAGATATAGTATCCCATTGTTTTCTTCAGCGGAACTATTAGTATTTCGCGGTTAAAAAATCTTTTTATTTTTTTGTGTAGAAGACCTTATGTTGGTATTAAAATAAGCTATATTCATTGATTGAAATTTTAATGGTCGGTAATACCCCCTTTTAAACTGATGCTAAAAATGACAACCTTATTCTCAAAAGAGACCATGATGAAGTTGAAAGCCCTAATCGCTTCTGCAAAAACATATGTTGTACTGTTAATTTTGGCTATAGGGCTTCTATTGTATACGGTGAGTGTAGGTTACAAGCAGGTAAATAGACTTCATGAAACCGGAGATATGGTTGCGCATACATTAGAGGTGCAACGTACTATTGTAGAACTTTCGGCTAAATTTCAAGAGCTGGAATCCTTACAACTTAAGGTACTTTTAAAAGAGGATAGTAGCAACTTAAGTGGTATTGTAGTTTCAGAAATGGAGCAGACTTTAGAGAGGTTAAAGCAGCTAACTTCAGATAACCAAGCCCAACAAGAGCGTGTAAAGGTCTTGGAGCAATTGTGCGATAAAATTAGTAGTGAGGTAAATACGGTAGAGTCTACAGATAGTATTGCTGTCATTGATAGTATAGAAGCTAAGGATAGTGTGGAGATCAACTTGGCAAGCAAAAGGTATCAGCGTATTGGTAGAATCTCTAAAATTGTAGAGGATTCTCAGATTCTTAAAGAGAGAATGTTATCCGAAGAGAATTATTTAATGGTGGCCCGTAAAGAGGAATACACTTCTCAATCATTTTTGACACCTATGTCATCATTATTGGTAGCTATTACCGCTTTAGGTATTTTTTTAATTGGCTTTATTAGTATATACAAGCAAAAAGGAGAGATTCAAGAGGTTAATAATCAGGTTTTTAATCAGAACAAAAAATTACAGGAAACTGAAGAGTTTTTAAAAGGGGTATATAAAAGTTCTAACAATGTTATTAGTCATTTTGAGCCTATTATGGATGGTGAAAAGAACATTGTAGATTTTCAGTTTAAATATACTTCAGACGCTATTGAAAAAGTAACGGGAGAAGAACAGGATGACATTATTGGAGGCTCTCTTTTACAATTGTATCCAATGGTTGTTGAAAACGGACTTTTTGAGATTATGAAAGAGTGTTTTTTAAGTGGTGAAAATCAAGAACATGAGAGTGTTTACACGTTCGAAAACCAAACGAAATACATTCATAATACCATTGTAAAATCTGCCAATGGTATCACCAACACCGCGTGGGATACTACCAAGGTCAAAGAAGCTGAAAAGGTTCTACAAAAATTAAATGAGGACCTTAGCCTGCAGAATACCATTTTTAAAGAAGCGGAAAATGTAGCAGGTGTGGGTAGTTTTATCTGGTACCTGGATGACGGTAGTGCTACGGTTTCAGATAATTTCTACAGAATACTTGGGGTTAAGCCCAATAGTTTTGATGTAACTTTTGATGCCTATAAGGAGTATGTACATGCAGATGATATTTCCATATTTGAATCTCTAGGGACCAATACTGAAGATAGCGGTAAATCAACGGTTTTCACTTATAGGGTTTTCACTAAAAATAAGGGAATTAGATATCTGGATCTAAAAGGGAGAAATTTGGAAATTGACAATAGACCGGTTTCCGTGGGTATTGTACAAGACATCACAAGTAGAATTGAAAAAGATAGAGAACTTATTGAGAGCTATGAAAAGCTCAAACAAAGTAATGAAGAATTGGAGTCTTTTAATAGGGTAGCCAGCCACGATCTACAAGAGCCATTAAGGAAAATACAGATGTTCATTTCTCGCATAGAGGATGATGAAGAAGGTAAGACACCCAATGCAGGTTCAGCTTATTTCAATAAAATTAAGGCAGCTACATTTAGAATGAGAGAGCTCATTCAAAACTTATTATCGTATTCGCGGATAGATAAGATCAATTCTAAATTTGAGCAAATAGAATTAAACGATACAATTGAAAAAGTTGAAGACGAGCTTTCTCAATTGATAAAAGATACAAAAACAGAAATCTCCTATTCCGGCTTACCGTTGTTATATGGTATTCCTTTCAAAATTGAACAATTATTTACCAATTTGATCAGTAACTCCATCAAGTATAGAAATAAAGATATTGCGCCCCAAGTACATATTGTATCGGAGAAATTAAGAAGTGATACCATTGCCGAAAACTTTGTAAAGAACGCCGAGTATTATTATAAAATTTCCCTGCGTGATAATGGTATCGGTTTTGATCCTGAATTTGCTAGTAATATTTTTGAGGTTTTTCAACGACTACATTCTAAGAACGAATATTCGGGTACGGGTATAGGTTTGTCTATCTGTAAAAAAATAGTTGAAAAACACAATGGTTATATTCATGCCATTAGTAAAAAAGGGGAAGGTGCTACTTTTATTATTTACTTACCCGTACAATAATGCATGGTAGATTGCTATCCTGAAACTCGGTTGGTCATATTGTTTTGAATGCGTTATTTTAGAAGCCGATAAAGACATTGAACAATTATGAATTTAAATCAGGTAACCGTTCCTTCCTTAAATGTTGAAAATGCTATTCTCTTCTATGAAAAACTAGGATTAAAATTAATAGTAAAATCGCTTCCCAATTATGCAAGGTTTGAGTGTCCGGATGGTAATGCCACTTTTTCCATTCACCTAACAGAAACATTGCCACAGGGAGATGGAGTTTATGTTTATTTTGAATGTGAAGATCTAGATGCTCATGTAGTTTCACTTAAAGAGATCGGTATTCAATTTGAAAAAGAACCTACCAACGAGAGGTGGTTATGGAAAGAGGCAAGATTAAAAGACCCGGATGGCAACCAGCTCATTTTGTTCTATGGTGGTGAAAACAGGCTAAATCCGCCATGGCGAATTAATTAATGCATTGAATTCAGCAAATAGGAACTGCCTTTGCATTTATAAAACTATATAAAATTGAATAATTTTAACAATGTGTTGTATATATCAAAAGGGGTCCGTAATGTTTGATTGTGTAGTTGGTAGATAATTCAAGTTGTTTTTAGTAAGTTGACATTGATAGTGCTGTAATTGTAATAATTGTACAATACTATTCATTTGATGTCTACGTTAATCATTCAAATGTTATAACAAATAGTATTTTAGAACTTAATTCATCTATTTAATTCCAAACTAAATCATTTAGATCAAGGAATAGTAAAATTGAAAAAACCCTATGAATTTTAAAAACGCCGAGGAAGAAAGGTTAGCCGTAGCGGATAATTATAAAAATTGGAAAAGATGGGGTCCTTATTTAGCTGAACGGCAATGGGGTACTGTTAGGGAAGATTATAGTCCGCAAGGGCATGCGTGGAGTTTTGTTGGTCACGATAAAGCCAGAAGTAATGCGTATAGGTGGGGAGAAGAAGGTATTGGAGGTTTCTGTGATTCTAGAGAAATATTATGCTTGGCACCTGCCTTCTGGAACGGTAAAGATGCCATTTTAAAAGAACGTCTTTTTGGGTTGACCAATGATGAAGGTAACCATGGTGAAGATGTTAAGGAGCTTTATTTTCATCAAGTTTCTACACCCACGCACTCATATGCCAAATATTTATATAAGTATCCGCATAAAAAGTTTCCGTATGCAGAGCTGGTTAGAAAGAACAGAAATAGAAATAGGGAACAACCAGAATTTGAAATTTTAGACACCAAGGCATTTGCCAACAATACATATTTTGACTGTTTTATAGAATACGCTAAAGAAGATGTTGGTGATATTTTAATGAAGGTTACCGTCATAAAT
The DNA here is from genome assembly GCF_001865655.1 of Maribacter sp. 1_2014MBL_MicDiv. Taxonomy (NCBI): domain Bacteria; kingdom Pseudomonadati; phylum Bacteroidota; class Flavobacteriia; order Flavobacteriales; family Flavobacteriaceae; genus Maribacter; species Maribacter sp. 1_2014MBL_MicDiv. The sequence continues at coordinate 2,979,444 of NZ_CP011318.1, forward strand.
AGAGGACCAAGAGCTGCAAATATCCATGTACTGCCGCATTTGTGGTTTCGTAATTTTTGGAAGCACAATCGTAGGTTTGAGCGCCCTGAAATGAAGGCTATTTCAGATAATTCCGTTCAATCGCGTAGCACTAGAAATGGGCGCTATTATTTTTATCATGAAAATGGAGAGCAGCTATTTTGTGAGAATGAGACCAATAACGAGCGTATTTATAATGTACCCAATGAGGTAAAGTATGTAAAAGACGGTATTAATAATCATGTGGTAGATGGTATGCCAACCGTAAACCCAGATAAAAAAGGATCAAAATTTGCCGTTTGGCACAAACTTCGATTAAAATCTGGAGAAGAAAAAACCATTAAAGTACGCCTAAGCAAGAAAAAGCTTGATGACCCTTGGGGTAGTTTTGATGCTATCTTTGATAAAAGAATTAAAGAATGTGAAGATTTCTATGGTGATATCTTAAAAAAAGAACTTCCGGCCGGGCAACAAGAAATAGCCAGAAAAGCTTTTTCGGGCTTATTATGGACTAAGCAGTTTTATTACTATGATGTATATAAATGGCTTTTTGGTGGTCCGGGAGAACCAAAACCTTATAGAACGGATTCTCGTAACTCTCGCTGGGAACATTTGACGAATAGGCATGTTATTTCAATGCCAGATAAGTGGGAGTATCCTTGGTATGCCGCTTGGGACCTTGCTTTTCACATGGCATCATTTGTAGAAATAGACCCTTATTTTGCCAAAGAACAATTGCTTTTGGTGCTGAAAGAAAGTTACATGCACCCCAACGGACAAATTCCCGCCTATGAATGGAATTTCAGTGATGTAAATCCGCCAGTGCATTCTTGGGCCGTTTGGACGGTTTATGAAAAGGATAAAAAGCGAAATGGTAAAGGGGATGTGAACTTTCTAGAGAAAGCATATCAAAAGTTACTGGTCAATTTTACGTGGTGGGTTAATCAAAAAGATAAAAGCGGAACCAACCTTTTTGAAGGCGGTTTCTTAGGGCTGGATAATATTGGTGTATTTGATCGTAACCACATGCCAGAAGGTATTACACGTATGCAACAGGCAGATGCAACCAGTTGGATGGCCATGTTTACTTTAAACATGTTACGGATGTCACTAGAACTTGCGGCGGTGAACCCTAATTATGAGGATAGTGTTGCCAAGTTCTTTAGACACTTTTTGAATATTGCCTGGGCAATGCACCATATAGGTCAAAAAGATATTTCACTTTGGGATGACGAAGATAATTTCTACTATGATGTGGTAGAAATGGCCAATGGTAAAACGGACCGTTTAAAAGTGAGATCTTTGGTAGGTATTATACCAATGTTCGCGGTAGAGATCATTCACAAGGATTTGTTCGATGAGCTTAAACATTTTAAAGTGAGGGCTGCGGAAATTGTTAGGACCAGACCTGATCTAGCGTCTTTAATTTCCAATATTGAAGAGTTCAACTCAGACGGTAATTATCTGTTCTCCATTATGCGTGGGTTTAGATTGGAGAAATTATTGTTCCGTTTATTGGATGAGAATGAATTCTTATCTGATTATGGTATACGCTCACTTTCTAAATATCATGAAGAACATCCCTATGTTTTCCAACACAATGGACATCATCAAATTTCGTACGAATCTGGGGAAAGTCAATCCAATATGTTCGGTGGTAATTCTAATTGGCGCGGGCCAATTTGGTTGCCTTTGAATTATATGATCGTTCAATCTTTACGTAAGTATTATTCGTATTACGGAGATCAATATGTATATGAATTTCCAACGGGATCAGGTTTAAAACTGAACTTGAACGAAATTGCCAATGAGATTTCTAAAAGGCTTATTAAGTTATTTGAGCCCAATGAGAACGGTAAATTTGTCTACCACTCAGAAGATGAGCAGCAATTATTCTCGAAAAATGAACAATTTAAAAATGAACATTTCTTCTATGAGTTTTTTGATGGCGACTCAGGTAAAGGTCTTGGAGCTTCTCACCAAACAGGCTGGACAGCATTAATTGCCAACTTAATTATGGAACTGGAGCAGAATACCTAGGTTTATTTATTTAAAATATTGTATATTAGAGTATTGGCTATGTGTTTTGCATAGCCTTTTTAATTATTCAACATTTTACTGATGAAAACCGATACTATACATATATCGAAAATAGTCAAAAATGTTTCCCACACTTCCAATGTTTCTGACTATACTGTTTGCTGGATCAAAGATGAAATAAAAGGAATAGAAATAGATGGTGTACTTTATGCCAATATTTCCAACTCCATTTTCTTCTTGGACAAAAAAGTACATTGGAAATTGCATATTAAAGACGGAGCTTCCAATACGGGGTACTTGTTGCAATTGTCTCAAGAAGTATTAAGCCACCCTTTACTAAGTAAGTTACATATCAATAAGGTAAGGCTATTTAATACGGGTTCGGTGCCATTATTTAAATTAAGCCCCGGTATTGAAAAACGTACCCAAGCCATTTTAGAGATGATCGATGAACTCTTGGGTTCTCATTTGAACAATAAAGAAGATGCCCTCATTTCTTTGTTGAATACCTTTTTTGTATACTGTGATGGTCAATGCAACATTAAATCCATCATTGAAAAAAATCATACCAAGTCAAACATTGTATACTCCTATAAACAATTGGTAGATCAAAATATAGAAGTCTCTCATGAGGTGGGTTATTATGCCTCACGCTTAAATATTTCTACAAAGTATTTGAACGAATGCGTTCAAGAAGTGCTTAATGTAAGTTCTAAGAGCATTATAATTGAGCAATTATTGATTCGTTCCAGACATGCGTTAAAATTCTCGAACAAGACTATAAAGGAAATTAGTTACGAGTTAGGTTTTTCTACACCAGATTATTTTAGTTATTTCTTTAAAACACAGACAGGCAGTAAGCCTTCGATATTAAGAAAGTCCGTTGGTTCTTAAATTCAAGGTTTATACCTTGATTTTCACATTTTAGGCACAGTGGTTTATGCCTAATTTGGCATAAAAACAGAATCATGGATAGACAAAGTTTTATTAAAAAATCAGGCGCAGGTATTAGTTATGCTTTATTCTCAGGATTCATTTTCTGCAAAAGTCAAGATGATGAAGTAGGTACTTTAAATTACAATGACCCAAAGGTTATACGAGATGCCGATGGAGAGGTGCTCAATGTGATAGGAGATATACAGACCCATAAACTTTTGGGCAGCGAAACCAATAATCAAATCTTTGAGTGGGTAGATAACGTTGAACCCGGTGTGGGTATTCCGCCTCATGTTCATGCAAAGGAAGATGAAATTTTTAGAGTTGTTGAAGGGGAAGTAGAAATCGCGATTGATGGAGAAAGTACGGTCTTAAAAGCGGGTGATATTGCATTTGCGCCAAAAGGAGTACCGCATACATGGAAAGTAGTGGGTAGCCAAAAGGCAAAAATGATTACCTCGGCGTTGCCTGCGGGCATAGAGATAATGTTTCAAGAATTATCAGAACTACCTGCCGGACCACCGGATTTTGAGAAAGTTGCGGAAATTTGTGCTAAACAAGGTATTACCTTTGTGTAATGGCATTATTTGTCCGAGTTCATGGCCTCATGGGCTATATGCGCAAAACTCTTAATTTTAGGGTTCGGGTCATCAAGATATTGTGCTACTATGTGTAGATACCTAGGTTCTTTTTGTTGTGCGATAAGATACAATACGGCAAGTTTGATCTTAAGGTCATTGCCCTGTAAAAGAAGTTTAAAACATTCTAATTCCGTTGGTATTTTATGTTTAATCTTTTGAAGCTCCTCTTCAGAAGAAATATCCAAGGCAGATTCCTCAATGATGGGTAGTAATCTACGTTTTAGCTCGCCAGTTAAAAGATTGTCCAAAAACTCTATGGCATTATGTTGCGCTTCTTGTTTCTGACTCAGTAAACCTTCATAGGCAATAGCTACATCTTTTTGTTGATAACGTAATCCCAAAAGTTTAAAAATCCGTTCTAACCCAGAATCCAGTCTGCGTTCCAATAGCTCTAAAAGACTGGTGCGCGCATCTCTTTCTGCATCGCCAATTTCCTTTTTGGATTTATTTCTATTTCGGTATGAAATAATGATTTGCGTGTGCATGGCGGATAAGGTTTGGTGATGCAGTTTGCATTCGTCAAAAATGACAGATACCACCTTGTACTTATTAAATTTTAATTGCGGGTGCGTTGCCCGTATAGCACTTAATGCCCTCAATACTTCTAAACGAACCGTAAGGTCTTCATGGTTTAAAATGCTCAATAATTGATGTACGGCCTCCTTGGAATGGAAAGCTTGCATTGCGGCCGGTATAAATCGTAATACCGATAAAGGTTGCCGGCGCTCTGCAACATGGTTCTTCAGTATAGGCAAAATTTGCTGTCCGTATACATTAAAGGCTTCCAGAACTGTTGGTCTAAATGCCTTTTCTGCCAAAAGGGGAATAATGTGCTGTACCATTTCTGGATCGGTTGCCGTACCTATAGCCTTTATGGTGGTTTTTACGATTTCTTCATTTTCATGCTGTAAAAATGCAACCAACCTGTTGTGGAAAATAGGCAAGTTGGCTACTCCCAATATTTCAATTACAGATGCAACGTATGGCAGGTCTTTTTGGTCAGATGCCATGGTTTTCAGTGCCAAAGAAATACGGTCCAATAGTGAGTAGCGCTGTTTTAAAGAAAAGTTGTTCTTTGCTGCTCTAGCCAAGCAATATAGGGCAGCGGTCGCAATACGCTCGTTTGAGTGTTCTAGATACGCATCAAATATGAACGATTTGTCTTTATGGGCAAAACTTAGAATATAGGCCAAAGTGGCAATGGTCAATTCACGGTCATCTATTTGCAATAATTCGGATACCTCTGCCGTCATACTTTTAGAATTTAAAAAGTATAGATTCTGTATAGCCGATAACTTCACTTTATTACTTGGGTGCTCTAACAGCAGCTCTACATCATCTGCGAATCTCTTGTCATTGATTTCCATCAATTTATCCAACATAAATAGAATTTGCTCTTCTGTACCTTTCTTAAAAACGGTGCGCATGCCTGTAACTACAGATACTTTGGTGTCCGTGACCTTCTTGGTTTTCTTATAAGAGTCGGTCAGTACTTCTAAATTGTTTCTAAACGTTTTGTAATATTCAATACGTACGTTATAAATAAAATAGAGCCAAAGACATACCAAAGCAATTATAAGAATGCCAATATAAAAAGAGGGTAGGTCTAGCCCACGCACCACGAATATTAAAAGGCATCCGGCAATTCCTGTAGCCAAACTATCCACTACCACATCAATAAATGATTTGGTCTTGTTTTTTAGCTCAAAAGGTAAGGGCAAGGTCAACAGTTCAGAGGCACTTTTATGTATGGATTGTTTCAATACGCCATCCATCGCTTTAATGACTACAACGGCAGAAAGTTCAGGAAGCATTAAAAACAAAATACTACCACCAAATATACCAATGGGCAATAATAAGAGTGAAAACCCTACACCCCAAATACCCACAATTCTATGGGTGAAAAATAGCTGAATTATTAGCGAAAGTAGATTGAACGTAGAAAACCAAAAAGCAAAAAATGCGGTAAGCTCATCAGCATCCGTAAAAGACGACGACGCAAAATCACTGAACAAATAATCTACCAATTTAGCGACTACGACACTCACGGCTACAATGCTGGCAATATAGGTGAGATGTTTGGATTTTAGTATGAGTTTTAAAGGCGGTTCACTAAGGTTGGTCGCAGATTTATGTTTTTTTACACTACCATTTTTTTTAACGCGGATGTTCCAAATATTTCGCAGAAGGGGAATGCAAAAAAATAGAAGCAGGGCGGCTACGAACATTAAGTTTTCATTGCCAATTATAGGGGCTAGAATAGAAGTTAAGTATCCACCAAAAATTCCACCAATAATAGCTCCCGATCCTATAAAGCCAAACAGTCTTTTAGCCTCACGAATATTGAACACCAAATTTGCCAATACCCAAAACTGAGAAGCGGATAAAACGGCATAAATGGCTACCCAGATGTAGAAGAAATACAACAGAACGCCACTTACTACCTCAAATGACAATAGAATGCCTAAACCGATCATGATAGTAATGGAACTGATCAGGGTAATCTCAATTACTTTTTTAAGCGGGTATTTTGATACCGCCTTTGAGTAAAAATAAGAGGTGGCTACCGCCGTAACGGCAACCAATAAAAAAGCAAAAGGCAATTGTTCAACACCTAGTTCAGAAAGAAAAAGAGCGTTTACCGTAGGTTTTATGATCAGTAATACGGCTATGACCAAAAAAATGTAGGCGAGCATCCAAAGAGATACTTTGAACTCGCCTTCACGTACATCGAATATTTTTTTAATCAGTCTTTCTACCATCAAGAAATGGGCATCTGTATTCCAAGACCTAAAGTACTGGCTTTTTTAACACCTTTTCAATTGGTTTTACTAAATCTCTGATTATTTGTTCTCCATTAGCATCATCTATCAACGCAACCAGAATGTATCTTCTATTACTGTCTTCGCCCCAAACCAATATGGAATCGGAATGATAGGTGCGCCAAGAGCCCGATTTTCTGAACAACCTGGCATTGGGTGCGATCTTATCCAGCGTATTTACAAACTTATGGTGCAGTTCCGGGTCTTCCATAATATCAAGCATTTGCTTGGATCGTTTTTCATTGACCAACTTACCGTTCGCCAACAGATAGTAATATCTACATACTTGGGTTACAGATGCGGCGTGACTCAGATTTTTTAAGGGCTCTCTGTTAGTTTCACCACCACTGCCGTAACGTTTGCCTACCCAAAGACCGCCTCCTTTTTGTTCATCATAAAAGGCATACTTGGGATCGCACATCACCGATTCTAATTTTTCATACCCCACGCGATCGATCATTCTGGTAGATGCAGCATTGTCAGATTTACTGATCATTAAACGCATGTCTTTCTTTACTTCTGCAGTTTCCTTTAGTTCGCCTTTTTCAATAGCATCCATGGCCGCCAATAGAATGGCAATTTTAGGTAGGCTGGCAGCATACATCATATGGTTGCCGTTGACCCTTGCAAATCTCACCTTTTCCGGATTGCTCAGATCAACTAGTCCAACTGCCATTTTCTTTTGCACGATAAGATCGTTCCATTCTTGGTGAGAAGCCAGTTCATCCCTTAAATTGGTTTGCAGAGAACTGTCCAACAATTTTTGCAGGGGTTTGATCTTCGAATTGTCCATACGAAGTGGTAGCTCATTTTGTGCTTGTACTGCGGTACAGCATAGAAGGAAAAAAAGAAAAATAACAGGGGTTGATCTCATTGACGTTCGCTTATTTAAAAATGTAGTCAAAATTAGGTAAAGCACTCATTGGCTATATGTTAATTTTTTTGGTTAGTGCATTTTTTAAAAATACCGTAAAATCAATATAAAGACATATATCGCATAAAATAGGGTGTTAATTTTTAAAATAATTTCAGATTAAATAGTACCTATGCGTCCCTTTTTTTGAGGGTAAATGGGTTAAAAATTTATATCTAATTTCAATAAAATAACTGTATCTTAAAAAATGGAATTTATACAGACTTATGAATCTTAAAGATGGCGTAAAAACGGCTGAGAACAAGGTGTCTACAGAGGCACGTAGACTTAGTGATATGGTCAAGGATAAACGTAAATCTTTGGTAGATCGCTTAGAGTGCTTTGAAGATATTATAAGTTTAGAAGTAGGCGATACCGGTCTGCACCGTGCCAAGACTTTAGAACGTGAGTTCGATGTTCGTCAGCTTTATTTAAAATACGAAGGTGATAACCCTACCGGAACCCAAAAAGACCGTATTGCTTTTGCACAATTGTATGATGCGCTACGTCGTGAGTTTAGCGTGGTAAGCTTGGCTACCTGCGGTAACTATGGTGTGGCAATGGCGTTGGCATCTGACCTGGCGGGTATAGCTTGTAAGATTTATATACCGGAAAGTTACCATACCGATCGAGTGATAGAAATGGAAAGCCTAGGCGCAGAGATTATTCGTATACCCGGTAGTTATGAAGATGTGGTTACGGAAAGTTCAAGGTTGGCGGCAGAACATGGCTGGTATGATGCAAACCCGGGCGGTGCCAATACGCCGTTACAGATTTCTGCCTATGCGCAGATCGCACAAGAGATTTTTGAAGATTTAGGCGATGCCCCAAAATACTGTGCGGTACCCGTTTCTAACGGAACGTTGTTCGCTGGTATTTATAGGGGCTTTGTAAATCTTTACAAAAGAGGGAAGACCTCGCGTATTCCTAAAATGATCGCGGCATCCTCTGCGCATAAGAACCCTATTGTAGAATCCTATTTGCAAGGTTTAGATCATTGTAAGGATCTTAATCCTGCCGGAATAAAAGAAACCAAATACAATGAGCCATTGATCAATTGGCATAGTTTTGATGGTGAAGAGGCGTTGTATGCACTTAAGGAATCTGAAGGGCATGCCTTTAACATAAGCGATAAAAAGCTAAAGGAGATGACCTCTCTTTTACATAAAAAGGAAGGGTTCCGAATTTTACCTGCATCCACAGCGGGTTTGATCGGACTCTTAGAATTAGACGAAAAAATGAATTTTGAGCCTGACCGATTTGTGGCGGTGCTCACTGCAAAAAATTAAATATAAAAATGAAGAAAGTTATTGACGGTAAGGCACTGGTATATTGTGAGGGGGCATTTAATACGCCTAACGGTAAAACGGCACATGGGCTGGTTCGCTTTACCGAACGTTATGAGGTGGTTGGTGTGCTAGATGCTAAATATGCCGGTAGAGATGCTGGTGATGTTTTAGATGGCAGACCAAACGGAATTCCGGTTTTTAAAGATCTGGAAGCTGCTATTATAGCATTAACGGCCAGCGACAACTTGCCAAGTTATTTGGTGATAGGGCTTGCGCCAGATGGTGGTAGATTGCCACAAGTTGCAAAAGCCACTATAAAAGCTGCGTTGCAACAAGGCTGGAACGTTGACAGTGGTTTGCATGATTTTCTAACGAACGATGCGGCATTGGTGGCATTGGCCAAAGAAAAGAATGTAAGGATCAGGGATATCAGAAAAACACCAGATCGTGATCAATTGCACTTTTTTACGGGAGATATCGAAAAAGTAGACTGTTTAAAATTAGCGGTTTTAGGAACGGATTCTGCCCTAGGTAAACGTACTACTGCCTGGATTTTGGTACATGCATTTAGGAATGCCGGTAAAAAGGCGGAAATGATAGGTACCGGACAAACCGGATGGATGCAAGGCGCTAAGTATAGTATGGTGATGGATAGTTGTATCAATGATTTTGTATCGGGTGAAATTGAACATGCCGTGGTCAGTGCCTACAAGAATGAAGATCCAGATGTTATTGTCATAGAAGGGCAGGGGAGTTTAATGAATCCTGCTTACCCGGGCGGATTTGAAATTCTTGCTGCAGGTAGACCGGATTATGTTATTCTACAGCATGCACCAAAACGTTTGGAATATGATGGGTTTCCAGGATATAAAATGCATTCATTGGAAGAGCAGATCAATGCCATACAAGTGATTTCGGGTAAAGAAGTAATTGCCATTACCGTAAATCATGAAGGCATGGAGAAAAGTGAAATTCTAGAGGTATGCAAAGCAATTACCCTTGAAACTAAATTACCGGCTTTTGATGTGTTGGAGTACGGCGCAGATGATTTAATAGCCATTTTGATGTCAAAATTGAAATGAGAATAACGAACATTTCTTTTGAGCGCTTAGATTTAAAACTCTCCGATCCTTACACGATCGCTTATGAGACTATAGATCGTACCAGTAACTTTATATTAAAAGTAGAGACCGATGGTAAAATTATAGGTTATGGTTGCGCAGCGCCAGATCCTATAGTTACCAATGAAACTCCTGATGATGTTGCACATGCCATAGATAGCATTATTATACCGTATTTAAAAGGCAAGGATCCATTTACCTACGCGCTATTGCTTTTAGAACTTAAACAAGTATTGGGCAAAAGGTCTTCTGCTTTGGCAATGGTAGATTTGGCATTATTTGATATCATGTCTAAAAAAGCCGAGGTGCCTTTATACAAGTTTTTGGGTGGTTATCGCAATCAAATTGCTAGCAGTATTACCATTGGTATTATGGGTGTAGACGAGACCTTGGCTAAAGCTAATGAATTTGTAAAGCAAGGATTTGGCATTTTAAAGGTAAAAGGCGGTTCTAACCTTGAAGAGGATATTGCTAAAATGCGAATGATTCACGAAAAGTACCCGAATGTTGAATTACGGTTTGATGGTAACCAAGGTTATTCTGTAAAAGAATCGGTTGCGTTTGTGAAGGCTACTGCAGCAATTGGGGTAGAAATTTTTGAACAACCTACAAAAGTGGAGGCTGAAGAACGTTTGGGCGAAGTAATGGATCAGGTAAATGTGCCTATTATGGCAGATGAAAGTCTAAAAACATTGACCGATGCATTTCGTTTGGCACAAAATGAACGGGTAGATATGGTAAATATCAAGTTACAGAAAGTAGGTGGTATTTGGGTGGGTATGCATATCAATTCCGTAGCCAAGGCAGCTAAATTAGATGCTATGGTGGGTTGTATAGATGAATGCGGACTAGGTATTGCCGCAGGTTTGCATTTTGCCCTATCTAGACCTAATGTTAAGTATGCCGACTTAGATGGTCATTTAGATATCATTGATGATCCCTATCATTCCATTTTTAAATTGGAAAAGGGAATTTTATATCCGACCGAAAAATATGGTTTGGGTTTCTCTGAGTCGGATATGTAAAAGGATTTTTTTATTCTTCCAATTGCTCAATAAGGTTGGCAACCAAGGCTGTCCAACCTGTTTGATGCGATGCTCCCAGACCACGACCGTTTTCTCCGTGAAAATATTCATAGAATAATATTAAGTCCTTAAAATGAGGGTCTTGGTAGTATTTTTCGTAGTTCTTGTTGATTGCCCTATTGCCTTTTTCATCTTTCTCGAACATGTGGATCAGGCGTTTGCTCAACTCATCGCTCACTTGTTTAAGGTTCAGGAGTTTGTTGCTCCCGGTTGGGTATTCAAACAAAAAATCATTACCGTCATACCATTGGTATTCTCGTAGTGCTTGAATGAACAGGTAGTTCATGGGCATCCAAATAGGTCCGCGCCAGTTAGAATTTCCACCGAACAAGGGTACGGTAGATTCCGCCGGCTCATAATCAATGGAATATTCTATACCGTCAATATGAATTTGATAGGCTTTCTCATGTACTTTAGATAATGATCGTATACCATATTCACTTAAAAATTCTTTCTCATCTAAAAGTGCGGTGACCAGTTTTTGCATTCTATCCTTAGGTACCAATGAAAGCAGTAGATCACCATCTGCTTCGTATTGCTGTATTACTTCATATTTTAAGTTTTCTGCACGGTACTTTTTAAACCAAAGAACACTGGCCTTAAATTTAGGGAATTTATCCAACACACTTTTTTTAATGGTAAGTACTGCCGCTAGGGACAGCATACCTGCAATAGAGCGCACTTTAATGGTGGTAGATTGCCCATTGGGCAAGGTCAACCTATCATAGAAGAAACCTTCTACATCATCCCAAACATTTGCCTTATCGGTATCCATTTTGTTCAGGGCTTCTGCTATGAATACAAAATGCCCAAAATATTTTGTCGCCATGTCTTCATAGGTATCGTCATGTTCCGCAATACGAAGACTTATTTCTAGCATGTTTAAACTATATAGGGCCATCCAAGCGGTGCCGTCAACTTGGTCCAAGAATCCACCGCCGGGCACACCATGGCTACGATCAAAGACCCCAATATTATCCAAGCCCAAAAATCCTCCTTGAAAGACATTATTGTCATTTCTGTCTTGACGATTTACCCACCAATTGAAGTTCAAAGAAAGTTTGTTGAACATGCGTTTTAGGAACTTGATATCGGGTACACCTGTAATGGACTTATCGGTGCCGTAAATCTGTAATGTTGCCCATGCCTGTACTGGCGGATTTACATCACTGAAATTCCATTCGTATGCGGGAATTTGCCCATTAGGTGCCATATACCATTCTTTGGTGAACAGCAATAATTGATCTTTGGCAAATTCAGGATCTATAGATGCAAAAGAGGCACAGTGAAAGGCAGAGTCCCACGCCGCGTACCACGGATATTCCCAGGCATCGGGCATAGAAAGTACATCGTGGTTTCTCAATGTTTTCCAATTGCTGTTTCTTCCGTTTTTACGCTGCTCTGGTGGTGGGGTGGTTTTGTAATCGCCTTCCAGCCATTTTTCAACCTCGTAGTTGTAGTATTGCTTTGTCCATAGTAAACCGGCAAAGGCTTGTTTTAAAATCGCCTTTCGATCATCGGTTGCTTTAGGAGCTATTTCTTCATAAAATTGGGCACATTCTTCTTGTCGTGCTTTAAAAATAGCATCAAAATCTGAAAAAGGTGTATCCAGAGTATCTTCGGTCAAACGAAGTTGAAAGATTTTAGATTCACCGCCACCTATAATTTCTTGGTATAGCGGTGCAAATTTGGTCCCGGAGTTATTTTTGGTGGCCAATTCAAAATCATTGTTACAAACGGCATCATTAAATAAATCCTTTTTATATGGGTGGTCGTTTGTATCGCTATATACTTTTTTTCTGTTCGTTTCATTTTCGGTAAAGAACAACTGTGCCGCTTTTTGAAAATACAGATTGTAGCTGCCCACATAAGGGTGGTCTATGTGCACAAAGGGGTTTGTTTTGGTCCCTTTTTTAGTGATAACAGGCTTTTTGGACATTTCTTTAAATGTCCAATGATTACGCATTACCATTTGTGGTAATAGTGTTATGGGCGCTGCTTGGTTGCTTCTGTTGGTAATGGTGATTTTGATAAGAATATCGGTTTCGTCTCCCTTTGCATATTCGGTACTGACATCAAAATAGGTGTTGTCATCAAAAATACCGGTATCCAAAAGTTCATATTCCAGCTCTTTTCGATTTCGTTTTTGATTCTCGGTTATGAGTTCATTGTATGGATATGCTTTCTGGGAATACTTGTACAAGTACTTCATGTACGAGTGAGACGGTGTATTCTCTAAATAATAGTACAGTTCTTTTACGTCTTCGCCATGATTACCTTGCGGACCCGTTAACCCAAATAGGCGTTCTTTTATAATGGGATCTTTTCCGTTCCATAATCCTATGCTAAAACACATGTTGCAATAGCGGTCGCTAATACCTGCAATACCATCTTCTCCCCAACGAAAAGCGCGACTTCTGGCATGATCATGCGGAAAATAGTTCCAGGCATCGCCACCGGCACTATAATCTTCACGTACCGTTCCCCATTGGCGTTCACTTAAATACGGTCCCCATTTTAACCAGTCTTTTTCTTCTTTTTGTTGTTGTGATAAGCGGATTTTTTCAGGGTTTTTCATAAGGTAATTTTAAGGCTGCGCGCAAATCGCGGTACGCTTTATGCTACTTTGTTTATTTTATTTATTGAATTTCAACTTGTTGAATAAAAGACAAAAATTTCTTGCCAAAAGCAGTAGTTCTTGAAGATTTTAAACCATTTGAAGTAATACCGACATTTAACTCGGCAGTATTTATTAGCATAGATCTATAAAGGTCTGACCAAATTAAATTATAAAACTCATTTCGATCTTTTAGTTCAGAAAAGGCAATAACGAGAACCTTAGATAATGGTGCTGATGAAAACTTAGGAAAGTTAACTTCATTTCTGCTAAACCAATTTGTAGGATTATCAAAAAGATTTAAAATTTGGATATGCCAAATAGTAAATTCAGTTATGAATCGTGTAAAAATATTAACCTCGGAAATATCCAAATTCTCGAGTATTGCTGTATTTATAAGTGCATTTTTAAAATATATTAATTTTTCTTGTTCGCTAGTTTTGAGAGCTTCTGTTGATATTCTAATAATCGTATCAATGAAAATATCATTCTTAGATAATTCAGTCAAACTAATTGTATTGGATTTCTCAAGAATCTTTAACTTTTCTCCAACTTCTTTCATCCAAAATTCTTTTCTTTTTTCAATTGGACTTTTTAAAAGAAGAGGAAGAATTTCAGAAGCAGCACCTCCAAGTATAGGGATAGATGCTATACCCGCTTTAAGGAGTGTGTATGAAATTTCCTTTTTATTTTGGGACATATAGCTAAGTATTTTCTAGAAAAATCTAAAATGGAATTATAGGATTCTATTTAAACCGCCCTTTGCACTACTTCAAAAACCTTATTGGCATCGCACTTGATAGTTTTAGAAGGGAATTTTAATATTAAGGCGTAATCATGGGTGGCCATTAAAATGGTTCTCCCGGATTTGTTGATTTCCTGTAAAACCTTCATCACCTCTACACTGGTTTGTGGATCAAGGTTTCCGGTCGGCTCATCGGCAATGATCAGCTCGGGGTCGTTCAATAAGGCACGGGCAATGGCAATACGCTGTTGTTCTCCACCAGAAAGCTCGTGCGGAAATTTAAAGCCCTTGGTTTTCATACCTACTTTTTCTAGTACGTTTGCTACCCTTGCATCCATCTCGGCTTTATCCGTCCATCCGGTCGCTTTCAGAACAAAGAACATGTTCTGGTTAATATTGCGGTCTGGCAATAGTTTAAAATCCTGAAAGACAATACCTAGTTTTCTGCGTAAAAATGGAATGTCCTTTTCCTTTAGCGTCTTAAGATCGAACTCCACCACATGCCCTTCGCCCTTTTGCAAAGGCAAATCGCCATATAGGGTCTTCATAAAGCTACTTTTACCGCTACCGGTCTTACCAATGAGGTAAACAAATTCACCTTTAGCGATTTTTAAACTAACTTCACTAAGTACCAAGCTCTCCTTTTGAAAGATAGCCGCATCTTTAAGTTCTAAAACAATCTCTTCCATAACGCAAATGTTGATATAAAAGTAATAAGTTCCATTAGATATTAGAGTCCCCATGTTCAAATTCTTTTCTTTTGTATGGGTATTGCACATACTTAGGTACAATTTTTGCCGTTATCACATGTGATAACGGTAATTCTAAATAGTAACAGAACACTATGCTTAAACAATTCACCGCTTTTATTCCAATGGTATTGGGTTTGGTAGCTTTGGGCACAGCCCAAGAGACAAAGATCTATACCCATGAACAGAAAGCATTTCAAGACGCGCTAGCGCTATACAACAACGAACAATATCAAGCCGCACAGACTATTTTTGATAAGGTCAAAGTGTCAACAAAAGATGAGGAGACCGCTGCCAATAGCGCCTATTATTCTGCCAACGCGGCAGTGCGCTTAAACCAGATGGGTGCCGATAGGTTGATGGAAGATTTCGTTGAAAAATACCCTACGTCCACTAAACGTAATTCTGCATATGCCGATGTGGCGGAGTATTATTTTCAAACAGGAAAATATCCTTACGCCTTAAAATGGTACAACAAAGTAGATCAAAGTTCTCTTTCTCGTGGAGAGATGGATAAGTTTAACTTCAATTATGGGTATTCTTTATTTTCGTCACGCAAAACAAAAGAGGCTGAAAAATATTTGGAGAAAGTAACGACCTCTCAGGTTTACGGTTCACAGGCAAAATATTACTTAGGTTATATTTCTTATCAGCAAGATGACTATGAAACTGCAAACCAGCGTTTTGATCAAATTACGGATCAAGATGTGTTAGAGGAAAAGTTGAGTTATTACCAGGCTGATATGAACTTTAAGCTGGGTAAGTTTGAAGAGGCTATTGCATTGGCAAAAAAGCAATTGCCAAAATCTGACCGACGTGAAGTATCTGAACTGAACAAGATCATTGGGGAAAGTTATTTTAACCTAAAGCAGTATGAAAACGCCATACCTTACCTTACGGAGTATAATGGTAAAGGCGGTAAATGGAGTAATACCGATTATTACTATTTGGGCTATGCCTATTACAAAGGTGGTGATTATGCGAATGCCATTGCCCAATTCAACAAAATTATAGGAGGTACCAATAGCGTTGCACAAAATGCATACTACCATTTGGCAGAATGTTATTTAAAATTGGATAAAAAGCAGGAAGCTTTAAATGCCTTCCGTAATGCATCTCAAATGGATTACAGTGCGGAAATTCAAAAAGATGCGTTCTTAAATTATGCGCGTTTAAGTTATGAAGTGGGTAATGCCTATGAGCCGGTACCGCAAGTAATTACCAATTATTTGAAAACCTATCCTAAAGATGAGCATCAAGAAGAGATGCAGACCTTATTGGTAGATTCATACATTACCTCAAAGAACTTTGAAGGTGCCATGCAATTGTTGGAGGAGAATAAAAACTACGCCAGTAAATCGGTATACCAAAAAGTAGCTTATTATAGAGGTATTGAGCTTTTTATGGAAGGCGATTATAATGCGGCTTCAGAGAATTTTTCCAAATCATTGGGCAGTGCGGAAGACATGTTGTTCAAGGCCCGTGCCGATTATTGGAAAGCGGAGTCCGATTATTTGTCCAACCGTTTTGATGATGCGGTAAAAGGGTATACTGCATTTAAGAATAACCCGTCTGCACAAAGTACGGAAATGTATACCGATGTTGATTATAATTTGGCATACGGATATTTTAAGCAGAAAAATTATAATGAGGCCATTACCTATTTCAACGCATTTACGTCTAATGGTAATGCCGATGTAGAAAAATTAAATGATGGTTACCTACGTTTGGGCGATAGTTAT
Source organism: Maribacter sp. 1_2014MBL_MicDiv (assembly GCF_001865655.1). Taxonomy (NCBI): domain Bacteria; kingdom Pseudomonadati; phylum Bacteroidota; class Flavobacteriia; order Flavobacteriales; family Flavobacteriaceae; genus Maribacter; species Maribacter sp. 1_2014MBL_MicDiv. The sequence continues at coordinate 2,996,162 of NZ_CP011318.1, forward strand.
TATGCGACCAGTAAATACTGGCCTGCCATAGAAACATACAATAAAGCTTTGGCTTTAACAGGACCTGAAAAAGATTATGCCTTCTACCAAAAAGCAATGAGCTATGGTTACGTGGACAGAGGTGCTAGCAAAATTGAAAACCTAGAGGAATTTGTAAGCAAATTTCCTAGATCAAGCTTTAGGGACGATGCTTTGTTTGAACTGGGTAATACGTATGTAGCCCAAGGCCAAGAGAGCAAAGGTCTAGAGGCTTATGATCGTTTGATCAGTGAATATAGGGCTAGTTCATTGGTGCCACAGGCATTAATGAGACAAGGTTTGGTCAATTATAACGCTAGCAGAAATGAGGCTGCATTGGCTAAATTTAAAACCGTGGTTAGAGATTTCCCAAAAACGCAAGAGGCTATACAGGCGGTTGCTACGGCAAAATTGGTCTATGTGGATATGGGGCAGGTAAACGAGTATGCCGAGTGGGTACGCGGATTGGATTTTGTAGAGGTAACCGATGCCGAATTGGATAACGCTACCTTCGACGCTGCCCAAAAACAGAACTTGGAGGGTAATGTTGATGCCGCTATTAAAGGGTATAAGAATTACATTCAGCAGTTCCCAACTGGTTTACATGCCGTAGATGCTAACTTCAGTTTAGCTCAATTATATTTTGGAAAAGGAGATAAGGAAGCTGCTTTACCGTATTACAAATATGTGGCGGATAGAAGCACGAGCGAGTATGCAGAGCAAGCATTAACACGTGTATGCGAGGTCTATGTCTCTAAAGACGATTACCAGATTGCATTGCCATATTTGTTAAAATTGGAGAGTCAGGCTAATATTCAGCAGAACAGAACTTTTGCACGTTCCAATTTAATGAAAGGGTATTACAAGCAAAAGAACTATCCAAAGACATTGGAATATGCGGATAAGGTATTGTCTACCCCAAGTATTGACGACAGAATAAAGAGCGATGCGCATATAATGATCGCCAGATCGGCCATTGCTACAAATGATGAGGCAAAGGCTAAAGCGGCCTATGCAGAAGTTTTAAAAATAGCTTCTGGTGCAACTGCTGCAGAAGCATTGTATTATGATGCTTATTTTGAGCATAAAGACGGTGCTTATGAAAATTCAAACGTAGCGGTTCAAAAATTAGCTAAAGATTATGCGGCGTACAAAGAATGGGGCGGTAAAGGTTTGGTGTTAATGGCTAAAAACTATTATGCCTTAAACGATGCCTACCAAGCAACCTATATTTTAGAGAGCGTAATAACCAACTTTACGCAATACCCGGAAATTGTTGCCGAGGCTAGAGCGGAATTGACCATCATAAAGTCAAAAGAGGCCAAGAGCAATTCATCTGTAGATCCTAACTAAAAGATTCACGTACACCAGTAAAAGAACACCTATGTACTACAAACATATATTTACGCTTATATTTTTAACGCTTGGCTTTCAAGTTACTTTTGCTCAAGAAGAGGAAGAGAAAGATTTGGGTACGGAAACCGTAACGGTGACCAAAGCCTACACGCCAACCGTTTCAGATGCTTTTAAAATTAAATCGGTACCAAACATGAACGATTCTATCGTTCTTCAGAAAAAACCGATCAATTACAGCATATTCTCCGTTCCGGTAGCATCTACGTTTACGCCTTCTAAAGGAACGGCATCTAAAGTAGAAAAATTACCTCCTCCGGTATTATATAATTCTTATGCTTCATTGGGCGCCGGATTGTATGGTAATGTTCTGGGCGAATTTTATACGAGTAGAACTATAAATAGAGATGAGAATTTTGATATTGGTTTCAACCATTTGTCTTCTCGTGGTGGAATCAACGGTGTAGAGCTTAACGATACCTTTTATGATACCAGGTTAGATGCATCGTATGCAAAAAGAGATAGGGATTTAGATTGGGGTGCGGCCATTGGGTTGCAACATCAACTGTATAATTGGTACGGTATTGAACCTGGTGTGTTCAGTGAAACGGATATTAATAGTATTGATGAACGTCAAAATTATTACATGGGTGAAGTAAGTGGTCACATAAACGTGGAAGATGCTTATTTTAAAAGGGCCGATTTTAAGTATAGAAGATTTTTTGATGCCGTAAGTTCCGGTGAAAACAGGGCAATTTTCAATACCGGATTTGAGTTTCCAATGAACGAAGAAACCTTTAATGCTAAAGTAAAGTTGGATTATGTTGGTGGTGCATTTGAAAATGCCAGTGTTAGTAATGCTGACAATGATAATGGTATTTCTTATGGCAATTTGCAGGTAGGTATAAATCCGTCTTTGACCATGTTGCGTGATGATATTTCCTTGAATTTGGGAGTAAATTTGGTCTACGGAATGGACTTGGAGAATAGTGAAAGTAATTTCTATATCTATCCGGCTGTAACGGCTTCGTATAGGCTGTTAGATGAAACCGTAATCGCTTATGGTGGAGTAACAGGGGAGTTAAAACAAAACTCGTATTATGATTTTGTAGAAGGTAACCCTTTTGTTTCGCCAACGTTGACCATTGCGCCAACAGATAGCCAGTACAAAGCCTATGTAGGTTTTAAAGGGCAGTTATTACCTAATTTAAGCTATAATGTTAAAGGGTCATATACCGCCGAGAACAATAAACCTTTGTATACTTTAAATCCGAGAAACGATTTTAGGTCAGATGATAAAGGATATTACTTTGGTAATTCATTTGGTTTGTTTTATGATGATATAAAGACCTTGGGTATTTTTGGGGAGTTGAATGTAGATGTTAACCGTAATTTTACCGCAGGTGCAAATGTTGAGATCTATGATTATAATACAGAAACGGGCAACCCGGCATGGAACCTTCCAAATTTACAGGCTTCTTTGTTTATGGATTATCAAATAGGTGAAAAATGGTATGCAGGTGTTAACTTGTTCTATGTTGGTGAGCGTGAAGATTTTTCATCCACGGTAGTACAAAATGCACAACCAAGTGAATTTCCCGCAACCCTTATTACTTTAGATGGGTATTTTGATGCCAACGCCCATGTTGGATATCGTTACACAGATCAATGGTCGTTCTTTATAAAGGGAGCCAACCTTTCAAATAACGATTATCAACGTTGGTCTAACTTTCAGGTACAAGGAATTCAAATTTTAGGAGGCGCAACCTATAAGTTCGACTTTTAACAACAATTCATTTATAAATGACAACGCCCAAGTGTCGGATGCTTCTGATACTTAGGCGTTTTTGGTTTTAGTATATTTTTAACACATTAAAACAAACCTCAAATAGTTCACTTCGTAAGTATGGGCAATTCAACTATTAAACCCAATATAAATTATGAAGAAATCTATTTTTTATTTAGCAATACTTATAGGTGCCCTTTTCATTGCTTCTTGCAGTGATGATGATGACGCCATCGTAGATATGAATCCAGATGCCACCTGTGATGATGGTGTAATGAACGGTGATGAAACCGGTATTGATTGTGGTGGTTCTATGTGCGAACCTTGTGGAGACGGAATGACAGTTTTAGGACGTAGAACTGATCTTTTTGTTACCAATAACGAAAACGGAAACATATCAAGATATAGCGTTACCGGAGATTCTTTGGTTACATATATGACCACAACTACGGCTGCAGAGGGTATTTATTATGATGCTACGGCCGATATGGTCTATCAGGCATCTAGAAGCGACTTAGAATTAGAAGCATTTGCGGACATTAATACATTAATTGATGGTGATGCCATTACTTCTTCCTTCACAGGAGCGGCAGATTTGGAAAGCCCAAGAGAATTAGCGGTAAACGGAAGTTCTTTTGTAGTGGCCGATAATGGGTCTAACAAATTCTTTGTATATGAAAATACAGGCAGCGGATTTACACTGATGAATACCGTTGTAGTACCGTTCCCGGTTTGGGGTATTACTTTTAAAGGTGATGATTTATACGCTGTTGTTGATACTACGGGCGACTTGGCAGTTTATTATGATTTTCTTTCTAACGCCAACTCGGCTATTTTAAGACCTTCTAAAAGAGTTACTATTGAAGGTATTGTAAGAACACACGGTATTACTTATGATGGTACGGATGATGTTATGGTATTGACCGATATTGGTGATGCTACAGATGCAAACACAGATGGTGGTTTTCATGTAATTTCAGAATTCTCATCAAAATTCGATGCATTATCAGATGGTGAATTATTACCCATAGGAATGCAGGTAAGAGTAGCGGGTTCATCAACTTTAATGGGTAACCCTATTGATGTTGCCTACGACTCTGAAACCGATGCAGTATATGTTTCTGAAATAGGAAATGGAAAAGTATTAGGATTTACCTCTATAGGTTCTGGTGGCGATGTGTCTCCGTCTTTCAACAAAGATTTGGCAATGGCTTCATCTATTTATTTCAGTAGTGATGAAACAGATGGTAATACAGGAGATTCTAGTGACGCTAGGGCAACAAGATTATATGCGACGAGTACTGCCAATGGTGATGTAAGTATTTATGACGGTTCTGGTATGCTAGCTAAAACTGTTGCCACAGGATCTGATGCTACAGAAGGTATTTATTATGATGCTTTTAATGATGCTATAATACAGGCTTCAAGATCTGGCTTGGCGTTGGAGTTTTATGGTAGTTTTTCTGCGGTAACCGATCTTGCAAATATTGCTGCGGATTTTTCAGGTAGTGCGGAGTTGGCTAGCCCTAGGGAAATTGCTGTTTTTGGTAATAAGGTGGTAGTGTCAAGTAATTCGGAAAATAAGTTCTACGTATATGAATATAACGGTTCTAGTTTTAGTTTGTTGAATACTTTTGATGCCGGTTTTAACACTTGGGGAATTACTTTTATGGGCAATAGCTTATTGGCTGTAGTAGATAACACAAGTGATTTAGCTGTGTATGACAATTTCTTGACCGCTTTTTCCGCTGATGGTGCTATTACACCAACAAAAAGAATTACGGTAGACGGTATTGTAAGAACACACGGTATAGATTATAGCGAAGCTGATGATGTGTTGGTGATGACGGATATAGGAGATGCTGCAGATGCCAATACAGATGGTGGTTTTCAAGTAACCCAGGATTTTTCGGCTAAATTGACAGCAATAAATGACGGCGGTTCATTGGCCTTGTCCGAGCAAACAAGAGTTGCCGGTTCTTTAACTGAAATGGGTAACCCAATAGATGTAGCTTACGACCACAAAACAAAAACAGTGTTCATTGCAGAGATAGGTAACGGTAAGGTACTTTCCTTCTCAGATGCTTTAAATGCTAGTGGTAATGTTACACCAGCGGTTAGTAATGATCTTGCTTCTGCTGCATCAATTTACTTATACAACAATTAAAGGTAAAAATAAGGTTTGGTTTTTATTGTTAGTAAGGCCCTTCTTTGAGATGAGAAGGGCTTTTTTTATGCGTAAAATTTGGCAAAACGGCCATATTTTATCTTTTCTGTATTTTAGGGAAACTATTTAATGCGCATGTTAACTATAAGACCATATCTAAATCTTCTGCTTTTGCTTGCGCTGTGCATACCATTTTTTTTAGCGAGTCAGAATTTGGTATTGAACCCTAGTTTTGAAAACTATAAGCAATGTCCCGTTGCATTGGGCAATTTGGAAAAAGATGTGATACATTGGAAAATGCCCACTAAAGGGACTACGGATTATTTTAATGGTTGTAGTGTAGCTATGGGTACTCCCGAGAATTTTAATGGCAAACAACCTGCAGATTTCGGTGAAGGTTATGTCGGATTTTATATGTACGCCCCCAATGACTATCGTGAGTATATTGAAGCGCAATTAAGCTCTACGTTGGTAAAAGGCGAACGCTACACAATTTCTTTTTATGTAAGCCTGGCGGAACGATCAGACTTTGCGGTCAAAGAATTTGGTATCCGTTTTACCGAGCTTCCTGTTGAAGTTGCTACGAATAAGGTGTTATCTGGGTTACAATTTTCTAAATTAAAAGGAGAAAAATCCAAAGAGCTAGTAATATCCTATTCCAAATACTATTCCGATGAAATTAAGTGGGTGAAATTGACCACCACCTATGAAGCCAACGGAACCGAAAACTTTATGGTCATCGGTAATTTTAAAAACAATAGGCGCACACAGAAATATCAGACCAAAAGGGAAATAACAAAAGGTTCTTACTATTATTTAGATATGGTCTCTGTGTATAATGTGAACTCAGAACCGTTAAGTGATCATGTTCAATTAAAAGAATACGAGTTAGACAGTATTCATGTTTTTAAAGATGTGTATTTCAATTCTAACAAAGCTAAGATAAGAGGAGACCATCAACTGGAAATGGAACTATTGCTGTTTTACTTGAAGAAAAATTCTACTGTTCATATTGAAATACGTGGACATACCGATGATATTGGCTCTGATAGTTTTAACCAAAAATTGTCAGTAAGACGTGCAAGCGAAATCGTTGGCTATTTGACTGAAAACGGAATAGGCATAAATAGGATATCCTCCATAGGTTTGGGTAGTTCAATGCCAATAGCCACCAATAAAACGGAAGCCGGTAGATTTCTCAACCGGCGTGTAGAATTTGTACTTCGTAATCCTAATTAATAATCTGAATATTCTGTTGGGTACAATAGGTGAATATCTGCGTGACTAACAGTGTTTTGGTATTTGTCTAACACAGAAATTTCCTTCCATTTATCGGACGATCCAAAATCTTTCCAAAGAGCATCTCTTTCTTTCATGTTACTAAATGTTGTCATATACATGAGATTGGGCATCTTATCTCCAGAAATGACATCGGCATAAAAAACCGCATTAAAACCTAAATTTTCAAAAAGTATCACTTCGCCGCCCTCGTTGAACATATCTACTTTTCTACGGTACATGGCTTCTGTTGGTCCTTCGTAACTTCTAAGTTCATATACTCGGTTTGCTCGTGGACCATCTACCGTGCTGGGCTTCATTTTTGGCATATCGGAAAATGCACGTAACAACACTGAGCTGATGCGTTCATAAGGTTTGTTGTCGTGCGCTGCATTAATGTATTCATCACCCGCGGATAAATGGGTTTTATCTACCGCTAGCATAGCTTCTAATTTATTGAACTCCGCCAAGGATTGAAACGGAATTAATACGTAGATTTTATTGCTTATTGTAAACTTGCCGGGTATTATCTTAAAGACGCCAATATTGTTGATTCCCATTCTTTTTAACGCTGGTAAGTAGGCATTTTTTAGGTAATGGTCTACCATATTTTCTTGAGTATCGTTCTTTATGGTATATGTTTTTAGTTGGTAATATTCCTGTTCTTGTGCAAAACTTGTAAATGAGCCGCAAGTGATAAAAAACAATAAAACGATTGATAGCGTAAACCTATACTTCATGAAATTTGAATTTGGATTAAAACAACAAGTTAATGATAAAATGAACGATTACGATGCTGTACTTTTGTACTAGTATAGTTTCGATGGACAATATTTTTCAAAAACCGCTTATTGATCCAGCCAAGAGCCCTGTGTTTTATGGCTACGTTATTCTTTTCATAGGTACTATTGGGATTTATTGTAGTATACCTGGGCAAACTATTGGTGTCTCTGTCTTTACCGATCCCGTGAAAGATGCCTTGGGGCTTAGCCGTAATCAATTTAGTAATGCCTATATGATCGGTACCATTGTCAGTTCCTTGGTCATTGGTAGGGCAGGTGTTTGGTTTGATACCTATGGGGCGCGTTATGTAGCTTTCTTTGCTGCCATAACTTTGGGTGTTACCTTATTCTTGTGTTCTTGGTCTGCAATAATGAGTTCTTATATAAAAGATTTATTATCGGTAGATACTTGGATGGTGCCCTTTGTATTAATGACCGTATTGTTCTTTATGCTTCGTTTTGCGGGTCAAGGGGTTTTGACCATGGCATCTAGAAATGTAATTATGATATGGTTCGATAATAACAGGGGTAAAGTCAACTCATTTAGTAGTGTGGCACTTTCCTTTGGGTTTTCTTCTTCACCTTTATGGGTAAATGGGCTTATTGAAGGTTATGGATGGGAAAGTACTTGGCAATTTTTAGCTATTGGGCTTTTACTGTTCAGCATATTTATTTACACTTTCTATAAAATATCTCCAGAGAAGCATGGTCTATTGCCAGATGGTGCAAAGTCGCTTTCAACCGAAGATGAAAAACAAAAAGTAGTTACAAAGCAGTTTACCCTTACCGAAGCTAAAAAGGAAAGGGCTTTTTGGATGTACGGACTTACACTTGCCTTTAACAGCTTTTTTATTACGGGACTTACCTTTCATGTGGTGTCTATTTTTACACATGAAGGTTTTGCCAAGGAAGATGCCATTTCTATTTTCTTGCCAGGATCTGTAGTAGCGGTTACCGTCTCTACTATATTCAATTTTTTAAGTGATTATCTACCTTTGAAATTGTATTTGTATCTAATGTTAATGGGTGGTTTTCTGGCTTCTTTAGGGTTTTTATTGTTGTCTACAGCTGCTGGCGTACCTATGTTAATTGCCGGTTTTGGTATCCTGGGCGGATTCTTTGCCGTTTTGAATGCCGTAGCTTGGCCAAGGTTTTTCGGGAGGGCACATTTGGGGAGTATAACCGGTAAAATAATGAGTTTTTTAATATTGGCAAGTGCCTTGGCGCCTAGTATATTTAGCCTTTGTCTATCAACCTTTGGGTCTTATGAAATGGTTAGTTATTTGGGTTTGGCATTCTTGTTCTTTCTGGTTATTGGATCCTTGAAAGCCAATAATCCGCAGTAAAAAAATCATTTTTAACTTTATCGGTCAACATATTGTGGTTCAAGTAGAAATCAATCTATCTTTACAAAAACACTACAAATGGATTTGAATTTAGCGGTACTGATAGATGGGGATAATATACCTTCTGCCTATGTAAAAGAAATGATGGAAGAAATTGCCAAATATGGCAACCCTACCATTAAACGTATTTATGGCGATTGGACCAATCCGCGTTTGGGAAAATGGAAAAACGTACTGCTGGAGAATGCCATAACACCTATTCAACAATATGGGTATACCCAAGGTAAGAATGCAACCGATTCTGCTATGATTATCGATGCTATGGATATCTTATATTCTGGTAAGGTAAACGGATTTTGTATTGTAAGTAGTGATAGTGATTTTACAAGACTGGCAACAAGATTGCGAGAAGCAGGTATGCAGGTTTTTGGAATTGGTGAACGCAAAACACCCAATCCATTTATTGTGGCTTGCGATAAGTTCATCTATATTGAAATTCTTAAAAGTAGAAGCGAAGAAGAAGCTGCGGATAACAATAAGACCCCTACTGAAAAAAATACCGTTGATAAAATTACCCCAAAGGCATTACGCTTTATTGCCACCACTATTGACGATGTAGCCGATGATGACGGATGGGCTTTTTTAGGTGATGTTGGTAGTTTACTTCAGAAAAAGCAACCCAATTTTGATTCTCGTAATTATGGATTTCAAAAATTGACGCCTTTGATCAATTCCATCCCACATTTTGAAATTGAAAGACGTGAGGACTCCAAAGGGCGTAAAAAATTGATTTACGTAAAAATTAAGGAAAAGGTTTCTTCAAAGGCAAAAAAGTAAAACAAAACTGTATTTCATTACTATTGTTTTAAAACGATCATATTAGTTTGTATTTTTCAGTACAAATTAAAATGCTATGTATCGTAAGCTGTGGTTTTTGGCTGTTGTTATTATTTTGGGGTCATGTAAAGAATCCTCAAGAAAAGAGCAAGTAAATTTAGCAAGACCAATTGCTGAGGTGTTTGCTGAATTTTATGAATTCAAAAAAGGAATTAATCCTATAGAGGCTACCAAAGCTGGTTATTATGAGTATAATGACACCATAGCTAATTACATTTCAGACGACTATATTTTACATTTAAAAGATTGGTATACCCACTTCTTAGAGGAGTTAGGTAAGTATGATTCCACTCAAATCAGTGCGGAAGACTACATGAGTCTTCGCGTAATGCAATGGGATTGTAATGTAAAACTAGAAGGTGTCATGAATCCAATGGTTACTGTGGCTTCACCAATTTATGATCTGCCCAGTTTTGAGTTAATGCCCCTTTTTCAAATTCAATCGTTGCATTTGTACGTGGCGCAATTGGCAGGTGGTACCAGTGTTCAGCCTTTTAAAAGCATAGAAGATTATAATAACTGGCTCAGTAGATTAGAGGATTACCTTTTTTTTTTAGATACGTCAATAGCAAAGATGAAGGTGGGCATGGACAAAGGTATTGTATTGCCCAAGGTATTGACATTAAAAATGTTGCCGCAAGTTCGTTCTTTTATAGATGTTCCATTAGAAGATAATTTATTCTTTAAACCCGTTTTAAATTTTCCGGATGGTATATCTGACGTAGATATGGATATTCTAAAAAGTAACTATGAAGATTTCGTTCAGGAGAAGTTGACACCCAAATATGTGGAATTAAATGATTTTTTAACAAATGAGTACTTGCCTAAATGTAGAGCGTCTAGCGGCTTGCTAGATTTGCCAAATGGTAAGGAGACGTACAAGTATTTAATTAAATTACATACGACTACGAATATGAGTGCAGATGAAATTCATGAATTGGGTTTGTCTGAAGTAGACCGTATTTCCAAAGAGATGGAAGCTGTTAAAAATGAGATTGGGTTTACGGGAGATTTAAAGTCTTTTTTCAATTCTCTTAGAAATAAGAAAGAATTAATGCCTTTTTCTAAACCAGAAGAGGTTATAGAAAATTTTAATGCCATTAATGACCGCATAGCTGTGCGTATAGATTCTTTATTTAATTTAACCCCTAAGGCAGGTTTCAATGTACGAAGAACTGAAGCGTTTAGAGAAGCATCTGCCAGTGCCGAGTATGTGCCTGGATCAAAAGATGGTTCTAGGGCAGGTATTTTTTATGTGCCAATTCCAGATGTAAAGGCGTATAATATGGTTCATGATGAGGCGTTGTTTTTACATGAGGCCATACCGGGCCACCATTTTCAATTAAGCTTACAGCAAGAGAACAATAGTCTTCCAGAGTTTTTACATCCTGAAAGTATGGGTGTGTTTGTAGAAGGTTGGGCTCTCTATGCAGAGTCGTTAGGCAAGGAATTGGGAATTTATACTGACCCTTATCAATATTTTGGCATGTTGAGTATGGAGATGCATAGAGCTATAAGATTAGTGGTAGATACCGGTATTCATGCAAAAGGCTGGAGTAGGGAGAAAGCCATACAATATTCTTTGGATAACGAGGCAGAATCTGAAGAAAGCATAATTGCTGAAATTGAACGGTATATGGCAACACCGGGGCAAGCCTTATCTTATAAAATGGGTCAATTAAAGATCAGACAATTGAGAACTAAGGCAGAAAAAGCTTTGGGAGACAATTTTAATATAAGGGATTTTCATAGTCAGATATTAAATTCTGGGAGTTTGCCTTTGGTATTATTAGAAGAGAAGATAGATAATTGGATCGCACAACAAGAAATGTAAGGTGCTTAAAGACCAATTAACAGGTGTAATAATCAATGAGAATCAACGTTTAGAAATTATAGTTTAACATAGCCATTAATGAAGACCATTAAATTTATAGTTCAAGTGATAGCGCTTTGCGTTGTTTTGTGCTCTTTTACAACTACGGAAAATTATCCGTATAAAAATTCTGTTGCAAAAGAAACGATAGTTTTGATAAGTACAGATTCTGTTTTGGGAGTTTGGAAATATACTATGACAAATGTGGATGCACCTTATGAGAAAGGTATGTTCTTTATTACCCAAAAAGGTGATTCCTATGATGTTGCCTTAAAACTTGGAACCGGTATGCTTACAGGTCAAGATGTGGTGGTTAAGGATAATGGTATTAATTTCAATGTAAATTTTGAAGGGCTAAAACGTGTGTCGTTTGTATTGGTCGTAGAGAATGATAAAATTGTAGGAGAAAGTTATTCTGCAATAGGTACCAGTGAAATTTTTGGCGTTCGTCAACTACCTGGACAATAAATATTTAGAACTTTAGGAAAAAATACTTAGTTTTCAATATTATTTGAAGCATGCTTATTCATGTTTGCTTTGTAATGTTGCTAACTAACTATATCGTTTTGAAAAAACTACTTCCAATCCTACTTGTTATTTTAACAGGTTGCGAACTCATGAAAGAAAAAGTTGATCTGGTTATTGTAAATGCCAAGGTCTATACTGTTGATGATTCTTTCTCAGAAGCCCAAGCTTTTGCCGTTCAAGACGGTAAGTTTATTGCTGTGGGTACTACAGATGAAATTAGGGATGTGTATACCTCTGATCAGTTAATAGATGCTGATGGTAGGGCAATTACCCCTGGATTAATTGATGCACATTGCCACTTTTATGGGTTAGGGCTTAATCAACAACTTGTAAATTTAGTGGGTACCAAGAGTTTTGATGAGGTATTGGAACGTGTTAAGGAGTTTCATGCAGCAAATCCTAAATCATTTTTGAGGGGCAGAGGCTGGGATCAGAATGATTGGGAGGTTAAAGAATTCCCTACTAAAGCCGAATTAGATACTATTTTTCCTGATATTCCTGTTGCATTGGAACGTGTAGACGGTCACGCTTACTTGGTGAATCAAAAAGCATTGGACATGGCGGGTATTGATTGGAGTACCAAAGTGGAAGGTGGTGAAATTGTGAAGAAATGGGAGAATGGCTATTCTGGTATTACCGGAGTTTTGGTTGATAACCCTATGCAACTGATTGATAGTATTATGCCTTCACCAAGTTTAAATGATAAAATTAAGGCATTGAAAGATGCTGAAAGAATTAGTTTAAACCACGGTCTAACTACTGTCAACGATGCAGGTTTGGATAGAAATACCATAGAGCTTATTGATAGTTTGCAGCAGGCCGGTGAGCTATCCATAAAAATCTATGCAATGGTCAGTAATAATAAAGAAGATGTTGATTATTATATAAACAAAGGACCAATTAAAACCGACCGATTGAACGTTAGGTCTGTTAAGGTTTATGGTGATGGGGCATTGGGTTCTAGAGGCGCGGCGCTAAAAGAAGAGTATAGTGATTTGCCCAATCATTTTGGTGCTATGATAACGCCTGTAGATGAAATTGAAGCTCTAGCGGAAAAATTGGCACGGTCGGAATACCAAATGAATACCCATGCAATAGGTGATTCTGCAAACGTTGCTGTTTTGAGAGCATATAAAAAAGTGTTACAGGGTAAAGAGGATAGACGTTGGAAAATTGAGCATGCCCAAGTATTGACCGATAACGATTTTGATTTTTTTGAAAGCGGTATAATTCCATCAGTACAACCTACACACGCTACTAGTGATATGTATTGGGCAGAGGATCGTTTGGGAGACAGGGTAAAAGGGGCTTATGCTTTTAAGACCTTGTTGAACAAGGCAGGTACTATAGCGTTGGGAACAGACTTTCCGGTAGAGGATGTTAGTCCGTTTTTAACCTTTTATGCAGCAGTGGCCAGACAAGATACGAGTGGATTTCCAAAAGGAGGTTTTCAAATGGAAGAAGCCTTGACTAGGGAAGAGACTTTAAAAGGAATGACTATTTGGGCAGCTTATTCAAATTTTGAAGAAGAAGAGAAAGGAAGTATAGAACCTGGTAAATCTGCCGATTTTGTTATCTATGATAAAGATATGATGACCATACCATTAAATGAAATTCCCACTATAAAGGCAGAACAAACGTTTATAGATGGTATTGTTAGATAATAAAGAAGCATAAAAAAACCTCGGTCTAGGACCGAGGTTTTTGTTTTAATACTGTGTACTTTAAAATTACATTGTAATTGGTACTGCAACTCTTGTCTTATCCCAGCCCATTACTAAAGATGTACTACCTTTAGCATCTTTGAATGCAATTGAGAATTCTTCTAATGAAGCGCTATCAGAACCATTAGGTACTTTTACACGTGCAACATCTGCAGATTCATCATAAAAATATGAACCCCATTGGTTTAAATTCTTATTTAAAATTACGGTCCACTCTTCTTCACCAGGTATGGTGAACAATGAATAAGTACCAGCTTTGATATCTTTACCTCCAAAATTAACATCCTTGTAGAAAGTAATTTCCGGAGCTTCGTTGGCACCAGTTCTCCATACCTTACCAGTAGGAGCCAATTCGTCCATAGAACGACCTTTTAATTGAGGTCTACCGTAAATAATACGAACCGCTTTTTCAGAAACTTTGTAATCTGTTGGGTAAGCAGCCATATCCATAGGGCTTTTGTCAATACCAGAGAAATCTTGAGCAGATACCGAAGTGGTCATCACTACAGCTAACATTAATGTTGCGAGTGTAAATACTTTTTTCATAATTATTGTTTAGTTTTTTTCTAGGTCATAAAACTAAGCAGTTCCTTACAGTGATATTTATAAAAAGAAGTTAAATTTTGGAAAGTTACATTTCGCCATATTTAGAACGTTAATTGCTTCTAAAATCTATCATATATAATATAAAATGAATTTTATAATTACAATTTGTAAGTATATTTAGAATATATGTTTGTTAATTGAAACTATAACTAGATATTTGTATCATAATTGATATAATAATTAGATTATGTGTGGAATAGTATGTGCATTTGATGTTAAGGAAAGTACTGAAGTACTTAGACCTCAACTTTTAGAAATGTCAAAAAAGATTAGACATAGAGGTCCGGATTGGAGTGGTATCTATGCTGATGATAAAGCCATTTTAGCTCATGAGCGTTTGGCAATTGTAGATCCAGCTTCTGGAAAACAACCATTATTGAGTCCTAATGGTAAATTGATATTGGCTGCCAATGGTGAAATATATAATCATAGAGAATTACGTAAGCAGTTTGAAGGTAAGTACGATTTTAAAACGGAGTCTGACTGTGAAGTTATATTAGCGCTTTATCAAGAAAAAGGTGTTGATTTTATTGATGAAATGAACGGAATTTTTGGTTTCACAATTTATGATGCGGAAAAGGACGAATATTTTGTAGCTCGTGATCATATGGGGATTATTCCATTATACATGGGATGGGATAAAAACGGTACTTTCTATGTAGCATCAGAATTAAAAGCTTTAGAAGGTACATGTACTAAAATAGAGTTATTTCCTCCGGGGCATTATTTGCATAGTTCAGACGGTGAACTTAAGAAATGGTATTCCAGGGATTGGATGGAGTATGATGCGGTTAAGGAAAACGAAACCAGTATTAAGGAAATTAAAGAAGCCTTAGAAGCTGCTGTTCATAGACAATTAATGTCTGATGTGCCTTACGGTGTATTATTGTCTGGCGGGTTGGATTCTTCGGTAACTTCCGCAATAGCTAAGAAATATGCCCAAAAGCGTATTGAGAGTGGAGATACTGCAGATGCGTGGTATCCACAATTACATTCATTCTCGGTGGGTCTAGAGGGATCTCCAGATTTGGCTGCTGCACAAAAGGTAGCTGATCATATTGGAACCGTACACCATGAAATTAAATTTACTATACAAGAAGGTTTAGACGCTATAAAAGATGTAGTGTATAACCTGGAAACTTATGATATTACCACCATTAGAGCTTCTACGCCTATGTACTTAATGGCGCGTGTCATAAAATCTATGGGTATTAAAATGGTACTTTCCGGTGAGGGTGCAGATGAGTTGTTTGGCGGATATCTATATTTCCACAAAGCACCTAATGCACAAGAATTTCATGAAGAAACCGTACGTAAGTTAAGTAAGCTGCATATGTATGATTGCTTAAGGGCGAACAAGTCTTTGGCTTCATGGGGAATAGAAGGTAGAGTTCCCTTCTTGGATAAAGAATTTATGGATGTTGCTATGCGTATCAACCCTCAGGATAAGATGATCAACGGTGAACGTATGGAGAAGTGGGTCGTAAGAAAGGCTTTTGAAGATATGTTACCAGAAAGTGTTGCATGGAGACAGAAAGAACAATTTTCTGATGGAGTTGGATATAGTTGGATAGATACTTTGAAAGAAGTGGTAAACCAAGAGGTGAGCGATGAGCAATTGGCGAACGCTAAATTTAGATTTCCATTACAGACACCTACATCAAAAGAAGAATTTTATTACCGTTCCATATTTGAAGAGCATTTTCCTTCAGACGCTGCTGCGTTATGCGTACCACAAGAAGCTTCTGTAGCTTGTAGTACTCAAATTGCTCTAGAATGGGATGAAGCATTCAAGAACATGAACGATCCATCTGGTAGAGCGGTTGCATTTGTTCATGATGATGCATACGTTAAGCAATAGGGTTTGAATTAGTCATTAATACTTATTGTAAGAACCCGTCTAATTCTTTAGACGGGTTTGTTTTTTTTATGAATTGTTTCATCATTGCTTAGATGTCATTGATCATCTGCTTTAGCTTTTCTTTTGATTCACCGGTTTTTTCTTGTATTCTTCCCAGTAATTCATCAGACTTACCTTCAGCATATGTTAGATCATCGTCTGTAAGGTCACCATACTTTTGCTTAAGTTTTCCTTTTGCGATATTCCACTTTCCTTTAAATTGTTCTTCATTCATGATATATTGTTTTTAAGATTATACCTCTAAGTTAATGACCACATGTAAAGGAAATCTTAATAAATCCCCATTATGATCAATAACGCAAACATTGATTTTTTTACCGTTAATTTTGAGAAGTTTTGTTGACCGGGTGTATCATTTCTAAGGCATTTTGCACATTTAAGAGGTAGTTCCGGTTATTTGATATCTATAAATGAGGTCTTGGTTGTATTATTTAATGTTTTCAATACAACCTTACCTAACATTGATACTTTAGGTAGCTCTGTTTTTTAGGATAGAATCTCTAATTTTCCACAATAATTGTTGATAACTTGCCATTGCCCAATTACTAGGAAGGCTATATTTCATGGGGTATTGCGTATATTTGTAAGATTGCAAAATTTGAAGT
This sequence comes from Maribacter sp. 1_2014MBL_MicDiv, assembly GCF_001865655.1. NCBI lineage: Bacteria > Pseudomonadati > Bacteroidota > Flavobacteriia > Flavobacteriales > Flavobacteriaceae > Maribacter > Maribacter sp. 1_2014MBL_MicDiv. Next base: position 3,013,046 of record NZ_CP011318.1, read on the forward strand.
AAAACAACCTTAATTTTATGAGCGAAGAAGCAAATAAGAAAAATTATTCGGCAGATAGTATTCAGGCCTTGGAAGGTATGGAGCACGTACGTATGCGTCCATCCATGTATATAGGTGATGTTGGGGTCCGTGGTTTGCACCATTTAGTATATGAAGTAGTCGATAACTCTATTGATGAGGCTATGGGAGGTCATTGTGACAACATTAGCGTTATCATAAATGAAGATAATTCCATAACTACAAGGGATAACGGTAGGGGTATTCCTGTAGATTTACATAAAAAGGAAGGTGTTTCTGCACTTGAGGTTGTAATGACCAAGATCGGTGCCGGTGGTAAATTCGATAAAGATTCTTATAAAGTATCGGGTGGTCTTCACGGTGTTGGTGTTTCGTGTGTAAACGCTCTTTCTGATCATTTGACCGCTACGGTTTTTAGGGACGGTGTAATTTGGCAACAAGAATATGAGCGTGGTAAGGCTTTATATCCGGTAAAGAGAATAGGGGAGACCGAAGATAGGGGTACAGAAGTTACTTTTCATCCGGATAATACCATATTCACCCAAACCATTGAATATAGTTATGAAACCTTGGCAAATAGAATGCGCGAGCTTTCTTTCTTGAACAAAGGGGTTACTATTAGTATTACCGATAAACGTCAGAAAGACGAGAAAGGGGAATACGTTGGTGAAACGTTCTTTTCCAATGAAGGATTAAAGGAATTTGTTAAGTTTTTAGATGGCAACCGTGAGTCATTAATACAAGGGGTTATAGCAATGGAAGGGGAAAAGAATGATATTCCTGTAGAAGTAGCTATGATTTACAATACTAGTTATACTGAGAATCTTCATTCGTATGTAAATAACATTAATACTCATGAAGGTGGTACACATTTATCTGGTTTTAGAAGAGGTCTTACTTCTACCCTGAAAAAATATGCCGATGCTTCTGGTATGTTGGATAAATTGAAATTCGAAATTCAAGGTGATGATTTCCGTGAAGGTTTAACGGCAATTGTGTCTGTTAAGGTTTCTGAGCCGCAATTCGAAGGTCAGACAAAAACCAAATTAGGAAACCGTGAGGTTTCCGCAGCAGTAAGTCAGGCAGTTTCTGAAATGCTGACAGACTACCTAGAGGAGCATCCAGATGATGCAAAGACCATTGTACAAAAAGTAATTCTTGCGGCGCAGGCTAGACATGCAGCTTCTAAAGCTCGTGAAATGGTTCAGCGTAAAAATGTAATGAGTGGTGGTGGTTTGCCAGGTAAACTATCAGATTGCTCTGAGCAGGACCCAGAAAAGTGCGAAATATTCCTAGTTGAGGGAGATTCGGCGGGTGGTACTGCCAAAATGGGACGTGATCGTAATTTTCAAGCGATCCTACCGCTTCGAGGTAAGATTTTGAATGTTGAGAAAGCCATGCAACATAAGGTTTTTGAAAACGAGGAAATTAAGAATATGTATACTGCCCTGGGGGTAACCATTGGTACAGAAGAGGATAGTAAAGCATTGAATCTAGATAAGTTAAGATACCATAAGGTAGTCATCATGTGTGATGCCGATGTTGATGGTAGTCATATTGAAACCTTGATCTTAACATTCTTCTTCCGTTATATGAGAGAATTGGTAGAGAATGGGCATATTTATATTGCTACTCCACCTCTTTATCTGGTTAAAAAAGGTCAGAAAAAGAGATATGCTTGGAGTGATAAAGAACGCGATGAAATTGCAGATAGCTACAGTGGTGGTGTAAGTATTCAAAGATATAAGGGTCTTGGTGAAATGAACGCTGAACAATTATGGGACACTACCATGAATCCTGAATACAGAACATTGCGCCAAATAACGATAGACAACGCAACTGAAACCGATCGTGTTTTCTCAATGCTTATGGGTGATGAAGTACCGCCTAGAAGAGAATTTATTGAGAAGAATGCTGTTTATGCAAACATTGACACATAGAAAATACCTATTACACAACAAAAACCTGCGTCTACGGCGCAGGTTTTTTAGTTTTAGGTAAAATTTGAATCATGAAGAATTTATTTACGTGTGTTTTTCTAGGGGCATGTTTAACTACTGTTGCTCAGGCAGATTTTAATAATGTACTAGCTGCCGGAGTTGAAGATGCAGAACGATTTACGACCGATTTTATGGCACCACTCTCTGAAAGTGTGGTATATAGTATGTCAACAGGGTGGTATAATACTGCGGATGCAAAACCCTTGGGCGGATTTGAAATTTCTATCATCGGTAATATCACGGGCTTTAAGAACAAGGAGGATAAGAAAACTTTTATCCTGGATCCCAGTGATTATGAGAATTTAGATTTTGTGGAAAACCCAGGTGTGGCCAGAGAAGTGTCAACGGCTTTAGGGGATATTTCTGGAACTCAGGTTTATGTAGAAGGTGAGGTATTGGGGGTAACCGTTAGAGAAACATTTGAGCTGCCATCGGGCTTGGCAGGTGAAAATATCGATTTTGTACCGTCGGGTTATTTGCAAGCAAGTGTTGGTGTTATAAAGGGAACTGAAGTTAAAGCAAGGTTTTTGCCTAAAATGGAATATGAAGATGCATCTATAGGACTATTTGGCTTAGGTATACAACATGATTTTACGAAATTGTTGCCTGCGGATAAAATTTTACCAGTGGCAATTTCTGCCGTTATTGGGTATACGAATATCAATGGTGATTATGATTTAAGTAATGCCAGGTTAATAGAAGGTGAAAATCAACGTATAGAGGCAGAAATCAGTAGTTGGGCATTTGGTGCTGTAGTATCTACAAAGTTGCCTATCATTAATTTTTATGGAGGTGTAAATTATATTACTGGTAAGTCGGTAACAGATGTTTTAGGAACGTACAGAGTTAATAGTGGACCATTTGAATCTGAAACTTATGAAGATCCTTTTTCGATCGTAAAAAAAGTAAATGGGGTAACAGGTACTTTGGGAACGAAACTAAAATTAGGTTTCTTTAGGCTGAATGCTGAGTATAATCTAGGAGAATTCAATACTGCTACTGTAGGTATAAACTTTGGTTTTAGGTAAATCAGAAGTAAATAATATCAAGGTTTAAAAATCAAGTATTGAGAATTTTGGGTTCATCCCTGTTCTAGCGTTGTATTAAGAGATGCTAAATAGTATTGATTTTGAGATAAATCTGGCTTTTGATATACCTTGATTTTTAAACTTTAACTTGAATTCTCTTGTTTCCAACAACCAACAAATAGAGAACACATAGGAATAAAAAAGACTGCCCAGATCCCTCCGGACAGCCTTTTTCCCATGGCCCTGTTAAAATCGTTTATTCCCTTATTGCCAAGGTGGCACCATCTTTCTTTTGAAGGTAAACATTCTCTTCAGAAGATTTTATGGTGATAATATTATTGGGCTTTCCTTCTAGACCTTTATACTCAACCGTATAAACATCGTCTTGTTTAGACCAGTTAAAGTCTGTTTTTAAGGTAATGGTAGAACCTTCAATTTCATGATATCTACCAAGATAGACATCATTAAAAATCCATTCTTTACGAATAGTTTGTTTAGAAGAGCTTTCGGTTACGATCAAATCGGATTGTGACCAAATTCCAATGATGGGATCGGTGTTTTGTTCAATGCGAGAACAGTTCGCAAGAAACACAATGGCACATATGGCCAACAAAGAGAGGAACTTCTTAGTCATAAGTAGGTTAATTTTATGGTGGATTTGGGATCCATAGTATTTAACGTGACTAGTTTCGGCTTATTATTAAAATTCGATGTATGGTCACTATTTGACGATTTCTTCGTTAAAGCGCAATTTTTTTTAACAAAATGTGCATTTTATCGATGTTTTTAATCACTTTTTCAGTTAATTAAATCAAGTGGCTAGTAGCATAATTCGTCAATAAATACCTATTTTTGAAGTGAAAATTCAATACACATAAGATGGCTATTCCATTTTATATATAATAATTCATAAAATAATAATAAATGAAAGTTACAGTAGTTGGTGCTGGTGCAGTAGGTGCTAGTTGTGCAGAATACATTGCCATTAAAGATTTTGCATCAGAAGTGGTTATTTTGGACATTAAAGAAGGCTATGCGGAAGGTAAAGCAATGGATTTAATGCAAACTGCGTCATTAAACGGTTTTGATACAAAAATAACAGGTAGCACAAACGATTATTCTAAAACGGCCGATAGTCATGTTGCGGTAATTACATCTGGTATTCCAAGAAAACCAGGTATGACCAGAGAAGAATTGATCGGTATTAATGCAGGAATCGTAAAAACGGTTTCTAGCAATCTTTTAGAGCATTCTCCTAATGTCATCATTATCGTAGTAAGTAACCCTATGGATACTATGACGTACTTGGTACATAAAACTACTGGTTTACCAAAGAACAGAATAATAGGTATGGGTGGTGCTTTAGACAGCGCACGTTTTAAGTATCGTTTAGCAGAGGCTATGGAAGCTCCTATTTCTGATATAGACGGTATGGTAATTGGTGGTCATAGTGATACCGGTATGGTGCCATTAACATCTCACGCAACCAGAAATAGCATACGTGTGTCTGAATTCTTATCAGAAGAGAGATTACAACAAGTAGCGGATGATACTAAAGTAGGTGGTGCTACATTGACCAAGTTATTAGGTACTAGCGCTTGGTATGCTCCTGGTGCAGCAGTTTCTTCTATGGTACAGGCAATTGCTTGTGATCAGAAGAAAATGTTCCCTTGTTCTACATTACTTGATGGTGAATACGGTCTTAAAGATATCTGTATAGGTGTTCCTGTAATTTTAGGTAAAGACGGTATAGAGAAAGTAGTTGATATACCTTTAAGTGATGCTGAAAAAGCTAAAATGAAGGAAAGTGCTGCTGGTGTAAGTAAAACTAACGGACTTTTAGAGCTGTAGTTAATACCGCTAAATCATATTTGAACCCTTTGTGACATTGTTGCAAAGGGTTTCTTTTTCTAAGAAGATAGGCTTCAGGTACATATATTGTAAAAAATATACTACCTAGCATATTTTTCTTTTTATATTTGCCGCATGAATGCAAAATGGTGCGTAAGTACTTTATTTATTATTCTAGCCCTATTAGGGTTATGTCAAGAGCAAAAGAAAGCTTCTAATCAACAGATTTCATTGGAATTTGCTGATGTGGAATTAGCTTCAAATACTGCCCATGATGAAATATTGGCTGTAATAACTAAAAAATTACAGGTTTTAGGTGTCGATACCATTGAGGTAATAGAGAATGACGAAACACAATTAAGTATTCGTTATTACAGTGATGTTGATGCTGAAAGCGTTAAAAAGTTTCTTTCACAAGAAGGTCGGTTTTTAGCGAATGAAGATGAAATTCCAACCGAAGATGATTCTGATGGACTACCCGGTCAATATAATCTGGTTGTTTTAGATCTTCATCAGCATACCGATAATGGATATCAAATTAAAGCTACACTTGTTGTTGGTCAAGATCATAATTTTGATTCCAAGGTTATTCCGGTAGTACCGCCTTTAACCAATAAATTTACTTTAGAGTTCAATGCTACTGTAGAATTGGCTCTTAAAATCAATAGCAAGGTTGCTATTGTTGCAAATAATACTTCACATCAAATTCCAGAGGTAAGGGCAGGACCCACCTGGATCAGAAATAGCTAAACTACAACATCTAATAAGACGTAATTATTTTGCGAAAAAGTAATACGCCTAGATTTTTAAACTACTTAATAAGTATAATCAACATAAATTAAATAAATAAAAATGCAGAATAAGGGACTTATAAAGCTATTTGCTTTATTATTCGGGTTAGTTAGTATTTACCAGCTATCCTATACTTTTGTTACAAGCAAAGTAGAAAAAGAAGCGAATACCTTCGCGGCCAGTCGTGTGTCTGAGGCAGAAGAGGGTTACGTGGCAAAGCGAGAAATGGTAGCGGCAAGCTATCTTGATTCTATCGGTAATAATACCGTTTTTGGCTACACCAATTATAATGAGGCTAAAAAGAAAGAATTGAACAAAGGTCTTGACCTTAAAGGGGGTATAAATGTTACCCTTCAAATTTCAGTAAAGGACATTTTAAAAGGATTGGCTAATAATACAAAGAGTCCTGTTTTCAACAAGGCTTTGGCAGATGCCGATGCAGCCTCTAAAAATAGCGATGATACGTATATTGAACTTTTCTTTGAAGCTTTTGACGCTATAAAGGGAGATACTAAATTGGCTTCACCAGATATCTTTGCTAACAAAGGTCTTAGTGATGAAATTAATTTTCAAATGTCTGATGATGAGGTTAAACCTATCATTAGAAGAAAAATAGATGAATCTATAGTATCTGCTTTTGAAGTGTTAAGAGAGCGTATTGATGGTTTTGGTGTTACACAGCCAAACATTCAAAGAGAAGGTAATTCTGGTCGTATATTGGTAGAGTTACCAGGTGCAAGAGATATTGCTCGTGCGCAAGATCTTTTATCAAGTACTGCTCAATTGGAGTTTTGGGAAACGTACAAGCAAAGCAATACCAGCTTTAGTACATTCTTAATTCAAGCGAATGAAAAGCTAAAAGAAATAGTTGAAGTAAAAGAACCAGAGCAAATTAAAGAAGAGTCAGAGTTAGATTCTTTGTTGTCCGATGTTTCTGCAGATTCTTTAGATTTGGCTACACAGGTGAATCCTTTGTATGAGTTATTGATTCCTGCTAACCCAGGTTCAAATGCAATGTTTCGTGCAGCTATAAAAGATACCGCTACTATTGGTTCTTATTTTAGAATGCCAGAAATTAGAAGATTGTTGCCTGCAGATATCCAGTTTACAAAGTTTGTATGGGAAAGACCATCTTCAGAAGATACAGAGGTTATTGATTTGTATGCATTAAAATCTAACCGCGATGGTACGCCAAGAATTAGTGGTGATGTTGTAAGTGATGCTAGAGCGGATTTTGATCAGTTCAGTAAGCCTGCAGTTTCAATGACCATGAATACCAAAGGAGCTAAAGAATGGGAAAAATTAACAGGTGATGCTTATAGCAATCAAACAGGTATAGCTATTGTTTTGGATAACAAAGTGTACACTGCTCCTGGTGTTTCTTCTGGTCCTATCTCTGGTGGTCGTTCAGAAATTACCGGAGACTTTACCGTAAACGAAACAAAAGATATTTCTAACGTACTTAGAGCCGGTAAACTTCCTGCTTCTGCAGAAATTATCCAGTCAGAGATTGTTGGTCCTTCTTTAGGTCAAGAAGCTATTGATAGTGGTTTTATGTCTTTCTTGATCGCTATGGCAATTGTTCTATTATGGATGATCGCATATTATGGTAAAGCAGGTGCTTTCGCAGATGTTGCTTTGTTATTGAACATTTTGTTGATCTTTGGTGTGTTAACCAGTTTGAATGCTGTGTTGACTCTACCTGGTATCGCAGGTATCGTATTAACGATCGGTATGTCTGTTGATGCCAACGTACTTATCTTTGAGCGTATTAAAGAAGAATTGGCAAAAGGTAAAGGTAAAAGTCAAGCCGTTGCCGATGGTTTTGGTAATGCATTGTCATCAATCTTAGATGCGAATATTACTACAGGTTTAACTGCAATCATATTATTCGTTTTTGGATCTGGACCAATTAAAGGTTTTGCAACAACGTTATTGATCGGTATTATAACTTCTTTATTTACCGCAATATTCATCACCCGTCTTTTGGTTGATTGGTATATTGGAGGAAAAGGTAGAAGCTTGGATTTCTCAACCGGAATTACAAAAAACCTATTCAAGGGAATCAATATCGATTTCTTGATCAAGAGAAAGATAGCTTATGTTGTTTCTGGAATATTGGTTTCCGTAGGCTTATTCTCTTTGTTCTTTGGTCCTGGATTACAACAAGGTGTTGACTTTGTGGGCGGTCGTTCCTACACTGTTCGTTTTGAGCAGCCTGTTAACCCTTCTGAAATTGCATCAGAATTAAATACCGTATTTGGTAGTGGAACTAACGTGAAAACTTACGGAGAGTCTAACCAAGTAAAAATAACTACTCCTTATAAAGTTGATGTTGAAGGAATTGAGGTAGATACTGAAATTCAAGATAAGTTATACACTTCTTTGCAAAAATACTTGCCAGATGGTATAAGTAAAGATGCTTTTGTTTTAGGAGGTGTTGATGATGAGGCAGTAGGAATATTACAATCTGTTAAGGTTGGTCCTACCATTGCAGATGATATTAAGAATAATGCCTTTTTGGCAATTCTAGGTTCATTGGCAGTAGTGTTCTTATACATATTATTCAGATTTAGAAGATGGCAGTTCTCATTGGGTGCCGTTGTTGCGGTATTCCATGATGTATTGATCGTTTTAGGTGTGTTCTCTATATTTGGAAAGCTAATGCCATTTAACATGGAAATAGACCAAGCATTTATTGCGGCTATTTTGACAGTAATCGGTTACTCATTGAATGATACGGTGGTAGTATTTGACCGTATTCGTGAGACTTTGGCAGAACGCGGCTGGAAAGGCGGTTCTAACATTAACTATGCAATAAACAGTACGTTAAGTAGAACGTTGAATACTTCTTTGACTACCTTAATTGTACTTTTGGCCATCTTTATATTTGGTGGAGAATCATTAAGAGGATTTATGTTCGCAATGATCGTAGGTGTTGTTGTAGGTACTTACTCTTCTGTATTTATTGCAACTCCTGTAATGTTCGATGCGTTGAGCAAGAAAATTACTTCTGGTAAAGAGTAGTTAAGAGTTTAACTAACTCAAATATAAAAGCCGTTCAGAAATGAACGGCTTTTTCTATTTTATACTACCTGTTGAACCAGTTTCATGTGGAGTAAGGTAAAAGGTCAGTTTTGGTTTTAGACCTTTTTCTTTTCTATGGGAAACAAAGATGATCGCGGCGTCCGTTTCTTCTGCAAATTTGTTGACCAAAGCTACTAACAATGCAGCGGAAGCATCATCCATACCTGCTGTGGGTTCATCTAATATTAATAATGGAGGTTGCTTTACCATGGCGCGTGCCGTCATGACCAGTCTTTGTTTACCCGTAGATAAAGTATTGAAAAAAGTATTTTTAATATCGTAAAGGTCTAATAGTGCCAGCCATTGCTTAATTATTCTTTGCTGAAACGCTGTTGGCTTTACATATAAGCCTACAGAATCATTTAAACCAGAGATAAGCATATTTTCAATTGAGTGTCTTCCGCTGAACTTATAGGTCATCGCAGGGGCGTAATAACCTATCTTTTTCTTGATGTCCCATACACTTTCACCACTACCTTTTTTACTGCCAAATAGGTGAATGTTTTGACCATAGGCTTTTGGGTTGTCACCAAAAATCATTGAAAGTATAGTAGATTTACCACTGCCATTGGTGCCTGATAGTTGCCAAAAGTCACCTTTGTTCACTGTCCAATTAATACTGTTCAATATTTTCTTTTCACCATAGGAAATACTTACATCTTTAAAATTGATCAACATATTAGGCAAGTTAATAAAGTCAATACCCGATTGTGGAACAGTGATGGTTGTAAAGCTTTCTGGGATTTGGATTTCGGCAGAAAGCGGACTTTCTATAACTTGAAAGTTGTTCTCTATAATACTGCCAAAATGGTTGATAAAAGAAAGCGTGTCTTCTTTTCTACTGGCCAGTTGAATAAAGGAAATATGCTTTGAGTGATTTTCAAGTATGGTTTTAAGATTTTCTTGAAAGGAAATGTCCAAATTATCAAAAGGATTATCTAGTATTATATAATCTGGCCGTTCATTAAGCAAGTAATGTAACAAGGCTCTTTTTTGCTCTCCACTAGACATGGTTTTTAACGATTGCCCGGCACTACTAATTATCTTAATGTCATGTTTATCTTCCTCGTCTATTAATTTTTCTAGGGTAAAATGAGAGAAAAGTCTTCCTGTTTTTTGTTTAAAATATTGGAGTTCAATAGGTGTTCTTCCTTGTTGAAAATCTTTAATGAAACCTTTCTTGTTTGAGTTGTTGTCTAAATATATTACCCAATGATTCATTTTGCGTTTATTCTATAAATATGAACTGTGTTATTATGGTAAGTGGTGGTAAAATCTATAAACATACCATTTTTCAATGCCGTTTTTTGCGATGGAATATTATCTACCTGTATAATTGAAATTAAACTGTTTGTCCATTTTTTTTCAAATGCTATATGTTTGCACTTTTCTGCAGCCTCAAAGGCGAAACCTTTTCGCCAATATTCTGGTAGAATGGAATAACCAATTTCAAACTCTTGTTCACCATCTACCTGTTGTAATAGAACACCACAGAGTCCAACCAAGGTGTTGGTGCCTTTTAAAAATAAAGCATTTAAACCACCTAGGTTTGCCTTATATCTCTCAAAGATTCTTTGAAATTGTTCTTCGCAGGCAACTCTAGGGTCGTTTGGTAGTCCAGACCAGTATTGGCTGCTTAATGGTTCTTCATGAAATGGTAGCCAGTGTTCAAAATCTAATGGTTTAACTTCTTTAAAAAGTAAACGATCAGATTCTTCATTGAATAAAACATATGCTGGCATTATTCTCTTTGAATTAAACGCAGGATTAAGATATTACTTTCTGCTAAAACTAATACTATCACCAATAGATAAGCCCAATTCTTGGGATAGACCTGCATTGACCTCTAGTACGTATTTTATGGGTACTTGTGAAGATAAACCATCTTCATTTAGTGGTTGTGCATTTTCTTGAAAACTGGCAATTTTCAAATTTTCTTTTATATAGATGATATCTAATGGGAATTCTGTGTTCTTCATGTAAAAAGAATGCATTCTTTCATCAGGAAAAATGAATAACATACCTTCATTGATTGCCATACCTTTTCGGTACATTAGTCCGGTTTGGGTTTCATAATCTGTCTCGGCAAATTCAATATTGAATTTGGTTTTAACGGTGTCACTGGATTTTAGAAAAATAGTTAAATCTCCTTCATGTGTAAAAACAATAGTTTCTGTAGCTATGGTTTTTTTAGATTCTTCCTTGCATGAAAAAGCTAAAGTAGTTATGGTAGCCACTACTATCAAGCCCTTATTTATTTTACTGAACATTACGCAGTTTTTGTTTTTCTGAACATGAAATAGAAACCTACTAGTATAAAAGGGATACTTAACCATTGACCGGTAGATAGTAAACCTAACGATTCTTCAAATCCGCCTTGACTTTTCTTAACGAATTCAGCGAAGAAACGAACTGTCCAAAGTAATACAAAGAACAACCCGAATAAATAACCGGTTTTGTTTTTTTTATCTGTTTTCCAATATAGAAAATACAACAGAATAAAAATGAAAATATAACCTATTCCTTCATATAATTGTGCTGGATGACGGTATGGGATTTCTGCTAGATATTGAGAAAACTGTGGGTTGTTTTCTATAGCGGCATAAGCGGCGTTCAGTGTTTTCTCTTGGGTAATACCCAATGCTTTTGATGGGTGTAAGTCATCTGAATCACGAATAAACTTTGTGGCAAAAATGAAATTTTCATCTACCACTTTACCGTTGATCTCAGAGTTGAAAAAATTACCTAAACGAACGCAAAAAGCCCCAATGGCAACAGGTATTACCATTCTGTCAAAAATCCATAGCATGTTAAATTCAGGATATTTTCTTGTATACAAATAGGTGCCAATTATAATACCAAGTGTAGCTCCATGACTGGCTAGACCAGTAAAGCCGGTAAATTCATAACCATCTATTAAGCCAAAAAGTAGACTGCCAGTATCACTTTCGCGTACAGGTATTAAAATCTCAATAAGGTGATTAGAGTAATATGCCCAGTCATAAAAAAACACATGACCTAATCTTGCCCCTAGCATGGTGCTTAGAACGGTGTATATGAATAGGGAATCTAATTGTTCTACCGATTTTTTCTCGTTAAGAAAAATCTTTTTCATAAGAAACCAACCTAAGGCGAAGGCGGTTATCCAAAGTAGATTGTAATACTTTATTTGAATGAAACCAATATTGAAAAGTGTCTCGTTCGGATTCCAAGTAATTCCTAAGAAATGCATGTGTTGAATTTTGAATGGCTAAGATAATAAAATAGGAATCTACCTAGCCGTAAGATTTGGGAAATTGATTTTGTTATGAGTTAAAAGAGAGTTAAGTATGTAAATGAGAGAAAATGGAGAATAGAGAATGGAATATACAGGTGGAAATATAGAAATATTTGGTGATTTGACTAAGTCAAAGTTTTGACCAACGAAACCTTTAAATTTTATTAGTTTTTTTGAGCTTGAACTCGATTTTTGATTTTGATCCTTATTTAAGGAACTGGGTCGTAGCCTTTTCCACCCCAAGGATTGCAGCTAAAAATACGCTTTGTTGCCATCCAACCTCCTTTAAATAGACCATGTTTTTTTAATGCTTTTAAGGTGTATTGAGAACAAGTAGGGGAGTATCTACATGTTGCTGGGGTATAAGGGGAAATTGCCACTTGGTAAAACCGGACTAGAAATATGAAAGGAGCAATAAGGATTTTTTTAAAGGAAATTTTCACGATGATAAATTAATAGCCCAAATTTACTATAAAAGGATTAACTATATAAAATAAGAAGCCCGGATAGTTTGCATCCGGACTTCTAAAATTAAAATGGTTTTTGTTTAGGCTCCTATTCTTATGGGTTCTAAATGTTCGGCCTCTTCTTCGGAGTATAACCTAGATTTGATCAAAAATCGAAGACCTAACGGGATTTCCAATGAAAAACTAGAGCCAATACCTGGGGTAACATCAACAGTCAGCTGGGTGTGTTTCCAATATTCAAACTGATCTTTTGACATATGAAAGTCGCAACCTTCAATAGTGCCAAGCCAAACATCGTTATCATCCAGCATTAAATCGCCTTTTTCAAAACACATGGGTGAGGAACCGTCACAGCAACCGCCACTTTGGTGGAACATAAGTTCACCGTGTTTCTCTTTTAGCTGTGCAATTACTTCTGCGGCTTTTTTAGTTACCAAAACTCTTTTTGTCTTCATCGTATTTCGTTTTTAAAAGAATCCCATTTTTTTCTTATCGTAAGAAATAAGCATGTTTTTGGTTTGGCGATAGTGTGCCAACATCATTTTATGGTTTTCCCTACCGATACCTGATTTTTTGTATCCACCAAATGGTGCATGTGCAGGATATAGGTGATAGCAATTTACCCAAACTCTACCGGCTTTTATGGCTCTTGAAATCTGGTATGCCTGGTGGGTATCACGTGTCCAAACGCCGGCGCCCAATCCATATAGGGTGTCATTTGCAATTTCTATAGCCTCTGCTTCATCTTTGAAAGTGGTTACACAAAGTACGGGACCAAAAATTTCTTCTTGAAAAACGCGCATTTTGTTATTTCCTTTTAGAATTGTGGGTTGTACGTAATATCCACCTTCCAAGCCTTCATTATAGGCTTGTGCGCCTCCTGTAAGAATTTCACAACCTTCTTCTTTTCCTATATTGATATAGCTAAGTATTTTTTCAAATTGATCATTAGATGCTTGTGCGCCCATCATGGTATTGGGATCTAAAGGATGCCCCATTTTAATAGCTTTAGTGCGCTCAATTACACGCTCAATGAATTTTTCGTAAATACTTTCTTGTACCAACATTCTAGAAGGACAAGTACAGACTTCGCCTTGGTTTAAGGCGAACATATTGGCGCCTTCCAAACATTTGTCAAAGAATTCATCATCGGCATCCATAATACTCTCAAAGAAAATGTTCGGTGACTTTCCACCAAGTTCAAGAGTAACAGGGGTAATGTTTTTTGATGCGTATTGCATAATTAACTGACCTGTAGTTGTTTCACCGGTAAAGGCTATTTTGTCTATTCTAGGGCTAGATGCCAAAGGTTTACCTGCCTCAGCACCAAATCCGTTTACGATATTAAGTACTCCGTCAGGTAAAATTCCTTCAATAATTTCCATTAATATTAAGATTCCCACAGGTGTTTGCTCTGCTGGTTTTAATACTACACAGTTACCTGCAGCTAAAGCCGGAGCCAGTTTCCACGTTGCCATTAGTAGTGGGAAGTTCCAAGGTATAATTTGACCAACGACTCCTAATGGTTCAGTAACGTTCAATGCCACAGTGTTAGCATCCAATTCACTGACCGAGCCTTCTTCTGCTCTAATGACACCTGCAAAATATCTAAAATGGTCTACGGCCAAAGGTAAATCTGCAGCGCGTGTTTCTCTAATGGCTTTACCGTTGTCCCAAGTTTCGGCTCTAGCCAACACCTCAAGGTTTTGTTCTATTTTATCGGCAATCCTTAATAGCATATTGCTTCTTTCGGTCGCAGAAGATGAATTCCATGAAGGTGCGGCTTCCCATGCGGCATCAATTGCCTTTTCAATATCTTCAGATGTTGATCTCGGTATTTTTGTAAACGATTTACCGTCTACCGGAGAAATATTTTCAAAGTATTCTCCTTTACTTGGGGCTACCCATTTGCCACCAATATAATTTTCATATTGATTTTTAAATTTGGGTTTTTGAAGTACGTCTTTTTCTACAGTTGCTGTTGTGCTCATAGTATATGATTTAAGTTAATATTAGAAATGTATGTATTGGGAGCTAGTCAATACGATATTCTAAATGTACCCTACACTTATATCTTTTGTCTGACGCATTCTACGAATAATATGAACAAACCTATCAATTATTAACTTTATGATTTTTTTAAGTATATATTTTTGTAAATTCCTTAAAATAAAATCAAAATAGTTGTGATTAAGTTATCAGATAATTTCCTAGAAGGAAGGCGTTTAGAGACCATGGTGGAGAATCAGACATCTTACACAATGAACAATGCCGCCATGCATGTTTTTGAGACACATGAACAAGCAGCTAGTGTTCTTTTAAAATTTGAACAGCCAGTTTTGGCCAGTATGATCCAAGGGAAAAAGATTATGCATTTACGAGATTATGAGGCATTTGATTTTTTACCTGGAGAATCTTTGGTTCTACCTGCAAACGAAAGTATGTGTATTGATTTTCCTGAAGCTATGGCAAAAAATCCTACAAGATGTTTGGCAATGGCTATTTCAGAAGATAAGATAAATAAGGTATTACAGTTCATGAATGAGAATATGCCAAAAAGTACCAAAGAGGCATGGGGATTAATGGACTATAATTTTCATTTTGTAAATGATAGGGGTATATACCAAATCATTCAGAGATTGTTGTTTTTGTTTTCAGAAGACCACCCATCAAAAGATATTTTTGTGGATAATATGTTGAGAGAGTTGATCATTCGTATTTTACAGACCAATGAACGTAAAATTTATAGTAACACCACATTATCCATTAAAAAACAAAGTAGGTTGACCGAGGTTATACGTTATATTAGAAATAACGTTCATAAATCTTTAAATGTAGATGACCTTAGTAAGATGGCTTGTATGAGTCCCTCTCACTTTTATAGGACTTTTAAGCAAGAGTTAGGGATATCTCCTGTAAAGTTTATCAATAACGAGCGTATAAAATTAGCGGTAGGTCTGTTGCAAGATCCTAAAAGAAGCATAAAAGACGTATATCTTGACTGCGGATTTGAAAGTAGATCTTATTTCAATAGGGTTTTTAAAACAAGACAGCATTTAGCACCAGGTGAATACCAGTCTAAAATTCAAAAATCAAAATATTTAAATTAAAGGCTATACGTTGTACCTTCTTTACCGTCTTTTAATTGAATACCCAATTCTGCCAATTGATCTCGTATTTTATCTGAAGTAGCAAAATCTTTATTTTCCCTTGCCGCTTTGCGTAACTCGATCAATAATTCTACAACACCTCCTAGTTTTTCAGTATCTGCGTCAGAACTGTTTTTGTTCTCCAGGCCTAAAACATCAAAAACAAAATTTTGTAAGGTTTGTTCTAATTCTTGTTTATCTGTTTCGGTTATAGATTCAGTGCCTTCTTTGATTAAATTAATGTGCTTAACGGCATCAAAAAGCTTTGCTATTAAAATAGGCGTGTTAAAATCATCGTTCATGGCGGCATAGCAAGATGCTTTCCAACCTTTAACATCAAAATCGGTAGTTTTGCCCGTTTGTAAAGATTTCAACGAATTAAAAGCCTCCATAAGTTTATTGAATCCTTTTTCAGAAGCTAACAACGCATCATTGCTCATATCTAAAATACTGGTATAATGCGCTTGCATCATAAAAAACCTTACCATGGACGGGGAAAAGGGCTTGCTTAAAATATCATTTTCGCCAGAAAAAATTTCACCAGGGAGAATGCTGTTTCCTGTAGATTTTGCCATTTTTCTGCCGTTCAAAGTCAACATATTTGCATGTAACCAATAATTGACCGGACTTTGGCCATTGCATGCTTCAGCTTGGGCAATTTCGCATTCATGGTGAGGGAATTTCAAATCCATACCGCCGCCGTGAATGTCAAATGTTTCTCCTAAGTATTTGGTGCTCATGGCTGTACATTCTAAATGCCAGCCTGGGAAACCATCTCCCCAAGGTGATGGCCATCTCATAATATGCTGTGGCTCCGCTTTTTTCCACAAAGCAAAATCTTGAGGGTTGTGTTTGTCATCTTGGGCAGCAAGATCACGTGTATTGGCAATCATATCTTCAAGCTTGCGCCCGCTTAATTTACCATACTCATGTTCTTGATTAAATTTTGCAACATCAAAATATACAGAACCATTGGTTTCATAGGCAAATCCCTTTTCAAGAATATCCTTAATGATTTCAATTTGTTCTATGATATGTCCTGTAGCGGTAGGCTCAATACTTGGTGGTAAAAAATTGAATTTTTCCAATATATTATGAAAATCTACAGTATAGCGCTGTACAACTTCCATTGGCTCCAATTTTTCTAATCGTGCCTTTTTTGCAATTTTGTCTTCACCGTCTTCAGCGTCATCTACCAAATGACCTGCATCGGTAATATTGCGCACATAACGTACTTTATAGCCAAGATGTTTAAAGTATCTGAAAATCATGTCAAAGGACATAAAAGTTCTACAGTTTCCTAAGTGTACATTGCTATACACCGTAGGTCCACAAACATATATGCCAATATGACCTGTGTTTATGGGTTTAAAAACTTCTTTTTTTCCTGTAAGGGAATTGTATACTTTGATTTCTTGACTTTCGTACAATTGCATAAAGCTGTATGCTATTAAAAATGGGTGTCTAAATTAAGGTAGTTCAAAAACTCGCGGCGTACCAATTCTTCCTTGAATTTTCCACCATATTCAGCCGTTACCGTGCTACTGTCTATGTCACGTATGCCTCTTGAGTTTACACAAAGGTGCTTGGCATCAATTACACATGCAACGTCTTCCGTACCTAACGCTTTTTGTAATTCTCTTACGATTTGAATATTTAAACGTTCTTGAACTTGAGGTCTCTTGGCATAGTAATCAACGATACGATTCATTTTTGAAAGCCCAACTACGGTACCGTTAGAAATATAGGCTACGTGAGCACGACCAACAATAGGTAATAAATGATGCTCACAAGTGGAGTACAAAGTAATATTCTTTTCCACCAACATTTCACCGTACTTGTACTTGTTGTCAAAAGTAGATGCCTTTGGTCTTCTACTAGGGTTTAAACCACCAAAAATTTCATTGACATACATTTTTGCAACTCTATTAGGCGTACCTTTTAAACTGTCATCGTTTAAATCTAAACCCAAAGTATGCATGATTTCACGTACGTTATTGCGAATACGTTCAATTTTTTCGGCATCGTCCAAATCAAAAGCGTCTGAACGTAAAGGAGTATCTTCTGACGTAGAAATATGATCGTTTCCTATTTCGTCAAATTGATTTTCCAGTGTATCCTCAATTTTCATTTTATCTTTCTTTTACAAGCTGCAAAGATATACAATATGTGACACTTTATAACCAAATGCGGGCATTACACAACATAAATTAGCCATAACGTTAAGGTCTCGTTAATTTTATTTTTCCAAATCAAGAGGCCCCTATGACCAAGTATGGTATATCCATTTTATTAATTTGTTTTTTTGGCATATTCACTTGCTTCGCGCAAGTGTCGGCAGATTGCGCCAATGCGGTTCCTATTTGTTATAATACTCCGGTCAATGGAGGTACAAATGGTTATGGAATTGATGATTATAATGGTGCGTCAATTTCTGGTTGTATTACTCAAGGTAGTGGTACGATCGAAACGAACTCCGCTTGGTATACCTTCAAAATTGGAGAAGTAGGGCAATTGGGGTTTAATATTGGGTTCGATTCAAACGAAGATTGGGATTTCGCACTATACAGAACTAACGATTGTAATGCACTGGGAGATCCGGTGAGATGTAACTATTTTGATAATTCTGATGATAGCAGTTATATAGGGGTAGGCGAAGACCCTACAGGCATAGAAAATATACAGTATGATGATTGGTTATTAGTTGAGCCGGGTGAAGAATACCTTTTAATGATCAATAACTTTAGTAATAATAATTCCGGATTTTCCATTCAGTTTTCAGGGACTATTTTTGTTGAGTTTCCTAATTCAGCCCTGGACTGTGATATTATAGACAATTTGCTAGGTCCGCCTATTATAGCATGTGATAATGAAACGGTAGTATTAGATGCTACAACGACCGATGCTATAACCTATGAATGGTATTTAGATGCAGGGACAGGCTATCAACGTATACCTGGTGAGAGTGATCCAGAATTATCAGTGGCGGTTTCTGGAATGTACCGAGTTTTGGTTGTGAGACCTTTAGGGAATAATTTAATAAGTGAAACACAGGTGGCATATGCCCCTTCTCCAGAAACTTATGAACTAGAAGATGAAACGGCATGTTTGGATGGAACTACTATTGATTTTAATGAAAAAGATGCTGAAGCATTGGGCGGGCAAAGTCCCCTAGATTTTCGTGTATCTTACCATGAAAGTTTTGAAGACGCTTTTGATGGTGCCAATGCGCTTTCTAAAGAGTTTGTGCCTGCACAAGTTTCCCAAACTATATATGTTAGAACAACTTCTATAGAAAATTCTATGTGTTTTGATGCTTCTGAGTCTTTTGAGGTGGAAGGAATAGAATTGCCCGTTTTAGATTTTGATACTGAGGTTTATATCTGCGGAGATGAGCCGGTAGTCACCATTGGTCAACGTATACCTGATGCTAGTTTTGCGTATCAGTGGAGTTCAGGTCAAACAAGTTCTTTAATTACAGTGGCAGAACCTGGGGTTTATACTTTATCCGTGACCAATACGCAAGGGTTGATACAATGTATTACCGTAAGATCGGTTACCGTTGTTTTCTCTAGTCCGCCCGTTATATCCGATATTACCATAGAATATGAGGATGATGCATCAAACATGGTAAATGTTTATTTAGAAGAGAATGGTGATTTTGAATATCAGGTAGATGATCAAGCACCGCAAAATAGTAGTGTATTCAATAATTTATTTCCAGGAGAACATACAATAACGGTACGTGACCCCAATAGCTGTGGTTCTGATACCAGAGATATTGTTGTAGTGGGCTTTCCTAAGTTTTTTACTCCAAACGGTGATAATGTTAACGATGTTTGGAAAGTAGATGGTCTATCTGCATTAGAAGATCCGGTGATCACTATTTACGACCGTTATGGTAAATTGTTATATCAGATATTCGAAGATTCCAGTGGTTGGAATGGTTCTTTCAATGGGCAGTTATTACCGGAATCCGATTACTGGTTTAAACTTTCTTACACCAATTCTTTAGGGGAGAATACCAACGCATCATATATTAATAACCACTTCACTTTAAAGCGTTAAAGGTAATAATTGGCAGTGAGTAGTGTATTTTATCGATTAAATGCCAGAATCTTCGCTGTAAGATACTAAAGCAGGTCATGTGTAGTTATAATATACATCACGTATACTAAATAGTTACACTTTTTATGAGAGTACTCATTTGTTCTATTTGTTGTTTGTTTCTTTTCTGTTATAAAGTAAGCGCACAAAATTCAGCCGATTGTAGAACGGCTATACCTGTTTGTGCCGATCAACCTATTATGGGCATAGCCGGTGGTTCTGGTGATGTAGATGATTTTGATCCGGAAGTTATAAGAGAAACAGGATGTCTAGAGAAAGGAAGTCTAACTTCGGCCAATATTGAATTCAATACATCTTGGTTTGTTTTTAGGGCAGGTACCGGCGGTCAGGTTGGTTTTGATATTGAGGCGTTGCCTTCAACTGGTTCTACACCTACGGCAGAATGGGATTTTGCAGTTTATGGACCAGATGTGGATTGTGCAGCTATTAGCAATGGAACGGCACAGCCAATTCGTTGTAATTACGAAGTGAACGATACAAACTTTACCGGTCTTGGTGTAAATCCCGATAGTGGTCAAGAAGGTCAGGCATCGTTAACAGGTAATCAAAATACATATGATGAGTATTTAGATGTGCTGCCAGGTGAGATTTATTATATCTTGATCAATAATTTTGCAGACAATTTTACAGGTGACCCAGAGCCATTTATGTTAACTTTTACAGGTAGCTCTGTTAGTGCTGATCAAGATACTGCCTTAGATTGTACCTTAAGGGATGAATTTTTAGGATTGGATATTGTTGCTTGCGAAGGTGATGACCCTATCACCATTAGTGCGTTGAATTCCCCAGCGGGTGCGGATATCGCCAGCGTTGAATGGACGGTAGATTATGAAGACGACGGTATTATTGATGATACATTAACGGGTTCAGGAGATTTTGGAGCGGAATTGGTTATTGTTAGCCCAAATACAGGACGTTATTTTGCAAGTATTACAACGGCATCGGGCTCTCCGCCAACGGTAAACGATGATAGTGGGGTGTTGGTTACGTTCTATGGTACACCTATTTTAGAAAGAGTGGAAACATTGGATACTAATCTCTCCATTGATCCAGATCAAAATAATATCGAATTTTTTGTTGAGGGTGATGGGGACTATGAATATGCGATCAATGACGGCGTATTTCAAGATAGTCCTGTTTTTATGAATGTTCCACCTGGTGTTAACACGGTTATTATTAATGATAAAAATGGTTGCGGTATTACTGATCCCTTAGAATTTTTGGTCGTCGGGTATCCAAAGTTTTTCACCCCTAATGGTGACGGTATTAATGATGACTGGAATGTAGAGGGAATAGAGACGTTAAGTGACCCTGTTGTGTTTATTTTTGATAGGTATGGTAAGCTTCTAAAGCAATTGGGTTCCACAGATGCTTGGGATGGAAATTACAATGGACAGCAAATGCCATCTACAGATTATTGGTTTCGCTTTGAATATGGTGAACAAGAAGATGCCTTATTGGTTGCCAAAACCCGAAAAACTCATTTTTCATTAAAAAGGTAAAACCCTCAGGACAGGCTCATGAGGTATTTAAAGGAAACAAACTTTTAAATTCTAGGCAAGCCTTGGGGTATTATGCCCTTAGGCGGTGCCAATAAAATAAAAAAGGGGGGCATATTGCTCCCCTTTTTTATTGAATTCCATTTCCTCTAAAAGTTTATTGTATAACTTAAGGTTGCATTGGTAATACCTCTATCTATCATAGCCGGTGTTGTAATACCTGCATTGAAAAGTCTTTCGCTAACGTCTTGTTGGGAACGGCTTAGTGAAAAGTCTAGCTTACTGCCGCCGAAGTTATATCCTATACCACCAGAAATAGCATTTAAATCACCTATGGTATTGCCATTTGAATATGGACTTTGTTCAAAGCGATAACCTGCCCTTAAACTTACTTGTTGAATTCTATATTCACCACCAAGTCTAAAGGTTGAAACAGCGCCTAAGTCACTAGCAATTTGTGAGTTTACCGTCTGAAAACTTGGGTCGTTGGTAGGGCGGAGTTCAGATTGTGAGAAATCTTGGTAACCATAATCAAAACTCAAAAGCCCATCTTTTGCAAATATTACGGCTAAACTACCGGTAAGTTTACTTGGTGTTTTAACTGTATAGCTTTCAAAAAGATTAATAATATTAAAATTGATAAAATTAATATCGGCATCTGCAAGGTCAGAATTAATGCGTTGAGAAGTATTATCCTCTAAACGATACCAGGTTGGTGATTGGTAGCTACCGCCCAGACGTACATTATCGTTTAATTTCGCAATAGCACCTAGGCTAAAAGAAAAACCATTACCCTCCGTTTCTAAATAATTGTCAAAAGTAGTTCTGGTTATTTCAGAATTAGGCTCGTAACCACTCTCGGTAAATTGATCAAACTGCGTATAGAGTACACTGTGGAAGTTTAATGAAGCACCCAGATATATGTTTTCTTTGTACTGTGAAGCTACATTGATGGTAAACTTGCTATTGTACCCGGTTGTTCTTCTTATGAAATCTTGCTCCACAAAATCATAAAGCGTGTTGCTTACATAATTAGTATTTGCGTCATCTTCAGTTTCTGGGTCAAGAATACCGCCATAATATCCTAAAAATGCTTGTTGATCCCTAAAGCCTTGTGCTGAACCGATGTCTAAATAAGCTTCCTCTAAAAATTCACCATCTTGTACAAGAATGGAGCCAAAAGGTGTGCCTTGGGCATATTCGGAGAAGTACGTGTCTATACCTTGTGTGCTACTTCCTGAAACATAGTATTCATTATCAAAATTGTTCACCAAATCATAATTGAAAGCCAAGGTAAATTTCTGCCAATCGGAATTGGAGTCGGTATTCTTGAAAACAAAGGCGCCACCAATTTGATTTAATTCAATAGTATTGTCTTTTGTTATGTTGGTGTCACCAAAATAACGTGCTTCATTATTGGTATTGTAATTGGACCCTGAAATGGTGAAAAGGCTATTGTTGAATACCGCTGAACCGGCAGGGTTTATGTTTAAGGAGGATAAGTCGCCACCTAAAGCCCCAAATGCACCGCCCATAGCTTGAAAGCGAGCGGTACCTTGTAGGTTTTCTGTACCGTAACGTAAGGCTTCGTTTATATTTTGAGCGCTACCAATGGCACATGCCATTAGTATTACGAAAGTCAAATATCTTTTCATAGCAATATTTAAATGTTGATAAATGTTAGATTTTAGTTTCTTCTACTGCTGCTGCTTCTTGAAGAACCAGACGATCTAGAAGAGGATCCACTGCTTGAACTCCTAGAGCTGCTTCCAGAGCTTCTGTAAGAGCTGCCACTAGAACTGCTTCTTCCAGAACTGTAACTACTGCTTCTAGAACTGCTACCGGAACTACGGTAAGATCTGCTAGAACTTCCTGAGCTTCTGCCCGAAGAATAACTTCTTGAGCTACTACCGGAGTTTCTATAGGTAGACGTTCTGGGAACGCTAACCCTACTGCTTGATCTAGATGAGCTAGAACTGTATGTTCTTGGGCTGCTACTGTATCTGCTGCTGTAGTTTCTAGAGGAACTGCTATATCTTGGTGATGCTCTAGTGCTTCTGCTAGTTCTGTATGCTCTATTTTGGTCTACACCAACAGTTCTTCTTGTAGAAGAGTTGCCAGAATACGTTCTTGAACTACGCGTGTTTGCAGAGCTTCTAGAAGTTGTCGCTCTAGAAGTGGTGCTTCTATACCTAGGTGAGTTACCTCTGGTGTTTACATTAGAACGACCTCTAGCCGCTGTAGAAGATAATCCGCTATTATTTGTTGTGTTTCTATTGTAATTGCCTCTTCTTGAGTTGTTAACTGCATAGCTTCTATTGGAAAATCCACGATTTCGATTGTAATACCCGTTGCCATAACCATAACCGTATCCATAACCGTAGAAAGGACGGTTCCAGCCGAAACCAATACCTGCGTAGCCAAATCCAAATCCGCCATAACCCCAATTGTTCCATCTATTCCATCCCCATGGTCTATTCCATCCATAACCGTAGTAACCTCCATAGCCCCAATTGTTCCAACCCCAGTTGTTCCAGCCCCAATATGGGTCGTTCCATCCGTAGAATCCTCCGTAGCCCCAATTGTTCCATCCATTATTGTGAATATAGATGCTTACATCGGAATTGTTGCTGCCCCAGCTACCATAACCTTCATAGTCGTTAGAATTGGCATAATAATCGGTCAGTTGACCTTCAGGAATTTCTTCGTCTAAATTATTACTTGAATAAGAATCGACATCGGTAAAGATCTCGCTATCCAAAATTTGATCATATTGATCCGCCTTTTCACCAAAATAAGATGAATAGGTATCGTTTTCTGAAGTATTTTGATTGTAGTTTCTTTGTTCTGGCCTTCTTTCTACCGTTCTTACAACGTCGTCTGAATAAATGCCGTCATTGTCATAATATGAAGATTGTTGGTAGGTACCGCAAGAAGCAGCAAAAACTGCCAGGGTTACCAACATTGTAATGTTGCGAAGTTTGTTGTGGGGTAAGGAATATATCATCGGATCAAAATTATATTGTTGAACATATTAAAAATAACTAGTTTTACCCAATTATTACACGCAAAGAATCACAAAATTTGTGCCAAAGTCTAGATAATGAGTAAAAATTTGACAAAGAGAAGCGAGGATTATTCCAAGTGGTATAATGAATTGGTAGTTAAGGCCGATCTAGCCGAAAACTCCGGTGTTAGAGGTTGTATGGTCATAAAACCATATGGTTTTGGTATTTGGGAGAAGATGCAAGCTGGTTTGGATAAAATGTTCAAGGAGACCGGACATGAGAACGCCTATTTTCCATTGTTTATTCCAAAATCATATTTAAGTAAAGAAGCAAGTCACGTAGAAGGTTTTGCAAAAGAATGTGCAGTTGTGACACATTATAGGTTAAAGAACGCCGAAGACGGAAGTGGTATAATCGTAGATCCAGAAGCTAAACTAGAGGAGGAGCTTATTGTTAGACCTACTTCTGAAACTATTATATGGGATACTTATAGAAAATGGATACAGTCCTACAGAGATTTACCATTATTAATTAACCAATGGGCAAATGTGGTTCGTTGGGAGATGCGTACAAGATTGTTCTTGAGAACGGCAGAATTTTTATGGCAAGAAGGTCATACGGCCCATGCTACGGAAAAAGAAGCCATAGAAGAGGCAGAGCAAATGATGAACGTGTATGCTGATTTTGTTGAAAATCATATGGCGGTGCCTGTAATTAAAGGAACTAAGACCGAAAGTGAAAGATTTGCAGGGGCAATTGAGACATATTGTATAGAGGCTTTAATGCAAGATGGTAAAGCTTTGCAGGCAGGTACATCTCACTTTTTGGGCCAGAATTTCGCTAAGGCTTTTGATGTTAAATTTGCGACCAAGGAAGGCGGTAAAGAGCATGTATGGGCTACTTCATGGGGGGTGTCTACAAGGTTAATGGGTGCTTTGGTAATGACTCATAGTGATGATAATGGTTTAGTTATTCCTCCAAAATTAGCACCTATACAAGTTGTTATTGTACCTATTTATAAAGGAATTGATCAATTGGATCAAATTTCGGAAACTGTTAATCCGTTAGTGAAAGAACTAAGGAGTAAAGGTATTTCTGTGAAATTTGATAATAGAGATACGCACAAACCAGGGTTTAAGTTCAATGAATATGAATTAAGGGGGGTGCCTGTACGTTTGGCTATTGGACCAAGAGATATGGAAAATGGTACTTATGAAGTGGCAAGAAGAGATACCTTGGAAAAAGAAACGGTAAATGCTGCAGATGTAGTTGAAAAAATCGAGTTCTTAATGGACGATATTCAAAAGAATATGTACCAGAAAGCACTTGATTACAGAAATAATCATATAACCGAAGTGAATTCTTATGATGAATTCAAAAAAGTTTTAGAAGAAAAAGGAGGATTTATTTCTGCTCATTGGGATGGAAGTAAAGAAACGGAAGAACTAGTGAAGGAGGAGACAAAAGCCACTATACGTTGCATTCCTATTGATGCAAAGAGTGAAGAAGGTGTGTGTATGGTTAGTGGTAAACCGTCTCAAAAAAGGGTGTTATTTGCAAAAGCATATTAATTTTTTTAAAAAATTATATTCAGGTGTTGCGATAGTGAAAAATATTTGTATTTTTGCATCCGCAATTGCACAAAGTATGGTCCGTTCGTCTAGGGGTTAGGACGCCAGGTTTTCATCCTGGTAACAGGGGTTCGATTCCCCTACGGACTACAAATTAAATTTTTGGATAATTTTCCAAAGCAGTGACATAATGGTCCGTTCGTCTAGGGGTTAGGACGCCAGGTTTTCATCCTGGTAACAGGGGTTCGATTCCCCTACGGACTACAAAATTAAATGGATGAAAATCCGAAGAAATTATAACAGAGAATAAAATGGCAAATCACAAGTCGGCATTAAAGAGAATTAGAAGAAACGAAGCAGTTCGTTTACGTAACAGATATCAGCATAAAACTACACGTAATGCTATAAAGAGATTGCGTGCAGAAGAATCTAAGAAAGATGCAGAGGCTCTTTTTCCAAGTGTTGTTAGTATGATCGATCGTTTAGCTAAGCGTAACATTATTCATGATAACAAAGCTGCTAACTTAAAAAGTAAGTTGGCAAAGCACGTTGCCGCTTTGTAAGATATTGCCTTAAGAAATTAAAAAGCCTTCCAAAACTGGGAGGCTTTTTTTATGGGCTAAATTTTAGTTTGTCTGCCTCATTGGTAACCTTAGTCTTCTCATTGATAGAAAACCAATGATGAAGCAGAGGTACATTGTCGCTATTGAAATATAATGATACTTAGAGAGATTGTATGTAGTGTACAGTTGATAATCAAAAGACAATATATACATGGAAATAGGGTAGCAGATGTAAAACATAAGTAATCCTAAACTGATCCAAAATAGCAAGTTTTTTCTAGGTATAAATTTCTGTTCTTCTGTAAATATCTTGTATAGATAGGTTAGGCACGCAAATATTAATACTATTGCACCCGCAATAATTGCATAGTTCTGAGGTTCGGTGTAAAAGTCTTGTAAAAACAAATTGACTATGCAGGTCAATAAAAATAATACACCACCATATTTAATGAGAATTCTACTTCTTTTGTTTTCAATTAATTGATAGAAAATATAAAAGAAATATAGATAGAATACAATGTCGAATATATTGAAAATTATAGTGTTGTAATTATAATATTCAGGTATATAAACTAATTGTATATCATCTACATCCCTAACGATAGCACCTAGTATTTCTGATAATAAAACGTAGCTTAATATTATGGGTAAATATTTTAAGATGGTATCGTAGTATAGCCTATACTTGGTAATGGATAAAACCAGTGCTATGAAATAGAAACAGATGTAGTAATTATTTAAAATATACTCCAACATGGTTTAACGGGCTATTTGACTGTGAAATGTTTATTGGTTTTTTGGCGGTGGTACACCTGTGCCTCTATTCAAAGTTAGACTTTCTTGACCTTGTAATATTGCCGGTACAGCTTTTGGTGTACTTGTTGTTGGTGCAAATGAAGCATATGCTTTTGTATTGGGGTCATTATTATTGCCATAACCTTCATTTATTGGTTCAAAGCTATTGTTCATAGGTACGGCTTGTTTGCCCTTTGCTCCTTGAGCTATATAAAAAAGATAATCACGCTTACCGTCATTATAAGTAGGGGAGAGCATAATGCTGTTCTGTCTTGGCTGTTTAATCGGTTCTTTGCTTTGAGGGAAATATTCCTCATTTGGGTAGTTGGAGTAGTAAAGTCTTAATGTGGAAATTTCAACTCCGGCATCGGCAGCTTCTTGTTCAATATATTCTAAATATTGCTTGATGGTTTTATAATCGTAGTAAACAAATCTGCCAACATGAAACTCTCCATCTCTTTTGGTTATTTTATTTATAGAGTCTTCATAACGTTGTATTAATGGTACCCGCCTTTTTTCATAGGAGTCATACATATTTTTTGCCTGTGAAATAGGTACTATTTCTTGAGGAGCTAATATCACTGGTTTTACCGGTTCCTCTGGGTCTTGCTCTTTGGGTTGATCATTACAGCTCATAAAAGCAGAGATGATAATGGCGCATAAGATTTTACTGATTAGGATAGATGGTCTTTTCATTTTCTGAGATTTTAAGTGTTTACTAAAGAAAAATGCTAAAAGACTGGGGGATAGTTCTTTCTGATTTTATAAAGATATCAAAAAAATAGCAGCTTTAATTTTTGATGTTATTATTAGGGTAGTTTATTATAGTGGGTATGCTACAAAATAAAAAATCCCGATTTCATTAAGAAATCGGGATTTAAAATTATAATTAAAAAGAATTACTGATTCATTGTCATCAAGAACTCTTCATTGTTTTTGGTTTGTTTAAAACGTTGCTCAATAAACTCCATGGCTTCTACAGGATTCATATCTGCAAGGTACTTACGCATTATCCACATACGTTGTAGGGTGTTTTCATCAAGTAGCATGTCATCTCTACGTGTGCTTGAAGAAGTAAGGTCAATAGCAGGGAAAATTCTTCTATTTGCAATCTTACGATCTAATTGAAGTTCCATGTTGCCGGTTCCTTTAAATTCCTCAAAAATAACTTCGTCCATTTTAGATCCAGTTTCAGTTAAGGCTGTTGCAATGATAGACAATGAACCACCGCCTTCAATATTACGTGCAGCACCAAAGAATCTTTTTGGCTTATGTAATGCATTAGCATCAACACCACCACTTAATACCTTACCAGAAGCTGGTTGAACAGTATTATAGGCTCTTGCCAAACGTGTAATGGAATCTAAAAGGATTACTACGTCATGACCACATTCTACTAATCTCTTTGCTTTTTCCAAAACAATATTAGCAACTCTTACGTGCTCAGTCGGTTCTTTGTCAAAAGTAGATGCTACAACTTCACCACGAACATTACGTTGCATATCCGTAACCTCTTCCGGTCTTTCGTCGATAAGCAAAATAATTTGGTAAACTTCAGGATGGTTTGCAGCAATACCGTTCGCAATATCTTTAAGTAACATAGTTTTACCAGACTTAGGTTGCGATACGATCATACCTCTTTGCCCTTTACCAATAGGTGAGAACAAATCAATAATACGGGTAGATATTGTACTTTGGCGTTCTGCCAAATTGAATTTTTCTTGTGGGAATAACGGAGTTAAATGCTCAAATGATACACGATCGCGTACGATCTGAGGGTCTATGCCGTTAATTTTATTTACCTTAATAAGAGGGAAATACTTTTCACCTTCTTTTGGTGGTCTTACGTTACCTAAAACGGTATCACCTGTTTTAAGGCCAAAAAGACGAATTTGCGACTGAGAAACATAGATATCATCAGGAGATGATAGGTAGTTATAATCGGAAGAACGTAAAAAACCATATCCGTCTTGCATAATATCCAACACACCTTCACTGGCTATTATGGAATCAAACTCATATTCCGGCTCCTTGTACCTGTTTTTAAGGTCTTTGTCAAAATTACTTTTGTCATGAGGAGTCCTTGGGTTAGGTTTCTTCTTATGATTATTATTCTGTTGCGAATTCTTATTATTGTTATTGTTTGACTGATTTGAAGACTTAGGTCTTGGTCTAGGTCTCTTTTGTTCAGTAACTTCTTTAACCTCATTTTCTTGCGGAGCTTCCTTTTTTACGGGAGTCTCTTTTGCCGTAGCCGGTTTTGCGTCTGTACTAGCATCCTTTTTGGTGTTTTGTGCAACACGTGTTCTAGGTCTAGGTTTAGGCTTCGGTTTTTCTTCTGTAGGCTTAGGTGCCTCTTCAGTGGTTGTGGGGGCAATAGCTGCGGCAACTTTTGGGTTGGCGGCTTGTAGGTCCAAAATTTGATAAACTAAATCTAGTTTTTTCAAGGTTTTGAATTTAGGAACCTTAAGTCCTTTAGCAATTTCCTGAAGCTCAGGTAGCTTTTTCGATTTTAAATCTGAAATCTCAAACATTAAGTAATAGAATAAATTATATAAGTAGTTTGTATTGTAAGAAGTAAATAATTTTATTTGGATAATCTATAAGGAAAGTTATTCCTTAACTGGTAGGTGTTATGACGTGATAACGTAGCAATATTACAAATTATTTTGAATAAAATGGTTATATTTTTTGAAAAGACCTGTATTTTTGCAATTAGAAAGCGATATTAGATTTATGATTCAAAGAATTCAGAGCCTTTTTTTAGTAATTGTTGCAATACTTACGGGTATACTTCCGTTCTTCTTTAATCTGTGGATTAATGTAGATGGTACAGAAGTTTTTGCAAACAATGAATTGCTCATTTCTATCGCATTTTACGCAAGTGCCGTTTTGGCTATTTGGTCTATGGTACAATTTAAAAATAGAAAATCTCAGTTTGTAATAAACAGGCTGAACATGATATTGAACGTTTTTTTATTAGGATTTTTCGTTTACCGATCACTAAACTTATCCGGAGAAACTTCGGTTTCTGAGAAGGGTATTGGGATGCTGATTCCAGTATTTTCTATCATTTTTTTGGTCCTTGCAAATAGGGCAATAAAAAAGGATGAAGATCTTGTAAAATCTGTTGATCGCTTACGTTAAGCCTGTAATCTTAGTAGTATTAGTGCGTTAAAACCCGGGGTAGTTACCGGGTTTTTTTATGTCTCCACTTTCTTAAATATCACAGAAATATTGCAGTATTTCAACCATATGTGATAAACTGTTTACTTTTTCTTGAATTCTTCGTGATATCGTGGTTTTATGTTTGTCCTCAAGAAACAGCAAGGTTAGCGATAGTCGTTAATATCCTGTTTTTAACTAAAACAATTTTAAAAATTTACGATTATGAAAAACAGAAAATTTACACTTGTATTATTACTTAGTGCAGTAACAACATTCTTTGTTAGCTGCTCAGATGATGATGTAGAAACAGTAACCGTTACGGAAACTGTGGTTGAAACAGAAACGGTTGAAGTAGATTCTTCAATGCCAGTTGGTGACCTAACCGTTTCATTAAGCGGTAATTTGGTAGCAGAAAGTGGCACGCCTACCCAAGGTTTGGTTGAATTGGGTGTAGATACCGAAAGTTCTTATTTTGTGCATTTTGGAGATGATTTTACAACTGAATTAGGTACTGGTACCGTAGGTATTTTCTTTTCTACCTCAGACACTTTCACTGCCGATCCAGCTAACGGTAACCCAGATCTAATGCTTATTGGTAACGTTGCCGGTAATGGTGAAATGTTCATAAAGTTAGATGCAATGCCTGATGCTAAATACACACACATTATTCTTTGGTGTGCTACTGCTAATATTCCTTTTGGAAATGTAGCATTAAACTAAAAAATTGAATATTGATTGCCTTTGGGAATAGAGACACCTGATTCTGTTTTTCTATGTCTCCCAAAGGCTTTTTTTATAGGTTTTCAATGTTGGGGCCTATAATTTGAAAAAACAGAATTATGGAAAAAATAAAAATCTTCTTAGGTATTTGCTTTTGCTTGCTTACTGTTGGTCTGCAGGCGCAAAGCGGATGGACAAGGGAGGCAAAGGGATTCTATCTTCAAGCTTCGGCATCATATTTCTCTTCTAATAATTATTATACAACAGAGGGTAGATTGGCTGATCAAGGAAGCGATTTTAGAACCAGCGGACTCTTGCTTTACGGTGAATACGGTATCTCCGATAGGTTTACGGCAATAGTAGATTTGCCAATTGTTCGTTTAAATAGTTTTAGCACTACAGAAACTGTTGCTGGTGTAGGTAATATACAATTGGGAGTTAAGTATAAGCTACTTAAAAGCTTTCCTTTGTCTTTACAGGTTGCTTTGGATATACCCACTAATGATGGTACTAACTTTGCAAGATCTAACGAGCCAAATGCCTTTGGTCAATTTGATGAAATAAATTTACCTGTTTCTGATGGTGAATTTAATATATGGACAACCTTGGCCGCATCCCATGGTTTTAAAAACGGTAAAACATATGCATCGGCTTTTTCAAGTGTAAATTTTAGAACTGAAGGATTCAGTAACCAATTTCAAGCCGGGGTTGAGTTAGGACATTTGTTCTTTAATAAGCTATATCTTATTGGAAAATTGAAAATTCAAGAAAGATTATCTTCTGAGAATAATGTGCAAAGTGGCTCTTTCTTATTTGGTGAGGGTACTACATTTACAAATTACGGAATTACGTCAATGTATAAGATTACAGACCATTTTAATTTGGTTGCGCAATACTCCGATTATGCCGGTTTTCTGGTAGATAGAAAAAATGTCTACGATGGTGGTACCATTTCTTTGGGCGTATCATTTGAATATTAATTAGCTAAATACAGGGTGTAAGTGTTAAGTGACGCCCTGTTTTTACCTTTTTCCAAGCTCTATTACTTCAAGATCTTTGATATTGTCTCCATCGATAACAAAACGTAACATGGTGCGTACTTGATGAAACCCGTGTTTTCCACAGGCCCCAGGGTTCATATGTATTACCCCTAACTTTTTGTCCATCATTACTTTTAAAATGTGAGAGTGACCACAAATGAAAAGTTTAGGCGGATTTTCTTTAATAATATCGCGTGTTCTACTATTGTATTTAGGTGGATACCCTCCAATGTGGGTAATAAGAACATCAACTCCCTCACAGAAGAATCTATTGTTTTCAGGAAATTCTTTTTGAATTATATGATCGTCAATATTGCCATGTACACCTCTTAGTGGTTTAAGTTTTGCAAGTGCATCGGTTACTTTTAAGTTCCCAATATCCCCTGCATGCCATACTTCGTCTGCCCATCTTGCATGTTTTAATATGGCGTCGTCCATGTAAGAATGTGTATCGGAAAGAAGAAGAATTTTGGTCATTATTATTGCTGAATTTTATATTTATTGACTTTCCATGAAAAATGAAAATAACCAACGTTTAAGTTTTCCTATTTACTGTGGGTACCAAGAATGTTAAAACGTATGGTTTTTAATACCTTTGTCAGATACAAAACTAGTATATCTTTTGAGATTCTTCATTCAATTTTCATACTTCGGTAAAGCGTATCACGGTTGGCAAAATCAGCCAAATGCCATTACAGTGCAAGAAGTGCTGGAAAAAGCGATGTCCAAACTTTTAAACAGTCCGGTTGCATTAATGGGTGCAGGACGTACAGATACTGGTGTTCATGCCAAAATGATGTATGCCCATTTTGATGTTGATAGCTTGGGTGATATTCCTGAATATGTGTTCAGACTTAATTCTTATTTGCCAAATGACATTGCGGTAGACCGTATTTTTGAAGTAGAAGATGATGCACATGCACGTTTTCATGCTACTTCCAGAACATATGAATATCATATTGCAAAAAGCAAGGATCCTTTTTCTACGGACCTTGCATATTTCGTAAAAAAAGATCTTGATATTCAACTAATGAACGATGCAGCTGAACTATTGTTGGGCAAAAAAGATTTTGAATGTTTTTCTAAATCCAATACAGATGTTTTTACCAATATCTGTGACCTAAGAGAAGCACAATGGAAGCTAGAAAATAATAAGCTTGTATTTACCATTACGGCAGATCGGTTTTTAAGAAATATGGTTAGGGCTATCGTTGGTACGCTAATTAATGTAGGATTGGGGAAATATTCACCTGACTATGTTAATACCATATTAAAAAGTAAGGATAGGACAATGGCAGGCGTTTCTGTTCCTGCAAAAGGACTATATTTGACCTCTATTGTTTACCCCAATACTATTTTAAAGAATGGATAAGGATTCTGGCAAAGCATTTGACACTCGTCTTTTTAAACGCTTACTGGCCTATACAAAACCGTACAAAATTACATTTTATGGCGTTGCCTTGTCTGCCATATTATTGTCTGGTTTTGCTATTCTAACCCCTTTGATCGTAAAAAAAATTATTGATGAGGCCATTAAGGGCAGCAACAAAGAAATGCTATTATATTTAACGGTTGCTATGTTGGTGGTTTTGCTTGGTCAGGTAATTTTTCAACTGGCGTTCAATTATTACGCTAACTGGTTAGGAGAATCTGTGATCAAAGATGTAAGGATAAGTCTTTTTAAGAAAATGCTTTCTTTTAAAATGACCTATTTTGATAATTCCTCATTGGGTGTTTTGGTAACTAGGGCTGTTGCAGATATGCAACGAATTGGAGAGATTTTTAGTCAAGGTTTTTTTGTCATTGTGGCCGATTTATTGAAAATGGTCGTTGCGGCAATGGTCATGTTGTTTATTAATTGGAAGTTATCATTAATCGTATTTGCATTATTGCCAATTATAGTATATGCTACTAGATGGTTTCAAAAAGCGATGAAAGTAGCGTTTACCGAGGTAAGGGCAGAGGTTTCAAATTTAAATTCCTTTGTGCAGGAGCGAATTACAGGAATGAAAATCGTTCAACTTTTTACCAGAGAGAAAATTGAAAGCGCCAAGTTTAGGGAAATAAACGAAAAACATAAAAAAGCTTGGTTGAAAACGGTATGGTATAATTCTATCTTTTTCCCTATTGCTGAAATTGTTTCTTCTTTAACGGTAGGGTTAATTGTTTGGTACGGTGGCTTACAGAATGTAGCGAATATTTCAACTGATATTGCAGGTACGTTATTTGCTTTTATTATGTTGATAGATTTGTTGTTTAGACCATTGCGTCAAATTGCGGACAAGTTCAACACCTTGCAAATGGGTATGGTTGCGGCTAATAGGGTTTTTAAAATTTTGGATACCGATAGTCACATACAAAATGTAGGTTCTTATGAGAAAGAAGTGGTAAGTGGTGATATTTCTTTTGAAAACGTTCATTTTGGATATTTGGAAGATGAAGAGGTGTTACATGGTATTTCCTTTGATGTTAAAGCAGGAGAAACAGTAGCTATTGTTGGTGCTACAGGAGCCGGAAAAAGTACGATCATTAATTTATTGAACAGATTTTACGAAATTAATTCAGGTTCAATTAAGGTTGATGGTGTTGATATTCAAGACTATAAATTATCTTCATTAAGATCTCATATTGCCGTAGTATTACAAGATGTGTTTCTTTTTGCCGATACCATTGCAAATAACATTTCTTTAAAAGAAGAAAGTATATCTGTTGATGATATAGAAAAAGCGGCCAAGGCTATTGGGGTAGATGAATTTATTTCCAGCCTACCAGGTGGCTATCACTATAATGTGAAAGAGCGCGGTACCATGCTTTCTAGTGGTCAACGCCAGCTAATTGCTTTTTTACGTGCATATGTAAGTAATCCTAGTATCTTAATATTGGATGAAGCTACATCGTCCGTAGATACGTATTCTGAACAATTGATCCAATTGGCTACGGATAAGATTACCCAAGGGAGAACTTCTATCGTAATTGCACACAGATTAGCTACTATTAAAAAAGCGGATAAAATTATTGTAATGGATGCCGGTAACATAGTTGAGACAGGCACACATAAAGAACTTCTTAAAAAAGGTGGTTATTATAGTAATCTGTATGAGGCTCAGTTCTTAGCTGAGGAGGTTGCTTGATCAAGGAGTCATTTGCAGAAATGTGTCCGTGAAAAAAGCCAAATAAACTGATATTCCGATAATAAAAAGTGTAAACACAACGCCTAATAAAACTAGAAATAATAATAGTTTTATTATGGTCTGTTTTATAGTAAGATTAAAGATTTTGAAAAATACCCAAGTAAAAAATAAAATTTGGAAAATCATATTTCCAAAAGAGACATAATACAACATTTTTGAACTCCAAATAGTCAACAGGAATAAGATGTTGATGAGAATAGACATTTGAGAGTATGCATAGATGTTGATTACAAAATGTTCGCTCAGATTAAATTGTTTTTTGTTGAAAAATACAAGTCTGGATATCAATGCTAGAAATGGAAGCATGGCTATATATACCAAACTTTGATATTTAAACAGATAAGTATTCCATTGTTTTTGAAAATCCTGACCCATTTTTTCTTCTTCGGTCATAGACTCTCCACTTTGATATAGAAAATCAAAGTCTAAAGCATTAGGGAAAAACTCGGTACAGACATATACAAATAATCCTCCAAAAGTAATGGCTATTGTAAAATAGCTAATAGGGTTTAAGTACTTCTTTCTAACACCGCTAATGTATCCTCCAATAACTTCATCAGGTTTAGTAAAAAGGTGTTTAAATGTTATAAGAAAGGTATTGTCAATGTTGAAAAATCGCTCGGTAGCATCATACCATAAATTCTTTACTGTAAGTCTGTTTCTAATTACCTTAGCGCCACAATGGGGACAATAACTATAATCCGTTCTTAAGTTGTTTTGGCAGTTCTTACAATTCATTGCACCAAATCTTGCTTCAACATATTAGTTAATTGGGTGATAGAATCATACAAAACAAATTCCCCGTTTTTAATATAGGAGATTAGTCCTGTTTCTTCACTGACCACTATACTTAGGGCGTCGGTTTTTTCACTAATACCGACTGCAGCTCTGTGTCGTAATCCAAAACGAAGGGGGATGTTTCGCTCGTTTGACACTGGTAAAATTACTCTTGTTGCAACAATATAATTACCAACAATAACTGCGGCACCATCATGCAATGTGCTGTTTTTATAGAAGATACTTTCTAGAATGGGTTGGTTGATTTCAATATTCATACGATCTCCAGAACTTTTAATGAAATCTAAAGAGTTGCTACGTTCTATTACTAAAATGGCCCCGGTTTTGGTACTGGCCATTTTTTCACAAGCTTTAATTATAGCGTCTACATCGGTTTCTGTAGAAATCCCTTCTTGCTTTAAAAATTTAAAGTGTTTTACAAAGTTTCTTTTGTTGGCAAAATTGGTTGACCCGATCATTAGCAAGAACTTTCTGATCTCTTGTTGAAAAACAATAATCAAAGCAATTAATCCAACTTGCATAAATGCACCTACCATGCTACTGATCATTTGCATGTCTAACAACTCGGTCAATTTCCAAAATGCCCAAACAATAACAATTCCGATGAAAATATTAATGGCAACAGAGCCTCTTACCAGCTTATAAATGTAGTATAGGAGCACAGCAACAAAGATGATGTCTAAAACATCGGTAATCTTAAAATCAATAAAATTTAAAAAATCCAATCAGGTCCGTTTTAGTAAAATTAAGAAATCAGTATAAACTTAGGCATTTAATTGTTCATATAGTTTTGTGCACTCTACAGCTTCTTTAACATCATGCACCCTTAGAATTTTCGCTCCCTTTTGTAAGCACGCCATATGCAATGCTGTGGTGCCGTTTAAAGCTTCGTCCGCAGTTACGTCTAATGTCTTGTAAATCATTGATTTTCTGCTAATACCTGCTAGTAAAGGGTGTTCAATAATACTCATTACTTCCATTTGTTTTAAAAGCTCAAAATTTTGTTCCAGGTTTTTTGCAAAACCAAATCCGAGATCAATAATAATATCTTTAACACCTAATGCTTTTGCGGCGGAAAGTCTTTCTGAAAAATAAAAAAGTACTTCCTTTAAAATATCCTTATAATCTGTTTGTTGCTGCATGTTTTTGGGTGTACCGCGCATGTGCATCATAATGTATGGTACATTTAGTTTGGCTACAGTGCTCAACATATTAACATCATGTAATCCCGCGGAAATGTCATTTACTATAGCGGCACCATTTTCAATGCATGCTTTAGCGACATTACTTCTAAAAGT
Source organism: Maribacter sp. 1_2014MBL_MicDiv (assembly GCF_001865655.1). NCBI lineage: Bacteria > Pseudomonadati > Bacteroidota > Flavobacteriia > Flavobacteriales > Flavobacteriaceae > Maribacter > Maribacter sp. 1_2014MBL_MicDiv. The sequence continues at coordinate 3,050,494 of NZ_CP011318.1, forward strand.
GTCTATTGAAAGAATAACATCTGGAAATTTATTGATTATTAAACTTACAATTGGTGTAATTCGTTTTAATTCTGTGTCCTCATCAACCTCTTTGGCACCTGGTCTGCTACTATAAGCTCCTACATCTATAAATGTTGCGCCTTCATTTAGCATTTTATCAACTTGGTTCAGTACACTTGCTTCACCCTTATATTTACCGCCATCAAAAAAAGAATCTGGGGTAACATTTAAAATGCCCATTATTTTGGGTCGTTCAAGAGAAATAAGTTTGCCGTTACAGTTTATGGTCATTTTCAATAATTAAAAGGAATTTGTGGCATTTTCCAAGTTTAAACCATCTATCTTGATGGTTACAATTTTTTAAGCGAAATTTACACAAATTAGATAGAATTACATGCTAGATACGGCAAAGGAATACGATGAGGTAATTGAGATTTGTATTAATCTATACCAGAAAAAAATGTCAGATTACGGCAGCGCTTGGAGAATTTTAAGATTGCCTTCGCTTACGGATCAAATTTTTATAAAAGCACAACGTATACGTAGTCTTCAAGAAAATGAAGTTCGCAAGGTGGATGAAGGTGAACGCTCAGAATTCATAGGTATCATTAATTACTCGGTAATGGCACTAATTCAGCTAGAATTAGGTGTAGCTGATCAGCCTGATCTTTCTACTGAAGAGGCTGTGGAGTTGTATGCCAAGCATATTAAAATTACCAAAGAACTTATGTTGAACAAGAACCATGATTATGGAGAAGCTTGGAGAGATATGAGGGTAAGTTCACTTACAGATCTTATTTTACAGAAATTACTTCGCGTAAAACAAATAGAGGATAATAAAGGTAAAACATTGGTTAGTGAGGGTATAGATGCCAATTATCAAGATATGATCAATTATGCGGTCTTTGCATTAATACATTTAGGTTCAGAATCAGAAAAATAAAATTAAGAATGAAGTATTTAGTAGGTGTCGTTAGAATTTTTGTTGGAATACTTTTTATCATTAGCGGATTTATAAAACTGAACGATCCCGTTGGTTTTTCATTTAAACTAGAAGAGTATTTCAGCCAAGGTGTATTGGACCTTCCTTTTTTAACTCCGTTCGCATTGGTCATTTCTATACTTGTGGTAATCGTAGAGGTAATGGTTGGGGTAATGCTAATTCTGGGCTATAAACGTAAACTTACTGTGTGGACCTTATTGGCAATGATAATTTTCTTCACGTTCCTTACATTTTATTCTGCATATTTTAATAAAGTAACTGATTGCGGTTGCTTTGGCGACGCAATTAAATTGACACCTTGGGAGTCTTTTACAAAAGACGTGGTACTGTTGGTGTTGATTTTAATTATATATGTTGGTAGAAAATATATAACTCCTTTAGTGAATTCTAAGACCTTGATGTCTGTACTATATGTTTCTTTTATTGCTTGTATAGGGTATGTGTATTATGTGTTGAACCATTTACCGGTTATTGATTTTAGACCCTATGAGATTGGCAAGAATATAGAGGAAGGTATGAACACTCCTCCAGATGCTCCAAAAGCGGTGTTTGAATATAAATGGAAGTTTAATGTCAACGGCAATGAGGAAATTTATATCACCAACGGAGATTACCCAACGGTAGACGGGGAATTTATAGATGTGGAAACTGAAGAAATTCAAGCAGGATATGAACCACCTGTTCATGATTTCACTATAGAGCAAAACGGAGAAGATTTTGCAGCATCATTATTGCAAGAGCCTAAATTGGTAATGGTCATAGCATATGATTTGCGTAAGTCCAATCTTGAGGTTTTCAAAGAAATAAAAGCTGTGACGGATAACGCGTTAAAAGCGGGTTATAAAGTTATAGGTATGTCTGCTTCCGGTCCTGATCAAACAGATGCGTTGAAAAAAGAAAACAACCTGGCGTTTGATTTTTACTTTACAGATGAAACAACACTTAAAACTATTGTTAGATCTAACCCGGGAGTTTTAGTATTGGAGAAAGGAACCATAGTGCAAAAATTACATTACAATGATTTAGAAAATTTGATTTTCGAATAAATATAAACTGAAACTGAACAACTAGAAACAAAAATATGAGAGCAAAGATAGTAGCAGGTAACTGGAAAATGAACAAAAACTTGGCAGAAACAGAAACACTTTTGGCTGAGTTATCTGCAAAATTACCAGATACGAATGCAGAAGTAATGGTAGCACCAACCTATGTGAATTTAGCAAGCGCCGTGCGTACTTTAGAAAATTCTAAGATTGAGGTTATAGCGCAGAATATGCACTTTGCTGAAAGTGGAGCTTTTACAGGTGAAATATCTGCAGATATGTTATTGAATATTGGTGTTGATACCGCCATAATTGGCCACTCGGAAAGAAGAGCCTATTTTGCAGAAAGTGATGCAATACTTTCAAAAAAGGTAATAACAGCTTTACAAAAAGGCATTCGCGTAATGTTCTGTTTTGGAGAGGAGCTAGAAGATCGTAAATCAGGCAACCATTTTAAATTGGTAGAAAGCCAATTGAAAAACGTACTTTTTAATTTAGAGCCATCTGCGTGGTCTAATATTGTTTTGGCTTATGAGCCAGTTTGGGCAATTGGTACAGGTGAAACGGCTTCTCCAGAACAAGCGCAAGAAATGCACGCATTTATTCGTAAAACTATTTCTGAGGCATTTGATGCAACCATTGCAAATAATGTAACCATTCTTTATGGTGGTAGTGTAAAACCGGGTAATGCGGAAGAAATTTTCTCTAAACCAGATGTTGATGGTGGCTTAATAGGCGGGGCATCTTTGGTAGCAGATGATTTCATAGCGATTATAAATGCTATTTAAGTTCACTAAACTATAATGAGCGATATCGTATACATTGAATACCGTTTTACGGTAAAACCAAAAGAACCGGCTTCAGACATTCTCATTGCAGAATTGGGTGAAGCCGGTTTTGAAAGTTTTGTAGAGGAAGAGGATGATGTTTTGGCATATATTCAAAAAACAGATTGGTCTTCTGATATTTTAGATGACATTTATATTCTTGGAAATTCCAATTTTGAGATAACTTACCAGTATAAAGAGATTGCGCAAGAAAATTGGAACGCTACGTGGGAGCAAAACTTTCAGCCCATTATCGTAGATGATGTATGCATGATCAGAGCACCTTTTCATGAGAAGATTCAGGTGGATTATGATATTGTAATTGAGCCAAAAATGAGTTTTGGAACCGGGCATCATGAAACTACGCACATGATGTTACAGCATATTTTACAGTTAGATGTAGAGAATAAAACCGTTTTGGACATGGGTAGTGGTACAGGGGTTCTAGCTATTTTGGCCGGTATGCGTGGCGCTACGAATATTGATGCAATAGATATTGATAATTGGTGCTATCTAAACGCTAAAGAAAACGTGGCACGAAATAATATGGATTTTATATCGGTTTATGAAGGAGATGTTACTTTGTTAAAGGATAAAAAGTATGATTTGATCATTGCGAACATTAATAGAAACATTTTGTTGGCCGATTTACCTAGCTATGCGAAATGTTTAAATAAAGGTGGTGTTTTATTATTAAGTGGTTTTTATACCGAAGATTTAGAAATGATTTCGCAAAAATGTACCGAATTAGAGTTAAAGTTTGAAAAAAACCTTGAACGAAATAATTGGGTTGCAGCAAAATATGTAAATTAGTTAGTATTAATTGAGATTCATATGAGCACAAAAGAAGAAATTTACGAAGAACTACTCCTTGAAGAAGAGACGGTTCAGCAAAATGAAATCGTTCTTTTTAATGATGAGGTGAATACATTTGATCATGTAATAAATACATTGATTTCAGTTTGCGAACATTCTCCTGAACAGGCTGAGCAATGTTCTTTAATTGTACATTACAAAGGAAAATGCACGGTTAAAACTGGAGAATATGAAGAACTTAAACCGCAATGTTCAAAATTATTACAAGCAGGACTTAGTGCAGAAATTACTTAAGTTTAGCTTGGTAAAATGAAAGTTTAAAATGAATAAACGTAAAAAGACCCCTTATTTCTATAAGGGGTCTTTTTATTGATTAATCTAAAAAATAAATAAAATATAAGTTTAGATCGAAATTATACCAATGGCACGCCATTCAATCTTTTTTCAATCTTCTTCTTTTTCTCGGTTAATCTTTTCATTACGTCCATTAAACTAGGATCCTTAGTTTCTTTATAAACTTCGTTGATGCTTAAGATAAGTGCTTTTGCCTCTCTTGATGCTTCTACTCGGTCACTAGTGGACATATTGCTCATTTTTCGACTCTCAAATTCCTGAGCTTTTTCAAGTAACTCCATGTGATGCTTTTTTTTCAAAGTTAACATAATATTCAAATTACGCAATTCTTTGTCGATTGTATATAGTTATGAGGCTATTAGATAATAGTATTTATGAACAATTTAACGAAAATGGTCAGTTTAACGTCTTTTTTTTAGGGTTGAAATGCAATTTTTATGACAGAAGAAAAATACCAACAGTTTATAATCTCTTTTTAGTTGATGAAATATGAATAATTTGGGGTAATTAATTCAAAAATTAAGAATCAGTTAATAAGTTACGCCTTAAAAAATCCTTATCTTATTTTTAGACGAAAATATTTGCTAAATCTTTAAAAAAAGATATATTTGTGTAATCGATTGCATTAAATTGAGTTGTTTATAGATTTAGAGCATTCCAAGAAAGTATTCATTTAGAAATACGAGGTAATTAAGTGTATTGATCAACTTCTATTTTTGACAATGTAACTAAAAGTAAAACGTATAACAGTGGTAGCTAGCAAGTCATTTATTAAGGAAGATTTTTTATTGGAAAATAAATTTTCACAAAGATTATTTCATGATTATGCTTCGCAAATGCCGATCATAGATTACCACTGTCATTTACCACCAATTGATATTGCCAATAACCGTCAATTTGAAAACTTGACCAAAATTTGGTTAGATGGGGATCATTATAAATGGCGTGCCATGCGAACTTTTGGTGTTGAAGAAAAATATATCACTGGTGATGCCTCGGCAAAAGAGAAATTTACCCAATGGGGCAGAACGGTTCCCTACACTTTAAGAAATCCGTTGTATCATTGGACTCACCTTGAGCTGCAACGTTATTTTGATATTGACATTTTATTGAATGAGAATACAGCTAGTGAAATCTTTGAAGAGGCTTCCTCAAAGCTGCAAACAACAGATTTCAGTTGTCATAATCTAATAACCAAAATGAATGTTGAGGTTATTTGTACAACAGAAGATCCAATTGATAGTTTAGATCATCATGTTAAAATTAAAAATAGCGGTTTTAATGTGAAAGTGTCCACTGCTTTTAGACCAGATAAAGCAATTGTAATATCTAATGAAAACTATCTGGAATATATTAATAAGTTATCTGAAATAAGTAATGTGTCCATCGATTCCTATAAATCTTTGTGCGATGCGCTAAGCGTGCGTTTAGATTATTTTGAAGCTAATGGGTGTACCTTATCTGATCACGGCTTAAGCTATGTGCCTTTTAGAAATTTTACAGATACGGAAATAGAAGGTATTTTTCAGAAAAGGAGGGCTAAAATACAGTTGACATTAAAAGAGTCTGAAAAATTTCAGACTTCTATATTGTTGTTTTTGTGTGAGCAATATCACTCCCGTGGATGGATTCAGCAATTTCATCTTGGAGCATTACGGAATAATAATGCTAGAATGACTAGAATTCTTGGTCCTGATACTGGTTGGGATTCAATAGGCGACTATTCACAGGCAGAGACACTTTCAAAATTTTTAAATAGATTGGACGCTAAGGATAAGCTTACCAAAACCATTTTATATAACCTTAATCCAGCAGATAATGAAGTACTGGCCACTATGATCGGTAATTATAATGATGGTACCGTTAAGGGAAAAATGCAGTTTGGTTCTGGTTGGTGGTTTCTGGATCAAAAAGACGGTATGACCAAGCAGCTCAATGCATTATCCAATATGGGGCTAATTAGTTGTTTTATTGGTATGTTGACAGACTCCCGTAGTTTTCTTTCGTATCCCAGACATGAGTATTTCAGAAGAATTGTTTGTAATCTTTTTGGTCAAGAAATGGAGAGGGGAGAGCTGCCTCAAGATTTTGATTTGGTAGGTAAAATCATTCAAGATATAAGTTATTATAATGCTAAAGAGTACTTCAAATTTTAAATACTAATATTCAGGTTCCTTTAAACCGTTTAAAACCATACTATGAAAAGTATACAATTGCTATCGCTACTAAGTTTGGTCATTACCTTTTTAGGTTGTGACATAGAGAATGAAGCAAAGACGTTAAGGCTGGGGCATGGTTTAGATGTAAGCCATTCGGTACATAAAGCAATGGTTAAAATGGGTGAAGATCTCTTGGAGCGTTCCGGTGGTAAACTTAAACTTGAAATATACCCTAGTCAACAATTAGGAACGGAAAGAGAGTGTTTGGAGCTTTTGCAAATAGGTAGTTTAGATATGACAAAAGTTTCTGTAGGGGTATTGGAGAATTTTGCACCGAAAATGAAGGTATTGGGTCTTCCCTTTCTCTTTAGAGATCGTCAACATTCTTTCAGTGTACTTGATGGACCTATAGGCGAGCAATTATTGAACGAAGGGGAGCAATATTGGTTAAAAGGTTTGGGTTATTATGATGCTGGCAGTCGCAGTTTCTATACCATGAACAAGCCAATAGAAAAACCAGAAGATTTGGTCGGGGAAAAAATACGGGTAATGGAAAGTGCAACGGCAGTGAACATGGTCAAGGCTCTTGGGGGATCGCCAACTCCTATTTCTTGGGGTGAACTTTATACTTCTTTACAACAAGGTGTTGTTGATGGTGCCGAGAATAATCCTCCTAGTTTTTACCTGTCAAGGCATTATGAGGTTTGTAAGTACTACTCATTAGATGAGCATACGGTGCTGCCGGATGTTCTGTTAATTGGTACTTATGTATGGAATAAATTGAATGAGCAAGAGCAAAAATGGTTGAGTGCATCGGTAAAAGAATCTGTAAAATATCAGCGTGTTTTATGGGCAGAGGCAGAAGAGGAAGCTTTACGTGAAGTTCAAAAGGCTGGTGTTGAAATTATTCGACCAGACAAATCACTTTTTGCGGAAAAGGTAAAAGATATCTATGAAGGTTATAAGGATGATCAGGATATATATCCGCTTATCAAACAAATTCAAGAAACAAAATAGTCTGCTATGCGAAATAAAATAGACGCCGTTTTAGGCAAGACCTTGGTGCTGATTATGTCGGTTATGGTAATTAACGTACTATGGCAAGTTTTTACAAGATATGTTACCGGTAACCCCAGTTCATTTACAGATGAGCTTGCTCGTTATTTAATGATATGGATCGGCGTTCTAGGCGCGGCATATGTATCGGGTCGTAATCTTCATGTTGCTATTGATATTTTACCACTTAGGCAAAATGAGAAAACACAGAAAAAGTTAAAGATAATTGTAACCATTCTGGTAATACTATTTGTATTGTTCGCTTTTGTGATCGGAGGGTCTCGTTTGGTTTACATCTCATATGTACTGGGGCAACAATCACCTGCATTGCAAGTACCTCTGGCATTGGTTTATATCATAATTCCCATTAGCGGATTACTGATTATGTATTACAAAATTTCTGACCTTAAAAATATGAAATCATGATGGAGCATTTACCTATTCTAGTATTAGTGCTGAGCTTCATATGTTTACTATCCATTGGTACGCCGGTAGCATGGAGTATAGCTATTTCTTCATTGTTGACCATGCTGGTAAGTATACCCGCAATGCCTGCATTTACAACGGTATCTCAACGGATGGCTACGGGGCTTGATAGTTTTGCCCTCTTGGCAATTCCGTTTTTTGTGCTTTCGGGCGAACTTATGAATAAGGGTGGTATAGCCCATAGGCTAATCGCCTTTGCCAAAACTTTAGTTGGTGCCTTTCCCGGTGGTTTAGCTTTAATAAATGTCATAGCCGCAATGTTAATGGGTGCTATTGCAGGATCTGCTATGGCTTCTGCATCAGCAATGGGTAGTATACTTGGACCTGAAATGGAAAAAGAAGGCTATTCAAAAGAATTTGGCGCAGCGGTCAACATTACATCTGCTACAACTGGTTTAATAATTCCGCCTAGTAATGTGTTGATCGTATATTCATTGGCAAGTGGTGGAGCATCTATAGCTGCCCTGTTCTTGGCTGGGTACGTTCCGGGAATTATGACCGGACTTTTTTTAATGATTGTGGCAGCTTTTTGGGCAAAAAAGAAAAAATATAAGGTAGGTAAACGTAGTAGTTTTAAACAAGTAGGTAAGACATTCATAGATGCTTTGCCAAGTCTTTTTATGCTCGTGGTAGTAATTGGCGGTATTGTAACGGGGATTTTTACCGCTACTGAAGCCTCCGCCATAGCCGTGCTATACAGTTTAATTTTAGGTTTTATATATAAGGAAATTACCGTGCCTAAACTACCACAGATTTTATTGGATTCTTCTGCCACTACGGCTATTGTTATGTTATTGATAGGTTCATCAATGTGTATGTCATGGGCTTTGTCCTATGAAAATATTCCGCAAGATATCAGCTCTGGACTATTAAGCTTAAGTGAGAATAAAATTGTGATTCTTTTGATCATAAACTTACTATTGCTCTTTGTGGGAATTTTTATGGATATGACTCCCGCCGTTCTGATCTTTACACCGATATTTTTACCTGTGGTAACCAAGTTAGGACTTGATCCCGTTCACTTCGGTATTATTATGGTTTTGAACCTTTGTATAGGTTTATGTACACCGCCCGTAGGCTCGGTACTGTTCGTTGGAGTAGGTGTGGCTAAAACTACTATTGAAAAAGTGTTTAAACCATTATTGCCTTTGTTTATTGCAATGATCATTGCACTGTTCTTGGTCACTTATATTCCACAATTGAGCTTATGGTTACCAAGTTTATTTGATTTGTAGGATTAAAGAAGGTCTTATTGTTTATGTGGGTATTGTTGAAGTTAAAAAGAATACTTCTAGAGGAATAGTTCAATAATCTTTATGTTTTGCTGGACGATTTTCTGACAATTAATTTTGCTGGCAGCACCACATTGTTCTGAACTTTTTCATTTGAATCATTTTCAATTTGTTCTAAAAAGACCTTTGCCGCCATTTTTCCCATTTCCAATGGTGATTGATCTACAGAGCTAATTGATGGTTCCATAAATTGCGTAAAGGGTTCGTTACTAAAACCTACAACGCTTAAATCTTCTGGTATTCTAATAGATTTACTTTGTAAGTATTTGACTGCACCTAACAATCCGTTGTCTGTAGATGAAAATATGGCATCTGGTGGTTCTGGTAAATTCATAAGCGTTTTTGCTGCATCTTTACCTGCCTCCATATTACTTTGTAAGGAAATTACATATTCCTTTCTAAAGGGTATGTTATGTTTTGCCAGCGCATCTTTATATCCTTTAAATCTATGTTGGTAAAGTTCAATACTTTGGTCAACGTCAAAGTGCGCAATTTTTTTACAGCCTTGTGCAATTAAATGCTCCGTTGCAACAAAACCACCTTGGTAATCATCAATGGTAACAGTGCTTATTTCATTGAACCTTATAACCCTATCAAATAGTATAAAAGGAGTACTTTTTTTAACGGTCTCCTTGAATTCATCTTTATTCTGCTCGGTAAAAGATGTAGATAATAATATACCATCTACCTGCGCATTCAACAGGTTCTGTATAATTTTCTTCTCCCGGTTTCTATCCTCATAGGTTTGCGATATAATTACATGAAAACCTTTTGGATATAGTTCATCTTCTATACCACGAATTACAGAGGCAAAGAAATTTTTATTGATGAAAGGTACTACGACCCCAACATTTTTACTTTTACCACTTTTAAGTGCTAATGCAAGCCTATTCTGTTTGTAGTTTAATTTGGTAGCGGTAGCTAGTACAAGATTGCGTGTTTTTTCGCTTATTTTAGGATTATTGTTCAAAGCCCTTGATACCGTTGCAGCGGTAATGTTCAATTCTTTTGCAATGTCGTAGATGGTAGCCTTTTTGCTCATAGAAAAATGTATGATAAATTTACGAAGATTGAATAACTTACCGTGCTCAAAAATGTCTTAAAATAGAAGGGTGTTTAAATTTTAAAACTAAAGCCTTTCTCTACTTTTTTATGATATTTATTTTGATCGAATTCAAATAGAAAAGCACCTTTTTTAGAGGAGCTCATATCTTTCTCTTTCAATTTTGTCAATAAATCCAATGAGTTGAATTTGTTAATGAAGTTTCGCTTATCCAGTTCGGTATCCAAAATAGCTTCGTAAAGCTTTTGGAGCTGTCGCATCGTAAATTTTTCTGGTAAAAGTTCAAACCCAATAGGCTTACAACTTATTCTATTTCTTAAAAGAGTCAATGCTTCTTTAACCATTATATTATGGTCAAAAATCAAAGTAGGTATATCTTTTATGTCAAACCATTTAATCGGATTTTGCCTCAGTAATTCTTTACAATGGTGTTCTATATTTATAAGGGCAAAATAGGTTACCGAAATGGTTCTTTCTTCCGGATCACGGTCTATTTTAGAATAACAATGAACCTGTTCCATATATACCTTATTCAAGCCTGTTAAGTTCTTTAATACACGGGCAGCTGCTTCTTCTAGGTTTTCTTGCATTTTAAGAAAACCACCAATAAGTGACCATTCTCCTTTAGCTGGTTTAAAGTCTCGTTCAACGAGCAAAATTTTTAATTCTTCTTGATAAAATCCAAAAATTATACAATCTATAGCAAGTAGTACTTTGTCCTCTTTGCGATAATTATTCAAAACCATTATTCATTTTTTGCGAACCTAAATTAATGAGTTTCAATTGAACTGAACCACGTTTTTGGTAGAAAAGGTCTATAGTTTTTTCTATAGTTGGCTATTAATAAATGTGTTAGTTGTTTTTTAAAGGCTTTGATTTGCCTTGCAAATGGTTTTTTATATCTAGATAATATTACGGGAGCAAGTGGAAAACGCAGGGAGAACTAATTTTGGAATAAACCCTGAAAATGTTATTCTGATGATTGTATTTTTTTATTTAGAATCATTTAAAATTAGTTCGATTTAAAAAATTAAAAAAAAGTCTCCCTAATTATTGTAAGAAGTTCGTTTCCATTAATTTATGAATATTTGTCACATTTTATTATGAAATTGATTAATATATCTAAGTATTTGGTGTTGATTATTACTATTTTGATAATATATTTAGATTTCAACATGGAATATGTTAAGGGGATTTGGCAAAATGATAAAATTTCAATGAGGATTAAAAAAAGTAATTATGGTGTTACGGTAAATAAGGAAAAGGTAGAATTATACAAACTGTATAATTTGGACGGAATTCAAGTAAGCATAATAACTTTTGGAGGAAGAATAACAGCTGTTGAAACTCCTGATAAAGATGGAAATATTAAGAATGTTGTTTTAGGTTTCAAAAACTTGGAGCAGTACGAAAAACCTAACCCATATTTTGGAGCTCTTGTTGGAAGATATGGAAATCGTATTGCAAAAGGGAAATTCATCTTAAACAATTACGAATATCAACTAGCAAAAAATAATGGTGAAAATAGTCTACACGGTGGTGTGGTAGGTTTTGATAAAGTGGTTTGGAAAGTTGAAGATATTCAGGAAAATAAAACCTCGGCTTCTTTAAAACTTAGTTACTATAGTAAAGATATGGAAGAGGGTTTTCCCGGTAATTTAAAAACAACGGTCACCTACACACTAAATTCTGATAACAGTCTTGATGTTTTATACGAAGCAACTACAGATAAAACTACCATTGTAAACCTTACACAACATTCCTATTTTAATCTTTCGGGGGATTTCTCTCAACCTATAATTGATCATGTCGTGGAGATCAATGCAGACAAATTTGTGCCAGTGAATGCTTCGCTGATTCCTACAGGTGAGTTGGCAGTTGTAGATGGTACACCGTTCGATTTTAGAATACCAAAATTGGTGAGTAAAGCTATAAACATGAGCAACGATCAAATTACTTTAGGTGGTGGTTTTGATCATTGCTGGGTGTTGAACAATTCTGATAAAGGGTATAGGCGTGTAGCAAAGGCATATCACCCAGAATCGGGCAGAGGTGTTGAAGTAATTACGGATCAACCAGGTATGCAATTTTATACAGGAAATTTTTTAGATAGTACGCTACCAAGACCAAACTGTGGTTTTTACGCAAAAAGAAGTGGCTTTTGTTTTGAAACCCAACATTTTCCAGATGCACCAAATCAACCAAGTTTTCCTTCTGTAGTACTAACTCCGGAAGAAAAATACCTGACAAAAACCACTTTTAAATTCACAGTTAATAAACCATTAACATGCAACAGTTAGACCATTTAGATTGGATCAGTATTTCACTCTACTTTTTATTACTTGTAGGTGTAGCCATATGGGTAATCAAGAAAAAAGAAGATAATACGGAAGATTACTTTTTAGCCGGCAGAAACGTTGGCTGGTTTGTAGTAGGTGCTTCAATATTCGCATCAAACATTGGCTCAGAACATGTAGTCGGTTTAGCTGGCACGGGAGCAAGTAATAAATTGCCCTTGCTTATTTATGAGATACATGCCTGGGTTGTATTAATGCTAGGTTGGGTGTTTTTACCATTTTATGCTAGGAGTGGCGTGTTTACTATGCCAGAATTTTTAGAGAAACGTTTTGATGCCAGGTCAAGATGGGTGTTATCGGTTTTCTCTATTGTTGCATATGTGCTAACTAAAATATCGGTGACCATTTATGCAGGTGGTGTGGTAGTTTCTGCATTATTGGGTATAGATTTTTGGACGGGAGCCTTAGCTACGGTCATATTAACAGGACTTTATACTGTTTTTGGCGGTATGCGGGCAGTGGTATATACAGAAACGTTACAGGCAATTTTATTAGTGGTTGGCGCTGCTGTATTAACGTTCATTGGGTTAGATAAAGTTGGTGGATGGGGAAGTATGGTAGAAACCTTGGGACCAGAATATTTTAATATGTGGAGACCGGCGACCGATCCGGATTTTCCTTGGCCTTCATTGTTCATTACAAGTACTATAGTCGGTATATGGTATTGGTGTACAGACCAATATATTGTACAGCGCACATTAACGGCAAAGAACATAAAAGAAGGAAGGAGAGGTACCATATTTGGAGCATTGTTAAAATTATTACCTGTTTTTTTGTTTTTGATACCAGGAGTTATTGCATTGACGTTGAAAATGCGAGGAGAATTACATTGGGAGAGTGCAGATGAAGCATTTCCGGTGTTAATGAGTAATTTGTTGCCATCAGGCCTTAGAGGTCTTGTGGCCGCAGGGTTATTGGCCGCTTTAATGAGTTCTTTGGCTTCGGTATTTAATTCATGTTCTACCTTGTTTACAGTTGATGTCTATAAAAAATTACGTCCGGATACACCAGAGAAAAAACTGGTGAGAACAGGACAAATAGCTACTGTTTTTGTGGTGATTATAGGTATTATTTGGATTCCGATAATGGCAAATATTTCAGGAGTGTTATATGAATACTTGCAAAGTGTACAATCTTATATTGCACCACCCATTACTGCTGTGTTCTTATTGGGAATTTTTTATAAGCGAATTAATGCTACGGGAGCTTTTGCAACCCTTATCATGGGAATTTTAGTAGCCTTTTTTAGAATTGCGTTAGAGTTGCTTAAAGATAATTTTGATTCCGATGGGATATTATATAATCTGGGGGATATGAATTTCTTGACTTTTGGTGCTTGGTTCTTTTTATTCTGTTTAATCTTTATGGTAGTAGTTAGTCTATTAACAAAATCTCCTGATAAAGAGCAAATAGTTAACCTAACATTTGGTACTATAACCGAGGAAGAAAAGAATAAAAATAAGAATAGCTATAATTGGATCGATATTACCGTTTCTATTTTTATTGTATTGATCGTAATAGGTATTATGGTGTTCTTCAACGGAAAATAACAACTTGGTTTACTAGTATAGAAAGTGTCACCTATTTTGGGTGGCACTTTTTTCATTAAAACAGATGTGCATTATAAATAATTGCAATAGAGATAAAGAATTGATTTTCAGAAAATTAATTTTAAAGCACTAAAAAAATATACACATGCAAAAACCAAATAAAAGACTCGTAGGACAAACCTGTATCATCACCGGTTCTAGTGATGGTATTGGTGAAGCGGTTGCCAAAGCAATGGGAATGGAAGGAGCCAATATTGTTGTTAATTATCATAGTAGTAAAGTGGAAGCTGAAGAGGTAGCACATTGGATCAGTGAAAATTCTGAATGTGGTGATGCCATTGTGGTCAAATGTGATGTTAGCAAGGAGGATGAAGTGCAGCGTATGTTTAAAAAAACGATATCAAAATTTGGTACTGTTGATGTATGTGTAGCCAATGCTGGTTTACAATTAGATCACCCATTACATGAAATGCCATTATCTGATTGGCAGCGAGTGATAGATGTAAACCTTACCGGTCAATTTCTTTGCGCAAAAGAGGCTATAATAGAATTTAAGAGAAGGGGAATGCGACCTGATATTTCCAATTCATTGGGGAAATTAATTCATATGAGTTCTATACATGAAGTAATACCATGGGCCGGTCATGCTAATTATGCAGCAAGTAAAGGTGGTTTGATCATGCTAATGCAAACTATTTGTCAGGAATACGGACCGGATAAGATACGTTGTAACTCCATTGCACCCGGTGCTATTAAAACAGATATCAATAAGGATGTATGGAGTACCCAAGAAGGTAGAGATGGTATGTTAAAATTAATACCTTATAAGCAAATTGGAGTGCCCGATGATATAGGAAGTGTAGCAAGCTGGTTGGCATCAGATGAATCTGAATATATAAACGGAACTACCATTTTTGTCGATGGGGGTATGACCTGCTACCCAGGTTTTACTGCTAATGGGTAATTGGAAACAAAAAAAAAATAGCCACCCAATTGGGTGGCTATTAGTTATTTTAATGAGAACTAATTATTGCATCAAAGGAGTGTAATCAAATTTTTGACCACCTACAGATGCATCTGCCATTAAACCGGCCTTTGGTAAAGCAAAAACGGCAACACCATCTCTGTATTTTGCATTTACAGCAACACCAGATTTAAGTGCAACTGCAGAAGCTTCAGCAGAAAACTCAAAGTCTCCTTCTTTAAACTCGGCTAAATCCTCAGCGGTTTCAAAAAAGATTACTTCCGTAATTGCTTGTCCGCCTGCTTGTAGACCTACACTTAATTTTTTTAGGTCGGCCATACCAACCTTTTTGCCATTTTCATATACTACACCGTTCCCCGATGCACCACCAATTATGAAGCCTCCTTTTCCAACGTTAGGAAAAACTACATATCCTGCAGAGTTGTTAAAGAACTGGTCTAAACCAACATCCATTGTCATTAATTTTTCCTTTGCATTTTCGGCATCTTTAATTACTTTTTTGTCCTTACTGCTTTGTGCATTTACTCCAACGGCTACAAATAAAATAGCTGCTAATGTTATAGATTTTAAAATTTTCATCTGTTCTAGTTTTATGAATTAATTAGAATTGTTTCTATACCACAAAGTTAATTTGAAAGGCAGGTACTGTTTGGTTTTATCCACATAAATATTGATTCAAATGCATGTTAAATATTTGTGAATCAGTTAATTGTAAGTTAAAAATTTAGATTTTATTTATTTTGAAATAGCTAAATGATTTGTGCACAGCATTTTAAATGCTTTTAATATTTCTTAAATATTTGTTAATTTAAAGTTTTCGTTTTATATTCATGACATATTAAAAGGAGATAATAATGGAAAAGCAAGAATATTTTTTTGACTCTAAAATGATAGCTAACCTTTTAATAGCTCTGGCATTACTTTTATCAGCTGCCTATTATATAAGTAATGCTAAGGAAATTGAAGACGAGGTAAATACAGTAATTATATCCTCTCTTAAAGATGTTAGCAATAGCTTGGCTGAACAAGAGACAACTAGAAAATAATTGTAATTTCTGACCATTACCAAAGCTACAGGTAAATAATCTGTAGCTTTTTTATTGCCTATTTTTTGCCAACTATGACATTTGCAACCAGAGCAGCTATGATCATAAGTATTCCTATAAGGCTCCAAATAGAATAAATATCTCCAAACCAAAATATGCCAACCATAATAGTGAAGATAACTTCAATATATTTTAATGGTGCCACTAAATTTGTTTGTGCAATTTGAAATGCTTTGGTCATGAAAACTTGTCCAAAGAATCCAAAAATCCCTAAACTTAATAATAAAAGCCAGTCTATGCCGGTTGGGGTAATCCAATTGTTTATACTTAACAACCCGCCTATTACGGTACCTGTAAACATAAAGTAATTCACAATGACCATTGGGTGGTCATTGTTTCCAATTTTTCTAATAAGTACATAAACCAGACCACTAAATACGGACGCTGCCAAAACCAAAAGTAAGCCTGTTGAATTAATAGTATTGTCAAAACCTTTAAGGACTAACACTCCTCCAAAAGCAAAAAGAAATAACAACCACTGAATAAGTTTTAGTTTCTCTTTAAGTAATAATACTGCAAAAATAGCGGCATAAATAGGAGCAAGATATCTTAACGATACTGCTGTGCCAACAGGTAAATATTGCAAAGACATAAAAAACAAGCTCATAGCGGTTAATCCCGCAAGAGCTCTAAATATCATGAACCTACGATTGTTACCCAATATTGGGATTTTCTTGATTATTATGTATGATGTTCCTAAAATTAAAGAACCAATGGTTCTGAAGAATACAATTTCAAAGGTGGGAAAATGGCTTAGGTATTTTACGAACGAGTTCATTAAACTAAATGAAAACGTACTAATGATCATAAACAAAATGGCCTTCTTCACAGTTCAAAATTATCAGTACAAAGGTAAATGCCTGTATTTGAAATCTTCTAGTTAAACGCTGATAATTACATTTCTCATTAAAGTTTTATCACTTTGATAATATAACATGCTTGAAAGAAGTTGTTCTATAGAATTAGAGTAGTTTCTTCATTAAACTAAGAATAAAACCGATCATTTCTTAGCATTTTAATGTCCTTCAAATTAATTAAGGGAAGTTTTAATTTTAAAGGTCTTGAAATTTGACAGAATTATTTTATGGTAATTGTTATAATAGCCACAATGGTAGGGGAAGTTTTTGATAATTCCCTTAACTTGGCGGTACAATGCAGATACATTGTAGCTAATACTGATGAATAATAAAAACTTAATTTCAATTATACAAATACAGATAAAATGAACGAATTATTATCCTTAAAAGATAAAAATTATGCACTCTCAGGTGGAACAGGAACCTTAGGTGGATCCATTGCCCAATATTTAGTTGAAAATGGTGCTAAGGTTTTATTGTTAGGAAGATCAGAAGATAAATTAAAGGATAAGCAGAACGAGCTGAATGCGCTGGTACCAAATAGTACATTCGTTTTTAAGGTCGATGTCATGGACGAGTCTGAACTTGTTAAGCTGAAAAATAAAATAAAAGAAGAATTTAAACACCTTGACGGACTAGTAAACCTAGCTGGCGGTAATATTCCGGGAGCAACCTTAAAGCCAGACCAAACAATTAGGGATATTTCTATGGGTGATACTAGAAAGGTTGTTGATATCAATTTATTCGGTACGGTTATACCAACTGTAATTTTAAGTGAATTAATGGTAGAGCAGGGCTATGGCTCAATTGTTAATATTTCTTCAATGGCCGCAAAACAAACCATTTCTAGAGTTCTTGGGTATTCAATGGCCAAGAGTGCCGTAGATATTTTCACCAAATGGATGGCCAATGAACTGGCTTCTAAACATGGAGATAAAATAAGGGTAAATGCCGTAGCGCCCGGTTTTTTTATAGGCAATCAAAATAGACGTCTATTGACCAATGAGGACGGTTCTTTTACCGAAAGAGGTAACAGTATTATTAAAAATACTCCAATGGGTAGATTTGGCGATGCGTCTGAGTTAAATGGTATGGTTCATTACTTGCTTAGTGATGCATCTAGTTTTGTAACCGGTAGTATTTTTGATGTGGATGGTGGCTTTACTTCCTTTTCTGGAGTGTAAATGCAATTTTTCAAGTTTGGCTATTCTTGTAATCGATTACCTAATTTACCATTAATTTTCATGCGCTTAATTTTTTATAGTTTACTTGTTTTCTTCTGTCTTTTAATCTCTTGTAATTCAGGTTATCATGAAACAGAAGTGTCTTTAGATTCATATGTTGTAGAGGACGGTTTCAACTTAAAGGTTTTGGCGGCAGAACCACTTCTCAAAGCTCCTGTTGCCATAGATTTTGATGCTAAAGGTAGAATTTGGGTAGCGCAAATGCCTGGGTATATGAACGATCTTCAAGGGTCTGGTGAAGAGGAACCTTCCGGCAGTATTGTTATTCTTGAAGACTTGGATAAAGACGGTGTCGCAGATCATTCTAAAATATTTATGGATAGTTTGGTAATGCCTCGAGCCTTGGCGCACGTTTATGGTGGTTTACTGTATGCAGAACCTCCATATTTATGGTTCGTGGATATTGAAAATGATAAGCCGGTAAACAAAGTTATGGTTGATTCAATTTATGCGGTTGAAGGTAACCCGGAACATCAGCCAAACGGA
This sequence comes from Maribacter sp. 1_2014MBL_MicDiv, assembly GCF_001865655.1. NCBI lineage: Bacteria > Pseudomonadati > Bacteroidota > Flavobacteriia > Flavobacteriales > Flavobacteriaceae > Maribacter > Maribacter sp. 1_2014MBL_MicDiv. The sequence continues at coordinate 3,069,178 of NZ_CP011318.1, forward strand.
TTGGAACTGAATATTGATAATTGGATATATAATGCAAAGTCTAATTTTAGATATCGAAGAATTGATGGTGTTTGGAAAAAAGAACCCACGACGTTTAGAGGCCAATGGGGCATTACCCATGATAATTTTGGCCGACTTTACTATAATGATAATTCTAGAATTTTATTGGGAGATTATGTGTTGCCAAATACGCTGATAGATAACCCATATTATACACCTAAAGCTAGCGTAGATAAACTATTGACCAATGATCAAAGGGTGTATCCTGCTTTTGCGGGGTCTGTAAATAGAGGGTATGCAAAGGGTGTTTTGAATGCGGATAGCCTACTCGTCAATGCTACGGCAGCTTGTAGTCCATTGGTTTATAGAGGAGGAAGTTTTACTCAATCTTATTCTGAGAATGTTTTCGTATGTATTCCTGAAGGGAATTTGATAAAGCGTTTGCGTTTAAATTTTATGGGAGATGCTACCAAAGCAGAACAAGTTTGGCAGAATAAGGAATTTATAACCTCTTTAGATGAAGGGTTTAGACCGGTAAGCTTAAAGAACGGCCCCGATGGTAGTATGTATGTGGTGGATATGCATAGAGGTATGATCGGGCATCATGCATATATGAGTCCGTATCTACGGGATAAAGCAAAGGCTAAAGAGTTAGATACGATTGTTAACTTCGGAAGGATTTTAAAGGTGTCCCATAATAATGCAACTAGTAATAATTTACCGGATTTTGATACCTTAAATGCTAGTGAATTGGTTTCATTGCTACAAAATGATAATGGATGGATTCGTGATCGTGCCCAGCATTTTTTAATCTTTAAGGAGCTGAAAACGGTTATTGACGATGTTAAAGACCTTGCATTGATCAACAAAAATCCTTTAGGTCAACTACATGCACTTTACGTTTTAGAAGGCTGGAATGCCTTGTCCTTCGATTTTCTTGTAAGTGTTATAGAAGAAAGTAATAGTGAAGTAGCCTCTCATGCTTTGATGATTTCAAAGGATTTTATTTCAGAAAAGTCAATTGAACAGGCAAGTCATATTTTTAAGAGTGCTTTAGATAGGAATGATTTAGGTTTAGATGTATACCTAGCCAATGTTCTAGGTCACTGGGTTAAAATTGATAACCATCGATTTCAGCCTTTATTGACCAAAATCTTAAAGCGAAGGGAGATGAATACCACTGTAATAGATGCTGCAATCAGTGGGTTGGAAAAGGTAGATACCGTTTTATATGATGATCCGGTCATAAAGAACAACCTCAAAAACACCTCTTTCCTTAGTAAGCTTGAAAATGCGATAACCAATAGAAAATCTGATAAGATGAATGCTATTTATACTCGTGAAGTAATACGTGAAGATACGCGTACTAGTGGATCTAAAATGTTTTTTCAAATTTGCGCCTCGTGTCACGGTGCAGATGGTAAAGGTATTGATGGTTTGGCACCACCACTTATGGGATCTGAGCATGTTAAGAATACAGAGCGTTTGGCATTGATTATATTACACGGGCTAGAAGGTCCTGTTCATGTAAATGGAGAACGTTATGATATAAATTTGGCAATGCCCGGACTTATTAGAAATGAATCTATAAGCGATCAAGATATTGCCAATATTATATCATATGTAACCAATGCTTTTTCTGATCGATCCAGAAGTTTAAGCAACAAGCGAATTAGTGAGTTGCGAAACGTAAAATCATCTACGGGGATGGAGTTTACCGAACCGGAATTACAAGCTTTAGATAAAAAATAGAACTATTTTAAGCTTTTTCTAATTCCCATTTCCAAACCTCTTAATTCAGCTAAACCTCTAAGTCTACCAATGCCAGAATACCCCGGATTGGTTTTCTTTCTAAGGTCGTCTAACATTTTATGGCCGTGATCGGGGCGTAAGGGCATTTTAGTGTCGTTACGACCAGCGGCTTTTCTTTTATTTTGCTCATTGATCAACGCTTTCATTACCGAATACATATCAACATCACCTTCTAAATGATTCGCTTCATGAAAACTACCATCGGCATCGCGCTGGGTACTACGTAAATGTATAAAGTGAATTCGATCTCCTAAACGGTCTACCATACCCGGTAAATCATTGTCCGGTCTTACACCAAAAGATCCTGTACAAAATGTTAATCCGTTATTAGGGCTATCAACGGCTTTATAAAGATCAACAATATCTTGTTCCGTACTTACCACTCGTGGTAAACCTAAGATAGGAAAAGGTGGGTCATCTGGATGAATACACATACGAATACCCGATGCTTCGGCTACCGGAATAATTTCAGATAAAAATTCAAATAGATTTTTCTTCAATTCTTTTGGTCCTATGGCATCATAGGTTGCTAAAATTTCATTGAATTCCTCTAATGTGTACCCTTCTTCAGCACCAGGTAAACCGGCTATTATGTTACCGATAAGCTTGTTTTTGTCCGCTTCTGAAAGCTTTTGGAAATAGGCTTTGGCAGCATTTTTTTGTGTCTCGGTATAGGTGTTTTCCGCTCCGGGTCTTTTTAACAAATATAATTCAAAGGCAGCAAAGGCATTAGCTTCAAACCGAAGCGCGGTAGAGCCATCTGACACTTCGTAATCTAAATTGGTACGTGTCCAATCTAAAACGGGCATAAAATTGTAGCAAACCGTATCTATGCCACATTGTCCAAGATTGGTAATAGTTTGTTTGTAGTTGTCGTAATAAGTTGTATAATCTCCTTTTTGGGTCTTTATTTGCTCATGAATTGGAACACTTTCTACGACCGACCACGTTAAGCCGGCAGCTTCAATAGTGTTTTTTCGCTTCATTATTTCATCTACGGACCATATAACTCCGTTGGGAATATGGTGCAATGCGCTAACAATTCCTGTTGCACCTGCTTGTTTTATATCTGATAACGATACTGGATCATTTGGTCCGTACCAACGCCATGTTTGTTCCATTATATTTTTTTAAAATTTATTAAACTCCGCTGAATGCGCTAAATCCTCCATCTATTGGTACAACAATTCCGGTAACGAATTTTGATGCTTCGGCACATAGATAGTGAATAGTACCATTTAATTCATTGGTTTCTCCAAATCTTTTCATGGGTGTGTTCTTAATAATTGTTTCTCCACGTTCGGTAAATTTACCGGTTTCTTGATCAACTAATAAGTTTCTATTTTGGTTACCAATGAAAAAACCTGGTGCAATTGCATTTACGCGAATACCTTCTCCAAATTTTGTTGCTAGTTCTACAGAAAGCCATTTGGTGAAATTTTCTATGGCTGCTTTAGAGGCTGAATATCCAACAACTCTTGTAATTGCACTTTGGGCGGTCATAGAAGAAATATTTATAATTACACCCTTATTGTTCTTAACCATTTCTTTGCCAAAAATCAAGGATGGTAAAATACTGCCAAATAGGTTTAGATCAACCACTTTCTTAAAATGATCAATATTTACGTCAAATATGGTTTGGTCAACGGATATAGTGGCTCCGGGCATATTCCCGCCTGCAGCGTTGATTAAGATGTCAATTTTTCCAAATTTGGCGATGATTTTATCAGAAACTTCCTTTAAGTTTTTTTCATCCAAGGCATTGCAAACAAATCCGGTAACGTTATTGTTGATCTTTTTTAACTGCTCTATGGCGCTATTGACGATATTTTCTTTGTAATCCAATATGACAATGGTAGCACCGTTGTTAAGTAGGTAGCTTGCCATTTCTCCGCCAAGTATTCCACCGCCACCAGTTATTAAAATTACTTTGTTTTCTATACTGAATAAGTTCATTTTCGTGTTGATTATTGTTTTAGGTTAATCGTATGGTTTCCACTGTTAAGGATGATGATTTGTTGTTTTGGTTTTATTTTCTTCCCGTTATGTCTGCCTTTTAACTTAATGAGGGGAACTTTAAATTCAGCGGACATGTTTTCAGGTATTTCTATGATATATTGATGTGTTTTTTTGCCTTTTGTGAAACTTGCTTTAATGATCCCGTTCATGGTGGGTACTTTAATATTGGAATATTTCAAATTAGCTAGTTGAGGTTGTATTTCGGCTATTTTAAATCCTGCTGTTTTGGGTTTAATGCCCCACATATAACGTGTAGTTATGTTCAAGGGCGCCGTACCCCATGCATGGTTCCAGTCAGCATTTGGTTTGTATTTTACATCCCAAGCCTCTAAGGTCATGGTAGCGCCAACTTCTATCATGTTCCACCATGTTCTATCACCTTTGGTATCGGTAATGAGGTCTAAAGCATATTGTGCTTCATTGCTTAAGTATAAACCTTCCAATAAATATTGTGCGCCATATACACTGCAAGCCATGCCTCTGGTTTTTATAAATTCGGTAACCGTTTTAACATGCTCCTTTGGTACAATGCCAAATGCTAAAGGCATCATATTAGCATGTAAGGAAGAATGAGTAGATCCTTCGCCATCTGTATAATATCCTCTGTCCGAATTAAAAAACGTTGTATTCATAGTGGTTTTTACATTTTCGGCTTTCTTTTTGAAAAAAGCTGCATCCTCTTTTTTGTCAAGTACAGTTGCGATTTCTGCCATTAACGTTAGATTATAATAATAGAATGCGTTTACCACGGTGTTTACCGGTACAATTTCGTAACCATCCCTTTCGCCTTCTGGGGTAGCTAATTTCCAACCTGTATCTTTTTGAGCGGGTGGCCAATCAATAATGTCCTTTATTTTAGTATCTGCCTTTTTAAAACCTAGTTTCTGAATATATGCTGCATTCAGATTTGGCGAAGAAGAACTGATAAGGCCATCTGCACGTTCTAACTCCATTAAGGTTTTTAATTTAAGGTTTTTATAATGTTGTTTTAAGGGTTCTATATCTCCCGTATACATATAATCAGTGTAGAACATAGGCACCGTATGTAATAACCATTCTGTAGGCCAAGTAGGGTTTTCAATAAAGTAAGAATTAGTTCTCCTTGCCATTGTATAGAGGCTATCAACACTATAATGACTTAATTGATTTATGTAGGCATCTGCTTCATATGGTATTCGTTCTCTATCACCATCTACATAAAAACCTGTAAAACTTGTAGCTTTTAAAGTGTGTTTACAAAGCTCCCATATGGAATCTAGAATTTTGTTGGATGATGAGAAGGCACTAGCCTCATCGTTAAATTTGTGATGTAAAGCTTTTTGATGGACCTGTAGTTCGGTAATTGGAATTTTTAGGTTTTCAATTTCACAATATTGAAAAGGCATTACCACACCAATACTATCTTGCAACTGTATGGCAGCACCTGTGGTATTGCGCTTATCTGCAGTTAATTTTGGAAGGATTAAGGTGTTGGCGGTCAATTGTGGTAATACAATTTTTTGATATCTTATTGTTGCTCCCGGATTTTTATCAACTCCATTTTTATCGTTTAATTTCTCACCTAAATGAATGATCAATGAATCTGTTTGAGGTTTATTGCTATATAATTGTATGGTTCCAAAAAATGCTTTACCAAAATCTATTAAATAACTATCGGCTGTTAGTTTGTCAACCTTAGCAGGTGGAATGATAGTAGTTTTTAAATCAATATTTGTATTACTATTTTGAGCTTGGGTTACTGCAATAGAAAGTAGTATAAGACATATGTGAATATGCTTTTTCATAGTATTTACGATATGTATATTTATGATATTTAGAACTAGATACTATGCCGTCAATAGCATAGTATCTAGTATAATAGTCTTATTGGGGGTATTACCTATATGTCATTGTTTTTTTAATAAGAAGGCAATTGCGTATAAGTATTGCTATGCTGGTTATACATCTTTTATTTCCCAACCTGGTTCGTATGTTCTAGACCATAATTTCATGGCTTCTCTATTAAAAATACGACCTGTAGCTTCATCAACTTCAAATGAATCATCTATTCTAGAAGCTATATTTGCATAATGTGTTAGCATTTGGCTAATAGCACCCTCATCTATAGGAGAGGTTAATTCGGCTTTTCCCCTAATGGCATCAAAGAAGTTGACAGTGTGTAGAGTTGACATATCGCCGCCACCACCTAGTGCAGTACCTGCTTCTTCTCCAGCAGAAAGGTTTTCTTTAATGAAATTTCCTTTTTGGTCAAATAACTTATAACCGCCGCGATCAATATATGCAGTACCTTCTGAACCTGAAACTATGGTGCCTCTACCATATTTATTACCAAATTTATGATATCCGGTTCTACTATTTCCATCCCACTTAATAGTTTTGTTTCCAGCGAATTTAAAAGTTGCTTCCATTGTGTCATACATTTCCCATCCATCATCTTTATAATGATACTTGCCAGCATCTACAGATACGTGTTCGGGATAGGTAACACCCAATGCCCAACGTGCAATGTCAAGTTCATGGGTGGCATTGTTGCCCATTTCTGCGGTACCATAATCCCATCCGTACCAATGCCAATTATAATCCCAAGTGTTGTCCGTGTACGCTCTTCTTGGAGCCGGTCCTTGAAAAAGTTCCCAATCTAAACCTTCTGGCGGGTTTGCTTTGGTTTGGTGGGGTACACGACCTCTTGCACTAATATAGAATGCGGTTGCCTTATATACATCACCAATTACGCCGTTATGTATATCTCTTATAATTTCTTGAGATTCTAGGGCAGATCTTTGCTGGTTGCCCATTTGAACTACTTTATCAAATTTCTTTTGATAGGCAACCACCAACTCACCTTCGCGCGGGTTATGGCTACAAGGTTTTTCTAAATAAACGTGTTTGCCGGCTTGCATTGCCATACAGGCACCTGGTGCATGCCAATGATCTGGCGTGGACATAAATATGGCATCAACATTTTTATCGTCCAATATTTTTCTGATGTCGTTTTCCAATTTTGGTTTGCTGCTAATTTTAGATGCTACTTCTGTGGCAGCTTTGTCTCGCTGACTTTTCATTACATCACATAAATAGGTAAGCTCAACATTATTTTTTTTGTGTGCTATAGCAGGTATATAGGCACCATACCTTCTACCTAAACCTTGAATAGCTACATGAATTCTATCGTTTGCACCTATTATTTTAGAATAGCTCTTTGCTGTCATCGCATTTGCGGTACCACTGGCTATCGTAGCCCCAACTGCACCCAAAGCTGTTTTCTTAATAAAATTTCTTCTGTTTGAACTCATCGTATTTATTCTTTTGTATTATTTATAGCTCGGATTTTAACATTTTTGAACGATACTAAATCTCCATGGTCCTGTAGTAGTATTTGACCCTTATCCAATTCCCCGAAATTGGGCCACTTGGCATATTTACTTTCAGAAACCAATTTTCTATATGCATCACTTTTTCTTTCATATTCAAGAACTTTGGTCCCGTTTAGCCAATGTTCAACATGGTTGTCTTTAGATATGATATAGGCTGTATTCCATTCACCTATAGGTTTAATGGGTTTGTTTACATCTGCTTGAATTAAATCGTAAAGAGAGCTAACAGTTCTGCTGCCTTCATGGTTTCCTTTTTTTGCATCTGGGTGAAGATTGTCATCCAATATTTGATATTCCAGGCCAATAGAAGAGCCATCACCTTTATTGATCTCAGTGTCAACATAATATTTAATGCCACTGTTGGCTCCTGGGGTTAATTTAAAATCAACTTTCAATTCAAAATCTCCATAAAGTTCTTTGGTTACAATATCACCACCTGCGGCAGATTCTTCCCCACCAGAAGAAAGTACGCTTAGAACGCCATCTTCAATTTTCCATCCTTTCTCAGGGAATTCTTCTAACTTGGCACCTCTCCAACCATCAGTAGTTTTTCCGTCCCAGAGAAGTTTCCAGCCGTCTTTCTTTTCATCTATGGTCAGTTGATTTTTGGTAATAATTGGTGTTAAAGGAGAATTTCTTGAGTATTTAGAAACACTATCGGTTATGATTCTTACATTTTTCCAAATAATATCTGTTCCTGCTTTTTGATCTTTATGTATGCTATGCACTTGTAGGCATATAAAGCCTTTTGCGGTTTTATCATCTATAAGATATGCGGCAGGTACGTCATTTACCCAAGTTTTAATCGTATCACCTATAGCTTCAATTCTATAATGGTTCCAGTCGTTTTGCTTAAAGGCTTTTTGTGCAGCTGGATTATTGGTCATAGGGTTTAACCAACCACGCCTTGATTCATCATAAATACCACCGCTCCAGGCTCTTTCAGAAGGGTCTATTTCAACTTGATATCCATGTACCCTGCCATCTCTATATGTTGGTATACTATTACTTCTAATTTGAATTCCCGAATTCATGGTAGAATCTACCTTATAGTCTAATTCTAATATGAAATCGCTATACATTTCATCTGTAGTTAAAAATGTGTTAGGAGTGTTGTGGGTTGTGGTTCCTACTATGGCACCTTCTTTAACGGCATAGGTTGCATCTCCTCCTAATTTATGCCATCCTTTTAAAGTTTCTCCATCAAAAAGATCCACCCACGGGGCATTGTCTTTAGGAGTTTCGCTACAACTAATTAATAATGTAACGGTTGCCACGAGTAATAATTTACTGTTGATCAGGTAATTTTTCATTGTTGTCATTTTGGTTTTAAAAAGGCTTTACAAAGTATTGTTTTTTAGTTTTTTTATGATGGACATTTTAATACAAAGCATGGATTTTACCATCTAACGGCAAATTTCAACTTTACTTCAAATACTGAAAATATGAAATTTTGCCTCTACAAACTATGTGAATTTCGTAATTATTTGATGTGTATTTTATGAAATATATAATACAGCAAATATGGGCTTTTTTATGATTGTCCATATTTTCGATGAATTTGTCCATCTGTTAACTTGGTCTTAACAATACATTAGTAGTCAATTAACTTAACAATAACAAAAATGAAAAAACTAAAACTATTAATGGTATTCCTTTTATTGGGTATGTCATCGGTACTATTGGCGCAGAGTAGCGTTACGGGTACGGTGGCAGATACCCAAGGCATGCCAATTCCTGGAGCATCTATCGTAGTAAAAGGAACATCAAATGGAACGGTTACCGATTTTGATGGCAACTTTAGTATAGCGGTAGATGATGGAAATGTTCTAAGTGTATCTTATTTAGGTTATAAACCTGTAGAGGTGACTTATTCCGGTCAATCTAACATTCAAATTACTATGGAAGAAGATACGGCTCAGCTAGATGAGGTAGTAGTAATTGGATATGGTTCTGTGAAAAAGAGTGACTTAACGGGCGCTGTAGCTTCTGTAGACAGTGAAACGCTTACAGAGCAAAGAAAGACGGATGTAGGGCAGGCAATACAAGGGCGTATTGCCGGGGTAGATGTAAGAACCCTTAATTCAAAACCTGGAGCACCTTTATCTATAAAGATTCGTGGTAATACCGTAATTACTGCAAACCAAGGTAATGAGCGTGATGGTGTTAGTGATAATCTAGATGATGATCCTTCTAAACCTCTTTTTGTGGTCGATGGTATATTTTTCGATGATATAAGTGTTTTGAATCCTTCTGATATCGAGCAGATGGATATTTTGAAAGATGCTTCCGCAACAGCAATTTATGGTTCTAGAGGTGCTAACGGTGTGGTTATCATTACAACAAAGAGTGGTATTGAAGGTAAAACCGTTTTTACTTATGATTCTTCTTTTGGATTACGATCGGCAACTAATGTTCCAGAACTTTACTCAGGTCCTGAATATTTAGAGTTTGTGGATGATGTTCTAAGGGCTAGAGCTTGGCAAGGTACAGATAGAACGGTTGCATCTTATAATAGTATAGTAGTAGATCGCTCCACTGAAATTCAATCATCTAACGAAGAAGCATCTAATGTTGCTAATGGTAGGTATACTGATTGGATGGACCTTTTTAGAAAAACAGGTTTACAAACTAGCCATACCGTTGGTATGTCCGGTGGTAGTGATGGTTTGGTCTATAACGGATCAATTGGTTATTTACATGATGAAGGTGTCATGGGTATAGAGGAGTTCGAAAGATATAATCTAAGTGCTTCTTTATCTAAAAAAGTATCTGACAAGGTAACGGTTGGTATTAAATCTTATTTGGCTCTTTCAGAAAGAGAAGAAGGTAGTAGAGAATTGTTTAGAAGTACACTGCGCCTAGCACCAACGGTAAATCCTTATGACGAGAACGGAGAGCCTATTTTATTTCCAGATGATCAAGATTTGCGATTTGTAAACCCTATTTATGATGCAGAGGGTGCTTGGAGAATTAATACTAAAACCTTAGATGTTATCGCCAATGTATTTTTTAACTATAAGCCAAACGAATGGATCAATTTTAAAACACAATTTTCTCCTAACATTAGTACTCAACGTTTTGGGGAATATAGAGGCTTGTTGACGAAATCATCAAGAAATGACCCATCTAGAATTCAGTCTCATTATCAAACAGACTTTAAGACATCTTATACATGGGATAATATTCTTGATTTTAATTTTGATATAGCCGAAGGTCATAACCTTAAAACTACCTTGATCAATTCATTGTACTATTCTAACCCTGAGGGAAGTGATATACAGGTACGTGATTTTGATACCGATGCATACTTGTTCTTTAATACTGAAGGAGGTGCAGAGATACCTAGAGATTATGGTAGTTTTTATGAAAAAGAGACTTTAGCCTCGTTTGCCGGTCGTTTAAACTATAGTATTAATGATAAATACCTGTTTACTTTTACTGGTAGATATGACGGTTCTTCTAAACTGGCGGTAGGTAATAAATGGGCATTTTTTCCATCCGCAGCTTTTGCATGGAGAGCTAGTGAAGAACCTTTTTTGCAGAATGTTGATTGGTTAAGTAATTTGAAATTACGTTTAAGTTACGGTGAATCCGGTAATGACAAAACGGTAAACCCATATAGTTCATTAGCATTTTTGGCACAGGATAGTTATTTGTACGGTGATGATTTTAATGTTGGTAAATCTGTTGAGGGGCTGTCAAATGCAGATTTATCTTGGGAGGTTTCTAAGGAGTATAACCTCGGATTGGATCTTTCGGTTCTAAATAGTAGGGTTAATTTCGGTTTTGAATTTTACAACAAAGAAACAGAAGGCAGTATTCTTGCCCGTCAATTGTCTTTTGTAACTGGTTTTGGAGATTCTGGTACCGTAGGTAATTTTGGTTCGGTAAGAAACAGAGGTGTGGAACTTACCTTAAATACCGTAAACGTACGTACAGACAACTTTACATGGCGTACCAACATCAATTATACGAATAATGATAACGAAATACTTGAGCTTTATGATGGTATAGAACAGATCTTAGTTGGTTCGGACTCTAGACTGAATGGAGTTTTGCAAGTAGGTGCACCAATTGATGCAACATTTGATTATGAGGTAGATGGTATTTGGCAAATAGACGAGGCTGCGGAAGCGGAGTCCTTTGGACTATTACCTGGGCAGTATAAATATATAGATCAAAATGGTGATGGAGTTATTAACCAAGAAGATAAAAGGGTTATAGGTTCTCAATCTCCAGATTGGATCGCAGGTATGACAAATACCTTTAACTATAAGAATCTTGAATTGAACGTTCAAGTAAATACAAGGCAAGGAGTATTTGGACATTCTGAGTTTCATCAAAACTTTGCTTCATTTAATGGTGATGCAGCAGTATTCAATAGTTTAAAGCAAGATTATTGGACACCTAATAATCCTGATGCTAGATATCCTTCGCCAGAATATGGAGAATCTTCTTACCCTTGGTTTTATGAAGATATGTCTTTTGTAAGAGTTGGTAATATTGGTCTTGCCTATTCATTTTCTCAAGACCTTTTAGACAAGTTGAATATGTCTACGTTACGTCTGTCGCTTGATGTTCAAAATCCGTTCACCTTTACCGATTTTGCTGGTCCGGATTCAGAAACAGGTTTACAGAACTCCTATAATATGGGGTATTCTGTCAAAACAGTTTTATTCGGATTAAAATTATCGTACTAATTTTTAAACTATAAAAAGATGAAACTATTAAAATATATAAAGATTATAACCGTCTTCTTTATCATGATTTCGCTGAATTATGCCTGCGATGATTATTTAGAAGAAGAGATATACTCAGATATTACTTCTGAGAATTTTATTACACAAGATAATGCCGATCAATTGGTGGTTGGGGTGTATAGCAGTTTAAGAGATGTTTATAAAGAATATACTTTTCAATATTTGGGCACCGATGTCTTTACAAGTAAAAGTGAAATATTCTCTTTTAGTCCAACAAACGACTATTTTAATTTAAACTCAGGTGAAGGCCTTGCGGTTTGGTCAAATAATTATAGTGTAGTTGGTAAAGCCAATATTGTAATTAACAGATATGAGAATCAAATAAACTGGAGCGATGCAAATTTAGGGGCAAGAGATTACGGTATAGCCCAGGCTAAGGCACTAAGAGGTTTGGCGTATTTTAATTTGGTACAACAATACGGTGGGGTAGTCATAGAGGTAGATGAGGTGCAGACCATTCGTACAGATTATGCCAGATCTACAGAAGCTGAAACATATGCACAGATTATTTCAGATTTAGAAGAGGCTATTCCCGTATTGTTAGATGACCCTAGTACAGGAAGAATTTCTAAACGCGCAGCACAACACCTTTTAGCTGAGGTTTATTTGACAAGGGCATATACTTCGGCCGGTACTTCGGCAGATTTTGATACAGCTGCGGCATTGGCTGAGCAGGCGATAGGTGATTATGATATTCGTAGCCAGTCTTTTGCAGAGGTTTTTGATTATGGTAATCAAGAAAATGACGAAGTATTATTTGCCATACAATATGGAAATAGTGGATTGGCAGATGATAAAAGTAATAACAAGCATTCGCTTTTTATGAATCAGGTATTCAATTATCCTGGTGTGAATAGAACTACAACACCCTATGGGGTAAGTGGTTTTGGGGCAATGCCTACACCATTCTTCTATTCTTTGTTCGCCGATAACGATACAAGGGAAGATGTTACAATTCACCGTGCGATCATAGCCGACAGTGATGAACCAGATGGTCCAGATAATATTGTTGCAGGTGATACCATAGTTTATTACCCTAAAAATGCACTAGATGCGGATGAATTAGCAGATCGCTTAAATCGTTATTGGGTATACCAACCAGATCAGTATCTATTTGGATTGCCCGATGATATACCAGGAGTTAATTATTTATATTCTTTAAATATTGAAAGAACAAATTTTCCAATATTTAAAAAGTTCGATGATCAAGACTTTAATGAAGATACCGATGGGGCTAGAGATACCTTCGTATTTAGGGTAGCCGGCACACACTTAATTGCAGCAGAAGCTTATTTGGGAGCAGGTAATACAGCATCGGCCCTTAATCATTTAAATATTGTTAGAGAGAGAGCCACTGGTGTTGCAAATGAATACACATCGATAAGCATTGATGATATTTTAAATGAAAGGGCTATAGAACTTGCAGGAGAAGAAAATAGATGGGCAGTACTGAAGCGTACCGGTAAGTTAGAAGAGCGTATTGCGCTATACAATCCACATGTTATGGATCATGGGACTTTCAATGCAGGTATTCACTTGTTAAGACCAATACCTGCCAATGAACTACAATTGTCAGATGGTTCTTTAGAACAAAATCCTGGTTATTAAAAATTATGGAATTTTAAGAGATAATAAGAAGTTAGTTTTCATTCCTTGAGTTGATATGGGCAGGTTTTGTACCTGCCTGTATTATGCTTTAGATGATATGGAAAAGACTATTTTGAGGGTGAGATTATTTTAACCATATAGTATACTTGAGTTAATATGATTTCAGCGCTTATTTCTGAGATTAGCTTACTTATCCCAATTCAAAATTCCTTTTTCAATTTATAGTTTCAAGATCACTTCATTTGTTCATATTAAAATGTAGTGCATTCAAATATTCAAAACTTCTATAAAATAGAAAGACGTAAACGAATGATTAAAAAAAACAGATTATTAAAGCATTTCTTAATTCTGTCTGCTTGTTTAGCATGTTGTATAGGCTGTAACAGCAACTTTAAAAATCCGTCGGCTGTATATTTAGTTATGGCAGAACATGCTACTACTGCTGCAACTTCGACGATTCGTGATCTAAAAAACGATCTAGAAAAAGTTTTAGAGGAAGATGTATTTATAATCACGCCGAATTCTACGGTACCTGAAAATACACTTGTATTTATTTTAGGAACTTCTCAAGATACCTTTATAAATAAGTTTGTTACTAATGGCCAAGTAAAGCTTTCCAAATCAACACCAGGTTCTGGAGGCGGCATTTGGGCTATAAATACTTACCATAAGAATAAAGCTATAGTTATTGCAGGTTCAGATGAGCAAGGTTTGCAATATGCGATATATGATTTCTCAAAAGATGTTTTGGGTGTTGATCCCTTAGAATATTGGACGGGAAAATTACCTCAGAAGAAAAAGATCAATGACCTATTGAACTTTAAACCAAAGACTATAGCCCCACCAAAGGTGCCAATGCTAACTTATTTTGAGAATGACGTAGATGAATTGGCAAACTATAGGGGCGAGTTGTTAAAATACGATTGGGAGAGCTATACTGAAATGATCAACTCTTTGGTACGTCTTCGTTATAATTCTATTCAACTTTTCGACATGTTGGGTAGACCCGAGTTTTTTATTAGACCTGAGTATAAAGCCTTAAAGCCAGACTATCAAATAGATATTGACTATGTAGAGAAAATGATAGATTATGCCCATGAGAAAGGAATGAAGATAGCGGTAGATTTTGCTCTTGGGTATCAAATTCATCCAATGGATGCTGAAAAAGCAGATTGTTGGAAAACATATAAAGCAGATTGGTTACAAGCTTGGCGCTATTATTTTGAGCACACACCGTTGGCAAAAACAGACGTTTTTATATTAAGACCACGCCACCAAGTATGGGATTGGAAATATGAAAGTACCTGTGGGGAAAGTAAAATTGAGGTATTTAATGAGGTTTATGCCGCATTTGGTGAACTGGTAGATGAGTATAAGCCAGAGTCTCAAAAGGTACTTGTTTGCTATTCTGATGGTATGGAAATGTGGAACAATGGTTTTAGACCTCCTAAAGATTGGACCGTGCTTTGGTCTGATCATGGATTTGGCGAATTTGAGCACTTACCAAGTACTACCGATGGTTATGATTTTGGAACATATATGCATGCTGGTTATTGGCTAAACCATACGGTACACAATCCATACCCAGAGAAGGTGGAGTCTGTAATGAAAGAAATGTTCCATAAATATGATGCTGATAATTATTGTTTGGTCAATGGGCAAAATTTTAGACCGTTTCTGTTAAATCTGGTTGCTTATAGCCAGGTATGCTATAGCCCAGATGACTTTCATGCGGATACTTTTTATAAAGATTGGACAGAACAATACTTTAGCCCAGAAGCAGCTGAACATGCAGTGAATTCAATGAAATATTTAAGTGAGGCACAAGAGGGCAGAAAGGGGTATGTAGAGCATTTATGGGAAATTAGGGAGGCAGTTTCTTATTTATCCAACGCCCCAATAGAAAGACCGGGTAAATCACCTGTGCCATATGATTATGATCGTGTAATTGGTGATGTAGAAAACGTTGAAAGAATCAATGTAGTTTTAAAGAAAGCAATTACTGAATCAAAATTAGGATATGAAAAATTGGGTAACAATGATAATTTTTACCATTCCTATGTGCTTCTTCCAGCGCAGTTGTATTCAGATTTAATTGCCTTTGAAACATCATTACATAAAATGGCTCAACTCAAAAAACAATTTGAGAATACTAAAGATAAACAGTATTTGAAAGAAGCTATTTCTTTATTACCAGCAGTAAAGACACAACTAGATACAATTTTAGATCGCAGAAGTACCGGTGATATCGATGATAAATGGAAAAACTGGTATGCTATAGCTAACAGAAGACAAAATAATGGTTTTCCTTCTTATGATATGCTTAATGCTATTGAAACTAATCTTACTAAAATGACTCTTTAAATTGATAAGAATGAGATTTGGCTACAATTTTAAATATAACGTTGTTTTACTGAGCATATCAATATTGATGTTAGGTGCATGTAAAGAACGGCCCGTAAAATCTAAAACCGATGGTAAACAGCATATTGATTACACGGCTAAGGTGTATCCCCTTTTAGATACGGAAAATTCAAGATGGTTCTACTTTTCATCTGCAAGCAGGCCTTTTGGTATGGTCAACCTGAGTCCAGATACCCAAATTGGGGGCGCTTGGGGAAGTGGTTATAGATATAAAACAGATACAATAAAGGGATTCAGTCACATACATGCATGGCAAATGTCTGGTATTTCGGTCATGCCCGTGACTACAAATAAGGAAAGCAAAGAGGATATTTATAAAGATTTCTATTCAAAATTCAGTCATGATCAGGAGGTGGTTATACCTGGTTTTCATAAAGTAAATCTTGATCGTTTTAATATTGCCGCCCAATTGACCAGTACTAAAAGAGTAGGTTTTCATCAATATAGCTATCCTGATAACCAAGAAGATAAAGCTATACTTTTCAACCTTAATACATTGTTAGGCCCTAGTAGTAATACAGATGGTTTTTTAGAGCAGAATTCAGCTAATGAGCTTTCCGGTAAAGTAACGATGGAACCTACGCATAGGAGACCGAAGCCTTTAACCGTTTATTTTAAAGTTAAATTAAATGCTAAAATAGTATCCGTCAATAAAGATGACAAAACAGGTAATTATCTCATTGTTTTGGATAAGGACCAAAATAATGTATTAATGAAAGTGGGTATATCTTATACCTCTGTAGCGAATGCAGCGCTTAATATGTCCAAAGAATTACCGCACTGGCAGTTTGAGAAGGTTAAAGAGGAAGCAAAAGGAGAATGGAACGGTTTACTTGGAAGAATTAGTGTTAAAGGCGGTTCTGAACAGGATCAAAGAAGGTTTTATACAGATTTGTGGCATGCATTACAAGGTAGGCGTATTATTAATGATATAAATGGTGCTTACCCTAATAATACAGGAGAAATATTTAAAGTAGGGCAACTGCCTTTAAATGCTGATGGCTTGCCAAAATTCAATCATTTTAATTCAGATTCTTTTTGGGGAGCACAATGGACCTTGAATACTTTGTGGGGCTTGGTGTATCCTGAAATAATGTATGACTTTTCAAATTCCTTAATGCAGTATTATAAAGATGGCGGACTCATACCACGTGGACCATCAGGTGGTAATTACACTTACGTTATGACAGGAGCGAGTGCTACTCCTTTTCTAGTGACAGCTATTCAAAAAGGTATATTCAAGGATGAACTGGAAGACGTTTACCAAGCTTTAAAGAAAAATCATTTGGTTGGTGGAATTATGGAGAAAGCCGGCTATGAGCACACTACTAATATTGGTGGTGGCTTAAAATATTATTTAGATAAAGGTTATGTGCCTTACCCAATACCGGAAGGTAAATTTGGTAGCCATCAAGACGGTGCTAGTTTAACCATGGAATATGCGTACCAAGACTGGACGTTGGCACAATTAGCGAAAAAGATGGGTCACAAAGAAGATTATGATTATTTCCTGGCGAGATCTTCTAATTATAAAAATGTATTTGATAAGAAAATTGGATGGATGCGCCCTAAAGATGTAGAAGAAACATGGAAATCTGAATATGATCCTTACCAAGCTGAACATGGTTTTATTGAATCTAACGGAGCACAATCTACTTGGTTTGTGCCACATGATTTGGTTGGACTGGCTAATTTAATGGGAGGGAAAGATGCTGCAATTGATAAACTGAATGAACAGTTTAAAATTGCAGAAACTCTTGGTTTTACAGCTGGCACTTCACATGCTGTGGAACTACACCCAGAGTACAGTAGAATTCCAATCAATTTTGGTAATCAGCCCTCAATACAAACAGCTTTTATTTTTAGTCAATTAAATAGACCAGATTTAACACAATTTTGGTCGAGAAAAGTGACGAAAACTGTTTTTGGTGGTTTATCGCCTTCAACCGGGTATAACGGTGATGAGGACCAAGGATTAATGGGCAGTTTGGCGGTACTTATGAAGATCGGTCTCTTTCAAATGAACGGTGGAACAGAAGCTAATCCTGAATACCAAATAGGTAGCCCTATTTTCGATGAGGTCAATATTAAATTGAATAATAATTTTTATAATGGCGACCTGTTTACCATAAAGGCGAACAACAATAGTAATGCTAATTTTTATGTATCAGATGCTGCGTTTAACGGAGTATCAATAAAAGCTTATAGCTTAAGACATGAGGATATTGTAAAAGGGGGCGAGCTAATCTTGGAAATGACCAATACAATAAAATAAAAATATGAGATTCAAACTATCAGTTCTATTGGCACTATTTTGCTCTACAATTTATTCGCAAATAAATAATAGGGTAGATTTAGAACAAGATTTTATGGATATGGGATTTGGGATATTTGTGCATTGGAGCGTTGATTCCCAATTAGGTAGTGTAATAAGTCACTCATTGGTAGGGGCATCAGATGATTATGTTAATCAGTATTTTAATGAACTTCCTAAAACATTTTATCCAGATAAGTTTAATGCAGACGAATGGGCAAGGTTATTTAAAATAACTGGTGCTGAATACGTCGTGTTTACTACCAAACACCATAACGGATTTTGCATGTGGGATACGGAAACCACTGATTTTAACATCATGAATACTCCTTACGGTAAAGACATAACTGGTCAGCTTTTTACGGCATTACGTAAGCAAGGACTAAAAGTAGGTGTGTATTTTTCTCCTGAAGATTTTAACTTTTTAAACAAGCAAGGAGAACTCATTTCAAGAAATAGTAGAATGAGTCAGATTACAGAAAACGAAAAACTGCTGGAGTACGATAAAAAACAGGTTAAAGAGTTGGTGAGCAATTACGGACCTATTGACGTAATATTTTTCGATGCTTTTAAAACAACACCTATAGTACAGTATGTACATTCTTTAGACCCAAATATTGTAGTTACAAGAGGAGAAATGGAAACTCCAGAACAGAGTATACCCAATACGGCAATGCAAGGACCATGGGAAACCTGTATGACCATGGGAACCCAGTGGCAGTATAAACCTACTAATGAGTCTTATAAAACTGGAACTGAATTAATTGAAAAACTAATAGAAATAAGAGCAAAAGGAGGTAACTTTTTAATGAATGTTGGTCCTAAGCCTAATGGCGAAATTCCATTGGAACAAGAAGAACGGTTAAGAGAAATTGCCCTTTGGATGTATGTAAATAGTGAAGGGATCAAAAATGTAAGGCCCGTGCCAACTATTATTAAAGATGGCGATATGTGGTTTACTAAAGGTAAAGATGAAAATACGGCATATGTTTTTATAACTGGTCAAAAAGATTGGTTTAAAGGTTTTAGAAGAAATTTTCTGCTTAAAAATATGAAGGCAACTAAAAATACGGCTGTTTCTGTTTTAGGGCAGAATGATTTAGTGGTTGAATATTGGCCGGAAAACACACCAACATCTCATTTTGTTCAACATAAAGATTTACTGGAAATCTCAATAAGTAGAGCACAACGGCTTTACAATGATAAGGTTTGGCCTAACCCTATTGTGGCTAAGGTGACAAATGTGGAATTTATTAAATAGCAAAACTGTCTGAGAAGGATGATCAAAATACGATTTATGTCGATTAAGAAAATTGTACCATTATTCGCAATATTTATATTGATTCCCTTAGCTGGTTTTTCACAAAACCAATGGGAATTTAAAAATCAAGACTTACCATTAGAAACAAGGGTAGCTGATTTAATGAGTAGGCTTACAATCCAAGAAAAGATTTCTATGTTGATTTCTACTGCTGAGGCTATTCCAAGATTGGAAATAGAAAATTATTATCATGGTAATGAAGCTTTACATGGTGTAGTAAAAGGTGGTCGATTTACTGTTTTTCCGCAAGCGGTGGCATTGGCATCAACATGGAATCCAAATTTAATTCATCAAGTTTCAACCGCTATTTCAGATGAGGCTAGGGGTAAATGGAATTTCTACAATCAAGGTAAAGAGCAAAAGAATGTGTATAGTGATCTATTGACATTTTGGTCTCCTACCATTAATATGGCTAGAGACCCACGCTGGGGTAGAACTCCAGAAACCTATGGAGAAGATCCATATTTAACTAGTAGAATAGGGATGTCTTTTGTAAAAGGTTTGCAAGGCGATGATGATAAATATCTAAAGGTAGTTTCTACACCGAAGCATTTTGTAGCCAATAACCAAGAGGAAAACAGGTTTGCTTACAACGCCAATATTTCAGAAAAATCTTTACGTGAATATTATTTCCCTGCTTATAAAGTGGCTGTGCAAGAAGGAAATGCCCAAGCTATAATGAGTGCGTACAATGCTTTAAATGGGGTACCTAGTACTGCAAATGGTTGGCTGTTAAATACTGTTCTAAGAGATGAATGGGGTTTTGAGGGTTACGTAGTAAGTGATTGTGGTGCACCCACCTATATTCAAAAATCACACAAATATGTAACTACTAAAGAGGAGGCGGCAAAGGTAGCTTTAGAAGGTGGACTTGATTTGGAATGTGGAGATGATATTTATGCTGAACACCTGTTAAAGGCATATGAAAATGGGCTAGTGTCCCAGGTAAATATAGATAAGGCGTTAAAAAGGGTTTTAACCGCTCGTTTTAAATTAGGAATATTTGATAATGTTGACGGCAACCCATATACCAAAATTTCTCCAAATGTAATTGGATCTACAAAACACCAAGAACTGGCATTGGAAACATCAAGACAATCTATGGTTTTGTTGAAAAATCAAAATGATATATTGCCTTTAAATGTAAATGATATTGACAAAATTGCGGTTGTCGGTTTTAACGCAAATCAGGTTGTTTTTGGAGATTATAGTGGTCTTCCCGTAATTAAACCCATTTCACCTCTAGAAGGTATTAGAAATAAAGTTGGTGATAAAGCAGAGGTCACTTATGTAAAATGGAAAACAGCAGCTAGAAATTTAAATTTGATTGAATCTGAAAATTTGGTCAATGAACATACTGGTGAATCTGGCTTGTTTGGAGAATATTATAATAACAAGTTTTTAGAGGGTACTCCGCAAACGCGTGTAGATAAAGTAGTAAATTTTGATCCGGTAAATAATCCTCCAGATCCTTACACCAGTTTTCGTTATAAATCTATGCGTTGGTCTGGTTACATAACCCCAAACTTTTCCGGAGTCTATAAGATTGGAGTGAATTCTGATGATGGGGTTCGTATGTGGTTGAATGGTGAATTGGTAGTGGATGAATGGCACAACCGTGGTATGACCACAGACCAGGTAGAATTAGATATGGAGGCTGGTCAAAAATACGCTATAAAGCTTGAGTATTTTGATAACGGTGGAGATGCTATTTGTCAGTTGCTTTGGGAAGTACCTACAACTACAGACGATTTATATAAAGAGGATAAACAAATAGCCAAAGAAAGCGATTATGTGATAGCTGTCATGGGTATTAATAAATCTATTGAAAAGGAAGGTCGCGATAGAACTTCGTTAGCGTTGCCCAAAGACCAGGTCAATTATTTAAAAGAAATATATGCCGAGAACAAAAATCTAATTGTTGTTTTGGTTGCCGGTAGCTCTTTGGCTATTAATTGGATAGATGAAAACGTGCCTGCAATTATAGATGCATGGTATCCGGGTGAAGCCGGCGGTACTGCCATTGCAGATGTATTGTTTGGAGATTATAATCCTGCGGGCAGATTGCCAATTACCTTTTATAAGTCGGTTTTAGATTTGCCTGATATGGATGACTACGAGGTGTCTAATGGTAGAACATATATGTACTTTAAGGGAGACGTACTGTATCCTTTCGGATATGGATTAAGTTATACCCAATTTAAATATGATTCTTTAAAAGTAAAGTCTGAATCTGATGCTGTTTTAATATCTGCAACAATTAAAAATACTGGGACTTTTAATGGCGATGAGGTAGTGCAGTTGTATTATACGGTTAATAATTCAGCTGTAAACAGACCTATTAAAAAGTTGATAGGGTTTGAAAGAATCAGCTTAGATATTGGAGAATCAAAAACTATTGAATTTAAAGTATCTAAAAATGACCTGCAGTATTGGGATGAAATTGCTAAGCAATGGTCATTCGAAAAAGCGGAGTATATATTCATGATAGGATCATCTTCTAAAGACATACGACTTCAAAAAACAAAAGAGATTAACTAATGAAACACTTTATTTCTTCACTGGTTTTATTAATGGTTTTCGCATTTGTAAGCTGTAAAAGTAGCAATGTATCTCTTAACGATATTCAAGTAATTGGTAGTCATAACTCATATAAAATTGCGATTGAAAAACCATTGTACGATTACTTGCATACAGTTGAACCAAAGAAAATGGAAAGTTTGCAATACACCCATATTACCTTAGAAGAACAATTGAACTTAGGTTTGCGAAATTTAGAGTTAGATGTTTTTTATGATCCAGAAGGAGGTCATTTTTCTAACCCTAGAGGATTAGAAGTAGTAAAATCACTTGGTCAAGAACCTTTAGCTTTTGATGTGGAAGAAAAGTTAATACAGCCTGGACTTAAAATGTTTCATATTCAAGATATCGACTTTAGAAGCCATTATTTGTTATTTTCTGATGGATTAAAAGCCTTGAAAAAATGGTCGGATAACAACCCAAATCATACTCCTTTAATCATTCTTATCAATACCAAAGATCAAAAAGTACCACAAACCAGAGAACCTTTGGCATTTGATATAAGTGCATTGAATGCGCTAGATGATGAAATAAAGAGTGTGCTACCTGCAAGTCAATTAATAACTCCAGATGCTGTTAGGGGTGATTTTGAATCTCTGGAAAAAGCTGTTTTATCAAAAGGTTGGCCTAGCATAAAAAGTTTACAGGGAAAATTCTTATTCGTATTGGATGAAAAAGAAGAGCGTATTCAGAATTATTTACAAGGTCATGAATCGCTAAGGGGTAGGGTCCTTTTTGTGAATAGCAAAGAAGGTAATCCTGAAGCTGGTTTTAGAATAGTCAATAATCCAATTAAAGAGTTGGCTTATATAAAAGAACTGGTTTCTAAAGGGTATATGGTTCGTACTAGGGCAGATGCCAGTACCAAAGAAGCGAGAACAAATAGCTATGAAAAATTTGAGAAGGCAAAGGCATCTGGAGCGCAAGTAATCTCTACTGATTATTATAAGCCTTCCACATTATTTGATTCTGATTATAAAGTGATTTTTGAAGATGGAACGTATGAGAAAATTAAGAAAAAGTAACTTAATTAAAAAGATAGTTGTAATGCTCATTTGCTTTCAAGTGGTGGTATTAGCGGCACAAGAGCAAGCTACTTCTGATTTTACACTTGCAGGAGACAATGCGATTACCTCTATTTTAATAGATAAGAAAGATGCAAAGGTTGTAACTATAGCATCAAACATATTTGCAACTGACGTTTATAACATCACAGGGAAAAAACCTGGTGTCTCCACTAAAGATAGTAGGTCTGAAACTACAATAATTGCCGGTACCATTGGTAGCAACAAATGGATTGATAGCATGATCGCTGCTGGTAAAATTGATGTTTCTGAAATTGAAAATCAATGGGAACGATATAGTATTCAGATTATTGAAAACCCAACATCCACTATTAAGAAAGCTTTAGTGGTTGTAGGTAGTGATAGGAGGGGAACAGCCTATGGTATATTAGAACTCTCCAGAAAAATAGGCGTATCACCATGGGAATGGTGGGCAGATGTAACTCCGACTAAAAAAGAGTCACTTTCTTTTACTATGGAAAAAGAAGTTTCAAAATCTCCTTCTGTAAAGTACAGAGGTGTTTTTCTTAATGATGAAGATTGGGGATTACAACGATGGGCAGCTTTAAATTTTGAACCGGAAACTGGTGATATAGGTCCAAAAACTTATGCCAAAGTATTTGAATTGTTATTACGATTAAGGGCAAATACTATTTGGCCTGCCATGCATTCTAGTACTAAACCATTTTACTCGTATCCAGAGAATAAATTTGTTGCAGATGATTATGCCATTGTTATTGGTACATCGCATGCAGAACCCATGCTTAGCAATATAAATACGGAATGGAAACATGATGAAATGGGGGAGTATAGGTATGATACCAATTCAGAAACCATAAAAAGGCTATTCACCAAAAGAGTAAATGAAACAGCCAAATTAGAAGGTATTTATACTACAGGTATGCGTGGTGAGCATGATTCGCCCATGATCGTTGGCGAAGATGATACCGATGCACAAGTACATTTGTTGGAGCGTGTAATTACCGACCAACGAGCCATTTTAGCTAAGGAGACAAAGAAAGACCCGTCAAGTATTCCACAAGCTTTTGTGCCCTATAAAGAGGTGTTGAACTATTATCAAAGCGGACTTGAATTACCTGAGGATATCACTTTGGTTTGGACAGATGATAACTACGGGTACATACGTCAATTAAGTAATCCGCAAGAGCAAAAAAGAGCGGGTGGTGCCGGGGTATATTATCATACATCATATTGGGGTAGACCGCATGATTATTTATGGTTGAATTCTACCAATCCGGTTTTGATGTGGGAAGAAATGTCAAAAGCATTTGAGCTTAAATCTCGTGACATTTGGATTTTAAATTGCGGTGATATTAAACCACATGAGTATAACATTGAACTGTGTTTAGATATGGCTTGGAATATGGATGAGTTTAATGAAAGTTCGTCTGTAAAACAGCATACTAAGAATTGGGCTTCGCGTGAATTTGGTGAAAAATCTGCAACTGAAATTACAAATGTATTATTTGAAAATAACCGATTGGCGTATATAAGAAGACCGGAGTTTATGGCGTGGAGCCAGGTAGAGCCGGTTACTAAAGAAGGGGAAACAGAATTAACACAGTTTCATTATGGCGATGAGGTTACGGAGCGTATTGATCGTTATAAAAGTTTAATAAAAACTACAGAGGAGATTTATAACAATATACCAATGTATAGAAAAGATGCTTTTTATCAATTGGTGTATTACCCGGTTATTGGTGCTTCTAAATTAAATCAGAAGTGGTTGTATAGTTTTAAGAACCAATTTACAGCTAAACAAGGTAGGCAAAGTGCAAATGCTTTTAACGTATTATCAGAAGAAGCTTATAATCGAATCATTGAAGAGACCGATTACTACAATACAGTGCTTAAAAATGGTAAATGGAACCATATTATGACGATGGCTCCTCGTTTTCTTCCGGTGTTTGCAAAACCTGCAACCTTTAGCGTTGCTAACAACGAAAATGCTAGCTTAGGTTTAGCTTTAGAAGGGTATCAGATGGAGGTTAATGATAAGGTAATTAATAGCTATGCAGATGTACTTCCTGTTTTTAATAGCTATACTAAGAGTGCTTATTATATTGATGTTTTTGCAAATGGTAAGGGTACGGTTAATTGGGAAGCAAAACCTAAATCAGATTGGATTCGCTTGTCAGAAAATAAAGGAACCTTAAATTCTGATAATTTGGAAAAACGTATTTGGGTGAGTATAGATTGGAGCAAAATTCCCCAAGGCGAGAATAAAAAAGAAGCTCCGCTAGGACACGATTTTCAGTTGATTCCTCCGAGTTATAAGGTGAATAGTGCTATTGAATTTATTTCAGAAGGGAAAACTACTACCATTGGTGTATCTGCTTACAATCCTAAATTCGAGGCATTAAAAAACTACAACGGTTTTGTTGAGGATAAGGGTTATGTATCTATACATGCCGAAAACTTTACAAGAAAGAAAGAAGGTAAAGAGGCAAATTGGAAGTTATTTGAAGGTATGGGCTATACCAATAAGGTAATAACTGCACTGCCTAGAACTGCAACGCCTTTGGTAGATCTAGAGGAAATAAAAGCGAATAGTCCGGTTTTGGAATATGATTTTTATACATTTAATTTTGGTGAGGTAGATGTGAATATACAAGCGGTACCCACTCATGCCCCATTTGCTGGAATAGGAGTTCGCTGTGCAATTGCTATTGATGACGCTACACCGGTTTTTGTGAATTTTGAAACCAAAGGTCGAAGTGGGGAATGGAAACAGAATGTGCTTAGAAACGCATCAATACAAACGGTAAAACAAATTGTAAATAAGGCAGGAAATCATACATTGAAAATATGGATGGTAGATCCTGGAGTATTAATTGATCAAGTGTTGATAGATTTAGGAGGATGGAAAAAGAGCTATGCCTTTCCGAAAGAAACGGTCAAAAAATAATTCAAACTAGAATTAGACAGCAATATAGATTTCTGTATGTTGCTCTGCTATTTTTGATGCTTTCTTGTGGTACTGGAAAGGAAGAAGAATTTGAAGAAGTGAAAATTGCATTTATTGCAGATGCACATTTTCAAGATATCTATGCGCAATTTGAAGATGTAGATTACAAAGGAATTAAAAACCCTAAAACCGGTGATTTTGTAAACATTCGTACTATGAATGCACAATTACAATCTACCAGAATATTCAATGAGAATTATTTTGCCTTTATTGAAGCGCTAGATGACATTGTAAAAAGGGGAATTAAAATAGTTGCATTGCCAGGTGATTTTAGTGATGATGGCCAACCCTTACACGTTAAGGGTTTGCGTAGAATTTTACAACGCTATACCGACGAGCATGATATTTTATTTTTTGCTACAACAGGAAATCATGATCCTGTAAAACCCTTTACGCATGATGCCGGTAAAACCAATTTTTTGGGTATTGGGGGAAAAGAACAGATAATTACCAGTTCAATTGAAAATATAAAGGATACTTTAGCTGGGCGGCTTACCCCAATTATTACCTCGGAAATTCAAAAGTGGGGATACCAAGATATTTTAAATGAAATGGCTGCTTTTGGTTTTTATCCACAAAAAGATTACGTGTATTGGGAAACTCCATTTTCAGATTACTCTTATCAAGGTTATACGTTTAACAAGGCAGAGCAAGCGTCTTCATTGGAAAATAGAACCTATGCGATCGATGCGTTTAATA
The DNA here is from genome assembly GCF_001865655.1 of Maribacter sp. 1_2014MBL_MicDiv. Classification (NCBI taxonomy): domain Bacteria; kingdom Pseudomonadati; phylum Bacteroidota; class Flavobacteriia; order Flavobacteriales; family Flavobacteriaceae; genus Maribacter; species Maribacter sp. 1_2014MBL_MicDiv. The sequence continues at coordinate 3,096,145 of NZ_CP011318.1, forward strand.
AACACCCAGATGCAAGTTATCTAGTAGAACCAACCGAAGGCCTTTGGCTATTGGCATTAGATGCCAATGTTTATGTTCCAAAAAATAAATTATCTGGCGTATCAGAAAATATCAATGATTTTGAAAGTGCAAGTACAGGATACAATAATGTGCTTTTACAAAAAAGATATTTAATAGATTGGGTGAAAAAAGTATCAGAGAAGGCTGAAAAAATGAACAAGGTTTTAATTGCTTTTAGTCATTATCCCATGGTTGATTTTAATGACAATGCTTCAGATGAAATGAAACATTTTTTTGGTGAATCGAAAATGCAACTACACCGCGTGCCAAAAGAAGAAGTGGCAGAATTATTTGCAGATGCAGGTATTGAAATTCATTTTGGTGGTCATATGCATATTAATGATACTGGTGTAAGAACAAGTACAAAAGGTAACACTTTATACAATATTCAAACTCCGTCATTAGCTGCATACGCACCTGGTTATAAGGTATTAACGATACATTCTAAAACCAAGTTTGAAGTGAAGACCGTTGTTATTGAAAAAGCTGAAAAATTCAATAGTCTATTTTCCTTATACGAGGAAGAATATAATTATTTACTAAATACGCAGACTACTGAAATTTGGAATAAAGACATTTTAACAGCTGAGAATTATAGAGATTTTACACAATGGCATTTAAAGGAATTGGTTAGGCTTCGTTTTTTGCCAAATGATTGGTCTCAAAAATTTGTTGAATCTTTTATGCATAAAACAGGTGAAGAGCTTTTAATGGCTCAAAACGATGATCTTGACAATAGTTTTAATAGCGCCAATTTATCTAGAGGTGATTTTAAGGCCTGGACGGGTTTTGACATGATATATGATTTTTATCGCTTAAGAAGCGCAGATGAATTGGCCTTTGCCGATATTGGAAAAGCTCGTTTAAAACAGTACGAATTTTTATGTAGTCAATTAAAACAATCTGATGATAGCGCTTACAGATTGTGGTCATATATTTTTAAGAAAAGTAGTAACGGAAAACCATCAGATCATTTTATAATAGATGTAAAAGCTGGGACTATTGAAAAGAAACGCCTTAACGGTCTAGAATAAACTGTTATTTGTAGCTTTAGTACATTTATAACTAACCAAACTCAAACATTTATAACAAAACATGCGAAATGTTTTCAGCATATTTATCTTAATCATTTTATTAGCAACAAGCGTAACTGCTCAAGATATAAAATTTGAGCACTATAATGATGACAGTGGGTTATCCCACAATGCTGTTAGGCATATTGTTCAAGATAAGCATGGATTTTTATGGTTGGGTACATTTGCCGGTCTAAATAGATTTGATGGTTATGAGTTTAAATCTTACCTAAGCTCTTCTAATGATGGGTCTAAACTGCACAATGATGATATAACGGCCTTAGCTCTAGATGAGGACTCTAATAATTTATGGATAGGTACCAGAGATGGACTCTCATTATACAAAACGGATACTCATACGTTTAACACCTATTTACCTGATAGGAACGATAGTAAAAGTCTTCCGGAAGGAGAAATAAGATCGGTTTATGTTGATAAGTTTAAAAGAATTTGGGTAGGTACAAAAAATAGTGGTCTCTATATCTTAAATGTTGAGACCAATACTTTTAGAAAGGTTCAAATTGAAAATTTCAACTACATAAAAGCAATTGTAGAAGATAGAAATGGGAATATTTGGATCGGTAGCTACGAATCTGGCGGTGTAGCCAAATTAATGTTAGATTCTAAGGGTGAAATCTCCCAAAAACATATTTATACTCTTACATTTCCAAATTCAACAGAGAAAAATCCATATTTAAATTTTATATATGAAGATGCAAAGTCAGATATCTTCATTGGTACCAGAGAAGGGTTGTATAAGTTGAACAAAGGGTCAAATGAATTTGTAAATCTGGAAATAGAAAATACAGAGATCAGAGATGGGTTAGGTCCATATTTTCTTTCGGTTACACAGGCAGATGATGGCAAATATTGGGTAGGTACATTAGGTGGTTTAATAGTTTGTAATCAATTGGAAGATATTGCCAAAGGTGAGTATAAGTGGCATTATTCAGTATTGACAGATGATACTTCCTTGGTAGATAATTTGGTATCAGCCTTATTTTTTGATTCATCAGGAGTGTTATGGATCGGTACAGAAGATGGTTTAGATAAGTATGATCCGTTTGAAAATCAATTTAATAGCAATAAGGATATTTCACTACATATTGATAATCAAGTTCCAAGAATTAGAGGTTTTAGTAAAACTTATGATGGTAAAGTTGTAGTTGCCACAAGACATAATGGACTTTTTATCTCGAATGAAGTTGCCTTTTTACCCTTGTATAACAACCAAAAAGATATAGCAAGCATTTATTCCATAGATGGGGTAACATTTTACTGTGGCCTTTGGAACGGAAAGTTATTGGTGTATGATTATAAAAAAAATAGATCAAAAGAATTCAATATCGGCTTTGAGCAATCGCCAATCTTTGCTTTTGAAACATATGCAAAAGATCAGCTGTTAGTAGGGTCTTTTGGAGAAGGGGCTCTGATATTGAATACAACAGAACTTAAGAATGGTACAGATACAGAGATATTTTTAAAGGGATACCAAATAAATGAAATTGTAAAACAGAATGATTCCAGTATTTGGTTTGCTACAGAGACAGGTGTAGTTAATTATTTAAAAGGTGAAAATAGTTTTGAGTATTATACATCATCGTCAACCTCAGATGCTGGTTTACTTCATGATAATGTAAGTGATATTATGTTAGATCATGAAGGTCGCTTATGGGCGGCAACAAGAAAAGGACTTAATTTATTTGATTTCAATACCAAAAAGTTTGTGCCGTTAGATGAACCTTCTGAGCTTGCCGACAAGTGGATAACAGATATGCTCACTTATACAAACGGTGATATTTGGTTCAACATGAATAGTAATAGTGTTGCCAGGTTGAAATCTAATTTAAAGAGTCATAATATTTATGATGTAAAAAGTGGTAATAGATTAGATGTATTTAGTTCTAGTGGTTTTTACAATTTTGATGATTCAAACATATTTTTAGGTGGTAAAAACGGAATAATATATTTTTCTCCACATGCTATAAGTGAAAATAAAATAGCTAAAACCCCTATAATTACTGAGTTTAAAATACAAAATGAAGTAATAGAACCAGGTGTGGAAATCAATGGTCAAATTCCATTGCTTAAGGATGTAAACGATATTAAGAATGTAACCTTAGAGTATAAAAACAGAAATTTTTCACTTCAATTCTCTACACCTTCTTACGTTAAAGAAAAACTGAACAGCTTTGAATATATGTTAGAAGGCTTTGATGAAGACTGGATATCAACTTCTAGCAATTCACGAACAGTACAATACACCAATCTGTTTCCAGGTGAATATACTTTCAAGATAAAATCAAGCAACAGTGATGGTTATTGGAGTAATGTAAATTCGTATAACATTATCATAAAGCCTCCTTTTTGGTTAACCTATCAAGCTTTGATCCTATTTATTGCATTTTTGGTCTTGGTAATTTATTTGATAAGAAAAGAAATGAAAAATAGGCTACGCTTAAAGCAAGAATTGGTTACCGAAAAGGTAAATAGAGAGCGTGATATTAAACTGAACAATGAAAAACTTAGATTCTTCACCAATATATCTCATGAGTTAAGAACACCGTTGACATTAATCTTAGGGCCAGCAAAACAATTGTTGGAAGAAAGTAATGAGAACAGTAGTGACTATCAAAAAAGTAGATTTAATTTAATTCATCAAAATGCCAGTAGACTTTTAAATTTAGTCAATCAGGTATTAGATTTTAGAAAAGCGCAAACAGGTGAACTAAAGCTTAAAGTTTCTAAAACGGACATATTATTGTTCACCACAAATACATTCGATTCTTTTAAAGAGTTCGCTTTTAACAAGCAAATAGATTTTAATATAATTAGCGAAGTAGAACATCTTTTTGGTTGGATAGACCGAGATAAATTTGATAAGATTTTATATAACTTATTGTCCAATGCCATCAAATTCACCAACAAATATGGTCATGTGGATTTGTTTGTTAAGCTTAAAGAGAACGATGAAAATACATTGGTAATTGAAGTAAGTGATGATGGTATAGGTATTCCACTAAAAAGTCAAGAAAAAATATTTACAAGATTTTATCAAGCCACAAATAGTAAAGAAAATAATACGGGTTCCGGTATTGGTCTTTCTCTTGTAAAATCTTTGGTTGAATTACATAAGGGTACCATAGTTGTTGAGAGTAAACCCAATGAGGGTAGTACGTTTACAGTTGAAATTCCTATACATAGAGAGAGTTATTCAAAAAAAGAAGTGTTCGAATTTATTTCTAACAAAGAAATTAGTGAACCAGAAACGATTGTTCCTATTAAAAGAAAGACGACCAATACTGATATTAAAGATAAAATTTTAGTCATTGAAGATAATACCGAGCTAAGAAAATATCTTATAGATTACTTATCTACCTATTATAAGGTGTACGAGGCAGAGAATGGAGAAGAAGGCTTGCAGCTTTGTAGAAAAATAAAACCAATGTTATGTGTTGCAGATGTAATGATGCCAGTAATGGACGGACTAGAATTTTGTAATGAACTAAAGAATGATGAGTTTATTAGTCATATACCTGTAATCTTACTGACGGCATTATCTGAGAATGAAGATAAAGTCAAAGGCTATGATGTTGGTGCAGATTCATACCTGGTTAAGCCATTTGATCCTTCGTTGTTAAAATCTGTAATTGTAAATACGATTAAAACCCGTTTAGAGCTCAAAGCAAAGTTCTCTGATGAAGTTGAAAGTGAGGTAGGTTTACTTACCCATTCTCCAATTGATAGGGAACTAATGGACCAAGTAACCAACATCATTGAAGAACATATTGATGATGTTGACTTAACTACTAATGTTTTATGTCAAGAATTAGGTATGAGCTCTTCAAAACTATATCGAAAAATAAAAGAGCTTACGGATTTGGCACCTAATGAATTTATACGAACCATTAGATTAAAGAAATCTGCTAAGCTATTAAGATCAAAGAAATACAATGTGTCTGAAGTCACCAATTTAGTAGGGTTCAATGATCCCCTTTATTTTAGTAGGTGTTTTAAGAAGCAATTTGGTTTCCCTCCTAGTAAATTGTTGAAATAGAATCTTTTATATTTTTATTGTTTGGCATGTAATCCATATTTATGATGGTATTATCCATCTAATTATTGTATTAATATGATAAATTGCATGTAGATAGTGGTACTATCATTACAACAAATCAACTTATTCTAAAACTTTAATATCGACTTTTATGAAAAAAGCGTTGAACAACAATCAGGATCATCCTATGGATAATATTGATGATTGGGAAGATAACTTATTAGAGAGATATCCTGATCCAGAAGAAACCACAAAAGAAAAAGAGGAGTTTAGAAATTATGTAGACTCAGAAAGATTAGATACGGTCAAAGAATTTTATAGGATAAATCATCAATTTCAAACCTATGATTTTGTAGTTGAAAAGGAGAAAGAATTTTTACAGTTCAATAAGAAGGAAATGTCTATTTGGGAGGCTGTTGATTTTCTAAATACATTGGTAGACGATAGTGATCCAGATATAGATTTGGACCAACTACAGCATTTATTACAGACATCTGAAGCAATAAGGGCAGATGGGCATCCAGATTGGTTTGTGCTTACTGGTTTTATTCATGATTTAGGAAAAATTCTTTGTTTGTTCGGTGAACCACAATGGGCTGTAGTAGGTGATACCTTCCCTGTTGGGTGTGCTTATTCCGATAAAATAGTATATCCGGAATTTTTTAACGCAAATCCTGATGCTACTGATAGTAGATATAATACAAAATACGGTATCTACGAGCCAAATTGTGGCTTGGACAATGTAAAGATGAGTTGGGGACATGATGAGTATCTTTATCAAATAATGAAAGATTACTTGCCGGAACCTGCCCTTTATATGATCAGGTACCATTCTTTTTATTCTCAACATAGAGAAAATGATTACACGCACTTAATGACCGCAAAGGACATTGAAATGTTTGAGTGGGTCAAAAAATTTAATCCCTACGATCTATATTCAAAAGCGCCTGTGCCACCGGATGCTAAAAAATTACTGCCTTATTACAAAGAGTTGGTAGCAAAGTACTTACCTGAAAAGTTGAGTTTTTAATTTCATTATTATTTGAGTTTGCCAATGCTCTAGCATTTTTTACTAGAGCATTTTTTTTGCTTTCCATTTTAATTTTAAACCTAACCAAATTCATATGTACACCACTATTACTTTTATTGCCTTTACAGCTTTTGTAGCAATTTATTCATGGTATAAACTGAGAAAAGAAAAATTAGATTCTAAAGATGGTTATTTTCTTGGCGGAAGAAGTTTAACCGGTGTTGTTATTGCCGGTTCAATGTTATTGACCAATATTTCTACCGAGCATTTAATTGGTATGAACGGATCGTCTTATAAGAATGGATTTATAATTATTGCTTGGGAGGTAACTTCGGCATTGGCTTTAGTTGCTGCTGCCATCTATTTTGTTCCAGAGTATTTAAAAATGGGACTGACTACAATACCAGAATATCTTGAGAAGAGGTTTGATAGTACTACCAGAACTTTGGTTGCTTTATTTCTAATGATATCATTTGTGGTTACATTACTACCAATTGTTCTTTACACGGGAGCAATTAACATTGAGAGTATTTTTAATATATCTGAAGTTTTGGATGTATCAAAAGAAGAGGGGCTCTGGATAACTGTTGTGTGTATTGGTGTTTTAGGATCCATATATGCCATATTTGGAGGGTTGAAAGCGGTAGCTGTTTCAGATACAATTAATGGATACGGATTGTTAATTGGAGGTCTGGCAATACCAATAATAGCACTGGTAGGTATTGGTGATGGTAATCCGTTTTTAGGTTTGTCAAAGGTGTTTAACCATAGTCCAGAGAAATTCAATGTCATTGGAGCTAAAGATTCAGTTCTGCCGTTTGAGGTGCTTTTTACAGGTTTGATCATTAATCAGTTATACTTCTGGAGCATGAACCAAACGATAATTCAGCGTGCATTAGGCGCCAAGAATTTGGTCGAAGCTCAAAAAGGATTGCTCTTTACAGGGGTTTTAAAGATTTTAGTACCTATAATCATAATTCTACCTGGAGTAATTGCCTTCTATTATTTTGGAGATTCTATGTACAATAATCAAGATATGATATATCCTGAATTAGTAAAGAAAGTACTGCCTATTGGTTTTGTTGGTGTATTTGCTGCAATAATAATGGGAGCCGTATTAAGTACTTTCAATAGTGTGTTAAATAGTGCTGCAACCATATTCAGTATAGATGTTTTTAAAAGACATTTTGGTAAAAAAAGCAGTGATAAAAAATTGGTTAGGATAGGAAAACTGACATCGACCATTCTTGCGGTATTTGCCATCTTAGTAGCGCCAATGGTAGCAAATGCTCCAGATGGATTATACCAACTTTTACAGCAGCTTAATGGAATTTTCTTTATACCAATAGCGTCAATAATGTTGGCAGGTTTCTTTTTGAAGAAAATCTCCGCTACAGCAGCAAAAGTGGCTTTGGTCATAGGTTTGACTTTCTATATTTTAACAACCTTTATCTTAAAAGTAGATATTCATTTTGTGCATATTTGGGGAATAGAATTTGTCTTGAATATGTTGGTAATGTTCATTGTCTCCTATTTCTATCCTAATAGGCAACCATTTAAAGAAGAAGATCATGATTATGTGGAAATGAAAGAATGGAAATACACAAGACCAATGGCAATAATATTGTGTATAATTACAGTAGTAATTTATGTGTTACTAGGTACTAATTAATAAGTTGCTATGGGTAAAATATGGTGTAAAGGCTTTTGTATTTTAATTGCTTTAGCTTCGTTATCTTGTAAAGAAATACCTCACAAAAAAGAAGGTATACTACGTATATCGTCAGATTCTCTTCTGCAAATTCGATATCAGAAATTTTTAGATTATGCCGTAGATTCCATTTCCATCCCAAGAAGTTATGACCCTAAAATCAAAAAGGTTTTCAAAGTGGCTTCAAAAGACTGGACAAGTGGGTTCTACCCAGGTAATCTCTGGCAATTGTATAAATTAACCGGTAAGACAGCCTTTAAATCCAAGGCAATGGAGTCAACAGATTATATTGAACTAGAAAAATATAATGATGGTACCCATGATATGGGGTTTAAAATGTATTGTAGTTTTGGAGAAGGTTTTGAAGTAACAAAAAATGACCATTATAAATCTGTTTTAATACAAAGTGCAACTACTTTGAGCACTAGGTTTAATAAAAAAGTAGGGAGTATACGTTCATGGGATTTTAATAAGGATATTTGGGAGTATCCCGTTATTATTGATAATATGATGAACCTAGAATTGTTGTTTGAGGCTACTAAAATATCGGGTGATAGCACATTTCATAAAATTGCTGTGCAGCATGCCAATACCACTTTAAAAAATCATTTTAGGGAAGACAATAGTAGTTTTCACGTAGTTGTCTATGATACGGTTACCGGTAAGGTTAAAGATAAAGTTACGCACCAAGGTTTTAATGATAATTCTTCATGGGCTAGGGGGCAGGCGTGGGGTATCTATGGCTTTACAATGTGCTATAGATATACTGGCAATCTGGTTTATTTAGAGCAGGCAAGGAAATCGGCGGAATTCTATTTAAAACATAATAGTTTAACGGAGGACGGAATTCCGTTTTGGGATTTTAATGATCCAAGTATACCAAATACTATTAAGGATGTTTCCGCTGCAACCATTGTAGCTTCTGCATTGGTAGAACTTGCAAATTTCACTAATGAAAAAGCTTATTTGGAATATTCAAAAAAGGTGTTGAAAACTTTAAAAAGTGAAGCATATCTTTTGCCACCTGAAATAGAAGCTCCTTTTATCTTAAAACATAGTACGGGTAATTGGCCTAAAAAAGATGAGATGGATGTGTCTATCAACTACGCAGATTACTACTTTTTAGAATTGATTCTTAGCATTAAGAACAAAAAATAAAAAAAGCTCCATGAGAATGGAGCTTTTTGTAGTGACCTCGACAGGATTCAAACCTGTAACCTTCTGAGCCGTAATCAGATGCGCTATTCAGTTGCGCCACGAGGCCGTTATTTGTTTCCCTTAACGGGGTGCAAATATATTTCTTTTTACATTTACCACAAAATTAAGAAGAGAATATTAAATGGATTTTAAAAGCTTTATAAGAGATGTACCCAATTTTCCAAAAGACGGAATCATTTTTAAGGACATAACTCCGCTGTTACAGAGCCCGGAAATGCTCAATAAAACTACTGAGGCATTGGTACAACTGGTAAACGGGCAAAAGATTGACAAGGTAGTAGGGATGGAGAGTAGAGGGTTTATTTTTGGTCCATTGCTAGCAAGCAAATTAAATGCAGGATTTGTACCAATTCGTAAACCAGGGAAATTACCTTCTACAACCTTGAGTGAAACTTATGATTTAGAGTATGGTAAGGATACTTTGGAAATTCATACGGATAGTATACAGAAAGGTGATATGGTATTGATTCATGATGATGTTCTTGCAACAGGTGGTACGGCAAGTGCTGCATGCAAATTAGTAGAAAAACTGGGAGGTACTATTGTACAGTGTAATTTTTTGATAGAGTTAACCTTTCTTGAAGGTATTTCTAAAATAGAGGAATATCAGGCAAAATCTTTACTTAAATATTAATCTAGTGCTTTGGTGGTAATAAAATAGCGCCAACCAATGATTGCCATCTGTAACTTACTGGCCTTAGATAAATCTAGTCGTTGTTTACTATAAGATGGAAGCAGTGCCTTATTCAATTTGGCAATAAATTTATAGAACTTATTTTTCAAGGTTTCTGTTTTATGCTAAAATACATAATTATGCTACAAGGTAGAAAATACACTAATGCTTACATCTTAAACTACAGGTTATAAGAATACCATATTTATAATTAAGCTGAAAATAAAGATGATTATAAGTTTAATTAAGGCTATCATAATTTTGATTTAATAGTTGGTTATTGAATGTTCAACCAAGATATTATAGTCTATTTCCCTAAACAAGAAATTGATCTTATTTTAATACAATTGACTATGTATTTATAAGTTAAATGATGGATGCTATTTTAAATTTAAATAATATGTCTACATGTTATATTCAAATTGTTAACATATGGTATTATTTGATTTATAATTGTAAGAAATAAAGGGGCGGTTTTAATCGAAAGATTATTTTGTAGACGAAAAAGTAGATGAAAATTCAAATTTTGAATACTTTCATTATGTGTCAAAAAAAAAATCCGAAGTAAATAGTTCTTCGGATTTTAGATTTTAATTAGAGACGCATTCTTAGATTTTACTTTTTCAGTGTAATTTCAACAACTCCGTTTTTTCCATCTTCACCATATTGCTCTTGAGCACTTAGCCCTTTTATAACATTCATTGAAGCAATTTTATTCGGGTCTAAATTTGATACCTCTTTCGACTCCCATTTTTTTCCGTCAACAAAAAATAGAGGTTCTTTGTTATCATTACCAGATATGAACTTGAAGCCATTATCGGTTTCTTCAGAAACTTTTAAATCATACTCGCCAGATGAAGATGTGGAAATTGAAATTTGCTGATTATTATTATTACTGTTACTAGTTTTCTTAGCTGAAGTAACCTTATGGGCTACATCTACATGACTAATAAATATGCTGTTTTTATCGGTGTCTATAATGATATGAATTTTATCAATAGTGTCGTTATCAGATGCTGAATTAAATCGGCTACTGACTTCACCTTTGTTTTTGTTTCCACCATTTATCTCTATAGATATATTTTGAATCTCTGAATTTTTATTTCTTACCGTAGTATAAGAAAAATCAAAGCTTTCTTTGATCAAGTCGTTTTTGATTTTTACCAGCTGATCATCTGTAGTATTCTTGTCTATAAGTATTTCTATTGTATTGTCAGAAATATTTTTTTCATTGGTGGTATACACCTCTTTAGTATTAAAACTGATGAGAAATAATGCAAGCATAGGTAGAATGAATAAACTTTTGATTGCATTTACTTTTTTTGATTTTTGTTGATTGATCATGACTATTCGCTTTTTGATTAATGAATTAAAAAATGGATTTATGATTGATAAATTTTGCTGACCAACAGCCTGTTTCAACAGTATGTATTGGTAATCTTTTTTATTGAGCTTTATTTCTTTGTTGTCTGTATCGGCTAGAAATTCTAAGTTTTGTTTTATTGCAATTCTATAGTACCATGCAAAAGGATTAAACCATTGCAGTGCTAAAAAAATCTCCATGAAGACTACATCATATGAATGTTTTTGTTGAGCATGGACCTCTTCATGCGAAATAATGCTTTTAAGTTCCTTTTTATCGTGCAAACTAGGATTGTAAACAATAGCTTTAAAGAAGGAAAAAGGGGTTATATTATCTGTTGTGACAATATGGTTAATACTATCAATATGCTTCTTATTTCCGTTTTGTATTAACTTTCTAAGCTTATAAATTTGAAGTAGGAATTTCGTTAAAAATAAGCTGGCTCCTATACCATAAATTGCTAGGGCAATATTAAATGGGGAGTTGCCAATAAAATTGTTTTGTTCATTTGGCAAGATGATGTTATTTGTGGCCTCACTTATGTGTTGTACGGGTAGGGTAATGGTATTTGTAATATAGATTAATGGAAAGAGTACAGAGGTAAACAAACCTAACAGCAGAAAAGATCTATTGAATGTATAAAAGGTTTCCCTGCTCAACAAAAATTGATAGCAAATAAAAAAGAGACCAAGTACTAATCCGGACTTTAGCAAATAGTAACAAAAAGCTTCCATCTATTTTCCGTTTTCAATAAGATTGATAATTTCTTTTAATTCGTCTACCGATATTTTTTCTTCTTTGGCAAAGAAAGAAACAATGTTTTTGTAAGAATTGTCAAAATATTCAACCATGTCTTCATTTACATATGCTTTGTAGTAGGCTTCTTTGGCTATAATAGGATGATATTGATGTGTTTTTCCATAGGCAGTAAATCCTACGAATTTCTTTTCTTCCAAGTTTCTTACAATAGTGGAGAGGGTGTTGTAATGTGGCTTATTTTCCGTTATTTCTTGCATAATTTCCTTGACAAAAGCTTTTTTTAAGCGCCAAAGAATTTTCATGATCTCTTCTTCCTTATTGGTGAGTTTTTCCATTACCTATCTTTTGATACATCCAAATTAAGCTATTTTTTTAGTTATACAACTATAAAAATAGTTATTTAACTAAATTTTTAGTTTTCAATTGATGTCAATTATCATATGTCCAAAAAAATGTTCTATCTATATTTGTTAAAATTCTTTACATGCAAGATTTCTTATTTATTGTTGCCGGACTAGTTTTGTTGATAGCTGGGGGTAATTGGTTGCTAAAGGCGGCGGTAGATCTATCGTTAAAATTAAAAATTCCGAAAATAGTAATAGGTATGACGGTTGTGTCTTTCGCAACTTCTGCACCTGAGCTAATTGTAAGTATTAACGCAGCTTTAGATGGTTTTCCTGATTTGGCCTTAGGTAATGTTGTGGGATCTAATATTGCAAATTTAGGTTTGGTACTTGCAATTACTATTTTATTAGGACCTATAGATGTTAGCAAAAGCTTTTATACTACAGATTGGCCGGTAATGATGTTGGCTTCCTTACTATTCTTTTTCTTTATCTATTTTGATGGAGTTCTTCAGCAATACGAAGGGGTGGTCATGGTAATTTTCTTATTTGTATTCTTGGTGTATTTATTACGATTTCAAAAACCTGCTGTTATCGATGCGGAAGATGAGCCAGATGTAATGTTGCCAACCTATAAGACAGCCTTGTTCTTAGGATTAGGTGGTGGGGCACTTTGGGGCGGTTCTGAGCTGCTAATCAGTGGAGCAGTAGGTATGGCTACAGCATTCGGAGTTAGTGAACGTGTAATAGCAATTACGATAGTTTCTGTAGGTACAAGTATACCTGAGTTAGCGGCATCGATCATAGCTATTATCAAAAAAGAAAAAGCAATTTCCTTAGGGAATTTAATAGGTTCTAATATCTTTAACCTCTTGGCCGTGTTAGGTATTACTTCTATAATTACGCCTATTTCCGTTATGGATCAAGGATTGTTGACCAATGACATTTTTTGGTTGTTGGGTATTTCCTTTCTTGTCCTACCTTTGGTTTTTATTCCTAAAGGATTGAGATTGGGTTGGCGAGATGGAGTGGTATTGCTAAGCGTATATCTTGCTTTTGTCTATTTTACCATAGGATAGTTTCTGACTCGGAGAATGCAAAAAAAAATGCCCTGAACATGTTCAGGGCATTTTTAATATAATCTACAATTAATTTGGTATTAAACCTTAGCTGATTTTACCGTTTTAACGATAACACCTGCAATTTTATATGGATCACCATTAGATGCTGGTCTTCTATCTTCTAACCATCCTTTCCATCCGCTTTCTACCGTTGCGATAGGAATACGTATAGAAGCTCCTCTATCAGAAATACCGAAGCTGAAATCTGTAATAGCAGCAGTTTCGTGTAAACCTGTTAAACGTTGATCGTTAAACTCACCATATACCGAGATATGTTCTTTAACTACTGGTCTAAATGCCTCACATATTTTTTCATAAGTTGCCTGGTCTCCACAAGTTCTTAACGTAGTGTTAGAGAAGTTTGCGTGCATACCAGAACCGTTCCAGTCCATATCTTTACCTAATGGTTTTGGGTGGTACTCAATATAGTATCCGTAAGACTCAGTAAGTCTGTCCAATAGGTAACGTGCTACCCATAATTCATCACCGGCTAATTTTGCACCTTTAGCGAACAATTGAAACTCCCATTGACCACAAGCAACTTCTTGGTTGATACCTTCAAAGTTAAGACCGGCAGCAATACAAAGATCTGCGTGCTCTTCTACAATATGTCTACCGTGTGTGTTTTTACCACCAACTGAACAGTAGTACATTCCCTGTGGAGCTGGGTAACCACCTCTTGGGAAACCTAAAGGTAATTCAGTAGCAGTATCCATGATGAAATATTCTTGCTCAAATCCGAACCAGAAATCATTATCGTCATCATCAATAGTAGCTCTACCATTAGAAACGTGAGGCGTACCATCTGCATTAAGTACTTCTGTCATTACCAAGTATCCGTCCTTTCTTGCTGGATCAGGGTAGATTGCAACTGGTTTAAGCAAACAGTCAGAAGAACCACCTTCGGCCTGGCGCGTTGAACTTCCATCAAAAGACCACATTGGGCAATCTTCTAATTTACCACCAAAGTCATTAACCACTTTGGTCTTGCTTCTCATGTTTTGGGTTGGAAAATATCCATCTAACCAGATGTATTCTAATTTTGTTTTGCTCATAATGTGCTCGTTATAATTTAAAATAAGTTACAAACAAAAATATGTTTTTTATCAATCTGTATGAATTTTTAAGGGGGTAAATCTGTAAAAATTAAATTTATTTCTATCCACCCCTAATTTTTGTCGGGTATTTTATCATATTTATATTTATAGAACGTAATTTTGTGAAATTAACAATGAATTTAGGTATGATGTCCTCAAGATTTACAGCAATAAAAGAAAGTCAAAATAGAAATGCCATCGCTATTCAGGAAAATGGAAGAAGGTCTGACTTGTTCGGTGTCAACGTGTTCAATGAAAAAAAGATGTTGCAATACCTAACCAAAGATGCTTTTGAAGGATTGAAAGGTGCTATGGATTCTGGTTCTAAGATCGACAGGAAAATTGCAGATCAAGTCGCAGAGGCTATAAAGGGTTGGGCAATTTCAATGGGAGCTACTCATTATACCCACTGGTTTCAGCCTTTAACCGGTTCAACTGCTGAGAAACATGATGCCTTCTTTGATCTTATGCCAGATGGTACGGCTTTAGAAAAGTTTGGTGGTGGTCAATTGGTGCAGCAAGAACCAGATGCATCTAGTTTTCCAAGTGGGGGCATAAGAAATACATTTGAGGCTAGGGGCTACACGGCTTGGGACCCATCTTCGCCCGCATTCATATATGGTACTACTTTATGTATACCTACAATATTTGTCTCGTATACGGGTGAAGCTTTAGATAATAAAGCTCCATTGTTAAGAGCATTGGGTGCAGTGGACGAAGCGGCAACCGCAGTAGCTAAATATTTTGATAAAACCGTTACCAAGGTCAACGCAACTTTAGGTTGGGAGCAAGAATATTTTTTGATCGATAAAGCTCTTGCACATTCTAGACCGGATATTATGATGACCGGTCGTACTTTGGTGGGCGAAACTCCTGCAAAAGGACAACAATTAGATGATCATTATTTTGGGGTTATACCTAGTCGTGTGCTGAGTTTTATGAGCGATTTAGAAAAAGAATGCACAAAATTGGGTATACCTGTAAAGACCAGGCACAATGAAGTTGCCCCAAATCAGTTTGAACTGGCTCCTGTTTTTGAAGAAGCAAACTTGGCAATTGACCATAACCTTCTACTGATGGATGTGATGGATAAGATTGCGGATAAACATCATTTTAAAGTGCTGTTCCATGAAAAGCCATTTGCTGGGATCAATGGATCGGGTAAGCATAACAACTGGTCTCTACAGACCAATACCGGGGTAAATCTTCTTAGTCCAGGTTCTACACCAATGAAGAACTTACAGTTTTTGACCTTTTTTATTAACACCATTAAAGCGGTAGATACTTATGAAGAACTTTTGCGTTCTTCAATAGCTTCGGCAAGTAATGACCATAGGCTGGGGGCAAACGAAGCTCCACCAGCAATATTTTCAATTTTTGTAGGTACTCAACTAAGTAATGTTTTAGATGAGCTTGAAGGGGTATCCAAAGGAAAATTGTCTCCAGAGGAAAAAACAGAACTTAAGCTGAACGTAGTGGGTAAAATTCCAGAAATATTGATGGATAATACCGATCGAAACAGAACTTCACCTTTTGCCTTTACAGGTAATAAATTTGAAATGCGTGGCGTTGGTTCCAAGACCAATTGTGCCAAGCCAATGACCATTTTAAATACCATTGTTGCAAAGCAATTAAAAGATTTTAAGAAAGAGGTAGATGCACTGGTAGACAAGAAAAATCTTAAAAAAGACGAAGCTGTTTTTAATGTACTTCGTGAATATATAAAAACATCCAAACGAATTCGTTTTGACGGTGATGGCTATAGTGTAGAATGGGAAAACGAAGCTAAACGAAGAAAATTAAGTAACAATAAAAATACTCCAGAAGCTCTAGAGGTCTTGACATCAAAAGACAGTATTGCACTTTTTGAATCTATGGATGTAATGAGTGAGGTTGAAGTGGGTGCCCGCCAAGAAGTGGACCTGGAGAATTATATTATGCACCTACAGATAGAGGGTAGGGTGTATAATGAATTGGTTTACGGGTATATTTTGCCGTCAGCATTGGAATATCAAAATAAGCTGATTAAAAATGTGTCTGGACTTAAGGAAATTTATGGAGCGGCACATAAAAAATTCTCTGAAGGGCAATTGACGATGATAGAAGAAATTGCAGAGCACGTAGTAAGTGTTAAGAAAATGGTTGATGCCATGGCAGATGCAAGAAAGAAGGCAAATGCTCTAAAAGACACAAAAAAGAAGGCAAAGTCATATTGCTTTGATGTAAAACCATATTTTTCTGAAATTAGATCACATAGTGATAAGTTGGAAAAATTAATGGACAATACCTTATGGCCATTGACCAAGTATAGGGAATTGTTGTTCATTGAATAAGCCTAGTCTTTAATTATTAAAAAAAAATGGGGAATTATTAAGCTGAACTAAGGTTGCAGTTTTAATGATTCCCTTATTTTTGTTTCAAATTTTAGTTATGTCAACACCTAGCAATGAAAGATATCAGCAACGGGGCGTGTCAGCTTCTAAAGAAGACGTGCACAATGCTATAAAGAATATTGATAAAGGTCTTTTTCCCAAGGCTTTCTGTAAAATAGTTCCTGATTATTTGACGGGAGACAAAGAGTATTGCTTGATCATGCATGCAGATGGGGCGGGTACAAAGTCGTCGTTGGCATATATGTACTGGAAAGAAACGGGAGATATTTCCGTTTGGAAAGGTATTGCGCAAGATGCCTTGATCATGAACATAGATGATTTAATCTGTGTTGGGGCTACTGACAATATTATGCTTTCATCTACTATTGGTAGAAATAAAAATAAGATTCCGGGTGAAGTGCTTTCAGCTATTATCAATGGAACGGAAGAGTTGATAAACGACTTGGGTGAGTTTGGTATCACTATTCATTCTACCGGTGGTGAAACTGCTGATGTTGGGGATTTGGTAAGAACAATTATTGTAGATTCTACGGTTACTGCTAGATTGAAAAGAAGTGAGGTAATTGATAATGCCAATATTAAGGCAGGCGATGTTATTGTAGGTCTAGAATCTTTTGGTCAAGCAACATACGAGAAAGAGTATAATGGCGGTATGGGAAGTAACGGACTTACCTCTGCACGCCATGATGTGTTCTCTAATTATTTGGCTGAAAAATTCCCTGAGAGCTTTGACGCTGAGGTGCCAGAAGATTTGGTGTATTCAGGAAAGGTAAAATTAACAGATGATGTTAAAAATTCTCCAATTAATGCCGGTAAATTAGTGTTGTCACCAACAAGGACATATGCACCGATCGTAAAAAAAATACTTTCTACATATAGCCCTGATCAAATTCATGGTATGATTCATTGTAGTGGAGGGGCACAAACCAAAATTCTTCATTTTGTAGATGACCTTCATATCATCAAGGATAACTTATTTGATGTGCCACCTCTTTTTCAATTAATTCAAGAACAGTCTGGTACAGATTGGAAAGAGATGTATAAGGTTTTCAATTGTGGTCATAGACTAGAGATTTATCTTCCTGAAGATATCGCAGGTGATATTATTGAAATATCAAAGAGTTTTGGCGTAAATGCTAAAATTATAGGTAAGGTAGAGGCATCGGATTCTAAAAAATTAACAATTTCCAGTAAGTACGGCACCTTTGTGTATTAGAACATACGATTAATGTAAATAAATCGTTCTTTTTGTATAAACCTATCTTGCTATGGAAAGAAAAGAATTTTTACGAACTCTGGGTGCGGGTGCTGCATTTGCAATAACGTTTCCTTGCTTGGGCAGTTGTTCCAAGGACAATGAAGTTGTAGGAGATATTGTTACGCCACCAACCAATGTAGATTTCACTATTGATCTTACTTCTTCCGAGGCTGCTAAATTGGCAAATAATGGCGGATTTATTTTAAAAAATCTTGTTGTCGTAGTTAGAAATCTTGAAGGTGAATTTGTTGCCGCTACGCAAATCTGCAGTCATGAGCAATATGATCAGGTAAGATTTGTAAATCAAGAAGGTGGTATTTTTTACTGTGATGTGCATGGGTCAAAGTTTTCTCAGACCGGTACTCCTTTAAATGAAATTCCTAATAGTACTTCAAGAGCGTTAAAAATATACAATACTTCACTTGAAGGTGATATTTTACGAGTTTTTGAGTAATGATTAAACTACAATTCTAAAACCAACAACACCAACCTAACTTATTATTCTTTGATGATAAAATTGACCCCCAACAAGAGAAAGTAAGTGAAGTATATCAGTGCCTTATTAATAGTTATGTTGACCTGCATTTCGTATGGTCAAGATAAAAAGTACGTTACCGTAAAGAAGTCTTACGAGGTAATGGGCGGTGATTTTGACATTACGGTAGTTTCGGTAGATGAGGAGTTGGGTTACATTTATATACAGGAAGCTTTGGCCGAAGTTCAAAGAATTGAGAAGTTGATCTCTTCCTGGGACCGGGATTCTGAAACAAGTATGATTAATAGAAATGCCGGTATTAAACCAGTTCACGTAAGTTGGGAACTATACAAGCTCATAGAGCGATCTATTCAAATTTCTGAAATTACCAACGGTGCATTTGATATAACATTTACCGCGCTTAAAGATGTATGGAAATTAGATGGTTCAATGCAGTCTTTGCCTTCTAAGGCAAATGTAGAGGCGGTGCAATCTAGAATAGGGTATAAGAATATTGTTTTGAACAATAAGGATCAAACTGTTTTTTTAAAGAAAAAAGGAATGAAAATTTCTTTTGGTGGTATTGGTAAGGGGTTTGCTGCAGATAAGGCAAAGGCGTTATTGGTGTCAAAAGATGTTAAGGCCGGTATTATAAATTTAAATGGTGATATTACCACTTGGGGAACCAAAGTTACAGGGGATAAATGGTTGATCGGGGTTATGAATCCAGATTTAAAAGGTGGTATTGCATCATGGATTCCAATTCTTGAGTCGTCTGTGGCAACAACAGCCAGTGACGGTAATTTTATCATGTCGGGCAATAAAAAATACACCCATATTTTAGATCCTAAAACAGGTTTTCCCGCTACGGGTATCAACAGTGTATCGGTATTTGCAAAAAGTGCGGAGTTATCAGATGCCTTGGCAACATCCATCTTTGTAATGGGGTTAGATGCAGGTTTGGCTCTTATAAATCAACTTGGTGATACAGAGGTTATTATTGTGGATAGTGCCAATAAAATGCACAAGAGTAATGGTATTCTGCTAAACTAAGTATTTCAAAAAACCAAGGTGCTCGTTTTTTAATTATTTCTTCCCACGATAATCACTTTAAAGTGTCTGTAATTTTATTGTAAATTTGCCATACAAGTGAAGTAAGCATATGATAGAAAAATTAAACATAGTAAAACAACGTTTTGATGAGGTTTCCGACCTTATAATTCAACCGAATATTATATCTGATCAAGATAAATATGTAAAGCTTACTAAAGAATATAAAGATCTTAAAGACTTAATGGATAAGCGAGAAGAATATCTTGAGCTTACCAATAATATTGCCGAAGCTGAGGAAATCATTGCCGATGGTAGTGATGAAGAAATGCTTGAAATGGCCAAGATGCAAATGGAAGAGGCCAAAGGGGCTCTGCCAAAGCTGGAAGAGGATATTAAACTGATGTTGATACCAAAAGATCCTGAAGATGCTAAGGATGTCGTAGTAGAAATCAGGGCAGGAAC
The DNA here is from genome assembly GCF_001865655.1 of Maribacter sp. 1_2014MBL_MicDiv. Classification (NCBI taxonomy): domain Bacteria; kingdom Pseudomonadati; phylum Bacteroidota; class Flavobacteriia; order Flavobacteriales; family Flavobacteriaceae; genus Maribacter; species Maribacter sp. 1_2014MBL_MicDiv. The sequence continues at coordinate 3,116,292 of NZ_CP011318.1, forward strand.
TGGTGGTGATGAGGCTAGTATCTTTGCCGGTGACCTTTTTAGAATGTATACTAAATACTGTGAGGGTAGAGGTTGGAAAACAAATGTAATTGACCTTAGTGAAGGTACTAGTGGTGGATATAAGGAAATTCAGTTTGAAGTATCTGGTACCGATGTATACGGAACTTTAAAGTTTGAAGCCGGTGTTCACCGTGTACAGAGGGTGCCACAGACAGAAACCCAGGGTAGGGTACACACGAGTGCCGCTACGGTTATGGTTTTGCCCGAAGCTGAAGATTTTGACGTACAAATAGATCCTAAAGATGTACGTATAGATTTTTTCTGCTCGTCAGGTCCTGGTGGTCAATCTGTAAACACTACATACTCAGCGGTGCGTTTAACACATATACCAACGGGTTTAGTAGCTCAATGTCAGGATCAAAAATCGCAGCACAAGAATAAGGACAAAGCTTTTAGGGTTTTGCGTTCTAGGTTATATGATTTAGAATTGGCAAAAAAACAAGAAGAAGATGCAGCAAAGCGAAACTCTCAAGTAAGTAGTGGTGACCGTTCTGCAAAAATTAGAACTTACAATTACCCGCAGGGTAGAGTTACCGATCATCGTATTGGTCTTACCTTGTATGATTTGTCTAATATTATAGATGGAGATATCCAAAAAATAATAGATGAATTGAGTTTTGTAGAAAATACCGAAAAATTGAGGGAAGCCTCTGAGATATTTTAAGATATGACTACCCAAGAATTGGTTGCCCAAATTCATAAAAAACAATCCTTTTTGTGTATAGGTTTAGATACCGACTTAGAGAAAATTCCACCTTTTTTGTTGGAGGAAGAAGATTCTATTTTTGAGTTTAACAAAGCAATTATTGATGCCACACATGATTTATGTGTGGCTTATAAACCTAACATAGCATTTTATGAAGCGTATGGCGTACAGGGGTGGTCTGCATTGCGAAAAACGATAAAGTATCTAAATAAGAATTATCCTGAAATTTTCACCATTGCAGATGCTAAACGTGGTGATATTGGTAATACGTCTACAAGATATGCGAAGGCATTTTTTGATGATTTAAATTTTGATTCCATCACAATTGCTCCTTATATGGGCAAAGATTCGGTTGAACCTTTTTTGGAGTTCAAGGATAAACATACCATCTTACTTGCATTAACGTCAAATGGTGGTGCTTTTGATTTTCAAACTAAAAAGATTGGAGATAGAGAGTTATATAAAGAGGTATTATCGGTTTCTACTACCTACAAAGGGGCAGAGAATTTAATGTACGTTGTGGGTGCCACAAAGGCTGAATATCTGAAGGAAATTCGTCAAATAATACCTAATAGCTTCTTATTGGTGCCTGGAGTTGGTGCCCAAGGCGGTAGTTTAGTAGATGTTTGTGAATATGGTATGACAAAAGATGTTGGACTACTTATTAATTCTTCACGCGGAATTATCTATGCATCTGACCAGGAGGATTTTGCAGATGCTGCTAGAAAAAAAGCTAAAGAGTTACAAGAAGCTATGAAAATAGAGCTCCAAAGACTAAACTAGGTCTTCTAAAGTTTTTTTGATTTTCTGGGCTTTAGATTCAAAAAATTCTCCCAACTGGGTATTGGTTTGCATGTTAGAAGCTTTGTCTAAAAACATTTGATATTGATACTCCAATAAACTTATTATGTCTGTATTAGCTTCCATTGGTGTTACTGTCCCTACCTTGCAATATTGCTTTTCCATAATCCTGGTTTTAGTTTCTTACAAATATACGTTCAGATTCAGGTTTTGGATGTGTGTATGTGTAGCTGTACATCTAATTTATAGGTAATATGTCTTTTTTTTAACAAATACACCTGTGATAATTTAAAAGATAGCGCTTTACAAGTGATTTTTTAAAATCTTAAACAGATTGTGAAAAACTATATTTACATTGTACATTACAATTTTTTTTAAATACAAACCTGTGCTTCATTATATTACGTATCATCATAAAACAGCTACTGAATGGGTGACATTTGTACATGGCGCAGGAGGTAGTTCTTCAATATGGTTCAAACAAATACGAGAATTTAAGAAACACTTTAACGTATTGCTATTAGATTTAAGAGGTCATGGGAATTCTAAGTCTAGTTTAAAAAATGTTTTTAATGAAAAGTACACCTTTGATGTTATCACTAACGATATTGTTGAGGTTATTGATCAAGAAGGTATAGAAAAATCTCATTTTGTAGGGATATCATTAGGTACTATTTTAATACGGAATTTAGCGGAGAACCATCCTTATCGGGTTGAAAGTATGGTTATGGGCGGTGCTATAATGAAATTGAACCTTAGATCTCAAATATTGATAAAACTTGGTATCATATTTAAATCGATCGTGCCTTATCTATGGTTATACAAGTTCTTTGCTTTTATTATAATGCCAAATAAAAATCATAAGGAGTCTAGGTCGCTCTTTGTTCGTGAGGCAAAAAAGCTATATCAAAAAGAGTTTATAAGATGGTTTAAGCTATCCTCGGAAATTAATCCATTATTACGCTTTTTTAGGTCTGCAGATATCAACATACCTACATTATATGTCATGGGAGAAGAAGATTATTTATTTCTTCCCAGCATTCGCAAAATTGTTTCTTTGCATAAAAGTTCGCAATTAGTGGTGGTAGAAGACTGTGGTCATGTTGTAAATGTGGAACGACCTGTATTTTTTAATGAGAAGGTAATTGCATATTTGGGAGGTCAAAAAACAATCTAAAGTGCTTTAACATTGATTTACAAAGATGTCGTCTTTAAGTGTTAAAATAAAAAAAACCGATGCTCCCACCGGTTTTTGCTAACTAACTAACTAACTCAAAAAATAACTAACTCAAAAAATTGAAAATGAATGCTTTAATATTCTTTTGTTTAATTTTAACGCATATATTTTTGAGTTATTGTTTAAGTTGTTGAAAATCTATTTTTTATCTTGAAGTGCAAATACTTTTTTAAGGACATCTGTAGTTCTTGAAGAGAACTTTGTTCTAATTTCTTCTTCCTCTACAGCAATCATTTTATAAACTCCTGATAAAGCCTCCTGTGTAACATAATCTGTTAAATCTGGGTTTACATTGTTGGTCAATGGGATTGAATTGTATTTGGTGATTATAGAACTCCAAATTTTATCTGCACCTACTTTTTGAAAAGATTCGTTGATTACAGGATTGAATTTAGCATATAGCTCTGTATTCGTTTTTGTTTCCAAATAAGTAGTAGCAGCATTGTTTTCGCCAAGAAGAATATTTTTTGCGTCTGCGAACGACATGTCTTTTACAGCATTTACGAAAATAGGTGTAGCTTCTGCAACAGCATCTTCGGCAGCACGGTTCAAAACCTTTAAGCCTTCGTCTGCCAAATTGCCTAAACCTATATCGCGTAAAGTTTTATCTACCTTTTGTAGGTCTTCTGGTAATAGAATTTTGACCAATTCATTTTTATAAAACCCGTCAGTAGCGGTTAACTTGCTTACCTGTTTTTCTATACCTTGATCTAAAGCTTCTTTTAGACCATTTGCTATGGTTTCATTGCTCAAAGCAGTGTCTGTAGATGTAGGTAATTGATTTACTACTTGCTGTAATTCATTGCATGAAATTGCGAGCATCATGCAGAAGGCCAAACTAATTTTTTTAATCATTATTGTATTATTTGTATAGGTTTTACTTTAGTACTTACGAGAATATGACCGTTTTATTGTTGTAGACCATTGTTTTGCGTGCAATATGCAATTTTACTCCTCTAGAAAGTACAATCTTCTCAAGGTCTCTACCTTTTGTGATAAAGTCTTCTATTGTGTGAGAATGGGTTACCGTAGTAACATCTTGCTCAATAATTGGTCCGGCATCCAATTCTTCAGTTACGTAGTGACTAGTGGCTCCGATAATTTTCACACCTCTTTTAAATGCTGCATGATAGGGTTTAGCACCGGCAAAGGCAGGTAAGAAAGAATGGTGTATATTAATTATTTTGTTAGGGTATTTGTCTATTAAGTTGCCACTGACTATTTGCATGTATCTAGCTAAAACGATAAAATCTACATCGTGTTTTTCAAGTATTGCAATTTGCTCCTGCTCTGCCGTAACTCTATTGGCTTTAGTGAAGGGTACGTGATAGAACGGTATGTTAAACTGTTCTGCAATATACCTTAAATCGTTATGGTTACTGAGTATAAAGGGAATCTCAACGGCTAGCTCACCAGATTGGTATCTACTTAATAGGTCATAAAGGCAATGGTTGTATTTAGATACGAAAATGGCCATCCTGGGTAATTTGTCATCGGTATGTAGACTCCATTCCATGTTGTAACTAGTAGCTAACTCATTTTGGAATAACGTTTTAAAATGTTCCAAATCTGAAAAGTCATTTTGGAATTCAACAACCGTACGCATAAAAAATACGTTGGCAGGCTTATCAACATGCTGATCAAGGTATACGATGTTACCTTTATTGCTATGGATAAAACCAGTTACGGTACTAATAATACCTGCTTGATCAGGACAATGGACTAATATAGTTGCTTTCAATTATATGCTATTTTAAATGTCAAAAATAGCCCATAATCCTTAAAGTGGTAATTTTATTATGTTGTAGAAATAAATTTTAGGATAATTATAGGTGGTCAGCTTTCCAAGCCTTGTACGATTTCCTAAAACTTTTGATCTCTTTTCTTAATAGATTGATGTACTCAGTCTCCTTTACTCCATGTTTTTCTAATCCCATACAGTAAGAGTTGATGTTTCTTATAATGATATTTATGTAAGAAATGGTTTCTTTACGTTCATTATTGCAATTAGAATATTCAACTTGTGCAATTTTTTGAGGTATGAGAATGGCATCTGTCAAAATAGAATTAGCCATGATGTCTCTTAAGCTTTTTGATTCATAAAGGCGCACCAAATCTTTGTTGAAAGATACATATGACGCAATCTCTCTACTCATGGTGCAGAGTTCCAGTGCTTTTCTATAAATAGGCAAATGTTTTAAACTTCTATATGCCATTGTGTGGGGTATTGTTAGTGTTATATAAAATTACGTTAGTTATTTGATTATTTTCTATCGATTTTAAATGTAATTTGTAAATTTACCTTTGATAATAAATAATTAAAACTATATTCTTTTGAATCCAAAGATAGACGAGCTTAATTGGAAAATACTAAAACAATTGCAGGATAATGCAAGGGAATCATTTGCAAATATTGGTCGTACGGTTGGGCTCACGGCACCGGCAGTGGCGGAGCGCGTAAAGAAGATGGAGGACCTTGGTATCATACATGGATATAAGGCTACAGTGTCTCACGCGTTAACCGGACATCAATTAAAGGCGATTATAACCTTAAGGGCATTTATGGGGAAATTGAAGCCTTTTTTAGCTGTTGTACCTACTTTGCAAGAGGTTATTAATTGCTACAGAATTACCGGAAACGAAAATATTGTTATGGAAGTTGTTTTAAAAGATCAGTTTCACCTAGAAAAGTTTATCGACCAATTAATACAGTATGGTGAAACAAGGACTCATATTGTTCTTTCTCAAGTAATTTCTAATGCCCCAATGCATAAAGTTAAATGATAAATATCTTAATCTCTTTTATTAATTTATTAATGGATATTTAATTTTGGAATTGGTGATCATTGGTAAATTGGTTGGTGATTAATGGTTCTAAGATATTTTGGCTAGATTTTTGATAGAAATTAAATAATGAAAAAATTACTACTTCTTACGTTCGTTTTAACCTCTACGGCAATATTTTCTCAAGAATTAAGGCTTTTAAGAGGTGCTATTTCAGAAAATTTAGTTGTTAATGATTCGGTCAATGAAACCTTCTCTCTCTATTTGCCTTCAAATTTTGAGGTAAATAAAGCCTGGCCAGTTGCCTTTGTAATGGATTTAAAGGGTAAGGGTAAGGCTGCCGTTTCAATGTTGCTGGGTGCAGCTGAGCAAGAAGGCTATGTTTTGGCTAGTTCAGATAATATAAGTGATTCGCTTTCCATTTCTGAAAATGTTTTAATTGCGAATAGAATGTTCAATTCAGTGATCAGTACCATCCCTTTAGCTAAAAATCGTATGTATACTGCAGGTTTTGGTAGTAGTGCAATGTTCGCTTCAATTTTGCCAACATTTGTACGTAATATCAATGGAGTAATTTCTATCGGTGCGTCGGTTGGTAATGTTGAGATTTTAAATCCAAAGCAACCTTTTCAGTTCGTAGGGCTTGTGAATAGGGAGGATTATAATTTTACCGAGATGTTGAATAGCAGGGAATTGCTAAATAAATTAAAGTTTCCTAATGAATTAATAGTCTTTGATGGAGACCGTATGCTGCCAGAAGGTGACTTAATTGCAAATGCATTTAGAATGTTGACGCTTACTAGTATGGCAAAAGGCCATTTGGAAAAGGATAGCAGTTTGGTGGCTTCTTCGTATGATCGATTCTTGACTTTGGCAAATTCCAACATTTCCAAACAAAAACCTCTTTTAGCTACATATCAATTGTTAGATATGGAAAAGATTTTCAATCCATTAGTAGATTTAGATACGCTAAAAGCTACGCAGAAAACTTTAAGAACAAGTTCTAATTATAGACAGGCGAATAGAAGTCAAAACAGTTATTTTTTGAAGGAATCTTTTACCAAAGAAGATTATAACTACTATTTGGAAGAAGATATTATCACCTATAATTATGCAAATCTTGGGTGGTGGAATTATCAAATGCAAGAATTAAATAAATTGGATAAAAGTTCTAATTTATATGAGCGGCAAATGTCAAGTAGGTTAAGAGGGTATATTAATGCTCTGGTATCAGATAATATTGATTTTATTGAAGCTGAAGATGTGGTAGATTATGAAGCACTAAATTTATTACACATGTTAAAGACCATTACTTCGCCAAAAGATTATAATGCTTACTTAGAGGTAATCTCAATTAGTTCAAAAATGGAAGATTACGGTACAGCCTTATTTTACTTAGAAGAGTTGCTTAAAAATGGTTATACGGATAAAAGCGGGTTATATTCTTTGGAACACACTGCATTGTTCAGGATTATGCCGGAATTCAATGAAATGGTTGAAAAATATTTAAAAGGTGCCAGATATGATGTTATTGAACGGTAATGTGAGGTACATCTTCCAATTTCCAATCTATGACCAGACCTTTTGCCAATGATTTGGCAATATCTTTTCCGTACAGTATTTCACATAAATATAAAGCGGCTTCAAAACTTTTTGCGCCTCCTGCAGAAGTAATGTATTTTCCGTCATGAACAAATAATACATTGTCCTTTATGTCTAAATTAGGAAACATGGCTTTGTAATTTTCAATATCACTGGGAAAAGTTGTTGAAGCTACCGAATCTAAAATACCAGCTTTTGCCAAGGGAAAGGCGCCGTCACAATGACTGGTCATATATAGTGCGCTCTTGTCTATTTGATTAATAAAGTTGATCATGACTTCATCTTTTAAGTCTCTATCCATAGAATGTTCCGCACTAGGTACTACCAATATATCTATTTTAGGTAAATCATCTTTAGTGTAGTCAAAATCGGGTAAAATGCGAACACCTTCAAAAGTGGTTATGGGTTCTAAAGTATTTGCTACGGTAAATGTGTTCATGGCCTTTATGCCTTCTCTAAATTTTGTATGTTGAAATATATCGAATGGGGCTGTAAATTCAGTATTGAACGTTCCGTTCATTATTAGAAAAGCAACATTATAATTACTGGGTTCTAGCTTTGGTAATTGTCTTGTTTCTTTAACCACTGTGGTTTCTTTTTTAGCTTTCTTTTGATTGCAGCTAACTAGTATAAATGGTAAAAGAATAAGAAGGTATTTAAGTTTCATATGAATTGTTTTCGATTTCTAAAGTACGATTATATGTGAAAAACTTACAATGAATATATTGTATTTTTGAAATGTAAATGAATGGATATGAGAATAAGTATTGCAGTATTGATTTTGTGTGTAATGGTTTCTTGCGGACAAGAAAAAAAGTATCATGATGCCAAACCTAACATTGAATCAATAACAAAGTCAGATAAGCTAGCTGATATTTTGCTGTTTCAAGAAGAGCTGAACGCTGAGTTCAAAAACCCTGAATCTTCACCGTTGCCCGATAGGTTTAGAATTGATTTTGAGTCTTTAGAGTTTTTTGAGCCAGATACCAACTACATAGTAGAAGCGGAGCTTGTAAGAACGCCAGAAGCTTTACCATTTTCAATGCCAACAACAACAGGTAGAGAATCAACGGAGGTGGTTTACGGTATTGCTAAATTTACCTTGAATGGAAAAGATCATAAATTGGAAATTTATCAATCGCCGGAGCTAATAACGCAAGCCGAATATGAAGATTATTTGTTTTTGCCTTTTACAGATAATACAAACGGAGAAGAAACGTATGGCGGTGGTAGGTATTTAGATTTAAGAATACCAAAGGGCAATAAGATAATTTTGAACTTCAATAAAGCCTATAATCCTTATTGCGCTTATAATAAAAAATTTAGTTGTCCAATTGTTCCTAAGGTCAATAATTTGGATACAGAAATTAAAGTAGGGGTGAAAGCCTTTGAGCATTAATGGGAAAATAAAAAACCTCGGCAGGTATTGCCGAGGTTTTAAAACTTAAACTATAAAATCAACCATTAATTATATCAACAACTTAGAAAGAGTATACGGCTGCTACTAAGAAAGAAGATAAGCTTTTAGAAGCTGCGCCGTCTGCATCAAAGTAAGGCTCAACATCACTACCCCAAGAATCTAATCTGATTTCTGGTTTAATGGTTAAGTTCTCTACTGTATAGCTCCCTGTTAAAGTTAATCCTAATACGTTAGGGTTATCTATAGCTGGGTCATCTAAATCAATTGCGAAATATTCACCTCTTAAACCTATAGAGAAGTCGTCTGATGTAGCGTATTGTGGGTATAGTGCTACACCTGAGAATCCTGCACCATCGTTATCAGCATATGCTGCATTTATCCCTAAGAAGAAATCTTCTGAAAGATCAAAACCACCTGTATAATCAATTTCAAAACCTAAAGCCTCACCACCATCGTAGTAGAAGTTAAGGTACTGACCTGAATAACCCAATTGAGCTCCAGCAGAATATGCGCCAGTTAAGTTATTGTTGGTATCAGTTACGTTCATAATAGCTAACATTAAACTGAAATCATCAGATAAAGCAAAATCAGCCTTTAAACCTACATGAGAAAAAGGTCCGCTAGAGAACAAGTAAGATGTGCTGTAGTTAAAGTTACCTACCGGAGAAATTACTTCGTATCCTAAGTATGTATTAAATCTACCCATTGTTAATGTAGTAGCATCAGATACATTCCAGTAAGCATATAATTGATTTAGGTTATAACCACCCACAGCATCTTCGCCTCTAGGGCCAAATACAACATCTGCAACTACACCGGTTTTTTCGCCTTCGTAAGCGGCAACTATATTGGCCATACCCAATGCAAACCCTAATTCGTTGGCAAATGAGCTACCGAATGATTGAGGGGTAGCATCAGAAGCACTTAAATTTGTTTGGTAATAAGCATCTACAGAACCACTAATGCTTATTTTTTTCTCTTCCTCTTCTTGAGCTACTACACCTGCAGCTGCAAAAAGCATAAGACCTGATGCGAAAATATTTTTTACGTACTTTGTATTTATAATCGTTTTCATAAGTTTTGATTTAATCCCAAATGGGATGAATTAATTTTGAGAAATTTATTTATTGAAAAGGTTATGTAACGGAGCGTTCTGCAAAACGCTCCGTATTTTTTTAGTGTTGGTTCATTCTGAAATCAGCATAAGCATCCATTCCGTGCTCATGAAGATCTAAACCTTCAACTTCTTCTTCTTTAGAAACTCTAAGACCAATAGTTGCTTTAAGTACTCCTAAAATAATACCAGAGGTAACTATACAGAACCCACCTACGATCAATACACCGTATAATTGTGTCATGAACTGAGCTCCACTAGCCATGCTACCGAAGATACCTACAACCAATGTTCCCCAGATACCACAGATCAAGTGAACTGCTACAGCACCTACAGGGTCATCTAATTTTAATTTGTCTACCAAGGCAACACCACCTACAATGATAATACCGGCAATGAATCCAATGATTACAGCTTCATTTGGTGACATTAAATCCGCTCCTGCGGTAATACCTACCAATCCACCAAGAATACCGTTTAAGAACATAGTTAAATCCAAGTTCTTATAAAGAATAGTAGAGGTGATCATTGCTCCAAATCCACCAGCGGCTGCAGCCAAACTTGTAGTAACCAATACTAAAGATGTCAATTCTGGATCTGCGGATAATACTGAACCGCCGTTAAACCCAAACCATCCTAACCATAATATCAATACACCTGCGGTAGCCATTGGTATGCTGTGACCCGGTATAGCGTTTGGCTTACCATCTTTACCGAATTTTCCAATTCTAGAACCTAAAAGGTATATTGCAACTAAAGCTGCCCATCCACCTACTGAGTGTACTAAAGTAGAACCTGCAAAATCATAGAATCCCCATGAATCCAGGAATCCGCCTCCCCATTTCCAAGCACCTACTATAGGGTATACCAAACCAACATAGATTACTGTAAATATCATGAAAGCTCCAATTTTCATACGTTCTGCTACTGCACCAGATACAATAGTAGCCGCTGTTGCTGCGAACATTCCTTGGAAAAGAAAATCTGTCCACCATGTGTAGCCGCCATCTGCATAGTCAGGTGTCATACCGCCTTCAGGGGCATCAATACCAAAACCTGCAAATTTTAATAAGCCCATATCTCCGTCTTCAAAGCCTGGGTACATTAAGTTGAATCCCCATGCATAATAAAGAAGTAAACCACCTGTAATAATGAAGATATTCTTAAATAATATGTTGATTGTGTTCTTTTGTCTTGTTAAGCCAATTTCTAAAAAGGCAAAACCTGTATGCATGAAGAATACCAATGCGGTAGCCAACATCATCCATACGTTATTTGCTGTAAATAATCCTGCGTCCATTTCGTTTAGTTTTTTAGTTAGTTATTTTATTTAGTTAATACCGGCTAAACCGTCTTCTTTGGTTCTTATTCTATATGCTTGAAGGACTTCAGATACAAATATTTTACCGTCACCTACATTACCGGAGTAAGCTGCCTCTAGTATTTTATTAACTGTTTTTTCTAGAAAGTCATCTGATACTACAATGGTTAGGTACCTGCGTTGTATATCAGTAGTACTGTAAGAGATACCACGGTAAACGTGACCTTCTTTTTCATTACCTACACCTGTTACATCCCAGTAACTGAAGAAATTTACTTCAATACTGTGCAACGCTTCTTTGACATCGTCAAACTTTGATTTTCTAATAATTGCCTCGATTTTTTTCATTTGAATAAGTTTTTGATATTGCCAAATATATGTTAAAAACATTGTTACCCTAAAAATATTAGGGGTTCATGCGTAATTTTTACGAGTATCTTAATATATACCCTATAAATTTTAGGGTAATGTTATTTATGGTTAAATATTTTGACGATATCTAGAAATGGAATTGATAAAATTAACCTGTGTGTAGAATAATCGTCAGAAAAACGAGAGATTATCTAACGATTGTTTAAAAAATGAGCAAATACCTAAAAAAATGAACAAAAATAAAATAGTGCTTAGTGAATGTTAATTCTATAACATTTTGCAAATCCAAAGACCTAATGAGATGGCTAAGACACCAATAACGACACTTAACCCCATATATAATGAAGTTTGAAGTAGAGGAGATTCTTTTAAAAGGATATTGCTTTCTAAAGCAAATGTAGAGAAAGTGGTAAAGCCTCCGCAAAATCCGGTGGCTAATAATAAAGTCTGATTTTCAGAAATGTAATTGTTCTTTAAGGAGAGTCCTATAAGTATACCTATTATTAGACAACCAATTACGTTGACAAGAAAAGTACCTAAATAGAAATTTGAATAGTAGGCGTTAAGGTTTTTAGATATAATATATCTTAATATACTACCGAACCCCCCACCTAAAAAAACCAGTATAAATTGTTTCATACCTTATAAAGGTAAAAACTAAACGGCTTTCTTGTAGCTGGTTGTAAGTAAATCTAATGGGTAAATAACAGAAGTTGGTTGTTTGGATAGCTTTTGAGAAGAAGTTTTCGTTTTTTGAGAAACACTTATTAAGCTAACTACGACCAAGGCAACGTTAATACCTACTAATACTAAAAAAATTGTAAGAAATGTCATCATAATTTATTACACCTTTATAGATGAATAACGCAAAATTACGGTATTTGGTATATTAAACGAGGATATTGACCGTTTTGTTGTGAAAACGTTAATTTTTGTGGTGTAGGAAAAAAATTAACTATTCCTTTAGGAAAAACTTTATAAATAGTAGTAAAATCAAGAAAAGTGCAAAGGATATGCCAATCCATTTAACACCTTTAAAATTTTTACGATGAAAATCAAGGTCTTTTTTGTAAGAAATAATGATTATGATCGTAAAAACCACGGCAAAAGCGATTGCAAAAATGATTTGTCCGGTGCTAAACATATTTTATATTTTTACGCAAAGCTAACCTAAAACGGTAAAATAAAAATGAAAAACAAAATCAATGCAGTAAAGGAATTTCATAATTCTTTTGGTCTAGGTGTTTCTGAGGAAATGATTGCTGATTTAGGACCAGCCAAGAATATGTTGCGCTTTAATTTAATGGACGAAGAGAATAAGGAGTATTTAGAGGCTGCCCAAAATAATGATTTGGTAGAAGTTGCCGACGCTCTAGGAGATATGTTGTACATATTGTGTGGTACAATTCTAGAACATGGCATGCAATACAAAATTGAAGAGGTGTTCAATGAAATACAGCGTAGTAATATGAGTAAGTTGGGTGAAGATGGTAAGCCAATTTACCGGGAAGATGGTAAGGTTTTAAAAGGCCCTAACTATTTTAAACCTAATATTAATGAAATATTGAGTAAATAAAAAAGGGGGCAATTTGCCCCCTTTTTATTATGAATTAATTTTTTAAGCTTTCACTTTAAAGCGCCATCCAAACTTGTCCTCAGACTTGTTGTACTGGATATCAGTAATGATTTTCTTTAATTGCTGACCATAACTATTATCTAATTCTGGGAGATCATAATCTGTATCTCTAAAACCAAATCCAGCAATTGGTGATATTACTGCAGCAGTACCTGCACCGAACATTTCTTTTAATGAACCGTCTTTAGCTGCTTCAACAACTTCTTTTACAGTAATTTTTCTTACCTCGGTCTTTATACCTTGGTCTTTGGCAATTTCTAAAATACTCTTTCTTGTTATACCATCTAAAATACGATCACTTGTAGGTGCGGTCAATAAAGTGTCGTTTATTCTAATGAAAATATTCATTGCACCAGCCTCTTCTATATATTCGTGAGTGGTGTCATCTGTCCAGATTACCTGATTGTATCCTTTTTCAATGGCCAATTGGGTTGGGTAAAATTGCCCTGCATAGTTTCCACCTGCTTTTGCGAAACCAACACCTCCATTAGCTGATCTTGAATATTTTTCTTCGATAAGAACTTTTACTTTACCTGAAAAATATGCCCCAGAAGGAGCACAGGCAATAATAAACTTATATTCATTTGCAGGTGAAGCATGAAATCCGTTGCCAGAAGCGAACATAAAAGGTCTAATGTATAAAGAACCTCCTTCTTTTGTTGGTATAAATTCTTTATCCAAGTTTAACAGTGTAGTTAAACCTTCCATGAAATAGTCTTCGGGAATCTGCGGTATGCACATTCTCTCTGCAGAAATATTTAAGCGTTTAAAGTTGTCTAACGGTCTAAATAAAAAGACATCGTCATTTTTGTCCTTATATGCTTTCATACCTTCGAATATAGATTGTCCGTAATGGAAAATTTTAGAAGAAGGGTCAAGTGTTATAGGTTGGTATGGAGTTATTGTAGGTGTTTCCCATGCTCCGTTCTTATATGTGCAGACCAACATATGGTCAGTAAATACAGAACCAAAGGTTAAATTGTCAAAATCAACTTGGTCAATTTTTGAAGTTTTAACTTTTTCTACTATGATATCTTTCGTTTCAATACTCATGAAATACGTAACTTTAGTTGATTAAAATTAAACAAATATCCATAGTAGCACTTCTTTTTTTATTTAAAATTGATCAGTTTTGCAGGGATATCAACATTTTTGAGATTTATGAAAGGATTTAACATATTACTTGTCTTTTTATTTGGCATTTTTTCATGTTTTGGCCAACAAAATGATGCAAATACTTCATCAAAGTTTTACGGTGAAGAGTTTACTGTCACTACATTGAGTGAAAAAGATGAAGTTATAAGGCAATTTGCCACCATGCCTGTTTCAGATTCTATACAGCTACAATTTAAAACCAAGGTAAAAGAAGTGTGCAAAGTTAAAGGCTGTTGGATGACCGTTGAGCTAGCTGATGGAAACCAAGCTATGGTACGTTTTAAAGATTACGGTTTTTTTATGCCAGCCGATATTTTAGAAAAAGAAGTGGTATTGAATGGTTTGGCATTCGTTGAGGAAATGAGTGTTGATGATCAAAAACATTATGCTAAAGATGGCGGAAAAACGGCTCAAGAGATAGCACAAATAACATCTCCAAAAAGAACTTACAGTTTTGAGGCTTCTGGAGTATTAGTTCCAAATTAATTGAAAAGGGAAATTATTACAACGGCTGATGGTTCTACGACCATTCAAATAAAAGATTGGCAAGAACAGTATCATTCAAAACACGGTGCTATTCAAGAGGCTTATCATGTATTTATACACTCTGGATTAGACTTATTTGAAAATACAACGGTAGATATTTTGGAAATTGGATTTGGTACCGGTTTAAATGCACTGATTACTTTAATTGAATTCAAAAAAAGAAACCTAAAGATTAATTATACTGGTGTAGAGGCGTATCCTGTTTCTAAAGATGAACTTGGTCAGCTAAACTATTTAGAGCAGTTGAAATCAAATTCCTTGAAAGATGAATTTGCTACAATGCACACATCTCCATGGGAAAAGTTGGTTGAGGTAACCGCAGACTTCAGGCTAATAAAGGAACAAAAATTCTTCAAGGATATTAGTAAAAGCAATGCTTTTGATTTGGTTTATTTTGATGCATTTGGAGCTAGGGTGCAACCGGAATTGTGGACGGTTGAAATCTTTGAAATTATGTTCAAAGCAATGAAAAGTGGTGGCTATTTGGTTACATATGCAGCAAAAGGCAGTGTAAGAAGAGCCATGCTTGAAGTTGGTTTTTTGGTAGAAAGGTTACCTGGACCTCCCGGTAAAAGAGAAATGTTAAGGGCAAAAAAACAATAATTTATATGGTGTTAGTAAAACTTTAACGCCTTTAAATTCAATAGGTTCTGCATTTATGTTAAATCGAAATTAAATTGCATATCAGCGAGCATCAAAAGCAATATCTTTATTCCATGAAAGTATTGATTACAGGTGCAACGGGTTTAGTAGGTAGCGAGTTGGTATCTCAATGCCATGAAAAAGGTTATGCCGTTAATTACCTAACTACTCGAAAAAATAAAATTGTTTCAAAACAAAACTATCAGGGCTATTTCTGGGATCCTACTACAGGTGAAATAGATGCCAACTGCTTAGATGGTGTTTCTGCCATTATCAATTTAGCAGGGTCAAGTATCTCTAAAAGGTGGACAAATAGTTATAAGAAAGAAATTATTGACAGTAGGGTCAATACCTTAGAACTTCTTAGGAAAACATTATTGGAGCGTGAAGGCCATACGGTAAAATTCTTGGTGTCCGCATCCGCTATAGGTATTTATCAAGATTCTTTAAGTCATTATTATACGGAAGATAATACTAATGTTGATGATAGTTTTTTAGGAGAAGTGGTTAGCCTTTGGGAGAAAAAGGCGAACGAATTTAAATCTCTTGGACTAACGGTTGCTAAAGTTAGAATTGGTTTGGTGTTGTCTAAAGATGGCGGTGCATTGCCAGAAATGGCAAAACCGGTTAAATATTATGTGGGTTCGGCATTTGGAACAGGAGAGCAGTGGCAGTCTTGGATTCATATTGCAGATTTGGCAGGTATTTTTATACATATTATAAAGTATAGGTTAAAGGGTGTATATAACGGAGTGGCACCCAACCCGGTGACCAATGCCAAGATGATCAAAGAAATAGCAAAGGCTTTGGATCAACCTTTGTTTATGCCAAATGTGCCCAAGTTTGTAATGTACACCGTGTTAGGTAAAATGGCGTATATATTATTCGCTAGTCAGCGGGTTAGTAGTAAAAAAATTGAAGAAGAAGGTTTTGTGTTTAATTATGTGAATATATGTCAAGCGCTAGGTGCAATATATGATAGTGGTACTAAGTGTGTAGATGATAAAAGTAATGTGACAAAGCAATTTGTTTCTTAAATAAAATAGTTTCTTACCTAGATAGATAATCCGCTTTTGGCGGATTTTTTTTTATTCTTTTGTGACATTTTGACATTTTTAAAGAATTGGCAGTACTTTTGCCTGCTTTTAAACAGCGATTTAAATTACAATTAATTATGAGTGATAAAGAAAACACTTTGGACGAAGAATTCTTGGAAGATGAGCTTTTAGAGGGCGAAACACAAGAACAAAAGGCAGGAGATGAAAAGGAAAATGTAGAGGAAGAAAAGTCTGTTGAAGAGACGCTAAGTGAAGAACTTGCAAAAGAAAAGGATAAGTTTTTAAGATTGTTTGCTGAATTTGAAAATTATAAAAGACGTACTTCTAAAGAACGTATGGAGCTTTTTAAAACGGCAGGTCAAGAAGTCATAGTTTCATTATTACCTGTGTTGGATGATTTTGATAGAGCTATGAAAGAGTTGGCTAAATCTGACGATAAAGAGGTTTTCAAAGGAGTAGAGTTAATAAATGTCAAGTTTAGAGAGACCTTGAAAGCTAAAGGTTTAGAGATGGTTGAAGTTAATGCAGGTGATGTTTTTGATGCAGAGATTCATGAGGCCATTACTCAAATACCTGCTCCGGACAAAAAGATGAAAGGAAAGGTTATTGACGTCATCGAAAAAGGGTTTAAGTTAGGTGACCGTATTATTAGGCATCCAAAAGTAGTAGTAGGAAATTAAATAATTGGAATGAAGGAAGATTATTATGAAGTATTGGGCATTAGTAAAAACGCTACTGCTGCAGAGATAAAGAAAGCTTATCGTAAAAAAGCATTACAGTATCACCCGGATAAAAATCCTGGTGACAGTTCTGCCGAAGAGAAGTTTAAAAAATCTGCCGAAGCTTATGAAGTGCTTAGCGATGCAGATAAGAAAGCGCGTTATGATCAATTTGGTCATGCAGCTTTTGAAGGTGGTGCCGGCGGTTTTGGCGGTGGCGGCATGAATATGGATGATATCTTCAGCCAATTTGGTGATATTTTCGGTGGTGCTTTTGGTGGCGGCGGCTTTGGTGGATTTGGCGGCGGTGGCGGTCAAAGAAGGGTAAAAGGGAGTAACCTCCGTATTAGGGTTTCCTTGACCTTGGAAGAAGTTGCCAATGGTGTTGAGAAGAAAGTTAAAGTAAAGAGAAAAGTACAGGCAGAAGGTGTTACTTACAAAACATGTTCTACGTGTAATGGAAGAGGTCAGGTGACCAAAATTCAAAATACCATACTTGGTAGAATGCAAACAGCTGCAGTTTGTAGTACTTGTGGCGGTAGTGGACAGATTTTGGATGGTAAACCTGGTGATGCCGATGCACAGGGATTAAAGGTAGTTGAAGAAACAGTATCTATTAATATTCCGGCAGGTGTAGAAGAAGGTATGCAGTTGAAGGTTCCTAACAAAGGTAACGATGCTCCTGGTAACGGGGTGCCGGGAGACCTGTTAGTGGCTATAGAAACACAAGAGCATAGTACATTAAAAAGAGAAGGTGATAATTTGCATTATGATCTTTATGTAAGCATCTCTGATGCGGTTTTAGGTACATCTAAAGAAATAGATTCAGTTGGTGGAAAGGTTCGTATTAAATTAGAGCCAGGAATACAATCAGGTAAAATATTGAGATTACGAGGTAAAGGTATTACTAGCTTAAACGGATATGGAGCTGGTGATATATTGGTTCATGTTAATGTGTGGACACCTAAAGAATTGAATAAAGAGCAAAAAGAGTTCTTTGAAAAAATGCAAGGCAATGATAATTTTGAGCCTAGACCGGAGAAATCTGATAAGTCATTTTTTGAAAAAGTGAAAGATATGTTCTCTTAATTTCTAAATATTTGGTTATTAAATAAAAAACGTATATTTGAGATAATATTGGGCGACCAATATTAATTTTCTTTTTCATAGCAATTTTTTTCCCATCCTTGATTTATTAAGGGTGGGTTTTGCTTTTTAGGGCACTTCGTTTTATGCTTATCTCTACTGTAATTGGTTTGGTATAAAGGAATCATAAAGAGTATAGCAGGTCAAAACAATTCAATATCTTTGTAGAAATTGAGTACATGAGTCACATTTTGGTAGCTAATGATGTCACCAAACAGTTTGGGAGCCATACGGCATTAAAAAACGTTTCCCTAGAAATTCCTAAGAATAGTATTTACGGTTTATTGGGGCCAAATGGTGCTGGTAAGACTACATTGATACGTATTATTAATCAGATTACTTTTCCTGACCAGGGTAAGGTATATTTTGACGGCGAGCTGTTAAAAATCGAGCATATTGCACAGATTGGGTATCTGCCCGAAGAGCGAGGACTGTACAAGAGTATGAAGGTTGGCGAGCAGGCATTGTATTTAGCTCAATTAAAGGGACTGTCAAAAGCTGAGGCAAAAAAGCGGCTTAAGTATTGGTTTGAAAGACTGGAGATAGGTGATTGGTGGAACAAAAAGATTCAGGAGCTTTCTAAGGGTATGGCCCAAAAAATTCAATTTGTTGTTACGGTACTTCATGAGCCCAAATTATTGATTTTTGACGAGCCTTTTAGTGGCTTTGACCCTATCAACGCCAATATCATTAAAGAGCAAATCCTAAGCTTAAAGGATAAAGGTACTTCTATTATATTTTCAACACATAGAATGGAATCTGTAGAAGAATTATGTGAGCATATTGCCTTAATTCATAAATCCGAAAAAATACTTGACGGTAAATTATCCGATATTAAAAAAGCATATAAAAACAATATTTTTAAAATTGGTTTGCAAACGGATAATCAAGAATTGTTGATGAACGAGATGAAAAGTAAATTTCAGATTCTTGACCATCAATATAATGTTCTGGAAAATCAGTTGAATTTAGAGGTGCAATTACCTTCAAATGAGTCTAGGGAGATTCTATCATTTCTAGGGTCAAGGGCAAATGTTAATGAGTTTAAGGAGACGATACCTTCTGCAAACGATATTTTTATTAAAACTATTCAAAACAAAAATATCGCTCATGAATAAATTACCTCTAATTATTAAAAGAGAATACATAGCCAAAGTTCGCAATAAGTCTTTTGTGGTTATGACCTTTTTGAGCCCTTTTCTAATGGTAGGTATGATATTGTTGATTGCATATTTAACGCAATTAAATGACAATGATAAAAAGGTAATAGGTGTATTGAACGAGAGCGAATATTTTGCAAATGAATTTGTAACATCAGAAGCTACATCATACATCAACTTTAACAACATCTCACTAGCACAGGCAAAAGACTCTACATTAAGTTTGGGTTTTTACGGTCTTATTTATTTGCCTAACGAATCTAGTTTGGAGAAGGTGGCAAAAAGAGCTTTTTTTTATAGCCAAGATGCTCCTAGCTCTACCATACTAGAAAAATTAGAATCTTCCATTAATAGCAGATTAAGGCAAGAAAGATTGCGTGAGTTGGGTGTGTCTCCCAAAGAATATGCTGAAATGGATCGCGATTATGCCATCAATATTGAAACTTTTGATGGTACACAGAACGTAAAAGGTATCAATGAGATAAAGGCCATAATAGGTGGGGCGTTCGGTTACCTTATAATGATGTTCATTATTATATATGGTGGGTTTGTTATGCGCAGCGTTATTGAGGAAAAAACCAGTAGAATAATTGAGGTCATTATTTCATCAGTGAAACCTTTTCATTTAATGATGGGTAAAATAATTGGTACCTCGTTAGCGGGTATTACGCAATTTGGAATTTGGATTATCTCTGGCGGAATATTATTGATAGTTGGTTTGGCTATTTTTGATATTGATCCTGCGAGCTTAACCAAAGGTGGTGGTGTTGCTCCAGGTATGGTGAACGGGGCAAATGTAGATGTAGATGCCCTTACACAAAATGTACAGTTATATGCCCAAGAAATTTTTGAGATTCCGATCATAGCAATGCTAGTGTTTTTTATAATTTATTTTGTTCTGGGTTATTTAATTTATAGTTCTATCTATGCAGCAATTGGCGCTGCGGTAGATAATGAGACCGATACACAGCAATTCATTTTCCCGGTAATACTTCCGTTAATGCTAGCTATTTACGTTGGCTTCTTTTCGGTTTTCAGTAATCCTAACGGCCCAATAGCCGTTGCTTTTTCTCTTTTTCCGTTAACCTCGCCAATTGTTATGTTAATGCGTTTGCCTTGGGGTATAGGTGAGGGTGGTGTACCGTTATGGCAATTGATTACATCTATTTTAATTTTAATAGGTACATTTATAGGTATTGTTTGGGTGGCTGCAAAAATTTACCGAGTGGGAATTTTAATGTACGGTAAAAAACCTACTTATAAAGAATTGTATAAATGGCTTAAATACTCGTCATAATGCAGGAGGGTACAGAGAAAATAAAGGAAATAATAGAAGATGATGTTTGGGGAACCATTAAAAAATTCTTGGACCTAGGCTATCAATTTGGTGATGGTGAAAAATCCATACATATTACTGTAGGTCTTCTGTTATTGCTTACGGTAGCTTTTTTACTTACTAGTACGGTTTTACAAGCAATTCGTAGATTTTTTACCAGAAAAATGGAAATGGATGATAAGCTGAAGTTTATCAGTATTTTCAAGTTTATTAAATATCTGGTCTACGTTGTAGTGATTCTTTTTACCATGAGCGCTGCAGGTATAGATATTACCATTTTAATTACGGCATCCGCTGCGTTATTCGTCGGACTTGGACTGGCTTTACAAGAAATTTTTCAGGATATTATTGGTGGTATTTTTATCATTGTAGACAAGTCTTTAAGAGTTGGGGATATCATTGAAATTGACAATAAAGTCGGTAAGGTATTTGAAATTAAATTGCGCACCACAAGGGCAATTACCAGAGATGATAAGGTGATCATAATTCCCAATCACAAATTTATTAGTGATATAGTGTACAACTATACTCAAAACCATAAAACTACACGAGAGTTGGTACGTGTTGGTGTAGCTTACGGTAGTGATATTGATTTAGTGAAAAAAATATTATTGGATGTTATCAAAGGGCAAAGAAGCATATTAAAAAGCCCAAAACCATTTGTTATTTTTGAAGATTTTGGTGATTCGGCGCTAGTTTTTGCTGTTAATTTTTACATTACCGATAGCTTTACAGATCCCAAAATAAAGAGTGAAGTAAGGTATAAAATAGATGCTGAATTCAGAAAGCATAATATTTCTATTCCTTTTCCGCAAAGAGATATTCATTTGTATCAACAGGCACCTTTTCAACACAGCAATGTATCAAATACAAATAGTGATGATAAAGCATAAGTATGCTTGCCTGGTAATTCTGTTTTTAATGATGTTTGTTGTTGAGCCCTTTTATTCTCAAACGCCAGATGTGTTAAGGTTAGAGTATATGTTGATGCCGGAAAATAGCGGTGAGGTAGAGACTTCACGTATAAAATTGGTGCTCAACGTTCCCTTTGCGGTCCGTGATAAAAAAGATTACGTAGTGTTGGGGGCTGAATATAACAGATATAATTTTGAGGTTCCGGATGATTTATTTCCGGATGCTGGCGATTTAAGCAAGTTCCACGTGTTGGATGTAAATTTTGCTTATTTATATAAATTAAGTGAAAAGTGGAATCTAATAGGTGTTGTAACACCAAGGTGGTCATCTAATTTTGTTGAAGAACTACAAGAAGATGACTTTAACATGAACTACACGGTTGGGGCATATAAAAACGTAAAGGATGTAGAAAAGCCATATATGTTGGTTTTAGGAATTTCATATAATGGCACTTCTCCTATAGACGTTCCGTTGCCTTTTGTGTATTATGAAAAAAGGTTCCACCCCAATTGGTCTTATGTATTGGGAGCACCAAAATCAGGGATGAAATATTTTACCAAGAAAGGTCATTTTTTTCAAACCGAAGTATTTTTAGATGGATATTATGTCAATATTCAAAACGATATTTTATTGTCTGGTAACAATTTATCTACTGATGTGTCTTCAACGGCATTATTATTGACATTAGGTTATCAGTATAAAATAACTAAAGATATGTCCGTCTACTTTATAGGTGGTAGATCTATTTATCAGAATAGTGCATTAAGAAACGAAGAAAGAGAAGATATTTTCACGTTGAACGATGCAGCCGGACTTTACTTTAGAACAGGAATTAGAATAGGAATTTAAAAAGCAGTTATGTCAAAAATATTAGTAATAGAGGATGAAGCGGCAATTAGAAGGGTGTTGGTTAAAATTTTATCTGAAGAAAGCGACTCTTATTCAGTAGAGGAGGCCGAAGACGGATTAAAAGGATTGGAAACTATAAAGAACAACGACTATGATTTGGTGCTTTGCGATATTAAAATGCCAAAAATGGATGGTGTAGAAGTATTGGAAGCGGCTAGAAAGATAAAACCGGAAATTCCGTTCATTATGATTTCTGGACATGGAGATTTAGATACTGCCGTAAATACTATGAGGTTAGGTGCTTTTGACTATATCTCAAAACCACCGGATTTAAATAGATTGCTTACCACCGTAAGAAATGCCTTGGATCGTAAGGTTTTGGTCGTTGAGAATAAAAACCTAAAGAAAAAGGTGAGTAAGAATTATGAGATGATCGGTGAAAGTAATGAGATAAACATTATAAAAGAGATCATTGAAAAAGTTGCGCCTACTGATGCGCGTGTTCTTATTACAGGTTCAAATGGTACGGGTAAAGAGCTTGTAGCTCATTGGTTACATGAGAAAAGCGCCAGGAGTTCATCACCTTTTATTGAAGTTAATTGTGCTGCAATACCATCAGAATTAATTGAAAGTGAGCTTTTTGGACATGTAAAAGGTGCTTTTACATCTGCTGTTAAAGATAGGGCAGGTAAGTTTGAGGCTGCCAATAAGGGAACTATTTTCCTAGATGAAATTGGTGATATGAGTTTGTCCGCTCAAGCCAAAGTGTTAAGGGCACTTCAAGAAAGTAAAATCTCTCGTGTAGGTACGGATAAGGATATAAAAGTAGATGTTCGTGTAGTGGCGGCAACGAATAAAGACTTGAAAAAGGAGATTGAAGAGGGTAATTTTAGAGAAGATCTATATCATAGACTAGCAGTGATATTGATTCAAGTGCCTAGTTTAAATGATAGAAGAGATGATATACCCTTGTTAATAGAACATTTCTCTAAGAAAATAGCTGAAGAGCAAGGTATGGCAGGTAAAACCTTCTCTAGTAAAGCTATTGATTTACTTAAGGCCTATGATTGGACCGGGAACATTCGTGAACTTAGAAATGTAGTTGAACGCCTAATAATTCTTGGTGGTCAACAAGTTTCAGAAGATGATGTAAAATTGTTCGCTAGTAAATAACCTTTTATTTAGCGGCAGAGCAATTACCAATTCTGTTCAAAGCGTCTTGGGTTATCTCTTTGGTACGTAAATTGTAATATTTACTTCCTTCTGTAATATTAGGTTTTAATAATTGAGCTTCGCATTCCTCATAAATTCTAGTAGCAAATGCGGTAGCCTCTTTACAATTTACACTTTCAACTACCTTGTTAAGTGAGAGTCTGTATTTCTCTAAAGAGATGTCTATAGTTTCAAAAAGGCTTTTACCTTTTTCTGGTGTTTTTTTAATGCTGGTATTTGAAGTAGATGTAGTCGTATTTACAGATAATTCATTGTTGGAATACATGCTGTCATGCGTATCGTGAGATTCCAATACCATAATAGTGTTATTGGTCAGTTCTATAGATTCATTTAAGTAGCTAATAGTGCCTTCTAGAGTTGTTGACCTTGTTGCTAGGGTAAGTACTTCTATATTCTCGTACATACTGGTTTTAGCAAATTTACAACCGCAAATATTCAGCTGTTCTTTAGATTTTTCCAAAGCATTCAAAGCCTTGTAGGCGTAAAATCTAGCTTGGCTGATGTCTTGTGTTTGTAGGGCGGCAGTTATTTGGGATTTTGCATAACCCATGTTTGAATTGGCATACTCACATTCCACATTGTTGGCAAATGTGGGAAAGGAGAATAGAACAATAGTGTAGAAAAAAATGATATTTTTCTTCATAAGTAGGTGTTTTTGGGTGTAAGAGTTGGGACCTTACAGGCATAAATTTATATGCTATACCCTATTGAAAATATTATTTTCGATACAATACCGTTCAATCACGTTAAACGGAAAGCTGTAAAATCAGTTTTAACAGTTTTCTAAATTATTAGTATTCGTAGGTTTAATATTTTATATTTCAGTATGAATAATATAAATATAGAGAAATATAAAGCAACTAAAGATTTTAAAATATCTGAAAATGAGACATTTGAAGATTTTGGTAAATCTGATAAAGAGTTAAAAAAAGACTTATATAAAGTTAGAAGAGAGCTTGGGGAGTTTCAAGATACTATTTACGCACATGGTAAGTATAGTATTTTAGTATGCCTACAAGGTATGGATACAGCAGGGAAAGATAGCCTTATTCGTGAGGTGTTCAAAGACTTTAACGTAAGTGGCGTAGAGGTTCATAGTTTTAAGGTGCCTACTGAATTGGAATTAAGTCATAATTACTTGTGGAGACATTACTTGGTCTTGCCTGCAAAGGGCAAATTTGGCGTTTTCAATAGAACCCATTATGAAAATGTTCTTGTCACTAGGGTACACCCAGAGTATATTTTAAATGAACATATTCCCGGTATACATACCGTAGAAGACATTGATCAAAAGTTTTGGGATAAAAGGTTTGAGCAAATTAATGATTTTGAAAGACATTTAGCTGAAAACGGTACATTGATATTTAAGTTTTTTCTAAATCTTTCAAAAGAAGAGCAAAGACAGCGTTTATTAAGAAGACTTGCTATCAAGGAAAAACATTGGAAGTTTTCTCCCGGAGACTTAAAGGAACGTAAATTGTGGTCTGTGTACCAAAAGTGCTATGAAGAGGCTATAAGTAAAACTACCCATGATCACGCACCATGGTTTGCAGTTCCTGCGGATAATAAAAAGGCAACCCGTGTAATTGTTGCAAATATTTTATTGCAATCGTTAAAAAAATACAAAGATATTAAAGAGCCTATGTTGAGCGAAAAAATAATGGCTAATTTAGACAGCTATGAAGAACAATTACAAAGTGAGCAGTAAGCTAGCTCTAATATGTATGATCGCTTTTATAGCTGTGGGTAAATCACAGAGTAAAGATGAGGTACAGATCAAAAAAATGTATGATTTAGCACTTACCGAAGGTAAAGGTTATGAGTGGTTAAATTATTTGTCTAACCAAATTGGAGGTAGATTGTCCGGGTCCGTGCAAGCTCAGCAAGGGGTTGGTTATACAAAGTCTCAGTTAGATTCTTTAGGTGTTGATCGGGTGTGGTTGCAACCTGTCTTGGTGCCAAAATGGGTTAGAGGAACTCCAGAATTTGCTTATTTTGAAACAACACCGGGTATAACTACAAATGTTGCCATTTGTGCATTGGGTGGCTCGGTGGCAACCCCGCCAAAGGGAATAAAAGCCAATATTATTGAAGTCGAGGGTGTTGAGCAGTTAACGACCTTGGGCAAGGATAAAATTGAAGGAAAAATCGTTTTTTTCAACAGACCAATGGACGCTACTGAAATTAATACGTTTACAGCGTATTCCAATTGTGTGGATCAGAGATATGCCGGGGCATTGGAGGCATCCAAATACGGAGCATTGGGGGTTATCGTACGTTCAATGAACTTAAGGTTGGATGATTTTCCGCATACGGGGTCTATGACCTATGGTGATCAGCCAGAGTCAGAGAGAATTCCTGCTGCAGCTATCAGTACCAATGCAGCGGAATTGTTGAGTACTTCCTTAAAATTGAATCCGGAAATTAATTTCTACTTCAAACAGAATTGTAAACAGTTCAAGGATGTAGAATCTTATAATGTAATTGCAGAAATAAAAGGTTCTGAAAAGCCAGAGGAAATTATTGTCGTAGGCGGTCATTTAGACTCGTGGGACTTAGGTGACGGTTCCCATGATGATGGTGCTGGCTGTGTACAAAGTATGGAGGTTTTAAATCTTTTCAAAAAAACAGGATACAAACCAAAACGTACTGTTAGGGTCGTTCTTTTTATGAATGAGGAAAACGGATTGCGAGGCGGTAATAAATATGCTGAGGTTGCTATCTCAAATAATGAAAAACACATTTTTGCTTTAGAAAGTGATTCGGGTGGGTTTACTCCTAGAGGTTTTACTTTTGATAGCTCTCAAGAGAATTTTGAAAAGGTCTTGAAATGGAAAAATTTGTTTGAACCTTATCTTGTACATTATTTTGAAAAAGGTTTTGCTGGTGCAGATATAGGACCTCTAAAAAAAGATGGTCTGGTAATGGCAGGTCTAAGACCTGATTCTCAACGTTATTTTGATCATCATCATGCAGAAAACGACACTTTTGAACATGTAAATAGACGAGAACTACAGTTGGGTGCGGCAACAATGGCAAGCTTAGTTTATTTGGTAGACGCTTATGGCTTTTAGTTTTAGGTTAGGGCTTGTGAAATTAAGGAAAGTGTAAATTTCAAAAATGATCGTCAAAGGTACAAACCGTTAAAATTCTTTACCTTTGCGGTTTACTAAAAAATACAATAATGGAAGAAGGAATTTACGCCAAGTTCAATACAAGTAAAGGCGAAATACTAGTTAAGTTAACTTATGATAAAACACCTGGTACCGTAGGTAATTTTGTTGCTTTGGCAGAAGGTGATAAAGAAAATAGTGCTAAAGCTAAAGGTGAGCCATACTACAACGGTTTAAAATTTCATAGGGTTATTCCGGATTTTATGATTCAGGGTGGTTGTCCTCAAGGTACCGGTACAGGTGATGCAGGATATAAATTTGATGATGAGTTCCATCCCGAATTAAAACATGACACTCCAGGGGTTCTTTCTATGGCTAATGCAGGTCCTGGAACCAATGGAAGCCAGTTTTTTATTACACATGTGCCAACACCTTGGTTAGATAACAAGCATACTGTATTTGGTCATGTAGCAGCTGGACAAGAAGTAGTGGATGCAATTGCTCAAAATGATGTAATTGAATCTTTAGAAATTGTTAGGGTAGGTGATGAAGCTGAAAAGTGGAATGCATTAAAGGCCTTTGAAGATTTCAATGCATCTGGTGAAGCAAGATTGGCGGCAGAAAAGGCAAAGCAAGAAGCTGAACTAGATAAGGTTGCGGCAGGTTTTGAATCTACGGCATCTGGTCTTCGTTATAAAATGATTCAGAAAGGTGATGGCGCCAAAGCGGTAAAAGGAGAAAAAGTGTCTGTACATTATGAAGGATCACTATTAAACGGTCAAGTTTTTGATTCTTCTTATAAGCGTAATTCCCCAATTGATTTTCAATTAGGAATTGGTCAAGTAATACCAGGCTGGGATGAGGGTATCTCCTTATTACAAGTGGGTGATAAGGCACGATTTGTTATTCCTTCAGACTTGGCATATGGTTCTGCCGGTGCAGGTGGGGTAATACCTCCTAATGCTACATTGATTTTTGATGTAGAGTTAATGAAGGTAGGTTAATTACCTAAGCCTTAAAAAATAATGAAACACCTATAATTTTTAATTATGGGTGTTTTTTTTGTTCTAGTAATCTACTTTTTTCTAGTAACGAAACTACCTAAAAGTAAAATGATGTTAATAATCATCAGAACTAAAAATACGGTCAAAAATGTGGTCATAAATACATGTATAAGGTAGGGGAACCAGACTTGTTTATTCAATAGATATGTATTTACCTAAAAGGTTGCGTAGGATCTAAAAAAAAAAGAATAAAAAAAACCCGAACTAATAAGTTCGGGTTTCATACTATAAAAAAGTTAAATCGTTACCTAGTCAATTACTTTCACATTAACGGCGTTTAATCCTTTTTTACCTTGTTGTAGTTCAAATTCCACAACATCACCTTCTCGAACTTCATCGATTAAGCCAGAAATGTGTACAAAATGATCTTCGTTTGAACCATCTTCAGTGATAAATCCGTAACCTTTGGAGTCATTGAAGAATTTTACTGTTCCTTTACTCATAATAGAAAAATTAAATATTAATTAAAGTGCGAAGATAGTTTTTTTTTGTTTAACTACTTAAATTCTTACAGGTTATCTTAAGGTTAATAATTGACGTCTAATGTATTGAGAATGAACTTGTTTTTATGCCTATGCAGTAGGGTCTGGAGTCATTCTTAAATAGGGTTTGATCTCTGTTACTCCCTTTGAAAATATATCTTTTGCATCGGCAGTACTTATAGCTGGACTTACAACTACCTCTTTACCTTGTTCCCAGTTTGCTGGTGTTGCTACCTTGTGATATGCTGTTAGTTGCAATGAATCTATTACCCTTAGAAGTTCATAAAAGTTACGACCAGTTGATGCTGGGTAGGTCAACGTTAATTTTACGGTCTTGTCCGGTGCAATGATGAATACAGAACGTACGGTAAGATTGTTATCCGCATTTGGGTGGATCATATCATATAGATCAGAAACTTTTTTGTCCTCATCTGCAATTATTGGGAAATTCACCACAGTGTTCTGTACTTCGTTAATGTCTTTGATCCATTCTGCATGAGATGCAGCACCATCAACACTAAGCGCGATCATTTTAACGTTCCTTTTGTCGAATTCATCTTTGAATTTAGCAGCAGTGCCTAATTCGGTAGTACAAACTGGGGTGAAATCTGCAGGGTGAGAAAATAATATACCCCAACTGTCACCAAGGTAGTCATATAAATTAATTGTTCCCATAGAACTATCTGCCGTGAAATTTGGAGCTTTATCGCCTAAACGTATTGTTGCCATAATGGTATATTTTTAGATGTTTAAATTTATCCTATAAAATTAGTAGATTAAATGTCCGTGACTAAAGTTTTCGGGTTAAAAGTCTATTAAAATTTTTACTTTTAGGGTATGGAAGAACTTGATAAATTAAAATACCCCATCGGGCGCTTTGAGTGTCCGGAGAACATCACAAATGAAGATTTAAGTAAATGGATAGAGGTATTGGAAACCTTACCAAAACGTCTGTCTGCACTAGTAGATAATTTTTCTGAAACACAATTGGATACTCCCTACCGAGAAGGGGGGTGGACAGTTCGTCAAGTAGTACACCATATGGCAGATAGTCATCATCATAGCTACACACGTTTTAAATGGGCCTTAACGGAGAACAGACCTTTGATCAAAGTATATCAGGAAAAGGAATGGAGTAATTTGATCGATGCCAGAACTGCCCCTATTTCTTTATCTCTTTCTTATTTAACGGTCCTTCACGCTAAATTGGTGTACCTGTTAAAGAGGTTAACACCTGAAGATATGGACAATAGCTATATTCATCCAGATGGTAATGTAAATGTATCTGTAGCGGAGAATATTGGAAAATATGCTTGGCATAGTAACCATCACTTTGCGCATATTAAAAGTTTAGCCGACAGAATGGGGTGGTAGCGGATTAAATCATCTTTTTTAGAAGAAACATTGGCTTTTCTTCCTCTATGACATTTTTGAAGGGTACCCTGCTTTCAGCAACGATGTCAAAATCATTCTTAAGATAGAATGGTAAGGCAGGTCCCTTCTGCATTGATTCCAAAAAGATTGCTTTTTTAGAAAGTTTTTTGGCTATGCTTTCAACAAACTTAAGGCTTTTGTTACCTGCACCTTTACCGGCAAATTCTTTAAGAATATAAATTTTATCTAGGTAAAGCACATCTTTAGCTTCTAAACCTTTAATGTTTTTATGAAAAGTAATCTTTAAAAGACCTACGTAATCTATACCTGATTTTATTAAATATAGAGCGCTATTTTTATTGTTGTCTTCCTCTTCTAAAATTGTTTTGGTAAAACTATGTTCAATGTAGGTGGTGGTATCTCCATTTGGCCATAAGTGTCTATAGTGTTGATTGTAAGAGGTTATACCTGTTTTTATATAAATATCATGCAATGCAGGGGTCAACTCTTGAAATGTTATATCGATATTCATCAACGGTATAGATGTATAAGATTAAGCTTGTCCTATTTCCATTTAATATTACAGCCTATACTTGGCTTTTGAATAGCACTTATTTCTTTTCCGTGAATGAGATTTTCCATTGCATTTCTCAAATCAATGCCGGTTAGTGGTGAGCCATTACCTGGTCTAGAGTCGTCTAACTGACCTCTATAGACCAATTTTAATTCATTGTCAAAAAGAAAAAAATCTGGAGTACAGGCGGCATCGTAAGCTTTTGCCACTGTCTGATCTTCGTCATAAAGATATGGAAAGGTATAATTTTCAGCTTTAGCCTTAATTCGCATAAAGTGAGGCGCATCCTCTGGATATTTTTCAACATCATTACTAGAAATGGCAATAAATTGAATACCCTTGCTTTGGAACTCTTTAGCCATTTTAACTATTTCAGGGTTTACATGGATAACAAATGGGCAATGATTACAAATAAACATGATTAGAGTGCCAACTTCACCGTTCATGGAATGAAGGTTCATGGTTTTTTCGCTAACCGTGTCCATTAAACTAAATTCTGGCGCTACGGTTCCCAATGCCAACATATTACTTTCTGTTCTTGCCATACCAACTAAAAATTTAATGTACTAAGTTAACAAATTAATGGAGCTTGTATTTACTTTATATAATTCATAATCCTTAAAATTTTAATATCATGGAAAAGTCATATGTATCATTATCTGTTGCAATAGAAGCTTTACAGGCTGAAGGTTATACAGAAGATTTTAATCTGTGCGATGCAGGTATAGAAAATAAAAGTAAAAAGAAAATTCATAAAGCTACTGAGCTAGATGTGGTGAAATTTTATCGTTTTGAGGGTATGAGTAATCCAGATGATAATACTATATTGTATGTGATTGAAACCAGTACTGGTGAAAAAGGGTTATTGGTAGATGCTTACGGTATGTATGCAGGTAATGTGCCCAAAGATTTAATTGAAAAACTTAGACTTACTTAATGGAAACAACAATCTCGTGGGAAGATTTTAGTAAAATTGATTTGCGAACTGGAACTGTAACGGCGGTCTATGATTTTCCGGAAGCTAGAAACCCGTCTTTCAAATTAGACATTGATTTTGGACCTGAAATAGGGGTTAAAAAAACATCGGCTCAAGTTACCGAAAAATATGATAAGGAAGATATCGTAGGACTTCAGGTTATAGCTGTTGTCAACTTTCCAAAAAAGCAAATAGCTAATTTTATGAGCGAATGTCTTATATTGGGAGCTGTAGAGAACAGTTCGGTAGTGTTGCTGCAACCTCAAATGACAGTACCTAACGGATTGAAAATTTCCTAAATTTTTGACTGAGAATATTTTAGATAGCATACATATTAACTTTGATTCAGGCTCACTTTGGGTAATGAACATTGTTCTAGGTTTGGTCATGTTCGGTGTTGCTTTAGAAATATCCGTATCAGATTTTAAACCTTTATGGTTAAGGCCAAAAGCTTTAATTGCTGGGTTGATCAGTCAGTTTTTAGTATTGCCGGCAATAACCTTCTTGTTGGTCCTGGCAATAGAACCTTTGTCCAGTATAGCTTTAGGTATGTTTATGGTGGCAGCATGCCCAGGTGGTAATATTTCTAATTTTATATCATATCTATCTAATGCCAATACGGCTTTATCTGTAAGTTTAACGGCTATGGCTACTATGTTTGCCATAATTATGACTCCGCTTAACTTTCATTTTTGGTCCATGTTATATGAGCCAAGTTCAAGTCTGATTAATGAAATTTCTATTTCATCTATAGAAATGTTCAAATTGGTCTTTTTATTGTTGGGCTTGCCCCTTGCACTGGGTATGTTAATCAATTACAAAATGCCTGAATTAGCATTGAAAATCGCAAAAAAGTTAAAGATTGTTTCCTTGGTGTTTTTTATAGGTTTGGTTTTCATTGCGCTTTATAACAATAGGATTATTTTTATGGATTATATTCTATATGTATTTTGGATAGTTCTAGCCCATAATCTATTGGCTTTTACAACAGGTTATGGTATAGGTAAACTTTTTAAACTACCTGTGGATAGTATACGTTCTATAACTATAGAAACGGGAATTCAAAACTCTGGTCTAGGACTTTTACTGATATTTACTTTTTTTGACGGTCTAGGTGGTATGGCACTTCTTGCTGCTTTTTGGGGTATTTGGCATATAGTCTCAGGTTTAATATTAGCCGCTTTCTGGAATAGAAAATCGGTTGCTAAAGAAACTATAGCTTGAACGGATTTATTTATTCAATGGTAAAGTCGGTGATTAAAACTGGACTCTATGAATGTCATAAAAAAATAGTGGTATCCGGGTTGGAGCATATCCCTAAGGATAAGCCGGTGATGTTTTTGCCCAATCATCAAAGTGCATTGATTGATGTATTATTAATTGCTACCGACTGTAATCGAAAACCATACTTTTTAACGCGTTCCGATGTGTTTAAGGGTAAACTGTTAAAGGGTATTTTCTCATATTTTCAAATGCTGCCTATTTATAGAATGCGAGACGGTAGAGATACGCTTTCTAACAACGATGCTATTTTCAACTCTTGTGCCGATATTTTGAGTAGAGGAGAGGCACTGCTCTTGTTTCCGGAAGCAAATCATAATTTACGACGAAGGGTGAGACCTTTAAGTAAAGGCTTTACAAGAATACTTATAAGAACTTTTGAGCTATACCCAGATGTTGATATCATGCTAATTCCTGTAGGATTGAATTATAAACATGCCGATCAGTTTCCTGATCAAGTGGCTATCAATTATGGTAAGGCAATATCTGCCAAAAGCATGTACGTTGCCAATGATTTAAATATGACCAGCCGAAATTTTAAAAATGCAGTTTCTTTACAATTGAGACAATTGACAACCCATATACCAATAGATCAAGATTATGATACTATGGTAAATCTTCTTAATACAAAAAATGTGGACTTTTTAAATCCTACAGAGGTCAACAATAAAATTAGGCATTATACGAATGAAGTTTTCAATTCAAGCGATTTAACCAATGCAGCTAAAGGGAGATCGGTGTTAAGAAGTGTTTTTAACATATTAAATTTTCCGATGATTATAATGTGGCACAAATGGTTAATGCCAAAGGTTCCGGAGAAGGAATTTATGGGTACGTTCAGGTTTGCATTTATCTTGTTAGTATACCCACTTTACCTTTTATTGTTATTTGTAGGGTTGTCTATGGTACTTTCTATTAAAGTGGCGTTAACGGCTTTGGTTGTTTTGGTATTATTGAATTTATGGTTCGTTAAAAAAGGGCTAAACTGAATTTTATAGTTATAAACTAAAAACGGCCCTTATACATAAGGGCCGTTTTGTTTTTTAAGGGTTGTTTTACCTAGATATCTTCAAAACTTACATCTGTAAAGCTAGAAGTGTTGGTAGCTGTCTTTTCTACGGGCTCTTCTATTTCTTCCTTTTTGAAATCTTTTTGGTGTCTTTCAGAAATTACTTCAGACCCTTTTTCGTTGATTATAAAATCCATCATCTCTTCAACGTTCTCTTTAAAAGCGTCAAAGTCTTCTTTGTATAAATATATTTTATGTTTTTTGTAATGGAATGAACCATCGTCATGCGTAAATTTCTTACTTTCTGTAATCGTTAAATAATAATCCCCAGCCTTTGTACTTCTTACATCGAAAAAGTAAGTTCTTCTACCTGCGCGTAAAACTTTGGAGTGAATTTCTTCTTGATCTGATAAATCTCTTTCGCTCATTTCTAATGTTTAGTGTCGTTATACTATCAAAAATGAAAAAAAAAACGCTATCCGACAACAATTTTCTAACTTTCTTTCTCTGAGAGCTGTTTGTGGTAGAGGTCTTTATAATAGCCTTCTTGTGAATTTAATTCATGATGTGTGCCCTCTTGAATAAGTCTTCCGTCATCTAAAACCAAAATTTTATCCGCGTTTTTGGCAGAAGAAACTCTATGACTTACAATTAATGTAGTTCTATTCTTAGATGCTTTTTTCAGGTTATTCAATATTTCTTCTTCCGTTTCCGTATCTACGGCAGACAAGCAATCATCAAATAAATAAATCTGAGGTTTTTTAATTAAGGCCCTGGCAATTGAAACTCTTTGTTTTTGTCCGCCACTTAATGTTATACCTCTTTCTCCTAAGATAGTATCATATTTTTTAGAGAAACCCATTATGTTTTCATGTACCACGGCATCTTTTGCTATGTCAATGATTTCCTCGTCTGTAGCATTCTCCTTACCAAATTTAATGTTGTTCTTAATGCTATCTGAAAATAGGAATGCGTCTTGGGGTACGGCACCAATAGATTCTCGTAAATTGGTAAGGTCTACATTTTTAATAGGTTCGTCGTCTATTAATATCTCTCCAGAAGATGTGTCATATAAGCGGGCTACCAAATCAAGTATGGTAGATTTTCCAGAACCGGTTTTACCAATAATAGCTGTGGTTTCACCCTCGTTAATGGTGAACGACAGGTCTTTTATGGCATTAATATTGGTATCTTGGTATGTGAAATCAACATTTTTAAATTCAATTTTGCCTTTGACCGTAAGGGTGTTGGCAGGATTATTTTTTATTTCTGACTCTTGGTTTAGAAATTCATTTATCCTCTTTTGACTTGCGGCTGCCCTTTGCACTATTGAAGTTAACCAACCAACAATGGCCACTGGCCAAGTAAGCATATTTACGTATAAAATAAATTCGGCAATTAGTCCTACTTCAATTTCGCCGGCCAAGTATTGTTTACCTCCTATATAAATGACCAAAATGTTACTAATACCTATTAAAAGTATCATTAATGGAAAAAACCATGCATTCACTTTAGCAAGACTTACACTTTTCTCTTTGCCTTCAATGGCAAGTTTAGTAAGATCACTATTGGTCTGCGGCTCTAATGCGTAGGCTTTTATAACGGAAACTCCTGAAAAAATTTCTTGTGTAAAGGTAGATAAGGTAGAAAGGTATTGTTGTACAATGGTACTTCGCTTATGAATTACTTTACTTATTTGATAAATTAGGACCGAAAGAAAAGGTAACGGCAATAGTGTATATGCGGCTAAAGTGGGCGCTTTTATAAACATTAACGGAATCAGACAAGCAAACAATGTTAAGGTCTGTATGCCGTACATAATTGCTGGACCTGCATACATACGTACTTCATTAACATCTTCACTGATCCTGTTCATTAAATCGCCTGTTCTATTTTTCTTATAAAAATTGAGACTTAGCTTTTGGTAATGATAAAAAATTTCGTTTTTAAGATCATACTCAATATATCTAGAAATGTTAATGATCAATTGGCGCATTAAAAAAGTGAAGAAACCAGATAGTATTGCAGCACCTACGATAATTAGAATATATTCCATTAATAGTTCCTGTGCGGTAGATTTTTCAATTTCCGTTTTAATATACTGTTCAACTACCGTAATAGAGTTGTTCACGTAAGAAGGCATGATCAATTGAAAAAGCCTGGCTATAATGGTTATGATTATTCCGAGAAAAAGCTTAAACCAGTATTTTTTAAAGTATTTATTTAGGTGTTTAAGTTCTTTCATACAATGCTAAAAAAAGAAGATTATCGTTTTCTTTGGCCAAAGATAGTTTTTTGACCTAAAACCATATGTTATAAATAAGCTAAGATAAATACGATTGCTGTTGTGACCCTTTAAATAGATACTTACCTTTGCGGCTTTAAATATCAATTTATTAAAAAAGTTCTTTAAAATGCTTACAAGAAGGCACATTAGAGTTAAGGTAATGCAGAGCATATATGCGCTCGTTCAATCAAAAGATGATTCATTACAGAGACAAGAGAAGTTTTTAAAAGTAAGCATAGAGAATACCTATACGCTCTACTTGTTATGGTTAAGTCTTTTTGTAGAAATACAAAAAAGGGCGGCAGAACAAATTTCTCTTTCCGCAAAAAAATATATTAGTGACGGTAAGCAGGAATTTCCAAATCCTAAGAAGTTTGTTCAGAACAGATTATTGGTGCAAATTCTTGAGAACAAAACACTTGAGGAAGAAATTTCAAATAGGAAATTAGATAATTGGTACCTTAATGAAGAGTACGTTAAGCTTATTTATAAAGATATTATAGAGAGCGAAACGTATAAGGAATACATGTCTACACCAGAAAGCGATTATGCTGCGGACAAAGAATTGATATTGACCTTGTTCAAAAATATCATTGCCCCCAACGAAAAAATATATGATTACTTCGAAGATGATAAGTTAACTTGGGTAGATGACATTCCTATTGTTAATACGTTTTTGTTAAAACATTTGAAGAAGGTAAAACAAGTTCATCCTGATTCATACTTTTTACCGAGTCTTTTAAAGGATGATGAAGACATGACCTACGCTATGCAGTTATTGTCTAGAACGTTGTTGAAAAATGATGCATTGGAAAAAGAGATAGATGGTAAAACACCAAACTGGGATAAAGATCGTATTGCAGGCATAGATAGCATACTTCTGAAAATGGCAATTTGTGAATTGTTACATTTCCCTTCAATCCCGGAAAGAGTAACCATTAATGAGTATTTGGAGATTGCCAAAGAATACTCGACTCCAAAAAGTAGCATTTTCATAAACGGAATACTAGATAAGCTTACTAAAGAATACAAATCTGAAGGAAAGCTTAACAAAATGGGTAGGGGTCTATTATAAAAATATTTTATAATTTTACAGTTAATTGATAAATCTAATATAGTATGAAAAAAATAGTTCTAATTGTTGGTCTTGTATCAATGGTAGCTTTTACTTCTTGCAAAGACAATGCTTCAAGTAAAATTAAAACAGATAATGTAGCGGAAGCAGCGGTAAGAGATGAAGCAGCTAAAGCGGTACCGGTAATGTCTTTTGAGAAATCAGAGCATGATTTTGGTACAATTGAACAAGGTGCGGCACAGGAAACAGTTTTTAAATTTACTAATACAGGTAACGCTCCATTAATTATTACAGATGCTAAAAGTAGCTGTGGTTGTACAGTTCCTAATCCTCCAAAGGATCCTATTGCACCAGGTGAGACAGGGGAGTTAAAAGTGAACTTTAACGGATCTGGTCAAAACCAGGTTACTAAGACTATTACCGTTACGGCTAACACTGAAAAAGGTTCTGAGCTTTTGAGAATAAAGGCTTTTGTTAATCCAAAAGGAGCAGCTCCATTAGGACCTGTTAAATAATTATAAATTACAGATATACCAAAGATGGGTGATATAGGGCAGTTTCTTCCGATGATTTTGATTTTTGTGGTCGCATATTTTTTTATGATCAGACCTCAAATGAAAAGACAAAAGGATGAAAAGAAATTTTCGGCAGAGTTAAAACGTGGTGATCGTGTTATTACCAAAAGCGGCCTGCACGGAAAAGTAGTGGATTTAAATGATAAGGACTTCTCTTGTGTTTTGGAAACAATGGCCGGGAAGTTAAAATTTGATAGGTCTGCCATATCCATGGAAATGAGCAATAAATTAAATGCTCCAGAAAAAAAATAATAATTTCTGAATTCATATAAAAAACACCGATGGAAACATCGGTGTTTTTTTTTGCCTAAATGTGGTATATTTAATTACACTTAAAACAACAACAACATGCTACACAACAGAAGAAATTTTATTAGAAAAGGCACCGCAGGATTGGTAATGACAGGAGCATCATTTATGTTCCCTATGGAGATGTTATCAATGATGCGTAAGAAGGTGGGCGCCAACGACACTA
The DNA here is from genome assembly GCF_001865655.1 of Maribacter sp. 1_2014MBL_MicDiv. Taxonomy (NCBI): domain Bacteria; kingdom Pseudomonadati; phylum Bacteroidota; class Flavobacteriia; order Flavobacteriales; family Flavobacteriaceae; genus Maribacter; species Maribacter sp. 1_2014MBL_MicDiv. Next base: position 3,154,389 of record NZ_CP011318.1, read on the forward strand.
TCAATGTTGGTTTGGTAGGCTGTAAGGGTATGGGTTTCTCTGACTTAAGCTCTTTTTTGAAAATGAGTGATATTAATGTCATAGCATTGTGTGATGTAGATGAAAATGTATTAAGGGAAAGAACAGCTGATCTTGAAAAGGCGGGAATCAAAAAACCAAAATGGTATAGTGATTATAGAAAGTTATATGAGAATAAAGATATAGATGTCGTTATTATTGGTACGCCAGATCATTGGCATTGCCTGCAATTAACAGATGCATTACAAGCAGGTAAAGATGTTTATTGTGAGAAGCCAATTGCTAATTCTGTTGAAGAAGCCAATATTATGTTGGACTTTGTGGAGTCTAGGGATAGAATGGTGCAAATAGGCCAATGGCAGCGTAGTCAACCACATTTTGTAGATGCCATTAAATATGTGCATTCTGGTGCGTTAGGAGAAATACGCTTGGCAAAAGCATGGGCATACCAAGGTTGGATGAAACCTGTTCCCGTAGTAGCCGATGCTCCAGTTCCTGAGGGGGTAGATTATAAAATGTGGTTGGGTCCGGCTCCCGATAGGGCTTTTAATAAAAATAGATTTCATTTCGATTTTAGGTGGTTTTGGGATTATGCCGGTGGTTTAATGACAGATTGGGGCGTACATCTTATGGATTATGCGTTGTATGGTATGAAAGCCGGTACACCAAAATCTGTGATGGCCTTGGGCGGTAAATTTGCTTATCCCACGGATGCCTCTGAAACTCCAGATACTTTACAAACGGTATATGAATATGACGGCTTCTCTATTCTTTGGGAGCATGCCACGGGCATTGACGGTGGTAACTATGGAAGAAATCATGGAATAGCGTTTATTGGTAATAACGGTACACTGGTTGTTGATAGAGGTGGCTGGGAAGTAATACCGGAAACTGAATTTCAGGGCTGGGGTAAAGATGGTATTCCTAAGCTAGAAGCGGTTTCACATACCAAAGGTGAATTCAATGGGTTGGATCTGCATACCCAGAATTTCATAGAAGCGGTAAAAAGTAGGGATAACGCTATACTAAATGCACCAATTAAAGTAGGTTATGATGCCGCTTTGGTTTCACATATGGGTAATGTAGCGTTTAAAACCGGTAATAGAATTTACTGGGATCCAATGGCCGGTAAATTTAAAAATGAAGAAGCAAACCAGTTTTTAAAGGCTAACTATCATAATGGTTGGAACCTACCTAAATTATAAAAGGAACTATCTACGGTATTTATCATTAAGGCCTATGCCATGTAATATCAACGGAACTATCTTTTCTAATCTAGATAGTTTCGTTTTTTCTTGTTTTGCAGTTGCAATATATTCGGCGTAATCCTTTTGTTTGGAATAGGTTAATTTGTTAAAGGAAGTCTTTAAGTCATCATTATGTTCAATGGCAATAGCTAGGTGGGTAGGAAGTATAATTTTTGTTTTGGGCTTTCTTTCCACTTTTAATGCCAGTCCCTTTTTTTGATTTACTATAGCTTCTTGAATGTACGCTGTTATAACGTTATGATCAATTTCAGACGTAGAAGAAAACTTCCAATGCCTCATGGCCTTGGTTTTTCCTTCTTGCGCATTTTCCAATACTTTGTGTGGGTCCTTTAAAAACACGCCGTTAAAGAACCATATGCCAAAATGCGACTTAAATTTACAAATGGCAATAACATTTTTGTCTTGTGTTGTATACGTAGGGAAGCTCCACTTATATGTTTCTTTTAATTTACAACCTAAAGCAAGCTTTCTTAAAATAGCTACACCAGTTTTATATTGGTGTTCTTCATTGTAGAAATTATCTATTTTTTCTTGCCTGTCCATACTGTTATTGATTTGCTGTTAATTGGCAAATACGTACAATGACTTCCACAGCTTTTTGCATGCTTTCTACGGGTACGTACTCATATTTTCCATGGAAGTTATGTCCGCCAGCAAAAATGTTAGGGCATGGTAAGCCCATGTAGCTTAGTTGTGAACCATCTGTACCGCCCCTAATTGGTTTAATTATAGGTTTTATGCCTATATCTTCCATAGCTTTTTTTGCGGTTTCTACAATATGAAAAACAGGCTCTACCTTTTCTTTCATATTAAAATATTGATCCTTCAATTCTAGTTCAATACAATTATCATATTCATTGTTATACCTTTTAACAATATCGTGTACTAACTGCTTACGCTCATTAAATCGCTTTAGATCATGGTCTCTAATGATAAGCTCTACAGTTGCATGCTCAATTTCACCGTTTATATGATGTATATGGAAAAACCCATCTCTGCCGTCTGTTTCTTGTGGTATTTCATGTTTTGGAAATTCACTTATAATATAATTTGCAATGAGTAGGGCATTAACCATTTTTCCTTTTGCGTAGCCAGGGTGCACACTTTTGCCACTAACGGTAATTTTAGCACCAGCAGCATTAAAGTTTTCATACTCCAATTCGCCAATTTGGCTTCCATCCATCGTATAGGCCCATTCTGCACCAAATTTTTCAACATCGAATTTGTGTGCGCCTCTACCTATTTCTTCATCCGGAGTAAATCCTATTCTAATTGGACCATGTTTAATATCCGGATTGTTTATCAAATACTCCATTGCAGTTACTATTTCAGTAATACCTGCTTTATCATCTGCACCTAAAAGTGTAGTGCCATCTGTGGTAATAATGGTTTGCCCTATGTATTGTAAGAGATCATCAAAATATGATGAAGAGAGCACAATATCTTTTTCCTTATTTAAGATAATATCCTTTCCGTCATAATTTTCAATTACCTGTGGCTTTACATTGGTGCCAGAAAAGTCTGGTGATGTGTCAAAATGCGCAATAAAACCTATGGTAGGTACCTGGTGGTCTACATTAGATGGCAGGGTTGCCATAATATATGCATTGTCATCAATTGTGACATCGGTTAATCCTATTGCACGTAACTCATCAACTAATTTGTTTGCTAGATTCCATTGTTTTTTTGTGCTTGGTGTGGTATTAGATGAAGAATCGCTTTGCGTATCTATAGTGACATAGCTAATAAAACGGTCAATTATATGCTGCATTGTAAAAGGGTTTTATCAAAAATAAGCTTATAAATTGTAAATTGGTAAACGTTAGATTCTATAGTGGTAATCATGAAAAGATTTAGGTATATAATATGGTCCGTAATTATTTTGATAAGTGCCAGGGTATATTCACAGGCAGATTGCGTTTTAGGGGTTGGTGTTACCAATGATTCAATTATTTCTGAAATATTTCAGTTAAACGAAATGCAACATGAAAAACTGGTAAGTTTTAGTGCAGAATTAAAGTATAGAAACGATGTTTTGAATAATGAATTACAAAATGTTAAAGAGAGGCATCCACAAAGTAGCGAAACAGAATTAAGACAGCTTGCAGGTAAATATAAAAGTGTAATGGATAGCATGGGTAGGGTACAGGCTATGATAGATAAACGGATGTTGACATTGTTCAACTCCAAACAATATGAATTGTACCAATCTTTATGTAAACAGGCATACCGTTCACCTTATGTAGTTGTTCCAACGGTATATGCCGATAGCATTGTTGACAAAAACTGATAAACTATTACTTAACTTTCTCATTTACAGTTTGTATTTTTGCGGCTTCTAAAATATATACATGTACAGGCTTTTTATTAGACCTCTTTTGTTTCTGTTAGACCCAGAAAAAGTTCATTACCTTAGTTTTTCAAGCATTAAGTTTTTTTCTAAAATCGGCTTATCGGGCGTAATAAAATCCATGTTCGCGGTAGAGGACAATCGTTTGGAGCGTGAACTGTTTGGATTGAAATTTAAGAACCCAGTGGGGTTGGCGGCAGGTTTTGATAAAAATGCGGTGCTTTATAATGAATTATCGGATTTTGGATTTGGCTTTGTAGAAATTGGTACATTGACTCCTAAACCACAAGAAGGAAATCCTAAAAAAAGATTATTTCGATTAAAAGCGGATAAAGCAATTATCAACAGAATGGGATTTAATAACCATGGTGTTTTTGAAGCGGTCGAAAATTTAAAGAAAAACCATAAAGTTCTTATAGGTGGTAATATTGGTAAAAATAAGGTGACACCCAATAATGAGGCTATAAAGGATTATCTCATTTGTTTTGATGCCCTTTTTGACCATGTAGACTATTTCGTAGTTAACGTGAGCTCTCCCAATACACCTGGTTTACGAGAATTACAAGATAAAGAGCCATTAACGGCTTTGCTCAATGAATTGCAATTGGAGAACGCTAGGCAAAGTAAACGTAAAGATGTTGCACGTAAACCAATTCTATTAAAGATAGCGCCAGATTTAACCAATAGCCAATTGCTGGATATTATTGATATTGTGAGTGATACCAGTATTGATGGTGTTATTGCAACTAATACTACCATTTCTAGGGAAAATTTAAAATCTCATGCGTTAATAACGGAAGAAGCTGGCGGACTCAGTGGTGCGCCTTTGAAAGATAGAAGTACAGAGGTAATTCGTTTTCTTGCAGAAAAAAGCAACAAAGCATTCCCTATTATCGGTGTAGGTGGTATACATTCCGCAGATGACGCTATAGAAAAGTTAGATGCAGGTGCAGATTTAATTCAATTGTGGACTGGTTTTGTATATGAAGGGCCTGCTTTGGTGAAATCTATAAATGAGGCAATTTTAGAAAGGGTGTAATAAACTCTTGAAAAAAGAAAAGCCCTTGTACATTGTGTGCAAGGGCTTTTCTTTTTTAGCATTGGTTGTATGTTATTTTGCCCAATAATCAAGTACAAAGACATCATCTAAATATGGGGTCAGTATTGCTCCAAAAGCTTTATGGTCTGGGTGGGGCAAATAAATAGCACGATCTTCTTCACTTTTGAAGGTTAGGAAAAATGCATGCGTAAACCCTTTGTTTAATCCCTCTGGACTGTTGTTAAGTCCCCATTCGTAACCTTTGATCTGTTCAATTTTTGAAGGTAGGGCGCTAAAAGCATCTTCTACCTTTTTTATCTGTTCGGCGGTAGTGCCTTCTTTGAATTTGAAGAATACGGCATGTCTTAAAAGGCTGTCATTTTTAATCATGGTGTTGGTTATATTGTTTTCTTCGGTAACGGCATATGTATCAAATGCCAATGTAAAACAAACTAGTAATAGAAGTACTTTAATTTTCATAGTATTTTATTTTAAAACAAGTTATTAAAAATAGCTGTAAATAATGGTAATTTGTATTTTCATATCAACCAAGGCACTATTTTATTGAACTACGAAATTTTAATGGCCTTTTCTGTGGCTACTTTTTTTTTGGCTTTATCACCAGGACCGGATAATATATTTGTTTTAATACAGAGTATTAGTAATGGTAAAAAATTTGGCTTGGCAGTTGTTGCAGGTTTAATGACAGGCTGTTTGGTACATACTACGCTGTTGGCATTTGGGGTATCGGCAATTATTAAGAATAGCACCACTCTTTTTACATTAATTAAATTTTTTGGTGCGGCCTACTTAGTCTACTTGGCTATTATGGTCTATAGAGGCGGTGATGTTATTTCTATTGCCGGAGAAGAAAAAAAGAAAAGTAAACTATCATTATTCAAACAGGGTTTTATAATGAACGTTCTAAATCCAAAAGTGACCATTTTTTTTCTTGCTTTTTTTCCTGGTTTTCTCTTTTCGGATAGTTTAAATAACGTAATTCAGTTTTATACACTGGGTGTTCTTTTTATTTTGGTTTCATCTTTTGTGTTTGGCGCTATAGCCATTTTGGCTGGTCAAATATCTAGCTTCTTAACTAACAATAAGCGTACAGGGTTTGTTTTAAAATGGATTCAGATAATTGTTTTTATGGGTATTGCGATTTATTTAGTTTTAGGTTAGTTTTATTAAAATATTAATAGGATTTACTTATTTAGAGTTCGTATTTTTACATAATGTTTAATTCAAAGATCAAAATAGTAGAATGCCCTAGAGATGCTATGCAGGGTATTAAGAAGTTCATACCTACCGATGAAAAGGTGAGGTATTTACACTCTTTACTAGGTTGTGGTTTTGATACGTTGGATTTTGGGAGTTTTGTTTCGCCAAAGGCAATTCCGCAAATGGTGGACACTGCAGAGGTTCTGTCTAAATTGGATTTGTCTAAAACCAAATCTAAGTTGCTTTCCATAGTGGCAAATGTTCGTGGTGCGGAAGACGCTGTTACCCATTCTGAAGTTGATTATTTGGGCTTTCCTTTTTCTATCTCCGAGAATTTTCAAATGAGAAATACCCATAAGACCATTGCTCAATCTGTAGAAACGTTACAAGAGATATTTAATATTGCCGATGCGGCGAATAAGGAAGTGGTAACGTACATATCCATGGGTTTTGGTAACCCTTATGGTGATCCTTGGAATGTTGAAATAGTTGGTGAATGGACCGAAAGACTGGCGAAAATGGGAGCCAAAATATTATCGTTGTCAGATACCGTGGGGTCATCTGATCCAGAAACTATTTCTTATTTGTTTTCCAACTTAATCCCAAAATACCCAAATATTGAGTTTGGTGCGCACTTGCATACCACACCCTCAAAATGGCATGAAAAAGTTGCCGCGGCATATGAATCTGGCTGTAAGCGGTTTGATGGTGCTATCCAAGGTTTTGGTGGCTGTCCTATGGCCAAAGATGATTTAACCGGTAACATGCCTACGGAGAAAATGTTATCGTATTTTACCTCTCAAAAAGTTGTTACCGGCGTTAATGCCATGACTTTTGAAGCGGCATATAACAAAGCTACCGAGCTTTTTTCCCAATATCACTAATTACTTGTAGTATTTCTTCTGGCTACATTATTAAAAAGTTAAATTTATTTAGATTTAATATAGATAAGGTTGTGTAATGTTAAAACATGTTATAGTTTTGCGCATTATTTAAAATAAGTCTTAATAAAAGAGAAATGAAAAAGAACCTATTATTGTTATTGTCTATTGTTAGTTTATTACTTATTTCATGTAGTTCCGATGATGACGGATTAGAATTGTCAGAATGTGTTGATGTTGATTGTGACCCTATTGAATCTACAATAGATAATCCAGATTCTTATACATTTACAAGAGATAATGAAAGTACGGTTAGCTTTGGTGGTCAGACTACGAGATTAAAAATGGGTGACGAAATTTTGAGCGCATTTACAGATGTAACTTCAACTTCCGAGCAAATATTAAGTATGTATGCCCATGAAGAAGGCGCTAACGATTTTGAAGATGCAGATTTAAATGCATCTGATAAAAGTGTAAGAAGTAAAACAGCTGCCTCTGCAGATTTCTTTGCAACTAATGCTACCGATCAAGCTGTGATCAGAGCGGATTTTGATGGTTGGATCTCTGCTCAAGTAGATGAGGTATTCCCAAACTGGGAAATTGCAGCAGCAGCAGGTACGGCAGGGCAAATAGCAGACGGTTCTTCTACTAGATACATTAATGCTCAAGGGTTGGAATATAACCAAGCTTTTAATAAAGGTTTAATTGGAGCGCTTACCATAGATCAAGTAGTAAATAATTACTTAAGTACTGCCGTGTTGGATGAAGGTGATAACGTTGCTGATAATGATGCTAATGTAGTAGTTGAAGGTGAAGCTTATACCAATATGGAACATAAGTGGGATGAGGCTTACGGTTACGTGTATGGTTTAAATGCAGATGCCGCAAATCCTAATGATGATTTAGGTGCAGATAGCTTTTTAAATAAATATATTGGGAGAGTAGAAGGAGATGACGATTTTGCCGGCATTGCCGATGAAATTTTTCAAGCATTTAAATTAGGTAGAGCTGCAATTGTTGCTAAGCAATATGATGTTAGGGATGCACAAGCCGAAATAATTAGGGAGAAACTTTCTGAAGTTATTGGTATTAGAGCCGTTTACTATTTACAACAAGGTAAAAATAGTTTAGATCAAGAAACACCTGATTTTGGTGGGGCTTTTCATGATTTATCTGAAGGTTACGGTTTTGTATACAGTCTTCAGTTTACAAGAAAAACCAATTCTACTGAACCTTATTTTACAAAAGAAGAAGTTGATGCGTTTCTTGTAGATTTAATGGATGACGGAGAAAACGGACTTTGGGATGTGGAAGCAACTACATTGGATGCTATTTCTGCTGACATTGCGGCTAGGTTTAATTTTACGTTGGAGCAGGCTTCAGAATAATTTGGTTTAAAGTCGATAAAAAAAGCAATTCAATCTTATTTAGAATGAATTGCTTTTTTTATTTTTGCATTTAATTAGAATAAATAAAAATTATAGATGAAAAAGATTATTGGGATTCTTTGTGTTCTGGCCTTAATATGGGCATGTTCCAATGATAGTGAAACCGATGATAGCGTAATTGTTGATCCGGTAGAGGAGGTTTCTTTTGAGCGCAGTACCATGTTGGTCAATTGGGCAGATAATATTATTATCCCTTCATATCAAGCTTTTACTGCGGATATGGATGATTTATTGAATACGTTCAATACGTTTAAAGCAGATGTCAATGAAGTTAATTTAATTGCTTTGCGTGCATCATGGTTGAACGCATACAAATCTTGGCAACATGTAGAGATGTTTGAAATTGGTCCTGCCGAATCTGTAGGGTTTCAACTGAACATGAATATATATCCAACGGATAATGAGAAGATTGATGGATTTATTGTCAATGGAAGTTATGACCTGTCCTTATCCTCTAACAGAAGCGCTAAAGGATTTCCTGCTTTAGATTACTTATTGAACGGCTTGGGTGATACCGATGCGGATATACTTGCTTTCTATAATGAAAACAATAAAGAGGCTTACCTACAATATACCGAAGATGTTTTGATGGATATGCAGTCTTTGACAGAAACTGTGGTATCTGATTGGACAAATGGTTACAGGGATACATTTGTTGCTAATGACGGAGCATCATCTACGGCATCTGTTGATCGTATGGTAAACGACTATATTTTTTATTATGAAAAGTATTTAAGAGCTGGTAAAATGGGAATTCCTTTAGGGGTTTTTTCCGGAAGTACCTTACCTAGAAATGTTGAGGCATATTATGAAGCTACTATTTCTAACGATTTGTTTTTAGAAGGTTTATCTGCTGTTCAAGATTTTTTTAACGGTAATCATTTTAATTCAAGTACTCAAGGTGAAAGTTTGGCATCTTATCTGGATGCATTGAATACCTTAAAAAATGGAGAGGATTTGTCTACTTTGATCAATGATCAATTTAATACGGCAAAAAATATGGTGCTTGATCTTTCTGCGTTTAGAGCTGAAATTGAGAACAGCAATCCGCCAACCTCCATGTTATTGGCTTATGATGAAGTACAAAAGGCCGTACCTATGTTAAAGGTAGATATGGTTTCAGCAATGAGTATTAGTATTGATTTTGTTGATGCCGATGGTGATTAATGGAATCATTAATAGCTAAATATATAAAAGCTCCTATAGAGACCGCCCCTTTGGCGGTCTTTCGTATTTTATTTGGTCTGATGATGCTTTTTAGTATTGTTAGGTTTTGGAGTTATGGCTGGATCGATAAACTTTATATTAAACCACAGTTCTTCTTTTCTTATTACGGGTTTGAATGGGTAAAACCATTAGGTGTTTATACCTACCTTATATTTGTGATTTGTGGCTTATCGGCAGTTTTGGTAGCTCTTGGTTATCGCTATAAATTAAGTATTATCATTTTCTTTTTGAGCTTTACGTATATAGAGCTAATGGATAAAACAACATACTTAAACCATTATTACTTTATTAGTATTCTGAGCTTCTTAATGATATTTTTGCCAGCTAACGCAAACTATTCTCTAGATGCTTATTTAAATCCCAAAAAGTGCTTTCAATATGTTCCCAGTTGGACAGTCAATAGTATTAAGTTGCTTTTAGGTATTGTTTATTTCTACGCCGGACTGGCGAAATTAAATTCGGATTGGTTGTTAAACGCTATGCCCTTAAAAATCTGGTTGCCCGCCAAGTTCGATACCCCTTTTATAGGAAGTTTTTTAGGAGAAGAATGGGTGCAATTTCTATTTAGCTGGTCTGGCGCAATTTACGATCTATCTATCCCTTTTTTACTGCTATATAAGAAAACAAGACCATATGCATTTGTAATGGTGGTCATTTTTCACGTACTAACTAGGGTCTTGTTCCCTATTGGTATGTTCCCATATGTTATGATCGTTTCTGCTTTAATATTTTTTGAAGCAAAAGTCCTTCTTAAGATATTGAGGCTTTTATCTAAAGTATTCAAAATAAACGGTGCTAGATTCAATAATCAAACAGTTTTTAATGAACGGTCATCATTTAAGCTTAGGTTGAAGCATATGGTAGTTGTTCTATTTTTTATGCTTCAACTGGCCATACCTTTTAGGTATCTATTTTATCCGGGAGAATTATTTTGGACAGAAGAAGGCTACCGTTTTTCATGGCGTGTTATGCTTATGGAAAAATCTGGCTACGCCCAATTTAAAATTGTGGACCAAGAATCTGGTCGATGGTTTTATGTGGATAACACTGATTTTATTACTCCGTTTCAAGAAAAACAAATGGCATTTCAGCCAGATTTTATATTGGAATACGCGCATTTTCTAAAAAACCATTTTGAGGAAGATGCCCATAAGAATGTGCAGGTATTCGTAAATTGCCAAGTTAGTCTCAATGGGAGGTTAAGTACAGAGTTTATTGATCCTACCATAGATTTGGCAAATCAAAAAGAGTCTTTTTTACATAAGCATTGGATAACACCATTTAAAGATGAAATTAAAGGAATTTAGTTATTTACTTTTATTATTAGTATCATTTCCAATATTTGGTCAACTCACTATTTCTGGTCAAGTTACAGATGTAGAAGGGAATCCTGTTCCAGATGCCGAAATGTATATCAAAGAATTAGAACGCTTGGAAATCACCAATAATGAAGGTGCGTTTTTAATAGAGAACTTAACGGCAGGAACCTATACTATTGTAGTTTTTGCTTACGAGTTTGAAATTATAGAACAAGATGTAACTATCAATGGCAATATCGAATTCAACCCTGTCATGAATCCTTTGAAGGTTCAGAACTTATCAGAGGTGGTAATAACCCAAAAACGCCAAGAAATTTTTGCCCTAAAACAGTTGAAGAAAGTAGATGGTACTGCCATATACGCCGGTAAAAAAAATGAGGTTGTTTTATTAGACGGTATTACGGGTAATTTGGCGGCTAATAATCCCAGACAAATTTATAGTCAAGTCGTAGGTTTAAATATATACGATAATGGAGATGCAGGGTTACAACTGAATATTGGTGGTAGAGGTCTTGATCCCAATAGAACGGCAAATTTTAATACAAGACAGAACGGCTATGATATTAGTGCAGATGTTTTAGGCTACCCAGAAAGTTATTATACACCACCGGCAGAAGCTTTAGAAGAAATTCAAGTGGTTAGGGGGGCAGCTTCTTTACAGTATGGAACGCAATTTGGAGGCTTGGTAAATTTTAAATTTAAGCAGCCAAATTCCAGTAAGAAAATAGAGTGGACCAGTAGACAGACTTTGGGGTCTTACAATCTAAAAACATCGTTTAATAGCTTAAGTGGTACAGTTGGTAAGTTCAGTTATTACACCTATTTCAATTATAAGGAGGGAAATAGTTTTAGACCAAATTCAGATTATAATAGTAGAAATTATTTTGCGCATGTGGGCTATCAATTTTCGGACAAAACCAAGGTAACTGTAGAAACCACTTTTTTAAATTATTTAGCCAAACAACCTGGCGGTCTTACAGATGCTCAATTTATTGAGGATCCTACGTTTAGTAATAGGGAAAGAAACTGGTTTGATGTAGATTGGAAATTATTTTCAGTTCGTCTAGATCATAAATTCTCTTCAAAAACGGATTTTAGTTTAAATGTTTTTGGATTGGATGCTTCTAGAAGTGCACTTGGTTTTCGAACTAACAGAGTATCACAACCAGATGACCCTGAGGAGCCAAGGGAATTATTGATAGATAATTTTCAAAACTGGGGTGCAGAGGCAAGATTATTAACAAGATATAAGTTAGGTGATACTGAATCTGCATTATTGATCGGGTCAAAAATCTATAGGACAGACAATGATCAAAGGCAAGGTCCGGGGACATCGGCGGCGAATGCAGATTTTAACTTTGCAGATGATGAGTTTCCCAATTATGAAAGACAATCTCAATTTAATTTTCCCAATTCTAATTTGGCTTTTTTTGGAGAAAATATCTTTAATATAAGTTCTAAATTAACTTTAACACCTGGTTTTAGGTTAGAACATATTAAAACGGAAAGTATTGGTAGTTATAAGAATATTGTACTTGATTTGGCTGGTAATCCACTCTTAAATGAGGAAGTGGAAGATAACAGGGAATTTGATAGAACTTTCTTGTTATTAGGATTGGGTGCTACTTATAAATTGAATTCAAGTGTTGAGTTCTACGGCAATTTTTCTCAAAACTATAGGTCGGTAACATTTAGCGATATCAGGGTGGTCAACCCTTCTTTTCAAGTAGATGAAAATATCTCTGATGAAGATGGCTTTACGGCAGATATAGGTTTTCGCGGTAGACATAAAAATGTATTGTCTTATGACGTAAGTGCGTTCAGCTTGTTGTATGATAATAGATTAGGTGAGATTTTAAAAAGTGAAACACAAACCAATGCCTTGGGAGAAGAAGTAGAAACGGGTAGCATAGTTAGGTTCAGGGGTAATATTGGTACCGCTTTTATATATGGTTTGGAAAGTTTTGCCAATTGGAGCGTAAAAGAAACTTTCTTTTCGGCTAGTGATAAGTTAAAACTGAATTATTTCATGAATTTGGCGTTGACCAATTCTGAGTATTTGTCTTCGGAAGAAACCAATGTAGAAGGTAACAAAGTGGAATTTATACCAGATGTAAATTTAAAGACCGGTCTTAATTTTGGCTATGGTAATATATTGGGTAGTTTACAATATACCTATTTGTCAAGTCAGTTTACAGATGCTACCAATGCTTTGCAAGATGTTAACGACAATCAACGTGGTATAGAAGGGGAAATTCCGGCGTATGATATTTTAGATTTTTCTCTATCATATGTCTATAAAAATTGGAAGTTGGAAACCGGTATAAATAATGTTTTGGACAATAGATATTTTACCAGAAGGGCAACTGGATATCCGGGTCCGGGTATCATACCTTCAGAGCCTAGAACCTTTTATGCAACCTTACAATTTAAGCTATAATTCAATTAATGATTGACATAAGGCATCCATTTTTTATCGGACTAAAAGAGGGTCTAAATATGAAGTGATTGTTAAGGTATTGTGTAAAATAGATATCCCAACTTTATTCACTATATTTGCACGCAATTAAATCCTTAATTGCTATGCAAGCCCACCAAAACAAAATTCTAGGAGAAGGTCTAACATACGATGACGTATTATTAGTACCTGCTTATTCTGAAGTGCTTCCAAGAGAAGTAAGTATTCAGACAAAATTTACTCGAAACATTACGATCAATGTACCTATCATCTCTGCTGCGATGGATACGGTTACCGAATCTAGAATGGCAATTGCCATGGCCCAAGAAGGTGGTATTGGTGTTTTGCACAAGAATATGACTATTGAGCAACAAGCCATGAAGGTAAGAAAGGTTAAGAGAGCTGAGAGCGGTATGATCTTGGATCCTGTTACCTTGCCATTAGATTCTACGGTGAAAGATGCCAAGGCAAGTATGAAAGAGTTCAGCATAGGTGGTATTCCCATTGTGGATGCAGATGGAAAACTTTTGGGTATTGTTACCAATAGAGATTTACGTTTCGAAAAAAATAACGACAGACCAATTTCTGAGGTTATGACTTCAAAGAATTTGGTTACCGCAGATGAGGGTACCTCTTTATCCGAAGCGGAAGATATTTTGCAACAACATAAAATTGAAAAGTTACCCGTAGTATCAAAAGATAATACCCTGTTAGGGTTAATTACTTTTAGGGATATTACAAAGTTGACTCAAAAACCAATCGCCAATAAAGATCAATATGGGCGTTTACGTGTAGCTGCGGCATTAGGAGTTACTGGCGATGCTGTTGATAGGGCAGAAGCTTTGGTAAATGCAGGTGTAGATGCGGTCATTATAGATACGGCACACGGTCATACCAAGGGGGTGGTTGAAGTATTGAAAGCGGTAAAGAAGAAGTTTCCAAATTTAGATGTCATTGTAGGTAATATAGCAACAGGTGAGGCTGCCAAGTATTTGGTTGAAGCTGGTGCAGATGCCGTAAAGGTAGGTATAGGACCAGGTTCTATTTGTACTACTAGGGTAGTTGCAGGTGTTGGTTTTCCTCAATTTTCTGCGGTATTAGAAGTATCTGCCGCTATTAAAGGTTCTGGAGTTCCGGTCATTGCTGACGGTGGTATTCGTTATACAGGTGATATTCCAAAGGCTATTGCTGCCGGTGCGGATACGGTGATGCTAGGATCGCTTTTAGCAGGTACCAAAGAATCCCCGGGTGAAACCATTATCTATGAAGGTAGAAAGTTCAAGTCTTACCGTGGTATGGGTTCTGTTGAAGCTATGAAACAAGGTAGTAAAGATCGATACTTTCAGGATGTGGAAGATGATATCAAAAAATTGGTACCGGAAGGTATTGTAGGGCGTGTACCTTATAAAGGAGAGCTTTATGAAAGTATACATCAATTTGTTGGCGGATTACGTGCGGGTATGGGGTACTGTGGAGCAAAAGACATAGCAACATTACAAGACACGGGTAGATTCGTAAAAATTACGGCTAGTGGTATTAATGAAAGCCACCCACATGATGTAACCATTACTAAAGAGAGTCCTAATTATAGTAGATAGGGATTTTCAAGAAATAAAAGCAAAAAAAAAGAGGTCATATAGACCTCTTTTTTTGCTTGAATTCTCAGCGTTGAAATTTCTAATTCTTTTCTAGAAGTTGAACTCTTCTTAAATCATCTGAGGCTTGCAGCACTTTTGATTTTAAGGAAGGTTTTAACTTTGGATTGGCATCTAAATAGGCTTGTAAAATTTCATATGCCTCTAAAGAAGTGTAATTGCCAATGGTACTGCTTAGCCATCTCTTCGGAAAGAAAATATCGCCGGTTTTTTGAATTTCATCCAATAGATCAAGGCTGGTCCTTAAATATTGTAAAGATTCCTTTTGATGTAAAGGATGGTTTAAGTTGTTCATGGCATCTGTAACCCACGATTCTTTTGCTCTATTTTTTTCTTGTTTAAGCGATTCGAAAAATTCCTTTTTCGTTTCGTAATTATTCGAGATAGAAGGAAGTAGAAACTTAAATCTATTAAGTTTGTCGGTGTTGGTTATTGCTTCTTCTGCTGTTTTAAGGATTTGCTCATTTTTTGGATGATTGTATAAAGCTAGGTCCATAGCTAATTCAGTATAATCATCATCATTGAGCTTTAAATTTTTGATGGTTAGTTCTTTACTCCATATTTTGAATAAATTTTCTAAAGATGTATTGGCGTAACCCATGGATACATAGGTTGAATACAGTGTTTTTTTAATACTGGCAGGTAATTCTTCATGTAATTTTGACCATATATCATCAGTAATTTTATCTTGGTAAAAAGCACGTTGTTCTTCTGTAACATATTTCCAAAAAACAGAAGTTGTATATCTGGAAATAAGATTAATGAGCAACTCATTTTTTTCGGTGTTCAGTCCTTTTGAAAATAGTTGTATAGCTGCACTTGGATTAATTGTGCCATTCAGCATATTTTCATAAACATTAATATAGGAATAGCCACGGGCAACTTGATCATCTAATGTAGGTATAAGGTCAAGATCTTTCTCTTGCAGTGGAAAAACACCATACCCTTCGGCATTTGAGTTGTAGACAATCGAAATTGGCTTGGGTAAGCCAATCGCTTCCTTTATTTGATATGTGGCATCGGTCATTTGTACGCTAAGGGTTTTAGAGCTGTCAGGATATATAAATAATATATCAAAAGCTTGTGACCATACATGTTCAGAACTGTCTTCTGCTGTTTGTGATAGAGTGAATGAGGTTATTTTGTCATTATCATCGTAGGTAATTTCATCGTTGAATATTGGTCTACTGGAATTATTTACCCAAATAGAACTCCAAGCTATAATATCTGTTGACGATTTTTTATCAAGAATTTCAATTAGTTCGCCCCATTCGGCATTTTTAAAAGCAAAGGTTTCTATATACTCCTGTATTCCTTCTTTAAAAGCTTCTTTGCCTAATACGGTTTCTAATTGGCGCATCATTATAGGTGCTTTATTATAGATGATGCTTCCGTACATAGAGCCGGCGTTATTAAGATTATCTAATTTTTGCCGAATAGGATTTGTACCTAAAGTTCTATCCTCGCCATATGCATTTGGGTAATGGGTAATCATAAAAGCTAACTGATGGTCTATATTTGGAAAAGCGGGGTTCATTATTTTATCTGCCATGAAATTTGCAAACACCTCTTTCATCCATACATCATTAAACCAGTTCATTGTGACTAAATCTCCAAACCACATGTGAGATGTCTCATGGGCGATCAATTTGGCTCTGCTCAATTTTTTATTGGCTGTAGCACCTTCATCCAAGAATAATGAACTTTCTCTATATTGTATAGCTCCTACATGCTCCATACCTCCATATTGAAATCCTGGAATTGCCGCGTAATCCATTTTTTGAAAAGGAAAAGGGTATGAGGTGTAATCCTCTAAAAAGGATAATGACTGCTGATGTAAATCAAAAATGGAATCTAGACTGTATTGAATTTTAGTGGTATCGGTTTCTCTATACAACATGGTCATTTCCATATTGCCAGGTTTCTTGCTCACCGATTTAAATTTACCTGCTACGAACGAAAATAAATACGTGCTCATTTGATCTGATGTATCAAAGTTATGCTCAATATAATCACCCTTTGAGGTGCTATTGATTTCTTTTGTGCCACATAGAACCTGCCAATCTTTTGGCGCGGTTATATTTAAGGTATATCTAGCTTTAATATTGGGTTGATCAAAACATGGAAATAATGTTCTTGCGCGATCTGGAACTAGAAGGGTGTATAGATAATCTTCGTTTCTATTTAATGAAAGTTCACCTGCTATAAACGCAATGGTAACCGTGTTTTTACCAGTAATTAAATGCTCTTTGGGTAGTATAATGTGCTCCTGTTCGTGAAGAATTGTGGCATTTTTGCCGTTTATAGAAATCGATATTATTTTTGAGGTTTCTTCCTTGAAGTCTAAAATTACCGGCTCTTGAAGTTGTTCTACGTTAAAATTTAATTCAAGTTGAGAAGGTATGGGCTCTTTTAGCTCAGCAGGAATGTTAAAACTTAAATTGTAATGAACATCTGAGATTTGAGAGGACCTATACATTGCCATCTCCTCAGATACACCAGCTTTTAGAGTGGTTGTGGAATGTTGTTCATTTTTACATGAACAGAATATAGATAGTGCAAGACCTAGGTAAATAAGGGTTCTCATGAAATAGCGTTATATATTGTTGTGAAAATACTTTAATGGAAAATGCTTTCCAATTTTTGAACAACTTATAACGCTAATTGAGAGTTATTTTATTGAAAAATAGATTAAATACGTGTACTGTTTACACTAAAAGTAATATTACTTTCCGGCTTGGCCGGCGTATGCTTTCCAATCCGTTTCTTTATAAATGTCATCACCAAAATAACGAGCTATTTCCATAAATGGCTCAGGCTTCTGGTATCCTGGTACTGGTGAAAGCATATTCAATTCTTCATCCAAGAAAATAGTTGTTGGATAACTAAGACGACCCTGCATTAATGCAGCGGCAAACTCATGATATCCTTTTCTTCCAGATGGTACAAATTTGTACGTCTTACCTTTATACTCAATAGGTTCTTTTCCTTCCCCATCGAATTTTACCATATAGTAGTTTTCCTGCATGTACGCAGCAACTTCTGGGTTTTGAAAGGTGTCTTTGTCCATTTTTTTACACCACCCACACCAATCTGTATACACATCAATGAATACTTTCTTTGGGTTTTCTTCCGTAGCGGTCAGCTGGGCTGCTACATCCCAAGAAATCCATTTAACATCTTGTGCATTACTAATGGTTACAACTAAGACAAGGGCTAAGAACAAAAATGATTTCATAGTATATAAAAAAGACGCTTTCATATTTTTTTATTGGATTAGTCCAACTATTATACCAAAGCTAACGTATTTATAATTGCTTTATTTCACTTTTGCCGTTTCTTTAACAGCGAACAAATCTTTTACATCTACTTGGTTTCTAATTAAATCATCAAAATTCTCCCTTTCTCGTATTAGAATTGCTTTGCCCTTGTGCCAAAGAACTTCTGGTGGTCTAAATCTAGAGTTATAGTTACTTGCCATAGTAAAGCAATATGCACCTGCATTTTTAAAGCATAGAATATCACCTTCAGTAATTTCATTTATTCTTTTGTTGCTGGCAAAAGTATCTGTCTCACAAATATATCCTACGACAGAATAGTAGCGTTCCCTTCCCTTGGGGTTAGATATGTTTTTAATAGTATGTGTTGCACCATAAAGCATTGGTCTGATCAAGTGATTGAAACCGGAATCTATGCTTGCAAATACTGTTGAGGTGGTTTGTTTAACCACGTTTACTTTAGCAAGGAAAACACCTGCTTCACTCACCAAAAACTTGCCAGGTTCAAAAGCAAGGGTTAAATCTTTACCGTATTCTTTACAGAATTCATTAAAGCGTTTGCTTAATTTTTTACCAAGTTCTTCAACATTGGTTTCAATATCTCCTTCTTTATAAGGTACTTTAAATCCGCTACCGAAATCAATGAAATCTAAATTTTTGAAATTTCGTGCGGTTTCAAATAGAATTTCAGAAGCATATAAAAATACGTCAATATCTAAAATGTCACTACCGGTATGCATGTGAATACCGTTAATGTTCATTTTCGTTAATTCTACTATTCGAAGTAAATGCGGAATCTGATGGATGCTGATACCGAACTTTGAATCTATGTGCCCAACTGAAATATTGGAATTACCACCTGCCATAACATGTGGGTTAATTCTAATGCAAACAGGAATATTTGGATGTTTGCTACCAAACTGTTCTAAAATTGAAAGGTTGTCAATGTTTATTCTAACACCTAGTTTTGCTGCCTCTTCTATCTCTTCTAGAGAAACTCCATTTGGGGTAAATATGATGGATTCTGGTTTAAAACCAGCTAATAATCCTAGTTGTACTTCTTGTATAGATACAGTATCTAAGCCACTACCAAGACTGTTCATTAATCTTAATATAGTAATGTTAGATAGTGCTTTGGCGGCATAATTAAGCTTCAGTTTCTTTACTGAACCAAATGCCTTGGTCAATCTATTGAATTGTGAAACTATTTTTTCCGAGTCATAAACATACACCGGATCACCATAGGTTTTTGCAATCTGCAATAAATCCTCATTTCTCATACTATCTGTTTTTATGCGAATTTACTTTTCTAGATGTATAAGTACAAAAATAATAACATAAAAACATTAAAAATAACAAATTGTGATATTTACAACATTATATTGGCGTTATATCTTTTGGAGCAACGTAAAGACCTTTGTACTTTTAGCCATATGAAACTACCATTATTACCATTACAGTCCATTTTTTTTCCGGGAGAAACCGTTCCGCTACATATTTTTGAAGATCGCTATAAGCAATTGATCAATGATTGTAGAGATGAGGCTATTACATTTGGTATCCCCGTTTTTATTAATAACAAGATGGAATATGGCGTTGAAGTGCAGTTGGTTGAAGTTGTAAATACCTATGAAAGTGGTGAAATGGACGTGGTTTGTGTGGCTAGGCAAGTGTTTAGGTTATTGGCATTTGATAATATTATGGATGATAAACTTTACGCTGGTGGTATTGTTAAGCTTATAGAATACGATTACGTTGCCACAGATGAAAAAAAGCAGACCATTATAAATGGTATAAAGCAGTTATATGAAATTATGGAAGTACCTTATACACCTATTAATGTGCAAGAATTCAATAGCTTTACATTGGCGCATAAAATAGGATTGTCATTTGATCAGGAGTATCAATTACTGCAAATACCCACTGAAAATGATCGGCTAAATTTCATAGGCCTGCATTTAACATCTACCATTACGGTATTGTCAGAAGTTGAAAGAACAAGAAAAATAATAGAACTAAATGGTCATTTTAAGAATTTTGATCCTTTAGATTTTAAGGATATAGAGATGTAGTTGTCAATTTATACTGGGTTTTAATCACATTTTAAATAAATTATGAGCTTAAAGCCTCATTTATATAAGTAACCTTTCAATTAATCTCAACTATTTTTAGATTATTACCTACTGTTTCCTATTTTTGCTTAACAATTAAAATTCACCATATATATGAACCTTCACGAATATCAAGGAAAAGAGATATTAGCAAGTTTTGGGGTGCGCATCCAAAGAGGAATAGTTGCCCATAATGCAAAAGAGGCTGTTGAGGCTGCAAAGCAATTGACTGCTGAAACCGGAACTGGATGGCACGTTATTAAAGCACAAGTACACGCAGGTGGTCGTGGTAAAGGTGGTGGTGTAAAATTAGCCAAAAACCTTAAAGAGGTAGAAGAGATAGCAAACCAGATCATTGGTATGAACTTGATTACTCCGCAAACTTCTGCAGAAGGTAAAAAAGTACATCAAGTATTGGTTGCTGAAGATGTTTATTACCCAGGCGAGAGTGAAACTAGCGAGTTCTATATGTCAGTTTTATTAAATAGAGCTACTGGTAAGAATATGATCATGTATTCTACCGAAGGGGGTATGGATATTGAAGAGGTTGCAGAAAGTACTCCACATTTAATATTTACAGAGGAAATTGATCCAGCAACGGGTCTTTTAGGATTTCAAGCAAGAAAAATTGCTTTTAACCTAGGTTTGTCCGGTACTGCTTTCAAGGAAATGACAAAATTTGTTGCTTCTTTATATAAGGCATATGTTGAAAGTGATTCTAGCATGTTCGAGATCAATCCAGTATTAAAGACATCGGATGATTTGATCATGGCTGTTGATGCTAAAGTTTCTATTGATGATAACGCTCTATACCGTAGAAAGCAATATGCGGAAATGCGCGATCTTAGAGAAGAGAATCCTATTGAAGTAGAAGCAAGAGAAGTAGGACTAAACTATGTTGACCTTGACGGTAATGTTGGTTGTATGGTAAACGGTGCAGGTCTTGCGATGGCTACAATGGATTTGATTAAAATGGCAGGTGGAGAGCCGGCTAACTTTTTAGATGTTGGTGGTACGGCTGATGCTAAAAGAGTGGAAGAAGCTTTTAGAATTATTTTAAAAGATCCTAATGTAAAAGCAATTCTTATCAACATATTCGGTGGTATCGTTCGTTGTGATCGTGTAGCTCAAGGTGTTGTAGATGCATACAAGAATATGGGTGATGCCATGCAAGTGCCAATTATTGTAAGATTACAAGGTACAAATGCTGAATTGGCAAAAGAAATTATTGATAATTCAGGGTTGGCGGTAGAATCTGCTGTACAATTCCAAGAAGCTGCAGATAAGGTAAAAGCTGTATTGGCTTAAAGTAACTTATTTATAAGTTTTAAAAGACCATTCATTTTGAATGGTCTTTTTTTGTTTCAAGTTTTGTAGATGAACTACTGCTTTTATACTTATTGTCTTTACAGTTTTAATTTATTGTAATGAATAAAGGACTAAATCTGTAGTTTAGGTTATTGGAATGAAATAATAGTTAAGACTCTAATTACTTGTTTTTTCATTGGTTTGAATTTCTAATTTTGGGGTGTAATTGTGAAATTAGTATTAAAGAGATGTTAAAAGTGGGTTTAATTGTAACATTATCATTTTATCATCGTCTTTTTAGTAATTCATCATCAATCAATTATTAATCAAGCTTCAGGAAATCTGAAGTAAAAAACAAAAAGTCATGAGAAAATTAAGTTTAGTAGTCGTAGCTGCAATGCTACTTGCAACAGGTAATGTATTAGCTAATGATGTAGTAAATGAAAACCCTACAAAAAAATTATCTGTACAGATTTCAGAAATGCTATCGGAAAACGATTTTTCTGTTGAGCATGACGATTTAACAGCCCAGGTTCGATTTACATTGAATGCAGACGGGGAAATCGTTGTGTTATCTGTACAAACAGAATTTGACAATATGGAAGGTTTTGTCAAAGCTAGATTAAACTATCAAAAAGTTAATTTGGCAAATGTAGAGGAAGGTAAAGTATACACTATTCCTGTGCGTATTCAGGCATAACCTTTAGGGGTATTGCTTTAAAAAGATCTTGATATACAGAGGTGTATCAAGATCTTTTTTTGTTTTTATATTTTACATTGCTAATTGCGGTATCTACCTTTTTCATTTGCTTGGATTTGAAATCCCTTTTCTCGATATTCTTTGAAGCGGGTTTTGATGTTGCGGTCGCCATACCTAGTAAAACCTCACCAGGAATCTTAGGGTTATCTTTAGTGCCACGTAAATGAATAACCAATCCATTTAAAAAATTACGTAATACTTGATCACCACACTCCATGTAATTAGGGTGATCTTCTTTTCTAAAGAAAGCACCTAATTCGCTTTTAGAAATTTTAAAGTCTACTAGTTGTAAAATTTCAACAATATCGTCATCTCTGAATTTTAAGGCAACTCTTAGTTTTTTAAAAATATCATTATTTGTCATACTGCAAATTTAAGGACTGCAAGTTATCATAAAATTGTGACCTGATATATACTTATGTTGTTATTCGTATGATAGTGGGTGGAAAAGTGTCAATTGAACAGCCAACAAAGTTGGTGCCTTTGTTTAAATTATCAGGTTTATTTATAAAGTTATATGGTATATGAGTGAGGCTTATACTTTTACTCTAAAATTTGAGTTATAGTATTAATATATAATTTATTAAGTATTCGTATGCCTACTGAGAAAGAGAAGCTTAGTATATTGTCAGAAATGATTTCATTCGCTAAAGTGAACAATGAAATTAAGGAATCTGAATATGATTTCTTGTTTTCGGTAGCGCAGCAATTGAATGTTACTAAGAAAACGTTTGACAAGCTCTTTACTACGAATGTGGAGCATGTTATACCCAAATCTCAATCAGATAGGCTTCTGCAGTTTCATAGGTTGGTATTATTAATGAATGTTGATGATAAGCAAGATGATGAAGAGGTGAACAAGATTTATGATATTGGTTTGAAAATGGGATTGCCGCCAGGGGCAATTCAACAAGTTTTGACCATAATGCATAAGTATCCTAATAAGGTTGTGCCACCTGAGATTTTGATTGCTATTTTTAAATCACACTACAATTAGGACCAAGAAAAGTAATCTGCTTCTAATTGTTCAAGATCTCTCTTGTTCATAATGTTAGTTATGGCGTCTTGTCTTAATTGATTAATTTCTGCCTCAATTATTTTCAATTGATCAGAATGTACTACATGTAGTTTTAACGTTTTTAGTTTATGCATTAATTTTCGCATGACCGTAATATCATGTTTGCAGTACTGACGATAAGTAGCCATTACATTAAATAGTATTTCTGAAAATTCTGGACAGTTCAAACTTACCAAATTAACACCGTTTTTGTCCGTTAGAAATTCATGGTCTTTTTTTAGCAACAAATCAATAAATAATGAGGAAAGGTAGTCTATGGTATTCAAAGCGGTGCCAGGATCATTAATACCTGGTGACATGGCTTTAATACCTATTTCTGAAATTTGTCTAAAACCATAAATGAAATTTTCACCAATAAGTTCTGTATGGCTGAACAGTAAAGTTTTTTCAATATTTTTCTTTAGTTCGTCTTCAACCGGTTTTTCTGTTAAGAAACCTACAGTTCCATCTATTATAAACTGCCCTTTATGTAGTGAAATCATTGCTTTTAAG
Organism: Maribacter sp. 1_2014MBL_MicDiv; assembly: GCF_001865655.1. Lineage (NCBI taxonomy): Bacteria > Pseudomonadati > Bacteroidota > Flavobacteriia > Flavobacteriales > Flavobacteriaceae > Maribacter > Maribacter sp. 1_2014MBL_MicDiv. Next base: position 3,178,300 of record NZ_CP011318.1, read on the forward strand.
TTATTCTCTTGGCAAAGCTCTATTAGGTCATCTTTAAGTATTCCGTAAAAGTATCCTCTCTGGGTAATTTTATGTTTTTCCCAATGATCGGTGCTTGGAAAATCTTGATTTTTATCTTCTTGATTTTCTATAATGATCGCTAACTCTTTTTTAGTTCTAGAATGAATTGCAGTTAGTATGTTTCCTACTTGTATGGCTTGGGAAATATGGTGAATAAAATAAATGAAGGCGGCTAAACACAGAACTGTTAGTATAATGCCGATAAGTACAGAGAACCCTGGTGTTTGGTATTCATTTTCGGTGGGTTCAATGGAAATCAAAATAAAAATGTTGTACAGAATGGTGCCAATATAAAGTCCAAGCACTACTTGATGTTTTTGATCAGAGATTATACCTGGTAGCACTCTTGGCGAGAAATTGCTTGAAGCTTGATTGAGCAGTACCATTACCATGGAAAAACTAAAAACGGTTAGAGATATTAAACCGCCAATTAAAGTACTTAAAATCGTTTTTGCGGTATCTGTGTCATCAATAACCAAAAAGGGAGCAACATCAATTAGAAAAGAAGAAATATTAATGGATTCCAAATAAATCAACAGAAATGCCAAAGCAAGACCGCCTAAGGCTATTAAAGAAGGGTAGAAGGCAATTTTAGAGCGTATTTGTTTAAAAATATTCAGAAGTCTGTCCATGGTCAAAAATATGTCATAAAGCTAGTTTAAACGGTATTTAAAACTGGACTGATTTGAAGAAATTACAGACTCCTTTACTTCAAAAATGTCAAAATGTCATTATTAATATTGTTAAATAAGACAAAATGACAGTATTTTGCTGTTGGTATGTATTTTGTCTATTACTAAGAGAATTTAAAAATCAATTAATTTAAAAAAATATAGTTATGAGTTTAGTAAAAAGAAATGACGTTTTGTTCCCAGCTTTTATGAATGAAATATTTAAGCCAGATTGGTTTGGAGGAATAGAGAATAATAGAAATTCTGTACCTGCCGTAAATATCAAGGAGAACGAGAAGGAGTATTATTTGGAGCTTTTTGTACCCGGTAGAAGTAAAGAAGATTTTACCATTGAAATTGATGAAGCTGTATTGACCATTTCATCTGAAATTAAAAAAGAGAATGAAGAGGTGAATGATAATTATACTAGAAAAGAATTTAGTATTTCATCTTTCAAAAAATCGTTTACATTACCAGATACAATTGCAACCGATAAGATCGATGCAAATTACGAAGGGGGAATTTTAAAATTCAATCTTCCTAAAAAAGAAGAGGCTTTACCAAAGCCAAAAAGAATGATTGAATTAAAATAGTTTTTTAGGTTAGTTTGAGTTGTTTAGTTAAGTGCTTTGAGAAATTAAAGCACTTTTTTTATACGCTCTATTCATAAAATTATTTAAAATTTTGGGCTACAAATTCAGTGATTGATGTGTTGGAGTTTTCATTTTTTGTAACATACAGATTATCTCATATGAGGTTTTTTGAACATCAAATTTACCTTCTCTTTTTAAATTGTAAATGTTGTTTCCAACATCTTAATATTTTTTAAAATTTTATGTTCATAGGGTAGGCGGTTAGCTTGAATGTTAAACTGTATTTTTAAGAAGTGGTTTTCAGAATTAGGAACATATTTAATGTCGAATCTTTAGTTTTTGGAAAGTGAAGAATGGTTGAATTTAAAGTTTGAAAACTAAACATAAAATCGTAATATTAACACTCTGATTTACGAGACAAAGTCGTCTTGTTAAAGGCGTAATCAAAATTTATATTCTTGAAGTTAGCTCACCGGAGAGAGATTGAAAACTTGTTGAAATTTGACTCTAATTTACCTTTTATAGTTAAAAACAACTGTTTTAGCCTTGTCTAAAAATATTGTGTATGAATTTGTTTTCCAGTAATTTATGTACTTTGAATTGAAGTATTGGTATTAATTTTTTAAATTTTTATTAGAACAGGGTTTTTCTGAGTTATTCTTGGTCTTTTAGGGACTTTATTTCATCTCTTAACTTTGCTGCTTGCATAAAATCAAGCTCTTTTGCAGCTTTTTCCATCGCCTTTCTTTTGTCCTTGATCAACTTTTCAATTTGCTCTTTTGTTAGATAATCCATATCAGGTTCGGCTGCTCTTAACTCCTCTTTTATGAAGTGATAAGTAGACACGGAATTTTTAGATAGCACATTGTCCAAGCTTTTATTTAATGCTTTTGGAGTTACGTTATTATCGGTGTTGTATTTGATCTGTTTTTCTCTACGATAAGCTGTCTCGTCAATAGTTTTTTGCATGCTTTCCGTTATCTTATCTGCGTACATGATCGCCTTGCCATTTAGGTTTCTTGCAGCTCTACCAACAGTCTGTGTTAACGATCGGTTACTTCTTAGGAATCCTTCTTTATCGGCATCCAATATTACGACCAAAGATACCTCTGGTAAGTCTAGTCCTTCACGTAATAAATTCACGCCGATCAGTACATCAAAAATACCTTTTCGTAAATCTTGCATGATTTCAACACGTTCTAAAGTGTCAACATCACTATGAATATATCTACATCTAATGTTAATTCTATCTAGGTATTTTGCCAATTCTTCTGCCATTCTTTTGGTCAATGTTGTAACCAAAGTCCGTTCGTCTTTTTCTACCCGTACCTGTATCTCTTCAACCAAATCATCGATCTGGTTTAAACTAGGTCTTACTTCTATAATAGGATCTAAAAGTCCGGTTGGTCTAATTACTTGTTCTACATAAACACCTTGACTCAATTGCAATTCGTAATCCGCCGGAGTTGCACTCACATACAATACCTGATTTTGCAATGCTTCAAATTCTTCAAATTTTAAAGGTCTGTTATCCATTGCGGCGGGTAAGCGAAAACCATATTCCACTAAATTGATTTTACGTGAACGGTCACCACCATACATGGCATGTACTTGTGGTATGGTCACATGGCTCTCATCGATCACCATTAAATAATCATCTGGAAAGTAATCCAACAAACAGAAGGGTCTTGTACCGGGTTCCCTACCATCTAAATATCTTGAATAATTCTCAATACCTGAACAATAACCCAATTCACGAATCATTTCTAAATCAAAATTGGTTCGCTCTTCAAGTCTTTTAGCTTCTAAGGGTTTTGCAATGTCCTTGAAATAATCTATTTGCTTAACAAGGTCATCCTGTATGTTATGAATGGCATTCTGTAGCACATCTTTAGAGGTTACGAACATATTAGCAGGGTATATGTTCAAATTTTCATAAACTTCTATAATCGTATTGTTAAACGGATCAAACGCCTCGATTTCCTCTATCTCATCCCCAAAGAAATGTATTCTAAAAGCGTGATCGGCATAACTAGGGAAAACATCTACTACATCTCCTTTTACCCTAAAGTTTCCATTTTTAAAGTCAGCCATAGTTCTTGAGTAAAGAGATTGCACCAATTGGTGCATTAACTTAGTTCTAGCTATTACTTGATCTTTTTTAATGGAAATAACGTTTTTCTGAAATTCAATGGGATTACCAATACCATACAGACAGGATACGGATGCGATAACGATAACATCTCTTCTGCCAGATAATAAGGATGATGTAGCGCTTAAACGTAACTTTTCTATGTCCTCGTTTATAGACAGATCCTTTTCAATATATACACCGCTAGTGGGTATATATGCTTCTGGTTGGTAGTAATCATAATAGGACACAAAATACTCCACGGCATTATCAGGGAAAAACTGCTTAAATTCAGAATAAAGCTGCGCGGCTAAGGTTTTGTTGTGAGCCAATAGAAGAGTTGGTTTCTGAACGTTTTCTATAACATTGGCTACAGTAAAGGTTTTACCTGACCCTGTAACACCTAATAAAGTCTGGTATTTTTCCTTTTCATTTATGCCCTTTACTAATTCTTTTATGGCATTTGGCTGGTCACCGGTGGGTTTGAACTCTGATACAACTTTGAATTTCATGCTATAAAATTACGAAAGAAGTACCATTTATATGAGTTGGATAAAAAGATTCGTTATACCTATCGCAACAGTGAGAAATGTCCTTTTATTATTTCTTGGTTTTCTGAATTTTCAAAACGATACCAAAAATCAGAAGAAGGTAATGGTTTACCATTAAAAGTGCCGTTCCAATAATTGTCCAATCTATTGGTTTGATATATTAATTTTCCATAGCGGTCAAAAATAGTTAATTTCCCATTAGGGGAACAACTTTCAATAATAGGAACGTAAAAGTCATTTATACCGTCATTGTTAGGTGTAAAAAAGTTTGGAAAATCTATAGTGCAAGATGCATTTTGATCAGTGTCTGTATCTTCGCAAAACTCTGAACTTATCATTATGGAGAAACTATTTTCAACAGAACATTGTTCGTTTTCAGAATAAACGTAAAGGGTTTGTATCACATTTATATTATCACCTGGAAATAATTGGGAGCCAGTTCCATTTGGTTGGGTAAAATAATTACCTGTAGAAAGTTGGGGCAAAGTATAACTTGCACAAGCGTTGACATCGGCAGGGTCATCTGCTGTAGGTGGCGTACCGATCTGAATATCGAATTGGTTCTCATCCGAACAACCGCTAGTGCCTGCATACACATAAATAACCTGCGAAGTCGTAATCATATCCCCGGCATTCAACTGGGTACCGCCTGCGTTGGCCTGCGTATAATAGGAATTACCTGCGGAAAGCGCTGGCAAGGTGTAGCTTGCACATTCGTTTACATCGGCAGGGTCATCTGCTGTAGGTGCCGTTCCTATCTGAATATCGAATTGGTTCTCATCCGAACAACCGATAGTGCCTGCATACACATAAATAACTTGTGAAGTAGTAATCATATCCCCGGCATTCAACTGGGTGCCTCCTGCGTTGGTCTGCGTATAATAGGAATTACCTGCTGAAAGCGCGGGCAAGGTGTAGCTTGCACAAGCATTGACATCTGCAGGGTCATCTGCTGTAGGCGGCGTTCCTATCTGAATATCGAATTGGTTCTCATCCGAACAACCGCTAGTGCCTGCATACACATAAATAACCTGTGAAGTGGTAATCATATCCCCGGCATTCAATTGTGTGCCGCCTGCGTTGGTCTGGGTATAATAGGAATTACCTGCGGAAAGCGCTGGCAGGGTGTAACTTGCACATGCGTTGACATCTGCAGGGTCATCTGCTGTAGGCGGCGTTCCTATCTGAATATTGAATTGGTTCTCATCCGAACAACCGCTAGTGCCTGCATATACATAAATAACCTGTGAAGTGGTAATCATATCCCCGGCATTCAACTGGGTACCTCCTGCGTTGGACTGCGTATAATAGGAATTACCTGCGGAAAGCGCTGGCAGGGTGTAATTTGCACAAGCATTGATATCTGCAGGGTCATCTGCTGTAGGCGGCGTTCCTATCTGAATATCGAATTGGTTCTCATCCGAACAACCGCTAGTGCCTGCATATACATAAATAACCTGTGAAGTGGTAATCATATCCCCGGCATTCAACTGGGTACCTCCTGCGTTGGACTGCGTATAATAGGAATTACCTGCGGAAAGCGCTGGCAAGATGTAGCTTGCACAAGCGTTGACATCTGCAGGGTCATCTGCGGTTGGCATTACACAGTTAACTACTATGGTTATGTCATTTCGTATAAGAGTTAGATCGATTACAATATCACTTGTTATTTCTGCATGATAAACCCCAGCATCTGCAGCTTGAATGTTATTTAGTACTAGTGTAGGGCTATCTGGAGCACCTACAATTGGTACACCATTTTTAAACCATTGATAATGATTTTGAGATCCACTAACCGTTGTGGTTAAAGTAACGGTATTACCCAAATTCTCATTTAAAGTTAAAATGTTATTGACCTTGGCTTGTGGGTTATCACGAAAACCAGAAAAATTTGCATCATAAAAAGGGAATTCACTTTCAAAATCCCCAAATTGAAAACGATTGTCTGCTATATTTAGATTTGTTGTAAAACCAGAAATTATAGTAAAATCAGGAACTGTACCTTCAAGTTGGTTATTATTTACATTAAAATTGTTGAGATTATTCCATTGATTATAAGTTGGTGGTATAGTTCCGGAAAAGGCATTATTAAATGCATTGAAGACCGCTAGGTTAGTCCATTGGTCATATGATTGGGGTAAACTTCCACTTAAATTATTATTGTGAACATTAAAATTTGTTAGACTGGTCCATTGCGAAAAACTAGAAGGCAAAGTGCCAGAAAGTCTATTGTCGTTGACCGTAAAATACTCCATTTGAGTAAAATTTGAATAACTGGCGGGAATAGTACCTTCCAAGTCGTTATTGAATACTTCAAATCGAATAATATTGGTCTAACTAGAATAACTATCAGGTAACGTACCTGAAATTAGATTGTTCGCAACACTGAAATATTCCATATTAACCAAATTGGACAGTGAACCTGGTAAAGTGCCGGTCAGTGCATTGCCCCATAGGTCTAAAGTGGTTAAATTTACCAGATTGCCATATGAGACTGGAATAGAGCCTGTAAGACCGCCATCAATGGTATTACTGTAAGAACTTAAATCAAGAATTCGTAGGTTGGTAAGTTCAGAATACTCATCCGGTAAATTTCCATCAATATATGTAGCTTGTATTGATAGTTCTGTCAAGTTCGTTAAGTTTCTCAGAGAGACTGGTAGATTACCCGTTAATGCATTGTTTCCAATTCGTAATGACCTTAATGCTGTTAAGTTTCCTAAGCTTGCTGGTATGGTTCCGGTGAGATTATTTTCGGAGAGGTTGAGATATTGCAAGTTCACCAAATCACCATACTCAGGATAAATGGTTCCTGTGAAATTATTATTGCCTAAATACAACTCGGTTAATTGAGTCATATCCGTTATTTCGATGGGAATTGTCCCAGTAAGATCATTATATAAAACATTCAAGGAAATTAAGCTTGGCATGGTTGTTATACTTACTGGAAGAGGACCGGTAAGTCCGCTTGCCGATAGGTCCAGTATTATTAAAAATTCCAAATCTGCCAATTCATCGGGAATAGAGCCTGATTGAATATTACCAGAATTCGCTAAATTGGTAGGATTCATATCCATAAAAATTACATTTCCACCGGCAATGGTTAAGCCATACCAATCGCTGGTCACAGGTCCTGTGAAATCCCAATCATTCCCAGGATCGGCATCAGTTTGGCTGGTCCACGTATCACCATTTGTTGCTGTATAAAATGCTTGCAGTGCTGCTCTTTCAACCATGGTAACTTGAGCGGATAAAACACCAAATATTCCCAAAAAACAGATAAGACTTAAAAATTTATTCATTACTTAATTTTAAAAAAAAGACGTGCCTTATTTTAAGTTAAGTGGTCAATATAAACACTTTATATCTCATTGAGATATAATTGATGAATTTTTAGATTAACGGAAGAAAGTAGCTGTAACCTTACAACAATCACTTTCTATCTTGCTATTGTCACTTGTGAAGTTTGTAACAATTTCTATTCAAAATATTCAATAAAAAAGAACTTTAATTGGAAGTAAACAATGTAAAAACTAGGGTTTGGAAAATGGGATATATCCTTATAATTCTTAGGGATTATCGTTTCAAACTAAAATGACCCTTAACCTCCTTATTTGAAATCGTTACCGCTTTAAACCAATAATCAGATTCAGGTAGAGGTCTACCGTTGAAAATACCATTCCAACCCTTTTTGTCCGGTGATAATTGTGCCAAAAGTGAACCGAATCTATCATAAATAAAAATTACCGAAATATTGCTTTCTCCTGTTTCTATGGGTGGTATAAATCTCCAAAAATCGTTAACACCATCTCCATTAGGAGTAAAGAATTTTGGAAAACCATTAACGGTTAAATCTTGCTCTACCTGCCATTGTGCTGTTCCACAACCTTCTTTATCACGGACATAGACAGTGTGATTTTCAAGTGATATGTTGTTGAATCTATTGCTATCTTGATAGGGACCGTTTTCATTGTCCAAGGCAAATTCATAATTACCTGGTGTAGTGGTATTGATGATGTAGTTTAGTGAGTTAGCGCCTATGTCAACAGATACGTCTTCTATTTTTGGAGCTTCTGATATGGTGACTTCAAACATTTTAGAAGAGGAACATTCAAACGTACTGCCGGAATCTTCTACTATTACATAAGCTTCATAAATATACTTTCCTTCGGTATCAATGAATACTTCTGAGCTTGAGGATAATAGAGATTCGTTTCCTCTTTCATCCAATTGGTACCATCTATAACCATCCACTTCATCAGTTGCGGTAATTCTGTTTAATTCATTTCCATCGCAAATAGAAATTGTATCAGGAAATGTTAACTGGGGGTTTAAAACGATTAAATCTCCGCTTGTTGGATCAAAATAGGGACCGCAACCCAATATAGTGGAGAACGTTTCTTGACTACACCCAATGGCTTCACCTGCTTCATTAAAGGGAATAATAGAAATAAAAAATGTGCGATTAGGCTCTAGGTCAATAATTACGGTCGAATTTTTAAATAGTATGGCATTCTCCAAAATATTGGTTTCAAAGGGCGATGTGCCTATAGATACTCTGTAACCCGTTGCATTTGGTACTGGGTTCCATTCCAGAAATTTGTCTAAAGGTACATTGGTTTCCCCGTCAAAGGGAGTGATCATACTTGTGCATTGGGGTAATATAGCTGCCTCAGCTGTCGTAAAAATGATCGTATTGCAACCCGTTGCCATTCCTATGCTATTGTAAGGTATTATGTTTACAAAAATATTAGCTTCTGAAGGTAAGTCTGTGGGCGGATTATAAGAAAGATTGTTGCCAATATCTAAATTGTTGAGAATCTCACTACCGTTCAAAGTAGTTCCAATAGATAAAATATAACCGGAAGCACCTGAGGCTGCGCTCCATGAAATATTGGTGCTTGTATTTATATTGTTGGCATTGTTTGAAGGCAATGTAGATGGTACACAATCTGGTACTTCGGTTAAAGCTGCCGTGGTAAATCTTTGGATATCACAAACAATATTTAGTTGGTTAAAAAAGAATAATGTGATGGTTACGAATATTTCGGTATTCTCCGGTAGCCCGGTGGGTGGACTAAAACTGGTAGATGTTCCTACATTTCTTTCGTTTACAATGTCATTACCACCAACGGTTGTTCCAAGTGAAATAATATAACCAGGTACACCGGTTACAGCTTCCCAAGTTATAGGCGAATTAACAGGAACTGAGATCGCTCCATCTGTAGGGTTTAACAATGAGGGACATTCTTGTGCAATTGATTTTAAACTGGTGAAAAATAAAGCTACAAAAAGTATGGGCAAAGCCAATAGCTGGGGTAATCGTATGTCCCATATTTCTTTCATAGCATTTTTGTAAACAATACAATATACTATAAAATGAAAATTTATGGTTGGTTATCCTTGTTAAATAGGACCATGTGTTGCGTCCGGTAGATGAATTAAATTAGAGGTCGCGCCTTTTTAATATTTTGTATGAGCCGTAAATGAAAATAGCTGTCCAAAATAATACTATGATGACTTCGTACCAATGAACGTGATAGTTCAAAGCTAATTTTTCTCCCATTTGATTAGCTACTGATTGTACTGCGCCTAACCTGGAAAATGGTTCTTTAATGAGATTGAACATGGATTGTAGCGGAAACAAATTCATAATGGAATCTGTGGTTTCCCCGTCAAAAAACTTCCAACGTAAGATGCCTCTAAATATACCTTCAAAAACTTGCCAAAGGATCAAAAAACCTAAAGCAAATGCGGATCGTTTAACAAATACTCCTAAAAAAAGACAGAAGGAAAAGAAACCCGTTAGTTTAACAAAAAATGCCAATAGAAACTCTAAATCGGTAAAAATGATAGATAATTCATTAAAATCGGAATAAAACAATCCCAAAATGAGCGAAACTATAAACACAAATATTGTGGATACTAAGGAAAAGGTAATTACGGTTAAAAATTTAGAAAGTATAAACTCTTTTTTTGAAAGTCCGTCTATTAGGTTCTGTTTTATCGTTTTATTGCTGTATTCATTAGACATCATTGAAACGATCACTATGGCCAAGAACAATTTAAAGAACGCGGTTATAAATGTGTTGAAATGCCATATATAGGGAAAGTTGAATATCCCTTGGTCTGCCAAATGAAATTTTATGGGACCTATATCAAATTTAATTGCCGCTACCAAAGCGATTGATGTTAATAAAGCGAAGTAAGAAATGATCAGCACTTTGCTAGCCCTGTTATTCCACAATTTTATAAATTCTATTTGAAGTAATCGTATCATTTGGAAGGGGTATTAAGCGTTAACATTTTTGGTTAGTGCCAAGAATTGCTCTTCTAGACTTTCTTTTCTTTTCACTAGGTGTGAAGCAATTATGCCATTGTCAAAAAGAAGTTTGTTTAAAGTTTGGGCATCTAACTCAGTAGTTAAAAAAGCTGTGACCAGACCATTTTCTTCTTTTATGTTACCAAAATGTTCATTGTTGTTCAAGTAGGCAAAAAGCTTATCCGTATCTGAAGATTTAAGTTCAAAAAAGCCAAAACTTGCTTGTAAACTGTCTACTCTGCCAGAATACAATTTTTCTCCTTTTCTTAAAATAACTACATGAGAGCAAACTTTTTCAACTTCATCCAATAAATGTGATGCCAATAGTATAGTTGTACCCTTTGCTGCGATAGTCTTAATAATCTCCCTGATTTGATGAATTCCTTGTGGGTCTAGTCCATTGGTAGGTTCATCTAGGATTAAGATTTCAGGATCGTTCAGTAGGGCAGAGGCAATGGCTAAACGTTGCTTCATCCCCAAGGAATAGGTTTTAAACTTGCTGTTTTTTCTATCCAGTAAACCAACAAGTTCAAGCTTTTCTTCAATTTTATCTTCAGGTACTTCTTTAATTTTACAAACCAATTTCAAGTTTTGTAAAGCGGTCATGTAAGGGTAGAAATTTGGACGCTCAATAATAGCTCCAACTTTTTTCAAGGCTTCATGTGTAGAAGTGCCCCCACCGAACCAAGCAAAATCTCCACTTGATTTATTGACGACATTTAAAACGATGCCCAATGTAGTGGATTTTCCGCTGCCGTTGGGACCTAGAATACCGTAGACATTTCCTTTTTCAATTGTGAACGAAAGATCTTTTACCGCAGTTAGATACCCAAATTTTTTAGTAAGATGATTGACTGATAGAATAGTACTCACGTCAAGTGTTTTTTGATTGATTATGCTTACTTGACGACTTACTTGACAGTTTGTTACAAAAAATATTACATTCTTGTTGCTCGGAAGGTAATTCTGCGGTTGGTGATTACTGTGGTAGGTGTTTTAAAATTGACCGTTACACTTTCAGAAGGGTCGTCTGTTGTTATGTTGCTATCCGTTTGGTCTTGAGAATTACTAATATTATTTGTGTAAGTAGCCGTTGAAGTATTTATATCCGGTAGCGTAACTCGTGTAACCAATGTTAAAGTTTCAAGATCCCCACTGGACATATTACCAATAGACCAATTAGGATATGAAAAACTTCCTTTTGAAATGGAAGATGATACAAGGGTTATACCATCTGGTAATAAATCAGTTATGACTAGATTGGAAATTGGATTTACCCCTAGACTTTCTACAGTTATGGTAAAAGTAACTTCGTCGCCATCATTGACAATATTGGTGTCCGCCACTTTTTTGATAACTACATCAGGTAAACAATAATATGCTGCTATAGGTTGAGAATCATAAGTACAACCACCCTTTGTAACTCTAACAAAATAATCGCCAGCCTCGGTCGGGTTATAACTTGAAAATACTGCGCCGGGTACAATAGTTCCATTTTGATACCATTGATAGGCATCAAAATTGGCATCTACCACACTAATGATAGCTCCTGGCAAACATCCGCCACCTTCCACTTCAAGGTCGACTTCGGGCACAGTGTCAAATCCGGAGAAATAACCGGCAATACCTCTTGCACCACTAAATCCAATAAACCCTACAGCGATCGGTCCGGTGGACTCTACAGTAACATCTCCTGTTAGCCCTGCTACAAAATAAGTTTTCCACAAAGTTGTACCGGCTACTGCAGAAGATGCAGGTAATGTAACAGGTCCATTTTCATCAGTAACTGTTATGTTTTCATCTGGGGTGGTGGTAGAGGCTATTATGGTTACACCACCGCTCATAGTTACCCCGGCAGCATCTTCAATATGCGTTATATTATCCACAGCATCCGGTAACAAACAGTTTACTGGGGCAATGAAATTTAGTCCTTGTGTGTAAATGGCACTTGCACCCGCCATTAATTGATAAGCATAGGCATCTTTAGAAGTAGTTACATACATGTTACCCCCAGCAGAAGACACCGAATAGTTACTTTCGGGAATTTCAAAATAATCACCATTATTGATAGTGGCTATTGGGGTGGTGTTTCCATTTACATAAATATTTGTTCCATTTTGCGTACCTATGATAATGGGTATTTCCGTTTCGCTAGTTCCGTTTCCTCTTATAAAAACATATTCTTTACCAATTTTATTTTGTGGTACGGGTTGGTCTATCGCAGCATCTCTACCTGAGTAACCGACCCTAGCACCGGTATTTAGACCACCGTTACTGATAACTATAGGTTTGTTTGAAATTACATCTGCTCCTAACCAACCATCTGCATTTGCAGGGGTTTCACCTACATATGCCTCAAATACAAAAGATTCATTAGCATCTAAAGTTATAGTGTAAGAGTCTGCAGTTATTCCATCTCTATCGTTCCCCAGTCTAAATTCACAGTCTGGATCATACCCTGAAAGTGTTACGGTGGTGCCATCTTCTGTAGCCATAATTCCCAAAGTGTTGGTTAAGCTATTTTGAGAACCTTTATTAGGTGTACCTCCCCATTTGAAATGAGTACCCATTGCTTGCCGACCCTTACTGGTTAGAGATGTAGCTTGAGATCCCGATCGACCTCTGTAATTGGCATAAAATTTTTCTCCACCTGGAGCTTCTAACCTAAGACCTGCATTGGTTAGTACAACACCGGTGCTATCATTGACCATTAAGGTTATATTATTATCACCATTGGCTAATGTTATTTCTTGAGGTGTGGTTTTTGATAAGGTCGCCGTACTAAAAAGGGCAGTAGATGTACCTTGATAAATATTTACTGTAAATGCCGTTGTTTCAGGAGTTGATAAATAGATTTTTTGTTGTGTAACGGCTTGGTTGTTTCCTCCTTGTTTTAATGGGGGTAAATAGTGAAGATCACTTAACTGGGAAAACCCGGTAAAGGAAACCATTATAAAAATTATAAATAAAAGTAATTTTTGCCTCATTATATTTTTGGAGTGCGAGTAATCAAAGTAACCTACTACAAATTAAAATCACAATTAATAGTTGTAAAACACCGTAAATACGTGGTAATTGTAAAAAAAAACAGAGGTAGTTATACGTACTACCTCTATTTTTTTATTATCTATAAAGGGTGAAATTACCTACCATTTCCCTTGTGTCAGCTTCACCATTTAATTTAATGATGTACCAATAGTCTCCGGTTGGCAATTCATTGTTTTGATAAAAACCATCCCAGCCATCTTCATTATCCTTAAAGGTATAAACGGTTCTACCGTATCTATCATAGATCGAAACAAAGATTTCAGGGTATATCTCTATGTTCAATGGCATCCAAATATCGTTTTCTCCATCACCATTTGGTGTAAAGAAATTTGGGATTTCAATATCAATGAATTCTATAAATATACTTGCAGTAGATTCGCATCCGTTTTCATCTACTACGGTTACATCGTATGTATTGGTTTCGGTAATGTAAAATACATTTTCAGAACCCATATCCCTATCGCCTAAATAGAACGTATAATTTTCTCTACCTCCGGTAACAGTTGCGGTTATTTGGTTAATATTACTTTCTTCAACACTGATCTCTAGAGGTTCAAAAGCTTCTATTTCCACTTCATAAGTAGTTAAACAGCCATTTGCATGGGAAATACTGATATAGTGACTACCTGGTGTCAACTCTCTGAACATTGGGTTCAGTTGCATCTCCAAAGGATCAACTGTGTCAAGTCCAAATAGTACATCATTTTCAATACTTGGGTCATTAAGTACAATATTTAAATAATTACTTGGGAAGTTACCGTTACAACCATATACCGGTTCAACGGTTGCGCTTAAGTCAACCCCCGGATCAATAGTAACTATAATCGTTTCATCGCAGCCTTGCGCGTCTTCAATAAAGATGATATAATCACCCGCTGCCAAGTCTGTAAAGCTCAATCTATCCTGTACAAAATCTGTTTCACTTTCCAAACGTGTACTGTAAGGTGCGGTACCGCCAATAATAGTCAAGTCAATTGTACCATCTTCTTCGCCCACGCAAATCTCGGGTGTACTGGCAATGGTCACTTCAAGAATTTCCGGTTCGGTGATAGTTGCCTCAATCAATTCAAAACAGCCATTAGAATCTTGAGCAATAATGGTATAATCACCAGGTGCCAATTCATCGAACGTATTATCATCACTAAAGCGATCTAAGTTAGGTGAAATAGCAAATTGATAAGAGCCCGAACCACCAAGCATATTGACAGTAATGCTACCATCATTAGCTCCGTTACAAGTGACATTTACAATATTGGTGTTGTTGGTGTCAATTAAAAGTTCATCTGGTTCAGTAATATTGATCATTGCCGAAGACACTTCACAATCATCGCTCTGTACTCTAACGTAGTAGGTACCGGCAATCAAGTTTGTAAACAATCCGGTGGATTGATTAGCGCGTACTTCTACAGTTAGACCGGCGTCCGAAAATAAAGCATATTGGTAATTACCCAAGCCGCCTTGTGCCTCTGCATCGATTACTCCGGTATTATCGCCATAACAACTAATTGTTGGGTTATCGTTTTCAAGGTTGACCGTTAAAGGTATGATTGGGTTGATCGTAATACTATTGCTTAATACGGATACACAACCAAGATTATCTTGAATGTAATAAACATAAGTGCCTGGTTGAACACCTGTAAATAAATGGGTGTTGGGTCCATTGGTTTCGTTCATTGCATAGAATGTAGATGAGCCATCTTCATTCCACATATATGGACCTGTACCACCAGAAGCTGTCAGTAACAATTCGGCATCGTTTAAACATGTTGCTCTTTGTGCAGTTACTAGTTGGCCCTTAACCTCAATAGGCTCTATGATCTGAACAATTGCAGTTTCGTCAGAACAATTTAAATCGTCTAGAACGGTAATACTGTAATACCCTGATCTTAAATTGGTGAAAGTAGCAGTAGTCTGGGTGCTTGTTGTTTGCAATAGGGTTGCTCCCGGTCCGTCGCCATCATAGGTGTTAAGAACATACCTATAGTTAGTGGAAACCGACCTAGGTGTAAACCCGGCTGTTATTTCTCCATCTGCATCACCTTCACACTCTAAACCTTGAACAGCTTGAATATTAGCTATAATTGGTTCTGGAGGAGTTAATGTAAATGCATTGGTGAAAGTTTCTGTACAACCTAAACTATCGGTTACTTCTACAGTATATTGACCGTCGCTTAATCCTGTAAATAAATTGCTATTTACTTGGTTGGCAGTATAATTAGTACTTGTGCTAATATGTGTTAATACAATATTGAACGGCCCTTTACCACCATTAGGTGTAATGTTGGCACTGCCCATATCATTGCTACAGCCCACATCTGTAGTGGCAATAGTAGCTAACGTTATAGGTGCGCTAGGAGAGGTAATCGTAAACGACCTTTCTTGTACACATTCTGGAGTACCCACTTGTGATGCTCTCAATATATAACTTCCGGCAGCAACCGGTATGGCAGCTGTAGTTCCTGTTCCGTTGAAAATTCCAGTATCATCCGTTCTTGTGGTAGATGTGCCATTGGCATGTAAAACTTCCCAATTGAAATCTCCGGTATACGTGGTATCTGTAAATGTTACTTCTATAGCCCCGTCTGTTCCAAAACATACAACATCTGAAAGTTTATTTACTTCAATATCGAACGTATTTGGGTTTTCAACGATATGGGTTCTAGTAATTTCACAACCAGTGGTCACATTCCTTATTCCTATGGTGTACGTGCCAATTGCAAGATTTACAAAGGTATTATCACCTGTTTGATAGGTTGCAGATGGTAAAATTCTAAATTCGTAATTACCTAGGTTTGCAGTTGTATTTGTAACGGTGCTATTTACATTTATAGTAATGTTTTCTCCGCTGTTTACACAGTCTAAATCTCTATCCACTATGATGGTTGCATCTATGAAAGTGTCATACGGGTCAATAGTTACAATATGTTCGGCAAAACAACCTTCATCGTCATAAACACGAACAATGATATCACCACCTGCCGCGTCTGTATGGGTATAGGTTAAACTACTACTGTTTTGTAATACGGTAGAAGTAGCGTCATCTATGAACTCAAAACGGTTGAACGTTCCGCTACCACCACCAAAAGTTGAATCATCTATAGTAATTGTGGCATTATTACCGTCATTACCGTTAGTACAACCAAATTGTACTGGAATCGGAGCGGCAAATGTCACAGCTAAATTCTCATCTACAATTACCGTTTTTACCGTTGTGCAGTTATTTGATCCTGTTGCTGTTACATCATACGTTCCACCTGGTAAATCTATAAAAGATTGTGTGCTTGCATCCCAATGAGAAGCTGTGTTCCAACCTACAATTGCAGGAACTGGGTTTAAATCATAGGTCAACGGATTGTTGCCATTATTTACTTGAACCAATTCGATACTACCATCATCGGCACCATTACAGCTAACAGGGTTAGGAGTAGGAGTGAAATCTGGTTGTATGGCAACTGGCACGACAACAGTAAAACTTCTAAAACATTCTGGTGTTGTTGTATCGGTGTCAAAAACATTTACGGTGTACGTACCTGCAACATCTATCAGTGCATTATGTAAGGTAGTACTTGGTGTTGTTAGTGCTTGACGAGCAACTTTTTCCGTACCGTCACTATTTAATATTCTAAACTCATAATTTCCAGAACCAGAAATACCTTCAATAGCTATTTCGGCCTCATAACCTGCACCACAACCTAATTGTTTAGCTAAAGTTGCCGAAGCTTGTAGAGTAGGGTGAACATCTATATTAATTGTGTCGGAACAACCAGTTTCATCTTTAATATACACATCATAATTACCGGCAGAGACAGAATTGAAAGTATCATCAGTTTGATACGTATTGCCGCCATCGATAGAATAAAGAATTGTACCTGTTCCACTTGCTGTGATGGTAACAGTAGCAGTTGTACTACAATTGGCAATAGCAATATTGTCAATAGTCGGTGCAGCCGTAAAGCTCATGGTAACATCATTAAGCGGGTAAGAGCAACCATATTGATCTTCTACCGTAACGGTATAAGTTCCTGCTGGCGAACCTGCAGCAATCTCAATAGGGTTGTCACCTGTCGCTGTAATAGTGCTAAAAGGAGCTGGTCCAGTAATGGTGTATGAATACGTACCGCCACCACCTTGTAGGTTGTCAATTAAAATTAAACCTGGGCTTTCACATGAAATATCTTGAATAGATTGTGTGTCTCCTGTAATCCCGTCCAGCATTTCTAAAATTTCATTTTCACTTGCACTAATGCATTGTGGAACTCCGCCATTATATTGCTGTACTTCGATATAATATTCATCTTCTGGTAAGCTTGTCACATTTATTGTATTAGAAAAGCTAACAATGCCGCCACTATCTCTAATAACATTACCATCTATATCATATAAGAACCATTCCATATCAGGTTCTACAGAACCATCTGTATCTGTAATGGTATACTCTATTGATCCATTACTTGATCCTTGACAAGCAGGAGTAATAACAGATGTAATATCCATAGGATTGGTTATGATATCATTTACATTAACATTACTTTGTCTAACACAACCAACAGCATCACGTACATAGAACGCGTAGGTTCTACCTGGCACTAGATTATTGAAGGTATGTGTAGTACCTGCAGCATAAGGCGTTGTCCATCCATTTGCAGGGGTAATTATATTGAAATTGGCTGGGTCCTCTGAATATGTATATTCATAAGGTGCGGTACCATTTTGACCTCGAACACTAACTTGTAGTTCATTACAATTAACAATTATAGGTAGTATAGTTATGTCTAGATCATCCAAAGGAAAAGGAATGATTAACCTTGGTAAATCTGTCTTACAAATAGTATTACCACTGCCATCTACTGTTCTTATAGATGGTTCCACTTCCTGACCAGAGGTGTACCCTCTAAATTGATCGGAAGTTTGCCAAGTAGCACCACCATCATCACTAAATTGTAATGTGCCTAACGAAGTAGGATAATTAAGAATGTCGAATCCAAAATCGTTAGGGTCTCCTGTACATGCAGTTGGTGTTCTTCCTTCTGCATCTGCTGTAAGTTCAGCTGGTGCTGTGATTGTTACAGATTCCGTTTCAGAACATCCGGCTTCATCGGTAATTATTACATCGTAATCACCTGGTGCAAGATTATAATAGGTTTTAGTAGAACCAACAACATTGGTTTGTACTAGGTCTGGTGTGCCGTTGCTATTATCCACTAATCGGTAATCGAAAGGAGATAATCCGTCATTAATAGTAACTTCAATATTACCTGTGCCGTCATGACATTCTGGGTCAGTTGCTACAGCAGTAATGTCCAATACCGGATTTGCCGATATGGTTTCGGTTACCATAGTTTGGCAAGCATCCGTACCATTTGCTTTATCCCTTACATAGATATCATAATCTCCAATATCCGCCAAGGCAATTGTTGTAGAATTACTTGCTGAAAAATCAGCATCCGTAACCGTAGTTCCAGATGGAACAAAAGCATACATGAAATTGCTATCTCCGCCCGTTGCCGTTGCAGTCAAGCTACCGTTGGCACATACACTTGCATTTACCGGTACTACACTAAGGGAAATTGTAGGTGCAATGGTAATGGATTGTATAGCTGAAACACAGCCATATTCATCATTTACCTCTAAATCATAAGTACCTTCGGATAAGTTGCTGAATGTATAGGTAACGTCGGTTATTGGAGAAGGTGTTTGCCATGCTCCGCCGTTAATTCTAAATGAATAACTACCGTTACCATCGGTTACCGTGGCTGTAACAGTACCATTGTTTTGACCGTCATAACATTGTGTTGCCGTTAAACCAAAAGCAATAGTCTCCGGTTGAGTTACGGTTACGGTAGCCGTTGAAACTGCTTCACAATTATTATCATCCCTTACTCTTACATGGTAGGTACCTGCCGGAACGTTCAAGAACTGTGTTGAGGTAGTGTAGGTCCTTATTACGGTATTATCTGTTAATTCTAACTGATATGTATAACCTGGTGTGCCTTCATTTGCAGATGCTTGCAAAGTTGCCCCAGTATTAAAGCAAGTAAATTCAGCAGTTTGTTGAAGATCTGCCGTTAAAACGTTTGGCGAAGTCAACGTAGCAGATGTGGCTGAGGTTGCGGTACATGAATTGTCATCTACTTTTTCTACCATTACAGTGTACGTACCATCTGCTAATGTTGCAGGGGTTGTAATAGGTGATGTAGTTTCCGTTGTCCAAGTTACACCATTATCAACAGAATACCGGTAACCAAAAGTTGGGTCAAAGTTAGATACTTCAAACCGTATACTACCATTATCACTACCGTTACATGTAGGATCGGTGCTACCTAAAATGGCAACTTCAAAAGTTTTGCCAGATTCTACGATTACTGTAATGTCTTCAGTTTTTTCACATATTTCCGGAGTTTGAGATGCTTGGATATCATCTAGCACCAAGAAATTACCGTTGTCGCTATCAAGATTGGTACGTAGAACCACTCCTACTGCAGTATTTGCACCTGGATTGAATGTAACGGTTCTTAAGTGCCAATCATCGGCATTATTATTTTGGGGAATAGCAGCGGTAGCTTGACTGCTGATAACATTTCCAGAACCGTCTACCAATTCTACCAAAACTTCTGGGTCGTTGCCAGAGGCATTGTCCACTAAAATATTGTAAGCGTAGAATGATATGGTGATATCTTGATCGGTAAGAGCTTCCAATCCGGTTCTAGACCATAATACATTGTTGTTTCCTGCAGACGTACTAACGCCAATTGCCATAAACCTGCCATCTGTTATGCCCGTATGGTCATTAGGACTTCTCCAAGATGTGTTAGGGTTGGTAATTCTGTTCGTTACTGCATATTCCGCATTTACAAGTATTCCTGCAGGACCTAAGTTACAATCCGTTTCAGTTCCATCTTGTGGTTCGTAGCAATATCCTGGTCCTATTTCTGCAATTTGTGTAGTAACCCCAGCACCAAAATTCTCTAAAAATAAGGTACTTTGCTCCGGAGCAACAGTACTGGTATACCCAACAGTTATCGTTTGGGTACCAGAAGCCACATTGTTGAAAATATTGTTATCTATTGGGGCATTATCAGTACCGTTTAATTTATAGGTATAGGTAAAGTCGGTCGTGTTAGAAGGCGTGATCGTCACTATGCCGTCTCCATCACACTCATAAGTAATAGCATTGGTGAACGTAGGAGCTATAGCAGAGCTTGGTACCGTAATCTCTAAAGGTGTTTCACAACCTAGGGCATCTTTGATGGCTAATTGATAGTTGCCGGGAGCCAAACGTTGCTCATCAACGCTGGAGAATGTGCTACCACCATCAAAACTGTAGGTATATGGTGCTTGACCACCACTAGCATTTAAAATTTTTACTAATGCGGTTGGTGTTGCGGCCCCAGAGGTATCACAAGAAGCATCTTCTATTATAGAAGGTGATGCTGTAAGAATGAACGGTTGGGTAACTTCATATTTTAAGGTTTCCGTACAAGCATTACCTGGGTTACTGTTAGAATCCATTACGGTAATGGTATACACTCCTGCGGCTATATTATTAAAGAAGTTTTCTGTCTGATAAGTTGCTCCGCCATCTAAACTGTATTGATAAGGAGCATTGCCACCAGATGCAGTAATCGTCAAAACAGATGTAGCTGAATCTGCACAGGTAATATCTGTGTTCGATGCCGAAATGCTTATGGTACCTAAATCTTCCATTGATACGATATTGGATAATCCATAACATCCGTTATCATCCCTAATTACAAAAACATAATCGCCATCTTCATTAGGAATATAAGTAGAAGGCGAACCTCCATAACCGAATAGGAATGTTGGGTTAGAAGTGAACTCCGAATCTGGAATAGTAGTTTCATCAGCATACGGAGCTACACCATCTTTACTATAGATGGCATATTCATAACCTGTTGTTCCACCAGTTGCCGTTAAATTAATTACTCCGGCAGAACACGTAATATTATCTTGATTTGTTGCTGTTAGCCTCAGTTCGGGAATTTCATCTACGGTTATCGTTTTTTCGTCAATACAACCATCGGTCGTAGTAGTTACCACAACATAATCATCTGCTGAAAGACCAGGAAATGTATACGTGTTGTCAGAAGAAAGTAAATTATTGGCTACCAAATCTCCTTTTCCACCGCTACCGTTATCTAAGTAAAGCTCATAGCTATATTCTGGTGAAACGTTCAATGCTTGTATTGAAATTGTTCCTGCTTCTGTACAATCAAATGGAGTTGAACTTAATGTTGTCTCAAAAATTCTTTCTGCAATACCTATTTCTTCCGTTTCAAATACACAACTGTTTTCAATAGGCTCACCTGTTGAAGGATTTAATTGTGTAATCTGTACTTTGTATGTTCCGCTTGTCGCAATTTCAAAGTTAGGACCTTGACCTGCGCTGAATGGTACTGATATCGTGTTGTTCTCTACATCGTATAATTGATATCCGTAACCTGATCCTAAATCTATAACTCTAATGGAACCATTGGTGTCACAAATGATATCAGATGAATCTGGTTCAGGAATATCCAATGTATTTTGATATGCATTGAAATAGAACCTACTGAAACAACCACCTTCATAACCAATAACTACTCTATATTTACCACTTTCGGTAACGGTAAAATTGTTTTCATCGGATTCCTCTTCCCATGTCCAATTACCATCTGTATTGGCACAGTTGTCGCTTACATCGCCACAAGTAGCAGTGTCACAACTTGTTTCGTCAAGTTTTTCCCAGGTAATGCTCAAAGCATCGGTAATGCCCAATTGTATAAATGCACTATCCAAATCACCACATAGAAAGATATGTGGCATGGAACTGTTGTCATTAGAACAAGTTACCGTCTCACCTTGAATGTCATTATCTGGATTACTGTCACTATTTACTTGATTTAAATAGCTGATGATTGGGTTGGTCTGTGTTTCTCCATAACGCTCAACCGTAATTAATTCTGTATGGTTGGCACATCCTGATGTTGCTGTTTTTTCAACAATATAATTACCTATAGTAGTTACGGTTAGAGTGTTAGATGTACCATCGTCTAAAATAGTATCTCCAGAATCTATAACACCATCGTTGTTATTGTCGATTGCCCAAGTATACGTATCAAAACCTAGACCTGCGGAAAGCGTGCCGCTTGCACCACAAAGTTGAACGGTACGGGCTACGTTACAATTTGCCAAGGCATCTGAAACATTGTTGGCTGCAACTTCTAAAGTAGTGGTACAAGCACCTGCCGGATTACTACCATCTTCATCAGAAAATGTATTGGTGTTCAATGTACCCGTGTAATTGGCATAGGCATGGTTTTCTAGTTGTGAGGCACAGGCCGCAACAAACTCAGAACAGTCCCCAGCTACAGATAACGTTATCTTTATTTTATACTCAGGGTCGTCAATTTGAACCAGACCGTCCGGTATGGTAAAGGTTATTGTTCTGGTGCTTTCGTTGTAACTGTTGGTTACTCCCGGGGCATCATCAATGTTAATATCATCTAAGCTAACGTTATCCGGTAAAACATTTTTAATCGTAAAATTGGTAGCATCATCATCGCCGGTATTCTGAAAACGTATGACATAATTGAATGTGTCACCTAAGTCTACATTTTCACCGTTGATGTCAGTACCACCTAATAATTCTGAGGTATTGCCTAAAACAATTACCGGTGCAAATACTTGAGTGTAAGATGCCGCATTTACCGTACCATCCGTTGGGTCCACTGCAGGAACTCCTGTGCCATATTCACCACCATCACCACCGTCGGCAGCATCATCTTTGTAATATTCGTTGGCATCGCTACAACCATCGCCATCATTATCTAAGTCTAAGTGATCTGGAAAACCATCCAAATCGGTATCTAGATTTGCACAAAATCCGGAAAAGGACGCTGTATTATAGGATAAAAAGGCAACGTCTGCATTTGAACTAAGTTGTAATCTTAGATAAGCAACGTCAGCTAAACTGGCGGTAGGTATACCAAATTCTGATAACTCTACAGTTGCCAAGCGGTAATCTCTAGTGGTATTATTATAAAAAATGCTACCATTAGCATGGTAAATATCCAATCTGTAAGAACCAACTACATTTGCAAGTGCGCCGCCACTATAAGCTTGAACACGTACTGCATTTCCTAAGGGTGCACCTGTTGCATCATAAAGACTAACAACGTGACCAACACCACTTGGGTCTGCCACTTGGGTCAGTAATATATCTGGTATGCCATCACCAACATTGGTAGCTACTATAGGATCTATTTCATAAGTCCATGTGTCACCAATATTAACAATACCGGAACCAAGATCTAACCCATTTTGTCCGTGAGTCAATAAAGGATTTAATGGGTCTGTGGTAGGGTCGTTAATAATGGTCAACCCTAAGGCATTATCGTTGTTTCCGTCATTTAAATTCGCTTCAAATGTTGCTTCGCCATAAATATTATTTGAAGGGGTTAAGGCCATCCAGCTAGATTCTGTAGCTGAAATATCTGAAAATCCATCATTGTTGGAGTCTATTCCATCTAAAAAACCATTACCGTCAGTATCAAAAAGATTATCGTCTGCAACCCCTGTGGAGAAAGTAGTTCCCCCGGACGTGAATGCCAATAATTCATGTGATAAGTTTGGTAAAACCGGATTTCTTGATGTTGTAGAACTTCGCCAAAAACCGGAGTAGTTAGAGAAAATTTCTGTTACCGCAGTACCACCTTGAACAGTGCTGGACGGTGAACTGAAATTAACTTCACTGGATATAATACACATTTGTTCAACAGCATCATAAATTCCATCATTGTCATCATCTAAATCAACACTATCTACAACCCCGTCATTATCGAAATCATTATGAACTATAATTCGTGCAGAGGGCTCATCTCTTGTAAGATTTGCGTCTGTTTGGTCTTGAGTATTGGTTGCTGTATTGACGAGGTTCAGTAAAGGTAAAATGTCTATTTCGTCTGCAATTACTTCTAAAGTTAAAAATGCTACTTCACCGGGAGCCAGCGTTCCAATATTCCACACACTGCCATTAAACGTACCTGTTATTGTTGTCGCTTGTACTAATGAAAGACCAGCGGGAATATTATCCGTAACCTGTAAGTTGGTGATATCATTAAAGTATAAATTCTCTGCCCTAATGGTAAAAGTTGCGGTTTCCCCTTCAACTATTTCAGGTTTGTCCACTGTTTTTTCTATAAGTACGTCTGGTTCACAATAGAAAATTTTAATGGTTTGTGAATCATAGGTACAAGGACCTTTAGTACCTCTAACGTAGTAATCACCTGCAATAGTAGCGGCATATTCAAAAGAATTAGCTCCAGGTATGATCTCACCATCAAAATACCATTGATATGCATCAAAATTGTCATCTGACGCCTCAAATATACTTGAACCGGAAAAACACTCGCCTTCAACACCGCCATTAATTCTTAATACTACTTCGGGTACGGTATCAAATCCTGAAAAATAGCCGGCAACACCTTGTGCACCGTTATAACCAAAAAAGCCTATAGCCATTGGTCCGGTTGAGGTTACACTGATATCACCATCTAAGTTAGGTATGTAAAAAGTTTTCCAATCATCAGAACCGGCAACAGGATCAGAGGCAGGTTTTGAAATTTCAACACCATCTTCAAATACCTTAACATTGGAATCTGGTGTATTAACCGAAGCAATGATAGTTAATCCGC
This sequence comes from Maribacter sp. 1_2014MBL_MicDiv, assembly GCF_001865655.1. Classification (NCBI taxonomy): domain Bacteria; kingdom Pseudomonadati; phylum Bacteroidota; class Flavobacteriia; order Flavobacteriales; family Flavobacteriaceae; genus Maribacter; species Maribacter sp. 1_2014MBL_MicDiv. The sequence continues at coordinate 3,203,369 of NZ_CP011318.1, forward strand.
CAGTAACCGTAGTACCAGCAATGTTTCTAATATCTGGAATGTTGTCCATTACATCTGGTAAAAGACAGTTGACCGGAGCAACGAAATTTAAACCTTGAGTATATAAATTACTAGATCCCGCCATAGATTGGTAGGCATAGACGTCTTTTGAAGTTTGAACGAACATGTTAGCACCTACTGAATTGGAGGAGTAATAACTGCTAGGAATTTTAAAGTACTCGCCATTATCAATAGTTGCTAAAGGTGTTGTGCTTCCATTAACGTAAACATGAGTGTTGTCTGCAGTGGCAATAACTAAAGGAAACTCCGTAAGACCATTGGTGTTACCGTTTCCTCGTATAAATACATATTCCTTACCAAGTTTATTGATCGGTACAGGTTGATCAATGCCGGCATCTCTATGGCTTTGTCCGTCTTGACTTCCAAAGTTTATAGAACCATTACTTATTACAATATCTTTGGTAGATACGATAGAGGCACCTATCCAACCGTCTTCATGTGCCTGCGTATGTGTATTGCCAATATATGTTTCATACACGAAAGATTCATTGGCGTTCAATGTTATAGTATGCGAGTTGGCAGTTATACCAGCTCTGTTGCTGCCTACCCTAAATTCACAACCAGGATCATAACCGGATAATACAACGGTTGTATTATCTTCCGTGGCCATAATACCCAATGTATTCGATTTTGATGAGTGGGTACCTTTGTTTGGAACACCTCCCCATTTAAAGTTGGTTCCCATTGCTTGTCTACCTTTGGCGGTCAACGATGCTGCTTGTGAACCAGATTTACCTCTGTAGTTCACATAAAACTTTTCTCCACCGGCTGATACAAAGCGCAACCCGCTATTGGTCAATACTACTCCGGTATTGTTGTTGTCTACAAGGGTGATATTATTGTCTCCATTACCCAAAGTCCAAACACCAGGGTTTAGATTGTCTATGGTAATAGTCCTTTCAATGGTATTAGATGTACCTCTGTACACGTATACATTGAAAGGCGTAGTTTCTGGAGTAGATAAATAAATTGCCTGGTTTTGAATACCTGCATTATTTTGACCTTGCTTCATTGGTGGTAAATAATGCAAGTCGCTCAACTGGGCAGTTCCCAAAAAAGAACTGAAAGCAAGCAGAAAAAATAAATAGGATTTGGTAAGGTGTTTAATCGAAGTAATCATCAGTTTGGTTTCAAGTAGTACTTAAAACAAATAACGATACCTTTTACCTGCTTTCTAAAAAATTGTTGTATAACCGCGTATTATGTCAATGTATGGCCAAATTCTATATGCATGAAAAAATTTATTCGAATGAATTGTGTATTTTGTTAGTAAATTCGTGCTATGTCAGAAGAAAAATTAATGTCGAAAAAAAAGCCGGCTTACCCCGTAAGCGAAGCTTTAGATGGCTACCTGGAACATTACAGTAGAAAAATTGAAATTCCTATATTTTATGACGATTTACTAAGGTTTTCAGGGTCGGTCGTTGTCTATGATAAAAATGATGAAGATACCCTTTGGGTACGCGCATATTATTCTGAATTCGATAGAAAGGAAATAGATGATAGTTTAAAGAAAGTATATTCCATTTTATTATCTGATGGTAGTGATAATATTCATCAATATTTAAATGTTGATGCGGTGGATTTTTGCACGTTTGGGAATTCAAAACCATTTAGGATAAAAATTCGAAATATTCTAAACGATAACTTTACTTATTTCTATATAAAAAAGACCGATGCATCTCGTATTTATGGGTTGGAATTGGAGCATATGCTTTCTCCTTACAACCTTAACTTTTTGGTTTATAAGGATACCTTGATTGAAGAACATATTGCAGGTATTCCCGGAGATGAATTTATCAAGAATAATTTACCTAAGTGTACTCCACGAGAAAAGGCGCAATTGGCGAAGGAATTTGTTAAGTTCAATGAGCGTTGTATGATTAGGCTTTTGGGAGATATGCGATCATATAATTATGTCATTGTGCCTACACATGATTTTGATCACGTAGTTTATAAAATACGTGCCATTGATTTTGATCAACAGTGTTTTGAAGGAAAATTAAAGGTGTATAGACCTCAGTTCTTTAAGGAGAACTATCAAATGGTAGAATTGGTTAGAAGTAAGCTTACCCATGATTCTGTTGATCAATATAAACTGGAAGAACGTTCTATGGTAGCTAAGCGTATTTTAAGTTCTGGTAATAGAATAAAGAAGTTACGTGCTATTTGTAAGACCGATGAAATATCTACACCGGATAATATTGCCATGTTAAGGGAACAAATTGAGGTATTGACCATGGATATGGATTTTCAGAACTGTAAGACAATGGGAGAGGTGCTAGACCTAGCTTTGAACTTTGTTCGTAGAAATTATGAAGATGTCAGTGTAAAGCAGATTATTGAGCATAATATTAAAATAAACAGCTAGTATATATTATGGTAGTCATAGTATTAAAAAAGCCATTTTTCGTGTGATGAAAAATGGCTTTTTTAATATTATAGTTAGACAAGGCTAGCTTTTCTGTTCTTTGTTGAAATACACTAGGTAATAGTACATTTGTCTTTCCTCGTCCCAGCCTTTTTCTACAAATTTTTCAGCAGATTCAGGATTTATGAAATCCATTTTGATCTGTATGTTGGTGTCAAGATTAATAACGTTCTTAATTTTTTTACGAGCATCTGATACCGCTTTATTGGCAATGTCAAAATTGGATACATCTTCAATGCTGAACTTAGGTCCTTTTTCCGTTTTGTAATGTTTGAACTCAGGAATCAATTCTGGGTTTTCCATTACTTCATTTAAGAAAGAAGACTCTTCAAAAGAATCGTTTTTTGCAAAATGGTTAACCGCTCGGTTCATAAAAAGAACCTCTTGTTGTTTATCTTCCGCTGGTAAAACCACGTCCTTTGCAAAATTCTGACAGAACTTTAAATAGTTTTTGGTCTTGAAATTATCATCTGAAAGCGGGTCTACACCCAAGAAATTTTCTAACCAATATTTGGTGTCATATTTATTGCTATCTACTGAAAGTACTTTGTAACCTTCCTCTTTATCAACATTGAATATTAAACAACCTTTGTCAAGCTTGTTAATGTTTATACCCTGTTGAATAACAATATCCAAATTGCTCCCTTTTTCTTCAAACTGAATAAAATCATGCTTGAGCTCACTTTTAAAGATACCTATGGCATCTACTTTTTTATTGTCCAACAATAGACCGGATAGGTAAGCTACGTATACCTCACCACTTTTAATATGTGGGTGATTAGATTGTTCAAATAATAAAGAAGCTACCTTTTTAGAGTTTAAATGTGCTTTAGAAGGGTCCTCAAAAACTTCACTGACAATTTTGAACAATTCGTTGAATTCCACATCAACTTCATTGGCCAGTTTATAATAATTTTCTTCCTTTTCCCTAAAAGGCTTAAAGAAGTATTCTTTTAATAGACCTGTAGTTTCGTCATTAAGTCTAAATGGTTCTTCAGAAAGAAATATACCTTCATTTTTATTTTTGTTACCAACTCTGTGTATAGAGATACTTTCTATTTGGGTAGCATATAGGTTGATCATAAAATGTTCTAAATTAAATGGTTATACGTGTCTTTGGTTCATTTGGTAACTGGTAAATTAATTCCAGTTCTCATCAAAATCCAAGTCATCATAATTATCAAAGGTATCATCAAAATCAAAGGCACTGTTCTCTGCCTCAAAGTTTTTTTCTGGTGGGGTCTCAGGTAATTCGCCAAAAGTGAATAGTACATTAGGGTAAGCACGACCATCTTCTTTTGGTTGTATATCCGCCAGTTCTACAAAGAAGGTCCACATGTTCATGAAATCATAAACGTAAATCAACTTTGGGTTGTTTTCGGTCATGATGTCCTCTAAAAAAGTTTCGTTCATTAAACGAACGTCAGAACCAGATTCACTCATATCAAAAAGTGCAATTTCTTCGTCTTGTTTCCACTCTTCATCGCAGGTGTAAAAAGATGCCATTTCATTGCCTAAAAAGCCAAATGCCTGGGTAATAGTATTATGAAAGTCCTCTAAAGAGTTATGAGCTTCAATTTCTAAATCTCTAAAAATATCTTCTTCGGCGTCTAGAATCACACGAATTTTATAAATCATACCTTAAATTTTGCGGGAGGGCAAAGTTACGAAGTTTTGATGTTTTTCCTAGGCTTTAATGCATCTAAAAGTATGTAGAATTGAACTCCAAATAGAATTGAAGCCAATACCAAGTGTAACGGCTGACTTGCAAAAGGAAAATCTAAATAGTTCATGGCTATACCTGTAATTACCTCTACTACCAATAAAAACAAGACCCAGTAAATTTTAAAATGTCCTAAGTTTAGTTTGGTGATCCGGTAAACCAAGTATACATTGATCAAAAGTACGATGATTGAAAAAGATCGATGTATATAGAATAAAACCTCAGGATTTTGTAGCCATAGACTTTTAGCGTCATAACCAAATATATCTATTTGCTCGTCTACAAATTGACGAACCTGTGTGCCCATACCAATTTGTACTAAGGTTAACACTAATGCTATTAGACTAAAATGCAGTACCGTTCTGTCATACCTTATACGTTTGTTTTCTTTATTGGCCAAATAAATGATGTACAAGAGCATGGCAACAATGACCAATGCCATGAGCATATGTATGGTAATTTTGGCAGGTTCTAAAACTGAGTATACTACCGTAGCGCCTAACCATGCTTGAAAAACCATTCCTACTACCACTAACCATGATAATATAGGAATACGCTTTTTCTTTTTCCAAAATTTTAATGATATAATGGCTAGCAAGAGTGTAGCCAACCCAGCTAGGGCGCCAAACAATCTATTGATATATTCGATCCAAGTATGCCAAGGGTTGAATTCGGCGTAGTCATGCTTGGCATACATTTCCCAGTTTTCTTCATTAAATGAATTTGTAGTGGTAAATGTTTCTTTTGAAACTTGTAAGGTTTCGTTCCAAATAATCACTTGTCCTTTTTCAAACGTTCTGTCTGCTTGCCACTTAATTTCCGTAACATCTGTTGGTGGAATATAATAACCAAAGCATTTGGGCCAATCTGGGCATCCCATGCCACTGCCTGTCATTCTTACTACTGCACCGGCAACAATTACCAAGTAAACTAAGACTAACGATATTTTGGCGATTTTTCTAAATGTAATATCCATAAAAAGTATCCATTCTATTTAGTAGTCTGTAAGCCTAGTTCTGCACCTTTAAGATACATAAATTCTTGTGCCGCTTTATATTCATTTGGAATTTCTCCTTCTAATATAGCCTCTTTGATCGCTTCTTTGATAATACCGATTTCTTTAGATGGTTTTAGGGAAAATGTTTCCATAATTTCTTCTCCACTTATAGGTGGTTGAAAATTTCTAACATGATCGCGAGCTTCTACTTCCTCAATTTTTTGGCGAACAATTTTGAAATTTTGATGATACCTTCGCTGTTTTTTAGGGTTCTTTGTAGTGATATCCGCTTCGCATAAGGTCATTAAATCTTCTACATGGTCACCTGCATCAAATATTAACCTTCGTACGGCAGAGTCTGTCACAAAATCTTCTGATAAAACTATAGGTCTAGAACTCATAAGTACGAGCTTTTGTACATATTTCATTTTATCGTTCAATGGCATGCGTAACCTTTTGAACAGCTTATAGACCATTTTAGACCCCACAAATTCGTGCCCATGAAATGTCCAACCTATTTTTTTATGGAATCTTTTGGTTGGTGCTTTTCCAATATCATGTAATAACGCTGCCCAACGTAACCAAAGACTGTCTGTAGCTTCAGATATATTATCGACCACTTCTAGCGTATGCCAAAAATTGTCTTTATGTTTTTGCCCTTCTATTTCTTCAATGCCCTGTAACGCAGTAAGCTCTGGTAGAATTAAAGCTAAAAGTTCTGTTTTATGAAGCAGTGAAAACCCTACGGACGGTTTTTTGCACAACATAATTTTATTGAGCTCGTCTAATATTCGCTCGTTGGATACGATTTTTAAACGGGCTTTATTTTCGGTAATAGCTTGTAAGGAGGGTAGTGCAATTTGAAAATCTAATTGAGTTGCAAACCGTATAGCCCTCATCATGCGTAAGGGGTCATCTGAATAGGTTACCCCTGGTTCTAAAGGAGTTTTGATTATTTTGTTCTCAAGATCCGTTATACCGTTAAAGGGGTCCAATAACTCACCATAGTTAGATGAATTTAAAGAAAGTGCTAATGCATTTATGGTAAAATCCCTTCTTTTTTGATCATCTTCCAAGGTGCCGTTTTCAACAATAGGTTTACGGCTATCCCTGGTATAACTTTCTTTACGTGCGCCAACAAATTCTAGCTCAATGCCATCACTTTTGATCATGGCGGTACCAAAATTCTTAAAAACAGAAACTTGAGGTTTTCCCTTTAATTTTGAAGCTACTTTCTCGGCAAGTGCTATGCCACTGCCAATAGCAACGACATCTATATCTTTAGGAATGGATCTCTTTAAAAAATAATCTCTGACAAAACCACCAATAACATAGCAGTCTACAGAAAGTTCTTCTGCAGCTTCTGAAATAGTTTTGAAAATAGGGTTGTTTAAAGCGTCTATATGGCTCTCTTGCATGTTGTTATTCTCGAATAACCTTCACCGTATTGTCATTAGAAAGTCTAATTATTGATGAGGCGGAGCTATTCTGTTTCTCTCTGTGCAAATTTACCACATAGTCTACACCTTTTAAAATGGCTTGATCTATATTTTGGAAAGAATTTGGAGTGTTGTTTCCTGATATATTGGCAGATGTTGATACAATTGGTTTTTTAAACTTACCAATTAGGTAACTGCAAAATTTGTCAGAAGCCACTCTAACGGCTAGGGTATTGTCCGCTGCAATTAGGTTTTTGGCAATACCACGTGGATTATCGTAAATTATAGTGGTTGGTTTTGTAGAAAGGTCCATAAGGTCATAGGCCAGGTCAGGAACTTTTTCTATGTGCTTCTCAAGCATTGCGTCATTGGCGACCAAACAAATTAATGCTTTACTGTCTTCTCGTTGTTTTAATCGAAATACTTTTTGAACCGCTTCCTCATTGGTAGCATCACAACCTATTCCCCAAACGGTATCGGTAGGGTAGAGTATGAGTCCGCCATTTTCTAAAACTTCTATGCATTTGTTGATTTCCTCAGTCATCTTTGATAGGGTATAATTAAAGAAATTTATCTGGTGTTATATTATAATGTTGTGTTATAGCTTGCCATTGAGTTTTGTTTTTATCCCCGCCTATGTTCGATTTTTTCAAAGATTGTTTTTGAGACCCAATGATAGGTATTGGTGTTTTTGCTCTATGCGCTGCTAATATTGTTTTCGTTCCTTGCAAATATGCCATAGCCTTAAACCACAAATCGTCGGCTTTTGGTGCTAATTCTAAAAATAGATCGGCATTTGTAACCTCTTTTGATAAGCAGTTAGGAGGGTAAAGTACCCCTTCTGCACCAATTGCAATAATTGCGTCTTCATTATTCTTGGTGTTTTTATCCTTGATCCAACTTTTGTAAGAAAGTAACTCTCCAGCTGAGCTATAACTTATATACCTAGTTTGATTAGCTATTACCTTGTCTAAATTGGCTTTATGCTCTTGATATAATAAATGAAGCCAATTTTTTCTGTACATCATATCATCATCACATGTAATTATAATATCGTTGGGGTAAAGCTCTAAACTATGAACCAATTTTCTATGGGAGCAGGTTAAATCTGAATATAAAATTGAAAACAAATCAGACTCTAATGATACCAATTTTTCTGGAATTTCATCCTTTAAGGAGTGATGTAACCATAATACTATTTTTGTAGGCCTTACTTCTTGATTAAGGATACTTCTTATGGTCAAGTGCAGCGTATGCAACCTAGAAGGAATGGAGGTTAATGAAACAATTACAGGAATTTCTTCTTTCTGTACGTTAACCATACTTTTAGAAGATATTGATAAAAGTTTGGCAGCGTTATAAATTGATACCGGTATTTCTTTTAGCTTCATTTTACATTGCTGTATTTTGATCTATTATTAATAGAGCATCTTTTCTTGGTCAAAGATAGATAAGAGTTTTATATTTTTGCAGTAATTTGAAACGTAGCATGGAGATTCCTAAAATAAGTATCATTGTTAGTACATATAATGCCGAAGAGTGGTTGAAGAAGGTACTTTGGGGCTTTGAGCAACAAATTTTCAAAGACTTTGAAGTGGTTATTGCCGATGACGGCTCAAAGGAACCTACCAAAATTCTTCTTGAAGAAATGGCAAAAAAGGTTCATTACCCCATAGTTCATGTTTGGCAAGAAGATGACGGATTTCAAAAATCTAGGATACTTAATAAAGCGGTTACGGCTTGTTCTGCAGATTATATTATCATGACCGATGGTGATTGTATACCGCGAGAAGATTTTGTTCAAGTTCACTACATAAATAAAGAACCTGGTTATTTTATTTCTGGTGGATATTACATGCTACCAATGAATATCTCTAAATTAATTACTTTAGAGGATGTTGAAAAGCAGCGTTGTTTTAATATTCAGTGGTTAAAAGAAAAAGGAATTCCGCAGACATTCAAGAATAATAAGTTGACGGCTCGGGGGATCATTTCAAAAATCCTTAACTGGGTAACACCTACCAACGCTAGTTGGAACGGTCATAACTCTTCTGGTTGGAAGAAAGATATTGAAAATGTGAACGGTTTTGATGAGCGTATGCAATACGGTGGACAAGACAGGGAATTGGGTGAAAGGTTATTTAATTTTGGTATAAAATCAAAGCAATTACGTTACAGTGCTGTTTGTGTTCATTTGGACCACAAAAGAGGTTACAAAACACCAGAGTCTATTGCAAAAAATGTTGGAATTAGAAATGCCACCAAAAAGGAAAAAAGTGTGTGGACACACTATGGCATTACCAAATAATACGCAAGCTCATTTTTCTGTTCTAACCTTTTAAGCTCTCTATAGCGTTCAAGTACGCCCAAAGAATTCAAATAACAAATGGTAAAGCCTTTTTTGCCGTCAAGTATACCAAGTCTTAATATATAGTGGTTAAAAAATTTCCAGCTAGTTTTTAAGACCATCATTATATAACTGAATTTTTTTTCCTTGTAAAAAGATTCAATAGCTTTTAAACGACCATATTTGAGCATTTTACCTTTGTAGTCTTCGTGACTCTTATAACAGTAATGTGTTAGTTTTTCTTTTAAAATACCAGAATCACCATCCACGTCCAATGTTTCATGGACAATTTTGCAATCGGAAAATACAGCTTTACTTTTTCTAAAAAGGCGGTAGTTTTTATCTGTTTGCCATCCACTGAAATTTAATTTTTCATTTTTGAACATGAACTGTCGATAAAACCAAAAAGCAGCAATTTCGGTACCACTTGATATTGTTTCTTCTATTTCATTTTGCAAAGCTTTAGAAACAATCTCATCAGCATCTAAAAATAAAACCCAGTCGTTTTTAGCCTGTTTTAAAGCAAAAGATTTTTGAGCGGTAAAGTTTTCGAACGGATTTTGAATGACTTTTACTTTAGGGTGTTCCTTTAAATATTCATAGGTTCCGTCAGTACTAAAAGAGTCAACTACAATAATTTCGTCAGCAAAAGAAACAGATTCTATACATTTTTCAATGAAACCAATTTCATTATACGTAATTACTAATGCGGTAAGTTGTTCTTTTTTTGTAATCATACAATCCAATTTGATAGGTTTGCTCTAATCGGAGCGAACAAAGTTATAACAAAAAAAGAATTAAAAAATTGTATCAAGAAGTAAAATTCTTACAGGTTTAAAATCCGGTATTATAACTTGGTTCAGTTTATAAGAGGGTATATTTTAGAATGGTTGCGTTCAATTATCAAAAAGTTTTTTAGTTTTTGCTAACGCAGCTCCAATAACCTGGTGCATATCATAGTATTTATATTCAGCTAGCCTACCTCCAAAAATGACTAAGTCTTTGGAAGCCTTATTTTTATATTTTAAATACCTACTGTTATTCTTATCGTCGTTAATGGGGTAGTAGGGTTCTAATTCAGTTGATGCCTCTAATGGAAATTCTTTTGTTATGACCGTTTTCTTTTGTTGCCCAAATTCAAAATGTTTGTGTTCTAAAATTCTAGTATATGGTATTTCTACTGCTGTATAATTAATAACTGCATTGCCTTGAAAGTTTTCGATATCTAAAACTTCATGGGCAAAACGTAAACCTCGGTATTCTAGTTTGCCAAATTCATAACCGTAGTACTCATCAATTTTACCTGTAAAGACCGTTTTGTGTGCCATCCCATCAAGGGCAATTTTATCTTTAAAGTAATTGACACAAAGCTGTACATCTATACCTTCAAGTAACCCTCCAGTAAGTTCGTTATATCCACCTATTGGAATGCCTTGGTAGCTATCATTAAAATAATTGTTGTCGAATGTAAATCTTACCGGTAGACGTTTTATTATAAATGCAGGTAATTCTGTGGCTTTTCTTCCCCATTGCTTTTCTGTATACCCTTTGATCAGTTTGTAATAAATATCTTCACCAACCAATGAGAGCGCTTGCTCTTCTAAGTTTTGAGGTTTTTTTGTTTGGTGTTTTTTGCTTTGCTCTTCTATTATGTTTTTAGCTTCTGAAGGAGTTTTTACTCCCCAAAGCTGATGGAAAGTATTCATGTTAAAAGGCAAATTGAACAATGAACCTTTATAATTGGCAACTGGTGAATTTGTATATCTATTAAAAGGCACAAAGTCGTTTACATAGTCCCAAATTTTTTTGTTGTTGGTATGGAAAATGTGTGCTCCGTAGGCATGCACATTGATATCTTCTATTTTTTTACAAAATGTATTACCTCCTATATGTTCCCTTTTATCTACTACTAAACATGTTTTACCTCTTTTTTTTGCTTCATGGGCAAAAACTGCCCCGTACAGACCTGCGCCTACAATAAGGAAATCATACTTTTTTGTGGATGCCATTTTTTAAAATTTAATGCTCAAAGATACAGTTTGAAATCTAAATTTATTAACATGAAAATATTTACAATTGTTTAAGCTTTAACTTAAAAACTTTATTTTAAAATGGTATAATTGCATGGCAAAAAATGGCTTAATTAATACCTTCATGAATTCAAATAATCTCTTTTTTATTTCTAGGAATTATAAATTTTCAAAGAATGCGGCTTCTAAACCAAAAATGGACTGCGAGATAGTTCTTGAAAAAAACGGATTTAAAAATTTAGGTTTTAAACAAAGTAATTACCCCAGTTCGGCTATAGGCGCGGTTATTAGTTTTTTCGGAATCACAAAAGGGTTAATTCGCTTGCCAAGAAAGTCGGTTTTTTGCATGCAATATCCGTTGAGTAAGTTTTTTGGGTATATCACCAACGTCGTTGCTTTAAAAAAATGTACACTAATTATTATCATTCATGATGTAAAATTTTTAATGGGGAAGTCAAAAGATTTAAATGGTGAAATGGCGAAGTTTAATAAAGCTGATTTTATCATCGTTCATAACGAATCTATGAAAAAGTGGTTTCAGGATAATGGTTGTACTGCACAGTTGGTCAGCTTAGAATTGTTCGATTATATTCATTCCAGTAATAAGCATGCCACGCTCAATACTCCCTACGATGTAGTCTTCGCAGGTGGGTTAGGAAAGGAAAAAAGTGAGTTTTTATATAGTATGGACAACCTTAACCCTTTAAATTATAAATTGAAATTGTATGGTAATGGTTTCAATGCCGCTGATGCTGAGCAAACTAATTCTATTCTCGATTACCAAGGTGTTTTTTCACCAGATGAAGTAATTGATAAAATAGAAGGTTCGTTTGGTTTAATTTGGAACGGTAATGCTTTGACCGAATGTTCAGGGGATTTTGGTAAATACCTGTTATATAATAATCCGCACAAGACATCTTTATATCTCTTGTGCGGATTACCTGTAATTGTCTGGAAAAAAGCAGCTATCGCTAAATTCATTGAAAAAGAACAAATAGGTATTACCTTAAATTCTTTAGACGAACTTGATACTGTTTTAGCTAACCTTGATTCTAAAGACTATGCTACTATGGTTTCTAACGTAGAAAAGGTGAAGGTGAAGGTGTCTTCCGGTTATTACCTTTCTCAAGCTATCAACAAGGTAGTGGCATTGGTTTAAAATTTAAACCGCTACATCATACTCTCTTAGTGCATCGTTCAATGATGTCTTTTTATTGGTGCTTTCCTTACGCTTACCAATTATTAATGCACATGGTACTTGGAATTCACCAGCCGGGAATTTTTTGGTGTAACTGCCAGGTATAACTACTGAACGAGCAGGGACAACACCTTTGGTCTCTACCGGAGTTTCGCCTGTAACATCAATTATTTTAGTACTCATGGTCAAAACAACATTTGCACCTAAAACGGCTTCTTTTTCAACTCTAACACCTTCTACAACAATACAACGGGAGCCAATAAAGGCACCGTCTTCTATGATGACCGGCGAAGCTTGTAAAGGTTCTAAAACACCACCAATACCAACACCGCCACTTAGGTGTACATTTTTACCTATTTGAGCACAGCTACCTACTGTTGCCCAGGTATCTACCATGGTTCCTTCATCAACATAAGCACCAATATTTACATAGCTAGGCATTAAAATGGTACCTGCTGAAATATATGCTCCATGTCTTGCAACGGCATTTGGTACTACACGAATTCCTTTTTCCTTGTACCCTTTTTTTAATGGCATTTTATCATGGTACTCAAAAATACCAGCTTCTAAAGTTTCCATTTTTTGAATAGGGAAATACATAACTACCGCTTTCTTGACCCATTCATTGATCTGCCATCCATCTTCAGTAGGCTCGGCACATCTCAATTTTCCTAAATCTAAAAGATTTACAACCTCTCTAATTCTATCTTGGGTAGCAGACTCCTTCAAAAGGTCTCTATTTTCCCATGCTTTTTCTATTTGAGCTCTTAATTCTGTCATTTTCATAAAATTTTCTCAAATATAAGTTGAAGTACAGTAATTACCCATGGTCAAGGGCACATATAACAAATTATCCTTTATTTTTGCCAAAAATTTAGTTTGGGAAAGATCCTTGCAATTGATTACGGAGAAAAACGTATTGGGCTGGCAGTTACCGATGATATGAAAATGATAGCTTTTGGTTTAACTACTATTGCTACATCTGAAATATTTGAATATTTAGCTGACTATATACCTAATGAAAACGTAGATACCATAGTTGTGGGCGAACCTAAACAAATGGATAATACCGCTTCTGAATCTGAAGTACATATTGCTCCTTTTTTAGTGAAGTTGGCAGGGAAATTTCCTAAGGTGGCCATTAAAAGACATGATGAGCGCTTTACCTCTAAAATGGCTTTTCAGACCATGTTGGATAGCGGATTAAAGAAAAAACAAAGAAAGAACAAAGCATTGATAGATGAGATCAGTGCAACCATTATATTACAAGACTTTTTAAAAACAGTTTAAATGATATTACCCATTATTGCCTACGGTGATCCCGTATTAAGAAAAGTTGCGGATGATATAGATAAAGATTATCCAAAACTGAATGAATTGATTGCCAACATGTGGGACACCATGTACAATGCTAGTGGCGTAGGTCTTGCGGCTCCTCAAATTGGGCTCCCAATACGTATATTCTTGGTAGATTCAACACCATTTAGTGGTGATGAGGATTTAACACCGGAAGAACAAAAGCAATTGGACGGATTCAAACGCGTATTCATAAATGCGACTATTGAAGAAGAAACTGGTGAAGAATGGGCTTTTAACGAAGGTTGTTTAAGTATACCGGATGTTCGTGAAGATGTTCGCAGAAAGGAAACTATTAAGATCAGTTATTTAGACGAAAATTTTAAAGAACATGTAGAAACGTATAGTGGTCTTTTGGCACGTGTAATTCAACATGAGTATGATCATATTGAAGGAGTACTGTTTACCGATAAATTGTCTTCTTTAAAGAAAAGAATGATTAAGGGCAGATTGGCCAATATTTCAAAAGGAAAAATCAGTGTTGAATATAGAATGAAATTTCCGTCATTAAAAAAAGGACGTTAAAATCATATCATAATTAATAGAAAAGTATAATATTTGTCGACTAAAATTTTAAAAGAGTATATGGGGTTAGAGAAGATTTTATCCGTTGCAGGAAAACCAGGTTTATATAAATTAATTACCCAAACTAGAACAGGATTTGTGGCGGAGTCCTTGTTAGATGGAAAAAGAATTACGGTAAGCTTACGTAGCAGCGTTAGTGTTTTGTCTGAAATTGCCATTTACACACTTGAAGAGGAAGTGCCTTTAAGAGATGTATTCAAAAAAATACAAGAAAAAGAAGATGGTGGTAAAACATCTATTGGGCATAAAGAAGAGAAGATCAAATTAGAAGAATACTTCTTTGAAGTATTACCTAACTACGATGAGGATCGCGTTTATGTTAGTGACATTAAAAAGGTAATCCAATGGTACAATATATTGGTAGATAATAAAATCACCGATTTTTCTAGCGAAGAGGTTGCCAACGAAGAAGCTTCTGAGGAGGAATAACCTTTATTGTTATAATAAATAAAAAAGCCTTGGTCTCAACGATCAAGGCTTTTTTAATGGACTATTAATCTTTAGTCTTTTTCTATGGTTTCATAGGTATATTCACTTTTCTTCCAATCAATTAGAGCAGAAGGATAGTACTTAACGTCCATACGATCTAAAAATGGAGCTTGGTCTGCCAGTCTTACTTTATAGTTTTCCCAATTTCTGTTTTCCTTTATACTCCAACTAAGTTCAGAATAGCCAATAATTCTAGGAAAAGCCAAATACTCTAGCTCATCAATATTACTAATGGTTTCTGACCAAAGAGGCGCTTCTACACCTAAAATATTTTCTAACGGAATACCATATTCTTCTGGTGTCCAAATGTATGCGGTATCTACCGGTATATATGCTGCCCAGTGCAACCCGAATTTAGAAAGGGTATCATACTCCATATCCAAGTATGCTTTCTTTGCAGGGGACACTATAATTTGCATGCCTTTGTCAACTGCTTTTTTAGCATTTTCCTCACTGGCCCACCATTGTGAAATTGAGGTTGAATCTACATCTGCAATGGCAACTTCATCCCATCCGATCATTCGTTTGCCATGTTTTTGAACTATTTTTTCTACCTTATTTATAAAGTGTATGTAATCCTTCTTTTTAGTTACATGGCTTTCATCTCCACCTACATGAAAGTATGGACCAGGCGTAATGGCAGCAATTTCTTCTACTACATCATCTATAAATGCATACACGGTATCTTTTCTTGTGTCAAACGTGCTAAAACCAACACGCATACCTTCGTACAGTTTAGGTGTTTTTCCGTTTCCGTTTAAAAAAGGATATGAAACCGAAGCGGCATTGGTATGGCCCGGCATATCAATCTCTGGTATAATGGTCATATACCTTTCCGCTGCATAACGCACAATTTCCTTATAATCTTCTTGAGTATAAAATCCTCCTGCTTCGCCACCAACTTCAGTGCTTCCGCCAATTTCTGTAAGCTTGGGCCAAGATTTTATTTCTATACGCCAACCTTGGTCATCACTAAGGTGTAAGTGAAGAACGTTTATCTTGTAATATGATAATAGGTCTATATATTTCTTTACATCATCTACACTAAAAAAATGTCTTGCAACATCTAACATAGAACCTCGGTAGGCAAAATTTGGGTTATCAATTATTTTACCCGATGGTACTGGCCATATTTTCTGTGGAGCCAAAGTGTCATTACTTTTAAGCGGCACCAATTGTCTTAAGGTTTGTATACCTCTAAACGCACCTTCTGCGGTATTGGAGTTTATGATGATAGAATCTTGGTTAATATATAATTGGTAGGCTTCTGGTGTTTCTAAATCGGTACTGTCACTTTGGTTGATGTAGATTACACGTTCTACCGTGTTAGAACCTTCACTATTTACGGGTATACTCAGGTTAATTTTGTCTTTTAATTTAGTAGCTAAGAACGTACCAACCTCTTCAAAGCCAGTTGCATTTTTAGAAGTGTATATTGCCGTAAATTGATCTAATGCAAATGCAGAATTTGTAGGTATGGTTTTTAAAGGTTTGGGTATTAGACTAACTTTAGATAAATCAGTGCTAGGCATTGCAATTCGTTCTTTCTTCTTCTCTGCACAAGCAAAGAATAATAGCATTAAACTTGTGAAAAATAGACTTCGAATACAAAAGGTTTTCATTTTGTTGAATAATTAAGGTTGGTTTACTAAATCTTTCATGGCTGCATACCAAATATCATAACCTTTTTGGTTCATATGTAAACCGTCTTCAATAAAAATATCGGTTTTTAGTTTTCGTTTGTTCAACATAGGTTTCCATACATCTACATAGAACAAATTTGGGTCGTCTTGGGTAAAACGTTCCATTTTTCTATTCAACCTTTTATATTTTCCTCGAATTTTCCAACGGCTAATACTTGGTTTTGCCGATATTAATATAACTTGTGTTGAGGAGTTTTTTGCTTTTATTCGACGGATGATATCTGCGGTAGTATCAAGAACATCAGCAGGTCTTTTTTTAGCCCACAAATCATTATCACCTTCATATATAAATACCTTTTTAGGGTTGTAAGATAATATCAGTTCATCTATAAAGTATAAAAGGTCAGATGCTTGTGATCCTCCAAAACCACTATTGATGATTTGATGATCGGGAAACTCCTCTTGTAATTTTCTCCATAGGCGTACGCTTGAACTACCTGTGAATACAATGGTCTCTTTACTGGAATCCCAAATACTGTCATACTTGGCGGTGATGTCCTTTACCTCTTTTGTGAATACATTTTCTACTTGCCCAAAACTGGTTAAGGAAACAAAAAAAATAAGAACAGTAAGTGTTCTTATTTTTTTTATGGTTTTAAGGTTGAGTTGTTGTTGAGACATACTTTTTTATTTATTAATGGTTTCTGTGAATTTTTCAGTTAGTGCCCATTGGTAAACCTGTGATATCCAATTATCCGATGCTAAATTTTGGGTTTTCATCCCAAATCCATGTCCACCTTTAGAATACATATGCATAGCGGTATTTTTGCCATTTGTTAACCATGCGGAATATAAGTCGGCACTTGGTTTAGCTAATCCTAAAGGATCATCAGATGCACAAATTACCAACATAGGCGGCGCATCTTGCGGTACACTATATTCCCCTAAAACTGTCATCCAAGGATAAACTGGTACTATGAAGTTTGGTCTGTTGTTTTCCGTTGCATTAAATGTAACTCCCATGGTAACGGCCCCGCCAGCGGAGAAACCCATAAAGCCAATTTTATTGGGGTCCAATTTCATATTACTAGCATTGGTTCTTACATATGTAATGGCAGAAAGCCCATCCGCAATAGATAAAGGTAAAACGGGCGTTACCCTTTCACCTATTTTAGCCGGGTTGGTTGCTCCTTCATCGGTAATCTCCTTTATACCATCAATACCGGTAGGTACTAACCTATATTTTAAAACAAAAGCAGTGATACCTTTTTTATTCAACCACTTTGCAACTTGTCTACCTTCGCTTTCAATACTTAGGCCGTAAAGTCCGCCACCTGGTGCAACAATGACACTGGTGCCGTTTGGTTGGTCAGCTTCAAATACCTCTAATCGTGGTACGGCAACATTGGTGATAACTTCGTTTTCCCAAATATCAGAATAGTATTCTCTTTCTGCCGTTGACCAGGTTACATCGGCATTTTTTTCAAAGGGCAGATCTACCATCTTTTGTGCAAGTACATTCATGGAGATAAAAATACAGGTAACTAAAATAATTTTCTTCATAATATATTTTTTATTGCAATGTTTCAATAAGGATGAATAGTAATGCGGCTAGTACTCCGCCAATTATAGGACCTACAATAGGTACCCATGCATAGCCCCAATCACTTTTCCCTTTATTTTTAATGGGCAAAATGGAATGTAATAATCTTGGTCCAAAATCACGGGCAGGATTTATAGCATATCCCGTAGGGCCTCCTAATCCAAAACCTATACCCATTACCAATAAGGCTACTGGTAGGGCATCTAATGAACCTAAAGAAACCGGACTATCGCCTACAGTTCCACCGGCAATATAAAATACACCGAATACTAAGGCGAATGCACCTATGATTTCTGTAACCATATTCCAAAACGGACTTCTAATGGCGGGCGATGTAGAAAAGGTGGCTAAAATAGCACTTGTATCTTCTGTTGCTTCATATTGTTTTTTATAATTGAGCCATACCAAAAAATTTCCCATCATTGCCCCTAAAATTTGAGCTAGGATATAGCCAGGTGCCAATGACCATGAAAATTTACCGGCTACGGCCAAACCAATAGTGACAGCTGGGTTTAAATGGGCACCGCTGGTATCTGCGGAAACAAAAACACCAATAAAAACGGCTATACCCCAAGCTAGGGATATTCCTGTCCAGCCAGAATCGCTTCCTTTGGTACCTTTTAAAACTAAATTGGCAACAATACCATTTCCTATTAAAATGAGTAATGCGGTTCCAATAAATTCAAAAATATATGTTATCATAGTTTGGTTGGATTTTAAGTCGTTTAAGATAATTAAAATCGAGGAATTATAAATTTTTAAATCCTTTTATTGAATATATGATAATATAAGGTCATTGTAAATGCGTTTTTTACATGAGACCTTTAATTGCTGATCAATGTGTTTGATTTATTTAATTAGGTTTTGGGCAAATAATCAAATGTAATCTCTCCTTTTAGAATTATTGCAGCTTATATGTTTCAATAGCCGTATTCAGCTATTACCTAACACCTTTCACATTCATTTTTAGAGTGTAAATAGCACCCATTGCCGTAATGAATAGTATGTTTTGGTCCTTACCTCCAAAAGTGATATTGGCCGTCCAGTTTTCGTTTATAGGAATATGATGTATTTGTTCGCCTTTCTTGTTAAAAACAGTAACACCATCACCTGTAAGGTATATATTGCCTTTATTGTCAATGGTCATGCCATCTGAACCCATATTGGTGAAAAGTTTTTTACCTGTTAGGGTTCCATTAGGTTGTATGGTGTAAGCATATGTTTTTTTATCCCCAATATCAGCAACGTAAAGTGTTTTACCATCTGGAGTACCTATGATACCATTGGGCTGAACAAAACCAGAAGCTATAATAGATACCTCTTTTCCATCTGGAGATATGTAATACACATTCTTTTCTGAAATTTCTGCCTTAGTTCTTGTCCAGTATTCTCTTTGGTAATAGGGGTCGGTAAAATAGATACCACCTTTTAAATCTACCCAAATATCATTAGGACCATTAAGTTTTTTATTTTCAAAAGAAGTTAATAGGGTATCAACATTTCCGTTACTGTCAATTCTCCATAGTTCATTATTTTCGTCTGCAGCAGCCAATAAATTTCCGTCATGGTCAAAATATAGACCGTTGGCCCTGCCCGAAGGTTCTTTGAATATACTTACCGAATTGTCATTTGCATGCCACTTAATTATTTTATCATTTGGTTGATCGGTAAAATAAACATTGCCATCTTTATCTGAGGCCGGACCCTCTGTAAAACTGTATGTACTATCTACTTTAACGAGCAACGCATCGTCTGCTATTATAGATGAATGTTGGGCTTTACAAGAGAATACAAGAATGCCTAAGGCAAGAGAACTGATTATGGTATACTTGGTTTTCATGTGTGAAGCTTATAGATTCTTTAAATAATTCATATTATACTGCATGCTTTCTATAGGTGTGCTACTATATTCTTCTTGTTCAATGTAAATATGTTCAACACCAGATAATTCTTTTAACTCAAGCATTAAAGGTATGTCAAGCACTCCTTTACCAAATTCAGTACTTACTTTTTCATGCATATTCATATCCTTCAAATGCCATAACGGAAACCTGCCCGGGTATTTTTTAAAATAATGTAAGGGGTCTTTATCGGCAACAACCACCCAACCCAAATCAAGTTCCATATGCACTAAATCCTTTTGGGTATTATCCATAAGAACATCATAAAGAATCTCTCCTTTTTCAGATTCAAATTCATATTCATGATTATGATAGCCAAATTTTAAACCTTGCCTTTTACATGCTTCACCAGCGATATTGAACTTTTCAGCAACCCTTTTGTAATTATCTATAGTTTGTCCTTTAGAAGTTAACGACGAACAAATCAAATATTCCTGTCCAGATGCTACTGCATCTGCTATAGTTCGTTCAAATTTATCATCTAAATGTACATGGCCACTGGTAAGTGTCATGCCCAATGCTTTACAGGTTTCTCCCATTTCCACAGGTGATAAACCATAGTAATAGCCTTTATTTGACCCTGCACTTTCAATTTCCTTAAAACCTAAGTTTGCAATTGTTTCCAAGGCTTTTTTAGGATTTTTCAACATGGCTTCTCTAAATGAATAAAGCTGTACGCCGTATATTGAATTTTTAGGAAATGCTAAATTAAGCTGAGGCGTTAAAAGGGTGGCAGCACTGAACAGACCTGCCCGTTTAAGAAAATTTCTGCGTGTTTTCATAGGTGTGATAATCTATTGTTGTTAGTTGTTGTTTTAGCAATTGTAATTTCATTTGTAATGGTTGCATGAGTAGTGCAAATGATGATAACTACTTATGATTTTAAATGTACGAAAACAAAACAGGATTTTTAGCGAGAGAATCTATGGTTGCTTACTTTTGTGAAAACCGCATTCATGAACAATAGAAAGGAACAATTACAGGCACTTGATCGATTATTGACTATCATGGACGAATTACGGGAGCAATGCCCTTGGGATAAAAAGCAGACCATGCAATCCCTTAGACATTTGACCATAGAAGAAACCTATGAGTTGGGTGATGCCATTTTAGATAATGACCTTAATGAGGTGAAAATGGAATTGGGAGATGTACTGTTGCATATTATATTCTATTCAAAAATTGGGTCTGAAACCAATGATTTTGATATAGCTGATGTAGCTAATGCCATTTGCGATAAATTGGTGAATAGACACCCACACATTTACGGAGACGTTAAGGTGTTAAATGAAGATGACGTTAAAAGAAATTGGGAGCAGATCAAGTTAAAAGAAGGTAAGAAAAGTGTATTGGAAGGGGTTCCAAGGAGTTTGCCGGCTCTAGTGAAAGCAAATAGAATACAAGACAAGGTAGCGGGAGTAGGGTTTGATTGGGAAGAACCACAACAAGTTTTTGAAAAGGTACAGGAAGAATTAGGAGAGCTTCAAGAAGAGGTGCAAAAAGGTGATCTTGAAAAGATCGAAGCTGAATTTGGTGACGTACTTTTTTCAATGATCAATTACGCTAGATTTTTGGGGGTTAATCCAGAAAATGCGCTGGAAAGAACCAATAAGA
This sequence comes from Maribacter sp. 1_2014MBL_MicDiv, assembly GCF_001865655.1. Lineage (NCBI taxonomy): Bacteria > Pseudomonadati > Bacteroidota > Flavobacteriia > Flavobacteriales > Flavobacteriaceae > Maribacter > Maribacter sp. 1_2014MBL_MicDiv. Next base: position 3,224,785 of record NZ_CP011318.1, read on the forward strand.
AATTTATTAAGCGTTTTCAATATTTAGAAAATAGCGCAAAGGAAATAGGCAAGGATATGAAAGATATGACCTTAGAGGAAATGGATATCTATTGGAATAAAGCTAAGACCTATGAGTAATTTTTAGTTATTAAGTTCAACGTCCATGATTTTCTCTAGATCTCTATGTTTTATAGGTTTTATGAAATAATTTGAGATTTCAGGAAAGCTCTTTGCTATTTCTACATCTTCTGCGTTTATAGATGAGGTTAACATGACAATTTTAATTTTCTTATTTATTTTGGACGCTACTTGTTGAAAGTCCCTAATAAAATCGAAACCGTTTAAAATAGGCATGTGAAGGTCAAGAAAAATTACATCGGGTAAATCTTCAATGGCATTAACGTTATCCTGTATGAATTTTAAGGGCTGTAAAGAATCTGGAAAGTCAACAATTCTACTTGCGGATAATTGTTTTAAATAACGTTTCATTACATATTTAGATATATCGTCATCGTCTATAATCCAAATTAATGGGTCTTGGGACATAATTAATGGTAATTGGTGTGTTAGGTGTATATAACGAATCGCTAATGCATAATAGTATCTTTTGTGTTAGTTGAATAGCGAATAGGTCAAATTTTAACTTATTTCCCTAGTAGGATTTTCAATCAATTTTTTGATTTAAATTAATGATTTTGAGTGTTTTATAATAATTTGTTCTAACTTTTGAATGGTTAATTTAATTTTAATTTATTGTAAAATTTATTTGTTACCCACCATCTTGTATGCTGATGGATTAGAGCAACTAGTGCTGTAAAATTCAATGATTTTAACTGGCTGAAAGCAAAAAAATATTGTTCAATTAGCGGTACCTTTGTTAAAAATTAGATTCAGTTTTGTTAAAGAACTACACGAAGGAATTTCGATATAACATTAAGCTTTCTGTTCCGGTAATTTTAGGAATGTTGGGTCACACCTTTGTACAGTTGGCAGACAATATTATGGTTGGTCAATTGGGCACAGCGGAATTGGCTGCGGTATCTTTGGGTAATAGTTTTGTTTTTATTGCCATGTCATTAGGTATTGGTTTTTCAACCGCAATTACACCTTTAGTAGCTGAAGCAGATGGAGCAGGTAATAAAGAAAATGCCAAAAGCGCCCTAAAACATGGTCTTGTTTTATGTACTGTTTTGGGGTTGTCATTGTTTGGTTTAATTCTATTGTCAAAACCAATTATGTATGCCATGAAACAACCATTGGAAGTGGTTGAGTTGGCATTGCCCTATTTAGATTTAGTAGCATTTTCTTTGGTACCCCTTATTGTTTTCCAAGCATTTAAGCAGTTTTCAGAGGGGCTTTCTCAAACTAAATACCCAATGTATGCTACTATTATTGCCAATGTCATAAATATAGTTTTGAACTACCTATTGATTTTTGGCAATTTTGGATTTCCAGAAATGGGAATTGTTGGTGCTGCCGTAGGCACTTTGGTATCAAGATTCTTTATGGTTCTCTACTTATGGTTCATCCTAAAAACAAAAGAAAAGTTCAAGTATTACGTCACTAAATTCAATTTTGCCAATTTGGAGAAGACGGTAATGCAAAAAATTGTAGAGTTAGGTTTTCCATCTGCCTTACAAATGTTTTTTGAGGTAGGTATATTTACCTCTGCTATTTGGTTAAGTGGGGTTTTGGGTAAAAATGCCCAAGCGGCAAACCAAATTGCACTTAATTTAAGCAGCATGACCTTTATGTTTGGAATGGGGTTTGGGGTAACTGCAATGATTAGGGTTGGTAATCAAAAGGGTTTGGCTAATTTTAAAGAATTACGACGTATTGCCCAGTCTATTTTCTTATTGACATTTTTGCTGGAAATTGTATTTGCCGCATTGTTCTTGATAGGTAGACACTGGTTTCCATCTTTATATTTAGATATTGATGATATGACCAATTTTGCGGATAATACAGAAGTATTGATCATTGCCGCAGAGTTGTTATTGGTAGCCGCTTTCTTTCAAATTTCAGATGGGGTACAAGTGGTAGTTTTAGGTGCTTTACGTGGTTTGCAAGATGTAAAGGTCCCTACATTGATTACATTTATATCTTATTGGATTATTGGCTTTCCGGTGAGTTATTATCTATGTCTTCATACTGATTTAAGAAGTACGGGAATTTGGGTAGGATTGCTCACAGGGCTTACGGCATCAGCTATTATGTTGTATCTTCGATTTAATTATTTAACTAAAAAACTAATTGCTACTTAAGAACGTATTTTTATTCTGTAGCAGTTTATATTCAACTTATAGACCAGATTTTTATGGAATTTCCAAAATTTTTATTGGGCGATAATACTGATTATCCAACGGCAATTTTTGTTGTGCATACCGAGTTTCCTCGATTTATAATCAATCTTGAAAATGATGAGGTAGAATGGCTTGAAGAATTCTCCAAGGAAGATGAAAAAGAGTTGGAAGACGAAGCTGAAAATTTAATTGAGGCCGCAACTGCTTTTTACGATCGCGAAGTTTCAAGGTACGAAGATTAACTACTATGCTTGAAGAGCTTTTACAGTTAGATCAAGATTTCTTTTTATACCTCAACGGACTAGGTAATAAGAATTGGGACAATTTTTTTCAGTTTGTTTCCAACAAATTCAGTGCTATACCACTTTACCTTTTTTTGCTCATTCTTTCCTTTCAGAAATATGGGACCAAGAAGACTTTGGTGCTTTTGTTTACTGTGGCCCTTTTAATTACGGTTACTGATCAATTGGGTAACTTCTTTAAGTATGGGGTGGCAAGGCTAAGACCTTGCCATGATCCGGAGATAGCTCCTTACATGAGACTGGTAAAGAGTTATTGTGGTGGCAAATTCGGGTATTTTTCGGCTCATGCCTCTAACTCTTTTGCTTTAGCAGTTTTTTTTGGTAGTATTCTTAAATCAAGTGTAAGGTATTTGGGTGTGTTTTTGGTGTTGTGGACTGCTTTGGTCGCGTATAGCCGTGTATACATTGGCGTTCATTTTCCTTTGGATATTTTGACAGGGGCTTTTATAGGCTCTTTGTTCGGCTGGTTGTTTGTAAAGTTATTTATATTTGCACTTCGCAAATTCTCCCTATGATATCTAATCTAAGGTACTGGTTTTTAATTGTTTTAGTTTTTTTGGTATACGTTGCAGGTATGTTTGTAACGTTATTTGAAAATGATTCCGCCCAATTTTCTGTAATGGCCATGAGAATGGTGCAGGAAAGTGATTTTTTTAGCCTTTTTAAAGGACCGGAAGAGTATTTGGATAAACCGCACATGCATTACTGGTTGGCAGCTCTTTCCTATAAGATCTTTGGTATACATGAGTGGTCTTACAGAATTCCTGGAATATTGGCCACCTTATTGGCAGCCTATAGTTGTTATGGTTTAGGGAGTTTACTATATAATAAAAATGTAGGTAAACTTTCTGCTTTGATATTTATGACTGCACAGACGATCGTACTTGGGGCAATTGACGTGCGTACCGATGCAGTTTTAACGGGCTTTAGTATTCTAGCTATATGGCAACTAGCCACATATATAGAGAAAGGTAGCGCAAGGGCTATAATTATTGGAGCGTTTGCGGCCGGTATTGCCTTCTCTACCAAAGGTCAAATAGCGTTATTGGTTATTGGTCTGCCCATCTTATGTCATTTGTTTTACACAGGAAAATGGAAGGCTTTTATAAGCTATAAGGTATTAGTGGCGCTATTGGTTTTTGCAGTGACGATAACTCCAATGTTGTATGCTTACTATCTTCAGTTCGATTTGCATCCGGAAAAAGTTATTCGTGGTAAGGCTAACCGAAGTGGCTTATTCTTTATTTTTTGGGAACAGAGTTTTGAAAGGTTAAGCGGTGAAGGCATTGGAAAGAATAGCAGTGATTACTTTTTCTTTTTTCACACATTTTTATGGGTGTTTCTACCATGGACTATTTTGGGTATTGTTGCCTTTTATAGTAAAATAAGAACATTCATCGGTCAAAAATTTAAGTATGCAAATGGGTCGGAATTTTTAACCATAGGTGGTATAACCTTAATATTCATAATCATCAGTTTTGCCCAGTTTAAACTTCCTCATTATTTAAATATTACAATCCCGTTATTCGCTGTAATTACCGCGACATATATTAATAAACTATATACTGTTAGTAATACAAAGACTGTAAAATATTTAATGATCGGGCAATATTTTGTTTTAAGTATTGTCTTTATTGCTTCAGCTTTAATTTGCTTCTATGTGTTTAAGTTACGTAGTATGGTGGCTTATTTCTTTTTACTGGTTGCGGTAATTATTATTGTGTACTATGCCCTTAAAAGAGAAGGTGTTTTTATGAAACTGGTTACCATTTCAGTATGCGCTTCGTTATTGCTGAATGCCGTTTTAAACTTGCATTTTTATCCTAATTTATTAGACTATCAAGCCGGTTCATCAATGTCAAAAATTATAGCGGAAAAGAATATTCCTGTAGATCGAATTTTTAAGGTAGGTAAGGAACATACGTGGTCATTAGATTTTTACAATCGTTATCCTGTTCAAATTACGTCTCCAGAAATGTTGAAGAACAAAAAAGACATATGGGTCTACGTAAATGATGAGGAAATGGCCAACTTACAGGAACAAGGTTTTGATTGGGATTCGCAACTTTCTGTAGATCAGTTTAGAATTACTCGTTTGCAAGGTAAATTCTTAAACCCTAATACGCGTAAAAAGGTGACACGTAAAATGCACTTGTTACATATTTACTAAACCTCTTTTGTTTGTTGTTTAGGTGTTTCTATTACCCGCAATTTAATTTTTTTGAAGTGATACCATACCCCAATTAAAGATACCAAGGCGGTAATTAAAAAGAAAAGCACACTAACACTTACAGATACATTTTGATCAAGCTCTAAGAACTTAGCTCCGTAAAAAAAGGTCACTTCTCTACTGCCAATACCACCTAAGGTTAATGGTACTACCGCTACGATAGACGAAATCAAGAAAATAATGAGATATGATATTTGATCGGTATCAATATGAAGAGCTAAAAGAATACACCAAATACTTATTAATTGTGCAAGTTGTACCAGCGCTGATAATACTGTTGATTTCCAAAATATGGGTAGTACATAATTGAAGAATTTTTTATTCAGAAGCCAAAAAATAACAACAGAAAATGGTATGGCAGTAAAGAATATCCAATGATAACCTGTTAATAGTTTGTTATCCAGAATACCAAGCAGCAAACATGCATAGATAAATAATAGTAGTAAGCCTCCTAGACGGTCTAGTACAAGTATGCTTACGATCCTTTTGGTCTTAACTTCAAATGTTTTTTTTAGGATATACCCTTTGTATGCATCACCACCTATACCACCAGGTAAAAATAGGTTATAGAACATACCTAATAGATACAGCTTAAAGTTGCTCTTGTAGGTAAGCATAATTTGCAAGCGATGAAAGTAAAGATTTAATCTTACTGCGGCTACAAGCTTAGAGATGACAAAGAATAGTAAGCCCAGTAATAAGTAAATTAAATTACTGGTGGACAGAATACTCTTTATTTCACTTACATTGATTTTAGTGAAAATAAAATAGATTAAAACGGCACTGATCAGTACTTTTAATACGGTAGTTACTTTCTTATTTAACTTGGCCACCTACGCTTACTTTTTTAATGCGGTACGGTCTTTTGTTCTGAGATTCATAATAGGTTCTGATCAATAATTCCATAACAATACCTATTGTAAACAATTGAATACCTGCAAAAATGAACATCATACCTACTGTTAATAAAGGTCTTGTACCAATATCTTCGCCCAAGCCGAACTTAACGATCAATAGATATATATTAATAAAAACACCAATAATAATCATTAATGAACCAGAAATACCGAATAGGTGAATTGGACGTTGAAAGTATTTGCGAATAAATAGTAACAGCATCATATCTGCAACTACTTTAAATACACGTTCCAACCCATATTTAGAAACCCCTGCATTACGTGCATGGTGTTTTACGGGTACTTGCTTTATCTGTCCTCCTTCAAGAAATGCCAATAGGGTTATAAACCTGTGCATTTCTCCATAAAGATTTAAATCCTTGGCAATATCTCTTGTAAAAACCTTCAAGGCACAACCATTGTCCTTGATATCTAGTTTGGTAACACGCCGAACCAAGAAATTGGCAATTTTAGAGGGTATTTTCTTAACTAGAGAGTCTTTTCTTTTTTGACGAATACCGGTAACAACATCATACTCGCCACTTACGGCATAGGTTAGCATTTGGGGAATATCAGAAGGGTCATTTTGCAAATCCCCATCCATAGTAATGATATATTCTCCTTCGGCATAATCTATACCTGCTGCCAACGCCAAACTTTGTCCGTAATTTTTCTTTAGTTCTATAAGATGCACCTTGTCATCTTTTAAATCTTTTACTACTTTCTTGGTTTTGTCTTTTGAAAAATCATCAACGTAAATGATTTGATAGTCATAACCTACCAAACTTTCGTGAATTTTTTGGGTTAAAAGAGTAACATTATCTTCCTCATTATATAAAGGAACAACTACCGAAAGTAGAGAAGTGGTAACAGGCTGCATTGGGTTGTTTTTGAAATCAATGCAAAGTTATGTTTTTTAAACTAAAGAAGGTCTACTGTAACACCAGTAACGCTTTAGGGAATTTAATGGGATTTTAAAGCCTTTAAGAGCTTTTCTGCAGCTAAGAAGGGTGATGAATTTCCGTTAATGACTTCATTTTTTAATTGTGGTAGTAATTCCATAGTCTTTGGGTGACGATAAAACTCTGATAATAATTCTTGTTCCAAATACTGAATGAGCCAATTTTCATTTTGTCTCCTACGGTTGTTTAGAAAGTGACCAGAAGCTTTCATGGTATTACAATAGGTAACTATTAATTCCCAAATTTCATGTAAGCCTTTAAGTTCAATGGCAGAACAGGTCAATACTTCTGGAGACCAGCCATTTTCTTTGGGTGGAAACATATGTAGCGCCCTTGTAAATTCTATTTTTGCCAGTTTTGCACGTTGAATGTTGTCTCCGTCGGCTTTTGTGATTACTATGGCATCGGCCATTTCAATAATTCCTCTTTTTATACCCTGTAGTTCATCACCCGCACCAGCTATTTTTAATAATAAAAAGAAATCTACCATGTCATGAACTGCCGTTTCGCTTTGTCCTACCCCAATGGTTTCTATTAAAATACAGTCGTATCCAGCGGCTTCAAGTATTACGATACTTTCCCTGGTCTTTCTTGTGACACCGCCTAATGATGAACCAGATGCAGATGGTCTTATATACGCATTGGGATTTTTAACCAATTCTTGCATACGTGTTTTATCTCCAAGAATGCTTCCTTTGGTTCTTCTGCTTGACGGGTCTATGGTCAATACGGCAACTTTTTTACCCGTGGAGGTAATCAGATCTCCAAATTGCTCAATAAATGTGCTTTTACCGGCGCCAGGTACACCGGTAATACCAATTCTTATGGAATCTTGTTTTTTTGATATACACCCGCTAATTATCGCATTGGCAATTAAACGATGCTGAGGCTTCGTGCTTTCTACAATAGTAATAGCCTTACTAACTATGGCAACATTATTTGCATAGATACCTTCAAGAATTTCAGATGTCGTAAGGTTGGCTAAATTCATGGCAACGGCTTCTATTGTGTAATTGTAACGTAAATGTACTATTTGTAAATGGGAATCATGATTTTGGTAGTATCCCAGGCTAAGTCCAAATAATCTTGCTGCTGTATCCCTTCTTTCAAATGCTCAAAATCAATGGAGAAATTTTCTACAGGATTTTCTAATGTTTTTACCGGGACTTCAACCGTTAAATAATCAAATCGTGGATCATGTGTGGTTTGGTTACCATCTACCCGGGTTACTCCCCAATCTGGTATTTGAGTATTGAATATAACTTTCCAACTATTCCGGTTAGGTACCGTCCATAATGAATATTTACCCGCTTGTAATGTTTTATCAATTATTTTAATGTTTTGGGTAGTAGAAAAGGTGGTAGGTTCATTTGCCCCGGTTCGCCAAACTTTACCAAACGGTACTAGGTCTCCAAAAATAATTCGTCCTTTTTTGGACGGGCTGGAATATTCAACCTCTAAAGAACTTCCTTTTAATTCTAGTTGTGCGGTTTTAGCGGGGCTAAACTTTTTAGCCTCTTGGTGTATGTAAGGTATGATTACCAAATAAACAAGTGCCACAATAAGGGCTATAACAATGAAAATTCTCTTTATTAGCTTCATTTATTACCAGTAATTCTATACACGAAATTTAACTTTTCTTACCTAAATCAAACTTAAAGATAGAAATGTTGTTGTATAGATCACCAGGCCTTAAGAGGCTTTTAGGAAAATCTGGTTGATTTGGTGCATCTGGGTAGTTTTGTGTCTCGAAACATATACCAGGGAAATCATCTGGAGTATAGACCACCAAAGCTGGCTGATTGGTGTATACCTTCATGGTAATGCCCGAACTTTTAGAATGTAGTTCTGCTACCTTTTCATTACCAATATCTTTCACATAAATAGTATCAAACCTTTGTAGACCTATTTTTTTAGGTAAAAGAAAATCGTACTCGGTTTTACGAACTGGAACAATATTTCCCGTTGGCAGCAAATTCTCTTGTGTTTCTAATCTATAAGGACAGTTGAGCTGTAGTTCGTACTCATCTATGTACGGATTTTTATCTAATTTAAAATAGGAATGATTGGTAAGGTTTATAACCGTACTTCTATCCGTCATTCCCTCATAAATGACTTGCAAGGCATTATTCATAAGTTTATAGGTAACACTAACGGTTAAATTACCTGGGTAGCCTTCTTCTAAATGCTTGCTGTTATAGGTAAGTTTTACAAATGGTTTATCGCTATGGTCCACTTCATCTATGTTCCAATATTTTTGATGAAACCCTTCTTTACCTCCATGTAAGTGTACACCGTCTTCTTGATACAGGTCATATCTTGCTCGGTCTATTACAAAACCACCATTAGAAATTCTACCTGCGTAACGCCCAACACTGGCACCTAACACATGATCATCTAATCTATATCTGCTTGGATGATTGTAGCCTACAACTACATTGGTGAATTCGCCATCATCTCCTTTAACAAGTAATTTTTGAATGGTTGCGCCATAATCTAAAACCATTAGGGTCAAATAGGCATTGGAAATTGTAACTTGTTTCAAAGGAAAATTTTAATAGTGTAGTGTAAAAATAAAAATTTTTGCCACATTCTATTTTTTATACCGTCCTTAATATAACAACAACCAAAAACCAATTTAATTAACCGATGTTTCAAAGCAATGTCGTAGAGAAATGTAAAGCGAACGACCGGGCTGCCCAGTTGCAATTATATAGAAAATATTGTGACGGTATGTTTGTGGTAGCAAACCGCTTTGTAAAGAACGCGGATGATGCTGAAGATGTCTTACAGGAATCTTTTATTAAGGCATTTCAAAAAATTCATCAATACAAAGGTGAGGTAACTTTTGGCGCTTGGTTAAAAAGAATAGTGGTAAATAAAAGTATAGACTTTTTAAAATCAAAAAAAGATAAGGTCTCCATTGATGAACAGGATATGCAGGTAGTTGCAGAAGATGATAATTGGAACGTATCTGCTGTAATTAGTATTGATGAGGTAAGGTTGGCTATTGATCAATTACAGGAAAAATATAAATATGTGGTACTCATGTTCTTGGTTGAAGGGTATGATCATCAAGAAATTGCAGAAGTATTGAATATTTCATCCTCTGCTTGCAGAACAAGATTGTCAAGGGGAAAAAATCAATTAAAGGAATTATTAAAAGAAAAGAATTATGGAACAGGATCTTAGGGAAATGTTCAAAAAAGATAGGGAGAAGCAAAAACATGCCATAAAACCAGGTCATGAAGAACGGTTTTTAAAGAAATTGGAAGAATCTATTCCATCAAATAAAACAACAAAATGGGGTTGGTTGCACATTGCGGCATCTGTTGTTGTACTGGTTAGTTTGTCATTGGGATTTTGGTTTTTAAGCGGAAATGATGAAAGTACAGTAACGGTTGTGCAAAATGATAAAGAGGTAAAGCAGAAAACCGAATTCACATTTGGTGATCTATCTCCAGATTTAAAAAAAGTAGAGAATTATTATGTGGCGAACATAAATTTGGAATTAGCTAAGCTAGAGGTTTCTCCAGATACCAAAGGTCTTATAGATAGTTTTATGGAGCAGCTAAATAATTTGAACCTAGAATATAAAACCTTAAATAAAGAATTAAAAGAATTGGGTCCTAATGATCAAACCATTACGGCGCTTATAGAGAATTTACAGTTACGCTTACAATTATTACAGAAATTAAAAAGAAAGTTGAACGAATTAAAATTATCAAAAAATGAACAGATCAATGACACTAGTATCTAAGCAACTCATCATTGCATTAGGTCTTTTAACCTCTGCCGGCTCTTTTTCGCAAGCAGAAAGTAAAACTTTTCAAGAAAGATTTATCGTAGCAGAAGATGCTGTGGTAAATATCAATACCAGCTATGCTGATATTGAATTTGAAACTTGGGACAAGGATGAGGTGGCCATCACGGCCACCATTACCTTGGCAGGTGCTTCTACAGAAGAAGCGAAAGACTATTTTGAAAATAGTCCTATTGAAATTTTAGGCAACAGCAAAGAGGTTAAAATTTCCTCTAAGTCCAAAAACAACGATTTTTTTGCAAGTTTTGATTCAAAGACCTTTTTTGACCATAACGATATGCACATAGAGGTGCCCGAAATTGCATCGTTTGTAGTTAGTGTACCACAAATTGCACCTTTTCCAGAAATGCCACCTTTACCACAGACCGAAGCTTTTATATTCGATTATGAAGCATATCAAGAAGATGGTGAAAAGTACATGAAAAAATGGCAAAAGAACTTTGAGAAAAGTTTTGATAAAAAACATCAAAAACGGTTGGAAGAGTGGGCTGAGCACATGGAGGAGAAAAGTGAGGCAATGGATAAAAGAATGGAGGAATACAATCAAAGGCGTGAGGAATTGATGGAGAAGAGAGAGGAAGTTTTGCAAGAGAGACAAGAGAAAATGGAAGAGAGGCGAGAAAAAATGGAAGAGAGACGAGAAAAAATACAAGAAGAAAGAGAAGAACGTAGAATGTTGATCAATTCAGGTGAAGGTTCTCCAAATATATTCTATTATTCATCCGAAGGAAAACAAAAGAATTTTAAGATTAAAAAGACCATTAAGATCAGTTTGCCAAAGTCTACCAGAATAAAAATGGATGTACGTCATGGTGAGGTGAAATTAGCTGAGAATACCAAAAACTTGAATGCGAACCTTTCGCATTCAAGCCTTTGGGCAGTAACAATTGATGGTGAAGACACTTCTGTTTCTGCTGCTTATACACCGGTAAATGTAAAAAAATGGAATGTTGGCCAATTGAATACATCCTATTCTGAAGAGATTTCATTGTCAGAGGTTGTAAAATTGCAGTTGCAAGCAACATCATCTGAAGTAACGATAGATAAGTTGATGAACAATGCATTTATTAAAAACAATTTTGGAGCAATACATATCCTTGAACTAAGCAATGATTTGGAAGAGCTTGATATCAGTGTGAAAAACGGAGAACTTAACGTTAAGTTACCTAAAGTAGCCACTAACATTTATGTAAAAGGTAATTCGTCAACGCTAAAATTGCCTTCGCAGGTAAACGTAGTAGAAACTAAAAATGGATCTACAGTAGTAAATAAGGGATATCACTTAAAAAACAATAGTGGTCGCTCTATACTAATAACATCTGATTATAGTGAAGTAGTGTTACAGTAGTTATTTAAATAATTCCAATGTGCCAAATACATTGGCATCAATCCAACCTGCATTTTTATTCTCTCCAGGTACAAAGACAGATCCTATTAAATTTTCTCGTTTTTTGCTATTATCGTTATCGGCATAGGCAATAGCAAAACCTATTCTTTTTCCTTCGCTCAAAACAACCGGTTTTACAGTAGGCTTATCATTAAATATGCTAGGGTATACCTTTACGTGCATTTCCCAATATGTGGTATTACCTTCTGTTTGGTGCTTAGAGATTACATGATCATTATATAGCGTTGGTTTTTCATTTACACCTAAGTCTACCACATTACCATCCAAGGCAACATGATAGGTAAATGCATTATGATTAAATCTATGTTGACCACCTGAATTGTCTTCATCAACGTAAACAATTACGCAATCATCATTCCACCATAATTTTAAAGGGTCTTCGGTTTGCTCTAATAAGGTATCATCCACTATCTCCAGTAAAATATAAAGTCCGTCTTCGTTCCAGGCCATTTTATATTTACCGTTATAATCATCATGGTCAAAAGGACCGCCGATCCAATTTTGGTCTATAGGTTGCCATTCTAACAAATTCCAATAATTCTCTATAGGTCTACCGTCTAGTGTAGGAGCTTCTTTAATATAGGAGACGGGAGTTATTTGAGTGTTTTTTTTGCTTTTGCCATCAGAACACGAAGTAATGCATAGTAGAAGTAAAAAATAAATAGTCCATTTCATAATACTGGTTTGGAATCTATAATTTAAACACACTATTCTCTTAATTATTGTAAGATTAATAGTACTTCAATATCTGGGGCATGATAAAATAAAATTAAACGAACCTAATTGTTTTCAATGTTAACTCTTACAGTATTAGATTTTTATTGTTTGTTCCCAAATAAAAAAGCGCTCCTAATGGAGCGCTAATCTATTCGTGCTATACATGGTTCTTAATGTGTATTCTCCTTTAGATAATCTCCAAAGTTAGCTTTAAACCTATTTAATCTAGGTATGGAAACATTTCTGATGTAAGAATTGTTAGGATTATTCTTTTCATAATCTTGGTGATACGATTCTGCTTTGTAGAAAACGGTATATGGTGTTACCTCTGTGGTTATAGGATCATTATCATATACTTTATTGTCTACTAGGGCCTGAATGTAGCTTTCAATAATTTTCTTTTCGTCTTCATTTTTATAAAAGGCAATAGAGCGATATTGTCTTCCACGATCTGGTCCCTGTCTGTTCAACTGAGTAGGATCATGAGATCCAAAGAACACCTGTACCAATTGAGTGAATGAAATTACCTTTGGGTCATAGTATACTTTGACAGCTTCGGCATGGTCCGTTTTGCCATAGCCAACTTCTTCATACGTTGGGTTTTTCTGTTCTCCGCCGGCGTATCCAGATACAACTTCCTTTACACCTTTTACACTTTCAAAAATAGCCTCTACACACCAAAAACAACCACTGGCAAAATAGGCGGTTTCGTATTTGCTTAATTGTTGTGGACTCAATTTAACCTCTTCATACATTTCTTCCTGCTGCGTCTCTTTGGCTGGTGTGTTTTCGGAAATTGTATTTTTTTTATTCTTGGACTGGCAACTAGTAGCAATTAAGCTTGCACCGGCCAATAAAACGATTTGTAATAATTTCATATTTCTTTTTCTTTTGCAATTTGTTGCATAATTTACAAAGTACTTACGAGGTAAACGGTTAAAATATGTTAACGAGATACTAAGATGGCATATTTTTGAAAAATGAACGAACTGCAAAAGGTACTTGATTCTTATTCTTTACATAATATAGGTATATTGGATAGCACAATACCAATAAATAAATATATACCTCTGGATCTATCCAAATCTAACGAAGCGTTGCTAGATGTGGACATTACAAATCCTGTTACCTGTCAATCATATATTGATACTGTGGTAAAGAGTAAGGATGGTATAGTTGCCTATGGGGGTTATTTAGAAGAACGAAATCTATATGCGGATAAAGATGGGTTCTCTGCAGCTCATAAACCCAAGCGCAATATACATTTGGGAATAGATTTTTGGACCAATGCAGGTACTAAGGTCTTAGCTCCCATAGATGGCAAGGTGCATAGTTTTAAGAACAATAATATAGTCGGTGATTATGGACCTACCATAATATTGGAGCATACCTTACGTCATATTACTTTTTATACATTATATGGTCATTTATCTATAGAATCATTAACCGGTTTGTTTAAAGGAAAAGTATTTAAGGCAGGTGAAACCTTGGCAAAGTTGGGAACACCTGATATTAATGTGAATTATGCACCTCACCTTCATTTTCAAATAATAAAAGATTTAGAAGGTAATGAAGGTGATTACCCTGGCGTTTGCGCATTGGAAAACTTACAACACTATAAATTCAATTGTCCAAACCCCAATTATTTATTGAAAATAAAAGGTAGTTCTTAAAAGAACATTCTTTACTCCTTTTAAAACAAGCTCACATGGTCTTATATGTAGCATTTTTGTAATACAAGAATAGAAATAGATTAAAAATTGTAAGAAAAAACCTATTAAATCGATAAACTGCACAAATTTGGCGATTATCTGTTTAAAATTTTGTAGGAAAAAGGACTACAAAAAATGGTGATACATCGAATAAGTGCCCTTTCATCGTAAAAACTATACCTCTTGTCGAATGGGAAATACGTTTACTTAGGGTTAGTTGGTTATCAATAGACCAAATTTACCTACTTTATTATGCGTACTATTATTTTTTTATTCCTTGTTATCTGTTTGGGAACCCAGTCCCAAGCACAAGAGAAGTCACCAAACACAAAAGTGCAGACTATTGTTATGCCAATGGCGGATATAACAGTAAAGTCTGATGTAAACACTCAGGGTTTTCAAACAGCTGCAAGGTTTTTTAAAGTGAAGAATGCAAGAGTTAAGCAAGCCTTACTTTTTAAACCAAGAGTAAGAACAATGTCTTTTGCCTAATTTAATTCTTCGACTGCAGCATCTTTGGTTACCTCTGATACACTTGCAGGTAGCACAATGGTTTTTAAAATTTTCCAAACATTATTTGTAACTATTCTTTGACCTTCAGCGGTAGGATGAATTCCGTCCTCTAGATTTAAGCTTGGGTCGCCAGCTACTCCTTCTAACAAAAACGGAATTAAGTAAATATTGTTAGATTCTGCTAATGCCGGATACATAGCTTTAAATTGAGAAGCATAGTCAGTTCCCATATTTGGTGGTATCTGCATGCCCGCCAACACAATCTTGGTATCAGGATTTTTATCTTTTACCATATCGATCATTTCTTGAAGATTGTTCATGGTCTCGGCAATGGGTATTCCGCGCAAACCGTCGTTAGCACCTAGTTCAAGAACAAAAATGTCTACAGGCTGGTTCAATACCCAGTCTAACCTGTTTAAACCGCCAGATGTGGTTTCTCCACTTAAGCCAGAGTTAATGACCTTGTAGTCTAAACCTAATGAATCTAATTTTTGCTGTATTCTATTGGGAAATCCCTCCTTTACATCCAAACCATAAGCTGCGGTAAGGCTATTTCCATAAAACAAAATGACTTTGTCATCAGTAGAAACCTCTTCCTTTTTAGCCGTATTTTCTACCTCTGTTTGCGTTTCAGATGGTTTTTTTTCGGTAGTTTCTCCGCATCCAACGAACAACAGTAGCACTAAAAAATAACGAAACTTTAATACTTTCAACATAGTCTTAACTTATTAGATTCCAAATCATTTGTTTATTTTGCTCTCTTGTACCAAAATGATTTATGACAAAGATATTAAACGTACGTAATCTAAAGAAAACGTATAACAGCGGATCAAGAAATTTGACGGTAATTGATGACATTTCCTTTTCAATTGATGAAGGGGATACTTTTGCAATTGTAGGTCCGTCGGGAAGTGGAAAAAACAACTTTGCTAGGTTTATGTGCAGGTTTAGATGAAATAAATGAGGGTACAATAGAACTTTGCGGACAAGACCTAAGTGCTTTAAATGAAGATCAGCGAGCTTTGTTGCGCAATGAAAAAGTTGGTTTCATATTTCAAGATTTTCAACTACTGCCCACTTTAACAGCTTTGGAGAACGTGAGCGTTCCTTTGGAATTACAAGGAGAAAAAAACGCAAGTAAAGATGCTATGGATCTTTTGGCTAAAGTTGGTTTGGCAGGTAGGCATGATCATTATCCATCACAGCTTTCTGGTGGTGAGCAACAACGGGTAGCTCTTGCCAGGGCTTTTTCAAATAAACCATCTATTTTATTTGCAGATGAACCTACCGGTAATTTAGATGAAGAAACCGGTGAAAAGGTAATTAAACTATTATTTGACCTGAATAAGGAAATGGGTACAACTCTGGTCATTGTAACCCATGATCTTGAATTAGCTAATTTAAATAAACGTGTCTTACGACTTAAAGGGGGCAAAATAGTCATCAACGAAACTACATCCATATCTTGAGCGAATTTCAAAGAACATCTAAGGCAAAATTTAATTGGTTGTTGAAAATGGCTTGGCGAGATGGCAAGGCAAGCGGTAAAAGGTTGCTTTTGTTTATGGCATCCATAATATTAGGTATTGCCGCTGTGGTTTCCATACAGTCTTTTAGTAATAACCTCAAAAATAATATTGGCTTACAGTCTAAGGCCCTAATGGGTGCAGATTTCTTAATTGATAGTAATCAGCCTGCAAATGAAAGGGTAATGGAGTTAATGGATTCTTTGGGCGGCTATAAGGCACGTGAGGTGAAATTCGCGTCTATGGCAGCCTTCCCTAAAAGTCTATCTACAAAATTGGTTCAGGTAAGGGCCATTGAAGGTAATTATCCTTTTTATGGCGAATTGGAAACGGAACCCAAAACTTCGGCTTTTGATTATCAAGATAAGGGTGGTGCATTAGTTGATGCCACCGTAATGTTGCAGTTTGACCTAAAACCTGGGGATAGTGTAAAATTGGGCACCACTACCTTTCCTATTCTAGGGGCTTTGATTACTGCACCGGGTAGTACGGGTATAGGTACAACTGCCGCACCGCCCATTGTGGTACCTTTTCGTTTTATGGAAGAGAGTGGGTTGCTGCAACGGGGTAGTAGGTTAGGTTATAACTACTATTTTGAGGATGATAAAGCCGATTTAGAATTACTTAATGATAAGGTGGATCCCTTATTAGATGCAGAAAATGCAGATATGGATACGCATACAGATACCAGTGAGCGTTTGGGGCGTAGGTATGAAAATGTAGGTAGGTTTTTAAACTTAGTTGCGTTTATAGCGCTTCTTTTAGGGTGCGTTGGTATAGCAAGTTCTGTTCATATTTATATCAAAGAAAAACTAAAAGCGGTGGCGGTACTAAAGTGTTTAGGTGCAACGCGAAAACAAACATTTTTAATATTTCTACTGCAAATTGCCGGAATGGGCTTGTTGGGCGGCATAATAGGTACTGCAATAGGACTATTGTTGCAACAGACTTTTCCACTCATATTACAAGAGTTTTTGCCTTTTACCGTTGAGATATCAACTTCATACCCAGCCATATTCGTTGGTTTGTTATTAGGCGTTTCTATGTCGGTGCTTTTTGCTTTGTCTCCTTTGGTACATACTTGGTTCGTTTCTCCGTTACAAGTGTTGCGCGTGCAAGAAGATACAGGTAAAAAATCACGCCCATATCAAATCTGGGTAGTGGTGGCTATAGTATTGTTTGTGCTTTTATTTGCCTTGTGGTTGTTGGGTAGATGGGAGTTTGCCTTGAGCTTTGTGGTTGGTATATTAGTAACGTTCTCTATTTTGGCAGGTGTCTCAATAGGTTTCATGAGACTTATTAAAAAGTACTTTCCAAAATCATGGAGCTTTGCTGCACGCCAAAGTCTTTTAAATTTGTACAGGCCAAATAACCAGACCGTAGTTTTAATTTTAGCTATAGGTATTGGCACATTCTTAATTTGCACTTTGTATTTCACAAAAGATTTTTTACTTGCCAAAACAACTTTTGAGGCAAGTGCTGAAAGTCCAAATCTTATACTTTTTGATGTACAGACAGAACAACGTAATGACGTTGAAAATACGATAACACCAAAAGGTTTACCGGTTATAGATAATATTCCTATAGTTACTATGCGCATGGAGCGTATTAAGGATAGGGATGTGAATGACATTAGGTTAGACACCACCACTAGGGTGAATAAATGGATACTGAATCATGAATTTAGAACTACGTATAGAGATTCTATGATCGGTTCGGAAAAGTTATTGGAAGGGGAGTGGTTGCCTACTGTTCCTCCTAATACCGAAGTTATTCCTATTTCCCTAGCGGATAATGTTGCCAATGACGCCCTTGTAAAATTAGGAGATACGCTGTTGTTCAATGTACAGGGTAAAATGATGACAACCGTGGTAGGTAATATTAGGCAGGTAGACTGGGCACGTATGCAGCTTAATTTTTCAATTGTTTTCCCAACCGGGGTATTGGAAAAAGCTCCCCAGTTTCATGTGGTTACGACCAATGCGCCGGACAAAGCTTCATCTGCCAATTTACAAAGGGAATTGGTAAAGAAATTCCCGAATATATCCATCATAGATTTACGACAGGTGGTAACATTGGTTGAAAATATATTGGATAAAATTTCATGGGTCATCACCTTTATGGCTTTTTTCAGTATTCTAACTGGTATCATTGTTTTAATAGGATCGGTTCGTAATAGTAAATACCAACGAATTAGAGAAAGCGTATTGTTAAGAACCCTTGGTGCTCAGAGTAAACAGATATTGAAAATTAATGCCTTGGAATACCTATTTTTAGGTGTTTTAGGAAGTGGTGTGGGAGTGTTACTTTCTTTACTAAGTAGTTTTTTACTGGCTTATTTTATTTTTGATACTCCATTTGTTCCGTCGTGGGTGCCATTTTTGGTGGTATTGCCGGGTATAACATTGTTGGTCTTAGCCATCGGTTTATTTAATAGTAAGGGAGTGTTAAATAGTCCGCCATTGCAAGTGTTGCGAAAAGAAGGGTGATGCAAAAAGATATTGGCCTTAAAATAGTTTCGGCTTAATTATTTGTTGATGTGGGTTTGCCAACATAGAAATATAATATGTAATCCGTATTCGGGTCAAGAAATCGAAACAGCTGTGTTCGTATTGTTGGTCGTTGATAATCTTCTTCATCATACACCTCTAATAAAAGTGATGCATGATCGGAACGAGAAAAACCTCCTTTTTTAGAAGTAATTTCAGATGCTCGTTGATTAAATAGTATACTTTTTGGTTGAGCTTTATTTCTAAAATGTATTAATGGTACTGTTTTCAAAGTTTTTGCGAGTTCATAATTATGGCGTTTGGCAATTACCTTTAAAGAATCTCCCAAAGCAAAATCACTCACTATTGCATAAGTACTATCCTTGCTTATTTCTTTTAAAAGGTTGGTGTAATTTTTATAGGTACCATCTGTAATTACACTTTTTACAATTAATTCTTGTTCAAAATCATCTAATATCTTTAAAAGTGCTGAGAAGTACTCAGGATACTCTTTTTCAACGGCCATGTTAATAGCTTCATCATATGTCACATTATTTGTTTGGGCGGCAGATTCATTAATAGGTAAAAAGAAAACAAATAAGTATAGATACGTGTGTAATTTCATTAAGTAAGAATATTTTGTTCTAGTTGAAATTTAGTACTTAATATGGTATTAATTTCTATAACTTTATTGAATACATAACTTTTATAAATTATACAATTATGAATTTACCGGCAATTTTTTCATTTAAACTAGGTATTTGGCAATCATTAGTAATTGTAGCGCTGTTTGTTTGGGTATATTGCTTAGTTGATATTGTACGCCATGAATTCAAGAATGACGGTAAAATTACATGGTTGCTAATTGTATTTTTTCTTCCAATTTTAGGTTCGCTCCTATATTTATCCACAGGGAAAAGTAGACGTATGCTGAAGGCGTAATCTAAAATCCCTTTTTATTATTTTCCGTTTTCCATAGCCGCTTATGACTTAATTACGGATAAATTACTCACTATACGTGAATTGTCAACTAATCAGCATAGCTTTGCACCTGAAATACAAAAGTGATTGTTATGCCGTTATTTACCGAATTAAAAATATCTAGAAACTTAGAAAAAGCACTTGAAGATCTAGGTTTTGAAAATACTACTCCCATTCAAGAGAAAGCTTTTCCCATAGTAATGAGTGGTAGTGATGTTGTAGGTATAGCACAAACAGGTACCGGTAAAACATTCGCCTATTTACTTCCTATTTTAAATACTTTAAAATTTTCAAAGGATGTTCATCCAAAAATTATTGTATTGGTGCCTACACGTGAGTTGGTAGTACAAGTAGTGGAAGAGGTAGAAAAATTGGCAAAATATTCAGGAACAAGAGTATTAGGAGTGTTTGGAGGAAAAAGTATGCTAAAGCAAAAAGAGGCATTGGCATTGGGGACAGACATTTTGGTTGCCACACCTGCTCGTCTTTATGATTTGATATTAACCAAGGCTGTTCAATTAAAACAGGTTAAGAAACTGGTTATTGATGAGGTCGATGTTATGTTAGATTTAGGCTTTAGGTTTCAATTGGTCAATATTTTTGAATTATTGCCGCAAAGAAGGCAGAATATTATGTTCTCTGCCACCATGACAGATGATATTGAACTGTTTATTACGGATTTCTTTACAGGTGTTCAAAAAATTGCTGTTGCTGTAAGTGGTACTCCTTTAGAAAATATTACTCAATTTGGGTATGCGACACCAAATTTTTATACCAAGGTGAACCTTTTGGTGAGCTTATTGCAAAATGAAGAAGCGTATAATAAAGTTTTAGTGTTTGTTTCCAGCAAGCGAAGTGCAGATTTGCTGTTTAAGGAATTATCTGAATTTTTTAGCGAAGAGATATGTATTATACACTCCAATAAAACCCAAAACTATAGATTGCGTTCCATAAATCAGTTCGATGAAGGAAAGAATCGAATATTGGTTACTACTGATGTTATGGCACGTGGGTTAGACCTGCAAGAGATATCTCATGTTATAAATTTTGATACTCCCACATATCCTGAAAATTACATGCACCGTATAGGTAGAACGGGTAGGGCAGAAAAACAAGGAACATCTATTTTATTATTTACACCACAAGAGGAAGAGGCAAAAAATGCCATTGAAGAATTAATGTCTCACCAAGTTGAGCAATTACCATTGCCCGATGATGTTGAAATTGCAACACAGTTAACTTTTGATGAACAACCAAAACATAGAGAGCGCGATAATCCATTAAATATCAACGAAGATGAACGTGGTGCAAGTTTTCATGAGAAGTCTGAAAAGAACAAGAAGGAAAATCAAGGCGGTTCCTATAAGCGTATTATTAAAAAGAAATACTCTAAACCCAAAACCCGAGGCGACAAAAACTACGGTAAACGTGGAAGAAATAAAAAATAATTTCATGATTTCAAAATTGGTTTTATATTCCAATTAACCCATTTTCTGAAAGTATTGATCGATGAAATGCATACCCTATCGGTATGCTGTTTTTAGACCAAAAACCGTTCGTCGACACTTTTTGTCTATTCACCTTAAAACTCTTCACTAGCCGAAAATTATTACAGTTTAGCGAGGTCAACCGGCTTGTTCGCTTTGCTGACGGTACTTTTATATTGTTCAATAATACGATATGAAAGCATTTTTTACCTTACTAGTTTTAATTTTCGCCGGAGCATTAGCATTGGCGCAAACACCCCAAGCAGATGATAAAGTTCACACTATTGAAATGGGTATTGTTATGGTTGATAGCCTTAACGATATTAACGCTGAGAAAAAGATTGTTGACACTAACGAAACATCTGTAGCTCGCTTGTACAGATATAAGAATGCAAGGGTTAACAAAGAATTGGCATTTATTACCAATAAAACTTATGGTAAGTTGGCATAATATTTGCCCTATATAAAAAGGTGCAATGAAGCACCCTTTTAAAGAATTTAATTATGATGTTATTTACTTTTTTAATTCCGGCTTTAATAATTGTTGCAGCAATATCATTGTCTAACAACAACAAAAAGAAATTACGAGCTATTAAAGTACCTGTGAATAAGCGTAAGTCTTAATTTTTAATACCGGGCTGCTTTATAGTATAGTTACTTTTAGCTTTAGCCTCATCTACTTGGCGTTTTACATCTGTGAGTAGAGCTTTGGAATCGTACACAATTCCATCTTTTACAGTATATTTTACACCACCAACACGAACCACTTCGTTATCTTCGGTAAGTTTTACAGCTCCTGTGCCGTATAAAACTTTAAAATTTTGAAGAGGATTTTCTTCAACAATAACAAAATCTGCCAGCTTACCTATGGCAACGGAACCTATTTTGTCATCCATACCCAATGCTTCGGCTCCGTTTAGGGTTGCCGATTGTATAATTTCCAAGGGGTGAAAACCTGCTTCACGCAATAATTCTAATTCTCTTATATAGGCAAATCCATAAAGTTGAAAGATGAAACCGGAATCTGAACCGGTAGTAACTCTACCACCTCTATTCTTGTATTCATTGATAAAGGTCATCCAAAGTTTATAGTTATTTTTCCAAGCTACTTCTTGCTCGGTGCCCCAATCATGCCAATATGAGCCATGTGAGACCTTGCTAGGTTGATAAAACTCCCATAAAGAAGGTAAGGTATAGTCTTCATGCCATTCAGCTCTTCTTGCGCGTTGTAAATCTCTGCTTGCTTCATAAATATTGAAAGTAGGATCTATAGTAAAATCTAGCTCCAAGAGTTCATTCATTACATTGTTCCAATGTTCTGAATATGGTTTTGCTGCTTGTGTCCACAGTTTACCGGCATTTTCAAAGCGATCTTGTTCATTTTGGTAATTATAATCTAACGGAAAATCTTGTACCGTACGATCATCAAAAAGTGCCTCAGGTAGTCCATACCAATGCTCCATTGAGGTTAATCCTGCTCTTGCAGAATGTAAAACGTTCCAACGGGCTACGCTCATTTGTGCATGATGGCAGGCAGAACCTAATCCTAGTTTTTTATTTTCATCTAATGCAGCGGCCATAATTTCTGGTTCTGCACCAAAAAACTTAATGCCGTCTGCACCTTTTTTTGCATTTGCACGTACCCATTCACGTGCCTGTGCCGGAGTTGATATTGGCACATCGTTTAAAGGATTGAATGCTTTACTGGTCTGTCCAAATGCGGTATAGGAAATAATACGAGGCGCAATGATCTCATTATTTTTACTTTTACGTTTTAGATCTAAAGCAATATCTATTCCTCTACCTGCAACCTCACGAACGGTAGTGACGCCATGTGCCATCCACAGTTTAAAAACATAGTCTGGGTCTGCACCTTGTGCATCGCCGCCAATATGGGTGTGCATATCAATAAAGCCAGGCATTAGATACATGCCGGTACAATCTAATTCTTTACCACCTGCTTTTAATTTTGGTCTTTTGGCGTCATCAATTGCCATACCAGGGTAACCCACGACTTTTACATTTGTAATCCTGTTGTTCTCTACAACAATATCAATCGGTCCTTGTGGTGGTGCCCCGTTACCGTTAATGAGCATTACGCCTCTAATGATCAATTGATCGTGCGGTCCGTCTCCCTCAAGAGATTGTGCATGCATGGTGAGCAAAACGGATATGAATATAGCCGTTAGGAGCAGTTGTTTACGTAACATAGGGTGGTTGTTTGTGTTAGTTTCCTTAAATATAGAGAAAGCAGCAGAAAGAACAGTGACCGTATGTCAACTTTACAAATAAAAAATGGAATTGATATTTATATCCTATAAGATTAAGCAACAGGTGATAATTGCTGCTTTATTTCTTGAAATTTAATAATGTAGTTGGTTCCTTTCTTAGACATATCCCTAGTAATAGTACCCTTTAATTGTCGGGTAAGATTATGGATTAATTTTAATCCTAAAGATTTTGTAGTCTTATAATTAATGGTTTCCGGGAAACCAATACCGTTGTCACCAATTTCTAGAATGTAACAATTCTTCTCGTCGGTATCTTGTTGGAGTTTTATACTGATAATACCTTCTTTGTCCCCTTCAATACCATACTTTAATGCATTGGTCAAAGCTTCGTTGATCAATAATCCTAGTGGTATGGCGGTATCAATTCCTAATTTAATGTCTGGAATATCTATTTTTAAATCTACATGGTTGTCATTGCCTTTAATAGATCTTATAAGGTATTCACCCAATTCTTGAACATAAGATTTATACTCAATATGGCTAATGTCATTACGCATATACAACATTTCATGAACCATGGCCATGGCTATGACCCTATTCTGCGTTCCTTTTAAAAGCCCTTTCATAGGTCCGTTTTCTATGTTTCTTGATTGCAAACTTAAAAGACTGGAAACGGTTTGTAAATTATTCTTTACCCTATGGTGTACCTCTTTTAATAGATTTTCCTTTTCATGCACCTGTAAATACAATGCTTTTTTAGAACTGTACATGGTATTGTAGGTCTTTAGCAAAGTTTTGCCCAAGGTGTTTCCTAAAATAAAAACAGAAAATAAGATGGATACCAAGCTAAATATAGGTCTAGATGCTTCAGGTACCATATTCTGGGTAATGCTCACTTCTGGTATGGTCTGTGTAAAAACCAGAAGAATGAGTATAATAATGATATTAAGATAGATTCTACCATATCTTGTACTATATATAAAACCTCCAAAAGCTATTAAAGGTATCATAAATATAAACGGACTAAAAATTCCTCCGCTATATAAGGTAATAACGACTGCCGCAATTAACCCGATTATAGATGAAAAATTGAATGTAGGTAGAATAACCTTATGAGACCTAAAATATAGTAGATTGATACTATTCAATATTGAAAAGCCAATAAATACAAAAGGAATGATTTGGAAAATATTTAAAAAGAAATAGCATAATACCCCAA
This sequence comes from Maribacter sp. 1_2014MBL_MicDiv, assembly GCF_001865655.1. Lineage (NCBI taxonomy): Bacteria > Pseudomonadati > Bacteroidota > Flavobacteriia > Flavobacteriales > Flavobacteriaceae > Maribacter > Maribacter sp. 1_2014MBL_MicDiv. The sequence continues at coordinate 3,249,565 of NZ_CP011318.1, forward strand.
ATAGAAAGGAGATAATGCTTGTGGTATAATTTACCCTTAAAAATAGTTTGGTTTTATCCTGTAGACGTTCTTTGTCAATGGTAAATCCGGGCATAGATATTATTTATGTACTAGAAAACATACGAATTACGTAATGTAAATCTAATTATGTTTTTATCATTATACTAGTATTTTCGTGTTTAGTATAGTTAAAACGACGAATATTATTCTGAATAACGCATTTTTTTTGTCTAAATAATGGTTAAAAATATGAAATAAACTGTTAATGGTTGATTTCATTTTAGAATCGAAAAAATGAATTATAAAGTTGATTGAGGTATATGTAGTTTATTTTAAGTGAGTTAAACCGGGGTATTAAAAAAGGCATCCATAATGGGATGCCTTTTTAGATATTGATTTCTATTTAAATTAATCTTGGGTTAAAACCCATGATCCATTTTGCAAAAGTGGCTCTGCCTGCTTAAATTTTACCGTTTTACTTTCTCCGCTCATTACATTTTTAATGGTAACACGCTCATTACGGCCAATTTTTGGTTGTTCTCTTGTAATGGTCTCGGTAATTGTTGGGCGTTGACCTTGATTTTGACTAACAGCTCTACTACGTGCCGCTAACTCATCGCTATTCGGTATTTCTTCTTTTGTAGTCTGCAGGTTTTCTTTTTTTCTAATGTTTCTTTCTTCTTGAATAGCATTTGCATTTTCAGAAGGTAATTCACCTTTGAAAAGGAAAGAAACCACTTCTTTGTTCACTTTTTCGATCATAGATTTAAAAAGCTCGAAAGCTTCAAATTTATAGATCAATAAAGGATCTTTTTGCTCATGAACGGCTAATTGTACAGATTGTTTCAACTCATCCATCTTACGAAGGTGTGTTTTCCATGAATCATCTATAATAGCCAGGGAAATGTTCTTTTCAAAATCTGTGATCAACTGCTTACCGTTACTATCATAAGCATCTTGAAGATTGGTGACAACATTTAAGCTTTTGATACCGTCTGTAAATGGAACTACAATTCGCTCAAAATTATTGGCATTGTCTTCATGAACTTTTTTGATCACAGGGAAAGCCGCAGCGGCATTACGCTCCATTTTATCATTATAATGGTCGTATGCTGCTTTATAGATTTTTCCGGTTATCTCCTGAGCCGATAATTTTCCAAATTCGGCTTCATCTACAGGAGCTGTCATAGAGAAATATTTGATCAGCTCAAACTCTAAATTTTTATAGTCGTTGGCGGCCTTATTGCTTTCTACGATTACCTCACAGGTATCATACACCATATTGGCGATATCCAGTTTTAATCGCTCTCCTTGTAGGGCGTGACGGCGTCTCTTATAAACAACTTCACGTTGGGCGTTCATTACATCATCATATTCCAAAAGACGCTTACGTACACCAAAGTTATTTTCCTCAACTTTTTTCTGAGCTCTTTCAATAGACTTGGTCATCATACTATGCTGAATTACTTCACCATCTTCCAAGCCCATTTTATCCATCATTTTAGCAACCCTGTCCGATCCGAACAAACGCATTAGGTTGTCTTCTAAAGAAACATAGAATTGAGAACTACCAGGATCTCCTTGACGACCAGATCTACCACGTAACTGTCTATCTACACGACGAGAATCATGTCTTTCCGTACCAATAATTGCTAGACCACCGGCTTTCTTAACCGCATCTGACAATTTAATATCGGTACCACGACCAGCCATATTCGTTGCTATGGTTACCACACCGGCATTACCTGCTTCGGCGACAACATCAGCTTCTTTTTTATGAAGTTTAGCGTTCAGAACGTTGTGCGGTACTTTACGTACACTCAATAACTTAGAAAGTAATTCTGATATCTCTACAGAAGTTGTACCGATCAAGACAGGTCTACCTGCTTTACTTATTTTGGTTACTTCTTCTATAATAGCGTTATACTTTTCTCTTTTGGTCTTATAAATAAGATCATTTTTATCTTGTCTGGCAATTGGTCTGTTTGTTGGTATTTCCATAACATCCAACTTATAGATTTCCCAGAATTCGCCAGCTTCTGTTACAGCGGTACCTGTCATACCAGATAATTTGCTGTACATTCTAAAATAGTTCTGTAACGTAACGGTAGCAAAGGTTTGTGTTAGCGCTTCAATCTTTACATTTTCCTTGGCTTCAATTGCTTGGTGTAATCCGTCCGAATATCTACGACCGTCCATAATACGACCAGTCTGTTCATCAACAATCATAACCTTGTTGTCCATTACCACGTACTCCGTATCTTTTTCAAATAGGGTATAGGCCTTTAATAATTGGCTCATGGTATGTATACGCTCGCTTTTTACGGTGAAATCTTTAAAAAGCTCTTCTTTTAGTTCGGCTTCTTTTTCAATTTCAAGATTTTGATTTTCAATCTTCGCTATTTCTGCACCTATGTCCGGCATTACGAAGAAATCTTTATCCTGCTCGCCAGAAATGTAATTAACTCCTTTATCGGTCAATTCTATCTGGTTGTTCTTTTCATCTATAACAAAAAGTAGGTCTTCATCAACAACAGGCATTTCCCTGTTGTTATCTTGCATGTAGTAATTCTCGGTTTTTTGAAGTAATTGTTTTACTCCTTCTTCACTTAAAAATTTTATTAAAGCCTTGTTTTTTGGAAGTCCACGGTATACTCTGAGTAAAAGGAAGCCCCCTTCTTTGGTATCACCTTCGGCAATCAACTTTTTAGCTTCTGCCAAAACACCGGTTAAATGCTGACGTTGTTTTCTTACGATCTCATCTACCTTTGGTTTCAGCTCATTGAATTCATGACGGTCACCTTCTGGTACTGGACCAGATATAATAAGTGGTGTACGTGCATCATCTACCAAAACTGAATCTACCTCATCTACAATGGCATAGTTATGTGGGCGCTGTACCAAATCTTTTGGGGTATGCGCCATGTTATCCCTTAGGTAATCAAATCCAAATTCATTATTTGTTCCATAGGTAATATCTGCATTATAAGCTGCACGTCTACCATCTGAATTTGGTCTGTGGTGATCAATACAGTCTACCGATAACCCGTGAAACTGAAATATGGGCGCCATCCAAGCACTATCCCTTTTTGCCAAATAATCGTTTACGGTAACCAAGTGGGCACCGTTACCACTTAATGCATTTAAATATAAGGGTAGTGTTGCAACCAAGGTTTTACCTTCACCTGTTTGCATTTCTGCAATTTTTCCTTGGTGCATGGCAATACCACCAATTAATTGAACATCATAATGAACCATGTCCCAGGTTACCTCTTTTCCGGCGGCATCCCATGAATTTTTCCAAATAGCATCTGTGCCGTCAAGAGTAACGTAATCTTTGGAGCCTGACAGGGTTCTGTCATATTCAGAAGCGGTTACCTTTAAAGTTTCGTTATTGGCAAAACGCTTTGCGGTCTCTTTAACCACGGCAAAGGCTTCTGGTAATATTTTATTGAGTGTTTCTTCTGAAATAGTGTAAGCTTCTTCTTTTAACTTATCTATTTCAGTGTAGATATCTTCATTTTTATCGATATCGGTAGAGTTTTTAACCTCTTCCTCTAAAGTGCTGATTTGATCCGTCTTTTCTTTGATGGCATCTTGAATGGCCCTTTTGAACTCTATGGTTTTTTGCCTTAGCTCATCATGACTAAGATTTTCAAGCTGCGATTCAAATGATTTTATCTTATCTACTAAAGGCTGTAATTCTTTTACGTCTTTCTGTGATTTATCACCTACAAAAGCCTTTAGGATGGAATTAATGAAACTCATATATTTTAAACTATTAGAATTGAAACTATTTCTTGTTATTAAGCAAGAATATATTTCAAAATGTTTTAGAGCCGATAAATATTTTCGACACTATAAAAGAACAAAAGGTATTCCAGTCTTGATTTTTAAACGGATTTACCTAAAAACATGTCAAAATTACATAAAAAAAAAGCCTCCAAGGAGACTTTTTAGTAGTAATTATGATATCGAATATTAATATTCGTCCTCGTTCCAGAGGTAGTCTTCTTCCGTAGGATAGTCCGGCCAAATTTCTTCTATAGATTCGTATATCTCGCCACCTTCTTCTTCCATAGACTGTAAATTTTCTACGACTTCTAATGGGGCTCCAGTTCTGATGGAGTAATCTATTAACTCATCTTTACTTGCCGGCCAAGGTGCATCACTTAAATAAGATGCTAATTCTAATGTCCAATACATAGTAATTGTTTGATTTTAATTTTTTGCAAAAGTAATTTTTAAATTGAGACAGCAAAGAAATTACGTGTAAATTTCAAGTAATCGCAATATTTTTTTCGCATTTGTTTATTGATAACGAATAAATTACGGAATTATTAGTCCTTTTTATTTGGGATCCATTTTATTTCATTCGCCTGTAGATTATACGACAATTTTCGTGCCAATACAAATAGATAATCAGAAAGTCTATTTAAAAATGACAGCACATTGATATCAAATGGTTCTGTTTGAAATAATAATGTAGCTATTCTTTCAGCTCTTCTACAAACGGTTCTTGCTATATGACAGTATGACACTGTTGTATGGCCGCCAGGAAGAATAAAATGTGTCATTTGTGGAAGTTGCCCATCCATTTCATCAATAGCTTGTTCTAAATAATTGATTTCAGTGTGCCCAACTTTGGTGATTTTTAATCTTTCTTCTCCGTTTTTAAGCAATTCTTTTTCTGGATCAGTGGCTAAAATGGCACCTACGGTGAATAAATGTTCTTGTATGACTATTAGTTGCTGCTGGTGAACTTCATCTATTTGTTGATCTCTAATGAGTCCAAGCCATGAGTTTAGTTCATCTACCGTACCATAACTGTCAATTCTAATGTGGTGCTTTGGTACACGAGTGCCACCAAAAAGACCCGTAGTACCGTCATCACCTGTTTTAGTATATACTTTCATTTTGTAGTTTATGGAATTAGGGTATAGATGAGTTAATTTGTAATCTAAGATGAAGCAAAGGATTTAAGATTAGTTAGTTAATCTTCTTTTTTGGTTTTACGCTCATAATCTCCCATAAATTTTCTTGACTTACGGGCGCTAGATTTGCCTTTGTTAGTTATACGTATGGCTATATAAATAGCAAATACAACTCCTAAAACTATATATATGGTATTACTTTGCATTGAAATTTACTTTAGTTTAAAATTACTTGTTTAAATCCGTATTTTAAAATGTTCCTTTACTTGTTCCTTTCTAAAGAAAACAATGCCACAATAAAATAGATCTAGTGTAACGCGAACATGCTCCATTTCTTTGAGTTGTTTCCACTTTTTTAAATTTTGTGGGTTTTTATGAATTCCGTCTAAAAGTAGCATGGTATCATTAGAAAGGTCATTCACTTTAAAATCGGGCTTATTTATATCGGTTATATCGCCAAAGACAACAGCTGCATTGCTATCAACAATAGATATATTTGGACAATTCGTAATTATTTTTTCTTCGGATGATTTACTGGTGTTCAATAAATGAATAGTTCTATAATCAAAATAGTGAACACTTTTAACTAATACTTTTAGTGTAATGGGAAGTTTGATTTTTGTTTTCTTGTACAGACATTTGGTGACATAAATATATACAAATGGAGAATGCACACCATGCTGATTGGTAGCAGAACAAAGAAACTTTAAATAAGAAATTAAGCGGTACACGTATTACTTTTTCAATTTTGCCAAAAGTAAGAATAGTGATTCAACTTATTATTTATACGGTAAGAATAATATGTGTTGAAAGTAGGTTATGGTAAGAAATGGGGTAGGTATAAGATCGGGGCGAAAAGGAAAATTAATGATGTATTAAGAAAGTTTAGCTCTGTTCAATTTAGTAGTGAATTTCAAAGCCTTGATTACTCTGTTGTTTTTGTTCTTGTACAATCTTGCAACTTCAATCGTGTTTTCAGTGTCAATAGTTGGTACGGTAATATCATTGATTTCAATTGTTTGAACCATCTCTACTTGTATAGTTTCAATTTCTAAAGAAACATTCTCATTGTTAGCTTGAGCCTGAGCGAAGAAACATGTGAAAAAAAGAGCGGTTAAAAGAATAATTGATTTCATAATATTTGTTTTACACTGCTAAAGTACAGGCAAGCACAAACATATTTTGCCGCTCGTCGTCGGTTACCATTTAACTATAGACGAATGGTAAATTGGCTTCGTTTATTATTTTTGGACAAGATGAAAATTCAATTGGAAATCAGGTGTAGTAATATCCTCAATAACCGTAGGTATAGGTGTTGATAGCTTTAGTTTTTAAAAAAGCTAGTTATTGATAGAAGGTATAATATACAGTTGAATGTTTATTTGAGTTTGAGTTTGATTTTGAGACTTGAACTTGAGTTCGTATTTAAAAAGTAGGTTTTGGTAAGAAATGGGGTAGGTATAAGATTGGGGCGAAAAGGAAAATTAATGATGTATTAAGAAAGTTTAGCTCTGTTCAATTTAGTAGTGAATTCAAAGCCTTGATTATTCTGTTGTTTTTGTTCTTGTACAATCTTGCAACTTCTAGCGTGTTTTCAGTTTCAATAGTTGGTACGGTAATATCATTGATTTCAATTGTTTGAACCATCTCTACTTGTATAGTTTCAATTTCCAAAGAAATATTTTCATTGTTAGCTTGAGCCTGAGCGAAGAAACATGTGAAAAAAAGAGCGGTTAAAAGGATAATTGATTTCATAATATTTGTTTTACACTGCTAAAGTACAGGCAAGCACAAACATATTTTGCCGCTCATAGTTGGGCGACATTTAACTATAGACGAATGGTAAAAACCATTCGTCTATTATTTTAATCAATAAAATAAATGTGAGTTTTATTGCTAAAACAAAGGTTAGCCTTCCATTAGTGCAGAAAGCTCAAACCATCTTTCGGTCTTACTGTCTATGGCATCGGTAATGTCGTTCAGCTCAATAGATAAGTTCTTAATGTCATCACCACTCAATGATCCATCGGTGAATTTTTCTTGAAGCGCTACTTTAGATTTTTCCAATTTCTGAATCTCTCTTTCTAGCTTTTTAAATTCTTGCTGTTCAGCATATGAGATTTTTGTACCTGTATCGGCTTCTTTCCAATTGGTCTTATTAGTAGGCTGTGATTCTTTCTGCTCTCTTTTTTCTTGTATTTGACTGTCTTCGTATGTACGATAGTCAGAATAGTTGCCAGGGAAATCCTCTATGACAGCATCGCCCCTAAATACAAATAAATGATCTACGATCTTATCCATAAAGTAACGATCGTGCGATACTACCATTAAACAGCCTTGAAAATCCATTAAGAAACTTTCCAGTACGTTCAAGGTAACAATATCCAAATCGTTGGTTGGCTCATCTAAAATTAGGAAATTAGGGTTTTGTATCAATATGGTACATAAGTACAAGCGCTTACGTTCGCCACCACTTAGTTTATCTACAAAATCATATTGCTTTTTCCTGTCGAACAGAAAGCGTTCCAATAACTGCTGCGCGGAAATTTGTTTTCCCTTCATTAAAGGTATGTAGTCACCAAATTCACGAATGACGTCTATAACCTTTTGGCCTTCTTTTATTTTTATCCCTTTTTGGGTGTAGTAACCAAACTTTATAGTGTCACCTACTACTACTTTACCGCTGTCTGGTTGATCGCGCCCACTTAGAATATTTAAAAAGGTAGATTTTCCAGTACCATTTTTACCTATAATACCAATACGCTCTCCCTTTTGAAAAACATATTCAAACTTATCTAAAATAGGTTTGTTAGGAAAAGATTTAGAAATCTTATGAAGCTCAAGAATTTTACTTCCCATACGCTCCATGTTCAGTTCTAATTGAATTTGATGATCTTTTCTTCTTTGACTTGCTTTATCTTTAATTACAGCAAAATCATCTATTCTGGATTTCGATTTTGTTGTACGTGCTTTAGGTTGTCTGCGCATCCATGCAAGTTCCTTTTTAAAAAGGAGTTCTGTTTTGTGATGCTCTACCGCTTCTTGCTCTATACGGGCCTCTTTTTTCTCTAAGTAATAGGAATAGTTTCCTTTGTAGGGATATAACTTTCCATTTTCGAGCTCTATGATTTCATTGCAAACACGTTCCAAAAAATAGCGGTCGTGTGTTACCATGAACAAAGTCATGTTTTCTTTGGCAAAAAACTCTTCTAGCCACTCGATCATTTCTAAATCTAGGTGGTTGGTAGGTTCATCCAAAACCAAAAGATCTGGCTTGTTGATCAAGGCGTTGGCCAAAGCCAATCGTTTTTTTTGTCCACCCGATAATTTATCGACCTTGGCACTTAGGTCATCTAACTTCAGTTTTGATAGAATCTGCTTATACTGAGTTTCAAAATCCCAAGCTTCAAAACGGTCCATTGCTTCAAATGCTTTTTGGTATGCATCTGCATCTTCTGGGTTTTGAAGCGCCTTTTCATAATTTTTAATGACTTCAAGCACTTCGTTGTCAGAAGCAAAAATGGTTTCCTCAACGGTCAAGTTCGGGTCCATATTGGGTTCCTGAGCAAGAAAAGATACACGGGTAGATTTACGATAGTTCACTTGACCACTATCTGGAGTGTCCGCTCCTGAAAGAATATTAAGTATAGATGTTTTTCCTGTACCGTTTTTAGCGATTAGGGCTATTTTTTGGTCTTTGTTGATCCCAAATGAGAGATTGTCAAAAAGCACCAATTCGCCATAGGATTTTGAAATATTTTCAACGGTAAGTAGATTCATATAAGGGTAACTGAATTTTATTTTTTGCGTAATTGCTTGGTCTTAAAATAATAGATCAAATATAGATAGCGAATTGCCAATGTCAACAAAACTATTATTAATAGTATAGAGAATACCTGAATTTTAAATAACCATAAAATACTGGTAATGCCTAAAAGTATTGTCAAGAAAACGGAGTAGGTAAGTACCCACTTGGGAACTGTTTTCCTTAAAAGAATAAATGAAATAAAAAGGTTAGGAGCAAATGCCCAAAGTGAATTAAAATTTGCTTTGGTAGCCAAGTGGTCTGTAGCAAACCAAAGGAACAGTATAAGTACGCCCGCTAAACCTGTAATTGTAAATAATGTAAAGTCTAACCATCTATTTCGGCGTAGGTTTTTATAATCACGGTACGTAAAATAACCTACGATTACCAAAAGAACGCAAAGCCAAAATAAAGGGGTTGCAATGAATAGCGATTTATCTTCTTGCTCTGGTATGTCAAGTAGTATTGATTCTTTTTTAACTATAGGTTTACCGTTTAAGGTAGTATGCTTCATTTGCTCATACACATATATGGGAAGAAACAAATGCTCGTAAGGTGTCGCTGCTCTGTCAATTACAGAACCTAAAGCTAGGTCAATACCAAAATTTGACCACGAATTAGGGTTCAATTTTAAACGTATCAGCTCCCTAAATGTTAGTTGTTCTTTTAGGTGATTGTAATCGAATTTAAATGTGTTGCCCAAAGTTTTTTCAAACACCATTGGTATTCTGGTGGCACAGTTGTCAAACAAAAAGTCATATTTGTATTTTTTGTTTTGTGGTAGCAAGTTATGTTCCAAGAAGGATACAATAGCGTTTCGTTGTTCAAGGTCAACATCTAATACTTGCTGCTTAACCCAACGTTTTTCTTGTTGATAGCTGTATTTAAAATACTTAAACGGTATTCGTGAAATGGTATAGGATAATTTACCGCGAGTGAAATTTAAGTAGAAATTTGGGTCCTCAAAATCATAGGTGCCGTAACCATACACCTCATCTATACCCAAAGTAGGATCTTGAAAACGAATGGCACTATGTCCAAATTTAGCAGCTAAATCTTCACCCGTTCCCACAGTTAATAGGCTAATTTTAGATAAAGGCGATAACTGGGCATCTTGAGCTTGACCCCAAAAAGCAACAATACATAAAAAGAGAAATAAAACGATTTTTTTGAACATAACCCTATTGGTACATAGCGTTTACAAAGATGCGAATAATAACAGACTTCGTAGATATTGCTTTTTTATAATTTTTTGTAAAATTATCTGTAAACAGGTTTTAAGATTGTAATGCATAAAAGCCACCTCAATGGGGTGGCTTTTACTTTAATTATATTCAGTTGGCGATTAAGAAATGGTAACGACCAGATCATCTTGTTTTACCATACTGCCTTCTTTTAGGCTTACTGATTGTACTTTGCCGGATTTAAATGCGGTAACCGTAGTTTCCATTTTCATGGCTTCAATAACGAACAAGGGATCGTTCTCTTTTACTTCTTGACCTTTTTTAACCAATACTTTGTACAAAGAGCCTTGTAACGGTGCACCAATTTGGTCATCGTTTGCCGGATCTATCTTTTCGTTTTCTTCAATTTTAAGATTTAAAGAGGTGTCTAAAACATCTACGAACCTATTTTCACCGTTTACTTGAAAGAATACGGTTCTCATACCTAACTCGTTTGGTATACCTACAGATAATAATCTAATAATTACAGTTTTGCCCGGCTCTAATTCTATCAATGTTTCTTCACGCAATTTCATACCATAGAAGAAATGCTTTGTAGGTACCAATGCTAGGTTGCCATACAGCTTGTAGTTCTCATGTGCTTTTTCAAACACTTTTGGGTATAAGGTGTACGATAGAAAATCCTCCATTTCTATGGCTCTTGTAAAACCTTTTTGAAACTTCTTCTTAAAGGCTTTGAACTCCTTATCAAAATCCGTTGGCGCTAAATGCGCATTTGGTCTATTCGTGTATGGCTTTTTGTTTTTCAGAATAATCTTTTGAAGTTTTTTAGGGAATCCGCCAACGGGCTGACCTAGATCTCCCATAAAGAAACTGATAACAGAATCTGGGAAAGATATTTCTTCGCCCCGCGTCATTACATCTTCAGTAGTAAGTTCATTGGTTACCATAAAAATGGCCATGTCGCCCACAACTTTTGAGCTAGGTGTTACTTTGATCAGGTTTCCAAAAAGTTTGTTGACATCGGCGTACATTTTCTTTACTTCATCAAATCTGTCACCTAATCCTAATGCTGTTGCCTGTGGACGTAAGTTTGAGTATTGCCCACCTGGAATTTCATGACCGTATACTTCTGCCGTACCAGATTTTAGTCCAGATTCAAACGGGTAATACAACTCTCTTGTATCTTCCCAATAATTAGAAAACTGGTTCAGCTTCGGCATATCGAATTCATGAGCCCTTGGTTGACCCTTCATCATTTCAACTACCGAATTAAAGTTGGGCTGTGATGTCAATCCAGATAAGCCACCCAAGGCAACATCGACCACATCTACGCCAGCTTCAATTGCTTTTAAATACGTTGTTGTCTGTAATGAAGAAGTATCGTGCGTATGTAAATGAATAGGCACGTTTACAGTGTCTTTTAACGCGGTTACCAATTCTGTAGCTGCATAGGGTTTTAAAAGACCCGCCATATCCTTGATGGCAATCATATGCGCACCGGCATTTTCCAGGTCTTTTGCCAGCTGTGTGTAATATTTTAGGTTGTACTTGGTTTCGTTGATATCTAAAATATCACCCGTATAACTTAATGCGGCCTCGGCAATACCACCGGTTTTATTACGAACATAATTAATACTTGGCTCCATGGCTTTTACCCAATTGAGCGAATCGAATATTCGGAAAATATCAACTCCATTTTCCCAAGATTTCTCTACGAACTTTTCAATAAGGTTGTCCGGGTATGCCTTGTAACCCACGCCGTTTGATCCTCGTAGAAGCATTTGAAATAAAATATTGGGTACTGCTTTGCGTAGCTCTCTTAATCGTGTCCACGGACTCTCATGCAAGAATCGCATACTAACATCAAAAGTTGCCCCGCCCCAAACTTCCATACTAAAGGTGTTTGGGTGGTTTTTGGCATAACTCTCTGCAACGCGCAACATGTCATAGGTACGCATTCTTGTTGCCAATAGTGATTGATGCGCATCGCGCATAGTGGTATCTGTATAATGAATTTTCTTTTCATCCATTAACCAAGCACAAAATTTTTCGGGACCCATTTCGGTCAGCATATCTTTTGTTCCCTTTGGATGCGCTTCTAAAGGGTTGAATTTTGGAACTTTTGCATTTCTAAAGACCTTGTTCTCATCAATATACTTTACATCAGAATTACCGTTTACAATAACCTCCGCTAAAAAGTTCACCACCTTTGAGGTTCTATCCTGTGGTAGTTTAATATCAAATAGGGCAGGAGTGTTCTGTATAAAATTAACGGTTACTTTACCTTCTTTAAAAGTAGTATGCTGTATTACATTCTGAAGGAAATGAATGTTGGTTTCTACGCCTCTAATTCTAAATTCTTTTAACGCACGAACCATTTTACGGGTGGCACCGTCAAGTGTTCTGCCGTGCGAGGATACTTTCACCAGCATGGAATCAAAAAATGGACTCACCTGATATCCTTGATAAATACTACCGGCATCTAAACGAATTCCCATACCAGAGGCACTACGGTACGTGGTTACCGTACCATAATCCGGGGTAAAATTGTTGCCCGGATCTTCGGTGGTCAATCTACACTGTAAGGCAAAGCCATAAGTGGCAATGGTTTCTTGACCGTATATTTTGATTTGCTGACTATCTAATTTATAATTGCCGGCAACGAAAATTTGTGTTTTTACCAAATCTATACCGGTTACCATTTCTGTAACCGTATGTTCTACCTGAATTCTTGGGTTCACCTCTATAAAATAGATATTGTCATTGGGATCTACCAAAAACTCTACGGTTCCAATATTGTTATAGTTAACTTCTTTGGCAATGTCAACGGCATATTTATAAAGGTTTTGTTTTACTTCTTCGCTAACGTTATGGGATGGTGCGATCTCTACCACTTTTTGGTGACGTCGTTGAACGGAACAATCGCGTTCATGTAAGTGGCGAATATTACCATGGTTATCTGCTACGATCTGTACCTCTATATGTTTAGGGTCTTCCACATATTTCTCAAGAAACATAGTGTCATCGCCAAAAGCATTTAGTGCTTCGTTTCTGGCAGAATCAAAATTCATTTCTAGATCTTCATCTTTTCTAATAATGCGCATACCACGACCGCCACCACCAGATGCGGCCTTAAGCATAACAGGGTAGCCAATTGTAGCGGCTTCTGACAAAGCAATTTTTAAAGAAGTCAATTTCTTTTTATTACTCTCAATGATAGGAACGTTACATTTTACGGCAACTTTCTTGGCGGTAATCTTATCTCCCAAAGCATCCATCACTTTTGGGTCAGGACCTATAAAGATGATGTCATTTGCGGCACATTGTCTTGCAAATTCAGAGTTTTCAGAAAGGAATCCGTAGCCTGGGTGTATGGCATCTACATTTTTAGCCTTTGCCAATGCTATAATCTGCGGAATATCCAAATAAGGTTTTAATGGCTGATTGTCCTCACCGATCTGGTAAGATTCATCGGCTTTGTTGCGGTGTTGAGAATAGCGGTCTTCATAAGTGTAAATGGCAACCGTTTTAATGTTCAGCTCGGTACAGGCACGTAATACACGTATGGCTATCTCACTTCGGTTAGCTACTAAAACCTTTTTAATTTTCATTTTTTGACAATATTTTTATGGTTAGTGTTATGATGTATTCTTGTTATAAAAATCTATTTTTTGTTGATTATTGTTACATTGGTCATAATTTAAACTTAATATCTTAACTAAACAATACTATGCGTGCATAATATTTTTCATATCCCTATTATTTTGTGATATGTTATAGTGAAAGTTAGTTTTTATTCTGATGGGGTGGGTGTAAATAAAAGTAAAACAGTTATTTAAGTGTTGATTTGAACTGGTTTTAGGTTTAGTGAAAACACAGAATACTGTTGTTGCTATAGTATTTTTATGTTGAAAATCTTTACCACCATTTAATTATATTATTTTAGAGCAAATATTGTTAAAGGGGCATACCTATCTTGCCCCTTTTTTGACCTTAGGCGAAATATTATGAAAAGACATATTCCAAATTTTATTACTCTTTTAAACGTTTTCTGCGGTTGTGTGGCATCGGTTTTTGCCGTTTTGAATAAATTGGAAATTGCCGCAATTTTTGTGGCTCTGGGTATATTCTTCGATTTTTTTGACGGATTGGCAGCTCGTGTTCTTGATGTAAAAAGTGAATTAGGCCTTCAGTTAGATTCTTTGGCCGATATGATCACAAGTGGTTTGGTACCGGGTATTGTAATGTTTCAGTTGTTGGCAATGTCGCAGACAAGTGGTTGGGGAGATGGTTCTCACTTTTTTCTTGAAAGTGGTGCCATTACATTTCAGCATTTATTGCCCTTTTTCGGATTTGTAATTACAATGGCTTCAGGTTATAGATTGGCTAAGTTCAATATTGATGAAAACCAGACCTCTTCCTTTATTGGTTTGCCTACTCCGGCCAATGCTTTGTTAATTCTTTCGTTACCGCTTATATTAATGTATCAAAACAATGAATTGTTAAACGGTATTATTCTCAATCAATGGTTCTTAATAATTTTGACATTGGTAAGCGCCTATTTGTTGAATGCCAATTTGCCCTTGTTCGCATTAAAATTTAAGAATACCAGTTTTAAGGATAATGCCATGCGTTATATCTTTTTAATTATTAGCCTGGTGCTTATTGTAACCATGAAATTTATGGCCATCCCTTTGATTATTTTATTCTATGTAGTAAGTTCAGTAATACAAGAGAGACTTTAATACTGTACATTTAGGAAAGATAACTATGGAGAATGAAGAATATGAGTTTTGGTTAAGTGGACCAATTGAAGGTGTGCCAGATTTGTTACAGCCTGCCGTACATGCACTTTTACAATCAGAACGTGAGTTAAAGAAGTACACTGCTGATTTCCCTAAAGAATTATTATGGGCTAAAACGGCAGGTAGGGCTTCCGTAGGTTTTCATATGAACCATGTGACGGGAGTATTAGATCGCATGTTGACCTACGCTAAAGGTGAATCGTTATCAGATGAACAATTTACTTTTTTGAAACAAGAAGGTACTTTTAATCTAAATACAGACGTAATCTATTTGCAAGAGCAATTTTCTGCTAAAGTAGAAGAGGCTATAGGGTATTTTAAAACCGTTCCAGAAAATTCACTTACCGAAGATAGAACTGTTGGTAGAAAAAGATTGCCAACAACCGTTATAGGTTTATTGTTTCATGCTGCGGAGCATAGCCAAAGACATATTGGTCAGTTATTGGTTACTGTAAGTATATTACAAGCCGATATTTCATAAACTTTTAAATTCCATTTTTTATCAGCATGAATAAAACGATAGTAATTATCGGCGCAGGATTATCTGGTTTGTTAACTGCGTACCGTCTTCAAGAACTTGGTTTTAATGTAAAGGTATTAGAAGCTAGAAGCCGTATTGGAGGAAGAATACATACCGTGGAATCCAACAAAACCAAAGTTGAAATGGGTGCCACCTGGTTTAATGACAGCCATTATCATTTATTGGATGTTATAGAAAAGTTCAAGGTTCCCTATTTTGAACAATTCATGACCGGTATATCTTATTTTCAAACATTTTCAAATGTGCCACCTCAAGAAATTGCTGTCCCTAGCGATAGCCCTAGTTATCGTTTTAAGAATGGTACGGTAGATTTAATAAATGCAATTTTTTCTAAACTTGCGCCAGATACGGTTTTGTTGAACGAAAAAGTAGATAAGGTTATTTTTGAGGAACATATAACCAAAGTGGTTACTAAATCTCAAATATTGATGGCCGATGTGGTTATTACTACATTGCCCCCTGCAGTTTTAATTGATCAAATTGATTTTTCTCCATCATTGCCAAATGAGTTGCTAGCCGTTGCAGAGCACACACATACATGGATGCAAGATTCCATTAAAGTAGCATTGACCTATAAAAAACCATTTTGGAGAGCGCAGGGAAAATCGGGCACTATATTTAGTAATGTTGGTCCTTTGACTGAGTTTTATGATCAGTCTAATGTAGAAAACAATTCATTTGCCCTGGTTGGTTTTGCATCGGGTAGTTGTGCCCGTTTTACTAAAGAACAACGTATAGAAAAAATTGAAGCGCAATTAAAAATGGTTTTTGGTGATGATGCTTTACACTATGTGGCGTATCATGAAACGGCTTGGTATAATGAAGAATTTACAAAATCGGACATGCAGGCAGACCATTTGTTTCCACATCAAAATGGAGGTCACGCTGTATTTTCTAAACCTCTAAATGGTAATAAATTGTTTATTTCTGGTGCAGAAACTTCAAAACATCACTCAGGTTACATGGAAGGCGCTATTTTTGCAGCTGAATCTGTTGTTGCAAAACTCAAGAAACTGCACAACAAGTAGCCAATTTTAAATGTCAGTTACCTTACTATCTTCACCTTTACAAGGCTTTACCGATTTTAGATTCCGAAATGCGTTTCATAAATATTTTGGAGGTATAGATACTTTTTATGCGCCATACATTAGACTGAACGGTAAAATGGTCATCAAAAATTCGTATCAGAAAGATTTACAACCTGATAATAACACTACTCTAGAGGTAATACCGCAGGTTATGACGGGCGATGCCGATGAGTTTTTATTTGTGATTAAGTATATTCAAAGTTTAGGTTACAAGGAACTCAACTGGAACTTAGGTTGTCCATACCCAATGGTAACAAAGCAAGGTATGGGAAGCGGACTCATTTGTAATCCTGAGAAAATTGACCATATTTTAAAACGTGCGCATGAAGAAACAGATGTAGTGGTTTCCATGAAAATGAGAATGGGCTATGAGCACGCAGAAGAAATTTTAGATGTTTTTCCAATTCTAGATAAGTATCCGTTAAAAAATATTGCCATTCATGCGCGTATAGGAAAGCAGCTGTATAAAGGCGGTGTAGATTTAGATGCTTTTCAGAAATGTATAGACGGTACCAAACACAAACTCTACTATAATGGAGATATTACCACTGTAGCTAAGTTTAAAGAAATGAAAGAGCGCTTTCCTAGCATAGACCATTTTATGATGGGCAGAGGGCTGATTGCCGACCCATTTCTACCTGGTATGATCAAGAACAATACCACCGAATACCCAAAAGACCGTTGGAAGATTTTTTCGGAATTTCACGATACGATCTATCAGCAATATGATGAGGCTTTATCAGGACCAACACCTATAAAAATGAAAATGAGGGGCTTTTGGGAGTATTTTGCACTGTCTACTTCTAATCCGCATAAAGCTTTTAAAAAAATAAAAAAAGCTAACAATCCTAGGGCTTATCAACAAGCGGTGCGTGAGATATTAAATAACGAGTGAGATTTTTCTTATATTGTAAGATATTGCAAATAACTTATTATGAAAAATAAAACCACCAAATTTTTATTAAAAGTCGTAATGTTTTTTCCAATTTGTTTTGGAGTAATGCTATGGTTTGATAAGTTTGATTTTAATGACTGGGAATTTCAAATTATTGTAGGGTTTGTTGGGGCATTTGGTATAACTTTTTGGCAACTATTTGATTATGAAAAATATAGTGAGATTTCATATGAAGATTTTCTTGAATCTAAGCATAGTTTATGTTTGGAAAATAGCGAAGAAAACTGGCGTCAACTTAATGAATTAATTGAAAATCCTTTAGTAGAATCAGAAATTATAGAAAGAACAGATGTTAAGCTGAAATTTCAATTAGAACGAAGATATTCAGATTCAATTCCAACGGTACAAAGAACGTCAGATGCTATTATAGTTAACATTGAGAAAAAGTTCTTTTCCTTTTTGCCTGATCGTGCAGATAATTACCGAACTATACAAAGGATTGTAAAAAGTAGCCAGCAAACCCAGAGCATACCAACAAGCGGTACGTGAGATATTGAATTATGAGTAGCGTAACCATTATCTTTGCTACCTTGTTCTAAAAATCGCTAGTGAAAGACCTTATTTTAATAACACCGCCCTTTACTCAATTAAATACTCCGTATCCGGCAACGGCATACATAAAGGGTTTTTTGAACACAAAGGATATTTCTTCTTACCAGTCAGATTTAGGGATTGAGGTTATTTTATCACTCTTCAATAAAAATACTTTTCAGCAGCTGTTTGCAATGGCTTTTGAGGCAGATGCTATTGTAACTGAGAATACCCAAAGAATATATGCACTTCGTCATGAGTACTTAAAAACCTTAGATGCGGTTATTCTATTTCTACAAGGTAAAAATGATACTTTGGCAAGGCAGTTATGTACGGATAGTTTTTTGCCAAAAGCTTCTAGATTTCAACAATTAGATGATTTGGAATGGGCATTTGGGAATATGGGTATGCAAGATAAAGCCAAGCATTTGGCAACTCTGTATCTGGAGGATCTTTCAGATTTTATAGTAGAATGTATAGATCCAAATTTTGGCTTTAGTAGATATGCAGAAAGGCTTGGGCGCAGCGCCAATTCTTTTGATGAGCTATATGATCACTTGAATAAAAAGCCAACCTTTATTGATGAATTAACGCTCAATATATTAAAAAAGCAATTAGAGGAACACACACCCAAATTGGTTTGTTTTTCGGTACCCTTTCCAGGGAATTTATATAGCGCCTTTCGTTGTGCCCAATTTATAAAGGCTAATTATCCTGATGTGAAAATTGCCATGGGTGGCGGATTTCCAAATACAGAATTGCGCAACCTTACCGATGTTCGGGTGTTTGAATTCTTTGATTTTATAACCTTGGATGATGGTGAACTTCCGTTAGAATTGGTACATCAATATATAGTTCATGGAGAAGGGGAGTTAAAGCGTGCTTTTGTCTTAAAGGATAGTAAAGTTGTTTATAAGAATGATAGTTTAAGGCAAGATTATAAGCAGCAAGATGTGGGTACACCAGATTATGCTGATCTGCAATTAGAGAATTATATTTCGGTCATTGAAATTGCCAACCCAATGCATAGTCTGTGGAGCGATGGTCGTTGGAACAAGCTTACCATGGCTCATGGTTGTTATTGGGGTAAATGTACCTTTTGCGATATTTCTTTAGATTATATTAAAATCTACGAGCCGGTTGCCGCAAGTATGCTGGTAGATCGTGTAGAAACTTTAATTGCCCAAACCGGTGAGTCAGGTTTTCATTTTGTTGATGAAGCGGCACCACCTTCATTAATGAAGGCTTTTGCCTTAGAGGTGTTAAAACGTAATTTGACCATTACCTGGTGGACGAACATTCGTTTTGAAAAGAATTTCACCCAAGATTTATGTTATCTATTAAAAGCATCGGGCTGTATTGCGGTCTCTGGTGGTTTGGAAGTAGCTTCTGACCGGCTTTTAAAACTGATAGATAAAGGCGTAACGGTAGCGCAAGTAGCACAGGTTACTAGAAATTTCACCGAAGCGAACATCATGGTGCATTCGTATTTAATGTATGGCTACCCAACGCAGACCGTTCAAGAAACGGTAGATAGTTTAGAAATGGTAAGGCAGTTGTTTGAGCTGGGAATTATACAATCTGGCTTTTGGCACCAATTTGCATTAACGGCGCACAGTCCGGTTGGTTTAGATCCTGAAAAATATGGGGTAATGCCAAATTTAAAAGATATCAGCTTTGCAAACAACGATATAGATTTTAAGGATAAAACCGGAATAGATCACGGTATATTCAGCTTCGGGTTAAAGAAATCGCTCTTTAATTTTATGCACGGTATCGGTTTTGATATGAGCTTACAAGAATGGTTCGATTTTGATATTCCGCAGTCTACCATATCACCCGATTATATTTATGATTGTCTGCAACATGAAGTAGTCTTAAAAACAAAACCTACCGCTAAGATTGTTTTTATTGGACAAATACCACTAGTGCAAGAACAGGTGAAAAAGAAAAAGGGTAGGTCATGGGAGCAATTACAGTTATATTTCCATTCTACCACAGATGTATACGAAATTACGGTCGATAAAGAACAGGGTGAGTGGCTATTGGATAATTTAGAGAAAATAAGTCCAACCAATAAATCAATTACTTTTGCCCAATTAAAGAAAGATTTTGAAATGCAATTTGAGGATTTTGAATTGTTCTGGTATTCTAAGCCTATACTGGGGTTACAGGATCACGGGCTTTTGGTATTATAAAAAAGCCACAATGAATAACAAAGTGGCTTTTTTATCCTTAAAAGTTAAATTACGAATAGCTATAAGTGTAGCCTATCTCCGTACTATAGGACGTTGATAAAAGAGTGTCTACAAAAATCCATTCAGAAGTTACTTCAGTAGATGTAAAAGTAGTCATCATAAATCCTCTTCTAGAAGCATCAAAATAATTTAGGTTGTCTATTAAGGTTGTCATTGCTTCTTGAAAACCTGCTATTAATTCTGGGGTGACGGTTGCACCCAGGTAAGTTTCAAAACCAGGTGAGCTAACGGAAGAAGTTGCCAATTCAATGCCTACTTCAGAACCATCTGCAGCAATCAGCGTATTTTGCCAAGCGTTGTGGGTATCGCCGGCAAGTGTAACAATTTTTTTGCCGTTCAACGCTCCGTATATGATTTCACGGTCTACTGGGTAGCCGTCCCATGCATCTAAGTTATATGGAATAACAGATGTTACCCTTACTATTTCTTCCGGTGTCAATGTTGGGTCGTTATTAAGATGCCTAAGTTTTATGGTGACTAGTTCTGTAAGGATAGTGGCAAAATTGGGTGAGCCAAAAGCAGTTAGTAATTCTGCCGGCACGTTCATTTTACCCATAAGCACTTGTTGCCCCAGTACTTGCCATTTTGCATTACTGTTACTGATTTCTGAAATGACCCAATCTCTTTGTTCCGTACCTAAAATAGAGCGGTTGGGGTCTGATAATGCTGTTTGGAATGCAACAGCGTCAAAACCGGTTGCAGTAAAATAATCTGTGATGCTTAATTGTTTGTCCCTGCCAATTAAACGAGTATCCATCAACACCAGATTAACTAGGTTTCCAATATTTACAGATCTGTAGATAAGACTATTGTCATCTGCAGAAATTCTTGAGAATGGTAAAAACTCGCTGTAAGCTTGTAAGGCATTTTGCTTTCTTACTTCAAAACTACCTTCGGTAGCTTCATCATGGTTTTCAGCACCTTCTTTATAGGTGTCATTGGCAATTTCGTGATCGTCCCAAACACAGATAAAAGGCTTTTTTTGGTGCGCCAATTGTAAGGATGTATCCGATCTATATTGTTTGTATCGGGTGCGGTAGTCATCCAATGAAATAATCTCTCCCTCTGGTTCATGAGAACGATTTAAAAATGCATTTTCTGCTGTTGAACCATATCCTCCGGCACCATACTCATAAAAGTAGTCTCCTAAATGAACAATGATATCTGCATCGGAATTTGCCATTGCATCGTACGCATTAAACAAACCTGCTTGGTAGTTAGAACATGAACAAACTGCTAACTTGGCTTGCGTAGCATCGGTGGGTAGTGTAATGGTTTCACCAACCACGGAAATGGAATTATCAGAAGTACTTATAAATCTATAATATAATTTTTGATCAGCTTCCAGCTCGGTCAATTCAATGGCCAAAGTATTGTCCCTAGAGGTTTCAGTTGTTATTTTTCCGGTTCTTAATATGCTGCTAAAATCCGATTGTGTAGAGACTTCCCAGATAATTTCAACATTTGCCGTGGTATAACGTGACCATATAATTACACCAGAATTACTTGGGTCAAAACTGGCAACCCCGTAACTAAAGTTTTGTACAGTTAATTGCGATTCGTCATATTCAACTTGTACATTGTCATCTTCGCTACAGCTTATAATGTTTGGGGCTAAAATTATTCCCCCGGAAGCCATTAAGGTTTTTTGAATAAAATTTCTTCTGGTGTTTTTCGTCTTTTTCATCTGGTAAATTAGTTTCCTCAAAATTGTTTTAATTCCGATCAATCTATGTTAGTTGAACTTTATGTTTGTGTTATTGAAACTATCGGTAACAATAATGACCTAAGGTCAGTTGGTTTTATAACTGTTCTATATGAATTTCTTAAGTTTGGAGAATAGCTGTAGAAATATGACTCCTAAGATTATTACCCTTAAAGAAAAAAAGTTGATAGGATTATCTGCTGAAATGAGTTTGTTAGATAATAAAACCCCTCAACTTTGGAAAACGTTTAGGCAACGTAGTAAGGAAGTGGATTATAGGGCGTCTGAAGATTTTATATCACTGCAACAATATTCTAGCCATTATTTTGAACGATTTAGCGCTGGTAGCGAATTTGTAAAGTGGGCTTGTGTTGAGGTTGATAAAGTGGATAATATTCCCGAAGGCATGAACATGTTGCTATTGGCAACTGGCTTATATGCTGTGTTTCATTATAAAGGAAGTGCACAAAATGCACCTGCTTTCTTTCAATATATTTATGGGGAATGGATTCCTAACTCAGAATATCAATTAGATGATCGCCCACATTTTGAAGTACTTGGGGCTACATATAAAAACAACGATCCCAACTCAGAAGAAGAAGTTTGGATTCCTATAAAAGCAAAATGAAACAACCTGAAAAAGCACCCTGGTACTATCTCTTATTATTGATATTGGCTGGGGAAAGTGTCTTTATTTTGCCGTTTGTGCTACAACGTGTTTTTAGACCTACTGTTTTAAAGGTTTTTGAACTCGATAATGTTTCTTTAGGTCTGTGCTTTTCGGTATACGGTTTTGTAGCGTTGGTCTCATATGTGCTTGGTGGTCCGTTGGCAGATAAATATCAACCAAGAAAGTTAATAGCCATTGCACTTTGGTTAACTGCAATGGGCGGATTGGTATTCGCTACTTTTCCCAATTATTTTACGTTGCAGGTTCTTTATGGTTTTTGGGGCTTTACTACCATATTTCTCTTTTGGTCTCCTATGATAAAAGCTACCCGTGTTTGGGGCGGTATAAATTCTCAAGGCAGGGCGTTCGGGTTTTTAGATGGTGGTAGGGGCTTGGTAGGAGCCTTGTTCGGTACACTTGGGGTAGTGGTGTTTTCTTATTTTATGACTACAGATTTGGAAGGCGCTAGTTTGGAAGAGAGCCGTTTTGCTTTTAGATATGTTATTTTAACTTCTGCAGGTATTGTAGCCGTAGTGGGTGTTTTGGTATGGTGGTTCATGAAATTACCTGCAGATCAAGAAAAAGAAATTGTCATTGATCGTATTACAGCTTCACAAGTTAAAGAGGTACTGCGGTTGCCATCGGTTCAATTGTTAATGGTCATTATTTTATGTGCCTATGTTGGCTACAAGATTACGGATGTTTTTTCGCTATATGCTAAAGATGTAATGTTGCTTAATGAAGTTGCCTCAGCGGAAGTTGGCACTGTTTTGTTGTTTGCAAGACCGGTAGTAGGGGTGTTGATCGGTATTGTTGCAGACCGGTCTAGACCTAGTCTGTTTTTATTCATAGGTTTTGTAATAGCCTTTATTGGTTCTTTGATTTTTGCTTCGGGAGTAGTTGAAAATGTTTCTTATGCTATTTTCATATTTTCGATTATGATTGTGGCGCTAGGTGTTTACGCCATACGTTCCTTGTATTTCGCGGTTATGCAAAGCGGTAGAATCCCTTTAGTTTTAACAGGTACCGCTGTGGGTATTATTTCATTGGTAGGCTATACTCCAGATATTTTTGCCGGACCCGCAATGGGGTACTTATTAGATGCATCACCGGGTTTAAAAGGGCATCAACATGTATTTTGGATGTTGGCTGTATTTTCTTTTGTGGGCGGATTGGCAGCTTTTAGATATTTTCAACTTTATGGTAAACGGTTTTATGGTAATTCCTAAAAATCTTAATCTTTTACTTTCAGCTGTAATCGTCATTATTGCAGGTTTGATGTATGGCGCCTATCCTACTTTTGTTATGCCAGAACTTTTGGGTTTTCAGGTGGTAGATTTAGAACTGAAGAACATGCTACGTGCCGTAATGGGAATTTATATGGGAGTTGGCCTATATTGGTTATTTGGAGCTTTAAATCCTAAATTTTGGTACGGGGCAACGGTCTGCAATGTCCTTTTTATGGGAGGAATATCATTTGGTAGAATAGTGAGTACACTGTTTGACGGTGTATCGCCTTTGTTTACTCCCGCATTAGTATTAGAATTGTTGTTCTTTGGCTGGGGATTATATAACCTTAAAAAGTATAAGGAATAGTTCTTGTTTTTAAAAATCTAGCTTCTTTTTACGTAGCTCAAAATTCTGCCCTAGATATACTTTACGTACCATTTCATCTGCAGCCAGATCTTCTGGAATACCGGATTTTAAAATTCCGCCTTCGAACATTAGGTAAGAACGTTCTGTAATGGCAAGTGTTTCTTGTACGTTGTGATCGGTAATAAGTATACCGATGTTTTTGTTCTTTAGTTGCGCTACAATACGTTGTATGTCTTCTACGGCCACGGGGTCTACTCCTGCAAAAGGCTCGTCAAGAAGAATAAACTTTGGATCGGTAGCCAAAGCTCTTGCAATCTCAGTTCTTCTTCGCTCGCCACCAGATAACAAATCGCCACGGTTTTTTCGAATATGCCCCAGACCAAATTCCTCAATGAGCGATTCCATTTTCATGTGCTGCTCTTTCTTGCTTAATTTGGTTAGTTGTAGTACACTGAGAATGTTCTTTTCTATACTTAGTTTTCTAAATACCGACGCTTCTTGTGCCAAGTACCCAATACCGTTTTGTGCTCTTTTGTACATGGGGAATTTAGTAATCTCCATGTCGTCCAAATAGATACTTCCGCCGTTAGGTTTTATAAGGCCAACAATCATGTAAAAGGATGTGGTTTTACCCGCACCGTTTGGTCCAAGTAGCCCTACGATCTCTCCTTGGTTTACCTCAAGGGAAATTCCTTTAACCACCCTACGGCCTCTGTAGGATTTCATAATATTGTCGGCACGTAACTTCATGTTTTCAAATCTATTGGTTATTGGTCTGCTAGAAAAGTAATTAGGGATTTTTTAACCTTCTTGGTTTTCTAATTCTTCCCAGTATTCATAAGCTCTTCTTAAGTGTGGTATAACAATAGTACCGCCTACCAAAGTAGCTATACTTAAAGTTTCCATGACCTCTTCTTTAGAAACACCTTCTTTGTATGAACTTTCTAAATGATATTTTACACAATCATCGCATCGTAACACCGTAGAAGCCACAAGACCTAACAACTCTTTGGTTTTCACATCTAAGGCACCAGCGGCAAAAGCATTGGTGTCTAAATTGAATATACGTTTTACTATTTTATTATTATCGGCCAATAACTTATCGTTCATCTTAGAACGATACGCGTTAAATTCTTCAATTTGATTTGACATTTCTATTTGCTTTTTTTTCTTTTTCGCCTTTTTTTCTTTCTTTTCTCAATACCATAGCAGAAATATAGATACTTACTTGATATAAGATCAATACCGGTATGGCCACTATAATTTGGCTGGCAACGTCTGGCGGAGTTATTACGGCAGATAAGATTAAAACGACCACCAATGCTATTTTTCTATATTTTCTCATTATTTCTGGGGTTACCAGGCCAATTTTGGTCAAAAAGAAAATAATGATAGGTAGTTCAAATAAAACACCACAAGCAATTACAGATGCTCTAACGGTAGATATGTAAGACGCAAGGTCAAACTCATTGGTAACCTCTGAACTTACTTGGTAGGTGCCTAAAAAGTTAATGGATAATGGTGATACCACATAATACCCGAACAATACACCTAGAAAAAATAAGAAAGATGCTATGAAAATAAAGCCTCTAGAATTTCTTCGTTCTTTTTCGTAAAGTCCCGGACTAATAAATTTCCACATTTCATAAAGGACATAAGGAAAGCCAATAATGAAACCGGCCCAGATGGATGTCCAAATATGTGCGGAAAATTGCCCGGACATTAATCTACTTTGTATGGTAAATGGAAGTTTATCGGCACAAAAAGCCGAGTCAAATCCAAAATATGTTGCGATATCACAAAATAATTTGTAGGTAGGGAAATCCATTTTTTTAGGTCCGAAAATAACCGTGTCAAAAATGAAATCTTTCATTAAAAAGGCAACACTTCCAATAATGACAACTGCCAAAACTGATCTTATTAAATGCCATCTTAATTCTTCTAAATGGTCTAGAAATGACATCTCGTTAGGAGAGGTAGTAGCTTTGGAACTCATTATAAAATACCTTCGTTTATTAAATTATGTAAATGTATAACACCAATGTAGGTATCATTATCCATGGCCAACAGTTGTGAGATTCCCTTTTTCTGCATTTGCTCTAATGCTTTTATGGCTAAAGTATTGGCAGATATTGTTTTAGGGTTGGTGGTCATGATATCTTTGGCGGTCAATCCTTTTATATTATCATACTTGTTTAGCATTCGTCTTATGTCGCCATCGGTAACAATACCAACAACTTTTTCTCTATCAAGTACGGCAGTGACCCCTAACATTTTTTTAGAAATTTCAACAATAACCTTTTTGACATCTTCGTCTTGTTGTACGCTTGGCACTTGATTTTTGCTCACAAGGTCAGAAACTCTTAGATAAAGTCTTTTTCCCAATGACCCGCCAGGGTGATATTTTGCAAAGTCAGAACTGGTAAACCCTTTAATTTCCAATAGAACTATGGCCAAGGCATCTCCCATAACCAATTGTGCGGTAGTACTTGTTGTAGGAGCCAAACCATTTGGGCAAGCCTCTTTTTCTACATGGGTATTTAAAATATAATCTGCCTGCTTTGCTAAAAAAGAATCGGTATTACCGGTCATTGCAATTAATTTGTTTGTACCTCTTTTTATGAGCGGTACCAACATCTTGATTTCGGGCGTATTTCCACTGTTAGAAATGCAGATGACCACGTCATTATCCTGTACGGTACCCAAATCTCCATGAATGGCGTCGCCAGCATGCATAAAAATTGCGGGAGTACCTGTAGAATTCAAGGTAGCTACAATTTTAGTGGCAATGATGGCACTCTTGCCAATACCAGAGATTATAACACGGCCTTTTGCCTGGATAATGCAGTTTACGATACTGGCAAAATCGTCGGTCAAAAGAGATGAAAGTTGTGCTATAGCATCACGCTCAGTTTCAATGGTTTTTTTTGCTAAGCCAATAATGGTGTCCGTTGCAATCAATCTATTATTCAAATTATGGATTGTATTCCTAAAAGAATGTATTATCTTTAAGATGACAAAATTAAACAAACTTAATTTTAAATGCCGATTATCGCATAATAATTTAGAAACGCCAAGCTTGGCAAAAGATTAATTTTGTTCGCTTATAGATTTTTAAAGTAAGTAGTGTCCCCTTAAATGTAAAATGTGACAGACAGTAAAGAATTTGACAATATCGATTTACATTCCTCATTAAAAAAATATTTTGGGTTTTCTCAGTTTAAAGGACTTCAAGAAGAGGTAATTAAAAATGTTTTAAGACAGAATAATACGTTTGTAATTATGCCTACCGGCGGTGGTAAATCGCTTTGCTACCAATTACCTGCGTTAATGCAAGAAGGTACCGCAATTATTGTATCTCCACTTATTGCTTTAATGAAGAATCAAGTAGATGCCATACGTGGTGTATCTTCTGAGAACGGAATAGCACATGTGCTCAATTCATCATTGAACAAAGGTGAAATAAAACAGGTAAAGCAAGATATCACAAACGGCGTTACAAAACTTTTATATGTTGCTCCAGAGTCATTGACAAAAGAAGAGAATGTAGAGTTTTTGCGCTCGGTTACTATTTCTTTTGTAGCGGTAGACGAAGCGCATTGTATCTCTGAATGGGGGCATGATTTTAGACCTGAGTATAGAAACCTAAAATCTATTGTTGAACGTTTGGGCGATAATATTCCTATTATAGGACTTACCGCTACGGCTACACCTAAAGTACAGGAAGATATCATAAAAAATTTAGGAATTGGTGGAGCCACTTTGTTTAAGGCATCTTTCAATAGACCCAATTTGTTTTATGAGGTACGTACCAAAACGGAGAATATTGAGGCGGATATCATCCGTTTTGTAAAACAAAATTCAGGTAAATCCGGTATTATATATTGTCTAAGCCGAAAAAAGGTAGAAGAATTGGCTCAGGTTTTACAGGTAAATGGTGTAAGTGCCGTGCCGTATCACGCCGGTTTTGATGCTAAAACTAGATCTAAATACCAAGATATGTTCTTGATGGAAGATGTAGATGTGGTTGTGGCCACTATTGCTTTTGGTATGGGTATAGACAAGCCAGATGTTCGTTTTGTTATACATCATGATATTCCTAAAAGTATAGAGAGTTATTACCAAGAAACGGGTAGGGCAGGCCGTGATGGTGGCGAAGGTCATTGTTTGGCGTATTACTCTTATAAGGATATAGAGAAGCTTGAGAAATTTATGTCCGGTAAACCGGTGGCAGAACAAGAGATAGGAAATGCGCTGTTGCAAGAAGTTGTAGCCTATGCAGAAACCTCAATGTCTAGACGTAAGTTTATGCTTCATTATTTTGGTGAGGAATTCGACGAGGTTAACGGTGAAGGGGCAGATATGGATGACAACACCAGAAACCCAAAAGAAAAAGAAGAGGCTAAGGATGGTGTAGAAAAGCTATTAAAAGTGGTGACCGGAACTAGTGAAAAATTTAAATCAAAGGAAATTGTAAATACCTTAAGAGGTAAGAGCAATGCAATAATATCATCTCACAAAACCAATGAAAAGGAATTTTTTGGTATTGGTTCTGATAAAGATAAGGGGTATTGGATGGCCTTAATACGCCAAACATTGGTTGCGGGACTTTTGAGAAAAGAAATAGAGCAATACGGTGTACTTCATGTAACTGATAGTGGTAAGGAGTTTTTAAAGAAACCTTCTTCTTTCATGATGACCAAAGATCATGTGTACAATGCCGAAAATGATAATGCTATTGTAGGAGCTGCTAAATCTGGCGGAATTGCAGATGAGAAACTTTTAAAACAATTAAAAGATCTTAGAAAAGGTCAAGCAAAGAAATTGGGAGTACCGCCGTTTGTGGTCTTTCAAGATCCTTCTCTAGAAGATATGGCCCTTAAATATCCTATTTCCCATGAAGAGTTGCTTAATGTTCATGGTGTAGGTGAAGGTAAGGCCAAAAAATATGGAAAGCCTTTTATCGCTTTTATTAATACATACGTTTCTGAAAATGAAATAATTAGACCGGATGATCTTGTGGTAAAGAGTACCGGTGCAAATTCTGCTCTAAAATTGTATGTGATACAGAATGTAGATAGGAAATTACCGTTGTCTGATATTGCATCGGCAAAAGGACTTGAAATACCTGAGTTGATCAAGGAAATGGAGCAGATCGTCTATAGCGGAACAAAGTTGAATTTAAACTATTGGATCGATGAGATTTTAGACGAAGATCAACAAGAAGAAATACATGATTATTTCTTAGAGGCAGATAGTGATAATCTTGAAGAAGCCATGACAGAGTTTGATGGTGAGTACGAGGAAGAAGAATTACGTTTGTATAGATTGAAATTTATTAGTGAGGTGGCTAATTAATGTAATTGTCGCTTTTAAAATTAAAATTCCCTTTGATTTTCTTTATTGAAAAACCAAAGGGAATTTTTTTCAAACCCACTTGAAACAACTTTTAACGGGCGGCAGCCGCGCCGTTGTCTATTTTTCCTCTACGTAATTGTCGTTGTATTTTTCTAATGGCAGACTCAATAGATTTTTCTGGTTCTATAATATTGTATTCGCCCCAAAAGTCTGGATCGGCAAAACCTAGTGCTTCGTCACTTAATATGATAGAAGATTTCATTCTATCCTTTGACCTAGGTATGGCGTTGGTCAAGTTTTGTTCCCAATCCGTCACGGCCATTTCACAACTCATACTATATACTGAATTGAATAGTCTTTTATCCCAATTAACTTTAAATTCAAGAAGAACATTGCTGTAACCATAATACCATTTTCCGTTCTTTTCCCTGTAATCTACACGGTAAGATACTTCTGTTGGCCAGACCTCTGCATTTTTTGGTTTCTTACGAACAAACATTTGAGAAGCAAGGCGCTTATCGGTAATGTTCAAAGAGTAAATGGCACTGGTTAGAATTTTATTTTCAGCATCTATATATAATTTCCCTTCATATAACGGATCAATAATTTCTGGCTTTTGCTTAAAGTCTATTACATAAATAAGTTGGTCATTTACTCGCGTAGAAGTATCAAAAGAGAAATCATAATAGTTTAATGTTTCTGGGGTAAATATATATTTAGGGTATTTGACCATGTCCACGAACAAAGTATTGAACGGTCCACCTTGTAATTTTAAGGCAACGGTATCAAGTTTTGAATAATCAGTGCTTTTACGAGCCTTGTATAATTCAAGGGCATCTGTTCTATTTGAGGAGTATGGTGTTTTGTAAACGTTTACAACAGCTTCTGAAAGACTTACATTTGTTCTTCTCTTTTTTATGGTTTCCCTATAGAATGCTGTCATCACCGTATTTTCATCTAAGTAATTGCTTCCTTTTTTATCTAAGGTCTCTTTTACTAAAGCTTCGGCATCGTTAGGGGCATCTATTTGTGCTTCGGATAATGCCATAACAAACTCTTCCATAAAGATTTTGTTCTTCTCCGGTTGTAGGTCAGCTATATTCAATTGCTTGGTCTTGTAACCTAAGAAGGCAATAGTTAAGCTGTTTCCTTTAAATTCATTGGGTACTTTTAAAGAAAATTGTCCCTCTGAATTTGTAATGGTGGTGACATTGGTATTGTCCACCGTTAGCGTGGCAAATACCAGCGCTTTCTTGCTGTCAGCGTCTAAGACTTCTCCTGTATACTCAATGAAATTAGTGTTTTGGGCGGTCATTGATTGGATTCCTAATCCCAAGCAGCATAAAAGAATTAAAACATAGTAAGCGCTAAGGGGCTTTTTAATATTGAAGTTGTAAGTTGACATGGTGCAAATTTTTTACTTAAAATAATGATTTTTAGTGAATTAAGCTAATTATTTAACCATTATTCATTTTGTTGATGTGTAATTTTTGGAGTTATGGGAACAGACTTTATTTTTCTCCATCAAACGTTTTTGAGGAGGTGCTTACCAATCTATTGATCTCTTTTAATTCCTCTTCGGTTAAATCTCTCCACTTTCCAACGGGTACGTCTAGTTGAACATTCATGATCCTAATACGTTTCAGCTTTTTTACCCGATAATCCAAATATTCGCACATACGCCTAATTTGTCTATTAAGACCTTGGGTCAATATGATCCTGAATTGATAAGTGCTAACTTCATACACCTCACACTCTCTGGTTACTTGGTCAAGAATAGGAATGCCTTTTCGCATTCTGTTCAGAAAATCGATCGTTATCGGTTTGTCTACCGTTACCAAATATTCTTTTTCGTGATTGTTACGGGCACGTAAAATCTTATTTACAATGTCGCCATCATCGGTTAGAAAAATAAGTCCTTCACTGGGCTTGTCCAATCTGCCTATTGGGAATATACGCTTAGGGTAATTTATAAAATCAATTATATTGTCCTTTTCTACACCGGTGTCGGTAGTGCAAACAATACCTACAGGTTTGTTGAATGCCAAATAGGTTGACTTGCCTTTGGGTTCCTTGATCAGTTCCCCATCTACTTTTACGATATCTCCAGCAGAAATTTTGGTTCCCATTTCCGGTACTTGACCGTTAATGGTTACCCTACCTTGTTCTATAAGTTTATCTGCAGCCCTTCGTGAACAAAAACCCGCTTCACTTAAGTATTTGTTAATTCTGGTTTTACCGGCATTATCTTGCATAGTCAACTTCTTGTTTCAATTATTTTTTTCTCTGTAGTTCTTGTTGATATATTTCGCGTCCTAATTGCGCTAAAAATGGAATGCCTATTTCATCATACTCATATACATCATCATTGAATATACCATCTTTATTGACCAATATAGTGGCTGTCAATAGAAAATCTATATTATTTTTTGTGTCCTTAATGTAAGCGCAATCGGTTAATGTTCCATAGGCAAACCCAACTTTGTTATATATTTTGATATGTTCTGGTATATCATCTTTAGAATCACCAAAAAGAAAAAACTTACAGTAGCTATCGTAATATTCTTTTTTGTCATAACCCATTTCTTTTGGCACTGTGTGCATAGCATTTAACAGATGATCGCGTTGCTCTTTGTTTAAATGAAATTGTTCATTCAAATTAAAATTCTCTGGAAAAATAATTCGCTTTAATAGATTATGCTGAGCAGATAAGGGATAATAGTTTTTTTGCTTAAAGCTAAATGGCTCGTTAATATATTCATCATTTTCATAATACCCTTTTCCCTTTTCTATTTCAAACAATGCTAAAGGTTTTGGCGTTTTGTTTAAAATGGGTTGTGTTATACCGGTGGTAGAATCATTAAGGTAAATAATGATGGGTTTTGTTCTTAAATCTTCTGAATGAAAACCAAGTCTATGTGAGAGCCTAACAGGAGCTATGCCTTTGTTTTTCAAACTTTGGTTGATGGTTTCAAAACCTAAAAATTCTATTAACCTATTATTGGCTAAATTATCACTGACGGCAAAAATCTCATTGACATCATCTGCAACGGTACTTTCAATAGTGTCACCTTCTATGTAATATTTGGTGTTTATGGTAAGGGTGTCGGATTGGTTTATTTTTTCCATTGCCAAAACTGCGGTTGGAAATTTTACCGTACTGGCCGGATAAAAGTATACACTGTCACTTACCTGAAAATCATAGTCCGTAAATAGCACACTGTCATTTCTTCTATCAATTTGGGTGTACCTAATTTGAACCTGATATTTCTCAATACTGTCCATCACCCTTTTAATACTAATGTCTTTTGAAGCTAAGGCCGTCTCAAGAAAATTTGGATTTTGTTGCTCGGCGGTGCAAGAAACTAATATGAAGCAGCAAATGAAAAGTAAACAATGTTTCATGTAATAGGTGTCAGATTAAGGTGTGTAGACTTCACCTCTGTGCGGTTTTAATAAATCTCTTACCTTGATCATTTCATTTTCTTCAACGACCATGAAGGCTGTGCTGTACATGTCATTGATTTCATTAAAACCGGTAATGTTAAGTGCGGTTTTTTCTAGTGCTATAAATTCATTGAGGTGCTTAACATGGTGCTCTGCGGTCTTAAGTGCCGTAGGACCTCTGAAATCCCAAATTAGTTTTATTTGTCGGTTCAAAAATGTCTTGTATTGGTTTATAAAATAAGTAAGCAAATTTACCGAAAAAACCTTAGCCCGTTTACTATTTAAAGGTTGATTGCAATTTTTAAAAATAGCTGTGCTTATTGATTATTAGGTATTTGTTTATATTGTAACTCCCAAAAAAAGGTGTTAAGTAAATCATTAAGCACTTGCACACGATTTGGTAATTGCTATTTTTGCTCGATGTTTTCTAAGAAATCTAAATTATTGTTCAGCAGGTTTTGCCTTTTACTTGGTATAGGTCTTATTGCTATTGTCTATACCTCATGTGAAGGTATGTTTAAAAAAGAGGAAGAAAGAAAGGCTATTGCTAGAGTAGGCGAATCCTTTTTATATAAAGAAGACCTTGTTCCACTGATTACGGAAAATATGTCAAAGGCAGATAGCGCATCATTCGCTACAAATTATATTAATAATTGGGCGTCTAAACAATTACTGCTGTCCAAGGCCAAAATAAATTTATCCGAAGAAAAACTTGCGCAATACAATGCTCTGGTAGATGATTATAGAACCGAGCTCTATACTAGTGTGTATAAAGAAGCTTTGGTAGCCCAAGCAACAGATTCGCTAATAACATCGGAACAACTTCAAGCTTTTTACGAGCGCGCCAAAGAGAATTTTAAACTAAAGGAACCTATTGCCAGAATTAGATTTGTAGCCTTGCCCAAAGGATTTTTGGATAAAGATGAAGTTGGTAAGCGTTTAAAAAGATTTAAAGAAGATGACCTACGTTATTTAGATTCTATTGGGGTTCAGTTTAATAAACTGAATTTTAACGATTCAATTTGGGTTAGAAATACAAGAATATTCGAAGAAATACCTCCAATTACCGCAGAGAATGCCAATAGGTACTTAAAAAATTCACAATTTTTTGAATTAGAGGATTCAATCGGGGTATATTTGGGAAAAATAGTAGAGACAAAGGATATTAATGAAATTGCTCCCTTGTCATTTATTAAGCCTACCATAGAACAAGTTTTATTAAGCCGTAGAAAGATGGACTACCTACGCAAACTAGAAACTGAATTATTAGATGAAGCAATCAAGGATAATGAATTTGAAGTTTTCGAAAACAAAAAATAGTATTTACATAGGGGCATTGCTGCTTTCAGGTTTTGCTATCGCGCAAGATTCAATACCAAATGCAGAGGCAGATCAGGCCCAAGCAATGGAAGCTGCTGCGGAAGCCATTACAGTAAAAAAAGATTCGTCAAACAATTTTAAGAGAATTAAATTAGATGGTATTGCTGCTGTTGTGGGTGACTATGTAATATTGGATTCTGATATTGAAAAAACGCTGATCGATCTTAAAAGTCAAGGTGCTTCCACTGAGGATATTACACACTGCGGGCTTTTAGGTAAGTTAATGGAAGATAGGTTGTATGCCAACCAAGCCGTTCAAGATAGTATTCTGGTCTCTGATGATGAAGTAAATGCTACTGGCGACCGCCAATTACAATCGTTGGTTCAGCAGATTGGGTCTATGGACAAGGTGTTGAAATACTACAAGAAAACAGACGAGGCTAGTTTTAGGGAAGAGCTTTATAAGATCAATAAGTTGCGTATGTTATCTGAGCGTATGCAGCAAGATATCATTAAGGAAATTGAAATTACGCCGGAAGAAGTTCGTCAATTCTTTAATAAAATTCCTGAAGATGAACGTCCTGTATTTGGCGCTGAGTTAGAAATTGCACAAATTACCAAAGAGCCAGAGCCTTCTGAGGAAGAGAAGCAAAAGGTGGTTGATAAGCTAAACCAGATTAAGGCAGATGTGGAGGATAATGATGCTAGCTTTAGTGTAAAAGCTATTCTATATTCTCAAGATCCAGGATCTAAATCAAAAGGTGGTTTCTATAGTATTACAAAAGATACTGGTTTTGACAAGAAGTTTAAGGATGTGGCTTTTAGTTTGAAAGAAGGTGAAGTTTCTGAGCCTTTTGAAACTGTTTTTGGCTATCATATTATTTATATTGAAAAAATTAGAGGTCAAGAATTGGATTTGAGACATATATTGATCCAGCCAGAAATATCTCAAAATGTGTTGGATGAAGCTAAGGCTGAATTAGACACTATTCGTAAAAAGATTATGGATGGGGAATTTACATTTGCTGAAGCTGCATTGAATTTTTCTGACGAAAAGGAAACAAAATTTGATGGCGGACTTTTACGTAATCCTGTAAATTTCGATTCTAAGTTTGAGCTTACAAAAATGGATCCTACCCTTTACAATCAGGTTCAAAATTTAAAGGATAATGAAATAACGTATCCGGTATTGGAAGAAGATCCAAGAGGAGGTGCACCTAAATATAAAATCTTAAAGATTACCAATAGGTTTGATGAGCACGTAGCGGATTTCTCAAAGGATTATACAAAGATTCAAGAGCTGGCACTTACAGAGAAAAAGTACAATGCCATTAAAAAATGGATGGACGAGCATATTAAAGATACCTACATCAGCGTTAATGACGAGAACAAAGATTGTGATTTCGCTAATAATTGGGTAAAAAAGTAATATATGTCAGACGTTGCAGCAATTGAACGCCTAGTAGTAAAACATGCTGAGCTTAAAAAAGAAATAGCCAAGGTCATTATTGGTCAAGATGAGGTTATTGAACAAATTCTGCTTTCAATTTACACAGGAGGGCATTCATTGCTGATAGGAGTGCCAGGGCTGGCCAAAACTTTAATGGTGAATACCATTGCCCAAGCATTAGGACTAGACTTTAAAAGAATACAATTTACGCCAGATTTAATGCCAAGTGACATTCTTGGTAGTGAGGTTCTAGATCAGAACAGAAGTTTTAAATTTCTTAAAGGCCCTATTTTTTCCAATATTATTTTGGCGGATGAAATCAACAGAACTCCACCAAAGACCCAAGCAGCACTTTTAGAGGCAATGCAAGAGAGAGCTGTGACCATTGCCGGTCATCAGCATAAATTGGAACTGCCATATTTTGTTTTAGCTACGCAAAACCCAATTGAACAAGAAGGTACCTACCCTTTGCCGGAAGCACAGCTAGACCGTTTTATGTTCGCGATAGAATTAAAATACCCTTCTATAGCAGAGGAAATTAAAGTGGTGAAAAATACTACTTCGAACACTAAGCAGGTGATCAATGCGCTTTTTAACGCTAAAGATATCATTGCTATTCAAGAATTGGTGCGCAGAATTCCTGTTGCGGATAATGTAGTGGAATATGCTGTAAAGTTGGTAAATAGTACAAGGCCTAATCTGGAAACAGCATCAGAATATGTAATACAATATTTAGATTGGGGTGCAGGGCCAAGAGCATCCCAAAACCTTATTCTTGGAGCTAAGGCCAATGCGGCCATTCATGGTAAATTCTCACCAGATATAGAAGATGTGCATGCCGTTGTTAAAGGAATTTTACGCCATCGTATCATTAAAAATTATAAAGCAGAGGCAGAAGGTATCACTGAAGAGGATATTATTGATAAGCTGCTTTAAAAAAATTCCACCTTTTTCTGCACTTTTTCAAGGATATGAACATTTTTGATATTAAAAATGTTTGATATCTATCTACTTTTTAAAGGATTTGAGAAAAAGTCCGCAATCATACTTATTTAGTTTTAAATGCGTTCTTTATTACGTAATTTTACGAAATTGCGTTAACTTAAATGAACTAGCAGATGACATTTGATTTTGATACCATTAGAAGACCAAGTAATACTCTAATCGAATAAAACATTCAACAATCAATTAATCTGTCCATTTGTAGTAATAGTGTTCTTATTTTCCACAAATCTTCAGAGAAAATTATGAAGTCGCTATTTCACCATTATATCCAATTAAATATACAAATCACTTATTAATGAGCATTTATAAAGATTACCTTAAGGAGATTGAAGAACGTAAAAGTCAAGGTCTTCATCCAAAGCCGATAGATGGCGCTGATTTACTTAGCAAGATTATTGAACAAATTAAAGATGTAGATAATGAGTATAGAGAAGATTCTCTAAATTTCTTTATTTATAATGTGTTACCTGGTACTACTAGTGCTGCAGGTGTAAAGGCAGAATTTCTTAAAGAGATTGTCGTTGGTGAGTCTGTCGTGAAGGAAATTACGCCGGCTTTTGCATTGGAGCAGTTGTCGCATATGAAAGGCGGTCCGTCTATTAAGGTATTGTTAGATGTTGCTTTAGGTGATAACAAAGAATTGGCGTTGCAAGCCGCAAAGGTTTTAAAGACACAGGTGTTTTTATATGAGGCGGATACTGATCGTCTAGAAGAAGCACTTAAAAACGGAAGTGAAATAGCTAAAGATATTATTGAAAGCTATGCACAAGCCGAGTTTTTTACGAAACTACCGGAGATTGAAGAAGAAATAGAGGTGGTGACCTACATTGCCGGTGTTGGTGATATTTCAACCGATTTACTTTCTCCAGGGGGTGATGCACATTCAAGATCTGATCGTGAATTACATGGTCAATGTATTTTTGAGCATAACAAAGAAATGCAAAAAGAGGTGCTTGAACTAAAAGAAAAGCACCCTGACAAGCGTGTAATGCTTATTGCGGAAAAAGGAACAATGGGTGTTGGTTCTTCAAGAATGTCCGGTGTAAACAATGTTGCATTGTGGACCGGTATTTCCTCTAGCCCATATGTGCCATTTATCAATATTGCCCCGGTAATTGCGGGAACTAATGGTATTGCTCCAATTTTCTTAACAACCGTTGGTGTAACCGGAGGTATAGGATTAGATCTTAAAAACTGGGTACAGCAAAAAGATGAAAATGGTACCACTATTGTTGATGAAGACGGTGAACCAGTTTTAAAACAGATGTATTCTGTTGCCACGGGTACTGTCTTGACCATAAATACAAAAGAGAAAAAATTGTATCATGGTAAAGTTGAGTTGAAGGATGTTTCTGCAGCATTTACACCACAGAAAATGGAGTTCATGAAAGCAGGTGGTTCTTATGCTGTAGTTTTTGGAAAGAAACTACAAACTTTTGCCTGTAAGGTATTGGGTATAGATGTACCTCAAGTATATGCACCTTCAAAAGAGGTTTCTATTGAAGGACAAGGATTGACCGCGGTAGAGAAAATATTCAATAAGAATGCAGTGGGTACTTCTGGAGCTACTTTGCATGCAGGATCATATGTTCGTGCAGAAGTAAATATCGTAGGTTCTCAAGATACCACTGGTTTAATGACATCACAAGAATTGGAAATGATGGCTGCCACGGTAATTTCTCCAATTGTTGATGGTGCATATCAATCAGGTTGCCATACGGCATCTGTTTGGGATGATAAATCAAAAGCCAATATTCCTAGGCTTATGAAGTTTATGAACGACTTTGGTTTAATTACTGGTCGTGATCCAAAAGGGGTGTATTTTCCAATGACGGATGTAATCCATAAAGTATTAAATGATATCACTGTGGGTGATTGGGATATTATTATTGGTGGAGATTCTCACACCCGTATGTCTAAAGGTGTAGCCTTTGGTGCTGATTCTGGTACCGTTGCTTTGGCATTAGCTACAGGTGAGGCTTCTATGCCTATTCCTGAGTCGGTAAAAGTTACCTTTAAAGGGCAAATGAAGTCTTACATGGATTTTCGTGATGTAGTTCATGCGACACAACAACAAATGTTAAAGCAGTTTGGTGGTGAAAACGTATTTCAAGGTCGTGTAATCGAGGTTCATATCGGTACTTTAACAGCTGATCAAGCATTTACCTTTACTGATTGGACAGCAGAGATGAAGGCTAAGGCATCTATCTGTATCTCTGAAGATGAGACATTGATAGAATCTCTTGAAATTGCCAAAGGCCGTATTCAGATTATGATCGATAAAGGCATGGATAATGCTAAGCAAGTTTTAAAAGGACTTGTAGAAAAAGCGGAAACCAGAATTACTGAGCTTAAAACCGGTATTAGACCATCTTTAAGACCAGATGCCAATGCTAAGTATCATGCAGAAGTTATTATCGATTTAGATGAGATAGCTGAACCAATGATCGCTGATCCAGATGTAAATAACGAAGATGTTTCCAAGCGTTATACGCATGATACAATTAGACCTTTATCTTACTATGGTGGAACCAAAAAGGTGGACCTAGGTTTTGTAGGGTCTTGTATGGTGCATAAAGGCGATATGAAAATTTTGGCTCAAATGTTGAAAAATATCGAGGCACAACAAGGCAAAGTAACCTTCCAGGCGCCATTAGTTGTAGCACCACCAACATATAATATTGTAGACGAGTTAAAAGAAGAAGGTGATTGGGAGGTACTTCAAAAGTATTCAGGATTTGAATTTGATGATAGTGCGCCTAAAGGATTGGCACGTACTAAGTATGAAAACATGCTTTATCTAGAAAGACCAGGTTGTAACCTTTGTATGGGTAACCAGGAAAAAGCAGAGCCAGGAGACACGGTTATGGCAACATCAACTCGTTTGTTCCAAGGAAGGGTCGTAAAAGATTCTGGTGAGAAAAAAGGAGAATCTTTATTGTCTTCTACCCCTGTAGTGGTGCTATCTACCATTTTAGGAAGAACGCCAACTATGGCAGAATATGAAGCAGCAGTAGACGGTATTGTTTTAACGAAGTTTAAGCCATCAACAAAACAGTTGGTGAGATAATACATTGTATATAGCATAATGGAAAGCCCGGGCATGTTTGCTCGGGCTTTTTTTCTTCCATTTTTTATAATCATTCTTAATTTCATATGCGCTCTTAAATTCAACGTACATTTCGTATCTTGTACGGATAAGATAGATTAACAATTTTATAAATAAATTTTATGGCTTTTGACATAGATATGATTAAGAAGGTTTATGCTTCCATGGCGGAACGTGTAGACAAAGCAAGAGAGGTAGTGGGCAAACCACTTACTCTTTCAGAAAAGATTTTGTATTCTCATTTATGGGATGGTAGCCCTACTGAAGCATTTACCAGAGGAAAGGACTATGTAGATTTTGCTCCTGATCGTATTGCTTGTCAAGATGCTACGGCACAAATGGCGTTATTGCAATTTATGCAAGCTGGGAAGCCAAAAGTTGCAGTACCTACTACAGTTCATTGTGATCACTTGATCCAGGCTAAAAGTGGGGCAACTGCAGATTTAAAATCTGCAAATTCCACAAGTGCTGAAGTTTTTGACTTTCTTGAGTCTGTTTCAAATAAATATGGAATAGGTTTCTGGAAACCAGGTGCAGGTATTATTCACCAAGTGGTATTGGAAAATTATGCTTTCCCTGGTGGGATGATGATCGGTACCGATTCTCACACCGTGAACGCAGGTGGTTTAGGTATGGTCGCTATTGGTGTAGGTGGAGCAGATGCTGTTGACGTTATGGCGGGTATGGCTTGGGAACTTAAATTCCCAAAATTGATCGGTGTAAAATTGACCGGTAATATTTCTGGTTGGACCGCTCCTAAAGATGTTATTTTAAAAGTTGCCGAAATACTAACCGTAAAAGGTGGTACCGGTGCTATAGTTGAATATTTTGGTGAAGGAGCCAAAAATCTTTCCTGTACCGGTAAAGGTACCATTTGTAATATGGGTGCTGAAATAGGTGCTACGACGTCTACTTTTGGTTATGATGAGTCTATGGAGCGCTATTTAAGGGCTACGGACAGAGCTGATATTGCAGATGCCGCTAATAAGGTTAAAGAACATTTAACTGCAGATGCTGAGGTGTATGCAAATCCAGAACAATATTTTGACGAGGTAATCGAAATTAACCTTTCTGAATTGACTCCGTTATTGAATGGACCATTTACACCCGATCTTTCTACAAAAGTGGGTAGTGATATGACAGAAAAGGCTACATCTAATGAATGGCCGTTGGCTGTGGAGTGGGGGCTTATTGGTTCTTGTACCAACTCCTCTTATGAAGATTTGTCTAGAGCTTCTTCAATTGCGCAACAAGCTATTGATAAAGGATTAAAAATGAAAGCGGAATTAGGGATCAATCCTGGTTCTGAGCAAGTAAGATATACGGCAGATAGAGATGGTATTCTTGGAATTTTCGAGAAATTGGATGCTAAAATTTTCACGAACGCTTGTGGACCATGTATTGGACAGTGGGCGCGTTATAGCGATCCTAAAAATGCACCAAAGAACAGTATTGTACACTCATTTAATAGAAACTTTGCCAAAAGAGCGGATGGTAACCCTAACACGCATGCCTTTGTTGCATCGCCTGAGGTAACTGCTGCAATAGCTATTTCCGGTAGGTTGGATTTTAATCCAATGACCGATAAGTTGATCAACGAAAAAGGTGAAGAGGTGATGTTCGATGAGCCAACTGGTTGGGAACTTCCTCCAAAAGGTTTTGAGGTAGAGGACGCTGGTTATTTGGCTCCAAAAGAAGATGGATCTAGTGTTACCGTAAAAGTAGCTTCAGATTCAGAAAGATTGCAATTATTGGAACCGTTTACTCCTATTAAGGATGAAAGCTTAATGGGTGCAAAATTATTGATCAAAGCTTTTGGGAAATGTACTACAGACCATATATCTATGGCAGGACCGTGGTTGCGTTTCCGTGGTCATTTAGATAATATCTCTAATAACTGTTTAATTGGTGCCGTTAACGCGTTTGGAAAGAAAACCAATATGGTCAAAAATCAATTGACCGGTGAGTATGGAGGTGTTCCAGATACGGCACGTGCATACAAAGCGGCAGGTGTAAGAAGTATTGTAGTTGGTGATCATAACTATGGAGAAGGATCTTCACGTGAACACGCTGCTATGGAGCCTCGCCATTTAGGTGTAGCTGCGGTAATCGTGAAATCATTTGCACGTATTCATGAAACAAACCTTAAAAAACAAGGTATGCTAGGCTTAACATTTGCAAATGAAAATGATTACGACCTAATTCAAGAAGACGATACTTTTAATTTTATTGATATTGCTGATTTTGCGCCAGATAAGCCTTTAACGGTAGAAATAGTGCATGCTGATGGTAGTAAAGATGTAATTAAAGTAAACCATACTTATAATGACGCACAGATTGGTTGGTATAGAGAAGGTTCAGCTTTAAATGTGATTAAGAGAGAAAACGCATCTTAATACAACCTTTTAAAATTTATAAGGAAAACTCCTGATATTATTCAGGAGTTTTTTAGTTTTGACCCCTAGCTTACTTTTATGAAGAGACAAACGGTTTTTACCTTATTGATCATTGCATTCGTGCTTTCTTTTTTTGTGACACCCTTGGGTGATTATAGCAAAATTATGCTCAACAGGTTTTTTGCCACTTCACCAACCATAATTAAACCAGAAAAAAGAGGTAAGATTACTGACTATGACTGGAAGCTTAAAGATGAAAATTGGAAGTTTTTTAATTTTGATGAGGCAAAAGGAAAAGTAGTATTTATTACATTCTGGACATCGTGGCACATGCCTTCTCAAGCACAATTAAAAGATGTGCAATACTTGTATGGTACGTATGGCGACAAGATGAAATTCTACGTGATTACGAATGAGGAAAGAGCCCCTGTAGATTTATTTATGGAAGAACAAGGTTATACATTTCCGGTAACCTACCAAATAATTGGTGAGCCTAGTCCTATAGGCTTATTAAAGCCACCCGGGTCATATCTAATTGATAAAAATGGAGCTATTGTAATACATCAAAATGCAATTGCAGATTGGGATAATGATAAGATAGATAAGCTATTAAATAAGTTAATAGCGGAATAACCAATTACTTTTTAAAGTACTTAAAGGGAACAAATAGCATTCCAAAACATTCACCATCACCTTTGCCTAAGTGTTTATGATGCATTTTATGTGCTCTTCTAACACCTCTACTGTACCAGTTATTGGCATTTCTAAACAACTTAAAACGTTGATGGATAAAAATGTCATGCACTAAAAAGTAAGCAATACCATAGGCCAGAATTCCAAACCCCAACGGGTAGCCATACCAAAAACCTGTAGTGCCTGAATAAAACAATGACATACTTACAATGGCATAGAAAATAAAGAACAGGTCATTTCTCTCGAACCAAGAGTCATGATCTTTTTTATGATGATCTTTATGTAAACTCCAAAGAAATCCGTGCATTACATATTTGTGGGTAAACCACGCCATGAATTCCATAAATAGAAAAGTGCCTAAAAAAATCAATATCCAAATAACAATATCCATTACACTAAGTTCATTTTAAATTTAACGTATGAACGGGCCAATAGTCCAAATTTCTGGTAATTAGGCACCCTAATACGTGCATTCTTTATTTCTAGAGAGGGAGTGCCCTGTAGTTTTTTGAGTAGCTTAAAATAATATTTGTAAGCGGTATAAACACCAAATTTTGCTTCAGCTGGAAGCCCTACAATACCTTGGTATCCTAATTTAAAGTCTTCTTTTATTTCTTCAACAATGCGTTTTTTAGAGGCTTCGTCCAATTCCTTTAAATTAGTATTAGGAAAGTAGGATCTGTTCAATTCTTCGAAGTCGGCTTTTACATCTCTCAAGAAATTCACTTTTTGAAAAGCTGAACCTAAAGCCATGGCAGATTCTTTTAACTTGTTATAAGCTTCAACATCACCTTTAACAAAAACTTGCAAGCACATGAGACCTACAACGTCTGCAGACCCATAAATATATTCTTTGTATTCGGTATCTGTTCGGTATACATTCTTAAAAAGATCCATACGCATACTTTTCATGAAAGAATCTACAAGGTGTTTGGGAATATTGTATGTATGGTACGTATGTTGAAATGAGTTTAAAATTGGGTTAAGACTAATTCTGTCTTGTAAAGACGCCTCCAGTTCTTGCTCAAATTTATTAAACAGGACTTCTTTATCATAGTCATGAAAAGTGTCTACTATTTCATCTGCAAAACGTACAAAGCCATATATATTATAGATATGACTACGTATAGAAGGGTGTAGCATCTTTGTGGCGAGAGCAAAAGAGGTACTATATCGTTTGGTTACGATTTTACTACATTGGTACGAAACTTGATCAAAAGTATCTTTCATAAATTACTAATTATCCTTTATAATTAATTCTGACACTAGTTTACCGGAGATTAAGGCTGGGGGTACTCCTGGTCCAGGTACAGTCAGTTGTCCTGTAAAATATAAATCACCTACTTTTTTACTTCTAAGATTAGGTCTTAAAAATGCCGTTTGGGTCAAGGTATTTGCCATGCCATAGGCATTACCTTTATAAGAATTGTACCGATCAATAAAATCATTGACACAGAAAGTTTCCTTGAATATAATATTATTTCTAATGTCTTGGCCTGTTCTTTTTTCAAAACGATCCATAATTAAATCAAAATACTGATTTCTTAAAGCCTCGGTATCTTCTAGGTCAGTGGCAATGGGCACTAGAAAAAAACCTGTTTCACAAC
The DNA here is from genome assembly GCF_001865655.1 of Maribacter sp. 1_2014MBL_MicDiv. NCBI lineage: Bacteria > Pseudomonadati > Bacteroidota > Flavobacteriia > Flavobacteriales > Flavobacteriaceae > Maribacter > Maribacter sp. 1_2014MBL_MicDiv. The sequence goes on from NZ_CP011318.1 coordinate 3,294,025, forward strand.
CCTTTGGGGCCATACTGCCATCTGTTACCGATGGGAAATTTGCATAGAACAAAGGATTTGTAGGCCATTGTGGTTTGTCATATATTTCCTTGGCATGTAATTCAAAATCGGTATCAAAAAACAGATTGTGATGTTCTACATTTTTCAATTTTGTATTGAACCCTATATAAAATAGTAAAGAAGATGGTGCGAAAACCTTTTTCTCCCAGTACGTCTTACTATACTGCTGATATTTGTCTTCTAGCAAACTTTCAGAGTGTTGATAATCTGCACCGCTCAGTACTTTGTCTGCGTGATGAACTTTGCCCTTACAAATAATACCGGTGGCCTTGCCATTAGTTACTTGTATTTGTTCTACCGTTGCATTGGTGTATATAACGACTCCTAATTCTTCTGCCAAATTTTTCATTGCTTTTATAACTTCGTACATACCACCTTTTGGATGCCAAGTACCTAAGCCAAAATCAGCAAAATTCATAAAATTGTAGAAAGAAGGCGTATTGCTTGGCTTTGCACCAAGAAACAAAACAGGAAATTCTAAAGTAGAAACCAATTTCGGATTTTTAAAAGACTTACGAACTTGTGAGCTAATGGTTTTAAAAAATTGATCAATTTTTAGAATAGTTTCTTTAGTAACCAATTCTAACGGTGAAAGACCTGGTCTTAGAACTACTTTGTTAATGGCAATGTCATAATTTTCCTGTGCTTTATCAATGAATTTTTTTAGTGCTTTTGAGCTTCCCGGCTCTATTCGTTCAAATTCATCACAAATTTTGGACATAGAATCACCAATGGTAATTACATCGTCACTGAAGAAAATTTTATAGGCAGGACTAAGTTTGTCCAGTTGATAATAATCTGAGGTTTGTTTATTGAAATCGGCAAAAAATTTATCAAAAATATCGGGCATCCAATACCAACTTGGACCCATATCAAAAGTAAATCCGTCTTTTACAAACTGTGAAGCCCTACCGCCAACAGATTCATTTTTTTCAAAAATGGAAACATTCCATCCATTTTTTGCTAAATAGCAAGCTGCGGATAAAGATGAAAATCCCGAACCTATTACTACACAACTTTTCTTCATTATTCTACAGATTATAAATTACTGACCAAGCTATCTATAGAGGTAAAAGTTCTACAGTAATTTGGCTTAACGGCGTCGTCAATAAAATTGATCTGTCTGCCCAAAATCCAGAAATTTGGATTTTGATAGTCTGCAACCAACTTGCTGAATTCTTCCAAATATTTATTTACACGATCCTTTTCTGGGAAAATGGTAAAGTATGAGACAAAATAAATGTCATCAAAATACTTTAGTACATCTTCTAAATTTTCTAAAGGTATTGTTGGACCTAAGTAAATACACTTATAACCTTTCAATATAATTTCATAGTTAATATAGAGCAATCCAATATCATGAATTTCGTTTTCTGGTAAGAAAGCTACAAAAACCTTATCTGTCTTTGTTGGTTCCAAGTGTTGTAATTTTTCAATATTCAGTAGTATCTTTTGTTTGATAAGACTGCTCATAAAATGCTCATGAGCAGGACTGATCGTATCTGTCTGCCATAAAAGACCAAGTTCGTTCAACAGGGGTACAAAGGTTTCCTTGAATATTTCCCTAAAGGAATTTTCACTTAGAAGGGCATTATAAGTATTGAAAAACATGGTTTGGTCAAAATTGACCATGGCTAATTTAAATGCGTTTATCGCTTGGCTTTTGTGACTATGCTTTGCTACAATTTCACGAACAACATATGGTATTTCTTTATCTGAAATTTTAGCAATTTTAGATATTTTGTGACCATTGTTGTAAAGTAACGTCACATTAAGCAATTTCTGTAAGCTAGCTAGACTATACGTTCTAATATTAGTATCTGTGCGTTCAGGAGATAAAAGATTATATCTTTTTTCCCAAATTCTAATGGTGTGTGCCTTAATACCAGAGAGGTTCTCCAAGTCTCTAATACTAAATTGTTTTTTTACATTGTTCATGTTTTTTGAAAAAGGATTAAACAAATCTACAATTTATTAAAACGCCTAGCAGTACCAAAAAGTTAAAATTATCAAAATAAAAAAAGGTTAGACCTTGGTCTAACCTTTTGTGCCCACGACTAGATTCGAACTAGCACGTCCTTACGAACACTACCCCCTCAAGGTAGCGTGTCTACCAATTTCACCACGTGGGCAAATGTGAAGTTTGTTGGATGGCAAATATAGAAACCTATAGTTCAAATTAAAATATATTAACCATAATTAATATGCTAATAGTTTTAAAATGAAAGAGACTGTTGGTAATGGGTTGGGGTAACACCTTTAATTTTTTTGAATTTTTTATTAAAGTTAGATATGGAATTGAAACCAGAAAGGTCTGCTACCTCATTAATGTTCAATTCTTTGTTTGAACTTAGCAGTTGACAAGCATGTGCTACACGTAACTCGATCAGGAATTGAAAAAATGTTTTGTTGGTACGTTGTTTAAAAAAGCGGCAAAATGCATTTGGTGTCATATAAGCCATTTTAGCAATTTGCTCTAACGAAATAGGCTGATGGAAGTTCTTCAACACAAAATCGAACACAATCTGTAAACGTTCACCTTCATTACTACTTAATGACTTGGAATAAACAAACCGACTCAATGTTTGCTTATTTGCTCGCCCTAGTTCATCTAATAATTCTAAAAATAAAATAAAGCGCTTAAGTTTATTTTGAGAGCTCAATTTTACAAGTTGCTGAGCAATTTTCCTTTGGTTTGTTTCTACTTTAAATCCTGCAGTGGCATTACTAAAAAAGGTTTTAAACTCATTAAAATAGGGGAGTTCAAAAAAATCTGCACCAAAAGACCGGGAAGTAAAGAACACGGTAAACATATGCGCGTCTTGTTCATTGAGAACACTTTTAAATACGTGAGGTAAGTTACCGCCTATTACGAAAATATCTCCTTTTGAAAATTGATGGACACTATCGCCTACCAATAACTTACCACTACCATTTATAATATGACTTATTTGAATTTCTTCATGTTGATGAAGTCTATTATAGAAAATAGGCTCTTTATCGACCTGAACGATTAAATGTTCATTTATAGGTTTTGGTATTTTAAAAGGATACACTTTCATGTGCATCTAAGTTAGCACTATATATTTTATATAGAATAATTACATGGTAATATAGTAACAAGTTTAGGTAATATGAATACACTTGATTGGTAAAGCCCATCTTATTTTTGGGTATCATCAAAAGAATATAAAATGAGTATATCATGGACAGGCGTTATGCCGGCAGTAACAACAAAATTTACCTATAAGGATGAATTGGATCTAGACATGTTTTCGGTCAATATAAAAGCCCAATTAGAAGCAGGAGTGAGTGGAATAATACTTGGAGGAACTTTGGGAGAAGCAAGCACACTTACGTATGATGAAAAAAAGGTTTTAATGAAAGAAACCGTGCAGTTGGTAGAAGGTAAGGTACCGGTTATTATCAATATTGCAGAGCAAACTACTAAAGATGCCAAACATGCGGCAGAGGTAGCGGAAGAATGCGGTGCTACTGGATTAATGATGTTGCCACCAATGCGGTATAAAGCTAATGATTATGAAACGGTAACCTATTTTAAGGAAACGGCAAATAGCACAAAATTGCCCATTATGATATATAACAATCCTGTAGATTACGGTATAATGGTCACATTGGAAATGTTGGACGAGTTAATGGTATGCAGTAACATACAGGCTGTTAAAGAATCAACAAGAGATATATCAAATATTACCCGTATAAAGACAAAATTTGGGGATAGGTTAAATGTACTGACCGGGGTTGATACGCTTGGGCTGGAAAGCACATTAATGGGTGCCGATGGTTGGGTTGCTGGATTGGTTTGTGCATTTCCTGCCGAGACTTGTGCCGTCTTTGAATTGGCAAAGGCAGGTCGCATAAAAGAGGCATTGGAAATTTACCGATGGTTTTTGCCATTGTTAGAGTTGGATATAAGTCCGCAATTGGTACAGAACATTAAAATGGCAGAAGTTGCTACGGGTATAGGCACAGAAAATGTTAGGGCACCTAGGTTACCTTTAGTAGGAGCTGAAAGAGAAAGAGTAGCCGCTATAATAAAACAGGGTATAGTTACAAGGCCTACATTACCAGATTATAAGAACTTGGCTTAAATTTTAAAACTCATACTAAAATATGTTGCGCCTGAAACTTTAGTGAAATGTAAACAGAATGTAGAAATTTGTTACGGGTACTTTCTTTACTTTTGGGTAACACGATAAAAATAAAAAATGATCAGCGGTACAAATGCAATAGGGAATAAAGCTTCTAAACAAGGTGAGAGAACGTTCAAGACTTTTGATCCTAAAAATAATGAGAACACGGAATGGACATTCTATGAGGCTACAATTAATGAAATCAATGAAGCAGTTGCTTTGGCAACGGATGCCTATGCAGTTTATAAAGATTATTCAGGAGAAAAAAAAGCTGAGTTTTTAGAAGCTATTGCAGATGAAATAGAAGCTTTAGGGGATGAGCTGATAAACACGTATTGCAGAGAGTCTGGTCTGCCCCAAGGAAGAGCGGTGGGCGAGCGTGGCAGAACTATGGGACAATTACGAGCTTTTGCAACCTTGATTAAACAAGGGTCATGGGTAGAAGCCGTTATTGAAAAAGCACAACCAGATAGAGAGCCATTGCCAAAATCTGACATAAGAAAAATGCTATTTCCGTTGGGTCCAGTAGTGGTATTTGGTGCCAGTAATTTTCCTTTGGCATTTTCTACGGCGGGTGGAGACACGGCAAGTGCTCTAGCCGCAGGATGTCCCGTAATCGTAAAAAGTCACCCTATGCATGCTGGTACAGGTGAACTTGTTTCTTCAGCAATCATTAAAGCGGCGAAGAGGACAGGTATGCCCAATGGTGTATTTTCTAATTTAAATAGCGGTGGTATTGAAGTTGGCCAGCAGTTGGTAAAACACCCAAAAGTAAAGGCCGTAGGTTTTACCGGAAGTATACATGGTGGAACCGCACTTTATAAATTGGCTAACGAAAGAGATGAGCCAATACCGGTATTTGCAGAAATGGGAAGTATAAACCCAGTGGTTTTGCTGCCATCGGCATTAGAACAAGAAGGTGATACTTGGGCAACTAAATACGCTTCGTCAATTACTTTAGGTGCGGGTCAGTTTTGTACAAATCCGGGATTGATTTTAGGAGTACAAGGAGAACATCTTAATGAATTCATAGATACTTTGTCTAAGGAGATTCTAAAATTGGAGCCAACAACCATGCTCCATCCTAATATATATGCTAAATATGTGGAAGGTAAAAAGGAACTTTCGGAGCAAGATGGAGTGGTAATTACTGCCGAGTATAAGAATGATGTCAAGGTTAATAGTGGTCAGCCTTTAATTTTAAAAGTAAGTGGTTCGGATTTTTTAGCGAATACAAAATTGCATAGAGAGGTATTTGGACCTTTCTCTATAGTGGTCATGTGTAAAGATGGCGCTGAGATGGAAGATATCATCAACCATTTGGAAGGTCAATTAACGGGAACAATTTTGGGCAGTGAAGAAGAACTGGAATTGAACGCTGGAGTTGTGGATGCATTAAAGGGCAGAGTAGGTCGCATACTGTTCAATGGTGTACCCACAGGTGTAGAGGTAAATTCTTCTATGGTGCATGGCGGACCATACCCGGCTTCTACAGATTCTCGTTTTACATCGGTTGGTACATCTGCCATACGAAGATGGGTACGCCCGGTGTCATATCAAGATTGGCCTAATAGACTTTTGCCAGATGCACTGAAAAATGAAAATCCCCTAGGTATAACGCGTCTTGTAGAAGGTGTTTATACAAATACGGAAATTTAGGTTCAGCTACATGTAGTTTAAGATTTTAGTTATTATGGCTAGTAGTACTTTTGTTTGTATTGATGCCCACACCTGTGGTAATCCCGTTAGGGTGATAAAACATGGCGGACCAAATTTGGTGGGTGCTACAATGAGTGAAAAGCGACAGCACTTTTTAAAAGAATATGATTGGATCAGAAAAGGGCTTATGTATGAACCTCGCGGTCATGATATGATGAGTGGTAGTATATTTTACCCTCCAAGTAATCCCTATAATGATTTTGGTATTTTGTTTATTGAAACCAGTGGTTGTCTACCCATGTGCGGGCACGGGACCATCGGGGCAATTACTATAGGTATTGAAGAAGGGCTAATTGTGCCAAAAACACCTGGTATTGTTCGTATGGAGACTCCTGCAGGATTGGTACATATAACATACAAGCAAACAGGTACAAAAGTAGACTGGGTAAAACTGACCAATGTAAAATCATATTTAGCTGCTACAGATTTGACTATAGAATCTTCACACTTGGGCGAATTGACTTTTGATGTTGGTTATGGGGGTAATTTTTATGCCATTGTGGATCCGCAAAAGAATTTTAGTGGAATACAAGATTTTTCAGCAAGCCAGTTAATTCAATATAGTCAAGAACTCAGGGAAAACATAAATGCTAAATATCCCCAAATGTTTATTCACCCAGAAGATGCTACCATAAAGAATGTAACCCATATGTTATGGACGGGAAATACTATCTCTGAAAAGGCTAACGCCAGAAATGCGGTATTTTACGGTGATAAAGCAATAGATAGGTCGCCTTGCGGTACAGGTACTTCTGCTAGAATGGCACAATGGCATGCAAAGGGGAAATTAAATGTGGGTGAAGATTTTGTTCATGAAAGTTATATAGGCTCACAATTTATTGGTAAAGTAGAAGAGGAGACCACCCTAGCCGGCAAGCTTGCGATTATACCCAGCATAAAAGGTTGGGCAAAAATTTATGGAAAGAATACCATTACCATAGATGATGATGATCCCTATGCTCACGGATTTCAGGTCATATAAATTATAGAAAATAGTAGATGAAGAATGTAATAATAATTGGCGGTGGCATTGTTGGTTTAAGTACAGCTTATTATTTGAACAAAGAAGGTTATGAGGTTACAGTAATAGATAAAGGCAATATTAGCTCTGGTGCTTCATTTGTAAATGCAGGTTACATAACTCCAAGTCATATTATTCCTTTGGCCTCCCCAGGTATGATCGCAAAGGGAATTAAAATGATGTTCAATTCTGCGAGCCCTTTTTATATGAAACCTAGGTTAGATGTAGATTTTTTAAAATGGTCATGGTATTTTCATAAATCTTCTACTGAGGCAAAGGTTGAAAAGGCCATAGGGGTAATTAAGGATATTAATTTATTAAGCAGGGAATTATTTACGGATATTAAGAATTCAGGTGATCTTGGCAATTTTCAGTTAGAGCGAAAAGGGCTATTAATGCTATACAAAACGGAAGAGAGTTATTTTCATGAAAAAAAGGTGGCCTATAGAGTGGCACAAGAAGGTTTAGAGGTTACCGACTTAAACAAAGACGAATTAAGAAATATTGAGCCTCATGTAAATATCGATGCAGAAGGTGCTATACATTATGAGTGTGACGCTCATACCACACCAAATGAGATAATGCCTAAACTATTGGCGTATTTAAAGCAAAGTGGTGTAATCATAAAAACCCAAGAAGAGGTCGTTGATCTAAAGACATCAAATAATAGAATAAAAGAAATTATTACCAATAAACAATCTTATACACCTGATGAGGTAGTATTGGCGGCAGGCTCATGGAGCGGTGATCTTGCAAAGCGTTTACATTTAAAGTTATCTTTACAAGGAGGTAAAGGCTACAGTATTAATGTAGCTAGGGAAACGGGTATTTCTGTTCCGGCCATATTAATGGAATCTAAAATGGCGGTAACACCCATGAGGGGTTTTACAAGATTTGCGGGCACTATGGAGTTTTCAGGTAATAACACTATTATAAGGAAAGAAAGGGTTGCGGCAATAGCTAATGGGGCAAGTTCTTTTTACCCTGACCTGAAGATCAATGAGGCCGAAATTAAAAGTGTTAAAACAGGTCTACGACCAGTTTCTCCAGATGGGTTACCATATATAGGTAGATCGGCAAGTATTAAGAACTTAACAATTGGTACTGGTCATGCCATGATGGGGTGGAGTTTGGGACCTGCTACTGGTAAGTTAATTACAGAGTTACTGTCTGGTAATAAGACTTCTATGGACATTTCTTCCTTCGATATACAACGTAGTTTTACATGATTGCTTAAAAAGTTTAACGTTAGATAAATACCATTCACCGACACTTAAGCGTCATTCACCTACACTGGTCAATTTATTTGTGACTTATCTCTGACATTTGTAGTATCAAAATGAACAACAATGGATATTTTACTAATAGAAGACGATTTAATAGAAGTAATGAAGTTGAAACGAACTGTTTCTAAACTTAATTTAAAGCATTCAATCGTTGAGGCAAAAAATGGAGAATCTGCTCTAACGTATTTAAGATCTGGTGAAAAACTTCCAGATATCATTCTATTGGATTTGAACATGCCAAGAATGAATGGTATAGAGTTCTTATCCATTTTAAAGGAAGATGAGCATCTAAGATACTTACCTACCATAATTTTAACTACTTCAGAAAATAGAGCAGATTTATTAAAATGCTACGAAGTTGGTATAGCCGGTTATGTTATAAAACCGCTGAAATATGAGGATTATGAGTACAAACTTAATGCTGTTTTAGAGTACTGGAGTGTTAACCAACTAGTGAAAGGCTAACAAAAAAGCTCATTTCACAACATTTTCCTGCATTTTCGTATTAATTTTCCTACGTTTGAATAACGTTATTAAAAAATTGAAATGAAGGGAATTGTATTTACCGAGTTTTTAGAAATGGTCGAATCTGAATTTGGATTAGAGACCGTTGATAATATTATTGAAAAAGCAGATTTGCCTTCTCAAGGCATTTATACCTCTGTGGCTACCTACGAATTTAATGAGATGGTAGCTTTAGTTACCCAGTTGAGTGAAGAGGTAGATTTACCTGCTGGTGACTTAATATACGCATTTGGACTTTATTTATTCTCAAGTTTAAAAAATGCTCATCCAGAGGTAATACAAAGTTATTTATCTCCCATTAGTCTTTTATATTCCATAGAAGACCATATACATGTACACGTTAAAAAATTATATCCGGAAGCAGAATTACCTACATTCAAAATTCTTGAAAAAACGGATAATTCCATTTCTATGATCTATAGTTCTTCTAGAGGATTGTATAGGCTGGCTCATGGCTTAATTGAAAAAGCATTTGAGCATTTTAATGGTAAGGCCAATATCACATACGAACTTTTAAAAGATGATGGTACAGAAGTAAAATTTGACGTAGTACAACATGGATAGTAAAGAAGTTGTTCTTTTAAAGAAGGCCCTTGAAAGACAAAAGAAAGCCCGCCAACAAGCTGAAAGGATTTTAGAGGAAAAATCTAATGAGCTTTACGAAGTGGCAAGTCATTTAAGGGAGTCTAATGCCAAGCTTGAAAATTTATTGAGCGAAAAAACGTCTGAACTAGATGGCGTATTCATTAACATCATAGATCCTTATGTTGTTATGGACTTATCCTTCAATGTGGTAAGCATGAATCAATCTGCAAAAAACTTTTTAGGTTACGATCATAATAAAGAGGAGATCAACCTTTGGAAAATGGTACATAAAGATTACATGGAGTATACCATAGAATCTTTTAGTAGCTTAAAAGAAGTTGGGCAGCTTAAAAATTATAGAGCTAAAATATTGGTGAAGGACAACGTTGAAAAATGGGTGGAAATCAATGCTAGCTTAGTATTCAATAAAGAAAAACAACCTGTTGCAGCTCAAGGTATTGTGAGGGATATTACCCAAGAAATGGAGGTGAGGGAGTTGTTGTCAGAACAGAAAAGACAATTAGATGTAATTGTAAATAGCTCACCGCTAGGTATTATTCTTGCAGATGCCAATAAAATTTTAAAGGTCAATTATACAATGACCTCCTTATTGGGCTATAGTCTTAATAGCTTCATGAAAATGAATGTTAAGGATTTTACGGATAAGGAAAGTATAGAACTAGCCAATGAATTCACCACTAAACTGAACAATGGTGAAATTGATAATTATACCATTCATCAGAAGTTCATAAAGAACGATGGGGAAAAACTACAAATTAAATTATCTGTCAACGCGGTAAGAAATATATATAGGGAAATCAGCTATATCGTTATGATGGTTGAAGATATTACCCAACAATTAGAAGCAGAAGAGCGTTTAAAATCTGAAAGGGAAAAGTATAGCAGTATTATCGCCAACATGAACCTTGGTTTGATAGAGGCCAACAAGCAGGGTGTAATACAGTTGGTAAACCAGAGCTTTTGTGAAATGATCGGTTATGAAGAAAATGAATTGCTTGGTATTGATGCCAAGGATATTGTAAGTTTTGATGATAAAAGTAAGGTCTCAGATAAAATTGAAACACGTAAATCTGGTAAATCTGATTCTTATGAATTAGAGGTTGTTACCAAATGTGGTGAAAAAAGACATTGGTTGGCGAGTGTGGCACCCAGGTACAATAAACACCATGAAGTAATTGGTTCTATTGGTATTTCTTTAGATGTTACCAAACAAAAAGAATTAGAACTTCAAAAAGAGAAATTGGTAAAGGATCTAGAGAACAGTAATCAAGGTTTACAAGAATACGCACATATTGTTTCTCATGACCTTAAATCACCTCTTAGGAGTATTAGTGCCCTTGCAACTTGGCTAAGCGATGATTATAAAGATGTTTTAGATGAAGGTGGTAAGCAGAATTTAGAACTTATGCAAGAGAAAGTAGCTTCTATGGACAAGTTAATCCATGGCATACTAGAGTATTCTACGGCAAACAGCTCTGCCTTGGATAATTCTAAAGTAGATTTGAACAGTGTCATCGCAGATATCGGCGAAACTATTTATATACCTGATCACGTTCAATTGAAAGTACCAAAATCATTGCCTACCATAATGGCAGATCGAATTAAGGTTCATCAGGTTTTTCAAAATATAATTGGTAATGCGGTAGTCCATATTGAAAGAGAAGTTGGTTTAGTAGAAGTACTTTATAATGATACTGGAGATTACTGGCAATTTACCATCAGTGATAATGGGGTAGGAATTCCAGAAGAGTATCACAAGAAAATATTCGACATCTTTCAATCTATAGGTAATAATGAAAGGTCAACGGGTATAGGTTTATCGATCGTTAAAAAAATAATTGATCGTTACCAAGGAAAAGTCTGGGTAGACAGTGTAGTAGGCGAGGGTACCCAGTTTCATTTTACCATAAAGAAAGACCATAACGAATAAGGAAATTATGAAAATAGTTCAAGCGATAAAAAAGGGCGATGAGCCTTTTGTTTTTCAAAATTCAAATCAATTAAAGGAACCTTTGGTTTTGGTGTTCGGTAACAGGTATATGTTGGAAAGTGAGCATATATTTAATGAGGTTAGAGCTCTTTTCCCAGAAGGTCATATTGTTTTTGGTACCACCTCAGGCGAAATCATAGATGATAAGGTTTTAGAGGGTACGGTAGTTTTAACGGCCATAGAGTTTGAAAAGAGTAAAATCTTGGTGAAAAGATGTAACGTAAAGGACTATCAACATGATGACAAGAAAATGGGAACGAAATTGGCTGCCCAATTTCCTAAAGAGCATTTAAAGCATTTGTTCGTTATTTCTGAAGGTAGTAGTGTAAACGGTAGTGCTTTAATTGAAGGCATTGAGCATTTAAACAATAATGGTTGTGGTCTTTCTGGAGGCTTATGTGGAGATGATGACCGTTTTGAAAAAACTTTGGCTTCTTATAATGAAAGCCCGAAAGAAGGAGAGATAGTTGCTATTGGTTTTTATGGTGATACTTTAGAGATTTCAAGTGCAAACTATGGAGGGTGGACAACCTTTGGTCCTGAAAGAATCATAACAAAATCTCAAGGTAATATACTTTATGAACTTGATGGTAAACCTGCTTTGGATCTTTATAAAACATATTTAGGTGAAAAAGCCAAAGAATTGCCAAAGTCGGCACTATTATATCCGTTGAGTGTAAAGACAACTGAAAATTCAGAACCTTTGGTACGTACAATTTTAAATATAGATGAGGTTGAAAATACAATGACCCTTGCAGGTGATATTCCAGAAGGTGCCAGGGTACAATTAATGATGTCATCTGTAGATGATATAGCAAATGGGGCTTTTCACGCAGCAGAGTTGGCAATGGAAAATAGAAAAAGTTCTCCTGAGTTGGCTTTATTGATCAGTTGTATTGGAAGAAAACTGGTTATGGACCAACGTACCGAAGAGGAAATTGAAGAGGTGAAAGCGGTAATTGGAGATAATACAGTTATAAGTGGGTTTTACTCTTATGGGGAAATGGCGCCATTTAGTGGTCAAGATAGTTGTAAATTGCACAACCAGACCATGACCCTAACTTTATTTAGTGAATAATGCATTCTCTCTTAAAAAGACAAATACGAAAATATCTACCGGACGAATTAAAAGCGCACCCAGAAATGGAGAGCTTTTTGGAAGCCATTGGCAAGTCATATGAAAATTTTGACGATAAATTTTCTATGCTCCATAGAGCGTCTACTATTAGTTCAGATGAACTTTTTGAGGCAAATAAAAAATTACAGAAAGAGGCATTACAACAAAAGAACATTCTTGTTTCATTAGAAAAGGCCATAGCAAGTTTAAGAGAGAATTTAAACGATGAACAAGAATTTGATTTTGATATTCAGAACGAATTCAATGCGGAACACTTGGCATCATATATAAGTAATTTGGCATCTAAGGTGTCTAATATGACCTTGGAGAAAGATAAATTGGTGGCCCATTTAGAAAACCAGAACGAGTCTTTGAACAATTATGCGCATATGGTTTCTCATGATCTAAGATCACCGATAAGAAATATTAGTGCATTAATGAACTGGATAATGGAAGATGAGAAAGATAATTTCTCACAGACCAGTAAAGATAACTGCTCATTGGTATCTGAGAATCTTATAAAAATGGATAAGCTGGTTACTGGTATTCTAAACCATGCTACAATGGGTGAGACCAAGGAGCATAGAGTTCTCTTTAGCCTAGAAGAAAGTTTAAGGGATATAGAGAAGACTATCTATGTTCCAGAAAATGTTACGTTCAAATATGCAAATGATTTGCCTAAGATGGAGTTTGAAAGAGAGCGGTTAGAACAATTGTTCATGAACCTATTTCTAAACGCGATTACGGCAACGGAACATCTGGAAAATGGGATTATTGAAGTTGGTTATGAGCCAGACGATTTGTTTTGGAAATTTAGTGTTAGGGACAATGGTAAAGGAATTCCAGCTAAGCACCAAGAAGGAATTTTTCAAATGTTTAAAAAATTAGAAACTACCAATAATGCTACGGGTATAGGACTTGCAATTGTAAAGAAAATTACAGTTCTTTATGAAGGTAGTGTTTGGTTAGAGTCACAAGAAAATGTGGGTACCACATTTTTTATAACTTTAAAAAAGAATACATGATAGAGCAACCAAACCTAAATTATGTTGATGAGCTTGCAGGTGATGATGTTGCCTTTAGAGGTCAGTTCATAGATATTATAAAAACAGAGTTTCCATTAGAGAAAGAAGAGTATTTTGGTCATGTAACCAATACTAGATTTAAGGAAACAGCAGAAATTGTACATAAGTTGAAGCACAAGTTCAATATTCTAGGAATGCAAGATTCATACAAACTTGCAGTAGCCTATGAAATGGAATTGTTAGAAGGAAAAGAAGATAGTAAGTCAAAATTCATAAAAGTTCTCCAAACTATTGATGAATATATTAAAACAATATAAATGAACTGTATTATTATTGATGACGAAGCTATGGCAAGGGCAATTGTTAGACAATTGTGTTCAAAGATTCCGGATTTAGATGTTATTGAAGAGTTTGATAATGCCATATCGGCCATTAAGTTTTTAAACCAACAAACTATAGATGTTATATTTTTAGATATACACATGCCTGGCTTTAGTGGTGTTGACTTTGTACAGACCTTAAAAGATCCACCAAAAATAGTATTAACTACCTCTGATACCGATTTTGCTATTGCTGCCTACGAATATGAAAGTATTGTTGATTATTTAGTTAAACCAATTACCCAAGAGAGGTTTGAAAAGTGTATTGATAAGATTTCAAGCTTACCAGCTCATAAACCTATGCAGACAGTAGCACCAGGTAAAGAAAAGGAAGAGGGCGAAGATCTTTATATTAATATAGATAGAAGACTTATTAAACTAAAATTGAACGAGATTTTAGTCATTGAAGCTAAGGGTGATTATATTGACGTTAAAACAGAGAAGGAAGATTACAGGGTTCACACTACATTGAAGAAAATAAAAGAAAAATTACCTGAAAGGCTATTTTTGCAAATTCACCGTTCCTATATTATAAATTTCACCAAAATTATTGATATTGAAGATAATAGTGTATTGATAGCCAAGAACGTTGTACCTATAAGTCGTTCTAACCGCCCCGAATTAATGCGCAGGTTAAACTTATTATAAGATATGATTTCATGTCAGTGTTTTACCAATTTTCGTGGTAAATCTTTTTGAATATTTCTGCTAATTGTGTTTTGTTAACCGGTTTTACAACATAGCCGGTTAGCTCTTCAAAGTGAGATGCTCTTTTAATATCGCTATCTCGCATAGATGAACTTACCATATAAATATTTATGTTATTTATAATTTTTGGTTTAAGTTTTTTAAACTCGTTCAAAAAGCCCCAACCATCTAAAAACGGCATATTGATATCCAAAAAGATGACTTCAGGGAGTTCCATTTTTTGCGCAGTACATTCAGCAATGTATTCCACGGCCTGTTCACCATCAGTAAATGTAGTGACGATCAGTTCTTTTGATAATTGCTGAATTGTCTTTTCCATTAAATATAAGTAGAGCTCATCATCATCTACTAGCAATATATTCGGTTTTGTATCCATAATCTTAAAATTTTATTTTGAACGTTGTTCCTTCTCCTACTTTACTGTCAATTGTTATAGTCGCATTTAAAGCCTCTAATTGAGATTTTATCAAAAAGAGTCCCATCCCCTTTCCAGAGATGTTTCTATGAAATCTCTTATATAATTTAAAAACATTTTCACCATGTTTCTCTAGGTTTAGTCCCATACCGTTATCACGTACATATAACACTTTATGTTTATTTTCTATAGCCGATTCAAATTCAATATGTGAAGCAACATTGTCCCTCTTATATTTAATAGCATTAGAAACTAAATTTTGTATTACACTTTGTAAATAGAACTTTGAAAAGGTTATATGGTTCCACACATCTAATTTCACCAATACATTAAAATCGCTATCATCTAAAAGCGTTTCGGTAAACTCATGCTTTACTTCCTCAATAAGTTCCGCTAGGTCAATATTTGACTGTTTAATTTCTTTGTTATCCAGAATAGATACATATTCATTAATGTCTTTGGTTAAGTTGGTAATACTTTTTGCAACTTGATCTAATTTTGGTAGTAATTGATTTAGTATTTCTGGATTTTTTTCTTTCTGTATCATTTCAACAATGACAGACATACTGGTAACAGGAGAACGTAGGTTATGGGAAATTAGATAATTAAAGTCGCTTAGCTGTTTGTTTCTCATTTCCAACCTGCTGTTCATTTTGTTGACCTTGATATTGTTTTCTTCTAATTTATTTTTATTTCTGGTCAACAATATATTTTTGCTTTCTAGCTCTTTGTAAAAAAGTTCTTTCTCTAATTTCTTTTTTTGAAAAACATAACACAATGTCAATAGACTTAAAATTGAAATTGCATTAAACGTTATTAGGCTGTCGTATAAAGGTTTTGTATTTGCAGCTATGAGCCTTGGAGGAATTTCTACAATCATAAACCAATTGGTAGGCGTAACTATTTCAGATGCTATATTGGTTGCTGATCCAAAAGAATTGGACGTTCCATTCAGTATAATGGGTTGTAAGCGCCAAATGTGTTCTTTTTCTATTATAGTACTGTCACGGGTAATACCTACAGCTATGGATATTAGATTTTTAGGTAAAAGATCATCTACTTTACCAGATTCATAGGGTAAGTCTTCTTTGTGTAAGCTACTACTAATTACACGTTGGCTTTCATCTAAGAGATATAGTTCGGTATCGGCTATTTTGTTTTTAAGTTGGTCAAGAACCCTTTTCATTTTAAAGTTTATGACTACCAAGCCTATTTTAGTTTCAGTGGTGTCAAATATGGGTGCTACCGCTCTAATGACGGGTTTATGTGGTTTCTCAATTGCACCATTTTCTCTGTTAAGACTAATATGTGAAAGGTATAATTGATTCTTTTTTAGTGCCAGCCCTTCTTTTACGTATAAATGATTTTCTTTGTTCTGTAGATTACCAATGGTAACGGAGTCTGCACCATTTCTTACAGCTCTAAAAAACTCTTTTCCGTTTAAATCAATGAAACGAAATTGGTCATAATCGGTAATTTCTTTTATTAGTTCTATATATCTATCCATGAATGCGGTGTGCTTGTTCATGGGGTCAAAATTAACGGGGTATGCTAAGTTGGACCAATACTTGGTATCGTGAAGTAACGTATTACATTGCTCAAGAAAGTACTCTTTTTTTATTTTAGCATCGCGCTTTTGGTATTCAGATAATTCTGTAATCTGTTTTGCTTTTTGAGCGTAAAAGACATATAGCGTAAGGGCCAACAACGGTAGGTATAACCCTAAAAACATTTTTAAAACTCTCTTCCACATAAAATATCAATTAGAGTTTCATTTTAATTAGTAATTCTTGGCTAGGGAAGTGTATGCGTATCTTACGCTAAAGTAAGTAAAATTCTTACATTTAGAACTATATTATTGTTGTATTTCAAAAATATTGTTGATTTTATAATGGAGTGGCAATGTATTTTGTAGGAAAAGAGAAATGTAAATTTTAGAACCCTACAATTATGTCTATTTTGTGTTTAAATGAAATGTTCAAATGCGAAATTTATTTGGTATACAAGTGAACTAGTCAAAGTTTAATTTTTTATGGAATAGTGGTTTTTTAAGAAACAACCATTTCGCTTTTAAGCCAATTTCTGTAAACTCAAAACCAGCGGCTGTAGCAGATGCAATATTACTGTATTTAGCATATACACTTAAACTAAATCTTTTTGAAAATTGATGTTTAACAGAGGCTTCTGCTCTAAAGATATTGGTATTTGGGTCTTCCTCTACTTTTTGTATCCCTGTTGCGGCACTAATAGCATAGGTGGTTTTCTCCGAAATCTTTCCTCTAACATCTGCAAATATTTCTACTGCTTGGTATTTTTCTGGACTAAAATAAATAGTTGGCACCTGATCTTTAAAGGTGATATATTGATAATTCAATCCCATTTTCAAAGCAGGTTTTCTAAGCACATTGTAATATAATGAGGTAAATAGAAGGTTTCTTACATTTTCATCGCTTTGCTGGGTATGCATTAATTGTGTGTACCACCCAAAATTAACATTGGTACCAAGGTTGTAATTCAACCCATAATGGTTCTGAATAATTTCACGCTCAATTAGTTCGGCATTAAAGTTTTGCACTTCACGTTGATATGCTAAAGTTAGGTTCTGCATTTTAAACGGCTGTAGGTCTAACTTTATATCAATTACGGGTTGGGTGTAAGAATCATCTAAAAATCTAGAGTTGTTGATACCTACATTAGCTTTTAAAAGCCCCTTTGGAAACAATTTGTAATGAAGCCCGGCTACTACCACATGAGAGTTTGCCTTATTTACGGTTACAGTATTTTCGGTAGTTCTATAAAGGTATGATAATGTTGTTTTAAACTTGGTTGAAAAAGGGACGTCTACAGTGGTATTGGTAAAGAAAGCGGTATTGTTACCATTATCAAAAGTGTAGGCGGCATGTTCTTCTACGGTTGGGGTGTGCATCAAATTTAGCTTTTCTATAAAGCCTTTAGCATCTTTTTGATTCTTATAAAACTTTAAAGTTTGATTGGCCATTTTGTATGCAGGAATAATTCTA
Organism: Maribacter sp. 1_2014MBL_MicDiv; assembly: GCF_001865655.1. Taxonomy (NCBI): domain Bacteria; kingdom Pseudomonadati; phylum Bacteroidota; class Flavobacteriia; order Flavobacteriales; family Flavobacteriaceae; genus Maribacter; species Maribacter sp. 1_2014MBL_MicDiv. The sequence goes on from NZ_CP011318.1 coordinate 3,312,051, forward strand.
TCAGATGCAAAAAGCGCATTTGCCTTACCTAAGTTACCATCAAATGACGCACTGTCATTGGCCAAGATCCTGTCGTAGCTTTTAACGCTAGATTTTGCATCTCCGGTATATAAACCTAAGGTTGCCCTCAACGCATGTATCCAATTTCTGTTTTGATAATGCACTTCTAAGCTATCTATTTTCTTCTTTGCCGTCATAAATTTTCTATTCCAGATCAAAGCTTGTACATATCGGTCATAAGTACTTTCTATTAAGGGAACATCATCAATTTGATTTACCTTAACGGTTGCGGTTTTTGAGATTCTTAAAGCTTTTTTATCGTTCTCATTTATATGTTCTGCCAAAGCAATGCCATTTAAAGCGGTAATAGAATCTTTTTGATTTGTTGCGTAACGTGCGTACATGTTCTTAGCCTTTTCTCCTTGTTTTATTATTAAATAAAGATTGGCTAGATTTAGTAATACATCTTTATCATTAGGAAAATCTTCAAAGATTTTTTTAAGCGTTTGCTCTCCCTGTTTATATTGTTGATTGTTTACAAAACTATTGGCATAGCCCAGTCTCATAAACTTTCTGGAAATTTTGGCACTTTCATTTTCTGGCTGAAGGGCAATAGCTTTTTCTACCCAACTTAATGCTGATTTGTACTCTTTTAAGTTACTTAACGTATTGGCATAACCCAAAACGGCACCAAATTTTTCAGGAAATTTTTCCACTAAGTCAGCATATAACGGCTTGGCCTGTTCATATTCTTTTGCCCATAGAAAAGACTCATTATAATTGATTAAAATTTCAAAGTCGCCCGGGTATTCTTTTAATAGCTCAGAGAACAAATTTGTGGCTTTTTTAGGCTCACCGCTTAGGCCAACGGCCCTGCCATAACATAACTTTGCGGTTTTATTGTTGGGATCTTCTTTAAGGTATTCTCCAAAAAATAGTTCGGCCTCTTGAAAGTTACCTTGCTCAAGTAAACCAAAGCCTTTGGTCATATCAGATTGCGCGGTTAACACAGATGTGGTTACCAGAAATAGGAATATTATTTTTCGGATCATTTAAAAGTCAGATTAATACTACAAATACCTAACGGTAATTATTGCGATTTATTTGTTTAGAAGAATAATGTAAAGTTAAAAGGTCTCCTATTATTCTAGAAGTAAGATAATTGCCATTGGTCTACAGTAATGCGTAAACCACCTAAACCACCACAAAATAAAGGGCAGTTGTTCAGAAATTTGATGTCAAATGAAATTATTTACACAGACACTAAAATGATAATAATGGGAACAAATAAAGTAGTACTTACAGAATTATCTCCAGAACAATTATTAATGACGAGCGTATCTGTCTTTGTCATTGGGGGTAATTATATTGCCAATCAATTTTTAAGTGGGTTCTTAGCAGGTACGGCATATGTTATGCCCTTCCTGCTCATAAGCTTAGTACTTATGTTGGTTTTGTTTGGCTTTTCGTATCACCAAATAATATCAAAAGATTCTACTATTGGTGGTGTCAATAACGCTATGGCATTTAATAGATTTAAAAACTTTATAGTGTTGATAGCATGTTATGAGCTCGTACATGTTACAATCAGTTATATACATTTATTTTTAGTTAAGCACTACTTAGGTGTTATAGAAGCAAAGGTGTATGCATCAATGACTTTGATCGGACATTTTGTTTATTTCGTTTTTTGGGTAGTCGCGGTAATTTTGATTTCCAATGTAACCGAAAACGATAGAAAATTTAAGATTACCATTTCAAAAGCCTTAAAATATTCTTTGTATGCTGTAATGGTCAGTTCCATTATTGCAATGGTATGCGTTTCATTTTCAGAAACTCTTTTAAATATTGTTGACTTTTCACCATTGTTATTTCAATATGTTTTGGCTACACTATTGTTTGCTATCTCTAGTGTGCTTACCTATTACTATTTATCATTGGGTAAGTATCTTCCCATAATAATATCGGGTGTGGTAGGCCTTTCACAGATTATATTATTGACATTTTTTCATAACAGCTTGGTAGTTATAATTCAAGTTTATGTTATAGCCATGGTAGCGCTTCTTGTTGCGCAACTTCTTTATGTAAGCCATAATCTAATACTAAAAAGGGTTAGTTGAAATTTAGCTTTTAGAAGTGGGCAAATAGCTCTTTAGTTCCTGCTTATATGGCTTAATTAGTTTGTTGTAGTGATTGCAGATTGTTTTTAACGGGTTGATTTTGTGTTGTTTGTGCTCTGTGTTTTTGCTTAACCTATAATAACTCCCGTTCGTCTACAGTAAAGCATCATCCACCTAAAATCCATCTTTAAAGCTTTGTATTTGCAGGATATTTGTACCAGAAATAACCCAATAGATTTTAAAACTTAACCTTATGAAACTTGCTATTGTAACCGCATACCCCCCTAGTAAAGTAACCTTGACCGAGTATGGATATCACTTGGTAAAACACTTTAGATTACAAAAAGAGGTCACAGAAATTATTCTTATTACCGATAAGACCAAAGGTGAAAAAGATTTGAATTTTGAAGAAAAAGGATGTAAAGTCACAGTTAAAGAATGCTGGAATTTTAATGACTACACCAATGTATTTAAGGTTAATAAAGTCATTGCTTCTACCAAACCGGATGCTGTACTTTTTAACTTACAATTTTTAAAGTTCGGAGATAAAAAAGTACCGGCAGCGTTAGGCTTAATGTTACCATTATTGTGTAAGATGAAAGGTATACTTACCATATCATTAATGCATAATATTATAGAGCAGGTAGATTTAAATACTGCAGGTATTACTTCAAATAAATTTTTTCAAAAAATTTATAGCGGTATAGGTAATCTATTAACAAAACTGGTGCTGACTTCAGATGTTGTTGCAGTAACTATGGGTAAATATCAAACTATTCTAGAAAACAAATATCAATCTAGAAACGTGGCCTTAATTCCTCACGGCTCTTTTGAAACACCAGAAGAACCTGATTTTACTTTACCTGCCGGACCAAAAAAGATATTGGCTTTTGGAAAATTTGGTACATATAAAAAGGTGGAAATAATGATCGATGCCATAGAGTTGATCAGAAGGCGTACTAATCAAAATTTGGAGATTGTCATAGCTGGTACAGATAGCCCTAATACTCCTGGGTATTTAGAAAGCGTTAAAAAGAAATATGCACATGTAGATCAATTATGCTTTACCGGTTATGTAGAAGAAGACAATGTGCCTACAATATTTGAAGAAAGTTCAGTTGTTGTATTTCCATATACATCTACCACAGGTAGCTCTGGTGTACTACATCAGGCAGGTAGTTATGGCAAAGCTGTTGTCTTACCTGAGCTTGGTGATTTAAGTACGTTGATTAAAGAAGAAGGGTATAAGGGTGAATTTTTTAATTCAAATAGTGTATCATCATTGGCAGATGCCATAGAAAATATATTGGCTCATGATTCTTACCGCGAATATTTGGCCAAAGCTAATTACAGAGCGGCAAGCGCTATACCCATGTCAAAAGTGGTGAAAATGTATATAGAATACTTTAAGGTAATACAAGTGGCCAAATCTAAAGGTTTCACCTTGGATGTTCCGCTGGTAGAAAAAAATATAGTGTTTTAAACTTTTTGGTTAGGTTAAGTGCAAAGAGGAGTAGTGTGGTTAGCTACTCCTTTTTATAAAAAATGGCTAAAATAAAATAATCAAGATAATTTAGATTCTTACTTAAATGACTATTAAGTAAAATACTGCTAAAGCTTAAAACCAGAGGTTTAGCTGGTATATGATTTTTTTTAAATATTAAAATTTTCTTAAATACTTACAATTTTTTATAAATCCTGCGTTATATGTAGGTTAAATCTTACTTTTTAAATCATGAAAATACTAACCATAGATGATCAACAGTTGATACTCTTATCTGTTGAAAAAAGACTTACTGAACTTGGCTATGATGTAATGACTGCTGATTCTGGCCAGAAGGGTATTGAGTTGTATGACTCTTTTCAACCAGATTTGGTCCTTGTTGATATAAACATGCCAGATATTTCTGGTTTAGAAGTTGTGAAACATATTAAAGGGGGCGAAAGAAATGCTACGCCTGTTTTAGTAATGTCGGGCAACACGGAAGAAGCTATTATTATGGATGGCTTTACGCTGGGCATAGATGACTATATGAAAAAGCCAGTGAGCTTATCAGAAATGTCTGCACGTATTAAAAGACTTATTGGAGCACCAGTTGTTGAACAAAAAGCCGAAATTTCTACTGGCGGTAGAATGCTGCAAAAAAACTGTGTTGGTGTCGTTATTCCTTGTTATAATGAAGAAGAACGTCTATTGGGCACAGAATTTAAAGATTTTGCTCATAGTAACCTTGGCTATCACCTTTGTTTTGTTAATGACGGCAGTACGGATAATACTTTAAAAGTTTTAGAGGAACTCAGAAAAGGGAACGAGAGTAATATCAGTATTTACGATTGTGAAAAAAATGGTGGTAAGGCAGAAGCGGTACGTTTAGGCATGCTTCATATGGCCAAAGATCCGCAATTAGATTATATAGGCTTTTTAGATGCCGATCTGTCTACAGATTTTAGGGATTTTGATGATTTGGTGGAAACCCTTGATAAATCCAATTTTAAAATAGTTAGTGGTTCTAGAATGAGCAGAATGGGTGCAGATATTACTAAGGAATCTGCACGTAAGGTTATTAGTATGACCATCAACCTTATTATCAGAACTATTTTAAGAATGCCATTTAACGATACCCAATGTGGGGCTAAAGTTATGGATCGCTCTGTAGTGCCATTACTTTTTAATAAACCGTTTATTACCAAATGGTTGTTTGATGTTGAAATGTTCATACGTATGCGTAAGCATTACGGTAAGGTAGAGGCTAAAAAGCTTATTTGTGAGCAGCCGTTAAAACGTTGGATCCATGCAGATGGTTCTAAACTTTCTATGAAAGATTCCGTAAAAATTGTTGGCCAATTGGCAAAAATAGCTATCGTTTACAGATAATACCTATATCACAAAACCCTCTTAAACCACCCTATAATTATGTCAACAATAAAGTTAGCACTTAAGCGAATTTCCCCTAAACAATTGTTTATGGTTAGTGCTTTGCTGGTAAATGGCGGTAATTACCTTTATAATTTGCTATTAGGTAGGTTATTAGGTCCAGAAGCTTTTGCCGATGCGGCTTTATTGGTGACATTACTCTTGGTTTTGTCTTTTGTAGGTATGACCTTCCAATTGGCTACCACCAAATTTGCAGTTTTATTTACCGATCAAACATGGGTTGCCTTTAAGAATACCATGTATAGATATGCACTTGTTTTTGGGGTGTTTACCGGTATTCTAGTACTAATTTTCTCAAAACATCTGCAAGCATTGTTCAATACGCAGAACCATTATATGTTCATGATTTTTGCCGTTGCCATACCCTTATACTTTGTTATGAGCGTAAACAGGGGTAGATTTCAAGGAGGTCATGATTTTGGAAAATTGGCGGGTACATATCAAACAGAAATGTGGAGTAGGTTATTACTAACGTTCGCCTTACTATTATTGGTACCCTTGGAATCTGGAATTTTAATTGCAGTGGGTATTTCCCTTTCTTTTGTATTTGGACTTTTTCCTTCAGATTTTAAAGGAGTTAAGGTTTTCTCAAAAGATAGATTACCTGCAGTGGATTTAAAACAAGTATGGATTTTTATTGGTTTGACCGCTGGTTATGAACTTACTCAAATCATTATTAACAATAGCGACATCTTATTGGTGAAGCATTATTTTGATGATAAACAAGCAGGTCTATATTCATCACTGGCCTTAATTGGTAGGGTGGTGTACTTTGTTGCCTGGATGTTTGTAATGCTGTTAATGCCTACGGTAATTCAAAAACAAAAAGATGGAGAACCAACGGCACCCATACTTTTTAAATATGTATTTTTTATTGGAACATTATCTGCATTCATTGTGGCGGTATGTTATTTGCTGCCCAATTTGATCATCACTTTAATGTTCGGAGATGCCTATTTAAGTATTGCTCCGCTACTTTGGAAATATGCGTTGGCAACTTCGTTGTTTGCCGTCTCCAATATTTTTGCTTATTACTTTTTATCACTTAACCAATACTCGCCCGTAATATTATCGGGCTTATTGGGCTTTTCACAAGTAGCATTGATCATGCTTTACCATGGTGGACTTGAAACTGTGGTACATATGCAGATAATAGCAATGGTCTTATTATTGGTTGCGCAACTATTATTTTTCATCATTAAGAACAGAACTGAAACAAAAATTATAACGAAATAAAAAACAGGCTTTTCATATACCTCATGTCACTTTATATAACCTAGTCTATTAAAATTAACCACAATGAAATTAGCAATTGTAACCGCATATCCGCCCAGTAAAGTAACCTTAACAGAATATGGTTATTATTTAGTGAAACACTTTAGGCTTCAAAAAGAAGTAACCGAGTTGATACTGATTACCGATCGTACAAATGAACCAAAAGACTTGAATTTTGAAGGTGATGGTTGTAAGATTACGGTTAAAGAATGTTGGAGTTTTAATAACTACAGCAACATATTTAGCATTAGTAAGACCATATCACAATTAAAGCCAGATGCCGTACTTTTTAATCTACAATTTTTAAAGTTCGGGGATAAAAAAATACCTGCTGCACTAGGGTTAATGCTACCCTTCATTTGTAAATCTAAAGGAATACCTACCATATCATTGTTACACAATATTCTTGAGCAAGTAGATTTGGAAAATGCAGGTTTTACTAAAAATAAATTATTACAAAGTATATACAACTTTATTGGCACTACATTGACCAAATTTGTATTGGCTTCAGATATTCTTGCGGTAACCATAAGTAAATATGTAACAACCTTAGAGCAAAAATATAAGGTTAAGAATGTGGCCTTAATTCCACATGGTGCTTTTGAAACTCCGCCAGAGCCAGATTTTAAACTTCCTGAAGGACCAAAACAGGTTATGGCTTTTGGTAAGTTTGGAACATATAAAAAAGTAGAGATTCTTATAGAGGCGGTTGAAGAAATCCGCTCTAGAAGCAATGCTGATATTGAAATTGTAATTGCAGGAACGGATAGTCCTAATACACCAGGTTATCTTGATGAAATGAAACAAAAATATAGCCATGTGCCGCAGATCAGGTTTACTGGTTATGTAGCGGAAGAAGACGTGCCTAAAATATTTGGGGAAAGTGCGGTTACTGTTTTTCCGTACACATCTACTACAGGGAGTTCAGGTGTTCTACACCAGGCTGGTAGTTATGGTAATGCCGTTGCTTTACCAGATTTAGGAGATTTAAGTGTTTTGGTAAAAGAAGAAGGTTATGTAGGCGAGTTTTTTAATGCGTACGATACATCATCTTTAGCCAATGCAATTGAAAAGATCATTACCGATGATAGTTATAGAATTCAATTGGCAAAACAAAATTATAAAGCGGCATGCTCATTACCGATGTCCGATATTACACAAATGTATATAGATTACTTTAAGGCGATACAGAAGTCTAAGGAAACCGGATTTAATATTGATATTTCGACTATGGAGAAGAAATTGGTTCATTAGAATCGATATGGTTAGTGTTATAAGGGCTGACTAGTCACCAGCCCTTTTTTTATGTTTTCATTTACCTGAAAATAATCGTGTGGAATGAAATAGAAAATCACTTCTTTTTAATCTGTTCCACCAATTCAAAATACGAAGGTTTTTTATTGCCCATTGTATCTAAACAGCCAAAATAGTGCTGTTTTTTTGTTTTCCAGGGTAAGCTTCCTGCCACGGCACTTGGTACTTTTTCAAAATCATATAATGTCCAAAACATATATGGGACTTCGTTTTCTTTCAGTACCTGTTGCATTTGACTATAGTATTCTTTTTGTCCTTCTTGGTCTGCACCTCTATAAAAATTCCACGCACCTTTGTATGATGATATCCCATACTCTTGAAGTAATTTAGGTTTGTTGGGCACAGCTGAATTCAAGGTGTCATAAGCTGTTTTGAAATCTTCGATATCCTTATAATAATGAAAGGATACAAAATCTACTTTATCGGCAAGTTCTATGCTGGCTTCTGGGGTAGACCAACCTATAGTGACCGGATGTTTTTTGTCCCATTTTTTGATATTTGCGATCATTTGCTCTAACCAGTTTAGAACCCGTAAACGTCCGCGGGATTCAAAATCCAGGTCTGGTTCGTTTTTAATATCCCAACCTAATACTGCAGGGTGGTCTTTAACTGCGTTGACTATTTGCTGGGCGTGCCTGTGTGTTAAAGTCCAGTTAGAAACATCATAATCCCCATAGAAATCGAATAAAGTGATTAGAACGTCTAAATTGTAGGCTTCAGCCCTGTCTAAAAGTGTCTTCAACAGCTGCAGTTTTTTATGATCAACTTTATTTTTGCCAAAGTCTTCATACTGTATGAATATACGAATGGTGTTGAGCCCCATATCTTGTATGATATTAAAATCTTGCTCTATAATTGTATCATTGAACTTCTTGCCAAACGTATCCCAAGGCGAATCTTTAGGGTAGTAGTTAATACCTTTGATCTGGTTGATTTTCTTTAATTGGTCACCAATGTTTCTTGGCTCAGTAGGCATTGTATCAACCGGTGAGGGAATTTCCTTTAAATGTCTTATGCGCCAAAAACCATCCTCCAAAAGCATCATTACTTGATAGCTGGTGGTATCTCTTTCGGTCAATAACAAAGTTTCTCCTTCATAGATTTCTTGGTATTCTTCAACGTTATAATCTTTAAAAACGATCATGGTACCATCTGCCGTATAAAAGTCTAAAGCAGAGTTGTGGTTTAGGGTGGTACGCTTGTACCAATGATTATTTTTTTTGTTGAGGTCTATATTATCATAAAGCCTTACCCTTGCGCTATCGGTATAAAAATCCTCTATTCCGTATCGGTCATTTTTCTTATAGGCTATGTTTCTCACATGCCATGCGTTCATGTAGTCATTGGTGATTTCTGCCAGAGCTTGTTTTTCCATAGGTCTACCGGGATTGTCTAAATTGACCCAATCAAGACTTGGTTTGTAGACATCCTCCATGGGAACTTCTAAATGTAACATGGAAGTCTTATCTGCACCCGTATTCATAAATGCCCATGCAGCGCCAATACCATAAAGAACTAGTCCGTTGATAGCTAAAAAAGTAATTATGAGTACTGTTCTGTACAATGTTTTATTCAACTGTATCGCCATCTATATTTTTTATAAATTCTTTGGTTATACCTGCAGCGTTAATTTTAAGTTTGTATTTACCTTCCGCTAAAAAATATTCACCAAGAAAAATGTTACATACACCATTTTTGGTAGTGGTTTTTTTAGAGGAAATAAAAACACCATCCATATCATAGATGTCTAATTGCACTAGCAAACCATCTGGTATTAACTGCTTCATAAAACTTTCAAATGGTCCAATATCTATATTTCTATTTCCTTTTGAAAAATTAACAGGATAGTCTTTAATGGCAGCGTTAAAGGTAAAGCTGGTGGTGTTACTTTCTGCTGCTCCGGTGACAAATGCTTGTATTTCCCACTCGGCCGCTTTATCCGGGTGTAATGTTTTTGCTTCTGCAATTCCGTTTATGGTTGTGCCTATAGTATACAGGTAGGCATCTTGATCTGTTTTTATTACAAAGGTTACCAATGTACCATTGGTTACTATGTTGCCATATTCGTCTTTAATAATGTCTGATGTAAAAGTGATGATCTGGTTTCCATCTGCATAATTATGCGCGCTAGCACTGCTAATGGAAAAATTTGTTGCATTATTTGAGTAAACTATTGTGGCAAGTTCTTTAGAAGTTGTACCGTTACACTCGGCCGTAACTAATATTCTGCCTGATTTTAAAGTTGACCTAACATTATAAAATGCGAAAAAACTCTCAGTTTCAATTTCTACTTCATCGATATTATCCTGAAACTGGTATTTTACGGTGACCTTAGTGCCATCGTCTAATGGGTTGTCAAAAGCGTCTGTAGGGGCAATGGTCAACATAGAGTAATCATTGTAGCCAGCCGTAACACTGCGAGGACCAAAATACGATTCTATATAAGTGGCTTTTGGGGCGTTCGTGGCAATATCAAATTTTCCCTGGTTTATCATATGTCCATCCATTAGAAGTTCCCATCTACACGGACCGGCAACTCTGGTATAGTTTTTAGGAATATGGAACACCATGTTTTCTTTTTCGGATAAATCGGGGGATAAAAGCACACTGCCAAAGGCATTTTTAATGTGTAGTTTAAAATTATCAATGTCTATTTCTGCTTTGAACACCAATGAAATAGCATCACCCGCAACGCTATGAGTAACATTAGAAACTATTTCTACGGTAGGTTGCGAGAATGCAGTAAGGTGTTCTTCTTTTTTACCTGCACAACCAAGTAATATAAGTGCTAATATGTATAAGGTTGTACTGCGCATACTATTTTGGATTACCTATATAACTGTTAATCTCAAATTTCACATAATCGTAACCTTTGCCTTTAAAAGGTTGGCTCTGCTGTTTGCCATGAATCAATTTTCTGTCCGGAAAAATTTTATCTGCAATAGCTTTATTGGGCAACCCATTGACAAAACAATTTTCCAAACTGCTACTTATAACTTCTAAACTATCTAATGCCAAGGGTTTGTAATTAAAGAATTGTTTACGTTGAATACGTACCCCTTCTGTTATAAATTTATGATCTACCCAAAGTAACTCGCTATTTTCATCATAATAAGAAATGATCAATTGTGGTATGGTAACTTCTTGTACACCGGAGTTGAACAAAACACCCTCAAAACCTTGATCCGTATATTTAAGATCTTGTAATGCTACATGTTTATATAAATCGGTATTTGCGGTATTACCAGCAGACTGTAAATTAAACTTGGTAGGTTGTTCTTCAAAACTGACCGGCGTAAATTGGTCTGGGTCAAAAGTAGGGGGTAAGGTGTCTTTTGTAGACGACCATGCTATACCCTCAAAGTTAATTTTAAAGGTAGTAGTTTCTTTGGGCATTAGCTTATGCTTAATTTGATGTTTGGCGTTATAATTGGCCAGTTCTTTATCATTATCATTGTACAATGTTGCTTTTATTACTACATCTGCGGGTGTATTATCTACATTTTGTAGCTCTCCAATTACACTGTATTGCCCCTTGTATTTTACCAATTTGGCAGATAAAATTTCTAATACAGGTTGTTTTAGAACATCTTCATGGTAGGTTTCTTGTGTGGTAATCTTTCGTCTACCATGGTTGTAATAGGTTGTGCCGTTTGCTGTAAATAATTGGTCTGGTGGAATATCATTATCCACCTTAACAGATTTAATGTACCATTTGTTCTTACGTTTTACCAACTCATGATAATCATTATTGAAAACATTTTCCAAAGGGGTAATCCATCTTGTAGCTACTTTGGCCTTTGCACTATTTTCAGTCTCATCGTAAATTTCAATGCCTAAGGAATCCAGTTTTGCATAAGAACTTAGTATACCATCGGTAACCGAAACTTCTAGCATATACTGGGCTATATCAATATGATCTTCTGGATCAATATATGAATGTGCCGTAGAGAATTCTTTAAAGTCCAATGCATCATAATAGGATTCTACTACGTTAGTGGGTGACAACTGAGCAACATTTTTCACGTAGAATATATACATACCATATCCTAAGCAGATAAGTATCAGCAATGCCCACCAATGAGAAAAGGTTAATAATTTAGGAGGAAATCTGTTATACGGCAATTCCAATTTCATGAAAGAATGTACCGGTGTCTTTCTGGATTTTAACAGTCTAACCCATATCATTTGGATATTTACAAATATAGCAATGAGCACGGTGGTTAACGGTATTACGCCCCACATGATTTTCATAATGGTAGGTACATCTTGTTTGGGCATAATTTGGGGTATGGGTGCAACATTAAGTTTTTCCCAAACCATGATTCCATTTTCTAATTGTTGCAAGCGCTGCCAACCGCAATAATAGAGAATAGGGTCATAGAACTTATCATTGGAGAATATATACTTTAAGTTGTATTTCTCGGGTACGGTCAAAAACTGTTGTAAAGAACCTATACCTTCTACACCTCTAAATTTAGAGTTCTCAATTCTTTCAATGGCCCTTGTAGTCAATTCGGGCAATCGCCTTGCGGAATGGTAGTTGCCATCTACCGTCATGGCTCCGCTCTGGGCAGATAACCATGCCATTTGATCACCAAAGCCCAGTGGTAGATATCGCCATGAGTCATGCGAATCTGCACCCAAAAAGTTGACAATGGGCAACATTTTAATTTTAGCGGGTTGCGATGGTCTAAAATACCCCAAGGTCATGGTAAAGAGCACCATGAATAGCATTCCGCCTGCAATGAGACCGCCTAAGACCCTATGGTATACACCACCAAATTTGGTTTGTATAAGTACCTTAAGGTCTCCTTCTACCATACGGTAGGCAAATTCTGCAAATATGGGCAATGCCATAATGGTAGCCCATAATGTAAATCTATCTAGGGTAAGAATATTAAATGCAGTTTCACCTAACATCATTAACGGAATGGGCGTAGTACCACCGGTTCCCAGAATGGTCAAAAGGGCAAATGACAATCCGAAGAATACATATCTTTTACTAAAATATCTGTAAAAGAAATAAGGGAGTATAAATAGAAATACACCCCAAGGAATAATAAAAAATACCAGTCCAGATGAGGTTACCTCCAGAAAGTTATCCCTAGATCCATGTGGTATGGCAACTTGGGTAATGGGGTTTCTTTTAGAGTTGTACCAATAGGGGAAAATACAGAAAACCAGTAAAAAAATTGCGGTACCGCCAAACTTGGCTATACGCCAAAAATGCTGTAAAGTGGTTCCCCAAAAAACTTTAAAGGTAAGCGCTTTATAAGAGTTTACTTTTTCTCTTGCAGCATCCATAACAGCCATACCCATTAATGGAGCTATAAAGAATACCATGCCGAATAAAGGGGTAACATGATGTGAGGTTACCGTAACCGCAAGCATGGTGGCCGAGGTTATAAAATATCTTGTTTTACCTGTTTTTATCCAAAGGTAAATTTCGGTCATTGCATGTAATAATATCGACAATGCAGAAACGCTTGGCAGTTGCCCAAAAATGTGCAAGGTTTCTACAAATGTTGATGAAAATACGGCCATTACGGCACCGTAACCGGCAATTCTTCTGCTGCCTGTCATAAGAAGGGTATACCTATAGGCACCGGTTATAAAGAGTACGATGGCTATGAGTGCCACAGCATACATACCAAATTTGAGTCCGCCAATGTATGAGAGAATTCCAATTAATTGATGTACTAACGGTGGGTAAGATTGTACTGTAAAACCGGTATACCATCTGTACTCCCAAGGATCAAACCAGCTATTGGCATAATGGTCAGCAAAAAATAGGTGAATCAATGCATCGTAGGTAGACTCTAGAGTAAAAAAAATGGCAGAACCATGAAAAGCTAGCCCTACGATTAAAGCTAATATTAAGAGGGTGTTGGTTTTTTTCTTCAAAGTTTATATAAGCATCAAAGTCAATTAAAAGTACTAAATATAGCAGATGAAGATTACATTAGAAAGCGATAATTCAAAATATTAGTAATATAATACTTACATGATTGTATAATGAGCTTAATCGTTGTGATGATATTTAATATGATCACCAATGTCCAAATGTGTATTTCTTAAAGGTGTTTTTGAAAGAAACTTCTTTTCATAGTCTATCTTTGTACTTGATTTAATAGGTGTTGAGCAAGATTCAAGTTTTTATTTTAGATACATTTAAAAAGCTATTCCAATTTTTGGGTAGCACTCATTTTACCAAGTCGGTATTGACGGTAATTGCCGTAATTACACCACTGGTCATAGGTATTTCTACGGGTTATTCAGAAATAGGTGTGGCTATTTGTTTTGGTGCTTTTTGGTGTAACCCAAGTGATGTCCATGGCAGTTTAAAGCACAAGGTGTATGGCATATTATTTTCTGCCGCTTTGGTTATGGTCGTTAGTTTTATAGGGGGTTATTTGCATTATTCTCCGTGGTTGTCAGTGATAATCTTAGGTGTCGTCAGCTTTGCAATTTCCATGATTTCCGCCTACGGATTTAGGGCTTCTCTTATTAGTTTTTCCGGTCTATTGGCATTGGTCATCAGTTTTGCGCATACTCCAGACCAGTTAAAAATTTATGAATTCTCTTTATTGGTTGGTATTGGAGGTATGTGGTATCTGGCCCTGTCCCTTTTATGGTATAAGATAAACCCAAAAGGGCAGACCGAGGAAGTTTTATATGAAACTATTGGGAATACCGGTAAGCTATTAAAAAAGAGAGGTAAATTAATAGGTAAAAAAGCCAATAGGAAAAAACTCAAAAAAAGTCTTTTTTTACTACAGAGCGAATTAACTGAACAGCACAACACTTTACGTGAAATACTTATTCTTTCACGTAAGAATTCTGGTATATCGGTATATAATGGAAAGCGGGTTTTGGTTTTGGCTCAATTGATAGAAATGTTGGAAAATGCTGGTGCAAACCCTGTTAATTATTTAAAAATGGATGAGCAATTTCAAGGTTATCCTGAGTTTGCAAAATTGTTTCAACATATTATTTCAGAAATGGCAGAACAGTTACAGATGATTGCTGTTATTGGAAATAAGCCAACAAGAATTCCCAAGCACAATAAACTGAAAACTCTGTTTAATAACTTGGATAGCAATATTCAAGAATTAGGGGGCATAAAAGATGCACAGGCCTATGAAGCTTTTATCATGTTTCAGAATTTTCTGGAGTACCAAGAAAAACAGTTCGATAAAATTAAAAGAATCAAGTGGTTGTTAAGTGATCATGATGTTGCGTCTGAAGAGTTTATAGATAAAGAAATTTTAAAACACTTTTTAATTTCCCAAGATTATAGTCCTCGTATTTTGTTGCGTAACCTAAGTTTTAGATCTACCATTTTTAGGCATTCGTTGCGCATGGCTATTACCTTAATGATTGGTTTTGTTTTGGGCAACCTATTTTCTTTTCAAAATGCGTATTGGATCTTATTGACCATTATTTTAATAATGAGACCTAATTACGGTTTAACCAAAGCACGCTCCAAAGATAGAACTGTAGGAACAATCATTGGCGGACTCATAGCCACTGTCATTGTGTTTTTGGTACAAGATGTTTATGTATATGCGATTTTGGCGCTCATCTCTTTTGTAATAGCCTTATCTATGCTTCAAAAGAATTATAAGGCATCGGCAATATACGTAACCCTCAGTATTGTTTTTATTTACGGTATTCTTCAACCAGACGTAATGACCGTAATACAATACCGTATTTTAGATACCCTTTTGGGTGCTGTGCTCTCGTACCTAGGTTTTTTGTTTTTATGGCCTAGTTGGAGTTTTCAAGAGATACGTAAAGATGTTGTCAAAAGTGTGGAGGCGAATAGAACATATCTCTCTGAGATTGCAAATTTTTATATTCATAAAGGCAATGTACCTACAAGTTATAGATTGGCGCGCAAAAATGCATTTTTAGAGACTTCCAATCTTAGTTCTGCTTTTCAAAGAATGACGCAAGAACCACATTCCAAGCAGAAGAACTTAAATGAAATTTATCAATTGGTAGAGCTAAACCATAATTTCTTATCCTCTTTGGCCTCATGGAGTATTTATATACAGCACCATACAACTACAGAGGCTTCTGAACGTTTAAACAATATTATTACTAAGATCGATGAGAACTTAGAATCGGTATTGAAAATGTTATCTATTGATGCTGCGGATAAACAAGTTATAAATTTAGATGAGGTAATATCGTTTGAGAAACAACTGCCCAAATTTCAATCTGAAGAGGTGAATTTAAGTGCAGACGATTCACATAAATACAAAAGAAACCACCAAGAAGAACAACTGATTTGGGAACAGTTACGATGGTTGTATTCTTTAAGTGTCAATATGATGAAATTGACTTCAAGTTTATAAACAGTGTATTTAGGAAGTAGGTTTTTATATTAATCATCAAAGTCCATAAGTTCCTGTAGTTTTTCAAAGAATTGACCAACATGTAGACCATCTGCCAAACCATGATGAACATGAACCGATACGGGCATTTTTTGCATGCCATCTACCGTAGTCATTTTACCAAAACTAATTTTTGGGCAGCTGTCCGGAAAATCAAAATGCCTGGCATGGGAAAGTGATGTGAAATCTATCCAAGGTAATGATGAAAAATGAATGACATTTTCACCCGATAAAGCTGGCATTAAACTTTTGGAGTTTTTTACTTCTTCAATTCTAGGCGCTGCCAGGTCGCAAAAAGTATTAAAATCTTCATGATAATCAAGGTAGGAAAATCCAAAAGTTCCATTTGATCTGTTAATAGTGGGCGATGCATTTATTACATCGTATTCATAAACCTTATCACCCTCAATACGGTATTTAAATGCCGTAATACTATTTGCGGCTTTTAATGACTTATGCAAATAATACATGAAAAAGGAGTATCCGTTTTCTTTTGATTTTTTGTAGGCTGTTGAACAATTTATTTTAGCGGTAATGCCATAGAACGGTTCACTGAATTTTGAAAAAAAATTAAAGTGTTCTTTTCTAGGCCATTCATGGATATTGAGTTCTTTTCGCATAGTATAATTTTCGCTCAATGAGATATTGAACTGCAAGATATTGGTTATTTTGAGTAATAAAATGTTTATTCTACGGTATGTCTAACAAGAACTTCATTATCTAAAATGACATTGGTAGTCCAAATAAATTGGGCATCCTTATTAGGGTCATCAAATAGCGTGGTGAAATTAGTATACGAAGGTTTGTTGTCCACACCAATGGTCTCATTTGTGTATGTTGATGCATCTTGCCAATTGGAGTCATCGAAATTGGTATGCATCCATCCTTCTGGTATTTGCCAATGTAAGGCGTAAAATTTGCTGCCGTCTTTTCCGCCATTGGTATCACAGTTTTTAGAATATCTATATGCACCATCTTCAGAAATACAATTTAAATCGATTATAGGAGCTGTATAAAATGTTTGTGCTTTCCAGTCCTTGTTCGTAATGGCTATTGTTTCTTCTTTTTTATTTTTAATGACAGCCACCATACCGCCATCACCTGCATGAAAAGGTTTTCCCCTATTTTCTTCACAACCAATACCAAGGTACTCTTCCCAATCTACCAATTTCATGGCAATGGTAAATGGTCTGTGTGCTTTAAATTTAATAACGCTTGAATTGAATTGCGTGAACGGAACTTTGTCCTTGCCTACGGGTTTACCATTGACATACATTTCAAAATAATTGTCGGCAAAGATATATGCGGTAAAAATTTCCCCATCATTATCTATTTCAATAATATCCAAATCATTGTAATGAGACATAGCTTCTTGAACAGTATTATAATTTTTTCCTTCGCACGCGTTATATAAATCTATGGCAAACGGGAAATTTTCATTAGTGTAGTTGGTTTCTGCTGGCACGGTCCATTTTTTTCCATCTGTAGAAGTAATTTCACCAACATCTGTTTTTCTACCACGATCACATTCGTAAATATCTTCTAGCAGGTTAGTGGCAATACCTTGGGTAATGCTTGCTGTGCCCGTATATGCTTTCGCCGTTAAAACGGTTGTGCTTTCATCGGTTTTGTTTTTTGGTTTATTTTCTCCACAACTATAAACTAAAAATAAAACTAGAAAAGGTAAGATAGTTTTAAAAGGATTGAAATTCATTTTAATGTGTTGGTTATTTTAGCTTGTTTAAAGTTATCGGTATTTTTAGAAAAATAGAAGAACTGTTAGTTATTATTTAGCGTATTTAAAAGAAAAATACAGATTGTTTCTAACGTTCCATTTCAAGAAAGGAAAGAGTATTAAAATTCACCAATTTAATTTTGGCAATTAAAGTGAAAAATTAATTTTCAAGGGCAGAAATAGAAACGGGTATTTCATAAACCTGTAAATGAAAATAGGGTAGTGCGGCCAGTAAATGGTCAAAGATATCTGCCATAACATACTCATAGTTTTCCCAACGTTTATCTGAGCTAAATGCATATATTTCTAAGGGTATGCCTTGTAGCGTTGGTGGTAATTGACGAACCATTAAGGTCATTCCCTTATTTATGGCAGAGTGGGTTTCTAAATAATCGTTCACATATTTCCTGAACACTCCTATATTCGTCAAATTTCTACCGTTAATGGCAAGGTCCTTGTTGATGTTGTTTGAGGTATTGTAAGAATTGATTTGCTCATTTCTGGTTTTAAGGTATGGCGCAATTAATTGTATTTTTTCAAATTCCTCCAAATCTGTTTCAGAAAGAAAACGTATACTTTTTTGACTTATGATCAATGCGCGCTTAATTCGTCTTCCGCCAGAATCTTGCATACCACGCCAGTTCTTGAAAGAATCTGATATCAAGGCATAGGTAGGAATGGTCGTAATTGTTTTATCAAAATTCTGAACCTTTACCGTCGCCAATGAAATTTCTATAACATCGCCATCTGCACCAAACTTATCAAAACTGATCCAGTCGCCAATACGCACCATATCATTGATACTTACTTGTATACTGGCGACCAACCCCAGTATGGAATCTTTGAAAATAAGTAGAATAACGGCTGAGCCGGCACCCAGTGCGGTAAAGAACTTCCATACTTGAATTTCGGTGATAATGGCGAAAATAGTGAAGATGCCTACGATCCAGGCAAAAATCATAAATACCTGTATGTAACTGCCCATAGGCTTATCTCTAAACCTTGGCTTGGTCTTTAAATAATCATTAATACTGGTAAAAACACTTTTGACCACATATAATGCAAGCACTACAAAAAGTACATGTAAAAACTTTAAAACAATTTCTGCGGCATAGTCAAAACCAATAAAGGCAAAGGGTACAAATTCTATTAATATGCTTAACGGAACAATATGAGCCAAGTATCTGGGCACCCTATTGGCTACCAAAAAATTATCGAAATTGGTTTTTGATTTTCTTGCTAGCCTTAATGAAACTGAACGTAGAACTTTCCAGATCAAAAGATCCAAAAACCAAGCCAACACTAATGCAACAATTAATAATATGGCTAAATTAAGATATGATGCGGCAGTAGTGCTTAGTCCAGCTTCTGTAAGATAATTAAAGAGTATTTTATGAAAATCGTCGTTCATTTATCATGTTCTTTCAACCTTACAAAGGTACTATTTGTGAAAGCAACAAGTTAAACTGTTAAGGTAATTTTATTATTTACTATGTATGGCCAGTACGGGTACTTCTGCATAATAGCCCAGGTTGTTCAATGATAGTCTCCCAAAACTAAATCTTTCCCAAAATGACGGTTTTTTGTCTACATAACTGATCATATTTGAATGCCTTATAGCAACAAAACAATTTAATGCAATAGCCATTTTAACATTGCGCAAGGTGTTAAAGCTATGGGCTACGTCTTTTAGCTGATTACGTAATTTTACTTTGTTCCTTTTTTGACCAAAACTTAGGTTGCTCGGCTGTTCTAAACTAAGTACTTGTATGCTTGCGTTGCTTAGTTTGGCAATAGTAACCAAATATTCAATTTCAGATTTTTTAATGTTCGTATTAAAATTAGTGGTCAATACAATTTCTTTGGGTTGATTGAAATCTACATTGCCGGGAACAATTAATATTGGATTTTCCTTTACGTTCTTTAAAATTTCCAAGGTATGTTGACCATATGCTGCTTCGTTTTTGTTTGCCGAGCCTTTAGCTCCCAATACAAGTAAATCAAATTGTATCTTCTTGTTCAGGTTTTTGACTGCACTTAAAAGTGACATAGACTCAGATACGGCATAGAAACTATGCTTGGTATTTTTGTTTAAGCTATGTAATCTGGCAATGGTTTCTCTTAAACCTTTTTTAGAATTGTTTTCTGATGTTTTATTGAACGCTTCATCTGGATCAAGAAGGCTTAAACTATCAAGACCATAGGTTTCTTTGGCATAGGCATGCAATATGTAAAAGCTACACTTTCTATCTTCAAACAGCTTTATAGCGTAAAGCATGGCATTCCATGAATTTTTTGAGAAATCTGTGGGTATTAATATACTGCTTTCCATACTGTACGTTTTAGTTATTGTTAATATTCTTTTATTAAATTCAATACATGATTAGTATACTTGTCTTAGGCAATCATAATGTTTAAATTTTGTTTATCCACATAAAATGGTTTGTTGTAGTCATAATGCCATATTCAGGTTAATATGTTCGTTTTCTTGCTCCACTTTTTCAATAGTAAGTTTTTGTTCCCCGACCGGAAATTCCCATTGAACGGTATCACCTTCACTATATCCCATAACTGCTGCACCCATTGGTGTAAGAATTGAGATTTTATTGTTCTTAATATCGCTGTCCGTAGGCATTACCAGTTTAAACTTTTTGTGCCAACCGCTATCAGAAACAATGGTGACCAGGGTATTTAACCGTATTACATCTTCGTGCATATCGTTAGCGTCTAAAATAATAGCAGTTTCTAGTTCTGATGCCAGCTTTTTAACAGATTTACGTAAGGTGTCATCTTTGTAATACCCAGATAGGTTCATTAATCTTTTAAGTACTACAAATTCTTTTTTTTCTATAACCAGATTTCCGTACTTCATATGCTGTGTTTTATGGTTGTACATTTAATTTTAATAGCTTGTCCATTGCCATTCTAAGCGCAGCCGAGAACATTGGCTAGCTTATTTCAAATAATTTCGACCACGCTCGTTGTGGCAGTATTACGTATTAAAATTTTTTATTGTTTGTTGATCAACTATGTATATCAAGGAAAAATACCTCGTTGTACATAAGCTTCTTCCAATCTTTCAATAGCAATGATGAATGCGGCGGTACGCATATCCACATTTCGCTTTTTAGAGGTCTCGACAACCGTGGTGAAAGAGGCTGACATTTTCTTTTCTAATTTCTCCATAACCTCGTCTATCGACCATATTTCGCCATTACGGTTCTGTAGCCACTCAAAATAACTACCTATTACACCACCAGAATTGCAAAGAATATCGGGTATAATTTCAATCCCTTTTTTTAGTAGTATGTTTTCGGCGTCTACATCGGTCGGTCCATTTGCACCTTCAGCAATTAAATACGCTTTAATCTTGTTGGCGTTCTTTGCCGTTATCTGGTTGCCCAATGCGGCAGGAATACATATATCACAATCTAACGAGAAAAAGTCTGCGCTATCAATGGTTCTTGCTTTAGAGAAACCTAAAATACTTCCCTTGTTACCTTGGCTATAGGCCAGCAATTGGTCTACGTTTATACCTTCTTCATTGGTAATACAGCCATATGAGTCTTGTACGGCAGTTAAGATAGCGCCTTCTTTTTCTAAGAAATACGCAGCCCAGTACCCTACGTTACCAAAACCTTGAACAATGAATTTTTTGTCCTTTAGGTCAATATTGTTATTTTTTGCCCAGAATTTTATAGTTAGAAAAACACCGTAGCCCGTAGCTCTATCCCTTCCTTTAGAACCGCCTGCACCAATTGGTTTACCGGTAACTACATGCATATTGGTGGAGCGTTCCGCTGGTGATTTGGTAGACATGTAGGTATCAAGTATCCATGCCATGGTTTGCGAATTGGTATTCACGTCTGGAGCAGGAATATCTAACTCAGGTCCAATATTGTCGCCTAAGGCATAGGTGAATCTTCTGGTAATACGTTCCAATTCGGAATCTGTATATTTCGTGGGGTCTAACTGTATTCCTCCTTTGGCTCCACCATAAGGCAAACCTGCTAAAGAAGTTTTCCAGGTCATCCACATTGCTAAAGCCTTGGAAGCATCTATATCTACTGTTGGGTGGTAACGTAGCCCACCTTTGTATGGGCCAAGAGAGTTGTTATGTTGCACTCGGTAACCGGTAAAGATCTCAACTTCACCATTGTCCATTCGTACAGGAAAATGAACAACAAATTCATTGTTGGTAACCTCAAGAATTTTTCTAATGTTCTTATTAAGGTCAATAATGTCTGCGGCATTATCAAACTGTCGCATTACATTTTCTAGCATACCTTGTTTAGGTGCTTTTTTTGGAGCTACTTTTGCTATCATTATATGTAGTTTAATACTAATTCATTATTTAATTCACTGCTAGACGTTTCATTGGATATCACGGTAATGGGTTTGTTGGTGAAATCCATAAAATGAACATATTCACTGCACGAATGAATGTTATATTTATCTTTTGTGATCGAACAATAAGAATGGTGCGTACAAGTGGAGCATATGCTGCGCATATAATTTTTCATCGAGCTCATATTATGATGTATTAAAGTGTTCTTACTGTTGTTTGTTATTCTAAAACCGTCTGAGTTTTAAAAGGATAAAAAATTAACGCCAAGAGGGTAATGCCAATAAGTATTAATAGGGCAAATGCCAGTTTGGACATTAGAATATTGTTGTCTAAAGTTTTATTGGAAAGTTGAGTGAGTTGTTTGCTTTCTTCTAATTGTATTTTTGCTAGTATATTTAAATTATCATCTATTTCGGAAAGAGTTTTTAATGAGGTTGACCTTATGCTGCTTTGAATATCGTTATTGGATTGTAGCTCTTTATTTTCCAATATTCTTAGCTTTTTAAATTTGTCGGTCAGGGTATTTAAGGTATTATATTCGGTAGTGGTCAGTTCTGTAAGTGCCACTTCATTCAATAGATTTTCTACTTTTTTATTTTCTTCTTGGTTTAAAATAAAATCATGAGCTGTAAGTCTTAGTTCTTTTTCATGGAAGATGTTATTTAGCTGATAAATAAAATCTTGAACCTTAACCCTATCTTCGTACACAGTATTTACCGTTGTTTGCAACGTAGTAAAATGTCTTTGGTACAATCTATTTGAACCCAAAACCAACAAAAAAGTGATGCCTAAAATAAAGATGGCATGCATTCTTTGTTGTGTTTTTAATTTTGAGAACATAAGTGTTATAGAGTTTATATTATGATTGTACATTTTGCGTAATAGGAATCCACTTGGTGTTATCTTAATAAATCAGCCAACCTATTTATAGAAGCCAAGTGGATTACATCAACCAACTAAAAAAAATTAAAGGACTTGTAATTCGCCTGAGTTGATAGCGTCTTTGTAGTCTGCAGTTACTACTGTATGACTACCAAAAAAACGACCACCATCATTTCTCTTAATTTTAATTTGTGTAGTACCGTCCTTTTTTTCCTTAACTGAGGTAACTACAACTTTCTCGCCATGGGCCTGCCTATAGTTGGCAATACCACCACGTTTGATTATAAAATTTTCTCTTGGAAAATCTATGTGTTTGTACTTGTGCGATTCGGGTTTTCCTATTTCAAAAACATCACCAACACGAACCACTGGTTGTGTAGAAGTGTTGTCTTGAGCGGTTAACATACTTACTGAAAATAACAAGGCAATTGCATATTTTATCATAACTGAATAATTTTAGAATTAATTAATATTTGTTTTTAAATGGTTGAAACTTTAGGAGTGATTTTGTTGGCTTGGTTTGGTTGGATAACTTTTTCTATGACCAGGGACATCATTTCACCTGGTAGCCCAAATGAAATTCTATCACCGACGGCGCGACCTATTACCGATGCACCTAAACTGCTGATTACTGAAACTTTGTGCTGTTTAGCATTGCTTTGCTCAGGTGATACTATGGTAAAAGTTTGATGTACGCCCGATGCTCCAGTAACTTTTATGGTTGAATTAATAGTTACTATGTCAAAAGGGATATCTGCAGTATTCAAAACCATGGCAATACCCATATTTTGAGCTAGAAGTTCTAACGCGTTTTTATGCGCATAATCTTCAATAGAAAGATTATTCTCTAGATGATTTTTAATAGCGATGAATTCGCTCTCTTCCAAAACTAGACTACCGTATTTCATCTACTGCATTTTTAATTGTACTACGTATTACCAAACAAGTGGTAGTAGCTTTATTGTTCGCAATAGAAAATGCAAAGGGTATGCCCTAAAAGTGATTATTTGAAAATATGTAATATAAATTACTGATAATCAATAATTTATAATCTTAAAAATAATTTTTGATAAAACCTGAAGTGGGGAGTATTTACCCGATTGGGTAGAATTTCCCCGATTTTATTGGCGCCGCCAAAGGGTATAATACTCTGAGGCTTGCCTCGAATTAAAAGTTTGTTTCTTTTTGAATGCCTCATGGGCATGCCCTGAGATGTTTTATTTTAGTTTTTCGCGTAAAGTTTTACGATCGATCTGAAGAATTTGGGCGGCTTTGGTTTTGTTTCCTTTCGTATGAACCAATACACGTTGTATGTATTCTTTTTCCATTTCATAAAGTGGACGTAACCCATTATCAGGAAAATCAATTTGATATTTTAAGGCTTCTGGCAAATCTTTTACTTTAATAATACCATCGGACATTATTACGGCGCGTTGAATAATATTTTCGAGCTCCCTTATATTACCGGGCCAATTATATCTTTCAAGAATTTGAAGCGCTTCAGGGGCAATACGCAGAAGGCGGTCCTTAAATTCTATGCCATATTTTCGTATAAACTTATCGGCTAAAATAGAAATATCGGATTTTCTTTCCCTAAGTGGTGGCACGTTGATTTCTACAACGGTTAACCTATAGTAAAGGTCTTCTCTAAATGAGCCGTTTTTTATTTCATTTTTTAAATTGGCATTCGTAGCGGCAATAATCCTTATATCTACTTTTTCAACTTTTTGAGATCCTACCCGTGTAATTTCCTTTTCCTGTAAGGCACGCAATAACTTGGTCTGTACTGCCAGTGAAGCAGTGCCTATTTCGTCTAAAAAGAGTGTACCGCCCTTGGCAGCTTGAAAAAAACCATTTCTATTTTCATTTGCACCGGTAAAGGCACCTTTTATGTATCCAAACAGTTCTGCTTCTTGTAAGTTTTCTGGAATAGCCCCACAGTTTACTGCAATGAAAGGTTCTCTGGAGAATTTACCAGAATAATGTATGGCCCTTGCAACCAGTTCTTTTCCGGTTCCGCTTTCACCGGTAATTATAATGGTAGCTTTGTTGTCTTTGACCCTTTCTATAATATTCGTCACTTTTTTAAAAGCGACTGATTCTCCTACCATATCTGAATATAGGTTAGGGGAGGCTGCGGAAACGTTGCTGTTTTTTCTATGGGCATTTTGTTCAAATGCTTTCTCTATAGCTTCTTTAAGTTCGGATTTGGTAAAAGGTTTGGTCAAATAGTCTGTAGCACCAGATTTTATGACTTCTAAGGAGTCTTCTACAGAAGGGTAGCCGGTTACCACTAATTTAGGAATCTCCGGGTAATGTTCATTTGCAAACTTCAGTAATTGTAATCCATCAATTTCTGGCATTTGAATATCAGTAATAATAAGATCTATAAAAGTATCCTTTAAGATAAACAAGGCCTCTTTAACTGACACCGCCTTATAAGTATGGTATCCCATAGCTTGTAAATGCCTTAGCAAAAGCTCTAGAATATCTATATCATCATCTACTATGAGTATGTTCTCTTTGCGCAAATCCATAATTACAATTTAGGAAAGTTGACCGTAAAAATAGTTCCTTTAGGTGTATTCTGTTCATGCTCTATGGTACCTTTATGGCTCGTAATAATACCATGAACTACACTAAGGCCTAAACCAGTACCTTCACCTATAGGTTTGGTAGTGAAAAAGGGTTCAAAAACCTTATCTTCCAATTCTTTTGGTATACCTTCTCCTTGATCGGCAATTTTTAAAAGAATATGATTTTCTGTATCTAGGACCTTTACTGAAATAATACCATTTTCTGGGGAATAATAAATGGCGTTCATAATTAGGTTGAACAATACTTGGGTCAATTGTACTGTATCTGCCTGTAAAACCAGATCTTCATTTTCATAAGTTGTTACTAGTTTAATTTTTTTATCACGTAATGATGGTGCTAGTAATTTTATAACGCTTGTTACAATAGGAATTAATTGAACCCTTTTCATTTCCTGCGGCATTTCGCAAGCAAAGAACATAAGTTTTTTAACGATTTCTCTACTAAAAATGGCACTGTCCATGATTTTTTCAAGATCTCTTACAGACTGCTTATCCGTCATTTTATCGGTAAGAAGTTCGGCAAAGCCAAGTATATTGGCCAATGGGGTATTTAATTCGTGAGCTATACCGGCTGTAATCTCACCTAATATGTGCAAACGATCGGTTCGCTCCATTTTTCGTCTTGTAAGAGCTTCACTGTCACGAATTTGTTTACGTTCTATAAGATTGCCAACATCTAAGGCAACGTTGTTCAACAACGTTTGTTCCTCTATTAAAAAGTCATCAATACTATATTTTTCTGAAGGATAGCCAACCATTACCTCGCCCTCTAACTTATTAAAGACTTTTATTTTTGAAGATAAACAGACCATATCTGGCTTAAAGTCGTCTGTTTGTACAGTGTATTCACCAACTTTTAGAAAAACTTCGGTTACTTGCTCAAATTGCCATGCCCGTTTTAAGCAATAAACAATGGCTTCTAAAGATGCATCAATTTGATCATAATCTGCATTTACGATAATAGAAGTTACCTCATATAAACAGGTTAGTTCTTTTACGCGTTCCTTTAATTTTGCCTCTGCCGATGTCATATCTATTGTTGTTCAATTTGCTTTATAAAGGTCAACAATATTTGGCAGAAATGAAATGTGCAATAGGTTAAACCATGCTATTTTCATTAAAATTAGGGTAAACTGGAAATTTAAAAATTTTAGAAGATCAGTGAAGGTTTAAGAGGCTTTTACACCATTAAAAATGAAATCCATAAACTGCTTTTCAAGTTCAATAGGGTTAATACTTGTATTGCTATTGTCGACATACTTGTTATAAGACCATCTCAATGATGATACTATACTATTTGTGGCAATTTCAATGTTCATAGGTCTAAATTCTCCTTTCTCTACACCGTCTTCCAAAATAGAGGCAATTTTAGAAATATAGTCTGATCTTTTGGCTACATATTCACTAAGTGCAGGCTCCTTTAAATTTCTCCATTCATTTGCCATAAGTGCCAGCTGGTATGGTTTTTCAAATGTGAACTGTATGTGTTTGGAAATTACCATTCTCAGCTTATCCTTTGGTGAAAAAGTTGAATCTATAATATTATCCATATAGGTTTGAAATTCTTTCGTAATCCCAATCACATAATTTTCTAAAAGGGCATCTTTAGAGTCTATATAATTATAAATGTTAGCCACCTCAAAGTTCATGCGTTCTGCAATATCTCTCATGGTAGTGGCTCTAAATCCTTTTTCATGAATCAATCTCAAGGTTTCCTTGAAAAATAAATCCTTTTTCACGCTCTTCGCCATCATAATACAAACATTTTAAAAGTAATTAACAAACGTTATTCTTTTAATTAACAGTATAAATATAATTTTATTTCATTTTAACATTTAAATATGTAAGAAATTATTTGATTTTTATCCGTTTCATATGAAATGATCACTAAAACAATAATTATTGTCTGTATACTTTTGTAGGAAAATACATTATATATTAGATTCACATACAGAAAGGGCTATTTGACAACAAATAATAATACCCTTATAAAACCATTGTTATTTTTGATTTATCATTAATTTTTAAATGAACACTTGTTCATGTAAAAATTAAGACAATAATCTTTTAAGTAAAGAATTCGCGGAATATGAAACTAATGCACGCTTACTTCACAAGACAGAGAAATTCACAGAAGACGAAAATGAACAGATTTAATTTTTTGTTTAGTAGACTTTTAAGTCTATGTGCTAATCTGTTAAAGATAAATACATATTCTAAATATAAAAGCCTTGCATACTTACAATCTTGTCTGGTTGCACTTGTGCTGTTTTTTGCAATTGATGCCAATGGACAGAATTTTGAAAGCGTATCTATAACGGGTGTTTCAAGTGGTACCGTTGAAGATGCCTATTTTAATGCTACTTCACCTACTATACCGGCATTGGCTTTTGTAAGAGTTCAAAAAATTGGCGGTGCGCCAGGTAATGGACAGATTGCATATTCTAATACTGTAGATAATTTCTTTTATTTGAATCCTTCGAACAGTAATACCAATGCACCTTCAAGAATAAGAATTAGTTTTTTACAAGCGGATCAGACGACCTTGATACCTGTAAATGATTTTAGGATAATTATAAATGATATAGATGGTACCCCGGCTCCTGCTGATCCAAATGTACCTATAGAAAATGAAGCGGTGGGTACAGACTGTAGTAATTCCGTACGTTTTACGGCTACTGATATTCCCACAAATATTGCAATAGACACAACGCCGCCAACACTTTTGTCGACAGGTACGGAATCTGAGTCAAACGGTCCTGAAAGTAATTTAATGTTCGAGTTCAATGATGTAAATTTTATTGAATTCGATATCTATGCTAATCCAGGTTTTGTAAAAGAATTTGATCTTAACCAAAGTGAATATCAGATCAATACATTTTTATACTCTGTTTGTGTTGGTGATTCTGACGGTGATGGTGTTTTTGATAATGTTGATATTGATGATGATAATGACGGAATTTTGGATATTGTTGAATCTAATGGTAATGATCCCAATGGAGATGCTGATGGTGACGGTCTACCCAATTATCAAGATGTTTTAGATAATTCTGGGGATGGGGTTCCTACATATAATGCAAATGCCGATGGTAGTGTTACCAACTATACAGATGCAAATTCTGATGGTGTACCGGACGTTTATGAGGCTAGTCAAGATAATGATAGCTTTCCTAATCATTTAGATTTGGATTCTGACGATGATGGTATTCCAGATAATATTGAAGCTCAAGCTACAGGTACTTATGTAGCACCGTCTGGTAACGATTCCGATGGTGATGGATTAGATGATAATTATGAGGGAACAGGTAACCAAGGCTTACTACCTGTTAATACGGATGCTGCTTTTGTAACATCGGATAATGTTCCAGATTTTTTAGATCCAGATAGTGATAATGACGGAATACCAGATACGGTAGAGGCATATGATACCAATGGAGATGATATTCCGGAGATAACATTGTCAGGTAATGATACAGATTTAGATGGTATTGATGATATTTTTGATCAGAATGCTGGCGGATTGGATGACCCAGATGCAGCAACGAACAATAACCAAACTCCAAATACTTTTCCAGATGATGACCCAGCTGGTGGAGAAAGAGATTGGAGAGATCCAAGAGATAGTGACGGTGATGGTACAACGGATAACAATGATACGGATGATGATAATGATACCATTTTAGATGTAGATGAATATGCGGGTCTTGATCCTTTTGGTGATGAAGACGGTGATGGAATCTTAAACTTTA
This sequence comes from Maribacter sp. 1_2014MBL_MicDiv, assembly GCF_001865655.1. NCBI lineage: Bacteria > Pseudomonadati > Bacteroidota > Flavobacteriia > Flavobacteriales > Flavobacteriaceae > Maribacter > Maribacter sp. 1_2014MBL_MicDiv. Next base: position 3,341,411 of record NZ_CP011318.1, read on the forward strand.
AGGATGTAAGCCAAGATGTAGGAAATACCGGTGATGGTACCACTACAATATATACAGATGCAGATGGCAATGGAGTTCCTGACGCTTATGATGTAGATAATGATGGTTTGCCCAATCATTTAGATATAGATAGTGATGGTGATGGTCATTTAGATGCCACGGATCCAAATCCGTATGCACCAACGGCTCAAGATGAAAGTGCCAATGCTACCTTAGGCGTAGCTACAAATATTAATATTTTAAGTAATGATGATTATTTGCCAAATAATGACGCTAATAATCAAGGTACAACTGCAATAACCAGAGTTGGTGGTACTGCAGGCGGTACGGCAATTTTAGATGCTCTTACTGGTGAATTGGCATATACCCCTTTATTGACAGAGAATGGGTCAACAGTATCAGTAATTTACGAGGTATGTAATACCGATCCGGACCCAGATGTTTGTGAAACCGCAACGGTTAATATTACGGTAACCAATGATCCGGATACCGATGGTGATGGTACGCCAGATTCTAGTGATGACGATGATGATAACGATGGTGTCCTAGATGGTGATGATAATGCACCTTTTGATCCAAGTAGCTGTCAAGATTTGGATAACGATGGTTGTGATGATTGTTCTGCTACAGCTAATAATGATTTTTCTGTAGGCGCTAACTTTGATCCTGCAAATGACGGTACAGATACGGATGGTGATGGATTATGTGATGCTGGTGATCCAGATGATGATAATGACGGAGTTTTAGATGGTGATGATAATGCACCATTAGATCCAAGTAGTTGTCAAGATTTGGATAGCGATGGCTGCGATGATTGTTCCGCTAACGCAAGTACGGATTTTTCTGTGGGCAATAATTTTGATCCGGCCAATGACGGAACGGATACCGATGGTGACGGATTGTGTGATAGCGGTGATACAGATGATGATAATGACGGAGTTTTAGATGTAAATGATAATGCACCTTTAGATCCTAGTAGTTGTCAAGATGCGGATGGTGATGGTTGTGATGATTGTTCGGCAACGCCTAATACCGATTTTTCTGCCGGTGCTAATTTTGACCCTGCAAACGATGGACTTGATACAGATGGTGACGGAATTTGTGATACTGGTGATACTGATGATGATAATGACGGAGTTTTAGATGTTAATGATAATGCCCCCTTAGATCCTAGTAGTTGTCAAGATTTGGATAACGATGGTTGTGATGATTGTTCCGCTACGTCAAGTACAGACTTTTCTGCAGGTAATAATTTTGACCCATCAAATGATGGACTTGATACAGATGGAGATGGATTATGTGATGCTGGCGATCCTGATGATGACAATGACGGTGTTTTAGATGGAGCTGATAATGCACCTTTAGACCCAAGTGTTTGTCAAGATGCAGACGGCGATGGTTGTGATGATTGTTCCGCTACGTCAAGTACCGATTTTTCCGTAGGTAATAATTTTGATCCATCAAATGATGGTATAGATACTGATGGTGACGGAATTTGTGACTCTGGTGATGATGATGATGATAACGATGGCGTTTTGGATGGAGCTGATAATGCACCTTTAGATCCTAGTAGTTGTCAAGACTTGGATAACGATGGTTGTGATGATTGTTCGGCTACGGCAAGCACTGATTTTACTGCAGGTGCTAATTTTGATCCTGCCAATGACGGTACCGATACTGATGGAGATGGTACTTGTGATTCTGGTGATGACGATGATGATAATGATGGTGTTCTTGATGTAAATGATAATGCACCATTAGATCCTAGTAGTTGTCAAGATTTGGATAACGATGGTTGTGATGATTGTTCTGCCACGGCAAACAATAATTTTTCTGCAGGACCTAATTTTGATACTGCCAATGACGGTACCGATACTGATGGAGATGGAATTTGTGATTCTGGTGATGACGATGATGATAATGATGGCGTACTTGATGTAAATGATAATGCACCATTAGATCCAAGTAGTTGTCAAGATTTGGACGGTGACGGTTGTGATGATTGTTCGGCAACGGCAAGTAATGATTTTTCTGTGGGCAATAATTTTGATCTATCAAATGACGGTATAGATACCGATGGTGACGGAATTTGTAATTCTGGTGATACTGATGATGACAATGATGGTGTTCTAGATGGTGATGATAATGCACCGTTAGATCCAAGCAGTTGTCAAGATTTGGACGGTGATGGTTGTGATGATTGTTCTGCAACGGCAAACAATGATTTTACTGCAGGAGCAAACTTTGACCCTGCCAATGATGGTGTAGATACTGATGGTGACGGAATTTGTGATTCTAGTGACCCTGATGATGATAATGACGGTGTAGAAGATGGTTCAGATACTGCACCTCTTGATCCTTCTATTTGTCAAGATTTGGACAGCGATGGTTGCGATGATTGTTCAGCTACTGCAAGTAATGATTTTACTGCAGGTAATAATTTTGACCCTGCCAATGATGGTGTAGATACTGATGGCGATGGTATTTGTGACTCTTCGGATTTAGACGATGATAATGATGGTGTGGCAGATGGTTCAGATACTGCACCATTAAACCCATCAATCTGTCAAGATTTAGACAACGATGGTTGTGATGATTGTTCCGGCACCTCAAGTACCGATTTTTCTCCGGGAGCTAATTTTGACCCTGCCAATGATGGTACGGATACTGATGGTGATGGTTTGTGTGATTCTGGTGATGACGATGATGATAATGATGGTGTTTTAGATGTTAATGATGATGCACCATTAAACCCATCAATTTGTCAAGATTTGGACGGTGATGGTTGTGATGATTGTTCCGCTACGGCAAGCAATGATTTTTCTGCGGGTGCTAATTTTGACCCTGCAAATGATGGTACGGATACTGATGGTGACGGTTTGTGTGATTCTGGTGATACCGACGATGATAATGATGGGGTTCTTGATGGCTCGGATACCGATCCATTAGATCCTTCGGTTTGTCAAGATTTGGATGGTGACGGTTGTGATGATTGTGGGGCAACGGCAAGCAATGATTTTTCTGCAGGAGCTAATTTTGATCCGGCAAATGACGGTATTGATACTGATGGAGACGGAATATGTAACAGTAACGATGAAGATGATGATAATGACGGTATACTTGATGCTGTAGAAGGTACCGGTGATTTTGATGGTGATGGCATTCCTAATAATGAAGACCTGGATAGTGACAATGATGGTATACCTGACGTTGTGGAAACAGGCAATGGTAGTCTAGATCTTGACGGAAACGGGTCTATAGATCCTGGTGAAAGTAATCATGGTTCTAATGGTATTCCAGATGTTGCTGAAGATGGTGGTACTGATGGAGCAGGTGTTTCTGCCACTCCTTTGAATAGCGATAATCAAGGCGGTCCAAACTTTTTGGATATAGATTCAGATAATGATGGTATAAAAGATTTAGTAGAATCACAGCCCGATGCTGGTTTGGTTCAAGCTTCCGGTGATGATACGGATAATGATGGTATTGATGATGCATTTGATGTAGATCAAGGAGGAAGTTTTACCAATTCACCGGTAAACACAGATGGAGATGTACATCTGGATTATTTAGATTTGGATAGTGATAATGATGGTATTATAGATAATATTGAATGGCAATCCACTTCTGGTTACCAATCACCTGGTACAGATTCAGACGGAAATGGTTTAGCTGATAATTATGAAGTTCCGCCAGCCGGTTCTGGACAATCCATTAATGAACCTGAAAATTCCGATGGTCAAGGTAGTCCAGATTTTAGGGATACTGATTCAGATAATGATGGTGTTAGTGATACGGTTGAAGCATATGATATAGATGGAGATAATATTGCGGATACTACACCGTCAGGTACAGATGCTGACAATGATGGTCTAGATGATGCTTTTGATTTGGTTATTACGGGGTCAAATGGTATTGAAGATACTAACGGGGCAACAAATAACAACCAAAATGTTAATGATTTTCCTAATGATCAAGATCCTTTTACGAGTGAAGTAGATTTTAGGGATGCCAATGTGCACTTGACTCCTATAGATACGGATGGTGACGGTGTTAATAATAGTGTAGATAAGGATAATGACAATGATGGTATTTTAGATTATGTGGAATCTTTAGGTTTTGAACCTACGGATACCAAAGGAGATGATTGTGGTATTCCCCCCGGTTCCTTTGTAGGTGGTTCTTATATATCTTCTACCGGTAGTGGTCCGGGTACAGTTGGTGCAGAGTATCGTTTCTCTACAGTGGTAACTTCATCTCTTGGGGTGTTAGATGCAATTGTAGCTATAACCGATATTGACAATGCAACCTTAACTTCTATTGATAATGGTGGTTTTGGCAGCAATGACGCTTGGCAACCTAGTTTTGATGTAGGTGGTGGTGTCGGTGATGTTGGTAGTATGACCTTTAATATTAGGTTGGTGGCTACGGGCACGGATTTTCAGGTAAACCTTATTCGTTTCGGAGGTGTTATTTATGATATTGATGGAGCTAATACTGAAGAAAGCGTTACACTTGCAAGACCTGGGTTATATGCTGTTGATGGTAATACTTTGTTGAATATTTCAGAGAATTTGGCAACGGGTACCACAACATTTGAAGGACCGCCACAAACATGGTCAGGTGTAGATTTTGGACCAAGATTGGCTGTATATTTCAATTATTATGAAACTACCAATTTCACAGTAACATTTTCGGGTGAACTACAACCAGGATTTTCATCAAATGATTATTTAGGTTCTATTTTGTTTCAAACTTGTGATATCAACGGTTTGTTCACTTCATCGAATAGTACTTCGGCTGCTAACTCTGCCGGTTCTCCTTCCGGAACGCAATCGGGTCCTGGGTCTGCACCGGTATATACTATAAATGAAGGTATAGATAGTGATCATGATGGTATAGAAGATCATTTGGATATTGACTCTGATAACGATGGTATTCCAGATAATGTAGAAGCACAAACTACAAGTGGTTACGTAGCTAGAAATGCAAATACAGATGGCAATGGCAATGATGATACTGATGGCGATGGTTTAGGTGACGAATATGAAGGAGCAGGGGATGAAGGTGTTTCCCCGGTAGATACAGACGGTGACGGAATTCCGGATTATCTGGATTTGGATACCGATGGCGACGGACTTTCGGATACTGAAGAAGCTGGTTTTACAACGGCGTCCAACAATTTGGATAATGATCATGATGGTTTGTTTGATGATTATGATGATGTAGATACTACAGGTTTACCGTTCGATTCTAATGATGATCAAGACAATGGGGCATCTGATCTACCGAACAACGCGGTGATTACCACTTCAGAAGTAGATTACAGAGAAGACGGTATAGATGATAATGATTTGGATGGCATTGCGGATTCTGTTGATTTAGATGATGATAATGATGGTATACTGGATACGGAAGAAAGTCCGTCCGGTTTAGATCCAAGTGCAGATGCAGATGCAGATGGGGTACTCAATTATCTTGATCCTGATTTAGGTGTAGATGATAATGGAGACGGTATTATTGATAGTTTTGATACCGACGGTGACGGTGTTCCAAACCATTTTGATTTGGATGTTGATAATGATGGTATTTATGATGTGGTAGAATCTGGCAGTGGTCAATCCTTTACCAGTGGAAGGTTAGACGGAGCTGTGGGTACGGATGGTGTTCCAAATTCTGTTCAGGCTAGTGGTCAACAAAATAGTGGTTCAGTGAATTATACAGTGCTGGATTCTGAGGCAACACCAGATGGTATTGCTGATTACTTAGAGTTGGATGCGGATGGAGATTTATGTAATGATGTTATAGAGGCAGGTTTTACAGATGATGATTCAGACGGAGTTTTAGGAGATGGTGCGCTTGTGGTAGATAATGATGGGGTTGTGACCGGAACCAATGTGGTTGACGGATATACTACGCCAAATAATGTGGATAGTGCTACTAATACTGATTTCGACTTTCAACAACCAGGGGAGACGCCTACAATTGCATCAAGTGCTGAACAACCACAAGATGTTTTAACCAATGGCAGTTCACCAGAAACATTTACCGTAACGGCATCTGGAATTTCCTTGGCATATCAATGGGAGGTAGATGATCAATCAGGTGGAGGTTTTGAAGCTATAGATGATGCGAATGGAACGGATATTTACACGGGTAGTACAACGGAGACATTAACCTTGACCGGTGCTAACGTAGCTCAAGACGGATTTGAGTATAGGGTGATAATTACAGATTTAACTTTTGTATGTTCTCCGTTAACGTCTGATGTTGCTTTACTGACTATTGATGTAACTGCACCGACTATTACAATAGATGTAGTTTCTACCGATGATATTATCAATGCGGTTGAAGATGATAGTGACGTTACCATTAGTGGAACAACCACAGGGGCTGAAGACGGTCAGACGGTAACAGTAACCTTGAACGGACAAACATATACAACCACGGTAACGGTTGGTGTGTGGTCGCTGGATATTCCGGCAGTGGATGCACAGTCTTTAGATGCTACGGAAACAATCACTGCAGATGTTAGTGATCTGGCAGGAAACCCGGCAACACAGGCAACCAGAGATATTGAGCATGATGATACCGCACCTACAATAACCATAGACGTGGTATCTAACGATGATATCATTAATGCTCTTGAAGATGATAGTGATGTTACTATAAGTGGAACGACTACTGGAGCTGAGGATGGCCAAACGGTAACAGTAGTATTGAACGGAGAAACGTATACAACTACGGTAATTGGTGGTGTATGGTCTTTAGACGTGCCTGCAACTGATGCACAAGCACTGGATCCTACAGAAACCATTACTGCAGATGTAAGTGATTTTGCTGGTAATCCGGCAACCCAGGCTACTCGTGATATTATTCATGATATTACGCCGCCAACCATTACAATTGGTGTAGTGGCTAATGATGATGTTATTAATGCTTTGGAAGATGATACCGATGTAACAATAAACGGTACAACAACTGCCGAGGACGGGCAAACCGTTACACTAGTATTGAACGGAGAAACATATACCACAACCGTAACTAGTGGAACATGGACTTTAGATGTGCCTGCGGCAGATGCACAGGCATTGGATCCTACGGAAACCGTTACTGCAGATGTAAATGATGTAGCAGGTAACCCTGCCACACAGGCAACAAGGGACATTGAACATGATGTTACGATACCAACTATAACAATAAATGTTGTAGCTGTAGATGACATCATAAATGCAGTTGAAGATGATAATGATGTTACCATAAACGGAACAACAACAGATGTTGAAGACGGGCAGACGGTAACTGTAGTGCTGAACGGGCAAACATATACAACTACGGTAACTGGCGGTGTTTGGACATTAGATGTGCCTGCTGCGGATATTCAAGCATTGGGTACTACACATACAATAACGGCTGATGTGAGCAACGATGCTGGTAACCCTGCCATACAGGCGACCAGGGATATTGAGCATGATGCTATTGCCCCAACTATAGCTATAAATGTTGTTTCTGCAGATGATATTATCAATGCGGTAGAGGATGACAGTGATGTAACGATCAGTGGAACTACTACAGGTGCCGAGGATGGGCAGATCGTAACGGTAACCTTGAACGGTCAGACATACACGGCAAGTGTAACTAGTGGTACATGGAGCTTTGATCTACCTGCGGCGGATGCTCAGGCATTAGATCCAACCGAAACGATAACTGCAGATGTAAGCGATGTAGCAGGTAACCCTGCCACACAGGCAACTAGGGATATCGAGCATGATGTTACAGCGCCGACCATTACTATAGATGTAGTATCTAACGATGATATTATCAATGCTGTAGAAGATGATAGTGACGTGACTATAAGTGGTACGACCACTGGTGCCGAAAATGGTCAGACAGTAACCGTAATTTTGAACGGACAAACCTATACGTCTACTGTTACAGGAGGTACTTGGAGCTTTGATCTACCTGCGGCCGATGCTCAGGCATTGGATCCAACCGAAACGATAACTGCAGATGTAAGCGATGTAGCAGGTAACCCTGCCACACAGGCAACTAGGGATATCGAGCATGATGTAACTGCACCTACCATTGCTATAGATGTGGTATCTACCGATGATATCATCAATGCGGTTGAAGATGATAGCGATGTAACCATTAGTGGTACAACTACAGGGACCGAGGATGGCCAGACGGTAACAGTAACTTTGAACGGTCAGACATACACAGCCGTTGTCTCGGGCGGTGCATGGAGCTTTAATCTTCCTGCTACAAATACACAGGCATTGGGAGCTAATGAAACGATCACTGCAGATGTAAGCGATGTAGCGGGCAACCCTGCCACTCAGGCAACTAGGGATATCGAACATGATGTAACTGCACCTACCATTGCTATAGATGTGGTATCTACCGATGATATCATCAATGCGGTTGAAGATGATAGCGATGTAACGATCAGTGGTACTACAGATGCAGAGGACGGGCAAACTGTGACGGTAACCTTGAACGGTCAGACATACACAGCAAGTGTAACTGGCGGTACTTGGAGCTTTGATCTTCCTGCGGCAGACGCACAGGCTTTAGACCCAACCGAAACGATCACTGCGGATGTAAACGATGTAGGGGGCAACCCTGCCACTCAGGCAACTAGAGACATAGAACATGACGTAACTGCACCTACCATTAGTATTGATGTGGTTTCTACAGATGACATCATAAATGCGTTTGAAGATGATAGCGATGTGACCATTAGTGGAACTACAGATGCCGAGGACGGACAAATTGTGACAATAGTGTTGAACGGACAGACATACACAGCAAGTGTAACTGGCGGTACTTGGAGTTTTGATCTACCTGCAGCAGACGCTCAGGCTTTAGATCCAACCGAAACGATCACTGCAGATGTAAGTGATGTAGCAGGTAACCCTGCCACACAGGCGACCAGGGATATCGAACATGATGTTACAGAGCCGACCATTACTATAGATGTAGTATCTACCGATGATATTATCAATGCTGTAGAAGATGATAGTGACGTGACTATTAGTGGTACTACCACCGGAGCCGAGGACGGGCAAACCGTAACGGTAACCTTGAACGGACAAACCTACACTGCTGTTGTGACTAGCGGTACTTGGAGCTTTGATTTACCTGCGGCGGATGCTCAGGCATTGGATCCAACCGAAACCATTACGGCAGATGTAAGCGATGTAGCAGGTAACCCTGCCACACAGGCAACAAGGGATATCGAGCACGACGTGGCTCCACCTACAATAGCTATAAATGTAGTGTCTACGGACGACATCATAAATGCATTCGAAGAGAATAGTGATGTAACGATTAACGGAACTACAGATGCGGAAGACGGACAGACCGTGACGGTAACCTTGAATGGACAGACATATACGACCACGGTAACGGGTGGTACTTGGAGTCTAAATGTACCAGTTGTAGATGTTCAGGCATTGGACCCAACGGAAATCATTACTGCTGACGTAATTGATGTTGCCGGTAACCCTGCCACACAGGCAACTAGGGAAATTCAACATGATGTTATTGCACCGATCATTACCATAGATGTGGTATCTACAGATGATATCATCAATGCGGTAGAGGATGATAGTGATGTAACGATCAGTGGTACTACCGATGCAGAGGACGGTCAAATTGTGACTGTAATCTTAAACGGTCAGACCTACACAGCAAGTGTAACTGGCGGTACTTGGAGTTTTGATCTACCTGCAACAGACGCTCAGGCATTGGACCCAACCGAAACCATTACGGCAGATGTAAGCGATGTAGCCGGTAACCCTGCCACTCAGGCATCTAGGGATATCGAACATGACATAACTGCACCGACGATAACCATAGATGTGGTATCTACCGATGATAATATCAATGCAGTGGAAGATGATAGCGACGTTACTATAAATGGTACGACCACTGGAGCAGAGGACGGGCAAATTGTGACAATAGTGTTGAACGGACAGACTTACACAGCAAGTGTAACTGGAGGTACATGGACCTTTGATCTACCAGCTGCCGATGCTCAGGCTTTGGACCCAACCGAAACGATAACTGCAGATGTAAGTGATGTAGCTGGTAACCCTGCCACACAGGCAACAAGGGACATTGAACATGATGTAACGGCACCTACCATTACTATAAATGTGGTATCTACCGATGATATAATCAATGCAGTTGAAGATGATACCGATGTAACGATCAATGGTACTACGGATGCCGAGGACGGGCAGATCGCTACAATAACCTTGAACGGACAGTCGTACACTGCAATCGTAACAGGAGGTACCTGGAGTTTTGATCTACCTGCAGCAGATGCCCAGGTATTGGATGTAAATGAAACAATTACTGCTGATGTATTTAATATAGCAGGTAACCCTGCACCGCAAGCTACACGTGAAATAACGCATGATGTTACGGCACCTACCATTACTATAGATGTAGTATCTAACGATGACATCATAAATGCGGTTGAAGATGATAACGATGTAACGATCAGCGGTACTACGGATGCGGAAGACGGACAGATCGTAACAGTATCCTTGAACGGACAGTCGTACAACACAGTCGTAACAGGAGGAACTTGGAGCTTGGATATTCCGGCAACAGATGCACAGTTATTGAATGTAAATGAGATTATTACAGCCAATGTGAGAGACCTAGCTGGTAATCCTGCAGTGGCGGTTACTAGAGACATCGTTCATGATGTAGTAATTGGTATCGATATTGATACACCTATAGAAATAGATGATATTGTTAATGCAGTTGAAGATAATGATGTTGTTATAACAGGTACAACCACCGGAGTTGAAGATAATCAGATTGTTACAATTACTTTTAGTGACGGTGTAAATACAGTTACATCAACCGCAACTGTAATATCTGGAGTATGGACTGCTAGCGATGCAGATATTTCGACATTGACAAATGGATCTATTTTAGTAAATGCAGAAGTGTCTGACATACCGGGCAATAATGCTGTTGATTCCGAAACTGTAATTCTTGATAACACCGCACCAGTAGCTGATAGCTTTAGTACATTCGATATTGATCCGGTATTGACAGGTAATGCAAGTGCCAATGAACCTCTTGTTATTGAACTAGATACGGATGGTGATGGATTAACGGATGTAACCTATAGCGTAATTGCGGATGCTAATGGCGAATGGAGTTTAGATACGGGTATGGCAACCCCTACATCTGGTAATTTCCCTGTTCTTACTGATGAGGATGTTATAGAATTAATTGTTACCGATGCTTCTGGTAATTCTGGTAATGGTACGGTTACGATATCTGAGGATTCTGATAATGATGGACTTACCAATAACGAGGAAAGTGATTTGGGAACAGATCCTAATAATCCTGACTCTGATGGTGATGGTATTGTTGATGGAGAAGAAGTTTTGGTTGATAATACCGATCCTTTAAATGATTGTGACCATGTTGATGGTATGCCTTTGGGAGCAAGTGATTGTGATAATGACGGATTGACCACAGAAGAGGAAGTGACATTAGGAACCGATCCTAATAACCCTGATACGGATAACGATGGTTTAACCGATGGTGAGGAAGTAGACTTGGGTACAGATCCAAACAATCCCGATACCGATGGTGATGGAATTACAGATGGTCAAGAAGTTTTGGATAATACAGATCCTTTAGATGCTTGTGATTCTATAAATGGAACCCCTATTGGAACTTCTGATTGTGATAATGACGGATTGACTACCGATGAAGAAAATTCTTTGGGTACTGATCCTGAAAACGAGGATACTGATGGTGATGGCATCAATGATGGCCAAGAAATAGAGGACAGTACCGATCCACTTGATGGGTGTAGCTCTATTGGCGGTACTCCACCACAAGGTACGGCGTGTGATATTAGCATTGAAAGTGACCTTGTGAATCCAAACACTAACGGTGGTGTCTTTACAATCAATAATATAGAATCATTCCCAAATAATACAGTGAGAATATATAATAGATGGGGTGTGCTGGTTTTTGAAACTAACGGATATGATAACAATGGTAATGCATTTAGAGGTATTTCCAATGGTAGGGTAACGGTGAAAAAGAATGATGAATTACCAGTTGGTGTATACTACTATATAATTGATTACGCCAATGACCAACAGTCTAAATCAATGAACGGTTACTTATATATTAACAGATAAAAGAAAGAACCCCCAACAATAAATTAACTATGAAGAATCTATTTATAACTTTATTTTTACTTGTAGCATCCTTTTGGACGATAAGGGGGCAACAAGATGCCCAATATACACAGTACATGTATAATACCGTTGCTGTGAACCCGGCATATGCAGGGTCAAGAGGAGTTCTTAGTATTGCAGCCTTACATCGATCACAATGGGTAGGGTTAGACGGTGCACCAACAACGCAGACCTTGAATATAAATAGCCCTATTTCTGATAGGGTAGGACTTGGGTTGTCTATCGTAAACGATGAAATAGGAAACGGTACAAACCAAGATACTTATTTTGATGCGGTATTTTCTTATACCGTACCAACATCCGAAGAAGGTAAACTATCTTTTGGGTTAAAGGCGGGCGGTCATTTTTTGAACATAGACTTTAATAGACTAAGAAATTATGATAGATCTAATGCAGCCGTTGGGCAAACCAATATAGATAACAAGTTCTCACCTAACTTTGGAGCCGGAGTTTATTACCATACGGAACAGTTTTATGCAGGACTTTCAATACCGAATTTTCTAGAAACGGAGCATTTTGATTCTGGTGGAAATAGTAATTCTTATATAGCTCAAGAAAGAATGAATTGGTATTTGATAACAGGCTATGTTTTTGATATTAATCCTGATTTAAAATTAAAACCGGCATTACTTTTTAAGGCTGTAGAAGGTGCGCCATTGCAAGCTGATCTTTCTGCAACCGTTTTACTTAATGATACATTCTCCTTGGGTGCGGCATATAGATGGGATGCAGCCATGAGTGCACTTGTAGGATTTCAGTTGAACGAAAAATTAATGTTAGGTCTTGCATATGACCGTGAAATTACCGAATTGGGAAGTACATCGTTTAACGATGGGTCATTTGAAATCTTTCTAAGATTTGAATTTTTAACCCGCTATAAAAATATATTGGCACCAAGATTCTTTTAAACCTATTAATTATGAAGTATAGAATAAATAATATAAAGTGTTTACTAGTCATAGCATTATCATTTGGCAGTATGCTTAATGCACAGGATAAGAAAACAAAAAGGGCCAAAGCGGATTTTAATAGTTATGCTTATGCAGAAGCCATTGAATCTTACGAGGAATTGGTAAAAGAAGGTTATACTTCAGAAGAGATTCATAAGAATTTGGGAGATGCATATTATCAAAAAGGAGATTATAATGCCTCAGCATATTGGTATGAGCAATTATTTGCAGAGCCACAGATAAATGTGGATACTGAATATTTGTATAAATATGCTCAGACCTTAAAATCAAGTGGGAACTACGAACTATCTAACGTTTGGATGCAAAAGTTCGCAGAACAAAAAAGAGGAGATATAAGAGCTTTTAAATTCCAGGAAAATAAAGACTATTTAGATAAAATAAAGGAAAATAGTCAAAGATATGATATAAAGAATATTCCCGTGAATTCTGCTTCTGCTGATTTTGCCCCGTCCTTTTTCGGAGAACAATTAATTTTTTCTACGGCGAGAGATACCGGTAGAATTTTAAAAAGTGTTCATAAATGGAATAATAAGCCATTTACAAATTTGTATACTACCAAAGTAACCGAGAATGGTGAATTTAGTGTTGCTGAAAGGTTGTCCAAAAAATTGAATAAAAAGACCCATGAGAGTTCTACTGCTTTTACAAAAGATGGTTCAACTGTTTACTTTACAAGAAACAATTCTAAAAATGGAAATTTTCTTAGGGATAAAGAAGGTCTAAGTAGATTAAAGATCTATAGGGCAACTTTAAATGATGGCGAATGGGAAGATATTATGGAACTTCCTTTCAACAGCGAGAATTATTCGGTAGCACACCCTACTTTAAGCAATGATGAGAGAAAACTTTACTTTGCTAGTGATATGCCAGGAACTTATGGGCAATCGGATATTTTTGTTGTTGATATCAACGAGGACGGCACTTTTGGAACACCCAAAAATTTAGGCAATGAAATAAATACAGAAAGTCGAGAAACATTTCCTTTTATTACCGAAGATGAGGTACTATATTTTGCATCTGACGGGCACCCAGGACTAGGTGGTCTAGATATATTTGCCACCAAAATTGATGATATGGATGCCTTATATATTTTAAATGTTGGGGAACCTGTAAATAGTGTGCAAGATGATTTTTCATTCATTATGGACCAAAAGTTAAAAAAAGGATATTTTGCATCTAGTAGAGAGGGTGGTGTTGGTAGTGATGATATCTATAGTTTTACAGAAACAAGACCTTCAGATCTACAATGTAGTACAGAACTTACAGGGGTGGTTAGAGATGGAAAAACAGGTGAACCTTTAAAAGATGCGGATATTAACGTATACAATAGTAAGAATGAATTAGTATCTAGTTCAAATACCAATGGTACTGGAATGTTTACCACTGAAGGCAATTGTGCAAAAGGCAACTATAAGATTTTGGCTTTCAAAAAAGATTACGAAGAAGGCGAAAAAATCGTAGTTACGGAAAAAGGTAAAGATTTCAATGATATAGAAATTATTTTAACGCAGATTGACAAATCTGCACCAGTGGGCACAGACCTTGCTAAATACTTGAACATAGATCCAATTTACTTCGACTTTGACGAGTATTTTATACGAGAAGATGCAAGTGTCAGTATTAATAAGGTATTGGTTTATTTAAATGAATTTCCATCTGTTAAGGTACAGGTACGCTCACATACAGATTCTCGTGCGAATGATGTGTACAATAAAAACCTTTCAGCAAAGAGGGCTAAGGCAACTGCAGATTATTTAATTAAAAAAGGCATATCCAGTGACCGTATTACGTATGAAGGATATGGTGAGACAGCGTTGGTAAACGACTGTAGCAACAATGTGCCTTGTAGCAAAGAAAGCCACCAATTAAATAGGCGATCAGAGTTTATAGTGGTGGAATAGAATATATAAATCTCATATATGGAAAGTGGATAGAAGCAATGCTTCTATCCACTTTTTTTTGTTTTAGTTATCGGTTAAGATGAATGTGATGTATTTATAAAAATAGTTCAGAACAATGTTAACCTAATACGATTGTCAAACATTAAATTAAAACTGAACTAAAATGAAAAGACAACTACTTCTATTTACATGCTCTTTCTACAGTATATGCTCCATTGCGCAATCTATAGACCGAAGTGTGGTTGCAAGCCAAGGAAATACCTTAGGTAATGCTGATATTTCTTTAGGGTTTACAGTAGGTGAACCTTTAGTTGGTTTAATAGCTGGGGATGGTGCTATCGATCAAGGATTTTGGACAGGTTATGGTCTTTTGATTATACCGTTAAGTCTTGAAGAAGATGATATAGAAATACTGGTATACCCCAACCCTGTTATGGAAAGTGTTACGGTTACTTCTCCTGAACATAGTATTGACGGTATGGAGCTCTTTGCCATAAACGGACAAAAAGTATCATCGCAGTTATTTGATACTGGAACTACCGAAAATGAAATTGACATGACTACACATGCCAATGGGGTCTACGTATTAAGATTATACATAGCAGAAAGAACGGAAATCAAAGAATATAAACTGATTAAAAAATAGAACTATGAAAAGAAATTACGTTTCAGTACTGGTAATAGTTGCCATGATGTGTGGCTCTTTTATACTAAATGCACAGCAGAAAAATTACATCAATTATCAAGGGGTGGTAAGAAATGCCGATAATGAATTATTGGTAGAAGAATCGGTTGAAATCGGTATAGCTTTAAAATTTGGCGCTATCAACGCACCTGTTCAATATGAAGAAAGTCATTTTATTTCGACAGATATGAATGGTGTTTTTAGTCTGCAAATTGGTAGTGGAATTAACATTAGTGGTAATTATGAGAATTTACCATGGGGTGAAGCCTCGTTTGTAGCGGTTTCTTTTAATGGTTCAGAATTGGGCACGACCGAATTAATGGCGGTGCCATACGCGATAACTTCAGGTAGTGATCAGTGGATAGTTGACGGTAATGCCATAGCGAATAAGAATATTGGTGAAGTCCGTATTACTGATGATTTACGAGTTTTTGGCGAGTTTACATTAAATGATGGTAATGCTGTGAATGAAATATCTGATGATGGAACGTTATTAGATAACAGTAGTACTATTTTACCAACACAAAAAGCTGTGAAGACCTATGTTGATAGTAGGATTGTTGGTGGTGGAGAAGCCCAAAATGCACAAGAAGTACCGTTTAATAATTCGGAATCAGGGCTAACCGCAATTAATGTTCAAGATGCTTTAGATGAACTTGTTATTGCTGGAATAGGAGGTGCTGATGATGATACGGATTCCACAAACGAGTTACAAGATATCAGTCTTTCAGGAACTAGTTTAAGTATTTCAGATGGATCTACTATAAATTTATCTTCAATTATTCCCCCGGGAGGAACGGATGATCAAAATGCTTTCGAAGTGCCCTTCGACAATACGGGAACGGGTCTTGCGGCAGCGGATACACAGGCAGCAATAGCAGAACTGGCGGCTGGCGGATTAGTTGATACGGATGATCAAGATTTATCACTTTCGGGTACTACCCTTCAAATTACAGATGGTGCTAGTGTAGATCTTTCTACTATTATCCCCCCGGGAGGTACGGATGACCAAAATGCTTCCGAAGTTCTTTTTGACAATACGGGAACGGGTCTTGCGGCAGCGGACACACAGGCGGCAATAGCTGAACTGGCAGCTGGCGGTTTGGTAGATACGGATGATCAGGATTTATCACTATCAGGTACAACCTTACAAATTACAGATGGTGCTAGTGTAGATCTTTCTACTATTATTCCCCCGGGAGGAACAGATGACCAAGAAGCATCCGAAGTTCCCTTTGACAATACAGGAACGGGTCTTGCGGCAGCGGACACACAAGCTGCAATAGCAGAATTGGCGGCTGGTGGTTTGGTAGATACGGATGATCAAGCTCTTGTTATGACTGGGGATGTGTTGAGTATTGAAGATGGTACAGGCTCGGTGGATTTAAATGATTATGTTGATGTTACAAGTGAAAGCGGATTACTTTTAGGTGATGGCACGAATATAAGCGGACTTGAAGGTACGGCAGATGGTCAAGTAGCTAAATGGGATGGAGCAACAAATAAATGGGTTGCCGGTACCGATGAAGTTGGTGGAGGGGGAGGAAGTTCCTTGTGGTCTGAAAACGAGAGTGATATTTATTTTGATAGTGGTAAAGTAGGTGTTGGCCTGACAGACCCTAATGCAATACATCATGTTCATGCGGATAGTTATCAGAGTAACTCTCTTTATACCACAGATGATACTGGAAATGCCTCAAATGATGGTATGTATGTAGGCTTGGTAAATGATTTAGGTTTAGGATTTACGGCAACTATTTCCAATCAAGAAGACGGCCCACTTATATTAGGAACTAATGGAACAAATCGTTTAATTATTACAAAAGAGGGTTATGTAGGTTTGGGTACAGCCAGCCCTATTGCAGATTTACACATTTCCAGTACCTCCACTAATCCTTTAATTCTAGAAACTTCAGCTTCTGATAATTGGTTAAGTTTTGAAAATTCCAATGGCTATATTGGCTATGCAGGTATTTATAATGGCGATAATGACATGGACTTTGGTACAGGTGGTGGAAATACTACGGGTAAGGTTAATCTTGTTACTGGTGCTTCTCCTAAGTTAACATTAATTCCTAATGGTAATGTAGGTATTGGCACGATTAATCCAACGGCCAATTTACATTTAATTGGGAATTCAAATCTAAACAAGCCATTATTAAAACTGGAAGAGGAAGGAAATGATTACGCAAGATTGGAATTTAAAAATACCGAAAGCGATGCATTTTGGCATATGGCAGCTGTAGGAGAAAATGGATTTGGTGGTGAACGAAATAGTAAAGTTAATTTTTATTTTAATAACGATCAAGGAGCTGGAAATAGAATGACAATTACAGGGGATGGCAGGGTAGGCATTAATACTAGTAATCCATCAGCAAGATTGACTATTTATCAAGATGGTCAAGCTGTAGGTAATGGTCTGAGTTTTAGTGATGGTAGTCTTAATGAAGATTGGCATATTACTCATGGTTATGGCTTAAGGTTTCATTATGGAGGCACATTAAAAGCTTTTATAAATGCAAGTACAGGGGTTTACACTGTTAGTTCCGATAGACGACTTAAAACGGATATTAAGCCTTTGCCAGGCGTTTTAGATAAAGTTTCTCTTCTTAAGCCATCAACGTATGTCTACAAGTCAGATACAACAAGATCAAAAACTTTAGGACTTGTAGCTCAAGATGTACAGCAATTATTTCCTGAGCTAGTCAGTAAAAGTAATGATGATGGTATGCTCGGAGTTAATTACTCGGGTTTTAGTGTGGTAGCGTTGCGCGCCATTCAAGAGCAACAATTTATAATAGAAGAACAATCAGAAAAAATATCAAATTTAGAAGAAAGACTTCGTAGACTAGAGGCAAAAATTGGTAAGTAAATAAGCAGTAAATTAATCTTATATTTTACTAGGTAGTTATTACAAATTCAATTCTAAACTCTTTAAGAATATCCTTAAAAACAAAAAAACCTTTCAATTGGAAAATGAAAGGTTTTTTGTGACCTGGCTGGGGCTCGAACCCAGGACCCTCTCCTTAAAAGGGAGATGCTCTACCAACTGAGCTACCAGGTCAAAATTTAAAAAGAACGTACTAGGTCAATGAGAGATTAAATCAACTCAAAGGTTTAAATAAAAAAGCCTCTTTTTTTTGAAGAGGCTAATATTTAGTTGTGACCTGGCTGGGGCTCGAACCCAGGACCCTCTCCTTAAAAGGGAGATGCTCTACCAACTGAGCTACCAGGTCAATAAGTCATTTTAGAAATTTGTTTCCCTCAATGCGGGTGCAAATATACGTCGATAACTTTATTTTGCAAGTCATTTTAGAGATAAATTTATTTTTTTTTGAAAACCCTATTATTTAGTCCAATTTTGTACAAATGAAAGAAGTTAAAATAGTTTTGGTAGGTTACATGGGAAGTGGTAAAACCACTGTGGGTAGAATTGTTGCTAACCATTTGAATGTTAATTTTTTAGATTTAGATGCTTTTATAGAGGAAGGTGAGAAAATGAGCATAGCATCTATTTTTAAAGAAAAAGGAGAGATCTATTTCAGAAAAAAAGAAATAGAATATCTCAATAAAGTTTTTTTAAAAGATGAGAGTTTTGTGCTGTCATTAGGTGGAGGTACGCCTTGTTTTGGAAATAATATGGAGTTCATAAATAGTAAGACACCTAATTCCTTTTATTTAAATGTAGGCATAAATGAGCTTGAAGAGCGTTTGGTAAAGGAAAAAGAGCATAGACCTATGATTTCTCATTTAGCGGATGATAAGTTAACTGAGTTTATTGGCATGCACTTATTTGAAAGAAGTTACTTTTATAACAAAGCGCACCATAAAATTAAAAGTAATAGGAATACCCCAACAGAAATCGCGGAGATGATCGTAAATAAATTAGTCTAAATACACCCTATCATTTTTGGTTTCAAAATGAACGTTTACATGCTCCTGTAATGAGGTGGATAGTGAAATTCCTTTATAATCCGCTTTTACAGGGTATTTTTTATGGTTTCTATTTACCAAGACTGCAGTTTTAAGCTGTTTTAAAGGTGTTTTAAGAAAATGATGAACTCCATATATCAATGTTGTACCAGAATTAAGGACATCATCTACTAATACAACGGATTTATTCACGAATTCCTCTTCGGCAATTGAGGTACGTACACCGCTTGTTAGGGGGTCTTTTTTATCCATTGACAACTTGCAAAGTACAATTTTTGCTTCAGTAATCTTCTTAAGTTTTGCCACGATTTTTTTTGCAAACTGCAGTCCTCCGCCTTCTATACCCGCTATTATAATTTCTTCTTCATAAACGTTGGCTTCATAAATTTGATAGGCTATACGTTCAATTTTATGTTGAATCTGTTGATGTGAAAGTATATTTTGTTGCATGGGTTTTTCTTAAAACAATAAAGATAGTTATGTTTTTAAAAGTATTTGCTAATCGTGAGATTCTTTACTTGAATTATCGGGCGTTTGGTTTTCTTCTTTATTTTCGTTTGAGGGAGTGTCTAAAAAGTCGTCAATATCACGACGGTCTTTTTTTGTAGGTCTTCCAATACCTTTTTTACGATAATAATCTTTAGAATATTGCAAAAGCTCATTATGTTCAAAGGCTTCTTTTGGTGTGGTATCTTTTCTATAAATATTCACCAATTTAGCACCTACACGACTGGGCGGAATGTCAAGTACCGTAAATTTGTAATCAATTTGATTTTTTCGCGCTACAATTTCATCCATTGGATATACTTCCCTACCTGGTTTGGCGGTAATACCATTTATTTTTACGTGACCTTTCTTACAGGCATTGGTGGCAATGTTTCTAGTTTTAAAATAGCGTGTACTCCACAAGAATTTGTCTATGCGCATTATGACCGGCATTTCTTTGTTAACTTCCAAACAAAAATAAGGGAAAATTGTATCTTGCGCGTTTAAAATAAATTATTGATGAAATTGAGAAATGCTTATTTGTTAATAGCTGGTTTACTAATACTGGGATCATGTAAAAATGATGATGATGCTATTGGTGAAATTGTACCGCCAAGGTTATTAAGTGAGGTTACCGAAGAGGATGATGCCGAGATAATTGAGTTTTTAAAAACGCATTTCTACAATGAAGATGAGTTTGAGACTCCACCAGAAGGATTCGATTTTAAAATAAGGTTTGATACTATTGCTGGTGAAAATAGCACTAAACGATCAATTTATGATAGTCCCAATTTAATTACACAAACAATTACGGTTGATTCTGAAGACTTGGGAAGAGAAGATGATAATGAAATTATTGATCAAACACTTTATACGTTAGTAGCTAGACAAGGTGTTGTGGAAGGGAAACCCACCATTGGTGATTTTTCTGTTTTAAGATATGAGGGGCTTTTGCTAGATGGTACTCTTTTTGACGCCTCTACAAATCAACCTATTCGTTTTAACCTTTCTTCGGTCGTGCAAGGTTTTGGTAATGGAATGAAAAATTTTCAGACAGGAAATGGTCCAATTGAAAACGGTGATGGCACGGTAAGTTATGAAGGCTATGGTATAGGTGCTATTTTTATGCCTGCGGCATTGGCTTATTTTGATTCGTCTCCAAATTCAGACGTGCCAACATATTCACCATTGATTTTTAAGGTAGATGCCTTTTCTTATGAACCAGATTCAGATTTAGATGGTGATGGTATTCCTTCGATCCTAGAGGATTTAAATGGAAATGGGAACCTTAATGATGATAATACAGATATTGATCTAGAGTCTATTTTTGCCAGATCAGCTAACCATAATGATGTTGATGATGACGGTGATGGTATATTGACTATTGATGAAATTGAGTTGGATGCCGATGGTAATTTTGTTGGCTTCCTAGATACGGATGGTGATGGTATTCCTGATCACCTGGATAATGATTTGTAGAAAAATCATTTAAAACATAAAAAAAACCTCTTAAGTGTACTTAAGAGGTTTTTTGTTATTTATTGTTTTCTTTATAACATTAAAGACAAACTCAAAATTAGCTGGTCTGGTCTGGTGTCTATTCTACTTGGACCTACATTTGTAATATTTGTATTTATAAAGGAAGCTTCGTTATCGTTAAACCCTCTTTCATACCGTAAATCAATTCCAAGTTTTCCTAAACTTACCCCAGCGCCAATATTCATTCCAACTGAAAAATCGTTTTCTACATCATCAATGGTTATTCCGTCAAATTCAGTATCTAAAATGTATTGAAAAGCTGGTCCGGCAAAAACGTGTAAAGGTCCTACAACGTTAATTCCTAAAAGTACCGGAACATCTAATTTGCTCATGTCAAAATCTGCTCCATCATAATCAGATTTTGTTTTGGTATATACCAATTCTGGTCTCAAGTATACTTTTGATGCTCCAATTTTCCCAAAAACACCAAGATGGTATCCTATGTTTCTATCCGGGTTTCTTGCTGCATCTCCAACAGATTCAAAATAATCTCCGTTCGCACTGTAATTTAATCCCCCTTTAATTCCAAATCCAGAATCGCTTTGGGCAATCCCATAAAATCCAGAAAGAGCTAAAAAAGCTGCTAAAATTGTTTTTTTCATATCGTTGTTGTTTTATGTGAAACTCGTATCAAATACAATACCAGAAGTTTCATTTCTCGTTATACCATGAGAACGGAGGTAAAATATCTTTATTGTTTTACTATTCAATTGGGTCAATTTCAATTCATTTAAAGCAAAAATGAGGGTAATGTAATTTAATTTGTTGATGAACATCTTTGCTTTTTATTAAGTTTTTACCACCAACAGTTCATTATATTTGCAGCTAGAATTAGAAAGTTTGAAATTTACATTACATACTACAGATACACAATCAAAAGCTAGGGCAGGAACTGTCGTTACTGATCATGGCGTAATTGAAACTCCAATTTTTATGCCTGTGGGTACGGTTGCCTCGGTTAAAGGTGTGCACCAGAAAGAATTAAAAGAAGAAATAAACCCAGATATTATTTTGGGCAACACCTATCATTTATTTCTTCGTCCTAAAACAGATATTTTAAAAAAAGCGGGCGGATTACATAAATTTATGGGCTGGGATAGAAATATTCTTACCGATAGCGGAGGGTATCAAGTATATTCTCTATCAGGCAATAGAAAGATAAAGGAGGAAGGCGTAAAATTTAAATCGCATATAGATGGGTCTATGCATTTGTTTACACCTGAGAATGTCATGGAAATTCAGCGAGTGATAGGTGCAGATATTATCATGGCTTTTGATGAATGTACACCCTATCCTTGTGAGTATAATTATGCCAAGCGTTCTATGCACATGACGCATAGGTGGCTAGATAGATGTATAAACCATTTGGAGAAAACTCCATTTGAATATGATTATGCGCAAACCTTTTTTCCTATTGTGCAAGGGTCAACTTATAAAGACCTTAGACGACAATCTGCTGAATATATTGCAAATGCAGGCGCTGAGGGTAATGCAATTGGAGGACTGTCCGTTGGTGAACCAGCGGAGGAAATGTATGGTATGACAGAGGTGGTCTGTAAAATTTTACCAGAAGACAAACCAAGGTATCTAATGGGAGTAGGTACCCCTATTAATATATTGGAGAATATTGCCTTGGGTATAGATATGTTCGATTGTGTAATGCCTACAAGAAACGCTAGAAACGGAATGTTGTTCACAGCGCATGGTACAATCAACATAAAGAACAAAAAGTGGGAAGATGACTTCTCCCCAATTGATGAAATGGGCACTACATTTGTGGATCATGAGTATTCTAAGGCATATTTAAGACATTTGTTTGCCGCCAATGAGTATTTAGGTAAGCAAATAGCAACAATTCATAACTTAGGGTTTTATATGTGGTTGGTGCGCGAAGCTCGTAAACATATCATAGCAGGTGATTTTAGAACTTGGAAAGATATGATGGTAAAACAAATGGATAAAAGGCTATAATGCTATCAATAATAGATAAATACATTCTAAAGCGGTATCTGGCAACTTTTTCGTTGATGCTTTTGTTGTTCATTCCCATTGGTATAATGGTGAATTTGGCAGAGCAGATCGGTAAAATGATCGATAATGAAGCCCCGCTGGATGAAATTGTTATGTACTATGTGAACTTTACCATTTACATAGGCAATCTATTATTTCCTATTTTCCTGTTTCTTTCGGTAATATTTTTTACTTCTAAACTTGCTAATAACACAGAAATTGTTGCCATATTAAGTTCCGGGGTGTCTTACGGTCGGTTTTTAAGACCTTATATCATAGGGGCTTCTATGATTGCGGTACTCATGTTCTTTATGACCATGTTCATTGTACCCAATGCCAGTGTAGGTTTCAATGAATTTAAATACAAATACTTAAAGAAGGGAAAACAAGATAGGGTAACCAACAACATATTTAATCAGTTGAACGAAACGGATTTTATATATGTGAGTAGTTTTGATCCGGCACGTCAATTGGGACACAACTTTACTTTTGAGCGCTTTAAGGAGAATAATGAACTGGATTTTAAGATTTCTGCAGCCAATATTCGTTGGGTAGACAAAGATTCTAGCTACCGCTTAACATCGTACAAAAAACGAACGGTTTTAGGTGATACGGCAATTATAGAAAGTAAACGTAGGTTAGATACCATATTTGCTTTTGATATAGGTGATCTTACGCCTGTTTCTTATGTGGCCGAGACAAAAAATCTTTTTGAACTGGATACTTTTATCAAGGATCAGAGAAGAAAAGGGGCTTCTAATATAAATACATATGTACTGGTTAAATATAAAAGATGGGCATTGCCTTTAACTGCTTTTATTTTAACGATAATAGCCGTATCGGTTTCATCTGTAAAAAGACGTGGTGGTATGGGAGCAAACTTAGCCTTTGGTATTTTAATTGCTTTTATATTTATCTTTTTTGATAAGGTATTTGGGACTTTGGCAGAGCAGTCTGGTTTTTCTCCATTGCTCGCCGTAATAATCCCTAATGTAGTATTTGGATGTTTGGCTTTTTATCTACTTCAAAATGCAAAAAGATAGAATATTAAATCTACTGCATTTACATTTCATTGTCTTTATTTGGGGCTTTACCGCTATTTTAGGTAAGTTGATTACAATTGATTCTTTACCATTGGTTTGGGTCAGAATGGGGTTGGCAACACTTTTTATTGTGGTTTATTTATTGTTTGCGAAGTTTAGTATAAAAATTTCAAGAAAAACATTTTGGTGGTTGCTGGGTGGTGGCGTTGTGGTAGCATTACATTGGGTAACTTTCTTTTTGGCAATAAAGGTTTCTACGGTATCGGTAGCTCTTGCTATGATGTCTACAGGTGCTTTTTTTACGGCATTAATGGAGCCCTTTTGGTATAAACGTAAAATTATAGGGTACGAGATTTTTTTCGGGCTTTTGGTGGTAGTAGGGCTTTATTTAATATTTAAAGTTGAGGCGCAATATGTATTTGGTATGACCATAGCATTGATATCTGCTTTTTTGGCCGCAGTGTTTTCGTTGATCAATGGTAAATTGGTTCAGAACCATAGACCCTCTGTTATTTCTTTCTATGAATTGGGAGTAGGGGTTTTATTTTTGTCCATCGTTTTAATTGCTAAAGGAGATTGGAATATGTCCTTGGTTGTTTTACCTACTTCAGATTGGATCTATTTGTCCATTTTAGCTGTTATATGTACTGCCTATGCGTTCATAGCTTCGGTCAAGGTGATGAAGATTTTAACGCCATATACAGTTATGCTTACCACAAATTTAGAACCTGTGTACGGTATTTTGCTAGCATGGTTTATATTTGGCTCTGAAGAAAAAATGAAACCTATGTTTTATGTGGGAGCCTTAATTATACTCAGTACCGTCATTGCGAACGGTATTTTGAAACAAAGAGCAAATATTAAAAAAAGGGTACCCAAGATTTAGGTATTAAAGTTTTATCTTTGAGCCGCAACTAAAGAAACTTTATTGAAATATGGAATATTTGGATTTTGAACTTCCTATTAAAGAATTGGAAGAGCAATTGGACAAGTGCATGGTAATTGGTGAAGAAAGTGATGTAGATGTTACTGAGACCTGTAAGCAGATAGAAAAGAAACTTTCTGATACCAGAAAGGAGATTTATAAGAACTTAACTGCTTGGCAGCGCGTACAGTTGTCAAGACACCCAAATAGACCTTACACTTTAGATTATATCAAAGCTATATGTGGCGATACCTTTTTAGAGCTGCACGGTGACCGTACCGTAAAAGATGATAAGGCCATGATCGGTGGTTTAGGTAAAATTGGTGATCAGAGTTATATGTTCGTTGGTCAGCAAAAAGGGTATAATACCAAAACTCGTCAGTACAGAAATTTTGGTATGGCCAACCCAGAAGGGTATAGAAAGGCATTGCGTTTAATGAAATCTGCTGAAAAATTTCAGGTTCCTGTGGTATGTTTGGTAGATACTCCGGGTGCATACCCAGGTATTGAAGCAGAAGAAAGAGGGCAAGGTGAAGCCATTGCAAGAAATATACTTGAAATGACTCGTTTAAAAGTGCCAGTTATAGTTGTTATTATCGGTGAAGGTGCATCTGGTGGAGCTTTGGGAATAGGTGTTGGAGATAAGGTGTTAATGTTAGAGAATACTTGGTATTCGGTAATTTCACCAGAGTCTTGCTCTTCTATTTTATGGAGAAGCTGGGAGTATAAGGAAAGAGCTGCAGAAGCTTTGAAATTGACTGCTACCGATATGAAAAAATTAAAGCTAATTGATGAAATTATTCGCGAACCTGCAGGTGGTGCCCATGCCAACAGACCTAAAACTTTTGAAACGGTGAAAAATAAAATTTCTTCTCATTTTGAAGATCTTCAAAAGTTATCACCAAAAGAACTGGTAAATCAACGCATGGAAAAATATGCACAAATGGGCGTTTTCAACGGCTAATCTGCATTTTAGGCTTCTTAAAAATATACCGAGGATTTTATTCCTCGGTTTTTTTATGTTATCAACAGAAAATTGTAACTTATTAACAGTCAATTGTTAGTCAACTGTGAACATCGAAATCTATGTTTTTCACGTTAACTAAAGGTTAATTGTATACTTTCGCATTATGGAGAACACAAAACCTTTTGTTGGTCGTAAGATCGACAAATCTACTATTATAAACCTTGAGAAAGGTAAAATACCACCACAAGCCGTTGATTTAGAGGAGGTTGTGCTTGGTGCTATGATGATAGATAAAAAGGGTGTCGATGAAGTTATCGATATTTTGCACCCCGATGTTTTCTATAAAGATGCTCATAGGTTCATCTATGAAGCTATCTTTATTTTGTTTGAAGAATCACAACCTGTAGATTTATTAACCGTTTCTTCCCAATTGAAGAAATCTGGCAAATTAGAAGTTTGTGGAGGTGATTTTTACCTTATAAAACTGACCCAAAAAGTAGCATCTTCGGCGCATATTGAGTTTCATGCCCGTATTATACTTCAAAAATATATTCAACGTAGTCTTATTAAGATATCCGGTGAGATAATTGAAGAGGCCTACGATGAAGCTACAGATGTTTTTGACTTATTGGATACTGCTGAAGCAAAACTTTATGATGTTACCCAAGGTAACTTAAAACGATCTGCAGAGACCGCTCAGGATTTGGTGATCCAAGCAAAAAAGCGAATAGAGGAGATTGCTGGTAAAGAGGGTATGAGTGGTATACCTTCTGGTTTTGACAAACTAGATAAACTTACCTCAGGATGGCAGCCAAGTGATTTGATCATTGTAGCGGCAAGACCTGGTATGGGTAAAACGGCATTAACCTTGTCTATGGCAAGGAATATGGCGGTAAACTCAAATATGCCGGTAGCCTTCTTTTCACTGGAAATGTCATCGGTACAGCTTATTACCAGGTTAATTTCATCTGAAACAGGGTTGTCTTCAGAAAAATTGAGAACCGGTAAACTAGAAAAACACGAGTGGGAGCAGTTGAACGTAAAGGTGAAATCATTGGAAAAGGCACCTTTGTTTATTGATGATACCCCGTCACTTTCTATTTTCGATTTACGTGCCAAAGCAAGAAGATTGGCTTCTCAGCATGGCATTAAAATGATCATGATCGATTACTTGCAATTAATGACAGCTGGTGGTAGTCAAAAAGGAGGAAACAGGGAACAAGAAATTTCTACTATTTCTAGAAACTTAAAAGCCCTTGCAAAGGAATTGAACGTGCCGGTAATTGCACTATCTCAATTATCTCGTGCGGTAGAAACACGTGGTGGCAGTAAAAGACCGGTATTATCAGATTTGAGGGAATCTGGTGCAATTGAGCAAGATGCAGATATTGTATCATTTATTTATAGACCAGAATACTATAAGATTGAAGAGTGGGATGATGAAGAGCATACACCAACTCAAGGTCAGGCAGAATTTATTGTAGCTAAACACCGTAATGGTGGACTAGAGAATATTAGACTTAAGTTTATCGGTAATCAAGGTAAGTTCGACAACCTTGATGATTTTGACTCTCCTTTTGAATTTCAATCGAAAATGAACGCAAACGAAGAGAATCCGTTCGCAACTAAAAATTTACCAAGTGCAGATGACGCTTTTGGCAGTAGTATGAACAATAGTCCAGATTTTGAAGAGGATAATGATGTACCGTTCTAAGTTTTGGTTCAATTAATATTTTTAAAAAAGTCCTCGTTTAGAGGACTTTTTTTATTTTGTTGCAATTGTTTTTCATTACTGTTCGTTATCTTAACTATAAAGGCTTTAACAAGTTCTTGGTTATTCTACCTTATTATTTGCTCTATCTTTGAGTGAATGAAATTAATAATATGTCTAAAATTGTAAGTTCAATTTTCTTTCTTTTACTATCGGTACAAGTATTTGCTTCATCTATTTTAATACCTATGGATGCCGATACTCAAAAAAATCATTTAAAAGCATACGGCATAACCTATTGGGTTTTGTCCAAACAGCAAAAAGTACAATGGTTACTGAATTACAGAGGCGGTTCTTTTTTATTGCCGGATGGGGAAAGTATTAGAAAAGAATGTCAAATAAGGGGAGTTAGTTTTGAAATAATTTCTGATGGACAGGCTAATGCCATTTTGGATGAAATTAGTAGCCCATCAAAAAATCAAGATGCTGTTATATTGGAAAAAGCTCCACGTATTGCGGTGTATTCCCCTAAGGATAAACAACCTTGGGATGATGCCGTAACAATGGCTTTGACCTATGCAGAAATACCTTATACCACCATTTATGACGAAGAGGTACTTGGGGATAAACTAGCTTTATATGATTGGTTGCATTTGCACCATGAAGATTTTACCGGTCAGTATGGTAAATTTTATGGCGCGTATAGAGCAACCCCATGGTATATAGAAGGTAAGAAAAATGCCGAAAAATTGGCTAAAAAGTTAGGTTACGATAAGGTTTCAGAAGAAAAAAGAGCTGTAGCATTAAAGATTAGAAATTATGTGATCGGCGGTGGTTTTATGTTTGCCATGTGCTCCGCTACAGATAGTTTTGATATTGCTTTGGCGGCAGATGGTATAGATATAGTTGAACCTATGTTCGATGGCGATGCGTCTGATCCAAATTACCAGGCTAATTTAGATTATGGTAAAACCTTTGCGTTCACAGATTTTATATTGGAACGTAGCCCTCTTAAATATGAATTTTCTACTATTGATATGACCAGTAAAAGGGGAAATGTGCCTAAGGAGTCAGATTATTTTTCTTTGATGGATTTTTCTGCAAAATGG
This sequence comes from Maribacter sp. 1_2014MBL_MicDiv, assembly GCF_001865655.1. Taxonomy (NCBI): domain Bacteria; kingdom Pseudomonadati; phylum Bacteroidota; class Flavobacteriia; order Flavobacteriales; family Flavobacteriaceae; genus Maribacter; species Maribacter sp. 1_2014MBL_MicDiv. The sequence continues at coordinate 3,370,942 of NZ_CP011318.1, forward strand.
GACCCTGTGCCTACTATGTTATGTCAGAACCATACTTCTTTGGTAAAAGGATTCATGGGGCAAACAACTGCCTTTACACGCTCTGAAATAAAGCCGACTGTTTTAGTGTTAGGTGAGAATAAAATAAACGAGGAAGCAAGATACATTCACGGCATTAAAGGAAAGGGATTCTTTACTTTTTATGGCGGACATGATCCTGAAGATTATCAACATAGGGTAGGGGACCCAAAAACGGAATTGGAGTTGCACCCAACTTCGCCAGGATATCGTTTAATATTGAATAACGTTTTGTTTCCTGCAGCAAAAAAGAAAAAACAAAAGACCTAATTTTTATTTTAAGAGGTATCCAAAAAAAATACCATTACCGGTAATAGCCGATAATGGTATTTTAAAACTGTTAATTTTAAAGATTACCAAGCGCCAATGAAATGACTACCTGTGGAATTGATTAATTCCGCACCTTTGGTTACTTCACCGGTCTCAGTTTCTACAATGTAAATGTTTCCATTTTGACCAACTGGAGCTTGAGTAAGATAGATTTCTGTTCCATCAACAGCATACCCTTGGTATTGAAACAATTCAAAATCTACTTCATAAGGAATATCATTGATTAAGGTTGCTGTCTTTGCGTTCAAATCAACTAAGGCAAAAAAGCTTTCCCCTCTACCGGAAATACCTTCTGCAGACCCATCATGACGGTAAGCTAAAACAGCTTTACCATTGGCAGCAGGTCTCCAGGCTAAAACATAAGCACCGGTAACACCTAAAGCAGCATCTAGATTAAAATCATAAGAATCATCATATAAATTGTCTGCTCCAATTTTTAGGATATGAGAACCTTCTGGGTCACTTTGATTGGCTTGATAAACACTTCCGTTGTATTCAAAAGCGTTAATGCTACGGTAACCATTAGTGTTTCCATGTCCTACTGTAGAAGTGATTATTGTAGGGTTTTCCAAAGAAGGATAATCTACTACTATCGTTTTAGAACCTAAAATCTCATAATCGCTATCACTTTCAAGATCAGCTGCATTTTCTTCATCTCTAGTTAAAGTTGCAGGATCAACTTTATTCATACGAGCTCCAATGTATAATTTGTCTCCGGCGGCATTTAATGTTGGCATATCAATTCTGCCAATGTAATACCCTTGAGATTCTAATTCTTCACCTATAGACAAATCAATTTGTTGGAAGTTGTTGATTTGGGAATCTACCAAATCTAATGTCACTATGCCTACGGTTTGGCTTGTACGAACATAAGAATCATCTGTTACATCATCAGGAGTACCATTATCATCAACAATATGTTCAATATCTACCCTTACTGCACAGCCAGTTTTATCGCCATCAAATAATTTAATCCATCTAGGAGCAGTACCTACATATTCTGCAATACTAATTTCTGACCCTGTTTGTTCAAAATCTTGTCCTCCATTTACAATGTATTTGGTGTAATTACCACCGGTATCACCAGCGTAACTAATGTTGAATATGGTATTGCCATCTTCTGAAGCTTGTAATCTTGCCGTTCTGTTAGATGGTGCTATAAAACCATTATTAAATGGGTCTATTTGTACCGTTGGGTCTTTGGCATCTTCACTAGTAACAGCATAAATTAATGTTCCACCGTTACCATCTCCAGGTTCTTCACCCATTTTAGCCCCGGCAATAGTTATCCATCTTGAAGCTACTTCTGCTTCTTCCTCTATCTCTTCTTGCTCTTCCTCTTCTTGTTCAGTTTCTGGAGTTACAGTGTCATCATCGCTACTACAAGAAGCCATAAACCCTACTGCAGCTATAGCAATGGCAAATGATTTTAAATTTAATAATGGTCGTTTCATAATATATTCTATTTAGATATTTAAAAATTATTGATTATGTAATTCAGTTTTAGATAAAATGCTCTTCCTGGTTTTTGCACCCGTAAATTGTCATAGGCAACTTCATCAAATACGTTTTTGACATCAAGGCTTATAGAAACCCTTTTATTTGGAAACACGTAACTACATCCAAAATCTTGAATAAATTGAGTTGGAATTAAAAACTCTTCTAAACCTGCCACATTAGTACCTTGTTCTTCTTTATAGGAGAATTCATCTGTGAAGTAAGCATTGTAAAAAAGATTAAAACGTGCTGTATTTTGAATAAAATTATTGAATGAATACCGTAGCGAAGTGTTCATTGTAAACAAGGGAACATTTGGAGAGTTTACAATATTATCTTGAAGATTTTTTCTTTGAAGCGTTAGTTTGGACAGGTTGAAATTAAATCCAAAGTTGTTCTTAAAGTTATAGCTGATTTCTGCTTCTACCCCTTTAGAAGTGGTTTCCCTATCAAAATTTCCATATTGAATAGTTTCTCCTAGTTCTTGGTTATCCTGAGCATCACCGGGAAAACCAATTAAATTTTGAATTTTTCGAGAAAATAGATTAGTAGAAACCGTAAGTGCGTGATTTTTTATGTTGAACCTTCCGAATCTAAAACCGAGGTTATAATTATTGCTGGTTTCTGGTTCAATGGTAAGGTTGGGTTCAATATTTTCTCCTGCATCACCAAATACTTCGTTCTCATTTGGTAGACGAATAGCTTTTTCAGCAGAGGTGAGAATATTAAGCTTTTTTATAAGCAGATAAGAAATTGCATACCCGTAACCATTATAATCTTTATTGCTTTGGTAAACTTCATCAATAACCTCTGTGGCGTTGCTGTTGAACCTCGGAAATGTATTTAATACCTTTTGTCGATAGTGCTTACCGAAGAGATTCACTTTTAATTTATCATCAATAGCATTTAGCTCATAACTTAAAGAGTATATATTTTTGTAGATATCACTGGTTTGTTGAAAAGTGTTTTCTAAAAGTGATATCATTTCATCACTATCTTCCCGGTCAAGTCCGCTGTAGACGTGGTTTAGAAATACTTTATGGTTTTTATTTATTTCATAAGAAATTCCTGTTCTTATAGAAGCAACTTTCCTGTTGATGTTAAGTAGTGTTGGTCCGCCTTCTTGTTGGGATCCCCAAGAATATTCAAATTCATCGCCTTTGTAGTCTATAGCTCTATTTCCGGTCCAGCTATATGCTTCGGCGGTGGTGTCATTCAAAATACGATTTCTCTCCCCAAATAAACCGGTAACATTTACATCTAAACCTTTAAAAAAGATATCTTTTTTAAGATATGTCAAATTAGCCAACAACGCATCGGACTCTAGAAATCTGCCTTTATACGGTATTTTAGTAACAAAAGCACCGTGTTGCACTTCTTTGTAATCATCGGAACCTGTAACGCCAATAAAAAATTGATCCGCCCACTTTACGTCAGTATAACCTGCCTGTATTGTTCCTCCGGTAGACCTATAAGCATCATTAAATCTTTTTGCTGTAATAAGTGTTTCAACACCTCCTAGACCTTTATCTACAATATTTCTTCCGCTAATTTCATAATCATTGTCAGAATAATTATGAAAACCAGAGGCTTTGACGGTAAAACCAGATTTATCAAAACGATACAACCCGTTAATGCTGGCTTGTAATGTATTAAACGATCCATAAGACACGGAAGCATTTAAATTATTACGTGCGCCTTTTTTCATTACAATGTTTATGGCTCCACCTAGTGCATCATCAGCCAAATGTCCGGGAATCACTCCCTTGTAAACTTCAATGTTTTCTATCATTGAAGGAGGAATACTGTTCAAACTAAAAGAAGAACCGTACATAGAAATGGGTATGCCGTCAATAAAAATACTAATCGAATTTCCTGATAACCCATTTAAAGAGTATTCTACATTAGAACCAAGTCCGCCGTTTTGTCTAATTTTTACACCAACAGTAGTGTTTAATAATTCATTGGTCTGAATATTTCTAATACTGGCTTCTTCAGTTTTTATGGCATTAACAGCAAAACCTTTGGTTTCTATCTCCGTCTCTTTAGATTTGCCGTTAACATTGACTTCGTCTAGGTTTTCAACACTTTCCGATAACTTATAATTGATTGTAATTTTCTTTTTACTACTGGTAATTTCAACGGTTTTAAAAAGTGTTCTATAACCAATAAAAGAAACAACAACATTGTGTTTTCCTTGTGGTACATTTTCAATGAGGAAGCTACCGTTGTCGTCTGTTAAAACGCCTAGTTTAAGACCCTCTATCATCACAGTTGCAAAAGCTAAAGGATTGTTGTAATCGTCTTTAACAGTTCCTGAAATAGAACTAAGTAACTCTTGAGAATGAACAGATGCAAAGAGTAATATAAAAATGACGGTAAAATGGTTTTTCATTTGGTTTAAAAAAGGTTACTATCTTTATTAAGATTTAGTCTAAATAAATTAGTTTTGCAAATCTAAATAAGGAATGAAAAGACAAGTGCCGAGAAAGGAATTTAAACATACGCAAAAGGAAGTATTGGTTTGCGGTAGTCAATGTATATGAGGAAGGAATTGTTAAGGAAAGAAATAAAGGTAAAAGAACTGTTTGATAATAGTTTTCTAAACAATTCGGTACAGTTTAATGAGGTAGAGGTGACTACTAAGAACAATAGTTCTTTTATTAAGGGAGTGGAGTTTTCTAATGATGAAGTATTACAGGAATTTGATTCGGAGATTTGTGTTTCTAGCGATGAACATTTAATAAAATTACACTTCTCATTAGAAGGTGCTTATGGTTATCAGCCGCTTAGACACATAAAGTATTTGGTGCAAATTCCAGAAAATCATTGTAATATGTTCTATTACCCAATTACAGAGGGTAGAGATATGTTTTTTAAGGGAAATGCAAAATCTTTTGAGATATACCTTAAACCTAGTTTGCTAAAGAATTTGTTAGGCAAAGAATTTGAAAAATCTTTTCAGAAGTTGAAGAATGCTATCCAAAATTCCAATTCATTTGTACTATGGGATAAGAGTAAATTTATTCCACCAAATATTCGTAGTAAAATAAATGAGATCATTCAATGTCCTTATACAGGTGAATTAAGAAAAAAATATCTGGAAAGTAAGCTTACGGTATTGTTGATAGATTTTCTTTTAGGAAGACAAACTTCAAGAGTATCTAAGAGTAATGTAAAACTTTTAAATTCCGATTATTTGGCCTTAGTGAGAGTTGAGGATTATATCAGAAAAAATTTGAAAGAGCCATTAAAAATAATTGATTTGGCAGATTTAGCTGGGTTCAATCCTACCAAGTTGAAAAGGGATTTTAAAAAGTTGTACGGGGTTACCGTATTTAAATATATCACTGCGTTAAGAATGGAAGTTGCCAAAAGTTTAATTACTCAAGACGGGGCTACAATTGCGCATGCTGCCTATGAGGTTGGTTATGCTAATCCACAACATTTTACTACAGCTTTTAAAAGAACCATGGGGTATGTGCCTAGTGAGTTGAAACCTGCGGTACAATAGCATAGATATCGTGTTTAATCGTCAAGTTGGCTACTCTTTATTTTACCAGCATTTTAAGTATATGTTCAACCCCATTATCATCATTGCTCAATGTGCTGTATTTGGCAACCTTTTTTACGTTTGGATGCGCATTTGCCATTGCAAAACCGTAATCTGATAGTGCAAGCATTTCTAGGTCATTATTGTAATCTCCAAATACCATTATTTCATTAGATTTAAGATTATAGCTGTCCATGACTTTTGACAACGCATATCCTTTATGAGCGTTCATGTTAGATATATCTAACCAGTTCTCGCCGGAGACTTTAACTTTTAAATCTTTTTCAAAATGTTTTACAAATGGGTATATAAATTGTTCTGAACTCTCAAAATGATAAATGGCAATTTTTATTACTTCGGAAGTAAACGTATTTAAGTTATCTATGATTTCAAACTCGGTATAATATTCTGCCAATTTATTTACAAATTCATTCGATTTATTGGTTAAATAGGCTTGATGCTTACCGCAAAGAACAGGGTGTATATTGGGGATTTTATTTAAAGTAGCTAAGATTTCTGCTACTCGTTGTTGGTCTAATGGCGTAACTAGAATTTCGGTATCTTGCTTTTTGGCAAATCCACCGTTCTCGGCAATAACAATTATTTCGTCTTTTATGGGAGCAAGCTTATCAATTATACTATTGTATTGTCTGCCACTGGCAGCAACAAATGTGATGTTTCTAGATTGTAATTCTTTAAAGAGCTCAAAGAATTGTTCACTGACTTGGTGGTTAGAGTTAAGTAAGGTACCATCCATGTCCGAAACAACCATTTTAATCTTTGATAAATCCATAAATTATTTAATTTATGGTAAAGATATTTGAATGGAAGTTAACATGTACTTTAAAGATCAAAGTTTTACCTTTAATTAATAATTACTAGGTATGAAGTTATTTCAAAGACAGTTTAGTTTACCACCTTACCAAAGAGGTTTTCATATTATCACCAGCCTAATCTTAGAACGTTTACCAGAGATTCAAAAAATTGATGTTGGTATGCTACAGGTATTTATTAAACACACATCTGCTAGTTTAACCATTAATGAAAACGCAGATCCCACGGTTAGAGAAGATTTTGAGTCCTATATAAATAGATTTGTGCCTGAAAATGAACCTTATTATAAGCATAATTATGAAGGTTCAGATGATATGCCCGCACACATAAAGGCTTCATTAATGGGCTCGTCTGTTCAAGTTCCGGTATCTAATGGGAAGTTAAATATGGGAATATGGCAAGGAATATATTTATGTGAACATAGAAATTATGCTTCCGGCAGAAACATTGTCTTGACCTTGTGGGGAAGTTGATATTTATTTAAATTAAAAGAAAAACATAGTTTATGACTACGGAAGAATCTATTCTGAACAAAATTCAAATACTGATTACAAATCATTTTGAAACACCAGAAATGGCATTTAATTTTTTTGATGAGGATAATGATCAAAAGTTGACCAAATCTGAAATTGTAAAATTGTTGAAACAAGCAGAAATAAGTGGATTTATTAGAGGTATTGTTTCGTCAAAATTGATTGAAGGTTATGATAAGAATGGTGATGAGCTAATTGATTGGCAAGAATTTAAAGCGGCTATCGCTAAAATTAAAAAATCCGATTCGTAAGAATCGGATTTTTCAAAAGTGAGATTGTTATTAATTTATTTTACCTGATCTACAACTGCCTTAAAGGCATCTGGGTGGTTCATTGCTAAATCTGCAAGAACTTTTCTGTTAAGTTCAATGTTATTAGCTTTTACTTTCCCCATAAATTGAGAGTAGGACATTCCGTGCTGTCTGGCACCTGCATTAATACGGGTAATCCATAATGAACGAAAAGTTCTTTTCTTGTTTCTACGGTCTCTGTAAGCATATAACATTGCTTTTTCAACCGCGTTTTTGGCTACTGTCCAAACGTTTTTACGTCTTCCAAAGTAACCTTTGGCTTGCTTCATTACCTTTTTTCTTCTGGCTCTTGAAGCTACTGCATTTACTGATCTTGGCATTTCTTTCTAATTTTTTGTAGTAGGCGTCCTTTTTATTTTAAGGAACTTTGATTGCCTAACTCCATGGTTAATAATTTTACCTTTTTAAAGAACTAAAATTACTTTAAACGTAATTGTTCTTTAATGCTGTTAACATCATGTTGGTGAACCAAAGTATCATGAGTTAAAGCAAGCTTACGCTTTTTAGATTTTTTCGTAAGAATGTGACTCTTAAAGGCGTGCTTTCTTTTAATTTTACCGGTACCCGTTAGCTTAAAACGCTTCTTAGCACTGGATTTTGTTTTTTGTTTAGGCATTTTCTCCTAGTTTATATATTAATCTCACTTGTTTATGCTGAAACTGTCCACCAATGGCGGACAGCATTCAGTATTCTAATATTCGATTTTAAAAAACCGAAATTTTATTTTCCTTTTGTCTTAGGAGCTATGAACATTGTCATACGCTTTCCTTCTAGTTTAGGCATCTGTTCAACTTTTCCTAATTCTTCTAATTCAGATGCTAACCTCAATAATAAAATCTCACCTTGGTCTTTATAGACAATTGATCGTCCTTTAAAAAAGACATATGCTTTTAATTTTGCTCCTTCTTTAAGGAACTTTTCAGCATGTTTCTTTTTAAATTCATAATCGTGGTCATCAGTATTGGGACCAAATCTTATTTCTTTAACAACAACCTTTGAAGCTTTCGCTTTCATGGCTTTATCCCTTTTCTTCTGTTCGTATAAAAACTTTTTATACTCCATAATCTTACAAACAGGAGGGTCTGCCTTTGGTGAAATTTCCACCAAATCCAAACCTAATTCTTCTGCTTTTTCAAGAGCCTGAGGAAAAGGATATACACCTACTTCAACATTGTCACCAACTAACCTAACTTTAGGGGCCGTAATCTTCTCATTAATATTATGAGGATTCTTATTTTCCCTTCTAGGTTGCGGTCTAAATCTTTTACGTATTGCTATGACTAATTCTTTTTAATTAAACTTTTATTTAAAACGTCTTTAAGGTACTATTTATTTCTGTGTTAACCAAGTCTGTGAACGTTGCAATGCTTATTGCTCCTAAATCTTCACCTCCATGTTTACGAACAGATATAGTGTTGTCAGCCTCATCGTTTTCTCCCACGATCAGCATAAAAGGTATCTTAGCCATTTCTGCTTCACGTATTTTCTTGCCTACAGTCTCATTTCTACTGTCTACAAGGGCGCGAATTTCGTTATTTTCTAGGGATTTTAAAACTTTTTCGGCATATTTTTCATGTTTTTCGCTTACAGGTAAAATTATAGCTTGTTCTGGGGTAAGCCACAATGGGAAATTACCTCCAGTATGTTCCAATAATAAAGCTATAAAACGCTCCATGCTACCAAATGGGGCACGGTGTATCATCACGGGTCTATGTAGCTCGTTATCACTGCCTTTGTAGCTTAAGTCGAATCTTTCAGGTAAGTTGTAATCTACCTGAATAGTACCTAGTTGCCATTGTCTTCCAAGCGCGTCTTTCACCATGAAATCTAGCTTAGGACCATAGAAGGCTGCTTCACCGGCTTCAATCACAAAATTCAATCCTTTCTCTTTAGCGGCATTGATGATAGCTTGTTCTGCTTTTTCCCAATTTTCCACTGAGCCAATGTACTTTTCCGGATTGTCCAAATCACGTACAGAGACCTGGGCGGTAAAATTTTCAAATCCAAGGGATCCCAATACATATAAGGATAGGTCTATTACATTTTTAAATTCCTCGTCCAATTGGTCTGGTGTACAGAAAATATGTGCATCATCTTGAGTAAATCCGCGTACTCTTGTTAATCCGTGTAATTCACCGCTTTGTTCATATCTATATACCGTACCGAATTCCGCAAATCTTTTAGGTAGTTCCTTATAGCTATATGGTTTTGTATTGTAGATTTCACAGTGGTGAGGGCAATTCATCGGTTTTAAAAGAAATTCCTCACCTTCCTTGGGTGTATGTATCGGTTGAAAGCTGTCTTCACCATATTTTTCATAATGTCCAGATGTAACATATAATTCTTTTTGACCAATATGTGGTGTAACCACCATTTCATATCCGGCTTTCTTTTGGGCTTTCTTTAAAAAGTTTTCAAGGCGTTCACGTAAGGCAGCACCTTTAGGTAGCCATAATGGTAGTCCTTGACCTACTTTTTGTGAAAAAGTAAATAGTTCTAGTTCTTTACCTAGCTTTCTGTGGTCTCTCTTTTTTGCTTCTTCTAAAAGTGCCAAATATTCGGTAAGCTCTTTTTGTTTTGGAAATGAGATACCATATATACGTGTAAGTTGTGTGTTGTTTTCGTTACCTCTCCAGTATGCACCTGCTACACTTAATATTTTTATAGCTTTTACAATACCGGTATTAGGAATGTGTCCACCTCTACATAAATCTGTAAATGTATCGTGATCACAAAACGTAATGGTACCATCCTCAAGGTTTTCAATCAACTCTACCTTGTATTCGTTTCCTTGCTTTTTATAGAAGGCAAGTGCATCGGCTTTTGATACCGCTCTCATTTTATAGTCATGTTTTCCACGGGCAATCTCTAAAGCCTTCTTTTCTATAGAAGTAAAATCTTTTTCTGAAATAGAGCCATTTGGTAATTCTACGTCGTAATAGAAGCCGTTTTCTATGGCGGGTCCTATGGTTAGTTTAACTCCAGGGTACAATTCCTCAATAGCTTGCGCTACAATATGTGAAGTTGAATGCCAAAAAGCTGTTTTTCCTTCTTTATCATTCCAAGTGAATAGTACTAAGCTACCGTCTGTTTCTAACGGGGTAGTGGTTTCAACAATAGTTTCGTTGAATTTTGCCGAAATAACATTGCGGGCTAATCCTTCGCTTATACTTTTTGCAACCTCTATTGGTGTAGTTGCTTTTTCAAATTCCTTGACCGATCCGTCGGGAAGTGTAATTTTAATCATTTCTTGTACATATTATAGGGTGTCAAAGATAATATGAACTATTCATGTCCGCAATAGAATAGTGTTATGTTTTACTGTAGTCTTAAAGAAGGGCTATGGGGCTTATGGTTGTTATACGATTGTTTTAGTTGGTATGGTGTTAGTTTGCCTGTAAGATTTTAATATAATCAGCTGTATATGTATTGATTTTTTTATTAAATTTAATACCGCTTTTTTTATTTTGAGTGTAAAGTGCTGTAAATAAATTGGTTGTCGTTACACATGAAAAAACCTTGTATTTATTTTGCAAAAAAGTCTTGTTGATTAGAAAATAGGTTGTAGATTTGCACCCCGCTAGCGAGGAAGACGAGTTCTGAATCGGGAGTCGGAAAAGGTTCATTTATATGTTGGTTGGTCTGGAAAAAAAAGAAAGAATATTTTTTTCGAAATAAGTTGCCAGGTTAAAAAACAGTTGTATATTTGCAGCCGCTTAGGGAAACACCTAAGGGAAACGAAGCCGGGAAGGTCGCATGATCCAAGGGCGGAGTGGATGGAAGTTCATTGAAATATTGTGGAGATTTAAGAATCGAGTTCAGGTGAGGACCTGGACGAGAGGAACACGAATTAAGGAAACATACCATATAATATGCCTTGTGCATATTTGGATATATTGAATCGAGAGTCGGGGCCGGGATGGATTTGGTTTCGTTGGGACGAATATTTACAAAACAACGATGAAGAGTTTGATCCTGGCTCAGGATGAACGCTAGCGGCAGGCCTAACACATGCAAGTCGAGGGGCAGCGGGGAAAAGCTTGCTTTTCCGCCGGCGACCGGCGCACGGGTGCGCACCGCGTATGGAACCTGCCTTGTACAGGGGAATAGCCCAGGGAAACTTGGATTAATGCCCCGTAGTACCGTATTTCGGCATCGTTATACGGTTAAAGCCTTCGGGCGGTACAAGATGGCCATGCGTCCCATTAGCTTGTTGGTAAGGTAACGGCTTACCAAGGCTACGATGGGTAGGGGCCCTGAGAGGGGGATCCCCCACACTGGTACTGAGACACGGACCAGACTCCTACGGGAGGCAGCAGTGAGGAATATTGGACAATGGAGGAGACTCTGATCCAGCCATGCCGCGTGCAGGAAGAATGCCCTATGGGTAGTAAACTGCTTTTATACGGGAAGAAAAAGAGCTACGTGTAGCTTACTGACGGTACCGTAAGAATAAGGACCGGCTAACTCCGTGCCAGCAGCCGCGGTAATACGGAGGGTCCGAGCGTTATCCGGAATTATTGGGTTTAAAGGGTCCGTAGGCGGGCCGATAAGTCAGGGGTGAAAGTCTGCCGCTCAACGGTAGAACTGCCTTTGATACTGTCGGTCTTGAGTTATAGTGAAGTTGCCGGAATATGTAGTGTAGCGGTGAAATGCATAGATATTACATAGAACACCGATTGCGAAGGCAGGTGACTAACTATCGACTGACGCTGATGGACGAAAGCGTGGGGAGCGAACAGGATTAGATACCCTGGTAGTCCACGCCGTAAACGATGGATACTAGCTGTCCGGTACCTTGAGTACTGGGCGGCCAAGCGAAAGTGATAAGTATCCCACCTGGGGAGTACGTTCGCAAGAATGAAACTCAAAGGAATTGACGGGGGCCCGCACAAGCGGTGGAGCATGTGGTTTAATTCGATGATACGCGAGGAACCTTACCAGGGCTTAAATGCATATTGACAGGGTCAGAGATGACTTTTCCTTCGGGCAATTTGCAAGGTGCTGCATGGTTGTCGTCAGCTCGTGCCGTGAGGTGTCAGGTTAAGTCCTATAACGAGCGCAACCCCTACCGTTAGTTGCCAGCATGTCATGATGGGGACTCTAACGGGACTGCCGGTGCAAACCGTGAGGAAGGTGGGGATGACGTCAAATCATCACGGCCCTTACGTCCTGGGCCACACACGTGCTACAATGGCAGGTACAGAGAGCAGCCACGTCGCAAGGCGGAGCGAATCTATAAAACCTGTCACAGTTCGGATCGGGGTCTGCAACTCGACCCCGTGAAGCTGGAATCGCTAGTAATCGGATATCAGCCATGATCCGGTGAATACGTTCCCGGGCCTTGTACACACCGCCCGTCAAGCCATGGAAGCCGGGAGTGCCTGAAGTCCGTCACCGTAAGGAGCGGCCTAGGGCAAGATCGGTAACTAGGGCTAAGTCGTAACAAGGTAGCCGTACCGGAAGGTGCGGCTGGAACACCTCCTTTCTAGAGATTGTCCTTTTAAGGACGGTCCCTGGCGAAACGAAGAATCGGAATAACGGTCCCGGTCTTTTGGTTTAATACGATTGTTTTTTAAGATAAAGTGTTCGGATAAGAATAAAGATCTCCATAATCATGATATATAAGTAATTGCTTTTCCGGGAAGGTATTTATACTGAAGAGGAAGAGTAGGGACAGTCCCATAGCTCAGCTGGTTAGAGCGCTACACTGATAATGTAGAGGTCGGCAGTTCGAGTCTGCCTGGGACTACAAACAAGAAAGGGTGCCCATCGGGCATTACGTTCATATATTGAAATATTGAAGGAAATTTTAGAAGTTGTGCTACCTGTCAACTGTAAACTGGCAACAGCCGACTTATGGAATTGGGGGATTAGCTCAGCTGGCTAGAGCGCCTGCCTTGCACGCAGGAGGTCATCGGTTCGACTCCGATATTCTCCACATTACGATTGACAATGTTCAATTAGCAATAAGCAATTTTTAATTGTTCATTGTTCACTGATAATTGTCAACTGTTCAACGTTCATTGACATATTGGAACAGGAGGTAAGATATTTGTCTTACCGACTAAAAAAGAAAGAAACACGAATCTTTATTAAGTAAAGAGTACGAATCAAGAATAGAATAGATTAAAGATCTGGCGACAAGCTGGAAAAGGGCGTATGGGGAATGCCTAGGCTCTCAGAGGCGAAGAAGGACGTGATAAGCTGCGAAAAGCTGCGGGGATCGGCACACACGATATGATCCGCAGGTATCCGAATGGGGCAACCCGTTATATTGAAGGTATAACATCCGCAAGGAGGCAAACCCGGGGAACTGAAACATCTAAGTACCCGGAGGAGGAGAAAACAAAAGTGATTCCGATAGTAGCGGCGAGCGAAATCGGATTAGTCCAAACCGTACATGTTCCGGCATGTGCGGGGTTGTAGGACCACGACATTCGAGATGTAATGAACTAGAACGCTTTGGAAATAGCGGCCATAGAGGGTGATAGTCCCGTATAGGCAAAGAGCATTTAGATAGTGGTATCCTGAGTAGTGCGGGGCACGTGAAACCCTGTATGAATCCGGCGGGACCATCCGCCAAGACTAAATACTCCTGAGAGACCGATAGTGAACCAGTACCGTGAGGGAAAGGTGAAAAGAACCGTGAATAACGGAGTGAAATAGATCCTGAAACCATACGCTTACAAGCGGTCGGAGCCCATATGGGTGACGGCGTGCCTTTTGCATAATGAGCCTACGAGTTACTTTTACTGGCAAGGTTAAGTTCTTCAGGAACGGAGCCGTAGCGAAAGCGAGTCTTAATAGGGCGCCATAGTCAGTAGTAGTAGACGCGAAACCGTGCGATCTACCCATGGGCAGGTTGAAGCTGTGGTAACACATAGTGGAGGACCGAACCCGTTGACGTTGAAAAGTCTTGGGATGACCTGTGGGTAGGGGTGAAAGGCCAATCAAGCTCGGAAATAGCTCGTACTCCCCGAAATGCATTTAGGTGCAGCGTGTAGATAGTTTTATAGAGGTAGAGCTACTGATTGGATGCGGGGGCTTCACCGCCTACCAATTCCTGACAAACTCCGAATGCTATAAAATGTTTCTGCGCAGTGAGGGCATGGGTGCTAAGGTCCATGTCCGAGAGGGAAAGAACCCAGATCACCGGCTAAGGTCCCAAAGTATATGCTAAGTTGATATAACGCGGTGGAACTGCATTGACAGCCAGGATGTTGGCTTGGAAGCAGCCATTCATTTAAAGAGTGCGTAACAGCTCACTGGTCGAGCGGTTCCGCATGGATAATAATCGGGCATAAGCATATCACCGAAGCCGTGACTTTGTATTTATACAAGGGGTAGGGGAGCATTGTAACTGCGTCGAAGGCGTACCTGCGAGGGATGCTGGAGCGGTTACAAACGAAAATGTAGGCATAAGTAACGATAATGCGGGCGAGAAACCCGCACGCCGAAAGACCAAGGTTTCCCCAGCTATGCTAATCAGCTGGGGGTCAGTCGGGACCTAACGCGAACCCGAAGGGGATAGTGGATGGACAACAGATTAATATTTCTGTACCTGCTCACGCTAAAAGTGACGGAGGCGAGAAGTTGGTGCGTACAGACGGAATTGTACGTTGAAGGGAGTAGTAATACCCCGATAGTACACCGAGGCCACGGCCAAGGTGATAATCCAGCATATCGACTTCCAAGAAAAGCGAGTGAAGCAGCCCGTACCGTAAACCGACACAGGTGGTTGGGATGAGTATTCTAAGGCGCTCGAGAGATTCATGGCTAAGGAACTAGGCAAAATAGACCCGTAACTTCGGGAGAAGGGTCGCCCCCTTATGGGGGGCCGCAGTGAAGAGGTCCAGGCGACTGTTTATCAAAAACACAGGGCTCTGCAAAATCGAAAGATGACGTATAGGGCCTGACACCTGCCCGGTGCTGGAAGGTTAAGAGGAGATGTCATTCCTTCGGGGAGAAGCATTGAATTGAAGCCCCAGTAAACGGCGGCCGTAACTATAACGGTCCTAAGGTAGCGAAATTCCTTGTCGGGTAAGTTCCGACCTGCACGAATGGTGCAACGATCTGGACACTGTCTCGGCCATGAGCTCGGTGAAATTGTAGTATCGGTGAAGATGCCGGTTACCCGCAGTGGGACGAAAAGACCCCGTGCACCTTTACTATAGCTTCGTATTGACCTTGGTCAAGCAATGTGTAGGATAGCTGGGAGACTTTGAAGCTGCATCGCCAGGTGTGGTGGAGTCATTGTTGAAATACCAGCCTTTGCTTGTCCGGGGCCTAACTCTCTTCTGAGAGAACAGTGCGTGGTGGGTAGTTTGACTGGGGTGGTCGCCTCCAAAAGAGTAACGGAGGCTTCTAAAGGTGCCCTCAATACGGTTGGCAATCGTGTGTAGAGTGCAATGGCACAAGGGCGCTTGACTGAGAGACATACAGGTCGATCAGGTTGGAAACAAGAGCATAGTGATCCGGTGGTTCCGCATGGAAGGGCCATCGCTCAAAGGATAAAAGGTACGCCGGGGATAACAGGCTGATCTCCCCCAAGAGCTCATATCGACGGGGGGGTTTGGCACCTCGATGTCGGCTCGTCACATCCTGGGGCTGGAGAAGGTCCCAAGGGTTGGGCTGTTCGCCCATTAAAGTGGCACGCGAGCTGGGTTCAGAACGTCGTGAGACAGTTCGGTCTCTATCTACTGCGGGCGTTAGAAATTTGAGTGGATCTGACTCTAGTACGAGAGGACCGAGTTGGACCGACCGCTGGTGCGCCAGTTGTTCCGCCAGGAGCATCGCTGGGTAGCTATGTCGGGATCGGATAAGCGCTGAAAGCATATAAGCGCGAAACCGGCCACAAGATGAGATTTCTTTAAAGGGCCGTGGGAGATGACCACGTTGATAGGCTATAGGTGGAAGGGCAGTAATGTCCGTAGCCGAGTAGTACTAATTGCCCGTCAGGCTTGCGCATACGTACGTCCCTTCCTTGTGGAGGGGCGCACGACGATCTTTACTTCTTTCTTTCGATTCTGAAACATATTTGACGATATACATGTTTCTTTCCTTTATAGGAATCCTGTTCCATTCATGTCAACGATATTGCGGCGAAGGCCGCGGTCGGCAATGTCCGATCCAAAACTTAGGTGGCCATGGCGACGGGGTCCACCCCTTACCATTCCGAACAGGGAAGTTAAGACCGTTTGCGCCGATGGTACTGCTATACCAAGTGGGAGAGTAGGTAGCCGCCTTTTTCGAAAGCCCCTTACAGTAATGTAAGGGGCTTTTTTTATACCCTAAAGTGAAAGTCAAGGATTACCAAAATATCTTTTCAATAATTACCGTAGCATTATCAGATATAATTTAATAGACTTAATTTTGGTGCAAATAGATAATAAGTAATGCTATATGTGCCAAAAGCATATGATAAGGATTAAGTTAAAATAATCGTTATGCCATATCTAAATTCGTTAGAAAAGGAAGAGAAATTTAATACCATTTCTCATAGTGTTGGTGCCGTATTGGCAATGGTAGGTATGATTGTTTTAATCAACGCTAATAGTCATGAATCGGTATATGCTACATTTGCTATTATTATTTACAGTATATCCTTAATTAGTATGTTAACCGTGTCTACTATATATCACGCTGTTGAAAATAGGATTTGGAAACTAAAGACCAGAATTCTTGATCATATTAATATATATTATCTAATTGCCGGAACATATACCCCTGTGGCACTTATAACTCTTATTAGCGATAATGGATGGTTGATATTTGGAACCGTATGGGGAATTGCAGCTGTAGGGACTATTTTAAAATTGTTTTTTACCGGTAAGTTTGAAATTATATCATTGTTGCTATACTTAGCTATGGGATGGTTGATAGTATTCGATTTTCAAAATTTAGTAGATAAAACGTCAGAAAGTGGAATTAATTTACTTATGCTAGGTGGTGCGTTCTATACTATTGGGATAATTTTTTATGCCGTTAGAAGAATTCCCTATAATCATTTCATATGGCATCTTTTTGTCCTGTGCGGTGCAATAAGCCATTGGTTTTTTATCTATCTAGACGTAGTCTAATAGATTCAACAATAGAATGTAATTATGAATCTATGATGTCTTTATACTCTTCATAAAACGTTTCTATCTGTAGCATGTTCTGGTTTAAGAATTCCATCGTTTCTCTCCAAGTATTCTTGTTGTGTATAGATACATGGTTTAGCTCTACATAAATTCTTGATATCTCTTTTTTGTTTTCTAGTAAATAGAAATCTTCGAAGGTAGCTTCATGTAAATAATCATTTAGTAAAATTGATTTTAGGGCAACTAATTTATCCCATACTCTTATTCGTTGTTCAAAATCTGAATCTACATCTATAGATACTATAGCCCTTTTTAAATCAAAATGAAATTTAAAAGATAATCCCTTAACTTCAGTTTTATATAAAGTCCATTTATTTGGAAAGGATTTTCCAAATGCAATCCAAAATTCTTCTCGTAGTTTTCTCGATTCTTCTTTACTGAACATTTATAAATAATAAGCAATGGTGATACCTAGTATAATAACCAAAAGTTTTCGCAGATTGAATTTATGACCTTCAGAACTTTCAAATAAAATTACTGTTGATATATGTAAGAATACGCCAATTACTAAAGCATTTAAATACATGCCGTACCTTGATAGAATAGTTATTGTATGGGCTAATAAAGTGCCGATAGGAGTCATTACGGAAAATAATAGCATAAAAAAAGCAGCATGTAGTGGCTTAATGTTTGAGCCTAAAAGAAAAATGCTTAAGATTATTGCAATTGGAATTTTGTGAATTAATATACCGTATATGATGGTGTCATTTGTGCCTATTGGAAGACCTTCTAGTAATGAATGTATACAAAGACTAAAAAATAGTAACCATGGAAAGTTCTGACTTTCCTTGGAAATGTGCACATGGCCGTGTTCAGCTCCTTTTGAGAAAAACTCTAAGAAAATTTGAAATAGTATGCCTAACATAATAAAAACACCAATAGATTTTGGGTTGGTATTTGCATATACCTCCGGTAACATTTCAAAAATTGTTAGGGCTAACAGAAATGCTCCACTAAAAGCTAATAAAAGTTTAAAGGACTCATTTTTTTTGGGTTTTGCAACAACCACAAAAAGAAAACTAATAAGCACTCCTAGAATAGGTAATATATAAATCATGTGTTGCTGATAAACCTTTTATAAAAGGAAATAGGTCATAAATTAAACAGGCGTCAAAATTAGCGTATTTTTGTGGTTCGAGAAAAAATGAATATGGGTAATAATTTTAAGATGGTCGCTAAGACCTTATTCGGATTTGAGGAACTTTTATCTAAAGAGCTAAGAAATCTTGGTGCAAGTAATGTTGTAGAAGGTGTTAGAAATGTATCTTTTGAAGGAGATAACGGATTTATGTATAAGGCTAATCTTTGCTTGCGTACCGCAATTAAAATAATTAAACCTATACATTCATTTAGAGTTAGGGATGAAAATGATCTTTATAAGAAAATCTATGCAATGGACTGGACGGAATATCTTTCTGTTAGTGAAACTTTTGCAATAGATGCTACGGTAAATTCAGATCAGTTTACGCATTCTTTGTACGTGTCTCAAAAAACTAAAGATGCTATTGTAGATAAGTTTAGAGATACTGATGGTACTAGACCAGATGTTGATGTTAAAGATCCAGATTTACGTATTAATATTCATATTCACAATAATGAATGTAATGTATCATTGGATAGTTCTGGTTATTCATTACATAAAAGAGGGTACCGTACAGCTACTAATATTGCTCCTATTAACGAGGTACTTGCCTCAGGTTTACTTTTGTTAAGTGGTTGGGACGGTCAATGTGATTTTATGGATCCTATGTGTGGTAGTGGTACTATGTTGACAGAAGCGGCAATGATAGCATGCAATATACCTGCAAATATTAATAGAAAGAGTTTTGCTTTTGAAAAATGGACAGATTTTGATGCTGAACTATATGAGAAGATTGTAGAATCTAGTTTGAAGAAAACAAGAGAGTTTCATTATAAGATTATTGGATATGATAAAGCACCTTCAGCAGTAAGAAAGGCGCAGGATAATATAGAGAATGCTCATTTAGAGGATTATATTACCGTTGAAAGAAAAGATTTTTTCAGAACTACCAAACAAACCGAAGGACCTTTACATATGTGTTTTAACCCTCCTTATGGCGAACGTTTGGATATAGAGATGGAAAATTTTTATAGTGCTATTGGAGATACTTTAAAACAGGGATATCCAGGAACCAATGCTTGGTTTGTAACTAGTAATTTACCTGCCTTGAAATTTGTGGGTTTACGGCCTTCTAGAAAAATAAAGGTTTTTAATAGTCACCTAGAATCTAGGTTAGTGAAATACGAGATGTATGAAGGTAGTAAAAAAGCTAAACATCAAAACAGAACTGAGAAATGAAATTAAAACACAAAGTATTAGTATTTAATTTTTTAGCTTTCGCAATACTTTTTATTGTGTTCCGTGTAGTATTGTATATGACTTTAACAATTAGTTCAATTTATTTATCTGTAATTGCCGCAATTTTAGCATCATTTTTAGCTCCTAAGTTTGCTGTGGCCAAAATTAAAGGTGTTGAAAAAATTGTAATGAAATGGATTTTTATCAAAGGGTTTAAGGTTTTATAAACCTTCGTTCTGTCTTGGTGGCGGACCTTGGGGTTCGGTTGAACTTTCAATTTTTTTCTTTGCTTTGTTCTTCTTTTTGTAAAGAGGCAAGAAGTATGAGATGCTGAAGTTGTATCCAACACCAAAATTACTATCCCAAGTAACTTTATTAAAGCCGGGAACCCATAGGTTTGGAAAACGTTCATCTTCTTTTTGGCTAAGAATGAGTCCTAAGCGCACACTAGCGCCAACATACACATTATGTAATAATTCTACTTTAGTACCAAATACACCTTCTAGCCAGGTTGCTGAAAGCCCTGAGAAGTTCTCGGGAGTATCAGAACCATTGGCGAAGTCATCCGGATTCCAGTATCTATTGGTGTCAAAATATTGGTAGTTATTTAAAGTATTGTCAAACGTACTGAATGCCAATCTACCTCCTATGTAAATAAGGTTACGTTCACCATACCAATTTGCATAGTTGTTTTTGTTGACCCCTATCTTAATGTAGTTACCTGAAGTTGTAAAATTGTAAAGATCTTCTTGTCTTGTTTTTTCTTCACTACCTAATTCTGCCGCTAAATACAAATTTTGTGTTAGTCGGTAATCGGCTACAATTTCAAACCCTGTATAATTATCATCTAACGAACTAGTGATTATCCTATTTAAATCTATACCTAACCTAAGTCCATAATATTGTTTGTGTTCAACCGTGTCTTTAGGGTTAAGGTCTATAGGTTTATTTTGACCTAATACGGTAACCGTGGTTAAAAGTACTATAAGACTAATGAAATATCTTGACATGTGTAGAATCTGAGTTGGTGACTAAAGACTGTGTGATTTCTATATCTTGAATCCAATTATCGGTATCTGCTGTTACATTTGCTGTTAGTTCATCATAATTGACAATAAAACCACATCCGCGTGAAAGAAAATCTTCAATTCTGGAATAAGAGAAATTAATGGTGTCCAGGTTTCCTGTTTCGGCACCATCATCATCAGACGCTGAGCTATTAATTAATATAAAGCTAGTACTGTCTTCATCTGTTTTTAGCGGTATGGAAATAGTGCTCAAATTACTGCGGTCTGTCACTGTATTTACGGTTATTGTTTGTCCTACACCAACAACCCTTAAAGTTGGAACTTCTTTTAAGGTGGATGTATCTTCGGCGTCGTAAAATTCTATGACCAACAAAGGAGTGTCACCTTCTACGCAGATATCATCTTTTTCACAAGATGAGATAAAGATTATTCCTAATAATAGTAGTAACCCGATGTGAATTTTTTTCATTTTAGGCTTTCTTTTCTAAAAGTACAACATTTTCTACATGATGCGTTTGCGGAAACATGTCTACAGGCTGAACCTTTGTAATGGTATAAATTTCCTTCATCAGTTCTAAGTCTCTTGCTTGTGTGGCGCTATTGCAACTCACATAAACTACTTTTTTAGGCGCAATGTTCAATATTTGCTGTACTACATCTTTATGCATACCATCACGAGGCGGGTCTGTTATAATAACATCTGGCACACCGTTTTGAGCAATAAACTGTTCATTGAAAACATTTTTCATATCGCCTACAAAAAAATCTACGTTTTCAATTTTGTTTCGCTCTGCATTTGCCTTGGCATCTAAAATAGCTTCTGGGACAGATTCAATTCCAATTACTTTTTTAGCTTTTTTTGAAACAAATTGAGCAATGGTTCCTGTGCCTGTATATAAGTCATATACCAATTCATCACCTTTTAAATCTGCAAAATTTCTGGTGATCTTATATAACTCATATGCTTGTTCTGAATTCGTTTGATAAAAAGATTTGGCGTTTATCTTAAACTTCAAGCCTTCCATTTCTTCGAATATATGGTCTCTACCAGAAAAACAGATAATTTCTTGATCGTATATGGTATCATTCTGTTTTGGATTGATTACATATAACAAAGATGTTATCTCTGTGAATGTTTTAGAAAGATGATTTAACAGCAACTCCCTTTTCTCTTTGTCATTTTCAAAGAATTGTACCAAAACCATAATTTCGCCAATAGATGATGTTCGTAACATTAATGTACGTAACATTCCATATTGGTTTCTTGGATTAAAAAAGGTTAATCCATTTTCAATCGCAAATCTTTTTGTTTCTAAACGAATTGCGTTTGATGGGTCTTTTTGAAGATGACATTTTTTAATGTCCAATATTTTATCCCACATGCCTGGTATATGAAAACCCAAGGCATTTTTGTTGTCAATTTGTTGATCAGATTGAATTTCGTCAAGAGTTAGCCAACGGCTATCGGAAAACGAAAATTCCATTTTATTTCTGTAAAAATATTGTTGCTCTGAACCAAGTATTGGTGTAAGCTCTGGTAAATCTAAATGCCCAATTCTTTTAAGATTGTTTTCTACTTCTTTTTGCTTATAAAAAAGTTGATGCTCATAGCCCATATCTTGCCACTTACAACCACCACATACATTAAAATGCTGACAAACTGGATCAACCCTTTTGTCGGAAAGACTATGGAAATTGATCGCAGTGCCTTCAAAATAAGCTTTTCGCTTTTTAGTGGTTTGTACATCTACCACATCACCTGGTACAGTATTGTTCAGGAAAATTACTCTACCATCTGGAGCTTTACCTATGGTTTTGCCTTTGGCAGCAGCATCGGTAACGGTTACATTTTCAAAAACTAAACGTTTCTTCTTTTTTCGCATAGCGCAAAAATAATGGGTTTCTTTGGATTGGGAATATAGTTAGTGATAGTATTAACATGATATTGAAACGTTTTAGCGTAAATTTTATGATTCATATTATAAATTTGTACTTTTGAAATTCTACAAGGATGATTTCTCTCCCACGCTGAATTTTCGACTCTTCGAAAGGAAAAAGGTATAGAAGGAATTGCTAAAGTTTTATTTAAAGTAATTTTATCATGTCAATTTTAGAAAACATCACATCTTCTAAAGATGCTATTGCATTAGAAGATAAACACGGAGCACACAATTATCACCCATTACCTGTTGTATTAAGCAAAGGTGAAGGTGTTTATGTATGGGACGTTGAAGGTAAAAAGTATTATGATTTTCTCTCTGCGTATTCTGCAGTTAACCAAGGTCATTGTCATCCAAAGATTGTTAATGCAATGACAGAACAGGCAAAGACCCTTACCTTGACCTCAAGGGCATTTTATAATGATATGCTTGGCAAGTATGAAAAATATGCTACGGAAACTTTTCATTTTGATAAGTTGTTGCCTATGAATACCGGTGCTGAAGCTGTTGAAACGGCACTAAAAATTTGTAGAAAATGGGCGTATGAGGAAAAAGGAATTGTAGAGAACAATGCTGAAATTGTTGTTTGTGAGAATAATTTTCATGGACGAACAACTACCATAATTTCTTTTTCTAACGATCCTGTTGCCCGAAAGAATTTTGGACCGTATACAGACGGATTTATTAAAATAGAGTATGATAATCTTTTGGCTCTAGAAGAAGTTTTAAAATCAAACACGAATGTTGCAGGTTTTTTAGTGGAACCTATACAAGGTGAAGCAGGAGTTTACGTGCCTTCTGAAGGTTATTTAAGCGGAGCCAAAGCATTATGTGAGAAGTATAATGTACTATTTATTGCAGATGAAGTACAAACCGGTATCGCTAGAACCGGTAAAATGATCGCTGTAGATTATGAAGAGGTAAAACCAGATATTCTTATTTTAGGTAAGGCATTGTCAGGAGGTGCATACCCAGTTTCTGCTGTTTTAGCAGATGATAGGATTATGGGAGTTATTAGACCAGGTAACCATGGTAGTACTTTTGGAGGTAACCCTATAGCGGCTGCTGTTGCCATAGCTGCTTTAGAGGTGGTAAAGGAAGAAAAATTAGCCGAAAATGCTTTTGAACTTGGTGAACTTTTTAGAGATGAACTCAATAAGTTTATTCCGCATACAGATTTGGTAAATAGTGTTCGTGGTAAAGGTTTATTAAATGCTATACTTATTAACGACAGTGAAGATAGTTCTACTGCATGGGATATTTGCATGGCACTTAAAGAAAATGGTTTACTCGCTAAACCTACACACGGTAACATAATAAGATTTGCGCCGCCATTGGTGATGACAAAAGAACAGCTTTTGGATTGTGTTTCTATTATAATTAAAACACTGAAAGAGTTTAAAAATTAATAATAAAAAAATCCCCGATGTAAGTCGGAGATTTTTTTTGATTATTGCTTTTATTGAAAATCTGCAGTAGTAAATAATGCGATGATCAATCCAAAATAAAGAATACAAAATATCAGATAAATTAGCGATAATGCTAAACCGATATAAGAGAGAATTCTTCCCGTATTAATATTTTCGTATCCTCTATAATTACCAGGGTTTGCTTCAAAATAACGCTTTGCGTTTTTTGCATTGCTCAAACCTATAAAGCTGAATATAGCCCCAAAAGGACCACAGCAGAAAAGGGTTAATACAATAGATAAAATGCCAAAAGTTAATGCATTGCTAGAGCCTGGTATTTGTTGATATTCGGAATTGTTCATTTAATTATTGTGAATATTGTTCAGACATAATTCTAACTTGTTCCATATATGCATCCCAACCTCCAATGCTCATTATACCATAGATAGAATATGCTAAATATAAAATTCCTAATACCAAAACGACAATTGAAATGGTTTTAGTCGTTTTTAAGGTACTGTAGTTGGAATAGTTTTCCGGATTTTTCTTGTATAGTTTTTCGTCTTTTGATGCTAAGAAAAATGCTATCCCGCCTAAAATAATACCAGGTAGCCCCCCTATACAACAGCAGACAAATCCTATAATAGAAAGAACTAAGGCTATTGTTACGTTGGGTAATTTTTGTTGTTCCATAATGTAAAGGTTTAATTAAATGAATTTTAAAATGTAATTGGTTAATATAAAACCTACGGTACATACCGCAAGAGTAATGGTAATATGATTAGAATATTTAATGGGAAAAAATTTGTTGACTCCTAAGAAGGTAAATAATGCTAGCATAGGGTAAATTGCAGGATACATTAAAAAAGCGGAAACAAATTCGCCCTTGCTCAAAAATAATAAAGAACGTTGCAATCCACATCCAGGGCAATCTACGCCAAGCAACTGTTTAGTAAAACAGGGCAGCATAAAATTTTCTAATGCTAAAAAAAGAATTAATGCCTTTATGCGCATCTGTAAATTAATTAATAGTCGGAAAATTACCATTATTTTTGTGTTTACAAAACAAAAACATGTCTCAATTTAAGATTGGCGATACCGTAGAAACTATAGATGATGTTATAAAGGGCGTTGTCGAATCTGTTATTGATGATACGGTTACACTCATAAGTGAAGAGGGTTTTCCTTTAACATTTACAGCTAGTGAACTTGTATTGGTTTCTAATGAGATAAGGGTCAGTAATTATGAAGTTGCCAAGATTAAAAAAGAAAAAGAATTACCTAAGCGAAAAAAAACAACTGTTCTAAAGCCAAAAGAGCGTACTGCACCCAAAATGGAAGTTGACCTCCATATTAATCAGCTTGTTAAAAATCCTAAATCTATGGGCAAGTTTGATATGCTGAATCTACAATTAGATACCGCTAAAAGGCAGTTGGACTTTGCCATTAATAAACGCATACAAAAAGTAGTTTTTATTCATGGTGTGGGTGAGGGGGTGTTAAAAGAAGAACTAGGTTATTTGTTCAGAAAATATGACAATGTTAAATTCTATGATGCGGACTACCAAAAATATGGCTTGGGCGCTACAGAGGTATATATTTTCCAGAATTATTAAGTAGTTACTCTATAGATGTGGTTACCGTACCAAATTCATTGATCTGTAAATCTGTAATTCTACTACCGTTCTCATTTAAGAAGGTAACACCACTTAGTTGAATGGTATGGGTAAACAAGGTGTCGTTCTCTGTTGTGGTCGTAACAAATATAGTGCCGCCTTCGGCTTCGATCTCTTCTGAAACAGTGGGGGTTATTGGTGGTGGTGAGTCACAAAAATAACTACTGGTAACGGTCTCTGAAAAAATTCTGTAAGTAACTTGTGAGCTACCGGGCACGGCGCTTTCCCTATCCGTAGTAGTTGCTGAGTTTTGAATTAGAGAACTGGCCAAAGTTAAAATTAAAGCTTCATCATCATTTATCTTGAAAACAACATTTTCTACATTGACCGTAATTTCATCACAAAACTCTATTTCGTCAATACTATCAAAATCTACGGTTTCTATTTGTAAATCGCCATCATCGCAAGCCAACAACAAAAACAAGCTGCCAAGTAAAAGATATTTTTTCATAGATCAAATTTAATTTAAAATTTGGAAATCTGTCTGTTGCATTACGGTCATTTATAGGTTAATTAACTATTTTTGCCCTTTATTTATTTAAGAGTACGCATATATGAAACATGTATATTTAGATAACGCAGCAACTACTCAAGTACACCCAAATGTTATAGCTAAAATGCAAGAGGCTTTGGCGGTTTATGGCAACCCTTCTTCAACGCATAGTTTTGGTAGAACGGCTAAAACAGCTATTGAAAGTGCGCGTAAAACCATTGCTAAATATATGAATGCCCAACCTTCTGAAATAATATTTACTTCTGGTGGTACCGAGGCGGATAATATGATTCTAAGATGTGCCGTACGTGATTTAGGGGTTACGACTATTATTACGACAAGAATAGAGCACCATGCTGTTTTACATACCGTAGAAGAATTGGAGGAGAAAGGGCTAATAAAATTATTATATGTTGATCTTGATGCCTATGGAAATCCAGATTTAGCACATTTAGAATCTTTATTGCAAAAAGATGATTCTAAAAAATTGGTGAGCCTAATGCATGTTAATAATGAAATTGGGAATAAGATAGACTTAGAGGCAATTACCCTATTAAGCAAAAAGTATGGGGCTTTGGTGCATTCTGATACTGTACAATCTTTAGGACATTATAATTGGGATGTAAAAGCTTTTCCTATTGATTTTTTGGCTGCTGCAGCTCATAAATTTCATGGTCCAAAAGGTGTTGGTTTTGCTTTTATTCGAAAAAATTCTGGTCTTGGGTGTATGATTTCGGGCGGTTCTCAAGAAAGAGGCTTACGGGCAGGAACAGAATCATTCCATAACATTGTAGGTTTGGAAGAGGCTTTTAAACATGCCTATGACAATTTGGACACAGAAAAGAAATATGTAGAAGATTTAAAGTCTTATTTTATAGATCAGGTGAAGTCTGCTATACCAGGTGCCAAATTTAACGGACACTCTGGAGATTTGGAAAAAAGTACTTATACCTTAGTTAATGTTTGCTTGCCAATTGAAGAAGAAAAGGCTATGCTACTGCTATTTAATTTAGATATGAAGGGTATTGCTTGTTCTAAAGGTAGTGCTTGCCAATCTGGTAGTGATATGGGCTCTCATGTACTAACACAAATTCTAAATGATGAAGATATGAAAAAGCCTTCTGTTCGTTTTTCATTTTCAACGTACAATACAAAAGAAGATATTGATTATACCGTCAATGTTCTTAAAGAAATAATTGAAGCGTAATTAGCTCTTGTTTCTATCGCGTTTGCGCTCTCTTTCGTACGGGAATTTCCTAATAGCTAATTTCATCATACGATCAATAAGATCGGTAGTGTTTTTACCTGTCTTTTTATTTATTTCTTTTTCATACTTCCATAGAAGTTTGCCGGTATTGCCATCACTGATCTTTATACCTATTCTTCCATAATTGGCACCGCCAGAGAAATAATCCGTAAAACTGAATTCTGTAGGTACTCCGTTGGACAATAGTATATTTAGATCTAACGTACCGCTTATGATGCCATCCACACCCAATATTTCACTTAACTCTTTGGTGGTGTATACATCAATATTCTCATAGCTAATATTTTTCTTAGCTAATATTGCAGCGGTATTTTCTATGTTTTGAAAGGTTACCGGTAATTTTTTCTTTTTACTTCGTTTAGAAAAATAGGTTTCAAGGGCATTTTGTACAGCATACCCTTCATTTTCTTCTAATCTCTTTTGTTCAGATTTAGATACTTTCTCATTAAGATCTAAATTGGTGAGAAAAGGTATGATCGCCAAAACCTGATGGTCTTCACTTAAGTGGTCAAAATTTGGACTCTCGTAAATGTTCTTTTGGGCTACGACTGTTAGGGTAGAAGTAAGTGCTATTAAGAAAAGTAATCTTTTCATTTTTATTTTTTATAGGCGAATTCCCAGTCTTAAATTTAATACTCTAGATGTAAGGTAGTTTGGAACGGCAAATTCATTTTTGCTATCCGCATCCCTTACCCAAGTATTGGTAATTGAATTCTGATTGTTGAAGAGATTAAAAATTTCAAAACCTAAACTCAATTCTTTAAAACTATGAAGCCAATGTGTACTTGAATATTGTTTGTCCTTGTTTGCAAAAATATAGGAAATTCCCAAATCTGCACGTTTATAATCTCTTAATCTATTCTGAAATATATATGGGTCCGCATAACTAGGAGAACCACCTAGAACACCGGTCTGGTATACCAAATTTAAATACATCTTAAAATCAGGAATGGTGGGTATGTAATCTTGAAAAAGAATGCCAAATTTAAAGCGTTGGTCGGTTGGTCTAGCTATATTACCTCTATTACCTCTATTTTCCTCTGTTTTCAAATAGCCTAGGCTAACCCAAGATTCGGTGCCCGGAACAAAAGCACCATTTAGTCGTACTTCTGCACCGTAGACATAAGCTTCGGTATCATTTGTTGCCGTATACCTAATGCGTACATCTTCTAGTGAATACGGATTTACATTGTTCAATTTTTTGTAGTACGCTTCGCTTATGAGTGTAAAAGGACGGTCCCATAATTGAAAACTATATTCATTGCTTGCTACCAAATGAAATGCCTTTTGTGCCTTTACAATAGGTTGTATAGTGCCAGTGCTATCTCTTAGTTCCCTGTAAAACGGGGGTTGGTGGTAAATGCCCGTAGAAAGTTTGAACAACATGTCTTTTTCCCAATTTGGTTTAATGGCAAATTGTGCCCTTGGGCTAACTACTGTTTGTGATACCTTATCAACACCGGCACCACTAACTGTCCAATGATGAGAGCGTAATCCTGCATTATAGTAGATATCTGTATTGTTCCAAGTTTTGTGGGTGCCAATTTGAATATATCCAGAAAAACGATTTGTTTTCACAAAGTTTAAAGCATTGAGACCATTATAAGCGACTAAAGGGGCGTCAAACGGTTCTGCAGGCTGGTTGTTCGTGAATTCTGCTCGTGGAGGTCTAATGGAATATCCGGCGGAATCTATAAACTCAGATTCTCTTAGTTGATCTCTTATGTCCTCGTGCGTATATTTTACGCCCCATTCCAAAAGCGAGTTGTTTTTGGTGTGGTTCCCTTTATGCTCTAAGTTGAAAATTAGAGCATCGAGGTCGTTTCTTGTTCTATTGAATTGTGACCCAATACCACGAGACGTTAAAACTTGGCCTGCGGTATCGCTATTTAAATTACTATCTATATCGCCCAGTTCATAAGCGGCAATTACATCTGAGTATTCCTCTTCTGTGGTATGATAGATTGATGAAATAAGTTTTATTGTCGTGTTTTCATCTAAAAAATAACTGCCTTTTAAAGCTGCTAAAGCAGTATTGTACTTGTTTGTTTCCTGTCCCTCATAATAAACGATCAAGGCTTGTGGGTTGTCTATAGTGCCAAAATTGGTTTGTCTGTTAATGGGTTCATTCTTGTAATCGTTGACCGAAATATTTCCTAGAAAATTGAATTGAAATTTGGGTGAGACATGGTAGGTTAAATAGCTTTGGACATCAGTGAATGAAGGGGTAAAATTGCTTTGTGTTTGTTGACTGTTTACTAATAATGCATTGTTTCTATAGCGAATTCCTGAAACCGAACTTAACTTTTTGTTTTTAGAAATCGTTTCTAAACTGGCACTAGCACCCAAAAAACTTAAATCTGCACGCAGGGAAAATAGGGTAGGCGTTTTATACTTAATGTCAAGTACAGAGGACATTTTATCTCCATACTTGGCTTGAAAACCTCCTGCGGAAAATTTTACATTTTGAACAAGGTCACTATTTACAAAACTTAACCCTTCTTGCTGCGCAGAACGAATTAAAAATGGTCTGTACACTTCAATTTCATTAACGTAGACCAAATTTTCATCATAGTTACCGCCTCGCACAGCGTATTGGGTACTCAACTCATTGTTAGAAGATACGCCCGGTAATAGTTTCAGTATGGTTTCAACACCAGAATTTGCGCCAGGAATTTTTCTGATTTTTTCTGGGGTAATGTTAAGAATATTATTGGTTGTTCTTTCTCCTGTAGCGGTAACGGTAACACCATCTATTTGAGTGACATCACTTTTTAAAACCGGATTGAATTCAAATGTTTCGTTCGTAGTTAGGATTAAATTTTCAAGAACTACATCTTTAAAGGCTACGTGAGAAAAGGAAATCGTATTTTCTTTATCTGCTATAATTTCCAGAAGGTAAAATCCGTCCGAGTCGGAAATTGTACCCAAATCCTTGGCCGTAATGTTCACATTGGGCAGCGGTTTATTGTTCTCATCTAATACAACACCCGAAATAGTAGCGTTCTGAGCAAAACCAATGGTGCTGCACAGCAGTATTATAAGGTTTTGTACATTGCTAAGTTTCAATTATTCTATTTTCTATAAAACGAAGTGGTCAAGGTATTTTCATTACCTACATTATCAGTAACGGTAACTTTAAGTACGCATTGCGTTTGGTCAGCAATCTTATCGTCAAAATTATACGTTAGCGTATTACGTTTTGGTTCGTATTCCATTAAAATCCATTCACCGTTCAAAGTTGCCTTGTAAGTATCTATACCACTAAGGTCATCTGCAATTTGAACACTTAGGTATTTATAATTGTTCAACCACTGCTTTTCTTTGAAATTTTTGGTTCTAATGGTTGGTGCAATAGTGTCTTTTGCTAAAGTATAGGTTCCTAAATTACGGGTACGAGTGGTAAATTCATTACCTCGTTTATAGGTGTTTGCGTGGCTAGGTCGTAGTTTAGAGTCTAACCTGGCAATGAATAACTGTTTTTGCTCTTCTTTTGAATATTTGGAAACATCAAAAGTTATTGTGAAATTTCTATGTGCAGGCACCGTATTGGTGTGTATGGTAACCGTGTCTTTTCCTTTTTTTAAGTCGATATAAAAATCTTCATAGAACGTGTTGGCAGGGAAATATACCTTAGCACCGTCCAAATCAAAATTATTAGGCCTTTTTGCTGTAATATAATTATCTGTGGTAATCGTTTCTTTTTTGTTGCCCAAAAGATTTTTCTTTCCAGTAACCGGTATGTTCATAACAAGTTTATTGCCTGCGAAATCCTTTATCAATAGTTTTGCGTTGTAGCTTAGACCTTCGTTAACCTTAATTTTTCCGTCATTGAACAATTCTTTATAAATACTTAAATTGTTACCTGGGGATTTAAAACTTTTTTGAATGCGCTGCCTATTTCTGCCATAGTAATCATAGTCTATTAAGGTGTTGATATACCTAGTTTCACCAAAGGAGAACGATTCAAAATCGTATAACGAGTACACTTTACCGTTAACACTGAGTTCTACACTGTAAACGCCATTTTTATTAGCGGCCATATCCAATCGGTCAAAACCAACAAAGCCTATGCCAATATCACCGAGCGCAGTTACGTCATCTGCTAAAAAAGAACCATCACTTTGTCTTTTGAAATTGACTTGGGTTCTGCTATAATTACCGTTTACATGAGATTGATCGGTTAGTGGGTACACAAATAGCTTCTCTAAAATCGGGTTAGTAGCATCTGCAACATCCATACCGTAGAGTAGCGGGTTGGTAGGTTTTTCAGAAATACTACTTCTTATCTCAAAATGCAAGTGCGGACCGGCAGAACCACCAGTGTTTCCGCTATAGGCAATTAGTTCTCCATTTGAGACCTTTAATTCGCCATAGTCGGGAAAAACTTCTACCTCAAATGATTTTTTATCGTATTGTATTTTTTTGATGTATTCTTCAATGGAAGGAGAAAATTTTTGAAGATGACCGTAAACAGAAGTATAGCCGTTAGGGTGTGCAATGTATAATACCTTACCATAGCCCCAAAGAGAAACTTTAATTCTAGTTATTGTACCATCACCAATTGAATTTATAGGAATACCTTCTCTTTGCTGTGTTTTTATGTCTACACCAGAGTGAAAGTGATTAGAACGCAGCTCGCCAAAAGTACCTGCCAAAATGATAGGTATGTCCATAGGTGGCGCAAAAACTCCTTTTGGATAATCTTTTTGTGCAAAAAGGGCAAAACAAAATAAAAAAAGCAGGCTTGTTGAGATTTTTTTCATAGGTAGAATGCAATACTGCGAAAATAAATAATCATTGACAATTCTATGAAGAACCTGTCGCTAAAATTAATATAAAGTAAAAGCGTTTTGCATAAGCAAAAATCAATTAAGATTTTATGAACTACGAATATTTCACAAAACTATTGCTAAGTCATAATATGTATGTTAACTTTGTGTAAATCGCATTGACGGTAATGTATGAGCGAATTAATTAAAATCGTTGATTCTTTAGAAAATAAAATTAGCAAGCTGTTGCATAAACTTGAGGTTTTGAACAATGCTAATATTGAATTGGAAAAAGAATTACGTACAATAAAATCTTCTCAAGAGAACGCTAGTAAAACAGTTTCTGAATGGGAAGAAAAATATAATTCGCTTAAACTTGCAAACTCAATGCTTGGCAGTAATACCAATAAAACAGAAGCTAAGCTTAAAATAAATACATTAATACGAGAGTTGGATTATTGTATAGCCCAATTATCGGAGTAATGTTTATAATAATATGTCAGATAAGCTCAAAATAAAACTTTCTATTGCTGATAGGGTGTATCCATTAACAATTGATCCCTCTCAAGAAGAAGGCTTGCGTAAAGCGGCCAAGAACATAGAACAGTTGGCTAAAAAATTTGAGCAGAACTATGCAGTTAGAGACAAACAAGATGTTTTGGCAATGTGCGCCTTACAATTTGCGTCTAAAATTGAACAGAATGGCATAGAGCAAGTAGAGGGTACCAAAGAGGCTGAAGAACGTTTAAAAGCGCTTGAAGACTTGGTAAATTCTAAATTAGCTTTTAAATAAAAACGTTCTTATAAATACATTAAGTTACTGCCCACATTGGTAATACCTTTTGACAAACTCAACATTTATTTTTTTTAAAAAGGGTGAGTTTAGATTGTAAAAGCAGGCCCTACTCGTATAGGGATTCTTGATCAGTCTGTTAGCCCTAAACCTGTTTACCGGAGTTTGATCAAAACTTCTCCAATGTGGGCTTTTTTTTATTAATAAATTACACTATGGATAGTACAATGATAGTTATAGCCGCAATAGTTGGGCTGGCAGTAGGTTTTGCGATTGCGAAATTTTTGGAAAAAGGGAAGGCCTCTAAAACCATAATCAATGCTAAAAAAGATGCTGAACGCATTTTAAAGGACGCTAATGCAGAAGGTGAAAGTGTCAAAAAAGAAAAAATATTACAGGCAAAGGAAAAGTTTTTAGAATTAAAGGCCGAGCATGAAAAAGTTATCAATACTAAGGATAAGAAAATCAATGATGCCGAAAAGAGAACTAGAGACAAAGAATCTCAAGTAAGTAGTGAGCTTGCTAAAAATAAGAGCATGAATGCTCAATTAGACAATAAGCTGAAAGAGGTTGAACAAAAAAGACAACTTTTTGAAAAGCGTCATGAGGAGTTGGATAAAATGCATAAAAGTCAAATTCAGCAACTAGAAGTTATTTCTGGTCTATCTGCGGATGAAGCAAAAAATCAACTAGTAGAAAGCTTAAAGGAAACAGCCAAAACAGATGCAATGGCCTTTATACAGTCTACTGTTGAAGAGTCTAAACTTACCGCACAACAAGAAGCTCGTAAAATTATTATCAATACTATTCAAAGAATAGGTACGGAAGAAGCTGTTGAAAACTGTGTGTCTGTATTCAATATAGAATCAGATGATGTAAAGGGGCGTATCATTGGTAGAGAGGGTAGAAATATTAGAGCTTTAGAGGCAGCTACTGGTGTAGAGATCATTGTGGATGATACACCTGAGGCAATTATACTTTCTTGTTTTGATTCGGTTAGAAGAGAGGTCGCAAGACTTTCGCTTCATAAACTGGTTACCGATGGTAGAATTCACCCGGCAAGAATTGAGGAAATCGTTAAGAAGACCGAAAAGCAGATAGAAACGGAAATTGTTGAAATAGGAAAGCGTACCGTTATAGATTTAGGTATTCACGGTCTTCACCCAGAGCTTATTCGTGCAGTGGGTAGAATGAAGTATAGATCGTCTTACGGCCAGAACTTGTTACAGCACTCAAGAGAAGTTGCAAAACTTTGTGGTGTAATGGCATCTGAACTAGGCTTGAACCCTAAAATTGCCAAACGAGCCGGACTTTTACATGATATAGGAAAAGTACCTAATACTGAAAATGAAGTGGAAACTCCACACGCTATCTTAGGTATGCAATGGGCTGAAAAATTTGGTGAGAAACCAGAAGTTTGCAATGCCATTGGAGCACACCATGATGAAATAGAAATGAAGACATTGATTGCGCCTATAGTACAGGTTTGTGATGCCATAAGCGGAGCAAGACCAGGAGCTAGAAGACAAGTGCTAGATTCATATATTCAACGTTTAAAGGATCTAGAAGAAATTGCCTTTGGGTTTAGTGGTGTTCAAAAAGCATATGCTATACAGGCAGGTAGAGAGCTTCGTGTAATTGTTGAAAGTGAAAAAGTAAACGATGATAGAGCTGCTCAACTGTCCTTTGAAATTTCTCAAAAAATACAAACGGATATGACCTACCCAGGTCAAGTGAAAGTAACGGTCATAAGGGAAACACGTGCGGTTAATGTTGCTAAATAATCGTAATTGACTTATCATATGAAAGCCTCTAGTATAGAGGCTTTTTTAATGCGTGCTAAAATAAATTTTATGATGGTTTAAATTTGTACCTGATATATTTATAATGTAAGAAACTTAGCAAGTGAAAAACTAAAAAACACCCCTTCTTTATTATTTTCACGGTTATTTATCCTTATTTGTCCACCCAGTTTCTCTATTAATGTTTTAATAGTCGTTAGACCAATACCCGTATCTTTAGCATCATCTGTGCCTAGTTTTTCAAAAAGTCCAAATACTTTTTTCCAATATTTTTCTGCTATTCCGGGTCCATTGTCTTCATAGGTGAAGTAATAAAAATCTTGGTCTTCATTAAATGTTACTATGATTTCAGTAGAAGGGGAGTTGGCGAATTTTAGACTGTTGGAAAATAAATCCCTAAATATTTGATCAAAACTATTTAAAGATTGGTTTATAATTTGATCACAATTGATCAGTTGTAATTTTACGTTATGGATATCTGAGTGCTTATGAAGTACTTGTTGCAACTCTTTTGTTACGTTAAACTTTTCTAATTTTATTTCAGCATTGGTTATAGAATTATAGTTGATTATACCGTTGATCAATGCCTCCATATACTCAACCCTGTTATCTATAGTGCCTAGATAACTTGGTATTTCGGTATCTTTAAGTAAATCATCATAATCTTCATTGATAAAGGCTACCATAGAACTTATGCCAAGTAATGGTGTTTTCATATCATGGGCTAGTCGGTAGGATAAATGTTTTAACTGGTCATTCTTTATACGTAATTCTTCATTGATTAGTTTTTGTTGAATGTTCTGCTTTCGTAGCTCTAACTGTGCTATTACCTGGTCAGCTAGATCTTTTAGGCAAGCTTGTTGCTTTTCTGTAAAAGCTTGTCTTGGTTTGGTATCTATAACGCAAAGCGTTCCAATAGAAGCTCCCTCTTTGGTGTTCAATGGAGCACCTGCATAGAACTGAACCGTTGGTCCGCCGGTTACCAGAGGATTGTCATAGAACCTGTCATCTTTATTGGCATCGTTTACGATTAATAAGGAATCTGGGGAATTAATGGCATGAGCACAAAAAGCAAGTTCCCTTGGTGTTTCGGTGGCGTCAATACCATGATGCGATTTAAACCATTGCCTATCTTTGTCAACTAAAGATACAAGTGCCATGGGTGTATCACATATTTCAGCAGCAATGCGTGTTATAGCATCATATTCCTTTTCTTCCAATGTGTCTAAAACATTGAAACTATTTAAAACCTCTAATCTAGTTTGTTCGTTTTTTGGTATTTCTGGTTTTACCATTTTTTTGGATATAACATATTACCTAACATTATAAATGTAAGTTTTTTCTTACTTATTAACGATTGAATTGCTAAAATGTTATATCTACAAGAACTTAAAAATACTTATTCGTCTGTTTGGGCTTCATCAGCAGATTCCCCTTCATCATCTTCTTTAAGTAGATTGTTTTTTAAAATATTTAGCTTTTTAAGTTTTGCTTTCCACGCAGCTAAAGATTCTTTGTGTTGGTTTACTCTTTTTATGACATCTTGAACTAAAGGATTGCTTTCAGAAGCATTTGAGAAAAATTGTAGATTATTCTCTAACTGTCTAATTTCATCTTTGCTTTCGTCGATCTTCTTTCTGATAAACGTACGTTCATTTTGTATAGCACGTTCTTGATTGTCATTATCAGCAAGCTGTTGAATTTTGTTTCCGTATTTCAATAACTCCGACTCTTGCTTGCTCACCCCGCATTTTTGATAGAGAGCGTCAATTATTTTATCGAATTTTTGGTTAATGTTTTTCTTTTTAAATGGAACTCTTCCATAACCTTTCCATTCTTCAGAAAACTTTTTGATGTCAGCAAGATCTTTAGACTTGTCGCCACTTAATTCAAAAGATTTAAGGCGGTCCATTAAAGCTTCTTTTTGCTTTAGATTTGCTTCTTCTTCTTTAAAAGCATCATTTTTAAGGGAATTTAATCTATCAAAATAGTGATTACAGGCCGTTTTAAATTCTTTCCATAATTTATCAGAATACTTTCTAGGTACATGGCCAATTTTTTTCCATTGTCCTTGAATTCGTTTCATTTCAGAAGTAGTAGTATCCCAATCTTCACTGTCTTTTAAAGATATCGCTATCTCTAATAATGCTCTTTTTTTATCTAAATTTTCTTGCTGCTCCTTTTTAAGGTTTTTGTAAAATGCGTTTTTATGCTGATTAAACTCTCTTACAGCGGCCTTAAAACTGTTCCATGTTTTAGAGTTTACTTTTTGTGGTACTTGTCCGGCCGTGAAAAATGCTTCTCTAAGTTCTTCTAACTTTTTAATCTGTTGTTGAAGCTTACCGTGATTGTCCGATACATTTTCGGTAAGGGTATTTATTTCAGCAATAATGGCATGTTTACGCTCTAGATTGTCTTCTTTTACTTTGTCAAGATTTTTAAAATAGTCTTGGCGTCTTTCATGTATAATTTTTGTGGCAGCACTAAATCGATCCCAAATTTCTTCTCTGTGATCTTTTCCTACCGGACCTAAATCTTCTTTCCAAATTTTATGCAGCACTTGTAATTCTCTGAAAGCCCTATTTAAATCTGGTTCTTTGGCAAGTTCTTCCGCTCTAGCAACGATCTTACTTTTTTCTTCAAGATTATGCTTAAAATCTAAATCTCTTAAATCTCTATTTATGTTAAGAAAGTCGTAGAATATTTCAATATGGTGATGGTAGGTTTTCCATACATTATTGTAATCTGCACGAGGTATAGGACCGGCATGACGCCATTTTGCTTGTATATCTTTAAAGTTGTTATATGTTGTGTTTATATCTTCTTCTACATTGACCAATGCCTTTAATTGCTCAATGAGATCTAACCTGTACGCTAGATTTTCTTTGTGACTTTTTTCTAGGCTTTTGTAGTACTGATTACGCTTTTCTCTATATTCTGTATATACTTCATTGAATTGTCTTTTGTCTACGGAATTGTATCTAAAATCAATTTCATTACCGCCATTCGCGATAAATTCTTCTTTCTTTTCCTCAATAAATTCATCAAATTTCTGATTGAATTCATCTTTGATATTGTCAACATGCTTTCTTATGGCCTGAACTTTTTCATTCTTTACCAATCGCTGTAGTTCACCAACCAAGTTTTCCATGTTCATTTCATGGTAGTCTGGCATAGGAATTTCGTGTCTCTTTTCTGTATCACTATCTTCTGCATCTTCAGCGTTAGAATCGTCAATTTCGTTCATGACGTCAGTTTCTACGGCAGATTCATTTGATTCAGGTACATTTTCTTCAGGTTGCACTGTTGAATTTGTACTGTCATCAACAGTTTCTTCTACCTTGCTTTCAATTGCTTGGGCAGTAGTTTTTTCTTCCGTTGAATTTTCTTGTAGCTTTTGTTGTTTATCCTCAGACATAATCCTATGTTATATGCTTACAAGATAGCAACAACCCTAGTACTGGCAAAGAATTGATTACTCTTTTTAAATCTATTACAAAACCCAATTTGATAGGAAATTTCAATAAATAGGGTCTTAAGATGGTTGGTGAAGTGAATACGGTACTTATTTATTCCAGATTTCCCAAGATTTTTCAGCTTGATATTCTAGCATGTTGTAACCATTACAAATGGTTGCACCATTTGTTTTGCCGGCTGTTAAGAATGCTGTTTCTTCAGGATTGTAAATGAGATCGAACAACAAATGTTCTTCGTTGATTTTTCTGTAGGGTATATTTGGTTTTTTTTCAATGTCGGGAAATGTGCCTACGGGAGAACAATTAATGATCAACGTATGTTCTTCTATAATATCATCCGTCAATTCATCATAGGTGAATCCATTATTTTTACCACTTCTGGAGACAAAAGAATAGGTGATATCTAATTCTTCAAGAACGTAGGCTATAGCTTTAGAAGCCCCGCCCGTACCTAAAATCAATCCTTTTTGATGGTGCTTTTTTAAATGTGGTTCCAGTGATTTTTTAAATCCATATGCATCTGTATTAAAGCCTTTAAGACCTTCTTTACTGACTTTTATGGTGTTCACTGCACCAA
Organism: Maribacter sp. 1_2014MBL_MicDiv; assembly: GCF_001865655.1. Taxonomy (NCBI): domain Bacteria; kingdom Pseudomonadati; phylum Bacteroidota; class Flavobacteriia; order Flavobacteriales; family Flavobacteriaceae; genus Maribacter; species Maribacter sp. 1_2014MBL_MicDiv. The sequence goes on from NZ_CP011318.1 coordinate 3,409,755, forward strand.
TTTTTTTAGCTGCGGGATCAATGTCGTTTAAAAAATCCATGACCTCTTCTTTGTATGGTATGGTAACGTTCAGCCCTTTTACATTTTTAGTATTCTTGAAGATTGCTGGAAAATCTGAAATTGATGATAAGTCAAAGTTTTGATAGACATGGTCATTTAAGCCCATTTCTTCAAATTTCTTTTTAAAATACCCTCTTGAAAATGAATAGGAAATATTTTTTCCTATTAAGCCATAATTAGCTTTCTGTTCTTTTGTTTTTTCCATACCAATCTAAAAGTAGCAAAATACTAATACCGATTATTATAAAGAAAATCGCGATCCAATTTTCTACAATGGTCAAATCCGGAAGAAAACGCTCATAATTCATAATTATTTGCTTTCCATTAGAATCTAAAATGAGGTTTCCGTCAAAATCTGTTTTATAAATTGTCTTTTTCCATGGCCAGACCACGCCTAATGATCCTGTAATAAAGCCAAGAATTGTTGCCGTGGTTACATGCTTGTAATGTTTTAATACATAGGTTAACAAGTGTGATAAGGTTACAAGGCCGGTTGCAGATCCCAAAGTAAAGACAGCAAGTATTTTTAATGTATGTAAACGCTCCGTATTGTTCGTAAAACTAAAATCACCGACCAATAATTCTGAAAATGTATCGTATAATGCGTTAACTGAATCTACTAATAACAATACGTAATTGCCTAGTAAGATTAATATGAAAGAACCTGATAGACCGGGTAAGGTCATACCAGAAACACTGATCATGCCACATAGAAAAATAAATAGCAGATTGTCATTTTCTTTTGCCGGACTAAGAAAACTTATAGCTATGCCTACAGTTAGGCCAATGAACGCGGCGGTAAAGGTTTTCTTTTTCCAATAGTCGAAATCTTTACCTATATAATAGATGGATCCTAGTATCATGCCAAAGAATGTGGCCCAAACGTAGAGTTCCCGTTTCACTAGAAAATAATCTAACACTTTTGAAATGCTAAAATAACTTACCAGCATACCAAAAATAAGCAGTGTTAAGAATGAGCCGTTAATATAGCGGTAGAAACTTTTAAACCTGCCATTGACAAATAGCTTAAATGCTTTTGCATTTACTTTTTGTAAAGAATAAATAAATTCTTCGTAAAAACCACCTACGAAAGCAACTATACCACCCGATACGCCAGGAACCTTATTGGCGGCGCCCATACAAAGTCCTTTAACAACCAAGAAAAATTTATCGGTAAAGGTACGGGGTGTGTTCATGTAGGTTATCGCATTACTTCTTTGAAGCGGATTTTTCCAATATAAAAATAAGGGAAAAACCGATGATGGCAGCTACGATGGCAAAAGTTAATTGATTGTCACCTTGAAAAGCAAAAGGTGAAATATTTTCATCAATTATGATTTCTTTTTTTCCAATTTGAATAATTTCTATGATGTTTTTCCAAGGCCATATTTTATTTAAAGAACCTAAAATAAAACCAGTTAACACCGCAAGTGTGGCATCTTTATAATTGGTAAACATCCATTTTAAGATTCTGGCAAAACTTAAAATACCAAAAGCAGCACCAAAAGCGAATGTAATAATAACGCCAAAATCTTTTTCATTGACAGCTTCTAAAACAGTTCTGTAAGACCCAAGTAATACTAGAATAAAGGATCCGGAAATACCGGGTAAAACCATTGCGCAAATAGCAATAGCCCCAGATAGGAAAATAAAGGGCAAGCTACCAGAACTTGCAGAAGGGGGTAGGGTCGTAATATAAAATGCACTTGCAGTTCCTACAATAAACAGTACAATGGCAAGTATATTCCATTTTTTAATGGATTTTGCAACGAATATAACACTTGCTAAAACCAAGCCAAAGAAGAAAGACCATGTTGGTATAGGGTGCTCTTCTAAAAGCCAGGCAATTATTTTTGATAAAGAGAAAATACTGATCATCATACCTATGACCAAGGCCAAAAGAAAGTTGCCGTTCAATTTCTCCCAAAAACTTTTAAAGCCTTCTTCCTTTAAAACCTTTAGAGTAGTTAGGTTGACGTTGTTGATAGAGGTGATGAACTCTTCGTAAATACCTGTAACAAAAGCTATTGTGCCTCCAGATACCCCAGGTACCAGTTCGGCAATGCCCATTGCCATTCCTTTTAAAGAAATTACGGTATAATCTTTAAGTTTTCTATTTTCCATATGGTGTAGAACCTTTTCTACTTGGTTTTATTGTATTTTTTTACAATTTCCTGGGTCCATTCAGATTTGCCATATTGAGGAAAATTTTCAGTGAACAGGTGAAGTTTTTTCTGTTTTATATCAATCTTTAAAGCATCCATTAGCATAATTCGTGCGTTTATAGGATCATTTGCCAATAGTAGATAACCTACAGATCTATACAACAATTTTAAGCTTTCAGGGTAAAATTCCCTTCCTTGGGAAAGTATTTGAACAGCAGCTTCGGTTTCACCGTTGATTCTTACGACCTCTGCCCATTTAAGCCAAGTATCCAATTCGTAATTGCCTAAATCTACGGCTTGTTTAAAAGCAAAGTCAGCTTGGTCGTAATTCTCTAGCGCCATGTGTATTTTAGCACATTTTTTCCAATACTGTGGGTTTTCACCATCTATATTCAATGCTTTGTTAATATAGAATACCGCTTTTTCAAAATCTCTTTTATTGTAGTACAAATTGGTGATGGCCAACCAGCCTTTGTCCAATAAAGGATCTTCGTGAACTGTTTGGTAGAAATAATACTTGGCCATATCAGTATCCTTTAATTTTTCATAGCATTTTCCTATTCTTAAAAATGCATGTGAGGTTGGATCTTCAATGGATATGGTAGTTTCGTAGTTTTCTATAGCTTCTTTATATCTGCCTAATTTTTCAAGAACTTTGCCTTTTTCAAAATAAGCCCCAATAAAGGTATCGTCTGAAATAATGGCAAAATCATATGCGGTCAAAGCTTCACTATACATTTCTTTATAGTAATATTGTTTGCCCAATTGGTGCCAAGCAACTTCACAATATGGATTTTTTTCTAAATACCCATTTAAATATACAATGGCACCTTCATAGTCTTCTAAGAATTCAAAACAGTATACTACATTATAAAGCGATGAATAATCTTGCTCATCGAACTCTACACATTTCATGAAGCTTTCTTTGGCGCTATCAAAGTTGTCCATAAACAAATACTCCATGCCCAAAAGGCTATACACATCAAAACTATTATTGGTAATACTAAGCGCTTTTTGCAAAAGCTCTATTGCACCTTCATGATTATCCAATTTGGATAAAATATTGGCACGTTGAATATAAATTTCTTCGTTATGATTGTCAAGTAACTGCAATTCATCTAAAAGGGCTTCAGCCTTTTCCATTTGGTTTTCAAAAACCATCACCTCTACTTGAAGCAACTTAAGTTCAATAGAACCCGGATGTTGTTGTAGCCCAATTTTTATCCCCTTTTTAGCCAAGGAAATTTTACCATGGTTTAAATAGTGGTGTATAATATCTTCAAAATCTTCGGCATCAAAGAAGTAGACATCATCTGTCTTTAACATTGATTCAAATTTCGTAATTGGCTTGTCCGGTCTCTCGTTAGATTCTAACGCCATAGGCACTATTTAGTTTTACAAGATATATTAAAAGTAAGTGTTTGTAAGGGCTTTCAGCCATTGTGCCAATCTATATTATTAACAAATTAGTTAACAACATTGATTTACATAGCGTTAAGTAGCGCTAAAATAATGGCACATCCTTCTCTAATTTCCAATTCTGATATGGTCAATGGTGGAGAAATACGTACGGCCCTATTTTCAAACAATAGCCAAAATAGAATCAAATTCTTATCCTTGGCTCTTAGTACTAGTTCATTGGCCGTTTCCGGTGAATCCATAATTAGGGCCAGCATGAGACCTCTTCCTCTGACCTCTTTTATCTTTGGATGTTTTAAAAGTTCTTTAAAGAGTTGTTCTTTTTTTAACGTGTCTGCTATTAGCGAAGAATTCAGCAATACGTTCAGTGTAGCTAAGCTAGATGCCGCAATTACTGGATTGCCGCCAAATGTAGTTATATGTCCCATTTTAGGATTATCACTTAGACTGTGCATAATCTCTTTGCTTGCTGTAAAGGCACCCACAGGAAGACCAGATGCCATTCCTTTGCCAATTACAAGTATATCTGGCACACAGTTGAAATGTTCAAATGCAAACAACTTTCCCGTTCTGCCAAAACCAGGTTGTATTTCATCCAATATTAATAATGCACCAACAGCTGTACAACGATCCTTAACTTTTTTTAAATAATTGTTTTCCGGTAAAATAAAGCCGGCACCACCTTGTATGGTCTCCAATATGACACAGGCCGTTTTGGTAGTGATCTTTTCTAAATCTTTTTCGTTGTTGAATTTTATATGGTAAACATCGGGCAAGAGTGGTCGGAAAACACTTTTGCGTTCTTCAAAATCCATTAAACTTAGGCTGCCCATTGTATTGCCATGATATGCGGATTTTGCAGCAATAATTTCTGAGCGACCTGTATATCGCCGCGCCAATTTTAATGCTCCTTCAATAGCTTCCGTGCCGGAGTTCACCAGATAAGTTACCTCTAAAGGTGCAGGCAATTGTTCGGCCAATAACTTTGTGTAGTCGGTTGCCGGTGATTGTGCATACTCACCATACACCATAACATGCATGTATTTTTCAACTTGATGTTTAATGGCTTCCACTACTTTGGGGTGACAATGCCCAAGTGTACAAGCGGAAACACCGGCCACAAAGTCTAAATGTGCATTACCTGCGGTATCATAAATATAACTGCCATTTGCATATGATACCTCCATACCTAAAGGATACGGAGAGGTTTGTGCTTGGTATTTTAAAAAGTCCTTGTTCATGTGAAATATTTATTTCACCTTTTTAGGTTTTACAGATTTTTTGGGATCTGTTGCTTTGTCTTGCGCAGGTATGTTGTTGATAGGGTCAGATTCGTTTTGACTACGTTGCTGTTCTTCTGCATCAATATCAATGGGGTTGTCTATACCATTAATGACCACGAGTTTCAAGTTATTATCGTCTTCATCAAATATATCTTCTTTGGTTAGTATGCGCTCATCGCCACGCCATACAAATCCTTTTAATATTCTACTGTTTTCCGGTAAATCTTTTTCGGGGAAGATATCGCCATCTGGATCGGTGTAAAAGGTCAGATCTTCTATATCATTATCTACCATGGTGATTCTGATTTTACTGCAGACCGTTTTGTCAATTCCAATAAGTTCATCATCATCGTTATACATATAATATACCACCTCTGTATTTTGAACCAGATCAATTAGTTTTAGCTCGTTATCAATGAACTTGCCGAACAAATTAATTCCTTTAGCTTGATTGTAGCCTGTCATGCTTACACTGTCTAAAGAAATTATAAAGGCGTTCTTTAGTACTTTTAAAGAATCTAGCTTTTCGGTTTCCAAGTTCGATTTTAAATGAATACTATCGCCTGTCATCTGGTTGGCACCGTTCCAAATAATTGGGTTTTTTATCAATTGAGTAATGCCTGTCTTTTCCTCGGAATGAATACTGTCGCACTTACCGCTCAAATCTGTTTTGTAAAATTTTGCATTTCTAAACGCTCTTAGTACTCGATCTTCTGGTTTGCCGGTGACCATTAAGGTATCTCCATGTACATACAGCGAATCTCTTTCTTGAACGGAGATAGAAACGGCTCTCTTGGTAGCGAAAACAGAATCTTTAGCTTTGAACACCTCTGCGTAATGGGCTCTGATAATACCTTTGTTAATAGTATCTGTTACGGTAATGTTATTGGTGGCCGAAGCAAATTCTTGTACTTTGTTGAAGTATACACTATCACCTTCAATAATACGATTGTTATAATCTATACGCGTGTTTTTGATGCCATAGCCGGTTTCTATCTTGGTATCGTAAAATCCTCTTTCACAATAAATTTTATACGTTTCTCCGTTTATGGTCGACGGCCCGTACATGTAAGCATTTTTAGAAGTTGTATAGTAATCTAGCTGTTCAGAATCTAAAGTGTATTCCGGGTTTTGAACATGAACACTATCTAAGAACTGATACTTTTTGAGTTCCATAAAATACTTGCCAATTTTACTGGACAATGTATTTGCGGAATCAACTACAGTACCATTATCTTGATAAAATGCTTCTTGTTTTTCACGATCTAAGCGAAGGGTATCTGTTCTTAACGTCATGTCAGAATTAGTAAGAACTACATTACCCCAAGCCTTAGCCAGTTTTACATCGCCCAAATAATTGATTTTTTTACTGGTCATTTTTATGGAGTCACCCTGTTTTAAAATGACATTGCCAATAGCTTCTAAACGGTTTTCTAATTGGTAGTAAATTGCTACATCGCACCACAGATCGGCACCTTGGTGTTCAAATTGTACTTGGCGTGTATCTTTACTGAATATAGAGGCGCCTGGGTATTCAGCTTCGTTTTTAGTGAAGTTGGCACCGTAAACAATATTAATTTGCTTGGGTTCTTCTTCATTGCCATCTTGCTGGGCAACACCAAAAAAAGAACAGGCAAAGAACAAAAGAACAACTGAATAAATCTTTTTCAACCTAAAAATTTTTTCAAAAATAGGATATTTTAAAAGAGCCTTACCATGGTTAAGATACTTTTGACATTTACTTGTGCAAAAGTGACATCTATACAAAGCAATTTATACCGTGTTATTATTTAAAAAATCCAGGTCAGAAATTATATCATTTTTAAAACACCTCTTATGTATCCTACAGATTCTGACAGTCCATAAATGGCGTGGTTGGCGTCTTTTTCATATTCTACAGCAACAATACCGGCATAATTAATCTTCTTTAAAGTACTTAAAATGGCAGGTAAGTCTATTTTGCCGTGGCCTAAAATGGTTTTTTGACCTTTTTCTATTGGCGCATCTATATCCTTTATATGGACATCAAATAATTTATCTTGATATTTTATAAGTTCTTCTGCCGGGTCAAGTCCTAGCCTAAAAGTATGACCAACATCTATGCATAGACCTATTCTGGAATCTAAGCCCTTAATTTTTTCATAGACACTTTTTGGGGAGGGAAAAACTACATCCTCCGGACCGTGATTGTGTATGGCCAATTTGATACCCGTCTCTTTTACCTTTTGCTCTACCAATGGTAATAAATCATGTTCCGGTGCTCCAATAATCATAGGCAAACCTGCATTATCAGCATAATTGAAATAGGTTTCCACATCATCAGGTGATTTCATATAAATGACCCCACCGCCATATAAATTGAGTCCCCTTGCAGTAACTTTTTCACGTATAAAGGTGAGTTCTTTCTTGTTTGCTTCGTATGGTAAATGAAAACTTTTAAACGCTACATCTTTTAACCCTAAGCGCTCTGTGATATCTATGAGTTCATCTAAGCTATATTTTCTAAGTGTATAGGAAGCCAACCCAATGTTAAGTTGAAGATCGGTATTGTTTGCTGTTTTTTTACTGTTTGAGTTAGCTGTAAAAGATGCAGTACCTAGTGCCAAAGCTCCTAATCCACTGGTTTTGATGAAATTTTTTCGTGATAAAGCCATACTTTAAAAATTGGTTAATGGTTTTTGATTCTTTTTAAATTTCTGCCCAAAGCCCGAGTTGTTTGGTTCAAACGGCTCATCTAATGTTACATTTACTCCTTCCTTCGGGATATTGTCCTCTTTGCCTAACGCCCAATAAATTCCGTTCATGGCAATTTTGCGCATTACGGGAAGTTTAAAATCATAAGGGTGACCAAGGGTAGTGAAGAATACTCTTGCAGGTTTGCCAGAAGTGCCAGTATAGTTTTTTGTCCAAGCAACGGGGTTGTCCAAAGAAAATTGATCTAGTTTGCCATTCATTTCGTGTTGAGATTTGGTGGAATGACCCATTAAAATAGGTTTACTATCGCCCTGCAATTTCCAATCTCCGCCATCAACATGGTATAACCATGAATATGCTTCAAATTCAGAAAAGCCGTTTAAAATTGGATTATCATTTTTACCTTCTTTAATTGAAATATCCGTGACAGGAAATTTACCATCATCAAAGTGACCATGGTGCGTAATCCATTGTTGCCCAAAAACTTTTGCAGGCCATTCTTCATTATATGTTGTTAAAGTAGCGTCATTATCATATTTAAATGCATGGGTAGTGGTTCTAAAACCCACAATTGGTTTGCCCGATTCTACATAATTGGTTATGTAATCTAGTTCTTTTTTAGGTAGGTTTCTAAAACGTATGAATACGACCATTAAATCAGCAGTTTCCAAAGCTTCTAATCCTTCAATATGGTCAGTTCTGTTAGGGTCAATAAATCCTGAGCTGTCAATAGAATAGGCAATGGAGACTTTTGCGCCTAATTCTCTCTTTGCCAATTTTGCCAACATAGGAAACGTTTCCTCTGACCTGTACTCTTCCTCGCCAGTGACAAAAACAATGTGTGGAGCTTTAATTTCTTCTGAAATGATTTCTTTTTTACTTTTTGTTTTTTCACCACAAGCTATTAATATGGTCAAAATTAGTAATGTAGCATATTTCAATTTCATACGGTCTCTATTTAATTGTATCAGTTCATAGGATGCTCTTGTAACAACTCGTCTGCGGTATAGAACTTATTACGGTCTTTAGTGGCTTCCCTAATTTCTTTTACCTTGTCAGGATCGATGACCGATGCTTTATTGCCAAATGAATTTCTAACATACGTAAGTACGGCAGCAATTTCATCATCATTTAATAGCCCCTTGAAAGCCATCATGGGTACTTGACCTTTGTAATGGTTGCCCATGATATTCATTGGTCCGTAAAGTCCGTGAAGGGCTAATTTTATCAATCTTTCTTCATTGCCCAAAACCCATTCTTGCCCCACTAGTGTTGGGTAACCAGCCTTTTGTAATCCGGTACCGCTTTCTTGATGACAAGTTATACAGTAACCCTCGGTTTCATATATTTTTTTTCCTTTGGCAAAAACTTCTAAATCTTCACCCTTTAAATGTGATGCTAATAATTCTTCTTTATTAGTTTTTAGGAAGATACCTGTTAATCTGGTTTCCGCAAAATTGAATGCATCGGTCATCCATTCATCTAGTGGATGTTGTTTTGCGACTTCTAGAATTTCCATTCCTTCAGATTTTGGCAACCATGATGCTGCTGTTATAGCTTCTAACCTAACTCTACCGTGGGAGTCATTTGCAGCACTCTTCAGTAATTCTTGTGCATTGTTCAATTGATGCCCCATATACCTCGTGACCCTAACTGCGGCAGATCGTACTCTGTGGTCCTTAGATTTTAACAATGACTCCAGTAATGGTTGGTCTACCTTGTTCATTCCCCAAGATACCCACAAACCCTCTAACCTATGATGTTCATAATTGGGGTCGTTCTTATCTAAGCTGGTAATCCAAATTTTTAAATAGTCCAATACCTCTGTCGCATTTCTTCCCCTTAATTCCCTACGGGTTCTATAGCGTGTTCTATATTCTGGCAATTTTAAATTCTCAAAAAGTTGGGATATTGTTGCGCCATCAATTTGTGCAGGTATTATCAAAGGTCTAGAAGGGTAAGTAATCCTATAAATTCTGCCGTGAACATGGTCACGTAATGGGTCACGGGCATTGTGTTGCATGTGTCCAATTAATACATTGTGCCAATCTACTAGATAAAGTGACCCATCTGGAGCAAATTCTAGCTCAACCGGTCTAAAATTAGGATCAGTGCTTGTTATTAAATCTTGTCGGTGTTTGGTGGTATAACCCGTACCATCTTCTAACATTCGGTGTTGTTTTAATCCTAAGAAGCCAATGGAATTGGCTAGTAACATATCGCCCTGTATTTCTTCCGGAAAGTGGCTACTTGAAACAAATTCCAGACCAGAAGTTGGTCTTACACGATGTGCTTCTTCGATCAACTCTTCCGTTAACGGTGATGATATTCCGTAGATGGGCTTTAAAGAACTGGGCATCATCCAATTTACTTTAGGGCCAGAGGTATGCAAAAAGAAATCTTGCCCCCAATCATCAAAAGCAATACCCCACGGATTAGGAACAGGCACTTGTAAGGTTCGCTCCAAATGTTTACGCTGTGGATTATATCTATAAAACCCACCGTTGGTAGCACGGACCGGACCGTATGAGGTTTCTACGTTGGTATGAAGAAATAGCCCCTCTGACATATAAAAAGCGCCAGAAGGGTCTGCACAAAAAGCAGAAATGGCATGATGGGTGTCATGATCATCAAATCCGCTTAGTATAGTTTCTATCGTATCAGCTTTATCGTCACCATCAGTGTCTTTAAATAATTTTAGGGTAGTGCCTTGGCTTACATAAACACCTTCCGCAGAGAACTCAAATCCAATGGGTAAATGTAAGTTCTCGGCAAATACAGTTTCCTTATCCGCTTTGCCATCGTTATCGGTATCTTCTAAAATAATAATCTTGTCGTTTGGCTTGGCATCGCCCGGTCTGTAATGTGGGTAAGAGGGTAGGGTAGCAACCCATAAACGACCTTTGTTATCAAAGGAAATTTGTGCAGGATTTGCCAAATTGGTGAATTCCTTTTCCGAGGCAAACAATTCTACTTTATAGCCCTTTGGTACGGTCAATGTTTTTAGAGCTTCTTCTCCGTATTTGTAATGAATAGCATCTCCTTCGCTTAAATTATAATTGCTTGTTACTGGGGGCAATTTGCTTGTTAATGCATCTGCAGCTTTAAGGTTGTATGTATTTCCCTGTGCTGCCGCCCAGATAGCAGTATCTCTGATCGCTGTTAATTCTCTTGTTTTTCTTATTTCATACGGATAATTGTCTGGTCCGTAGGGTGCGTGTCTTCTGCCAAAAACATGCACGCCATTGGGTATCTTATAATCATTGTGCCAATAGAAATTCTTTTCTAGAACAGCTTCTTTAATTGCTACTTTCGTATTTTCTTGCTTTACGGAAGTATTGCCGGTAAGTTGATCAGCTAAGAATTTGGCAAAAGTTTCATAGCCTACTTTATTCATTTGTGAGCCGTCAATGGTGAAATCATCATTGGTATTTTTAAACCATTTTTTAGATGCTTCAAAAACGTTAATAAAAGGTATGTTGTTTGCTTTTGCAACTTCGCTCATTGCAGCAGTATATAAATTTAGATTCTTATTCTCTAATTGACCATTAGGGACATCTATATGGTCTGATAAGTCTTCAAAAGCAATGGGGGAAATCAATACCAATTGCGGTGTAGTAGTACCATTATAGCGTTGTTTTAATGAATGCTTTATAAATGCATCTAATTCTTTTTTGTAATTATCTAAACCTTCAGCGCCTTCAAATGATTCATTGTAACCAAAAAAGGCCAGGACAATATCAGCTTTAAGACGAGTTAACCATTCGTCTGGCGTTTCAAACTCTCCTTCACTTCCAGAATTTTGTGCAAGTTCTGTTTGAAAATTCTCTGCACCGGGAAAAGCCCATGGGGAAACGCGACCAGAATGTGGTCTAAAGCCTGGGGTGTCTCCGGCATCGCACATATTTCTTATAAAAAGTGAATCTGTAGGATAACGCAAATGTAATTCTGTTTCTAAGCTTCCATACTCCATCATTCTAGATCCCAAGTTATTTCCTATAAGGACAATTGAAGAATGCGGTTTTATGTCAATTATTGGAGGAGTACTTTCTTTACAGCTTTCAAGGATAAGAATGCCTATGAACAGTAGAATACATCTAAAGATGATATTAAAGATTTTTGACATTGATGAAAAGGTTGGTGGTGGTATGTTCTTTTAAAGATAGGTATAAAAAAACCACTCGAAAGTGGTTTTTTATGATATAATATTGATTAGAAATTTCTATAATCGCCTTGTAAAAATGCATTTGCTTCTTCTTCGGCAAACTTGGCATTTTCACTATCCCAGTGCAATACTTGGTTGGGGAATCTACCGGCAATGACACCTAATAATATAGTTTCCGTTAACCTTGATGCATACGAAAATGGTGCTGTAGTGGTATCTGTACCTAGACAAGCATCTACAAACTGATGATAATGTTTAGGACCTTCAGTATCATAATTACGAATTGGTTTGCCCATATTGTTCGCTTTTTCAACTGCTTCTATTTCTGCGGAAATGTCTACGTATTTACCGTCTACTATTTTTTTAGGTAGTTGCATAAAGTGAGGTAGCAATAACCTTCCTTTTTCTCCAATGAACATAGCACCTTGATCTGGTAGTGTGCCTTCATCTGCAGTTTTAGTGTCTAAGGACATTTTATCTTCCATACTATCCTTGGAACTATCATCTTTGGCGACTATATTTTCCGCACCCGGTAAAATTAAATCCTCATGATCTTTTGGTGCACCGGGACCGTCGTACCAAACCCATTTTAATGTTTCTGTAGTAAATTCAGTTTGTGGAAACTCATAGGTTACTACATTGTTTTGAGGAAAGCCAAACCCATTAGGTTCCCTGCATTCATTTTTTATGGTTTTGGGTACTTGTAAAGCCAGTGCGTTATAAGGGGTGTCAAAAATATGAACTCCCATATCGCCCAATGTTCCACAACCATAATCAACTAGTTTTCTCCAATTTCCAGGGTGGTAAAATCCTTCTTTATATGGTCTCTCTGCCGAGGTGCCCAACCATAGATTCCAGTCTAATGAATCAGGAACAGGGTCAGAACCTGTAGGTTCAGGTCCGTCATAACCCCAATCTTTTGGGGACCATGCACGAACCGTGTGTACTTTACCTATAATACCAGATTGAATCAATAAGGTGGCAAGTTTATAGTCATAAAATGAATGAACCTGAATTCCCATTTGAGTGACCAAACCTTTTTCTTGAGCTAGTTTATTCATAGCCCTGGCCTCTGATACATAATGGGTGAGGGGTTTTTGACAATATACGGGTTTGTCCATTTCCATTGCCATCATAGAAGCGGGAGCATGGGTGTGATCAGGTGTAGATACAACTACTGCATCTATTTCATCACCCATTTCTTTCAGCATTACTCTGTAATCTGTATACGTTTTTGCATTTGGGTGAAGTTCTTTTGCTGCAGCCAGATTATTGGCGTCAACATCACAAAGAGCAGTGACATCCACTTTATTGTGAGATGAAATGGCTTTTAAGTCTTCTGCCCCCATATTACCTACACCAATATGCGCCGTGCGTAATCTGGTCAGTTTTTTTACTTCTTTTTTACAAGACCAGAGTCCAGATGGTAATAATACAAATGTGGACAATGCCGCTGCGTTCTTTAAAAAGTCTCTTTTGTTCATTGGTGTGGTGGTTATAATTTTTTGATTTTTATATTTCTGAACCAAATAGGGCTAGAATGATCTTGAAAACCTATATAGCCAGTTTTAAACTTGCCGTAATCTTCGCTGTTTTTCCATTTATCTGAATTCTTTTTTTCGTACCAGGCTTCATCCCATGGAACAAAAGAAACTACTTTTTTACCATTCAACCAATGTTCTACCTGGTCTGGGGTGAAAATTATTCTTGTAGTATTCCATTCGCCAACAGGGTGCAGAATTTTCCCTTCAGGGTCTGCTGCGTGCATGGCATAATCAGATGCGGTCTGTTGTAATGGTTTTAGTTCTTCCGGGTTGTCGGTATACCCTAAACTTAAATTGTAATCTGTAAGGTCGTGAATGCTTGCGTAATTTTCGTCATCTATCAATTGGTATTCAGGAGCAACTTCCGGTGGGCTATCATACCCTTCTTTTAAATGGTAGAAAATGCCACTGTTACCTCCTTTTGGTAGTTTCCATTCTACGTAGAATTCAAAATTGTCAAATTCTTCAGCTCCATATATAATATCTGTGCCGCCGGTGTAGTCTTGTTCCTTACCTAATTCGGTGTCAAATTGTAGTTCTCCGTCTTTTGCGATCCAGCCAGGTGGTAATTCTTTTCCGTTATAAGCTCGCCACCCTTTTGTAGATGTACCATCAAAAAGGGTGATCCATTCGTTTTCGGTTTGTTGTTGGGTAACGGTTTGTTCTTCAGCTTTGTCTTTTTTTTCTGTTTTACAAGCTATTGTCAATACAAGAAAAAAAAGCAAAGTTGAGCAGGTGGTTTTTTTCATTTTTTTGAGTTGTCGTTAAGTTGTTGTTGAATTGTAAAATGTAAATTTTACATAAACTTGAAAATACAAAAAAAAAGAATGGCGATAAAGGTATTTCCCTATATCGCCATTCTCAAAAGTTGAACAACCTGTTCTAGCCGCTTAATGCTTATCTTAGAATTGTCTGCGTTCTATCTGGACCCACAGAAACAATTTTAATAGGCACTTCTAATTCTTTCTCTAGAAAATCTATATATGCATTTAATGCTTTTGGTAATTGATCGGCAGAGGTCATTTTGGTTAAATCTTCTTTCCAACCATCCATTTCAGAATAAACGGGAGTTACATTCTCTGCTTCAATGTTATATGGAAAATGCTCTATTTGTTCACCTTTGTAATTATAAGCGGTACAAACTTTTAGTTTTTCAAATCCACTAAGAACATCTCCTTTCATCATCATTAGCTCAGTTACGCCATTAACACGAACCGCATATTTTAAGGCAACCAAATCTAACCATCCACAACGTCTTGGTCTACCGGTAGTAGCTCCAAATTCATTACCTACACGGCCCATAGTTTCACCATCCTCGTCAAAAAGCTCTGTAGGGAAAGGACCGCTACCAACTCTTGTTGTATACGCTTTAAAAATACCTTTTACCTCTCCGATTTGATTAGGGGCTACACCTAAACCTGTACATGCTCCTGCTGCAGTAGTGTTTGATGAGGTTACAAATGGGTATGTACCAAAATCAATATCTAACAATGATCCTTGTGCACCTTCCGCCAATATTTTTTTACCCGCTTTTTGAGCTTGATATAGATATTCTTCGCTATCTATAAAGGTCAATTTTTTCAATTCTTCTACAGCTTTGAAGAAATCTGATTCTAGCTCAGCCAAATCGTATTGAATGTCTACGTCATAAAAGCTGATCATGGCTTCATGCTTATTGGCTAGACTACGGTATTTATCTTTCCAGTCGTTTAATTCCAGATCACCGATACGCATACCGTTTCTACCGGTCTTATCCATGTATGTAGGACCAATACCTTTTAAAGTAGAACCAATTTTTGCTTTTCCTTTAGATGCTTCTGAGGCTGCATCAAGTAAACGGTGAGTAGGTAAAATTAAATGTGCTTTTCTTGAAATGAATAATTTAGAATTTACATCTAAATTAAACTTCTTTAACGCATCTAATTCTTTTTTAAAGATAACAGGGTCTATAACCACCCCATTACCAACTACGTTTACCGCATTTTTGTGAAAAATACCTGAAGGAATAGTGTGTAAAACATGCTTAATACCATCAAATTCTAAAGTATGACCGGCATTTGGTCCGCCTTGAAAGCGAGCAATAATGTCATAATTTTCGGTTAATACATCAACTATCTTACCTTTTCCTTCGTCACCCCATTGTAGGCCTAACAATAAATCTACTGCCATCTAAATATTATATACTTGGTTAGTCTTATTTTATTTCTTTTTTACCTGCATCTTTGGCAGGAGTATTTTTAGTCCCATAAAAATATAGGGAATGTGTATTTATCTTAATATCAAAAACTTCTTCAATTGTTTTTTTGATAGATTGTATTCTAGGGTCGCAAAATTCCATTACTTCACCCGTATCCGTTAAGATTACATGATCGTGCTGACGGTCAAAGTATGATTTTTCATATTGCGCCTGGTTTTTACCAAATTGATGCTTGCGAACCAATTTACAATCTAATAGAAGTTCAATGGTGTTATAGAGAGTTGCCCTACTTACACGATAGTTTTTATTCTTCATTTTAATATAGAGTGACTCTATATCAAAATGCTCATCACTTTCGTAAATTTCTTGTAGAATAGCGTAGCGTTCGGGTGTTTTTCTATGTCCTTTGTCCTCTAAAAAGGTAGTGAAGACGTTTTTTACAATTTCTTGATTTTTATCAGAAGACATATTTACTGCATTAATGCACAAAGGTACAGTTAAATTTTAATTTCCTTTTTCTAAATACGAGTAACTTTATCAATACCGTTGATGTTCATAAGATTATCGGTCAATTTTTTCAAGACAGCTTTGTTTTTGACCACCACAGTAATCTTACCTTTAAAGGTGCCACCATCTGTACTGAAATTTAAATTTCGCATATTTACGTGCATAATATCAGAAATAACTTCTGTTATATCACTGACCAAACCTAAATTGTCAATTCCCGTCATTACAATATCTGCTTGGTATTCTTGTTGAGAAGAATCGATCCATTTTGCGCTAATAATTCTATACGCGTAATTAGATTGTAACGATATGGCATTTGGACAGTTCTTTTTATGAACTTTAATTCCTTCTGACACACTTACAAAGCCAAAAACATCATCACCAGGAATTGGGTTACAACATTGAGATAGTTTGTACTCTAGTTTTTCTTCTTCTTTTCCAAAAACCAGCATATCATACTTAGATGTAATTTCATCTTTGTTGATGTCTTCCGGTGTTGGAGATTTGCGCATTCTGTTCTTGAAGAAACTAATGAATGCATTACTGTAAGATGATGCAAAGTCTTTGATCATGGCATTGTCTATAGAGCCAATGCCTACACGATAGAATAAATCTAAACTTGTTTTTAACTTAAAGAAGGTCACCATTTTGTTTATGGAATCTTCATTAAGCGTAATTTTTTGAGATTTTAGTTTACGGCGTAAAATCTCTTTTCCATCTTCGGCTACAACTTTTTTCTCTTCTCTAAGTACAGATTTAATTTTAGCACGGGCTCTGGCAGTAGTAGCATAATCTAACCAGTTTTGATTTGGTTTCGCCTGGTCAGATGTAATGATCTCTACTTGGTCTCCGCTTGAAAGGGTGGTATTTAAAGGTACCAGTTTGCCGTTTACTTTAGCCCCACGGGTTCTCATGCCCACTTCAGTGTGAATATTGAAAGAAAAATCTAACGGTGTTGCGCCTTTAGGTAAAGACCTTAATTCTCCTTTTGGGGTAAAAACAAAAATTTCTTTTGAATATAGGTTTAGCTTGAACTCCTCTACAAAATCAACAGCGTTGGTATTTGCATTTTCCAAAGCTTCTTGAAGTTTGTTCAGCCAAACTTCTATTCCTTGTTCTTTTTGGTCGCCATGTTTGTATTTAAAATGCGCCGCATACCCTTTTTCGGCAATTTCGTGCATTCTTTCACTTCTGATCTGTACTTCTACCCATTTGCCTTTTGGTCCCATAACAGTAATGTGTAGGGCTTCATATCCGGTAGATTTAGGAGATGATATCCAATCTCGCAATCTAACGGGGTTGGGGGTAAAGTGATCCGTAACTATAGAATAGATTTTCCAAGCTAAAAACTTCTCGTTCTGTAAGTCAGATTTGTAGATGATCCTTATGGCAAACTTGTCATAAATTTCCTCAAAAGTGACATTTTGGGCAATCATCTTTTTGCGCATAGAGAAGATAGATTTCATCCTCCCTTTAATGATATAGTTAAGTCCTTCCTTTTTTAAAGAATTGTCTATAGTGCCAGAAAATGCATCAATATAGGCTTGCTGATCTTCTTTGGTGTCTTCTATTTTATCCTTGATGGAGTTGTAGACCTCCGGTTCCGTATACTTTAAACTTAAATCTTCTAGCTCGGTCTTAATGTTGTAAAGACCAATTCTATGTGCAAGAGGAGCGTATATATAT
Source organism: Maribacter sp. 1_2014MBL_MicDiv (assembly GCF_001865655.1). Lineage (NCBI taxonomy): Bacteria > Pseudomonadati > Bacteroidota > Flavobacteriia > Flavobacteriales > Flavobacteriaceae > Maribacter > Maribacter sp. 1_2014MBL_MicDiv. The sequence continues at coordinate 3,427,475 of NZ_CP011318.1, forward strand.
AAGGTTTCAGAGGCAATTTTCACTTGTTTATGCTCTGGCATAGAATCCATAGTGAGCATATTGTGATAACGGTCGGCTATCTTTATGATGATAACCCTAACATCATCATTTAAGGTCAAGAGCATTTTTCTGAAATTCTCCGCTTGTTGGGAGATGTTCATGTCTTTTTTTAAATGAGATATTTTTGTGAGTCCATCAACAATCCGCGCCACGGTTTCACCAAACATACGATCAATGTCGTCTAAGGTATACTCTGTATCCTCAACAACATCATGTAATAGGGCAGAGGCAATGGAAACCGCATCAAGACCAATCTCCGAAGCTACAATTTTTGCCACCGCTATGGGGTGAAAAATATATGCCTCGCCAGATTTTCTTCGCTGGGTTTTGTGCGCATCAACAGCTACTTCAAAAGCGCTACGTATTAGTTTTTTATCCTCATCGGTTAAGGTTTGATAACTAATTCTAAGTAACTCTTTGTACTCTTGAGCTATGAGCTTGTTTTCCTCTTCTATTGCTGCCTGTGTCATACTAGATTAAAAATAAGATAATCTTAAATGATGGGCAACAAAAATTATGCCTTTAAATTACGAATGCGATCGATTAACGGTGGGTGGGAATAATGCATAAATACATATGCCGGATGTGGAGTTAGGTTGCTAAGACTGTTTTTTGATAACTTCTTTAGTGATGCTACCAATGGTAAAGCTGCGTAAGTTTGTTTGGCATAATCATCTGCTTGATATTCAAATTTTCTTGAAAAATGATTCATTAGCAGTCCTGTAATCTCAGAAATAGGGCTATAAAGTATGCCAAAGCCGATCAAGGCGGCATGAAAACTAGGTCTGTCAACACCAATGGCCAATGATACTTCTGAATTATTTATGAAAAGTGATAGAATTAATAGCATAACCCCCGTAAGTAAAACTGAAGTCGCCAAATTATAAATGATATGTTTTCGTTTGTAATGACCTATTTCATGTGCCAAAACGGCAACTATTTCTTCTTCCTCTAAATCATTGATCAAAGTGTCATACAGCGTTACGCGCTTTTCTTTTCCAAAACCAGAAAAATAAGCATTGGCTTTTGTTGAGCGCTTAGATCCGTTGATTACAAAAATATTCTGAAGGTCAAAACCAACTTCTGCGGCATAGTTTTCAATTTTACTTTTTAAACTACCGGCTTCCAAAGGTTCTTGTTTGTTAAATAACGGCACAATAAGCTTGCTATAAAATAAATTCATGAACAACGTGAAAATGGTAATCAAAGCCCAAGAGTAGAGCCAGAAATTTGTGCCGGTCCATTGAAAAAACAAAAGAATCAGAGAAAGTATTATACCACCTACGATTATGGTCATTAGCCACTGTTTAAGCTTGTCTATGAAAAATGTCGCTTTTGTTGTTTTATTGAATCCAAACTTTTCTTCAATTACAAAAGTTTGATAATAAGAAAAAGGTAGGTTAAGGATGTCACTACCTATCATTATAATTCCGAAGAAAATCAATGCTTGGACTATACTATTGTTACTAATGTTTTGAGCCACTTGGTCAACCCAGGCAAAACCACCAAATAGTAAGAACGCTAATATTAATACTAGGGAAAATACAGAGGTAATAATTCCGAATTTATAATTGGTAAGCTTATAGGCTTGAGACTTTTTGTATTCTTCAGCGTTGAATACATCGGCAACTTCTGTGGGAATAGGATCTTTAAAACGCTTTGCGTTTAAATAATTCATTACCGTGGCAAGTATAAATTCACCTATCAGTATAAATAGAATACAATAAAAAACAATAGTTTGGTCCATATAGCGTAATTGAAAACGAAAACATTAATAGAAAAAGTATAAAATGCTACGTGTTTAATTTACGTTGCCGTTTTGCTTCAAATATAAGTATTGCTGCAGATACCGAAACATTCATAGAATCTATTTCACCCTCCATGGGTATAATGATATTTTGGGTGGAATTTTGCAACCATTCATTGCTGAGTCCAGAGTGTTCTGTGCCAACAACTATGGCAGAGGGTTCTGTAAAATTAACGGTAGTGTAATCTTTGGAGGCTGTTAGCGCTGCACAAAAAACCTGAAAGCCCTCTTTTTTTAAGTAGGAAAGAATTTCGCTAGTACTGCCCGTTTTTACGTTTCTAGAAAAAACACATCCTACACTTGACCGTATAATATTTGGATTATAAAGATCGGTCTTTGGGTTGGCAATTAAAACCGCATCAAGATTAGCAGCATCTGCAGTTCTGAGTAAAGCGCCTATGTTGCCCGGTTTTTCGGGTGCTTCTGCAATTAGGATCAGTGGGTTCCTTGTGTTGAACTCTAAAGATGAAAGTTGGTGGTCTTTACTTTTTGCAATAGCTATTACACCTTCGGTAGTATCTCTGTATGCTAATTTTTTATATACATCTGCACTAACGGATATTAATTGATCTGCATTAAAAGTATGTAAGAGGTTACTATTCTCTATAATGTCTTCACAAAATAATACTGACTCTATAAAGTAACCAGCGCCAATAGCAATCTGCAGTTCTCGCAAACCTTCTAGGACAAAGAGTCCGGTTTTTTTTCTTTCCCTTGATTTTTCTTTTAGTACCAAAACCTTTTTTATCAAAGGGTTTTGTGCGCTGCTTATATGTTTTGTTACCTGCATGTAGTACAAAAATAGTTCAATTTGGTAAGTACTTCATATTTTCTCGACTAACGATTTTAAAACAATAAAAACAGAATTAAAATGATGAACAAACTTTACCTTTTGGTCTTGGCCTTAGCAGTATTTTCATGTAAGCAAGCTCCTAATAAAGAAAAGGCTGCAGCCCCTGTAGATGAGGTTGGGAAAATGGTAGATTCGGATAAATATCCAACTGAGTTGAATAAAGTTTTTGAAGCTCATGGAGGTTTAAAAGCATGGAAAAGTTATAAAACTTTAATTTTTGAAATGCCGAAAGAAGGTTTCAATGAAGTTCAAACTATTGATCTTCACAAGAGATTCGATAAGATATCTACACCTGCTAATACTATAGGGTATAATGGAAAAGAAGTTTGGCTTTTGGACAAAACTGGTGATTATGAGGGTAAACCAAAGTTCTATCATAATTTAATGTTCTATTTCTATGCTATGCCATTCGTATTGTCCGATGATGGTATAAAATATGAAGAAGTAGATGCTATGGTTTATGACGGTGTGTCTTACCCAGGTTATAAAATTTCTTATAATGCAGGGGTTGGGTCATCTTCTACGGATGAATATTATATTCATTTTGATGCAGATACGTACCAAATGAAATGGTTGGGCTACACCATGACTTATTTTAGTGGTGAACCATCGGACAAAATTAGTTGGATCAACTATGCTGAATGGAACAAAGTTGATGAGGTGTTATTGCCTAAGGCTATTACTTGGCATAAAGTTGAAGAGGGAGAGGTTAAAGAACCTGCAAAAACCGTTAATTTTGAAAACGCCAGTATATCTACTCAAGCGCAGCCAAAAGGGTTTTATTCCAAACCTGAGAATGCTGTAACGGTCCAGTAGTTCTTTTCTCAAAATCATATAATTTTTTTAAAATAGGTGCCATTTTTATGGCACCTTATTTTTTATGCCTAACTTGGAATTTATCTAATTTTAGACGGATATGAATGTACTTTTTTTCGGTATTACCAAAGACATCGTGGGTAGTTCTGAGATTAACTTTAATAACGAATTAAAGCCGGCTAACGTTGGCTCGTTAAAGAAGAAATTAATAGACGCTTACCCTGAGTTTTCAAAGCTGAATTCGTTAGCGGTTGCCGTTAATAGCGAGTATGCAGATGATACTTTGGTTTTGACCGGTAATGAGGAAATTGCAATTATACCACCTGTAAGCGGAGGCTAATGAAGAAAGTAATAGAAATTGTTAATGATATAGATACGGCAAAGGTATATGCAGAGTTGAGCGATACCAAAAGTGGCGGAATTTGTGTTTTTGTAGGTGCTGTTCGTGAGTTTACCAATAATGAAGAAGTGGTTGCCCTGGAGTTTGAAACGTACCAGGCAATGGCATTGAAAGAGATGAATAAAATTGCGGATAGAGCTTTTGAAAAATGGACTTTGAACAAGGTAGTCATGCGACATGCCGTAGGCGAAAAAGGGGTTGAAGAGCCCGTTGTTGTTGTAGGAGCATCTTCTGCGCATAGAGATGCTTGTTTTGAGGCATGCAGGTTTTTAATAGATACACTAAAAGAAACAGTTCCTATTTGGAAAAAAGAGAAATTCAAAAATAAATCTGTCTGGGTTTCGGCACATCCGTGATTTTTGGAAAAGAGAAGTTAGAAAATAGAGAATAGAAATTAGATAAAAGAGTAAAGAGATTGGAGTATAGATGTTGAACTCGAATTTGATTCTTGAACTTGTATTTTTAAAAGTATGTTAGTAGATAACCATAATAGAGCAATTAATTACCTGAGATTGGCAGTGACAGATCGTTGCAACCTGCGTTGCAATTATTGTATGCCAGAAGAGGGGATAAACTTTGCTAAAAATGATAAGTTGTTTACTATAGATGAGCTTGTGAGGTTAAGTGAAATTGTGGTTTCTCAAGGAATAGATAAGATTAGAATAACTGGTGGTGAACCTTTTGTACGAAAGGATCTTATGGTTTTGCTGAGAAGCTTATCTAAATTAAACGGTCTAAAAGATATCTCTGTTACAACCAACGCTACTTTAATAGGTCCATATATAGATGAATTAAAGCAATTGGGCATTAAGAACATTAACGTAAGCATGGATGCCATTAATCGTGAGACTTTTGAACGAATTACACGTCGCAATCAGTATGATGTTGTATATAATAACATGATTCGTTTAATTACCGAAGGGTTTAATGTTCGTATCAATTTTATTGCGTTAGATGGTCAGAATACAGACGATATCTTACCCATGCTTGAACTAACTAAACATTACAATGTTTCGGTTCGCTTTTTGGAAGAAATGCCTTTTAACGGTGGGTCTAAAGAATTTCAGACTATAAAGTGGGATTTTAAAACTATTCTAGGGCATATTAAAAGCGCACACCCAGATTATTATAAATTGGAATCTCCAAAGACATCAACGTCTATAAATTATAAAATTCCGGGTTTTAAAGGAACTTTTGGAGTAATTCCATCTTTTAGTAGAACATTTTGCGGTAGTTGTAATCGTTTAAGAATTTCGGCAACAGGTGATGTGATTACTTGTTTGTATGCTAAAGCAAGCGCAAATCTTAGAGATATAATGAGAGCGGATGATATGGAGGAAAATATCAAAAAAGAAATTTTAAAGGCTGTAGGCAGTCGTGCTAAAACTGGTTTTGAGGCGCAAGAAAAATATAAGGACGTATTCAGTAATTCAATGACTTCAATAGGAGGCTAATGCAGAAGAAGTTATCACATATAGATGAATCTGGGAATGCTACCATGGTAGATGTTTCTCAAAAAATAGCATCGGTACGTACTGCCGTTGCTAGTGGTACTATACAATTTCCTTCAGAGGTTTTTAAATCTTTGTCTGATCAAGATTTTGTTGGTAAAAAGGGAAGTATTGTGCAAACTGCTGTTATTGCAGGTATACAAGGTGTAAAGAAAACGTCTGAGCTTATACCTCTTTGTCATCAGATAAATTTGTCTAAAATAAATATCGATATCACTCCTTCTGTAAACGCTTTTCAAATAACATGTACTGTAAAATGTAATGAGAAAACGGGAGTGGAAATGGAGGCATTAACTGGTGTATCAGTTGCTGCTTTGACCATTTATGATATGTGTAAGGCACTTTCTCAAGATATTGTAATCGGTACAATTCAACTAGAACAAAAAACAGGAGGAAAAAATGATTTCCAAAGATAAGTTATATGGGCTAGTGCTATCCGGAGGGAAAAGTACTAGGATGGGAGAAGATAAGGGTTTGATCAAATATCATGAACTTCCACAACGTGAGCATTTATATTCATTGTTGAATGAGGTTTGTGACCAAACATTTTTAAGTATCCGCAAAGATCAAAAAGATGAAATTTCAAATGCTTTTGATACTATAGTTGATAAAGATGAGTTTCGCGGACCCTATAATGGTTTGCTTTCTGCACATAAAGCCCACCCAGATGCAGCTTGGTTGGTTTTGGCCTGCGATTTGCCTTTAATGGATAAAAAAGCTTTGGAAGAATTAATCGCATCAAGAAATACAGGCAAAATAGCCAGTGCTTTTGCCGACAAGCAAAACCCGTTGCCAGAACCACTTTGTGCTATTTGGGAGCCAGAGGCTCTAAAACAATCGGTCGCCTACTTAGAGGCGGGCAATGGTTCATGTCCTAGAAAATTTTTGATCAATGCAGATGTTCATTTGGTATTCCCAGAACATAAAGAGGTATTGTTAAATGCGAATTCCAAGGCAGAATATGAAGATGCATTGCTAAAAATTTCATTATGAACCAAGATCGTTACCAGAGGCAAATCACTTTAGCGGGTTTTGGAATTGAAGGGCAACAGAAATTACAGAAGGCAAAAGTACTGGTGGTAGGTGCTGGCGGTCTAGGTATTCCTGTATTAACTTATTTAAATGCCATGGGGGTAGGTACCCTTGGTGTTGTAGATGCAGATGTAGTTTCACTATCCAACCTTCACCGTCAAGTGCTGTATACAGAAGCTATGGTGGGTATTTCTAAAGTTGAAGCGGTTAAAAGTCAATTATCTGCCCAAAATTCATCTACCGAAATACGAACATATCATACTTTTTTGACTGTTGATAATGCTCTTAAAATTATTGAAGGGTATGATCTTGTTGTTGATGCTACAGATAATTTTCCGACAAGATATCTTATAAACGATGCTTGTGTTATATTGAATAAGCCATTTGTTTACGGGGCCTTGCATGCTTTTGAAGGTCAGGTAAGTGTTTTTAATTATAAGGGCGGACCAACATATCGCTGTTTGTACCCTACCATGCCGGCTGCCGATGCTGTACCCAATTGTAATGAAAACGGAGTCTTGGGAATTTTACCGGGAATTATTGGAAACTTACAGGCATTGGAAGCAATAAAAATAATAACGGATCTAGGGGAAGTTTTAACTGGTATTTTACTTTTGTGTGATACACTTACCCAACGTACCCAACGTATTAGATTTAAGTTACAGACTGGTCATAATGAGATTAAGATTCTGGAGAAAAGTTATGAATTTAACTGTGATTTACCATTAAAATCTATTGAAGCCAATGCCCTTCAACAGCTGCTTTCAGAAGGGGCTATTGAATTGTTAGATGTTCGTACACCAAAAGAGTATCAAAAGCAGCATATTGACCAAGTTAAGCACATACCTCTAAGCGAGTTGGCAGATAGAAGTAGCGAGTTGAATTTAGAAGAAACTGTTTACGTTATTTGTCAGTCTGGCGTGCGCAGTAAAAAGGCAATAGCCAAGCTGCAAGAACTATATCCTGGTAAAGATTTTGTAAATGTGGTCGGAGGCATGAACCAGATGAAAAATTATGTTGATACCTATTGAGCAATTACTGCTTTTATGTGTTGGTTTTTTTATCATAGCTACCTTATATTCTTCGGTCGGTTTTGGTGGTGGATCTAGTTATTTAGCGCTATTGACTCTTTTTTTGACCAGCTTTTTTGCCATTAGGTCCATAGCATTGGTTTGCAATTTGGTGGTGGTTTCCGGTAGTACCTATCTTTATTTTAAAAATGGACATGCAAAATTCAAGGATTTTCTGCCGTTTGTGTTAACTAGTATTCCTTTGGCATATATTGGAGCTACCTTTCGTCTTAAGGAAAGTGTGTTTTTTATTATTCTTGGGTGCTCCCTTATCCTTTCAGCTTTATTCTTGGCTATTCAGACATTTGAACTGAACAACACAAAGAACGAAGTACATGACTATCCAAATTATATGAGTTACTTATTAGGTGCTGGAATAGGTTTTTTATCTGGATTGGTAGGAATTGGAGGCGGTATTTTTTTGGCTCCGATCTTAAATCATTTACGATGGAAAAAGGCTATTAAAATTGCTGCCCTTGCTAGCTTCTTTATATTGGTCAACTCTATCTCGGGTTTACTTGGTTTAATTACCAGCAATGCACTTTCATTGCCTTTAAAAGAAACCATATGTTTGGTTGTAGCTGTTCTTCTTGGGGGGCAATTGGGTATTCGCATTAGTTTAAAGAAGTTTTCTGCCAATGGAATTAAAAGAGTAACCGCACTTCTTGTTTTTGTGGTGGGTGTAAGGGTATTGTTGGTCAACGGTTTAAGTTTGTTTTTATCTTGATTTGATGATGTCCATTTAATAGAAGTTTACATTATAATTTTACCTTTAATTCTATGATTACATTTAAAGAAGCATTTGAAAAAGTAATTGATCATCGCTTAGACTTGGGAGCAGAAAAGGTGAAACTGATAGACAGCTTAAATAGAGTTTTAGCTGAAGATGTTCTTGCAGATCGTGATTTTCCACCTTTTGATCGGGCAACCAAAGATGGCATTGCTGTTCAGTTTTCAAGTTTGTTGGAAAACGGGCATGCTTATACTATAGAAGGGGTAGCTGCGGCAGGTGTTGCCCAACAAACCTTAAATGATACAAATCATTGTTTAGAGGTCATGACGGGTGCGGTAGTTCCTAAACATTGCGATACCGTGATTATGTATGAACATATCACTATTAAAGATAACAAGGTTACCATTAACGAAATAGTTACCAAAGGCCAAAATATTCACTACAAAGGCAGTGACGAAAAGGCGGGTGCCGTAGTTCTTTCTAAAGGAATTAAGATTACACCTGCTGAAATAGGTGTTCTGGCTTCTGTGGGTAAATCTGTGGTAAAGGTAAAAGTGAACCCGAACATTTGTACCATAGCAACCGGTAATGAATTGGTTGAGGTTGACCAGTTGCCAGAACCGCATCAAATTAGAAAATCAAATATGCTGACCATTGAGGCGGCATTATTGAACGGTACAATACTTTCAAATTCGTTACACCTTTTAGATGATAAAGAAAGTATTAAAACTGCATTGGAGAAGGCGCTGATTAAAAATGACGTTCTGTTATTAAGTGGAGGCGTATCTAAGGGTAAGTTTGATTTTATTCCGGATGTTATGGAATCCCTTGGTGTAGAAAAGGTGTTTCATAGGGTAGCACAAAGACCCGGGAAACCTTTTTGGTTTGGTGTACATGCTAAATTAAAGACTGTGGTTTTTTCATTCCCCGGTAATCCTGTCTCTACTTTTGCTAATTATCATCTTTATTTTTTACCGTGGTTGTATGCTTCTTGGGGTATTCAGATAGAAAATTTGTATATTAAGCTAGGTGTTCCTTTAAAAATAGTACCGCCATTAACTAGATTTATACATGTGAAAACGGAGTTGAAAGAAGGAGTTGTTTGGGGGGCACCGGTCATAGAAAATGGCTCAGGTGATTTAACCAGTTTGACCAAGGCCGATGGTTTTGTTTGTTTAGAGCCAAAGGAAAATACTTATGAAGTAGGAGAGGTGGTACGCTTTGTTAAGACCAGATAGTAACCAATTAAATCTTTTGATATGAATCCAATATTAAAAAACGTTTTGGCTGTCGTTGCCGGAGTTATTATAGGCAGTATGGTGAATATGGGAATAATTATGATAAGTGGTTCTATTATTCCACCACCTGAAGGAGGAGACATTACTACTATGGAAGGATTAAAGTCAACAATGCATTTGTTTGAACCCAAACATTTTATCTTTCCTTTTTTGGCACATGCGTTAGGTACATTAGTAGGAGCTTTCGTAGCCGCTAAAATCGCTGCTGGTAAAAAAATGCTTATGGCACTTTTGGTAGGGTTGTTTTTTTTGATAGGAGGTACGGTCAATATAGCTATGCTTGGCGGACCAATGTGGTTTACGGCTTTAGATATTATTGTAGCCTATATGCCAATGGGATATTTAGGATATGTGCTGGCTAAGAGATAATTGTATAGAATATACTAAATAAAAGAGGCTGCCCTGAATAAGGCAGTCTCTTTTGTTCAATGTTGTAATTGGGAATTATTTGCCTTCGTATTTACCCATGTAGCGTTTCCAAAGTTCAGTTTGGTGTGTCTCTAAAGAAACTGTTCTACCGTCTATGAAAGCGTGGGTTAAAATGTTTCCGGCCATATCAAGAGCATCACCTTCAGAAATAAATAGAGTAGCGCTCTTACCGTTTTCTAAAGTGCCATATTGGTCATCAATACCTAAAATTTTGGCTGTATTTCCGGTCAGTAGTTGAACGGCTTTTTCCTTGTCCAACCCCTGTTGCGCGGCTTGACCCGCATAGAAAGGTAAATTCCTAGTTTGAAAGTTTACCGCTTCTGAATTTTGAATTCCCACTAACAAACCAGCATCTACTAACAATTTGGGAAGTTTGTAGGGAAGGTCATAATCATCATCATCAAACACTGGAAGATTATGCGTATACTGAACCAAAACAGGAATATCATTACTCTTTAAAAATTCGGGAATTTTATAGGCATGGTATCCACCGATCAATACAACTTCTTTTACACCATTTGTTTTTAAAGTGTTTACAGCGTCTATAATTTGTTTTTCGTCATCTGCATGAACATATAGTTTTTGGGTACCGTCGAAAATACCTTTCATGGCAGCATAAGCCGGGTTTACCTCTTTAGGAGTTGATTTACCATATGCTATTGAATTTTTTAGAAAGGTAGCAATGGTCTCTATTTGTTCCGGATAGTCTTTGTTTGGTTTGTAGCCTGGGTCTTCACCTGCCCACCAACGACCTTGCTTAAAGGTACTTGGCCAGTTTAAATGAATACCGTCATCAACCTTTATAGCGGCATCTTCCCAATTCCATGCATCAAACTGTACAATACTTGAAGTGCCTGAAATTAAACCACCAGAAGGTGCTATTTGCCCAATTAAAACTCCATTGGGTCTCATGCTTTCTACTACTTTAGATTCTGCATTGTAAGCTATTAAGCTTCTAACATGTGGAATAAAATCGCCAATTTCATCTTCATCTTTTGAAGCTCTCACGGCATCGATCTCAACCAGTCCCAATGTTTTCGCTGGTGCTATAAAGCCAGGATAAACATGTTTGCCTGTTGCATCTATTACTTTGCCTTTTCTTGCAATTCTCATTTTAGAATCACCCACAAAGGTAATCTTGCCATCTTCGAACATTATAAGTGAACTTTCAATGACTTCTCCATTACCCAAATGAGCCGTTGCTCCTTCAATGGTAATAGCTTCGGTTTGTTTGTTGCCCGGTGTCTGCTGCGCAAGGGTCGGTAATACCAAGCCAAGGGCAATGATCAAGGTTATTAATTTTTTCATTTTTAAAGTTTTATATATTTTGAATACTTCTTATACTATTAAAGGCTTTCGCAAGTGAAATCTCTTTTTACACTTTGTTTAGGACCTTGGGTTTTTTTACCGCTGCTTTTTTCTTTAAGCATCATAGTGACCAATTCATTTCTTTCTTTTTTGATGGCCTCACGATTTTTTTTGTCGGTCTCTAAATCAAAATAGGTAATACCCTCGATCATTGTTTTTTCCGCTTTTGAATAAACCGATAACGGACTGCCGGACCACAATACCAAATCAGCATCCTTACCTTCTTTGATACTACCAACACGGTCATCTAGGTGTAATAGTTTAGCAGGGTTTATGGTAACCATTTTCCAAGCTTCCAATTCCGTCATGCCACCATACTTTATAGTCTTGGCAGCTTCTTGGTTCAGCCTTCTTATCATTTCTCTGTCATCACTGTTTATGGCAGTTACAACCCCTTGTTTTTGCATAATTGCCGCGTTGTAAGGTATAGCATCATTTACTTCGAATTTATACGCCCACCAGTCACTGAACGTTCCTGCGCCAACACCATGTTCCGCCATTTTATCGGCTACTTTATAGCCTTCTAGAATGTGGGTGAAAGTATTGATTCTGAATCCAAAGTGCTCTGCAACTTTCATCATCATATTGATTTCACTTTGTACATAGGAGTGGCAGCTTATAAAGCGTTCACCGTTTAATATTTCGGCTAGAACCTCCATTTCCTCATCATAACGATATGGCTCACCATTTTTCTTTTTGGTGTCATATTCCTTGGCTCTTTGGAAATAGTTCATGTACAGCTGTTCTACACCCATACGTGTTTGAGGAAAACGCGAAAAACTACCCCAGTTACTTTGTTTTACATTTTCACCAAGAGCAAACTTTATAAATTTAGGTGAATTGTCATAGATCAATCCATCAGCTTCTTCTCCCCATTTTAATTTTAATAAAGCCGATCTACCACCAATAGGGTTAGCGGAACCGTGCAGTAACTGTAATGAGGTAACTCCGCCAGCAAGTGATCTATAAATACCCATATGCTCTGGGTCTACCACATCTTCCATTTTAACTTCTGCTGAACTGTTCTGACCGGATTCGTTTACCGATAACGCCGCAATATGGCTATGCTCATCTATAATACCAGCGGTTAAATGTTTGCCTGTAGCATCTAATACCGTAGCGCCACCTGCACCTAAGTCTTTACCTATTTTTACTATTTTACCGTTTTTGACCAGCACATCAGTGTTTTTTAAAATACCTGCTTCTTCACTAGTCCATACCGTAGCATTTTTGAACAAGGTATTTTGTGCCTTTGGTTTAGCGGCAAAGCCATACCCAACATTAGGGAAGGTTACTGGTACCACCTGTATAGATTTGTCAGCTTTCTCTTTATCAGTTTCTTTTTCGGTAAAAGATTTTGATTTGGTTGCCGTAAATTTAGATTCGGTTCCGTCTGGTAAAACCAATCGCCCAGATAGGTTATCTGATGTATTGGTAACGGCACTAATCATTCTATAGGTTTTTTCACCCTTATCTGTAGCGAATGAAAGGGTTACCCAATTGTTGTCATATGCAATTTTAGAACTTAGTTTGGTCGTGTCTTGCTTAACTTCAATTTTAGGTTTTGAAATATCTCCTGAAATAACTACGTCATAAGATTTTCCTTGAACCATTAATTGGTAATCCCCACGAATGTCTTTAACGTCCATAGCGTTGATAACGCTTTTTGTTCCCTGTACCCAGTTTTCGTACAAGGTGGTAGTTTTGTCAAAAATGTCGCCAGATGTAATTAAAAAGTTGGCAAGGTAGCCTGTCTTTAATGCCCCTATTTCATTTGATTTTCCTAGAATTTCTGCAGGAACGGTTGTTAGCGCTTCTAATGCCTTGGTCGATGAAAGACCGTAATCTATAGCTTTTATCAATTTCTCCTTAAAATTAGCCGGAGATTTCAAATCATATGTAGTAAGCGAAAATTTTATTCCGTTATCCGCTAACACTTTTGGGTTAGATGGGGCTTGGTTCCAATAACGCATATCCTGTAAAGAAACATAGTCAACCGCATATGGGTTAGATACATCATACGCATCTGGAAAATTTATAGGTATAATGAATTTTGCATTGGTGGCCTTAATTTCCTCAATACGTTCAAACTCGTTTCCACCGCCTAAAATAGTGTACTGTACACCATAACTATCGCCAATTTTATCGGCACGTAAGTCGTGCGATTTGTCCTTGGCTTCAATAATCTGAACCAAACTTTTATTGCTGTTCAATGCTTCTAAAGAAAGATCTGTTGTGGTGGCGTTCCCTTTAGCATACCAATCTGCATCACTATACATTTGTCTTAATAATGCTAATGTTCCCATTAGTGAACTTGGGTAAGATTGTGCTTTAGTGATACTTCTGCTTAGTGAAAAATACTGCGCAGAACGATGATCTAAAATTCTATTGGCATTGGTGCCCTTTCCATTTAAAGCTATAAGCACACCTGTACCTCTGGCAATACCATCATGAATGTGAGAGTTAACTACACCAAAACCAGCTGCTCTAAGTGTTTTGGCTTCCTTATCATCATAAGTGAATTTTTCTATTGCCTTATTTTCCGGCATAATATGATCATTCCAATAATATCCTTCTCTAGAAGGTTCATATTGGGTGGATCTTCCACGACCTGGTTGTCTTTTGGCTTGTTCTACCCCAAATTTTGAGTATACATCTATAAATGATGGATATATTGATTTGCCTTGCAAGTCAATTACCACGGCATTTTTAGGAATATTGACATTGCTTGATGCATTGACCACTTTTCCATGTTGGATCAATAAAGTTCCTTTTTCGATTACTTGTGTTGGAGTTACATAGATTTTAGCGTTGGTAAAGGCGGTATAATTGTTATTGTTGACCTTTACTCCGGCATTTTCCGGAAAATAATCTTGGGCAGTTAAAAATGAACCATACCCGAGTAGGCATAGTGCAAAGAATAGTTTTTTCATTACGTTTGGTTTGAATTAGTATTCTAAAAATACACGGATTATACACTAAATACGGTGTATTTCACTTTTGTTTAACAGTTGAAATATCCGTAATTAGAAATAATGATTATTTTCTTAATATTTTATAAAATGACCCGAAATAAAGCTCTAAGATCACGAACTTTTGAAGGTAGATTAAAGCGGATGCTTTTTGTGGTAAGCAACCAAAAATAGAACCACGGCGTTATAGCTTCTTATACCTTCTTTTTGATTGTTAGCTTTTAAAAACGTATCAAAAATTGATTTAAAGACAGGTTCCATAGGGTTTTCATAAGAATTCCAGAAAATGGCCATTTCTTGAAAGTTCTTTTTTACACCATCATTTAGCGCCAACATAATTCTGTCAAAATCTTCTTTATTAATTCGCCTAACATCGTTTAAACAATAACCAAGGGCATAGGCGTAGGCAGCATATTTAAAATATGGATCTTTGTTGTTAGATGTGACCAAGTAGCCAATAAAGTTTGTTTCGTTTTCAGCGGAATACCCCAATTGATGTCCTACTTCATGACCTGCAACAAAAGGAAATCTAAAATTGGGCAATAGGTCATTTACCTGAGCTTCGTTCGTGAATGGATTTAAATACCCCGCATAACCCATATACGTGAGTCCGGTACTGAACAATGATTTTTTCAAACTAGGATGGTTATAGGTAAGAAACGGATGAATAGTTTTAAGGTGTTTATAGCCATCTATGGTTTTGTTGAATATCTCTTTTTGTGAGTAGGGAATCTTTACCGCTAAGCTAGAATCTTTGGTAATGAATACTTGAGATTCATTGGTCTTTTGAATCAATAATTCTGTAAGCTTTAAAAGGTCGGTATATTCTTTATTAGGGGTAAGTTGTAATTTATGGGATAAGGGTTCCCTGTAGTAGTTCATGCCCCACATAATATGAAACGTAAAATAAACAACGGCTAGTACCATACCCACGTTTTCCAAGAATTTCAACTTATGTCGCCAAATGTGTTTTCTTTTTCTAACTAAATAAAACAAGGCAAGAAATGTCAATGTGAAATATAAAAGGTCACCAATGGAAAAAGGAATCCACCCAAATAAAAGCCTGAAGAAATTAGAGATAACGGGGTAAATGCCTGTGCTATAATATTGTTCAACTAAATCTGTGCGGGTAGCAAGCCATTTCACAACAATAATTTGAGGAATTATAGTTAAGGCAACGGAGGTTTTAAAGGATATCTTCATTAACCCAAAAATAGCGAAATCCTTTTTCTATGAGTACTTTTGTGGTATCTAACCATGAAAATTGTAGAATGGAAATCAATAAACTAGAACCCACATCTGTTTGGGGGAATTTTTCTAAGCTTAATGCAGTGCCAAGACCATCTAAAAAGGAAGAAGAGGTAATTGCGTTTATGTTGGAATTTGGAAGTAAACTGGGCTTGGAAACTTTTTCTGATGAAGCAGGTAATGTTATTATTAGAAAACCGGCTACCGAAGGTATGGAAGGTAAAAAGATGATCACCCTTCAAAGTCATTTGGATATGGTGCATCAAAAGAATGCGGATACTGAATTTGATTTTAATACCCAAGGCATAGAAATGTTCGTTGAAGGAGATTGGGTTAAAGCAAAAGGTACTACGTTGGGTGCTGATAATGGTATGGGCGTTGCCGCTATTATGTCGCTTTTAGAAAGTAATTATATACCTCACCCACCACTAGAAGCTTTGTTCACTATAGATGAAGAAACGGGTATGACGGGGGCATTTGCATTAAAGGAGGGAGTTTTAAAAGGGGAGATACTCTTAAACTTAGACACTGAAGAGGACGATGAAATTGATATTGGTTGTGCCGGAGGAATAGATGTGACCGCTACTGGAACATATAATGAAAAAGAGGGCACACATGGCGATGCGGGATTTCAAATTACCGTTAAAGGTTTAACCGGTGGTCATAGTGGAATGGATATTCATAGGGGCAGGGGTAATGCCAATAAAATAATGAACCGTTTACTATACTTGGGGTTAGACCATAATGTACGCGTTAGCTTTTTAAATGGTGGTAGTCTAAGAAATGCTATTCCCAGGGAAAGTGTTTGTAAATTGAATATTGTACGTAAACAGGCAGATAGTTTTTTAAAGAAAGTAAAAGAACTGTCCAATGTTATCATTCAGGAACTAAAAGAACAAGAGCCGAATTTGATTATTGAGGTTGAAGATATAAAACCAGCTAAAAGAGTGATGGGTCTAGGTGCGCAAGAAAAAATGGTCAAAGCCATTTATGCAGCACAAAATGGTGTGTATGCCATGAGTGGGGCAATTGATGACTTGGTAGAGACCTCAAACAATATTGCGAAGGTAAAGGTAGAAGATGGTAAGATAACCATTGGTTGTTTAACCCGTTCTTCGGTAAATTCGGCAAAATTGGATTTAGCCAATTCTTTACGATCGGCGTTTGAATTAAGTGGATTTGATGTTGAATTTAGTGGAGATTACCCTGGATGGAACCCTAATCCTAATTCTGAGATTCTTACTGTAGTAAAAGATACATATGTAAGTTTATTTAAAGATGAGCCTAGAGTGGTAGCTTGTCATGCAGGTTTGGAGTGTGGTATTTTAGGTCAAAATTATCCAGAAATGGATATGGTCAGTTTTGGTCCAACTATTTTAGGGGCGCATTCACCAGATGAGCGTGTAAGTATAACTTCTGTTCAAAAGTTCTGGAGTTTACTTCTAGAAGTTTTAAAACGTACCAATTAGAAATTCTATTTTAAATAAAAAAGCCCTTTAGTGATATCAGTAAAGGGCTTTTTTGATTCTGAGGAGTTATTACTCCGTTAAACCTGTTATTTCAAGATCAAAGATCAAATCTGCATTTGGCGGTATTGGTCCGCCACCTTGTTCACCGTAGCCTAAATGAGACGGAATAAATAAACGTACTTTATCACCAACCTTCATGGTTAAAAGACCTTCTCTAAAGCCCGCAATTAAACGAGATTCAGGAGAATAGTCCATTGGTACCGGCATGTAGCCACCACCTTGCAATCTTCTTTCATCGAAAGCACCATATTTTTCTGCTATTTCTTGATAGTTACTGTCAAATAAGGTACCATCCATTAAATACCCGGCATACATAACATTGACTTTATTACCAATTGCTGGCTTTTCTCCGGTACCGTTTTCTAAAGTCAATACCTTAAGTCCGGATGGCAACGTTTTAGCTTTTGCTTTTTGAGCATCCATTGATGCTGCAAACTCATCTTTTATTTTTTGCACTGCAGCTAATTTCTCAGCTTTTTCCTTTTCTATGGCGGCCAGTCTATCTTCTTCACCATCAAAATAATCGGTCATAATCTGTACAGCATCGAACTTACGAGCTTCTTTACCATTGCGAATTATTTCTATAGTGTTCATAATAACCGGTTCTACCGGTTTGTTGCCTGCTCCTACAGGTACATTGGCAATTGAATCCACGACGTCCATACCTTCCACGACCTCACCAAAAACAGAATGCTTGTTGTTTAACCAAGGTGTTTCTTTATGTGTAATGAAGAATTGACTACCATTTGTTGCGGGTCCTGAATTTGCCATGGACAAAATACCTTTTCTGTCATGTACCAAAGAATCATTGAACTCGTCCATGAATTTATACCCAGGGTTTCCGGTACCTTGACCTAATGGGTCGCCACCTTGAATCATAAAGTCTTTCATGACCCTATGGAAGGTTAAACCGTCATAATATTTTTTGTCTTTGTACTCTTCGCTCACAAAAGTATTTGTACCCTCTGCCAAAGAAACAAAGTTTGCGACGGTAACGGGTGTTTTTTCTTGCTCTAGGCGAACAATGATATCGCCCTTAGAGGTTTTGATATCGGCGAATAAACCGTCACCTAAGTCTGCTCTTTTGCTAGTCTTACAGCTGGTCATAATTAAACCGATAACTGCAAGCAAATACATTTTTTTAATCATAATGGTCATTTTAATTTACTGTATTTTCTTGTTGTTTTTCTATTTGTAAAATTGTTATGGTAGACTTAAGGGGAACGTTACTGCCAATTTTATTTTCATCGCCATGATAACCAAAGGCTATGGAGGAAGGAAACAAAAACGTGGCGCGCTCCTTTTCTTTCAGCATTTTAACGGCATCACGTAAGCCTAGGAATAATTCTTGTTTATCTACCTTGTAATTAACAACACCAATATCTTCCTTAGAGTATATGGTGTCATTGTCCAATGTTAATATATCATAAGTAAATACAACCAAATCGTCCGTTTTAGGTGTGTAGTCACTTGTTTCATTTACTGTTAAATAATGATACCACGAGCCAGATTTACTATGATCGTAATGTTTTAATGAATCTAACTCGATAATCGCCTGAATTTTCTTTTCTTCGGCTTCTAGCAACTTTCGGCTTCTTTCTATAGATGCCTTAAAGAAGCTTCCGCTTTTGGTCTGTACCGGTTTTCTTGGTTCAGGACCATCACAACAGCTAAATAGTACGGCTAAAAATAGAATAGATAATATTCTCATGATTGTAATTGATTCTTATACAATGGTAATAACGCGGTAAATTTGGCAATGGTATCTACTATATTGTCTTCACTTCTGCCTCCTGCGGCGTTTGTGTGCCCGCCACCATTAAAATGTTTTCTTGCAAAGTCGTTGACAGAAAAATCGCCAACAGACCTAAAAGAAATTTTAAAAATTCCTTCTTCTTTATTCTCAATAAAAATTACGGCAAATTTAATACCGTCTAAGGTTAAACCGTAGTTTACAAAACCTTCTGTATCTCCTTTTTGGTAATTGTATTTGTCCAGTTCTTCTTGGCTCAAAGTTATATATGCCGTAGCATATTCGTTTAAAATGACCATATTCTTTAACGCACAACCTAATAAATGTAATCGGCTTGGGGAGTTGGTGTCATAAATTCGATGATGAATTTCCGTGCCTTCAGCACCCTTGTCCATAAGGTCTGCTACAACTCTATGTGTATTACTTGTGGTTGCTGCAAATTTAAACGAACCAGTATCTGTCATAATTCCCGTATAGATACAGTTTGCCATATCTGGAGTGATGCTATTTTCATCACCTAGTTGATTTATGAGTACATATACCATTTCACAAGTAGAGCTCATGCTTACATCAGAATACATGATACTGGCATAGTCAGAAGGTTCTTGGTGGTGGTCTACCATCACAAAAGTAGCCTGTGCCGACTCTAAAATTTCGCTCATTTGACCAACGCGACCTAAGTGGTTAAAGTCTAGTGTGAAAACTATATCCGCTTCGTTGATTACTGTCTTGGATTGAGAATTTTCTCTTTCAAAATTTAATATCTGTTGTGCGCCGGGCATCCATTTTAAAAATTTTGGAAAGTCGTTGGGCACTACAATAGTTGCTGAATGACCATTGTTGGATAAATAGTGCCAAAGTGCCAATGTAGATCCAATGGCATCACCATCAGGATTTTTATGTGGTATAATAGCTATTTTCTTTGGTGATGAAAGTAGCTTTTTAAGGGCGTTCAAGTGCTCTAAATTCATGGCGGCAAAGATACAATTTAATAATATAGGCTTTAAACGGAATACCTTAATTTTACCCAGACTTAACTATTTTACATGAAAAAAATTGCTTTTTTAATTTGGGGTATACTGCTCGTTTCTTGTTCGTCTAAAAAGAGTTTAACTGAAAAAAAAGACTTTGTAATTGCATTTGGATCTTGCAATAGGGTTGATTTGCCTAACCTTTTGTGGGATGATATTCTTAATACAGATCCAGATGTATGGATCTGGGGTGGGGATAACATCTATGCAGATACAGATGATATGAAAGCTTTGAGGGCTATGTATGATCAACAAAAGAATGAACCTGGTTATAGAAAACTGGCTCAGACAACAGATGTTTTAGGCACATGGGACGATCATGATTATGGGTTGAATGACGGAGGTGTTGAGTTTAAGGCTAAAGCCGCCAGCCAGCAAGAGTTTTTGAATTTTATGAACGTACCTGAGAGTAGTGAGTTGCGAAAGCGTAAAGGGGTTTATAATTCCAAAAATTATGTAATTGATGGTCATGAGATCCGTGTTATACTTTTAGATACAAGATATTTTAGAACACCACTTACACCAGATACCGAAACGGATAAGAGAATTAAACCAAATGAGTATGGTGTAGGTACTATTTTAAGTGATACACAATGGAACTGGCTAGAAAAGGAGTTGCAAAACTCTACTGCAGACTTCAACATTATTGTAAGTAGTATTCAATATCTATCTCAGGAACATGGTTTTGAGGCTTGGGGGAATTTTCCGCATGAAGTGGATAGGCTGGCAAAATTAATAGAGGATACTAAGCCTAAAGGTGTTGTTGTGTTATCTGGAGACCGCCATATTTCTGAATTTTCAAAAATCAATCTAGAGGGTATAGATTATCCTTTAATTGATTTTACCAGTAGCGGGCTCACACATGCGTATAGGGAATTTTCTGGTGAACCTAATAAATACAGAGTTGGAGAGGTAGTTTATACTGAAAGTTTCGGAATATTGGAATTTGATTTTAAGGCTAAAACGGTTGATTTTAAAATAGTTGGTGATAACGGAAATGTGTTAGGGCAATTAGAACAAGTCTATGAATAGTTGTGAGATATGTGGAAAAACGTATTTTTGCGCAAAAATTAAGATATGAGTACGAATAGAACGTTTACAATGATTAAACCAGATGCCGTTGAAAACGGACATATTGGGGCTATTTTAGAAAAAATTACTGCTGCTGGTTTTAAAATCGTAGCGATGAAATATACACAGTTAAGTTTAAGGGATGCACAAGAGTTTTATGGTGTGCATAGAGAGCGCCCTTTCTTTGGTGAATTGGTAGAGTTTATGACCAGAGGTCCAATTGTAGCTGCAATTTTAGAAAAAGAAAATGCAGTTGAAGACTTTAGAGCTTTGATCGGTGCTACAAACCCTGCTGATGCTGCAGAAGGTACTATACGTAAAATGTTTGCTACCAGTATTGGTGAAAATGCCGTACATGGTTCTGATAGCGACGAAAACGCGGCTATTGAAGGTGCTTTTCACTTTGCAGGAAGAGAAATTTTCTAAGACAATATTTTTATGAATTAAAAAGCCAGTTCTTTAGAACTGGCTTTTTTTGTCTTATTCAATTATAGATGTTTATCTAAGTATCAATTTCTTCACTACTTCTTTTCCAATTTCTTCATTGATCATTCGTACTATTTTAGATTTGCCTAGGCTTAGCTCTTCGCGCAATACGGAAGAACTTAAAGAAACATACAAGGTGCCAAATTTCAGCTCAATCTCTGTAGTATAGTTGTCTACACCGTTACCCATTAATTTAGCCCATGCAGCTCTTGCATCGACTTTGTCTATTCCTTTTTCTAATTTATTTTTTTGAATAAATGCAGAAAGTGCCTCTTTCATTGAAGTATTTTCGTTTCCTCTGCTTGCCATTATGGGGTTATGTTTATAGGTTCAAATCTATTATATCTATAGGTGACACCTTCGCTATTTTTTACCGAAAAACTTTTCTCATCTAATGAGGTCAACACTTCTTCCCATATGTTGGAGTTGTTAGTGTATTTCATGAAAATAGAGTCATTAGAAATTCTAATAAAAAAAGCTTCGGCGTCGTTTGAGGTTTCAAAGGTGCCGTTAAATTTTGGATCTACTTTTTTCCTAAATCCTGATAACGAATCTAACTTTATATAGTCGACCGTACTATTAATTGAGTATTCTTTTTTTGCTCCATTTACGAAGGTAACTTCTTTTATTTCCCAATACCCATTTAGCAAGTGTAATTTGTCTTTGTCAACTTTAGCACCGCAAGAAATTAGAAATAGAGAGAGAATAAGAGTAAGCTTTTTTATCATTACAATTTAAATATTTTATAGGATTGATGAATTTTTTTAACAATGCTCTCGGTACGGTCGGCGTGGGTGTCACTAATGAATATTTGCCCAAAATTCTCATTGTTCACCAATGTAATGATATGGGAGACCCTATGTTCATCTAGCTTGTCAAAAATATCATCAAGAATTAAAATAGGTGTTGTACCACTTTGAGATTTCATAAAATGAAATTGAGCAAACTTAAGGGCAATCAAATATGATTTTTGTTGGCCTTGACTTCCGAATTTTTTGATTGGGTATTGGCTGATCTCAAAGCTGAGGTCGTCCTTGTGGATGCCAACACTTGTATATTGTAGGGCGCGGTCTTTGTCTAGATTTTTGTTTAATAGCGTAAGCAAATCATAATCTTTTAATTTACTTTCATAAGAGAGGGAAACATCTTCAGAATTGCCGGTAATAGCTTTGTATTGTTCTTGAAAAATAGGAATAAACGCTTCTAGGAAAGAAGTTCTTTTTTTATAGATTTCAGAACCATAAGTATGCAATTGCTCATTATAAACTGCCAGCGTATCGTTATTGAAAGTTCTATTGGCCGCAAAATATTTTAAAAGTGCATTTCTTTGAGAAACAACCTTATTATACTTGATGAGGTTTTGTAAATACGATTTATCTGATTGAGAAATGACTCCGTCAATGAATTTTCTTCGTGTTTCGCTTCCTTCAATGATCAAATCTCTATCTGCAGGAGATATGATAACTAGCGGCAATAGACCTATATGGTCTGCAAAACGTTCATAAGCCTTACCGTTACGTTTAATTATTTTCTTGTTGTTTTTTTTAAGGCTGCAAACGATTTTCTCTTCTCTACCTTCTTTTTCAAACGTACCGTCAATCACAAAAAAATCTGATCCATGTCTAATGTTTTGAGAAGAGACTGGGTTGAAATAACTTTTTCCAAAAGACAAATGATAAATAGCGTCTAAGATGTTTGTTTTACCTATACCATTAGCGCCTACAAAACAATTTATTTTTGCATCAAAAGCAAGTTCTTTAGATTCAAAATTTTTATAATTGATCAGTGATAATTGTCTCAGCAGCATTAAAAATTTCCGATTTTAGATTTGGTAGGATGAAAACTAGCTTAAAATATCCAAAAATAACGAATAAATACACTTTGCGATTTCAATAAAACCATTATTTTTGCGCGATCAATAAATTTACAGATGGCAACATATAAGAAAAGAGGATATAAACCTGAAACAAAGGCTGAACAGCAAGAATTTGATGAACAGGAAAGCACAACAGCTGAGGTTTTTAGTTCTTTAGATGAAGGAGCTTCAAGGTCAGAAGAGTGGGTTTCTAAGAATCAGAACTATATTTTAGGTGCCATTGGTGTAATAGCTATTAGTGTTTTGGCATATTTGGCGTACAATCAGTTTGTTGAAAAACCAAAGGAATCAAATGCGGCAAATGAAATGTATTACCCGCAGCAATATTTTGACCAAGCTTTAGTAGCGACTAGTCAAAAAGATTCATTGTTTACTTTGGCTCTAGAAGGAGCTGAGGGTAAATACGGTTTCTTGGATATCATTGAGGAGTATAGTGGTACTAAAGCTGCAAACTTGGCAAATTACGGAGCAGGTATGTCTTACTTGAATATGAACAAATATCAAGAGGCTATCACTTATTTAGAGGATTTTAGTTCTGACGATGCTATTTTAGGTTCGTTGGCCAAAGGTGGTCTAGGTGATGCTTTTATGCAATTAGACCAACCTTCCGATGCTTTAGGGTATTATGAAGCTGCTGTAAAACATAGCGGTAATGAATATACAGCTCCTAAATTTCTATATAAAGCAGGTATTACTGCATTGGAGATGGGAGAGAAGGATAAGGCTTTGGAGTTTTTTGAAAGAATAAAGAACGATTTTCCAAAATCAGAAAATGCTAGTTCAATAGATGCGTTTATTGGTATGGCTAAAAGTGCTGAATAATGGCAACAGAAAATAAAAATTTATCGGCTTACGATAAGGCAACAATCCCAAACGCGAACGGACTTCGGTTTGGGATTGTTGTTTCAGAATGGAATTCAGAGATTACCGAAGGTCTGTATAATGGTGCTGTTGATGCATTGTTAGATTGTGGTGCCCAACGTTCTGATGTTATTCGATGGGATGTTCCTGGAAGTTTTGAACTTACTTTTGGTTCAAAAAAAATGATACAATCCCATAAAGTAGATGCTGTGATTGCCATTGGTAGTGTAATACAAGGTGAGACCAAGCATTTTGATTTTGTTTGCGATGCCACTGCGCAAGGCATTAAAGACCTGAACGTGATTACGGATGTCCCTGTTATTTTTTGTGTGTTGACCGATAATAACATGCAACAAGCTATTGATCGTAGTGGAGGTAAACATGGTAATAAGGGCACGGAGGCAGCTATTGCAGCAATTAAAATGGCTGTTCTAGGCAACTAAGGTTTCCGGTCTTTTATTTTTAATCTGTTTCAAACTATTTTAGAGGTAACGGTTGACAGCTTCAACTGTTAACAAATTTTGGCATTCCTATTATGCCCTGTTTTTCTATTTTAAGTAACTTTGAGGTTATGGGGATGTTGAGTAAAATAACAAAGTTGCGAAAGAATAGGCGGTTTGAGTATAACCCCAGATTTTATGATGATAAAGGAAAAGGGAATCCTTACAAAATTGAGCCTAAATTTGATCAATTTCGCAGTACACTGAATACATCTCGAGGTTTAAAAAGAAAAATCAACAGTGCCATAGAAGACGCTAAAAGAAAAGGTGATCGTAACCTTAAGATGAGAATGGTCATCATTATAGCTGTTTTGGTTTTGATTTTTCTTTATATAATTGATTTTGACCTCTCAATTTTCTTTTCTTCATAATGGCCGATATTATTAGACTTTTACCAGACCATGTAGCAAACCAAATTGCTGCTGGTGAAGTGGTACAACGCCCATCATCAGTAGTTAAGGAGCTGATGGAAAATGCCATCGATGCCGGTGCAACCGATATTCAACTAATTATAAAAGATGGTGGTAAAACACTTATTCAAGTAGTTGATAATGGTAAGGGTATGAGTGGTACAGATGCCCGTTTGAGTTTTGAACGCCATGCAACGTCAAAAATTC
This sequence comes from Maribacter sp. 1_2014MBL_MicDiv, assembly GCF_001865655.1. Taxonomy (NCBI): domain Bacteria; kingdom Pseudomonadati; phylum Bacteroidota; class Flavobacteriia; order Flavobacteriales; family Flavobacteriaceae; genus Maribacter; species Maribacter sp. 1_2014MBL_MicDiv. The sequence continues at coordinate 3,452,796 of NZ_CP011318.1, forward strand.
AAAAAGCTGAAGATTTATTTAATTTGCATACCAAAGGCTTTAGGGGAGAGGCACTTGCATCTATTGCTGCTATTGCCCATGTAGAGATGTTGACCAAAACCGAAGATGATGATATTGGTACAAAAATTAAGATTGAAGGCAGTAAAATTGTTTCACAAGAAGTAGTAGTTGCTCCAAAAGGGACTTCTATGTTGGTAAAGAATTTATTTTTCAATATTCCGGCTAGAAGAAATTTTTTAAAATCTGACCAAGTCGAGTATAGACATATTACCGATGAATTTCATAGAATTTCATTGGCACACCCTCAGGTAGCATTTAGTTTTTATAATAACGGGAGTGATGTTTTTCAATTGCCGGCCAATGAATTCAGAAAGCGTATAGTTCATATTTTTGGTAGAAAGACCGACGAGAAACTGGTTCCGGTCGAAGAGGAAACTCAGGTAGTAAAAATATCAGGTTATATTCTAAAACCTGAATTTGCTAAAAAGAGTAGAGGAGAGCAGTTTTTCTTTGCTAACAACAGATTTATAAAAAGTCCGTATTTACATCATGCAATTTTAGGTGCTTTTGAAGGAGTGATAAGACCAGGAACGCATCCTGGTTATTTTTTGAATTTAGAGGTGGATCCTGGTACAATCGATATTAATATACACCCTACAAAAACAGAAGTTAAATTTGATGATGAGCATACGTTGTACGCTATGTTGAAATCTACCGTTAAGCATAGTTTGGGGCAATTTAACGTTGTGCCAGCGCTTGATTTTGAACAAGACCAAAACTTAGATACTCCGTACTCTTATAAAAATAAGCAGGTTGGTATTCCGCAGGTAGTTGTAGATGCTTCTTTTAATCCATTTGAAACAACTGTTAAAACATCAAAAGGAAATAACGGTACAGGTAATTATAAAAAACCAAAAGTTGAAGGTTGGGAAAATTTATATGCGGGACTAGAAACCAAGGTAGAAAGTAATGTTAGTCATTTGGAATTTGAATCTGAGGTAGTGAATAGCAGTATCTTTGATGATGAAAAAGAATCTGTTGAGCCGACTACTACTACGTTTCAATTGCGTAAAAAATTTATAATTACCACTATAAAATCTGGAATGGTAGTTATAAATCAGAGCAGGGCACATCAACGGGTGCTTTATGAAAACTTTTTAAAGAACATAACTATTAAAGAAGCCGTAAGTCAGCAATTACTTTTTCCGTTGACTTTATCATTTTCACCAGGTGAAATGAACATTTTAAAGGAAATTAAAGATAACCTTTGCACTGTTGGTTTTGTATTTGGTGATTTGGACGATGAGGGTGTTGAGATAAAAGGAGTTCCTGTTTTGGTCGCTGAGAGCGAAGTACAAATGATCATGGAGCAGTTGATGTCAGATTTTCAACAAGAGGTGCCTGGAGATAGTTTTTCCCAAAGTGATATGTTGGCAAAAACATTGGCAAAAACCCTGTCTGTAAAAACAGGGGAATCATTAGACGAGTTTTCTCAAGTAAAGTTGGTCAACGATTTATTTGCTTGTAAAGAGACTACATTAAGCCCTTTTAACAAAAAAGTATACGTGACCATTACCGAGAATGATATTGAACGAAAATTTATATAGATGGGAAGAATAACAGAAACTATAAAGCATTTACTGATTATTAACGTGCTATTCTTCATTGCCACACAGTTGTATGGGGAACAAATGTATGAGTTGTTTTCTCTTTATTTTCCTAAGAACGAGCATTTTCAACTATGGCAAATAATTACCCATATGTTTATGCATGGGGGTTTTATGCATATTCTTTTCAATATGTATGCGCTATGGGCTTTTGGTTCGCCTTTGGAGCAAATGTGGGGCAGAAATAAATTCCTGTTCTTTTATATATCAGCTGGTTTAGGTGCCGCTTTAATACATATAGGGGTAAACTACTATTATTATAATGCGGGTATGAGTGCTTTAATGGAGGCAGGCTTAGCTGAAAGTAGTATTCTTGAAATCATTAATAGCGGTCAGTATAGTACAGATTGGTACAATATAGCGGATCGTTCAACCATAGATAATTTCTTAGGGGCGTTCAATACACCTGTAGTGGGTGCTTCTGGGGCTATTTATGGTATTTTGGTAGCTTTTGGTATGTCTTTTCCAAATAGTGAATTGTTTTTAATTTTCTTACCGGTACCTATTAAGGCTAAGTTTTTTATTCCTGTTTTAATAGCATTAGATTTGTTTTCTGGTGTTACCGGGTATAGTTTGTTTGGTCAAGGAATTGCCCACTTTGCACATGTTGGCGGGGCACTCTTTGGATTTCTGATGATGTGGTATTGGAAGAAAAATCAGTTTAATAATAATAGGTGGAACTAAAGTATGGCTCAACCAAATTTAAAATATCAATATAGTAGGCTAAACATTGCCGAAAAATTAATTGTTATTAATGTCATTGTATTTCTAATAAATGCGTTGGTACCTTTTCTCTTAGGCTTATCCGGCAATAGTATTGTTAAGTGGTTTGAACTTCCAAATGATATCGTAGATATTGCTTTTCAGCCATGGTCTATAATTACCTATTCTTTTTTTCATGGAGGTTTTGGTCATTTATTTTGGAATATGCTTTTAATTTATTTTGTTGGACGCATTTTCTTAAATCTCTTTGATGTAAAACGATTTCTTAATGTCTATGTATTAGGAGTTATTCTTGGGGGATTGTTTTTTGTTTTGGGTTACAATATTTTTCCGGCATTTTTTAATACAAATGCCTATCTAATTGGTGCTTCTGCAGGGGCTAGTGCCGTATTGATTTTTATATGTACCTATCTACCCAATCAAGAGGTTAGGGTTATATTCTTTAATGTAAAATTGTGGATTGTGGGCGCAGTCGTTGTACTTAGTGATTTAATACAGTTGCCCATCAGTAACTCAGGAGGACATTTAGCGCATTTAGGTGGTGCGTTTTTAGGGTATTTATATGCGAGTCAATTGGCAAAAGGAAATGATATTGGTTCTGGTTTTTCTAGGTTTATGGATAGTATAGCTAACATGTTCAAAGGGACAGGAAAGAAGTCCAACATGAAGACCGTATATAAGAAAGAGAATACATCAAAATCTAAATCCACGGTCAGTGATTATGATAAGAAATCTCATCAAAAGAAAATAGATGCAATTCTAGATAAAATAAGTAAATCTGGCTATGAAAGCTTATCTAAGGCTGAAAAAGATTTCTTGTTTAAAGCGGGAAAAGAAAATTAAAATGAAGAAATTATCTTTTTTCAATAAAATCATGTGGTTTTTAAACGTGATTACAACTCTTACTTTGTTTTTAGCGTGTATAGTGCCTTATACCTCAATTGCTAGTTTAGCCTTTATTAGTTTGGCGGTGCCGGTTTTGGTGTTGTTCAATATGTTGTTTTTTTTGTATTGGCTATTTGGTAGAAAAATCAATATTTTATTGTCGCTGTCCGTATTGATTTATGGATATATCAACTTGGGTTCCTTTATCGCTTTTAATGGTAGTGGTAATGAGAATATTGAAGAAGATACCATTTCTCTACTTAGTTATAATTCATTGGGTTTTCATAGTAAACATCAAAATGAATGGGAAAAAATCACTAGTCCTGACGTGGTGCAGTTTATACAAGGTGAGAATCCCGATATTATTTATTTTCAGGAATTTGAGCCATTTTATCTCAAAGATGAAATGCTGAAGGATTATCCGTTTAAGGCTGATAAACTTGAGGATAAAGATGGAGTGTCCAGTAAAAATTTAGCTATTTTCTCTAAATATAAAATCATTGGAAATGGAGAGTTGGATTTTCCCAATACCTTTAATGGTGGAGTGTATGCTGATATTGTATTTAAAGGAGATACTATACGTTTTTATAACCTACATTTAGAATCGTTGAGCATTAGACCAAACTACATTAAAAAAGAAAGATCAGATAAGCTATTTGTACGTTTGCGTGATTCTTTTGATAAGCAAGAAAGACAATCTAATTTGGTAAAAGAGCATATAGAAAGCAGCCCATATCCGGTTATTGTTGGCGGAGATTTTAACAATACGCAATTCTCAAAAGTGTATTTTAATATCAAAGGAAATTTAAAAGATTCCTTTTTGGAAGCGGGTCATGGTTACGGGGAAACCATCAAGTTTTGGAAGTTTCCTTTTAGGATAGATATGATTCTAACAGACCCTTCATTCGAAGTTGTGTCACATAAAAATTACAAGATCAATATATCTGATCATGAGCCAATTATGGCTACTGTTAAAATCCCTTAGCAATAAAAAGGCAATCAACTACATCTGCCAATATATGTATGAGCAGTGCCGCACCAATGATTCTCGTTTTCTTATAAGTAAATAATAAAATGTAAATGGCTATCGCCCAATAGGTATGTAATGGGTGAAAATCAATACTGCAGCGGTTAGAATCAAACATTGGTGTAGCCAACAGGTGATCAACATCTATAATAATACCGGATAAAAGAATTACTGCAGACCAAAATTTGTTTTCACGGTAAAAGTAGATGGCAATGACAATCGGTACTAGAAAATGAATGCCATAATGGGCTATAAACCTAAGCATTATCTTTATAGATAAAATCTTTTCGAAGATATTCAATGGAATTTGGTCCCATGTTAAAAAGCAGGTCTAAAATGCTTAAATTAGGTATGAAACCATGACGGTCACCAAAAACCTGAGTATAAGGTTCTATAGTGAGGTTGTGTTTTAATTTGGCATTGATCAAGAATCTAAAATCTTCATGTTCACTTAGGGAAACTTCAAATTCTTTTGTAGATTCTTTGGGCATTTCCATTTGTAAACACTCGAATATTGTTTCTATTGTTTTTAGATTGTAATCTAACAACTTATCATATGGTTGGTCATATAATTGCTTAATCTCGTCTTCGTAAAATTCGAAGAACGGAGATGTTCTGTAAGCAGTTTGTAGGGTGCGCCAATGTTGCCTTTGCCATGGATAGGAATTGTCTATTAAAACATCTTTATACTTCTGCCTGCCTTGTTCTTTACCAACATGAATAATCGGTATACTTAAAATATGCTTGCCGCGATCATTTGAAATGTAGGTTCTATTTCTAAATGTTTGCTTTTGATAATTATCATGTACTTCCCAACATGTAGGTTCATGCAGAACATAGCTAAACGTTAGTATATTTGGAAAGTATGAAGGATGAATTACTTTCATCTGCCTTATTTAGTGCTCTTATTACGTTTCCAGAACCAATTTCCAACTAGATAGGCAACTAATAGTATCAAGAAATACTTAAAATAAGATTGTGGTTCTCCGTCGCCATTTACTGTGGTAAAAATACGATCCCATCTAGGTCTCCAATTGGAAATGCCTTCGGTAAAGTTGTCAAAACTCATCCAAATAAAGATAGGGGTGCCCACAATATGATTTTCAGGCACATAGCCCCAAGCTCTACTGTCTTCAGAATGATCTCTGTTGTCCCCCATCATCCAAAAATAATCTTGTTGAAATGTATAGCTGGTCGCAGGTTGTCCATTGATGCTAATTTGATTTCCGGATATAGAAATTTCATTGTTCTCATATTCTTCGATTATCTTCTTATATAATGGAAGAACTTTTAAATTTAAAGCTACAGTAGCACCTTTCTGAGGAATGTAAATAGGACCTAATTGACTATAGTTCCAAGGATAGTCAGGACTTTGAGGAAACAAATTGATCCCTCGTCTACCTTTTTCTGTTACTTGTTGTACAACAGAATCTATGTTGGAATCTTTTCTTAGTGAATTGACCATTTCCGCGGTTAGCGGAACCGTACGCTCACGATCGGTAATTTCTTTTAACGATAACCTGTATTTGGAAATTAGGTTGGCTGGAATTCCGTTTGCTTTGGTAAATAATTCAATTTGTCCGTTTTCACTTTGGTTAAACCCAATAATGTAGTTTCTAATTCCGTTAACTTGTTCTTGGTTTAAAGGATTCGATAGGTATTTTCGTGTAAAATCCGTAATGCCTAAGTTGTCCAAAGCTCTTGATGAAACTCCTTTTGAGCTGTAAATAGTGTAGTCAAATTGAGGTTTAGCACTTTTAGGTAGTTCTAATTGCTTGCCGTTTATAAAGACGTAACCATCACGTACTTCTAATGAGTCCCCCGGTATACCCACACAGCGTTTTACGTAGTTGGATTTTTTATCAATAGGTTTGTCTACACCTTTTTCTTTTTTGAAGAAAACCCTAACTGTATCAGCAGGCCAACTAAAAACTACAATGTCATTTCTTTCTACTTTGGTAAATCCTGGTAGTCTAAAATAAGGGAGTTGTGGCTTTTTTAAGTAAGATGGCACACCTAAAACAGGAAGTGTGTCGTGAACCATTGGCGCAGCAACCGTCGTCATTGGTGTTCTTGCTCCGTAATGAAACTTGCTAACAAATAGAAAATCACCCACCCTAAGCGTGCGTTCTAATGAACCTGTAGGTATTACATACGGTTGTATAAAATAGGTGTGTACCAAGGTGGCGGCGACAACAGCGAATAAAACGGAACTTACCCACTCTCCGGCAGCCGTTTTAGGTTGCAAAGATCTGTCTTCTATATAAGTTACTTCTAAGGCATAATTTACATAGTAAATATAAAAACCTAGCGTTAGAACCACTATCCATGTTTCTAACTTGCTATTTCTGCCAAAACTTCTAATGGTTTCTACCCAAATAACAGGAAACATTAAAAGATTTATAATTGGTATGAACAACAAGATTACCCACCATTTTGGTCTGTTGATGATTTGCATTAAGACAATGGCGTTATAGACAGGTATTGCAGCTTCCCAAGCTTTTCTACCGGCTTTAACGTATAATTTCCAAGTTCCTAAAAAATGGATAACTTGTACAATGAGAATAAATATAATCCATTGAGTGCCGTTCATCTTCTTTGTTTTTTATTGAAATAGTTTGAATTATGATAACATGCGCTAGATATCAATAATCCATCAGTCTTAAAGATTTATTTTTGTTACGTTTTTAACCAAGGTTTAACACATCTCTCATTGAGAATACACCTGTTTTTCCAATAATCCATTCTGCTGCAGTTACCGCACCCAAAGCAAAACCTTCTCTGTTGTGCGCGGTATGTTTTATCTGAATGCTATCAACAACACTATCATAGGAAACGGTATGTGTTCCAGGAACCTTGCCAATTCTTTTTGATGTAATTTTCAATGTTTCGGCAGACGCACTATCTAGTTTCCATTCTTTATAATTGGAGTTTGCAATAACCCCTTCAGCCAAAGTTATAGCTGTGCCACTGGGTGCATCTAATTTTTGCGTGTGGTGAATTTCCTCCAATTCAGCCTTGTATTCTGGTATATTCTGCATCATTTTAGCTAAATAATTATTCAGCTCAAAAAATATGTTTACGCCCAAGCTAAAATTAGAAGCATATATAAACGCTCCTTTTTTATCCTTACACAAACTAACGGCATCTTCATAATGATTTAACCAGCCCGTTGTTCCGGATATGATCGGTACATTGTTATTGATACAAGTAGTGATGTTATTGAAAGCAGCGCTAGGCATACTAAAATCAATGGCAACGTCCATTACGCTAAAGTCAATGTTTTCTGTATTTTCATCAATTTTGGCTACTATTTCATGACCACGATTCAAGGCAATTTGCTCTATCATCTGACCCATTTTTCCGTATCCGAAAAGTGCAATTTTCATTCTTAAAATTTTATAATTAATGCCATGCCGTAATTTGGACTATTGGTTACTTGATTAAAATCTAAGTAAGGCTCAAAGTCTATACTGAGGTCATCGTCAATATTAAACTGTTTTAAATGTGCGTCAACATTGGCGTCGACAATGTTAAGGGCGTATAACCCTATAGCTGCAACCAACCAAAGGTCACGGTCATTTTGAAAACGTTCTTGTTGGTATTCAAGGTCATCTAAGTCCAAATCTGGGTCTGCATCTTCTGGGTTATCTCCATTGATATCATAATATTCATCATCTGTAAACCCGGCCTGCCTTCTTTTAAAGGCGGTTCTAAAACTTTTGTACTGATTATTATTCCATGTATATGCGTATATACTACCGCCAATGGCTCCCCAAACGATTGGAACTTTCCAGTATCTCTTGTTGTAGATTTGTCCCATACCGGGTAGTACGGCAGAGTAAAATGCAGCTTTACTTGGGGCTAATGGTTTAAATTCTCTTTCTTCCTTTTTCAAGGCAACAGAATCTTTAATGACTACCCCTTTTTTGGCAAGGTCTGCCTGTACGCTATCTATTTCAGTTTTAGGTATAGAATCTTGCTCCTCTTGTGAGAAGGTGAAATTTATAAATAGCAAAAGTGTACTAAATAATAAAAGATAGTTACGCACCTGTTATCAATTTTTTGATACGGTCAAATTCCTCTTGAGACTTAAATGGTATGGTTATTTTTCCTTTGGCATTATCGGTAGATTTAATATCTACCTTTACAGATAAGGCATCCGTTAATTCTTTTATCCCTTTTCTAACAAATACAGCTGGATCGTTCTTCGCCTGCTTTTTGACCTCTGTAGGGGCTTCTGCCTTAGAATGATATGCTTTTACGGCGCTTTCGGTATCTCTAACAGAAAGGTTGTCAAATATAATTTTCTCGTAAATTGAAATTTGATCTTCTTTTTTCTCAATATTGACCAAAGCCCTACCATGCCCCATACTTAGAAAACCATCGCGCATGCCTGTTTGAATAATTGGGTCTAGCTTTAAAAGGCGTAAATAATTGGCAATAGTAGATCTTTTCTTACCAACACGTTCGCTCAACTTTTCTTGTGTAAGATTTATTTCATCTATTAAACGCTGGTATGAAAGTGCTATTTCTATAGGGTCTAAGTCTTGCCTTTGTATATTCTCAACCAAAGCCATTTCCAAAGACTCTTGGTCATTGGCAATACGTATGTACGCAGGTATAGTTTCTAAACCTAATAGTTTAGATGCACGAAACCTTCTTTCACCTGATACTAGCTGAAATTCATTAAAACCTAGTTTTCTAACGGTAATTGGTTGTATAACCCCCAATTCTCTTATAGAAGTAGCAAGTTCCTTTATGTGTTCGTCATTGAAATTTGAACGTGGTTGAAACGGATTTACCTGTATATGGTCTAAATCCAATTCAATTATATTTCCAACAACTTTATCTGCATTTTTGTCAGATGCTGTGTTTATGTCATTCTCCGGATCTTTTAAAAGAGCCGAAAGTCCTCTACCTAAAGCTTGTTTTTTAGTCGCTTTTGCCATACTTAAACCGTCTGCTTATTTTTTTTGACTATTTCATTAGCCATGTTCAAATAATTTGTTGCCCCTTTACTGGCAGCATCGTATTTGATAATACTTTCACCATAACTAGGAGCTTCACTTAACCTAACATTTCGTTGAATTACGGTGTCAAATACCATATCTCCAAAATGCTTTCTTACTTCATCTACCACTTGGTTAGATAATCGCAACCTTGAGTCGTACATCGTCAACAGCATACCTTCAATGTCCAATTCAGAGTTATGTAGTTTTTGTACGCTCTTAATCGTATTCAACAGTTTGCCCAAACCTTCAAGTGCAAAATATTCGCACTGTATAGGTATTATAACTGAATCTGCAGCAGTCAATGCATTTAAGGTCAACAATCCTAAAGAAGGAGCACAATCAATTAAAATATAATCATAATCGTTCTTAAGGTCCGTAATGGCCTTTTTCATCATGTATTCGCGCTCATCCTTATCTACCAGTTCAATTTCAATGGCAACAAGGTCAATATGTGCCGGAATAAGGTCTACATTGGGTGATGTGGTCGGTATGATCGTCTCACGAGCACTTTTGGTGTGTTCCAAAAGTTGGTAAGAACCCAATTCAACCCCATCGACATCTATACCAAGCCCAGAAGTAGCGTTCGCCTGGGGGTCAGCGTCTATCAATAATACCTTTTTTTCCAATACACCTAGCGAGGCAGCTAAATTTACTGAGGTAGTAGTTTTGCCTACACCTCCTTTTTGATTGGCTATAGCAATAATCTTGCCCATGTTCAAAGTAAGTTAGGTGGTAAAAATACAATTATTTATGAGGCTAATGAAAGCTTTTTGTTAACACTAAGTGAATAAGCACTCACTTTTCATTAATTATGCGTTAAACTTTTAGTTTTGAAAAGGTTAAGACTTGGTGTAACATAAAGTATTTAGAAAGTGAAAAACTTATTAAAATGATATGAAAATTATTTTTTATCCTTAAGTTTTAGACTATCCTCATATTCAATAAGATAAATTTCTTCGTTCTTTTTCTTAAGATAATACTCTTCTCTGGCAAATCGTTCCAACTCATCTTCGTCAGATAATTTTTCTATAATCTTTTTATCCTTGGCAATTTCTTCTTTTAAGAATTCTTGTGTTTTCTCAAGCTTCTTAATTTCTTTTCTTAACTCTAGGTGTATTAACAATGAATTGGTGTCAAAAAAAAGCATCCAAACAACAAAAACGGTCAAGACCAACACATACATGTTGGTCATGATCTTAAACCATTTTTTTTGTTTTAAATCTTTGAATGCCATTATGACTGCATTATTTTTTCGTTGATGATACTCTTTACAATTTCAACGGCTACTGTATTATATTTATTATTAGGTATAATAATATCTGCGTATTCTTTGGTAGGCTCAATAAATTGTTCGTGCATTGGCTTAATGACCGATTGATATTTTTCAAGGGTTTCATCTAAATTCCAACCACGTTCGTTTACATCTCGTTTTAGTCTTCTGATTAATCGCTCATCTGTATCTGCATGAACAAATATTTTGATATCGAACATTTTACGAATAGCAGAATTGGTCATGATTAAGATACCCTCTACTATGATAACTTTTGTAGGGTGGGTAAGTACAGTTTTTGCGGTTCTGTTACATTCAAGAAAAGAGTAGACCGGTTGCTCTATTGATTCTCCGTTCTTTAAGGCGATTAGGTGTTGTTCCAATAAGGCAAAGTCAATGGAGCTTGGGTGGTCAAAATTGGTCTTTCGTCTATCTTCTAATGATAAATGAGACAGATCGTTGTAATAAGAATCTTGTGAGATTACACCAACTTCTTCATTGGGCAATTCATTGATGATTTGATTTACTACCGTGGTTTTTCCACAACCGGTTCCACCAGCAATTCCTATAACGAGCATACATTGAAATTTAATGCAAAAGTACATATTTGAATTTCAAAATTACCTAAACTTAAAAATCAACTTTTAATTAACATTGCTTGCATGGTTAAGCCGTATTTTTGCACAATGCAGAATGAACAAGTAAAGCCAAATTTTGAATTTGTAGCCTTAATGGCTTCTTTAATGTCAATTGTTGCCTTAACAATTGATGCCATTTTACCGGCTATGGCAGACATAGGTATAGCTATCAATAGTTTAGACCCAACCCGGAATCAACTATTGGTAACCATGATATTTTTGGGATTGGGGGTAGGTCAACTTTTTTTCGGACCACTGTCAGATAGTTTAGGTAGAAAGCCCATTGTTTATTTAGGTTTTACGGTGTTTCTTATTGCTAGTGTTATTTGCTTGTTGGCTCCAAATCTTGAAATTATGTTGGTGGGGCGTATTTTGCAGGGTATTGGGTTATCCGCTCCAAGAACAATCAGTATATCCATAATTCGTGATACTTATAGAGGAGATTACATGGCAAAAATCATGTCATTTGTTACGGCATTTTTTATTTTGGTACCCGTAGTGGCTCCGGCTATAGGTAAAGCGGTAATGGAGTATACTGGATGGGAAGGAATTTTTTATATGCAATTGTTTTTTGCCCTTGTTGTAGGTATCTGGTTTTATAAAAGACAAGAAGAAACGTTGAAACTCGAATATAAAGTACCATTTTCTTTTCATGTTTTTGTTAGAGGGACCAAAGAGATTTTTAAATATAAAGAAACTGTTTCGTGTACCATGATTTCGGGTTTGATCACAGGATCCTTCTTAGTGTACTTAAGCTCTGCGCAACACGTGTTTGAAGAACTTTATGGTTTAACAGATACATTTCCATATGTATTTGCAGGTTTGGCATTGTCCGTAGGTTTTTCAACATTAATGAACGGTACATTGGTTTTGCGTTTTGGTATGCGTAATCTCTCTTTTGCCGCACTGGTTGCCTTTACGGTAATTGCTTTGTCTTACAGTTTATTGTTCTTAAATTCTCAAAACCCGAGTATAACGATACTATTGATATTTCTTTCGTTACAATTTTTATGTTTAGGTTTTATCTGGGGTAATATGCGATCTATTGCTATGGAGCCAATTGGGCACATTGCAGGAATAGGTGCTGCCATAACAGGATTCATTTCTACAATTCTGTCCATTCCTATTTCTATATTTGTGGGAAGTTTTATTGAGGATTCCGTTTGGGCACTGTTTGCTGGTTTAGGGGTATGCGGCTTAATTTCGGTAGTGTTGTTTATGTCTTTTAAAACCAGGCCCTTGTTCGCAAATAATCATGCCTTCTCTAAGTAATCTTTGTAAAAGCGTCTAATTGTTGCTTGAGGTTTAAATTTTTAGAGTTTTTGTTATCTATACGCTTTTTATGGCTATTTGTACGTTAATTGGTTGATTTTCAGAACTGTGAATTTATATTGTGAATGTTATGTTTTAATAAATAATAATGTTTACAGCTATGAAAAATCCTTTTCTCTATGTGCTAATACTATGGCTTGTTTTTGTAGCATGTAAGAATAGGGGAAATACGCACGATATTTCAAACAGACCTTTTATAGCTTGTGCGCCTATTACAACAGATTTATCTTGGTATCAATCTGATAATATAGCTCCATTGATCGATGGTTTGGATGTAATGGAGTTTCCTGTAACTACTAATGATAGGCTGGCTCAAGAATATATTAATCAAGGCATGGTATTGGCTTATGGATTCAACCATGCAGAAGCGGCAAGGTCTTTTTATTATGCAACTAAATTGGATCCTGATTGCGCAATGGCATACTGGGGTTTTGCCTATGTTTTGGGTCCAAATTATAATGCGGGCATGGAGCCGGATAATTACCAAAGAGCGTATGATGCTGTTCAAAAGGCAAAGGAATTAGCGAGTAAGAATGCATCTCAAAAAGAAAAGGATTTAATTAATGCCTTATCCAAAAGATATGTTCAATTCCCGGTCGAGGATAGAAGTGAACTTGATCTAGAATATTCAAATGCGTTACGGGAAGTTTATAATAAGTATTCATATGATGCAGATGTAGCTGCCTTATATGCCGAATCTATGATGGATATGTTTCCTTTTGATTTGTGGGATGAAAATGGAAATCCAAGAGAAAGAACAAATGAAATTGTTCAAGTTGTAAATAAAGCTTTGGAAATAGATCCAAAACACCCGGGTGCCCATCACTTTAAAATTCATATGCTTGAAGCATCGTTGCACCCAGATGGAGCCTTGGAAAGTGCCAAAATTTTTGACGAAGGTCTGGTGCCTGGCGCTGGACACCTTATTCACATGCCTTCTCATGTTTATTTAAGAACGGGTGATTATCATAAAGGTACTTTGGCAAATTTGCGGGCTGTGGTAGTAGATAGCAATTATGTGGCTGCTTGCAATGCCCAAGGTGCATACCCAATAGCCTATTTTCCCCATAACTATCATTTTTTGGCTGCTACCGCTGCGTTGGAAGGAAATAGTAGTTTGGCGTTAAATGCTTCGTACAATGTAGCAAAACATTCAAGTACTACCTTAATGAAAGAGCCGGGCTGGGGAACACTGCAACATTTTTACACGATACCGTTTTATATTAGTGTAAAGTTTGGTAAATGGGAAGAAATATTGGAATTGGAAAATGAGGTGCCTTCTTTAAAATACCCTGCCGCAATTCTTAATTATGCACGTGGTATGGCTTTTTTAAGTTTAGGTGATATAGAAAAAGCAAAAAAAGAATTATACTCTTTGGAAACTTTTGCGAAAGATGAAAGTTTAAAAGAAATAACCATTTGGGATATTAATACCGTTTCGGTATTGGTTCAAATTGCCAGAAATGTTTTAAAAGCTGAGATTTTGGCAAAGGAATTTAAATATTCTGAAAGTATATCATTGTTACGCGAAGCGATTGAAATAGAAGATGGATTAAATTATAATGAACCGCCAGATTGGTTTTTTTCAGTAAGACATCACCTTGGAGCAATTCAAATAGAAGCTGGGTTGTACAATGATGCAGTAAGTACGTACAAAGAAGATTTGCTGAGGCTACCTAAAAACGGATGGGCGCTACACGGTTTAAAACTGGCTTACGAAAACTTAAACAAGCAGGATAAGGTGAAAGAGGTTGAACTGCTAAGAAAGCAAAGTTGGGAAAATGCCGATATTGTTTTGACCACCTCTCGTGTAAAATAAAATTCGCCAAACCCATTTTTTCAATGAGCTTGACGAACTTGGTTTAAATAAAGTATGTGTTGTAATTGTAAACTATAGTGCATTGTCCATAATTTCTTGAACAACTTCTGGGTTTAAAAGTGTACTGGTATCTCCTAAATTACTAGTGTCGTTGCTGGCGATTTTGCGTAAAATTCTTCGCATAATTTTACCACTTCGAGTTTTTGGCAGACCAGATACAAATTGAATTTTATCCAATTTGGCAATAGGACCTACATGTTCTGTAATTTGCTGGTTGATCTCTTTTCTTAAATTTTCACGATCTCTACTTTCACCAGTTTCCTTAAGAATAACATAGCCATAAAGTGCATTTCCTTTAACATCATGTGGGAAACCTACAATAGCGGATTCCGCAACAGCAGGATGTTCGTTAATAGAATCCTCAATAGGAGCGGTACCCAAATTGTGTCCAGAAACAATAATCACATCATCTACACGACCTGTAATTCTGTAATACCCAACGGCATCTCTCAATGCGCCATCACCTGTGAAATACATGTTTTCAAAGGCAGAAAAATAGGTGTCCCTGTAACGGTCATGATTGCCCCATACCGTTCTTGCAATAGACGGCCATGGGAATTTAATGCACAGCCTACCATCAACTTGATTGCCTTTTATTTCTTTACCATTTTCATCCATTAGTGCCGGTTGAATGCCAATAAAAGGTAAAGTCGCGTATGTAGGCGTAGTTGGAGTTACGTACGGTATTGGTGTAATCATTATTCCGCCTGTCTCCGTTTGCCACCAAGTATCCACTATAGGGCTATTTTTTTTGCCAACATTGTTGTTGTACCAATGCCATGCTTCCTCATTTATGGGTTCACCTACTGAGCCTAACACTTTAAGGCTGGATAAGTCATGTTTTTCAACGAAATCTAAATTTTCTTTTGCCAAAGCTCTAATGGCCGTTGGCGCGGTATAAAACTGATTAACTTTATGTTTTTCTACAACCTCCCAAAAACGTCCGTAATCTGGGTAGGAAGGAACTCCCTCAAACATTAAAGTAGTGGCTCCATTTGCAAGTGGACCGTACACTATATACGAGTGCCCGGTTATCCAGCCTATATCAGCAGTACACCAGTAGACATCATTTTCTCTGTATTGAAATACGTTTTTAAATGTATAGGCGGTATATACCATATAACCTGCAGTGGTATGTACCATTCCTTTGGGGGTACCGGTTGATCCGGAGGTGTACAGTATAAATAATGGGTCTTCGGCATCCATGATCTCTGCAACACAATCTGCATAAGCTTCGTCCAATAAGGGTTGTAGCCATTTGTCCCTACCATCTAGCATGTCTATTTTGGTTCCTGTGCGTTTGGTCACTAAAACATTGGCTACACCAGGGCATCCTTCCAATGCTTTGTCGACAATTCCTTTTAGGTCGATAGATTTACTACCTCGAAAAGAACCATCCGCAGTTATGACAACCTTACAATCAGAATCATTGATCCGTGTTGCTAGGGCATTTGAAGAAAATCCTGCAAATACAACGGAATGTATGGCGCCAATACGTGCACATGCCAATAATGCGACAGATAGCTCAGGAATCATTGGAAGATAAATACAGACACGATCTCCTTTTTTTACGCCATGGTCCAATAAAACATTTGCCATGCGGCAAACTCTCTCGTGCAATTGCCTGTAGGTGATATGAAGAGCTTCTTCTTTAGGATTGTTAGGTTCAAATATGATGGCGGTTTTGTCACCTCTTGTGGGTAAATGCCTGTCTAAACAATTTTCAGTGATGTTGAGTTTTGCACCTTCAAACCATTTTATTTCGGGCTTTTTAAAATCCCAGCTCAATACATTGTCCCAGCGCTTGCGCCAGACAAAATGCTCCTCTGCAATCTCTTCCCAAAATGCTTCGGGATTTCTGATCGATTTTCTATAGACTTGATAGTATTCCTCAAGATGTTTAATGTGGTAATTACTCATGGTATGCGTTAATTAATATGCAAAGGTTGTTGAGGCCTTTGGTCGTTGTTGTTTCTAATTGATTTATGTTGTTTAATGTCCCGTAGCTTCACCTGCACCACTGGGTATTCTAATATTTTCTACAATTTCTTGAACATCTTCTGGAGGTTCAGGAGTAAATTGCAGTATAATAATGGCTACTATAAAATTAGCGATCATTGCAATGCTACCAAAACCTTCTGGTGAAATTCCAAACCACCAATCGTTTGATGTTCCGCCCCCAAACCAACCGAATTTAAATTTGGTCATATAGAAGAGCATAAGTAAGATGCCGACGACCATGCCGCCAATGGCGCCTTCTTTGTTCATTTTTTTGTAAAATATACCAAGTACGATTGCCGGAAAAAAAGATGCGGCAGCTAGACCAAATGCCAGGGCGACAACTGCAGCTACAAAACCTGGCGGATTTATACCAAAGTACCCTGCAATTATTACGGCAATGGTGGCCGATCCCCTTGCGACCCATAATTCTGCCTTATCCGAGATGTTAGGTTTAAAGACTTTTTTGACCAAATCATGTGATACCGAGGCAGATATAACAAGCAATAGCCCTGCTGCTGTTGATAGGGCAGCCGCCAGACCGCCAGCGGCAACCAAAGCAATTACCCAAGCCGGTAGATCCGCAATTTCGGGGTTTGCCAATACCATAATATCATTGTCAATAGTCAATTCATTCTTTGACATATCAGCTACATATTGAATTTTGCCATCTTCATTTTTATCATCAAAAGATAATAGTCCGGTTTCTTCCCAATTTTTGAACCATACAGGCATGTTTGAATATTCTTCATTACTGACCGTGTTGATGAGATTAGTTTTTGCAAATACGGAAACAGCTGGGGCCGTGGTGTATAAAATAGCGATTAGTAATAAGGCGAGTCCAGCAGATTTACGAGCATCTTTTACTTTTTTCACCGTAAAGAAGCGAACAATGACATGAGGTAAGCCTGCAGTGCCTACCATGAGAGCCAAGGTTATGGCAAAAATATCGGTGACAGATTTAGATCCATCGGTATATTCGTTGAAACCTAGTTCTGTAGATAATCCGTCTAGTTTATCCAATAAAAAAGTTCCAGACCCATCATTTAAGGTGGAGCCCATACCTAATTGAGGTATAGGATTTCCTGTCATTTGTATGGATATGAAAATTGCAGGAACCATAAAGGCGAAAATCAGCACACAGTATTGTGCTACTTGGGTATAGGTAATACCTTTCATTCCACCTAACACAGCATAAAATAATACGATGATCATTCCTATAATCACCCCCGTATTGATATCTACTTGAAGAAATCTTGAGAATACTACACCTACACCGCGCATTTGTCCTGCCACATAAGTAAACGATACGATAAGTGCACAGATCACAGCTACAATTCTAGCCGTTTTTGAGTAGTAGCGGTCACCAATAAAATCCGGAACGGTGAATTTCCCGAACTTTCTAAGATAGGGAGCAAGTAATAGGGCCAAAAGCACATATCCACCTGTCCATCCCATTAAATATACAGAACCATCATAGCCAGCAAAAGAGATGATGCCTGCCATAGAGATGAATGAAGCTGCCGACATCCAATCTGCTGCGGTGGCCATACCATTGGCTAATGGGGAAACACCGCCACCCGCAACATAAAAATCTTTTGTAGAACCTGCGCGAGACCATATAGCTATACCTATGTATAGTGCAAAGGTGAGTCCTACTAAAATATAAGTCCAGGTCTGTACACTCATTTTGTTAGTTTTAGTTGGTGTGATTAATCGTTGTATCCATATTTTTTATCCAATTTGTTCATGAGTCTTACATAAACAAAAATTAGGATGACAAAGATGTAAATAGACCCTTGTTGCGCAAACCAGAAACCTAATTTGAATCCGCCGATCTTAATAGTGTCCAATGCTTCCTTAAATAAAATGCCAGCTCCAAATGATACAGCAAACCAAATGGCCAGCAAAATGAATAAATAACGTACATTTTCTTTCCAATAAGCGGTAGCTTTCTTTTGTTTTTCAGACATGTTATATGCTATTTTAATGAGTGAATACGCTTAGAGTGCACTAAAGCCGTATTCGTTTAACACTTGTACCATGACAGAGCAAAAGCTCTATTATTTTAAATTTCGATTATCAAGTAAATTAGGCATAAAAGTTTAATTAGGTATGAACAATACTCCACTTGATGAATCTTTTTTTGCTCCAGTTACAGAGGAAAGTACATTTGTTAGTTGCTCAACTCTTAAAACGCCCATTAAAGCAAATACCAAAGCTTCTTTAAACTCTATAATTATTTTTTCGGGCACCACTACAGTTGTGGTTTCGCCCAATTTAGCTTGTAATGTTTCGGTTAGAAAGGAATTTAAAGCTCCGCCACCGGTTACCAATAATTCTTGGTTGTTGTGTTTAATATTCAATTGAATCTGTTGTGCCACTTTATCGCAGATATGATGGATGCTGGTGTGTAACAAGTTCTCTAAGGTATCTTTGGTATCTTCAACAATGGGCACTACCTCGGCTAAAAACCACTCATACCCAATAGATTTTGGGTGTGGTAATAAATAGTACTCTAGACCATTTAACCTTTCTAACATGGTTTTGTTTACTTTACCCTTGCGGGCTAGTTTACCGTCCTCGTCATATTCTAGATCCACCTTTCTGGTAATATAGTTGAGAATCATATTTGCTAAACCAATATCATAAGCTATTCGCTTTCCTTTTACATCAAAAGATATATTACTGATGCCACCTAAATTTAAACAGAAATCATATTGGTTAAAGAAAATACTATCTCCAATAGGTACTAAAGGGGCTCCTTGACCACCCAATGCCAAATCATTTGTTCTAAAATCACAGATGACTTTTATGCTGCAAGCATTTGCCAAATGCTGTCCTGAGCCAACTTGAAACGTAAGCCCCATCTCTGGTCTATGGTGAGTGGTATGACCATGACTGGCAATATAATCTACTGCCAACGAATAGTCGTTAACAAAGGTCAAAACCTGTTCTCCTAGCCAAGTGCCATAGGTGTTATGCAATTCTATAAGTTTTTCTGCAGATAAATCAATTGCATTTTTTAAGGTGTTCAACATTTCAGTTGAATACTTAATGCTCTTGGTTTCTTTAATTTCAAATTGCCAAGTTCCTTTTTTCTCCCAAATGTGACAGTAGGCTAAATCAAGGCCATCTAATGATGTGCCTGACATGAGACCGATAATTTTATATATTTTCATTTCTAATGGGTTGCCGTTTTTTTACTTGATAATAATAAATGATCAGTGCTGCCAGTGTTAGTTCTGTTATTAATGAAAAAATAGAGCCTTCAAAACCGAATTGCCCTCCGTTCATCATATTATTTTCTGGAACAGTGAACTCTATGATACTATAGATATCTTGCCCGCTTACATTAAAGCCGAACAAGGATTGAAATAGATTCCAACTAAAATGGAAGGCTATAGGGTACCATAAATTTTTTGTGTAGATGTATGAAACCCCCAGTGCAATTCCTGCTAAAAAAAGGCCTGTTAAACTGAAAAGACTAATATTTGGATTTGCTCCATGAGCTATAGCGAACACTATAGAAGAAATTATAAGTGCGATATACTTGTTAAAAGATAGCATAAGGTTCTTTAAAATATAACCTCTAAAAAGAACTTCTTCTAAAATGGCTACAAGTATGAACAGTAATGTGGTATAGATTAACTCTAATACATCAAAGTTAAATTCAGTATAGATAATTTCTTCGGCAACCCATAAACCAACATAGGCCAATCCCATTATGATCAACCCAAGTATAGTACCTATTATAATATCGTTTTTTCTGTTTTTAATCTGAAGCCCAACGTCCATAAAATTTTGCTTATCCATATATTTCATGAAAATCCAGACTAAAAGTAGCGTTCCTAAAAACGAGAAAAATGTCATGATCAGTTGCTGAAGAGAGGTTTCTTGAAAATCTTTATCACCAAGTGGAATACCGGCAACGAAGGCACCGGCAACATAAAATAGACCAACTATTATAAAATATGGAAATATCAATGCAATTACTCTAGCCCATCCACTATGATTCATAAGACTCTAATTTAGTTTTACAGGTAATTTTCCTTTTGCCTCTAATGTACCCATAAAATGTGCTGTGGCAACGTCTTGAAATTCTTTGAAATTCTGATATGCAATTACGGTAGCCGTTGTTTTATCCGTTTTAAAAGATTGTAAGGCATATGGGTTTCCAAAATGATATAGGACCACTTTTTTGGTAGTGATTAAATCATTTACAAAATCTATTTCCTCTTGAAGAAAACCAAAATTATTGGTTGGTTTTATTTGAGGGGGAGTTAGCAGCAAAAGAATCTCGGTTTCATTTTCAACTTCTTTTCGCATTGCCAAAACATTTTTAACAATATCTTGGTTCGTTTGATCTGTGGTAAACCTTTTAAGTGTCAATGTACAAAAATTGGTTGTTCTAAAATGTTCAATATCTTGCGTGGTGCCGTTATGTAAGGTGATGGATCGCTCCGCTATTTGTTTGTTCAGAGCACTTGGGTCTGTTAATTCTAGAGAGGAATCAACTTCTGATATTGCCTTTGCTTTCAGTTTCCAAATACGTTCTATACTCTTATTGATTTGTGCTTCCGATGCATTTTTTAAAATCCATTGAATGCCTTCTTCTATATGCTCAGCAAAACATAATACGTCATTACCCGCATTAAAGGCCAACCATTCCAATTCTCCTTTGGTTGGGTAGTTTTTAGATACTGCATGCATGTTCAAGGCATCTGAAATGACCACTCCCTCAAAGCCCATTTCATGTCTTAATACACCGGTTATTATATCTTTATTAATGCTAGACGGTAATTCTGGGCTAGTGGTCAGTGCAGGCACGGATAAATGACCTACCATCACGGAATCTACACCTTCATCTATTAATTTTTGAAAAGGGTAGAGCTCTGTCTCCAATAACTCGGCTTTTGTTTTCTCTATAACAGGAAGCCCCAAATGTGAATCTGTAGCCGTGTCTCCATGTCCGGGAAAATGCTTAATGCTTGTAAGTACACCTTCGGACTGGGTTCCTTTTACAAATGCTTGTGCCAATGTGATTACTTGTTCTTTGTCATCACCAAAGGATCTATACCCAATTACAGGGTTGTTAGGGTTTACGTTGACATCTACTACAGGAGAAAGATTCCAATGTATTCCTGCGGCTTTACAATCTTTGGCAATGTTCTGGCCTACTTTAAATACTAAGTCTTTATTGTCCTTATTGGCTCCTAAGGTAATGGCGTACGGATATTGGGGGGTGTTTTCTATGCGCATGGCCAAACCCCATTCCGCATCAATGGAAATCAATAGGGGGTAAGTAGCCGCTTTTTGATATCTTTTGATGAGGTTTTTTAAAGTTTCAAAACTATTTTTATTGACAATAATTTTCTTTTTGCCTTCAAAGTTAGTTGCCGCACTTGCGCGTGAATGAAAAAAACAAAGCCCGCCAACATGGTGTTCAGAAATTAATTTTTCTAGCTGCTGTATTTCTTCTTCGGTATCATTTATAAAAGCTGCGGGCATAAATAATTGACCAACTTTTTCTGAAAGTGAAAGTTGCTTTAAAGCTTTATTTGTAGGTAGTAATCTATTCATTGGTAACCGTGGTTTTTTTGCCGAAATCTGCTGGGTAGGTAATAAATTTTAAAAGTAAGAGTGCTGGTAGGGCCGCAATGACTACCCATACAAAAAAGCCGTCATACCCCAGCCATTGCTGCATGTAACCGCTAATCATACCGGGTAGCATCATCCCTAAGGCCATAAAACCGGTGGCAATGGCGTAGTGAGATGTTTTAGATTTGCCCTCGGCAATGTAAATGAGGTACATTAAAAAGGCGGCAAAACCGAAACCATATCCAAATTTTTCAAAAACCACTGTTGCCGTAACGGCATAAATACTTGTAGTATTGGTCATGGCCAAAACGGCATAAAGAATATTAGGCAGGTTCAATGAAAGTACCATGGGTAACATCCATTTTTTTAAACCATCGCGTGAAATTAAGATACCACCCAATATACCGCCAACGGAAAGAAAAATAACTCCTACGGTACCGAAAATAGTTCCTAATTGTTCCGTAGAATATCCTAATCCGCCTTTATCAGGTGAGTCTAATAAAAATGGGGACGCCATTTTTACCAATTGTGATTCACCTAAACGATACGTAAGAATAAAAGCTAACGCAATGCCTATGCCTGGTTTTTTAAAAAATGATGCAAATACCTCTAAAAAGCCTGCTGGTTTTTCTTTATCCTCTTTATTTTCAGATTCATATTTTGGTGTAACAAAAAAGTTGGCAACAGTCATGATCAACATTAAAAAAGCGGCAGCTGACATGGTTATGCTCCAAGCTTTGGTGTTGTCGCCATATTTGTTTTCCAAGAAACCGGCAAGTACAACTATTAAACCTTCGCCCGTTACCATGGCAAGTCTGTAGAAAGTACTTCTCATGCCAACAAAGAACGATTGTTTTTTTTCTGTTAAGCCAAGCATGTAATATCCATCTGAAGCAATGTCATTGGTGGCAGAGGCAAATGCAGCCATCCAGAAACAGGCCAAAGATGAAACAAAGAACATATTAATGGGCAATGTTAAGCCCACACCTAACAATGCAATAGCTATTAATAGTTGCATGCTTAAAAACCACTTTCGTTTGGTGCTTTTTAAATCAACGAACGGACTCCATAATGGTTTAAGTACCCATGGTAAATAGAGAATACTGGTGTATAGGCCTATGTCCTCATTGCTGACCCCTAATTTTTTATACATGATTACGGAAACCGTAACTACCAATACATAGGGCAAACCTTGTGTGAAATAAAGCACAGGTACCCATGCCCAAGCTCCTTTGTCTTTTTGTACCATACTACTTATTCACTTGTTTTAAATTAATAATTATTGGAGTGGTCTCTTTACCGTAAACATCTATGAAACTAATGGCGTTGTACTTTTTCTTCAACTGGTCAAGTGGTATGTTTAGGCTTGTGTTATTGTTCTCAACATAAATTTTCGATCTTAATTTCTTTATGTTATAAGTGTCTTTAACCCTTATGCCAGATGAGTAGACTAAAGCAAATCTTATATTGTTCAAGTCATTGAACTCTAGTGATAGTTCAGTATCATTTTTACTTGCACTTACCAATTTTGGTGTTTTTACCGTGTGGTTTTTGGCTAAGCCAGAAATAGGATTCAATGCTTGTCTCTTATAGTATTTTTTGTGAATATATTCTACCACATCATCTTTGTCAGTCATTAATGATTTGGCACTGAACATGATATTGCCTTGTATTTGTTGCGTGTTACGCGCCAACTCTAATTGCATGGGCAATTCTTTTTTTTCTTGCCAAGCGTTATCGCTGTTATTTCTAATTTTATAAGGTCCGTTACCTACATATAGATTGGTGTTATAGTTGTTCTTTGCCCACCAATCAACAATTTTTCTGTGCGATGCTACAGGTAAATCCATACTCCAGTATAC
Source organism: Maribacter sp. 1_2014MBL_MicDiv (assembly GCF_001865655.1). Lineage (NCBI taxonomy): Bacteria > Pseudomonadati > Bacteroidota > Flavobacteriia > Flavobacteriales > Flavobacteriaceae > Maribacter > Maribacter sp. 1_2014MBL_MicDiv. The sequence goes on from NZ_CP011318.1 coordinate 3,476,693, forward strand.
TTGGGGTGCTAAATAATCTATCCAACCTTTTTCCATCCAAAGTAATGGGTCGGCATACAAATCTTCATAAGTAGTTTGCCCTGCTTTGGTGTCAGAACCTTTTGGATCTGTATTATTATTTTTCCAAACCCCAAACGGACTTATACCAAACTGAACCCAAGGTTTAATTGATTTTATGGTTTCGTGAGACTGTCTTACTAAAGAGTCAATATTACTACGTCTCCAATCATCTAATTTTTGATGCTCTTGTGCGTATTTTTTAAAAGCGACCGAGTCATCAAAAACTTCATTTAAAACCTTGTAAGGATAAAAATAATCATCAAAATGGATGGCATCTACATCATAATTAGTCACCAACTCCGCTATAATATTTGAAAAGTGGTTACGAACTTCTGGCAAACCTGGGTTGTAATAATTTTTCTTACCATAATGTACTAACCACTCTGGGTGGGTACAGTAGTCATGGATTTCTGATAATACTTCGAAATTTTCATCGAAAGTTGCCCTGTACGGATTTAACCATGCATGGAACTCCATGCCTCTTTCATGGGTTTCGTTGATCATCCATTCTAGGACGTCTGTATTCCATTTGGGGGCTGTACCTTCTTCTCCTGTTAAAAATCGTGAATATGGCGCATAATCAGATTGGTAAAAGGCATCGCCGGCTGCACGTACTTGAACTATTACGGCGTTATAATTCTCTCTTTCATAAAAATCTAAAATCTTTAAGAAATCGGTTTTTTGTTTTTCTGCGGAATCATTGCCATTCTTTGGCCAATCTATATTGACCACTGTAGCGACCCAAACCCCTCTAAATTCTCTTTTAGGGTATTTTTCATATGACTTAAAAATGCCACATGAATTAAGAATAAGTAGTAAAGCAAATAGTGTTAGCTGTTTTATCATAAAGTAGAAGCCGATTAGATGACTTAAAACAAAAAAGGCCCATTTTGATTTTAAAAATAGGCCTTTTAATTCAATTCAGTTGTTAGTTGAATTTATGTCTTACAAAGGCTTCCATTGCTGCATATGATGATAAGCCCATTGCTTTGTATTTATTAGCGGTATCCCGATTTCTTTCTTCGGCGCGCATCCAGAATTCTCTTGAATCATCCCCTTGAAACATTACGCCATCTTTTTGGGATTGGTGACAGAAAATAGCATTACGCTTTTTCAAAACCTGACCCGGACTCATTGGTACTGCCATTTCAATTTCATTGATGTCCCACTCATGCCAAGCACCTCTATAAAGCCATAACCAACAATCTTTCATAAAGTCTTCGGTCTTTAGTTTTTCGCAAGCTGCAAACACTGCATCTAAACAAACTTTGTGCGTGCCGTGTGGATCGGCAAGATCACCAGCTGCATATATTTGATGGGGTTTTATATCGCTTATAATATTGGCGACAATGGTAATGTCTTCATCAGAGAGATTTTTCTTTTTTATGGTGCCCGTTTCATAGAATGGCAGATCTAAAAAATGCACATTTTCATCTTGTAACCCCATGTATCTTGTTGCTGCATAAGATTCTCCTCTTCTTATCTTGCCCTTTAAATTTCGAACTTCTGGCGAGTCTATACGGGTTTCATTCTTTTCCGAAAGAGATTTGATGATTTTATTAGCTTCGTCTGACGGACTGATATGTAAAGCTATTTCTGCATATTTCCTGGCGTCTGTATCAGAAACCGCTATGTTACCAGAGGTTTGATATACAATATGCACCTCATGGCCTTGTTCTACAAGCCTGTCAAAAGTACCACCCATTGATATGACATCATCATCTGGGTGCGGACTAAATATTATCACTCTCTTTTTTGCAGGAGTGGCACGTTCTGGGCGGTGAGTGTCATCTGCATTAGGTTTTCCGCCAGGCCAACCTGTTATGGTATGTTGCAATTTGTTGAACATTTCAATGTTCAGGTTATAAGCATCATTTAGAGCCAGTAAGTCTGCCATACCGTTATCGTTGTAATCTTTATCGGTTAAACTTAAAATCGTTTTTCCGGTAGTCTCGCAAAGCCAAACGATAGCTTTAGCTTTCAATTCTTCTGTCCACTCACAGGCATCTACCAGCCATGGAGTTTTGTTTTTTGTCAATTCGCTTCCGGCACCCGTATCAAGAACAAAGGTGCAATTGTCATGCTCTTGCAAATATGTTGCCGGTACGTGTGAAGATATTTCCCCTTCAATTGTTTTCTTAATAATGTTCGCCTTGTTTTGACCCCAACCTAATAAAACAATACGTTTAGCTTTTCTTACCGTTGAAATACCCATGGTAATGGCTTTTCTAGGTACATTGTCTATGCCTAAAAAAGAAGGTGCGGCATCTACTCGTGTAATATGATCTAATGTAATTACCCGTGTGCCAGAATTAAAGTGAGATCCAGGTTCGTTAAAACCAATATGCCCTGTTCTACCAATACCTAAAAGTTGAAAATCCAGTCCGCCATGTTCTTTAATTTTACGCTCATAGCTTAAGCAGTAAGCCGTAGTTTCTTCATTGCTTACCGTGCCATCTGGAATGTGAATATTCTTTTCAGGTATATCTACATGATTAAATAGATGTTCGTGCATGAAGTAGAAATAACTTTGAATATTATTTGGCTCCATGGGTAAATATTCATCTAAGTTAAAAGTGATTACATTTTTAAAGCTTAGACCTTCTTCCTTATGCATGCGAACCAACTCTTCATAGACCCTGATCGGTGACGATCCTGTGGCTAAACCCAAAACGCAATTTCTTTTTTGCCCTTGTCTCTTTTTTATTAAAGCTGCAATTTCATGAGCAACTTGAATAGAAGCTTCATTTGAATCTTGAAAGATTACATTATGAATTTTTTCAAACCTGGTTTCTTCGAATTGCCCAATGGGTTTATGACTAATGTCAATTTTGGAATCTATTACGGCGTTTTTCATTTGATATTGATGGGTTTTTGGATTTTTAAATCATGCAAATATATGCGTTATTTTTATTAACTGCAGTTTTTTGCAATAAATTTTGCGACTTTTTGCTGTTAATTTATCCTTAATTGTACTTTACAATATATTAACGTCATAAAACGGCATCTGATAAAATTTGCTATATTTGCTATGTTTATTAGAAAATTGCCGTTAATATGTTAAAAGAGGAACGCCAACAAACCATTTTAAATGAGGTGGATCTGCACAATAGAATTCTTATCACAGATATTGCCGAGGCGTTAGATGTATCTATTGATACCATTAGGCGAGATGTAAAAGAGCTTGATGCGGAAAATAAGCTCAGAAAAGTACATGGTGGTGCCATTTCTATGGGGTATATGACCAATAGTGCAAGAAATACTAATATTTATAAATTAGAGGATAAAGTTACAATTGCAACCAAGGCAGTTGCCATGTTGCGAGATGGTGCGGTTATTTTTTTGGACGGAGGAACCACGTGTATGGAATTGGCACGAATAATACCTGAAAACTTAAATCTTACCTGTTTTACCATAAGTCTGCCCGTTGCCATGGAACTTTCTCATAAAGCCAATATTAATGTGATTTCTATTGGCGGTCAAATTTCAAAAGAAGCACAGATCGCTATTGGTGCAAATGCCATTCACCATATTTCTGAAATTCGGTTCGATTATAGTTTTATAGGAACGGGATATGTAGATGCTACCTTTGGCTTAACAGAGTTTGATTGGGATATTGTTCAAATAAAAAAAGCGATTATAAAAGCCTCCAAAAAAACTGTATTATTGTCTATTTCGGAAAAATTAAATTCTCAACATCGATATAAAACATGTGATATTAGTTCTATTAATACTATGATTACTGAATTGAACCCCAGTGATCTGTTATTGAAAGCCTTTAAAAATCACGATATAAAAATTATATAATTAAATGGATTATAAAAAAATCACCGAAACTCCTTCTAATCATAATAATTTGGAGTTAATGGATACCCAGACCATTCTTCACAAAATGAACGAAGAGGATAAGAAAGTGGCATTGGCGGTAGAGAAAACTATTCCGCAGGTTACTAAGCTTGTAGATGCTTTGGCAGAACGTTTTGCAAAAGGAGGTAGGCTATTTTATATTGGGGCCGGAACCAGTGGGCGTTTAGGTATTCTTGACGCTTCTGAAATACCCCCAACTTTTGGTATGCCACATGAACGCGTAGTTGGTTTGATTGCAGGCGGAGATACGGCTATAAGAAAAGCTGTAGAAAATGCTGAAGACGCCACACAGCAGGCATGGGTAGATTTAATGATGCATGATATCAATGATACCGATGTTGTAGTCGGTATAGCGGCATCTGGTAGTACTCCTTATGTAATTGGGGGACTGGAAGATGCAAAGAAAAATGGAATTTTAACGGCTGCAATTACCAACAATCCTGGCGCTCCTATTGCAAAAATTGCGGATATTCCCATTGAAATTAATGTAGGACCTGAATTTCTGACCGGTAGCACTAGAATGAAAAGCGGTACATCTCAAAAATTAGTATTGAATATGATATCTACTGCCTTAATGATTAAAATAGGTAGGGTGAAGGGGAACAAGATGGTAAACATGCAATTGAGCAATGATAAGCTTGTTGATCGTGGTACTCGTTATATTATGGAAGGTCTTGATATTGATTATACCGAAGCTGCTGCCTTATTGAAAAAGCATGGGTCTGTTAAACTGGCCATAGATGCTGGTAAACAATAAAGGCGATGATTACTTCTAGCTAAAGAGAAAGCCTGAATATTTAAATTTATATTCAGGCTTTTTTTTATCCTTTAGCTATTCGGAATCAATTTATAGATTCCTTTTCCTTCAACAGCTACATAAATTAATCCGTCCGGACCTTCATGTACGGCACGAACTCTTCCCATACCGTCCATTAATTTTTCCCTAGCAATTACTTTGTTACCGTCCAAAATCAATCGTTCTAGATATTGGAAGGCCAAAGATCCTACCAATATACTCCCTTTCCAGTTTTTGTAGGTATCACTGGTAACATAAGTCATGCCGCTAGGTGCAATAGAGGGTACCCAATAATGAATAGGCTGTTCCATACCTTTCATTTCGGTTTTATCTGTAATAGGTGTTCCGCCGTAATTAATGCCATAAGTAACTAATGGCCAACCATAATTTGCACCTTTTTTAATAATATTGATTTCATCGCCACCTCGCGGTCCGTGTTCATGGTCCCAAATTTCTCCTGTTACGGGGTGCATGATCAAGCCTTGGGGATTTCGGTGTCCATAACTATAAATAGCTGTTTTGGCACCTTTGACATCCTGAAAGGGATTGTCTGCAGGTATACGTCCATCATCGTGCAAACGGTATATTTTGCCTCCATCCCTTTTAATGTCTTGCGGGTTGGTATCCCTGTCGCCACGTTCACCTATAGAAAAGTATAGAAAACCGTTTTTGTCAAAGGCAATTCTAGATCCAAAATGTTGTCCTTTGGTAGTGTTAGGTGTTGCTTTATACAATACTTGCTGTTCGGTCAAAGAGTTGTTCTTTAATTTTGCTCTCATTAGGGCAGTGTGCCCTCCTTTTTCCTTTCCTTCTACAGAGGCATAGGTTAAATAGATCCAACCATTTTCTTTGTACTTTGGGTGCAATGCAATATCTAAAAGTCCGCCCTGGCCTCTATTATAAACTTCAGGAGTATTACCGATTATCGATTTTTTGCCCTTGTTAAAATGTATCAATTTCCCTTCTTTTTCAGTGATTAATAAACTATTGTCGGGAAGGAATGTAAAGCCCCATGGAATCTGTAGCTCATCGACGAACAGCTCAGGGGTGAAAAACATCTCTTTTGGGGTATTTGCTTTATTTTCAGGGTTTTGTGCGCAAGAAAAATTAAGCGTTACAACGAATAAAAGCGGGATGATAATACTATTTTTCATATTGAGGCGTTAGAAATATATTAAAGAACACGTGATTAAATTAAAGACAAAATATAAGTAAAAAATTACACCAAAGAACTATAAAGATCCCAAATCGAAATTGTTCTTAAAAACGAAACTTAACCTATGCTCCCAAAACAACAGCGGTATACGCTGTATGTACTGTTTCTGATTGTTATTTCAGTAATTGGTACTACGGCTCTGGCCAACTCCAAAGTAAGTACTTTGTATGCAGAGGTGGCCCATGTAATCGAAAAGGCTGTTTCGATTTCTACCACAAGTCAACCCATAAAAGAAAATAAAGAAGCGCTTACGCAAAAAGCTAGCTTGGCAGCTCCTGCAATGTTCAATACGGTTATTGTAGGTGCAGATGCTACCGAAACGTGTAATGATAACGGATTTACAATTGCCCGCTTTAATTTATGTGGGGATTATGATGATCGTATAATAAGTTTATCAGGAGGTCCTTATAGTAGTGTAATATGGCAAGAATTGGGAGGTTCTTGTTCTCCTGATGTTAATACTGAATGTCCTAATACCACTGCTTCTTGTTATTCAAATGTTGTAACTGGGCAACAAACCTTTACTCTTGATGCGAGCTCTGTACCCTCTACTTCTGGAGCTGAGTATAGGGTTTTAGTAGACGGACAACCTTATTACTTTAAGGTTAAAAAAAGTACCATTACCCAAACTTATGTAAAACAAGACTATATATGTGGGGTTGATGGTAGAATTCAAATAACAAATCTTTCTAGTGCCTATGAATTTGCTATTGATAGTGGTAGCGGATTTGGAGCTTGGCAAGGAGCTATTTTCTCAAATTTGGCACCTGGTACATATAATGTAAAAGCTAGATTGAGAAATACGGCAAATACTTGTGAATACCCATATGAGCCTATAGTTATAGAAGAAAAGGAAATTGAGATTTCGGCAACGTTTACAGATGCCCTTTGTAGTGGTGATACCGGTAGTATTACCGTAACCGCCTCAAACGTTCCTGGTCCATATAAATATACCTTGCTTAATTCTAGTGGCGTTGCCCAAGAGTTTACCGCTTTTGTTTCTACAAATCCCTACACTTTTTCTGCTGTAGGTTTTGGAACTTATACGGTACAGGTAGAAACACAGCAATGTACTGGTGATCCGTTAAACGGAATTGATCCGCCTAGGCAAAGTGTTGATGTCAATGGTAATCCATTAACTATTGGTGCTGGTGCTTCTGCTTTAGATGCATCTACCGAGGTAAACAGTAGTTTTGGGTGTTCTAATATCTCAAGTGTAGATATAACCTTAAATACTTCAGGTGGTTCTGCACCTTATACGTTTACGGTTAATGGTGGTCCGGTACAACCTTCTTTTGGAAATGCTGCTACCGATTCTGGTACTACAACTTATACGGTAACTGCGGCAGGAACTTATGATTTTGTTATTACTGATAGTAACGGCTGTATTATAAATGCATCATCTGATGTAGAAGATCTGTTACCACCAGATGTTACAGTTGCAGGTATAGATGGTACATGTAGCAACGGTGGTGCAAAATTAGAGTTCACCATTAATAATGGTAGAGGTTATAATATTTCATATAGGGAAAGTGCAGCTGATCCTTGGGTAAGTACGCCACAGATTTCTGTTGCGGCAGGTACCTATAATGATATAGAGGTAAGATACCAACAAGGAGGTTTTGAGTGTACTTTAGATTTGCCATCTGTAACCGTAGATACTGTGGGCTCATTGACCGGAAGCGCTACTAAAGTGGCAGATGTAACCTGTTCTGGAGCTGGAACGGTAGGTGGTCAAATTGATTTTGTTGGTCCATTTTCAGGAGGCTCGGGTAGTGGTTATGAGTTTAGTATTGATGGTGTAAACTTCTCAACTGTTACTTCGTACACAGATTTGGCGGCAGGAACTTATACACCGATCATTCGTGATGCTGGCGGTTGTAGATTAGAACTTACTGCTATTGATATTTTAGATGTTGATCCACCTACGGATTTAGATTTTGCACAAAGTAATACAAGTTGTGCAGCAGGTACTACAGATGTTCAGTTGACACCTACTAGTAATGCTGCAGTAAATAGATATGAAATAATTAGTCCGGCGTATGTTGACAATGGTACTAATGATACGTTTACGGGTTTAATGACCTCACAAGCGTATATCTTTCAAATAACCGATGTTAACGGATGTTCGTATACTGAAGGTTTTAGACCGGTTGAAATTAGTTCTATTAGGGTACGAGTAAAATCTGGTGGCGACTTAAGGGTATGTAACGGTTCAACCGATGGTACGGGGTCCTTTGTTGTAGATGGTTTTGCTAACAATTATACCTATGACATTAATGGTGGATTATTCACTGGAGGACCTCAAAATAATAATGAAGTAGCACTTCCTTTATCAGGTGCAGGTACCTATACCATTACAGTAACCGATGCCGATACCGGTTGTACGGATACTACTTCTTTTGATATTGAAGAGGCTCCTGTTTTAGATTTATCTACGAGTACGGTTACGGCAATGAGCTGTGCCAATGGTAATTTAGGAAGTGTAAGAGCAAATGCAACCGGTGGTTGGGGAACATATAGATATACCTTGACTCCTCCGGTAGGACCACAAATAGGTCCAAGATCTGGAAGAACCTTTAGTAATCTTTCTGCAGCGGGAACATACACATTATCTGTAGAAGATGCTGAAGGTTGTACAGATACCTTTACTTTTGACTTAAACCCAATTGATGCGCCAACTATTGCATTAGATGGTCCGTCTTCAGATTTTTGTTTTGTAGCCGGTGTAGGAGCTACGGTTGCCGTAACCTCCACTGCTGGTACTGCAGCAGTAGGTACGCACCAATATAGAATTAATGGTGGTACTTTACAGGCGAGTGCTTCTTTCTCTGGCCTATCTCCTGGTAACTATACTATTGAGGTGGTAGATGGTAATGATTGCTCGGATAGCTTACCTATAACCATTGAGCCCCAATTAAGGGTAAACACCAGTATTGAAACTGAAATACCTTGTGGAGGAGCTCCTGGTCAAATAAGAGTTCAGGTGAACGGTGGCTATACTGCAGGCCCTGGGGCTAAACAATATGAAGTTAGTTCTGATAACGGGGTAACTTTTGGTGCGGCAATACCATTGACTTCCAACAACTTTTTATACGATACCGCTACCCCAGGTGATTATGTCTTTAGAATTACGGATAACAATACTACAAGTAGTGGTTGTGTTGCCGAATCGGTTGCTATAACGTTGAACCCACCACAGAATATTGCGGCAGCACATATTACCACTAGACCGGTTAGCTGTAGCTCAACTAATAATGGAGCAGTAACAATAACACCGGATGCAACAAGTGGGGTGCCACCATATGAAGTAAATTTTAACGGTAATGGTTGGGGTTCAGAAACTGTATTTTCAAATTTGACCGTTGGAACGTATTCTTATTTGGTTAGAGATGCTAGAGGTTGTGAAACCGTTGCAGATACTTTTGATATTATTTTGGATAGTACGCCACCACCTGCAACTACAGTTTCAGAAGTTCAGGCAGTTTGTAGTGGTAGTGGTCCAGTTAGTGGAGGTATAAGTATTGATGCAGTTACAGATGGTACGCCTAGTTTTGATTTTATTATAGAGGATAATACAGGTGTAGAAATTACTCGTGTAGAGGATCAAAGTACTTTTCCGATCCAAATCTTAGACCCTTCATTGGTAACTGGAGATTATACTATTATTACGATAGATGCCAATGGTTGTAACGATATTGATATGGTTACCATTACATCAAATGAAGTGGTGATTACACCAATTCCGCAACCGGTACCTCTAGATTGTGATGATACTGCTTTCACCTATGCTGTTAATGTTAGTGGAGGTTCAGGGTCTTATCAGATAAGATTGTTGGATCAGCCATCATTCTATAATCTAAATAATACACCAGGGGTCAATGACCATACTTTTAGCAACGCTACAGACGGTATTCAATATGGTGTAGCGTATACTGTTGTAGTATTGGATGTGGGTACTGGTTGTACCTATGAGCAAGAAATTCCACCAGTTGAGGGTCCGTCCTCTTTGGATGTTACGGCATCTTCCACACCTGGTGCCTGTGATATCAACAGAAATGGTGAAATAGCCTATGAAATTACTGGTTATACTATTGGTGATCAGTTAAGAATAGTATTGATCAATAACGAGGATGGATCGGAAACGGAGTTAGAAGCTGCTTTGACAACTACAGGTTTACCTTATAACGGTACCTACGCGGAATTGCCTGGAGATTATCAAATTTTGGTTGAAAATTTAACTGATACTTGTACAGATGCTGCATCTGTGACTATTGATCAAAATTTACCGGATATTGATATTTTACAGGAAGTTCCTGCAAATTGTAATGCCTTTGGTCAAGTTACCGTTCAAGGAAGAGGTGGTTCTGGCGGACCGTATGAATTTGCCTTTATGAACAATGGTGATGTGCCTACGGTTGGTGATTGGACAACAGATACCACATTTACAGCCCCTGATGGTGATTATGACGTATATGTTAGAGATGCTAGCGGATGTACATCTTTTGATATTGCTACCATTATTTCTTTAGATCCAGATTTACCGGCTCCTACTTTTACCGTTGTTAATCAATGTGATCCTACCTCAACGGCATTTGATATTACCGTTACCGTACCAAATTCTTTGAATACACCGAGATTTACTCTGGGTGGTGATGAACAATTACCTACGGATGATGGTACAAATTGGACTTACACTTACACGGTAAGCAGTCCAGGTGATTATGTAGTAGATGTAGTTGATGCCAATGGATGTACAAGTCAAGGTACTGCCACGGTTTATGATTTCTTATCTGCGACAGGTGATTTTACTACTGATAGTACTTGTAATGATGCTGATGGAGAAATTACAATAAGTACCAATGGCGGAAGTGGAGATTTCGATTATGAACTAACAGGTATAGATTATAATTCAAATGCGGTAGCACCGGTCTTACAAACCAATGATCCGGTATTCACTGGCTTAGAACCTGGTAATTACCAAGTTGTAATCACTGACCGTGTTGTAAATGATGGAACTGGTTTTTGTGAAACTACGGTATCTAACATTATTCTTAATCAGGCTGCTCAACCAGTAATTGTTGCTCAAGATGCTGATGATATTAGCTGTAGAGATGAGAACGATGGTTTTATAGAAGTAATAGTTGGTCCTGCAAATGCAATGGTTCCTTTTACTTCGCAAGATACTCCGTTAACCTATATCCTAAATGATGTTACATCTGGTACAACGGAAGTTACAAGGAATAATACGGGAGCCTTTTCAGGTTTGCCTGCGGGAGATTACCAAGTGCAAGTAGTTACTGCACGTAACTGTGAGGTGTTGTCTTCGGTACATACCATAAATAACCCCGATGATTTTAGTATTACTGCCAGCGCAGCGGATTTTTCCTGTGAACCAGGTGCTAATAGATATAGTTCCACCATTATTACCGTGAACGTTGTTGATGCCGGTACCATAGGCTCAGGTTATCAATATAGTATTACCGGGTTCGAGAACTATCAAACAGGTAATACATTTGAAATCATTGATAATGGTTCTGCTCAGAATATTACGGTTTATGCTATAGATGGTAACGGTTGTCAAACTACATTTGATGTGCCTACCATCAATCCGCCAACAGATGTTGTACCTACAATCATAGATATTGATATTTTAAATTGTAGAGATGATGAACGTGTTCGTATAGAAGTTGCGGGTACAGCTGACTTTACTGTAAATACGGTTTCGGTTACAGCAGTTGCTCCAGTAACAAATTCAGCCGGAAATAATTATGTAGACGTGTTTTTACCGGATGTTGGTGATTATTTATTCGAAATCGTTGATAATACAGTAGGTTGTACCTATCCAATGCCTGTGCACACGGTTAACACGCCTATTGCACCAACAGTGTTAATAAGTGAGGCTAAACCGGTTAGCTGTGCGGTGCCTGGTAACGATGGAGCATTGTTCATCACCGTAGGTGATTATAATGGTGTATATGATTACATCGTTTATGAGGCTACTGATGATGCTAGAACAACTCCTTTGGCTTCAGGAACTTTTGATACCAATAATTTCCCTGATGTTAATGGCGATGAAGCCCGTATAGATAATTTACCTGGTGGTAATTTAATTGTAGATGTGGTTTCTGTGGGTAATCCATATTGTGCAGGTATCAGTAATGTTGCTAATATTAGAACACCTAACGGTCCGCTACAGGTTACGGCAGACTCTATAGGAAATGTTAGCTGTACCAATGACACAGGTGAAATTGTTGCTACAGGTACTGGTGGTTGGGATACTACTCCTTATGAGTATAGAATATTAATGAGCACGGATAATGGTGCTACTTATACCAGTGAAATTGCTGCATTTTCCAATGATAATGAATTTACCGGCTTGTCATTCGGTTTCTATGAGATAGAAATTAGGGATGTAGAAGGGTGTACAAATACAGTGGAGATAGAATTAGAAGAAGTACCGCAAATAGTTGCCGGTATAAGAGAACCACAGAGTTTAGATTGTCCAAATGGTAATAATGCGGTTTTAGAAGCTTATGATATTACGTCTGGTGATGCTATTACTGCAACAGCAGGAGCAAGTGGTGGTTTTCCTGGTGCAGGTTACAATTATACATTATTGTATTTAAGTGGTGATGATAATACGGCTGTAGTATCTGAAAGTGGTTTGCAGAATACACCAACCTTTATTGGAGATAGTGGAGGGTACATTAGTGCTGGCTGGTACGCAATAGAAGTTTCGTCTAGTTTTGGATGTTCTTTTGTTACCGAAGCTTATTATGTAGATCCACCACCACCAATTCAGCCGGTATTGGTACAGACAAGAGTGCCCGGTTGTGGAGGGGATGGCGAAATGAGAATGACCGTTGAAAACCCTGATCCTTTGTTTACTTATGAATATTTAAGGGTAGAAAACGGTGTTACCATTGGTACCTATCAACCAATGACAGGGAATTCTGTTACCATATCTGGAGTACAGGGTATTACTTATCAATTTGATGTGAGAAAGGTAAATGCCGCAGGTGCTTGCCCCGCAATTAGATCAAATGGTATTACCATGACCGATGCTACGGGAATAACGTTATTACCTAACTTACCAGATGATATTTCTTGTGCATCTGAATTGGATGGTAGAATAGAATCTTTTGTGAACGGCGGTGTAGGTGAAGATGTGTTCTATTTATACGAAGGTGATCCTGTTGATGCTTTTAATCCTGCAGCTACTGCAACAGTGGTAAGAGGTCCCCAAGATAACGGTACATTTGAAGGTTTAGCTGAAGGAACCGAATACTATATAGCGGTAACTAGTGGAGCTACTTGTAGTGATATTGCTGGTCCGTTCGCAATAGTTAGACCTGATCCTATAATTTTTGACGCCGTGCCTACAAATGTTTCATGTAACGGTGAAGAGGATGGTACCATAACCGTATCTGTTAGCGCCGGTGGTGAAGGGTTAATACAGTTTGCGATTGCTCCTAATTTTAATGAGTTCTTTAGTGATTCGGATAACCCTGGTACATATACTTTTGATGAGTTGGCGGCAGGTACTTATGAGATTTTGATCAAGGATGATAATGGCTGTTTTGAAAAGGATTTTATTACTATTGAAGAGCCTGATCAAATAGAGGTGGTCAATATAGATACTACACCTGAGTTGTGTATAGGTGCAAATAATGGTACTGTGGTATTTGATGTCATTGGAGGTACTCCTTTCAATGATCCTTTAGTAAATCCTACGCCATATTTTGAATATAAAATAGAAATGATCGATCCGGTAGATGAATCGGGTACCGCCACGTTTGCACCCTATACTGGTGAAATAATAGAAGACTTACAGGGTGGAGCATCTTATGTTATCTATATACAAGATGTAAACCAATGTACGGCTTCAGAATTATTTACTATAGATATTGGAGTAGATTTAACGGCAGCAGCTCAGGTGCAGTATGGTTGCGAAGGTATATTCCCTACCAGTACAACCACTATTCAACTGGAAAATGATAATCTTTTGCCGGAACTAATGTTTGCTCTAGATCCAATAGATCCTACAGATGCTATTACGGCTAATGCTACTGATGAGTATGTATGGGGAGATTTACCTGCCGGTGATCACATTGTATATATTTATCATGAAAATGGTTGTACCAATAGTGTTGAGTTCAGTATAGATGGTTATGAGCCATTAAGTTTGGTAGTTGATAAAACTGGTCCCAATGAAGTTCAAGCTTCTGCCGCTGGTGGTTATGGCGAGTATGAATTCTTTTTCAACGGACAATCTTTTGGAGATGAGACCGTATTTACGACCAATGAAAGCGGAATTGTAAATGTTCGTGTTAGAGATGCAAGAGGTTGTGAACTGGAGCTTAGTGTACCTTTTGAATTCACCGGAATGTTAGAATTTCCTAATTTCTTTACACCTGATGGTGATAACTTGAATGATATTTGGTCTCCAAATAATAGAGAGCTATTTGATGGTGTAGTGGTTAAAATTTACGATCGTTACGGTAGGGTAGTAGCTGTTTTGGATGAGGTCAGTGGCTGGGACGGAACCTATGAAGGTAAAGAGGTACCTACGGGTGATTATTGGTATGTTGTAAATGCAAATAGTGATGCCATCAAATATGTAGGTCACTTTACATTGTATAGGTAATAACTTTAAAATAATATGATTTTAAGAGAAGGAGATGCTAAGAGCATCTCCTTCTTTGTTTAGGGGTGATTGTATATAACTTAGTTTTGGTAAATAGCATTTGAAATCCAAATTGATCTAATGATACTTTAACTTTAATACAACTTGTTTTTAGGTACATTTGAGCGTAAATTGTTTTTATGATGAGGATTGTTCCGTATATAGTTCTATTGATTATTTTTCAAAGTTGTGCATCTCAAGAAAAGCCTAGTCTAATAGACGCTGAGATGGAGACCAATGTAAAAGAGAAACTATCTTATTATTTGTACTATCCTGAGGATTATGAGGACGAACCTGATAAAGAGTTTCCGATCTTATTGTTTTTGCACGGCGGAGGTGAATCTGGTGATAGCCTGGTCACGGTGAAGAGAAATGGTCCTCCAAAATTGATAGTTCAAGGAAAAAAGTTCCCATTTTTGATTTTGGCGCCACAGAACCCCAACGCCAAGAAATGGTGGAATACAAGGGCTGTTAAACAGTTGTTAGATTCTATTGTGGATAATAATAGAATAGACAAAAAACGGATTTATATAACCGGATTGAGTAGGGGTGGTGGCGCTGCATGGGAAATGGCAGTGCAGTATCCCAATACATTTGCTGCAATGGCAGTAGTTTGTGGTATGGCACCATTGCCCTATGCTTCGTGGATCAATAGGGAAATGCCCATATGGGTCTTTCATGGTGAGAAAGATAAATCCATTCCATTCTCAGAGTCTGAAAATATGGTGGCTAAATTAAAGGAAATGGGATATGAGGTAATTTTCACAAGATATCCTAACGTAGGTCATAGTGCATGGATAAAAGCTTATGAGACCGATGCACTTTATGATTGGTTTATGAACCAGGAATTAAAGTAGATCTTAAAAACTACAATGAAAAGCAAGCATACAAAATACATTTTATGGTCAATTGTACTTGTTTTGCTTGTTTATATCTTATGGTATCTAAAACATACTGTTACAATCTCGGATTATTTAGAGCCGGAAATTGTAGCTACACATTATAATGGCAAAAACTTTGTAGCTCAGGATACCTGCATAGAATGTCATGAAGATATTTTTAAGAGCCATGTAAAAACAGCTCATTACAACACGTCAGCGATTGCCAATGAAGAACACATTAAAGGTAAACTTGCCGAAGGCTCCAATGAGCTGAACCTAAAAGGGGTGCGTTTAAAATTAATAAAAGAAAACGATGGGATTTATCAATTGACCAAACCAAAGTTTGGCGATACTGCCTTGGTGAAATCTAAGCTGGATATTACTATTGGTTCTGGAGTAAAAGGGCAAAGTTATCTTAGCTGGGAAGATGATAAGCTGTATCAATTACAGGTATCCTATTTTGAGCCTACCAATAATTGGGTCAATAGTCCCAATTTTCCCAAGTACTCTTTCAATAGACCTGTAGATGATAATTGTTTAAAATGTCATGTGACCTTTGCCGAAAATAAAAATGAAACTGGTAACGGAAATATTTATAAACGCAATAAATTGTTGCTAGGTATTGATTGCCAAAGGTGTCATGGACCTTTAGAAGAACACGTAGTTTACCATAGGACCAACCCTAATGAAAAAGTAGGTGTACATGTAGATAATTATGGTAAGTACACCCAACAACAGCGCTTAGATGCCTGTGCCGTATGTCACTCTGGGTTACAAGCACAACAGGTAAAAGGTAATCCGTTCTCCTTTATTGCTGGCGATACATTATCGGCCTACTCCAAAAATTATCAGAATAACAATAGAAATCTCAAATTAGATGTTCATGGAAATCAAATGGGACTTCTCAGTGAAAGCAAGTGTTTTGTGAATTCTTCAAAAATGGATTGCATTACTTGTCATAGTCCACATGAAAATGAACGAGGTGAACAAGATGTTTTCAATGCAAAGTGTTTGTCTTGCCATACTATTACAGCTATTAACAGTAGCGTCGAGGTAAATAAACATATTGAAACTCAAAATTGTATTTCCTGCCATATGCCCTTGGTACCTTCTGAAGTAATGAAATTAAAATTAGACGATGGTCTCAACGAAATACCTGTCTATATTAGAACTCATTTAATAGGTGTATATTAATCGTTTAACCAAGTAGTTTTAAGTTAATAAAGAGTGGCCAAAAAAATAATTTGACCACTCTTTATGCAACTAACAATTAACAATAATTTTAATTAGTAAGCTGGATCTTGAGTCAATGTTGGTTGACCATCAACTGCAGATCTATCAATTGCTTGACTTGGTATAGGGAAATATTCATTTTTTCCCTCCGTAAAAGATTTTCCTACTAAGTATGTTCTATGTTGAGACTCACTGGCTATGTAGTTGTTTAAGGTTTCAGCGGCAATTCCCCAACGGACCAGATCCCAATAGCGGTGACCTTCCATGGCAAATTCCAATCTTGTTTCAAAACGTACGGCATCCCTTGCGGCAGCTTTGTCTGTCCAGGGTGCATCATACGTTGCAATATCATAATTTGCTGCAGCTTCGCCCTCTACAATGCTGAAATCATTTCTGTCCGTACCTTGTGTGGCCAAGGGTACAAATCCATCAGGATTAGCGGCTCTTGTTCTAATTTCATTTACAAGTTCACGAGCTCTTTCTAAACTTCCTACTTCCACTTCTGCTTCTGCCAACCATAATAGAATCATGCCATAGCGCATATATCTGTAATTGTTTGCTGATAGATTTCCCCATCCGCCAACACCAAAACCTTCTGGCTCTGCAACATGCTTCTTAGAGAAGAAAGGACCTGCATATGACAAATCTCTAACAAAATCGGTTTGATAGATTTTGAAACCTTTGTAAAGTATTCCAGGTCTTCCTAAAGTATGATCTATTCTAGGGTCTAAAGTAGCCGTTTCAGCACTAGTACCATCTTCATTGGTATCTATACTGATGTCCTCAGCATCAAAATTATCGATCAAAGGTAAACCTGCTTCGGTTCTATAGGCATTTACTAAGTTCTGTGATACCTGATAAAATCCGCAACAGCCCCAAGGGTCTGTATATGGGTGGGCAAGACCCATACCTCTACTAGAGGCTTGATCTGCAGCACTACTTACGGCATATTGAATTTCAAATATAGACTCTGGGTTATTTCTTGTAGCTACCAAAAAATTATCTTCAAATTTAGTGGCAAGGCTAAATACACCTGAGTTCACAATTTCATCTAGCAAAGTTTTGGCCTCACCAAGTTTTGCGGTATTAGGCGTTCCATTCTCGTCCCAACCCTGATACATTTTTGATTTGGCCAAGAAAGCTTTAGCTGCCCAACTAGTAGGTCTACCTACTTGACCTTGTGTTGTGGGTAAACTTGCCGCTGCAGCTTCAAAATCAGCTTCAATAAACGGCCATATTTCACGATCATTAGGCACTTTGGTGCTTTCAACATCATCTAAAATGTAATCTTCCTCGCCAATGTAAGGTGGCATTCTCCACATTTTGCGTGCTTCCATATGAAAAATACCTCTTAAGAATCGCGCTTCAGCAATTACTTGGGTTCTCTTTTCATCAGAAAGATCTTCTAAACTATTGGCGGCGTTAATGGCATTGTTCGCTCTAGCTACACCTTTGAACAATGATCTCCATCTATTTGTAATATGACCATTGAAAGATTGATAGTCATAGGCCTCAATAAAAGACTGCTCTGGTTGGTCACCCGCATCGGTACCCTTAAGTGCATCATCCGAAGCTATGTTAAATGCCCAGTTTTCTACCGTAACGTTCCAATCTGCAGTGCCATCTAAACCTGCACCGTCAATCATGGCATAGGCACCCAATAGAATGCCATCTAAACCATCTTCCGTTTCAAGACTATTTGTACCAAATTGCCCCTCTGGAGTTCGTGTTAAAAATTCATCGCTACAACCAACCGTAAAGATGGCCATACAGATAAATACCATTAATATTATATTTTTTCTTTTCATCATTAAAATTTTATATGTTTCATTAAATGATAGCTTTTTTAAGCAATTAGATTTTTTAGTTAAGGGTTAATCTTAGACCTAATGTATAGGTACGCGATACCGGCATGTAACCGCCATCAAAGCCTAATGTAGCGTCATCTCTATTACCTGCTTGTATCTCAGGGTTTAAACCTGTGTATTTTGTCCATGTAGCTAAGTTTTGACCCTGTACATATATCTGTCCTCTTGAAATACCTATTTTTTCCATTAAATCTGAAGGGAATGAATAGGTCAACTGAACATTTTTAAGTCTAAAATAACTACCATCTTCAATGAAATAAGATGAAGGTCTACTACTAATTTGATCGTTAGCATCCATTATCGGTACAGTGGCATTTGGATTAGCCGCTACCCATTCGCCAACGGGAGCAGAAGGGTTGGCAGGTTGCCATGCATCATAAAGCGCTCTTTTTGATCTGTTTCCTTGAAAGGTGTTAAAATCTGCAAAATACCTTACGTAGTTGTAAATGTCATTTCCTTCAGAACCATTACCGAATATGTTCAAGGCCAGGTTTTTGTAACTAACATCTATATTGACACCATAGGTGAAATCTGGGTGCGGACTTCCAATGATCGTTCTATCATCATCATCTATTTGCCCATCATTATTTACATCTGTTACCTTCAATTTACCAGGTGCATTGTAGCTGCCATATGTAGGCCAAGCATCTGCCTCTGCCTGAGACTGGAAAATTCCTTCGGTTTTAAAGCCATAGAAGGATGATATTGGTTCGCCAACTTCTGTTATGGTTAGAGAAGGAACTCTTGAAGCATCACCGAACAAAACGGTACCGTCATCTGTTTCACTTAATTTGTTAACCTCGTTTTTGTAAGCAGAAAGGTTGAAGCTAACACCGTAACCCCAGTCACCTTTTTTATCGTCCCAAGATATTTGCAAGTCTACACCTTTATTGGTCATTTCACCAACATTGAAGAATGGTGCTTGTGCATCACCTGCGGTATACGTGATTTGTCTTCTAAACAACATATCTGTCGTTATCCTGTCCCATAAATCAAGACCAATATTAAATCTTCTATCGAACATTGAAAGGTCAACACCAATGTTGTTTGATGTAGTAGTTTCCCATTTTGCATTTGGGTTACCATAACTTTGAACGTCAAAACCTAAAGTTGGTGCACCCGTTGCTCCATCAATTGGATATCCTGCGTTGAAAATATTGGAGCGGTAAGTAGTATAAGAATTGTAATCTCCAATTTCTTGGTTACCCGTTTTACCCCAACCATATCTAAGTTTAAGTTCATCTACCTTTTCTAGATTTTGCATAAAGGCCTCGTCTGATACTCTCCAACCTAAACTAAAAGCAGGGAATATTGCACTCCTAGAAGCAGATTGAAACCTAGATGAAGCATCATTTCTTAATATAAACTGAGCTAAATATTTTCCATCGTAATTATAATTCAGCTTTCCAAATTCAGAAAACAGCGTATAATCTCTAAATGCATACCCGTAGTTACTCGCCGTGGTAGCATCACCTAAATCTAAATAGCGTTGAATGTCAAGTGTTTCAAAAGCATAGCCATTTCTACTGGCCCCAAATTCTTCACCATAAGCCTCAATACCCTCAACCCCTACGTAAGCATCAAAATTATGGACTTCATTCCAAGTTTTAGCATAGGTCAAAACCGTATTCCATTGCCATTGATATTCATACCTGTTAGTGGAAGTAGATCCGCTGATGAAGTTTCCTTCTACATACTCTGGGTTTTGTCTTCTTAAATACCTACCTCTTTCACCTGTAGCATCTACACCAAAACTAGTTTTCACCTGCAAGTCGTCCGTAATGTCATAAGAGGCAAAAACGTTACCGAATACACGTAAGCGATATGTTCTGTTGTCTTGCTCTCTGTATAAAGTTGCATATGGGTTAAAGTTGTTACCTAGGTTAGCACCTCTACTACCTGCAAAGTTACCGGCAATATCGTAGATAGGTAAAAGTGGATGATGTTTATACGAACCCGAAACTGCATTTTGTTCTTCATCATTTCCAAAACCACCTTTTCTATTATCAAAGTTTACAGAAAGGTTTTCACCAACAGTTAACTTTTTATTTAATGCTTTAAATTCTGTATTTGCACGAATGGATGTTCTATTGTAGCCTACAAATTTAGTTATGGCATCTTGGGCAAAGTACCCTAGTGTAAAGGCATATCTTGCATTTTCGGTTGCGCCAGAGGCTGATATTTGATGGTTTAAAATTGGTGCGGTTCTAGTTACTTCATTCCACCAATTGGTATCGGCGGCGCGCACAATGGCATAAATATTACCTTCTTCCAATGCATACAAATCGGGGTCTGTACCGGGATCACCTTCCATGGCACCACTTGGGAAAACATAGTCAGGTATTCCTATTTCTCCATTTGGGCCAAAAGAATATTGACCATGACTAGGATCCTTGCCAGCATATAGATCGGCTAAATAAAGGTATTCACCTAACTCCGCAGCATTTAAGGCTTCTACTTCTCCTAATCCCGACTGTAAACCGTAATAGGTATCATAAGTGATGACCGGTTTACCCATTTTACCTTTTTTGGTGGTGATAATTATTACACCATTTGCAGCTCTTGAACCGTAAATTGATGCTGCAGATGCATCTTTAAGAACCTGTAAAGATTCTATGTCATTTGGGTTAAGGTTTGCTTGTGATCTTGAAGGTACCCCATCAATAACGTATAGAGGGTCATTGTTACCAATGGTACCAAAACCTCTAATTCTTACCGTAGCCTCACCACCAGGGGTTGCATCATTTACAATACCAATACCGGCAGCCCTACCTTGTAGTTGTTGTGCAAAAGTAGTAGCAGGCACGGCATTTAGTTCTTCAACATCTACTGTTGAAACTGAACCCGTTACATCCCTTTTAGACTGAGAACCATATCCTGTTACCACAACCTCATCCAAAGCAGCGGCATCTTCGGTTAAGGTTACTGAAATAGGAGAGGAGCTAGCAGCTATTTCAACAGTTTTAAAACCTACGTAACTCACTACTAAGGTTGCAGATGCCGCTACGTCTATGGTAAAATTACCATCAAAGTCGGTTTGGGTACCATTCGTGGTACCTTTTTCGATGATACTGGCACCAGGTAACGGAGTGCCTAGGTCATCTAATACCGTACCGGTCACAGTTGTTTGAACCTTGAGGGGTTCATTGTACTTAATTTCGTTTGGCTTTTCATTAGCGCTAAGGCCATTAAAGCATAAAGACGCTAAAATCAATAAAAATCCGCTTCTTAAGACTGACTGTCTTTTCTTGGATTTTAATGATTTAAAATCTAGTTTTTGATTCATAATTAGTTGTTGTTTGATTAATTGTTGATTTATTAACTAATCTTAATTTTAGTTAAGATTAACGTAATATTATTATAATATTAGTTAATATTTTGTCAAATAACCAATTTTGTGTGTAAAATTTTACAAATACTTTATTTATAGTTGTAGTTGTGTCGTTAGTCGACTATGAGATGTCGTTCGTATTTGTTTTTGATTGAGTGATAATTAAGAGATAAGTGAGATACACAGAAAAAAGGGGTGGACTAATCTGTGATATAACAGATTAATTTACCCCTTTTATTTTAATTTAAATAGCTAACAAAAGTTGGATATTCTCTTGAGATATTTAAATATCCTCTATTTAATTAGGCTTGCTGAAATTTATGATTCAAGCGAACTAGTTTTTTTGAAAAATTCTTATAGAATCTCTGTTTTGTGTAACAATATAATAGGGTAGAGCGTTCTTACTATTTTTAACGGTAGTGATACTTTTTGCATCACCAGGTACAAAAAAGCCGCTTTTGCTAGTTGATACCGATTTAAAATTACCATTACCATCATTTTGCAATAGCAGACCATTAAATGCATCATACCTTCCTATAAAAACCTCATTTCCAAAATCATTGCCAATTAATAGGATATCATTGTACCCGTCATCATTAAAATCTAAGATTTCAATACCATTAATTGTGGAATACTGGGCTTCTAATGGAAGCTGATCAGCTTTGTATTTTCCATTTCCTAAATTTTCAATGTAAACTGTCCTGTCAAAATTTGCAGTTAATTTTTCAGATTTATCTAGCTCTTCAGTGGTAAACAAAATACTTTGTGTGGCTGCAGCATACTCTTTGTACAAGTTAAATTTTGCTCTAAATAGGGGACTTTGACCAAATAGATCACCTCCAAAATTAACTGGGGCTGAAATATAAGTAGTGTCAATATAATTTTTTCGAAAATAAGCGAAGGCCACGGGATCAACGGTTCCATTGTTGTCAAAATCTTTATGTAAAATATGCATAGGTCTTTCAGCTGTTGGTTGATAGATATTGTTACCTCCCAAATTGCCCACTATAAAATCAACATCCCCATCATTGTCAAAGTCAGCAGCTTTTATAGTTTGCCACCATCCATAAATATTATCAAGTCCCGTATTTTCGATCAACTCAAATCCTGATTCATTATTTTTAAAAAATGTTATTGGCATGTACTCGCCGATAACAATTAGATCTAACTTGCCATCTTCATCAAAATCTTGCCACAATGCATCGGTAAGCATACCTATATTTCTTAATTCTGGAGCTAAAGTTTCTGTAACATCTTTTAAAACACCATTTTCATTGCGTAGTAAGAAACTATTCTCTGCCATCGGAAATTTGGCAAACGGAGTTCTGCCACCAATGAAAAGATCTTGAAGTCCGTCATTATTAAAATCACCTGCGGTTACTACAGAACCACTTGCCTGAATATTCGGAATTTTATTCTCACTAAGCTTAAAATTTCCTTTTCCATCATTAATAAAAAGTCTATCGGTATAAAATTCAAGTCCTTTCATGAACTCATTACTCCCTGAAACTAAATATAGGTCTAAATCACCGTCATTTTCTAAATCAAACAATACCATGCTTTCTTCTTCAAAAGTCTTATTGTAAACGTCAGTATAAAGGGGGTAATTTGAGAATTTACCATTCTTACCCTGTATAAATACTTCTGGAGCTGTTCCAGATGAACTTCCAACTATAAAATCTTCAATACCGTCACCATTGATATCTCCTTTAGTAATGCAAGGACCATTCTGAGTTAGTTTTTTAGGAAGAATTCGTTGTACATTAAAGTCAATCATATCTAATTCTTCATGTTTATAGCTAACATTAAGTGAATTGGATATTTCTTGAAAAACTTGCTTATTTTTTTCTTCTATCAATGGAAATGTCAATGTATTTTCAGAAGGAACACTTGCTTCTTTTTGATGAAAGGTTAGCGTAGTATTTATTGAAGGATTTTCTAATTTTTGAAAGCCACCATCTGGCCATAATACCTCAATAGATTTTACTTGGGTACTATTATTTATACCAAAATGAATTTGATCGCTTACACTAGACATGTAGCCTCTTGTTAAATATTGTTCATGAAATTGAAATTTGTTGTCCGCAAATCGTAAAACGATTTTTGAGCCTATTCCATATGTGTTATTTCTAGTGCCAATTAGCTTTAATTTTATATAATTAGCATTTGTTTGATCTTTAGTATTCGTATTGTTTTGAAATAAAAAGGCTTCTTCATTAATATTGTTAACGATATAATCTAAATCCCCATCATTATCAAAATCGCAAAAGGCAGCACCATTTGAAAATGAAGGAATGTCCAATCCCCAGCTTGCACTGGTATTTTTAAAAGTTCCATTTAAATTATTTTCAAAAGAATAATTGGGGATTTTTACAACAGGAATAGAATCTAATATTTGCCTTGGACTCAGAAATCTTCGTACATTGAAATTAAATTCCCCAAAGTCCAAATCTGTTATATCTCTCGGAAATCCATTGGTAATAAATAAATCCTTATACCCATCATTATTTGCGTCGAAGAATAGCGGAGACCAGCTCCAATCTGTTCTGGAGACACCTGCCAATAAGCCGGTTTCGCTGAATGGTAGGTCTTTGCCTTGCCCAATTTGTAGCATATTACGCATATATTGATGGCTATAGCCATACCTTTTGTTCATGACATAATCATTATATTTAGTGTCACGTATTGTGGTTTTTAGTCTATAGTTGGTTTCTCCCAGCATATCAAGAGTTATGATATCCAAATAACCGTCATTGTTGAAATCTGAAATATCATTTCCCATTGAAAATTTACTTTGGTGTTTAATGAAGTCATCAATGTTATTGGAAAAAGTGCCATCTTGGTTGTTGGTGTACAAAATGTCATTAGTTAGGTAATCGTTACTTATGTATATATCTGACCAACCATCATTGTTTAAATCGGAAATGGCAATGCCTAAGCCATAACCTTCTATGGTTATTCCGGCTTCAATGGTGACATCTGTAAAAGTGCCGTCTCCATTATTTTTATACAAACGGTCATTGCTTAATGCGGTGCCATCCGTAATTTTGTTTCTATAGTTTGATGGTAACACATGTACATCAACATTGTTTAAAACATATAGGTCTAGTAACCCATCATTGTCATAATCAAAAAAAGTTGCATTCATACTATTACCAGAATCTGCTATACCATATTCTTTCGCCATTTCTTTGAATATGGGAATGCCATTTTCGTTCAAACCTTGGTTTACAAATAACATATTTGCTTTTTCTTCTTTTGAAGGGTACATAGCTGCACAAATGTAGATATCTAAAAATCCGTCATTATTAATATCAACCGTGGCAACACCGGTCTTCCATTTTTTTGATGCGGCAGTACCGCTAATTGTAGTGATATCTTCAAAGGTAAAATTGCCTTTATTTAAATATAGTTTATTGTCGACTTGGTTACCGGTGAAGAAAACATCTTGTTTGCTGTCATTATTGAAGTCACCAATGGCAACACCTCCACCATTGAAAATATATTCACTAGTAAGTATATTAAAACTGTCTGTCTCAATAATTTTGTTGTTAAATGTAATGCCAGATTGGTCTGCGTCTATTTTTGAAAATCGTTTATTGTCAGTTTTTTTACAGGAAGAAAATACTATTATGATAAGTAAAGTTATTGCAGAAAATTTTTTCATACCGTATAAGAAAATAAAAAGTTGGTAGTTGGATTGAATTGAAATTGTTGTAAATAAATTCTTAGTTTATGAATTGATTTCGGTTGGCTTAAAGATAATAAAAAGAGGCTGTTTAATTAAACAGCCTCTTTTCGTAGTATAAAATAATTTGTTCAATATTACCAACCTGGGTTTTGTGTTAAAATACCACCACTTTGGTCAATAGCATTAATTGGAATTGGAAATAAGTTGTGCTTATCAGTATAAGTTCCAAATTTGGAATTATAATCTGCTTGATCAATATCCTCACCTTCACGGTCTATGTAGGAATTGATCGTTTCTTCAGCAATGTCCCAACGTCTTAAATCAAAAAGACGATGACCTTCCATTCCAAATTCTAAACGACGCTCAAAACGTACAGCATCTCTTGCAAATTGTTGCGTAGCAAAAGAGGTGTATAATTCGATTTGATAATTTGCGGCATCAGTATTAACATCTTGGTTGCCATCTTCATCAAAGCCTTTTACATAAGTCATGTTTTTAGCTCTATTTCTAACTTGATTAACATAGTTTAATGCTAATGCTAGATCTGGAGTAGACTTCTCAACAGCAGCCTCGGCTGCCATTAAAAGCACATCTGCAAAACGCATAACGTTGTAGTTAATACCAGACCAATCTGATCCCCAACCACCAGTACCGCGGTTAGCATCAACCTCATCGGCTTGATAAACATTCTTCTTTGGAAGGTATGGTCCAGAAATATCGTTAAATGCAGCTCTAATCCATTCTTTACCAGGGTTAGGACCAAATCCATTATAGTCTATACCTCTTCTAGAAACCGTATAATCCAATCTAGGGTCTAAAGGTCCATCGTACGGAGTAAAAGCAGTTGGTGTTTCGCCATCTTCTTCGTATGAAGGTATGCCGTAATCACTAGTAACATCTGTATCTGCAAATGTGTCAAACAATGGTAAGCCTGATTCTGTTCTAAACGCATTTACTAAATCTTGGGTAGGTTGATAAAAACCACAACAAGTTCCTAAAGGTCCTCCACCCGGAAAATTCAAAGTTCCTGCACCGTTTCCATTGAAAGAACGACCGTCATCTGATGAAAATTGAATTGCGAACATAGACTCGGCAGCATTTTCACCTGCATAATTAAAATTGCTCACATATTCAGCATTTAAACTATATGGTCCTTCTGTAATTACATTTTCCAATAAAGGTAATGCTTCGTCCCATTTTTCTTGGTAGATATATGCTTTGGCCAAGAAAGCTTGGGCTATCCAAAAATTGGCTCTACCATTAATTACATCAGTACCTAACAAGCTTGATGCCTCTTGAAAATCAGCTTCGATTTCAGCCCAAATAGGACCTGGATTAGGTTGGTTGAATTCTTCATTTCTTAAATTTTCTACAGAAAGAAATGGTACATTACCAAAGAATTTTTGTAATTCAAAATTGTAATAACCTCTTAAGAATAATGCTTCTCCTCTTTGTGATGATAGATCCTCATCTGGAATTTGATCAATAAGATCTAAAACCGCATTACATCTATTTACACCTCCGAAAATTGCACTCCATCTACCCAAAAACCAGTTGTTACCAGTTTGCCAGTCTAAAGTTTCAAGTTGAAATAAAGCGGTGTTGTCACCATCTTCACTACCTCTATGTGCGTCATCAGCGATTACGTCTGTCCACCAGTTATCTCCACCAGCAGCTACACCTTCTCCTTGACGATTAACTCGTTCGCCATCAAGTACTGAATATGCTGCGGTTAATTTTAAGTCAACGCCGGTAACATTTAACAATGCCTCGTCAGAAAGTGCACCAGTTGGAGCTATTTCGGTAAAATCATCACTACACGCACCTAGCATCATGCATGTGAGTATTGTTGAATAAATTAATTTCTTTTTCATTTTTTTAAAATTTTAAATTAACACCTAAGGAGTAAATTGAAGCTAAAGGATAGTTGTTATCAGAAACACCTATAGTTAGGTTGTCAATAGCGCCACTATCTAAGAATCTTGGCTGTAATTCTGGATCAACACCATCATAACCTGTGATGGTGAATAAATTAGTTCCTTGAAGGTAAAATCTAACGCTATCCATCCCCATCATTTTAGAGACTTTTTCGTTAAAAGTATATCCTATTTGTAGGTTTTTTAATCTCATGTAAGAACCGTCTTCAACGAAGAATGAGTTTGCAGTACCTTCATTATTGGTGATACTTGAACTAAGAGCTGGTAAAGTAGCGTCTAAGTTGTCCGGTGTCCAAGAGTCCAGTACACGAACACTTCTGTTTGCATCAAAGAACGTAGGAAGGTCGGTATACACCTTATCGTTATTAAAAATTTCATTTCCTTGTGATCCTTGGAAGAACGCAGACATGTCAAAACCTTTATAGCCCATTGTTAAGTTAACACCATAAGTAAAATCTGGGTGAGGATTTCCAATAAACGTTCTGTCATCATCATTGATGACACCATCTCCTGTAATATCTCTGTATTGAAATCTACCTACTCCATCTTCTGGGGAAGCAAAGCCTTGGTCCGCTGCCGCAGCAACCTCTTCTGGTGAAGCAAAAATTCCTTCTACAACTCTACCGTAAAATGATGATATTGGTTGTCCTTCTTGAGTTCTAGTAACAGTACCTGTTGTTCTAAACCCTCCAAAACCAGTTTGGAATGCACTGATCAATTCAGTTACTTCATTTTTATAACTAGAGAAGTTCATGTCAATACCATAGCTAAAGCCAGATTCAGTAACATCAGCATAACTAATGGTAGCATCTATACCTTTGTTTTCAATAGATCCTAAGTTTACATAAGGTGGGGCGGCATCAATTGATGTAGAACTATATTGGCTTCCATCTTGATTGATTAAATCTTTGGTCTTTATAATAAAGTATTCAGCACCTAAATTAAGTTTGTTATCAAAAAATCCTAATTCAACACCAAAGTTGGTAGTTTCACTTGTTTCCCATCTTAAATCCGGATTACCAACAGCATTTAATAAAGCGCCAGGTGTAGCACCACCACTACCATTGAACACATAGTTACCGTACTGCTCACTTACAACCGAAATATTGGTTGTAGGGTTATTAACTGGTAAGGTTTGGTTACCTAATTGCCCCCATGAACCTTTTAATTTAAATCTGCTTACTGCACCATCCGTTGGCCAAAAGTCTTCATTACTTACTACCCAACCAGCACTGAAAGAAGGAAATACATCACTTTTATTGTCTCCTAAAAATCTAGAAGATTCATCTTTTCTCACCGTTGCAGTTAATAAATACTTACCTGCGTAGTTGTAATTAGCTGTACCAAAAAGAGAGAATAATGAAGAAGCGTTGTCATAGGCGTAAGCAACGTTAGCAGCACCTAATCCATTACTTAATAAGTAGTATTCAGGAGTTTCAAAAAAGTAATCTGTTCTTGAAATTTCTTTTCCTTTTCCTGTTACGTTTACAGCTTCAATACCAACTAAGGCATTAAGACCGTGGTCACCAAAGCTTTTATTGTAGCTCAAAGTATTTGACCAAACCCACTCATAAGAATCTTGGTCCGCTTCCCTTAAAGTATTTGTGGCAATTGGCTCCGAAGATTCAGGAATAAGTGCTCTAAAACGTCTGTCATTGTAAGCTCTTATAGAACCACCGATAGATGTTTTGAATTGCAGACCATCGATAATATCTAAAGTAGCATAGATATCTCCAAATACCCTAAGTGTTTTGTTGAAATCATCAGCTTGCCTATTTGCTTCTGCAACTGGGTTGTTTGGGTTAGATAAACCTGTGTCGTTACTGTAGTTTCCAGCATAATTGCCTTCGTCATCAAAAACAGGTACTAAAGGCGACATTCTAGTAGCGAAGTTAAACCATGATTGACCACCACTTCTTCTGTCAAATGAAATATTGGTATGTTCACCAATTCTTATTTTGTCTCCAATTTTAAATTCAGAATTTAATCGAATAGAACCTCTTTTAAATCCAGTAGCAATTTGAATACCTTGTCTATTTAAATAACTGGCAGAAAAAAGAAATTTTGATTGTTCGTTACCATTTTCTAAAGTTATAGAAGCATTTTGTGTTACTGCAGTCCTGTAAATTTCATCTAACCAATCTGTACCGCCACCTGGTTTTACGGTAGCACTCACTGGAGCTCTCTGTATAGTTGTTGGTGTAACAGGGTTTGGTCCATCACCGTACTGCGGGTGTGATGGGGTAACGCCATCATTTCTCAAACTTTGAAAAATCATTTCGCCATGTTGCTCTGTATTCAATAACTCAGGTACGTTCGTTGCTTTTGAAAAACCAGTATACATGTCCACGGAAACTCTTGCGCTATCCATATTATAACCACCACTCTTAGTAGTTATGATAACGACACCATTAGATGCTCTAGCACCATAAATGGCAGCTGCACCATCTTTAAGAACGTTCATTTGATCAATATCCGCAGGGTTGATCGAATTTAAAATACTTGGGTCATCGGTTTGTACACCGTCAATAATATAAAGTGGGTCATTACTGTTACCAGTTCCGTACCCTCTTACCCTTACTACTGGTGTTGCCCCTGGAGAACCATTATTTGTAATGGTTACACCTGAAACCCTACCTTGCAATGCTTCAGCGGCATTAACTATAGGTGCCTTTGTAGCTTCTGATACATCTACACTACCTACAGAACCTGTTAAGTCTCCTCTGGTCTGAGTAGAATAACCCGTTACGATTACCTCGTCTAGGGCGGCGGCATCTTCGGCCAATGTTGCATCAACACTTGCTTGGCCGTTTACAGCGATTTCAATAGTTTTAAAACCAATGTAACTAAATACTAAGGTAGCGCCATCGGCTACGTTTAGAGTATAGTTACCATCGAAATCGGTTTGTGTACCATTCGTGGTACCTTTTTCTACAACGTTGGCACCTGGTAGAGGTTGACCAGTGGCATCAAGCACTGTACCGGTAATTGTAGATTGAAGGGTTTTTACTTCAACGTTGTTTGAAGTACTTGTGTTTTCATTTGCTTGCACCATTTGTGCGCCTAGGCAAACGAGCATTGATAAAACTCCAGATTTAATAAAGGAAGACCTTTTACTGGAGCCGATCAACGTGTAATCACGTTTTTGACTCATAATTGTTGTTGTTTGTTAGTTTAAATTAATTGACTAGATTTTAGATTTTCTCTAACAGTTAGTTGTTTTTTTTAAATGTTAAAAAAATTAAAATCCGGTATAATAATAGCAATTTTACTTTAGATAAAGGTGTAAGAAGTGTCTTATTTTGTGGAATCAATATTAGTATCTAGGGGGCTTGCAATTGATAAAATCTTTTTAAACCTCTGTATCTATTGTAGTATCAATAATTTAGACACGTCAAAATTTCAATTTTAACAAGTTAAAATTTTAACATCTTTCTTTGTTTATGTAGTAAAAAATTACGTTAAATGATAATATACAACGTTGTAGTTTGCGAAGTTTCTTGTTTAAGTTGATGTGGTTTTTGAACGTTTTTAAGCCGAAATTCAGAACATTTTAGTGACGAAAACAAGAAATTAAAATTAGTTTTCCTTCTAAATCAGTTGTAGCAAAAACATAGTTTTCACCACCGTCTTTTAGACCTAGTTTTCTTCTAATTTCAGACACTGAATCAGGAAAATTTCTCGTGGTAATATTGGCTTTTTTGATACCGGATTTTTTAAAAGATTTTTTAGAGTATTCATAAATATTTTCAATTTTGAATACTCTACCAGGAAACTTGATTAACTCTGTTGAAGTAAAGAGATGTGAGTTTGGATGTAATTTATTTAGTTTGAAGAATGCTCCAATAAATTGAAAAGACCCTGATTTTAAGATAGCTGCGTTTGGTTCGTAAAGGTAATTTTGTGGTTTGGAAAAGTTGGAGATTGCATTTTCTTCATCACTAGGTTTAAAACTGAACTCTTGTTTTATGCTATTTTTAAAATTGATTGTTTTTATAATAGGTTCTTGATTGTACTTTTTATCCATTAACCATAACACCTCTTTTACATCGTTATTTATGGCAACAATATGTATTTCTTTTACATTGCTCAATTCTGTTAATCCAATTTTTAAATCTAATAACGGACCTGTTTTAACCAATACGTTATTGGCTTTTGTAAATAAAAAAGATGCTTGGTTGACTATATTTGGCTCACAATCAGCTAAATAGTATACTTTTTTATTGTTTTTATCTCTTCTGGAAGGATCTATATATAACCAGTTAAAAGTGGTTGTTGAGGCTTTTAAAAACTCTAATCCCTCAGACGCGATACAGTTAATGTTAGTAGCGCCCATTTGCTCAAAATTATGTTGCGCAATGTTAGACAAGGAACTATTTTTTTCAACATGGGTTACTTGTTCAAATTTTTGTGAAAATGCGTAAGCGTCTACCCCAAAGCCACCTGTAATGTCAACAATACTCTTGCCATTGATTAATGAAGCCTTATATTGCGCCGTAACTTCAGATGAAGTTTGTGATAGGTTCAGTTTATTTGGGTAGTATATATTTTTCGTTGAAAACCAAGAAGGTAATTTTGCTTTGGCTTTTGTTTTAGATTCAATTTGCTCTACCAATTCTTTGGAGGAAACTTCTGTGAACCTCGGTTTTGATAAAAGTATCTTATGCACATCTGTGCCCAGTTTATCCGTAATATATTGTTGTACCTCGTCTGTAACTATTTCTGAATTCACCTCTACCTAAAGATTATGCGTCAATGATTTAACAATTTGGTTATCGGATAAAAATTCTTTTAATATAACCTTTATTGCGGTGTAGCCCGGTACGGCTACAATCATACCTACAACACCAAATAGTAGCCCCGCAATAATAATGACCAGGAAAATTTCTAATGGATGGGATTTTACACTATTTGAGAATATGAATGGTTGTGAGAAGAAGTTATCTACCAATTGGCCAAAGAGTAACCCTAAGAATACATAACCTGTTTTTGGGAGTATAACTTCGCTAAAATCCGATCCTAAATTACTGGTCATAGTAAGGGTCAACATTATTACACCGCCAATTATAGGACCTATGTATGGTATTATATTGAACAATGCACATAGAAAAGCAATTACTACAGCATTCTCAATACCAACAATTAAAAGTACTATGGTGTAAATGACGAAAAGAATAAAAATTTGAAGTAACAATCCCACAAAATATCTTGATAACAAGCCATTTATTTTTCCGATGGAATTCGTTGTGCCTTTCTTTTTATCAATTGGAACGAAAATCAACAATCCATTTTCAAATAATTTGCTGTCTTTTAAAAAGAAAAAAGAAATAAAAAGCACTGAAAATAAGCCAATGCTAGCAGAGCTTAAAACATTTAAAAATGAATTAAGAAAATTAGGAATGAACCCAATATCCAAACCTTGTAAAATATTTTTTTCTAAACCGGCATCATCTATAACGTCTTCTACGATATGCGATGATAGGCCAAGGTGATTGGTGATTTGATGGTATAAGGTGTTTAAACTGGTTTGTAATTCATCAATATCCAATAAGGACAAGTTCTTTCCTTGTTCAGAAAGTAATGGTATAAACAAGGCTATGATACCGGCTAGAACACCTACCATTAAAAGCATGGTCAGTATTACTGCTAAAATATTGGGCAACTTAATTTTTCTAAAAAAGCGTACTAGAGGGCTGCCTATAAGCGCTACTACAGCGGCAATGGCCAAATAGGCCAAAACAGATTGTATAGTATAAAGAAAGTATAGCAAAATGGCGATACCTACCAATACGCCAATAGCTCTTAATATGCCCTGGGAGATTGTTTTTGATGTCATAGCTTAGTTTTTAAAGGCGTAGGTAATAATATTGGCTCCCATTTCAAGTGCTTTTTGTCTTACTTCTGGAGCGTCGTTATGAACTGTTGGGTCTTCCCAGCCATCACCTAAATCAGACTCTGAGGTAAATAATAATAGAATCCTATTATCCTGTAAAATTGCAAAAGCTTGTGGACGTTGCCCGTCATGCTCATGTATTTTAGGTAGTCCCTTTGCAAAAGAATATGAATTATTGAAAATGGGGTGATCAGCTCCCAATTCTTCTAAATTTTTGTTGGGGAATAGTTTTTTTATCTCCCTTGTGATGTATGGTTTCATGCCGTAATTATCATCAATATGTAAAAAACCACCTGACATTAAATAGCTTTTTAAGTTTTCAATTTCCTCATCTGAAAAAACCACATTACCATGCCCTGTCATATGTAAATACGGGTATTGAAAAATTGTGCTGCTACCTACTTCTACAGTTTCGGGTTTGTTTTGTATTGTTGTTCCAATATTGTCATTACAGAATTTTATAAGATTTGGTAATGCTGTAGGGTTGGCATACCAATCACCGCCACCTTGATATTTTAGAATTGCAATCTCCTGTGCTCTTAAGTTAAGGCACGTAAACGCCATTATAAGAAAAAGATATATAGTAAGGTTTTTCATTTTATTTCGAATAATAAAGTATAATCACATTATTATGATTGATAAAAAAAATTATGTTTTCTTATTTTCTATAGTTGGCCTTCTGTTAACCACCATTATTTGGTCTCAGTCCCGTAAAGATAATAAAGTTGATGATGCTTTGTTTTCTGAACATTCGGAAAAATTATCTAAGGGTAGTGTGGTGCTTGAACTTTTTACTTCGCAAGGATGTTCTAGTTGTCCACCGGCAGATGCACTTTTAGAAACTATAAAGGATTCATATCCAGATAATGTTTTTGTTTTGAGCTATCATGTGGACTATTGGAATTATATAGGTTGGAAAGATCCTTTCAGTAATCAGAAATTTACCATGAAACAAAGTGCCTACAATACAAAATTCAGGTATCGCAGTAATTATACGCCAGAATTGGTCGTTAACGGCAAAGAGCATATGGTGGGGTCAAATAGGGCGAATGTTATTAGGGCTGTTGAGAAATATAGCAACTTACAGTCTCAAAATGTTATTGGTATATCTAATATTGCAAGAGATGGTGATAAAGCAACTTTTGAATATAACGTTAATGGCAAAATTGAAGATAAAACTATTAGGGCGGTCTTGGTGCTTAATGAAAGA
Source organism: Maribacter sp. 1_2014MBL_MicDiv (assembly GCF_001865655.1). Lineage (NCBI taxonomy): Bacteria > Pseudomonadati > Bacteroidota > Flavobacteriia > Flavobacteriales > Flavobacteriaceae > Maribacter > Maribacter sp. 1_2014MBL_MicDiv. The sequence goes on from NZ_CP011318.1 coordinate 3,511,365, forward strand.
ACCACAGAGGTTAAAAGGGGAGAAAATCGTCATAGAACTTTAAAGAATGCCAATATAGTAGTAGCCGAAAAATATTTAAATGATCTAAAATCAAAAGGCTTTGGTTCTATTGAAATTCCAAACATTGTAGGTAAAAATGAAGCTATAACTTTGATGTTATTGGTAGAGAATGAAAAGGTGGATATTACTGGTGCTGCAAAGGTTGCTATTTAACTAGCCATTGTTGATAGATGCTACAATGGTACAAGCAACAATAGCCGCAGTCTCAGTTCTTAATCTTGTTTTGCCCATAGCTACCGGGGCATAGCCTTTTTCCAATGCACTTTTAATTTCGTGATTTGAAAAATCACCTTCAGGGCCAATAAGTATAGTAATGTCTTTGTCAGCGGCAACACGCCTTTTTAGCTCATGTCTTTCGGTTTCTTCGCAATGTGCAATAAACTGTAGCCCTGTTATTGGTTTTTCTAAAAACTCAACTAAGGAAATCGGTTCGTTAAGTTTAGGTAGATAGGTTTGTAGTGATTGTTTCATTGCTGATTCCAATACCCTTTTCATTCGTTCTAATTTTAGAATCTTACGTTCTGATCGATCACAAATAATAGGGGTGATTTCATCAACGCCAATTTCTGTGGCTTTTTCTAAAAACCATTCAAAACGATCGTTCATTTTTGTGGGTGCAACGGCCATATGTAACCAATGAGATTTGGCATGTGTTTTTTTAGATGAGTTGATCTCTACCTCACATTTTTTAATGGCATCATCAATTATTGTAGCTTCAAATAAGTATCCGGCTCCATTGGTAATCCATAATTTGTCCCCATTCTTTTTTCTGAGTACTTTGATGATGTGTTTGCTTTCATTACTGTCAAAAGTAAAGGTGTTGGCAGTAGGGTCTAGTTCAGGATTAAAGAAAAGTTGCATGTGGTTTTTGTTTTAATCTATGAAATAACATATCTGGCCTTTGCCGTAACGTCTTGATCCGAAAATTTTTCATTTTTATATTTCAGATAGCCTACTATACCGATCATTGCGGCATTATCTGTGCAAAATTCAAATTTTGGGATGTAGGTATTCCATCCATATTTGGTTTGTGCTTCGGTTAAAATGTTGCGTATTCCAGAATTTGCAGATACCCCTCCACCAATAGCTATTTCCTTTATACCGGTCTGTTTCACTGCTTTTTTTAATTTTTTCATTAAAATAGTAATGATGGTATTTTGAATAGACGCACAAATGTCTTCAAGGTTGTTTTTAATAAAATCAGGGTCTGCCTTGGTCTGCTTTTGTATAAAGTAAAGAATATTTGTTTTTAATCCACTAAAACTAAAATCCAAGTCTTTTACATTTGGTATGGGGAAATCAAATTTATATGGGTCGCCAGTTGCTGCATATTTATCTATTAACGGACCGCCAGGGTAGGGTAACCCTAATATTTTTGCACTTTTGTCAAAAGCCTCTCCTACAGCGTCATCAAGTGTTTGTCCAATGATTTTCATGTCAAAAAAATCATTTACCTGAACAATTTGTGTATGGCCGCCACTTATGGTCAATGCTAAAAAGGGAAATGAAGGAGCTTTCATAGTTTCCTCATTTATAAAATGGGCCAATATGTGGGCTTTCATGTGGTTAACTTCGATCAAAGGAATCTGTAAACCAAGTGATAACGATTTGGCAAATGAAGTACCTACCAATAATGAACCCATTAAGCCAGGTCCACGTGTAAATGCTATGGCTGATAATTGTTTTTTATCGATATTTGCTTTGGCTAATGCTTGGTGAACAACTGGCACTATATTTTGTTGATGGGCTCTTGAAGCAAGTTCAGGTACAACCCCTCCATATTCTTTGTGAATTGCTTGGGTGGCAACAACATTACTGAGCACTTTATCGTTCATTAAAACTGCCGCAGAAGTGTCGTCACAAGAAGATTCAATAGCAAGTATATAAATTGTTTTGTGCTCCAGCATATTTGGAATAAATTTTGAATAACAAAGGTAAAACATAAAGACCTATCAAAAAACTGAGAAAAATATTGGTTAGAACATTATTGGTGATTTTACTGATATGTGTTTTAGGTACCATCATTTTTTCACTGCCAGTGGTACAGACCTTAATGGCACAGTTTGCTACGAAAAAAATCAACGATAAATATGGAACGCACATCAATATTGAGCGGTTAAAGGTTTCGTTGATTTCTTGGAATACAGGTTTGGAAGGTGTCTATATTGAAGATTACCAGCAGGATACACTTTTTTATGTAAATGAACTTAAAACCTCTATTCTAAGTTTAGGTAATCTTGCTCAAGGTAATTTGGAATTTGGTGATATCGCTATTGATCAACTGAACTTTAAACTTAAAACATATTTTGGCGAGAGAAATACCAACTTAGAAGTGTTTGTAGATAAGTTAGATGATGGCAAGCCAAGGGCAGAGGGTACGCCCCCTTTTAAATTATCTTCATCTAATGTGGGTATTGCGCATAGTAAGTTTAAATATATTGATGAGAATTTACAAAATACTACGGTTTTAAATTTTGATAGCCTAAACATAAATGCGGGCGACTTTTTAATTTTAGGCCCAGAGGTTTCTGCGGATATTAAAGAAATGTCATTCTTTAGTAATAGAGGGTTAAAAGTAGATCGCTTGGCTACCAATTTTAAATATACTAAGCAGCAAATGCGTTTTGATTCTCTAAGCATTAATACACCATTATCTGCTTTAGAAGGTAATTTGGTTTTTAATTATAACCGAGAAGATTTTGCCGATTTTTTGAACAAGGTCAATGTAGTTGCCGAGTTTAAGGAGTCTAAAGTGGCTTTTGATGAAGTCAACTTACTTTATGATGAATTTGGAAAAGGTAAAGAAGTAACCTTCAATGCAAATGTGAATGGAGTATTGAACGATTTGAACACTGATGACCTTTTCTTGTTTTCAGATGATACCGGTATTCGTGGTAATTTTAATTTTAAAAATCTCTTTAATAAACAGAAAGCATTTAGTTTAAATGCCGAAATGAGGAATGTAACAAGTAGTTATTATCAATTAAATGCATTATTGCCCAATTTAATTGGTAACTCTTTGCCGTCGTCATTTAGCAAATTAGGGCAATTTACAATTCGTGGTAATGCCTTTATTACCAATTCTTCTATTGATGCTAAAGTGAACTTAAATACTGCCGTGGGTAGTAGTTATGCAGATATTGTACTAAGCGATTTTAATAATATTGACAATGCAACTTATAAAGGTTTTATTTCTTTAATAGATTTTGATTTAGGTGATTTTGCCGAGAATAAAAACTTGGGAAAAACAACCTTGGATTTTAATGTGGAGGGTAAAGGTTTTGTAAAAGAAAAATTGAACACCGAGGTAATTGGTCAAATTTATTCTTTGGAGTTTAATAAGTACAATTATCAAGATATTAGAGTGTCGGGTATTATAAAAGATCAATTATTTGATGGTTCTTTGGTAAGCAATGACGAGAATTTTAAATTCGATTTTAAGGGGCTTGCAAATGTTGCCGAAACAAGGAACAATTTTAATTTTATCGCTTCGGTCGATTATGCCGATTTAAAGAAACTGAATATTATAAATGATAGCGTTTCTGTATTTAAAGGAAATGTAAGTATGGATATTACGGGCACCACGCTTGATAATATTGTTGGTGATATCAATTTTACACAAACTAGCTATCAAAATAAAAATGATACTTACTATTTTGATGATTTTGCGGTTACCTCTAGTTTTGATCAAGAGAGGGAACGAACCATAAATATAAATTCTCCAGATATTATTACCGGATTTATGAAGGGTAATTTTAAGGTCAGAGAATTGGGTAAACTTGTGCAGAACTCCTTGGGTAGTATTTATACAAACTATAGGCCTTTTCAAATTTCAGATGGTCAAAATCTCTCCTTTAATTTTAAGATTTATAATAAAATCGTAGATGTGTTCTTTCCAGAAGTTCGCTTTGATCCAAATACGTTTATTAAAGGTAATATTGTAGCAGATGAGGGTGATTTCAAATTAAATTTTGAGTCTCCAAGTATAGAGGCCTTTGGTACGGCAGCCGATAAAATTGAAGTGCGTATAGATAATAAAAACCCATTATTCAATACATATGTATCTGTTGGTGAGTTGGATACCCCGTATTATAATTTTAAGGATTTTAACCTGATCAATACTACCTTAAAGGATACTTTGTTCTTTAGGTCAGAGTTTAAAGGCGGTAGTGAGTTCAATGATTCTTACAACCTAAACTTTTACCATACATTCAATAAGGAAAATAAATCTGTAATTGGTCTTAAAACCTCCGATGTCAATTTTAAGGGGAATAAGTGGGTTTTAAACAAAGAGGGAAATACAAAGAATAAGGTTATTCTAAGTAGGTCTTTAGATAGTATTACAATTCAAGAAATTGTAATGAACAATGAGGAGAAAGAGCAGATAAGGTTAAAAGGACAATTGGCAGATTCTACTTACAAAGACCTACAGTTGCAATTTAAAATTGTTTCCTTAGATAAGATAACCCCGGTAATAGATAGTTTGAAATTACAGGGAGAGGTCAATGGTACCTTAAACGTTTTACAGAAAGATGGTGTTTATTTACCATCATCAAATCTAAATATTGATAAATTCGGTATTAATGATATTCCTTTAGGTGATTTAGCTATAAATATCATTGGCAATAGAGATTTGACAGAATTTCAAGTGAACTCCCAACTGTCTGATAATGGCTTGGAAAAATTTAGCGTAGTTGGTAGTGTAGAGAATAGGGGAGATATACCAAGGGCAGATTTAATTGCGAATTTCAGCAATTTTAATTTAGAACCTTTTAGCCCTTTGGGTGAAGGGGTTATTGATCATATTAGGGGAGATATAGACGGTAGGGTGGTTATAAAGGGAGATGTTGATAATCCAAACTTTGACGGGCTTCTTACTTTGGACAATGCTGGTATTGCAGTGCCGTACCTGAATGTAGATTATGAATTTGCACCCCGGTCTAGAGTTGTTCTAAGTAATCAAACATTTGATTTTGAAAATATAGCATTAAAAGATGTAGCTAAAGGTACTACGGCAAATTTAGATGGTACCATTACTCATAGTTTCTTTAAAGATTGGGTTCTGGACTTGAATGTTGATACCAAGAATGATAGGTTCTTGATTTTAAATACAGAATTTAAAGAGGGTGAGTTATATTATGGTACTGGTTATTTGAATGGTACAGGACGAATCTATGGTCCTACTACTGCTTTGAATATTACGGTTGATGGTACTACCGCAAAAGGTACTTCTTTAAAAATTCCGCTTAGTGATGTTGCTAGTGTAGGGGATTATTCTTTTATCAATTTTATTGAAAAGAACGATAAAAAGAGAATAGAGAGTCAGCGACAACTAAAGGATTATCAAGGTCTTGAACTTGAATTTAACTTAGATGTAACGCCTGATGCCGAAGTTGAAATAGTAACGGATACAAAAACCGGTAGTTCCCTAAAAGGAACAGGGGTAGGTATTATTTTAATACAGATCAATACCAATGGTAAATTTGAAATGTATGGTGATTATGTTGTGGTAACAGGTGAATTCAATTATAAGTTTGGAGGTATTATAGATAAGAAATTTATGGTTGAACCCGGGGGAACCATTAATTGGGATCAAAAACCATTAGAGGCCATTTTGAATATGGAGGCGATATATTCATTAAATGCGAATCCTGCTCCATTATTAGATGATGCCGGTTTTACCCGTAGAATTCCTACTGACGTAATTATAAGTTTAACCGGGCAGCTTCAAAAGCCAGATATTGATTTTGGTATTGATTTTCCGGGTACTAATTCTATTGTAAAATCAGAATTGGAATACAGACTGCAAGATCCCACGGTAGAGGAGAAAAATGCGATATTCCTATTGGCCCAAGGTACTTTTGTAAATTCTCAAAGTGGTATCAACCAACAAGCAATTACAGGTAATTTGGTTCAAAGCGCATCTAGTATTTTGAATTCAATTCTTAGTGGTGGCAATGATAAGTTCAACCTTGGTCTATCCTATGAGCAAGGTATTTTAGACCGTTCTGCGGATATTGAGACAGACGATAGAATTGGTGTTACCGTATCAACACAAATATCGGATAGAATTCTATTTAACGGTAAAGTAGGGGTTCCGGTGGGTGCATCTAGTGAAACCTTGGTCGCAGGTGATTTTGAAATACAGGTTTTGCTAAATGAAGAAGGTACGTTAAGTGCAAATTTTTTCAGTAGACAAAGTGAAATACAGGCATATTTGTCGGATCAACAGGGGTCTACCCAAGGGGCGGGAATTTCGTATGAAGTTGATTTCAATAATTTTAAGGAGCTTTTTCAAAAAATACTGGCTACCAAACCAAAAGAAAAAGAGGTACCTGGAAAAGAGATTGAAACACCATCATCTGTCATGGGAAATGATAGCCTTATTCGTTTTTACAATAAGCCAAAATCATTAAATCAATAACTAAACGCTACATAATTGTTAAGTATTTAAATATTTTAAGAATTTAAGCATCAATATGTTACAACGAAATCCTTTTCGTTGATTTTTTCTTAAAATGCGATGGAAGTTAGTTCCTTTTTTGATGAAGATTTGTTACTTTCGTTGGCTTAAATTTTTCAATGTTATCACAAATTAAAAAAATAGCAGTGCTGACTTCAGGAGGCGATTCTCCTGGTATGAATGCAGCAATTAGATCGGTTGTTCGTACGTGTGCCTATATGAAGGTAGATTGTGTTGCAGTCTACAGGGGGTACCAAGGTATGATTGAGGGAGATTTTAAACCAATGGATGCCCGTAGTGTAAATAATATTATCAATAAAGGGGGGACTATTTTAAAATCGGCAAGATGTAATGACTTTAGAACTCCAGAAGGAAGAAAAACAGCTCATGATCAGTTAGTAAAGGCAGGTATAGATGCGTTTGTCGTTATTGGGGGAGATGGTAGTTTTACCGGTGCCATGATTTTTAATAGAGAGTATAACTTTCCGGTAATTGGAATTCCCGGTACTATTGATAATGATATTTTTGGTACTACGTTTACACTAGGTTTTGACACAGCTTTGAATACTGTGGTAGAGTGTATAGATAAAATTAGAGATACTGCTAGTTCCCATAACAGATTGTTCTTCGTTGAGGTTATGGGTAGAGATGTTGGGCATATTGCGCTTAACGCCGGTGTTGGAGCAGGTGCGGAAGAGATTTTGATTCCTGAGGAAAACTTAGGTTTAGACAGGTTGTTAGAATCTTTGAAAAGAAGTAAAGAGTCAGGTAAATCATCTAGTATAGTTATTGTTGCCGAAGGTGACAAATCTGGTAAAAACGTATTTGAACTTAAGGAATATGTTGAAGAACATTTGCCTATATATGATGTGCGTGTATCTGTTTTAGGGCATATGCAAAGGGGTGGTGCGCCATCTTGTTTCGATCGTGTGCTTGCAAGTAGAATGGGCGTAAAGGCGGTTGAGGCATTATTAGAAGGCAAAACGAACCTTATGGTGGGTATACAGGATAATCAACTTACTTTAACGCCAATTAACAAGGCGATAAAAGGACATACAAAAATTGATAAGGAGCTTATAAGAGTTTCAGAAATAATGACTACATAATTTAAATATTAAAAAGAGAGAAAATGTCAAATTTGAAAATAGGAATTAACGGATTCGGTAGAATAGGAAGATTAGTCTTCAGAACAACAATCAAGCGTGGAGATGTTGATGTAGTAGCTATCAATGACTTGTTAGATGTTGAGCACTTGGCTTACTTGTTAAAATATGATTCGGTACATGGTAAATTCGATGGTACTGTTGATGTAAAAGATGGTCAATTGATCGTAAATGGTAAGACTGTTCGTATTACTGCGGAAAGAGACCCTAAAAATTGTAAGTGGGATGAGGTTGGTGCAGATACCGTTGCTGAATGTACAGGTATTTTTACAACTTTAGAAACTGCTCAATATCATATTGATGGTGGTGCTAAAAAGGTTGTTATTTCTGCGCCTTCTAAAGATGCTCCAATGTTTGTAATGGGTGTTAACCATACAGAGGTTACTGCTGACAACACAATTGTTTCAAACGCATCATGTACTACAAACTGTTTAGCTCCAATGGCTAAGGTGTTAAATGATAAATTTGGTATTGAAGAGGCTTTAATGACCACCGTTCATGCAACAACGGCTACTCAAATGACTGTTGATGGTCCTTCTAAGAAAGACTGGAGAGGTGGTAGAAGTGCAATGTTAAACATTATACCGGCTTCTACGGGTGCTGCTGTAGCGGTTACCAAGGTAATTCCTGCATTGAAAGGTAAACTTACGGGAATGGCGTTTAGAGTTCCTACTGCAGATGTATCTGTTGTAGATTTAACTGTTCGTCTTGAAAAGGAAACTTCATATGAAGAAATTAAAAAAGCATTTAAATCTGCTTCTGAAGGAGAGTTAAAAGGTGTTTTAGGATATACAGAGGAATCTGTAGTTTCTCAAGATTTCATAGGTGAGTCTCATACAAGTGTATTTGATGCTGGTGCAGGTATCGAGTTGAATTCTAAATTCTTCAAGTTGATCTGCTGGTATGATAACGAGGCTGGTTTCTCCAATAAAATGGTAGACCTAATTCAGCACGTTAACACGTTGTAAGCATCATTTTAGTATAACAATAATATATCCTGAAAATGAGGCTTTTGCGTCTTGTTTTCAGGTTTATTTTTTTAAAGACATTCGGTATATGATTTTAATAGTAGATAGTGGTGCAACCAAGTCAGATTGGATTGCTTTAGATGAAAATGGCGAACAGCTTTTTTTAACGCAAACATTGGGTTTAAGCCCAGAAGTGTTGACAAAAGATGTCATAGAAGATCGCTTAGCGAATAATTTTGAACTTTCTAAGAACAGGGAGAAAGTCAGTCATTTGTACTTTTATGGTGCCGGTTGTGGTACCGATCGTATGAAAGTCTTTTTAAAAGGTATATTCAAAGACTTTTTTCCAAATGCAAAAGCAGATGTAAAGGAAGATACATATGCGGCAATTTTTGCTACTACCAAAGTTGGTCACCAAGGTATCGTTTGTATTTTAGGTACGGGGTCTAATTGTAGCTATTATGACGGTAACCAATTATTTCAAAAAGTAACATCATTAGGGTATATACCTATGGATGATGGTAGTGGGAATTTCTTTGGACGTAAGTTGATACGTGATTACTATTTTCATAAAATGCCATCTGATCTAGCGCATAAGTTTGCGGCTTCGCATGATTTAGATGCCGATGTAATTAAAGAAAACTTATATAAGCAGCCTAACCCAAATACATATTTGGCGACCTTTGCTAGGTTTTTAATTGAAAATAAAGACCACCCGTACTCTAAAGGGGTTATAGATAAAGGTTTTCAGCAATTTATAAATAACTACGTAATGCAATTTGAATTGGCTACAAAGGTGCCAATCAATTTTGTAGGTAGTATTGCGCATTACCTAAGAGATGAATTAACATCTGTACTGCTTAGAAATGATTTGATTGTTGGTGTTATTAGGCAAAGACCTATTGAAGGGCTTGTGGAATTTCACAGATCAAATATGTAAAACGTTATTTTACGGCAATCATTGAAATTTCAACATTTACAAACTTAGGTAGATTTGCTACTTCAACGGTTTCTCTTGCAGGTGCAGTTTCTGCATTAAAGTAAGTGGCATAAACTTCGTTTACTTCGGTGAATTGATCCATGTCACTGAGAAATATTGATGATTTAACAACATGTTCAAAGGTCATTTCAGCTTCGGTTAAAATGGCCTTTAAATTTTCCATAGACTGTTTAGTTTCCAATTTAATATCACCTGAAACTAATGCGCCACTTTTTGGATTAATTGGAATTTGCCCAGAGATATATAAAGTGCCATTACTTAAAATTGCTTGGTTATATGGGCCAATTGGTGCTGGGGCATTTTCTGTATTTATAATTTTTTTCATCGTAGCTAATGTTTAATTTTTTAATTCTGACTTCTGTTTTCCCACTTAAGGTCTTTTAAGATAGAAGAATCTATACCAATAAAGAAATACCATCTTTTATAGGTGCCAAAAGGTGTCCAGTTAAAACGCATGGTGAAACTTTTAAGGTCTCGTTGAAAACGCAATTGGGTTAAGGTGAAACCTTGATTTTTGAAATCATAACCAGATGAACCTCCTATAGACCACCTTGGCGCAAGTTCTATGTCACCAGAAAACATTAAAGAGTGACTACTAAATTCATTTTGCCTTGCTGTGTTGCTATAGTTTGCGGAATAGGCCAACCTAAAATTCCATGGTATTTTGGTTCCATATACTGGGTTTTCAACATCGGCATTTTTGTCGTCCTTCCTAATGGGGTTTGAATTGAAATCATCGGCCCTTCCAAAAAGGTCGTCATCTCTACCACCACTTTGCGCTACGTAATCAAAAGGATCTTCATCTTCTTCTTCCTTCCTTCCTTTGTCATCTTTTTTATTGAACATATCACTACTAATAGAATAGGATACATTGGCATTAGCTCTAGTAAGTCTAAATAGGCTACCGCCATTGTCAATATTCCATGTGTCTATTCTTCTACCATTATTATCTATGGCATAAGGGTCTAAACCGGCAGAAAAGTTAATGGACATTTTGTTGTCTAAAATGTTGGTTCCACCATTAATGCTTAGTGGATTCAATCTAAGGGAATCAGATTCGAAATTATATCCGGTGGAGACATTAAAATTGCTTAAAAGGGATATTTTTTTAGGTTCAAGTTTTGTGGAGTCTTTATCCTTTACCTTAGCCTCTAAAGTGTTGGCCAATGAAAAACTTAAGCTGTTAGACTGCCCTAAAGAAGGTGCTCCGTTTAATGTTCCTGTAAAACGACTGTATTGTACTTCTACACCGTCTTCACCTAAATATTCGTCATAAAATTGCTCAAATGAGGGTGCATAGCCATAACTAAGAGAAGGTCTAACCGTGTGTCTAATAGCTTGAATTTTTTTGTCCTCACCAAAATTAAAAGTACCATACAGGGTAGTTCCAATACTTGCACTAAAATTATAGGTATTGTAACGGTCAAAACCACTAACCGTATCTATAACAACTTCCTCGGCAACATCGTCATAACTTCTGTTGTATGTTTCCAATGTCCAAACATCTTCATAGTTACCACCCAAACTAACGCTGAAAAATTTAGCAACCTTAAAGTTCGTTGCAACAGGAATACTATGGCTGGCACCTACACGGGCATTGTCAAACATCCTAGCCGTGAAAAAATCCTCATCATTTGTTGTTAGCCTATTTTGTGCGTTTACGCTGTACTGAAAGTTGATGTTGTCTATGATTCCTTTCTTTACACCGTCTTGCTTTACAAACGGATAAATACGCTCTACACTTGCTTGAAATGTAGGCAAGGTCATATTGATATTGTCATCATCGTCATCATCATCATCTGTAGCTACCGATGTCAGTTGTGAGTGGGTAGCGGTCAAACTCATGTTCACAGAAGGGTAATTTGGAAATGTTTTAGAGTATGAAATTGATGATGATAGGGTGTTGTTCTGGGTATTTGGTAAATTTCTTTGTTGTAAGGAATTTTGGTAATAATCACTACTTCCTAAATTTACCGATGCTGAAAATCGAGAGTTGGGACTTGCTTTGGTGTCTTGTGTGTGAGAAAATTGAATATTATAATTTCTTGAAAGACTGTAGTCACTAAAACCTTTTTGGCTATTAACGATATTTTCAAATCTTAAGTTTACATTACCACGATACTTGTACCTTTTAGTATAAATAGATGCTGTTCTAAATGCGTAACTTCCGTTCGTATAAAAGTCTCCGGATAAAGTAATGTCGGCATAATCACCTAATGGTACATAATACCCCATATCTTGTAAGAAGTAACCCGCATCTGGATCGTTACCGAAAGAAGGCATTAAAACACCTGCTGATCGGCCAACACTCAGTGGAAAATAAGCAAATGGCATTGCTATTGGGGTTGGTACGTCTGCAATATATAAATTGCTGAACCCGGCAATCACTTTTTTCTTGGGAACAAATTTTGCTTTTCTAACCCTTATATAATAATCTGGGTTGATAGTGTCCGTTGAGGTGGTCAATTTTCCTTCGCTTAGAAAGTAAACGGAATCATTTTCTTTTTTGGTAATCTCGGCATAAACCTTCATGGCATCACTACCTAAAGCACCGGCTGCCGCTTGTTGTTCTGTTCGTGAGTTCCAAATTAGTGCCTTTTGCGTATCAAAATTAAAACGGATAGAATCTGGAATAACAATGTTCGATCCCTGTTTAAAATAGGGTAACTGGCTGTAATTGCCGAGTGAGTCAACCATTCTACCGGCATACACCTCATTTTTAATGTAATCCATGATGATGATACCAGCTTTTAACTCCGTATCTTGATAATAGATTTCAGCTTCGTTATAGAGGTAAATTTTATTTTCTTTTTGGCTTAATTTCACATAATCTTTAGCCTTATAAGTGATTTTATCTAAAAGTAAAGGAGGCTTTTGATTAAGGGAATCTGTAACCAAAGAATCATTGGCTATAGAGTCTTTTATTGCGGTTGGCGGAAATAGTGGTGCAATAATTGAATCTCTCTCTGCTTTGATATTGAGCGGAGTGATTTTTCCTTCTTGACCGATGGCAAAAAAACCACAGACAACAACCATGAATAGGAAAAGTAAGTATTGTTTGTTTGATTGCAAGGCTATATATCCTATTTTTGTAAAGGTTTGGCGGTCAAATGAGCCGTTATTTGAGATGTCAAACTTACATATATTTTTTAATCCCCATGTAGGGTCTTACAATAAATTTAACCATAATAAGGGCGATATAATCCCCAATACATATGAAAATAAAATTCTTAAGCATTTCATTGGTTTTAGTTACAGCCATATTTCTACTGTCTTTTACTGTTGATAAACAAGAAGTTGAATCTGATGATCCATTTATTGTTGTTTTAGATGCCGGTCATGGTGGTCATGACCCAGGAAACCTAGGAAATGGGTATTTGGAGAAAAAAATCGCTTTGAACATTGTTTTGAAAGTCGGTGAAATTCTTGAAAAGAATAAGGATATTAAAGTTATCTACACGCGTAAGGATGATACGTTCATTGATTTGTACGTTAGGGGCGAGGTTGCCAATAAAGCCAATGCAGATTTATTTGTGTCGGTTCATTGTGATTCCCACACCTCAGATGCGCATGGGGCAGGTACCTTTGTATTAGGGTTGCATGCGAATAAGCAAAACTTTGAAATTGCGAAAAAGGAAAACTCTGTAATTTATTTAGAGGACAATTATGAAAACAGATATGCGGATTATGATATTAATTCGCCGGAATCGGTAATAGGTTTGACCATTATGCAAGAAGAGTTTTTGGATCAAAGCGTTGCTTTGGCCACAATGATACAGGAAAATTTTTCTAGGCAACTTAAAAGGACAGATAGAAAAGTAAAACAAGCCGGTTTTATAGTATTGCACCAAACTTTTATGCCAAGTGTTCTTGTGGAGACCGGTTTTCTTACCAATAAGGATGAAGGTGCTTATTTAAATTCTACTAAAGGGCAGAATGAAATGGGAGATGCCATTGCGAAAGCCATATTGAATTATAAAGAAGGCGTACGACCTACTGTAAAGAATGTAGAAACTACGGTTTCTAAACCTAATGTGCCGCCAATTAAAGAAGAAGTGGTGGCTAAAGCTGATGAAAAAAAGGAACTGGCTGTTAAAGAAATAGCTGAGATTGAAGAGAAAAAAAATGTAGCTAAAGAAACGGTTGCAGAAAAAGTTTCTGAGGTTGAAAAAACGGAACCTATTAATACACCGGCGGTTGTTGTAAAGAAAGAAGAGGTTGCTCCAAATGTGCAGGTAAAAGAAGCGATCAATGCCAATGAAGTAGCTAAATCCATTGTCTTTAAAATTCAGTTGATGGCAAGCAGTAAGAACGTAGCACTTAACCCTGGTAATTTTAAAGGACTTTCAAACCTTTCACAAGAACCTTATAAGAATTTATACAGGTATATGTATGGTGAAACAAGGTCATATAGAGAAGCTAAAATGATGCAAGGTCAGGCACAGGGTAAAGGATATAAATCGGCTTATATTGTAGCTTATAAGCTTGGAGAAAGAATTCCTATTCAAGAGGCTATCGAAGAGGTTTCTCAATTTAATCCATAAAGTGTAAATATTATTCATAATTTTGAGTGTAATAAAAATACAGTTGCTTGAAACTATCTAGAGAATTAAAAACGGGAATTATTGTAATTGGTGGCATACTACTGTTCATCATGGGATTCAGTTATTTAAAGTCCACTCCAATTTTTGATAATAGCAAAACCTTTTTTGCAGTTTACCCTAATGTTGGCGGACTTCAATCTGGTACTACTGTTTCTATTAATGGTTTTAGTGTTGGTAAGGTTAATGATATTAGGTTTTTAGATGAAAGGGGAAATCTATTGGTAACTTTTACGGTTGGTAATGATTTTAAATTTTCTAAAAATAGTACGGTAGAATTATATGATACAGGTATTATTGGTGGTAAGGGGTTACAGATAAAACCTATTTTTGATGGTGCACCCGCGCAGTCTGGAGATACTTTAAAAACTGAAACAAGGCCCGGTATTACCGATCTAGCACAGCAAAAACTAAATCCATTGGTACGTAAAGTTGAATCTGCAATTTCTGGAGCGGATTCTGTATTGGTGAATGTGAATTCTGTCTTGGATGAAAACACCAAGAAAGAGCTGAAAGAAGTTATAGGTGGTTTAAACGAACTGATCACTAGCCTAAACGGAAGTGCATCAACACTTAATACCGTTTTGGCCGGAAATGAAGAAAAACTAAATACTTCATTTGAAAATTTTGAAAAGCTTACGGCTAATTTTGCGAAACTATCAGATTCTTTAAACGCTGCCGGTCTTGGCCGTACCTTGGCCAGTTTGGAATCTACCATGGCAAATCTAGATCAGCTAACAGCCAAAATTGAAAATGGCGATGGTTCTATGGGCTTACTTATGAATGATAAGGAGCTTTATTCAAATCTAAACAATGCTTCTAGAGAGCTAGACTTATTGCTGCAAGATTTTCGTTTAAACCCTAAAAGGTATGTAAACGTTTCGGTTTTTGGTAAGAAACAAAAAGATTATGAATTACCAGAAGATGATCCTGCCGCAAATTCTATAGAGAATTAAAGAAGACTTAATTATATGCAATATCTCCCTAATGTAATTTTTGTAATCCTACTTGTTGTAGGTGTTGGTTTTTTTGTCAAGAATATTAGCAAGCTAAAAAGAAATATATTCCTTGGTAAAGAAGCTTCTTTGAATGATAATAAACCACAGCGTTGGAAAAACATGGCCAAAATTGCCCTTGGGCAAACTAAGATGGTCGTAAGGCCAATTGCCGGTATTCTGCATATCATCGTTTATGTTGGTTTTATCATTATTAATATTGAGGTTCTTGAAATTATTTTGGACGGTATTTTTGGTACCCATAGAATGTTCGCCGTTCTAGGGCCTGTTTATGATTTTTTAATAGGCTCTTTTGAAGTTCTTGCGCTATTGGTAATAGTGTCTGTGGTGATATTTTGGATAAGAAGAAATATCATAAGATTAAAGCGTTTTCTTAAGCCGGAAATGGAAGGATGGCCAAAAAACGATGGTAACCTAATACTTTATATTGAATTGGTTTTGATGGTGCTATTCTTGACCATGAATGGGGCTGATTATCAATTGCAACAAATGGGGGCAGACCACTATGCGGCTGCAGGTTCTTTTCCAATAAGTAGCATGCTTTCACCAATTTTTGAGAATATGTCCATTCCTACACTTGTACTTGTTGAGCGTATAGCTTGGTGGTTACATATTGCCGGAATATTGTTTTTCCTTAATTACTTATATTATTCAAAACATTTACATATTCTTCTTGCCTTTCCAAATACATATTATGGTAAGCTTACTCCTAAAGGGCAATTTAAGAACCTACAGTCGGTAACAGATGAAGTGCGTATGATGATGGACCCAGATGCAGATCCGTATGCAGAACCTGCTGAAGATGCTGCTGTGCCAGATAAGTTTGGAGCATCGGATGTACAAGATTTAAGTTGGGTACAATTGTTAAACGCTTACACTTGTACAGAATGTGGTCGTTGTACAAGTGAGTGTCCGGCCAATCAAACCGGAAAAAAACTATCGCCTCGTAAAATCATGATGGATACTCGTGATAGACTTGAAGAGGTAGGTAAAAATATCGATCAAAATAAGGGTGAATTTAAAGATGACGGTAAGCAATTACTGAACGATTATATTACGCCAGAAGAGTTATGGGCATGTACATCCTGCAATGCTTGTGTTCAGGCCTGCCCAATTAGTATTGATCCACTATCTATCATTATGGATATGAGACAGTATTTGGTCATGGAACAATCTGCCGCTCCAACAGATTTGAATAATATGATGGGTAATATTGAAAATAATGGAGCACCTTGGCCATTTAATCAAATGGACCGTTTAAATTGGAGTAAAGAATCTTAAAGAGAGATATGGCAAGTGAATTAAAAGTGCCTACAATGGCAGAGTTTTTTGCAGCTGGAACAGTTCCCGAAGTGTTATTTTGGGTTGGTTGTGCCGGTAGTTTTGATGATAGGGCAAAGAAAATAACGAAGGCTTTCGTTAAGATTTTGAATAAGGCGAATGTTTCATTTGCTGTACTTGGTACAGAAGAAAGTTGTACCGGTGATCCGGCAAAACGAGCTGGTAATGAGTTTTTGTTTCAAATGCAAGCAGTTACCAATATAGAGGTGCTAAATGCCTACGAGATTAAAAAAATAGTTACGGCATGTCCGCATTGTTTTAATACGATAAAAAATGAATACCCTGGTCTAGGCGGTAATTATGAAGTTGTACATCATACTCAATTTCTTAAAGACCTGTTGAATGATGGTAGAATAGCTATGGAAGGAGGCTCTTTTAAGGGTAAACGAATTACCTTTCATGATCCCTGCTATTTGGGTAGAGCTAACGGAGTTTATGAAGCACCAAGAGACTTGATCAGAAAGTTGGATGCTGAACTTATAGAAATGAAAAGCTGTAAGCAAAGAGGTTTATGCTGTGGTGCAGGTGGAGCGCAAATGTTTAAAGAACCTGAAAAGGGTGATAAAGATGTAAACATTGAGCGTACGGAGCAAGCTTTGGAAACCAAGCCGGAAATAATTGCTGCAGGTTGTCCGTTTTGTAACACCATGATGACCGATGGTGTTAAGAACAAGGAAAAAGAAGGTGCTGTTGCGGTAATGGATATTGCCGAATTAATTGCTACCGCAGAAGATTTATAAATATAAAAGTATAGAAATTGCTAGTAGACTTTAAAACATTACCGGAAACTTCCAGAGTTTGGATTTATCAGTGCAACCGTTCATTTTCTGATGTGGAAATAACTGAGATCAGTTCAGATTTAGATGCTTTTCTAACTTCTTGGACTGCGCATGGTAATGATTTAAATGCCGGCTATGAAATAAAGTATAAACGCTTTATTATCATTGCACTTGATCAATCTACACAAGGTGCTACAGGGTGTTCAATAGATGCATCTGTGCGTTTTATTCAAGAATTGGAAAGAAAGTACAATGTTATGCTCTTGGATAAAATGAATGTTTCTTATAAGCAGGGAGAATTCGTAGCCTATAAAAGTCTATTGGATTTTAAGGCAATGGCGAAACAAAAAGCCATTTCTAAAAATACTATTGTATTTAACAATCTGGTTGCCAATAAAGGAGAGTATTTAGAGCATTGGGAAGTACCTGCTTCCGAAAGTTGGCACGCTCGTTTTCTTTAACATAATTTCTTCTTAAGTATTAGAATTTATTGGGTTTTATCGGTGAAATGCAATAATTTCAACCTGTATTAGTTATCTCAGTACATATTATTTTATGCGCCATATTTTTATTATTATTTGTGGGTTGTTTTGCTATTCGGTACTATCAGCCCAAAATCCATTAGTTACCAGTGACAGTTTAGCACAACAAGCGTGGGTGAATAGCCAATATGCTCAAATGAGCTTGGATGAAAAACTGGGGCAATTATTTATGGTCAGTGTAGCATCTAACCAAAGCAAACAGGCTACCGATAAAATTAAAAACCTGATTGTTCAGGAACACTTGGGCGGTGTTATTTTTTCCAAGGGCGGGCCAGTACGTCAAGCAAAACTTACCAATAATTATCAAGCTGTATCTAAGATCCCTTTATTGATTGGGATGGATGCCGAGTGGGGACTTTCCATGAGATTGGATTCTACTTATGCTTTTCCGTGGAATATGACATTAGGTGCTATACAAGATAGTTCCATTGTTGAAAGAGTAGGTTATCAAATAGGTAAACATGCCAAACGTTTAGGGGTGCATATAAATTTTGCTCCAGATTTGGACATTAATACCAACCCAAAGAATCCTATTATAGGAAATCGTTCTTTTGGTGAAAACAGGGATAATGTAGTTCAAAAAGGAATTACTTTTATAAAAGGAATGGAAAGGGCTGGTGTGTTGGCCAATGGGAAGCATTTTCCCGGTCACGGAGATACCGAGGTAGATTCTCATCATAATTTACCCATAATTCCTTTTTCCAGAAAAAGGTTGGATAGTCTAGAATTGTATCCGTTTAAAAAATTAATAGGTTCAGGTTTAAGCAGTATTATGGTTGCCCATTTAGAGGTGCCAGCTCTTGAAATGAAGAAAGAACTGCCTTCTTCAATCTCAGAACAAATAATTACAGGAATTTTAAAAGAGGAATATGGGTATAATGGCTTGATTTTTACAGATGCCCTTAATATGAAAGGAGTATCCACAACCGGTAAAGAGGGTAGTGTAGAACTTGCTGCTTTTATGGCAGGTAATGATATGCTATTAATGCCAGAGAATATTGTAAGTGCCAAAGAGAAATTGACTAGGGCTTACGAAAAAGGTAAATTGACAGAGGATCGTTTAGCCTATTCGGTTAAGAAAATTCTAATGGCAAAATACAAGGCAGGTTTACATCATTATAAACCCATTAAGCTTGAAAACCTATATAACGATTTAAATGGTCTTGAAGATGATATTGTTTATGAGCAAGCTATAGAAAATGCTATTACCGTAGTTAAAAATAAACTGGATCTTCTATCCATTAAGAACTTGGACAATAAAAAAATTGCCTATGTTAAAATGGGGAATTCGGACAACGAGGCATTTGTCCAAGGGTTAAAGAATTATGCAGAAGTTACCGTAATTGAGGCAAGTGATATTACTACTTTAAAAACAAGACTGAAAGAATTCAATTTGATAATTGTTGGTCATCATATGAATAATGAGAGTCCTTGGAAGTCTTACAAGTTCTCGAACTCTGAATTGGAATGGCTGCAGGAAATTGCTAATGAGCGTACTTCTAATCTTATATTATGTGTATTTGCAAAACCATACGCACTATCGGATATCGATTCATTCAATAATATAGATGCTGTGGTAATGGCATATCAAAATAGTGATATCGCCCAAGAAAAAACTGCAGAAATACTATTTGGTGCCGTAGGTGCTACAGGTAAATTGCCCGTTACGGCGCATGAAGAGTTTCCGGTGCATACCGGAGTAGAAGTTAAGTCTTTAAGTAGATTGGGCTATAGTATACCAGAACGTGTAGGTATGAGTTCTCAAGGACTAAAACGAATTGATGAATTAATGCACGACGGCCTTGATAGTTTAATGTTTCCGGGGGCGCAAGTGCTAGTGGCTAGAAAAGGTAAAGTAATCTATCAAAAAGGATTTGGTAAACCTACCTATGATTCTAAAGAGAACATTACTAACGATTATATTTATGATTTAGCTTCCCTTACCAAAATATTGGCAACATTGCCTATGGTCATGAAGATGGAGGAAGAGGGTAGAATTGGGCTTAATAATACCTTTGAGGAGTTGGTTCCAAATTACTCCAATACAGAAATTAAGAACGTAACAGTTCTTAAAGCATTGTCCCATTACGGGCGTTTGCCGGCATGGATTCCTTTTTATATTAGAACATTGGATGAGAACAAAAAGCCTTCAAGTGAATTTTATAGAAATTCACCTTTGCCAGGTTTCTCTACCAAAGTTTATGATAATCTGTATTTAACAGATGCCTACCAAGATTCCATTTACAATAGAATAGGGAGGCAAGATTTAAAATCGAACAGGTATCGGTACAGTGATGTTCCTTATTATGTAATGAAAAAAGTAATTGAGGATAGCTATGGACAAAGGTTGGATTATTTAACCAATAAGTTTTTATACCAAAGAATAGGAGCGAACCATACAACTTACAATCCTTTAGAGAAATTTGATAAAAATAGTATAGTGCCTTCAGAAGAGGATGATTATTATAGGTACGGCACGGTTCAAGGATATGTTCATGATATGGGAGCGGCCATGCAAGCCGGTGTTGGTGGTCATGCAGGCTTGTTCAGTAATGCCAATGATATTGCAAAAATTATGCAGATGTACCTTCAAGATGGCTATTACGGCGGTACTAAATTTTTTGATTCTAGAACGGTTAAGAAATTCAATACTTGTTATTTTTGTGAAAACAATGTAAGAAGAGGAGTAGGCTTTGATAAGCCTCAATTACAGCACAGCGGACCAACATGTGGTTGTGTTTCTCGAAAAAGTTTTGGGCATAGTGGTTTTACGGGAACTTATACGTGGGCAGATCCTGAAGAGGAAATTGTATATGTATTTTTATCTAACAGAACTTATCCGTCCGCATCTAATACACTTTTAGTTAAATCTGGGTTAAGAACTAGAATTCAACAAGCCATTTACGATTCAATTCTGAATTAAAAAAGGTAATTTTGTTGTAATGAAAATAGCAATAGTATGTTACCCTACCTTTGGAGGTAGTGGTGTAGTAGCAACGGAATTAGGTATAGCATTGGCCAATAGAGGTCATGAAATTCATTTTATTACATATAAGCAACCAGTTCGTTTGGAGTTGCTGAGCAATAAAATTTTCTTTCATGAAGTGCATGTTCCAGAGTATCCGTTATTTCATTACCAACCATATGAACTTGCCTTATCCAGTAAATTGGTTGACACCATTAAGCTTCATAAAATAGACCTTTTACATGTGCATTATGCCATACCACATGCCTATGCTGGCTATATGGCCAAGAAAATGTTAGAGGAAGAAGGTATCTATGTGCCCATGATAACAACATTACATGGAACAGATATAACCTTGGTGGGTAAACACCCCTTTTATAAGCCTGCCGTAACGTTCTCAATAAACCAATCTGACGTAGTTACTTCAGTGTCCGAAAGTTTAAAACAAGGAACTTTAGAAACTTTTGATATACAAAGTGACATCGAAGTCATTCCTAATTTTATAGATGCTAAAAAGTATAGTACCTCCTTTACCGACTGCCAAAGGTCTAACATGGCAACAGAGGAGGAACGTATTGTAACTCATATTAGTAATTTTAGAAAGGTAAAACGTATACCGGACGTAATTAAAATTTTCAGTAAAATTCAGTTAGAAATTCCTTCTAAATTGATTATGGTTGGTGAAGGACCTGAGAAAGCTGGTGCAGAACGTTTATGCGAAGAATTGGGTATTTCCGATAAAGTTATATTTCTAGGTAATAGTAATGAGATAGATAAAATTCTGTGTTTTTCAGATTTGTTTCTTTTGCCATCGCAATCGGAGAGCTTTGGTCTTGCGGCACTTGAGGCTATGATCAATAAGGTACCTGTTATTTCTAGTAATGCGGGTGGTATACCAGAGGTCAACACAGAAGGTGTTAGTGGGTTTTTAAGTGATGTGGGAGATATTAATGATATGGCTTCTAAAGCAATTACCATTTTGAAAAATGATAATGTTCTGGAAAGATTTAAGTTAAATGCGCTTAAAGAAGCCCAGCGATTTGATATTCAGAAAGTGGTGCCGTTATACGAAGAAGTTTATGTACGAGCTTATAATGGAAGATTGAAAAATGTTTAAATATTCTATTTGTTTACTATTAGCCGCCACAATACAATTAAATTCTTGTAAAAGTACTGCTCAAAGTAATTTGCAAGAATCTGATGATATTGGTATGAAACTTATTTTAAATGAAAATTATAGCGGATTTGAACAAGAGGAGTATTTTTTGATAAAAAACGAAAAAGAGTTAAGTGCTTTTTACGGCAAAATAAATAGAACCCGTAAGCCGGGGTTGACTCCGCCAAAAATAAACTTCGATTCGGAAATGATTTTGGTCTGGTGTGGGGATAGTTCAGCAACTAACTATGCTAATTTCAAGGTGAGTGAAAAAGATGAGTTTATAGAGCTTCATAAACTAAAAAGTAACACTTCTAAAGAAGAAAGTAAATTGGTGGTAAGCCCTTTTAGTATGTATAAATTACCATTAAGCACAAAAAGTCTTAAAATTAAAAAGTAATTAATCGATAATAATTCTACATTCAACTATCAAACGATTTTAACTGCTATATACAGTAATTATTTTTTAACGACCTCATTTACAATTATTTTTACATTTTATAACCCAAATTATTAATTATGAAAACTACTAAAATTTTTAGTTTTATATTTCTACTCATACTATCGTCTGTCTCATTTGCTCAAGATGAGCTTCAGATAACGGCTAAAGATAGTATTGTGCAAAGTTCATGGATTGTTGGTGTAGGTTTAAATGCCGTAGATGATTCTGGTAATGTCTTTGATGGTATTTTCAATGTTGGTAAAGAATGGAACGTAGTTCCATTTCCCTCAAGGCTAAGTATAGGTAGGTACTTTAAAAATGGATTGGGTATAGAAGCTATTGGCGCTTATAACACTTATATGGAGGGTAATATAATTGATGGTAATGTAATATCTGAAGACATTAATTACTATAGCTTTGATGGTAGAATAACATATGATCTCAATAAAATTATTGGTCAGACTGGTTGGTTCGATCCTTATGTTGGTATTGGGGCTGGGTATACAGATGCCAACAATAAGGGTAGGGGTACGTATAACGCAGTAGTTGGATTTAGAACTTGGTTTTCGGATCGTTGGGGTTTAGATTTTAATTCAAGTGGAAAATGGGCAATGAGTCAAGGTGAAGGAGCTACAAATCATATACAACATGCAGCGGGTGTTGTATATCAATTCGGTATTGAAAAAGGTCTTTCCAAACGAGGTGAAGAAAAATTAGAATTGTTAGCGGCAATTGAAAAAGAAAAGCAACGTCAGCAAGATTCAATCAATGAAGTAAATCGCTTAAAAGATGAAGCCTTGTTGGCAGAAAGGCTTAAGAAGCAACAAGAGGCAGATGCATTGGCAGCTGCTGAAAAGGCTAAAATAGATGCGTTAAATAAGAAAAAGGAAGAAATTAAATCACGAATAGAAAGTTTGGGTAATGTATATTTTGCTTTAAATTCTTCCGTGGTAAATACTAGTTCTAAGAAAGTTTTAGATTCTTTGGCAAATGTCCTAGATGAAATACCAACATTAAAATTAAAGATTACTTCACACACAGATTCTAGGGGAACCTCTAAATATAATGATTGGTTATCTCAACGTAGAGTGGATAAAACAAAGGCTTATTTAATTTCTAAAGGTATAGCTGAAGATAAACTGGTTACAGAAGCATATGGAGAAACTATGTTATTGAACGATTGTGATGATAATACATATTGTCCAGAAGATAAACATGCTGTGAACAGACGTTCTGAGTTTGTTATTTTAGAGTTTTAAATAAAGTTAAATATTAAGAAAGCCGATAAATAAAGAAATATTTATCGGCTTTTTATTTTAAAGAGTTTTGGATTTTTTTTACATAAAAATTTATCCTACACTGAACGTAAATACCTCAGAGGTAGATTCATTTCCTACACTATCTTTGGTAACTATTTTCCAATAATAAGTCTTATCAGCTTCTACAGGTATATCGTTGTATCTTGATGCGTTAATATCTTCAAACAATAAAGGAGGATCTTCAGTTTCACCAAAATATAGATCAAATGAAATTATATCATCATCAGGGTCTTCTGAGCTCCATATTAAATTTACAGTGGTGCTAGTTTGAGAAATTGATGCACCCGTAACTGGTGAAATTGCACTAGCTTGCAAAGGCGGACTAGCTTCTAAATCTGGACCGATGTTGTAAAATATCCAAGTTTGGCTCTTACTATCTGAAATGCCTGTAACTGTCCAAGAATATCTAACTTCTCGCTGTAAGATAATGGCAGATGTTGTGTCTATACTCTCGTATATAATAGTATCATTATTAGAAAGATTTACCAATTCTAAATTAAACGGCCTGTAATCAGTATTGTTTTTGGTGGTCCATTCAAAAACTAGCCTGCTTTCAGTAGCTGAAACATGAGTGCCATCTATAATTTCTGAATTATTTTGTGGAAATAGTAAAAGAATATCTATTCCATCATCTATTGGGTTAGAATCAGAATAACTTAAAACATCATAGTCAATACCACAAGAATGAAAAACCAATATGGCTAAAATTAGAGTCCATCTTTTTTTCATTTTTCTAAACACTTTATTATACTAGTAATATAAATTAAATATTGGATCTAAGCTTAAATTGTTCAATAGTATTTGATTAATTGTTATCTAGAATTTTAAAACATTCTAATTAAGGTAAAAATAACTATTTCAATGAAACTTCTTAGATACTATTGGTTTATTGAAGTTAATTAATTAGGTGTACATCAAAAAAAAATCCGGTTCCAAATTATTGGAACCGGATTTCTATTTTTAAAGACATCAATTTATTGTCTTAGAAGAGGAATAATTTGATTTGAATCTCCTTTAGAAATACTTAGATAATAAACCCCATTAATTTGTCTTCCAACATTAGATAACTCAAGGTTAATATCAGTTTCGTTTTGTCCAGCTTTAAACGTGCCTTTTTCTAGTAAAACACCCATTGCATTTGTAACAGTGTATTGGTAATTACCTGCATTGCCTTTTGGTAAATGTATAGAAACTTTACCATCTGTTTGAATTGGGTTTGGAAATGCATAAGCTGTTGTTTTATTCGTTAATGACCCTACAGAAAAGCTAATACTTTCTGTAGCTACTAAAACACCACTTCCGTTAGTATCTGAATATGCTGAAACTTTTAAAATGTAGGAACCATTAGAAAGATTTGCCGCTAGGTAATCCCCATCAATATCACCAAATAAGGCATAAGGAGCTACATTCTCATATCTGGTTTCGGTTTGAGCCCCTGATAATTCAAATAAAACACTTTTAGCTTCGGATGGTACGTTAGCTCTTATATTTATATTTTGAGTACTTGATGAACTCAAATTTGATCCATTTGTCAAAGTTCCAATGTTTACATTTGAAATTGCATCTATTAAGTTTAGTGTCAATGATGTAGTTGTTGGTGGAGTAGGAGTTGAACTTGAACCAACACTGATATTAACTGAGTCAGAGCCGGTTGCACCATCGTTATCAGTTACTACCACTTCTATATTATAACTGCCAGAAACAGATTCTTGAAATGGATGTGATGTATAGGTTGCTCCATCAGTATCAACTAAATCTCCATTTACGTACACCTGGTATTTTACAACATCGCCATCAGAATCATTGGCAGTTACGCCAACTAATACTTCTTCTCCAATAGATACTACTTCACCTTCGTTCAAAGTAATAATCTGTACTGTAGGAGCTGCATTTCCTGAAGTAGGAGGTGTAGTCGTTGATCCTACTACTATATTAACAACGGCAGAGTTTGTATTGTTGTCATCATCGGTTACCGTTGCTTTAATCTCATAGTTTCCGTTACTGATATTTGTAATAACATGAGGCGTATAATTTGTTCCATCTGTGTCCACCAGTTCGTCGTTCACGAATATTTGATACTTTACAATAGTTCCATCAGAGTCAGAAGCACTTAAATTTACAGAAACATTTGAACCAGATGCAAAACTTTGACCATTAGTTAAATTGGTAATAGTTACAGCTGGATCAGAACCAGATGTTGGTGGTGTTGGGTCGGTATTTGGTCCATCATCACCATTGGCTGTAATAACCACAGTATCCGATGTAGTTTCACCAGAATTATCCGTTACCTTAGCGGTAATTGTGTAATTTCCACTAGCGATATTCTCAATTATATGAGGTGTATAATTTGCGCCGTCAGTATCCACTAAAACATTGTTAACAAAAATCTGGTGTTGTACAACAGATCCATCAGAATCACTAGATGATACAGCAACGGATACGGTTGATCCGGCTGTTACATTTTGCCCATCGTTTAAGTTCGTGATGCTCACCACAGGTGCTGTATTTGATGCAGGTGGGGTAGGTTCCGGATCTGGATCGGTAGTTCCACTACCTGAAACAGTGATGTCCACTGTGCTAGTGTCAGATTCACCATTGCTATCAGTTACCTCGGCAGTTATAACATAACTTCCAGGTTGAATATTTGAAATTGTATAAGGGCTGTAATTTACACCGTCAGTATCAACTAAACTGTTGTTCACAAACAGTTCGTGAGAAGATATATTCCCGTCGGGGTCGCTAGAAGATAATTGAACAGTTACTGAGCTACCACTTGTAATTGTTTGGCCATTACTCGGGCTTGTGATATTAACCGTTGGCGCTTCATTTGTTGGAGAAGGTGTTGGAGTCGTTGTACCACCATCACAAGAAGTAACGGATCTAGATAAACTTTCAGCTTGTGCTGCAGAATAGCTACTTTCTTTATAAAGAACCATTCTATCTATAGTGTGGCCGTTAGATCTTGCAGAAACTTGAATGTTATATACGCCAGCATTATTAAATGTAGCATATACTGCATGGGCATCATTGTCACTGGTTTTGGTACTATAGCTCCAATCAATTGTATTTGTGTATACTTTAAACCAACCACCGGAACTAGCTCCTTCAGGTGTTGGAGTCTTACCAGA
This sequence comes from Maribacter sp. 1_2014MBL_MicDiv, assembly GCF_001865655.1. Lineage (NCBI taxonomy): Bacteria > Pseudomonadati > Bacteroidota > Flavobacteriia > Flavobacteriales > Flavobacteriaceae > Maribacter > Maribacter sp. 1_2014MBL_MicDiv. The sequence goes on from NZ_CP011318.1 coordinate 3,538,308, forward strand.
TCCCCCTGGATAAATTCTGCTACTACCTTTTTGACCATAAAAGTTGGATGCATTAATTTTTAACCAAGAGTCATTATGTTCAGTACTAGCGTTATGACTAGCTATAACACTAATTTTATTACGCCAAATAAATCTATATGTGCCTGAAGAATTAATTTTTACCTTATAGGTAATCGTTGAATTTCCTGGTGAATTAAAGTAATTACTTCCTCTATAAGTTAGTGCGGAACCACCAGATGCTCCAGATGTTGATTCTTTTCTCCAACTTCCGGAAATTTTAGAATCTAATTCTAAAATAGCAATACCATTTTGTTCTTCAAAATCCGCTCCACTACATTGCGCATAGATTTGTTGAAAGCAAAATGCTTGTAACAATAAGATAAGAGTAATTTTCAATTTCATAATGAATAAATGTTTGTGAGGTTAATGATAATTAAATAGTTAAAGGTTAATTTTTATAGATAATCTTATAAATATGTACTAAAGTTATTGTCAAAATTAGTCTTTGGGGGAGAGAATAGTAACGACAAAATGCTACTTATTTACGACGAAAGTATCTTTTTGGCCTATCAAATACCAGAATTAATTAAAAAGATCGTTGAAATGCACAAGTATACCTTTTGAGATCTAATTTTGAAAGAAAAATATTACATGTAATTTGAGCAGTGTTATTCTAAAGTTTTAAATAATTGAAAAGTAATTGTTTAGTATAAAACTGAAATATCTATTTATAGCCGAAATGGAAAGAAATTAACCTTTATCCTTAAATAAAGTTGCAGCTTCAATGTAGAAAATTGATGTAAATCACTTATAGATATTATTAGTGGCTTGTAATGTATGTTGAATAATTTTCAATTTTTTTTACGAATATAGCCAAGTAAATATTAAATAAAATAAGTAAGTGGTTAATTATAATACTGAAATAGGATGAGAAAATTCTTGAGGATGTAATTAATTTTTGATGAAATGCAAAAATATCAGCAAATATCCATGGAGAAAAAATATGGCAAAATTATTGTTTGATATTAAATTTAAATCATTCTCAAAGCGGTGAAAGTAAAGCAGTAAGAAAAGACGCTGAAAAAAAATTTTTCAATAAATATTGGTGATAATATCATAATGTATAGTAAAAATTTAAAATTATAGCGACTACTCTTAAAAAAGTTAATTGTATTTAGGTATCTGAGTGTAGTCGCTATATCTTTTTATTGTGATATTAGTTCAATTATATTTTTAAATTATTGATTAATATGATAAAAATTAAAAGATTTTTTAAAAGAGCTTCCTATACGTCTAGGTCTGTACCTTGATAATTTTGAATAAACACTTTTGATATGATCCATGGTGAAGAATTTAGTTTGGTTAACTAAATTCATCATTTTTGATTGTGACATATAATGATTTTCACCATTTGCCATGCTGTAAAGCGCTGCAGCTTTTGGGTAAGGTTTTAGTTTTAAATTATTTTCTAATTCAATTTTTTCATGAAAGTAATATAAGTAGGGATCTTTAACGATAATTTGCTCAAATAGGTCATTCCTTATAATAATACAAGTACCACATCTCACATTGAAATTACTCCTAATCATCCATGCCAATTTGCTTCCTTCTGTATAAAAATAGCCTTTGTTTACATACCAACCAGGTTCATTATTTTTAATCATTGAATTTACATACTTGCTAATTCCATTATGAATGCAATCGTCAGAATCCACAACCATAAAATAATCAACGTTAAAATTATCCGTTGCATATTTATGTGCAACTTGTATCTTACGTGCTTTATCTCCTTCTTTTAATTGTCGATCCTTTTCCCAATCTTCATTAGTTAATGTAGGAACATCAAATTCTACCTGCACATAATGGACTTTTGGATGCTCAAATTTGGTTGTTGGTAGCTCATGACAAGCAACAACTATTTGAAAATCTTTATCCTTTTGTCCATTGATAGATTTTAAACTTCGCTCTACTAATTCGCTAAATTTATCCCAATCAGACGAAAGCTTCTTACTTTTTACAGGTACAAGAAAACAAATCATATATAATTTTTTTAAATAAAAATAATGAGCAACTTTCATTAATAGTTGCGTTGAACATCGATATAAGCAAGGAAATCAAAATTTCCTAATTATTTGTAAACCCAAAAGAAGGCTAGCTTTATTATTAATAAATGGAAGCAAAACTGCATTTAAAACTGATTTAAAGCCAGAATTTCCAGATTTGATACCAACCGGGTACGCGTTTAACGTTTTAAGCTTATTTAATATTGTACTCAGCGTATTAACCTCTAAGCGATATTTAAAGGCTCTGACTACTAATGCATAAACGACAACATGCTGTTTTGCTTTTAATTTTTGTAATACAGATTGATTTTTTTCACTTAAGGCAGAATATTTTTCTATCAATAAATCAATTTCTTCTACAGCTTTTACCATCCCTAATATGAACTCTAAATTTTTTTTAGGATTCTTAGTCGTAACTATGGAATTTGCTACTTTGATATATCTATGTGCGTCTATATTAACTTTAGAAATTTTATTAGATTGTAAAAATACACTTGCAGTAAAAATTAAATCTTCATATGCACGCATATCTTCCAAAAACGTTATGTTACTTTCTAGCAAGTAGTTTCGTTTAATTAAATAACGCCAAGCTTGATTTCTGAAATTATATTTCGTTATGAAAGAATTTGCGTTATAAATTGAAATATTGAAATCATTTTGATTATAATCTACAGAATCTGGAAAGTTAAATAACTTTTCTTCTTCTATCTCTTTAGAATCAAATTCTAATATATCTAAACCATTTTTTTGACATAAACGAACTAAAATATTTAGTGCATTATTGGCAAGCAGATCATCTGCATCAAAAAAATATAAATATTCTCCTATAGCTTGGGTTAAGCCATTGTTTCTAGCAGCACTTGGACCTTGATTATCTTGCTTGATTAATTTAATATTTGAAAATGAATGTTGTATGGCAAAATTCCTTACTATTGAAAAACTAGCATCTGTAGAGCCGTCATCTACTATGATTATTTCGAAGGTATCATTTTCTAAGCCTTGTTTGTAAAGGCATTTTAAACAGCGTTCTATATATTTTTCCTTATTGTATAAAGGAATAATTATGCTTAATTTCATTATGTTTAGCTGTTAATATTGAAGCTGGTATTAAGTGACTATTTAATAAAATAAATGAATTTTAATTTAAAGAACCATTAATTAATTTAATAGGCAATTTTTTAAAACGTGCAAAAATCAAATAGTTTTGTAAAATTATAGAAATCAAAATATGATTCTAATAAAATTGTTTTATAACATTTTATTCGGTTAAAATACTTGATTTTAGCTGTGGTAATCAACTACAAAACTATTTGACCTTTTGTCACACTCTTACAGGAAATAAAATTTACAGTCTAGAAAATATTTATTATCTACCTAAGTATCCTCCATCAACTGGTATAACGGTACCCGTAATGTAGTCACTCGCAGGAGAGCATAAGAAAACGGTAAGTCCTTTTAAATCTTCACCGTTACCCCATCTTTTCATAGGTACTCTAATGAAAACTTCTTCGGTTCTTTTTTTATCGTTTATTAATGCAGTATTTAATTGGGTATCCATATAACCAGGTGCTATAGCGTTAACACAAATTCCTTTTGCCGCCCAATCATTTGATAGTGCTTTAGTCAATTGTCCAACTCCTCCTTTAGATGCTGCGTAAGCAGGTATAGTAATACCACCCAAGAAACTCATCAAAGAAGCAATGTTTATAATTTTTCCACCACCATTTTCTAACATGTTCTTTGCTACATATTTACAGTAGTAGAAAGTAGCATCTAAATTAATGGCAATTACCTTGCTCCATTCTTCATCTGGGAAATCCTCACTTGGGTACCTTCTCTGTATCCCGGCAGAGTTGATTAAAATATCAATCTTTCCTCCAAGTAAATCTAAAGCAGATTGATATGATTCTTTGATTTCAGCTATTTTGCTAATATCAGCTCTAATGGCGTCTACTTCAAGACCATCCTTTTTAAATTCTTCGCAAATTCCGAAAACTCTTTCATCAAAATCGATAACAACTGTTTGTGCACCTGCTTGTGAAATAGCTTCTACCATTGCTTTTCCCAAATCACCGGCACCGCCAACAACTAATGCTTTTTTTCCTGCTAAACTAAATGACTCTAATATATTTTTTTTCATAATTTATTTTTATCCCATGAATAATCCTCCGTTGACATCTAAAACTGAACCTGTTGTAAATCCTGCATCGTCACTTGCAAAATAGCAAGCTGCTGCTGCAACCTCTTTTGGTGTTCCAAATCTCTCCAAAGGAAATCTTTCTTTTAATTTTTTTAGTACCTCTGGGCTACGTGCCGCAGACATGTCCGATTCAATGGTTCCAGGTGCAATACAGTTTACTGTAATTCTTTTTTTAGCAAGTCTTCTAGCCAAACCATAAGTTAATGCTATAATTCCGCCTTTAGATGCGCTATAGGCCATTCCATTTTCAAATCCTCCCATACGCCCAGAATTGGATGACAAATTGATAATTCTTGGATGCTTGCTTTTCTCAAGGTATTGAATTGATTTTTGAATCATGGTAAACGTACCTCTAAGATTAACGGCCATAACATTATCCCATTCTTCAATAGATGTATCTTCTATGCTTGCCATATCTAAAATACCGGCACTGTTAACAAGAATATCTATACCTCCAAAGTGCTTATTAATTTGTTCTAGTATTTCTTCTACTGATGATACATTTGTTATATCACATCTATAGCCAATGACTTTTTTTCCTGTATTGTCAATATTGATTGCAGCTTTGGTCGCACTATTTTCTGAAACACTTAAAATAGCTACATTGTAACCTATAGCATAAAATTTTTCGGCAATCGCCAAACCAATATTTCTAGAGCCACCAGTAATAACGGCTGTTTTATTTTCCATATTTTTATATATCAACTAGTTAATTCTATATGTTAGTACTAAAGGTAATTTTCCGCTTTTATTGTTTCCGGCCAAGTTAATATCATGTCACTGCCAGATGTATCTTTGATTACCAATTTATCTTTGAATTCAGACATTTTTGAATTTAACTCATCAATGGAATCAGCTACGACATACATGCGGGAGAAAACTTGTCTTTCCGTACCCAACCATTCTTTTTTAACACTATCACCTTCTTTAAATCTATCTAGAACAAAAATCACGTTTTTATCTTCTTTAATTTCAGATAAACCTTCAATGGTGTCTATTGTTCCTTCTTTTAAAAGAACCCAAATGGTGCATGCTTTTTTACCCTTGAACATAAAATCGTTCTTTTCAGGGAAATCATCCTCTCCTAATACGCCCGTAAAGGCAAAATTGATAAGCATTTTTCTATGGTCAAAACCATTAATATGTGCTAAGTGTATATGTGGTGCTTCACCTTGTAGCCTAAAACCAGGATCATAAGCATAAAAAGTACCGTTCTCTACAAAAAACTGTAGGTTTAGTATTCCGTTTTGAATGTTTAGCTTTTTGAAAAAATCACTAAGTTTTGGGTGAATTTTTTCTACAAATAAATCTGTGTTTTTTGATGGATAAATTGCTCCAATACCAACGGGACTAAAATCTCCCTGTATTTTTGTGGTAATTCTATCATAAGTAGCAGAAAGATACGGCGTGCCATTTCTAAACGTGTAGTATACGGCCATATCATCGCACTCCATGTATTTTTCTACTAGGACGACACCTTTTTTAGAGAAATTCAAAGCAGTTTTAACAGATTCTTTAAAATCTTTGTCATCTCTACATATTTTCATACCAACGCCGCCTCCATTATCAACAGGTTTGATCATTAATGGGTAATCAATATTTGCAGGTTTCTCTATGCTTGAATTTGTATCTAGATAAGTGCCAGGAATGTCTTGTATATTGAATTTTTCGCAATACTTCTTAAATCCATCTTTACTACAAAAAGCATCAATTGCTTCTTTATTAGCATACGTAGGCATATTTAATTTTGCGCAAATTTCACCATAAGGTTTAACTAAAATATCAGCTACACCAACTAAGACAGCATCAACCTTTAAATCTTTTGCCAATTGTACAATTTTATCTACCTCAAAACCATCTATATCATAAGTTTCTGATGCATTCTTTTTAGCAGGGGCATCTGGGTTTGGGTCAATTACAATAGTATAAATGCCCATGGAAATTGCGATATCAACTAAAATTGCTGTTTCTGGATTTCCTCCTAATATTATAAGTTTTTTCATAAGTAAAACCTTATTTGTTTTTTTAATCATGGAAATAAAGACATGATCTAATTTCTAGAAATTAAATATTTTGAAATCTAAACTCACTGTCAAACCCTAATTGTACAAGTAGATCGGCAATTTGGTTGAAATCCGTATTGATATTTACAATCTTCTTCTCGTCTACACCAACTAGGCTTAATTCTTTTTTTATGTTTTTGTAATAAGATGGGTTAATGGTGGCCACAATTAAATAATCATAATCTAAATTATTTGCAGCACTAATAGGTTGTACACTATTACCGCCAATTTCTAATTCATGATAATCAATGTCTATCCAATTAACCACATTAAAAAAATTGTTCTTTAAATTGGTAGATAGAATATGTTGACCAAAAGAGCCGGAACTATAAACTACAACTCTAGAATTTTCTTCAACCTTTTGAAATGGGTTGAACAATTGATTTCCATCTTCTCCATATATTAAACCGCCAGATCTTACCAGTATTTGAGAGTATAGATAATAGGTTATTTGTTCTTTTATGTTTTTCTCATCTAATGACAGTTTAAGTTTAGATTGTAAATAATTCATTAATAACCCTAATCTATAATATTCAATTTTAGGATTTTCTACAGATTTTACAATCGAGTCATGTCTTTGTCTATAATAGTATAATGGAGTACTACTAATAACCAATTTTTTACATATCGTTAAATAAGAAAAAGTTATTGCAGCATCTTCACCCATGACAACGTCATCAGGTACATTGAAAAGTATTTGATCTAATAATTCTTTCTTAAAAAGTTTGTTCCATACATAAGTAGATATTCCATGTTCACAGAATTCACCATTATATATAGCATTTGGGAGTATTTCTTTTATTAGGTCGTTCTCATCGTAGATTCCTACATTTTTTGGCTTTATGGTCTCTATTTTACCATCGAACTCTCTAAAGTGACCGGTTACTACTAAGTCTGCCTTGTTAGCATCGGCTAGCCTAAACATGATATCTAAATAAAACTTATCAACCCAATCATCACCATCTACAAAAGTGATATAAGTACCTGTTGCATTTTTTAGACCTTCTTTTCGTGCACTAACAAGACCTCCATTTTCTTTATGGATCACTTTAACTCTAGGGTCTGCTTTAGCATATTTATCACAAATTTGAGGACAATTGTCTGGACTTCCGTCATCTACTAGAATTAATTCAAAATCTAAAAAAGATTGGGTTAATAAGCTCTCAATACATTGTGGTAAGTACTTTTCAATTCTATAAATAGGTACTATTACACTAACCTTTGCAGTATTCATAAGTTCAATTTTTGTTTAATTCAAGATAATAAAGTCCTCCGCCATAAAAATCATTTTCATCATCTGATTTTGCAGTAGTTACATATAGGTTGCCTTTATGGTCAATACAGCATGAAGTAACATTTTTACAAGGTAATTTAATCTCTTGTAACTTTAAGCCATTATTAGGGTTCCATTGAGAAACACATGATCCTCCCCATTCAGCTATCCAAAGCATACCTTCATTATCTATACACATGCCATCAGGACTTCCATTTCCTTTAAATTCAATTATAAAGGAGTCAAAATTTACATTGCCGGTGTTTTTGTCATACCTATATTTTGCTACTTTTTTTGTAGGGGTGTCAATAAAATATAATTCGTTTTGGTCAATTGAAAAAGCCAAACCATTGGATATCGTAGTGTTTTTGATTATGGTTTTATATTGCCCTTTATAATATGAAAGAACTTCTCCTTTATTTTCTACAACCTCAGGGTAGCCCATTGTTCCAATGATTACCCTTCCAAAAGAATCTTTGATACCATCATTGTATCTTACGGATTCATCAATATCTATTTGAAAAATAAATTTTTTGGTAAGAGTTTTAAAATCGATTTCATAAAAACCATTTTTAGAAGCAACTAAAATAATATTGTTTTCCAATAAATAAATACAGCTAGTAGGCGAATCTAATTTTATACTAAATAATTCTTTTGTGGTAGTATCGTATGAATAAACCAAAAAATCAAAAATTGAAACAAAGTATAGGCGATTATTGACTGAGTCAAAGATAGGACCTTCTAATAATTCTGAATTTCCATGAAAAATAAGTGATGAGACCATGATGAAATGTTATATATACTCTCCTCCCGTTATTCTTATTAGCGATCCGGTTGTCATAATAGATTGATCAGAAATAAAATACATAACCGCTGGGACAGGGTCCCTAGGGTTTAACATTCTTCCCATGGGAACAATGCTTGCTGCTTTTTCCTGTAGCTCGTTTTCATTAATACCTTCTTTTGTTCTTAATTCCAATTCACCTTCAGTATTGGTCCAACCCATAACTAAATAATTAGATCTTACTCCAAATTTAGCATAATGACGAGCAATATGGTTTGATAACGTATAAAGTGAGTTTTTAGTTAAGGCATAAGCTGTTCTATCAATATGACCACAATCCATATGGGCCGACCCAAAAAACACTATTGAACCCGATTTTTGAGAAATCATGGATTTTAAAACATGTTTAATCAAGAAATAAGGAGCTTTTAAATTAATATTGAAGACGCTATCAAACAAATCTTCTTCGGTTTCAAGAATTGATGAAACAGGTGTAATCCCTGCATAAATAATCAATGAATCTATTCTTTTGAATCTTTTGATGGTTTCTGAATAAAAAGCCTCAATCCCTTGAATACTATTTAAATCAAGCTCATGAAAATAAAGCCGGTTTTTAACATTTAAAGAATTAATGATTTCATTACCAAGGATAGCTTGTCTACCACTAAAAGCAACATTATAGCCTTTTTCAATACTAGACTTTAATATTTCTTTGCCAACTCCTTTGGCACCACCTAAAATCATTACAGTTTTCATCAACAAGGTTTAAATTTCGTTAGTAAAACGAGGTATTATTACTATTATTATTAACTGAACGCTATAATGCGATAGTTAGTTCAATTGTTACCGACAAATTTTTTCATTGTGGTATTCTCCGATGCTGAGATGTCAGCTCTTTTAACAACTTTAAGCAAAGTCTTGAGGTAAATTTTCATATCCAACATAAAAGATATATGCTCTACATACCAAACATCATATTCAAATTTCTTCTCCCAAGAAATTGTATTTCTTCCATTTACTTGGGCCCAACCGGTTATTCCCGGTCTAACCAAATGTCGTTTTTTTTGTTCTTCGTTATATAATGGTAGGTAAGAAACTAATAAGGGTCTTGGACCAACAAGACTCATATCACCTTTTAAAACATTCCATAGTTGTGGCAACTCATCCAAAGAACTCTTACGAACAAAGTTGCCAAATGTGGTAATACGTTCCACGTCTGGTAAAAGTTGGCCATCGGAGCCTTTTTTATCATTCATGGACTTAAATTTTACAATCTTAAAAATTCGTTCATTTTTGCCAGGTCTTTGTTGATAAAAAAAAGGTTTTCCCTGATTAACCACATATAGGATTAAGGCAACGGCTATCAATAATGGTAAGGCTAATACTAATACTGAAAATGAAACAATAATATCTAAGAAACGCTTAATTAAAGGATACATGTTATTATTTTTTTGAAAAAAAATCTTCTACAACTTTGGTGTATTGGGCACAAAGGATAGATTTATCGTATGTGCTTTCGGCTAATTTTCTTGCGTTTTCACCCATCAATACTAGTTCCTCTGGATTATTTTTTAGATAAAGAATTTTCTTTACAAAATCTTCTGGTGACTCAGGATCAACATAAACGCCACAATTATTTGTTTCCACCATAGTTTTTGTCCATCCTTTAGAATTTACGATAATAGGTTTACCGGCAGATAACGAATCGAATAATTTATTGGGCGAATTGGTATATAAAATAGGTATGTTAGCAAAAGTTACTAAAGACGCATCACAAAAATTTACTAATTCAGAAGCTTCCTCAACTCCAAAACGACCTAAAAATTTAATATTATCAAGCTTATGTGTTTTACAGTATTCTAAGAAAGATTCTATCATAGAGCCGTATCCGATGAAAATAAAATCAATATCAGTATGGGATTTTAATAATTTTGCGGTTTCTAATATATAATCAATGCCATTAGAAAGACCCATAGAGCCAAAATAAACCAACTTGAAATTATCTTTTTTTAGCCCATATTTATTCATTAGCTCTAAATTATGTTTACGAGGAAAGAAGTGGTCTATTTTGGACATGTTGGGAATCATGGTCACCTTACTTTGTTCTATTCCGGTTCGTAGTACTCCTTCTTCCATGCCAGGGGAAAGAGCAACTATATGTTTAGCATTATTATAGATACTTTTTTCTAACCATAATGCAGTATTTCTAAGGAACCAATTATTTAATGCGCCCATTTGTATAGGTACCTCTGGCCAAAGGTCACGTACTTCAAAAATATAAGGTATGCCTTTTAATTTTTTTAAGAATAATGCTGGAATTCCTATTGTTAGTGGGGTAGAGGTGGCAATGACCATGTCTATATTTTTCTGCTTAAGGGCCGTTATTGTGCTTTTTAGCATAAAACCAAGGTATGCTTTAAGTCTTCCTAGAAAACCCATTTTTTGATTATAATAAGCTTTCAAATAAATCACGGATATACCATCTATGCTTTTTATAGAAGTATGATCTTCTTTGTTTCGAGTACTAGTAATCATAGTTACTTCATGACCATTCTTTATCAATTCTTGGCTAATCCAATAAGAACGGGTGCTGCCACCGTCTTCTAGTGTGTTGAAATATTGGTGGATATAAAGGATTTTCATTGAGTATTGTTTGGTATGTTTAGTTTTCATTAAGACCTTAAATCTTAATGTATAAATAAAATAACTCTATTAATAATTATTTAAGAACGCTTATTTTCCGTGTCTTGCTTTCAAATATACTTTAGGAAATAAAACTTTTAACCAACCCATAATATAGAACATAGGGTAGCGATACGGAAAAAACTTGCGCATAAAAAGCAATCTGGATTTAAATGCAATACCTGTGGGGCTATATAAATGTTTTAATCGCTCTTTAAAAGTCATCAAATGAAAACTATGATAGAGTCCTTTGGTATCCCTTTCGCAAAAACCACAATAATTAGGCATAACAAGCACAGGGATATTGTTCTTCTTACACTTCAATGTATAATCGTAATCAGCAATACCATGAACATAACCTGGGGATAAAAGACCTACTTTATCCACTACTTCACTAGCTACATACATTATGTTGGCATTTCCCAAATCACATTGCTGAAATTCTCCGTTCGGCTGTAAAATTGTAAATTGATATAACAATTTGTTCGTTAATACTGCACCGCCGTAGGTGAGCTTATCTGTCTCTGGATCTTTTGTAGAGCCAATGTAAACCCCTTTTGTCATGAATGTCTTTGATGCATACTCATCGGTAAGTATGATATCATCAAAAATGTTTTTACAGATAAACGTATCGTCATTCAATAAAAGATATCCGTCATATTTTTTTTTAATTGCTTCTTTCCATGAATTAATCATTCCACCGGCCCAAAATAAATTTCCATTTCCTTGAAGAATATTGACCTCGGGAAATTCTTTTCTTATAGCTTCTGAAGTGCCGTCAGTAGAACCATCATCTGTTAAGTAGATTGTAATTTGTAAAGATTTATTAAAAGTAGACCAAGCTTCATTGATGGATGCTAAGGACTTTAAAGTTTTAGTTTTTCTATTGTGAGATGTATATAAAACTGCAATATGAGTCATTAATAATATAATATTAAGATATATGCTAAACAAACGAGCAATATGAAAAGTTAGTATTGAAATTATTAAAAATATTAACTTTTCACTCTATTCAATGCATATGTGGATAGCATGGATTTAACCACCTATTATAAAATTAAAATAAATGCTTGTCTCAACACATATACTCACTATCCTCTATAAAGAACAAAATTAATATTTTAATCTTGTAAATTGTGAGTTAATAGTTCAAATTTAATTGTAATAGGTAAAGCGAAATAACATCTTTTTTATGGAGTTGATTTGCGAATTCTTAACCCCCAAATAGCTATTTAGAATTATACGCATTTAGATTAGATAATGTGATAAGTAAGATTTATTTGTATCCTTAAAAATTGGGTTGTTTTAAAAATTTCAGCTCCCAAAGAATTTTATGTTTTATGAATTGATGGGGATTTTTGTCAAGGGTTAAATGCTTATTGTTATAATGAGATTATATAATATTTGGTTCATAAGCTCTATTTTATATTAGATATACATAAAACATATAATAGGTGTATACTTCATGTGCTATACATTTAAAAAGAAGGGGGAATTAAAATAATTAAAGTAAATTTACGTTTTAATTTCTAGGAAAATTTACTGATTCTAAATGAAGATATTACATTTAAATTCCTATTATATTGACAATCATTTATATGCGCAATTATATTCCAAACTTAATAGTAGTATTGAGCAACGCGTGTATATTCCTATCAAAATGGATCGTGAACCAGAGAATGAGGTTCACTTAACGCAAACTGAACTGATTTTTGATAAAATAATTACGCCCATTCACAAGTTCAATTATTTTGGAAAGATTAATAAAATTTTTAAATCTATAATTTCCAAAGACTTTATTAATGAAATTGAGTTTGTACATGCGCATAATCTATTTACCGATGGTGCTCTTGCTTATAAGTTGAATAAAAAATATAATATTAATTATATTGTTGCTGTAAGAACTACGGATATAGAGTTGCAATATAAATTTATGTGGCACCGTAGGCCATTTATTCATCGAGTACTTGAAGCTGCGGACAGTGTTATTTTTATCTCGAATATTTATCGGGATAAATTATTTGCCATGATGCCAAAATCTTTGGTTACAAAAATTGCGCACAAGGTAAAGGTAATACCTAATGGAATAGATGACATGTGGCTGGAAAAGCTTAAAAAACCTTCGGGAAAATTATCCGGTACTGAAGTGAAACTATTGTATGTAGGTCAAATTATTGAACGAAAAAATGTTTTGCAACTTATTGAGGCAGTAAAACGTCTTAATATGGGTAGTGAATTTCAATATTCGCTTACCATAGTTGGGCCCGAAGGTAAATCGGAACCAGATTACTTCAAAAATTTTCTAGAAATAATAGAACCACTTAACTGGGTAGATTACCAAGGAAAAATTAAGCCAGGAGAAGCACTTATGCAAGCTTATAGAGCATGTGATATTTTTGTAATGCCATCTAAATATGAATTATTTGGACTAGTGTATATAGAAGCTTTATCTCAAGGAAAGCCTGTTCTATATTCCAAAGGTGAAGGAATAGACGGTTTCTTAACTAATTATAGTGCAGGGAAAGCAGTAGATCCAAATAATGCGGATGCCATTGCAAAGGGCATCAATGAAATTGTTAAAAACTATAAAGATTATACTGATTTTGATGAAATTGTGTTGCCATTTAATTGGGACACCATTGCATCGGTTTACAGAAAATTATATTTAAAAGATGAATAAAATTGAAAAGATGGTGTATGATGTGGTTAAGAAAAACCAACACCTAAAGGCTGCTGTTAGAAATACATACCAAAAAATTTTTGACATACTTCCGGACAAAAAAAACTATTCTAAAAACCCAATTGTAGCAAAAGAAGGATATTTTTTTGGATTTCATGACATTAGTCCCTTTTCACATGACGATACTAAACTTCTAGGTAATCAACTCACCATTCCGTTTCGCATGAATACAGCTGAGGATGTATTGAACGTAGGTTATTTTGAACATTTTGATGGGCAAGTAGGAGACTATATAAAAGTAGGGCAAACATATTCTTGGAACTATCATAAAGGGTGTAGATTACAATGGGTAGGTAAAGAAAGATTGATTTATAATGCCCTGTTGGAAGATAATAAATTAGGTGCTAAACTTTTTAATATAGAAACAAAGCAGGAAACGGATATTCCCTTTCCCATAGACCATATATCCCATGATGGTGTGTATGCATCTACTTTTAATTATGGTAGGTTGGAACGCTACATGCCAGGATACGGTTATGCCGGTATTACACAAGTTGACCACTACATTTCCGAGAAAATGCCAGAGCAAACAGGTCTTTTTATAGGAAATCTAGAAACCGGGCAAAAGGAAATGTTAATAAGTCTAATGGAACTTACCAAGGTAGGGGAGTTAGCAGAGGGTTTTGAGGAGTGTTTCCATTATGTAACCCATTCTTTGTTTTCTTCAGATGATCGCTATATTTCTTTTTTACATCGTTGGGTAGACGAGTTCGATACGTTTAACAGGCATTCAAGACTGGTTAGTTATGATCGTCAGGAAAAAAAATGTTATGTAGCCCCTACCAATGATATGGTGTCACATTATGTTTGGAACGATCAAAATCAAATTGTTGCGTTCTGTCGTATTGGTGATACAGATTGCCATGTATTATTCAAAGAACCAACCCTTCAAGACTATGAGATAATAGCTTATCCACGTTTAAATTCGGACGGCCATCAAAGTTTTATTACATCTAGTTCATTTGTGACCGATACTTACCCTGACCGGTCTAGAATGGCCAACCTTTATAAAGTAGATGCTACTACGAACGAAGTCGAGCATCTTGCCTCCTTAAAGTCGTTTAAGCAGTTTCAGTCTCAAACGCTTAAGCATTGGTGTTGTGATTTTCATCCCCGCATGAACCGTAAAGGTGATATCGTCTGCTTTGATTCCGTTCATACCGGTCATAGAGCGCTGTGTATTATGAAAATCGATTAAGTATTTAGGTGGACTGGTTTCAGTAAATTTTGCTAGTGATCAATAATTACATTTTTAAATTTAAATACGATACAATTTTGTCGGCAATGCGTTCATTCCCTTCTTTTTTATAATGGCCATCGGAGAAGCGTATAGCTTCATCGATATGTATTTCAATTAAGTCCTGGGAAATACCATTGGTACGCATTGCCGATTCTGACAGGTTATCATGTAGAATGTAAACAATGTTTTTAGTATCTTTTCGTATGAGTGCATAGTTAGGTGCATCGTATAATTTAGGACCATCTAACTTACTTTGTATGAGATTAATAAAAGTGGATGAAGATTTTTCAAAGGAGTTGTTGTTATCTTGGTAAGATAAATCGTTTGTTCCGGTAAGGACAATAAATACCTTTTTTAAAGATTTTAGATTGTATTTATCATAAATTCTATAATAGTCATGGATATTCCCTCCTGCTTTTCCAAAGTTATATACTGTAGTGGAGTCTAACCTTTCGTCTAATAAATAGGCAATGGAATTGTAGGTGCCTACTACTGTTGAGTTTACAAAGGAGTCACCTATGATTGCATAATTTTGCGAATTATCTTTGCCTATAAAATCTGAATGAGAATAGAAACCTATATTGTTTTTACGGTTTTCAATGGGTTCTCCATCAGGATTTAAGACAGTTTTATCATTTTTAGACCCTTTTACTATATTCTTGGAGAAACTAACAAAACTACGAAGACTGAAAATTGAAGGGCTTTTACCATAAAATACTTCTATAGTAAGAATAAGAATAATTAAATAGCCTACGGTTTTTATCAAAAATTTTTTCATATCTGTTGTAATTTAAATACTTGATTAGGTGTTGTTATTTGAAGAACTCCTAAAATTGAAAATATATAAAGTCAGTTTGTACCACTCCAAAGAAACGTAACACTTGAAATGCAATAAACATATAAAATAGTAATCTCACTATTACATATTTAGAAATTACAGTTAAGCGTTCATCGTTACGAAGGCCCCATTCTAAAGTCATTAAAATGATGACATAGCCGATTCCTTGTAATTTGGACTGTGGCATCTGAAAATCTAAAAACAACTTTGAGATATATGATAATGCATCGCCCAGGCTATTACTTCTAAAAAACACCCAAGCTATTGTTACACAAAAGAAGGTGGTTCCCATTTGAAAAATTTCCTTTAAGGTTGGCAAAACTTTATTTTCTGCTACACCATAACTTAGGTATTTTCTATTGGTATTGAAAATAAAGGATGGTATGTATAGTAAGGCGTGTATAAGGCCCCATATCATAAACGTCCAGTTGGCTCCATGCCAAAAACCACTAACGATAAAAATGATGAAAATATTTTTTAAGGATGCCAATTTTCCATTTCTGGACCCTCCTAATGGTATATAAAGGTAGTCTCTGAACCAAGTAGATAGCGAGATATGCCACCTTCTCCAAAATTCTCCAATATTCCTCGAGAAATAAGGAAATTTAAAGTTGGACATCAATTCAAATCCGAACAATTTAGAAACCCCTATAGCGATATCTGAGTACCCACTAAAATCACAATAAATTTGGAAAGCAAAATAAATGGCACCTAGCAAGAGTGTTCCTCCATCGTAAGCTCCATAATTTTCAAAAATATCGTTTACCAAGGGTGCTAGTGAATCTGCTATCACTACCTTTTTAAAAAGCCCCCAAAGAATTAATCGTAGACCCTGAACACCTTTTTCGTAACTAAAGGTCCTGTTTTTTAAGATTTGCGGCAATAGATTGGTAGCCCTTTCAATAGGGCCTGCTACCAATTGTGGAAAAAAAGAAACAAAGGAGGCAAAAGAGATAAAATCTTTTGTTGGTCTTAAGTTTTTACGGTATACATCTATGGTATAGGACATGGTTTGGAAGGTATAAAATGAAATACCTACGGGCAATACAATCTGTAAGGTCCAAGTATGCTCAATTTCAAATCCGGCGGTTTGGAAAGCATTCACCCAAGAGTCTACAAAAAAGTTATAATATTTAAAAAAACCTAGCATACCTAAATTAAAAACCATGCTTGCCACTAGAAGTCGTTTGCGTTTTCGCTCTACATCACTTTTAACCATTTGTAAAGCAATGAAATAGTCTATAACTGTAGAAAGAAAAATCAAGGATAGAAAACGGTAGTCCCACCAACCATAAAATACATATGAACTTACTAAAATGAGTAGGTTTTGGAATTTTAGGTTTTTAGGGAATACAAACCAATAAAGTATAAAAACAGTGGGAAGAAATATGAAAAATTCTATAGTATTGAATAGCATGTTACATTGTATTGAAGTGGTTCAATAGTTGATTTTAAATTATAAAGTTAAATTTTAAACTACTATTGTAAATCAATTTCAGATTTGGGTTGTTTTAAGTAAGCATTAATGATGCCTTGGAATAGGCAATAGACTGTGAACAAAAAGAAAAGCCCCTCCATAATCGGTTCAACAAAAAATATCAACATGGACGCTATAGAATAGATTAATAGCGTTGTGTTTAAAAGCAATTCATTTGGTGCTTTTCGTACTGCTCTATAGGTATTTCTTAGTGAACGTAATGTGAATATCACTAACAGAAAAAAGGGTAGGAGACCAGCATAGCGTGCTACATCCAGCCAAAGGTTATGGGCATAACGTACGTTGGGTCCTTGCCATCCTAGTGGGTAATTAAATAAATTTTCAAGTGCTTGTAACCATAAAAAGGTGCGACCTCCAGCACTGGATGTGTTACTGCTTTCCTGCAAACGGGAGCCCAAAACAGAAAAATAATCGGCGTTTAAATCTAAGGGGACAAAATTTAGCACAAGGATAGAAATAAGCAAAAGGAATAATAATAATTTTGTATTCGCTCTAATTGTCTGTTTTGGAATTACGAATATTAAGCTTAGTGCAATTGAAAGTAGGCATATCATCAACTGAGTACGACTTCCCAACCTAAATACACTTAGTAATGAGGTAATGAAAATTATACCGGCTACGAGCTGTGATAATATCGATATTTTAGTTTTTTTGATTAGATAAATAATAGGGAGACACATATTAAAAGTAAGGTAGGCAGCCATTAGCGTGGCCTTAGTCTTTTTTCCGTTCCAAAAAAGAGGTATTTCACGATTTTGTTGAACGAACCCACCCTCTCTTAAGTTGATTATCACCGATATTAGAGATGATATAGAAAATACAAAACCAATGGCAAAAAGTACAAAAACAAGATGTAGTGGATTCATTTTGGGCAAGACTAAATATTTACCAAATAAATAAAAGAAACCAGGGAAAAGGGCATAGATGAATATTAATTGTACACCACTAATTGGATAAACGGCGTAAAATATTGCATATGTAATTGAAAATAGGCTGAGAAATATAAAATCGCTATCTAAATTATATATCATTTTCTTCCCGTTCAGCAAGATGACCAATATTAAAGCATATCCAAATAAATATCCCTTATTAAAAGGATCAACTAGATATAAAATAAGAGGCACCAAATATATTAAACCTATGTTACGAGTATAAGTTGAAACATTCATGTCCTTTATTAAGAGTTAATATTTTTTTTGATAAACTTTGCAGGATTACCTCCCCAAATTTCGTCATCTGGTATAGATTTAGTTACAACAGAACCCGCTCCTACAATTGATCTTTCACCAACAGTTACACCTTTTAATATAATACTATATGCGCCTATAAAACAATGGTCCTTCAATGTAACTTTCTTCATGATAGCAATATCTAAACTTGAATCCATTCTTAGTAAATGATTAAGAGAATGTGCATCAGAATCATATATTTTAACCCCTCCTCCAATTTTTACATAATTCCCGACAACAATTGAATCTCGACAAACGAATGTGGTATTTGATAAACCGGTATTATTTCCTATTTTGATTGTAGCATTTTTATTTTTTATCTTAAAAATAGTTCTTGATGCTTCTCCTATATGATTTGACCGTCTAGACGAATTAATTTTAACATTTTCCCCCAATATTAGACTTCCTTTACCGGTTATCATTAATTTTCCCTTAATTCTGGGGTAATTTGAAAATGTAACATTCTTAAACTTAAATAAAAACCAGTTGTAAATTCTAGGGTATAATCTTAAAATAAAATCTAAAATATTTTTTATTGTACTCATTTTAAATGTTTAATTCTATAATTTTATTATAGATATTTTTAAGATTAACGCAATTTGTTTTTCTGTCATGACGCAAAGTAGCAACTTCAATACCATTAGTCGAAATTTCAGAAGCCATATCATCGTTTAGAAAAATTTGTTTTAAATATTGAGCGA
The DNA here is from genome assembly GCF_001865655.1 of Maribacter sp. 1_2014MBL_MicDiv. NCBI lineage: Bacteria > Pseudomonadati > Bacteroidota > Flavobacteriia > Flavobacteriales > Flavobacteriaceae > Maribacter > Maribacter sp. 1_2014MBL_MicDiv. The sequence goes on from NZ_CP011318.1 coordinate 3,557,619, forward strand.
GCATTTCCACCTCTTCAAATCTATATAAAAATCCGGTTTTATTATGCTGAATCATGTCAGGAGTACCTCCAACATAGGAAGATATACATGGTACCCCTAAAATTTGAGATTCACCTAAAGAGTTCGGGCTGTTTTCTATACTAGAGGGACAAACAAAGACATGTGAATTTAAATATTGATTTCTCATTTCTATTTCTGAAAGAATTCCTAAATATTCAATATGATTTTGTAATTCATATTTTTTTATCAAATTATTTAAAAACTTTCCATAACCTTTTAACTTTAATGCTTCTATTAATGAGGATTCTCTTCCTAAAATGTTGCCTCCCGCAAATTTAATTTTTACAGAAGGAAAATCTTTTTTAATTAAAGAGACAGCTTTCAAAACTTGATGCATGCCTTTAATAGGATACCCAGCTTGACTGATAAATATTGAAAAATCTTCTTTCTTGTTAATGTTCCATTTTTTTTCTAAGTAAAAAGAATCTCGTAGGGATTCGTTGCAGAAATGATAGTTGGAATTTGGATTCATTACAGATGAATGATGTTTATCCCATTCAGTTCGCCCTATTACATTATTAACAATAGAAAAATATTCTGTTTCTACTTTATTGCCCCTATTTTTAAAACTATTTTGTAATTGCCATATAGTTTGTTGTTTAATTAAATCCCTAAAAGTAACAGATTTAATAATTTCCCAGAATGTGATTCCTCCTTTATAATATCTTTCGTAAACGCTAATTAGTCCTTGTATTGAAATAACATATTTTAATTCAGGACATGCTTTTATCAAAGAGAGTCCATGAGCGTGTTCCGTACCGTGAATATGAACAAGGTCTGGTTTAACTTTTTTAATAATATCTTTCCATTTTTGTTCTAAGGAAGAATCATATTTACTTATTGATTTTTGACTTTTTATCAAAAAATAATTTATATCATTTTTTGATATATTAAAATCATCTTTATTTGGTCTAGCTGTCACTACTGTTAAAGATATACCAGATGTAGCTAAATCTTTAGCAAGACCAAATTGCCAGCCTCCAAAAACTCCTGGCTTTTCGCCCATTCCCACTGCTAAATCAGGCATTATAGAATTTGTAACCCAAAGAATTTTCATTATTCTAAATTTAAAACTGTTTTTAATACCTGTATTTGATAATAAGGATTATACTTTTCATCAATAATTGAATGTGAAAATATTTTGGCTTCACTTCTTTTTTCATTATTAATCAAAAGCCATTTTTTGACTTTTTCGTATAAATCGTTTTCGTTATCTTTTTCAAAAAAATCACCATTTAAGCCACTTGCGATAATTTCAAATTCAGGCATTTGATTGGAAAAATCGTCATTAGTGATTATCGGTACTCCATAGCTTGCCGCATGTATTGCTGTCAATCCAATTGGACCAGGTGAAATACACAAATTGGAATTTAGCAATAGCTCCGAGTTTTTTTGCTCATCATAGCAGGGACCGTAAAACCAAGTAAATTTAGATAAACCATATTCATTAACTTTCGATTTCAAATCATTATCACCTAAATCCTTGCCTACGAAAACAAGGTTACAATTAACTCCGTTATTTAAAAGTTTGTTCAAAATTGATATTAGAATTTCTAATTTTTTAGATTTTTGCAACCTTCCAATATAAATAATTATAGGATGGTCATTACCAAAATGATGCTTATATATATTTGTATTGCCAAGATTTTGGCGAAACTTTAGTTGCTTGTCATAATCTAGGGAATTATATATGCAAACTAATTTTTTAGAATCAATTCCTTCCTTAATCATAATATCTCTGGATCTTTCACCATACAATAAAACTGTATCACATAGTGAGTAGTACAAATAATTAAGGCGCTTTGCTAGGCCATTTTCATTACCTTTCATCCCATGTGCCCAAGCAATTACTTTTTTTTTTGTGAATTTAGAGATTAGTAATAAAACCCACATGTTAAGATATTTTGACCCGCCTGAAGTAATATAGTATTTGTATGGTTTAAATATTGGTATTAAAGAACCTTTTAGCCAATAGTAATTCCATTTGGTAACTTGAATTCTTTTCAATGTTTTTTTAAAACCTGTCAACTCCATTACTTTCATTTTAGTAATTTGACTTCCAACGTCATCACCAAAATAAAAATCACAGTTTAATTCCTCATCCATTAAGTTATATATAGCACTTCTATAATGTGGGGCATAGTTAAATATACAGCAAATATTATTTTTACTCATTTCCTAATTATTTTATTTAGGATTTAAAAAAATTAAGTAATTGGTTTTTTATCATGTTAAATTCACGAATTTTAAGAATTTTTATGGATGCGTAATAAGATAATAAGGCAATTAAAGATGCTAAACTTAATTGCAAAATTAAACTCTCAAATACTTGAGTAACCGTGAAGCTTGCAACAGCCATTATAACTCCGGCAATTATAATTTTATTTAAATCTTTGATTTGGGAAAACGCACCATATTTCATGATTTTCCCCGGAAAATATGTATTTATGAAATAATGAATACATGTGGATATCAACTCTCCTAGTGCAACGAAAAAGATACCAAATTGTAACCCAACTAAAAGAAGAACAATTCTTATTGCGATTTTTAAATATTGTTGTTTTAAAGCTAAGTCAGTTCTTCCTAAAACATAAAGCAAATTCACATTGATTCCTGAAAGAATGGTAATCATTCGTGCTAAACAAAAAAATTGCATGATTGGCGCGGCAGGCAGCCACTTGTCAGTTAATAATATAACAATAATTGGTTTCGCCATTACCGTAAGAAAAAGAAAAATTGGAATAATTAAAAGCGCTGTGGATTTTAGTATTTTCCTAGTATGATCAATAAGTATCTCTCGTTGGTCTTGAACTATAGACAATCCAGGCAGTAGAACTCTTTCAATAATTGAGTTGACCATGCCAAATGTGAAATCTGAAAATTGAGTTCCTCTAGTGTAATAGCCCAATTCTTTAGTGCTAATTAATTTAGCAATAAAGAGAGACGAGATATTGTTAACAAAAGTATTTAATAAGGAAGAAATCAGAAGGTTAGATCCAAATTTAAATAGCTGTTTAAATGATTTTTTAGAAAAAATTAGTTGTGGGCGCCATCGGCTAAAGAACCATACTAATATTGCCATTAATATTGATTTGGTCAAGGCTTGTATAATTAACGCCCAAACACCAAAACCTTTATAGGCCATATAAATCGCAACGATACCAGAAATGATGGTTGCAATAAAATTTATTTTAGTTAAGGTCTTAAAATCTAATTGAATCGTGAATAAAGTGGTGGGTACCGCATACACTGAATTAATTAATAAAGTTAATGCTAATGCCCGTAATAGTGGTGTTAATGTAGTTTCTTGATAAAATTCAGAGATTAATGGTGAAGCAAACCATAGGACCAAATAGCAAACAATACTTATACCAATATTGAAGAAAAATATTGTGGAAATATCAGTTTCATTCCTATCCTTTTTCTGAATTAAAGCTTTGGTAAATCCACTATCGATAAAAACATTTGCCAATGCAATAAAGACTAAGAGAATACCGATTACGCCATATTCTTTAGGTGTCAATATTCTTGCTAATATAATACCTATAAAAAATTGGACAATTTGCATTGAAACACGGTCGAAGGCGCTCCATGCTAGACCGTGAAACATTTTTTTTCCAAAACTCATCTATCGATTATGAATTTGGAATTAAAGAAATAGATTTTTTTAAAAGATACCATTAATAAAAAATTTTAATACCGTTATCAATTTCTGTTTTATGTTGCCAACCGAACTTGTAAATTTTTCCCAAATTGGTTTTTTTTCATGGTCCTTTCAGGTTATTTAAAGTTGCTAACATAAATGCCTTCATAACCCATATGCTGTATTATACTTTTTAAATTAGAATCCACTACAGTAGGCACCATTTTGTCCGATAACACTTTCTATCAACGTTCTCTATTCATAAAAATTGCTTTATTATAATTATACTATGAAGTATAATTATAATAAAGCGTAAATATCTTTATTTATAATACAAGAAACTAGGTAAAACATGTGAAAAGTAAATTTACTGGATAAAAGGACAGTAAATTCTACTATGACTTGATTTAATTATATATTATTGGATGTAGATCTTGATTGTATTTTTTACTATTGATTTAATTTTGAAAAGACCCTAAATCATTACCAGCATCTAGGAAAGGTGTAGCAACTCCTACCGACTTTAAGCCACTTGTGCTTTTTAAGGCAAAATTTTTAGATGAAGGATTTACGAATTGTGGTTCAAGATTTAATAAAGTATTTACCTCCGGAGATGTAAAACCAATTTCAAAAACGTTGGAGTTTACTATTGAAACATCTAAATTCTGTTCAGTATAACCTGTGGCTGTATGTGAAAATCTTGAAATATCAGAAAAAATACAATTTATAAATTTCGAATTTGTATTTTTTCTACTAGTTTCAAACATGTAAGTGTTATTATAGAAAGTACAATTATAAAAAGTATTATTGTCTGCACTGCTATCGGTTAAACCATTTCCGTAATGGTTGAATGCTACACAATCCTTGGCATTAATAACTGTTATCTGGTTAAAAACATTTCCATCGGATGAATCTACATCACTGTCACCTGCCAGACCATCATCCCAATCCATAAAAAATATTGTGCTATTTTCAATAAAAATATTACTATATGTATTATCGTAGGAACCATTTGCCAATCTTAACCCTCCTCCTGTTGTGGAGCTGGCAGTTTGTATGATATATCCATTTTTTAACGTATTATCATGTACGCCTGGAAATTGAACCTCAGCTCTAGTATTATCTATTATGAATTTGTCCACAGTATTATTATAACATTCATAAGGTGTTTTGTAAGTAATTCCATGTCCTCGATGTTGTAAATTTCCTTTTCTAAAATTATAAATATTTGTAGCATAGTTATCGTGGCCTTCTTGAAATAGGAAATAATAATCAGTTGAATTAATCGTATTGTCGGCAACGACTGAAATAGCATCAAAAGTACTATTATTGCCTTTAATGGAAAAGCCTTGGTCTGCAGCGTTCTCTACATAAATATTCTTATAAGAACAATTGTCTCCATAGTTGTAGACTCCATTACCATCCCTTACATCTTTGCTTAAATCACCTAAATCAACGTGAATCAAATTTTTGAATACATTAAAATTTCCGTGATTGTATAATCCATTTTCATAATATAAAGTTTGAATATTTGAAAGATGTACATAAGACCCTCTAATTGTTAAAGCTGTGCCTAAACCGATATCACCTGATCTACTTTCTCTAATCAAAGGCATTTTTGTTGAATCAACTGAGTCACCATATGAAAAACTTGACATGACTTTGATTGTCTGTGTGCCCAAGGTGTAATCTTTTTGGGCATCTGCATTAATATCTCCTGGTGTCGAATTATAGCCAATAAATTTGATAGGATTGTCAATTGTTCCATTATCACTCTGTTCGATTTCAAAATCTGAATAAACACCGGCCTTTATATATATGATATCACCTGCTTTCGCTGCTTTAAAGCCATGTTCTATGTCCCAGGCTGACTGTTCTGATTTTCCATTATTTGAACTTTTTCCTTCAGTGGTAACATAATAAACATTATCTCCAGTAGTAGGAAGTATATTTTCGCTGTTAGTTACTGTAACAATTGCTTCTTCAACGGTCACTGTGCCAGTTTCTTCATCTACTACTTCTGCAGTATAGGTGAAAGTATCTTCTGTCGTAGATTGTTCTTCTGGTGTATTATCATCCTCTGAAGTTGTTTCCTCAGGTGTGGTTTCCTCAGGTGTGGTTTCCTCAGGTGTGGTTTCCTCAGGGATTGTTTCCTCAGGTGTGGTTTCCTCAGGGATTGTTTCTCCAGTCCTATAGGTTAAAGTATTATCATCATTTATTGTGACAATTCCGTTTAATGGTGCAGATGTTTCTATAATTGTAACATTTACATTTGCACTTAAATTATCATTGTTCAACACATCCATTAAAATAGTATTTTGACCAGCAGCCATAAAAAAACTATCATTGGTTAATATGGTTAAACTTTGTTGATCATCATTTTTATTAATGACATACTCTGATAAAAGGTCTGCATCTTTACTGCAAGAAAATAGTGTGAATAATGCAAAAAATGACAGGGTCAATTTTGAAAAAAATCTTAGGAACTTTGACATAAGTAGGTACTTTGCTTTTGAATTAAAATAAATACTATTTGGGTTACAATAATAATCTAATTATTTAGCTGTTCGATGAAATAACCATTTTTTTCGATGAACTGCATGTTATGCTTTGGGGTACATGTTAGTTTAACGAAATGAATGATTTTTTATTTGTTAAATGTCATATTAATCGATTAAAGGTAAATACCTTATAAATTAATTGGATTTTTATTTGCAACCCTTTTGGTACGCTGAAAGTCGGTTTATTGGATGTTTTTGTTCGATGAAATACACTTTTTTGTGATTTTATTCGACCAAATACCATTTTTGTTAACATCTTTATAAGAAATTGAAGAAATTTATTGACTTGATAAATGATTTTGTTGACACTAAAGATTATTATGTTTTAACTATTCTTCAATGTTAAAAAAAAAGCTTGTATGAAAATGAGATTCCATACAAGCTTTAACTTTAGTGTAATTATATTTTCTACCAACATTTTTTGGTAAGGAAACTTTTTAAGTCATTTAGTTAGTACCTAGGGTTTAATAAATTTTATATTTTCTTTTTTAAAAAAGTAATTGTGCTACAGATAAAATAAGGAAAACTACTTTTTACTATTATTAATTAAAGGGTATTCCTACTTTACTTAAGAACAAATCTGTTGATGAAGAAATCAAGAAGATGTAAAAAACACTTTTAAATATTGTGTCATCAAAACCTTTTAAAAAAGTTCTCATTTGATATTATTAAAAATGCTATGATTGTAAATTACAATCTTCCATGTGTTTTTCCGGGTAGAACTCCTTTTATATCATATATGACACCATTATCTTTTATTAAATCTTGTACATTAATATTAATATATTCTTTATGTGCAACTGCAAGTATTACAACATCATATAAACCGGTAGGCATTTTTTGAGTTGTTGTTAATCCATATTCTAGCTGAACTTCCTCGGGCTCTGCCCAAGGGTCATAAATAGTGGTGTTTACTCTATAATCTTGAAGACTTCTAATCATGTCTACAACTTTAGTATTCCTTATATCAGGACAATCTTCCTTAAAAGTTATTCCCATAATCAATACTTTAGAATCCTTAACTGCCAAATCATGTTTCAACATTAATTTAATGATTTGTAAGCTTAAATATTCGCCCATACCATCATTAATGCGTCTACCTGCTAGGATTAAATCTGGATTATAACCATTTTCTTGCGCTTTTTGTGCTAAATAGTATGGGTCTACACCTATACAGTGCCCGCCTACTAAACCAGGTTTAAAGGGTAGAAAGTTCCATTTAGTTCCAGCTGCTTTAAGTACATCATTAGTATCAATGCCCAATAAATGAAATATTTTAGCTAGTTCGTTCATGAAGGCAATATTGATATCTCGCTGAGTATTTTCTATTACTTTTGAGGCTTCTGCTACCTTAATTGTTGGTGCCAAATGTGTGCCAGCTTTAATGACTGAAGCGTAAAGGTCATCTACTATTTTTGCGGTTTCAGGTGTTGAACCTGAAGTGACTTTCAATATTTTTTCTACAGTATGCATCTTATCCCCAGGATTTATTCTCTCTGGGGAATAACCAACGTAAAAATCTTTGTTAAAAACTAGTCCGCTTGATTTTTCTAACTCTGGAACACAAATTTCTTCTGTAGCTCCAGGGTAAACGGTAGATTCATAAATAACAATGTCATCTTTTTTTAGAACTTTTCCTACAGATACGCTTGCCATTATTAGGGGTGTGAAAACAGGTCTTTTAGTTTCATCTACGGGTGTAGGCACTGTAACAATGTAACAGGTACAGTCTTCTAAATCACCTATGTTGGTGGTGCAAAACAAACCTTGATCTTTTATTTTAGATTTTGGTTTAAGCACACTATTTAAATCAAAACTAGTCAGCTCAAGTGTAAGGTCATTTCCTGAATTAATCTCATCGACTCTTTTTTTGTTTATGTCAAAACCAACCACATTATATTTTTGTGCACATAGTGCAGCTAATGGTAAACCAACATATCCCAAACCAATAATTCCTATTTTCATTTATTCGATTATAAAATTTCTAAGAATAAAATTAAGACTTATTAAACTATTATTTGGTACAATCTTATTGGAAATGATTTTATTTTTTGTAGGAGCGGTACCAATCTATAAATCGCTTAACTCCTTGCTCTAAATTTATTTCTGCTAAATAGTCATAATTTGTTTTCAACTCAGTGGTGTCCGCCCATGTAGTATGTACATCCCCCGCTTGCATTGGCATCATCAATGTTTGCACTTCCTTATCTAAATTTGATGCAATTTCATTAATAAAATCCATTAATTTAACAGGAGTTCCTTTGCCAATGTTATAAATGGAAGAATTGCTTGGTGTTGCAAAATTAGGTTTATACTCTTTTTCCAATACAAGAATTAAACCGTTTACAATATCATCTATGTAAGTGAAATCTCTAGCATGTTGTCCATTATTATAAACATTGATCGGTTGGTTCTCAATAATTTTTTCTGTAAAAGAGAAGTATGCCATATCTGGTCTACCCCAGGGACCGTATACTGTAAAAAAGCGGAGTCCTGTCGTGTAAAAATCGTAAAGATGGCTGTAGGTGTAAGCCATAAGCTCATTACTCTTTTTGGTTGCCGCATATAGACTAATAGGATGGTCTACCTGATCCGTTGTCTTAAAGGGTACTTTTTCATTACTTCCATAAACGCTAGAACTACTGGCGTAAACCAAATGTTTAATGGCACTATTACGACAACATTCCAGAATATTTAAAAAACCTACCACGTTACTGTCAATATAAGCTTCGGGATTTTCTAAACTATAACGTATACCGGCCTGCGCCGCTAAATTACAAACTTTGTCAAATGCTTCTTTTTTAAATAATACAGGGAGATTTTCACGGTCTTCTAAGTTTAAACGAATAAAAGAAAATTTGGAGTCTTTATTACTTAGTGAAATACTGTTATATATTTCAGCCTCATTTTTATTGACTCCTAACTCTTTTAATCGGTCATATTTAAGATTTACATCATAGTAATCGTTGATATTGTCTAAACCAACAACTGTGTGTCCTCTTTCTAAAAGTGTTTTAGCAACAAAAAAACCAATGAATCCGGCAGCACCTGTAACTAGGATTTTCATGATTGCCCTATTTTGTAATAATTAAAGCCTAATGAATCCATTTTTTCTTTATCTAATAAACGTCTTCCGTCAAAAACGAATGCTGGCTTTAACATTTGTTCATGAATGCTTTTCCAATCATAGTTTTTAAACTCGTCCCATTCTGTTAATATAGCTATAGCGTGTGCTTCTTTTGTAGCGTCCATAGGGTCGTTACATACCGTTAATAATTTTCTATTTTCTTCTGAAGAACGCGTACCTAGATAATCTAAATCTGCATATATTCTATCTGCAGTTACCTTTGGGTCATATACTATAATTTCTGCGTTTTCGTCTAATAAGGCATCCGCAACCGCAATCGCTGGTGACTCTCTAGTGTCATTGGTGTCTTTTTTAAACGCCCAACCATATAATACAATTTTTTTGCCAGATATAGTGTTATATAGAGAAGAAATAATATGTTCAGCAAAACGACTTTTTTGATAGTCATTGGCAATGATAACCTGTTCCCAATAGTCAGCAACTTCAGTTAGGCCATAAGAACGAGCAATATATACTAAGTTTAAAATGTCTTTTTGAAAACAAGATCCTCCAAAACCTACAGAGGCGTTCAGGAATTTAGATCCAATACGACTATCGTAACCTATGGCCCTGGAAATTTCCTGGATATTTGCATCAGTCTTTTCACAGAGTGCAGATATGGTGTTTATTGATGATACTCTTTGCGCTAGAAAAGCATTGGCAACTAGTTTTGAAAGCTCAGAAGACCAAACATTTGTTTGTAATATACGTTCTTTTGGAAGCCAATGTTCATAAATGGAACTTAAAGTATCTTTGGCCTCTTGACCAGATGGGGTGTCATCTCCACCAATTAATACTCTATCAGCGTTTAAAAGATCTTCAATTGCTGTTCCTTCCGCTAAAAACTCCGGGTTGGACAATATTTCAAAATTCACTTTATTACCAGTATGTTGTAAAATACTTTTTATAGCACTAGCCGTACGTACAGGTAGGGTTGATTTTTCTACTACAATTTTATCATCTTTAGCTACCTTAGCTATATTTCTTGCGCAAAGTTCCACAAACTTTAAATCCGCAGCTTGTCCTTTTCCTTTACCATAAGTTTTGGTAGGCGTGTTTACCGAAATAAAGATAATCTGTGCTTCATCAATTGCTTTGTCAACTTCTGTTGAAAAAAATAGATTCATGTTTCTTGCTTTACCAACAATTTCCTTCAAGCCAGGCTCAAAAATAGGAAGGTTGTCTAGGTTGTCATCATTCCAGCTATCAATTCTTTGTTGATTGATATCTACAACGGTAACTTTAATATTAGGACATTGACTTGCAATAACTGACATGGTAGGGCCGCCTACGTAACCGGCGCCAATACAGCATATATGTGTAATTTTTTTCATATTTTTAAATTGAAATTTCTGCAAAATTTGCAAAGATAAATGATTAAGTATTATTTAGTCGTTAAAGGGATGATTTAATAGTTTTTACGTTTTTTTTAAAAAATTAATAATAAGACGTTATTTAATTAGTTAATGATGTGTGTGGTTCAACGAAAATTATCATCATCCATATGATGAACTACATTTTTGATGGTTTAGTATGATTTCATCTGATAATTTTGAATTTGAAAGTATTTTCTATAATCATTTTTTGTGCTTACTATCATTGACCTATATTCGTAAGATCTAAATAACAATATTTTGAAAAAAGTTTTAATTACTGGTGGGGCTGGATTTTTAGGATCACATCTCTGCGACCGTTTTATAAAAGAAGGCTATCATGTCATAGCTATGGATAATCTCATTACAGGAGATATCAAGAATTTAGAGCATTTGTTTCACTTAGAACAATTTGAATTTTTTCATCATGATGTTACTAAATTCGTTCACATAGCTGGGGATCTGGATTATATTTTACATTTTGCTTCACCGGCAAGCCCAATTGATTATTTGAAAATTCCTATTCAAACATTAAAGGTAGGTGCAATGGGCACCCATAACTTATTGGGTTTAGCAAAAGAAAAGAATGCAAGAATTTTGATAGCATCGACTTCCGAAATTTATGGTGATCCTTTAGTGCACCCTCAGACTGAAGAGTATTATGGTAACGTAAATACTATTGGACCACGTGGCGTGTATGATGAAGCAAAACGTTTTATGGAGTCTATAACAATGGCATACAATAGATTTCATGGAGTAGAAACAAGAATTGTAAGAATCTTTAATACCTACGGACCAAGAATGCGACTAAATGATGGTCGTGTTATACCTGCATTTATTGGTCAGGCATTAAGAGGTGAGGATTTGACAGTTTTTGGTAAAGGGGATCAAACAAGGTCTTTTTGTTATGTAGATGATGAAGTTGAGGGTATTTATAGGTTATTGTTAAGTGATTATGACCAACCTATTAATATTGGTAATCCTCATGAAATAACAATTAAAGATTTTGCAGAGGAAATTATTAAGTTAACCGGTACATCTCAAAAAGTCATATTTAAACCATTGCCTCAGGATGATCCCATGCAACGTCAACCTGATATTTCTAAAGCCAAGGAAATTTTAAATTGGGAGCCTAAGGTATTAAGAGAGGAGGGAATGAAAAAGACTTATGAGTATTTTAAGTCATTACCTTCTGATGATTTGTACAAGAGAGATCACAAAGATTTTACCACATATAATAGGGTATAATTACTTTGGTGATAGTAATTGGATAAGATTTATTTAGAAAATAGAGCCGTAATGTACTAACAGAATGGAGTTGACTGCATTGGGATTTATATTGTGCTAAATAAGGTATTTCGGTAAAACGTAAGAATATACTTTAAAAGTATTTCTTAAAGTAATTTAACGATTAATTTTTAAGATTAAACGAATTATAATATTGCAGTTATACGTTTGGCTATAAGTTAGTGTACATTTACTTAAATATTAAAAGATAATAGTGGTAGATAAAAAGGAAAAAATATGGTTATCCTCTCCTCATATGGGTGGGTCGGAACAGAATTATGTTAATGAAGCCTTTGAAACTAATTGGATAGCACCATTAGGACCTAACGTTAATGCTTTTGAATTTGCCATAAGTAATTCCTTAGGGAATAAAATTAATGTTGCTGCTTTGAGTTCTGGAACTGCAGCTCTTCATTTAGGATTACAACTTTTGGGTGTAACTAGGGGTGATGAAGTATTGTGCCAAAGTTTTACTTTTTCAGCATCTGCCAACCCAATTATGTATTTAGGGGCTACACCAGTTTTTGTGGATAGTGAGCCAGATACCTGGAATATGTCGCCATCATTACTTAGAAAAGCAATTGAAAGTAGAATTACTGAGAAAAAGAAACCAAAGGCAATTGTAGCTGTACATCTCTATGGAATGCCATATAAGGTAAAAGAAATTCAAGCCATTGCCAATGAATTTGATATTCCAATTTTAGAAGATAGCGCAGAGGCGTTAGGGAGTTCTTACATGGGGAAAGCTTGTGGAACTTTTGGAGATATCGGTGTGCTATCTTTTAATGGAAATAAAATAATTACAACATCTGGTGGCGGGGCCTTAGTGTCGGAAAATAAAAATTATACGGATAGAGCTATATTTTTGGCAACTCAAGCCAGAGATGAAGCACCCCATTACCAACATTCAAATGTTGGATATAATTATAGGATGAGTAATGTTTTGGCTGGTATTGGGCGCGGTCAAATGGAAGTACTTCAAGATAGGGTAGATGCTCGTAGGCAAAATCATGAGTATTATGAACATGAATTGTCTAATATTAAGGAAATTGAATTTTTAAAGGAGCCAGAAGGGTATTTTTCTAATAGATGGCTAAGTTGTATGTTGACTCCGTCTTATGAAAAACGAGAAAGTATACGATTAGCTTTGCTTGATGAAAATATTGAATCAAGACCTTTGTGGAAACCTTTGCACATGCAACCTGTTTTTACTCATTATAAAAAGTTCTTAGATGGAACTTCAGAATCTTTATTTAATAGAGGACTTTGTTTGCCTAGTGGTAGTAATCTAAGTCAAAATGATTTACAAAGAGTTACAGATTGTATTAAAAAAATATGGTTATGATACTGAGATATTTTACTTCTTCATCACAACGTTATGCCTCAAAATGGCTAGTACTATGTATAGACTTACTTACTGTAGGGCTATCATTTGTATTGTCTTATTTAATAAGATTTAACCTGACTTTTAATTTTGATGTGCAAAATTTGTTGGTGCAGTTACCTTTGGTAATTTTAACTGCATTGTTGTCCTTTTTAATTGTGGGCTCTTATAAGGGCGTCGTTAGGCATACCGGTGTAAGGGATGTGTACAATATTTTTAATGCGGTCTGCTTATCCAGTATCATACTTATTTTTATTGTAATTGGTAATAGACAGGTCAATTTTATAGATAGTTTTACCGTTCCATTGTCAATAATAATTATTAATAGCTTAATAACCTTTATTGTTCTAACAGCTACAAGATATGCTTTTAAATCAATGTATCATAAAATGAACGGTAGCTTAAAAGCTAATAAAAACGTATTAATTTATGGTGCTGGTGAATCGGGAGTTTTAACTCATGGAGCAATGACCAGTCATTCTAAAAGTAGGTATAAGGTTGTTGGCTACATCGATAGGGATGCCAAAAAAATTGGAAAGAATATTAATGGTGTGCCTGTTTTTGGAAGAAAGTCTCTTACTGAAGCATTTATAGTTAAAAACAATATTTCGGAAATTATTTTTTCTATTCAGAATATAGATTCTAGGAAATTACGTAAAACCGTTGAAGGTTTGGTGGACCTACCCATTATCGTAAAAATTGTTCCGCCAATTGAAGATTGGATAAATGGGGAATTAAAGGTATCTCAAATAAAACAAGTACAAATAGAAGATTTACTTGATCGCGCACCAATAACGATCAAAAATAGTAAAATTGCCATGGAGTTGATGAATAAGTCAATAATGGTAACTGGTGGAGCTGGATCTATTGGTAGTGAAATTGTACGTCAAATCTGTAATTATTCATACAAATCTTTAATTGTATTGGATTCTGCTGAATCGGCACTTTATGATCTTCAGCAAGAATTAAAACAAAACGGCTTTCATAATTTTATTCCTATCGTTACTGATATTAGAGATAAAAATAGAATGAATGCTCTTTTTAATGAGCATAGACCAAACATAGTTTTTCACGCTGCAGCATATAAGCATGTTCCGTTAATGGAATATAATTCTTATGAAGCGATTAAGATTAATATAGGAGGAACAAAAAATGTAGCTGACCTTTCTGTAATACATGGTGTTGAAAAATTCGTATTCGTTTCAACTGATAAAGCAGTTAACCCAACCAATGTTATGGGGGCTACAAAGCGTATAGCAGAAATGTATATTAGTTGTATGCAGAAAGAAAACAAAACAAAGTTTATAACAACTAGGTTTGGTAACGTACTGGGTTCAAATGGTTCGGTTATACCATTATTTAGAAAGCAAATAGAAAAAGGAGGTCCGTTAACTTTGACCCATAAAGATATTACACGTTATTTTATGACAATACCCGAAGCGTCACAATTAGTTTTAGAAGCTGGGGCTATGGGTGATGGTGGTGAAATATTCATATTTGATATGGGTGAGTCGGTTAAAATTTTCGATTTAGCTAAAAATATGATAAAGCTATCTGGTTTAAGGTATCCAGAAGATATCGATATTAAGATTACCGGATTGAGACCTGGTGAAAAGTTGTATGAAGAGCTATTGGCTAATGGCGAAAATACCTTGCCAACTTATCATCAAAAAATTAAGATAAGTAAGGTACGTGATGTGGAATACGCTAAGGTTAGGTCAAAAATTGACGAGCTTTGTATTACCAATATGTTTTTTAGCGGTAATACGGTAAAATTAATGAAAGAAATTGTTCCGGAATACGTATCAAAAAATTCAGATTTTTGTGAGTTGGATAAAACTGGAAGTGATGTTGATTCCCAGGGTAAAACGACATTAAAAATAGTACAGCCTTAACAATTATAACAATAACCATTACTAACATTTATTAATAAAATGAAATCATTGAAACCAAAAATTAATCATTATTTATTATTGTTCATTATTGGTGTATTTTTCACCTCTTGTGCATCAAAACAAGATGTTGTGTATTTTCAAGACGCTCAAGAATACGAAACAATAATTAGTGATAATTCTCATGTGAATACCTTTAAAATTGATGATGTCATATCAATAAATGTTTCTACATTGGATTCGGAAGCAAGTTTGCCTTTTAACGTTTTTAAAGGTGTAATGGCAAATGGTTCTAGACCAGAACAGTTAGACTATATTATTGATAAAAATGGAAATATAGATTTTCCTGTTTTAGGTGAAATTAAAATAGTGGGCTTAACACCAGAGGAAACCAAAAATCTATTGAAAGAAAAATTACAACCATACCTTAAAGATCCTATTATAAATATTAGATTGGTAAATTTTACAGTTACAGTTTTAGGTAACGTAAATTCCCCAGGGACATATCCTGTAAATGGAGAACAAATCACGGTATTAGAGGCTATAGGATTAGCTAATGACTTAAATATTAAGGGTATGCGAAAAAATGTTTTGGTCATACGTGATTTTAACGGGACTAAAGTGTATACCAGAATTGATTTGACTACTAAAGAAGCTTTGAATTCACCAGTATATTATTTGACGCAGAATGACGTGGTTTATGTTGAACCGAACAATTCTGCAATAAAAACATCTTCACTGGATAATAGAGCCAGTATAGCGATTTCGGTAGCTTCTTTATTGATTACGACTGCCCTAATTCTTGTTAGATAAAAATTTCAACCCCCATTTCAATAATTTGCTATGACTTTTTCCGAGAAAAAAGAAGATTTAAAGAATATTATTTTCACCTACATAAAACATTGGAAATGGTTTGTTTTATGTAGCTTTATAGCCTTGGCCATTGCTTATATAAATATTAGATATACAATACCTGAATATGCTGTAAAATCCCAAATACAGATTGTTCAAGAAAAAAATGCAGGAAGTGAGATGAGTATTTTTCAAGACCTTGGAGTTTTGGGAGGCTCATCTAAACAGGTGGAAGATGAAATTGAAATATTGGCGTCTAGATCAAATTTTATTGAGGTTGTTAAGGAATTAGGAGCTAACGTAAAAATTATGGCCTTAGGAAATATTATAAATTCCGAGGTATATTCTAACCCACCTGTAAAGGTGAATTTTATTGCCGCTGATTCTACAATTTACAATGCTGATTATAGTTTTTTTATAGAGTTTTCTTCAGGTAATACCTTTGGTTTTACTGAGGATGAAAATCTACCCTCTAAGATTTATTCATTTGGTAATGGAATTTCTACACCAATTGGTAATATGGTTATTACCCCTAATTTGAAAGATCCAAAGAGTTTAATTGGAAAAAGATATCAAATTTCGATCAGTCCTGTGGAGAAGGTTGCGACATCCTTTAAAACTAATGTTAATATATCGGTCAGTGCTGAGTTTTCAAATATCCTAGATGTATCAATGACCAGTGCTTTACCAAAAAAGGCAAAAGATGTTATAGATAAGTTAATTGAGGTTTATAATAGAAATGCAATTGAAGAAAAAAAACGTATAGCCGATACTACTTCTGATTTTATTAATAACCGAATCCAGCTAATCTCGGGTACATTAACAACTGTTGATAAAGATGCTCAGGAATTATTGACCGAAAAAGGTATGACCGGTTCGGGCATAGAGGTTGGCGCAGCAGTTCAGGTTAGTGCTGGAAGTCGCCAAAATTTAGAGAATGCCAAGGTGCAGTTACAAATGGTAAGCGGTCTAAAAGATTATGTGTCTGGTGAAGTTGGTTATGATGAAATGCCTGTGGTTGATGTAGGTAGCGCGGCCTTAAACCAAGCTACGGTTCAATATAATACGTTAGTTGCTGAGAGAAAAAGGCTATTGAAAAGTTCTAATGAACAAAACCCGATGATCATTAACCTTGATGAGCAATTAGACGGCATCAAAAATACCATACAATCAAGTTTAAGTTCCCTTGAACGGAATGTTGGGATGAATGTTAGTACACTACAAAGTCAGTTAGGAAGAATTCAGGGTACCATTTATTCTGCTCCAGAAAATCAAAGGGAATTAAGAAATATTACGAGAAAACAAGAAACTACAGAGTCTTTGTATTTGTATTTATTGCAAAAAAGAGAGGAGTCTCAGATAGCTTTTGCATCTGCTTTACCTAAATCAAATATAATTGATAAAGCATATGTTTCGAGTCCAACACCAGTAAAACCTAAAAAGGCTATTACCTATTTGGCAGCTTTGATGTTGGGTTTACTTTTACCGTTTGGTGTAATTTATGGAAAAGATTTATTAGATACCAAAATTCATAACAAACATAGTTTAGAAAAGTTCACTAAAGATATTCCTGTATTAGGAGAGTTACCTAGACTCACTAAAAAAGACAGCAAGATTATTATTAATGATGATCGTTCTGTATTAGCAGAGGCCTTACGAATTATTCGTACAAATTTAGACTTTTTAATAAAGACAAAACTTGCAACGGATAAAAATAAGAACAATGTTATTTATATAACTTCAAGCACTCCTGGTGAAGGTAAAACGTTCTTGTCTTCCAATCTATCAATGATATTGGCTAGTACTGATAAAAAAGTACTACTAGTTGGAGCAGATATAAGAAATCCAAAATTATATACTTTTTTTTCAGGTGATTCGGTAAATAAACTAAAAACACCTTCTAGGAATAAAGATGTTGGTTTAACAGAGTTTCTTTTAGATGATACTATTAGTGTTAAGGATATCATTAAACCTATGTTGGTACATCATAATACTATAGATGTTATCTATTCAGGTAAGATACCACCAAACCCTGCAGAATTGTTAATGAGTTCAAAAATTGAGGAATTATTATCAGAAGTTTCTGAAATGTATGACTATGTTATAGTGGATACTGCTCCAATGATGGTAGTAAGTGATACGTTGTTAATTGCACCATATGCTAATCATATTATTTATGTGACTAGGGCGGGCGTGACCGATGAAAGTGCGGTTAAATTTCCATTGAATTTACGTGATGAAGGTAAGCTTAAAGGAGTGTCTTTTATTGTTAATGACGTAAGTCTAGATAGCTTAGGTTATGGCGGAAAATACGGCTATGGATATGGCAAAAACTCTAAAAAGTGGTGGAAATTTTAAACTTATAGAAATTGTTATTTTCAAGTACCGCATTTCTTAAAAAGAGTGAATTATAAAAAAAAGCCGTTTAACGGCTTTTTTTTATGGATTTAATCGAAAAATTATTAAATCAAATATGGAGGCAATTATCTATTAGTAAGAGTTTTACGTCTTTGTTGTTGATTGTGTTCTATTTTGTATAATTTGGATTTGTTTTTGTTAGATAGATTGTGGGTTTTTTCTCGCTATTCCTTATGTTTTTTATTTCTGTACTTTATCGAGTAACAATCATGTTTAAACGAATATTGGTAGGGTATTAATACTCAAAGGTGTTATTAAATTATATTTGTTTTAAAATTAAAATATCGGGGGGACCGGTATCATATTAGTATCACTTTATTCTCTAAGAATATGAAACATAATTACTTCAAATCTTTTTTATTAAATGTTTTTATGCTATTCGTCATAGGGCTTTCCCAGATGAATGCACAAATCAATTTTGATCAAAGTACATTAGATGTTAATGGATTTGATTCATTCGATTCTGGTATTACTGCATTGGAATTTGGTCCTGATGGAAAGCTCTATGTAGCTGAATATACAGGGGCTATAAAGATTTTAACAGTAGACAAGCAGGCCGCGAATAGTTATATCGTAACAGATATGGAAATTCTAAATTCAATAACTGATATTCAGAACCATAATGATGATGGTACAGTTAGTAGTTTAACAGCAAGAGAGACTACGGGAATTAGAGTAGTTGGCACGGCTCAGAATCCAATTATTTATGTTTCTTCTAGTGATATCCGTATCGGAGGAGATACCAATAAGGGAGATACTAATCTAGATACCAATTCGGGAATTATTACTCGCATAACGAAAACTGGCTCGGTCTGGACAGCGGTAGATATTGTTCGTGGGTTACCAAGGTCAGAAGAAAACCATGCTACTAATGGTATACAATTTATCACTATTGGCGGAATCGATTATTTATTGGTAGCTCAAGGTGGACATACAAATGGTGGGGGGCCTTCTAATAATTTCGCATTTATAACTGAATATGCTCTTTCCGGTGCTGTATTATCAATTAATTTAACTGCATTGGATGCCTTACCTATTTTAACTGACAGTGATGGTAGAAATTTTATATATGATTTACCTACCGTTGATGATCCTACTAGAAATAATGCAAATGGAATAGAAGATCCTAACGACCCAACTTACGATGGGGTAGATATAAATGATCCATTTGGTGGGAATGACGGCCTTAATCAAGCTAAATTAGTCCCAGGTGGACCTGTTCAAATTTTTTCTCCAGGATATAGGAATGCATACGATTTGGTGATTACTCAAACTGGAGCAGTTTATATAACGGATAACGGCGCTAATGTTGGCTGGGGAGGATTTCCTGTTAACGAGGGTACAGCTTTTGTCAACAATGACTATGATCCAAATGAAACTGGTGGGGGAGGTATTAGTAATCCTGCTCCAGATGGTGAGTACATAAATAACCTTGACCACTTAGAACTTATAACAAGCGATGTTCAAAATTATACATTTGGATCTTATTACGGTGGTCATCCTAACCCAATTAGAGCCAATCCTGTCAGTGCTGGATTATATACAGATGACGGAACAAATGCTTTTTTCAGAACTAAAACTTACGACCCTAATGCAGATGGTTCTGATCCAAATACCACAGCAAATACTGCAGAAGCACTTCCTGCAGATTGGCCGCCGGTTCCTGTAAATTTAGCTAACCCTGTAGAAGGAGATTGGCGAGGGCCGGGATTGCCAAATCCAGAAGGTCCTGTTGATGCAATAATTACAGGTTGGGGAACCAATACAAATGCAATAGTTGAGTACACCTCTGGCAATTTTGACGGTGCTATGGAAGGTGATTTGTTGGCCGGAGTAAATACGGGAGTTATAAGAAGAGTTGAGTTAGAGCCGGATGGTAGTCTTGAAACTCTATCAAATAACTTTATAACAGGAATAGGAGGAAATGCATTGGGATTAACAGCTCAAGGTGAAGGGGATATTTTTCCGGGTACAATTTGGACCGGTACTTTAAATGGTAGTTTAATTATTATTGAACCTGCGGATGCTATAGACTGTATAGATCCTGCCGATCCTCTTTATGATCCTTTGGCTGATTATGACAATGATGGATATACAAATCAGGATGAGGTGGATAATGGAACTGAACCATGTAATGGAGGTTCGCAACCCGATGATTTTGATAAATCTGCAGGAGCTCCTTTTATTTCTAACCTTAATGATTCTGATGATGATAATGACGGTATAGCAGACAGTGATGATCCTTTTCAGTTGGGAGATCCAGAATCTGGTGGTAGCGATGCCTTCACATTACCAATACAGAACGATTTACTTAATGACCAACAAGGTATTGGAGGTATTTTTGGTTTGGGTATGACTGGTCTTATGAATAATGGTAATACTGGACCAAATTGGTTGGATTGGATTGATAGACGTGCTGAAGAAGGGGATCCTTATGATCCCAATGAACCTAACGATAATGATGTACTTGGAGGTGCTCCAGGTATAATGACTTCACATATGCGTTGGGGTACAGCAAAAGGAACTTCAAATGATCAAGAAAAAGCTTACCAGATGGGGGTGCAGGTTAGCAACGCGACGGGTAATTTTACTATTGAGACTTGGATGAAGAATTTTGATAGTAATTTGCAACTTTATGGCAATACTAGTGCTGTAGGAGGGGAATTAGGACTTTTTCTAGGTACAGGTTTTCAAGATAATTTTGTTCAATTTGTTATCACACAAGATGGATTATCGGCTATTCAAGAAGTAAATGATGTTCTTGATACGGCAAATGCACTTTTCTTACCATTAGCAGAAGTGGACAGACCAAGTTCTAATTTGTTTCTTTATATAGATGTTAACCCAGTTACTGGTGATTTACGATTTGATTATAAAATAGAGAATGGAATAAAACAAACATTAGGGACTATAACTGCAACTGGTAGTACTCTAGCGGCAATACAAAATGCAAATACTGATTTGGCTGTTGGTTTTATAGGTACATCAAATACAACTGGTGTAGAGTTGGAAGGAAGCTGGGAATATCTTAAAGTTAGTACTAATGTTCCTTCAATTGTGGCTCAACTTCCAGATTTAACTCGATATATCAATTCAAATGATGACGTAATTGAATTAGATAATTATTTTGATGATAATGACGGTGTTTCCAATCTTATTTATTCTCTTGAGGATAATTCAAATACTGCTGTTGGTGCAGTAATAAACGGTAATGAGTTAACTATAAATTACCCAGGAACCGCTGAAATAACAAATATCACAATACGAGCAACGGATGAAGAATCTAATATTATAGAGCAGTCTTTCGAAGTAAACGTTACAGATTCCCCTATTGTTTTATATCGAGTAAATGCCGGTGGACCACAAATTGCGGCAATAGATGGTGATATTGATTGGGATGAGGATACGCAAAGTAGTAATTCAACTTACTTGACCACAGCGGGCAGTAATCAAAACTTTTCTTTTGATGCCAATGCTGGTGCAAGTGTGCCCAATACTACACCAAATGATATATTTAAAACAGAAAGAGCAGATAGTGCTCCCGGTGCTCCTAATATGACATATTCATTTCCTGTCACACAGAGTGGTAACTATGAAGTAAGATTATATTTGGCAAATGGCTGGGAAGGTACTTCAGAAGCCGAGCAAAGATTATTTGATGTTCAGATGGAAGGGCTTACATATCCAGCTCTGGATAATATTGATTTATCTGGTACGTATGGTCATGAAGAAGGAGTAATGATTAGTCATATAATTCCTGTAACCGATGGCAATATCGATATAGTATTTGCTCATGGCGCAATAGAAAACCCTATAATCAATGGTATTGAAATTTTAGTTGCTTCAGATTCAGATACACCTATATATGTTGCAGATATAGAAGAGCAAAGAACCCCGGTTGGTGAGCAACTTGACGGCAGTTTAACCGTAATTGCTTTCGGTGGTGATGGAAATAATAAAAATTATACAGCTGTTGGTCTTCCTCCAGGATTGGTTATAGAACCAACTAATGGTCAAATTGGAGGTACGGTTGAAGCAGGTGCTGAATTAAATAGTCCTTATGCCGTTACTATAACAGTTGATGACGAAGATGGTTTGAGCAGCGATGCGGTTACCATTACCTTCGATTGGATAATTTTTGAAGCATTCAGTAATAGAGTAAATGTAGGTGGTGATTTGGTTACTGCTACAGATACGGCTACAGATTGGAAATTTAATAATAATAATGGAGCATATACATCTAGTATGTATTCTGTAAATACTGGTTTTTCTATTAATGCACTTTTAGAATTTAATAAAAAACATAGTACTGTTCCTGCTTATATTGACAATGCTACTTTTGATGGGATTTTTGGAAGAGAACGTTATGATGCTGCCGGAGGAGAAGAAATGGAGTTCGTATTTCCTTTAGACAATGGCGATTATGTTGTAAATATTTATTTAGGAAACAGCTATGAGCCGGCTAATGAAATTGGAGATAGAATATTTGATATTTCATTAGAAGGAGCTGTAGTGGAAAATGATTTGGATATCATAGACGAATTTGGTCATTTGAGAGCTGGTATGCTTTCTTATCCTGTAACACTTAATGATGGGGAATTGAATTTGGAATTCCTACATGGTGTTGCTGAAAATCCAATTCTTAGTGCCATAGAAATTTTTGAAATAAATGCTGCAAATCCTACCTTATCTATTGCAACTATTGCAAATCAAACTAGTGATATAGATGCGGTAGTTGATATTATGGCATCAGCTTCTGGTGGTGACTCGGCCGAAGAGCTTATCTATTATATCTCAGGACAACCTGACGGAATTAGTATAAATGCTGCTACAGGTCAAATTACAGGTACAATTGCAACAACAGCTTCTACTGGTGGTCCAAATAATAATGGAGCCCATGAAGTTGTAGTTACGGCAGTAAGACCAGGATCTGCTCCGGCAAGTACGGTTTTTAACTGGAACATAGCTTCAACTTGGGTTGATAAAGATGAAGATGAAAATTATACGGCAAGACATGAAAATTCATTTGTACAAGCAGGTGATAAGTTTTACTTAATGGGTGGTAGAGAGAACGCTTCTACTATTGATGTTTATGATTACACATCTGATTCATGGAATTCATTGGTAGATTCTGCTCCATTTGAGTTTAATCATTTTCAAGCTACAGAATATCAAGGGTTGATATGGGTTATAGGCTCGTTTAAAGATAATGCCTTCCCGACCGAGACCCCTGCTGAATATGTATGGGCGTTTGATCCGGCAAATGAAGAGTGGATTCAAGGACCTGAGATACCTGCTAATAGGAGAAGAGGTTCTGCGGGATTGGTAATGTATAATAATAAGTTTTATGTAGTAGCTGGTAATACGCAAGGACATGATGGAGGCTATGTTTCATATTTTGATGAATATGATCCAGCAACCGGTATATGGACACCTTTAACCGATGCGCCAAGAGAAAGAGATCACTTTGCCGCTGTTGTTATTGATGACAAACTTTATGTTTCAGGTGGTCGTCTGTCCGGAGGGGCAGGTGGAGTATTTGCTCCTACTATTCCAGAGGTAGATGTTTATGATTTTAGTAACGAAAGTTGGTCTACTTTACCTGCAGGTCAAAATATACCAACGCCTAGAGGGGGTTCTTCTGCAGTTAACTTTAATGATAAGTTAATGGTTATTGGTGGAGAAAGTGAGATGGCAGGACCTGCATTGACAACAGTTGAAGAGTATGATCCTTTATCTCAAACTTGGGCAACTTTGCCAGGGTTGAACCATCCTAGACATGGAACTCAGGCTATTGTTTCTGGAAACGGAATATTTATTTTGGCAGGTTCTCCGGTACAAGGTGGGGATAACCAGAAAAATATGGAATATTATGGAGAGGATGCTCCTGTTGGTAGCCCAAGTGTAGCAAGTGAAGTGAATTCTTTAGATGGTATCTTAATTGCTGATGGTGAAACAGAAGCTCTTGATTTAAATATTGAGAATGGAAATGTTGGGGTTATGATTACGTCAATGATTATTTCCGGTGCAAACGCCAGTGATTTTAGTATTGATTCAGGTGAACTAACCAATCAGTTATTAAATCCTAATAGTACGCATCCTATTGAGATAACACTTAATGGAACTGGAGATAATAGAAGTGCATTATTAACAATTACTTTTGGTAATGGAACAACAAAGGAAATAACCTTATCCAATGCTGTAAATGTTCCTGAAATCACGGATCCTGGTACCCAGAATAGTAATGAAGGGGAAGTCGTTTTGTTGCAAATTGATGCAACGGGAGCTTGTACTAATGAAATCTATAGTGCTACTGGTTTACCTGCAGGTTTATCAATAGATCCTGATACAGGTGAAATTACCGGTACAGTTTCTAATGGAGGTGCAGGTACAGGAGCTTATCAAGAAAATAATGGCTTGGTAGTTATAGAAATGGAGAATTTAACTTACGGTCCTAATTGGACTGAAGAGACTACAGAATCTGGATACACAGGAAGTGGATACCTTTTCAATTCAGTTGACAGCTTTAATACTCCTGGAAACGGTACAATTACCACAGAAGTAGAAATATCTACGCCTGGTATTTATAGGTTTCAGTGGTATAATAATATAGGTATTATTGCCAGTACAAATGCAAGTACCGAGCATAATGATGCATGGTTAAGGTTTGATGATGCGGATGATTTTTATGGTGCAAAGAACGTAGATGGGTCAGGAGGTATTGTTTATCCAAAAGGATTGGGTAAATCACCAGAAGTAGAAGGAGCTTCTGCCAACGGCTGGTTAAAAGTATATACTAATACACTAGATTGGAGTTGGAGCACGAAAACCAGTGATAATGATGCTCATTGGGTATTTGTAGAATTTGATAATGCTGGAACTTATACAATGGAGATTTCATCTAGATCAGATGGTCATTTGATTGATCGTGTAGCATTACATTTAGTTGGTCAAAATTATGATGAGGCGCAATTATTTGCTGCAACGGAATCTTCGCAAGCTGGAGGTTCAGGGGGTGCTGCAGAGAATAGTCCTTATAATGTTGAGGTAACGGTTACAGATGATTGTAGTCCTTCTCAATCAAATACTATTGGATTTGTATGGAATGTTGGGGAAGCGGGTAATGCTGCGCCGGTAGCATTAATAGAGTCGGATGTAATTTCTGGCGATGCTACTTTAACAGTTAATTTTACAGGTGATAATTCTAGTGATGATACGGGAATAGTTGAATATTTATGGGACTTTAAAGATGGTTCTCCAACAGATGCCACTGCCAATCCTGTCCATGATTTTGAAACACCTGGTGTATATGAAGTGGAATTAACGGTAAGCGACGGTGTTCTTACTGATACGGATGTTGTAACTATCACCGTTAATGCACCTGCTAATGAAGCTCCAGTGGTTACCAACCCAGGAGATCAAAATGGAATAGAAGGAAATGTGGTTTCATTACAGATTGAAGCAACTGATCTAGAGGATGATAATATGATTTATACAGCTATTAACCTTCCTGATGGGTTGACGATAGATACGACTACAGGATTGATTAGTGGTACATTAGAAGCTGGAGCATCAACTAATAGCCCTTTCGCAGTAGATATTACTGTTACGGACGATGGTAGTCCTTCGGAAGCAAGTACAATTTCCTTTACTTGGACAGTAACCGATGTTGCCGTGAATTTGGCACCTGTAGTTACAAATCCTGGTGATCAGAACGGAGTAGAAGGAGATGTAGTTTCATTACAGATTGAGGCAGTTGATGGTGAAGGTGATGATATGACCTTTGATGCAACGAATCTTCCTGATGGGTTGACTATAGATACGACTACAGGATTGATTAGTGGAACAATTATAGCTGGAGCATCAACCAACAGTCCTTTCACAGTAGCGGTTACTGTTACGGACGATGGTAGTCCTTCGGAAGCAAGTGGAATTTCCTTTACTTGGACAGTAACCGATGTTGCCGTGAATTTGGCACCTGTAGTTACTAACCCTAGTGACCAGAACGGAGTAGAAGGAGATGTAGTTTCATTACAGATTGAGGCAATTGATGGTGAAGGTGATGATATGACATTTACTGCAAGTATCCTTCCTGATGGGTTGACGATAGATGCGTCAACAGGACTTATAAGTGGAATAATTACAGCTGGAGCATCAACCAACAGTCCTTTCGCAGTAGCGGTTACTGTTACGGACGATGGCAGTCCTTCAGAAGCAAGTACAATTTCCTTTACTTGGACTGTAACCGATGTTGCCGTGAATTTGGCACCTGTAGTTTCTAACCCTGGTGACCAGAACGGAGTTGAAGGAAATGTAGTTTCATTACAGATTGAGGCAGTTGATGGTGAAGGTGATGATATGACCTTTGCTGCATTGAACCTTCCTGATGGGTTGACGATAGATACGTCAACAGGACTAATAAGTGGAACAATTACAGCTGGAGCATCAACCAACAGTCCTTTCGCAGTAGAGGTTACTGTTACGGATGATGGCAGCCCTTCAGAAGCAAGTACAATTTCCTTTACTTGGACAGTAACCGATGTTGCCGTGAATTTGGCACCTGTAGTTATTAACCCTAGTGACCAGAACGGAGTAGAAGGAGATGTGGTTTCATTACAGATTGAGGCAATTGATGGTGAGGGTGATGGTATGACATTTACCGCAAGTAACCTTCCGGTTGGTTTATCCATAGATATGTCAACAGGATTGATTAGTGGAACGATTACAGCTGGAGCATCAACCAACAGTCCTTTCGCAGTAGAGATTACTGTTACGGACGATGGTAGTCCTTCAGAATCAAGTACGGTTACTTTTATTTGGAACGTTACAGATGTTATTGTTGTGATTAATGAAGCACCTGAAGTGGTAAATCCCGGTGCACAAAGCGGAGTTGAGGGTGAAGAAGTTTCATTCCAAATTCTTGCTACTGATGATGATAATTTGACCTTTACAGCAGATAATCTTCCTGATGGTTTAACTATAGATATATCAACGGGGGTCATAAGTGGAACGATAGCAGCCGGGGCTTCTGATAATAGTCCATATTCAGTAACTGTAACTGTAACTGATGACGGAACTCCTTCAGAAACGAGTACGGTAAACTTTGAATGGAGCATTAACCAAAATGAAACTTACGATGCTACAATGGATAATATGGTGATCTCGCCAAATCCAGCTAGTGAAAATGCTGAAGTGTTTATTAACTTGGAAGTGCCGGCACCATTGTTAGGTATTTATATATATGATACTAGCGGTAGGTTAGTTAAAAAATATGAGTACTTAGAGTCTTTCAATGGTAATGGTAGCTATGAACTTTATATTGGAGATTTGAGAAATGAAATCTATACTGTTTATGCATACGTACAAGGTGTAGATACCCCACTGGTAAAAAAGTTGGTAGTAAGAAATTAGAATAATAATTAGTAATCAAAAAAAAGCGAGATATCCAAATTGGATATCTCGCTTTTTTTTTGAGGTAAATACTTATACTGCTTTAATAAGTGATTTTAAAATGTCGCTGTGTAATTAATTTGTGTATAAAATTTAAATGAAAAATCCACTTCAGGGGAGTATATTGGTTGTTGAAAAGTTGGTTTGGTCCAAAAAAATTACTGTGTTTATTTAAAATTGTAAATCGTTTTTTCAATTATAGGCTTTATAAGCATCAAAGTTTTCTCTTTGATGCTTATTTTTTTTAATGCGTTTAGTTGAGTTATTTTATGGACGTCACTGGCTGCAAAATCAATTAAATTGTTTTTCAATAACCAATTTGCAACTTTTTGTACTTCACTTCCGTAATAATCTCCAAGTGATAACAAGTTTAATTGAAAAAGCACACCATCGGTTTTAAAATGTTTATACTTATCCATTTTATTATGAAGATACATGTATCGTTCAGGATGTGCTAAAATTGGAAATAAGCCATTTGTTTTAATTTTTTGAACGGCGCTATCAAAATTAATGGAAGCTTGTAGATAGGACATCTCTATTAAAAGATAACTTTTTGCAAGAGGCATAACTTTATATTCATTTAAAATTGTTTCAAATCCTGAATCGATCATGTGTTCTGCAGCAGCTTCTATACTGATGTGCTCAAGATTATTCATCTTCAAAGCATTTTTCAATAACGATAAAGAACTTTGAATTGTAGATGGATTATTAGGATAATAATTCTCCATAATATGTGGGGTGCAAATAAAATCATTTACCTCAAATTCATTAAACCCTTTTATTAATTCAATGGAATCTTCAACAGTTTTTGCGCCATCATCAATGCCTGGTAAAATATGATTATGTATATCAATAAAACCTTCAAGATGATCAATTAAAAAATGTTTTTTAGAAAAAAAGTTGAACATGGTTAAAATTAAATTTTAATTATTTGCCGATACAGGAATTATAAACTCAACTAATATTGTACCTCAGGTGAAATGAGGTACAATAAGTATTGAAAAGTATACGGAAATTAGCATAATTGCACTTAGATTAAGCAAAATTAAGTAATCACCCTTAATTTACCTAGGCGTGCAATCTATGTTCAATCTTTCTTATTTAATTATCTAATTACTTTAAATGATTTACGCTAATAAAATTTTAAATCATGAAATATCAATAACCAATTGTTATATGGAGATTGAAACTTAGATATTAAGGAGTAATACTTCCATTGCCAAAAATTTCTATAGCCGAAACTTTTGGTCTGTCAACGGTTGCCTCAAAAAGAATATTTAAT
The DNA here is from genome assembly GCF_001865655.1 of Maribacter sp. 1_2014MBL_MicDiv. NCBI lineage: Bacteria > Pseudomonadati > Bacteroidota > Flavobacteriia > Flavobacteriales > Flavobacteriaceae > Maribacter > Maribacter sp. 1_2014MBL_MicDiv. Next base: position 3,586,948 of record NZ_CP011318.1, read on the forward strand.
TCCCCGTCAATTACCTCAATATCATACATTCGAGAACTTGCGGTTGCTACACCGACATCTTTAAATATATCGTAAGATGTGAATATTTGGGTATCTTCCATTGAGATGTCAAAAACTCTACTCCCTACACCTCCTTCAAGCATCTCAGGGTTTTCTGCACCCCAATAAATTTCGGCAAAATATAGTTTAACCGTATAAGTACCATTACTCAATGGTATAACATATGAAAAAGGACTAGTAGGGTTATCATTTTCTGTAACACGTTCTGTTAAGAATATTTCATCCATCTCAGTTCCAGAAATTTCGGTTACAGATGGATTAGTATAAGCTTCTGAAACACCTTCAAAATACTGGTCCGCTTGAAAGATGATATCACCATATTCAACTTCAGGACCTCCGCTATTGATACGGATTATGGTTGGTCCTACAGGCTCGCTCGATTGCTCTACTTCTTGTGCAGGATTAGCCTGAACTCCTTCAAAATTAATAATAGCTGTGTCGGTAATCGTTTCACCGTTGACTGTTCCAGAAACTGTAATTGATTCTTCAATATCACTAGATACACTTGCAGAATATGTTCCATCGCCATTATCTGTAATTTCAGACACAATTGCAGTACCGGTAATATTGAGAACGACTTGATTGCCACCAGTAGTAATTAGAGTACCATCGTTATTTGCTAATTGTACAGTTATTATAGAAGTTAAATATGATTCACTTTCAACAGGTGACGAAGCTTCAATAGTAGTGTTTGAATTTGTAGGGTCAATAACTATCTCAGGTTCTGGGTCTGGATCTGGGTCAGTGATCGATATGGTATCATCATCACTGCTACTGCAAGAAATATTTATAGAAAAAAAGAATAAACTAAGAATGGTAATCAAAGAAATTTTGTGGAGAGTTTGAGGTATCATAGAGCTTAAGTTTTATAGATTCTATTACTATTAAAGATATGAAATTTAGTTTTTACTTTGTTTCCAAATTAACTTAAATGATTTTTATGTTGTCTGTATAATTAAATTTTAAATACAATCTCTAAGCTAAATGTGATTATTTTTTTAGTTTACATTGAATTCTATTTATTCTCATCCTATTGTTTATAGCACTCAATAGACTTTCTAACACTACCATGCTCTAATAATAATGATTTTGCAAGACTTTCATTTATTCCTAATTCTTCCATTATCATTTTAGTTCCGCGATCTACTAGTTTATTGTTAGATAGTTGCATGTCTACCATTTTATTTCCTTTAACTCTACCAAGGTTAATCATAATTGAAGTAGAAATCATATTTAAAGCCAGCTTTTGGGCTGTACCTGCTTTCATTCTCGTGCTGCCAGTAACAAACTCTGGACCTACAACTAGTTCCATAGGGCAGGTTGCAATTTCTGATACTAAAGAATTTTGATTGCATGAAATACTCCCTGTAAGCACGTTATTGTCTTTAGCTGCTTTAAGTCCTCCAATAACATAAGGTGTAGATCCAGATGCTGCTATACCTAACAAAACATCGTTTTCATTTATTTTATGGATCTCAAGATCTTTCCATGCCATGGCTTCATTATCTTCTGCATTTTCAACGGCTTTTCTTAATGCCTTATCTCCACCGGCTATAAGGCCAATAATCCAATCATCTGAAACTCCAAACGTTGGAGGGCATTCGGAGGCGTCTAGAACGCCTAATCTGCCGCTGGTGCCTGCTCCTATATAGAATAGTCTACCACCTTTTTTTATTCTAACTAATGTTTGCTCAACAAAGTTTTGAATGGAGGGAATGGCTCTTTCTATGGCCAACGGAACGGCCTTGTCTTCTTGATTCATGTTAACCAGCAATTCGTTAACAGTCATTTTTTCTAGATCATCGTAATTTGATGACTGTTCTGTAGTGGGTTTAAGTGTATTCATAGTATTATTTTTTTATAAGCAATAAGCCTATTACGGTTAAGCTAGCATTGACTGCTATGTTTATAAATCCGAAATCAAAGTTGAATGTGTTTATTGAAAATTGTCCTAGTAGATAAGTTATTATCGGTGCGGATAAGCATATTACAGGAACCCATTTGTCTTTTAATTTTATTTTTGAAAACATACCTAGAAGGTATAATCCTAACAATGGACCGTAGGTATAACCGGCAACTTTAAATATTAAAGAAATTACATCTCCTTTGCTATTGGAAAAGGAAAGTATAATTACGAATATGATACAGGAGAAAAGTACTATGACTAGATTTTTCAACTGTTTTTTTCTTTTACTTGATTTGTTTGAAATATCTAAAAAATCATAAGTAAATGATGTGGTTAAAGCGGTAAGCGCAGAATCAACACTAGAGAAAGATGCTGCTATGATGCCCAGGATAAAAAAGATGCCTGCTAAAGTGCCAAGATGGTTTAGTGCAAGGTTAGGAAAAAGGTTGTCGGTATTTAAAAACAATCCATTTTCGTCCTGGGGTAATAGTATGCCCATTTCGTTTGCATAGACATACATTAAGACGCCTAGACCCATAAAAAGAAATTGTGTCATTGCTAAAATAATACTGTAGGTCAATGTGTTTTTTTGAGCATCCCAAACATTTTTGCAAGTGAGTGTTTTTTGCATCATATTTTGATCAAGTCCGATCATAGCAATGGCTACTAAAATACCTGCAATAAATTGTTTGTAGAAGTTATTTCCAGAATCAGATTCCCAATTGAATATTTTAAAATATTCGTGGGAAGTTATACGTTCAAAGGATTCGGTAATACTTAAGTCTAACGTGTTTATTATTGTATGAATGGTTATTGAGGCACCAAGTATTAAAAATATAGTCTGCATAGTATCTGTCCATACAATGGTTTTAATGCCTGACTTGTTTGTGTAAAGCCACACCAAAATCAAAATAATGATGATGGTTATATAAAAAGGAACATTGAAATAGTCAAAAACTGCATATTGTAGAATTTTGGCGGCTAACATTAAACGTAATGCCGCACCGAAAGATTGAGATACCAGAAAAAACAATGAACCTGTCTTGTATGTATTGTTTCCAAACCTCACTTTGAGAAAGGTGTAAATGGAAACGAGTTGAAGTTTGTAGTATAAAGGAGTTAATACAAAGGCTATAAAGAAATAGCCTACAATGTTTCCGAGTATAAATTGATAAAAATAGAAGTTGTTGTTGGCCACCATACCAGGTAAAGACACAAAAGTGACACCCGATAAACCAGCACCCACCATACCGAATGCTACTAAATACCATGGTGATTTTTTGTCGCCAGTAAAAAATGTATCATCACTGTTTTTCTTTGAGGTGAAATATGATATAATCATAAGTACAGCAAAGTAAATGGCAATAATTAGAATGATTGTTGTAGGTTTCAATTGGTAATTTTAATTAAAAATTAGGGCAGTTTAATAACTGCCCCAATTTAGATAGTGGTTGTTGAATTGAACTTCCTAAGAAGTAGGGTTTGCGGGGGTATTTGTGTTGTTGTCTCTTTCAGAATTAGGGTAGGGGTAATAGTCCCTGTTTCTTTCGGCATCCGTTTCCGTTGCACCTGGTCTATCAAACCTTCTGCTGTCCTCTAAAGAGAGTCCGGTCAAGTATAATTCTACTCTTCTATTTTTATAAATTTCATCTAGAATTGCAGATTGTTCCAAAGCACCATCATACTCGGGTAGATTTGCACCTAAACCATAAATGTCAGAACTGGATGTTTTGGTTAACACAGCATTCAATTCTGTTACAGCACTTGTTAAATCATTACTTCTAGCATATGCTTCAGCTTTTATCAGCATTATTTCACCCGGAAGATATACTGGTATTTCATCTACATTGTCACTCCAAAAACCTACAACCTGGTAATTTGGTGTTTCGGCTTCCAAATCTTCAGCGGTTATATAGAATGGTATTCTCTCGTCATTTTCATCGGGTAATAAATCTGTTGGTAGACCGAATGTTACATCTTTGGCTTGGGTCACATTTTGTGAGCCAAACCAAAATGCTAAAGGATTAGGGATGGATGCATCGTACTCCCAAGTAGATTTTACTGAAAGATCAACATTGTTGGCAGCTGTAATTGCCGCGTCATAATTCCCTGCCATTAAATTAAACCTTGCTAATAGGGCATTTACAGAATTTTCAATATCAACAGAAGTAAAGATATCTGCTGTAATGGATGTATCTAAACCTGCATCAATATATCCCTTAGCTTCGTTCAAGTCAGCTATTACATCATCTAAAACAGCAGAACGTTCAATAAAATCGGCATCCTCAACAATTTCTAGTGGTATGCTTTCAAAATATTGAATTAGTGTACCGTGAGCCAGCGCTCTATAGAATAGACCGTAGGCTTTTAAAGAACCCGAAACAGAAGTACTTTCGCTAACATCATCAGCGGCATCGATCACTGTAGTAGCTTCCTTTCGGGTTAATAATGCATTGGTCCAAGTGTTAATTAATAATTCATTGCTTCCGCTAACATCATCTCCTCCAAGTAAGATTTCATTTTCACCAAGGTTTCCAGGATTCAATAACCTTAATTCATCAGTATTTAATCCAGAAATATGTGTGCCTGTGTAAATTAATCCGGTTCTTTCTGTACTCCATCTTTGCTGAACACCATTGATAAGGCGTACCAGATTATCTGTGTTGTTGACTACATCTGGTTCTAATGTGGAATTAGGATCCAAATATTCAGTATTACAAGACGTGGTTGCAATGAGCAATGTGATAGCTATTGTTTTTACTATATTTTTCATATCTGTCTTTTTAGAAGTTAGCGCTTAGTGATAATGAGATTGTCATTGGAATTGGCACGTTACCAAAATTCACTGAGCGCAGTAAGTTTGATTGCCCTCCAGCATTTGTTTCAGGATCATAGCTAAAGAATTTGTCAAAAGAAACAAGGTTTCTTCCAATCAATGAAAGTCTTACATTTTCTAAACTAGAGTTGAACAATGACGGAAATTCATAACCTAAAGAAACTTCTCTAAGCTTAACAAAAGAACCATCTTCAATTCTGAATTCTTCTATAGGATAAATACCAGCGATATATCCTCTAGGTAACTCTCCTGTTAATTCTTGCGCTGCTAATTGACCAACACCTACACCTTGTCTGGTTCTTTTGTCAGCATCAAAGACATCAAAGCCCTGTACCGCTTCCCAAAGCATACTGAAATTGAAATTCTTGTAGGTAAGGTCAGTACCAATTCCAAGGATGTAATCTGGATTAGGGTCACCAATAACTTTTCTTAAAACATCCCCAGTCGGTTGTCCGTCTGCATCACGCTGTGGTGTATTGGTTGTAAGGTCACCTCTTTCTTGTTGAGGAACCCCAACCGGACTACCATCTGTAGATTCACCTGTTAATATTAATTCGCCATTGTCATCTGTAGCATAGTAAGTACCATAGAATACGCCCAGAGCTTCACCTTCTCTTACAATTGGCGGAGCACCGGTTACACTTTCAATAGTAATATCGCCACCTACCGTGCTTAGTACCTTGTTTCTATTACTACTATAGTTGAAATTAAGATCCCATGTTAAATCATCAGTTTTAATAGGTGTTATTTTTGCATAAAGCTCAATACCGTTATTACGCATTGTACCAACATTTTCTGTTCTTGTTGAGCCACCTAATGAAGGTGCCAATACACGACTTACAATTAAGTCTTCAATGTTTTGACGGTAATAGGTAAATAATAATGATGCCCTGTTGTTAAAGAAACTTAAGTCTGTACCTATTTCAAATTCTTTGGTGCGCTCAGGCTTTAATCCTTCGTTACCCAATCTGGTATTTTGTTGTAATGTTGAGGAGCCTAAGTAATCATTTGAGGTATAGCTGCCATATCTTTCATAAGGACTTATTGCGGTTAAGTTACCGGCTTCACCGTATGATGCTCTTAACCTTGCGGAATTCAAGAAACTTTCCGTATTCCAAAATGGCTCATTTGAAAGAACGTAAGATCCAGAAACTTTTGGATAGAAATTAGATCTTTCGTCAACATCAAAATTTGTAGCTCCATCAATTCTGCCAGCTAGTGTTAAAAACAATTTGTTATCCCATGATAAGGTCTCTTGTAAAAAGAATCCGTAAATATCCAAGTTGGTGTCAATGGGTTGTGTTTGTAATGGAATAGTAGGTTCATTATTGCTATCCAACCCTCTTCCTTGAGTTCCTTCAAAAGAAAGTTCACTACTTTGAAAACTATATCCTGCAGTTGTAACCGAATTTAATTTATCCGTAATATTGGTGTTGTATGCCATGTTAATGTCATAGTTCCAGTTAAATACCTTCGCCTCGGCACTACCTATATAACCATCGTCATAATACGCAGGGTTTACATTTTCATAAGGATAAACTGGTATATAGATATTACCTTTTTGATTGTAAGTGTCAACACCAATTATTTGATCTATAGATAACTTTTCCGTGGGCTTAATTTTAAGATGTAGATTAGGGATAAAGTGATTTACATCTTGAGTAATATCAAAAGTTTCAATAATAGTCAATGGATTTACTCTGGTATTTTCAACAGCCATTAAATTTCCATTGGCATCTCTTTGAGTGATGTCGAATGTGTTGTTAGTTATATTAATAGAGTTGATAGGACTCCAAAAAACATTTCCATCTGGTTTTTCATCAGATTTACTATTTGCATAGTATAATCCTAGATCGTAAGACATCCAATCGGTTACTTTATGATTAAAATTAACTCTTGCAGAAAATCTATCGAACTTGGTGTTTTTGATGATACCTTCATTGGTCAAATAGCCAATAGAAGCCATATAGCCCATTTTTTCATTACCACCTTTTGTTGAGAAATAATTGTCGCTACCGAAACCGGTCTGGAAAATCTCATCTTGATAATCATATCTAGTAGTTTCAAACTTATCGGTTGATAAATTTCTATAGGTGGTAAGAGCATTTCCGTCATTTGGGTCAAAACCAAAAATTGGCCATAACCTACCAGAAAGATCACTGTTAGGTACAGTTTCAAATTCTTCTCCTATGAGATTTAAATCTAGTTTCTTACGAATTGTATTTACGCTGAAAGTAGATTTGAAATAAAATTCTGGTCCGTCTTCATAATTGCCACCTTTTTTTGTTGTTATTACCACAACACCGTTGGATGCTCTAGAACCGTAAATGGCAGCAGCGGCAGCACCATTTAAGATGTTGACATTTTCAATATCGTTGGGATTAATGTCTACCATTCTATTTTGTCCTGGTGCAGCATCGCCCGCATCAACATTTAAGTTGGTAACATTGGTAGTTAAGTTACTGGTGATTACTCCGTCAACTACGTATAAAGGTTCTGAAGATCCTTTGATCGTACTTGGTCCTCTAAGTCTAATAGAAAAACCACCGGCGGGATCACCTGAATTTTGTGTTATTTGTGCACCAGGAACTTTACCTTGTAAGGATGTCGTGATATTTGCAGGTGAAGCTTTTACTAGCTCTACCGACTTTACGGTAGTAATGGCGTTACCCAATTTTTTTCTAGATTGGGTAACAGATGAACCCACTAGAACTACTTCGTCTAAAGCATTTGAATCTTCCATCAAGGTAACATTGATAGTTTGATTCATGCCCGTTAAAGCAATTTCTTCTGTTTTGTAACCAATGTAACTAATAACTAGTGTTTTGCTATTAGAGTTAGAAAGCTGTATGCTGAAATTACCATCAAAATCAGTGGAAGCCCCCGTAGTGGTTCCTTTTAATAAGATGGTAGCGCCTGGCAGTGGAAGACCATCTTCGGCAATAACAGTACCGGAGACTGTTGAAGTTTGTGCATAAGTACTGAGTGAAAATAGCATCAGCATGAGCACCGAGAGAACATGATAGGTTTTCTTCATAATATTAGTTTTAAGTAGTTGTGCTAACAAACCTAGCAGAATATTTTATGTTTTGCAATATTTTATTGCAACAAAGCAATTAAATCTAGAAATATTTATTGTATTCTAAAATGAAGTATATGTTTTGCAGTATTTTGTTGCAAATGTTAGTTGTTTATTATTAATTTGATATCCTTGTAATAGTTTTTAAAGAATATATTTTGCAAAAAACCGATAGACATCAAGTTATAGTAGAAGAGGTTCAATTACATAATAGGGTGTTATTGACGGATTTAGCCAACATTCTAAATGTGTCAATGGATACCGTTAGGCGAGATATAAAAGAGCTTGATGAGTTAAAGAAATTGCGAAAAGTTCATGGAGGAGCAATCTCTAACGGATTCAATACCTATTCCGATCGATCTAAGGAGATTTTTGAACAGGATAGTAAAGTGAAGATTGCAAAAAAAGGCATCTCTCTTTTAAAAAATGGTGATGTTGTTCTTATAAGTGGGGGGTCTACCAACTTGGAGCTTGCTAAACTAATTCCTAGAAAAATGGACCTTACCTTTTTTACGCCAAGTTTACCTATGGCAATTGAACTTTTGAATAATAAAACTCATCATCATGAAGTATACATAATAGGAGGTAAGCTGTCAAAGGAATCCCAATTGGTTACCGGTGGAGTGTCTATTAATAGTTTAACGGATATTTCTGTGGATGTTTGTTTTTTAGGTACTGGATATTTGGATAGTGAAAAAGGTATTACGGAAACCGATTTGGAAATTGCGCAGTTAAAGAAGGCTATGATAGATTCATCAAAAAGATTGGTGGCTTTAACCATCAGTAAAAAGTTAAATACTGTAAGTCGTTATAAAATATGTGAAATTAATACACTAACTGATTTAGTCACAGAGCTAGAGCCCTCTGCCAAGATTTTGGAATCTTACAAGAGTAAAGGGGTTAATTTATTGTAGGTGTTAGATGATAATTCGATAATCTATGCTTAAACCAATTTTTTATTGAAAATGATAAGCAAGATAGTTTCGTATTTATCACCTAATTCATTTTTTAATATTCTAAATGCTTTGGTAATTTGTGCTTCAACAGTCTTAATAGAGACGTCTAAATAATCTGCGATTTCACTATTCGATAGACCTTCTTTTTTACTTAGTACGAAAACCTTTTGACATTTGGGAGGTAGTTTTTTAATTTCTCTATTTACAATGTCCATCATTTTACTCATCATGTTGTCATCAAATTCAACCGCTACCTCATGAGAATACTCAATGTACTTTTTATTCAATAATACAACAGCCTTATTTTTCTGATATGTATTTAAAAATTCATTGTAAACACATTTATAAAGAAAATTACGGATAGAGAATTCTGGATTAAGTTTTTTTCTTGATTTCCAAGTCTTTAGAAATACATTTTGAACAATGTCTTGTGCGGTTGATTGATCATGGGTTAAGGTTACCGCATAGGCATTTAGTTGTTGATGATATTTTTCTAGAAGTAAAATGTAGGCTTTTTCTTCTCCGGATATAAGTTTTTTAATTAATCTTCTATTTTCTTCAGCATCCATAATAAATGATTATTTAACAAATAAACGGTAAATATTATGAGATTATGAAAAAAAAATCAAAAAAAAGTTAGGGTATTGAGAATTTCAATTGTATTAATTAAAAGAGAAGTAATCAATGATATCAAAAGATATTGAAAATCGAATCATTAAATATTTTACTCAGTCAGCTGATGTAGAAGATTTGGATGTTCTTAATAATTGGTTGTTAGATGATAAGAATCATAAGATTTTTAAATCATATGTTAAAACCCATTTCTCTATAAATTTGGCTATGAACAATTCTGAATTTGATAAAGTAAAAGAAAAACTCCTAAAGGAAATTAATAAGGATAAAAAGCAAAGTTCTAAAATTAGAATGTTATCTGTTTTTAAGTATGCTGCTATTGCGGTTTTGTTTTTGGGACTTGGATTTTTAATGAAAAATAAATTATTGGTCAATGAAACAGCAGATGTAGTTGTACCAAGAGAAGATTCTATAGTACTAGAGTTGGGCAACGGTGAACAGCAGGTTATAACAGAGACAGGTTCAGCTAAAATTATTGGAACTTCGGGTGAGGTTATCGGCAACAAGAAAGATGATCAATTAATTTATGAACCGCAGGAAAACCAAATGCAAGAATATAATACATTGAGTGTTCCTAATGGTAAACAATTTGGAATTGTATTGTCAGATGGTACTAGGGTGCATTTAAATGCTGGTAGTTCAATAACATATCCTACTGTTTTTAAAAAAGATGTTATTAAACGAGTTGTTCTGAGAGGGGAAGCTTTTTTTGATGTAATACACGAAAACAATAGACAGTTTGTAGTAAATGTTCAAGATTTAGATGTTAAGGTATATGGTACCAAATTCAATGTCACCAATTATAACGAAGATAAGCAGACGGAGGTTGTTCTTGTTGAAGGTTCTGTTGGTTTGTCTTCTAAAGAAAGTAAAAAAGATTTAAAAGAAGTCTTTTTGGAACCGGGTTATATGGGTGTATTCAATAAAACGGATAAAAATATAATCAATCGCAAAGTTAATACAGCGCTTTATACCTCTTGGATGAAGGGGAATCTTGTTTTTCGAAATGTTTCTTTCGAAAATATAATCCAAAAACTAGAACGACATTATAACGTGGTCATAATTAACAATAATGTAGCGCTAGCTAACGAGAAATTTAATGCGACAATTGAAACTAAACACGAGACAATAGAAGAAGTGTTTAGTTATTTCAATAAAGTCTATCAAATTGAATATCAAATAGTAGAGAATAAAATAATAATCAATTAAAACTTAAATGCAATGAGCTAAAATCAACAAACATCATTAGATCATTTTAATATTTCGAGAGGACGAAAAAAAATCGGAAAATGCTGGAACATTTCCCGATTATAAGAATGATCACACTTAAAGCGTAATCACAAATAAACACTCAAAATTATGAAAAAACCACCAATGTCGAAGGGGTTTCTCTCTCGGCGCTTAAATTATGACCTAAAAATGAAGTTATCGCTTCTTTTTTTCTTGACAATAAGTTTTTTGATGCAGGCCAATACCTACTCTCAAAAAACAAAAATTTCTATTGCGAAAGAAAATTCAACTGTTCGTGAGGTATTAGATGAAATCGAAAGCCTTAGTGAGTTTAAATTTTTATTTAAGACAAATACCGTTGATTTAAATAGAAAGGTAACTGTAAAATTTAAACTTGTTTCAATTGATGACATTCTTAAAAGTCTCTTTAACGATCAAAATGTTACTTACGAAATAAAAGATCGTAAAATATTTTTGAAAAAAGATTCAAAGCTAAATAGGGCTAGGGGACAAGACGAAAAAGTCGAAGCCTATCAAAGAACGGTGACCGGTTCCATTGTAGATTCTGATGGTGTTCCTTTACCAGGTGCTAACATTGTTGAGCAAGGAACTACTAATGGTGTAACAGCAGATTTTGATGGTAATTTTTCCATTTTGATTTCTGATCAAAACGCAACCCTGATATTTTCATATTTAGGATATGCAACTAAAGAGGTTGCTTTAGAAGGAAAAGGTAATGTTGATATTGTACTTCAAGAAAGTGCAGCGGGCTTAGAAGAGGTTGTTGTAGTTGGTTATGGTACTATGAAAAAGGCAGACCTAACGGGGTCGGTTTCTCAGGTTAAAACTGAAACCCTAGAATCTGTTCCAGTTTTTAATATGGCACAGGCACTTAAAGTAGGTGCATCTGGTGTAAGGGTTACTCAAAACTCAGGTACTCCTGGTTCTAGAATTGAGGTACGTATTAGAGGAGGGAATTCATTGATAGGTAACAATCAACCGTTATATGTAGTGGATGGATTTCCAGTTACTAGCGGTATAGATTATTTAAATCCTGCTGATATTGAATCCGTAGATATTTTAAAAGATGCATCGGCAACTGCAATTTATGGCTCACGTGGTGCAAACGGTGTCGTAATTATTACTTCTAAAAGAGGGGTAAAGAACCAAGAAAGTAAAATAGAGGTAAATAATTACTTTGGTATGCAACAGGCCATAAATCAATATGATTTACTTAATGCTAAAGAATATGCCATTATAGCCAATGAGTGGTTAAAAAATGAAGGTCTAGAACCGAATTTTAATGTTGATGAAGTTCAAAACCCAGGAACCGATTGGTTAGATGCAATTTTTAGAACTTCACCTGTTCAAAACCATACCATTACTTTTTCAGGTAGTTCAGATAAAGGTAGATATTCTATATCCGGTAATTATTATGATCAGGAAGGAATCATTGAAAACTCTGGCGTTACAAGAGGTTCAGTTAGAGTTAACTTAGATCAAGAATTGAAAAGCTGGTTAAAAATGGGCATTAACCTTCAATTATCTAGAAGTGAGACCCATTCAGTAAATGTTGATAACGGATACCGAGGTACATCAATGCTTTCTGCAGCGGCTTCGGCACCACCTACTTTACCATTATATGATGAGGATGGACTACCTACCCAAATAGGACAGATTTACAATTTTGGGTCTGCAGATATGAGAAACCCTTTATTGTCTACTCTTAATAAGAATCTTAGTTTTGCTAATAGTGTATTGGCCAACTCAACTTTCGATTTTCAAATTACGCCCAGCCTTTCTTTTAAGACCTTATTAGGCTTACAATATAGAAATTCACGTAGCGAGTTGTTTACGCCAACTGTGTATGAAAATGATAGAGGTTCTGCTCAAGAAGGTAATAATTATTTTAATTCATTTTTAACGGAAAATGTCTTGACGTATTCTAAGACATTTAATGAAAAACATAGCTTAAACGTAATAGGCGGTGCTACTTACCAAACGCAAATGAACCGTTACTCTGGTATATACGTAAGCGGTTTTTCCAATAATATCACAGAAAACTATAATTTGGCTGCCGCAGAAACTGTTGGTAATCCTTGGTCCGGTTATTTTGACTGGACGTTGGCTTCGTTTCTATCGAGGGTAAATTATGCCTATGATGGAAAATATATGGTGACCGCTAGTATTAGAGCAGATGGATCTTCAAGGTTTGGCGCAAATAATAAATGGGGGTATTTTCCTTCAGCAGCTTTAGCGTGGCGTGTTTCTGACGAAGCTTTTCTAGAAAATAGTTCAACCATCTCAAACTTAAAATTAAGAGCAAGTTACGGTATTACAGGAAACACTGCGCTCAGTCCATATCAGTCACTAGATAGACTAAACTCAACTAAATTCATCTTTGAAAATCAAGCTGATGTTATTGGGTTTTATCCTGCCGGTATTTCTAATAGTGCTTTAAAATGGGAAACTACGGGTCAGTTGGATGTTGGGTTTGATTTAAACCTATTCAATAATCAATTAAGGTTTGTATTTGATTACTATAAAAAAAATACTAAAGACCTACTTGCATCGGTACCTCTTCCATCAAGTGTTGGGTTTAGTTCAATTCTTAGAAATCTTGGTGAAATACAAAATTCAGGAGTAGAATTTAGTGTTGATGCTGACATTTTAAGAAACGAATTTAAATGGGATGTATCGGCTCAAATTTCCGCTAATAGAAACAAAGTAATCGAGCTTGCTGGTGACAGTGATATTTTTGGTGCGGCACAAGCTGCGGTATGGCCAAGTGCGAATATTGCTAGAGAAGGAGAGCCATTAGGTGTTTTCTACGGACTTCTTGAAGATGGTTTGGATGAGAATGGGTTTATAAAATATCAAGATATTAGTGGACCCGATGGTGTTCCTGATGGTTTAATAAATTCATTGGATCGTGTGATTTTGGGTAGTTATCATCCAGATTTTATATATGGATTAACTTCTAATTTTAGTTATAAAGGTATCGAGCTAAATGTGATGTTGGAAGGGGTTCAAGGAAATGAACTATTTAATGCCACCAATGGAACACACTTAAATTCTTTTCAACGAGGTAATAATCAATTTAGAGATATTATTGGAAATTATTGGACAGCGGAAAATCCTGATCCAAATGCAAAATATCCAAAAATCAGTAGTGCTACTCAAATTACTGTTTCAGATAGATTTATTGAAGATGCCAGTTATTTGCGTGTAAAATCGATGAGGTTGGCATATAATTTTCCTGTTTCTGACATAGGTCTAAGTGATTTTGATATGCTTCAATTATATATTTCAGGTACCAATCTATTCACTTTTACAAATTACTCAGGTATTGATCCAGAAGCTAATACTAGAGGAACTGATTCAAGTAATATTGGCGATCGATTACGTTTTGGTCACGATCAGAGTAGCTATCCTAGTGCCAAAATTTATGCTATTGGTCTAAAATTTAGATTTTAATTTATAAAGACATAACATTATGAAAAATATAGTTTTAGGATTAATAATAATCATGTGTTTTTCTGCCTGTGAAAAAACACTGGAAGAAGTTCCAAGGGATTTTGTTTCAAAGGCAAACTTCTACAATAACGAAGAAGATGCTCAAGCCGCCATTGTCGGTGTTTACGCTGGATTACAAAGCGATTTTTATGGTATGAACCATTATTTGATGACTGAGCTGCATGGCGATTTTATTTTTGGTAGAGGGTCACAAGCACCAATTACCATTTGGGATCAAATATTGGATCAAACAAGTATTGGAAGGTGTGCCTCAAATTGGTCATCACTTTATACTACGATTAATCGTGCCAATGCGGTTTTAGATAATGTATCACAAATAGAAGATATAGATGCGGAAACTAAAGAGATGATACTTGGAGAAGCCTATTTTTTAAGAGCTTTAAGTTATTTTGAACTAGTTCGTGGTTGGGGTGCTGTACCTATTAAGACTAGTGAAAGTGTAGATTTAAGTACCGTAGAAGCCGCACGGGAGCCAGAAAGTATGGTGTATGAATTAATAGTTGCTGATGCCTTGGCTGCAGAAAGTAGACTAGGTGAAACAGGTTCACAAACGGGTAGAGCTTCAAAATGGGCTGCTAAAATGTTATTGGCTCATGTGTATTTGACTTTAGAAAATTGGGATGCAGCAGCAGATAAGGCCAATGATGTAATTGTTAACGGTCCTTTTAGTTTAGTAGAAGTTGAAAATCCAGATGATTTTTATAAGATTTTTGCTGTAGATTCTAGCTCAGAAGATATAATGTCTGTTCACCACTCTGAAACAAAAACTTCGGGTATTCCAACATATATTCATAGAGGGCAGGCGCTGCCGTATAATTATTCATCTACAGGTTACTTTGCATGGCTTCCTGATACAAATTCATTTATTGGAGATAGTTGGGATGATAATGACTTACGAAAGGATTTTAATTTGTACACAGAGTATCAAAATTTTGATGGGTCATGGGTTTCTTTACCGGAAACATTGCCGGTACTCTTTAAAAAATTTATTTCCAATTCGTCTGGGCAAAATGTATACAGTGTGCCTATTTATAGGTTTGCCGAGGCATATTTAATTTATGCGGAAGCGGCAAGTAACGCCAATGGTGGTCCAACAGCACTTGCATTAGAGCGACTTAATATTATTAAGAGACGAGCATATGGTTTAGATTTGAACACGGTATCTGCAGAAGATTATCCTTCTGGTATGAGTTCAGGAGATTTTAGAGATGCGGTTTTACAAGAACGTGGTTACGAGTTTTTATTGGAACGTAGACGTTGGTTTGATTTGAAACGAACCGGTACGGTTAAAGAGGCTTTTACAGCTGCTGGCAAAAATATTATTGATGAACGCTTATTGTGGCCAATTCCTGAAAATGAAATCAATAACAATCCGGCAATAAGCCAATCTGACCAAAACCCAGGTTATTAATATTTAAATAGTGTCAAGAATACAGGTCTCAAATTCGGCCTGTATTCTTTATCTCTTTTGCTAAATATATTTAAAACTAGAGGGACGCTAAAAACTGTTAATCCACTTTTCTGTCAATAATAAGTTGAGTGACTGATAGTCTGTGCTTAAAAAGTGAACACTATAAAAAAAAAGGTAGAGCTTTTTAAATAAAATCAAGAATTTATAAACGAATAAAATTTTAGAAAATAGCATAAAGTATATTACTAATTAATAAAGAATATGAACAAATTAATACAAATTTTCATTCTCATATTAATGTTTCAAGGCTTGAACGCACAAACAAAAAAATATGATATAGTTATTTATGGAGGTACTTCGGCCGGTATTGCAGCAGCTATTCAATCGAGTAGAATGAATAGATCAGTTGTACTTATTGAACCAACAAGTCGAATTGGAGGTTTAACTACAGGAGGCTTAGGACAGACGGATATTGGTAACAAGCAGGCAATAGGAGGAATTTCTAGAGAGTTTTACGAGAATATTAAAAAGTATTATGATGAATCAAGTAATTGGAAATGGGAAGATAAGTCTGATTATAAGGATGGTGGGCAAACACGAACGCAGAAAGGAGAGCCAACCATGTGGACATTTGAACCTTCAGCAGCACTAACCGTTTATAATCAGATGTTAAATAAGGAGAAGGTAAAATTAGTATACAATGAAAGATTGAATAGGGATTCTGGTGTAGAAATGAAAAATGGTAGAATCGTTTCTATTACAATGGAAAGTGGGAAAAAATTCGTTGGTAAAGTGTTTCTTGATGCAACTTATGAAGGTGATTTAATGGCTACAAGTGGTGTTAGTTATACTGTGGGTAGAGAGAGTAATGATGAATACGGAGAAACTTTAAATGGTGTACAGGCAAATAATTATAATGTTTCCTTAACTAAATTAGTTTCTAAGAATGCAGCTAATCATAATTTTATACAAAGAGTAGATCCTTATGTTGTAAAAGGGGATCCAAAGAGTGGACTTTTGCCGAATATAAATGAAAAACCAGGGGTAGAGGGAGCTGGAGATGATAAAGTACAGGCTTATTGTTTTAGAATGTGCCTAACAGACCATCCTGATAATAGAATTCCTTTTAAAAAACCAGATGATTATGATGAATTGAATTATGAATTGCTATTTCGCAATTATGAAGCAAGGGAAGGGTCAGTAGGTGATATGTACTACAAAGGCGGACCTATATTGCCATTAATTAATTCTAGTATGCCAAATCGTAAAACCGATTCGAATAACAGATTTGGTTTTTCTACCGATTATATCGGAAAGAACTATAACTATCCAGAAGCTTCATACGCTGAAAGAGAACGAATAGTAGAAGATCACCGCAATTACCAAATGGGTTTAATGTGGACGTTGGCCAATCACCCCAGAATTCCTAAAGAGGTTCGTGAAGAAGCTTCAAAATGGGGGACAACAAAAGATGAATTTGAGAGAGAAGATGGTTGGCAGCAACAACTATATATTCGTGAAGCCAGACGCATGATTAGCGATTATGTAATGACACAATATAATTGTGAGGGGCTTGTGGTGGCAGAGGATGTTATTGGATTGGCTGCGTATACAATGGATTCTCATAATGTTCAAAGGTATGTTGATGCTAACGGTTATGTTCAAAATGAAGGGAACGTAGAAGCTCACGGTTTTGATCCTTACCCTATAAGTTACAAGTCTTTGACTCCAAAAAAGGAAGAGTGTGAAAATTTAATAGTGCCGGTTTGTCTTAGTTCTACACATATAGCTTTTGGTTCTATAAGAATGGAGCCTGTTTTTATGGTTCTGGGTCAGTCTGCCGCTACTGCCGCTTCTTTGGCTATTGATTCAGATAAATCGGTTCAAGATGTTCCTTATGATACTTTAAAATCTGTTCTTTTAAAAAATGGTCAACGCCTTGAATAATTAATAAAGTTTAATTGAATTGATTATGAAGATTTCGAAAGAATCTGTTAGCCAATATATCAATAAATCTGTACTAAATAAGCATGGCTTTTATGGTCTGATAGTATTGTGTGTGATGTTTTTTACATCTTGTAAAACGGAAAAAGAGAAGGCATCAACTTTACCGAATATTATATTAATATTAGCCGATGATCTCGGTTATGGTGACCTGCGTTCATATAATGACCATTCTCTTGTGCCTACGCCTAACTTAGATAAATTAGCATCTGAAGGTATCAGTTTTACCAATGCTTATTGTCCCGTCTCTGTTTGCACACCATCTAGATATGCGTTGATGACCGGTACATACCCCTTTAGAAGTTGGAAGAAATCCGGTGTACTTGCAAATTATGAACCTTCCATGATAAGCGAGGGTCAATTAACACTTCCTAAAATGTTACAAGAAGCAGGTTATACAACGGCAGGTTTTGGAAAATGGCATCTAGGAGCAACTTTTCCAACATTGGACGGACTAAAACCTGCAGGTTATGGACAGTTTAAATCTAAGAACAATGGTGAAAATATCGACTTAAGTAAACCTATTAAAAATGGTCCTGTTGATAAGGGTTTTGAAAATTGGTATGGGTTTAGCTGTGCGAGTGAATGCTGGGTAATGGAAGGTAATGATATAGTTGCGGCCTTACAACATGAATTTTATAATATAAATGCAGCCAAGGGTAAGGAACATATTGAAATTATTCCATCTAATGAGTATTTAAAACTACTTACTAAAAAAAGTATAGCATTTTTAAGTCAAAGATTCAGGTCACCAGATAAAAGTCCGTTTTTTCTATACTTTGCTCCTTATGTACCACACATTCCATTGTCGGTAAGTGATGAGTTTATAGGTAAAACAAAAGCGGGTACTTATGGTGATTATGTAGCTGAGTTAGACAGCAAAATTGGTGAGATATTAGATACTTTAGAAAGCTCTGACCAAAAAGATAATACTATAATAATCTTTGCAAGTGATAATGGGTCTCAGTTTGAAAGAACCGGCTTACATATAAACAATGCCAACCCAAGTAATGATTTGGTAGATGTAAATGAAAAAAATAATGGTACTGATGAACATCATCCAAATGGTAATCTCAAAGGCTCTAAATGGACAATATGGGAGGGTGGAGTTCGTATGCCTTTTATCGTAAAGTGGGCGAATAAAATTCCTTCAGGAGTTAAATCTGATAAATTATTTGCTTTAAACGATGTAATGGCAACTTTAGGAGCTCTTGTCAATTATGACTTGCCAGAGAATGTTGCGATAGATAGTTATGATCAATCTTTAAACTTTTTGGGAAAGGAAAATAATATTAGAAATACTGTCGTAGTACAATCTTCCAATGGTCAAATGGGATTACGGAAAGGGGACTGGAAGTATATTCAGCCAAACGAGAATGAGTTACAGGGTCAATTATATAATCTGGCAGAGGATGAATCTGAATCTAATGATTTAATTAGTGAGCATTTTGAATTGGTAGAAGAAATGAAAAAAGAATTACTTGAAATAACATCCAATACCTACTCTAAAAATGAAAACAAATGAAAAATATAAGCCGTTTCGTACTTCATATGGTAGTGTTGATGATTTCAACTTTGATCTTATATTCATGTGAGTATAAATCTACAGATGTAAAAGAAACAATTACAGCAGACATTATTATTTATGGGGGAACTTCAGCGGCAATAACTGCAGCAGTAGAGGCAAAACGCTCTGGGAAATCGGTTATAGTCGTTTCTCCAGACAAGCATTTGGGAGGGTTGACTTCTGGAGGATTAGGATGGACTGATACTGGTGATAAAAGTGTAATTGGAGGACTTGCAAGAGAATTTTATCAAAGAATTTATAAGCATTATAATACTGATGAGGCTTGGAAATGGCAACCTAAAAGTGAATATGGAAATACAGGACAAGGTACACCTGCCATGGATAGAGAAAATAGGACTATGTGGATCTTTGAACCTCATGTAGCAGAAAATGTATTTGAAGACCTAATTAAAGAGAATGAAATAAGGGTTGATAGAGATGAATGGTTAGATCGAGAAAATGGTGTAGTTGTAGAAGACGGAACTATTAAATCAATTTCTACATTGACAGGTAAAACGTATTCTGCTAAAGTTTTTTTAGATGCAACTTATGAAGGTGATCTAATGGCAGCTGCAGGTGTAAGTTATCATGTAGGTAGAGAGGGCAAAGATGTTTATGGAGAAGAATGGAATGGAGTGCAGACAGGTGTTTTACATCATAAACATTGGTTTCAATCTAATGTATCCCCTTATATAATACCTGGGGATTCAACTAGTGGATTGTTACCTAGGGTTTCCAGTAAAGCACCAGGTAAGAAACATGATGGGGACCGTAAAATTCAAGCATATTGTTTTCGTACTTGTATGACTAATCATGAAGTCAATAGGGTACCTTTTCCAAAGCCTGAAGGTTATGACCCAATGCAATATGAATTGCTTGCTCGTGTATTTGATTCAGGTTGGAATGAATGGTTCAATAAGTTTGATGCCATTCCCAATCATAAGACAGATACAAATAATCATGGACCTTTTAGTAGCGACAATATCGGTATGAATTATGATTACCCAGAGGCTTCATATGAAAGAAGAAAGGAGATTATAAAAGAACATGAGCAATACCAAAAAGGACTTTTATGGTTTGTAGCAAATGACCCTAGAGTGCCAAAAAGTGTTCAAATGGAAATGCAAAAATGGGGGTTAGCTAAAGATGAATTTGTGGATAATGATAATTGGCCGCATCAAATTTATGTTCGGGAAGCAAGACGAATGGTAGGTGAATTTGTAATGACAGAAAATGAACTATTAAAAAAGAGTAAAACTCCTAACCCAATAGGATTAGGTTCATATACTATGGATTCTCACAATGCACAACGATATGTAAAATCAGATGGATTTGTGCAAAATGAGGGAGATATAGGAGTAGAGACTAATGGTCCATATACTATTTCTTATGGTTCTTTGGTGCCAAAGAAAAATGAATGTAAAAATTTGCTTGTTCCTGTATGTGTATCATCAAGTCATATTGCTTTTGGGTCAATTAGAATGGAGCCGGTCTTTATGATTTTAGGGCAATCAGCTGCTACAGCTGCGGTAATAGCCATTGATGAAAAAATAGCAGTTCAAAATGTAGATTACAAGCAATTGAAAAAAGTGTTATTATCTAAAGGGCAAATAATTGAATGATTTTATTTGGGCTTTTCATCAAATGTGAAAAATATTATTTGAGTATGTTAGTTTAATTGCAAATAGGGATAACGATATATAGTTTTCCCTATTTTTTTATTTAAAATACAAACAGTTATAAATAACGTTTTACATGTATTAATAATGAAAAGTGATGTTTTACTTCCCGATACAAAAATTAGCGAAAATATTTCCTAACAACTCATCATTAGTTACTTGACCGGTAATCTCACCTAAATGATAAAGTGCTTCGCGAACGTCAATAGCCATTAAATCACTTGAAATTTCAGCTTTCATACCAAACTGCACTTTTTCTATTTCTTCTAAAGCTTTTAAAAGGGAGTTGTAATGGCGGGTATTGGTGACAATGGTTTCATTATTTCTGAGCGCTCCTGTATTTACAAATTCCAAAAGGCTGTTTTGTAAATCTTCTACACCTTCACCTGTTTTTGCGGATAGGTATTTTACTTCGTCTAAATGAGATGTAATGTTTTCTTTATCCTTTTCAGAAAGGGTATCGGCTTTATTTACTAGAAGAACCAAGGGCTTTAACGGATTCTTATTTTTTATTTTTTCAAAATCGATAACAGTGTTTTTTAACTTTTGGTCATTTACCAGAAGTTTTGATCCATCAACGAGTAATAAAATAACTTGTGCTTGTTCAATTTTTTCAAAGGTTTTTTTAATCCCCATTCCTTCCACAACATCTTCGGTTTCCCTAATTCCGGCAGTATCAATAAACCTAAAGCCTATACCGCCAATAGAAATTTCGTCTTCAATGGTGTCTCTGGTGGTTCCTGCTATATCGGACACCAAGGCACGCTCTTCATTTAAAAATGCATTCAATAGTGTAGATTTACCCACATTTGGCTCTCCTACAATTGCAACAGGTATTCCGTTTTTTATCACATTACCAACAGCAAAAGAGTCAATCAATCCTTGAAGTACCTTTTGAATTCTACCCAATAATTCTTTGAATGCGGTACGATCGGCAAATTCTACATCTTCTTCTGAAAAATCGAGTTCTAATTCTATTAATGAGGCAAAATTGAGAAGCTCTGTACGTAAATGTTTTATTTCATTGCTGAAACCCCCACGCATTTGTTGCATGGCAATTTGATGGCTTGCTGCATTATCACTAGAAATAAGATCAGCTACTGCTTCTGCCTGACTTAGATCCATTTTTCCGTTAAGAAAGGCACGTAACGTAAACTCTCCAGGGTCTGCGGTTCTGCAACCATTTCTAAGAAATAATTGAATGATCTGCTGCTGAATATATGGGGAGCCGTGACAAGATATTTCTATGACGTTTTCGCCTGTGTATGAATGCGGATCTTTAAAAATAGAAACAAGGGCTTGGTCCATAACATTTTCACCATCCATGATATAACCTAAATGAATGGTATGACTCTTTTGCTCTTTAAGAATTTTGCCTGATGCAGACTTAAAGTGCTTAGACGCAATTGTGATGGCATCTGGACCAGAAAGTCTTATGACCGCAATTGCTCCTGCCCCTGCAGGAGTGGCCAATGCTATGATAGTTTCCGTTTTAATCATCGTGCAAAAATAATCATTTAATAACTGTTCTTCTTTTCTTATTTTACTGGTATTTTGTTTTCAGTATTCATTTATACAGTAATTTTACACGGTTTAAATTTTAATCAGAAAATGAAAAAAGTATTTGTTTTAGTTGTATTTATGTTTGTTTCTATTACAGGTGTTGCTCAAAGTGATACTGATGGTTCTTCTACCGAGATTACTATAGAGGAACAGAAAGAAATGGAAGAGGTTAAAAAGAAAGTAGAAAAAGCGGAGGCGAAAGCCAAGAAAGAAAAGAAAGAAGCTGCTGAGAAAAAAAAGCAGGAGAAACTTCAAAAGCAGATCAAATCGAAAGAGAAATCTATTTCTAGTGAAAAGAAGCAAATTGAAAAGTTACAGTCTCAATTAGAGAAAGGAAAGTTAAAAGGTACGCTCTCTCCGGTCGATATTCAGAAAAAAGAAGATAAGATAGCTAAGGGTCAAATGAAGATCATGAAAGAGCAAGAAAAATTAAAAAAACTGAATAGAAAATTATAATTTTTTCTTTTTTGTAACAATTACGGGGGTTGTGCGTCTTATTTATAGTATTCATCATTAAATCAATCAAAAATGGAACTAGTAAATAAAAACGCAGTCGCAGTACGTGAAGACCGAAATCTATTGGTCATAACGCATTTATCTCAATATTTGGATTTTGTAACAGGCTTTGGCGGACTTCTTGTGCCGTTGGTAATTTGGTTAACCACCAAAGACACGGTTATAGGAATGAATGAACATGGTAAGTCTGTAATTAATTTTCAATTATCATTGATTTTGTATCTTATAATTGGTATTCCTGGTATTTTATTATTTGGACTTGGAATCTTGTTGTTGGTTTTTGCAGGAATTTTATCTTTGGTAATGCCTGCTATTAACGCCATAAGAGCTAGTAACGGAGAATCGCCAAGTTATTTTGGTACCATACGTTTTATCTCATAAGCTAATTTATAAAGAAATAAAAAAAGGGTCAGTTTAAAAACTGACCCTTTTTACTATTTTAAACTTAGGAAATTAACTGTTCAACATAACAGGCATTACCAACATGGTTACATATTCACCTTCATCCAAACCGTCTGAAGGAGTAAGTATACCGGCACGGTTTGGTAAACTCATTTCTAAAGAAACTTCGTCAGAACTTAAGTTGTTCAGCATTTCAGTTAAAAATCTTGAGTTAAATCCTATTTGCATATCATCGCCTTGGTAAGAACACGTTAATCTTTCTTCTGCCTTGTTAGAGTAATCAATATCTTCTGCGGAAATGTTCAATTCAGCACCGGCAATTTTTAATCTGATCTGGTGCGTTGTTTTATTTGAGAAAATAGAAACCCTTCTTACTGAACTTAAGAATTGATTTCTGGCTATTGTAAGTTTGTTTGGATTCTCTTTAGGTATTACCGCTTCATAGTTTGGATACTTACCATCGATCAATCTACAGATAAGCTCTGTGTCTTCAAAACTGAACTTGGCATTACTTTCATTGTATTCTATAAGAACGTCAGATTCGCTGCCCGCCAAAATTCCCTTTAATAAGGTTAAAGGTTTTTTGGGCATAATGAATTCTGCTACCTGTGAGGCTCTAACATCTGTACGTTGATATTTTACCAATTTGTGAGCATCTGTTGCTACAAAAGTTAAATTCTCTGGTGAAAATTGAAAGAAAACACCGCTCATTACAGGTCTTAGGTCATCATTACCGGCAGCAAAAATGGTTTTGTTGATAGCAGTGGCAAGAATATCTCCAAGTAACGTTGTTGAACTAGGGCTAGTTAATTCCACAGCTTTTGGAAATTCTGCTCCATCGGCATATGCTAAGGCATATTTACCGTGATTAGAACTAATTTCTACGGTATTGTTATCTTCAACAACAAATGTCAAAGGTTGTTCCGGAAAAGTTTTCAACGTTTCTAAAAGTAATCTGGCAGGTACTGCAATGGTTCCCTCGTTATCCGAATCTACCGTTATAACGGAACTCATAGTGGTTTCTAGGTCAGACGCTGATACAGTTAGTTTGTCCTTTTGCAAGTCGAACAGGAAATTATCCAGTATTGGTAATGTATTACTGTTGTTGATTACACCTCCTAATATTTGGAGTTGTTTTAGCAAATAGGTACTTGAAACTATAAATTTCATTCTTTAAATTTTATTGATATTGTTCCTGAAATCATCAAGAAAAATAGGTTTTAATCCTTAATGTTGGCAGTTTTCATTATCAACAAAGATATTTTAATTGCCCTTTTTAAGGAAACAAACTTATTAACAGTTTGTTGTTGGTCAAGGTACGGTATACTACTAGTTTTTACGGCATTATGCTCATATAATTTTCATAAGTACATTAGTTATTAACTTTTACCGTTTTGAGATTTATTAAAAGTAGACCTGTTAAAACAAAATATTTCTGTTTGTAAGGCTACTCAAAATCTACCATGATCGTATCCCTGTAATCTAATCCTAATAGGGTAGAGGCTCCGCCTACGGTAGTAAGGTTACTTTTAAATATTGCCAATTCTATATAGTTAGATGAATTAAATATCGCCAATAAATCTCCTGCACTTTTTCTCTGGCTCTTCTCTAAACTGTAATCTATAAAATCATTATATGCTTTATGGATCGTGTTTATTTTATGGTTACGAACCAATAGCGTATACGGTCTATCTTTGCGATAAGCGTCAAATAGATTTTTTCTAATATTAGTTACCACATTGCCATAGTTGTCTATATAAATGACACTGCCAATAATTTTCTTGCCTTCTTCGGTAATTCTAGGTGAAAACTCCCTTAGGTCCCTTAGTTCGGTAAATGGCTTGCCTACCAATTCTAAAGTACCTCCACGGGCTACATGACAGGCAACTTGTATAAAGACATTTAGCACGGGAAAAGAATTTGCAATGGAATCCGGTAAATTTATTTCAAACACTTTTTCCGGTGTCATTTCAGAAGTAATCAACCCTATAACACCGGTATTTGCACTTATAAAATAATGACCGTTTACCAATGCTACAATATGTTTATTGTCCGGGGTTTCTTCTGAGTCTACACCAACTATATGTATAGTACCTTTGGGAAAACTATTGTATGAATTAGATAGCACGTAGGCACATTCTTGAATATTGAATGGCATGATGTCATGCGAAATATCAACAATTTTAGCATCGGGCAATTCGGTATATATGGAGCCTTTCAATACAGCTACAAAGTGATCTTTAAGTCCAAAATCTGTTGTGAGGGTAATTATTGCCATACAGCAATGTTGATATGTTTTTGGTTAGTCAAACTTAAAATTTGCTTAAATTTGATATACAAAACTAAACAAAAAAACAGCGATTAGAAATTAATATTCGCTAACTATAAATCATTATAAAAACGACTGTTTGAACGAGATAATTCTAGAACTTACCGAAATTAGCCCAAGAGAATTTTTTGGGCAGCAAAATGAGCATATTGATTTATTGAAAAAGTACTTTCCGAAGTTGAAGATTGTTGCCCGTGGCAATAAGATAAAGGCTTTTGGGGACGAAGAACTTCTGGAAGAGTTTGAGAGGCGGTTTGATATGCTTACACAGCATTTCATCAAGTACAATAAATTAGATGAAAATAGCATTGAACGTGTACTTACCAGCTCTGATGACGAAGAATTGAAATCTTCAAAGAATAGTGGTGAAACTTTGGTGCATGGTGTTAGCGGTAGGTTGATTAAGGCACAGACAGCCAACCAACGTCGCTTGGTAGATGCTTCTAAAAAGAATGATATGGTTTTTGCCATTGGACCTGCCGGAACTGGTAAAACTTACACCGGTGTTGCGCTTGCGGTAAAAGCTTTAAAAGAAAAACAGGTTAAAAAAATTATATTGACCAGACCAGCGGTTGAAGCTGGTGAAAACTTAGGTTTTTTACCAGGTGATTTAAAGGAAAAGCTAGATCCTTATATGCAGCCTTTGTATGACGCGTTAAGGGATATGATCCCGGCGGAGAAGTTGGTGCATTATATCGAAAACGGAACCATACAAATTGCCCCAATGGCCTTTATGCGTGGTAGAACCTTGGATAATGCCTTTGTTATATTAGATGAGGCGCAGAATACTACCCATGCCCAAATGAAAATGTTTTTGACTAGAATGGGTAGAAATGCACGATTTTTAATAACTGGTGATCCAGGACAAATAGATTTACCACGTAGAACCATTTCTGGATTAAAGGAAGCTTTACTTATTTTAAACAATGTAGAGGGTATAGAAGTTATATATCTAGATGACAAAGATGTAATACGCCATAAGTTGGTTAAAAAAGTTATCGACGCGTATAAAACTATAGAACATCACAATTAAAAATTTCATGGCAAATAATACTATTTACGAAACAGAATTTAATTTTCCTGGTCAAAAAGATGTCTATAAGGGCAAGGTACGATCGGTATACACATTAGAAAATGATAGGTTGGTAATGATAGCGACCGATAGGTTGTCTGCATTTGATGTGGTTATGCCCAAGGGAATTCCTTATAAAGGGCAGATTTTGAATCAAATTGCAACTCAAATGATGGCATCTACCGAAGATATTGTGCCTAATTGGCTAACGGCAACACCTGACCCAAATGTAGCAGTAGGCGTATCTTGTGAGCCTTTCAAAATTGAAATGGTTATTCGTGGATATTTATCTGGTCATGCCGCTAGGGAATATAAATTGGGCAAAAGAATGCTTTGTGGGGTTGCAATGCCAGACGGAATGAAGGAAAACGATAAATTTCCCAATCCGATAATTACACCTGCGACCAAAGCGGAAATGGGTGATCATGATGAGGATATTTCTAAAGAGGATATTTTAAGTAAAGGGATTGTCTCTAAAGAGGATTATGCCTTACTGGAGAAATATACCTATGCTCTTTTTGAAAGAGGCACAAAAATAGCTGCAGACAGAGGTTTGATTTTAGTGGATACCAAATATGAATTTGGAAAAACCAAAGAAGGTGAAATTGTACTGATAGATGAAATACATACCCCAGATTCTTCAAGGTACTTTTATTCTGAAGGGTATAAGGAAAGACAAGATGCCAATGAGCCTCAAAAACAATTGTCAAAAGAGTTTGTAAGACAATGGTTGATTGCCAATAATTTTCAAGGTTTGGAAGGACAGACGGTACCTGAGATGTCAGATGAGTATATTGAATCGGTTTCGGAAAGATATATTGAATTATATGAGCATATCACCGGAGAACCTTTTGTAAAGGCAGACACTACGCATATTCATGATAGAATCAACAGAAACGTTTTAAATTATCTTGAGAGTCTATAGTGTTACCTGATCAAAGATTTGAACGTAAAGTTTTTCTTTTCTTTTAATCTTGAAATGATTTTTAAAAAGGTGACTGCTGTTATGTAAGCATCGCCTAATGCAGTATGCCTATCTTTTTTAGAGATAGAGAACTTTTCTGCAAGCTCATCTAATGAATACTGGGCTTTGGGCTGCACCAAATAAGATTTTAAAAGGGTTTTCTTATAAATTACACCGGTATCCAAGACCTTGTTTTTTAATTTGGGTAAACCATGCCTTTCTAATGCAGTATTTAGCATCCCCATATCAAAACCTGCATGGTGCGCAACGATAATGGCATTGCCAACATAGGCCAAGAATTTTTCTAAGGCTAAAATTTCTTTAATACATTCTCGTTGTCCATTTTTCAATAAACCGTGAACAGGAACGGTTTCTTTATTGAATTTTTCTTGTTCCAAATAAATATCAAAGACTTCCTGTACAGAGATGGTTTCCTTTTTAACCTTCACAGCACCTATTGAAAGTATTCTGTCTTCTTCAAAACTAAATCCGGTGGTTTCTGTATCAAGTACTACAAAAACAAGTTCATTGAAATTTTTACTTTGAGGTTCTTTAAAGAGGTTCTCGTATTTCAACCAAAAATCAGGTAAATGCTTGGGTGTTTTTTTAAATAGCCTCATTATCCTAAAATATTGGTGACCTTAAAACGAAGCGTGATCAATTCTTGAATTTCTTTTATCGCTTTAAAGGTGCGCTTCAATTTCATTTTTTCTTGCTTTGTCAATTGTTCCAATTCAATAAATCTACCAGAATCATGATGTAAAAGCCCTTGTCTTGTTCTAAATTTAAGTAAAGCCTTTGTAGCGTAAGAACAAGCTAAATATAATTCTTGATTGTTTGGTTCCAACTCCGCCAATTTTTCATAACGCTCCCAAGTGTTGCTAATAGCTTTTACTGAATGCGATAATATTAATACCCTGGCTGCATCTATCAAAGGTCTTAATGCTCTACTTTTTAAATCGAAAAAATCTTTATGCTGTCCATCCTGCTCTACTAAAAACTGTCTAAAGAAGCCGGTGGGTGACGGACTCTGTAATGCGCCATTTGCCAAATGCACCAAGAAAATAGGGTACTTTTCTACAGTTCTAAATATGTGTTCAGACATGTTGTCCAACAAACTTCTTTCTCCATAAGCCAAACTGTAATCAAAAAATATGGATGACATTAATACTTCATTTGGTCCAGGGTTGCTGATCCAGTATGATAGTTTATTTTTCCATTCTTGTAAACTTAAACACCATTTAGGGTTTGATGCCATCATATCTGCAGGGCAATATTCATATCCAATAGTATTTAGTCCTTTGGTTATATGTTTGGCAAGCTCTAAAAAATACGTGGTAGTCTTTGGTAAATCCTCTTCATGCACATCTTCAAAAACTAAGGCATTATCTTGATCAGTATGTAACAATTGTTCACTTCTACCTTGACTTCCTAAAGCCAACCATGCAAAATTGGTTGGTGGTGGGGTGTCCATTTTTGCTATGGATATTTCAACTACTTGTTTTATACAGGTGTCGTTAAGTTCTGAGATAATTTTTGCGATTAACCCTAGTGGAATATTTTGTTCCAAATACCCCGTTAAAAGCACCATAATACTATTTCTGAGCTGCTTTATTTTCTTTATGCGCGTTGTTCGTTTTATGGCTTTAACCAAAACTGCGGGGTTGTCACCCAAGGAAACCATTACGTCATGTTTAGATAATATACCTAAAGCTGGAGTGTTTGGAGTACCGTCTTCGGTGATCACCAAATGACTGATATTACTTTTCATCATAGCCATTTGAGCTTGTGTAATGGTTAGATTTTTTGGGTAGGTTATTACCGGTGAAGCCATAATGGTCTTTACCGATGCGGTTATAGGCTGTTTGCCCGTTATTACCTTATTTCTAAAATCTTTATCTGTTATGATACCTACAGGTAGTTCTTTGCTGACAACAAGAATGGATCCAATTTGCTTTTTGGTCATTATCTCAGCTGCCTTTTGTATGGTAGTACGTGTGGAACAGGTAATCAACTTTTTAGAATAACTAGCTAATTGTAAATCTGGTAGTACTACTTCATTATTGGTTGCTTCACTGTCTTCCGTATCGTAAAGTTGACCTTTTTGACTTTTGGCGTAAGGGTTGCGCGTATTGGAGGCAAAACTCTCCATTAAAAAAATCGTTACTTGCTCGTTCTGTTTTGCAATTGGTTTGAATATGTCTATAGGAATACCATAGATAATAGATTCTTCATGTGCTCTGGCCTCTAATTTGTAGTTTTCATTGGCAAAAAGCGGTCGTAGGCCAAAAATATCGCCTTCATCGCAATAGTCAAGAATATTGGAAGTCGTAGGGTTGTTCAACGTTACCGCGCCCTTATGAACCAAATAGAAATGAGCGTGTTGGTTTTCATCAACAGAGAAAATGATGCTGTTTTTCTCTTTATAAATAATGACTACGTGTTCGGCCAATTGAAATAATGACTTATGGTCAAGTGCGTTGAACGGAGGGTAGTTCTTAATAAAATCCGCTACTCTTTCAGAAATAAGATTTTTCATAAATTAAAGTTAGTGGAATTAAAGATGATAAAAAAAGGTCCAGAGAATGTTTGCGCTTTCATGACAAAAACCAGCTTGTTTTAAGCTTAGCAATCACTTAAGAAAACGCCTACTGCAAGTCCGCCTTCAGAGGTTTCTTTGTATTTAGAGTTCATATCCTTGGCGGTTTCCCACATGGTCTGTACAACTTTATCTAGCGGTACTTTAGCTGCGGAAGGGTCAGAACCCAATGCAAGTTCAGCGGCGTTGATAGCTTTAATGGCTCCCATAGAATTTCTTTCTATACATGGTATCTGTACCAGACCACCTATAGGGTCGCAAGTAAGTCCTAAATGATGCTCCATGGCTATTTCCGCAGCCATGAGAACTTGTTCTGGAGTGCCGCCTAAAAGTTCGGTCAAAGCTCCCGCTGCCATTGCTGACGATACTCCTATCTCTGCTTGGCAACCACCCATGGCCGCTGATATTGTAGCTCCTTTTTTAAAGATACTTCCTATTTCTCCCGCCACTAATAAAAATTGTTTTACATGCTCAAAATTACCGGCATGGTTTTCAATGACCATGTAATACATTAATACGGCAGGTATAACACCTGCACTACCGTTTGTAGGTGCAGTGACTACACGGCCCAAAGAAGCATTTACTTCATTTACACTTAGGGCAAAACAGCTTACCCATTGCAAAATTTGCCTAAATTTTACCTCGGTTTGTCTAATGCTTTGCAACCATTCCTGCGGTGTAGAGTAGGGTAGGTCACTTTTTAATTTGTTATGCATTTCAAATGCCCTGCGCTTAACTTTTAGCCCGCCGGGTAAAGTACCTTCGGTATGGCATCCGGTGTACATGCACTCTAGCATGGTAGACCAAATTCTATCAAGTTCGTGGTCTATGACCTTATCTTCTCTTAAGGAACGTTCATTCTGCAAAACAAGGTCAGATATCTTTAGGTTTTCATTTTTGCAGAACTCAAGTAACTCAGTCCCTTTTTGCACAGGAAAAGGAAATCTTTTGAACATGTCAACTTTGCGCTTGGCATTTTTTCGGTCTTCTCCAATTACAAATCCACCGCCAATAGAATAGTAGGTTTTTGAGATTTTTCTTCCAGATTTCAATTTTGCCTGAAATTTTAGGCCATTAGCATGAAAGGGCAAAAACTTCTTATTGAAAATAATATGCTTGTCCGGATCAAATACAATACTGTACTTACCGTCTAAAAGCAACACATGGTCATTTTTTATTGAAGATATCATAGGATCTATACTTTCAATAGGCACTAATTCCGGATCGGCACCCAATAGCCCTAACATTACTGCGTAGTCTGTGGCATGCCCTTTACCCGTTAATGATAGAGAGCCGTATAAATGTACCTCTACTTCTTCAACGTTTTCAAGATTGTTTTTAGAGTTTAATCGTGCCAACCAACGTTCTGCGGCACGCCATGGTCCAAGAGTATGTGAACTGGAAGGACCAACGCCTATCTTTAACATATCAAAAACACTAATGCTTTCTATCTCCAAATCTTATAAGTTTTGTAGGCTAAGGTACAATGTTTCGGCAACCTTTTACCATACTAAATTGGCATATTTAATTTCCTTTAAAACATAATAATGACATCATGTCAGTTTTTTGTGCTTGGCATATTGTTTGTCATTTACATACCGATTGTAAAATAAAGCACTTAATTTAAAACATATAAAATGAGTAAGATTATAGGAATAGATTTGGGTACTACCAACTCCTGTGTTTCCGTAATGGAAGGTAATGAGCCAGTGGTAATTCCAAATGCAGAAGGAAAAAGAACTACACCATCTGTCATCGCTTTTGTTGATGGTGGTGAAATTAAAGTTGGTGATCCAGCAAAAAGACAAGCGGTAACCAACCCTCATAAAACCATTTATTCTATTAAAAGGTTTATGGGTAATAAATTTTCTGAATCAAGTAAAGAGGCAGGAAGAGTACCTTATAAAGTTGTTAAAGGAGATAATGATACGCCTAGAGTAGATATTGATGGCCGTTTATATTCTCCACAAGAATTATCTGCAATGATTCTTCAGAAAATGAAGAAAACTGCAGAAGACTATTTAGGTCAAGATGTTTCTCGTGCGGTTATTACCGTACCAGCATACTTTAACGATGCACAGAGACAAGCAACCAAAGAAGCTGGTGAAATTGCCGGTTTAACTGTAGAACGTATCATTAACGAACCTACGGCTGCATCTTTGGCTTACGGTATGGATAAAAAAGATACCGACCAGAAAATAGTTGTGTTTGACTTTGGTGGTGGTACACATGATGTATCTATATTGGAGTTGGGCGATGGAGTATTTGAAGTATTGGCTACTGATGGTGATACACACTTAGGTGGTGATGACGTAGATCAAAAAATCATTGACTGGTTGGCAGAAGAGTTCAAGGCTGAAGAAAGCTTGGACCTAAGAGAAGACTCTATGGCGTTACAACGTTTACGAGAGGCTGCTGAAAAAGCTAAGATAGAATTGTCTTCATCTGCACAAACGGAAATTAACTTGCCTTACGTTACCGCAACTGCTTCTGGACCTAAGCACTTAGTAAGAACTTTGACTAGATCTAAATTTGAGCAATTGATTGCTGATTTGGTAAAGAGAACTATTGAGCCATGTGAAACTGCTATGAAAGCAGCGGGACTTTCTAAGAGCGATATTGATGAGATTATCCTAGTTGGTGGTTCTACTAGAATACCAGCGGTACAAGAAGCTGTTGAGAAATTCTTTGGTAAAAAACCTTCTAAAGGTGTAAACCCAGATGAGGTTGTTGCTATTGGAGCAGCTATTCAAGGTGGTGTTTTAACTGGTGATGTTAAGGATGTATTGTTATTAGACGTTACACCACTTTCATTAGGTATTGAAACTATGGGTAGTGTAATGACAAAGCTGATTGAAGCTAACACTACAATACCAACGAAAAAATCTCAGGTGTTCTCTACGGCAGCGGATAACCAACCATCGGTTGAAATTCATGTATTGCAAGGGGAAAGACCTATGGCAAATGATAACAAGACCATTGGTAGATTCCATTTAGATGGTATTCCACCAGCAAAGAGAGGTACTCCACAAATTGAAGTAACTTTTGACATCGATGCTAATGGTATTATTAAGGTTTCTGCAACTGATAAGGCTACAGGTAAATCTCAAGATATTCGTATCGAAGCTTCTTCTGGATTAACTGAAGAGGAAATCAAAAAGATGAAAGCAGAAGCAGAAGCTAATGCCGAGTCTGATAAGAAAGCGAAGGAAACTGCCGATAAGCTAAATGAGGCCGATGGTATGATTTTCCAAACTGAGAAGCAACTTGAGGAATTTGGCGATAAATTATCTGATGATAAGAAAAAGCCGATAGAAGAAGCTTTAACAGAGTTGAAAGCAGCATATGAGACAAAAGATATAGCCGTAATTACTCCTGCTTTAGATAAAATCAACGAAGCTTGGAAAGTTGCATCTGAAGAGATGTATAAAGCACAAGCTGAAGCTCAAGGTGGTGGTGCTCCTCAAGGAGAGCCAACTGCAGACGGTGGTGCTTCTGAAGGTGATAATGTTGAAGACGTTGACTTCGAAGAAGTAAAGTAATATAACTTTAACTTGATATATAAAAGGGGCGGTATTTACCGCCCCTTTTTACTTTTACGGTAATTTATTTTAAACCACATATTATTAAAGTAATTTTACAGTATGATAAGAAAATACTTTCAGACATTTTTAATTGTTTTCATTTCGATTATAGGGACAATACAAAGTCAAGAGATTCAAATTTTCACTGTTGAAGATATTGATTTGACGGGTAACGTAAAAAAGTGTTTGGTAAGCACCGACTACGGTAAAGAGGAATATGACTTTAATAAAAATGGTCTTTTGACAAAATTGGTTACCAGATATAATGATCAAGATTATGACGTGGTTTATTACAAGTACGGTAAAGGGGAGTTGTTAGAAAAGCGCTCTGAATCATACAGAAATAATACTTTTGATGCCAGTACGTCAATAGCTCATTTCTATGAAATAGATTCTACGGATAACCTTAAAATACAAGAACGGATATTTTCTTATGATAAACAGTTTTTAGATGAGTACATCTATTATTATGACGAGTTTGGTGATTTAATTAGCATTAAAAGAACTAACAATGATGGTACGGATATTACCCAAATAGAGCATAAGAAGTTTAAAGGTGAGAATACGGTGACCTATCTATTGAACGAAGTACCTTTAAAATCTATTCGTACATCTACTTTAAAGCCTAAGAATAAACCGGTACAAAAAGTTGTGTTGACCAAAGAGTATTTAAATGGTGAAGAGAATTTCGCTTTTGAAGAGGTTTATAGTTTAGATGGTAAGTTAATGGCTGAACAGGAATTTGAATATGATGGTGCTACTGAAAAATTTGTACCTACTACTAGAACTACTTATGAATACGATGAGAAGGGAATGTTGGTAACCGAAACTGCAAAGAGAGGAGCGGGAATCATAAAAAAGGAATACATCTACCAATACGATAATTCAGAGTTTGGCAACTGGGTAAAACAAATAGTGACACCTGATAATACCTATACTACTAGAAAAATAACCTATTACCCACAAGTGTCCAAAACGGTTGAAGAATAATACTATTGATTTTTCTTTATCCATTCAGTACGCAGTAAACCATAACAACACGTGTTTCTTTTAAAGCCATCTAAGAGGTAGACATCCTTTCTTAAAGTACCTTCTAAAACACATCCTAGTTTTTCTACTGCTTTTCTAGATGCGGTATTACGCTCATCTACACGAAATTCCACTTTTTCAAAATCTAAAGTGGTAAAGGCATAATCAAGCATTAATTTTTTCATTTCCGTATTTAACCCAGTACCCTGAAATTCACGACCTATCCATGTAGAACCTATATGTAATACTTTGTTTTTATAATTCATATTCATATAACGGGTGCATCCGGCATAAACGCCTTGCTTTTTATCATATATTATGAATGGAATGCTAGTGCCTGCCACTAATTGTTGTAAAGCTATTGTTATATAATTTTTTAAGCTGTTGGGCGTAGCAATATCGGACGGAGAATATTGAACTAAATTTTTTTGAGATGCTATAGGTATCAATACTTTGTAGTTATCCATTGTTAATGGACTTAACCTTAGCCTTTCATTTTCTAGAGTTACTTGACCTTTCATTATACTAACTGAATTATAATTTCTTTTTTTACTTCATGTACACCGTCAAAACTTATATGTTGAATATTATCTCCAAATAACAGTTGAATTTTTTCGCTTTCTTTTGATAATCTTTCAGGACTAAGATATTGGTCTTTATCTCCAATAATAGATATGACTTTGGTGTCTTTGTTTAAAAAGTTGAAATCTTGTTTCTTGAGTTCATTGGGCAAACCACCTGCGTAGATAATCAATTTTGAACATTGAAGTTTAGAATAAGCCAGATACCTTGTAGCTATTGAAACTCCTTGAGAAAATCCGAAAAAAATAATCTCACAATGTTCTGGGAAATTTTCGTTTTCCAATACCGCATCAATATAATTAAAAACGTTTATGGTTTCCAATGATGTATTTTCTTTGGTCAACCAACTTGCCCCCACATGTTTGTATTCATTTTTTAAATAGTATTTAGAAGGTGCTTGGGGTGCAATAATATAATTTTCTTCTTTGGGTAGGTCTGCAAAATATTTAAGGAAAAAACGGCTTAAATACCCAATGCCATGGAAAACTAACCAGACACGTTTTGTTTGGCTATTTAATTCATTTAAAGTCTCATATGTATTGGTGGTATGATATGAGACGTTTTTAACTTTCTTGTTCATGTATTTGCAATTCTTCTTAGCTTTTCAATTGGTAATGTAATGCTTAATTTTACAAAAAAAAGGATGAACGACTACAAAGAAAAAATTTTAAAGATCTGTAACGAAACTTCTAAGAATACCTTAATGGAAACATTGGATATTGAGTACATAGATGTTGGGGAAGATTTTTTATTGGCTAAAATGCCTGTTACGTCAAAAGTTCATCAGCCCGACGGTGTTCTCCATGGTGGTGCGTCTGTAGCATTGGCAGAAAGTGTTGGTAGTGCGGCATCCTATATATTTTTGGATGGAAACAAGTACTTTGTAAGAGGTTTGGAAATTGCAGCAAATCATGTAAAAAGCATAAAGGATGGTTTTGTTTATGCAAAAGCTACCATTTTACACAAGGGAAGAACCACACAACTGTGGGAAATAAAAATAACCAATGAAGCAGATCAATTAATCTCGCTTTGTAAACTAACTACAATAGCATTACCCAAAAGCTAGTATGCCGCAAGAACTTTTTGATCAAGTTGAAACCTGTTTAAAAGAACAGTTACCATTTATATTGTATAGAAAGCCCAATAACGCTGAACTCATTGGGATATTTCAAAGTAACGATGAGGTTCACTATGTAAAAGATTTTACAGAAACAGGTTTCGTTTTTGCACCCTTTAATTTAAATGACAATGCCATATTGTTAAAGATGGATGTTGTTATTAAAGCTTTGTATGAGCAAAGTGAGATAAATGATCTTAACCAAAATGTGTCAGTAGCGTACAATGAAATAGAAAAACTTAGATATCTTAATTTGGTTTCATCTGCAATTAAAACTATTGACAAAGGTGATTTTAACAAGGTAGTATTGTCTCGTAAAATTGAGGTTGAATTTAAAGAAGACGTATTAGAGGTATACCAACATTTGTTGAATACTTATAAAAAAGCATTTTGTTACTTCTGGTATCATCCAAAAATTGGTTCCTGGATGGGGGCAACGCCAGAAATACTGGTAAAAAGAAAAGGTTCTCAATTTTCTACTATGTCGCTTGCGGGCACACAGAACTCTTATAAATCTGAAATGCCAAAGTGGTCTAAGAAAGAATTAGACGAACAACAATTGGTGACAGATTATATCCTAAATGCTTTAAAGGAAAAAACGGTTTCATTAAAAAGCTCTGAAAGAGAATCTGTTAGAGCTGGTCAACTTTGGCATCTTAGAACGGAAATAAAAGGTACTTTTTCTCCTAAAAATTTTGGTACTGTATTAAAAGCACTGCACCCAACACCGGCTGTATGCGGTACACCTTTGGCTAGCGCCAAGGAATTTATTTTGAACAATGAGATGTACGATCGCTCGTTTTATACAGGTTTTCTTGGGGAGTTGAATATTCAAGAAGAAGTGTCAAGAAACAGAAATAGAAAAAATCAAGAAAACAGTGCCTACCGAAGTGTTGCAAAAACATCAGAGCTTTTTGTGAATTTACGATGTATGCAATTGCTGAAAGATAAAGCGGCTATTTATGTAGGTGGTGGTATCACAAAAGATTCCAATCCAGAAAGTGAGTGGGAAGAAACCACTTTAAAAAGCATGACAATGCTTCGTGTATTAAGCGGTAATTAGGCACGCAATTTTTGGTATATAATCGGCATTGGTCGTATTTTTGAACTACATGAAATACTCTGCTATACCCACTGCACAAACTATTGTTCAACATTGCCAGGCCAAGGAAATTGGTAATATTGTAATTTCACCTGGTTCAAGAAATGCGCCATTAACAATTGCTTTTGCAGAGAATCCTTTTTTTAAGTGCTTTAGTATTGTTGATGAGCGATCTGCCGCATTTTTTGCCTTAGGTATGGCACAACAGTTAAATGAACCTGTAGTGGTACTTTGTACCTCTGGTAGTGCCCTTTTAAATTATTACCCTGCAATTGCCGAAGCATACTACAGTAACATTCCGTTAATTGTAATTTCTGCAGATCGGCCAGTTTATAAATTAGGTATTGGTGATGGACAAACTATTGATCAGCGCGATGTTTTTAAAAACCATATTGGTTATTCGGCAAATTTAAAACAAGATGTAAGTCACGCTTCCTCAACAGTATTGCAGTACAGACCAGATTGGTTTGAGGATGGTAAAATGGAAGATATTCAGCACGATGTTCAAACCTTTAATGACCAGCAACTTAATCTTGCTTTTGATATTTCGTTGAAATCTAATAGTCCGGTACATATAAACGCACCCTTTGAAGAGCCCTTGTATAATACAGTTTTAGAACCAACTGTTTCACCTCTATTAAATGTTGATGCTAATGAAATCGTAGATGTACCAAATTTAGAACCTCATAGGGAAATTTGGAATGCATCTTCTAAAAAAATGGTTTTGGTAGGGGTAAACTCTCCCAATGAGGTAGAAAGTGAAATTTTAGATTTTTTAGCGAATGACCCTAGTGTTTTGGTATTGACTGAAACTACTTCTAACATTCATCATCCACATTTTTTTAATAGTATAGATTCTTTAATTGCACCTATTGAAATGCAATTGGATAGTGATGAGTTGTTCAAAAAATTAAGACCTGACGTATTGATCACATTTGGAGGATTAATTGTCTCTAAAAAAGTAAAGGCTTTCTTAAGAAAACATAAACCAGATCATCATTGGCATATTGGTGGACAAACAGCGAATAATACATTTTTTTGCCTGAAAGAGCATTTGAAAATTTCTGTTAACCGTTTTTTTGATGAGATGTATGCACAACCCATTAAAACGGATAGCGATTATTTTTTGAGTTGGAATAAGGTGAAACAAGGCTACATGTTAAAAAGAGAGGCGTATCTTAAAAAGATTCCTTTTTCTGATTTTTCAGCTTTTGGACAGTTGTTGGGTTCCGTGCCAGATAATTACATGTTGCAATTGGCAAACAGCTCTACTATTAGGTATACCCAGTTGTTTGATTTGAACCCTTCATTAAAGGTATTTTGTAATAGAGGTACTAGTGGTATTGATGGTAGTACATCTACTGCCGTTGGTGCGTCTTGGGCATATGGTAGCCCCACTTTATTGGTTACGGGTGATTTAAGTTTTTTCTATGATAGTAATGCACTTTGGAACAATTATATAAAGAACAATTTTAGAATTATAGTAATTAATAATGGTGGAGGTGGCATTTTTAGGATTCTCCCTGGTAAAGATGATTCCAGTGTATATGAAACCTATTTTGAAACACGTCATTCTCTTTCCGCTGAGCATCTGTGCAACATGTTTGGTTTTGATTATAGAACGGCTAAATCTTCTATAGAACTTGAAGATGAATTAAAGGACTTTTACAAAGAAACCGTTCGTCCGATGTTACTGGAAATTACTACACCTACATTAATAAACGATAAAATTTTGATTGATTATTTTCGTTTCATATCTTAGTAGGGTATTAACCATTAATTATAACACATTTAACATGAGCAAAAGAGACGATTTAATAGAAAAGTATGCTGCGGACATCAAAGATAAATTTGGTGAGGATGCAGATATGGACTTGCTTAAAAAAGTAACTGTTGGTTTAGGACCATCTATTTACAATATTGATGCTTCTAAAGTATCTGGTAGTGACCAAAAAGAATTGGATACTGTTAAGAACAACTATTTGATCAAAAAATTAGGTCTTGCAGATGATTCTAAATTAGATGACGCTATTGCTACAGTTATGGAGAAGTACGGTTCTTCTAACAGAAATAAACATAGAGCGGTTATCTATTATAAGCTTTGTCAGCATTTCAATAAAGCATCTGTTTACGATAAATAGTCAGATGGCAAATAATATAAAGACCGTTATCTTTTGATAACGGTCTTTTTTTTGCTCCGGTATTTAAATATTTAAAATGTAATTTTGCAGCATGATAGAATTAGGACGTATTAACAACCTTGAGATTTTAAGAGACACCAGTGTAGGGCTTTTTTTGGGCGATGAAGAGGGCAATGATGTTTTGTTGCCAAATAAGTATGTGCCTACTGGGTATGAAATAGGGCAGAAGATAAAAGTGTTCTGTTATTTGGATTATGATGAAAGACCAGTTGGAACAACTTTAGAACCGGATATTATGCTCGGTGAATTTAGATTGTTGCAAGTTGCTGAAGTTAATGAGTTTGGTGCTTTTATGGAGTGGGGACTGGAAAAACACCTGTTGGTACCTTTTAGGGAGCAGCGTGTTAAAATGAAAGAAGGGCAATGGTATGTTGTTCATTGTTATTTAGATGAGCGTTCAGGTAGATTGGTAGCGTCTAATAAGCTTGATAAATTTCTTAGTAATGACACCGTAGATTTAAAAGAATGGGAGCAGGTAGACCTAGTAGTTACAAGGCAAACAGACTTAGGGTGGGAAGTGATCGTAAATGAAAGGCATAAAGGTTTGGTATATTTTAATGAAGTCTTTAAGCCAATTAATATCGGTGATGTAATACCTGGTTGTGTAAAAACGATCAGGAAAGATAATAAGTTGGATATTTCACTTCAACCACTTGGAGCAAAAGTATTAGAACCTGCGGCAAAAAAAATATACGAAGTCTTAGTTGAAAACGGTGGATTTTTAGGATTACATGATAAATCTGCACCAGAAGAAATTAGGGATGTCTTTCAAATGAGCAAGAAGACTTTTAAGAAAGGTCTAGGTACGCTTTATAAAGACAGAAAAATAAAAATAGAATCTGACGGCATTACATTATCAGATGATTAGGGTGTTAATTGTAAGAAAAATCTTAGGTATTTGATTTTCAACGAAATAACTTAAATAATGGTCAGGTTTATTGTGATAACTTACAATTAATTTTATTTTTGTGGTAAATGAAAAGTTATTAACAAATTTTAACTTACATTTAAGTTTTAAGCGCAAAATTCACCCTGTATATGCCTTTTATAGAAGAAAGTGATTTACTAGAATTACA
The DNA here is from genome assembly GCF_001865655.1 of Maribacter sp. 1_2014MBL_MicDiv. Classification (NCBI taxonomy): domain Bacteria; kingdom Pseudomonadati; phylum Bacteroidota; class Flavobacteriia; order Flavobacteriales; family Flavobacteriaceae; genus Maribacter; species Maribacter sp. 1_2014MBL_MicDiv. The sequence continues at coordinate 3,627,982 of NZ_CP011318.1, forward strand.
TAAAGATGTAGATAAAGCTCAAATTATCAATGAGCGTTTATTGGATCAAATAAAGTTTAAGAATAAAGAATTAAAAAAGAGTAAGATTCAGCGAAACATTTTTGCTGGTATTACAGGTCTTTTCTTAATAGGTGGTTTGGCTTTCACATCTTTTACCGCTGGTATTTCTAGTTCTGGAGGATTTAACAGGAACAGTAATAAAGATTTGGTTTTGACATCAATTGATAGTGTTGATGCATATAGAACGCGCTTGGAGAACCTAAAAGAACAGAATGAAGAGCTTAGTTTAGTAAAGGAATTTTACTTGGCAAAAGAGTTTTTACAGAAAGAAAAGATATATTCGGTTCAGGTAAAATCATTTGTGGATAACAATGTAACATTGGCTTCTGAGGCATTGACCAATACACTTTTTGTAAAGACAAATCCTTTTTACTCTTATTCCTTAGGAAACTTTGAAACTTTAGAAGAAGCCCAGTCATTCAGAAAACAATTGGTTGATCTTGGCTTCAACGATGCTTTCGTAGCCTCTTACCAAGACGGTAAAAGAATTCAAATAGAAGATCCATTTTAGTGACTAAAGTTAAAGCTTGGCTCAACGCTGCAAGGCTTAGAACGCTTCCCTTATCAATATCAGGTATTTTTGTAGGTACGGCATTGGCTGCTTATTATGGTGCCACCAATGTAACTATTTTCATATTGGCCTTATGTACAACTATAGGCCTACAAGTGACCTCTAACTTTGCCAATGACTATGGCGATGGTGTCAAAGGCACTGATGGTGATGATAGAATAGGACCTAAACGCGCCTTGCAAAGTGGTTTGCTTACTGCTACAGAATTAAAAAGAGGTATCTATATCAGCATTGTAATTAATGCAGTTTTAATCATTTCATTGATATTCACATCGTTTGGAACTAAAGATGTTCTTTATCCTGTCTTATTTTTGGTTTTAGGTGCTTTGGCCATTTGGGCCGCAATTAAATATACTGTAGGTAAATCAGCCTATGGTTATCAAGGTTTGGGAGATGTTTTTGTCTTTATATTTTTCGGATTGGTAAGTGTTTTGGGGTCCATGTTTTTGTACTTGAAATTTATTGATTTGATCGCTGTATTACCGGCAATTGCAATAGGACTTTTAAGTGTTGGGGTTCTTAATCTTAACAACATGCGAGACATTAAATCAGATACTGCCGTTGGTAAGAATACTTTGGCTGTAAAAATGGGATTGTCAAAGGCAAAAAAATATCATTATACCATTCTGGTCGTATCCTTTTTGTGTTTGTTTTATTTTCTCTTTACAACAAATGCCTCACAGTTACGTTATGTAAGTCTTGTAGGCTACCTACCAATACTGGTTCATTTAAGAAAAGTAGCTCTCACAGAAAAGGCTGCAGAACTAGATCCTGAGCTTAAAAAATTAGCTTTAAGTACGTTTTTTATAGCGGTATTGTTTTTTATTAGTTATTATTATTTTTTGTAATTTTGAGTATAACCCACAAACCATTTTAAGTCTTGGAACAACCCATAAAAATTCTAATTGTTGAGGATAATGTAATCATCGCTGATGATATGCAATCTATGTTAGAGGAAATAGGATATGAAATAGTTGATAATGTAATCGTTTACGAGCAAGCAGTTGAGGTGTTAAAAACCCAGCAGGTTGACTTAGTTCTTATTGACATTATTTTAGCCTCTGATAAAACAGGTATAGACTTAGGTAAACATATTAGGGAGAATTATGACATTCCTTTCATTTTTGTAACCTCTAACTCTGATCGTGCAACGGTTGAGAATGCCAAGACGGTTAAGCCTAACGGTTATTTGGTAAAGCCATTTGAGCAACAAGATCTTTATACATCTATAGAAATTGCCTTGTCTAACTTTATTTATGGCAAACAAAATGCCAGTAATGGAACGGCTAACAGTGGAAATACTGAAGATGTTGCCATGTCAAATTCAATTTTGAAGGATTCTATATTTGTTAAAAAACAACATTTATATTACAGAATTCAATTTGGTGATATTCAGTTTATAAAGGCGGATAATGTATATTTAGAAGTGAATACCGTGGATAAAAAATTCTTGGTACGATCACCATTAAAAGATTATTTAGAGAAGCTTCCCCAGAATAAATTTTATAGGGCACACAAATCATACATTGTAAATGTAGATCATATTGATGCTATTAATTCAAAGGATATAATGATCAATAATACATTGATTCCAATTTCTAAAGACTTTAAAGAATTTATTATTTCGGCAATGAATTCTTGATATAAGTAGATATAAAAAAAACACCTTTTTTTAAAGGTGTTTTTTTTGCTCCAATTTTAGATGAAAGGTATTTTTTCATCGTTTAAGTGTTATTTTTCATCGGTAAAATACATGGCTGAACCACTTGTTTGCATTTCACAACAAATATTTGAGGTTACACAACAATTAATGCACGGTCCTATGGCTAATTCATAATTTTGATTTATTGATAATTGCCTATTGTTTTAGCCATATTGGTCTAAGGCAGCCAGTATAAAGCGCAATTTTTAATGATTTAATAAAAAGTACGTAGAACACGCTTTTTGGGCTCGTTGTTATTTAATGATAATTTAATAACGGCTCACAACAAAAATTTAGTAGGGTCAGCTATTAGCATTAAGTTTGATTCGACTTTTATTGAGATATGAAAAAACCTTTTATTTTGAGATTTGTATGCACTATAGTTCTTAGTGTATTTATGTGCACTTTAGCGGCGCAAGATGGTGTAACGACTCAAAATGAAGATTACTACAAGCAGTTTCAAGATTTAGAGAACGGAGAATTACGTTCTTTCTTCTTTTTTAATACTCCAAATCGTTACAATCAGAATTCACCATATGATTGGTTAGATACCGTAAAAGTGTATTTGAACAGTTCTGAGAAAACTAAAGATTCTATTTCCATTAGGAATTACCAACTTATTGAGTCTCAGATATATTACGATTTGGGCAACTATGAGAAGAGTTTGGCTATTGCTAGACCTCTATACGATGACTTAAGTAATTTAGATCTAGATTCCAAACACATCATTTTAGATATCTTAGATAATAATTATGCTAAGCTAGAACTTTATGATAAGCAAATAGAAATCAGAAGGGTAAAGCGTGAATTGGGTTTAACCGATAATGTTGCCTTTTATGATATTTACGCTAGTCTTGGTCAGTATAGAAAAGCTATGCGAGATTACATGACCGAAGAAAAGAAAGAGCTTAAAGATGATGACTACTACGGACTTGCCATTTACAATAATACAATTGGTAATTATTTAAGACAAGATAAATCTACCCCTACGGCGCTTAGCTACTTTAAAAAAGCAGAAGGTTTGATCAAGGTTTTTTTAAGTGATGTTACCAATCAACATTCTGATAAGGAAAATGCCGATGGCAGAATTTTAAACGGAATCATTATTGGCAATATTGGTAAATGTCATGTACAACTGGGTGAATATGAAAAAGCAATTCCGTTTTTAGAAGAGAGTAGGGAAGTTATTAGAAAATATAATAAGAGTAAGTTTTCATCTGATATTATTGAAAATACCTTGGCGTTGGCAGAGTGTTATTTAAAATTAGATGATTATGCTAAGGCAACAGATTACTTAAGCGATGAAATGAACCCAATTAAATTGGATAATATTTTAAAGCGGAACAGAATATATGCGGATTATTATTTTAAAACCGGTGATTATCAAAACTCAACGGTTTATTTAAAGAAAAATATTAGAATTAGAGACTCTATAGATGCTCTTGCTTCTAATATTAAAAATCAGCAACTGACATCGGTAATTGAGCAAGATTTGGATAACTCCAAAAAAACTATGGAGCAACAAAAAGCTCAATTAGAAGCATCTAGAAAAGATATTAAGGCTAGGGATGATAAAATTAGCTTGGTTTTTGTTTCCTTGATATTTACGCTTATTGGCTTTGCCGGTCTGGTATATGCTTACTTAAAGAGTATTAAGAATCAACGTCTTATTGCCGAGCAAAAATTTATTATCGAAAACTCTTTGGTAGAAAAAGATTCTCTGTTGAAAGAAATACACCATAGAGTAAAGAATAATCTACAGATGGTTTCTAGTTTACTGAGTTTACAAACCAAAAATACTAGAAGTAAAGCTGCAATTGCTGCATTGGAAGAAGGTAAGAGTAGGGTAAAGGCTATGGCGCTTATACATCAAAAATTATATCAGAACGATGATTTATCGGTAATCGAAATGCAAGGGTATATTGAGAGTTTGATCAATAGTATTCAATCCGTATATAAAAAAGGAGGTCATAATATTAATATTACCATAGATGCCGAAGGTGTTGAGCTGGATATTGATAGAGCTATACCTTTTGGACTTATTTTAAACGAATTGGTATCTAACTCGTTTAAATATGCATTTCCCCATGATGATAGTAATGGTAAAATTTACATTCATTTAAGAAAAATTGCGGGTCAAGAAGGTTTCTTTGAGTATACTGACAATGGTATTGGCTTACCGGAAGATACGGATGAAAGAGCAAATTCCTCAATGGGTATTCGTTTAATGAACAGATTGGCAAATCAGCTGCAGACTTCATTGAATACAGATAAAACCAATGAAGGAGTTCGGTTTTGGTTTAATTTTAAATAAATTACCTCACCTTACTTTTCATTACTACACGGTGTAATAGTTTAGGGAAAAAGCGTTTTAAGTAAATGCCAAATTTTTCTTTTCCACCAATATAGGTTTCAAAGCGTTTCTTTTTAATAGCGCTAATAATTTCCTTAGCACATTTTTCTACGGGCATGCCGTTAAGAGTTGCATTGTCTTCTTTTTGTAGTGCGGTACCATTAGCGGTCAAAGCATTTTTGGCAACGTTGGTCTGTATAAAGCCAGGGCAGATGATAGATACATCAATATTGTCTTTCTCATGCTCCATTCGCAAGGCATCAAAGAAGCCGTGTAATGCATGTTTTGCACCACAATATCCAGAACGGTAAGGCGATGAAAACTTACCCATTAAGCTGGTGATGGTTACGTAATGACCTCCTTTTTGTTTTATGAAATAGGGTAAGGCATGTTTGGTTAATTTTATAGTACCCAGATAATTGACGTCTATCATTTGTTGATAAACTTCAAATTTGGTTTCAACAATCAAAGAACGTTGACTTAATCCTCCATTGTTGATTAAAACATCAATTTTTCCAAATAGCGAAAATGCAGTATCGGTAATTTCTTCAAGTGATGAAAAATTGGTTAGATCTAATGGGAGTATTTCAACATTGTCCGGATTCTTGCAATTATTTTTAACTTGAGTCAATACACTTTCCCTTCTAGCCGAAGCTATTATTTTTTCGCCCAACGCGTTCAATTGATATGTTAGCGCTTCACCAATTCCTGATGATGCTCCCGTTATCCAAATTACCTTTTCTTCCATTCTTTTAAATCCGTCGGTATTAAAGTGAAAATATAGCTAAATTTGAAGGATTATATGAAAGCAATTTTTAAAAAGTATATCCTAAATTTTAAAAATCCGAGCGGGACCTCCAGAGGAATTCTAAAAACCAAGGAAACATGGTTTCTATTCTTGGAGCAAGATGGTAAAAAGGGAGTAGGTGAGTGCGGATTGTTTAGGGGCCTTAGCTATGATGATGTGCCTGGTTATGAAGATAAATGTAATTGGGTTGTAAGTAATATCAATTTAGGTGAAGCGGAATTGCTTAAGCGATTATCTAATTTTCCAAGTATTCAATTTGGGGTTGAACAGGCATTTCTGTCACTGCGATCAAACGATCCTTTTCATCTTTTTGGTTCCACTTTTTTAGGGGACCAAGAACCAATTTCCATTAATGGTCTAGTTTGGATGGGCGATAAAGAGTTTATGCATCAGCAAATAGAGAATAAGCTAAAAGATGGTTTTTCATGCATTAAAATGAAGATTGGTGCCATTGATTTTGATACGGAAATTGCATTGCTTACATCTATTAGGGAGCGTTACTCTAAAGATGAAATTGAATTGCGAGTAGATGCCAACGGTGCATTTTCTGCAGAAGAGGCGTTGGCGAAATTAGAAGTATTGTCAAAACTTGATTTACATTCCATTGAGCAACCTATTAGACAGGGACAATGGAATGAAATGAAAGATCTTTGTGCTAAAACACCATTGCCTATAGCTCTTGACGAAGAATTAATTGGGGTTGTTGATGTAACAAAAAAGGTAACATTGCTACAAACTATACAACCACAATATATTATTTTGAAACCAAGTTTAGTTGGAGGTTTTGCAGGTAGTAATGAATGGATTACAATTGCTGAAAGAAACAATATTGGTTGGTGGGTAACTAGTGCGTTAGAAAGTAATATAGGTTTAAACGCAATTGCTCAATGGACTGCAACTTTAGGTAATAATATGCCACAAGGTTTAGGCACCGGAGCTTTGTTTACTAATAATGTTAATAGTCCTTTAGAGGTAAGGAATGGTGGTTTGTTTTATAATAAATCTAAAAACTGGAATACGAATTTAATTGATGAAATATGTATATAGAACAGGCGTATAAAGGTTTAATTGATAATTGGAGATATTTAGTAGGAATATTGATAATTATTGTGGTGTGGCAGTTTTTAGGCTCCTTTCCGTTATTGGCTGCTTTGGCACTGGAAGAAGGTGGTATTTCTGCAATGATGAGTAATAGTATAGGAAAGATGTCCCAGGTATTGGGCTCCAATACATTTTTGTTCTACATGCTCTTAACCTTTGTTTTCGGACTTATTGCAGTTTTTCTAGTGGTTAAATTTTTGCATCAACAATCGCTTACCGCATTGACCACTTCAAGAACTAATGTTGACTGGAAAAGAATGGCTTTTTCTTTCTTTTTATGGGCTTCAATATCTGTGCTTTTTATCGGTATAGATATTTATTTTGCGCCTGAAGATTATGAATATAACTTTCAATTAGAACCTTTTTTGATCTTAGCCGTTATAGCTATTGCAATGATTCCGTTACAGACAAGTATGGAAGAGTATTTAATGAGAGGGTACATGATGCAAGGTCTGGGCGTACTTACTAAGAATAGATGGTTTCCGCTTTTCTTTACCTCTTTGCTGTTTGGATTATTGCACATATTGAACCCGGAAGTGGATAAATTGGGTTACGGTATCTTGATTTTTTATATAGGAACCGGACTCTTTTTAGGTATAATTACACTTATGGATGAAGGTTTGGAACTTGCTCTTGGTTTTCATGCCGCAAACAATTTAACTGCAGCACTTTTAGTAACTGCAGATTGGACCGCATTTAGTGTGGATTCTGTCTATAGGGATATTTCAGAACCTGTGCTTGGTTGGGATATGCTGGTTCCTGTATTTGTAGTTTTTCCCATTCTTTTATTGGTTTTTTCAAAAAAGTACGGATGGACTAATTGGAAAGAAAAATTAACAGGTAAGGTGTTAACTGAAGAAGAATTTTTAAAGCTCGATAATTAAGAAATGTATAAACCATTTATACACCCTAATTTTTCAATTCATGGTAGGGCAATTTCTTTTGATGATTTAACAGAGGTTAGTTATAGTCTATTAAAGGAAGGAGAGGACTATGAAAAACAAATCGGGGCATTTCTTTTGAATTGGATTGATGACTCCGAAATAATATTGGTAAAAACCTCTGGTTCTACGGGAAAACCAAAGACAATTGCACTTCAAAAAGAATATATGGTAAATAGCGCCTTGGCAACAGGTAGCTATTTTAACCTGAAGCCTAGATCCACAGCTTTACTCTGTTTGCCCGCTTCATACATTGCAGGTAAAATGATGTTTGTCAGGGCTATGGTTTTAGGCTTGAATATTCATTTTTTGCCTCCAAGTTCATACCCATTGGAAGGTGTTACGGATTCTTTTGATTTTGGGGCCATGGTACCTTTGCAGGTGGGTAACTCTTTATCTAAACTACATCAAGTACATAAATTAATAATTGGTGGCGCACCCATTTCTAATTCAATTAGAGAAAAATTAAAGGGTGTTGATAATAGCAGTTATGAAACCTATGGTATGACGGAAACCGTTACTCATATCGCTATAAAACCATTGAACAATAAAGAAGTTAAAGATGCTTCTTTTACGGTTTTACCAAATGTAGAACTTTCCACAGATGATAGAGGTTGTTTGAAAATTAACGCACCAAAAATTTCAGACGAAACCGTGGTGACCAATGATATGGTTGAGTTACTTTCAAAAACTCAATTTAAATGGTTGGGTAGGTTGGATAATGTCATTAATTCTGGAGGAGTAAAGTTACATCCAGAACATATTGAAAAAGTAATATCAAACTATATAGATACTTCGTTTTTTGTTGCCGGTGTTGCAGATGATGAATTGGGACAAAAAGTGGTTTTAGTGGTTGAAGATGCAGAAGTAAATGACATTCGGAAAATTATTGACGGTATAGGGGAATTCAAAAAATTCGAGAAACCTAAATCGATTTTGATAGCTAAAGAATTTCAAAGAACCGATAGTGGAAAAATTCAACGTTCTAAAACTGTTGAACAAATTTTGAAGCCTTAATATATTCCGCTATTTTCATCATTAGAAAAACCACTATCTAATGATCAAGCAACTAATTACCGTATTCATTTTTATTCAGGGCTTTTTATTGAACGCCCAACAAATCCTCAATGAAAAAGAAAGAGCCATTGTTATAGATGAAATTCTAGACGACCGTTTTAACAACTTACTTCCAAAACTTATGGATGCTGCTGACTTAGACATGTGGGTGGTAATTTCAAGGGAATACAATGAAGATCCAGTTATTAAAACCATGTTGCCTGCTACATGGTTAAATGCCCGTAGAAGAACTATTCTTTTGTTTTATAGAGATAAAGAAAAGAACACTATTGAAAAATTAGCCGTTGCTCGTTATAATGTTGGTAAGAATATTGTTTCCGCTTGGGATAAGGAAAAGGAGCCTAATCAATGGAAGAGGTTAATGCAGTTAATATCAGAAAGAAATCCAAAAAAAATCGGACTTAATTATTCTACAGACCATAATATTGCCGATGGTTTGGTAAAGACAGATTATGAGGAATTCATGGCAAATCTGCCTAAAAAGTATACTTCAAAAGTAACATCTGCAGAGCAACTAGCCGTACGCTGGATTGAAACTAGAACGGAGCGTGAAATGGTTATTTATGATCAATTGGTAGATATTACACATGATATCATAGCCGAAGCATTCTCAGAGAAAGTAATAACTCCGGGAATTACCACGACTTCTGAGGTTGAATGGTGGATGCGCCAAAAAGTGACAGATTTAGGTTTAGAAACCTGGTTTCACCCAACCATAGATGTACAGCGAAGTAAAGAGGAATTGGTAAGTCACCTGTACTCTTTCTCTGGTAGACCAGAAGATACAGTGATATTACCAGGGGACTTGGTCCATTGCGATTTCGGTATTACGTATTTGCGTTTAAATACTGATTGTCAAGAATTAGCGTATGTACTAAAGCCAGAAGAAACTGCTGCCCCAGAATTTTTAGTAAACGGACTAAAGGAAGGGAATAAATTGCAAGACTTTCTAACCGGTAATATGATTAAAGGAAGATCTGGAAATGAAATTCTTAAAAAATCGCTGGACGAGGCTAAAGCTGTAGGATTAAGACCTTCTATTTACACGCATCCGTTAGGTACTTATGGTCATTCTGCCGGAACAACTATTGGAATGTGGGATGCTCAAGGTGGTGTTATGCGTGACGATGGAGAAAATTATGGACTTAATCCAAATACTGTTTATGCTATTGAATTAAACACGACCATCAACATACCGGAATGGAATAGAGATGTCAGAATCATGCTTGAAGAAGCAGGTTTTTACGGTGAAGATGGATTTAGATATGTAAATGGTAGACAAACGGAATTATTGTTGATACCACGAGTGAAAGATCATCAGGGCAATTAATCTTAATTTGTAAGATAAAATATTGTTGATGTATTAAAAATCTTATTTTCTATTTATTGTGTTAGGTTTAAAAGCTTGTTATTCATATATTTAAGAGTGACCTGACGGTTATTGAATAACTCGCTTAATGAAATGGATTACTAAACTTCATATAAAGTATTGTCTTTTATTGTTTTTGTGTACGCTAAGTATAGGACTTTTTGGGCAACATCAATTTAAAGGAACAGTAGTAGATGCTGATACGAAAGAGACGCTTCCTTTTGTAAATATTGGAATTGTAAATAAAGGTGTAGGTACCGTAAGTAATTTTGATGGTAAATTTTATCTAGAGATTAATAAGGCTAATTTTTCTAATACAGATGTGCTACAATTTTCTTCTGTAGGTTATAAAACTATCCAGCTTAAAATTTCAGAGGTAAATTTTAATAATTTGTTGTTTCAAAAAGTTGTTATGAAGCCCCAGGCAATGCAATTAAATGAGGCAATCGTATCCGCTAAATATCTGAAAGGTAAAAAAGATGATGTTGTAGGCTTTTCCTATCCTAGTAAAAATAAGTTTGGGTATTGGAAAGGCGATGGTTCCTTGGGTGCTGAATTGGTGACAAGGATAAGTGTGGATAAAAAGAAGCACTTCTTAAAAGATTTTCACTTTTATCTAAACGAAAATTATTCTGATAGTGTATTGGTGCGCATTAATGTATATAAAGGCGGCACCATTTATCCTGAAGATAAATTATTGAAAAAGAACGTTACCAAAATGATAGGCAAATCTCCTGGAATGGTAACCGTAGATTTAAAGCCGTACAACCTTATTGTAGATGAAGATTTTAGTATTGGTCTAGAATTATTGGAAGTATATGGTAAGCGTGTAGGTTTGGTTTTGGCCGCGGATTATAGACCAAGTACATCATACAGAAGATATGTGAGCCAAGGACAATGGAAAACATTCAGGGGAGATGCAATGACTTTTTATGTAAATACTTCTACTTTGAGTGAGGATGACATTTCTCAAATATCAGAATACGCTAGACATAAAACCCTTCAAAATTCGTTCAACACTCCTCAAATAAATATCAACCCTGTCCAAACTCATAGATCAATTACGGGTTTTGTTTTTAATAATGGTAAGCCCGTGGAAAATGCTACTGTTCAAATAGCGGAGTCATTAAAGCATACACAAACAGACGCGTATGGTAGGTATACCATTATGGCACAAATAGGAGATGTCATTAGTTTTGATTATTTGGGTTTCGAAAAAGTGGAACGTACCGTATTGGAGACCATACATAATATCAACGTCACCATGAATGTGATGGTTGAAGAATTAGAAGGTGTTACCGTTACTGAAAGAGCGCGTTTAAAGAAAACCGAGGCAGAAATGTTCTCTGAATATTTAACGAATGATGAATTTGCTAAGAGTGCTTATGGAACTCTTGATAAAAAAACAATTGGTCATGCAATAACTATTGTAGATGGTAAGAGTTTGAACTTATCGGCGCCAAATATTCTAGCAGCTTTAGATGGTAAAATAGCTGGAGTTCGCATTGGTAATGTAACCAATGGAAATACTTGTTTTGGATGTTCTTTTACCAAAGTTGCTGTGTTTATAAGAGGAGGTAAAGGGTCAATTAATAATATTAGACCTGCAATATTCGAAATTGACGGAGTAATTTATGAAGATGTTCCGTATTTTTTAGATTTAAATGTTATTGAGCGCATAGCGGTAATACCTGGTCTTGCTGGCGTTGGAAGATATGGGCAGGTAGCCGCGGGCGGTGTAATTGCAATAAGTACAAAACATGCTAATTATGCTACCAAGAATAATAGAGCTAGTGACCTAGCTAAAATTCGGAATAATATTTATGAATTTGATGCTATTGATAAACAACAAGCTAATAAAAATCTGCCAAGCTATCTTAAAGCTTTTTTAGCTTGTAATACATTTGAAACTGCTAAAAGAGTATATGAAGAAAATGAGAAAATTTATAGTAGTTCTGCTTCGTTTTTTCTTGACGCCTATATTTATTTTACTGCCAACTGGGAGCAAGAAAAATTCAATAATGATATAATCGCTAACCATCAATCCCTATTTGTTGATAACATCAATGAAATGAAAGCTTTGGCATATGCTTATCAGCGAGAAGGTAAATTTGAAAAAGCAAACGAACTATATACCAGCGTTTTTGTAAAAAGACCTAATTACTCGCAATCGTATCGGGATATGGCGAATAGCTATGTTGAGGTAAATGAGGTACAAAAGGCAGCTAATCTTTATAGTAGGTACACCAAATTATTTAACGATTCTTTTCTAGTGGCAGATACAATAGGATTACATCCAATTATTACAACTGAGTTCAATCACTTTTTACAGCATAAAACCGATTATACCATAAGTTCAGAAGATTTAAAAGAAATGGCGGCTAAGCGCGAGGGTACAGATACCCGTCTTCTTTTTGAATGGAACGATGATGAGGCTGAGTTTGACCTTCAATTCGTAAATCCTGAAAATCGCTATTTTGTTTCTAGTACATCGCTAATCAATCAGAATGAATATTTTGGGAAGCAAGAAAATTCATCAAGTAAAGAGTTCTTTCTTGAAAGCGATATTCAAGGAGAATGGATTATAAATATAAATTATAAGGGGAATAAAAGCGGTTTGCCCACTTATTTAAAAGTGACTGCTTTCTCTGGCTACGGTACAGATAATGAAGAAAGTACTATTAGGATTTATAGGTTGTCGTTAAAAAATGTGAATCAAAATCTATTTTACTTACCAACTTTAGGAGCAGATAATTTAAATTAAAGTTTATTAAAGATGTAATGTTTTGAAGGACAAGTGATTAAAATTTGTTTTAATTTTTAATAAATTCAGTAATATTGTTAAATTCATACATAATTAGTAATTATATTCCTACATATTTTAGTATGGTTTAATTTTTGATATAAAATTATGGTATAACCATATAAAACTTTATTCTATGAAAAATGTTTTACTCCTTTTAGTATTAATGTCTTTTGCTTGCAATGTGCAAGCACAAAGCAAAACAATTAAAGGTAAGGTTACCCAAACGGATGCTCCTTTGGCAAATGTTCAGATTTCTATAATAGATTCTGATATTTCTACTACAACAGACGCCAATGGATTATATCAAATATCTGCGGAACCTAGGGATGTAATTAAATATACATATCCCGGTTTAAGTGATGTTCAGATAATGGTTGAAGATGTTACACGAATCTTAAATATTGAAATGACTCAGAAAATTGAGCAATTAGATGAGGTTACCGTGCGTAATAGTAATAGAAAATCACAGAGCGAATTAGAAGAGGAGTATAAGTATAAACCAAATTTAATTAAAACAGCATTTGGTATTTTGGATAGTGAGACCGCCCCTGGGAAAATCAGGTTTTTGCAAGAGGACGAAATCAATGATGTAGGGATTTGTATTCTAGATGTTGTGCGTAATAAGTTTGCTAGCGTAAGGGTTTTTGGTGATTGTCAGCGTGGAGGGGGAATATATATTAGAGGTTTCAATTCTATAAGTCAGGCATCTCCAGCAGTTTATGATGTTGATGGTCAGATTTTAACTAATGCTCCTACATGGATTGCACCAGCTTCAATTGCTAGATTGGCTGTTTTAAATAATTTGGCAATGACTACTAGATACGGGTCAATAGGTGCTGGCGGTGTCATAGTAATTAACACAAAAACATTATTATATGCTGGTAATATTGATGGAAAGCCTTATGATCAAGCTAAGCTTAGAAATAATAAATATGATAATTCAGCATTAAGTACAGTTAATTTTAAAGAAGATAAGCCTTCGTACATTAATGAACTTTTAAATGCGAAAACCGAAGAAGATGCAAAGGTTATTTACGAAAATCAAATAAAAAAATACAGTAGTTCATTCTACTATGTACTTGATGCTTATGATTATTTTTCAAACAAATGGAAAAATAAAGAATTTGCAAATAAGATAATCGAAGAGAATGACAATATTTTAAGTGGTAACCCTATCGCATTAAAATCGTTGGCATATATCTATCAAGCGGAAGGAAAGTTTAAAGAGGCAAACAAACTTTATGAAGATTTGTATACACTTAGAGCAGATTATGCACAATCATATTTAGACTTGGCAAATAGTTATAAAGAATTAGGTTTAAATCAAAAAGCTGCCGCTATGTACTTACGTTATGATTACTTGTTAGCAGAAGAGCTATTGGAAAAAGAAGAGCCAGTGAAAGTTATTATGGATCGTGATTTAAATAATTTGATTTCTCTAAAAGGGGCTGATTTAGTTTCAACAAATAAGGTAAAAGAAATTAAACTTGATGATGATTTTAAAGGAACACGTTTGGTTTTTGAATGGAGCGATAGTGAGGCTGAATTTGTGTTACAATTTGTAAACCCAGAAAAGCGATACTATAATAGTGAGCATTCTTTAGCTGCAGATGCTGAACGTATTCAAATTGAAAAGCGCTCAGGTTTCTCCAGTGAAGAATATTTAATAGATGATACGCTTCGTGGTAATTGGTTGGTTAACGCTACCTATTTAGGTAACAAAAGTTTGACGCCTACATATTTGAAAGCTACTATATATTATAACTATGGTAGTGCATCGCAACGAAAAGAAACAAAGGTCTTTAAACTAGGTCTACGTAATGTAAATCAGCAATTGTTTACAGTATCAAATGCGGTAAGTATAGTTGCAAATTAAGTCCGTTAATTTTTCAAAAAAAAAAGAAAAATAGACATAGTTATTATAAAAAGCCCACAATACATTTATAATGTATTGTGGGCTTTTTGAATGTAAATAGTTTTATTCGTTGATACTAACGATTTTTCAGGTAATTACACCTGCAACACTCCCATATTAAAAGGTTTCTCAATAGGTGCATGATCAGCGGCTTCTATACCCATTGAAATCCATTTACGCGTGTCCTTTGGGTCAATGATCGCATCTGTCCATAACCTTGAAGCTGCATAGTAAGGAGAAACCTGATTGTCGTAACGCTCCTTGATTTTATCGAATAGCTCAGTTTCCTTTTCTTCTGTAATAGTTTCACCTTTCTTTTTCAATGAAGCCTTCTCAATTTGTAAAAGAACTTTTGCAGCAGAGTTTCCGCTCATTACGGCTAATTCTGCGCTTGGCCAAGCAACAATTAACCTAGGATCATAAGCTTTACCGCACATGGCATAGTTTCCGGCTCCATAGCTATTGCCTATGACAATGGTAAATTTTGGAACCACCGAGTTGCTTACCGCATTTACCATTTTGGCGCCATCTTTAATAATACCACCATGCTCACTTTTGCTACCAACCATAAATCCGGTTACATCTTGCAAGAAGACTAACGGAATTTTCTTTTGGTTGCAGTTGGCTATAAATCGTGTTGCTTTATCTGCAGAATCGGAATAAATGACTCCGCCAAACTGCATTTCTCCTTTTTTGGTCTTTACAACTTTTCTTTGGTTGGCAACAATACCAACTGCCCATCCGTCTATTCGTGCATATCCGGTAAGTATGGTTTGTCCGTATCCGGCTTTGTATTCTTCAAATTCCGAGTCGTCCACCAATCGCTTAATAATTTCCATCATGTCATACTGTTCCGCTCTTGAGCTAGGTAGTATACCATAGATGTCATCAGGATTTTCTTTTGGTTTTATACTTTTCTTTCGGTTGTATCCCGCTTTTGGGAAATCACCGATCTTATCCATAATATTCTTTATGGTGTCCAAAGCAGCTGCATCATCTTTCGCTTTATAATCGGTTACCCCGCTAATCTCGCAATGAGTGGTTGCTCCACCCAATGTTTCATTATCTATGCTTTCACCTATAGCAGCTTTTACCAAATAGCTTCCTGCCAAGAAAATACTGGCGGTCTTATCTACTATTAAGGCTTCATCGCTCATAATAGGTAAGTAAGCGCCACCGGCAACACAACTGCCCATAACGGCAGAAATTTGGGTTATGCCCATACTGCTCATAACCGCATTGTTTCTAAATATGCGCCCAAAGTGCTCTTTATCCGGGAAAATTTCATCTTGTAATGGTAAATACACGCCGGCACTGTCTACTAAGTAAATAATAGGTAGTCTGTTTTCAATAGCAATTTCCTGTGCTCTTAAATTCTTTTTGGCGGTAATAGGAAACCATGCGCCAGCCTTTACCGTTGCATCATTGGCAACTACTATACATTGCTTTCCTTTTACATATCCAATTTTTATGACAACACCGCCAGAAGGGCAGCCACCATGTTCTTTATACATGCCTTCGCCAACAAAGGCTCCAACTTCAATCTGTTCGGTTTTTGGATCAAATAGATAATCAATACGTTCTCTGGCGGTCATTTTACCTTGATCGTGCTGCTTTGCAATTTTTGCTTTTCCTCCGCCTAAATAAACCTCGTTCAGCTTTCTTCTAAGGTCAGATAATAACAACTTATTCCTATCTTCGTTTTGATTGAATTTTAAATCCATTCTGTATATTTATTTTCTTCGCATAAAGATAAGAAGTTAATTTTGGTGTACATGCAACAAAAATAAAAAGTATGATAAAGTGGGGTATTGTAGGGGCAGGTAACATAGCACATAGTTTTTCTAAAGATTTAGCTTTGGTAGATGGCGGTCAATTGGTTTCGGTAGCATCTAGAAGCTTGGAGAAGGCACAGACATTTGCCAAAGAGTATGGAGCTCCCAATGCTTTTGGTAGTTATGAAGAGTTGTTTCATAGTAATACGGTAGATATTATTTATTTGGCAACACCGCACACTTCACATGCAGATTTGAGCATTGCCGCCATGAAAGCCGGTAACGCTGTACTTTGTGAAAAACCATTGGGCGTCAATGCTTCGGAAGTTCAGGCAATGGTAGCTGCTGCTAAAGAGAATAATGTTTTTCTTATGGAAGCATTATGGTCACGTTTTAATCCGACCATTAAAAAAGTAAAGGAACTTTTAGATAATGGGACTATAGGAGATATAGGTTATTTACATTCGGATTTTGCGTTTTATGCTCTGGATAGGGATGAAAACGGTAGGCTATTAAATCCTGCTCTTGCAGGAGGTTCTCTATTAGATATAGGGATCTATCCTATATTTTTAGCTTATTTACTGTTGGGGATGCCAAAGGATATTAAGGCAACCGCCAATTTTTATAAAACTGGGGTAGAGGTGCAATGTAGTATGATTCTTAATTATGACAACGCACAAGCCATTTTGTATAGCGGACTCAACTCTAACTCTGAAAAGAAATCTGAAATAGCAGGAAGTAAAGGAACAATTTTTATTCATCCAAGATGGCATGAAACTACTGGATTTACGTTGGAAAAAGATGGGGAAGTAGTAAGTAATGAACTAGGTAAGAGGGGTAAAGGCTATGTTCATGAGATAGAAGAAGTGCATGATTGTTTAAATTCTGGTAAGAAAGAAAGTGCACTTTGGAGTCATCAAAACAGTTTGGATCTTATAACAATTATAGATACGGTTCGTGAAAAAACAGGAATTGTGTTTCCGTTTGAATAATAGCAGGGGTAATATTGGATAAATGTCTTAAAATTTACGATATTTGATGTTCGCTTAAATTTTAATTGATTCAAAAATGAACAAGAATACTGTGCTCACTTGGGCTACTTTTATTATGATCTTCGTAGGGCTTGCGCTAATTGCATTAGGAGCCTTTCGATACGATGATGTCGCTGGTTGGGGTTTTGCATCTGTGGGTATAGGGTTTTTTGCCATTGCTTGGGTGTTCAATGCCCTTAAAGGTAGAGTATAATCAATGTTTTTAACTAGTAGGGATTTCTTCTACTGGATGATAATTTTTTCACTAAACACTATAATTTTATGTCAGACGATAAGAAGGTAATCTTCTCCATGTCAGGAGTTACGAAAACCTATAAGAATGCTAACACCCCAGTTTTAAAGAACATATACCTAAGTTTTTTCTACGGTGCCAAAATCGGTATTTTAGGTCTAAACGGTTCTGGTAAATCTACTTTGTTAAAAATAATAGCAGGTGTAGATAAAAATTTTCAAGGTGATGTAGTCTTTTCTCCAGGATATAAAGTTGGTTACTTGGAACAAGAGCCAGAATTGGATGAAAATAAAACCGTTTTGGAAATTGTAAAAGAGGGCGTTGCCGAAACGGTAGCCATTCTTGATGAATACAATAAGATAAACGATATGTTCGGTCTGCCGGAAGTGTATGAAGATGCGGACAAAATGCAGAAGTTGATGGATCAGCAGGCTGTATTGCAAGATAAGATAGATGCAGCCAATGCTTGGGAACTAGATACCAAATTGGAAATTGCTATGGATGCTTTACGTACCCCAGATCCTGAAAAGAAAATTTCCGTGCTTTCGGGTGGTGAGAGAAGAAGGGTTGCCTTATGTAGGTTGTTGCTACAAGAGCCGGAAATCTTATTATTAGATGAGCCTACCAACCACTTAGATGCAGAATCTGTACATTGGTTAGAGCATCATTTGGCATCTTATAAGGGAACTGTAATTGCCGTAACGCACGATAGATATTTCTTGGATAATGTTGCCGGTTGGATTCTTGAATTGGATAGAGGTGAAGGTATACCTTGGAAAGGGAACTACTCTTCTTGGTTAGATCAAAAGTCAAAACGAATGGCACAAGAAAGTAAAACAGCTTCTAAAAGACAGAAAACATTGGAGCGAGAGCTGGAATGGGTTCGTCAAGGAGCAAAGGGTAGACAGACCAAACAGAAAGCACGTTTAAAGAACTACGATAAGTTGATGAGTCAAGATCAAAAACAACTTGATGAAAAACTGGAAATCTATATTCCTAACGGACCACGTTTGGGTACCAATGTTATTGAAGCTAAAGGTGTAAGTAAGGCATACGAGGATAAGTTGCTTTACGAAGACCTTAATTTTAAATTGCCACAAGCGGGTATTGTTGGTATTATTGGACCAAACGGTGCTGGTAAGACCACTATTTTTAGAATGATCATGGGTGAGGAGACACCGGATAAAGGTGAATTTGAAACCGGTGAAACTGCTAAAGTAGCCTATGTAGATCAGAGTCATTCCAATATAGATCCTGAAAAAACCATTTGGCAAAACTTCAGTGATGAGCAAGAGTTGGTGATGATGGGTGGTAAGCAGGTCAATTCTAGGGCTTACTTAAGTAGATTCAACTTCTCGGGTAGTGAACAGAATAAAAAAGTGAGTATGTTGTCCGGCGGTGAGCGTAACCGTTTACATTTGGCAATGACCTTGAAAGAGGAAGGTAACGTGCTTTTATTGGATGAGCCTACCAATGACTTGGATGTAAATACATTACGTGCTTTAGAAGAAGGTTTGGAGAATTTTGCAGGTTGTGCCGTAGTCATCTCGCACGATAGATGGTTCTTAGATCGTATCTGTACACACATATTGGCTTTTGAAGGCGATTCTCAAGTGTATTTCTTTGAAGGTTCGTTCTCCGATTATGAAGAAAACAAGAAGAAGAGGTTAGGCGGAGATCTTATGCCGAAACGAATTAAGTATAAAAAACTAATCAGATAAAATTTTGGTTATAAAGAAAAAGCCCGCAATTGCGGGCTTTTTAATTTTATACTAACAACTAAAGTATTAATATTTGTCATTAGGGTACCAGTCTAATTGTACCACTTCAATATCTTGGTTGCCTGCATCTACCAATTGTTTGAACTTGGTAACATCGCTAACATCTGGATTGCCCCTGTAATGATAAGGATAAACTTGTTTTGGTTTAAAATCTAACACTGCTTCGGCAGCACTTTCAACGGTCATGGTATAAGGTAAATTCATACTAACAAAAGCTTTGTCTATATTCTTTAAAGAACGCATTTCTGGGATATCCTCTGTATCTCCGGAAAAATAAATACGTTGATCGCCAATAGTTAAAACATAGCCGTTGCCACGACCTTTATTGTGAAATTTAAGCGCTTCACTTCTTAAATTATACATGGGTATGGCTTCAATGGTAATACCGTTTAATTCTTTACTGCTCCCGTTGTCCAAAATTACAAGCTGTTCTGCATATTCTTCGGGCAATTCTTCTGCAACGGCTTGCGGTACTACAAAGGTAGCATTGGTTGTTTCTAATTCTTTTAAGGTCTCTATATTTAAATGATCACCATGTATATCGGTAATTAAAATTAATGTAGCATTCTTTTGTCCTTCAAAAGCTGCGGCACCACCTGTGGGGTCAATATAGATTACTTCATTGTTCCATTCTAAAACTGCCGTTGCGTGTTCTATGGGTGTTATGTTGATTTCGGTGTTTTTAGCCTCATTTTTCATTGAAGTCGACATTTCCGCTTCCGCTTCTGTGACTTCGGAATCTGATTTCTTTACTTCTTTACATGAGAAAGAAATGGCTCCTATACATAATAATAAAAAGAGTTTATTGATGTTCATTGTTATATTGTTTTAGTTTTAATTCCATTTTAATGTCAGACCTAAGGTAGTCTAAATTATCTTCCAACGGCGTTTCTGTAAATCCGTATTTTATATAAATATGCAAGGCGGCGTCAAGCTTGGTGCTTGAATATAGTTCAAGTGTATTCCAGTTTTTATTCTTTGCGAAATCAATGGCATGTAATAATAATTTTTGACCAATTTGTAAGCCGTGATAAGATTTGCTAACTGCCATTTTTCCTAATTCATATCTTTCCTTGTTTTTTCTTATTAATGCAAAACACCCCACAGGTTCATTATGCCAGAGCCCAATAAAAATAAAGCCACCTTTGTCAATGATAGCGGCTTGGCTGTTTTCTAATAGTTCTCTGTCTTTTTTCTTCAACCCTAAAATATTCGGTAATCCACTCTATATTCAAGTCTTTAAAGATTTGAGTATATTTAGTCTCAAATGGCACAATGGTAAGCATGGTCTATGTATTGGTCTAAAGGTTACTTCTAAATTATACTATATTTTATGGTATTTACCACGTAATATAATTTAATTTTATGCTAAAGAATCTAAAATTTGAATTAACACGTATATAAACTGAACAAACAGACACTTTATTAAATTTAAAATTATGACTGAAACAAAAAACAACAATGGTTTAAAAGTTTTGACCGCTCTTTTAGGTGTTGTGCTTTTAGCAACTATCATTTATACAGTAAGTCTTTATCAAGATAAAAAGAAGACAGAGGTTGTTCTTTCTAAAGAGAAAGAATTGGTGGTTGAAGATTTAAATAGCTTAAAATCAGAATATGATAAAGCTATTTTGGAAAGTAATGCTACTAACGAAGAATTGGTTAGCGCAAGAGATAATATTGCTAAATACATAGACTCGGTAAAAACTATGAAAGCGGATATTAGTTCTTTATCTAGATACAGAAGACAAGTTAGTGTTCTTAAAGCGGAGAGAGAGCAGTTGTTAAAGCAAGTTGATTCTTTAACTCGTTCTAATAGTATGATCGCTATGCAGCGTGATAGTACTTATGTTGAGTTGGAAAAACAAACAGTTTTCAACGATTCTTTAGTAGTGCAAAACACAAATTTGGCTCAAGTAGTTGAAAAAGGGTCTGCATTGAATTTATCTAAATTTAATGTTGATGCAGTTAAGGAGCGTAACAGTGGAAAATTAGTTTCTACTCAACGTGCCAGAGCTACTGACAAGTTTAAAATTTGTTTTACCGTAGCGGATAACGTAATTGCTCAAGCTGGTGATAGAGAGTTCTTCTTAGAAGTTTTAGATCCACAAGGTAATGTTCTTGGAGGTGGTAACTCAATGACCAACGATAACGGAGCATCAATTACTTATAGTAAGCAAACAGGATTTTACTATGAAAACAAATCTTTAGATGTATGTGATTACATTAGTAAGCCAGCTGGTGATTTTAAAGATGGAAATTACATGGTAAATGTATATGACGATCAGTTGAAATTATTAGGAACTTCTAAGTTCATGTTGAAGTAATTTTTCCTATAATTATATAATACAAAAGGCGACCAATTTGGTCGCCTTTTTTTGTTTATTGGTTTAGTTTTTAGTCTTTTAAACTACCCACCATATTTTCAGGTTTTACCCATTCGTCATAATCTTCAGCAGAAACGTAACCTAAATTAACAGCTTCTTCTTTTAATGTAGTGCCGTTCTTATGTGCGGTGTTTGCAATCTCTGCAGCTTTGTAATACCCAATTTTGGTATTTAAGGCAGTGACCAACATTAAAGAGTTATTCAACAATTCTTTGATTACACCGTGATTTGGCTCAATACCGGCAGCACAATGCTCTTCAAAACTTACACAGGCGTCGCCAATTAGTTGTGCAGACTGTAGAATGTTTGCTGCCATCATTGGTTTAAAGACATTCAATTCATAATGTCCCTGAGTACCACCAACGCTTACAGCAACATCATTACCCATAACTTGTGCGCAAACCATTGTCATTGCTTCACATTGAGTAGGGTTCACTTTACCTGGCATTATTGAACTACCTGGTTCATTGGCAGGAATAATAATTTCACCAATACCAGAACGAGGTCCAGATGCCATCATTCTAATATCATTTGCTATTTTGTTCAATGACACTGCCAACTGTTTTAAAGCTCCGTGGCTTTCAACAATGGCATCATGTGCAGCTAGCGCCTCAAACTTATTTTCAGCGGTTATAAAAGGCAATCCTGTGAAGTCTGCAATATATTTTGCTACAAGCACATCATAGCCTTCCGGTGTGTTTAAGCCAGTTCCAACAGCAGTACCACCAAGTGCCAATTCACTTAAATGTGCTAAGGTGTTGTTCAATGCTTTTAAACCATGGTCCAATTGAGAAACATAACCGGAAAATTCTTGACCTAAGGTTAGGGGAGTGGCATCCATTAAATGGGTGCGACCTATTTTAACCACATCTTTAAATTCTTTTGATTTTTTATGTAATGTATCTCTTAACTGAGTTACACCAGGAATGGTCACTTCTACAATCTTTTTGTAAGCGGCAATATGCATACCGGTAGGGAAAGTATCGTTAGAAGATTGAGATTTGTTGACATCGTCATTGGGTTGAATGGTTTTTTCTCCCTCACCAATTACTTTACCGGCAATTTCATGGGCTCTATTGGCAACTACTTCATTAACGTTCATATTACTTTGCGTACCAGAACCAGTTTGCCAAATAACCAATGGAAATTGGTCATCGTGCTTTCCTTCTAAAATTTCATCGCATACCTGGGCGATCAAATCTCTTTTTTCGGCAGCTAAGACACCAAGCTCACAATTGGCATATGCGGCGGATTTTTTTAAATAAGCAAATCCGTATACTATGTCCAACGGCATAGATGCCGATGGTCCTATTTTAAAATTATTACGCGAGCGTTCTGTTTGTGCACCCCAGTATTTGTCTTTGGGTACTTCAACATTGCCCATGGTATCTTTTTCGATTCTGAACTCCATAATCTTATATTTTATATGAATCTTAAATAAACTTTTATATACAGCATCAAAAATAAGGTTTACATTTATTTTTCTTACGACAAGATTAAAGGGAAATGTGAAATTAATTTTGCAGAACGTTTGCAAAAAATAATTGGTTTATGGTATCTTTGTCATATATAAGCAAGAAGATATGTTTGATTTTGACCAATATTTAGGATTTTTAGCTTTTTTGACCATCTTGACAATAGGTTTTTGGCTAATGATGTTTTTGTTATTATTTGTTGTGCCTTACTGGTTAGGTGGTAACATTATAGAGTTATTGAAAGAAAGACGCGACAAGAAAAAAGCTGCGCGAGAAGCATAAAAGATATTATTAAATAAAAAAGGAAGCCAATTGGCTTCCTTTTTTTATACCATTTATGGGTAACTGCTTACCCTTCAATTTCTTCGTCACCTTCATCATTATTATTTCCTCTGCCATTTTTATTTCTTTCTTTTGGTTGATTAAAGCGGTATACAAAGCCCATGGTTATCTGGCGTTGTCTCCATTGGAACTCACTGTCAGACGTAAAGAATTCCGTTTCTGTATAAGAAGTTCTTTTTCTGGAATTTAATAGATCGCTAACGTTCAGGGAAATTGTTCCATTGTCTTTTAAAATATCTTTACTGAATGCTAAATTTAAAGAGAATATACCTCCATTTTCCGTTTGGGCGGTTGATGATGGGCCTCTATAAAACGCATTGGTCTGCCAGTCAATTTTTGCAGGTAAAGATACTTTAGAGCTAAATCTGGCAAACCAGCTGGTATTTGTGGTACCATAATCTATACCGTTGAACGCGCCATCTGTCTTAAATTGAAAGAAGTTGAAACTGGAATTTAAACGTAACCATTTTGCAGGACTATATAGCATACCGGCTTCAACACCTATTCTATCATTTGTAGATAGGTTAATAGGAATTGATCTAATTATTTCAATTCCATCTGTGGTGGTTTCACCAGTTTCTTCTTGTATACGTTCAAATGAATCTGTTTCTCGTTGGTAATACACAGATGAGGTAAGGGTTAGCTTATCCCATCTCTTTAAGTAACCAACATCAAAAGCATTGGAGAACGCAGGATCAAGATCCGGGTTTCCTTGAAAAATATTTGTCCTACTAGATCTTGAAGGAAAAGGGTTTACGTACCTTCCTCTTGGTCTATTAATCCTTCTATTATAACCTAATGAAATGTTTTCATTTTCACCCAGTTCGTAAATGACGTTCACAGTTGGAAAAAGGCCTAAATAGTTTTTATCGAAATTTGCATCAACATCTACTCCTAATTGTTCCTCTAACTCAGAAGAGTCATATAAAGAGGTCAATTCTCCTTTTAACTGGGTGTTCTCTAAACGTAATCCTAAAAGAAAAGAAAATTTACCGTATTTGTTACCATATTGGGTATATACGGCATTTACATTTTCAGTATAGGCAAATAAGTTGGTCAGGTCTTGGTTGATATCGAACAGACCGTTGGTTTGGTTTAAAGAGTCTAATCTATAATCCGTTTCTGTTTTTTCAAAAGTTCCTCTATACCCAGCTTCAAATTGTGCATCGCCCATAGGTAATACATAATCTGCTTGTACTAAATATTCATTTTGGGTTTCTTTTTCAAAGACATTTTCCAAGACTATTAAATCATCATTAGGCAACGTATTGTTTTCTTGTATGATATTGGTCTTATCTTCTACGCCGTTAGAGTATTGAGCGTCTACCGTTAGTTTTTGTCCATCATCATCAAGATTATTAATATAATTCAAAGAAAATTGATAGTTCTCATCATCTTCACCTTCATCTTCAGTTCTAAAGGTTTCACTATCTAGTGGGCTATTAATAAACCTTTGGTTGGTATTTTCAGTTTCATCTTCACTTTTAGAGGTTCTATAAAATACACTTCCTGTAATTGAAGATTCCTCTGTAATAAAATACTCAAGTCCCAAATTAGTGTTGAATCCTTTTCTAAGTCTAAAATAGTCCCTGTCCTCTATAATCCTATCATAAGATCCAGAAGTATAGGTGTTATCATAAAATGCATTTCCTGGGGCATCTCTATAGTTATACCCTGTTGTGTTGAACAAATTAAATTTGTCCGTACGTAAATTGGCATTAACGGATATACCACTATTTACTGGGTAACCGATCGTAGTGTTTACAGAACCGTTAAAGCCCAGTGTTTTTTCCTTTTTAAGAACAATGTTCAAAATACCTGCGGTACCTTCTGCGTCATATCTTGCAGACGGACTAGTAATCACCTCAACCTTTTCAATGGCATCTGCAGGAAGTTGTGTAAGAGCATCTGTAGATCCAAAGCCCGCTAATGCTGACGGTTTGCCATTAATAAGAATTCTAACATTCTCATTACCCCTTAAACTTATGGCACCTTCAACATCTACATCAACAGAGGGTACATTATTCAAGGCGTCGGTAATAGTTGCGCCACTATTGGTTAAATCCTTACCAATATTATAGATCTTTTTGTCTAAACGTACCTCTACGGTAGTTTTTTCGCCAACGACTTCAACGGCTTCTAGTTGAGCTACATCTAAAGCAAGTTTAACCGTACCCAAGTCTGTGGATTCTGTCAATGTTTGATTTGGTAATTTGTAAGTTTTGTATGAAATGTATTCTATGGAAATATTGTACTTGCCTGGTGTGGTTTCAACCTGAAAGTTACCATCAATATCTGTAATGCCACCTGTAATTTTATCAGGGTTGTTTACACTTTGTAGTACTAGTGTAGCATATTCTAAAGGAAGATTATCGTCTTTGTCTACGACTTTACCGCTAATGATAATTGGACCTCTTTCCCGTTCTCCTCCGGGTCTTTGACTGTATATATAATTAAATGATAATGTTAAGAGTAGGAGTAAAGGGTAAAGTTGTCTCATTAAGTCAGTTTTTTGATTTCTTTCGTTTTTCTTTTTTCTTCTTTTTATTCTTCTTCAAAGTTTTTGAAACACCATCTTTTTGTAATGCAACAAAAGCTTCATACTTTTCTAATGGCAGACCGGCTTTTAATTCCTCATCTTGCCTTTTAGTTATGTTTTCATATACTTCGGCCATTTTTTCTGGCGGAAGTTTTAATATTTGAGCCTCTATACGCTCTTGTACATATTTTTTAAGTACAGAGCTTAATACGGCCTGTTCAAATTCATTTAGTTCCAATGCCTCTGTAATTCTGGGCATTTCACCATCTACCAGTTCTTCGGCAGTTTTTGGTTTGGGCTCTTCGGCCGGAGTTTGTGCTTGGGGAATAGAACTTCTTTGACTTCCATAACCATAACCTCCTCTAGATCCATAACCGTATTGCGACCCATAACCATATTGTGCGTAAATTGCTGTAGTGCCAAATAAGGCAACCAACAATGTCATTACATTTAGTCCACTATGCTTTAATACTTTTTTCATGTCTTTAGATTATAAAGTTATACTATGGTTTAACCGAAAATGGTTAATTGTTTGTTAAGATAATATACTTAACAATTATAATAAATTCTATTTCAACAAAGAGTTAATGTTTGAAGCCGGTCTACCAATAACCGCGCTATTTCCATTAATTACAATTGGTCTTTCTATTAATTTTGGATGCGTGATCATGGCATCGATCAACTCTTCATCGTTTAGTGATAAATGTTTGAATTTCTCTTTCCAAACGGCTTCTGACTTACGTATTAAGTTAATTGGTTTAATGTCCAAACAACTAATAATATTTCTAAGTTCATCTTTTGTTGGTATATCTTCTAGATATTTTACCACTTCAAATTTCTTGCCAGACTCTTCTACAACTTTTAAACCTTCTCTAGATTTGCTGCATCTAGAATTGTGATATATTTTAATCATATTACTTTTAACTTTTTGTTAAAACCCTATCTATTAAATATAATAAATAGGGATTAAAAATTTATTCTTCTTCTTTTTGTCCCATCATCATTAGAAAGGCTTTCAAAAACTGGTCAATGTCACCATCCATGACATTGTCTACATTACCCGTTTCTTCTCCGGTTCTTACATCCTTAACCAATTTGTACGGATGCATTACGTAGTTTCTAATTTGAGAGCCCCATTCAATTTTCATTTTAGAGGATTCAATCTCTTGGCGAGCCTCCATTTTTTTACGTAGCTCAATTTCATAAAGTTGAGATTTCAGCATTTTCATCGCCGTAGCCCTATTATCATGCTGGCTTCTACTGTCTGAACAAGATATTTGAATTCCTGTAGGGTGGTGGGTCAATTGGACTTTAGTTTCAACCTTGTTTACATTTTGCCCGCCAGCACCACTGGATCTTGCAGTGGTTATCGTAATATCTGCAGGATTGACATCTACTTCTATACTGTCATCTACTAACGGATATACATATACGGAAACAAATGAGGTATGTCTTTTGGCATTACTATCAAAAGGTGATATACGTACAAGACGATGAACTCCATTTTCTCCTTTTAACCAACCAAAAGCAAATTCACCGTCAATTTCTAAGGTTACGGTTTTAATGCCGGCAACATCACCATCTTGGTAATTGAGTTCTTTGATTTTGTAACCGTTCTTTTCGGCCCACATCATATACATACGCATGAGCATAGCAGCCCAGTCGCAACTTTCGGTACCACCTGCGCCTGCCGTAATCTGCAGTACCGCTGGTAATTCATCACCCTCTTCTGAGAGCATATTCTTGAACTCCATTTTTTCAATGGTGTTCACTGCTTTCTCATATTGCTTTTCAACTTCGGCTTCAGAGACTTCGCCTTCTTGCTGAAACTCAATCAATACTTCTAAATCTGCAACCAATAGCTGGGCGGCATCATAATCATCTACCCATTGTTTTTTAGACTGAATGAATTTCATATGTGCCTGTGCCTCTTGCGGATTGTCCCAAAAGTCAGGAGCCAAGGTTTTTTCTTGCTCGTTTTCTATTTCAATTAATTTGGCATCAATGTCAAAGATACCTCCTTAACGCACCAAGGCGATCTATAAGACCTTTGTAGTGGTCTGTACTTATGTTCATACAATTCTAATTTTGAGTAAAAATAATACTCTTTTGAGTAATGTTTAAAGATATTTTTAGATTAACTATTGCTGGCTTTGCAATGTGACCGAGTGTGTGGTCTTATTTGTACCCAAAGAATAAATAATACCTTTTAATGGAGCACAATCATTATAATCTTTACCGTGGCAGACTTTTATGTGGTTCATATCCGCTAAAATATTATTGGTAGGGTCAAAACCTTTCCAGCCTATTCCTGGTATATAGCATTCTACCCAGGCATGCATTTGTGAATCTCCTTTAAAACCATGGGTTTGGTCTAGGTATCCGGAGACGTACCTTGTTGGTATGCCATTAATTCTTGCCAAGGCACAGAAAAGATGTGCAAAATCTTGGCAAACGCCTTTTTTATTAATTACAACGTCATTTAACATTGTACTTACATCTGTTACTCCTGTTGAAAATTCAATGAAATTATATACCCAATGATTTAGGTTTTCTAGATTTTTAAATATGGAAATAGCTGAATCAAAGGTGTATAGTTGCTCTTGTGCAAAACTTAGGTTTGTAAATGTAGTCGCTTTTAAAAAGCGTTCGTAATTAATTCTAAAATCAAGTTTTTGTAACTCGGCATGTGCTGCTGAAACGTTAGGGTTGATGTTAAAATCAAAAGGGTCAATATCTTCTTTGATCAGTTTGAATTTTGCTTCAAAAGTTACCTTCTTGAATTTTTTCTTCGGATGTATTCTTAGGGTTTTAAAGCCATAACCGTTAATGGAATTTTCGGTAATGGCAAATAATGAATTGTTGAATTCTATGTCTATATTATATTGGCTATCGTTCTCTACCGGTATAATTAGAAACTGCCAATATGCATTATGTACCCAATCGTCATAAATATTTTTAGCCCTATATGTAATCTCAATATCTCTTGGCATAAGAGCGCAAAGATACCTTATTTAAATGGGCTAATAATTAAAAAATTCCTCATCTACCTTGTCACTGATATCAACAAGACTTTCTAAAATATTTTCAATGAAAGATTTTATGTCTTGATCTATTTCCTCAATATATTTAAATTCATATTCAGATCTTACCCTGCCGATTAAAAAAGCCGTGGAATTTTTGTTATACCGTTTTTCGGGGTTTAAAATTTTTACATGTTGGTTTACCTGGTTCAAAGAATTCATTACCGATCTTGGGCAATTAGGGTTAAGAATTAAGAACTCTAATGTAGTTATGCTTGTAGGGGTTTTTTTGTAGAACCTACGCATCATATCATAAGATTCGGCACATTTTAATAACGTGGTCCATTCAAAACTTTTACTGAACTTTTCATTTTCACCGCCTTGAGAAAGTAATGCATCATTGTATTTAGAATTGATCATTCTAGTAATTTGTGTAGCCCTTTCAATGTTTATGCCCATTGATATTATGGCATAAGTGGCATCATGTAAAAGTGTACCGCGTATTTTTCCACGAAGTATATCTGTCATTTCAGCTACCTGTGTAGTGAAATCATGTAGACCATTTTTAACAAAAACTTCTTTAGGGTAGTTGACGACAAAATGATAGAATTTATTAATCGCTTCGTAAAGCTCGGTTGAAATTAAATCCCGTGCGCTATTTGCGTTCTCCCTTGCAAACTTAATATTGTTTATGATCGATGAGCTATAAGTGGGGTCTAGACCAATTTTGTAGAGTACATCTTCTTCTTTTAAAAATTTTTCTGAATCCTCTTCGGGATCTCCGACCATAAATAACATAGAACGTAAAACAAATTGACGATCTTGAGATTTTAGATTTGGAGCATCTAAAGAAGAGAAATAATTTACATTTAAATATCTTGCTACGTGTTCAGAACGTTCAATATAACGTCCCATCCAAAATAGATTATTGGCAACTCTTGCTAACATATAGATTTTTTATTTTTTTAATACCCAGGTGTCTTTTGATCCGCCTCCTTGAGAAGAGTTTACAATTAGATTTCCCCTCTTAAGTGCTACGCGTGTTAACCCGCCCTTGAGAACAAATTCTTTGTCTTTTCCGAGAACGGTAAACGTTCTTAAATCAACATGGCGTTGTTCAAAAGATTCGGTATCGTCTATATAGGTAGGGTGAACGGACAATGACATAATAGGTTGGGCTACATATTTTCTTGGGCTGGCCTTTACCTCTGCCTTTACCTTTTCAATTTCTTCTTTACTTAGCTTGTTTCCTATAGAAATACCGTAGCCACCGGCTTCATCAACAGGTTTAATAACTAGTTCATGAATATGTTCCAATACATATTTTAATTCATCGGGCCTGCTGCAATGATAGGTGTGTACATTGTTTAAGATAGGTTCTTCGTCAAGGTAATATTTTATAATTTCCGGCATATAGGTGTATACGGCTTTATCATCAGCTACACCAGTGCCGGGGGCATTGGCCAACGTAACATTTCCTTTTTTATATGCGGCAAATAAACCGGGTACGCCAAGAACGGAATCTGGATTAAACTCCAAAGGATCTATGAACTGGTCATCTATTCGTCTGTAAATAACATCAACCTTTTCTGGACCCTTTATGGTTTTCATGTAAACAAAATCGTTTTCTACAAATAGATCACGACCTTCTACAAGTTCCACGCCCATGGTCTTGGCTAGGTAAGAATGCTCATAAAATGCAGAGTTGTACATACCAGGTGTAATGACTACTACATTGGGTATGTCCACGCCCTTAGGTTTTACGGATTCTAGTAGTTCTAAAAGGTTTTCTGCATAATTGGTCACCGTGTGTGTCTGGTAATGATTGAATACACCAAACAACGCCTTTTTAAGTGCTGTTCTGTTGCAGATTACATAACTTACCCCAGACGGACATCTAATATTATCTTCAAGTACATAATATTTACCGTCCTTATGTTTAATGACATCTGTGCCAGAAATGTGATTATAGATTCCTCCTGGCGGATTTACACCGTTCATTTGATCTAAGTAGTTGGCTGAAGATGTAATGAGTTCTATGGGTACAACCTTATCTTTTAATATTTTTTTATCATGATAAATATCCCACAGGAATAAGTTCAAAGCCTTACTTCTTTGTATGGAGCCACGTTCAATAATATCCCAGTCTACGGGATCAATAATTCGTGGAAATAAATCAAAGGGAAAAATCTTCTCTTGCACGTTGTTTTCCCCGTATACTTGAAAAGTAATACCTTGATTAAAAAATGAAGACTTCGCTTTATTGTTTAGCGTAACGTAATCTTTAATAGAATGTTCACCATAGAGGTTGAATAACTTTTGATAAACCTCTTTTACCTTTCCTTTCTTATCATGAATTTCATCATATAAATCTGGGTTTCTTTGATAAGAAGAAAAAATTTGATTTTCAATGTTCTCCATAGAATTAGTTTTGTTAAAAGGTACATGATAAAAAGCGATTATTAGGTGTAATATTTACAATAATTGGTAGTATTTTTCCTTATTCTGTAATTATTAGGTAGCTTTTTTAACAAGTATGATATTTATAATATAGTTGGGCATTCCTGTTTTTCATTCGTTGGTTTTTCTCTACTTTTAGTGAAAACTATTAGAGAATGAGAAAGCACTATGTACTTTTGGTTGGATTACTATTGTTATCCATTACTGCAATAACCGCACAGTTTAGCGATCAAAAGAAGAATTTTGATAAATATGAGGGGTTCTATAATTTCTACTATGATGAGGCCAATGATAAAATCTTTTTGGAAGTAGATCGGTTGGATAAGGAATTTCTTTATGTATACTCTTTAAGTAGTGGAATAGGAAGTAATGACATTGGCTTGGACAGAGGCCAACTGGGAGACGAGCAAGTAGTATATTTTAAAAAGGCGGGCAATAAATTACTGTTGGTTCAGCCAAATTTAAAGTATAGGGCCATAACGGATAATGAATTGGAACGAAAATCTGTTGAACAAGCGTTTGCCAAATCTGTTCTGTTCGGCTTTCCTATTGTTGAAGATAAAAACGGTACCTATATAATAGATATCACCGATTTTTTAATGCAAGATGCACATGGCGTCTCTTCAAGACTGAAAAGAACCGAGCAGGGTTCTTATAGTCTGGATAAATCTAAAAGTGCCTTTGCCTTGGAAAGAACTAAGGCTTTTCCCAAGAATATAGAGTTTGATGTTTTAATGACTTTTAAGGGCGAGGCGAAAGGTGGTTACATTAGAAGTGTAGCTCCCAATGCGAATTTAGTGACCGTTGCTGAGCATCATTCTTTTATTGAATTGCCAGATGATAAGTATAAAAAACGAGCTTTTGATCCAAGATCAGGTTCTTCTCCATTTAACTATTATGATTATGCGACACCTGTGGAGCAAAATATTCTAAAGCAGTTTATAAGAAGGCATCGTTTAGAGAAAAAAGATTCTACTGCAGAGGTTAGTGAGGCCGTAGAGCCTATTATTTATTATTTGGATAATGGAACACCGGAACCTGTAAGATCCGCTTTATTGGAAGGTGGCCGTTGGTGGAACCAAGCTTTTGAAGATATAGGCTATAAAGAAGCCTTTCAAATAAAAATGTTGCCAGATGATGCGGATCCTTTAGATGTTCGTTACAACGTTATTCAATGGGTTCATCGTTCTACCAGAGGTTGGAGCTATGGTAGTAGTATAACAGATCCAAGAACAGGTGAAATTATGAAAGGGCATGTTAGTTTAGGAAGTCTAAGAATAAGACAAGATTATTTGATCGCCCAGGCTTTAATGAACAAACCATTTGCCGAAAGAGATGATAATTATGAGCCAATGTTAGAAATGGCCATAGCAAGAATAAGACAATTATCTGCACATGAAATTGGGCATACTTTAGGTTTTGCCCATAATTATGCCGCCAGTACTACGGGCAAGGCTTCCGTGATGGACTATCCTCATCCGCAGTTTACTTTGAACAATGGAAAAGTTGATTTTTCAAGTGCTTATGAAACAGGTATTGGAGCATGGGATAAAGTTACCGTAGCATACTCTTATCAGAACTTTCCTGAAGGGGAAGAAAAAATTGGCTTGAACAATATTTTGGATAAGGCCAAAGCAGATGGGCTACGTTATATAACGGATCAAGATGCTAGACCACAAGGTAGCGCCCATGTCTTGGCTCATTTGTGGGATAACGGCACCAGTATCAGCAAAGAATTGGACGAAATGCTGAGTATTCGTAAAGTAGCCATTAATAACTTTTCTGTAGATAATATTCAAGAAGGTACACCTTACTCTGTATTGGAAGATGTTTTTGTACCGCTATATTTCTTTCATAGGTACCAAACGGAAGGTGTGGCAAAAGTCATTGGTGGTTTAGAATATAATTATGCGGTAAAAGGTGATGGACAAGAGGTAGTTGCCGTTGCGGATAAGTCTATGCAACAAGAGGCATTAAAGAGTGTGTTGCGGACTTTGGATGCTGCAGAAATAGCTATACCAAAAGAGAAATTGAGTTTGTTTCCTCCTAGGTCATTTGGAACCCCTAGAACAAGGGAGTCTATAAAAGGTAAAACCGGTGTTTCTTTTGATGCCCTGTCGGCAGTGGAAACAGCTTCGGATATGACTTTGAAATTCTTATTGCATCCGGAAAAAGCATCAAGACTTATTCAGCAAAAAGCAATAGAAACGGATAATGTTGGTTTGGCTGATGTTTTAGATGAATTGATAGCTTCAACCATTAACAAAAAGCAGAAAGATGCATATTTGAACGAAGCGCAAACGATAATCAATTTTAGAGTATTGTATCATATCATGAATTTGGCAGGGCACACTAATGTGCATCCACAGGTAAATGCCATAGCGTCCCAAAAAATAAATGAACTGAATATGCAGTTAATGAAAGATTCTGGGGCTAATGCAATTAGTGCGGAAATGGTTAAGAGAATAAAATCATACAGAGAGCACCTGGAACAATTCAAAATGATACCTTCGCCAAAGATTCCTGATGGTTCGCCAATTGGAATGAGCTGTTTTCACTAATTAAATCGTTAGAACTTTATTATGCTTATTAATCTTATCAGTGATACGGTAACCAAGCCTACACCCGGAATGTTAGATGCTATGATGACCGCTGAGGTGGGTGATGATGTTTTTAAAGAGGATCCTACCGTAAATGCCTTAGAGGAAAAGGTGGCAAAACTTTTTGGAATGGAGTCAGCACTGTTTTTTCCTAGTGGTACCATGACCAACCAGACCGCTATAAAATTACATACGCAGCCTGGTGAGCAATTGATCTGTGACAAGTATGCCCACATTTATAATTATGAAGGTGGTGGTGTTAGTTTTAATAGTGGGGTGTCTTGCAGACTGGTAGATGGTGATAGGGGTACAATGACAGCGGAACAAGTGGCAGTGGCAATAAATCCACCGGATTTTTACCATAGCCCGTTAACCACATTGGTATCCATAGAAAATACAGCAAATAAAGGTGGGGGTACTTGTTGGAATTTTAGTGAACTGCAGGCAATTAAAAAGGTTTGTGCTAATAATGGTTTAAAGTATCATTTAGATGGAGCAAGATTATGGAACGCTTTGGTTGAAATGGAAGAGACTCCGTTGCAGTACGGAGAGCTTTTTGATACCATAAGCGTCTGTTTGAGTAAAGGGCTAGGTTGCCCTGTAGGGTCTTTGCTATTGGGTACTCAAGAACAAATGAACAAGGCGATCCGTATTCGTAAAATATTTGGTGGTGGCATGAGACAATCGGGGTTTTTGGCGGCAGCGGCTATTTATGCTTTGGACAATCATATAGAGAGATTGGCAGAAGATCATAAAAAGGCAAAGGAAATAGGAGCGGCATTAGCCGCAAAATCTTTTATAAAAAAGGTAGAGCCTATTGAAACCAATATTGTCATTTTTGAAATTGATGAGTCATTTATGACAAGCGATCAATTTGTTCATAAATTAAAAGAAAAGAATATTTTAATAATTGGTATGGGGCAGGGGAAATTGAGAATGGTTACCCATTTGGACTATACTAATGATATGCATGAAGAATTGCTTAAGCAGCTAGCGTCTTTTTAATATGTTACTCTAAACTGTTTGTAATATTCAATATACCATTTTCCATACCGGCTTCTGAAGTGTAAAGTCCGCTACTACCAACAATTTTACCTGTAGAATTTTTTAATTCAACTAAAAATCTGCCATCCGTATTAGTTCTTCTTTCAAAGAATTTTCCGTTAGATTTTTTCAGTGCCTTAATGTCTTTTATGGTGCTATCTGTTTCATTTTCACTATTAAAGGGTATGCTCTTTAATAATACTTGCCCGTTGCCAGACTTCAAAACAAATTGATATAGGCCGTCTTTATCTTTAACAATTTTAATCATATCCTTAAAGATAAATAATATTTTCTCTGCTTTTCAGTGACTTTTTAAATAATAGTGTGTCTTAATTATTGAGGCGTTAAACTCACAGGTTTTAAAATAGCATTCGACACTAGGTTAAAACCAGTTTACAGGAAACCTCAAATAAATAATTATAAATAACCAATTATTAATTTTAAACACTATCAAAATGAAAAAAGTATTATTTCTAGCAGTGGCATTTTCTGCTTCGTTTGCAATGGCACAAGACTTGCCGTCAAATCCAGAACCAGGTAAATGCTATGTACGTTGTACAACACCAGATGTGTATGTAAATGAAACGACTACGGTTACAACCAACCCTTCGTACAAAATTTTAAAAACGATTCCTGCTACATTTAAAACAATAACAGAACGTGTATTGGTGAGAGAAGAAGAAAAAGTGCTTACTGTTGTTCCTGCTAAGTGGGGAACAGAAACGGTAACCTATGTATCTAAAGGAGGTGGAAATTCTTTACAGGTGATCCCTGCTTCTTTTTCTCCCAGTACACAAACTATAGAGATCAAGCCTGCATATGCACAGTGGGAGTTGGGCGTAGCGGCACCTGATTGTGAATCTGGTAATCCAGATGATTGTAGATACTGGTGTTACAAAGGATACCCTGCACAATTTGAAACAGTTTCTACGCAGGTATTGGCTAATGATGCCTCTACAACGAGTTCTCCATTAGGTTCTAAAAATGGATCTTACACAAAAGAAGTTTTGATCTCACCTGCTACCGTGGTTGAAAAAATTATTCCTGCAGTTTATAAAGAAATTACTAAAACGGTATTGGATAAAGATGCTTACACAGTAGAAGAGATTATTCCGGCTAAAACTACAACGATTACCAAAGAGGTATTAAAGGAAAAAGGTGGTTTAACTACTTGGAAAGAAGTGGAGTGTGCTTTAGTTGAGTACCAAGCTTTACCAATTAACTGGGATTCTGGTAGTGCTACATTGACTTCTGCGGCAAAAAGTATTATCGATAATAGATTATTACCAGTATTAGCTCAAAACCCTGGTGTTAAGGTTGAATTAGCTTCTCATACAGATTCACAAGGTAGTTCAGTGTCTAACCAAGACTTATCTGAAAGAAGAGCGAAAGCAGTAGCTGATTATTTAATTACTAAAGGTGTTAATTCAAGTCTTTTAGTAGCTAACGGTTACGGTGAAACAAGATTGTTGAACAGATGTAGTGATGGCGTTTCTTGTACGGCTAGAGAGCATGCAGTGAACAGAAGAACTCAATTTAGATTGATCAACAATTAATGAAAAGGTTGTTTTTTTTGATTGAAAAGGGCTTACACTAGTAAGCCCTTTTTTATGCTTTTAACTTAGGTTATAATAGTAACCTAATTGTTTCAAAAGGTGCTAAGCTGTTTGTAAGTTAGAAGTAAGTAATTATTGTAGTTGAGGTTTGGTTGTCTCCCTAGACTTGCCAATAGCATGGTAATTATGAAGTTTAATGGTATATATCTATTTAGGGTATACATCTTTCATATTGAAATAGGTTAATTGTTTTAAATGTTATTGCTTGGAATTGATGTATAACAAAAATGGCTCATGTATTTACATGAGCCATTTTTTATGAAATAAAATTTATCTTACTTATTTTTTTCTAAAAGTTTAAGATGAGAATCAACTACGCCGTTCATGCTATAACCAGAAAGAGCGTCTAATTCTTTTCCTTTGTAATCTATTACTTTAAATAATGGAAATACCTTCTTTTTGTTGAGTTTTGTTAGTAGCTCTTTGTTGTGCGCCAATTGTTTTTCAGTTAACAAATCCTTATTTCTTGGAACATCAATATAGAGTAGTATATAGTTGCTTGACAGTTCTTGAAACTCAACGGTGTCGAACAAATCGGTTTTCAACATTTTGCATGGAGGACACCAATCGCTACCTGTGAAATAAACGAGTACATTTTTTTTCTGCTTTTTGGCTTTTGAAATAGCCGTATCATAATTAGTAAGCCATTTAGAATCATTTGCTTTTTTAATATCCATTTGGGCGGTGGCCAAAAACGGAATCATTAATAATAAAAAAAGATACTTCATGAATTTATATTTTTTAATGTCAATTGCAAATAACCTGCCAATATTACTTAAATAACGAATCCATACCAGGAATATTGGGCATACCGTCTTTAGCAACAGCAGCTAATTCAGTTTCATTTACGTTAGTAGCGTTTTGTATGGCCTTGTTCAATGTTAGTATCAAATAATCTTCTAATTGCTCTTTGTCCTGTAAAAGACTGTCATCTATTACTATGGACTTAACTTCTCTATTTGCGGTTATGGTCACCGAAACCAAGCCATCACTTGACTTTTCTTCAAGGGTAACCGTATTCAATCTTTTTTTGGTCTCTTCAACTTTTTTTTGGGTTTCTTTGAGTTTTCCCATCATACCCATCATATCTCCGAACATAGTTTGTGTTTTTAATTTTAGATGTCAAAAATACTAAAAATAGGTGCATTTCAGTTTTTGCGTATAATAAAACGGGGGTCTACGAATTAGTCTTATTTTTGCCGTCTTATTTTATAATGTAGTAGGTATGAATATTAAACATCCGCCGCAGGCGCAAAAAGTTCCTAAAGAATTAATTATTCATGATGATGTAAGGGTAGATAATTATTATTGGTTAAATGATAAGGAAAACAAAGAGGTTATTACTTATCTAGAAGCTGAGAATGCATATTATGATGCTGTAACTGCGCATACCAAAGATTTTCAAGAACAGTTGTTTCAAGAAATGAAAGGTAGAATTAAGGAAGATGATTCTTCTGTTCCCTATAAATTAAATGATTATTGGTACAGTACTCGCTACATAATAGGTGGTGAATATCCATTGTACTCAAGATTTAAGAACGATTTAAGTGCCAATGAAGAAATTATGTTCAACGGTAATGAAATGGCCAAGGGACATGATTACTTTAATCTTGGAGGTATTGCTATCAGTCCTAATAATAAATTGGCTGCGTTTGGTGTAGATACGGTGTCTAGAAGACAATATACCTTACAGGTCAAAAACTTGGAAACTGGTGAGGTTTTAGAAGATAAAATTGAAAATACAACAGGTGGTGGTGTATGGGCAAATGACAATGAAACTTTGTTTTATACCCGAAAAGACCCGGTAACACTTAGATCGGATAAAATTTATAAGCATAAGCTAGGCACTCCTGCCTCCGAAGATGTTTTGGTTTTTCATGAGCAAGATGATACGTTCAGTACATTCATATACCGAACCAAGTCGAAGAAATATTTGGTTATAGGTTCTTTTAGTACCTTAACGTCTGAATTTCAAATTCTCTCTACAGATACTCCTGATGGTGATTTTAAAGTGTTTTCACCCAGGGAAAGAGGTTTGGAGTATACTATTTTTCATTATGAGGATAGCTTTTACATACTTACCAATAAAGATATGGCCGAGAATTTTAAATTAATGCGTACTTCTGAAAACCAAACGTATTCAGAACATTGGCAAGAGTTTATTCCTCATCGAGCAGAGGTTCTTTTAGAAGACGTAGATATTTTTAAAGAATACTATGTACTCTCTGAGCGTGAAAACGGACTGAACAAAATTAGAATTGTTAGGTGGGATGGTACAAATGAGTATTATTTACCATTTGAAAGTGAAACATACACGGCATATGTAGGTAACAATCCTGATTTTGATACCGAAATACTCAGGTATTCTTATAATTCCATGTCTACACCTAGTTCTGTGATGGATTTTAACATGCGAACTAAGGAAAAGGAGGTGAAAAAGGAGCAATCCGTTTTAGGAGGAACTTTTGAAAAAGAAAATTATAGAGAAGTTCGTTTATGGGCAACGGCTAGAGATGGGGAGAAAATACCTATGTCCGTTGTTCATAGAAAGGATACTGTTTTAAATGAGGATACACCAATTTTACAATATGCATACGGTTCTTATGGTTCAACAATTGATCCTTACTTTTCTACGGTAAGGTTAAGTTTGTTAGATCGTGGTTTTGTATTTGTAATAGCTCATATTAGGGGTGGGGAGTACCTTGGTAGAAGATGGTATGAGACCGGTAAATTATTGCAGAAGAAAAACACTTTTACTGATTTTATTGATTGTTCAAAATTTTTAATCGAACAAAAAATGACCAGTGCAAAGCATTTATATGCAATGGGCGGTTCTGCCGGTGGTTTATTAATGGGGGCAATTATAAATATGCAACCTGACATTTATAATGGTGTTATTGCTGCTGTACCGTTTGTTGATGTGGTAACAACAATGTTAGATGATTCTATTCCGCTAACCACAGGTGAGTATGATGAATGGGGTAACCCAAATGAAAAGGTATTTTATCATTATATGAAATCTTATTCGCCTTATGATAACGTGGTGGCTCAAAAGTATCCTAACATGTTGGTCACTACTGGTCTGCATGATTCTCAAGTGCAGTATTTTGAGCCGGCCAAATGGGTTGCCAAGTTAAGAGAGTTGAAGAAAGATGATAATCAACTTCTGTTAAATACTAATATGGATGCTGGTCATGGTGGTGCTTCTGGTAGATTTGAGTCGTTAAGAGAAGTTGCCAAAGAATATGCATTTCTTCTTGATTTGGAAGGAAAAATCACATAGTGGAAAAAAAATGGTAGCTTTGCGTCAGAAATTTCAAGAAATTTCTTTTTATAAAATAACTAAACATTGATATCCCCCTTATGAAAAATGAGATCAGGGCTTACAACAATATTTTAGAACTAGTAGGTAATACACCTTTAGTTAAGTTAAATAGAATTGCAGAAAATCTTACCGGTAACTTTTACGCTAAGGTAGAAGCTTTTAATCCGGGTCACTCTTCTAAAGATAGAATTGCGATTCATATTATAGAGCAGGCTGAAAAGGCAGGTATTCTAACCGAAGGTAGTACTGTAATAGAAACAACTTCGGGAAACACTGGCTTTAGTATTGCAATGGCAAGTATCATTAAAGGATATGATTGTATACTGGCGGTTAGTTCCAAGTCATCACCGGACAAAATAGATATGTTGCGCTCTATGGGTGCCAAGGTATATGTTTGTCCCGCACATGTAAGTGCAGATGATCCAAGGTCATATTATGAAGTTGCTAAAAGGTTGCATAAAGAAACAAAAGGTTCTATATACATCAACCAGTATTTCAATCAACTGAATATGGAAGCCCATTATAAATCTACAGGTCCAGAGATCTGGGAGCAAACAGGTGGGCAAATTACGCACTTGATCGCATGTAGTGGTACAGGTGGTACAATATCAGGAACGGCTCGTTTTTTAAAAGAGCAAAACCCCAATATTAAAGTTATTGGTGTTGATGCTTATGGATCGGTATTAAAAAAGTATCATGAAACAGGAGAATTGGATACCAATGAAATCTATCCTTATAGAATAGAAGGTCTAGGTAAAAATTTAATTCCTGGTGCTACTGATTTTAGTACTATTGATGAGTTTGTAAAGGTTACGGATGCGGAAAGTGCACACACTGCTAGAGAGATATCAAGAACAGAAGGGATTTTTGTTGGGTATACCAGTGGGGCGGTAATGCAGGCCATTAAGCAATTGGACGAATTAAATACATTTGACAAGAATAGTAATGTTGTTTGTATATTTCCTGATCATGGTTCTAGATACATGAGCAAAATTTATAGTGATCAGTGGATGGAGGATCAAGGTTTCTTGAATACGAATACTGTAGAGGAGACGCAAGAAATACAATACGTTAAGTAAAAATAAATAGATATAATTTTATAAAAAAGTGGGTTTATAGCCCACTTTTTTGCGTAGTAAATAATTTATGAATCTTTATCAAAATTTTTTACTTTTGCAGACAGATCCAAATTAAACAATGAAAGACTTATTTGATAGAATTTTAGCTAATAAAGGCCCTTTAGGTAAATGGGCTTCACAAGCAGAGGGATACTTTGTTTTCCCTAAATTGGAAGGTCCTATTTCTAATAGAATGAAATTTCAAGGTAAAGATGTTATTACCTGGAGTATCAATGATTATTTAGGCTTAGCGAATCTTCCGGAGATTAAGAAGGTTGATGGTGAGGCTGCAGCTGAATATGGTTCTGCATACCCAATGGGTGCAAGAATGATGAGTGGTCATACAGAGTTTCATGAGCAATTGGAGCAAGAATGTGCTGCTTTCGTTCAAAAGGAAGCTTCTTACTTGCTGAATTTCGGGTATCAAGGTTTTATGTCTGTAATAGACGCCCTTGTTACAAAAGATGATATTGTAGTTTATGACGTTGATTGTCATGCTTGTATAATTGACGGTGTACGTTTACACATGGGTAAGCGTTTTACCTTTGTTCACAATAATGCGGAGAGTCTAGAAAAGAATTTAGAACGTGCAACCAAATTGGCCGAACAAACCGGTGGAGGTATCTTGGTTATATCTGAAGGCGTTTTTGGTATGCGTGGTGAGCAAGGTATCTTAAAAGAAATCGTAGCCTTAAAAGAAAAATTCAAGTTTAGGTT
Source organism: Maribacter sp. 1_2014MBL_MicDiv (assembly GCF_001865655.1). Taxonomy (NCBI): domain Bacteria; kingdom Pseudomonadati; phylum Bacteroidota; class Flavobacteriia; order Flavobacteriales; family Flavobacteriaceae; genus Maribacter; species Maribacter sp. 1_2014MBL_MicDiv. Next base: position 3,670,171 of record NZ_CP011318.1, read on the forward strand.
ATTGGTAGATGATGCACATGGCTTTGGTACTTTAGGTGAAACCGGTGCAGGTGCAGGTCAAGAACAAGGTGTACAAGACGGTATTGATGTTTATCTTGCCACTTTTGCAAAGTCAATGGCAAGTATTGGTGCATTTGTTGCTGCCGATCAAGAAATTATTGATTATTTAAAATATAACCTACGTTCGCAAATGTTCGCTAAATCATTACCAATGGTTTATGTGAAAGGAGCACTAAAACGTTTAGAAATGTTGCGTACCCAGCCAGAGCTGAAAGCTAAACTTTGGGAAAACGTGAATGCGTTACAAAACGGGTTAAAAGAAAAAGGGTTTGATATAGGTACAACTACTAGTTGTGTTACTCCTGTTTATCTAAATGGAAGTATTCCAGAGGCAATGGCTTTAGTGAAGGATTTACGTGAAAATCATGGTATTTTCTGTTCTATTGTTGTGTATCCGGTAATACCTAAAGGTCTTATACTTTTACGTTTAATACCTACCGCTACCCACACCTTACAAGATGTTGAAGAAACATTGGAAGCTTTCTCTTCTATAAGAGAGCGCTTGCAGAATGGTACATATAAAAGATTATCTGCTGCAGTTGCCGCAGCAATGGGAGAATAATCTACAACAGTCGTATATAAAAAGGTCCGAAATCAAATTTGATTTCGGACCTTTTTCTTGTTTTAAGAAAGTGATTTTCTATACGTTCTTCTTCGTTTATAGATTACCGGGTCAAAATGTTTCCACATTTGCTTTATTGCAATGTTCTCCTCTAATTCTGGAGTGCGGTAGCACATGTCAATGCCTTTTTCTTTGAATGTTTTGTAGTACTCGTTGAAAATTACTGCAGTAACTCCTTTGTTTTGGTATTCTGGTCGTATTCCTATTAAATAGAAAATAACATCCTTACTGTTTTTCTTGGCCTTCAACAAGTGGTATAATCCAAACGGAAACAACTTACCTTTAGCTTTCTGCAGTGCTTCTGAAAATGATGGCATTACAATGGCAAAGGCGATGAGTTTATCCTCTTTATCTTTAATGAATTTTATGTACTCTGGGTTAATAAAGCTTATATATTTCTTTTTGAAATAAGCCTTTTGTATTTCTGTTATGGGAACAAAAGAAGAAAGGTTGGCATAGGTTTCATTAAATAGATCAAACATTTCATCTGCTAAGGGCATAATCTCTTTAGTCTTTGTGAAATTAACCTCTTTAAGACCGTACCTTCTTTTAACTAGGTCGTTCAATTTGGTAAAGAGTGCTGGATCTGCATTACCTGCAGGAAATTTATTTTCCATGTATTCCTTTTCCTTTATAAAGCCAAGACTCTCATAATGGTCTTTGTAATAAGGATGGTTATACCAAGTTATCATGGTGCCAATATGATCAAACCCTTCTATAAGTACTCCAACTTTATCTAAGTTTGAAAAACCTACAGGACCTTCCATAAATTCCAATTGGTGCTGATTACCAATTTCTGCTACCTTGTCTAAAAGTGCTTTAGATACATTTTGATCATCTATAAAATCGAACCAACCAAAACGCATTTTTTTTACATTTTGTTGGTCAACTTCTAGGTGATTGACAATAGCGGCTACACGACCAACTATTCTATCACCGTCCATTGCAAGGAAGAACCATGCCTCTGCATCTTTAAAAACAGGATTTTTTTCTTTATCAAAACTTTCAAGTTCGTCATTTATAATGGGGGGTACCCAATATTTGTTGTTTTTGTATAACGAAAAAGGAAAGGTTACAAAACGTTTTAAATCTTGCTTTGATTTGGCTTCATGTATCGTAATCATTGGACTTCTTTAGAAGTGCCAATATTAGTGATATTAATCTACATTATAAAGGGGTACGTAATGAAATATTGAAGAGTAGAATGTAGTGTTAAAAGTCGATCTCGCTACTTTCTTTCTTTTTCTTCTTTTCCGCTTTCTTAAGTTTTTTGAGCTGTTTTTTAGAAGGCCCAAGGTTTACGTCTTCTGCACCGCTACCTTTATTTTTCTTATCCTTCTTTATCTTTTTCTTTTTCATGGCTTTTTTGTCAATGGCACCACCATTTTGATCCGCTTCTTGATCTTCAATTGGTTTTAAGCTGTCTTTATGGAAATCCATTCTGTAAGAACCACCAATTCCAAAAAATATACGTGTAGGTGTATTTTTTAGACTAGCTCCCATATTAAAATCGAACTGCAGGTTTTCTTTTAATAAATGGGCAATACCTCCACGTATCAATAAATCTGAGTACCGATCGCTATCAATGCCTTGGTGTTCTACAAAAACACTCCATTTTGGGTTTCTAAATGCATGGGATAATGATATGGTATAGCTGAGCTCAGGGTCATCTGTGCTTATACGGTCATATGCGGTGTTGGTAATTAATACGAACCTTGGAGTCAAGCGACTTTGGGTAGCTATCATACCACGATAAGAAATGGTTGGTTCACCTATATAAAAAGGATTATCGCCTAAAACAAAATTTGCTCCACCGTATAAAGAAACTGCGGGCAGTAAATTCTTAAATTGAAATTTATGATTGGCTCTCCAGCTATAAAGGTTGGGTTTGTTGGCTTCAGGATTTTTAAATGGGTCATAGATCAAGTATTTTAAACCTAATCTATTTCTAGAAAAATCTCTTCGCTTGCCCTCTAGGTCAAAATTCAAAAATGTTATCTTTTGATCTTGAAAAGTACCTTCGTAATTAAGTTCTAATCTTTCGAATAACAAACCATATCGTAATGAAACATCGGTTCCCCAAATATTCGATTCTGTATTTAGAATGGTGTGGTCTCTTTGTTCATAGAATAATCCCATTTCTGCCTGTACCACATTTTTGCCAACCGCGTAAGCGCTCACAGAAACTCCAGGTCTATTAGAATTTATTACATCTGTATATTGAGAAATACCTATTAACGGTATTAGAAATAATAAAGCGAATACGTATTGATATGATTTAGAGTAGGCAAAAAGACTATTCATGAACACGATTTTATATATATTTTAATAATATGATTCTACATATACAACGTGATAATTGTATTTTTGATATATATAAGCAGTAATAAATGGCTTTTTTAAAAACTATATTAATTATTCTTTTGGTCTATTACCTTCTAAAAATATTAGCAAGGTTATTTGCGCCAAAAATTTTGAATTACGCAGCAAAGAAAACTGAATCTCATTTCAGACAAGCTTTTGATAATCAACGTCCATTTAATGAACAAGAAGATGAGAGTGTAATTATCAATAAAAAAACCACTAGAAAAAAGAAGGATTCAGAAAAAGTAGGTGAATACATTGATTTTGAAGAGCTAGACTAGTTATCTTTGCTTAAACACTACTTTTAGCAAATGAAGCAAGGCTTAAAATTCTTTTTCATCAATTTTTTTGTTGTCGTATTTTTCATCATCGCCGCCTTGGCTTATTTTAGTCCGGTTCTGCAGGGTAAGGTTATGTACCAGCATGATATTGCTCAATATACCGGTATGGCCAAAGAGCAGAACGATTTTAGAAAAGCTACAGATCAAGAACCGTATTGGACCAATAGCGCTTTTGGGGGCATGCCAACGTACCAATTAGGAGCAAATTACCCACATAATTACATTAAAAAATTAGACCGTTTAATTCGGTTTTTACCAAGACCGGCAGATTATCTATTTCTATATTTCATAGGTTTTTATATTCTACTGTGTTGTTTAAAAGTGGATTTTAAGTTAGCTGTAATTGGTGCACTTGCCTTTGGTTTCTCTACCTATTTAATAATAATTTTAGGTGCCGGACATAATGCTAAGGCTCATGCCATGGCATATCTACCTATGCTTTTAGGTGGTATTGTATTGGTTTTTAGAAAAAAATATCTGTGGGGCTTTGTTTTAACCGCTTTGGCCATGGCTTTGGAAATTACGGCCAACCACTACCAAATGACCTATTACTTTATGTTACTTGTATTGGTTTTGGGTGTGGTCTATTTGATATATGCCATTAAGGATAAAAAATTGAAGCAATTTTTTACATCGGTAGGTATATTGTTGATAGCCGTAACTTTAGGTATTGCTGCCAATGCTACAGGGTTAATGGCTACTAAAGAATATGCTGATTGGAGTACGCGAGGTAAAAGTGAATTAACGATCAACCCAGATGGTTCACCTAAAGAAGACACTGGCGGATTAAGCAAAGCTTATATTACTAACTGGAGTTACGGTATTGCTGAATCGTTGAATTTATTTGTTCCTAGACTTTTTGGTGGCGCAAGTCAAGAAAACTTAGGTGAGAATTCAAAATCGTACAATTACCTAATTGATAAAGGTTTGGCTAGATCCAGTGCCTTGGATTTTGTTAGTGGTCTACCACTGTATTGGGGAGAACAACCAGGTACTTCAGGACCGGCTTATTTAGGTGCGGTGATATTCTTTCTATTTGTTTTAGGGTTGTTTTTGGTAAAAGGCAAGCATAAATGGTGGCTACTGTTTGGCTCATTGTTGTCATTAATACTTTCATGGGGAAAGAATTTTAGTGTATTGACAGATTTTATGATAGATTACTTTCCGCTATACGATAAGTTTAGGGCGGTGTCTTCCATTCAAGTTATATTAGAGCTATGCGTACCTGTTTTGGCAATATTGGCATTGAAAAAGCTATTTAAGGATAAGGTGCCACATGCCGATAAGATCAAATCTTTGACCTTAGCTACAGCTACAATCCTAGGGCTTGGGGTTGTGTTATTTTTATTTAAAGGAGCTTTTCAATTTGTGGGTGCTGCCGATGATAATTTGAGAATGACAGGGTTAGAGGAGCTTCCGGAAATGCTTCGTTTAGATCGTAAAAGTGTTTATACAAGTGATCTATTGCGTTCTTTAGGGTTTGCTTTGGCAACCGCTATATTGATCTGGTTGTATTTGAAAGAGAAATTGAAAATGAATTTCTTGATTATCGCTGTTGGTGTTTTAGTGGTGGTAGATTTGGTTGGGGTTGATTTACGTTATGTGAACAATGACAATTTTGTGTCTAAGCGTAAAATGCTTGAGCCATTTCAAGAAACTACTGCCGATAAAATTATTGCTAAAGATGATAATGTTTTTCGCGTATTTGATCAAACCGACGGATTTGACTCTGCTAAAACGGCTTATTTTCATCAAAGTATAACGGGGTATCATGCCGCAAAACCGGCCGGTATGCAAGATTTGTTTAATTTCCACGTCTATAACGGTAATCTGTCTGTCTTGAATATGATGAACATTAAGTATGTTATAAGGCAAGATCAAGAAGGAAATACCTTTCCAATTGAAAACCCTAATGCCAACGGTAATGCTTGGTTTATTTCTAAACTGAATGCGGTCAATAATGCCAATGAGGAAATAATGGCACTTGATAGTTTAGATACTAAAAATATAGCCGTATTTAACGCTACTTCATTTGTAAATGTTAAGCCAATGGAATATCAAGTGGATTCTACGGCATCTATTGAGTTAATAGATTATGAACCCAATCACCTAATATATAATTCTAAAAACAGCAATGAAGGTGTAGCTGTTTTTTCTGAAATGTATTACAAAAATGGTTGGAATGCTTATATAGACGGAAAACAAAGTGATTATTTCAAAGTTGATTATGTATTAAGAGCACTTTCTGTACCTTCTGGGGAGCATAAAATAGAGTTCAGATTTGAACCAGAGGTTGTAGCTACGGGTAGTAAAATTACTTTGGCAAGTACTATTTTATTGGGACTGGTAATTGTAGGTGGTTTAGGTTTTTCTTTTTGGAGGTCTAAAAAAGAAGAGGAATCATAATGAGAAAAGTGCTGGTCATTACGTACTATTGGCCACCTGCTGGCGGACCAGGAGTGCAACGTTGGCTAAAGTTTGTGAAATACCTTAGAGATTTTGGTATTGAGCCGGTACTATATATTCCTGAGAATCCTCATTACCCCATGTTAGATGATACTTTTTCTCAAGATGTACCCACTGATATAAAAATCTATAAGCATAAAATTAAAGAGCCTTATCGCATTGCTTCACTCTTTTCAAGTAAAAAAACGAAGCGTATTAGCTCTGGAATCATACAGACGAAAAACCAATCTTTTATAGAGAAGGTTCTTTTGTGGGTTCGCGGAAACCTTTTTATACCCGATGCAAGAAAGTTTTGGATAAAACCATCTGTAAACTTCCTAAGAGATGTGTTGGCTAAAGAGGGTATTGAGACTATAATAACTACTGGTCCTCCACACAGTGTGCATTTAATTGGCTATTATTTAAAACAAGGGAAACCTGTACATTGGGTAGCGGACTTTCGCGATCCGTGGACAACTATTGGCTATCATAAGAAATTGAAATTAACCAAATCGGCAGAAAAGAAACATAAACTATTAGAAGCTAAAGTTCTTCATACGGCAGACAAAATTATAGTTACGAGCAGTACTACAAAAAAGGAATTTAAAAACATTACAGGTAAACCAATAAAGGTTATTACCAATGGATTTGATGGCGAGTTGCTGACTGATGAAGGGTTAGATTCAAAATTTACCATTTCACATATAGGGTCATTATTAAGCGGTAGAAATCCCGTGAAATTTTGGTCGGTTTTGGCACAAATGGTAGATGAATTTCCTGCATTTAAAGAGGCATTAAGACTACAGTTTATAGGTGTTGTCAGTGATGAAATACTATCAACTATAAAAGAAGTAGGGTTACAGGACTTTATTGAAGTTATTGGATATGTTTCTCACCAAGAAGCTTTGGTATATCAACGAAAATCTCAAGTATTATTACTGGTAGAAATAGATTCTCAGGAAACCATTGGAATTATACCGGGTAAACTGTTTGAATATATGGCGGCCAAGCGACCAATTTTAGGAATTGGACCTAAGAATTGGGACGTAGAAAGTATTGTTGAAGAAACTAAAACGGGCTATATATTTGAACATTCTGATGATATTGAACTGAAAAATGTAATTTTAAGATGGTTTGAAAATTATCAGAAGGGGCAATTAAATATTATTGCGGACAATATTGAGCAATTTAGCAGAAGGGAGCTCACCAGAAAATTGGCTGAATACATCTAATGGGTATCGTACTAAAACAATCTTTAAATAATACAATTGTTACCTACATAGGTTTTGCGATAGGAGCTGCCAATACCTTGTTTTTGTACACCAATTTTATGCAACCAAGTAATTACGGTTTAATACAGGTTATTTTGTCCGTGTCTTCAGTTTTAATGCCCATTTTAGCATTTGGTGTTCCCAATAGTTTAGTCAAATTTTATTCAAGTTTTAAGGATCAAAAGAATCAAGATTCATTTTTGACTTTAATGCTGATTTTGCCTTTGTTCTTGATTATACCGGTGGCAGTGGCTAGCTATGCCGCTAATGATATGATAGGAAATTTGCTTTCTAGACAAAATGATGTGGTTAGGGAGTATGTGTGGCATATTTTTTTGGTAGGTATGGCAATGTCATACTTTGAAGTCTTTTATGCATGGGCGCGAATTCAAATGAAATCGATGTTCGGCAATTTCATGAAAGAGATTTTTTGTAGGGTAGGGCAAACCGTATTACTACTGCTATTGTATTTTAAGTTGATAGATATATCATTTTTTATTAATGCTTTGGTAGGCTTCTATATTGCGAGAACATTAATAATGAAATTGTATTCTTACAGCTTACGTTCTCCTAAATTAGATTTTCATTTTCCGAACAATTGGAGAAATATTGTAAAATATAGTGCTTTAATAATTTTAGGAGGTTCTACTGCTATTGTATTGATGGAGGTAGATAAGGTTATGTTGAATAATTTTTTGGAGCTTGAAAATGTGGCTTTTTATGCTGTAGCTGGTTTTATTGCATCAACCATTGCGGTGCCCTCAAAAGCAATGCATCAAATTACATATCCGTTAACGGCAAATTATCTAAATAGTAGGGATATACCGGCTCTTACGCAATTATACCAAAAAAGCTCGTTAACACTGTTTATAGTCTCCGGCATACTTTTTTTATTGATTTTATTGAATCTTAATGAGCTTTATGAATTATTGCCGAATAAATATGCTGGCGGTTTTATGATCGTATTTTGGGTTGGTTTGGCAAAGGTGTATGATGCGCTTTTAGGGAACAACAATGCCATACTTTTTAATTCAGATTACTACCGGTCTATTTTGTTTTTTGGCGTATTGTTAGCGGTTTTGGCTATTATTTTTAATCTCTGGTTGATTCCGAACTACGGTATTAACGGTGCTGCAATAGCTAGTTTTAGTGCCTTTTTTATTTATAATTCATTAAAATTGGGCTACGTAAAAGCAAAGTTTCAAATGCAACCTTTTACACATGAGACAATTAAAGTGTTGCTTTTACTGATTATTATAGCTGTGATTTTTTCAACATTTTCATTTTCTTTTCATCCGCTAGTCAATATTGCGTTGAAAGGTATTTTAATGATAGCGCTTTATGTAGGTGCTCTATATCGATTTAAAATATCGGAGGATGTGTATGCATTCTTGAATAAATATTTAAAGTTTTAATTACATCTTATTTTCGTTTTGTTTGCTCGATTTTTGAATACCGTATTGTTGTTTGTATATTTTTACAATAATCAAGAATAAGTTTATAATTAATGGACCAAAAATAAGTCCTACAAAACCAAAAAGAGGTATACCAATTAATACACCAATTAAGGTAATTAACGGGTGAGTACTATCTAATTGTTTTAAAACGAAAAGCCGAATAATATTATCGGTCATACCTACTACCAAAATACCATAAAGCAAAATTCCCCAGGCCTGAAAGTCTTCGCCGCTGGCAAGGCTCAGTACAAACACTGGAAATATTCCTATAAATGTTCCTATAAAAGGAATCATGGATCCAATAGTTACTATTACAAACCAAAATAAGGGGTTGTCTACACCAAAAATATAGAACCCGATAAGAGCGATAATTCCTTGAGCTAATGCAACCAGCGGTATGGCAATAGCATTGGAGCGTACCACACTATCAATCTCCTTTCCCAAGGTCATTAAATTTTTATTACTGAGGGGAATATATTCTAAAAGAGACTCTTTTAATTGTTTTGGACTCTTTAACATGTAATACAATAGAAATAGCAATATACCCAATGAAATAAACACATTGAAAGTGCCACTGGCAAAACCTTGCATATTGTCCGTTAACCAGCCAGATGCTTGTTTGGGGTCAATAGTAGATGAAATGTCATACTCTACATATTTCTCTACTTGAAAAAGTTGATCTTTAAACGCCTTGGTAACTTGTTCAGATTTGTCTGCCAAATTACTTAGTTCAGAGCTTAACATAAACCCTGCTGCGGTCAGCGGAACGAAGATTCCAATAAAGGATACTAAAATGAGTAGCATAGCTGCCCACATTCTTTTTATCCCTTTATTGATTAATTTGAGCATCCATTTTCTAAGCACTACATAAAGCGTAAGGGCTCCTAAAACTCCAGAAATATACGGAAGCATATATTTGATAATCAATCCGCCTAAAAAAATGATCAGCGACAATATGATAAGTTGTCTAAGAATCTTATGGTTGATTTTTTTCATTTCGGTTTTTGATGATGGATTGTTAACTGGGTGAAAATTAAACTTATATAAGTAGGAAGGTTAACTCACTTAAGTATTTTAGTAGTTCTAATGTATTTAAACGGATAACTGATCAAACAGAGTTAACTTTGGGCTTAAGATGATTTTGAAGCAGACGCATATTGTTCAAGAACTAACTGACCCAATTAGGTTGCAGGAATACGGAGTAGGGAAATTTCAACAGATTTCTACCAAATCCGCTTTAAAGAAAGCACTTAAAAAAAATCTGATTACGGTAGATGGGGTAGTGGGCAGTACGGCAACTTTTATTAAAGGTGGGGAAACTATAATATATCACGCCGCAGAGAAAGACAACAACACTAGATTGGTTCTTAATTTAAATGTTATTTACGAGGATGAGTATTTGGCGGTAATTAATAAGCCTGCAGGTATATTGGTTAGTGGTAACGGATTTAAAACCGTGGCTAATGCACTAGCTCAAAATCTTTCTCCAAGTACATTGTTTGATGCCGTAGGTCCAAAACCGGTTCATCGTTTAGATTATGCAACTACTGGATTGCTTCTTGTTGGGAAAACTAGTAGTGCAATTACCGCACTCAACAAATTATTTGAACATAAAAAAATTACTAAAACGTACTATGCCGTAACCATTGGTTCACAAATACCAGCTGGGGTTATTGATGATGCTATAGATGATAAACCTGCTAGTTCTAGTTTTAAGGTAGTAAAATCACTGAAGTCTGAACGTTTTTCATTTTTAAATCTGGTAAAGCTAAATCCGAGATCGGGGCGAAGGCATCAACTTAGAAAACATTTACTTTCTATTGGAAACCCCATTTTGGGCGATGCTACTTATTTTCTTGAAGGGTTGCAATTAAAGGGTAAAGGTCTGTACTTACATGCCGGCACCTTAGAATTTATTCATCCTTTTACCCAAGAGAAAATGAAGATAGTTACTAGTTTACCTAAAAAGTTTAGAAAACTATTTCCTGAGGAGGGATTTTTGCATTAAAAAAGCGCCGCAATGAATGAATTCATTACGGCGCTTTACAACTAACCAACCTAAAAACTTATTTTAATTTCTTCTACTACTTCTAGTTGCAGAACTTGTTCTAGAGCTTGAGCTTCTAGAAGGAGCTTTACTTACAGATCTTGAACTAGAATTTCTACTTACGGTACTTCTAGAAGGACTCTTGGTCGCTTTTCTTGTAACAGTGCTACGCTGTGTTCTAGTATTTGTAGCTGTTCTAGTATTTGAACTTCTGCTAACGGGTTTCTTGTACGTTGTAGAACTTCTTTTTACCGTAGTACTTTTTGGTGTACGTGTAACTTCTCTTTTTGTAACCGTTCTATTTGGCGTACTACGATTTACTGTAGTACTTCTTTTAACTGTTCCGTTATTAGAACTTCTAGTAACCGTTCTACTTTGTGTAGTTCTACCACTATTGTTATTACTACGTCTAACAGTAGTAGATCTATTGACCGTGGAGTTTCTATTGTTTCTTGAAGTATTGCTAGCGGCAACCGATCTACCGGTTCTCAATCCATTGTCTCTTTTAGCCACTGATCTGTTACTTCTGTATGTATTATTTCTTACTGCTACACGCTTATCGTTTCTATAAATTTTAGTTCTGTTATTTCTTACTTTATTATATCTATACTGCTTACCAATATTTACATAAGCCCTTCTGAAATTATTTCTATAAGGTCTGTAGTAAGAATATCTTATTGGTGTGTAATATCTTCTGTACGGACTATTGAATACCAAACTAAATCCTACTGCTGGTCTAACGAACCATCTATGGAAAGGACGGTACACATAGTTTCTGTTGTAAATATTGATATAACCGGTATGGTAATCATAAAAACCACGGTTGTTATAGTATACATACATACCACCTATACTACGTACTCTGTTGTTTCTGTAATTGATATTAACATCACCAATTTGATTAACACGACCATAATAGTCATAATAAATAGGCACATTTTCTACTTGAATTACAGCACCATAATCATCATATTGAGCAAATGGACTATAATCGTAACCTGAATTGAACGTTACTCCGTTTCTACTTCCTGTTACCTGGTTTTCAATATAAAAATCAAATTCACCATCTGGGTAAACAGAAAATGTAATTCCGTTTTCTATAAAAATAAATGAGTTGTCATATCTATAAGTATTGCTGTTTGCAACCTTATCTTCGCTAATACCTGAAGCGAAAACACCTGTGGTGCTAAAAATCATCGCTGTAAAAAGGAGTACTAAGTTCTTCATAATATAAGGTTTAAATCTGCCCCTTGGAGCAGTTGTTCTAAATGTAATTATTTACATTCCCTTAGTACATTACAAACAGCGTGCCAAAAATCAAAACCATTGATTATAGTATTGGTAATCAATGGTTTAAAATATATTTGAATACTTTATTTTTGGAGTAAATTTAATTTATTTTCTCTTTTAGGTAGTTCGCCGTGTACGATTTTTTGCTTTTTACAACCTCTTCTGGAGTACCTTCGGCTAATAATTGCCCACCATTTTCACCACCACCTGGACCAAGATCTATAATGTAGTCTGCACATTTAATTAAATCAATATTATGTTCTATGACTACTATAGAATGTCCTTTCTTAATAAGTGCGTTAAATGATTTCAATAGTTTTTGAATATCATGAAAATGTAATCCCGTAGTTGGCTCATCAAAAATGAAGAGCGCTTTTTCTTTGGTACTACCTTTAATCAAAAAAGAAGCTAATTTAATACGTTGTGCCTCTCCACCGGAAAGGGTAGATGAAGATTGCCCCAATGTTACATACCCCAAACCAACATCTTGTAAAGGTTTTAGTTTAGTGACTATTTTGGTTTGCTCTCCAATTTCAAAAAACTGGATAGCATCATCAATGGTCATATTAAGTACATCGTCTATATTCGCATTATTGAAAGTGACCTCAAGTACTTCTTTTTTAAATCGTTTACCACCACAGGTTTCACATTCTAAATGAACATCTGCCATAAACTGCATTTCTACGGTGATTTCACCTTCACCTTTACATTTTTCACATCTACCGCCATCGACATTGAATGAAAAATGCTTTGCTTGGTAATTTCTGATCTTGCTCAGTTTTTGGCCAGCGAACAAACTTCTAATATCATCATATGCCTTTATGTAAGTTACAGGATTAGAGCGTGAAGATCTCCCGATAGGATTTTGATCTACAAATTCTACATGTTTAATATGTTTGTACTTGCCCTCCACAGAAGTATGCTGACCTGCTTTTTCTCCATACCCCCCAGTTTCTTTAAGTACTATAGGATATAACAGTTTTTTGACCAAAGTACTTTTTCCACTACCGGATACACCTGTTACTACGGTTAACATATCTAAAGGAAAAGTAACATTAATGTTTTTAAGGTTGTTTTCACGAACACCGTTTATAGTAATATGGTTTTTTGAAGTTCTACGTTCTTTGGGAACTTTAATCTCCATTTTACCATTTAGATACTGGGCCGTGAGCGATTTTGACTTAAGTATTTCCTTAAGTGTACCTTGAGCCACTACTTCGCCGCCATGTGTACCGGCTTCTGGACCTATATCAATAACCACATCTGCGGCCTTCATGATATCTTCGTCATGTTCAACCACTATAACGGTATTGCCCAGATTACGTAACGATAGTAAAACCTCTATCAAATTTTCAGTATCTCTTGGGTGTAGTCCAATACTTGGCTCATCTAAAATATACATAGAACCTACCAAACTACTACCTAAAGAGGTTGCTAGATTTATACGCTGACTTTCTCCACCAGATAATGTATTGGATTTTCTGTTAATGGTTAGGTAATTTAAACCCACCTTATCCAAAAATCCTAACCGTGTGTTTATTTCAACTAAAAGTCTTGCTGCAATGGTTGCGTCACTTTCATTTAATTTAAGGTCGTTAAAGAAAAGAATCAGTTTTTCTATAGATAACCCTACCAATGAAGAAATGGAAGCTCCGCCAACTTTCACATAATCTGTCTCTGGACGTAACCTTTTGCCATTACAAACATTACATTTGGTTTTACCTCTATATCTTGAGAGCATTACCCTGTTCTGTATTTTATAGCTTTTCTCTTCTAACATCCCAAAGAACTTATGTAGTCCTATAAAATGTGCATTACCATCCCAAATCAATTGTTTTTGCTCTTCAGTAAGTTCAAACCAAGGTTTATGAATTGGAAAATCAAATTTATATGCTGAGTTGACCAACTGATCTCTATAAAAACTCATGCTATCTCCTCTCCATGGGAAAATCGCATTTTCGTAAATCGATAATGCCGTATTTGGTACAACCAGATCTTCATCTATACCGATAACATCTCCGTACCCTTCGCACTTTGGACAAGCACCGTAGGGATTATTAAAGCTAAAGAGATGAACATTCGGTTCAAGAAATGTAATACCATCTAATTCAAACTTATTACTGAAAAGTGTTTGTTTGCCATCTGCCAGTTCCTCGATCATACATTCGCCCTTACCTTCAAAAAAGGCAGTATCTACGGCATTTGCCAATCTATTGTAAAAATCTTCGTCGTCTTTGGTAATGATTCTGTCAATTACAAGATCAAACTTTTTGCCAATATCCTTGGGAGCTTGATCTATTCGCATTACACTGTTATTATATTTAATACGTGCGTAACCTTGTTTTGAAAATAATTCCAATGATTTTATGGCATCTCTATCTTCACGAATGGTAATAGGTGCTAAAAGTAAGAGCTTGGTACCTTCGGTGTAAGCTTTTACATGGTTAACAACATCTGTAACAGTATGTTTTTTTACTTCGTTACCAGAAACAGGGGAGTAGGTCTTACCAATACGCGCAAACAAAAGTTTTATGTAGTCATAAATTTCAGTGGTTGTACCAACGGTTGATCTAGGGTTGGTAGAATTCACTTTTTGCTCAATTGCAATAGCTGGGGCTATACCTTTAATGTAATCTACCTTAGGTTTATCCAATTTGCCCAAAAACTGTCGGGCATAGGATGATAAGCTTTCTACATAGCGTCTTTGACCTTCTGCGTACAAGGTGTCAAAAGCTAAACTAGACTTTCCAGAACCTGAAAGTCCTGTAATGACCACAAGTTTATTTCTAGGTATAACAACATCAATATCTTTTAGGTTGTGCAATTTAGCACCCTTGATTATAATGTTTTCTTTCGGATTTATTTCGGTAAGTGTAGGCATACAAATTTCTAAGAATACAAAGATACGCTTTGCCTTTTTTCTGAACTAAAAAATGCCGTTTATCTAAAAATGCAGTAAGAAATTTTCACATTTTTATAAGAGTATTTATTTTTTTATATCTTTGGAATCTAATTTTAATTCAACACGCCTATAACGCAACATTACTTTTTAAGTTAGAATTTAACCATTAGACCCTTATTCATTTTGAATTTGGGACTGCATTTTAACCCTACAAGTAACGTTATGGTAGTACAAGTTGAAGATTCCCAATTAGTAAAGCAATATATTCAAGGAGACGAAAAAGCTATTGAAGCTTTAATCAATCGTCATAACTCTAGGTTAACAGGATTTATCTATTCTAAAGTAGGTGACCGTGAACTTACCGAAGATATTTTTCAAGATACCTTTATGAAGGTTATACGAACCTTAAAAAGAGGTGCCTATAACGAAGAGGGTAAATTTTTACCATGGGTAATGCGTATAGCTCATAACCTTGTTATAGATCATTTTAGAAAGCATAACAGAATGCCAATGTATAATAGCAAGGAAAGTTATAATATCTTTTCATTATTAGGGGACGACAAATTGAATGCGGAAAAGCAATTGATAAAAGAGCAAATAGATATTGATCTATTGAGAATGATAAAAGAGCTACCGGAGGATCAACAAGAAGTTTTAGAGATGCGTATATATAAAGATATGAGCTTTAAAGAAATTTCCGATAATACGGGTGTGAGTATTAACACTGCGTTAGGAAGAATGCGCTATGCTTTAATAAACCTTAGAAAGCTTGTTGAGACCAATAATATAGTTTTAACGAATTAATTGGTCTTAGGTCGAGTGGATCTACTATCTTCATCCATGTGTCGTTCTTTAGATGAACCTAAACAACAAATAGCATGGAAAAATTATACACTAAGAACCAGAATAACACTAAAGTAGTAAAAGCTAAACCAGAAACTATTCAGTTTTTGCTGTCTTATTCTAAATCTTTAAATGTAACTAAGGCAAAAGGATTGCAGTTCGAAACTAATTTGAACTAAGAACAATCTTACATCATATATAAACCCTTAAGCTAAGCTTAAGGGTTTTTTCATTTCTACTACTTTTTTACTATCAAGTTTTGTTTGTTGTAGTATTTATTCTTGTAGGACAAATAATATATTACCTCTTCTTATATATATGTATTCTATTGTATTAGCAATACTTAAGGGCTTTCAGTGAGATTTTGGAATTCTTACAATTTGCCCGCCGAACTATACTAAATACTATTTATTGTATGGAAATATACTTTTTCGATGTTTCACATCAAAAAAACGCGGTTTGACAACATACTTTTTCCTACAGCCCCCCTTTTCTCTAGTTTTATATCAGAAATAAAAAACAAACCAATTAACTAAAAAGATTTTCCCAATCTTAACCAATTAAAGAAAGTAACTCGTATGAAACTACAAATTGAAGACTCAGAATTAGTTAAGGATTATATCAACGGAAACGAAGGTGCCCTTGAAATTTTAATTAACAGACACAATCAGCGTATTACTAGTTTTATCTATTCTAAGGTTTTAGATAGGGATATTACAGAAGATATTTTTCAAGATACTTTTATTAAAGTGATTAAAACTTTAAAAAGAGGTAAGTATAGTGAAGAAGGTAAATTTTTACCTTGGGTAATGAGAATTTCACATAACTTGATCATTGACCACTTTAGAAGAAACAAAAGAATGCCAATGTTTGAAGGCAGCGATGACTTTAATATTTTCTCTGTAATTGGAGATGATAAGTTAAATGCTGAAAAACAACTAATTAAAAATCAAATAGATACTGATCTTAGACAATTGGTAGAAGAATTGCCAGATGATCAAAAAGAGGTATTGTTAATGCGTATCTATAAGGATATGAGCTTTAAAGAAATCTCAGAAAATACAGGTGTAAGTATAAATACAGCTTTAGGTAGAATGCGTTATGCTCTTATTAACCTTAGAAAAATCATTGAAAAAAACAATATAGTTCTTACGAATTAATAGAGGGTAAAAATTAAATAAACAATATTTCCAAATTTGCTGCGTTATTTTATTGTAACAACGTAGGAAGTATGGAAAAAATTTACTCAGATTACCAAGAACAGACAGGATTTAATAAAGTATGTCCTAAAACAATCAATTTCTTGTTGAGCTATTCACAAGCGCTCTTTGAATTTGAATACGAAGATTTAGAATTCGAAACATTTTTGAACTAATAAAAAAAAACCCGCAGTTAGCGGGTTTTTTTATTTTTATAATAATCATTTAAAACCGTTTTTCTACCAATGGTCTTGGTGATTATGTCTTTTTCAAGATCCCAGCCTCTAGCGGGTGAATATTCTCTACCATACCAAATTATCTGTAAGTGAAGATCGTTCCAAATTTCTTTTGGAAATAGCCTCTTGGCATCTTTTTCGGTTTGTACCACATTTTTACCATTGGTGAACCCCCACCTATAAAGTAGCCTGTGAATATGCGTGTCAACCGGGAAAGCAGGAATTCCAAATGCTTGTGAGATCACTACACTCGCTGTTTTATGGCCAACAGCAGGTAATTCTTCTAAATCTTCAAGATTTTGGGGAACCTCACCATTATGTTTTTCTATTAAAATTTTTGATAATCCGTAAATACCATTTGCTTTCATTGGCGATAAACCAACGGGTTTAATAATTTCCCTAATTTCATCTATGCTCAGTTTAATCATATCATAAGGGTTGTCCGCTTTTGCAAAAAGTAAGGGGGTTATTTTATTTACCCTAACGTCTGTACTTTGGGCAGACATTAATACTGCAATTAATAAAGTATAAGGATCTTTATGATCTAAGGGAACAGGAATTTCTGGATATAACTCTTGTAAAGTATCAATTGTAAAAGCTATTTTTTCGGCTTTCGTCATTAAATGTTTAATTTTGATTGAGAATATTTAAACACAAATTTAAAAAATATCATAGATGAATACGTTAAAAGTTGGTGATAAAGTACCATCATTTTCTGCTAAAGATCAAGATGGCAATACTGTGAATTTATCAGATTATAAAGGAAAAAAACTAATAGTATTTTTCTATCCAAAAGCAAGTACACCTGGTTGTACCGCAGAGGCTTGCAATTTACGCGATAATTATGCGGAATTACAATCACAAGGTTATGAACTTTTAGGAGTAAGTGCCGATTCTGAAAAAAGACAAACAAATTTTAGAAACAAATATGAATTTCCTTTTCCGTTATTGGCAGATGAGGACCATACGGTAATCAATGCTTTTGGCGTGTGGGGTTTAAAGAAATTTATGGGTCGCGAATATGATGGTATTCATAGAAAAACCTTTATAATTGATGAAGAGGGGATAGTCACTAAAGTGATAGATAAGGTAAAGACCAAGGACCACGCAGCTCAGTTATTAGATTAATTTAAGACATTTAGAATACTAAAAATGCCCACTATTGTGGGCATTTTTTATTTTTTGGAATTGAAGATAGGAAACTTATTCAGCTTCTTGATCTTCGGTTTTTCTAGTAAATAATTGTTTTTGCTTTATAATTTCGGCAATACCTTCTGGCAACATTTCTTCCCAGCCATCTTCATTGTTCATCAACTTTTTAAGCACATCTCTAGAGAAAATATGCATAACGTCTGGTTCATAATCAATAATATCCATAACCTTACCATTATATTTAAAGAATTTGTACAATTCTTTCATACGAGGGTGAACCTTAACATTGTTACTTGTCATGATCTGCCCGGTATCTGGGTTTTTCATTGGGTATAGGTATACCTGTAAATCTTTAAAGAATAGTTTACCAAAAGCTTCAAGTATGCCACCACTTAAATGGCGATAGTACTTTTCATCGAATATGTCTACAAGGTTATTTACACCCATTGTAAGACCAATTCTGTTTTTGGTATAATTGTTAAAGTATTCTACCAATTTATAATACTCCTGGAATTTGGAAATCATTACCGAATGACCAAGTGAACATAGTAATTCTGCCCTGTCCATGAAATCTTGTTCATCAATTTCACCAGAAGCTTTTAAGTTGGAAAGTGTTATTTCAAAAATGACAATAGTGTTATTTTGGTCTACACCTTTATCTCGTATAAAAATATCATAAGACTTCTCGAACATATCCAAATTAACCTTGGTTACGGGTCTAAAACTACCACGTAAAGCCAATATGTTCTTTTTGTAAAGCACGGCCGCAGGTAAAAGGTTGTTACCGTCAGGACCGAACATTACAGCATCTGTCATGTCATTTTTAATAAGTTGCAAACTCATTAAACGGTTATCCACTTCTTTGAAATTTGGACCGGAGAAGTTGATCATGTCTATTTCCAATGTATCCTTATCTATATGGTCATATAAATATTTCAACATTTTCTTTGGTTTATGATACTTGTAAAAAGCACCATATATTAAGTTTACACCAAGAATTCCTAGGGTTTCTTGTTGTAGTCTTGCTTCGTTCTGCTTAAAACGAATATGTAATATAATTTCGTCAAATTCTTTTTGCTTAGGGTCTAATTGGTATCTGATCCCAACCCAGCCATGACCTTTATATCGCTTAGAAAAATCAATGGTCGCTACTGTATTCGCATAGGAGAAAAATAATCGGTCAGGGTGGTTTTCCCTACTAATTCGCTCTTCCATTAACTGCATTTCGTAATCTAGCATGGTCTTTAACCTTGCTTGGGTTACATAGCGTCCGTCAGATTCTACACCGTAAATAGCATCACTAAAATCTTTATCATAGGCGCTCATTGCCTTTGCAATGGTACCAGATGCACCACCGGATCTAAAGAAATGACGGGCGGTTTCTTGCCCGGCGCCAATTTCTGCAAAAGTTCCGTAGATATCCGGATTTAAATTTATTCTTAAGGTTTTTGCCTTTATAGAAGGAATATTTTCAAAGACACTATCTCTTTTTAATACCGATGCCATTTTGTTAGCTGTTTAACTTTTAACAAAGTTATAAAGAATGGTTGTTACAAAGGGCAATAGCTCCAAAAAATTGGAAGAAGTTTTGGTAATTGTTTTTATTGCCTCTCAATTATGTTAATCTCTTTAATTTCCATCATTAATTTTATTAAAAAGGAATTAAATTTGTAGCACATGACCAATAAATTAAGTGTTACTTTTTTAGGAACAGGGACTTCTCAGGGTATTCCAATTATTGGTAGTACACATCCTGTTTGTTTAAGTAGTAATGAGAAGGATAAAAGATTAAGGGTTTCTGTCTTACTTTCATGGAAAGAGTTTAACTATGTAATTGATTGCGGTCCAGATTTTAGGCAACAAATGTTAAGGCAGCATGTTAATCGTCTAGATGGTATTTTGTATACCCATGAGCACTCTGATCATACGGCTGGATTAGATGATATTCGCCCATATTTCTTTAGGCAAGGTAATATTCCTTTGTTTGCTCATAGCAGGGTAGTGGCCTCATTAAAAAAGCGTTTTGATTATATTTTTGAAGAGAAAAACAAATATCCTGGTGCGCCAACGGTAGATATTAATTTGGTTAAAAATAATGAGCCATTCTCAATTGGGGATACATTAGTAACTCCTATTAATGTTATGCATAACAAGGTGCAGGTATTTGGCTACCGAGTGGGCGACTTTACCTATTTGACAGATGTTAAGACCATAGCCCCAGAAGAATTGGAAAAGATTAAAGGTTCTAAGGTAGTGGTGGTAAACGCGCTACGTATTGAGCCGCATATTTCTCATTTTAACCTTGAAGAAGCACTTGCCTTTATTGATTTGATTCAACCGGAAAAAGCATATTTAACACACATAAGCCACTTACTTGGTTTTCATGATGAAATAGAAAAATCATTACCGAGTAACGTACATTTGGCTTACGATAATTTAACAATCACCATTTAATTATGAAGAATAAAATATTTCTTTACCTGTTTTTATTTGTATCACTAATATGTCTGTATTTATTTGTCAGTAGTAATAACATAGTGAAAGCAGGGTCTGAGAAAATCTCTAAGTTGGAAAAACAAGTTGAAGTTTTAAAAGATTCAGTACAAACATCATCTTTAAAGGTTTTGGATATGCAGTATTTTTCATTGGAAAACAATGATGATGCCTTGGCTTATTTTGATCACTTGGATTTAGAAAACCCTGCAGGTTATATTGCTGATAAACTACTGGAAACCAATGCGCAAAAAGGTGATAATCCATTAGTTCCGTATGAAGGTATGCAGAACGATTTTAAGATCAATAAAATAAAAGTTCTTAACCATAAATGGATTTTAACCGATTTTTCAGATGGAAAATACTGGGGAGAACTTTTAATCAGATATGAGTTAAAAGATGATCTTGGTGTAGACTTTACACTAGTTGATCACTTGCTTTATACCCGTAGTAATTAAATCTTAGTTGAAATCCATTTTTTTAAAGAATAGAAGTTCTGCGGAGCAACGCCATGTCCGGCAGGGAATTCTTCAAAAACATGTTTTATGTTCAGTTTTTCCAATATTACCGGTGCTTTTCTAGCCCAATCAATAGGGATTACCTGATCCATATCACCATGTGAAGAATAGAAATTTAAATGGTCGAAATTGTTTTCTTTATAAGTTTCAACCAATATATTTTCATTAATGTACCCACTAAGAGCAATAATATTCTTTACTTTTTCAGGGTATGATAGGGCAACGGCATAACTTAGAATGGTACCTTGACTAAAGCCTAATAAGTTTACATTTTTTTCATCCAAGCCATAAGTGTTGCAAGCTTCGTCAATGAAATTTTTTATTTTGTCACGAGATGCTATGGCTTGATCATCATCGCTCCATTTTCCTTTTTCGTTATCAAAATTTATGGCATACCATGCATATCCATAAGGTTGTAAAATATATGGGGCACGTACCGAGATAATACATAATTCCTGTGGCAGTTCAGAGGCAAATGAAAAAAGGTCATCTTCATTACTACCATAGCCATGCAGCATAAATAGTACCGGAGGTTTTTTGTCGGTCAATGAAGAAGGTTTTATAATATGTTCTAAGGATAGGGGAGCTGTTGTCATTTTATTATTGGATAAAGGTGAACCACTTTTGAAAATAAGGACCTACAATAGGCACAATTTGTTCTTTGTTGCTAAGGGCGCCAATAAAGCCGTATACCCATAACACAATGTAACAAAGGTATAAACCATATAATGCATATTGGTTAAACCAAAGGCTTGAGAAAATAGCAAATCCGTGGAACATTAAGTGTAGCCCAAAAGCTTGGCGTGTATGTACTCTGGCAAACGTATGTTTTGGTTCATTGTTCATAAATAAAGCGATTATTGCTCCAATTATGGTTAAGTATGCTATTACTGCTATATTTTTTCCAGGTACATCGGTAGATTTCTCCATTACTTATTTAAAATGATTTGATTATTAGAAATGCTTCCAATGACTTTTCCTTTCAAGGTCTTACCTAAAGCTATAGCATTTTTACTAGAGCTGTAAATATGCTCATCAGAGAATTCAAAAGTATCTTCGGTTGTGAATAAGGTTAAATTGGCAGCTTTACCGGTTTCAATTTCAGGTTCATCCAACCCAAATATAGAACGCCCTTTGGTAAGTATTGCTATGGTTTCTTCTACACCAAATATATCATTGAGCGTACCAAATGCACTTTCTAAACCAATGGTTCCAAAATCGGCATTGTCAAATTCTACATGTTTAAGTTCAATGTTCAGGGGTGTATGGTCTGTTGTTATCAAATCAATAGTTCCGTTTTTAACTGCTTTTTGTAATGCTTTAATGTCAGCAGAAGTGCGTAGAGGTGGCATGACCTTAAACTGTGTGTCAAAATTTTCAAGTTCACTGTCTATAATCGTTAGATTATGCACAGCAACACTGCAGAACACTTGAAGCCCTTTCTTTTTTGCGTCGGCAATTAATTTTACAGAGTTTGCAGAGGATACAGTTGGAATAAACAATTTGCCTCCAGTATATTCAAGAACAAAAAGATCTCTTGCAATTTGTAATTCTTCGGCTAATGTAGGTATGCCTTTTAAGCCTAATTTGGTGCTGGTAATGCCTTCATTGACAATTCCTTTTCCAGAGATGCTTTTATCCAAGGGAAAAGAGAATACCATACCTTCAAAATTTTGAGCATATTGCAGGGCTATCTTTAAAAGGTTGGCATTGCCCATTGGAGCTTTGTAATCATAAAAGCCAAGCGCCCCAGCGTTTTTCATGTCATAAATTTCGGCAAGAACTTCTCCTTCTCCTTTTACGGTAAGATTCCCTAGCGGATATAGATTGGTTAGCTGATTTTTGGACGCATTTTTAAGGTATACGATATCCGATGCCGAATCTGGAGTTGGATGGCTGCTGGTATTTAAAACTACATCTGTAAATCCACTTTTTGCAGCTGTCAATAATCCGTTTTCTATGGTCTCTCTTTCCTCGTAACCTGGCTCGCCAAAATTTACACCACTATCAAACCAGCCGATGGAAACATGTAGGTTCTTTATATCAATAACCTTTGTTTTGCCACTAGGCTCTATCTTGCTTTCAATGGCGTCTATTATACCATTTTTAATCAGGATATCGCGTTTTTTTAAATGAAGATGATTTGTACTCCCATTTACTATCGTTACTGATTTTAAAAGTATGTTCATAGGGCTACAGAGGGTTCGTTATTAGCTTATTTTAAAAATCTTTGAAGTAAGGTTTCTATTATAACAAATACCAATGCTAAAATAGCAAACCATTTCCAAAACTCGCTTATGGCATTGTTTTTTTGACTTTCTAAAAAGAAATTGGAAATGGATGTACTGCTGTTGTTTTCCGGTAATGGTGAATACAACAACTCACTTTCTTTTCTATTTTCATTAAAACTGATATGTCTAAGAATACTATCGTTATGAACAATTTTATAAATACCGGCATTTTTCGGATTTTCGGTAAAATTGATGCGAACTTTATTAGGCAGTATACGTTGTTGAGGAATAAACTCATTTACGGAACTACTAACTTTAATAATATCGTCTTGTTGCAAGTTTAGTGGTATTTCTACAGAAATATCAGTACCAAGATTGGCATACAACGGTGGAATTTTTAAACTGTTTACTCCCATATTGTAAAAAGACGGAACTATTAACGGGGAATTTATGAAGTTTGAGTTGTTGGCATTTAATGCTGCAGAGAAGAAATAAGCATTAGAATCACCTACCAAATAAGGGGCTTTGTTTTGAAGCGCTATTGCAACAGGACCTTTGGTACTTATTTTAAAGTGTTCATTAATTTTTGGATATTGAAAATTGGACACCTTTTTATCAAAGACGTTTTGAAATAAGGGATGTCCCGTTTTTATTTCCGATATGGATAATTCCTGGGCAGATGAATTGCCGTATTGGGTGGCATAATGTGCCGAAGATAGGTCGTTGTATGAATTGTTGTTGCCTTTTACAGCGGGTATAAGTGTAAAGCTACCACCGTTTTTAGTTAAGGTTCTCAATGCTGTTACAAGTGAGCTAGGTAGGTTCTCTATTTCATTTAGAACTACTAAATCTTGGTTTTCAATACTGCTGTAATTTAATTGATCTAGTGTACTGTTGGTAAATACAAACTCATCATCTGTAAAAATACGTTCTAAGAACCCTGAAGGAGAATTGCCAATGGCCAGTACTTTGATCTTTGGGTTTTTATCGATATTAAAGTAAAATTCATTATCATAGGATAATCCATTATCTGAAATGGTGATCTTACCAAGAATAGCCTCTTTCGCATTCAATGTAAAACTAACTTCGGTCTTTTTAGATCCATTGAACTTTGCTGCTGTTTTAGCAATAAGTTTGTCATTGTCAAATAATGACACTGGTATTGATTCTTCTTCTGTATTTGTTGATAAATAGGCTGTTAGCTCAATGTTCTCATTGGTTCTGTTACTTATGAAAATAGAATCTAAAGAGGTATTTGCTATGAAGCTACTATATGGTTTTATGTATTTAATATGAAGATTATCAATAGGGTCGGTCTTAGAGATGGTACCCAATCTTTGTTGAAAATCAGATATAAGAACTAAGTTTTTTTGGGTTCCGGTGTTCTTACTAAAAAAGGTATTTCCCCTTAATATGATTTCATCGATTTTTAATTGTTCTGAAGAAACATTAATATTCAATAGCTCATTCTGTATTTCACTTATCTCTACATCTTTGAACACCTCTTTGTTAGTAAACAAGGTAAAGCGTGTATCCGTTGGTGCGTATTTAATGAAATCTTGAATGGTATTTTGAAAAAGATTTCCGTTTTCAATTTGGGCGTTCATACTAAAAGAATCATCCAAGTAGAACACAATTTCCTTTTCTTGTAATGCCGTATCGTTTGCAAAGAATGGTTGAGCAAAAGCCAATACCAAGGCAGCAAGAATCATCATTCTGGTTATGAGCAACAACCATTTTTTTAGGGTGCTGCTTTTTCTAGATTCAGAGACAACTTGTTTTAAGAACTTTACATTTGTAAAGGGTGTTTTCTTAAATCTTCGTAATTGAAAAAGGTGAATTAATATAGGAATGAGTAGTAGTAAAAGACCCCAAAGAAGTTCTGGATATTTAAATTGCATTCCTGTTTTTGATTAATGCAAAGATAATTATTTTGAATTTAGAAGTTTGTTAGTTTGCCACTATTATTTTTATGAAGGTCGCTTAACAGAAAAAGAAATAATCTACTGCTGTTTTTTTATTCAACTCATTAAAAAAAGAGGTAATGTTCAGTTGGTCTTCTTCATTGGCTACGGTAATTATGGTTTTAGTGTGAGATATTTTACGTAACGTAGAGAAATGAACAAGGCGTACACCATAAATGTCCTTACCTATTTTCTTTTCGTTATCACAAACCCAATGAAAAGGTATATTTTTTTTAACCAGTAAATTGGCAATTGTTTTTCCTTTTTTTCCCGCGCCCCAAACTACAAGGTTGTCGTTTGCTTTTAATTCCAGCTTTAAGAAGTAATGTAGTTTTATATCTAAAAAGTAGTTTTGCGCATAATGTTCGCTTGTACGTGATGTTCTAATGTCATAATCTCGCCAATAGTGTAGGGTAATGGTGCAGGGTAAACATTTTAAGCCCTTTTCATAAAAACGAAATGCCAAGTCATAATCTTCCGGGTATCTATTAGGTTTAAATGCACCGCATGCGTCAAAGTCAGACCTATGTACCATCCAACAAGGGGAGGGAATTACACATTCCTTGTATATTTCCTTAAAATTATAGCCCGTTGCGGTTAGCTTGTTCAACCACTTTTCATAACGGTCATAACCGTTTTTTACTCCTTTTTTTGAAAAATATTTCACTTTTCCTATAGCAAGAGTTTCTTTTCCATGAGTAGCCAGTGATTCCGCCATAATCTTAATACGGTCTTTATCCATGTAGTCATCGGCATCCATCCTAGAAATATAATCACCCTTACTGTGTAGATAAGCTTTTCTTAGGGCCGTTATAATTCCGGCTTCATCATTGTCCAGTATTTTAAACCTAGTGTCTTTAGCTGCAAATGATTTGGCTATTGTTACACTTAAGTCATTAGAGTTGTCATTAACGGCAACTACTTCATAATTGGTATACGTCTGTTTTTGAATAGATTCTAGACATTCTTCAAAATATTCGGCAACATTTTTAAAGGGAATTAAAATACTTACTAGTGGTTCATGCATTGTGGCAAGGTAATAAATAACTGAAATTCAACCTTTTCATTTTTTTAAAAAGAGCTAATAGTATTTAGATGAAAAATAAATTAGAAAAGGCTTTATTAGAAAAGAAAACCTTTATATATTTGCACCCGCATTCAGGGAATACCTGATGAGGCACTCAGGAGAAATGGCAGAGTGGTCGAATGCGGCAGTCTTGAAAACTGTTGAGGGTCACACCTCCGGGGGTTCGAATCCCTCTTTCTCCGCATAATGAAAGCCCAACAATATCAATTGTTGGGCTTTTTCATTTTAGATAGCTAGTTTTTTTGCATTGTGAATTCTTATTCTTGATATGTATTCGGAGTTTTTATGTCTAAAGTTTAAACCATGATGATTTAATCTTTGCGGGGTTTTTAGCAAAGGACAATTTCCATAAGATTATATTATATTTAGGTTATTGAATAAAGCGCTCCTTATATTTGTTGCGTTTAAACCTACCGCTCTTATAAAAACAATGACGAAAGCCAAGATCCATCCTAAGGAAAAAGAAAGATTAGCTTTTCTTGATTCATATTCAATTTTAGATACCTTGCCTGAAAAAGATTATGATAACCTAACCCAACTTGCAGCAGAAATTTGTCAGACCCCAATATCTTTGATCACTTTGCTTGATGATAAGCGGCAATGGTTTAAATCTCACTATGGTTTAGAAACCTCTGAAACACCAATTGAAGATGCATTTTGTGCTCATGCTATAACTAGTGATGAACCAATATTTACTACGGAAGATGCAAGAGAAGATAGCCGTTTTCAAAATAATCCTTTGGTTACAGGTGATCCGAATATTGTTTTCTATGCAGGTATTCCATTAAAAAATGCTAACGGATTACCTCTAGGTACTTTATGTGTTATTGATAATAAACCTAGAAAACTTACGCAAAGCCAAAAAGAATCTCTGAACATTTTATCTGAGCAGGTTATTAATTTGTTGGAACTTAGAAAGAACAAGTTAGAATTGGAACGTGCGCATAAAAAGCTGAAAAAATTCTCTAAAAAACTAGAGCGTAAGGTGTTTCAACGAACCAATCAACTTGAAATAAAAACGATTAAGCTTGAGTTGATGATCAATGATCTAGAGTCATTTAATCATATTTGTAGCCATGACCTTCAAGAACCGTTGCGCAAAATTCAAATGTTCATTTCTCAGATCAGTGATACCGAATTCAACAATTTATCGGAAGCGGGAAAGCATAAATTAGAAAGAATAGACTTGTCCGCCGGTCGTATGCGTAATCTAATTCAAGATTTAATGGCATATGGAGCAACGGAATCTATTGATAATAGCTTGACCACTGTTTCATTAAAAAATCTGGTTTTAGATGTAAAGGATATTTTGAGTGAAGAATTAAAAGAACATAAAACTTTACTCAGAGTTCAAAAAGACTGTCCAATTACAGTGAGACCTGTACAGTTTAAACAATTGCTTTTTAATTTGTTTACCAATGCCATAAAGTTTTCAAAAAATGAAATCAAACCAACTATAAAAGTACATGGCTCGGTGGTTAACGGAACGGATTACCCGGAACTTAATTTAAACGAAGACCGACAATATTCTCGTATTTTAATATCTGATAATGGTATTGGGTTCGATCAAAAATATGAAAATAAGGTCTTTGAAATCTTTCAACGCTTACATAGTGATGAAGAATATCAAGGTACCGGTATTGGTCTGGCAATTGTAAAGAGAATCGTAACTACCCATAACGGACAGATAAGGGTAGAGAGCTCTCTTGGTAACGGTGCTGTTTTTGAAATATTTATTCCCCTTGCAGATTAAAGAGATTTAAAATACTCTTTTACCTCGGTAATATGTCCTTCTTTAGATGTCTTATTTAGCCAACTGGCTTCAAATGCATTAATGGCCAATTGTTCTATTTGTGCCAAACTCAAATTTAGCGCTTTTGCGGTCTGGTAGTAGTTCTCGTTCATATATCCACCAAAATACGCAGGATCATCTGAGTGGATGGTCGCAAGAATCCCCTTGTCCAACATTTTGGCAACTGGATGCTCATCCATCTTCTGAATTACTTTTAAGGCAACGTTACTGGTAGGGCATAGGGTCAACGCAATTTTATCATTCACCAATCTTTTTATCAAAGCTTCGTCCGTTAGACAACGATTACCATGGTCAATGCGCTCAACCTTTAAAATATCCAAAGCTTCCCAAATGTATTCTGCAGGACCTTCTTCACCTGCATGTGCCACGAGTTTGTATCCATGTTCTGCAGATGCTTTAAACACTTTTTTAAACTTACTTGGCGGATTTCCCATTTCCGAAGAATCTAAACCAACACCATCTATAGTTTCTTTAAAAGGAATAGAAGATTCTAGCGTGTTAAAGGCAGCATCTTCACTTAAATGACGCAAATAGCTCATTATAAGTTTATAAGAAATATTAAGCTCGTTTTTTCCCTTTTCTAAGGCTCGATGAATTCCATTGATGACCACATCAAAGGCTACACCACGTTCTGTATGGGTCTGGGGGTCAAAAAATACTTCTGCATGTTTTACATTTTCACTGTGAATTTTGGTTAAATATGCCCATGTAAGATCAAAGAAATCTTGCTCATGCAACAATACTTGTGCACCGGCATAATAAATATCTAAAAACTCTTGTAAGTTATTGAATCTGTATGCTTCTTTTACAGACTCAATGGAATCGTAAGGTAAATCGATGTTGTTTCTCT
Organism: Maribacter sp. 1_2014MBL_MicDiv; assembly: GCF_001865655.1. Taxonomy (NCBI): domain Bacteria; kingdom Pseudomonadati; phylum Bacteroidota; class Flavobacteriia; order Flavobacteriales; family Flavobacteriaceae; genus Maribacter; species Maribacter sp. 1_2014MBL_MicDiv. The sequence goes on from NZ_CP011318.1 coordinate 3,699,356, forward strand.
TTGCAATCTCGAACATCAACTCTGGCTCAAAACTACCTTCTAAATGTAGATGGAGTTCCGCTTTTGGAATTCCTTGAATAATAGTTTTAAGTTTAGATGATTCCATAGCGTAATAATTTTGATTTCCTTTTTTAAGATATGTAAGTCCGTTTAATGTAATAAACTTACTTTTAAAACTTGATATTTATTTTTGTTGTTTGCTATAGCTATTGTTTTCAAATAGATCAGGCATTAATTTAGGTTGGCACTTTGATGTTATAAGATAAACAGATTGCTTAAAGAACATAGGTATTAAAAATATCTTCAAGTTCTTTTTCAGGATCTATACTTAGTCCTGATCGCGTGGTGGAGCTTTGTATAACGGTGCTTCTGCAAGCTGTTAACCATCCAAATCGATCTGGTAGGTCTAATTTACCTATTGGTCCGCCTGCTTCTTTACCTTCACATATCAGCTTCCATGCCTTTAAATATTCGTTTAATATCTCGTATTCTATTTCTGGAGAAAAAGCTTTTAATTTTTTTTCGTCGATATGATATTTAATATCAAGAAATTTTGTTCGTTTACAGAATAAAATCACCCCAACATTAAAGAACTCTTCTCTTTCTACCTTCGGCACTATTCTAACTATAGCAAACTTAAATGTATGTCTATCTTGCATCTTCGGCTTCTTTTACTAATACATCTATCATTGATAGTTTAGTGTTTATAAATTGTATATAGGCAGCTCTTTTTTCATCCGCATTCAAAACGTCAGACTCGCTTGATAGCCAATCTTCTGGTATATTTAAAACTATTTCAGCTACTTTTTCTAAGGTAATGTACTTTTTAATTTCTGCTGCTGCTTCAGAGAGGGCAGTGGCCTGTTGTAATAGTACATGATCTTTTATGAACGGGAAGGTTCTTGATAAATGATTTTCCCAGGTTTCCCAATTATGATGAAAATAGAAACTGGCACCATTGTCTATGACCCATAACTCATTGTGCCAAAATAAGAGATTTGCATTTTTTGCCGTTCGATCTATATTGCTGATCAAGCTATCCAATACTACTACCTTAGATGCTGTTAATGCATCTGCCTTAGAAATTAATGGATCAAAAGTAATGGCGCCGGATAAAAAATGCAATCCAAGATTTAACCCAACACTAAACTTTAATAAATCTTGAATTTCTTCATCCGGCTCTGTTTGTCTAAAGGAGTCCTCTAAATTCATAAATACCAGTTCAGGTACTTTTAAACCTATGGCACGTGCCAATTCTCCACCAATAAATTCTGCAATGAGCGATTTTTTTCCTTGGCCAGACCCTCTAAACTTCAGTACATATAAAAAATCATCATTTGCTTTTACGATGGCCGGCATAGAGCCTCCTTCCCGTAAGGGCTGCAAATATTGAACAACATCTACTGTCCTAATATCAATTGTATTCATATTGCTAAGATATAGTTTGTAGTAATATCTATACCTCTGCTTATCTAAATAACATTGACAACTTCTTCTAAGACATAATGGGTAACCCCAACAATAACAGCAATTATAGAAATAATCAGAAATTTAAAAAGTACCGAATTACTATTACCTTTAAGTTTGTTGTTTAGAAATACAACATCGAGCAAAATAAATATTACGGCAATAACACAACCAATGATTGTGCCAACCTGTACCAATGCCCATTCATATACCATACTTGACAACGAGAATTTAGTATGGTCTGATTCTGGTGCCGGTCCTAAAACTATGCGCATATGGAATAATCCTAAAAGTATAGCAACAACAAGCCAACCAAGGTAACTTAGTATTCGTTTGGTCATATCACTTAAACGTTAGTAGACGTGCAATGGTATTATTCTACTTTATTTTCTAATGGAGAAATCATAATATGTGCCCTGTGAGTGCCAGGGTCCATGATCCAAGGGTGATTTGGAGCTGAGGGTGTCTCCGGTAAACCGATCGATTCAGATGTGGCAAAAGGGGTGTATATAACGTAACGTAGTTTAGCACCTTCAACTTGTGATGTTTCAGGGTCAAAGGTTGTATTTGGACCGTAATAAATATGCAAAGTAGAACCGGGAGTTATTTTTATTTTACCAGATTTTACTTCTGCTTCGCGTATAGCAAAAATTTCGTCTGATGATCTGCCTTCGTTACGTAAGGTTCTTCCCCATGCCATAAAAGGTTCTAGGTCTTTATGATAACACGCGGCATTGAAACCGTCTTTCTTTGGGTCGTCCGCAAGTACAATATACTCGCTGTCACCTTCCTTTAGCGTTACAAATTCACCTGCCATATTGTAACCGATAACTTTAGTATTTTCCCTACTATCTTTTGGTGCCGCCATTAATGCCGTAGCAATTAAATCTTGATCGCTTTCAATGGATTTTAAATTTGATTTTTTATCCGCAATTTCTTTGGTAGTCTCGGTTGAATTGTCAATTGAAGTCCCTTTGTTTTTATTTGAAGTATTACAAGATATTACAAGACCGCCAAGTAGTACTGTAGCTAGAAGTTTGTTCATGATTTAAAGGTTTTTGTTCTTTCTGATACTAAAGAAAGTTCTTTTCTAAAGTTAGTTATTTTATTAACCTTCTGAACGTCAAAAGCTTTTAAATTATGTGCCAAATTTTTCTAACTGCATATGTAAAATAGGGTAGGGTTTTCCTGTAGCATCTAACTCTGACCTGCTTTGTGTTTTAAATTGATAATGTTCGTAAAAACCTACAGCTTGTTCATTCTGTTCATTTACATCTACTTTGTCTATTTTCAAGTCTTTAATGGCATATTGTAATAACAATGCCCCAATACCTTGGCCACTATAATCTGGATGTACGAACAACATTTCAAGATTACTTTGGTCAACACCTAGAAAAGCAATGATTTCCTTTTCATGGTTTCTATAGGCACGAAGGTTTACGGCATCTAAATAGGTGTTTAAGATCAAAGGTTTAAAATACTGGATATCCTCTTCATTTAAAAAATGATGTGTAGCTCTGACGGAAGCTTCCCAAACCTCTACAACTTGTGGGTATTCCCACTTTTGGATAAAATCAATTTTATTCTTCACAATTAAAAATAGAAAAACAGTTGATAATTTGTTTTAAGAAGTCATTATTAATCATACAAACGTATAACTTCTCCGTTTCCTCTTCCTTTTACACTACGTACATAACCATTTACTACTTTAGGCATAGGAATGGGGTTGTGCCCCGGAAAATAGTCTTTATACTTCTCATAGGCATTTTCTACCATACCAGACGATACCACATTTACTCTGATCTCATTTTCCATTTCAAGGGCAACCGCTTGTACAAAGCTATGAATACCACCGTTTACCATAGCTGCACTAGTGGTTTTTACTACCGGATCATCGGCTAAAATACCGGTAGTTAATGTGATGGAGCCTTTTTTGTTTAAATAATGTTGTCCTAAGCGAACCAAATTTACTTGCCCCATTAGTTTGCTTCTTAAACCTATATAATAATCTTCTTCCGTTAGGTTGTTGAAATTGTCCCATTTTGCCTCTCCAGCAATACAGATGATGGCGTCTAATTTTCCTGTTTTTTTAAACATTGATGAAATGGAGCTGCTGTCTGCAATATCTACTGTGACATCACCGGTTGTACGGCCAGCAATAATAACTTCATTATCATTTTTAAAGTGAGAAACTACGGTTTTACCAATAGTTCCGTTTCCTCCTATTATTAAAATTTTCATGTTGTTTTATTTAAAGGTTACTATTGATTTAAGAAAGATGCAAGCTAAATGCAAATGACTTTTGTAAGGTTAAGTTAATAACTTAAGGGGATGTTTTCTTTCTTGACCCATAATATTGTAGGTTAATTTAATGGCTTAATTTTTAAAGAAAAATACATTTCGTTAAGATATACTAAAAACAAAAGCGGCTAGGGTATAACCCATAGCCGCTTTGTTTTGTAAACCGATATTATTTATCGTACGTTTTTATTTAAGAATGACCTCATTTTCTCCATGATGTCATTGCCGTCTTCTTCCAGTGCAAAGTGTCCGGTATCATAAATGTTGTAGTCTATATTTTTTACATCTTTTTTAAAGGCTTGGGCACCACTTTCAGGAAAGAAAGCATCATTTTTACCCCATACGATCAATAGTGGAGGTTGGTTATCGCGTAAATACTGTTGCCATTTAGGGTATAGTTTTACATTATTTTGATAATCATAAAATAGATCTAGGTTTACGGCATGTGCATTTGGTCTAGACAGTCTTAAGAAATCTAAATGCCAGGTGTCCGGATTCACGTTTTCTGGGTTTCTAGTGCCGTGCGTGTACTGCCATTCTAACCCTTCCAATGAAAAAGATGGTAATAAGGCCTTTTCGGTTTCCTTGTTTCTATTGGACCAAAATTCCTTAGTAGTTTTCCAGGCTTGTCCTAGACCTTCTTCGTAGGCATTTCCGTTTTGATTGACTATTGCAGTTATTCTATCCGGATGTGCGGTTGCTATTCTAAATCCAATTGGGGCACCATAGTCTTGAATCATAATAGCATATTTATCTATAGCTTTAGATTCTAAAAAAGAATTGATTGTTTCAGCTATATGGTCAAATGTATATTGATAATCATTCTGAGAAGGAAAATCACTGTTTCCAAAACCAGGATAATCCGGTGCTATTAAATGAAACTCATTAGAAAGTTGATATAAGACTTTTCTATATTGGTGCGATGAAGAAGGAAAACCATGTAATAATACAATAGTGGGGTTACTTGGGTCACCAGCCTCTCTATAGGCAATGTTTACGCCCTTTATATTTTCTTTTTTATACTGTATTGTGTTCATTGTTTTTGTATTTTTTATGATTAAAGATTCTTTGTTTTTTTGTGTGGTGTTTTGTTGTTGACATGATGTTGTTATGGTCAATGCCAAGATGCATATAAGGTTAATTGTTCTCATTTATAATGTTCTTTCGTTTTCTTTAATTGTTAAATCATTAATACTTGCATATCTTTTTTGCATTAATCCATTTTCGTCAAATTCCCAGTTTTCATTACCGTAAGCACGATACCATTGTCCTTCTTGATTTTGATATTCATATTCAAATCTTACGGCTATTCGGTTACCATGATAGCTCCATAGCTCTTTTTTTAGCTTGTAGTTTTGTTCATTGGTCCATTTGTTTTCTAAAAATTGTTGCACTTCATTTCTACCATTAATGAACTGGCTTCTATTGCGCCACTCGGTGTCAACGGTATAAGCCATGGAAACCTTTATAGGGTCTTTGCTGTTCCAGGCATCCTCTGCCAATTGTACTTTTTGTTTTGCTGTTTCTTCTGTAAAAGGGGGTAATGGGTATTTTTTCATAGTTCAAGAATTAATTACCGAACATTCGGTAAAATATAGTGTTAAATTTTTTATGGGTTTAGATACTGGTGTTCAATGTTCTGTAGGGTTTTGTCAAAAATGCTGATATCTCCTAAGCCCTTGGTTACAATTAAGCTTCCTTGTATTTCTATCAATACTTGTAAGGCCTTTTCTTCTGCTGCTTCTGGAGTTAATTTTAAGGCAATGCCTATTTCTTTAAAGGCAGAAAGGTATGCGGTCATTCCTTGGTTGATCTGCTCTTCAAATAGTTCAATGCCGGCTTGCATAGAAAGTGCACGAAAAATGCAGATGTTTTTACCACCATCATATAAAGTTCTAATTGCGGATAAGCCTTCTTTTAATCTAGTAGATGGATCAAGGTTGGTGTCCAATAGTGTATTAAAGACATTGTTGGTAACCCAATCTTCTAAGTGTTGCAATACAGCATCTGCCATCTCTTGCTTGCCGTTAGGAAACCTATGATATAAACTAGCTTTTTTGAGACCGGTAGCTTCTGATAATTCCTTTAAGCTAGCACCTTCATAGCCTCTTGATCTAAAGACTTTTGTTAACCCTGTTAATATTTCTATGTCCAATACCTTTTGTGGTCTCATGGTACAAATGTAATATTATATTTTAATTACCGAACGATTGGTAAAATATTTAATATAAAATTAAGATTTTTGATTTTCTGTTGAAAACATAGGATACGAAAAGGAAAGGTGGTATTGTAAATTGGTATGATGGGGTAGTAGTGTTCTGGTGTAATAGCCTTATATCTAGTTTTATAACATATTTTTTATAAATGTATAATACGGTGTACATACATTTTTCTATGAGTCTTAATCTGAAATAATATTAGGTTTATGTTTAATTTTAAAGTTGCAAGAATTGGCAATAAAACACATTTTATTAGCTTCTTCATGTAATTCTTTAGCTTCTTGAATTCTGTTTTTATCCGAAATTCTAACGGTAGGGTTAAGGGTAACTTCTGTAAACCTTCCGCTACCGTTATTATCTTCCGCCATTGTTCCCGTAGCATTATCTTCATATTCAGTTACTATTATTTTATGTACGGAACATAAATGTAAATACCATAGCATATGACATGCTGTTATGGAAGACAGAAAAAGATCTTCTGGGTTATATTTTGATTTGTCGCCCAAAAATGATGGATCAGAAGACCCATGAATTGCATCATATTTACCAACGGATTTAATTTCGTGATTACGGTTGTAAGAGGTATAGTTTAAAGTTCCGTTTCCCTCGTTACCTGTCCACTCAACTTTTATTTCGTATTTGTGACTTTTCATTTTAAAATGCTTGTTGTTTACTTGTCTATGGATACCGAGTTCCATTTTTGGTTCAGGATGTTGCTCAAAAGATCAATATAATTCCATCCTATTTTTCTTCCAGATAGTAACGTTAAACTGTCTTGATTATTTCTGTGGGACCTTGAGGGTCCGGTCATATTCGGTTTCATATTAAGGTCAAATAAATAATATTTTCCTGTACTGTTAGATCTGCAATCTATTCTAATGGGAGCTTTAATATCTATTATCTTTGCAGATTTAACGCAATGTTCATAAACTTCTAGAATTTCATTACTCTGTAACTCTGCATCACTTAGTACTTTACTGTTTTCCATAACAGCTACTGTTCCATTATAAGGGGCAATACCATTATCATGATTATATCTTTCTACTGCAGGTAAACACCATGGTCTATCATAAAACAATTCTTTGCCATTTACCATGTAATTCCCTTTAGGCATTGCGGTAATTGTTATTTCCTTTCCAATTAAAAATTCTTCAATGTAAACAGCGGTGCCATAGTTATTGTTTGAAAACATAGCAGGTAACCTATCTAAAAGATTTTTGTGGTTGTTAATTTTCGTTACACCTTGACTTCCTCTTCCTCTTATCGGTTTTAATACCAAAGGAAATTTTAAGTCCAATGAAAGGTTATTGTAATGTTCATTGGTAATGAGTTGATTTTTAGGGATAGGTATATTGTTGGTAGCTAAAATATAATTGGTATACATTTTATCATCAAAAGTATCTACTAAGGATGGTGTTTGCCCTACAATATAAAGATCTTCGTTATAAAATTTTTCTATGTTATGATGGTTATAGAGCACCGTATTCAGCCAAAAGATTTTTGCTCCTTTATTCAATGCATTTTTAATACCATCTTCTGTGTCTGGAAAAACCCAATCCTTGTCAATACTATCATTTGGATATTCTAAAAATATGAATAAAGTTACTGTTCGCATATGTGCTACAACGGTATCGTATAACTGTCAGTTACGGGTTAATATGCGTTAATTTTCAGTTTAGCACAGGCTTTAGCAATTCCGAGTGGATTCGGACGTAGTCGAATCCGCCGTAATTGTGGTTATACATTGTGCCTGTTGCACAAGTTAACGAAAAAACCATATAGGGCCAACGTGATCTTAACGTTGGGTCGTTAACTTTAGTTATGCAGGGAAAAAAGGATTACCAGGAAAAACTGTTCGCCCGTTTCCAATTGAGCGAGCGCATACCGAAGAACAATTTCTACAGGCGTTTAAAAGAGGTTCTGGACCTGTATTTTCTCTATAAGCCGACCAAAGGATATTACGGTGAAAGCGGTCAAAAAAGTATTGACCCCGTGGTCTTCTTCAAGCTCTGTTTGGTGGGCTACCTGGAGAACATCATCAGCAACCGAAGGCTTATCGCCCATTGTTCGATGCGCCTGGATATTCTTTTTTTCGTAGGCTATGACACCTGCCTGCCGGCAGGCAGGTTGACGAGGAACTTCCCTGGCACAGTACCATAAGCCGTACCCGTCAACTTTTTCCCGAGTCGGTATTCGAGGAAGTGTTCACCAATGTCCTTGCCATGTGTGTTGAGAAGGGGATGGTCGCCGGTCATACCCAGGCGATCGACAGTGCGCCCGTGAAAGCGAACGCGAGCATGGACACATTGGAGCTGAAGGTGCCCGAAGAAGATTTGGAAGAGCATTTGAAAAAAGTACGTGCTATAAGCACAATGGACAAAGAAGTGCCACACCGCAAGAGCAAGGGCGACAGGTCCGACAAGGGTCAGCGAAGTGTGACCGCCAACAAGAAGGAACTCGATGCGATAAAGGGCAGGAACAAAAAATGGGCGAAGGACCAGGACCAAAGACCCGGTGCCGGAAACAAGGGGGCAAAGTATACGAGCAACAAGACCCATTACAGTCCTACCGACCCCGATGCCAGGATAAGCGTAAAGCCGGGCAAGGCAAGAAAGCTGAACTACCTCAGTCAGTTGAGCGTGGATACCGCCCATCATGTGATAACAGATATCAAAGCCTATCATGCAGACGGAAAAGACAATCAACAGCTTCAAGATATTGTAAAGCGGTTGCGAAAACGTTTATGGCAACAAGGTTTATTGTTTGAAAACTGTGTAGCCGATACAGGGTATAGTAGTGGGGAGAACTATGCTTTTCTAGAAAACCGAGGGCTAAAGAGTTTCATACCTCCGCATGGCACTTACAAAGGCGGGCCAACGGACTTCATTTACAATGAAACAGCAGATCATTATGTCTGTCCACAAGGCAAGGTGATACCATTTACCAAAGTGTTTTTAGATTACCGCACCAAGACCAAGAAGAAAGAGTATCGCGCAAGAAAGCATGTTTGTGTTGATTGCCCAATACGCAGTAGTTGCTTAGGCAAAAGTGCACAAGAGAAGAAGTTTAGTGTAACCTACTATAGAGCGGAGTATGAACGAAATATCGAACGGGTAACTAGCAAACAGGGCAGGTATATGAAGGGCAAACGGCAAAGCACGGTAGAACCTGTTTTCGGAACCTTGACCCAGTTCATGGGAAGGCGAAAAATAAATACTATTGGTATTGAACAGGCGAACAAGGTGATGCACTTATCCGCGATCGCCTACAACCTCAAAACCTGCCTGCCGGCAGGCAGGAGTACCTGAAATTCGAGAACAAACGCCCGAAAAGTGGGGCGGGAAAGCTTGCCCTGCCATTATTCGTAAAAATCATGGTCCATTACTTGAAAAGCCTTTCTAGTGCATCTAAAATTTAGGTTCATCTTCTGACATGGCATAAAAAAAAGCCCCTTAAAGAGGCTTATATCGATAGTAATTATTTCTAATTATAGGCTTGTGCAACGGTTACCATTGTTGGCGGTAGTATTTATTCTCTTTTGTATGTCAAATTTGTTGTTGTTCCGTCCGGGTTTATAAATTCGTAGTTATATTTTCCATTGTTATCCCAACCATAATTTATAATATAAATTGATGATTCAACTTTGTATTTTAAACTGTATTGGTTGAGTTCAGGGTTCATAAAGTCAATAATTTCAGCACCACGCAAAGGTCTTAAATCTGGTCGAACTCCTTTTGTTTTTGCTTGTGGCATTATCTCATTTTCGGGTGCTTGAGTTCTTGGGTTAATTTCAACTTTACCTTTCATAGAGGCAATTAAATACGGGTATTCTTTAACTGCGTGGTATTGATAAGTGCTGTCTGAAGTAAAACGTCCAAGACTTTCATCTAACTGCTCTTTGGTTTCTCCGTAAACTGGAAAACCATCTAAAGCATAGGCTATTGGTTTACCATTTCCTACTTTAGATTGTAAATGTGTAGGAGGTAAGTGATAATGATAATCATCTGCTCTTCCACAATGTCCTCCCCATTTGTCTAATTCACCAATGGCATTTGCATCTTCGCCTCGATTATTTAAAGGATTAAAAATAGGTATTCCATTCACAGAAATAGCAATAGCACCTTTCATAAAATTGTCTTTTGTCGATAGTGGATTTTCAGCCAATTCAGGTTGCAAGGGAATTGCCCAAGCATTACTACCCGAATAATCGTGATTAATAGGAACTTGTTGTTGCCAATTGGTTATGCCTGTCATCATTTCGTGTTCAGGTATTCCGTCTGATTCTATGTAGAAATATTTGTTATCGTACCGTGTAGTTACTTTGTCAAAAACGCCAAAAATAGATTCTAAATATGAAATGTTATTTTTTGCCATTTTAATTCTATCTGATGAAACATTTGTTTTACAACCCACTATAACAAAGAAAAGTCCAATTAAACTAAAAGCTAAAATTTTAGAGGTATTCTTTTTCCTAAACTTGAAGAATGAAAATAGTAACAAGGCAATACCGAAATAAATTAAAATTTTAGAATAGTTTATTGAAAATAATTGATACTCTTTTTGTGAAGTGTTTTTGTCAATAATCCAATTTGCTTTATTTAAAATATATTGTTGTTCTTGACTCGTAAAATCTGAAATATTAAAGGCTACCATTTTGTGTGCATCATTCATTAGATACACTCTTTCATCAATTTTTTCAATAAATTCAGCTTTTAGGTTCATTTCACTATTTGTAAAATGCCAAACTTTTGTAGGAGCACCGTGCCCGCCTTCGTGAGCTGAAGCTTGAGAGGAAAAAAACAGAATTGATAGTATAAATAGTATCTTGTTCATAGCCTTTATTTTATAGTGTATCGTACTAAAACTTCATTATCTAATACAACATTAGTTGACCATATAAATTCGGCATCATTATCAGAATCATCAAAAATAGAAGTGAAGTTGGTGTACGAAGGTTTATTATCTACACCAATGGCTTTGTTTGTGTAAGTGGTTGCATTAGGCCAATTGGAATCATCAAAATCAGCATTCATCCACTCGTTTGGCAATTCCCAATGCAAAGCATAAAAAGAACTCCCATCTTGACCTCCATTGGTGTCACAATTTTTAGAGTATCTATAATTCCCCTCTTCTGATACACAACTTAAGTCCTTAATTGGCGCTGTGTAAAAAGTCTGTGCTTTCCAACTTTCATCAGTTTTAGCAATAATATTGTTTTGTGCATCTTTAATTACGGCAACCATTCCACCATCTCCATTGTGAAAGGATTTGCCTCTATTTTCTTCGCAACCAACACCCAAATGTTCTTCCCAATCTACCAACTTCATAGCGATGGTATATGGTTTTTGAACTTTAAACTTTACAATACTAGAATTAAACTCTGTAAAGGGTACTTTATCTTTTCCAACGGGAATGCCATTTACATACATTTCAAAATAGTTGTCAGCAAAAATATAGGCTGTAAAAATCTCGCCATCTTCGTCAATTTCGATTAATTTGGAATTGTCAAAACTTGCTAAAGCCTCTTTTGTTGTTGCATAATTCTTTCCTTCGCAGGAATTAAATAAGTTTCCCGCAAACGGGAAGTCATTATTTGTATAATTTGTTTGAGCTGGCACAATCCATTTTTTACCATCGGTCGAAGTAATCTCTCCTACATCAGTCTTTCTTCCACGTTCACAAGAATATATATCTTCAGCTATTGTGGTGGCTATACCTTGCGTAACACTTGCTGTTCCGCTATATTCTGTGGTTTCCGAACTACTTGCTAGTTCATTGGGTTTCGATTTGTTTTCTTTACAGCTAAAGATTAATAGTGTAATTATGACTAAATTAAGTATGTTCTTCATTGTTTGTTTGCTTTGTTTTTTATATTACCGCCAACGTGATTGTATAAGATTAGTTGCGTTGATTAAGTACTAAAGTTACCAAATAAAACACAGATAGAGAGTCCGCGAGGACTTTCGTAAATTGGCTAAAACCAGCAATTAATTTTATACGGTGTGCCTGTTGCACAAGTTAACGAAAAAACCATATAGGGCCAACGTGATCTTAACGTTGTTGTGTTAACTTTAGGGATGCAGGGAAAAAAGGATTACCAGGAAAAACTGTTCGCCCGTTTCCAATTGAGCGAGCGCATACCGAAGAACAATTTCTACAGGCGTTTAAAAGAGGTTCTGGACTTGGATTTTCTCTATAAGCTGACCAAAGGATATTACGGTGAAAGCGGTCAAAAAAGTACTGACCCCTTGGTCTTCTTCAAGCTCTGTTTGGTGGGCTACCTGGAGAACATCATCAGCGACCGAAGGCTTATCGCCCATTGTTCCATGCGCCTGGATATTCTTTTTTTCGTAGGCTATGACATTGACGAGGAACTTCCCGGGCACAGTACCATAAGCCGTACCCGTCAACTTTTTCCTGAATCGGTATTCGAGGAAGTATTCACCAATGTCTTGAGTATGTGTGTAGAAAAAGGGATGGTTTCCGGTCATACTCAAGCAATAGATTCTGCCCCGGTAAAGGCTAATGCGAGTATGGATACATTGGAGCTGAAGGTGCCCGAAGAGGAACTTGACGAGCATTTACGGAAGGTACGTGCTATCAGCGCCATGGACAAGGAAGTGCCACACCGCAAGAGCAAGTGCGACAGGTCCGACAAGGGTCAGCGAAGTGTGACCGCCAACAAGAAGGAACTCGATGCGATAAAGGGCAGGAACAAAAAATGGGCGAAGGACCAGGATCAACGACCGGGCGCAGGTAACAAGGGGGCAAAGTATACGAGCAACAAGACCCATTACAGTCCTACCGACCCCGATGCCAGAATAAGCGTAAAGCCGGGCAAGGCAAGAAAGCTGAACTACCTCAGTCAGTTGAGCGTGGATACCGCCCATCATGTAATTACCGATATCAGGGCGTACCATGCCGATGGCAAGGACAACCAGCAGTTACAGGATATCGTAAAGCGCCTACAGCGGCGCCTATGGCAGCAGGGCTTCGTTTTTGAGAACTGCGTGGCCGATACGGGCTATAGCAGTGGCGAGAACTATGCCTTTTTGGAAAGCAGGGGGCTGAAAAGCTTCATACCCGCCCACGGAACGTTCAAGGGAGGTCCCGATGGTTTCGTTTATGACCAGGGGACGGACAGCTACCGCTGTCCCCAAGGGAAAACGATACCGTTCACCAAGGAGTTCAGGGATTATCGCACGGGAACAAGAAAGAAGGAATACCGGGCAAGAAAGCATATCTGCACCGGGTGCCCGATACGCAGTAGCTGTCTGGGCAAAAGCGCACAGGAGAAGAAGTTCGGCGTTACCTATTACCGTGCGGAGTATTTGCGTAACATCGCCCGGGTGGAGAGCCCACTGGGGCGGTATATGAAGGGCAAGCGGCAGAGCACGGTAGAGCCCGTTTTTGGAACCTTGACCCAGTTCATGGGACTGAGGAAGATGAATACCATCGGGCTCGCACAGGCGAACAAGATGATGCACCTCTCGGCGATTGCCTACAACCTCAAAAAGTACCTGAAATTCGAGAACAAACACCCGAAAAGTGGGGCAGGAAAGCTTGCCCTGCCATTATTCGTAAAAATCATGGTCCGTTACGTGAAAAGCCTTTCTCCGGCGCACGGAAAATTCACGTTCAACTTCTAGCTTAGCATAAAAAAAGCCCCTTAAAGAGACTTATATCGATAGTAATTGTTTCTAATTATAGGCTTGTGCAACGGTTACCATTGTTAGTGGTAGTTTTTTTTTGTTACCATATGCTTTCGCGCTAAGTTGCCAATTTGTTTTAGTGCACCATCTATTTTTTCATTATATGGCTTAGAATAGCTTATTCTAATAAAATTTTTATAATATCCATTTGCTGAAAAAATTTCGCCTGGGGTAATTAGAATTTTTTCTTTCAACACTTTTCTATAAAATTCGTAACCATCAAAAGACGCTGAAAATTCTATCCAAAAAACATATCCACCCTTCGGAATTTCAATATTAATTTCAGAAGGGAAGTAATTTAAAATTGCATTTCCATATTTTAACATATTCAAATGCAGCTGTTTTCTAAGATTTTTTAAATTCAAGTCAAAACGACCTGTTTTCATAAAATCTACTAAAGCCGCTTGTGTAATACTATTTGTGCTTAAAGATAATAGGCGTTTTTGCTTAGCAAATTCTTGTGATTTACGTCCAGTTATACAATACCCAATTCTAAATCCGGGAGCTAAAGTTTTTGAAAAGGAAGAACAATAATAGACAATACCTTCTGTATCAAACTGTTTTAAAGTAGTTGGCTTATTATTTTCAAAATATAAATCGCCATATACATCATCTTCTATAATATTAATGTTCTTTTTTGATGCTATAGATACAATTTTTTGTTTGGCAGAAGTATCTAAGGTTGCCCCGGTAGGGTTGTGGAAATTAGAAGTGATTAAACATAAAGAAATTTTCTTCTCAATTAATACCTGTTCAAAAGCTTTACTGTCAAAATTCAATGATTGGTTAAAGTCATATGTATGTATATTAACATTCTTGTTTTTTAATAATGAAATGATATTATAATAACTAGAGTCTGCTATTAGAATATTATCTCCGTTTTCAGTTAAAATATTTATACATATTCCAATCGCTTCTAAACAACCAGCCGTAATTACTACATCATCAACTGGGTTGACTTTACTTCCTCTAATGGTTTGCAATATTATTTGCTTACGCAATTCAATAGAACCAATGGGATTTTCATATGGAATTAAATTATACTTTTCGTGTAAAATAGAAGTCTGTAGCGATTTATATAATTTCTTTATGGGTAGCATTTCTACTGAGGGAGTTGCGGAGCTAAAATCGACCTCAATATCACCTAATTTTGAGCGTTCCATTTCCTCTATCATTTCATCTACATTTTTTGCCTTTGTAGCTGAATTTTTAGTGCTAGTGACTTTATCATTTAAGTGTTTTACTTTTTTTAATTGCGTTGCACTTAAACTTACATAGTAACCCGATTTATTTCTGGCTTCTATTAAACCTTTAGCTTCAAGTTCGTAGTAGGCTTTGAATACAGTAGACGGACTCACCGCAAATTCATTACAGGCTGCTCTTACAGAGGGTAATTTATGACCAACTTCAAATATTCCATGATGAATTTTTTCTTCAATGGATTGCGCTATTTTTTCAAACTTAAAATTATTCATAACAGGAAATCTGATATGGTGTAAATATAAAAATCTGAATCTGTTTTTTTCTATTTAAAAGTTAGAATTTTGGCACTTAATTTAAACTTTAAGACAGATGAATAGAATAGCTTTTATAACAGGTGCATCATCAGGTATTGGTAGGGCGACTGCCAATATTTTTGCAAAGAATAATATAGACTTAATTATTTGTGGTCGAAGAAGAGAAAAATTAGAAGAATTAGCATCGACACTTAGCGAGCATGTAAAAGTACATGTCTTATGTTTTGATGTTCAAAATTTTGAAGAAACAAAAGATAACATCGATAGCTTACCAGAATACTTTAAGAATGTAGACATCTTAGTAAATAATGCAGGTGGAGCTCATGGTTTGTGTAGCTTTATTAATAGTGAAATTACTGATTTAGAAAAAACAATTGATTCCAATGTAAAAGGACTACTCTATATTTCAAAATTGATAATTCCGTATATGATTTCAAATAATAAAGGTCAAATAATTAATATGAGTTCGATTGCAGGAAAACAAGCATATCAGAACGGAATGGTTTATTGTGCTTCCAAAGCTGCTGTAGAATCAATTAGTAATAGCATGCGTTTAGAACTTGTTCCATTTGGGATAAAGGTTACAAATATAGCTCCAGGAGCGGTGAATACAGAATTTTCATTAACCCGTTTTAAAGGAGATAAAAAAAGTGCGGATGCTGTTTATAAAAATTACCAACCCTTAGTTGCCGAAGATATAGCAAAATCTATTTTTTATTGTATTGATTTACCGAAACATGTTCAAATTGCCGATATGACTATTTTTCCTTCAGCGCAAAGTGCTGCAACAACAATTTATAAAAGTTAGATATGTACGAATTTAGTTTTGAGTCGTTTGCTAACAGTATTGTTGGTACTTGGAAAGGTGAAGGTTCAGGAATATTTCCAACAATTAAAAATTTTGAGTTTATAGAGCATTTAGTGTTTAAAAAGGATGAGGAAAGGGCTGTTATTCATTATGAACAAAGAACTTGGCTTAAACCAAGTTCATCACAAAAAAGAAGAAGCTCTCATTGGGAATCTGGGTTTATTTCATTCGAAAATGAGGAACAACTTTTTATGAACAATGTACATGAAAATGGTAGAATGGAGTGTATGAATTTGAATGAAATTAAGATATCAAAAGATTCTTATCAGCTTTTATTCGAATCAAGATTAATTATTAATGATGAAAGGATGCAAACTTCTAAAAGAGAATGGAATTTTGATGATGGGAAATTGAACTATGAAATGTTTATGGGAACAAAAACAGTAAAAAAACAACAATTACATCTTAGTGCTTGTTTAATTAAAGAAATGTAGTCATTTTTAGAATAGTCTTATTAGGTATTAGGACTTGTTTGCGAAAGTCTATTTCTAAGTAACGGTCTATTTTTTTTCTTAAATTACCACTAACGGTCTCGTGTATATGGCGTTGCGAGCTTTTGCTCGCAATGAACATTATACACAATGTTACCATGCGTTAATTCCATCATTTGTCTGATTAGTTATTTGGATAACGGATATTTATCCACTTTCTATAAGTCAGGCTACGCCAAATCCATTCTAAGGGACCAAATTTGAAATATTTTAACCAGATATGGCTAAAAATAATTTGCGATACTAAAACAAGAATCGCAATACCTGATGTATGTAATAAACCGATTTTACCAATTAAATTAAATCCAAAATTGTAAAATATAATAATCATGATTATGGTCTGAAACAAGTAATTGCTCAGAGCCATTCTCCCCACAGGGATTAAATATTTAAATGCTCTTCTACCTATTGAAGTTTGAACAATTTTAAATATCGAAGTTATATAGAAAATGCACATAAATATCTGGCCGGCTAATACCAAGAGTTTATAAAGGATATTTAATGGAGTTGATGGGAACATAAACGCACTTCCACCAATTGTTTTAGCTGAAAAAGTAGCCAAAAGACCTACTATTAAACTGGTTATCAACAATAAGGTTGATTTTGATTTTTTTGTAAAAAATTCAATTGAAGCGAAATAGTAACCAAGAAGAAAAATTCCAAGGAATTTAAAATACCCCCCTGATGGAATATAACCTAAGTATTTCCAGACAAGATTATGAATATTTAAAAAGAATATGTCTGCAATTGAACCATTCTGGAATGTACTTATAACTGCTTCAACGGTCATATCTGGATATTGAACATGTGCAATGGCAGTCGTTTTTTCTGGACTAGCAGAACTCAAAGCCTCAGAAAATGGCAAGAGAGATAAATCGATTAAAAGTGGAAATAGAAGGAAAAATAACGACCACAGAATAAGGTTTTTAGACTTGACATTCCGGAATAAAATGAGGATAAAACCAAATATAGAATAGGCAAGTAAAATGTCTCCAAACCAAATTAAACTGTGCAATAACCCTATCAATAACAGAAGAAATAGTCTTCTTCGATATGTTTTTAAAAAATTAAGAGAATCTTCTTTGTTCTTTTCATATTGAATATAGAACCCAACAGCAAAAAGAATGGAGAAAAGGGTGTAAAACTTTCCTGCTACTACGATATTTAGAATCGAATATAATTTTTCATCTAACTGAAAATTAGTTATTTGCTCAAGGTCATCAAAGGGCATAAAAACGTATCCGCTAAAAAATCCCATGTTCATGAAAATGATTCCAAGTAAAGCGAAACCTCTTAGGATGTCTAGAATTTCAATTCTTTGTTTAGGTTCTATTGGTTGATTAGATGTCATTAGTTCAATTTTCCATTTAAAAGAGAAATTATATTCTTAGCAAAAAATTCAGAAACGAGGTTTTGAGCTTAATGCATTGTAACGTTTCGTGTATAATTTGTACCGCTGCGAAATTCTCTGAATTTCGGGCTGGTACAAGTAGTTAGTTTTTGTTTGTTGCTAAAATAGTAAAAAGCAACAAATCAAAACACTAACTGCGACATGCAAATAGACAATTTTTTGTGGATTAGACACGGACTCACGTCGGCATGAATTATACATATTGTTATAAACTGTATTTTTTGCTCGAGCTGATTGTCGTGGAGGTGCTCCAAACGACAAACCATTGCAAAAAAAGCCAAAATCAAGTCAGACAATACAAGCCTAATTTTGCAAACAAACTGCGGCTGTGCGGCATGGAAATATTCCTGAAAACAAAAACTGGTTTTGCAGTTTTCAGTGTTACACCTCAGATATTACCTGAGCAAATAAACCGCAAAAAAAGCGTACCACGATAAACACAACGATTCCAGTTTAGTTTTTAAAAATTGATAGCTTTTTTGATTATTGATAAAGCGCAAACTTGAGCAAAGAAAAACCGACTTGCGGATTGAAATATAGTTTATAACGGTCTCGTATAACCGTCAGTTACGGGATTAAAGTTAATGTTTTTCGGTTTGGCACAGACTTTAGCAATTCCGAGTGGATTCGGACGTAGTCGAATCCGCCGTAATTGCGGTTAGCATCTATGTAAAAGCAGTAAGTCGAGTATCTTTAAGATGAACTAAAAATCAAAGATATGAACACTCAAATTACTGCTACACCTAAGTTATTCATTGGTATCGACATACACAAACGCAGTTGGAAGGTACACTGTGCGACGGATCTGTCATCCGGAAAGACTTTTAGCATGCTGCCCGATGCCGAACTGCTCTATGAATATGTAGCCAAGCATTACACAGGTTATGAAGTGTCCACCGCTTATGAGGCGGGCTGTTGCGGATACCGTGCACACCGGTGCTTTGTAGGTTATGGCTGGCGCAGCTTGGTGGTCAATCCGGCCGATATATTCAGGCGGGGCAAGGAGCGCCATACCAAGACGGATAGGATCGATGCCCAACTCATAGCACGGGAGCTCAAGGACGGCAGGTTGAGCGGTATTTGTGTGCCGGACAAGTGCAGGGAGCAACTGCGGAGCCTTTTCCGTCGCAGGAACGATCTGGTCAAGGATATGCGCCAGATCAAGAGCTATATCAAGATGCAGTTGCTGTATTACGGTATAAGGATACCCCAAGAATTCGATAACGACCATTGGAGCCATAAGTTCAGGGATTGGCTCGATGAACTGGATTTCGGGTACGATACGGGCAATGAGGTCCTGCGTAGCCGTATGCGCAGTTTTCGGTTCATCGACCGGGAGTTCCGGGAAGTTTCCACCTTATTGCGCCGGTATACCAAGATCCACTTTAAGAAAGATTAAATGCTTTTACGGAGCATTCCCGGTATAGGTCCCATAGTGGCCAGTGGTATTTTGAGCGAATTGGGCGACCTGCGCCGTTTCGGTAATATCAAACATTTGGCCGGATATGTAGGTGTGGCACCGGGCATTTACCAAAGTGGCGATACCATCCGACATACGGGGGTGAGCATGCGTGCCCACCGGTTGATACGCAGTTATTTCATCGAGGCCTCTTGGCAGGCCATTCGAACGGATCCCGTGATGCAGGGCTATTACCGCAAGCATCACGGAAAAAATGTGAAGAGTGTCATCGTAAAGGTGGCCAGGAAACTACTGAGCAGGACATTGGCGGTGATAAAGACGGAGACCCCTTATGAGATAGGGGTATTGGAATAGAATATAGAGAAAGTAAAACAACAGGATAACCGAGCTCACAATAGAAGTAGAAAAGTCCGGATCACAGAACAATGTAGGTGGTCCCGCCGCTGGCGGGAACCACATCGGTTAGCAAGTGACCGGGCTTATTATAACTTATGATCATACAGATGCCGGTGGCCATGCCCAAAGCACGGACCACATATAGGATGCGGAGCAAGTTATATATGGTGTTGAAGTATTGACAACCAAGCATTATGCTGGAAAGGGTTGCCAACAATCCAACACCCCAAAATCAACATTATGGACCAATAAAAAATAAAATATTAACTTTAGAGAACTGGACTAGGGCTTTTCATAGGATACATTGTTGTACATTCGTACTTTGTTTCAATAAATTATTTTCTTGAGTGAAGTCCAATCGTATTTCCATCTCTATCCATAAGAATTGATACAAAACCAAATTCTCCAATTGACATTTTTGGTCTTATAATTTTTCCTCCTGCTTTTTCTACTAAATTTTCTTCTGTTGTACAATCTTCAGATTCAAAGTAGATAACTGTATTATTACTATTAGGAACAAAGTCTTCCTTTTCTACCAATGCACCAGTAATATTCAACCCTTTTGGGTCAAAAGGAAAACCAGATTGTTTACCAAATTCAATTGGGAAATCAACAAGTTTTATATTAAACACAGCTTCATAGAATTCTTTAGCGTTTTCTAGGTTAGATACATTAATGTCGAACCAGTTTACAGGATTTACGTTTTTCATTTTATTTTCTTTTATATTTTGTTGCGTTATTGCAATGCAAATATGCTATGACTTTAAAATATAAAATTGTAAAAATGGGACAAGCCTACTCTTTGCTATCAAAAATTAAAGACATCTTTAAATCATTTCCATAAAATTCTTTAGGTGTAAGTCCTGTAAACTCTTTAAAGTCTTTTATAAAATGGGCTTGGTCAAAGTATTCGTTCTCGTAAGCTAAATCGGTTAGGCTTTTAACTTCTTCTGTTAATAATGTTTTTAATGTATTTTGAATTCTTATAGTTTTGGAAAGTTGTTTAGGGCTTAAGCCTATTGTTGATGAAAATTTACGAGTTAATTGTCTTCGATTAATATTATTTTCCTCTGATAATTTATTTACCGAGAATTGCCCATTGGCTGTTAAAATTGTTTCAACTGTCGATTTTACTATTTCGTCAATGGTTTTAGCATTCGCCAATTTTTTAAATAGAAAGGTTTCAATAAGGTCTATTCTTTCAGAAGTTGAATTTGCTTTTAGTATTTTCTGTCCTATTTCTAGTCCTTTCTTACCAAATAACTTTTCGAAAGAAATTACTTTGTTTTCCATTTCTTTTATCGGAATTGTTGCAAACGGTAAATAACCATTAGGGTGAAAGCAAACAAAGAAAGTTGCAGTTTTACCTGTTGGCTCTACCAAAAAAGGTTTAGTTAATTGCCCAACCACTAAGCATCTTGGTACAAATTCACTTTCACCTTTATCATTATAGTTTTTGTATTTATCTCCATAATGAAAAATCATTTTAATACAGCCATCTGGTACGATGGTATTTTTTTTTGGTGTTTTTTCTTTAGGAATTTCTAATGTCCAATAACATTTAACCCATTCTTTTAAATTCTCTTGCGGTTCAAAAATTTGGTGATTCATTTTGAAATTTCTTTTGTTCAGAACGTTGCTTGGGTATGATGTACAACGGTCTCGGCTATGAGTAGTTGCGTGGGTTAGCACTAACTTTTGCAAGTACACACCAAACTGAAAATCCGAGAGGATTTTCAGAAGTAGGCGAGGACAAGCAATTACTTATAGCCATTGTTGTGCTTTCGTTATTTTTCAATTTCAGAATTCAAAATTTGAATAATAGTATCTATCCTTTTCATTAAAGTTTCAGATTCTTGATTATTAAACATGTTGTAAACAAGTGATTGTGCAATAGAACCTTCCAATCTTGAGTTGGCCATCAAATCGTCTTTTGTAAGAGTTTTTAGTATGGTCTTTTTTGATACCAGATTAGATACTTTATTTGACTCCAACATACTTCTATTTGCATGATTCCAAAAATAGTATTGTAAATCCCGTCTTAAGCCTAATTCAGTGGTATAGGAAATTATGTCTTGCTCTGCATATCTCAGAAACATCTGCTCAACTTCTTGAAGTTGAATAACATCTGTACTCCAATTAATTAATAATTGCTTAAGCTCTTCGTTTTTTAGAATTTCAAGAGTTCCAGAGTTTACAAAGTCATTTTGTACTGGGTCAAAAGTAGTTGGCACAATACTACTTAAATAGTACATAATACTATCTCGCTCTACTAATTCTGGCTTATTATAAAAGTCTAATAATCGCCTGCAATTTTTAATAATGGTATTTCTATGTTCAATTTTACTATTTAATTGTGCCTTGTTAGAATTAAATTCCTTTTCGAGGCTTTTTAAAATGGTTAATTCTTTTAGATTTGCTTTGTGTTCCTCATTCCAATTGTTAATCTGTAGCGCAATTAAAATTCCAATAACAACCAGAACTATTTCTCCAATGGCGTAAGTCAGGTATTTTCCGAATTTGTTTTCAGAAAGTAGTTTTTGTCTAATTTTTCTAAAGAATTTTATCATTGGTTAGCGGTTTCTGATAATGAAGCACAACAATTGTATATGTGCACAATTGCACATATATCTACTTTGTGCATACTAATCTAATGGATTTTTTATTGTCTTAAAAGTATTAGTGGCTACATGGGTGTATATTTCTGTTGTCTTACTAGAACCATGACCTAATAATACTTGTATTTGTCTAAGGTCTACGTTAGATTCTAACAAATGTGTTGCAAAACTATGCCTAAGGGTATGTGGAGTAACATTTTGTAAAATTCCTGCTTTATGGGCAGCTTGCTTTACAATCTGTATTACACTTGCTGCACTGTAGTTACCGCCTTTACGGCCTTCAAACAAAAAATCTTTAGGATGCCATTCTTTAAAATAGAGCCGTAAATCTTGTAGAACTGTTTCGGACAATAGACTTACCCGGTCTTTATTGCCTTTGGCGCCTTTTATAGAAACCAGCATTCGTTTACTATCTATATCCTTGACCCTAAGGTTTAAAAGTTCACTTCTACGTAAACCGGCACTGTAGAGCAAGGCTAAAATGCATTTATGCTTTAGGTTTGTTGTACAATTCAGCATGGCAATGACCTCCTCTTTTGAAATTACGGTAGGTAGCTTATGTTCCTTCCTTGGTCTTTCAATGTCGTAAAAACGGTTGGGCATGCCAAGAACGGTCTCATAATAGAATTTTATGGCATTTATGGTCTGATTTAAATAGGAGTTGGATAGGTTTCTATGTATTAACCTCTGTAGATATGACCTCACGTCACTTTCGTTCAAGGTTGTAATATCTCTATCTTTAAAATGATTAATGAACATTTCAAAAAAGTTGACATACGTTTTTACGGTGCTGTTGGCATATCTTTTAAGCTCAAGTTTTAACAGGTATTCCTCTGGACAAACCCTATAGCCTTCAGGTAGTTTCCTTTCCCTGAACCATTATACATCTACTACTTCATTATGGGTGTTGACAGGTCTATTACTTAAAAATTTGTTATAGTTGATCCATACGACTCCTTTAAAAGTATTGAAAATAATACCAAGGTTTTTCGTTGTATTTAGAATATAGACCATGTGGTACTTAGTGCTCCACCTAGGTTCGGGAAGCCCCTTGATCAGATTCTGTAAAAGTTTGTCCTGAGTAAATTGTATGCCGATCATCTTCTGATTTTTGATCATTAGATGATGTAACGTAATGGATTTTGGTGTGTTCATCATGTCAAGTGTAATACTAAATAAATCAATTAATCAACTTTTATGCGTATATTATTCGTATAATATTCGATTAAGTTATAAGCATGAAAAGAGTTTGTCCAGAATGTAATAATGAAGTGATAGGTAGAACGGATAAAATTTTCTGCTCAGTTAAATGTAAGTCCATACATCAATATGAAAAAAGTCAGAAAGAGAATACCTTTTATTTTTCGGTGGATAAACAACTGAAGAGAAACAGAAAAATACTAAAACGCTATAATAAGTCTGGATTTACAACTATTAGAAAGAGTGTTCTTTTAGAGGAAGGTTTTAATCCCAAATTTTTTACCCACTACTGGAAGAATCAAAAAAATGATGTTTACCTTTTTTGTTATGATTTTGGGTTTTTAAAAGCGACTAAAAATGGTGTAACAAAGTATGTTATTGTACAATGGCAAGATTATATGAACCAGTAATTATTGGTTTAATGAAAACAAAAAAGGGCAACCCCAAAGTTGCCCATATGTTACTGACTATTATGCTCTAAAAATAAGACTATTCTAAAGAAGTATCGCCTTCGTTAGGGTTGTAAACATAATTAAAGGTATAGTACGGTGTAGCATCTTCAAAAGCATTTGGTTCAGATGGCGCATCTTCATAATAACTTATAAACTCTACTTTGGCAAAATTACCTTCGGTAGTTCTAAATACAAATACTTTACCTGGTATAGGTGTAATTAAATGTGTTGGGTCTCCTGCGTAGTTGTACCAACCATTATCACTACCTGTTGCAATGGCAAAAGAAGCATCTGCATCTTGCTCAAAAGTAAGTCCTTCTGCTGTGGTTACACTTGCCAAGGTGCCGGTTACTTCGGCTACGCCAACATTACCGTTTCTTTCCGGTTCATCTTCAGTGCCGGTCAAGGTACCGCCATTAACGGCGATCGTGGTGCCCCTAAAGGCAATGTCCCATGCAGTATCACTGGTAGTAATGACACCGGTCTCAAAATCAAATTTGGTGAACTCACCACCAACAGGTGCTCCTTGGCCTCCGGTTTGTGGTGCATATAAATTGCTAACGGTCTCCGTCTGTACCGGATCCGTAGGTGTGCTGTCATCATCGCTGCTGCAAGAGGTGAATGCCATTGCTAAAAATGCTACTGCTAAAATGTTCTTTGTCATGGTAATTGTAATTAAAACCTGTTGCCAGGTGGGTTAGAATTGATAATTTAATTTAATGAATGCTTGTATGCCCGGCATTGTCGGGATATTGTTATCCGTATAATCCAATAGGTTGTTTGCGCCAACCTGAAGTGTAAAATCTGTATAGAATATTTTGCTTACCGCGGCATTTAGGGTAACAAAACCATCTATAAAACTGGTATCGAAATTATCTATGAGTCCGTTGCCATTGGTGTCATATTGTGCATACTTACTACGGTAGAGTACTCGCAAGTTTACATGGGTTTTGGCAGAGGGTATATCATAGTAGAATTTAAAATTGGCATTGTGCCTAGAACGGTTGACCAAGCCAAAATAATCAGAGGTGGTCAGGGCAACAGATTGCCCGGTATTGGCATCGCGTACAAATACTTGATCGTTTTTTACGTCTTGTCTTCTCTGTTTATCAAAGGCATAAAGTAATTGGTATCCGGCACTTATATTTAAATTATCCGTGAGTTTGTAGGCGGAGTTGATTTCAAAACCCGTAGTGTATATTTCATCAAAATTCATATAACTGAACACGTTTTGTCCATTGGTCTTGCGGGCAATGATTCTGGTATCTATTAGGTTTTTAAAATCGTTTCTAAAGAAATTTACTTCTGTATTGCCAACACCATGTTTTAGGGTTAGGCCTAAGTTGTAGCCAATAGAACTTTCTGCTTCCAACGGTTGGCTCAATTCGTCTTCTGTGACCACCACATCTAAGATTTGGTCTTGTTCTTCTAATTCTTGTAATTTATCTAAGGCTACATTATAACCTAGTACGGTATAGCCCACCGCGGAATTGGTGAAGTCAAAATACAACTGTCTAAAATCGGGCGCTTTAAAACCATAACCCACAGATCCCTTAATAGCCAGATTTGGATTTAATTGGTAGCGTAATGCCAACTTGGGACTAAATTGGTTGTTGTATTCAGAGTGATTGTCAAAGCGCGCTCCGGCAATAACATTCAGTTTTTCCAAAGGGTCAAAATCATACTGGGCATAAAGGTATTGAGAAGTGAAATTCACTTTTTCTTCAAAATAAGTCCTGTCCAGCTCATCTAACTGTAATCCCGCTCCTGCGGTTAAAGTCCCGTTTTGGAACCCGGTTCTGTTTTCGTTTTCAATATTAAAGGTATAGCTACCACGTACCTCTGGCCTCAGTAATTTTTGATCAAAATCACTATCGCTCAAAACATCGGTAGAAATAGGGTCTGCCAATAATTCGGTAGCAACGTAATTGGTATAGTACAGTTCATAAGCCATGTTGAGCGCCGGGGTCCATTTGTGGTCCAGTCTGGCATGTGCGTTCCATTCACGTTCTTTGGTATCACCCTCATATTGAATGCTATCCACGGTAAATCCGGCATCTTGTACCTGATCGTAGAATCGTCCAGAGGTAAAGAGAGAAAGTTTATCGTTGATATCATAATACAACCTACCGTTTAGGGTGTAGTTGGTATACGGGTTAACGGTTTGGCCCTCCACATCTTCATTTAGGTCATAACCGTTGGATGAGAAACGATTGGCGAAAAATCCATACCGAAATTTTTTAAAACCCTGCTTAAGGTCAAGGTTCATATCTTGTTGGGAAAAGCTACCGATGCGGTAGGATGCATTTCCGCTAAAATCCTGCTTTTCTGGTTTTTCGGTGATGATATTGATGACACCGCCCAATGCCTCAGATCCATATAAGCTGCTTGACGGACCTTTAACTACTTCAATCTGTTTAATATTACCTACGGTAAGTCTGCTTAAATCGAAATTTCCGGCACTACGCCCCACCAATGGAACTCCATCTATAAGGATAAGAATATAGTCCGATGCAATGCCTTGTATTTGTACCCCTTGAAATCCACTTTCATCGGTAACCGTTATAATGCCTGTTTGTTCGTTCAGTATTTCATTAAGGCGAACGGTACCGGATTTTATAATCTGTTTTTTACCTACCAAGGTAACGGGTAGGGGAAGCGATGATAATTGACGGGCAGTTCTTGTGGCGGTCACTATGACTTCATCTAATTCTTGTGATAAAATAGAATCTGTAACGCTGGGCACTTGGCTTTGCGCTACTATAATATGTGTACCTAAAAGTAGTAGTAAGGTCGCTAGTCGAAATCGCATTATATTTATTTAGACTTATTCTTGATAAGGATGTAAATATATAAACAATTCTTATTTAGAATAAATTAAAATAGTTATTTTTGTCAACGAACATCAAAAAATAATACACTTGTAAAATGAAAACAGTATTACCTACCATAATGGCATTAGTAGTATCTGCTAGTACAATTGCCCAAAAGGCGAAAAAGAACGATGACCGTGAAGCTATAAAAAGTATGTGCGGTTGTTTTGAAGTAACCTTCAACTTTGCCGAAACATTTAACCATAGTACGGATTCTTTGTATAAGCCTTCTAAAACAAAAGTGGATAAGGGCTTAGAGTGGGCAGAACTGGTGACGGATGAAGATGATAAAATATCCATTCAGCACCTGTTGCAGGTAGGTAACCCTGCAGACCCGCATATTGTAAAGCATTGGAGGCAAGATTGGCTGTATCAAAATACAGACCTATATTCTTATAATACCGATAATACATGGACATTCAAAAAATTGCCATCAGATAAGGTAAAAGGGCAATGGACCCAAAAAGTATATCAAGTAGATGATAGCCCTAGGTATGAAGGCTCATCTACATGGGTGCATGTGGATGGTAAAAGCTTTTGGGAAAATACTTCAGATGCCCCGTTACCAAGACGTGAGTACACTACAAGAAGCGACTATAATTTAACCGTTCGTGGAAATCGCCATGAGGTTACGGATTACGGTTGGTTGCACGATCAAGATAATACAAAGGTTATACGTGAACCCGGCAAAGAAGATGTCATATTAGCTCAGGAAAAAGGGTATAACACTTATGTAAAGGTTGATGATAGTAGATGTGCCGCTGCCGCAGCCTGGTGGAAATCCAATGAAGATAAATGGGCTTTGGTACGTACAAAATGGGATGATGTTTATGGTAGGAACATAGACCTTTCTTTAGAGGAAAAAGTAGATAATAAAGTTTTGTACAAATACCTTTTTGATGATGAATATGATCAAAAAGATGAAATAGAAGAAGTAATAGAATCATTCGTTAAACAATAAGGACATGAAAACCATAAAACAATTAACACTGACCGCATTTTTGTTCATAAGCTTTACGGGTATTGCCCAGCAAAAGAATGAACTTTTAGATCGTACATTTTGGAAGAGTAGCCCAAGTATTGCCACTGTAAAGCAAAAAATAGCAGAGGGTAGCGATCCAATAGCAAAGGACAGCAATTCTTTTGATGCTACTACACTGGCCATAACCAGCAAGGCAGATACTGAGGTGGTTAAATATTTATTGTCCCTAAAGGGTAATGAAGTGGATAAGAAAACCCATGATAGCCGTATTTATTTACACTGGGCAACGTATGCCGGTGATGCCGAATTGGTTCAATATCTATTGGATAACGGTGCTTCTGTAACTGCATTGGATAGTCACAGGTATACACCACTTGCCTTTGGAGCCAATGCGGGACTAACAAATCCTAAAATATATGAGGCTTTTGAAGCAAAAGGGGTGAACCTTAAAGAGGAGCAAAATGAGCATGGTGCCAATGTGCTATTATTGGCGGCACCATCATTGAAATCTGAAGAGGAGCTGAATTTCTTTTTAAACAAGGGTTTGGCTCTTGATAGTAAGGATGATGACGGCAACGGTATTTTTAACTACGCTACCAAAAAGGGGAATATAGATTTCTTGAAATTATTGATAAGCAAAGGGGTAGATTACAAAACATTGAACAATAATGGTGGTAATGCCTTTATGTTCGCATCTCAAGGAGGTCGCGGATTTAGCAATGGTCTACCGGTCTATACGTATTTAAAAGGTCTAGGATTGGAACCTAATATTGTTGAAAAAAATGGTAGTACCCCAATGCACCGTTTAGCTTTTGGTAATAAAGATGCTGCTATTTTTAATCTGTTCTTAGAGGCTGGTGCAGATGTAAATCAAGCGGATGAAGAAGGAAACACTCCTTTCTTGAATGCTGCCGCTAGAAATGATTTGGCCGTTGTTCAATTATTGGCCAAAGATGTTAAGGATATCAATACGGCCAATAACGATGGTGAAACAGCTTTAATGCTAGCCGCTCATGATAACAAAGCTGATGTAGTTGCATTTTTAATTGAAAAAGGTGCGGATATCAATGCTAAAGATGCTACCGGTAATACTGCGGCTTATTTTC
Organism: Maribacter sp. 1_2014MBL_MicDiv; assembly: GCF_001865655.1. Taxonomy (NCBI): domain Bacteria; kingdom Pseudomonadati; phylum Bacteroidota; class Flavobacteriia; order Flavobacteriales; family Flavobacteriaceae; genus Maribacter; species Maribacter sp. 1_2014MBL_MicDiv. Next base: position 3,728,389 of record NZ_CP011318.1, read on the forward strand.
TTACGGATTCTTACAGTAAAAGAAATGCGAAGGCTTTTGATGCTAAACTGGCTTTGTTGAAAGCAAAAGGGTTAAAATTCAATACCGTACAAGGTGAGGGTAATACCTTATACCACGTTGCAGCCAAAAAGAACGATTTGCAGCTCATGAAAAAGATAGCAGATTTCAATATCGATGTAAATGCCAAAAACGATGAGGGTATGACTGCTTTGCACGTTGCGGCCATGAAAGCGGAAAACGATAAATTGTTAAAGTTTTTGATCGCCAAAGGTGCGGATGCCAATAGCAAAACAGATTTTGAAGAAACGGTTTATGACCTGGCTAGTGAAAATGAAATGTTGCAAAAAGGCAATACATCGTTAAACTTTTTAAAGCAATAAGTTAGGTGTCGCTTAGCTTATCAATGAAATAAAGAACCAATAGTATTAAAATGAAAAGATTTTTAAAATTTATACCGGCCGTAGTTTTGGTAGGATCATTATTATCCGCTTTTACCGTAGTGGACAAAACTGCCGTAAAGTGCCTTATTCAGTTGACCAATTATACAGGTGAGGGTGCGTACTTAATAGTGTCTATCGTGGATGCCGATAATGAGTATGTAGAAACTTTATATGTGCAGGGCAAAGATAGTGAGTGGTATAGTGAAATTACCGAATGGTGGAAATTTTACGGAAAACACCGTCCAAATATAGATGCCATTTCTGGAGAAACTATTAGCGGTGGAGAGCGCGCCTTGAACGTGTTACAGATACCTAATGATAAAATTGATCAGGGTTACAACCTTCGTTTTGAAACTTCTGTAGAAGACCAAGGGTATTATGCAGATGATATTCAATTTCCTTTAACGACCGAAAATTTAAAGACAAAAGTTGAAGGTAAAGGTTTTATTAGGTATGTACGTATGTTGCCGCAATAAATGACCTTATAAAAGATGAATCATATTTTGGGCGCAGTCAAGTACAATAATGTTATTTGCTCATAAAAACATGTTGACTGCGTTCATTTATTTTTTTACTTGTTTGCTTTTTTTACAATCACATTTCCAGATTGGCGCTAAACCGCCATTCTGGAATTTTTTAAATTAGATACTGTTATAAAACTACCTTCCTACTTATGACCATTTCTATTTGGCGGTATAGTCATCTTACACTTGCCTTAATTTCATCTCTATTTTTGGTGGTGGCTACTATTACGGGTATTATACTTGCCGTAGAGCCTATTTCGCACCAAACCAAAGGTTATGCCGTGGCGGATTTAGATCAAGTTCCGTTGGCAACGACCATTACTGCTCTTAAAGATTCATATGATGAGGTGTTGGGTTTAGAAGTGGAATCATCTGGCTTTGTAAAAGCTTCCGTATTGACCATGGAGATGGAAACCTTGGATGTGTATATAGATCCATTTACTGGAGAACAGCTTGGTGAAGTAGAGGAGCGGCCCTATGTATATACATTTGCAACTAATGTACACCGTTCCCTTTTTTTAAAGAGTATAGGTAGGTTCTTTGTTGGTCTAATTTCATTACTATTATTGATTATTGCTGTTACCGGATTGGTTTTATTGGCTAAGCGCCAAGGCGGATTTTTAAAATTATTTACAAAAGTCCAGAAAGATTACTTTGAGCTAAAGTACCACGTAGTATTGAGCAGATGGTTTTTTATACCCATCATAATTCTTGCTTTTACCGGGGTGTATTTATCTGCGGAAAAATTTAATTTATTGCCGAAAACAACGTTTGATCAGGTTGAGGTATCGGTAAGTAATTCAGCTCAGAAATACGAAAACATTGTAGATATTCCCTTTTTTAAAGAAACTACCTTGGCAGAAATACGCCAGGTAGAATTTCCTTTTTCAGATGACCCGGAAGAATACTATCTCATTGCTTTACAGGATAAGGAAGTTGAGGTACATCAGCTAACAGGCGAGATTGTTAGTAAAGGAGATTATCCGTTTGTGACCTTAGCATCAAGATTAAGTTTGGTATTGCATACCGGTGAGGGTAATGTAATATGGTCCGTTATCCTGTTATTGGCCAGTGCGTCTATTTTGTTTTTTATGTACTCAGGTTTCGTGATGACTTTAAAACGGAGAAAGAAAGCTAAAGGAGTTTCGCAAATGCCCGATAAGGATGAATGCGAGTATGTGATTTTAGTAGGTTCTGAAAGTGGTACGGCGTTCGATTTTGCACAGCGATTTTATAACGGATTAACACAAGTAGGGAAGAAGGTCTATTTAACGGAGCTTAACAAATATAGCGCCTATGCGAAAGCTAAAAATATCATTGTGTTTACATCTACCTATGGAGAAGGTGAGCCGCCTACCAATGCCCGTAAATTCCCTGCGATCTTTTCAACGGTAGTGCAGCCAAATACTATAGCATATTTTGTAGTGGGATTTGGGTCTTTGGATTATCCTGATTACTGTAAATATGCCATAGATGTGGATCAGCAAATCTATGCAGATGATAATTTTGAAAGACAATTGCCGCTGTTTAAAATTAATCAGGCAGATTTTGAATCTTTTGAACTTTGGTTGATTCAATTCTCCAATAAAGTTGGTTTTACTATTCCCGTAGAGAGACCGTTGATCCATAAGAAGAAATATAAAAAAGTGGACTTTGAGGTTGTGGAGCGAACGGATTTAAATGTAGACGATACTTTTTTATTGCGATTACGACCAGCATCTAAAATTGATTTTACATCTGGGGATTTACTGGCAATTTTCCCTAATAATGATGAGATGGTTCGTCAGTATTCCATCGCTAGGGTGGATGATTATATTTTATTAAGTATAAAAAAACATGAGTTGGGCAGAGGCTCTAATTTTCTATATGGGTTGGTAACGGGTCAATTTTTTAAAGCTGCTATAGACGTGAATCCGCATTTTCATTTACCTAAAAATGCTAAAAATTCAATTTTCATCTCAAATGGTACCGGAATAGCTCCGTTCTTAGGAATGATCTCTGAAGATACAGCTCAGAATACCACACTGTTCTGGGGAGGGCGTACAAGGGCTTCGCAATCGCTTTATGATGATATATTACAAAAAAGTCGGTCAGGCTTAAAGAATTTTAACCTGTTTGCTACATATTCTAGAGAAGGACAAAGACAGTATATTCAAGATGCCGTTCTTGAGCAAAGGGAATTGGTCTTGCAGACCATAAATGAAAAAGGTACCATAATGCTCTGCGGATCTTTGGCAATGCAGCATGATGTACTTGATGTAATTGAAAAAATTCTTGAAGGAAACCAACAAATTACATTTGAAGCCTTTGAGCAAAGCGATCAGTTGAAAACGGATTGTTACTGATGTTAAATATACTGGCTACTGTTATACAGATTACTCAATATATTTTTATTTCGTAGTGAAAATTAATTCCATTGCATCTTTTGCAAACGCACTGCATTCAAAATAGCTAGTAGGGCAACACCAACATCGGCAAAAACGGCTTCCCACATGGTAGCCATGCCACCTGCACCCATAGCAAGAACAATAATTTTTATTCCAAAGGCCAAGGCAATATTCTGCCATACGATTTTGCGGGTAGATTTCCCTATTTTAATTGCTGTGGCAATTTTTGTAGGCTGATCGTTCTGTATAATAACATCAGCAGTTTCAATGGCAACATCACTTCCTAATCCGCCCATGGCAATACCTACGTCACTAATGGCCAGTACAGGAGCATCATTGATTCCGTCACCCACAAATGCCACCTTGGTCCCTGCTTCATTTTTTAATTTCTCCACTTCCGCCAATTTATCTTCGGGTAGCAGTCCGCCCTTTGCCCAATCCAACCCTAGTTCTTGTGCTACTTTTTGGGTTATGGAATCTTTATCACCGGATAACATGATAGTTTTTTGAATACCCGCCTTACGCATATTCGCAATAGCCAGTAAGGCATCCTCTTTTATTTCATCGGCTATAGTTACGTAGCCGGCAAATTTTCCGTCTATTGCCATCATAACTATAGATTCAACAACAGTTTCCGTTTCTTTTGGTATGCTAATGTGGTGGTCGTTCATAAGGGCCTTGTTGCCCACAAGCACAGTTTTGGATTTGACCAACCCTTTTAAACCCTTGCCTGCAATTTCGGTTACTTCTGTTGCTTTATAGGGTTGTGTATTTAATTCATATTCTAAAATTGCCTTCGCAATAGGATGTGTAGATTGAGATTCTATGGCGATCAAGTAGTTCATGAATTCGCTTTCGGTAAAGATCTGATCTTTAACAAGATCCTTTATTTTGAAAACCCCTTTGGTCAATGTGCCTGTTTTGTCCAAAGCTACCGTGTTCACTTTGGTCATGGTGTCTAGAAATGAAGCTCCCTTAAACAAAATTCCGTTCCTGGAAGCTGCGCCCAGTCCGCCAAAATATCCTAGGGGAATAGAAATTACCAAAGCACATGGGCAAGATATAACAAGGAATATCAAAGCTCTGTATAGCCAATCTTGAAACACATAGTTTTCTACAAAAAAGTAGGGTAGAAAGGTCAGTGCAATGGCAAGGTATGTTACTATGGGGGTGTAAACTTTTGCAAATTTTCTAATGAACAGTTCTGTCTTTGATTTTCTCTCCGTTGCATTTTGTACCATGTCTAAAATACGGGCAATAGAGCTGTCTTTGTATGTTTTGGTAGTGGTAATTTCTATAACGCCAGATGTATTGATGCTTCCTGCATAGATAGGAGCTCCCTTTTTTAGGGACCTTGGTTTGCTTTCACCGGTAAGTGCCGCAGTATTGAATGTTCCTTTATCAGAAATTAACTGTCCGTCCAATGGTACTTTTTCTCCAGCTCTAACTTGTATTTTTTCTCCAATTTCCACTAGCTCCGGTGCTACTGAAATATAGCTATGATTACGGAAAACCAAGGCGTGATCCGGTCGTAGATCAAGTAAAGCTTTAATATTGCCTTTTGCACGTTTTACGGCGGCACCTTGAAAGAGTTCACCAACTGCATAAAAGACCATTACCGCAACACCTTCAGGATATTCGCCTATGGCAAACGCACCAATAGTTGCAATTCCCATTAAAAAGAATTCGGTAAAAAAGTTTCCGTTTTTAATGCTTTTCCAGCCTTCTTTAATGACGGGGAAACCAACGGGTATATATGCTATAATGTACCACGCTAGGCGTATATAGTTGTTGAAAAATGGTAATATGTTGAAATAGTCAATGGCAATACCAATAAGTAACATCAAAAAACTGATGATGGCAGGCAGGTATAGGTTGAAATTTGAAACTTTGCCAGTGCTTTCTGTTGTATGTTCGTTACTGCAACAATGTCCGCATGAACTTTGAGGGGCTTTAGTTGCAGTCTCTTTTATTGGGTTCTTTTTCATAACACCGCAAAGGTGGACAAAACATCAGTGCAACAGAAGTGCATTTAGTGCTGGCTGCAAGAATCGCATACGCCCTTAATGACCAAATTGGCATCTTCGGCTACGTATCCTTGGGGCAGATTTATATGGGGAATTTTATGTTCGGTCAAACAAACGGTTTTGTCACAATTGCCACAGTGAAAATGTAGGTGAAGATCTTGATCAATTTCACAATTACACCCGGGTTCGCAAAGCGCAAATTTTGAGATATTAGTGCCATCATCAATTTGATGTACCAGTCCTTTTTCTTCAAAAGTTTTTAAAGTACGGTAGAGTGTAGTACGCTCCGCTTTATCAAAAGCATTCTCAATATCTGTTAAAGCAACAGCGGTATTTTTGCTGGCCATATACTTATAGATAAGTATGCGCATGGCGGTAGGTCTGACACTTTTATTTTGTAATGTTTTTTCTATCTCGGTCATGCAAATTATGATTTTGAAATACCCGTAACACTAATGTAATCAATGTATTGGTGTATTTCAACTTCATGAGATCTTTAACTTTAAATTATGTTATTTACTTCCAAATATTGGGGGTATTTTTTGGCGTAAAGTGTTGAGAATATGAGAAGTAATGATTAAATGAGCAGTGATTGCATTTTTTGGAGCTTTGTCTTCATATGAAATGCGCTTTAGCAATATGTTGAACAAGAGAAAAGTGGTGTTGAGTTAAGTTTTAGATGCGCCTAAAAATAAAATAATACACTTTTTTGCTGGTTACATAATGATCCTAGTATCAGTTTAATAACTGTTTTTAGTTGCAGGTGATCTTTAACTTTTTGGGTGATGTGTTTAGGGTTTCTTAATTTATTCTACATCATGCGCAATGTGAAAAATGGCATCACCTTGGTTCACTATTGGAGACTCGTTTATACAAATAATATAGCCTGTTTCTTTCGCTTTTATTTTTTTCTCAAAGTAACCGAACGGTCCGGATATGCTTCCTATTTCATCTCCTTTTTGTACTGATTCGCCCACCTTTATACTTGGGTGAAACATGCCAGAATGTTTTGCCCTGATCCATTTAGAGGCATGCACCAATTTTGGTATGGATTCTTTAAGTGCATATGCTGCCAATTCTTTTTCAAAATTTCGAAGTCCTAAGTGATGCATCATCCGTAAGGCACCTACAACGCCCGTATCCGTTATTTCACTGTCTATTTGAAGCGATTTACCACCTTCATACAACAACACTTTTTTGTCTAATTGATGCAGTGTCTCACGAAAGGATTTTTCCCTTCCGGCGGACTTCACTATAAATTCAGCTCCAAATACTCTTGCCAATGCAAGGCCGTCTACATCATCTCTATCTATTCTAATCTGGGGTGCATTAAAACGGCTATCACCACCCGTATGGTAGTCTATACAATAGTCTATAACAGGTGCTATATCTTTTACCAAATGGTATGCAAACCTACTGGCTAAAGACCCTCTTAAGCTGCCGGGAAATACCCTGTTCAGATCCCTACCATCTGGAAATTGCCTTGTCTGGTTTAAAAACCCGAAGATGTTGACTACCGGTATACATATGACCATACCACAATCTGGTCGGTTAAATTTTTTGGAGACTATTTGCCTTACGATTTCAACGCCATTGATCTCATTGCCGTGAATACCACCTGTAATCAATAGGGTAGGACCATCTTTTTTTCCGCGCTGTACTATTACGGGAACCTCGATCTTTGTTCTTGTGTGTAGTTTGGCGATATCTAGATTTAACTGGGCGCCTTTACCTTTTGCTATTGTCTCACCTAAAACCGTGTACTTTTTATTGAACATGTTTCCTTGCCATATTAAGATTACTACTATAACCTAAAAGGTTTCAGTTTCTTATATTTTAATAGGTAAAATTAATGCATAATTAAATAGGCATGATTAAAATAATAATGTCTATCACTTACCTTATATGCTAGTTGAGTTTCAACTTATAAATTGTGATTAAAGTATTACCTTAATATGTTAATGTATGAACTAAATTATCTGTTCTGTAATTGGCAAAAATTAAATATATCTTTGAAACTATTATTGGAAATTTATGAAGATATATAGCTTACTTTCTGTTTTTGTTGGTATTCTAGTTTTAAGTTCTTGTAAAAATCAAAATAAAAACACGGATTTAACTACGGAGAGTGAAAATCACCAATTCACCAATGAACTAATAAAGGAGACCAGTCCTTATTTATTGCAACATGCTCATAATCCTGTAAATTGGAAACCATGGTCATCTGAAGCTTTTAAAAAAGCGGCAGATGAAAATAAACTCGTAGTCTTAAGCGTGGGGTACTCTACTTGTCATTGGTGTCATGTTATGGAGGAGGAGTCTTTTGAAGACTTGGAGGTCGCCAAATTAATGAATGAGAAATTTGTGAGTATTAAGGTAGATCGTGAAGAACGGCCAGATTTGGATATGGTATACCAAACGGCCCTTCAATTGGTCAATGGTACTGGTGGGTGGCCAATGAATGCCATTATTATGCCCAATGGGAGCCCTGTTTTTTTGGGTACATACCATGAAAAGGAGAATTGGAAAAATATTCTTCTAAAATTCAGTACCGAATATGAAAAGAACCCAGAGAAAATGCAAGAATATGCCACTATGCTTTCAGAAGGTGTTCAGGAGGTGTATGATCAACCTGCAAATCAAATAGCTAATGCTATATCGCCAAACAAAATTGAAAACGGTATATCTAGCTGGTCTAGTTTATGGGATAATGAGTGGGGAGGAAACCAAGGGGAGCAAAAATTTATATTGCCTACTAACTTAATAATGTTGTTAGATTATGCCGTGCTAGAACAAGATGAAAATGCTAAAAATCATGTGCTTAAGACATTGAACAGTGTAGTACATGGTGGGATTTATGACCATGTGGATGGTGGATTTTTTAGATACAGTACCGATCATATATGGAAAGTTCCTCATTTTGAGAAAATGTTATATGATAATGCACAATTAATCAACCTGTTATCTAAGGCGTATAAACTTACAGGTAATGAAGAATTTAAAGTGGCAGTAGAGGAGACCTTTAAATTTTTACATATCGAAATGAGAAACGAGCAAGGTGGCTACTTTAGCGCTATGGATGCAGATACCGATGGGGAAGAGGGCTTGTATTATATCTGGAAGAAAGATGAATTGCAAGATTTGCTTCAAAATGATTTTGAGCTCTTTGCCCAATATTATGGAATTGTAGATGGTGAAGTTTGGGAAGATGGGAATTTTGTATTGAACAATAAAATTTCAAAAAGTGAATTTTTACAGACTAATACATTAAATGAAGAACAACTGAATGAAAAACTTGGAAAATGGAAGAAACTTCTAAATCAAGCAAGACAGAAAAGAACAAAGCCAAAAAAGGATTATAAAATATTGACCTCATGGAATGCTCTTTTAATTGATGGTTATTTAGAAGCTTATAAGGCATTTGGCGATGATAATTATTTAAACGAGGCTATTTCCGTTTTTAATTATCTCACAGCTAATAATTATACCAATGGGCAATTGGTACATTCTTATACGAAAGATAGTAAGCAGCGAGAAGTGTTTTTAGAGGATTTCGCGTCTCTAGCAAAGAGTGCATTCTCTTTATTTGAAGTGACAATGGAAACCAAGTATTTGGATCTTTCAAAGGAGCTGATGCAAAATGCAGAACAGAAATACAAAAGCAATTCGGTATTATATTACTATAATATAGCTAATGACTTGGTTCCTAGTATCATTAATACTTCAGATGGTGTTGTGCCTTCTGCCAATGCCATAATGGCTCAGAACTTTCTAAAAATTGGTCATTTGGAGTATAACACCGACTATTTGAAAAAGGCAGAAGCCATGGGTGCATTGGTAACTTCAGATTTTGAGAACCATGCCGTTAGTTATGGTGCCTGGGGCTCTTTGCTTTTGCAGCAAGCATATCCTTTTTATGAAATTGTAATAGTTGGTGAGAATGCTGAACAATTGTTATCGCAAATGAGCAAGACCTATATTGCCAATACTATATTGGTGGGCAGTAAGGTAGAAAGTGAAATTTCGTTGTTTAAGGATCGCTTTATTGATGAGGATACGTTTATATATGTATGTCAAAATAACACCTGTAAACTACCGGTAAAGACAATCGATGAAGGGTTTCAGCAAATGGTTTCCTTTGGATATAAAGGATTTAAGGGGAGCAACTAAATAATATTTCCTTTTTATAGTTTTCAATGGTCATTTTTTTAAAGATGATGTAAGCTAAACTTTGCTTTTGATGATAATTTAAATAAGATTTGTAGTACAATAAAAAATAGATAGCATGCCAGGTTTTGAGTTGTTTGGGGAAAAGGAAAAAAGTCAAGTTCAAGATGTTTTGGATTCAGGGGTATTAATGCGTTATGGTTTTGACGGTATGCGTAACAACCACTGGAAGGCTTTGGAACTGGAAGCTGCACTGACAAAACGAATGAATGCAGGTTATGCACAGTTGGTAAGTAGTGGTACCGCCGCATTAACGGTTGCCTTGGCTAGTGCAGGTGTTGGAGCGGGAGATGAGGTAATTATGCCAACTTTTACATTTGTGGCTAGTTTTGAGTCTATTTTGGCTATTGGGGCCGTACCTATTTTAGTTGATGTGGATGATACCTTGACCTTAGACCCGGTTGCCGTTGAGAATGCAATAACCGAGAAAACAAAGGTGGTGATGCCGGTACATATGTGTGGTTCTATGGCAGATTTAAAGGCATTAAAAGCTATTGGTGATAAACATGATTTACTGTTGTTAGAAGATGCTTGCCAGGCAATAGGAGGTAGCTTTGACGGAAAGCCCTTGGGTAGTTATGGTGATTTGGGTTGTTTTTCTTTTGATTATGTAAAAACGATTACCTGTGGTGAAGGAGGGGCCGTTATCACCAATAATGTAACATATAAAACCAATGCAGATCATTACTCAGATCATGGTCACGATCATGTAGGAAATAATAGAGGTACTGAAGCACATCCTTTTTTAGGTTATAATTATAGAATTTCTGAATTGAACGCGGCCGTAGGGTGCGCTCAAATAGAACGCTTAGATGATTTCTTGGCCATACAGGAAAAACATTATGCAAGAATAAGGGAAGAACTTAGTGTTCTGCCAAATATTGAGTTTAGAAGAGTACCGGTTGGGGGCATAGAAAATTATTCGTTTATATCGTTCTTTCTACCAACTGCGGAATTGGCAAAAAAAGCACACACGGCATTAGGTGAAGCTGGTGTAGATGCTTGTTTTTATTGGTTTGATAATAATTGGCATTACTATAAAAAATGGGAGCATTTAACTTATAAAAGATCTTTAGGTAAATTACCTCAAGAGGTTGTTAACCAGTTGCCTGACTACTCAAATTCTGATTTTTCAAAATCCGATACTTGGGTAGGTAGAACGATATCATGTCTCATTAAACTAAGCTGGACCGGCGAACAGGTGGCTGAACGTGCGGCAACAATGAAACAAGTATTGGCAAAGTTTGATTAACCTAATTATATCTTAATAAGATACATACTCTACAATTTCCAATCCGTAACCTACAATGCCTACACGTTTAGCTTGGGTGCTATTGGTCATTAATCTCATTTTATGAATACCTAAATCATGAAGTATTTGGGCTCCAATACCAAAGTCTCTATTGTCCATTTCAATTTTTGGAGCTTTTTGAACACCTTGTTTTTGTAATTCTTTTAGCTCTTTTAACCTTGAAAGTAGGTTCATTGATTCTGAATCTTGATTAATGAATACTATGGCGCCTTTGCCTTCATCATTAATTTTTTGAAACATCTGTTCTAGCTGCTCATCTGGATTATGGGTTAAGGTTCCCAGAATATCATTATTGATCAACGTAGAGTTTATTCTCGTCAAAATCTTATCGTCAGATGACCATGTGCCCTTTGTTAGTGCAATATGAACATGATTGTTGGTGGTTTGCTTATATGCCCTTAATCTAAACTCACCAAAACGGGTTGTGATATTGAAATCGGTTTCTTTATTGATCAGACTGTCATGTTCCATTCGGTAAGCAACAAGGTCTTCTATGGAAACAATTTTTAAGTCGAATTTTTTGGCAACATTTACCAGTTCTGGCAATCGTGCCATAGTACCATCTTCATTCATTATCTCAACGATAATTCCGGCAGGTTTTAATCCGGCCAATCTTGCAAAGTCTATAGCGGCTTCTGTATGTCCTGTTCTTCTTAATACACCACCTTCTTTGGCAACCAATGGAAATATATGCCCTGGTCTTGCTAAATCATGCGGTTTGGTATCGCTCTCAGTCAAAGCTATAACCGTTTTTGAACGGTCACCGGCAGATATGCCCGTTGTAACTCCTTTACCTCTTAAATCTACGGAGACGGTAAACGCCGTTTCTAAAGGGTCGGTATTGGTACTTACCATCATGTGTAGACCTAAGTCTTTGCAGCGACCTTCGGTAAGTGGTGCACAGATTAGACCTCTACCATGTGTAGCCATAAAATTAACCGTTTCTGGTGTGGCCAATTCGGCTGCAGCTAAAAAATCTCCTTCATTTTCACGATTTTCATCATCTACAACGATAATTACTTTACCGGCGCGTATGTCTGCAATCGCTTCTTCAATACTATTCAATTTAATATCACTCAAATCTTTCATTTTTAAGCTTCAGCTTTATCTTTTTTCTTAAATAATTTTTTGAAGAAATCGGCTATGAAACCAAAATCCATCATTCCCTTATCTTCGGTAGCTCTTTTGGTCAAATACACTCCCAACGGAAGCATTATAAGTGTTGATAACCACGCCCCCAACATTGGATGAATGTTTCCTTCTTTTGCGTAATTTCCGGCGAATACACCAATGAAATAATAAATAAGGAAAAGTACAATGGCGATGACCATTGGTAACCCTAAGCCACCCTTTCTTATAATAGCGCCTAATGGGGCACCTACAAAGAACAATATGATACATGAAAAAGCCAATGCATATTTATTATGTAAGGAAAGTATATGCATGTTGTAAATTTTATACCGCTTCTGTAATTCTTCTTTCTTTCCACTTACGGTACCTAAAATACTGCTAGTAGCGTTTTTAGCGCTGCTTAAAATCTGTATTTGTTGCCAATCTGGAAATAGGACTAAAAAGTTATCCGTTATAGAATCTTGAAAGGCTGTATTTTGTTTTGCCTGTAATGCTTTGTTTTCTATAATGGAGTCTTTTCTTCTAACCATGTCAGATTTGGTAGAATCTTTGTTTTTGGGCATTAAAGGTGTAAACATTCCTGTTCTTCCTTCAATATTTTTAGAAAACGCGCGTACAATTCTAAAATTATCTCCTCGTAAAGAATCGATATCCTTTTTTAGTCGGGATATATTCTTCATTTTATCGGTACTAATATCTCTTTCTTCCTCAAGGTCATCGTTATTGATCTCAGGAATTTCAATATTCATAGTGTACGTATCAAAATCTGCTTGAGCAAAAGGGAATTTCATTTTATTTTCACTGCTCTTAGTCTGTACGTCTTCATATAGATGCCCGTCTTTTAATACTAGCTGAATAATATCAGAGTCTTCGCTACTGATCAATTCGCCGGTTTTAGACTTAATAACTCTGGTGTTGACGTTATTTGCAGATTTTGTATGAATAATGACGTTCTTTAAAAACCGGTCATTTTCACCGTATTTTTCATCAACCTTAATATTCATACCTTCAAAATCACTAAAAACACCTTCTGCTACAACTGCGGCTGGTTTTACCTTAGCTATGTTTCTACGTAGATTGTATATTTTTCGTTGCGAAAGAGGAATCACATTATTGGCAAAGAAAAAGGTTACCCCGCCTAAAACGGTGACAAAAATAATTAAGCTTAACATGGACCGTTGCAGTGAAATACCTGAGGCTTTCATGGCAGCGAACTCATAATTTTCGGCAATAGAACCAAAGGTTAATATAGATGATAACAGTACTGTTAATGGTAGAACCTTTTCTGTAAGATCAGGCATTAGGTAAAATAGAAACTTACCTATAATAACAATGTCTAGACCTTTACCGGCTAAATCATCAATAAAAAGCCAAATCGTTTGAAATATGAAGATGAACATCAATATTACAAACGAACTGACAAAATTAAAGACGAACCTTGATAGGATATATCGGTCTAGTATTCTCAATAGTTCTAATTTCTTATAATGAAATAGCCTTCATCTTTATACTTGGCTTCGTCAAAAGTAAATAAGGTTTTGGACAAATCTTGATCTGTTTTAAAAGAATTAACAGTGATCGTAGTCTTGGTACCGTTTTTACCTGTCTCAATTAATTTGTAGATATGCTTAGTGCCCATATCAATACCCAACAATCTAGATTTGATCTCGGTGTCAGAGTCAATAGGTGTTAACTTAACATATTGAATTTTTCTACCTTGTATATTCTGTAAAATGTCCCATGCATAGTTATGTCCTTCCTTGTAGAATGTCAACATTTTAGAAGGTGTCATGGCATTTTCATCGTCAGATTTATCTTCTATGGTTACTTCTTCGTTTTCAGGAACAATAGTATACACTTTATTACCATCAAAAATCTGTTGTGATCCAAGGTAATTGAACATGTATTTATTGCCGGCAAGTGTAACGTCGCCTCTTGTTTCTTGATTAATACCTGCTTCTGCATTCTTTAAATCGAATTTAAAGTCAACAAAAATGTTGTCGTAACCCTGTACTTTGTTATATACTTCATCTAATAAAGCTTTTGCCTTATCGGAATTTTGCGCATTTGCAAATGCCGTAGATAATATAACCGTTAATACAATAATAATTTTTTTCATCTCTTTTTTTAATGTTATTCGTTATCCAATATTTGTTGAAGGGCCACCATATCAGACACATAAACTTGTCTTGCCTTGCTGCCTTCAAACGGACCTACAATTCCAGCTGCTTCTAATTGATCAATGATTCTACCTGCTCTATTATAGCCAAGTTTTAATTTTCTTTGAATTAAAGAGGCAGATCCCTGCTGGGCAATAACAATAACTTCAGCAGCTTCACGGAACTTAGAATCCCTTTCCGACACGTTATTATCAAGACTCGTGCCAGAATCTTCACCCACATATTCGGGAAGCTCATGCGCATCGGGGTAGGCTCGTTGACTACCAATAAACTCTACTATTTTAGCCACTTCCGGCGTGTCTACAAAAGCACATTGAATACGTGTGACATCATTACCTTGTGTAAACAACATGTCACCTCTACCAATTAATTGATCGGCACCTGCTGTATCTAAAATGGTTCTTGAATCTATTTTTGAAGTTACCCTAAAGGCTAACCTGGCCGGGAAATTGGCTTTGATAATACCTGTTATAACGTTAACCGATGGTCTTTGTGTTGCAATGATCAAATGTATACCAATAGCCCTAGCCAATTGTGCTAATCTGGCTACCGGTGTTTCAACCTCTTTACCTGCGGTCATAATTAAATCTGCAAACTCATCAATAACCAATACGATATAAGGCAAGAACTTATGTCCATCATTAGGGTTAAGTTTTCTGGCCTTAAACTTGGTGTTATACTCTTTTAAGTTACGAACCATGGCCAATTTCAGTAACTCATACCTATTGTCCATTTCAATACAAAGCGAGTTCAGGGTATGAATTACTTTGGTATTGTCAGTAATAATAGCTTCTTCCGAATCTGGAAGTTTGGCCAAGAAATGACGTTCAATTTTATTGTAAAGGGTAAGCTCTACTTTTTTAGGGTCTACTAGAATAAATTTAACCTCTGCAGGATGCCGTTTATACAATAACGAGGTTAAAACCGCATTTAATCCAACAGATTTACCTTGACCTGTAGCACCTGCCATTAGTAAGTGTGGCATTTTTGCTAAATCTACCACAAAGGTTTCGTTACTAATGGTTTTACCAAAAGCAATAGGCAGTTCCATTTCGGCTTTTTGAAATTTGCTTGATGCAATTACCGATCGCATGGAGACTATGGTAGAATTTTTATTAGGAACCTCAATACCAATGGTGCCTTTACCCGGAATAGGGGCAATTATACGTATACCGAGTGCAGCCAATGATAATGCTATATCATCTTCTAGATTCTTGATTTTACTGATTCTTACACCAGCTTCCGGTACAATTTCATATAAGGTTACCGTAGGGCCAATGGTTGCCTTAATTTGGGCAATACCAATTTTATAATTTTTGAGAGTTTCAACAATTCTATTCTTGTTCTCCTCTAATTCTTCCTGATTTATGGTAATACCCCCAGTTGTACCATGTTGGTCTAAAAGATCAATGTGTGGAAATTTATAATTTCCTAATTCAAGAGTAGGGTCAAACTCACCAAAATCGTCTACTAACTTATTGGCCAGTACATCTATTTCTTCTGGCTCTTCAATAACTTGCTCAACTTCCATAGCCAAAGTTTCCTCAGGTTCTGGTGCAGTTATTTCAAAATCACTTAAATTATCTTCCTCTTTTTCTAAATGGGGAATTTCAGTTTTATGAGTATAGGTGTCAACAACCACTGGAGCTTCTTCTTCAAGAGAGGTAGTTAGCAATTCTTCTTCCTCTTCTAAAGATTTCTTTTTGTTTGCCTTACGTTCTTTGTTTGCTTTAAACTCTGTAGTTATGGCTTCTTTTCTTGATTTAAAGAAAGCTGAAATTCCTTCAGGAGTAACTTCAAACAAACGAACGAGAATAAAAATAAGACCAAAGACCAATAATAATAAAACACCAATTTTACCTGTATAATCTTGCAGGAAGTCGTTCATTTCAAAACCGACTAAACCACCTAATAATGGACTTGTAGTTGCAAAGAATCCAAGGGCAATTGAAATCCAGATGACAAAAAGTAAACCCCAAATCCATTTCTTAATGAGCGCCTTAGATGGTAGACCGAGGAATAGGTAGATTCCACTAATACATATTAAAAAAGGGAATATAAGTGAAGCAACTCCAAATCCTTTATACATGAAAAAATGACTGATACTAGCGCCAAATTTATTCAGTAGATTTTTTGCAAGTTCATTCCTGTCCTTAAACTCGGACAATAGGCTTTGGTCATCTTGCCAGTTAAAGTAAAACGATATAAAAGAGAAAAACAGCGCAATGCTAAATAGCATGAGCAAACTACCCAAAATGATTTTATTCTGTTTGGATAACTTAAACGGTGATCGTTTTTTAGTAGGTTTTGGCTTTGATTTAGATGCCTTTTTTGCCATTAAAACTTAATTCTGGTGCTAAATTACAAATTTACGTTGAGCTATGGTGAACTATAGACTTGCCTAAAGAATCTTTGGTACGTATATAATAAGACCAATAATGGCTGATGCTATAGAAACTAACATTACGGCACCCGCAGATATATCTTTTATGAATCCGATTTTTACATCAAATTCTGGTTGAATGTAGTCAGCAATTTTTTCTACGGCTGTATTCATGCCTTCAATACCTAAAACAATGGCTATTGCAAATATTTGAAGTATCCATTCCGTACTTGAAATGTCGAAATAAAAACCAGCGGCTGTCATAACTATAGCAATGAATACCTGAATTTTAATACTTGCTTCGGTTCGTATTAAAAGTATGGCACCTTTAAAGGCGAAACCAACACTTTTAATACGATTGACCAAAAAGGATTCTTTTGGCATGAGATTTTTGTTATTAGTTCATCAACGCCTCTAATGCCGCTTTGTAATTTGGCTCTTCAGTAGTTTCAGCTACCTGCTCAGTATAAATAACATTACCTTTTTCGTCAACAACCACTACGGCTCTTGATAATAAAGGAGCTAAAGGCCCGTCTGAAAATGCTACGTTGTAACCTTTTCCAAAATTACCATCTTTAAAATCTGAAAGCATTTCAACATTTTCAATACCTTCTGCACCGCAAAATCTTGCCTGAGCAAATGGTAAGTCCTTAGAAATACATAGTACTATGGTGTTATCCAACTCTGCAGCTTCTTGGTTGAACTGGCGAACGGATTGTGCACAAGTACCTGTGTCAACACTAGGGAAAATATTTAGAACTACCCTTGAACCTTCATAGTCAGAAAGTTTTACGGTAGATAAGTCGTTTTTAGTTAATTCAAATTCCGGAGCTTTGCTGCCATTATTTGGTAAAGTTCCTATAGTGTGTATTTCATTTCCTTTTAATGTAACCGAAGCCATAACTTTTATCTTTTTATGATTGAGAATGTGAAATTATAAAATATAAAGATGAAACAAGCGGGAATAGGACAAAAAAAAGTCCCTTCAATTTTGAAGGGACTTTATAAATTTAAAAGCTATTATTGGTCTATGGAGCCTAAGACCCGTTTCATAAACTGATTCATAGCATCTTTTTTTGGAGTGCCGGCCTCTATACTATTGGAAACTTCAATGGCACCGTACATATTTGAAATAAGTTCTCCAATGACATCAAGTTCTTCATCTTTTAGCGAAGGCAACTCAGTAAGTGCTTCTAGAGTTTCAATGGTCTCTAGGACATAGTCACTATCCTTCTCCTCAATGAACTCCGTCAATAATTTAATTATGGGTAATCTCACCGATCAGTTCTTTTAATAGGTCATACTTATTGGTCTGAACCTGGTTTTTTAATTTACCTGACTCAAATGAAGCAAAAGTTGGTAAGTTGCTTACGTCAGCTAATTTTCTTGATTCTGGAAACTTTTCGGCATCTGCCAATACAAAAGTAATATTTTCGTTCTGTGAAGCTTCTTTTTTAAATTTAGGCTTCATAATTCTACAGTTACCGCACCACGTGGCAGAGTATTGAACAACAACGTTAGGGTTGTTCTCAATGATTTCCTGTAAATTATCCTGTTCTAATTCTAATAACATAACTAAAGCTTTTTAATGGTTAATAAAATGAACATGAAGTGAAATACTTCATGTTCATTAAACATTCTATTTAGTTTGCATGAGCAGAAAGGTAGCTAGCAACACCGTCTCTATTTGCAGACATTGCCTCTTTACCTTCTTCCCAGTTTGCAGGGCAAACTTCACCTTTTTCCTGTACATGGGTTAAAGCATCTACCAAACGTAAATACTCACCAACATTTCTACCTAAAGGCATATTGTTGATACTTTCGTGTTGTACAACACCTTCTTCATCAATGATATATGTTGCTCTGTAAGTAACATTGTCACCTTCAACCTGAACGGTTTCAGTTTCTTCGTCGTAAACTTCGTTTTGGATATCCAATATTCCTAAAACGCTAGATAGGTTACGGTTACTATCCGCTAAAATTGGATATGTTACACCTTCAATACCACCGTTATCCTTGTCTGTGCTCAACCAAGCAAAGTGTACTTCTGGAGTATCACAAGATGCACCTATTACAAGTGTGTTTCTTTTTTCGAACTCACCAATGGCAGCTTGGAATGCGTGTAATTCCGTTGGGCAAACAAAAGTGAAATCTTTTGGATACCAGAATAGAACTACTTTTTTATTATTCTTTTGAGCTTCTTCTAAAACATTAAGTTTAAAAGTATCGCCCATGTCGTTCATTGCGTTAACACTAATATTTGGGAATTTCTTTCCTACAAATGCCATAATATGTTTTCGTTTTATAATTAATTATAAAGCAAAATTAAGACTTGTAAGAGGGTAAAGTGTCTTTCTAAATTAGATTTTTCAATAGTAGAATAACTATTTTGAATAGCGAAGCAATACAGGTGTTTTTAGTGTCGAAGACGTAAAATTAAGCCCCTTAATTTATCACATTGACAATTGTTAGCTTATTATGCTAAAAAGTGATGAATTTTAATTTTAGGCTTTGCCCGTGGCCAATTTTTTTATTTTAATGTTAAAGCCTGCAAAGATGAAGGTCATAATTGGGCTTAACCAGTTAAAAATGGCATAAACAAAGTACTCTGCCACACCAACACCCAAAACACCACTATGGTAAGCACCACAGGTGTTATACGGAATTAAAACAGATGTAACCGTACCAGTATCTTCAAGAGTTCTGCTCAAATTTTCAGGAGCCAAGCCTTTGTCCTTGAATGCTTTTGAGAACATCTTGCCCGGTACTACAATTGCTAAATATTGATCGGAAGCAGTACCGTTTAAAACAATACAGCTAATTCCAGTGCTAAAGAATAGCCCAAAAGTAGATTTAGCCATGCTCAACAATGATTTTGTAATTCTTGCCAAAGCTCCAATACCATCCATAATGCCACCAAAAAACATAGCACAGATGATAAGCCAAATGGTGCCTAGCATACCGGTCATACCTTTTGATGAGAATAAATCGCTTAAGGCTTTATTATCGGTGGGTATATCAGTACTTACCGTAATGGCTTTTAAGATTCCCTGATAACCCGATTCAAAATTTAGTTCTGATGCTCCTGTGATGCCGGCAACAATATTCGGTTGAAAGATCAATGCAAAAATAGCCGCTAATAAAGTACCTATAAGTAATGCCGCCAATGGAGGTGTTTTTTTAACTATTAGCGCAATAACTGCAATGGGTACTAAAAATAACCATCCGTTGATATTAAAGGAGGAATCTATAGATGCTAAAATGGCGTCTACATCAGCTTCTCCACTTGTATTAAGGCTAAACCCAATAATTAAAAACACAATTAGCGTAACGGAAATAGTTGGTACCGTAGTCCATAGCATATACTTTATATGAGAGAACAATTCTCCACCTGCCATTGCTGGTGCTAAATTTGTGGTGTCGCTCAGGGGAGATAATTTATCGCCAAAATATGCTCCGGATAAAACTGCTCCTGCGGTCATTCCCAAAGAAATACCCAGTGCTTCACCAATACCTATTAAGGCAATACCTACGGTTGCAGAAGTGGTCCAGCTACTACCTGTTGCTACGGATATAATGGCACAAATAATCACACAAGCCGCTAAAAATATGGTAGGATTAAGTATTTGAAGTCCGTAGTAGATCATGGCCGGAATTATGCCACTAACCAGCCAAGTACCTGCTAGAGCACCTACCATTAAAAGTATTAGTAACGCTCCCGTGGTAGATTTTATGTTCTCTTCAACCTCGGCAATCATTTGCTTGTAAGATACCTTGTTCAGAAAACCAACTATTGCGGCCACTGCGCCACCAAGCAATAAAATAAACTGATTTGATCCGCTGAGCGCATCATCACCAAACACATAAACATTGTAAGCCAACATGGCAACTAGGGCAATTACAGGAACTAAAGCAGCAAAAATGCTTAATTCTTTATTGTCAACAATATGCTCATTTTCCCTATGTTCATTAGTGTTTTGGTCAATCATTAAAATGAAGTTTGGTTATTTCGTAATATTACGATTTCTGTTACGGATGTGCAAACCCAACATGCAAAATAGAGTTTAGACTTTTATGCTTTTGATATCCAGAATATTAAGATCCAAGAGGCACTTTTTCATTAATTCATAGGTTCGTTCTATGTCATCGTCAAGTCCAATGGAAAATCTAATTAGGCCATTGCCCAATCCCATTTCTTGTTGTTCTTCCATAGGAATTTCAGAAGACGTTGAGCTACCTGGGGCACTGAACAAGGTTTTATAGAAACCTAAACTTACGGCTAAGTAACCCAATTTTCTTTCTTGCATTAATTCCATCAATGCATTGGCATATTCTAAATTGCCAACGTCCATTGTAATTAAGCCACCGTAACCATATTCCGGATTCATTTGATCTTCCATAATCAAATGACCTGGGTGAGATGAGAGTCCTGGATAGACTATTCTAAGTCCGTCCCTTTCAAAATTTTCAGCCAAGAACTGGGCATTTTCACTGTGTTTTTTCATGCGTATATGCAGTGTACGCATATTTTTTAGAATTGAAGAAGCTCTTAAACTATCTAATGTACTACCTAATAACATACCCGCACCATTATTTACATCTTTAAGTCCTAAACAAAATTCGGTGGTGCCGCAAACGACCCCTGCAACACAATCGCTAGTACCATTTATAAATTTGGTTAAACTGTGTATGACGATATCTGCACCCAATTTTGCCGGGGTAATGGTTAAAGGCGAGAAGGTATTGTCAACAGCTAATTGTAGTTTGTTCTTCTTTGCTATACGTGACAAAGCCGAAATGTCCGCTACTTCTAAAAGCGGGTTGCTTACGCTCTCACAGTAGATCAATTTAGTATTTGGTCTAATAGCATTTTCCACAGCATCTAAATCTGTAATGTCTAAAAAGCTAGTTTCTATCCCAAACTTTACTAGAAAGTTTTTCATGAAAGCATATGTGCCACCGTAAATTGTTCTACTACTTATTATGTGGTCGCCCGCACTACATATTTGTAGAATTACAGCTGTAATAGCCCCCATGCCACTGGCGGTAACATTGGCGCTTTCTGTACCTTCTAAAGCTGCAAGGGCTTCACCCAAATATAAGTTTGAAGGGGAGGAATGCCTACTATATAGATAGCAGCCTTCTGTGTTTCCTTCAAAAGTATCGAACATCGTCTTTGCCGATATGAAAGTATATGTAGATGAATCTGATATGGACGGATTTACGCCACCGTATTCTCCAAAGTATTGTAGATCTTGTAAATCATTGCTGCTTTTGTGACTCATGGGTTGTTGTTTTCTGTAAAACTACCATTTAAGTGTAAATTTGTCAACAGAGATGTAATTTTTTAGAATTTGATGTTATTATTTATGTAAAATTAGATTTTTATTCTATTATTGTTTAATTTGTAACATCCAGACAGAATTATATTCATTATGAAACTTGACCAAATTGATAACAAGCTATTGGAATTACTACAGGAAGATAGTAAGAAGACAACTAAAGAGTATGCCTTAAAATTAGGGCTTTCCACCACTGCCATTTATGAACGTATAAAAAGATTGGAACGGGAAGGGGCAATAAGAAGTTACGTGGCGTTAGTTGACAAAGCTATTGTAAATAGGAACTTTACGGTATTTTGTCACGTGAAGTTAGTGCAGCATGTTAAGGATAATATTGCACAATTTGAAGCACAGGTCATGCGTTTGCAAGAGGTGGTAGAATGTCACCATTTAAGTGGTGATTATGATTATCTGTTGAAAATTCATGTTAAAGATATGGAGGCTTACAGACATTTTATGGTCAATAAATTAACGACTATGAATCATATTGGAAGTACTCAAAGCTCATTTACTATAAAAGAGGTAAAGCATTCTACCGCTATACCGCTTTAAAAGTAAAAATAGTATTAATTTTGTAAGACATTAGAAAATTAAAATTTTATGGATCAATATGATGTAGCCATTATAGGCTCAGGACCTGGAGGATATGTCGCAGCAATACGTTGTGCGCAACTAGGAATGAAAACTGCAATAATTGAAAAATATTCCACCTTGGGCGGAACATGTTTAAATGTTGGCTGTATTCCTTCTAAGGCGATGTTAGATTCTTCGCATCATTATGAAGATGCCATTAAGCATTTTGATGAGCATGGTATTGAGATTCCTGGTGAAGTTAAAGTGAACTTGGAAAAAATGATCGCTCGTAAGCAAGGTGTGGTTGATCAAACTACAAAGGGTATAGAGTTTTTGATGGACAAAAATAAAATTACCGTTTATGAAGGTGTAGGTAGTTTTAAAGATGCTACTCATATTTACATCAAAAAGAACGATGGAAAAACCGAAGAGATCGAAGCTAAGAATATTATTATAGCCACAGGTTCCAAACCATCTGCCTTACCGTTCATTACATTGGATAAAGAACGTATCATCACATCTACAGAAGCTCTAGAACTAAAGGAAGTACCAAAACATATGATTGTTATTGGTGGTGGTGTTATAGGCTTGGAATTAGGTCAGGTGTATAAAAGACTAGGAGCTGATGTTACGGTGGTCGAGTTTATGGATCGTATTATTCCTGGTATGGATGGTGCACTTTCAAAAGAACTGACCAAGGTGCTTAAAAAGCAAAAAGTGAAGTTTGCCTTATCTCACAAAGTAAAATCGGTTGAAAGAAAAGGAGATCAGGTTATTGTAAAGGCCGATGATAAAAAAGGTCAAGAGGTTGTTTTTGAAGGTGACTACTGTTTGGTTGCTGTAGGTAGAAAGCCTTATACTGACGGATTAAATGTTGATGCTGCAGGTGTTCAACTTGATGAAAGAGGTAAAGTCATTGTTGATGAGCACTTGAAAACTAACGTAGATAATATCTACGCTATTGGTGATGTCATCAAAGGAGCTATGTTAGCTCATAAAGCGGAAGAAGAAGGTACTTTGGTTGCTGAGCAATTAGCAGGTCAAAAACCTCATATTGATTATAACTTAATTCCTGGGGTTGTGTATACTTGGCCAGAGGTGGCTGCAGTTGGTAAAACTGAAGAAGAGCTAAAGGAAGCTGGTGTTGACTATAAAGTTGGTCAATTTCCAATGCGCGCTTTGGGCCGTGCAAGGGCAAGTATGGATACTGACGGATTTGTAAAGGTCCTTGCCGATAAAAAGACCGATGAAGTCTTAGGGGTTCATATGGTAGGTGCTCGTGTTGCAGATTTAATTGCCGAAGCGGTAACTGCAATGGAATTTAGAGCTTCCGCAGAAGATATTTCTAGAATGAGCCATGCTCATCCAACATATGCTGAAGCAGTGAAAGAAGCAGCATTGGCCGCAACCGATGATCGTGCGCTTCATGTATAATTAATAGATTCTATTTTAAATAATAAAGGCAGCCCTTGGGCTGCCTTTATCAATATTATAACTTCTAAACCATTTGTTAGGATGGTTTTAATTTTTTATCAACCCCAGTAATCGTAGTACTTTTTCCGTTATGGTTCTCAAAGCTTCAAACAGTAAAATTGCTATTTGTTCCAAGTAAATTCTAGTAGTTGACAAAAAGCTAGATATGCTAGATTTAATTTCTATTTTATGATTTTCATACTGTAGTGCAAAAAATGTACTTGCAATCATAAACAATATGGCTCCCGGTACGACAAAGTATGGATTCAGTGAGTGGTGAAAAAACCTATATAAGCCAACGCCTGTAAAACTACCATATAGAATAATGAAATGTATAATATATATTGATAGCGTGCTTTGACCGATTTTTAGCCAAGTTGAGTTCAACAAAAACTTTCTTAGCAGTATAAATATGGAAAAGACTAATAATACATCACCTAAGCGAATAAATAGGTAATTGTTATTGAAAATGGATTGAAATAGCTGTACTCCGGTAACTTCATGCAAATAAAGAAAGAAATCGGAAGAAAAAAATATTAAGATTAACCCAATGGCTACATATGTTGGTACTATGAAATTATAAACATTTTTATTGTTTTGAAATTTAGAAAATAGCACTGACAGAAAACTACCTATGGTTGCATAGCCTAACCAGGGAATAATAGTGAACACAGAGCCGTTGGTCTTTGTGAAATAATTAGCCATGGCTTGCGGTAAAAAATTAAAACTTAGGTTTTTGTAATAAGGTTCAAAGGCAAATAATAATAGGGTAGTGGTTGCCAATATTGTTGGGAAAATCCATTTCTGCCTAGCAAATGTCAAGATGTAAAAACCTATGATGAATAATAAAGAAAGCCCAATACAGTGCAGTACATCAACTAAATAAAAAGAATCATAGATTTCGCCTTTAAAGAGACCAAAAATATTCATTCTTAAAAGATAGGCGATGACCAAAAGTTCAAGACCACGTTTAATTCCTTTTTTTACGCGAGGGTTTCTCCAACCCGTCTGTGGTGATCTTATCAGTAAAAAAGTAAAAATAAAACCAGAAACGGTAAAGAAAACCGGAGCGGTAATTCCTCTAAAGTATTTCCAAGTGGCAAAGAGCATATTTGAGTTGTCTCTGAATGCATTATCAAGCAAACCATCAATAAAATGACCTTGTAACATCATTAAGATGGCCCACGCTCTTATAGCGTCTAAAAAAAACAATCTTGACTTAGAGTTGCTCATTATAACAATTATATCCTATATACTTATAAAACAGTAAGTTTGGATGTTTAAAGCGGTAAAATTAGATAAAATAATTTAAGGTTAGGCTTTATTAAATTAAATTCGCAAATACACAATAAAATAGCATTATGAGTTACGTTTTAACATTTGCAGGAAGCAATTCTTCAGTTTCCATTAATTATAAATTGGCAAAATATACTTCCACGTTAATTGGTGATACAGAGGTTAGGTTAAGAGAAATGTCTAAATACCCTTTTCCTATGTATAGTCAAGATGCGGAAAAAGAAGATGGTTACTCTAACTCTTTGGTGGAGTTTAAGAATGAAATAAGTAATGCCAAAGGCTTGATCATTGCTGTAAGTGAGCACAATAGTTACCCTTCTGCTTATTTTAAAAATGTTATGGATTGGTTATCTAGGTTAGATGTAAAGTTCTTAGCGGATAAGAAGATATTGTTAATGGCCACTTCAAATGGTGGTCGTGGTGCTATTGGAGCCTTAGAGGTTGCGGAAAAAATGATAACTAGATTTCAAGGTACTGTGGTTACATCTTTTTCATTGCCAAGATTTAACGAGAATTTTGATGAGCAAAAAGGAATTACAGATGATGAATTGGCAAAAGTACACGCTGAAAAAGTAAGCACTTTTGTAAAGGCTATTTCCTAATTAAAGAATTGCATGTTCAAGTTAAATTATTCTTAGTCTGTCCTGTTAAATTGTGGGACTTCTTTACCTTTATGGCGTGCTAAAAACGTTCAAGGAACATATAGAAATTTCTTTTCCGGAATTGTTGGAAAATCACTTCATAATTGCATGTAGTGGAGGTCTTGACAGTACCATACTGGTAGAATTATGTTATAGGGTACAGTTACAATTTTCAATTGCACACTGTAATTTTCAATTACGCGGAAATGCCAGTGATGAAGATGAAACCTTTGTTAGAAGTTTAGCAAATAACTTAAATAAACCGGTGCATGTCACCCATTTTGATACTTTGGGCTATGTGAACCAACACAAGGTTTCGGTTCAAATGGCGGCGCGTGAATTGCGATATGCATGGTTTAATCAATTGCTGGAACAAGATGCAGGCAAGTATGTTTTAACGGCACATCATGCAAATGATAATATTGAGACTTTTTTGATCAATTTATCTAGAGGCACAGGTATTGATGGTTTAACGGGTATACCAGCGAAAATTAATTACTTAAGAAGACCATTGTTGCCTTATACTCGAGAAGAGTTGGAAAACTTTGCGAAAGCCGAAAATTTAAATTGGCGTGAAGATGCCAGTAATGCGGACATTAAGTATTTACGTAATAAAATAAGATTAGAGGTTATTCCTAAGTTGAATGAACTTCATCCTACTTTTTCCGAAAATTTTAAAAATACCCTTCAATATTTATACCAAACGGAAACAATAGCCTCCGCTTATCTACTAAAGTTGAAGAAAGCTTTATTTGTAAGTAAAGATGGTAAGGTAGAAATAGAAATTGATAAGCTTAGGGACTTACAGCCATTGCCTACTTATTTGTATGCATTGTTCAGTTCATATGGATTTAAAGAAATGGACAATCTAGAAGGTTTGTTAAACGGTTTATCCGGTAAACAACTCCAATCTAACACCCATATCCTTGTTAAGAATCGAAATGTATTATTATTGACCTCAAAAAGCGATGCTAAATCCGTAGTTGATGAGTTCTTAATTCCTGAGGATAAAGTACCTTTGAATCTTCCGATCAACTTGAAATTTACAAAGGTTTCTGAACGTTATGATAATACAAAGAATGAAATATACGTTCAAAAAAGTGCTTTAAAGTATCCGCTGACCGTAAGAAAATGGAAAAGTGGCGACTATTTTTATCCGATAGGTTTAAATCGAAAAAAGAAGTTGTCCAAGTATTTTAAAGACGAGAAAGTTGATGTTTTGTCTAAAGAAGAAACTTGGCTGTTATGTTCAGGTGAGCAAATTGTTTGGGTTGTAGGCATGCGTGCAGACCACCGTTTTAGGGTTGTAGATACCACCCAAGAGATTTTAAAAATAGATATTAAATGATTAGATTTTTTGCATTCCTATTTTTTATAGCTGTAATGCCATTACAGGTTATTGCGCAAACCGAAGATGAACCCGTAGTTTGGGAACAGCAAATCAATAAGATTTCGGATACGGAATATGAACTGGTAATGCAGGCTAAAATTCTTGACGGATGGCACATGTACTCTCAGTTTACGTCAGAATTTGGTTCTTTGCCAAGTGAATTCACCTATAATGGCAACGGTACAATTTATGAATTGATAGATGGTACCTTGGAAAGCGAAACAATAAAGGAATACAGTGAAATTTTTGAAGTAGAAGAAACCTATTTTAAAGATGAGGCCACTTTTACACAAAGAATTAAAATATTGGACCCTGAAATCAATCAGATAGATGTAGATCTCTTTTTTCAGGTTTGTAAAGAAGTTTGCATTCCTATGGACAAAAAGTTCATGTTTACTTTAGATGGTTCTGCAGCTGAAATTATAAACACTGTTGATGATAGAAGTTTAGCTTTAGGCCAAAAGCTGCGGTTAGACCTTAAAAATAGAGAACTGTTAACGCAGGGTCAAGACACCATTGCTACAGGTACAAATATCTGGGTCATATTCGGACTTGGTTTTCTTGGGGGATTAATAGCCTTATTGACCCCGTGTGTATTTCCAATGATTCCGTTGACCGTATCTTTTTTCACCAAACACTCTCAAAAAAAATCGAAAGGGATAATTAATGCTTTGCTCTATGGATTCTTCATAGTGCTTATTTATTTTCTATTGAGTCTACCTTTTCACTTATTTGATTCTGTAGATTCTCAAATTTTAAATTCCATAGCCACCAATGTATGGTTGAACTTGCTGTTCTTTTTGATTTTTATATTTTTTGCCTTTTCATTTTTTGGGTATTATGAATTGACATTACCTAGCTCTTGGGCCAATAAAATGGACGCTGCATCTTCTAAGGTCGGTGGTGTTTTAGGTATCTTTTTCATGGCAGTGACCTTGGCTATTGTTTCGTTCTCCTGTACAGGTCCTATTTTGGGTGGCTTACTGGGCGGTACTACTTTAGCGGAAGGTGAAGTAGCTTCTAACCTTACCGCGGGTATGACAGGTTTTGGTGCGTCACTGGCATTACCTTTTGCTCTTTTTGCTTTGTTCCCTGCATGGTTAAATTCATTACCTAAATCTGGTGGATGGATGACCACCGTAAAAGTAGTATTAGGGTTTCTAGAAATAGGACTTGCCCTTAAATTCTTGTCTAATGCAGATTTAGTTGGGCATTGGGGTATTCTAAAGCGTGAGATATTTTTGGGCATTTGGATCATATTAGGTATCGCAATGACACTCTACTTATTTGGTATGTATAAATTTCCGCACGATAGCCCGGTTAAAAAGTTGTCACTAGGAAGAAAAGTAACTGCCTTTGTAAGTGCTGCATTTACGCTTTATATGATACTAGGCGTAACTAAAATTACTAACCTTAAGTTGTTGAGCGGTTTTCCTCCTCCTGAATTTTATAGCATTTTTGAGCAAGAAAGCGATTGCCCTTTAGGTATAGATTGTTTTAAGGATTTTGATGAAGGGTTGGCATATGCCAAAAAGGTTGATAAACCAATTCTTTTGGATTTTACGGGATGGGCATGTGTAAATTGCCGAAAAATGGAGGAGAATGTTTGGAGCGATTCCGAAGTTTTTCCGATCATAAAAGATAATTATATTTTAATTTCTTTATATACGGATGATAGGGAAGAGCTACCTGAAAATGAACAGTTCAATTTTCAATTTGAGAGTGGTAGAGTAAAGGAAATTAACAACATTGCCCAGAAATGGGGTACCTTTCAAGATGTGAATTTTGGTTCAATTTCCCAACCATTTTATGTGCTGCTTTCTCCTGATTTAGAAGTGCTCAACACTTCTATTCAAAATTCTGATATTCCAACCTATAAAAATTGGTTGTTAGAAGGATTAAGGAATAATAAATAGTGTATCGTTTTTGTAAGATGTTGACTAATTGTCAATAAAAAGCAGAGTTCTGAGACGTTTTATGTAAAAAATAGTTTTAAATTGGGAGAGATAATCCCCCAAAGAAACTATGAGAACATTAAAAAAAATAGGAGCACTCCTGTTGGTACTTGTTACCCTTCTGATAATTATTATCGGAATATTTGCATACATTCTAAAACCAGACTATTCCGGTGAAAAGAAATTAGTTGGTCTTCAAGAAGTTGTAAATGTTTATTATGATGATTATGGAATTCCTCATATTTACGGTGAAAACGAAAAAGACGCATTTAGAACTTTAGGTTATGTTCATGCCCAAGATCGTCTTTGGCAAATGGAACTGTTAAGAAGAATTGCGAGTGGCGGACTCTCTGAGGTGTTTGGTAAAGACCTTATTGGTACAGATAAGTTTTTTTTATCATTAGGAATTGCCGATGCTTCTAAGATAACGGCATCCAAGATAGATGTAAATGACGAAGGTGTTATTTTAGCTAAAGCCTATTTGGACGGTATCAATCAATTTATAAATGAAGGTCCAACACCGGTAGAGTTCTATTTAACCGGTATAGATAAGAGAGAATTTGTTTTAGAGGATATCTATAATACTATTGGTTACATGGCCTTTAGTTTTGCAATGGCGCACAAAACAGATCCATTATTAACTTCTATAAATGCCAATTTGGGTCCTCAATACTTAAAAGATCTGCATGTAGGTTCAACCGTGGATACCGAATGGATAAAGAACTATAACCCTGCACCCAAAGATACTATCCAAAATAATCTTACTGCCGCTGTTATTAAAGCCCTAAGTGTATTGAATATTCCTTTGTTCGAGGGAAGTAATAGTTGGGTAATTGCACCTGAAAAAACAAAGAACGGAAAGGTAATTTTTGCCAATGATCCGCACATTGGTTTTTCTCAACCATCCGTTTGGTTTGAAGCTCATGTGGAAACACCTACTTATTCCAAATATGGATATCATATTGCAGGTATACCATTTCCATTATTGGGACATAATAGAAAATTGGCCTACGGACTTACCATGTTTGAAAATGATGATGTTGATTTTTATTATGAGCAGAATAATCCAGCGAATGAGAATCAGTATCTCTCTAAGAATGGCTATGTAGATTATGAAATTGTACACAAAACAATTCATGTTAAAGACGCTGATGATGTTCAGTTTTCTTATAAAAGATCAGATCATGGTCCGATCTTAAACGGAATTGCCGATCAAGTTCAAGGAGATAGACCAATTGCAATGTTATGGGTCTACACAGAAATGGAGAATAAGGTTATAGATGCCTTATATGGTTTAAGTCATTCAAATAACTTAGCGGAATTTAAAAAATCGCTTCCAAAAATACATGCGCCTGGTTTAAATATTATGTACGGAGATAATGAGGGTAATGTAGCATGGTTTGCCACGGCCCAACTTTATAAGATACCCGACTCTGTAAACACCAAACTTATTTATGAAGTGAATAAAGGGCTATCATTAGAAAAAGAATTGTTAGACTTTAATAAGAATCCGCAGGCTATAAATCCGCCAAGTAATTTTGTGTATTCCGCCAATAACCAACCAGATTCTATTGCCGGTATGTTGTATCCTGGTTATTATTTACCAGAGAATAGAGGTAAGAGAATTGTAAGTTTATTGGAGCCTAAAGACGATTGGGATATATCTGCAGCCAGTGAGATGATAACTGATGTGATATCATCTGTAGAACCAGATATAGTTTCTAATTTGGCTAAATATTTAGATGTATCATTGTTAAGCGAAAACGGATTAAAGGCTATTGATAGTTTAAAGATGTGGTCCGGAGATTATAATTTATCATCCATAGAGGCTACTGTTTATAATAGATGGATCTACTACTTATTGGAGAATACTTTTGAAGATGAATTGGATGAGGAGTTGTTCAATCAATTTTTAAGCACTCATTTTATGAAAAGGCTGATTGCTCCTTTATCCAAAGATGAAAATTCTGTGTGGTGGGATAATGTAAACACTACCAACGTATCTGAGAACATGAAAGATATTGTGAATCTATCTTTTATGGAGGCAATTGCTTCTTTGGAAAAAGATTTTGGTAATAACGTAAATCAATGGCGGTGGGAACGTGTACATTCCATTGAACACGGGCATCCAATTGGTCAAATAGCGGCTTTACGATCTTTTTTCAATGTGGGACCTTTTCCAATACATGGTTCTAGGGAGGTAATAAATAACTTGGCCTTTGCTTATGATGATACTGGTTTTTATAAGACGACATCAGGACCCTCAACAAGAAGGGTAATAGATTTTTCAGATGTGGAGAATAGTATAAGTATTTTACCAACAGGGCAATCTGGTAATCCATTAAGCAAACATTATAGGGATCAGGCAGAAATGTATGTTAATGGTGAGTTTCGTAAAATGATGATGAATGAAGAGGAAATTAAAAAAAGCAAAGAAATCCTTACATTTAAGCCAAAGGATTAAAAATGCTTACAAAAGTTTATGGGAGTGCCGTATTTGGTGTTGAGGCCACAACGATTACCGTAGAAGTAAATATAAATAAAGGTATAGGATATCATTTAGTAGGGCTTCCGGATAATGCCATCAAAGAAAGTAACTATAGAATTGCAGCGGCACTACAAAATAATGGTTATAAAATACCAGGTAAAAAAATCACAATAAATATGGCTCCGGCCGATCTTAGAAAAGAAGGTTCGGCATATGATCTTACCTTGGCCATAGGAATTTTGGCAGCCTCTAGTCAAATAAAATCTGAGGACATAGAAAAGTATATCATCATGGGGGAACTGTCCCTAGATGGTAGCCTTCAGCCTATTAAAGGAGCATTGCCAATTGCAATAAAAGCACAGGAAGAAGGATTTGCTGGTTTTATTCTGCCAACGGAAAATGCAAAAGAGGCTGCAATAGTTGGAGATTTAAAAGTCTATGGGGTAGATAATATTAAACAAGTTTTGGAATTTTTTGATCAAGGCATTTCGCTTGAGCAGACTATAATAGATACTAGAGAAGAGTTTTATAAAAGCTTAGATTTTCCTGAGTTCGACTTTTCTGATGTTAAGGGGCAAGAAAGTATTAAAAGGTGTATGGAAATTGCAGCTGCTGGTGGGCACAACATTATATTGATAGGACCACCTGGTGCAGGTAAAACCATGTTAGCAAAACGCTTACCTTCTATTCTGCCACCAATGACCTTACACGAAGCATTGGAAACTACCAAAATTCATAGCGTGGTAGGTAAGATCAAGAATATGGGGCTTATGAGCCAAAGACCGTTCAGGAGCCCACATCATACTATATCTGATGATATTGTGTATAATGTGGCTATTTTAAATTAGTCTAACATAATTAATCTTATATATTTGATTATTAATTAGATATG
The DNA here is from genome assembly GCF_001865655.1 of Maribacter sp. 1_2014MBL_MicDiv. Taxonomy (NCBI): domain Bacteria; kingdom Pseudomonadati; phylum Bacteroidota; class Flavobacteriia; order Flavobacteriales; family Flavobacteriaceae; genus Maribacter; species Maribacter sp. 1_2014MBL_MicDiv. The sequence continues at coordinate 3,761,050 of NZ_CP011318.1, forward strand.
TGTCTTAAATTAATTCTATAAGCTTATTTGATATAGAAAACATTTAAAACACTATAGCTTTCCAAAGTCTATTACTCACTCACTTTGCTTTTTAAAATTTTCATTCAAGTATTCTTTCAAAATAGGAATGGTGTTAATTCCTTTTTCTAAGAGAATTTTAACAATATCTTTTCCACTTATAAATATTATAGGATGGCCATCTGTTCTTACTTCATCATAAGCTTGTTTAGCAATTGCGGATGTAGTAACTAAAATACCAAATTGTCTATTACGGATTCTAGAAATAATTCTTGAGACTTCCTTAACCCCAACAGTATTTATTTTCTTATTTAAAACCCCTGGATTATAGCATTTAGCTTCAATAGCGAACTCAGCGAAAATTGGGTCATCATTTAGTCCTAGTTTTATTCTTCCGATAGCATCACGTCCTCCGTCAATTGTTCCTCTGGTAACTTCATCAATTATAATTTTGGAATCGGTCATCCTGTATATTTCTGCAGCTAAATACTCGAATAGAATTGGCTCACTAGAAAAATATTCGAAAATAGCCTCTAATAATTTCCATTCAATTTTGTTATCGGGAAGTTGTTCGTTTATTGTTCTAATACTTACTGTTTTTTGAGAAGTCAATGGAGAATATCGGCCATTCTTTTTCCATTGATTAAAGATCAATGGCTCTACTTCTGTATCAATAAATCTTTTGTCAAGATTATCTAACCATTTTCTAGAAATTTTGGCAATATTAAGAATAGTGAAGAACGCTGAATAATTTTGAAATCTTAGGCCATTTGTGGTTTTCCAAATAGCAACTAAATCTTCTAGCTGATTTTTATTAGTTGTACCTGGAACGCATAGGCCTTTAAATTGAACAGATCTGTTACTATTTTGTGTTGGGTGTTTTTTAAATATAAAAATTGGAGGAATTTTTGCCCTCGGTGATTCATTAGAGTGAAGTGATTCAAATAAATTTTTTAGAATAGTATTTCCATTTTTCTTTGTATCGTGTAATTCGTGACCAGGTTTTTTATTGTCACCGTAATATTGAAATATCCCAGTTTCGGTATCTATTGTGTCAGGCCAATCAATATTCTCACCAGATGTATATAAAATTATATATTTTAGTGAATTAAGACTTCCTGCATATCTGAATCCACCTTGATTACCTACTGGTAATATTTTATTAATGGGATCATCTCCAACATTTCCTTTATTTCCACCTTCATAGATAGCATCAATAATTAAGTCGCAATTTTCTAATTTACTAAATTCAAATATCCTCATAATCTAAATTAACACGCTTTATCTATAAAATTTACGTTAGTAACTTTGTAACAAATTTTCAATTTATCTTTTTTATTAAATATATCTTCGAAAACTATCCAATGCTGTACTTAAACTATTTGAAATTATTAAATGTGATTTGTAAAAAGTATAACTAGCCTTTTGATTAAACACGGTAATTTAACGAACTAATTATTAGTTGTGGTTTATAAGCTTATTAAATTTTATTCTTAGTAAATTGTTGCTATTAGCATAATAAACTAAATAGAGAATTAATTTAACTAAATACTGTGAAACTTCAGACTTCAACAAAATTGATAATCCTCTCTTTTTTTACTGATTAGATTACGTTTAGTTCTGTGAGACTTAAAAACTCTTTTTTCAAAATTGCTCAAATTACCTAAATTTTTCTTCTAAAAAATCGTAGCACCTTTAATTTAGTATTATAATTTATTGTGCTTTAAAAAGCTATTTTAGCAATATGTTAGCGATATATTGTAGAATTAGCCAAGAGAAAATAGAGGGTAAAGATCGTTCTATTAATGATCAAAAGTTATTAGGTGTCGAATTAGCCAAATCCTTAAATCTTTCATATGAAGTTTATATTGATGAAGGGATAAGTGGAACAAAGGATATTAAAGACCGTCCTGCTTTTGCCTCTATGTTGGATGATATAGCAGATGGAAAGATTTCACATGTATATGCCTATGATCAATCTCGATTGGAGCGTTCTCCTGAAACCCGTTTTATTTTTAAAAGACTTTTAAAGGAAAATAATGTTCTATTATATACAGATAACGGATTAGTTGATACTGAATCAGACGAGGGGGAGATGATGGGGGATTTTCTTAGTATTATAAATCAATATTATGCCCGTATAACAGCTCGAAAAATAAAATCTGTTTTAAAAAGGAACGCTAAAGAGGGTAAGGCTCACGCTAAAGTAATGCCTTTTGGATATATGAAAGATGAAGGGGGGTATTTGGTAATCAACCATGAAGAAGCTAAAATAGTTAAGGAGATTTATTCTAAATCTTTAGCGGGCATAGGTAGTTCAACTATTAAGAATTGGTTAAACGATTCAGGTGTGCCTACCAAATATAGTACTATGGGAGGTACACTCACCACTACCAATAGATATACTGGTAAAAAAACAGTTAAGGATAAAAAGGATATCATTTGGAGTGATAAACAAGTTCAGGATATGCTAAAGAATCCCATTTATAAGGGTAAAAGAAAATGGGGTAAAGAATATTATGATTGTCCGGCAATATTTGATGCAGACTATTGGCACCTGGTAAATGATAATCTCCCAAAGAATAAAAAACATAGCGGAAAAAAAGTTAACCATCTTTATTTATTGAAGGGGATTTTGGAATGTGGCAAGTGTGGGCGTAACATGTACGGTAGAAAAAGGATAAACCTAAAAGATAATGCTTATATCTGCAGTAGTAAACGTATTCCTACTGAGAATTGCAAAAGTCGAGGTATTAATATAGATTATTTGGAAGACTTTATATTTAATCGGTTTCTTAAAGGGGATAGGCTTTTAGAACTTGTAAAAAGCTCTTTAGAAATTAATGATAGCCAAAACAATATAAATAAGTTAGAAGAGAAAAGTATTAAAATCCAAAAGGAATTAGAATCGTTAGCAGAACAAAGGAAAAAAGCTATTAGACTGGCTTTAATGGATGAAATTTTAGAAGCTGATATAGAACCTGAGTTAAAAAGAATTAGACAACGAAAAGGGGATAAAGAGGTAGAATTAAATAAACTTAAAAATGAGTTGCAATTTTTATCCAAAGGAGTTAAAATAACAGAGGATATCAGAACAGATATAGATTCTATAAGAGATAATATTCCATTTAATGCTAAACGGGAATTAATTCATAAATATATTAGGCGGATAATAATAAGCTATTGGGAGGAATTAGGGGAACATATTATTGAAGTTCGTTTTAATATTCCAATAAATACAGAGCAATTTATAACAAATAGAAAAGGTAGAATAGCTGAAAACGCTAATCAGTTGGAAAATTTAGGCTTTTCCGAAATAGAAGGTATTTGGTACGGAAATTCGTTTTAAAGTGAAAAGAAGTAAATATTAATGTAATCGCTTAATTGTTATGTTATTATAGCGGAGTTAGGCTAATTTTAAATTTACTGGTTTTTAAAGTGAAGTCGATATAATTCCAATAAAATCAATGGTTTAGTTCTTTTTTAAATTACTTGTCTGGCTTTTTCTATTTAATACTAAATAAATAATAAAAAAATATAAGTAAATATAATAGGGGTTAACAAATTAAATCTGATAAATTTTTGGTTTTTTTTAAATAAGTCATTTTCTTTTGATTGGATTTCTTCTTTCTAGGGGTTTAACGGTAAAATCACTTATAATGAATTCAACTCATTTTGGATTAATTTGAGAGTTGACCTTGGTGAATGGCCTCGGTTAGCAAACCCCTCCCCCTAAAGTATTAATTGGTAGGCATTCTATTAATCTTCATTTGAAGTGGTAAAATGTAAATTCAAGTAGTATAATTTATATTTTCTGCAGAAAATATAATAATCTACACAAAAAATTATACCACCCTTTTTATTGAAAACTCATTGTCTTAATATATTAAGATGAAAGTTCAGATTAAAAAAAAATGGCTCAATTTGAGTTTATTTTTTTGATTTTTCTAAATCTATATGTATTTTATGTATATAGCCAACTTTATTGTTAAAATAGACTTTGTAATATCCGTTGGGCAAAATTTCTGAATAACCAATCTGTGAATTTTTACTTAAACTACCTATTAAATCAGAGTCAAGATTTGGTTTCATTCTAATTAAAGCTTTTGTTCGCATAGTGATAACGCCAATCATTGGACGGTTTTGTATAACTTCAATTGATGTGTTATTGGTTAGCCTTTCTTTAGATTTATTTTCCTTTCTCTTTTGTACATAAGATTTCGAAGTACTATTGTTATTGCTATATTGATAGCTATAAACCTTTGTATAGACCTCACTGACATAACCTGTTCTTCCTTTGTAATCGACCTGGTAATAGCCTCCTTTATTTGAAACAAAGTTCAGTTTGTCACCTTTGTTCATATATCCAATGACTTGCGAAAAAGGGCTGTCCGTGCTCCTGACCTTACCATCTGAATTGAACACAAGTGTACCTTTAACATTGTTGCTATAGGATGTATTGGTAGTGTAGCTCATGTTGTTTTCCTTTCTCTTTTGTACATAAGATTTCGAAGTACTATTGTTATTGCTATATTGATAGCTATAAACCTTTGTATAGACCTCACTGACATAACCTGTTCTTCCTTTGTAATCGACCTGGTAATAGCCTCCTTTATTTGAAACAAAGTTCAGTTTGTCACCTTTGTTCATATATCCAATGACTTGCGAAAAAGGGCTGTCCGTGCTCCTGACCTTACCATCTGAATTGAACACAAGTGTACCTTTAACATTGTTGCTATAGGATGTATTGGTAGTGTAGCTCATGTTGTTTTCCTTTCTCTTTTGTACATAAGATTTCGAAGTACTATTGTTATTGCTATATTGATAGCTATAAACCTTTGTATAGACCTCACTGACATAACCTGTTCTTCCTTTGTAATCGACCTGGTAATAGCCTCCTTTATTTGAAACAAAGTTCAGTTTGTCACCTTTGTTCATATATCCAATGACTTGCGAAAAAGGGCTGTCCGTGCTCCTGACCTTACCATCTGAATTGAAAACGAGTGTACCTTTAACATTTTTGCTATAGGATGTATTGGTAGTGTAGCTCATGTTGTTTTCCTTTCTCTTTTGTACATAAGATTTCGAAGTACTATTGTTATTGCTATATTGATAGCTGTAAACCTTCGTATAGACCTCACTGACATAACCTGTTCTTCCTTTGTAATCGACCTGGTAATAGCCTCCTTTATTTGAAACAAAGTTCAGTTTGTCACCTTTGTTCATATATCCAATGACTTGCGAAAAAGGGCTGTCCGTGCTCCTGACCTTACCATCTGAATTGAAAACGAGTGTACCTTTAACATTGTTGCTATAGGATGTATTGGTAGTGTAGCTTATGTTGTTTTCCTTTCTCTTTTTATCTGAATAGTTTGGATTTGAATTGTAAAATGAACTAGTCCTTTTTGTATTATAGTTTGATTTATATAGTGGTTTTGAATCGGGAGGGATATGACCTTTTTTACCAGTATAAGGGTTGGTATTACCTAATGTCGAAAAATTATCCCTGTTTGAAGAATTAGGTGCCGTTCTATAATGAGAGGGAACGTACGTGCCATCAGATTTATAATATGCTTTAACCCTTACGTGGTTTTTGTTAGTTTGCCCTAAACTATTTAGAAGAAAAAATAAACAAATTATTAAGAAAACTAATTTTTTAAACGCAAACATATTTCATCTTTTCATTTATAAATTTTAAAATACATAATTAACTTCAATAGCTACAGTTCTGTAGATGATTTATTATTCATTACATAAAAAAATTATGCTGATATTAAAGTATGGTCTAATTGCAATACAATTTTATGTATTTGATTTGTTAGATTTACGCTTTAACGAATATACTGATAATACCCACCCTAAAAACAACACAATATCTATATTTACTTTATGGATAGCAAAAAAGCAAGATATGTTAGAATCAGTACACCAGATCAAAACAAAGAGAGACAATTAATAAACGAACATCCTAACGAGAAAATCTATATCGATGTTTGTAGCGGCTCCATTCCCTTTAACCAAAGAACTAAGGGTAAAGAATTATTTGAGGCAATAGCGGCTACGGAAATTGATTTAGTAATTGTTCACGCTATAGATAGATTGGGGCGTAATCTTTTGGATATATTAACCACGCTTAAAGCTTTTACGGATGCCGGAGTTACTCTTAAGGTAGATAATTTAGGAATCGAATCTATGATAAAGGGAAAGGTTAACCCGGCCTTTAATTTAATAGTAAGTGTAATGGGTAATATTGCCGAAATGGAACGGGAAACAATGTTAGAACGCCAAAGGGAGGGCATAGCTATAGCAAAGGCAAAAGGAAATTACAAAGGCCGTGCAAGGGGCACTAAGGAAAGTAGGGATGAGGTATTATGTAAATATCCGGAAGTAGTTAAACATTTAAAGAAAGGTCAATCTTTAAGGAATACGGTTAAGTTAGCCGGGGTTAGTTTATCGACGGTCCAAAAGGTTAAAGGGTTACTGATTTAATTGTTTATCAATTGTCGCAATAGCGTCCTCAACAATTGTAGGGGAGTAAAATACGAATGCATTTTTAATTACAGCTTTACCATCCACTTTGAAATAAAGCATCATGGAAAGTTGGTTAAATGAATATCTGGTCTTAACTCTAAATTCTTTTTTACCTAAAACCTTATTTTTGTAATTAGCCCTGAGTGCAGTCTTTACTTCTTTTTCAACTGTTTCAATAGTAGCTAATGCTGTTTCCAAATTAGCTATATACTTCTTTAATTTATGAGTAGTTTTCATAGTTTCAAATATAGCTAGTTTTATTATGAATGTATTCTTTACTTTTATAATATGAATGAATTAGAATCAGTACAATTAAAAGATAGGATATTAGAATACTTGTTAGAGAATGACAATTCTAAGGCGGAGAAAGTATATAAAGCACTTGATAACCCTTTTAATAATTTCGAACAATTCCGTATTGTTGCTCAAGATATGTTTATACATCATCATAAATATTTCAAAATAAGACAAGGCTTTCAATTTGATGAGAATGATTCGGGGAAAATTTATTATATAACCAATTTAACTAAATCTTTCATAGAAGTTGGTGGGTTTACAGCTATTTACGACCAAAAAGAAAGAGATTTATTAATAGAACAGAAGGTAAAAAAGGCATCTGACAAAAAGACTCTTTATTGGTGGGTTCCAATTACCATATCTGCCTTAAGTTTATGCTTCTCGGCCTACGCTATTTCTAGAAATTCTATAGGAGTAACACAAAAAGAGATAAAGGAAGTTAACAATAAAATAGATAGCCTTAAATCTAACTTTAAAAAGGAAAATGATAAATTAAAAAGTAGAATTTACGAGGCGGAGATGCTAATAGCCGTTTACGAGAATGATAGTATATAATAAATAGGTCGGTAAATCTATCCATTTAGGGTAAAGGCTTATAAATTTATTGGAACATTAATGTTATGGATTATTTATCCATAACATTAATGTTTATTAAAAGATAGTCTACGAATAAATCGTGACGACCTTACTTTTAATTAACTGATACGCTTAGTTTTTAAGATTGTATTAATAAAAACCATTCAAAGATGTTTCTTATAGCTGGTTTATATTAATATTCCCTAATAACTTAAGGCGGGATAAATATGTAGAAGAATCTGTATCCTTGTCTAATTCGTATAAATAAACCTTCGAAATTCTTCCTTTATCATTCCTTACAATTCCATCCCATCCAAATGCTAATTGAGCTAGTTTTTTTTGTGTTATCCTTTTAATTTTAGCTTTTTTGAGGATTAGTCCATTTTTGTTTTCAATGATTAAATTGTTACGTTCTACAATTATTAAATGTGGTAATATTTCTCTTTTTAACTTCATTGTTTTAATATCAAATCAGCGAGATCATCGCCATTATTTAGATTATATTTCTTTGAATTTTTATTAAGGTAATCGCTGACTTTAATTGAAGTCATTCCTTTAATATATTTAGCTTTCTTTTTCCATATAGGCTCCGCTCCTAAATCAGGAAATAAAACTACATTACGACCTTTTAACGATTTACATCTTTCATTGCTTAACATACCTAAACTAATAGACGCAACCCAATTGTAAGAGGGTATAAAATGAGAGGCTATTATAGCAGTCTTAGCCGATTCTACAATCGCTATCGGCTTATCATTACCTGTTATTAAGTGAGAGCCAAAATAAGTCATTTCTAAGTTTAAATTAGGATACTTCCATTTTTCAAATCCCCATCTTTGAGAGCCTTTTTTTTTATTTCGTTCACCTGTTTTCGGATTATAAAGAACTTCTTGTATTTGCCTTAACCGACCTTCTGTATCGATTTGTGGAAATGTTACAAAACCAGGATGAATTAATGATGTGCCTAATTTATATTGCTCTCTTACTTTTGCCATTCCTTCTTTCCCGATTAAGTTCTTTAAGAATTCAAAAAAATGATTTTTTGCGTTGTTACTCATCCTCTTCTCAACTTCGACTATATCCAAATAATCAATGGGTTTTGGCGGTTTGGGTATCAGTTTAACTTGCTCTAATTGGGACTTTTTATCCGGCCTCTTGTTATACCCGCACGCTTGTATTCGGTCACAAACTCCAAATTCTGGAGGATAAATTTCGCCAGTATTTAAATTGATAAAAAGAGTTAACCTTTTAGGTTTCCCGCATTGTGGGCATCTAACTTTGGAATTTGGAGAGTAGGGTAGGAAGCTTACCATATTTTTATACTTTTAACTGATCCGTTTTCCGCTACTTCATATTGTTTTTCCTTTAAAATGCTAATAGCATCTTCCAATCTAGCTAACCACACGTTTTTACCTATTGGTTTTCCTGTTACATGTTTACTAGTGGAGTAATCCAAATAAATATTGGCAAAGGATTTAAATTCAGAAGAATTATAATTATTAACCCATTCTACCAAATCATACATTCCCGGTTTGTTCATAATTCTTTTCCTTTTGCTAGTGGAACTTTCTTTTATTTTTGGGAATCCATTTTTTAAATATTGGGCTACACAAAGGAGCATATAACTATCGAATTGTTTCCATTCTTTTTCATCCCATTGATCGAAAAATAATTTTCCATAGTATTTATCGGGAGTATTATTTTGGTTCCAATGTTGGGAAAATTCTACAAGTCTTACTCTACGGCCACCATGTCCTGAATCACTATCCAAGGAATAATTTGTAGATGCTAATAATTTAGGAGAATCAGTAAAGGGATAAATAGAGACAGGTTCATTTTTCTTATTGACTTCAAAACCCTCTGTAATTAAATTATATAATATCTGATGATCGAAATTCTGTTTAAGATCGGATAGTATAAATACAGCTGTTTCTTGGTTCACCATGCTCCATTTAAAGGCATCTGAACTTGAATATTGGCGCATATCCTTAAAAGCAGTATTTGCAATTTTTGAAATTCCTGCCCCGGTAAGACCTTTTCCGGCCCCACCGCCTAAATTACTATCCGCTACTGCTTCACCAAATAAAACCAAGTAAGCGTTTGCCGAATCCTTGAAAGAATGTAACATGTACCCTAATGAAGCATTTAGATTTGCTATAAGCTCATTCGTTTCGCCAGATGCCTTAAAAAGAAAATCCGCCCAATCCGAGCCTTTAGGCTCTGTTAACTCAAAATTTCTTTTTATAATTTGAGATTCCCATACGTGACCCTTAATAGTATTGTAAGGCACTACTTCAATTTTACTAGCTTCAACGCATACGACACCGTTTAGATAAAAGAAATATCCAGTAGATTCATTCGATTTAATCCACTCAAATTGTCTTAGAGGCAAGAATTCTAATAATCCCTTAACTTTAAATAACCTAGCTTCATTAGTCATAACCATTGAAAGGATTTCGTCTTTTGTAATACCCTCTTCGTTTACATCGGGTAAATTCTGAATATCCTTTTGAACAATTCTTTTTAAATCGCTTATTTCGATTTTATTGACAATCCCATTGTGTTGTATAACTAGTTCATTACTAGTAAATTCAAAGCAAACGCCTAAAGATTTTAAGTATGCTATGAAGCCAAGTGTATCCGGTAAAACTACATATAGATTGGGTTTTTTAGCATTTCTTTTAACCCTCCAAAATTGAACTTTTGGAGCTATGTTGAATTCATTCTTAATGTCTTCAACAATTTTCAGTAGTTCGCTCATTAAGCTGATAATTTTTGAAGTCTTATTCCTAGACGATTCGCAATATCTTGTATATCGCTATAACGATAAGATTTTGAACGCCCTAAAGTTTGAGAGGGTTGTATTCCGGCATCTTTAATATAACCATATACAACTGCATGGGAGCGCCCTAAAAGCATACATGCTGTTTTGATGTTCACGTGTTCCGGAATAGGAGGATTTAAAAGAGATTCGATTCTTTCCCTTAAAGCTACCGTTAATTCAATAGCTTGATTCTGCTTTTTTAACAAAATCTCATTTTCTGTTCTAAGGCTTTTAACCTCTTGCAAAATACTACTCATAAAATTTCAATTATGAAATCTTTAGGAAGCAACCAATTTGATCTTTAAATATTTACATACCTTTGTAAAAAGATTATTAAAACCATCCACGGAAATTTATAATCTAAATATTTAGAGATCCGAGGTTACAGCCTTGGATTTCTTGTTTGTAATAGTCAGGTCTTTCCTAACTTTTTGTATTAGATACATTTGGTTTAGTACCTTTTTTACATGATTACAAAGCTATTGAGGAGGTATTGAATTAGTAGTGACAGTTATTAATTTTTATAAACGAAGATGAATTAAATGCTTTGACATTTAATAATTTCCTTTGTAGAAATACAGTCTAATGAATGGCTTTGAGATTCAATCAATTGTTATTTAAATTTTAAAATAGAAACATCTCTTTTAAAATATGTGTTACCTAAAGTATATATTACAACTTGAGTTAGGGCAATTAAACTGTATTAAATAAATTGTATGACTTACTTATTGAACGGGAAGACATTTTACCACTTTTGGTATTTTAATATTTGCCTTTATTTGGAATAATATTTCTAATTCCACCTTTTGGATTGGTGACATCGCTTTTTCTTCTTGGAATGAGGTGCATGTGGCAATGGAATACAGTTTGACCAGCATCTTCTCCCACATTAAAGCCTATATTAAATCCAGTAATAGTTTTATCTTCTGTGATTAGTTTGGATTTTAATTCGTGTGTCAATCTGTTTATGGCATTTATTTCCGGTTGAGACAAACTAAAATAATTTTCACAATGTCGTTTTGGAATAATGAGAATATGTTTTAAAGTGACGGGGTATTTATCATAAAATGCAATAGCTAATTCATTTTCCAATATTGTTTCTCTTTTATAATTGCAAAAAATACAGTTTGTTTCACGCAAATCATACTTTACTCCCAAATTTCTAAAATCAGTATCATCAGTATCTCTCTTATTTGAATTGCAGGTATAACATAAAGCTTGATAATTGTCAATTATGTCTTTACCATTCTTATTCTTTGGTGTGATATGATCAACTTCTAAAGCTTTTTCATCCTTAGAAATACCACACAATTCACATCTTCCATCTGCTCTTTTGAGAACTAAGTATCTTATTGAACCTTTAACAGGTTTTCTATTTCTCCTTCTGTGTTCCCAAATTTTAGTACCTCTTTTGGCTATGTAATTTTCAATTTTCTGATCACAAAGTGTTATTAATTCTGAGATTTCTTTGTTTCCTAGAGATGAATAATCTTTAAGTTCAAAAACATTTTTATGCTTTAGTACTACTTCATTCTTACGAAGTACTCTACCTACCATATTATTGGTTATGCCTTCGTAGTATTCAACTTGTGAAAAATCATAGCTTAAAATGTTCTTTGCAATTAAATTTTTATTTGCTATTCCTCCATTTTTAAGTAAAACTTTTATCATTACTGGCTGATAAATATGTGACATACTCATTTTTTGTTCAATGAATGTTTTTAGTCTTTCCATAATTTTAAAAGCAATTAAATATTTAAGTTTAAGTATAACAATAACATATGTAAATTATTAATCTTATGAGTACAACAGTTTCAGTTAAAAGAGCCTTTTTAGATTTATTGTTTATCAAAAGTCAACTCAATAGACTACTGGGTGATGAGCCAAAGTATAAAGATATTATATCATATATGATGACCAGTACGTTTTTGGACTCAAATGAACCTTTACCTTCATTAAAATCTATGGAACAAATTTTAAATTACAAAAGCCATAGTTTACGTAAATTAATAATCGATTTGTACAATGAATTTTTTGGAGAAGAAATAAAAAATAGTTTAAGCTTTAGTAAATTGGATGTATATTTCGATTTAAGTTATTTTGAAGGTGACAAAGGATATTTTAAATGTAATGAACTTTGTTATATTCCAAGGGTAGGGGAGAATATTACGATAAACTTTCTAAAAGCAAAAGTAGGTACTGATTGGTTTTATGTTGATAAAATCAGACATGATTTTTATGAGAATACCCAAATAATAGAGATTTCTCTTAAGTCAGGAATTTATAATAAATATTTTCATTATGAGAAATATAAAGCTTACGAGGAAGGGGTTATAAATACTTATGATTTATTTAATACCCATGAGGTATCTATTAAGAGAAAAATGGGGTTAAAAAGGAAAGAATTATACTGATATGGATAAATTAAAAGAAACTATCAATAAGCTAATTGAATTTAGAAATGAAAGAGAGTGGAAACAATTCCATAACTCTAAAGATTTGGCTTTGGCAATCTCAATTGAGGCCAGTGAACTACTAGAATTGTTTTTATGGAAAGGTGATGAGGAATTTGACAAAGAAAAATTAGAAGAGGAATTAGCAGATATATTCTCTTATGGACTTTTGTTAGCTGAAAAACATGATTTAGATATTTCAGACATCGTTAATAAAAAATTGCTAAAAAATTCTGAAAAATATCCGGTTTCAAAAGCAAAGGGGACAGCTAAAAAATATAATGCCTTATAATTTATGGGTAATATTTCTCCTTCTGATTTTAGAGTTGCTAATTATCTTTTTGATAAACTTTATATAGAAAGAATTGAAGATGATTATCATGTTAAAAATTCTTATCCAATAGTTTATATACTTTACGATTTAAAACGTTCTATTGCATACGTAGGAGAGTCTACAAGTGCTTTAAGTAGAATGTTGAGCCATTTATCTCACCCTGAAAAGAAACGGCTTAAATATGTTTATATAATATCAAGTCAAAACTTCAATAAATCAGCGGCATTAGATATTGAATCTAATCTAATTAAATATATGGTTGCTGATGGAATGTTTGTTTTGTTAAATGGTAATGCAGGTATTGCAGATCATAATTATTATCAAAAAAATCAGTATCACAAAGTATTTGAAAATATATGGGAGAATTTAAAACTTCAAAGAGTAGTTACTAAGAATATTTTAGATATTGATAATTCTGATTTGTTCAAATACTCTCCTTACAAGGCCTTAACCTTAGACCAACACAATGCAGTCAGACTCTATTTGAAAATTCTCTTGAATAAAGATAATAGTACAGTTTTTGTTGAAGGCTCAGCGGGCACGGGCAAAACTATATTAGCGGTTTATCTAATTAAATTATTGTTAACGAAATTTGATATTGAAGATTATGAAGATTTGGAAGGAGAATCGTTGCAGGAGTTGCAATTAGTTCAAGAAATACAAAATCAAAAGGAAAACCTTTCAATAGGTCTAGTTGTACCAATGGTTTCGTTAAGAAAAACGATAAAGGAAGTTTTTAAAAATGTTAAGGGTCTGAAATCTTCAATGGTTTTAGGGCCTTCCGATGTATTGAAAAAAGATTATGATGTTTTAATTGTAGATGAAGCTCATAGACTTAAAAGACGTTTTGGTATTACAAATTATAGAAGTCACGATGCAAACAACAAAGCGTTAGGGCTTGGAAATGAAGGAACGGAATTAGATTGGATACTTAAAAGTAGTAAACATCAATTACTATTTTATGATCAAGCACAATCCATAAGACCTAGCGATATTCATAAAGATGTTTTCTTAAGTATCAAGAAATTAAATGAAACAGAAAAAATCAAATTAACGTCTCAACTAAGGTCTAAGGGAGGAGTAGATTATATGGACTTCATTGACGACTTATTGAATACAAAACTTTCTAAAGGCGATAAAAAATTTGAAAGTAAAAATTACGATTTAAAAATTTTCAGGTCTCTTCCTATGATGATAGGTCATTTGGAGCAAAGAGAGGAGAAGTTTGGTTTATGTCGAATGATGGCAGGATATAGCTGGAAATGGGTTTCTAAAAATTCAAACAAACCGGATGCTATTATTGATGGAATAAGTTTGACTTGGAACCGGGTAGCTCATGATTGGATTAATAGCACTACGGACTTAACCGAGATAGGTTGTATTCACACCACTCAAGGTTATGACTTGAATTATGCAGGTATAATATTTGGAAATGAAATAAAATTTAACAAAGAAACTCAGGAAATTGAAATAGATAAAAGTCAATACTTTGATTCAAAAGGTATGGTTGGTGTAAAGGACATAGAAATTTTAAAAGACTTTATTATTAATATTTATAAGACTCTGATGTATCGAGGAATAAAAGGTACTTATATCTACGTTTGTGACAATAACTTAAGAGAGTATTTTGAAGACTATATTTATTTTGAAGACTGATTATTTAAAAATATAATAGAACTATATTTTGATTATAGCATTAATTAATAAAAAAAAATATGTAGAAGTTAAAATGGTAGATAATTAATACCAGGTTATATTTTATAATACAAATCTGAAATAAATTTCAGCCATTACGGTTTACCGTAAAACTATTTAAAACCAATTATTTTCTTTTGTATAAAGAAAGCACTTTAAGAGTTTTTTAATTTATTATTATTTAAATTTTATACAAATGTTAAAATATTATTCTACAATAATGCTATGTTTTTTTCTTTCTGAATTTTCCTTTTCGCAGGTTAATGCAACAACGGATAATGGGAAAGTTGTTATTTTAAATGATGATGGTACTTGGGAATATAAAACTGAAGAAGATGTTGATGCATCTGACTATAGTTTAGAATGCTCAGATATAATAGAAACAACTGTAGATAAAATGACAGGAAAGTCATCGACTGCCGCAACTGAGACACTTATAATTTCCAATGACGGAGGTAAAAATGGGTTGGGGATATATGCTTTGAATGGTGCTAATTCCACTATTGTAGTAATACAGGCGGTTGGTGCAGGTAATTGCATGGATGATGATAATAAAGTAAATATTCTTTTTAGAGATGGCTCTAGACTCGAACTTTATAATAATGGAAAATTCAATTGTGAAGCTAAAATGACTTTATATTTTGGAGGTATATTTGGAAAGAATAAACAAATGAAAGAACTTGCTTCAAAAGAAATTGAAACTATGAGGGTTTGGACTTCAAAAAGTTACGTTGAAAAAGATTTTTCATCTTATCAGAGTAAACAGTTTATGAATACGGTAAAATGTTTGTCAGAATCATAAAGCTATTTTTTTATTAAGAGTTTGTTTTTATTCCTAAGTAATTAGCTATAAAAAATCCTTCATCTTAAAATAAATTAATGCCACATTATAAACTATATCTGATGTAGCACTGGTAGGAGGCGGAGCTTACCCGCAACCGGGAGAAATTTCACTATCTCATAACGGGGTTTTATTCTTAGATGAATTACCAGAATTTAAGAGAGGTGTGCTAGAGGTAATGCGCCAACCTTTAGAAGATAGGGAAGTAACTATTTCACGTGCACGCTTTACGGTTACCTACCCAAGTAGTTTTATGTTGGTGGCAAGTATGAACCCAAGTCCGGGTGGGTATTTTAATGATCCAGATGCTCCGGTAACTTCTTCACCTGCAGAAATGCAGCGGTATTTAAGTAAAATATCGGGACCGTTATTAGATCGTATAGATATTCATATTGAGGTAACTCCGGTACCATTTGAAAAACTATCCGAAGAACGAAAAGGGGAAAGTAGTGTAGATATCAGAAAACGAGTTACAGTGGCTCGCGAAATTCAAACAAAGCGTTTTAATGAGCTGGAGAATGTACATTACAATGCTCAAATGAATACCAAACAAATTCGTGAATATTGTAAACTTGATGATAAATCTAAGGCATTATTGAAAAATGCCATGGAAAGGTTAAACTTATCGGCAAGAGCGTATGATAGGATTTTAAAGGTGGCAAGGACTATAGCCGACTTAGCCGGTGAGCAGGCATTGAACGGAAATCATATTTCAGAGGCCATTCAATACCGTTCACTCGACAGAGAGGGTTGGTTGGGGTAAAATTGTAAATGATAAAATTTTTAGCTAAGAGTATAGCTCTTCATTATTTATGTCGTCCTTGTTCTTTTTTGGTGCAGTAAAAATATCCCTAAGGATATAACTTGTTACAATGGTAAGACCTAAGGTCAGCGTTGGTATCGAGTATTCCCAGTTTAGTAAGTGCATAAGACCACCGCATATAAGGGTTAACACGCCAATAACCATTACAAAATTCCAAATGATTTCTGTTATGCTATTTTTTGCGTCACCTTCTTTTGACATAAAATACGACGTGCCCTCCATGGCGAACCAAGCAATAAATGTAAAAGCTGTGCCAATTTGAAAAAATAGGGTATGGGTAAAATCTAAAATCGTTAAAAGACCGTTTGTTGTCCAAAAAAGAACTAAGGCCATTTTAATTAGATCCACTGACTTTTTTTCTTCCTTTTTAAAAAAGCGAAGGGCGTAAAGTATCAGAATGGCAGCAAAGGAAATAAATATAATTCCTTTTGAAAAGGGCCAGTGAATTATGCGCATTACCATACCGATCAATAGGGAGGCTATTGCCGCCCTGATCGGATTTTTATATGCTTTTTTAGAATTTTCCATATTCCGTTTTTTTAATTGATCACTTTGATGTTGGCTTTTAGACCTTCCATTATTCCAATGATATTGTTTACGGTCTCACTTAGATAATACCTTACAACAATATGGGGAATTCTAATGGTTGTAAATCCATTTTTAAAGGAGTGCATTGCTTCTTCTAAATTGTTTATAGCTTCATGCTCGGTCAGCTTATCATATTCAGAATCAATTTCAATATTTAGTTTTACACGTGAGATGGCTATATCTATAGATTTTTTACCGTCCCACCATTCTAACATAGAGTTTACACCAGCTTCTTTTAAAGCATAATAAAGTTGTATGGCCTCTAAAGGTGTATTGTGTTTGTTGATTAGTAACTTAATACGTTCATGGTGCTTTGAGCAAAGCTCTACACCTGCGCTCTCCATGGCATTTTTATGATCTAAGTAACCAAGTTCTTTTTTACATTCTAAGCAAATCATTAATAGGTTAAGTTTAAGGTTTGGGGATAGCTATAACCCTGTTATTTTAGGATTATTATGTAAACTCGATGAAAGGCGCCCAAGTTTTAGACGAACTGCAATTTTTTAGATTAACGGTATTTTAAAATGTTAAAATTGTGGTGAAAATGATTTTAAGTATGGTGAGCAAAGTCAATTTTACCAATTATATTTACAAGAATGAAAAATTGACATATGTTTAAAAAATTAGGTCCAGGGGTTCTGGTAGCGGCTGCTTTT
Source organism: Maribacter sp. 1_2014MBL_MicDiv (assembly GCF_001865655.1). Lineage (NCBI taxonomy): Bacteria > Pseudomonadati > Bacteroidota > Flavobacteriia > Flavobacteriales > Flavobacteriaceae > Maribacter > Maribacter sp. 1_2014MBL_MicDiv. The sequence goes on from NZ_CP011318.1 coordinate 3,778,686, forward strand.
ATTGGTCCTGGTACAGTTACGGCTTGTACCTTGGCAGGGGTAGATTTTGGTTTTAATTTGCTGTGGGCTATGCTGTTATCAATAATAGCAACCTTTATTTTGCAAGAAATGTCTGCCCGCTTAGGTATTGTAACCCAAAAAGGTTTGGCAGATGTCATTAGGCAAGAACTCCATAATCCAATTATTAGAAATAGTGTCATTGCCTTAATATTTTCTGCAATTATTATAGGTAATGCTTCATATGAAGCGGGTAATATTGGTGGTGCAACTTTAGGAATGGAAGCCTTGTTTGGTACTAGCTATAGTAGTTTATACCCTTTTGTTCTTGGTGGATTGGCTTTTGTACTATTGTTCTTAGGTAGTTATAAAGCCCTGGAAAAAGTATTTATAGTGCTGGTATTGATCATGAGTTTATCATTTGTAATGACCGCAATTTTGACTAAGCCCAATATGTGGGAGCTGTTAAAAGGCTTATTAGTGCCTTCGGTTCCTAAAAACGGTATTCTTACCATCATTGCATTGGTCGGTACTACTGTTGTACCTTATAATCTTTTTTTACATGCAGCACTGGTCAGTGAAAAATGGAAATCAAAAGATGATCTCAATTTAGCTAAAAGAGATACTATGGTTTCTATTATATTGGGCGGTCTTGTTTCAATTAGTATTATAATATCTGCCGCGGCCATTAATTCTTTAGAGGTTAATAACATTATGGGTATGGCTAAAGCACTTGATCCTTTATACGGTTCTGCTGCTTTGTATTTTTTAGGTATTGGTATGTTTGCTGCAGGTATTACTTCATCAATAACCGCACCTTTGGCTGCCGCATATGTTGCTAATAGTTGCTTTAGGTGGAACGCTGGTCTTAAGGATTTTAAATTTCGGATGATTTGGATGGTGATTTTATTCCTTGGAGTTTTCTTTCTTTCTTTTGGAATTAAACCTATTGAGATTATAAAATTTGCACAAATTACGAACGGACTTTTATTACCCATCATTGCAGTGTTTTTGCTGTGGGTTGTGAACAGAGTTGGTGTAATGGGGAAATATAAAAACACCTGGTCGCAAAATGTGTTTGGCTTACTTATTATTCTTCTTTCTGTTGTATTGGGTGCAAAAAGTATTTTAACGGTAATAGGTATAATGTAATATGAACAATACCATAGATATTAATTGTGATGTTGGTGAGGGTGTAGGTAATGAAAGTGAATTGTTTCCCCTTATTAGTTCTTGCAATATATCTTGTGGAGCTCATGCGGGTTCTATAGATACCATTAAAAAGTGTCTAGATTTATCTAAATCATATAACGTTAAGGTAGGTGCGCATCCTTCATATCCGGATAGAAAGAATTTTGGTCGTGTTTCATTGCAAATTTCAAAGGAAGATTTAATTGCAAGTATCAGATCTCAAATGGAGGTATTCAATAACGCCCGGGAACAGGCTGGTGTTGATTTACATCACATAAAACCACACGGAGCTTTATATAATGATATAGCTAAAAATGAAACCTTAGCTGAAATTTTTTTAGAGTCTATTGCAGGTTTTAGGAACTCAACATTTTTGTATGTTCCTTATTATAGTGTCATTCAAAGGTTGGCTGAAAAAAATGGGTTTAGGATTTTAGTAGAAGCCTTTGCTGATAGAAATTATAATGATGATTTGAGCCTAGTAACGAGGAAAGAAAAAAACGCCCTGTTGAATAATGGGGAAGAAGTACTGGCTCATATTCTATATATGCACAAAAATAAGAAGGTGAAAACTGTTTCAGGTAAAAGTTTGCCTATGTATGCAGATACCTTTTGTATTCATGGTGACACACCTTCTGCATTACAAATTTTAACGTATATTACAGAGTATTTGTCAGAACATAATCTATAAGTAAAGCCGTGAATTCCCCTAAAATAGATATAAAACCTTTTGGTACACATTCTTTATTAATTGAATGGCCAAATGAAGTTAGTGAGCTCATACTTGAAAAAATACTACAATTTCAAACATTTCTTAATAGTGAGGCTTTAAAGGAGATGGACTGGGAATTGGTGCCGGCTTACAATTCACTTTTGATATTGAATAGAAAGAAGGAAATAGACTTTGAAAAAATGTCTGTGGATATACAAAATTGGTACGCTAATTTGAAGGAATCTGTTAAACCGGATAGATTTTTATGGAGACTGCCTGTAACCTACGATCTTGAGTTTGGTTTAGACTTGGAAGACGTTGCAGGGCAATTAAATAAAACCAAACGTGAAATAATAGACTTGCATACTGGTAGTACTTATACGGTATACGGTATTGGGTTTTTGCCTGGCTTCATGTATTTGGGAGGAATAAATAGTGAGCTTGAGCTACCGCGAAAGGCTATACCAAGACCAAAAGTAATTAAAGGAGCAGTTGGAGTTGCAGGTAAACAAGCTGGCATTTATCCGCAAGAATCACCAGGTGGGTGGAATATTATTGGTAATTGTCCAGTGCCAATTTTTGATGCATCAAAAGATAACCCATGTTTTGTGAGTGTTGGGGATAAAGTTGAGTTTTTTGAGATATCCAAGGCAGAACATGAGCTTCATAAAATAGAAGTAGAGGTAGGTATTTATAAACCTGAAAAAATTAAATTGGATGCTTAAAGTTTTAAAAGCGGGTTTTTATACTACCATACAAGACTCAGGTAGATTTGGCTTAAGGGACAAGGGTGTGCCAGTGTCTGGTGTAATGGATGATATGTCTGTGTTTAAGATAAATTCTTTATTGGAGAATAAAGCATCTGCAGCAGTGTTGGAAATTACGATGACAGGACCAACCCTTATTTTTGAAGAAGATACCTATATGGCTATCGGTGGTGCAGAAATGTCCGCCACTCTTAATAATTTGCCCATAAAAAATTATAAAGTTTACCAGATAGCTGTAGGGGATATTCTATCCTTTGGAAAACTGGAAAAAGGCTTTAGGTCTTATTTGGGAGTAAAGGAAGGTTTTTCTGTTAAAGAAGTTTTAGGTAGTAGATCGTTTTATAAGCCCCTTACAAAGTTCGCTAGATTAATAGATAATGACATCGTTCCTTTTAATGCCCAACAGTTGTTTGAGCCAAAAATATCAGAGATAAAAGTTGATTGCTTTTTGGATGTTGATGTTTTAGAAGTCACTAAAGGACCCGAGTTTGATATTTTAAACGATAGACAATTGGAAGAAATTTTTTCTAAAACCTTTACAGTGGCCCATGAGAACAATAGAATGGCTTATCAGTTAACAGAAACAATTACTCCACATGCTATATCCATGTTAACTTCTGCTACATTACCTGGTACGGTTCAGTTAACTCCTGCGGGTAAATTGATCGTGTTAATGAAAGATGGTCAAACAACGGGTGGTTATCCTAGAGTTATTCAGTTAACGGATAGGTCTATTTGTATATTGGCACAAAAGAAAGGTGGAGATCGTATTAGTATTAAATTAGTTTAATTTAATACTTTTCACCCCTTTTTTGTTAAGCGGGTATCTATTGAAGTATTTTTTATTACTATTGTAATATGAATTTATTGAAATCAATTTTTGAAGTAGTCATCGTCATTCCTAAACAGGGATGATATAGCTTTTCATAATTTTAGAAAACCTGTATCAGATTTATTTGATGCAGGTTTTTTTTGTGGTTTACTATGAATATGGAACAGTTTTAAAGTATTGAATATGATATATAATCATTGTTTAAATACTTGATTATAAATTGTTTAGGTAGTTTTTTGTTAAAATGAATTTGTATTGACCATTATTGTTAAAAACTGAAATTTTTATAAACTTTTATCTTTGGTTTAACGGTATTAGAAAATCAAGATAAGCATACGAGATTTATATTATGGAATTAAATAAATACAGTAAAAACGTTACTCAAGATCCAACACAACCAGCAGCACAAGCAATGCTATATGCAATAGGTTTTAAAGATGAGGATTTTAATAAGCCATTAGTTGGTATTGCAAGTACAGGTTATGAAGGTAACCCTTGTAATATGCACTTAAATGATTTGGCAAAGTTGGTTAAAGAGGGAGTTAACTCTAAAGAAACTGTAGGTTTAATTTTTAATACTATTGGTGTTAGTGATGGTATTTCTATGGGTACACCAGGAATGCGTTTTTCATTACCGTCAAGGGATATTATTGCAGATTCTATGGAAACCGTTGTACAAGGCATGTCTTATGATGCATTGGTAACGGTTGTAGGTTGTGATAAGAACATGCCAGGTGCATTAATGGCAATGTTACGTTTAAACCGTCCTGCAATTTTAGTGTATGGGGGTACAATAGCATCTGGATGTCATGAGGATAGAAAGTTGGATATTGTTTCTGCGTTCGAGGCATGGGGAGAGAAAGTAGCTGGTACCATGGACGAGAAAAATTATAAATCCATCATTAAAAAATCCATACCGGGAGCTGGTGCTTGTGGTGGTATGTATACGGCAAATACAATGGCTTCCGCTATAGAAGCGCTAGGAATGTCTATGCCATATAATTCTTCTAACCCTGCAATCAGCAACAATAAAGAAGAAGAGTGTATTGCGGCAGGAAAACAAATGCGAATTCTTATTGAAAAAGATATTAAACCTCTGGATATTGTTACCCGTAAGTCTTTGGAGAATGCTATACGTCTAGTAACCATTATGGGAGGTTCTACCAATGCCGTATTACATTTCTTGGCTATTGCAAGAGCTGCAGACATAGATTTTACGCTAAAAGATTTTCAGCATATTAGTGATACTACACCATTTATTGCAGATTTAAAACCTAGTGGTAAATATTTAATGGAAGATGTTCATAGAATAGGTGGTATACCAGCTGTATTAAAGTACTTATTAAAAAATGGTCTTTTACATGGAGATTGTTTAACGGTAACAGGAAAGACTTTAGCGGAAAATTTAGAAAGTGTTCCAGATTTGGAAGAAGGTCAGGATGTTATTATGCCTTTAGATAAACCAATTAAGGCAACAGGGCATTTAAGAATGTTATATGGTAATTTGGCAGAGAATGGTTCTGTAGCAAAAATTACAGGAAAAGAAGGTTTGTTGTTTAAAGGAACTGCAAAAGTATTTAATAGTGAGTATGATGCCAATGATGCGATACGCGGAGGTAAAGTGGAAAAAGGGAATGTTGTCGTCATTAGATATGAAGGTCCTAAAGGAGGTCCAGGAATGCCTGAAATGCTAAAACCTACAGCAGCCATTATGGGTGCAGGCTTAGGTAAAGATGTGGCCTTAATTACAGACGGTCGTTTCTCAGGAGGTACACACGGTTTTGTAGTAGGGCATATTTCGCCAGAAGCACAAGAAGGTGGTACTATTGCCTTAGTTAAGGATGGGGATACAATTACGATAGACGCAGAAACAAATTCTATTAATGTAGAAGTGTCAGCTGAGGAATTGGCAAAGCGTAAAGAAGCATGGGTAGAGCCAGCTTTAAAGTTTAAAAAAGGAGTATTGTACAAATATGCTCGTTCCGTATCCTCTGCTGCACAAGGTTGTGTAACCGATGAGTTTTAAAAAAATATTGGCTAGAATTTAATGAGTTCTAGTAAGTACGTAATATCGGGTAATTGTGGCTGTAATGCGCATACTTGAATTTGATTATTAATTATGGAAACAGTAAAAGAGAAGAAAAAAGGTACAGGTTCCAAGAATACCATTAGAGTTTCTGGGGCAGAGGCAATAATCCATTGTTTATTAGCAGAAGGTGTTGAAACAATGTATGGTTACCCTGGTGGGGCTATTATGCCCGTCTATGATGAGTTATATAAATTTCAAGATAAGCTCGATCATATTTTAACAAGACATGAGCAAGGTGCTACACACGCCGCTCAAGGTTATGCTCGTGTTTCCGGTAAAGTAGGTGTTGCTATTGCCACCTCTGGTCCTGGAGCAACCAATTTGGTTACCGGTCTTGCAGATGCGCAGATAGATTCTACTCCAATGGTATGTATCACTGGTCAGGTAACAAGACATTTATTGGGTACCGATGCTTTTCAAGAAACTGATATTATAGGTATTTCTACCCCTGTGACTAAATGGAATTATCAAGTGACCGAAGCTTCTGAAATTCCAGAAGTTATGGCTAAGGCTTTTTATATTGCCAAATCTGGCAGACCCGGTCCGGTTTTAGTAGATATTACAAAAAATGCTCAAATAGATGAGCTGGACTTCTCCTATGAGAAATGTGTTGGAGTAAGAAGTTATAAGCCAGTGCCTAAGCCAGAAATGAGTGCAATTGAGGCAGCGGCAGAATTAATAAACAATGCTAAAAAACCATTTATAGTATGGGGGCAAGGTGTTATTCTTGGTAAAGCGGAAAACGAGTTGAAAACCTTGGTTGAGAAAACAGGGATTCCTGCCGCTTGGACCATTATGGGTGCCTCTGCATTAGATACTGCACATCCATTAAATGTGGGTATGGTTGGTATGCATGGTAATTATGGACCTAATTTACTGACCAATGAGTGCGATTTGTTAATTGCCATTGGTATGCGTTTTGACGATCGTGTAACGGGTAGATTAGAAGATTACGCCAAACAAGCAAAAGTTATTCACTTTGAAATTGATCCTGCAGAGGTAAATAAAAATGTACATGCAGATGTTGCAGTGCTGGGTAACTCAAAAGAGACTTTAGGCTTGATTTTGCCATTGCTTAATGAAAATAAGCATAAGGCTTGGCATAATATGTTTAAGGAGAAATACAAAATTGAATTCGATACCATTATAAAAAATGACATTCATCCTACCAAAGAAGGGTTGACTATGGGTGAAGTTATTGAGGAAATTAATTTAGCTTCAAATAATAAGGCGGTGATAGTATCAGACGTAGGTCAGCATCAAATGATTGCGTGTAGATATGCTAAGTTTTCACAGTCTAAAAGTAATATTACTTCTGGCGGATTAGGTACCATGGGCTTTGCTTTACCGGCTGCAATTGGAGCTAAAATGGGTGCTATGGATAGGGAAGTAGTAGCTATTATTGGTGATGGTGGTTATCAAATGACCATTCAAGAATTAGGTGTTATATTTCAGCATAACCTTCCAGTTAAGATTGTAGTGCTTAATAATGAGCATTTAGGTATGGTACGTCAATGGCAAGAGTTATTTTTTGATAAGAGATATGCATCTACCGTAATGGTAAATCCGGATTTCGTTAAAATAGCCGAAGGATATAGTATTGAGGCAAAGCGCATATCTGAACGTAAAGATTTAAAATCTACGATACAGGAAATGATGGCTTCGGATAAACCATACTTTTTAGAGGTAAAGGTAGAGCAAGAGGATAATGTTTTTCCAATGATTCCTTCTGGAGCTTCTGTGTCTGAAGTGCGTTTAAAGTAAATTAGAACAATCAATAACCTCATGAACGATAGCATCATACTTGATATTCCAAAAGTACATAGCTCTATTGTACGTAAATCTGAAGAAATTGGATTTACAATGCCTTCTGATCTATATATAGGAAGTTTTCTTAAGACCTTGATTGCTTCAAAACCTAATGGTAGATTTTTAGAAATTGGAACTGGTATTGGGTTAAGCCTTTCTTGGATGATTGACGGTATGGATACTGATTCTTTTTTGATTTCCATAGATAATGATCAACAGTTGACAGCCATTGCCGAAAATTACTTTGGTGATGACCAGAGAGTTGAACTTATTTGTGAAAATGGGACAGAGTGGATAAAAGGTTACACCGGTGAAAAATTCGATTTAATTTTTGCCGATGCCTGGCCAGGAAAGTATAGTGAGATAGATGAGGTTCTGGATTTAGTCAAGGTTGGCGGGTTTTATATCGTGGATGATATGACCAAACAACCTAACTGGCCAGAAGGGCATGAGGAGAATGTAAAGTCATTGGTTGCGTATTTGGAGAAACGCGAAGACTTGACATTGACCAAATTAAATTGGTCAACAGGTGTAATAATGGCTGTAAAAAATTAGTAAAGATTAATAATAACAATACCATAAAATCCTTTTTAAGGAGTAGGTAATGAAAGCTTATGGAAAATAAATGGTTTACAATCTCAGTATACTCAGAGAATAACGTTGGGTTGTTAAATAGAATATCGGGTATATTCTTAAAGAGACATATTAATATTGAGAGCTTAAATGTTTCTAAATCGGAAATTGACGATGTTTCTAAATTTACAATTGTAGCACATACAACAGAAAAATGGGTACACAATATTGTTGGACAAATCGAAAAACAAATCGAAGTTATTAAGGCGTATTATCATACGGATGACGAGACTATTTATCAGGAGTCTGCATTGTTTAAAATAGCATCGGGACTGTTGTTTGACGAGCGTCAAATTCAAAATATTATAAAGGATAATAATGCACAGATTGTCACGGTTTCAAGAGATTTCTTTGTCATTGCAAAAAGCGGGAGAAGAAATGAAATTGATCAAATGCATGACCAACTAAAACCATATGGCATTATGCAATTTGTACGCTCTGGGCGTATTTCAGTGACAAAAGATGAAATGAAGATTTCCGCTTTGCTAAAAGAGTTTAAATAAAAGAATTATAACATAAATCAAATAAAGTAAATATAAAATGGCCAATTATTTTAATACGCTATCATTAAGAGATCAGTTAACGCAACTTGGAAAATGTCGCTTCATGGAATCGTCTGAGTTCGCTGATGGTGTAAATGCTTTAAAAGGCAAAAAAATTGTTATCGTAGGTTGTGGTGCTCAGGGGCTTAACCAAGGGTTGAACATGAGAGATTCTGGTTTGGATATTGCTTATACACTACGTGATGCTGCAATAAAAGAGAAAAGACAATCTTTTATCAATGCAACTGAGAACGGTTTTACGGTAGGTACATATGAAGAATTGATTCCTACTGCTGACGTCGTTATAAACCTTACGCCAGATAAGCAGCATACAGCTGTAGTAGGTGCGGTTATGCCATTAATGAAAAAAGGAGCTACCCTTTCTTATTCTCATGGTTTCAATATCGTGGAAGAAGGTACTCAAGTTCGTAAAGATCTAACCGTAATCATGGTAGCGCCAAAAAGTCCTGGTTCTGAAGTTAGAGAGGAGTATAAAAGAGGATTTGGTGTTCCAACATTAATTGCGGTTCACCCGGAAAATGATCCGGAAGGTAAAGGTTTGGCACAGGCAAAAGCATATGCTGCGGGTACTGGTGGACATAGAGCCGGTGTTCTGGAGTCTTCTTTTGTTGCTGAGGTAAAATCAGATTTAATGGGTGAGCAAACTATTCTTTGTGGTCTGCTACAAACTGGTTCTATACTTTGTTTTGATAAAATGGTTGAGAAAGGTATTGATGCCGGTTATGCATCTAAATTGATACAATACGGTTGGGAAACTATTACCGAAGGTATGAAATACGGCGGTATTACGCATATGATGGACCGTCTTTCAAATCCTGCTAAGATTAAGGCTTTTGAACTTTCAGAAGAGTTGAAGGATATTATGCGGCCATTGTTCCAAAAACATATGGATGATATTATGACCGGTCATTTCTCTAAAACTATGATGGAAGACTGGGCAAATGATGATAAGAATTTATTGACTTGGAGAGCTGCAACTGGTGAAACTGCTTTTGAAAAAACTCCTGCAGGTAGTCAAGAGATTACAGAACAAGAATTTTATGATAACGGTGTATTAATGGTTGCCATGGTAAGAGCAGGTGTAGAGCTGGCTTTTGAGGCAATGACAGAGTCTGGTATTATTGCTGAGTCTGCTTATTATGAGTCTTTACATGAAACGCCATTAATTGCAAATACTATTGCACGTAAGAAATTGTTCGAGATGAATCGTGTAATTTCAGATACTGCGGAATATGGTTGTTACTTGTTCGATCATGCTTGTAAGCCATTGTTGACTGATTTTATGAAGAATATTGAAACTGATGTTATCGGTAAAAATTTCTCTTCGGATATAGATAATGATGTAGATAACGCCCAATTGATTGCAGTGAACAAAGCATTGCGTGAGCATCCGGTAGAAATAGTAGGAGCACGTTTGCGTGAGTCTATGACAGCAATGAAGCCTATAGTTTAGGTATCAATAACTTAAGGTAATCTTACTGATTGTCCGGTTGGGTATGTTCAAATCTGCAAGCACTTTTGCTCTTGCAGAATTAATGGGCATTACTTAAGCGGACAATTTCGGTTTTATGCATTAATGATAAATTATTAATAGCGAAGAAAAAGATATGAAAGGGAACAAACCGGAGTATTTTCCAGTTTTAGAAGATGTTTTGCAAGCGGCACAGATTATTTCAGAAATTTCAGAAATTACGCCGTTAACAGACAGTATTAGATTGTCCAAAGAGTTTAATTGTCAAATTCGTTTAAAAAGAGAAGATCTACAAAGGGTAAGGTCGTATAAAATTAGAGGAGCTTTTAATAAAATTAGTTCTTTAACAGAGGAAGAAAGGGGTAAAGGGGTTATATGTGCCAGTGCTGGAAATCATGCCCAAGGTGTAGCTTTTGCTTGTTGTCATTTAAAAATCAAGGGTACCATTTACATGCCATCGGTTACACCCAAACAAAAAGTGGAACAAACCAAGCTTTTTGGTGGTGATTGGGTAGAAGTAGTGTTGCAAGGTGATACGTTTGACGATTCATCCTTGGCAGCTAAAATACATGGTGATCAAACCGGTAAAATATTTGTCCATCCATTTGATGACCCTAAGATTATTGAAGGTCAGGCTACTGTTGGTTTAGAACTTATAGAGCAGGCAAAAAAGCCAATTGATTACCTGTTCGTATGTATAGGTGGTGGTGGATTGGCATCTGGTCTTATTAGTGTATTTAGTCAACTATCTCCTAATACCAAAATTATTGGGGTAGAACCCAAAGGTGCTCCTTCTATGAAATCGGCAATCGATTCTGGTGCAGTGATTACCGTAGATAATATTGATAAATTTATTGATGGGGCTGCTGTTAAAAGGGTTGGTGACCTCACATTTCCTATCTGTAATTATTATTTGGATGATATGATTACGGTTGATGAAGGTAAAGTTTGTCAGACTATTTTGGATCTGTATAATAGAGACGCTATTGTAGTAGAACCTGCGGGGGCATTATCTATTGCCGCATTGGAAAAATACAAAGAAGAAATAGTAGGCAAGAATGTGGTTTGCATTATAGGGGGCAGTAATAATGATATTACGAGAACTGCGGAGATTAAGGAGAGAGCTTTATTATATGCCAAATTGAAGCATTATTTTATTATTAGATTTCCTCAAAGACCGGGAGCTTTAAAAGAATTTGTGGTAGATATTTTAGGGGAAACCGATGATATTACCCATTTTGAATACTCTAAAAAATCCAGCAGGGAGAATGCACCGGCAGTCGTAGGTATAGAATTAAAGCACCCAGATGATTTACAACCATTGATCGAGCGTATGAAAAATAACAATTTCTATGGCGATTATATAAATGATAAACCGGATTTGTTTGAGTATTTGGTTTAAACTACTTTTAATATGTTAGATTCGGTTTTCTGTAGTTTTGGAGTGCCGTTCTATAATACATTTATCAATCATAGTACAATATATAAAAAGAGATGAGCGATATTAAAATTCCAGAAGAATTTCAAATTACATCAACTATAGATCAAAAACAATATTTGGTCAACGGAGAACTAAAAGAATGGAAAGGAGATACCACAAATGTATACTCTACAATCTCTTCAACTAAAGAATATAAGCCAACATTATTAGGCAGTATTCCAGACCTACAAGAGGCGGAAGCGCTCGAAGCTTTAGACGGAGCTTTAAAGGCGTATGACAAAGGTCAAGGGGTTTGGCCCACCATGCATGTAAAAGATCGTATTGAATGTATGGAGGTTTTCGTTTCAAAGATGAAAACGAAAAGACAAGAGGTAGTAAAACTTTTAATGTGGGAAATTGGAAAGTCATTGCCGGACTCTCAAAAAGAGTTTGATAGAACGGTAGAGTATATTGAAGATACCATTGAAGATTATAAGCAGTTAGATAGAGACGCAGCAAAGTTTACAAAGCATGATGGCGTGTATGCCCATATTAAGAGAGGACCTTTAGGGGTTGTTTTATGTTTGGGACCTTATAACTATCCATTGAACGAAACATTTGCATTACTTATTCCTGCAATTATAATGGGCAATACCACCATTTTTAAACCTGCTAAACACGGTGTTCTGTTGATTACACCACTTTTAGAGGCTTTTCAAACAAGCTTTCCTAAAGGGGTAGTAAATGTATTGTTCGGTCGTGGTAGAACGGTTGCCGCGCCCATTATGCAAACCGGTAAGGTAGATGTGTTAGCATTAATTGGTAATAGTAAATCTGCCAATGCTTTACAAGATCAGCATCCAAAAAGCAATAGATTACGATTAGTTCTTGGGTTAGAAGCAAAAAATCCTGCTATTATATTACCTGACGCTGATTTGGACCTAACCATTAATGAATGTTTGGCCGGAACATTGTCATTTAATGGGCAGCGTTGTACCGCTTTAAAAGTGGTTTATGTTCATGAAGATATCAGGGCCGATTTCAATAAAAACTTTGCAAAGAAAGTAGACGAGCTAAAATTCGGAAATCCTTGGGAAGATGGTGTCAAACTTACTCCCTTGCCTGAACCTGATAAAGCAGCTTACATACAAGGACTTATTGATGATGCGCTTTCTAAAGGTGCTAAGATCATTAATAAAAAAGGCGGTCAACATTTTGATAATTACATTTGGCCAGCGGTGCTATATCCTGTGACCAAAGAAATGCGTGTATATCAAGAAGAGCAATTTGGTCCTATTATTCCTATCGTACCTTTTACGGATATTGAAGAACCTTTAGATGACATGGCAGAAAGTAATTATGGTCAACAAGTAAGCTTGTTCGGTAAAGATGTGTATGCGCTTTCACCGCTGATAGATACTTTGGTGAACTTGGTATGTCGTGTTAATTTGAACAGCTCTTGCCAAAGGGGACCAGATGTTTATCCGTTTACCGGAAGAAAAGACTCTGCCCAGGCAACTTTAAGTGTGCATGATGCCTTACGCTCATTTTCAATAAGAACATTCGTTGCATTTAAGGATAACGAATTAAATACCGATATTATTGAAAATTTATTAGAGGCTAAACTGTCCAATTTTGTGAGTACAGACTATATCTTATAAGTTGCCTTAATTGATTTATTTTAAGGAAAACCTCTCCTAATTTTTAGGAGAGGTTTCTTTTTTGCATTCTGTGGAAATGGCTTTTGCTCTTTCTAAACCAGAATATGGGTAGTAAGGTATGGTTTGTTTTTCTGCTTCAAATAATGTGATGGCACGTTCAATATCTTTACAAAATGGAACTGTTGATTTGCCAAAGAACCTAGCTGCGCCCATGTCCCACTCGGTTTTGCTTAAGACCACTCTTGGATTGTTTGGTGCAATACTTAAAGCTTTTTGATAAATAGCTGCATTCTCTCCAGACAAGGTCATACCATACTTAGCACCGTCAAAAGCTATATATGCTGTATTTAAGAGCGCATAGGATATCATGATTTCTGGATTGTTTTCTGAAACTGCCGATGCTGCATCTAAAAATTCTTTAGCCCTAGTAAGTTTTGCATTCAATTCTGTTTCATCTTTTAATCCAAAACTGCTTACAATTTCAATTAAACCTACATAATATGGTGGTAACCAATTATCGGTTTCTGCAGCTGAAATTCTTTCAAAAAGTTGAGATGCTTCGGTATTCTTTTGTTGGTCCCATAAAGCAAAAGCTTTGTTCATACCTTTTTCGTATAACGTTTGTGCGGTAATGTTCATTGTGAAAATAAAGGTGATGACTAGTAGTAAGGTTCTCATGGTATAATTTTTTATATGTTATTTATTGTTTTCAAATATCTTTCTATTTAAATGTTATTAATAAAATAGATGACCCAGTTGTAGGTTATGGGTATTGAGTTGTAAGTATTAAAGGTTGTCTAGCTGGTTGTCATTTTTATTTTTACTGATTGTCCAGAAGAAACCAATGAAAAAGAAGCGGTCTGCGGCGGGTGTAATTGTTCTTCGGTCGAATATACCATCAGTATTTGGCTGATCCGCATATTGGTAACCATTTATGTTTTTTGTGCCCAGTACATTACTAACGGATAAGTACACTATTTTCTGCGGACTTATCAAATAGGCGTAGTTGAAGTTTAGTGAGTTGAAACTTTTGGCTTGTTCCGTTAAAAAACGGCCTGTGTTTGGGTCTGTATAACTACGACCTGATGCATAGTTGTAGCTGAATCCGATCTGACTTTTCCAATCTTCAACCCATCGTTTTACCACTAATGATGCATTATGCTTGCTAGCAAAATCTGGTGTAGCTTTGGTTGGGTAATTTTGATAATTTCTTTTTGTATCTAAATAAGAATAAGACATCCAATATTCTGTATTTTTTAATGTTTTGTTGTCTCTCCAGAAAATGTCCAATCCTTTTGCAAAACCATCGCCAGTATTATTGAAGGTAGAAGTGGGCAGTGTAAAAGCTGTATTGTATTTGACTAAATTATTATAGTCTTTGTAATATGCTTCGGCTCTAAAAATCTGTTTGTTTTTTACAAATTGATAGTTGGCAATATAATGTGTGGTTTTTTCAGCCGTAAAATCGGTATTAAACTTTAGGTACTCATTTCTAGGGTTTTGAAAGAACTCTCCGTATGCCAGAGAAAATTGTGCATTTTGCCCAGCTTTATAGGCTAGAGAGAGTCTTGGAGATAGATTAAATTCTTGTAATAATTGTGAATATTCACCTCTAAGACCCACTTTTGTTGCTAGATTTTTTGAGAAGAAAATATCTGCCTCGGCAAAGCCGCCTAAAAGGTTGTTGTTAAATTTGTTTTCATTTTCAATAGTATTCGCACTGTAATCTTCTTTGAAGTCGGTTATAAAATATTCAGCACCAAAGTTTAATTTGTATCTACTGGAAAAGTATTTCTTCAGTGCTAATTTAAAATGGGCAGAATTTTCGGTGTCCGTAATATCTGCTGTGTCTAACTTTAATTTCGTTTGATCGCTAGCAAAGCTTATTCCTGTTGAAATACTCCAATCCTTTTCCATAAAATCTTGATAAGAAGTATTTAGATAAAGGTTGTTATTGTTTAACCCAAATCTAACACCATTAACTTCATTGATGTCTTCTTGTGTTAAGTCAAAGTCAACAGCGCTGTAGGCACCATATACTTTTAGAAGTCCGTCATTATTGAATTTATATCTGTATACTGCTTCGCCTCCAAAAGATGCTACAGGTTTATGCCATTCATTGTTATCTGGATATAATTCCTGATACGGTGCAAGATTTATATAATTGGCATTGACGCTCAGTGAACTTTTATCCCATATTTGGGTATTTCCAAGTCCTAGGCCAACCGTCATTATGGAAATATCCGTTTTTTCTTCTTGTGGTTCGTTTACACTGTTCAATAATAAAACACTTGATAGTGCTTGACCGTATTCTGCAGAATAACCTCCCGTTGAGAAGGTAATTCCTTTAAATAAGAAAGGAGATAACCGGCCCCTTGACGGTATGTTGTTTGCCGAAGGAGAATACGGAGTAAACACACGCATACCATCAACGAATATTCGAGTTTCCTCTGCATCGCCACCTCTAACGAATAATCTGCCATCCTCGGCAACATTAGAAGTACCGGGTAATGTCTGTAATGCGCCTACAAAGTCTCCTAAGGCTCCTGCTGTGGTTACAATATCAAGTGGTTTTAAAGCGGTAACCTTTGCATTGTCGCCTGCATTAAATGTACCGGCGTTAACGGTAACGGCATCCAATGTGTTTACATCGTCTCTTAATTTGATGGTGATATTTTGAAAATGGGTGATTTCGTCTGATTTTGAATAGGTTTCAAATGAAATGGATGATGCAATTAAAGTATGTATTCCGGTAGCATCGGTTTCAAAGGAAAATACCCCTTGATCATTGGTTGCAGTACCATCATACGTTCCTTTTAAATATACATTTGCCCCAATAATTGGTAAGCCTTGTTGGTCAATTATCTTACCGGAAATGGTTGATTGTGCGTATGTATTCACGCAGAGTAGTGTAAGTAAAGCAATTAGTAGCGTCTTCATTATTGATTGCATTTTTTGATTGATGCCACAAATATGAATTGTTCGTAATGGTTTGAACAAAATGGTTTTCTCAATTGTAGATTTTCTGTACTGAATTGGGTGAATTTATAATTGTGAGGAATTACGTGGGGTTAATTTTTCACAGAAATATGGTAATTAATTTGAGTTGAAACCGACATATGCGTTCTAACTTTGCCTTTTTAATTGCTTGTGTTATATAGATTGATGCAGAAAGATTTAAAGTTTGAATTATGGAAAAATTAAAAACAAATAAAAAAGCATTATTTGCTTTAGCTATAGGAGGTTTTGGAATAGGGCTTACCGAGTTCGTTATCATGGGAATTTTAACGGAAGTATCTGGTTCTTTAGGAATAACAATTCCACAGGCAGGGCATTTTATTGCAGCTTATGCTTTAGGGGTAGTGGTGGGCGCGCCGTTGTTGACAGGTTTTGGGTCTAAGCTTAGTCCTAAAAAAATGTTGTTCTTGTTAATGATTTGGTTTACGGTTTTTAACACCCTGTCTGGTTTGGCAACTGGGTATACCAGTTTGTTATTTTTAAGATTTTTATCTGGAATACCACATGGTGCCTTTTTTGGTATTGGTGCGGTAGTGGCCACTAAGCTTGCTAAAAAAGGAAAAGGTGCTCAGGCTATTTCTATTATGTTCTCTGGCTTAACCGTAGCCAATTTAATAGGAGTGCCAATTGGTACGTATTTAGGTCAGCAATTTAGTTGGAGTGTTTCTTTTTACCTAGTGGGTCTTGTTGGTTTATTGGCACTTGGCAGTATTTATTTATGGATGCCGCAAATTAAGGTTGATGAGCGGGAAGAAAAGGTTACGGTGTCCCAAGGTTTAAAAAATAGCGAACTATGGGCATTGATTGCGCTGACCACGATAGGTACAGGCGGATTTTTTGCATGGTACAGTTATGTTGCTCCTTTAATTACGGAAGTAGCAGGTCTGCCAAATCATTTTGTTGGTTACGCTATGATGTTGGCCGGTTTGGGCATGGTTGCAGGAAATTTTTTAGGGGCTAAAATGGCAGAGTGGTTTTCTCCTCTAAAAGCGGTTATAATTAGTCTATCGGTAATGTGTGGTATTTTGTTATTGAATATGATGATAGCGACCAACCCTTATCTGTTAATGGTACTTACTTTTGTTATTGGAGCAATATCATTTACTGTGGCAACGCCTATTCAAATGGCTATCATAAATACCTCTAAGGGTTCAGAAATGCTAGGTTCTTCTATGAACCAAAGTGCTTTTAATATGGGTAATGCATCTGGAGCGTATTTGGCTGGCTTACCAATTGCCTTTGGGTACGGTATTGTATATTCTAGCTTAGTGGGTGCTATACTTGCTTTTTCTGGTGTTGCAATAGCTGTAGGTATTTTAATCGTAAGAAAAAGAAAGGAAAGTAAATATAGAAAAATGGCTATGGGCTGTTAATTAATTATTGTAATAAAAAAGTAAAAAGCAACCTTGTTCAAG
Organism: Maribacter sp. 1_2014MBL_MicDiv; assembly: GCF_001865655.1. NCBI lineage: Bacteria > Pseudomonadati > Bacteroidota > Flavobacteriia > Flavobacteriales > Flavobacteriaceae > Maribacter > Maribacter sp. 1_2014MBL_MicDiv. The sequence continues at coordinate 3,796,264 of NZ_CP011318.1, forward strand.
GTTGCTTTTTTTATTCTTCTGTTTGGTTTATGGTTCTATCAGAATGCTTGTAATCAATACCTTTTGATGTTAAATTTTTCGTTTTGTGCAGTTCATCGGTAATTTTATACATTTTAACACGTTATAAGAGTCTAAACCTACAATGCTGTGTCACGTACCAAACTATTCTTTGGAACCATAATTATGGTTCTCTTACTTTTTGTTCTAACGGCTTCATCTTTTAAGCCTGAACATTCAGAGGCAATTATTGCAAATCCTAATCCTGTTAAAACGCTTGCGGAGAAAAGGGAAATCAAACTGTATAATATACGGCAGAAAGCTTTAAACAAAGCATTATCGGAATATTTTGATAAGGCTATAAAATCTGGCGATATTGTAGGAGCAGGTGTAAGTATTGTAAATGGCGATTCTGTAATTCTTTCTAATGGATACGGAAAAAGAAGTTATAATGGTAAAGAGTCGGTAAATGCAGAAACATTGTTTAGACTAGGATCAATATCTAAGGGATTTACCGGTATATTGGCTGCACGTTTGGAGAGTGATGGTAAGCTTCGTTTAGAAGATAAGGTTTCAAGTTATTTGCCCAATTTTCATTTTGGTAGTCAACAGAATACAGAGCGTATAAAACTTTCACATCTTCTTTCGCATACCTCTGGTACGCCATATCATAGTTATACAGATTTGGTTGAGGCTGGGTTATCTATGTCCTCTATAAGTGAAAAATTCAATAATGTGGATCCTATCAGTGAACCTGGTATACAATACAGCTATCAGAATGCCATGTTTTCTGTTTCACAGGAAGTAATGTTGAAAGCCACAGGAAAAGATATAAAGACCTTATTGACCGATAGATTTTTTGAACCTCTTGGTATGAGTTCGGTTTCTATGGATCATGAGTCTTTAATGAATACAGATAATATTGCATTGCCTCATATTAAGAGGCGTAATGGGTGGAAACAGGTATTGCCTAGGGACAATTATTACAACGCAATTGCTGCAGGTGGTATAAACGCGAATTCATTGGATATGGCCAAGTGGATGCGATTTTTATTGGGACATAATCCAGAAGTGATGTCAAAAGATGAAATGGCACCGGCTTTTAAACCATTTATAGAGTTAAAAGGTCATCGTAAATATTATCAAAAGTGGCCTGGTCATCTAAAATCATCGTACGGTTTTGGTTGGAGAATTCATACTTTAAAAGAGAATGAAAGTGGGGCAGAAGAAACCATTTGGCATCATGGCGGGAGTGTGAACAACTATAGAAATGAAATTGCACTTTTTCCTGAATCTGATTTAGGAATCTGTGTATTGATCAACGGACCATCAAAATTGGTAAAAACCGTAATCCCGGATTTACGGGCAATAGTTAAAAGTATTTATGATAAGGATATTGCTGTTGCAACTAGTATTTAAAATTGAAATAGAATTTAAATAAAAAAAGTCCCTTTAATCAGTGATTAAAGGGACTTTTTAGTTAAAAAATTGGTCTAGATATTGTTAGCCAACCAATCTCCAACTTCACTGGTTTTATAGCTTTTGCCACCTTCGGCTAAATCCTCTGTAACATAACCTTCGGCCAATGACTTATTAACTACTCGTCTAATTTCTTCAGCTTCTTCAGTTAAATCTAAATCTTCAAAAAGCATTGCTGCAGAAAGTACAGTTGCTAAAGGGTTTGCAATGTCCTTACCTGCCGCTTGCGGATAAGAACCATGTATAGGCTCGTATAAAGAAACATCACTACCAACAGATGAAGAAGGCATTAGTCCCATAGATCCTGCAATTACGGATGCTTCGTCTGTTAGAATATCACCAAATAGGTTTGCTGTAATGATTACATCATATCCTTTTGGCCACTGAATTAAACGCATTGCTACGGCATCTATAAACTCATATGTAACCTCTACTTCCGGATAATCTTTTTCCATGGCCTGTACGGTCTCTCTCCAAAGTCTAGATGATTCCAATACGTTGGCCTTATCTACACAACATAATTTTTTAGAACGTTTCATAGCAAATTCAAAGCCTTTTTTAGCTAATCTTTCTATTTCAAAACGTTGGTAGGTCATGGTGTCAAATGCGGTATTTCCATCATCTTTTCTACCACGTTCCCCAAAATAAACTCCTCCTGTTAATTCTCTTAGAATAATTAAATCCGTTCCTTCTATACGATCTCTTTTTAAAGGAGATTTGTCTATCAATGAAGGAAATGTAAATGTTGGTCTAACGTTAGCAAATAAGCCTAATTTTTGTCTCATTTTCAACAATCCCTGTTCTGGACGAACTTTTGCTGACGGGTCATTGTCAAAACGGGGATGACCTATGGCACCGAATAAAACAGCATCTGCATTTGCACAAATTTCATGTGTTTCGTCTGGGTAAGGTTCCCCAACGGCATCAATTGCTGCCGCACCGGTAAGCGCTGGCTGCCAAGTGATATGGTGCTCATATTTTTTAGCAATGGCATCACATACCTTTACTGCTTGATCAATAACTTCAGGACCGATACCATCACCGGCCAATAAGGCAATATTTAATTTCATGGTTTAATCGCTTTTTCGCTTTTCGCTGTACGCTAAACGTTATACTTTAATCGTATATAGTTTAGGCTATTTATAATTATATCTTATTAATTAAACTATTTAAACTTCTTCTCACTTTATTTACTTTATCATGAATGCTTAAAAACTCTTTATTCATAATATAGTCAAGGTTTTTTGCTAATATTATAAAATACTCTAATTCACTTGCCGAGCTTTGTGCTATAATTAAAAATCTTTTGAATTCAGCATCAGATTCCCTTCCGCACCCTTCAGCTATATTTGCTGGTATGGATGAAGAAGCTCTTCTCATTTGACTTGTTAATCCAAAATTTTCATCGTTTGGGAAGTTCTTGGTCAATTTATACGTTTCTAAAGTAATTTCATGACCTAATTCCCAAACTGTATATTTTTTATAATCTCTCATTTTTGGCATTTAGCGCTTAACGATCAGCGTCAAGCGCTTTGCGCTATATTATATTCAACATTTTCTCGGTAGCTTTAATGGCACTAACCGTTTGGTCTGAATCCAATCCTCTTGATGTGAATTCTTTTCCGTTCAATTCCCAAGTAATTACTGTTTCGCATAATGCATCAGAAGTACTACCAGGAGGAATTCTTACCGCATAATCCGTTAGTTTAGGTAAGGCAATTTTTTTGGCAATGTACACCTTTTTAAGGGCATTCATAAAAGCATCATATTGTCCGTCTCCTTGAGCATGCGCTTCAATTACTTTTCCATCGATTTCAACAGATAGGGTAGTAGAAGGCATTAATCCCTTGGCGTGTGTAAGTACGTAAGATTTTATAAAAACCTTTTGCTTATAATCTGCAGTATCTAGAACATCGGATATTATAAAAGGGAGGTCATCTTTGGTTACGCGTTCTTTCTTGTCTCCTAGTTCTATAATTCTGGCAGTAACCTTTTTTAATTCTTCATTATTTAGGGTTAATCCAAGCTCCTGCAGGTTTTTCTGTATGTTGGCTTTGCCAGACATTTTTCCTAATGCATATTTGCGCTTTCTACCAAAACGTTCTGGCATTAAGTCACTGAAGTAGAGATTGTTTTTACTGTCTCCATCTGCATGAATACCAGCGGTTTGGGTAAATACATTATCGCCTACTATAGGTTTGTTCGCTGGTATGGTAAAACCCGTAAAAGCAGATACCAGTTTACTTACTTTATATAAAGAGGTTTCATTTACATTAATTTCCACTTCTGGTAAAAAGTCATTGATTACCGCAATGGCACTTGCCATTGGAGCATTACCAGCGCGTTCTCCCATACCGTTTACGGTTAGGTGAAGACCATGACAACCGGCTTTTACGGCTTCCATAATATTGGCAACACCTAAATCGTAATCGTTATGTCCATGAAAATCAAAATGTAAATTCGGAAATTTTTGAATGATTTCAGTTAAATAGGCATAGGTTTCTGTGTGTGTAAGAATACCTAATGTATCTGGTAATAAAATCCTTTTTACATTTTGTGTTGAAAGGAATTCTAAAAATTCAAAAACATACTCTTTTGAATTTCGCATTCCATTACTCCAATCCTCTAAGTAAATATTATTGATAATGCCTCTTTCTGTGGCTTGTTCAAAAATAGCTGCTATTTCATTGAAGTGTTGCTCCGGAGTTTTCTTTAACTGATATTTTAAATGGTTAAGAGAGCCCTTGGTCAACAAATTTTGTGAAACGGCACCAGAAGTTTTCATCCAATCCAAAGAAACCCCACCGTCCACAAAAGTTAGAACCTCTACACGTTCTAAAAAACCATTTTCAGCGGCCCATTCGGTAATTTTTTGAACAGCTTCAAGCTCACCATCGGAAACTCGTGCCGAAGCTACTTCAATACGGTCTACTTTTAGCTCTTCTAAAAGTAGTTTCGCCAAGGTCAATTTTTCCGATGCAGAAAAGGATACGCCTGAGGTCTGTTCACCATCCCTAAGGGTGGTATCCATTATTTCTAACTTTCTTTTTTTCATGTGATCTAATTGCCGTTTCATCTTATATTAGGAAACGGCAAATGGTTAGTTAACGTAAATGATGTTGGTACTTTGAAAATTGAGTTTATAACGGAGTGTTTTCCGCAAATGTCTCAATATCCTTTTTGATGTTCAATAAGTAATCAATATCATCAAAACCGTTCAACATATTGTTTTTCTTGTAATCATTGATGTCAAAAGATTCACTTTCACCCGTAGCCAACAATGTTATTTTTTGTTCAGGAAGATTAATTTCCAATTCTGCAGAAGGGTCTGCCTCCACGACATCAAAAATTTTCTGTAAAAACTCTGCACTTACCTGTACGGGTAAAACACCGATGTTTAAACAGTTGTTTCTGAAAATATCTGCAAAGAAACTAGAAACTACACATCTAAATCCGTAATCATAAACTGCCCATGCAGCGTGCTCACGGGATGAGCCAGAACCAAAGTTTTTTCCACCTACTAAAATTTTTCCACTGAATTTATCTTGGTTTAAAACAAAATCTTCTTTCAGGGTATTGTCCTGATTGTATCTCCAGTCTCTAAAAAGATTATCACCGAAACCTACACGCTCTGTTGCTTTTAAGAATCTAGCCGGTATTATTTGATCGGTATCTACATTTTCAATTGGCAACGGTACTGCCGTTGATGTCAATATATTGAATTTATCGTATGCCATTTTTTATAGCTTTTTGCCTCTGGTTATTGACCATTGGCCTGTATTATTATCATTGTTTTTTCACTAAAAGCCTTAGGCTAATAGTTAAGGACAAAATTGTTATACTAACTCTGCCATTAATTCCCTTGGGTCTGTTACTTTACCGGTTACGGCAGCCGCAGCAGCAACTAAAGGACTAGCCAACAAAGTTCTTGATCCAGGACCTTGTCTTCCTTCAAAGTTTCTGTTAGATGTACTTACGGCCAGTTTACCAGCAGGTATCTTATCATCGTTCATTGCTAAACAAGCAGAACAACCAGGCTCACGCAGTTCAAAACCGGCTTCGGTTAAAATATCCAATATGCCTTCTTCTTTAATGGCAGTTTCTACTTTGTGAGACCCAGGAACCAACCATGCGGTTACATTATCGGCTTTTTTCTTTCCTTTTACTATTGATGCAAAAGCACGGAAATCTTCTATACGACCATTGGTGCAACTTCCAAGGAAAACAAAGTCAATAGGCTTGCCCATCATACTTTCACCTTCATTGAAATCCATATATTTCAATGATTTCTGATATGTAGATGCACCACCTTGAACGGCATTTGCCATAGGTATATCATTTGATATTCCCATTCCCATACCCGGGTTGGTACCGTAGGTAATCATTGGTTCTATTAACGAACCGTCAAAAGTCAATTCTTTATCGAAAATGGCATCTTCATCGGTATACAATGTTTCCCAATAAGCCATAGCCTTATCCCAGTCGGCACCTTTTGGTGTAAACTCACGACCTTTTATATATTCAAACGTTTTTTCATCTGGCGCGATCATACCACCACGGGCACCCATTTCAATACTCAGGTTACACACGGTCATACGACCTTCCATACTCATGTCCCTGAAAATTTCACCTGCATATTCTACAAAGTATCCAGTAGCACCAGAAGTAGTTAATTGAGAGATAATGAATAAGGCAACATCTTTAGGAGTAACACCTTTACTCATTTTCCCGTTGATATTGATACGCATTCTCTTTGGTTTAGGCTGCATAATACATTGCGTAGCCAATACCATTTCAACTTCAGATGTTCCGATACCAAAGGCAATAGCACCAAATGCACCATGTGTAGAGGTGTGTGAATCTCCACATACTATAGTAGCACCAGGTTGTGTAATACCGTATTCAGGACCAACAACGTGTACAATACCATTTTTTGCGTGACCTAATCCCCAATAAGAAATACCATATTCATTAGCATTTTCCTCTAACATTTTTAATTGGTTCGCAGAAAGTGGATCGGCAACCGGCAAATGTTGGTTTATTGTAGGCGTGTTATGGTCAGCCGTTGCAAAAGTTTTCTCCGGATGCATTACAGGAATATTTCTATTCTTAATACCAAGGAAAGCAACAGGACTGGTTACCTCATGTACCATGTGTCTGTCAATGAACAGTACATCTGGACCATCTTGTATTTTATGTACTACGTGGGAATCCCACACTTTGTCAAATAATGTTTTTGTTGCGCTCATATTCTATATAATCTAAGTTCACAAATCTATTAAAACCAAGGGTTTTTTCGAAATTAACACCCTTCTAAATTACGATGTTCAACGGGAAAGTTGTTAAAAATAACACTAACTAATATAAGTCCAGATATTCTTGTGTTTTACCAGCTGTGCATACATATGTCTAATAATTAGATTTTCTGGCTTGCTTAAAGATGGGTCTTCTTTTAGTAATTGTAGGGCATAGTAGCGAGCCGATTTTAAGATGTCATTATCTTTAACTATATCTGCAATTTTTAGATTTAACAGACCACTTTGCTGGGTACCCATAATGTCACCCGGTCCTCGGAGTTTTAGATCTACTTCTGCAATTTCAAAGCCGTCATTTGTGGCCACCATAGTTTCTAGTCTGGTTTTGGAGTCGTTAGATAGCTTATGGCCGGTCATTAAAATACAAAAACTTTGATCGGCGCCACGGCCAACACGACCACGTAATTGGTGTAGTTGCGATAAGCCAAACCGTTCTGCGCTTTCAATGATCATAACCGATGCATTAGGCACGTTGACCCCAACTTCAATAACTGTAGTTGCTACCATTATTTGTGTTTCTCCCTTTACAAAGCGCTCCATTTCAAAATCTTTGTCCGCCGGTTTCATTTGTCCATGAACTATGGAAATCTGATATTTTGGTTGTGGAAAATCGCGCACAATACTTTCATAGCCATCCATAAGATCTTTGTAATCCATGGCTTCAGATTCCTGTATTAATGGGTATACCACATAAACCTGGCGTCCTTTTTCAATTTCATCTCGTATAAAACGAAATACCTTTAATCTGTTACCGTCATAGCGATGCACTGTTTTAATGGGTTTTCTACCAGGTGGTAATTCATCTATTACAGAAATATCCAGATCACCATACAGGCTCATGGCCAATGTTCTTGGTATGGGTGTTGCTGTCATGACCAATATATGGGGCGGAAATTCATTTTTATGCCATAATTTAGAACGTTGCGCTACGCCAAACCGATGCTGCTCATCGATAATGGCCATTCCTAAATTCTTGTATTTAACCTTGTCCTCTAAAAGGGCATGGGTACCTATAAGTATATTCAATTCCCCATTTTCCAATTGTTCATGTAAAGGCTTTCTAGCTGATTTTTTTACTGAGCCCGTAAGTAACGCGCAGGTAATTTCAGTACCTGCCAGTAACTCTGATATGCCTTGAAAATGTTGGTTGGCCAGAATTTCCGTAGGTGCCATTAAACAGGCTTGAAATCCGTTGTCAATAGCCAACAACATGGTCATTACCGCAACTATGGTTTTTCCCGATCCTACATCACCCTGCAGCAATCTATTCATTTGTGCATTACTGCCAAGGTCTGCCCGTATTTCTTTTATAACCCTTTTTTGTGCTCCCGTTAATTCAAAGGGTAGTTTGTTGTTGTAGAAGTCTTTAAAATATTCACCGACTTCAAGAAATGGAAATCCTTTTATCTTTTTCTTCCGAGATACATTTTTTCCTATCAGTTGCAATTGTATATAAAAGAGCTCTTCAAATTTTAATCGCCACTGGGCTTTTGCAAGCAATTCTTGGTTTTTTGGAAAATGTATATTGAACATTGCCTCACTTTTGTCCAATAGCTTTAACTCATACAGTAATTTGTCTGAAAGGCTTTCGGTGAACTTTCCGTTGATTTCCATGAAAAGTTGCTGAATCAATTTGCTTATTACCTTGTTGGTTATGCCTTTATTACCTAATTTCTCCGTAGATGGGTACACGGGTTGCATGTACACTTTTGTGCCTTGCTCGTGCTCTTTTAATGGCTCCATTTCTGGGTGGGGCATAGAGAAAGTACCATTAAACCAATTGCATTTACCGAATATCAAGTACGGTACGTTTAATTTTAGATTTTCACGAATCCATTTTTGACCTCTAAACCAGACTAATTCTATTTCTCCTGTGTCATCTTTAAAACGAGCTACCAACCGTGTACCTCTTTTTTGTTCAACGGTTTTAATATTGATGATTTTTCCAATAATCTGCACATCGGCATTGCTACGTTGCAATTGACCAATTTTATAATATTGGGTTTTATCAATGTAGCGGTTAGGAAAAAGGTTCAGCAAATCTTGGTAGGTGCTTACTCCTAATTCTGACTTTAAGGTTTCGGCCCTATTGGGACCAACACCTTTTAAGTATACTACGGGAGTTTGCAAGAAGTTTGCGTTCATGGTACTAAAATAGGGATAAGCCCCTTAATCCCCAAAGGTGAAAATGTCATTACTGCTCTTGTAAATATGGATCTAATGGTAACTGGCGAAATAAGTGTTGTTTAGCATCACATTCAATTCAGGTAAAGGTTAGGGAAGTGCTCCCCAAAACATTAAATTTGAAATGTTATTTGTTTGTTATGCTGTATGAAGAAATTAATTTTCACCCTTTTTTTATTCTTATCCCTCTATGCTTTTGGGCAACATCAAGATAAAATAGATTTTATTAAAGCCAAGGTTTACTTAGGTTTTTTACCTAAAGAGAAAAAGATTAAAGGCGGAGTGATCTATCGTTTTCATGTGTTACAAAATGTTGATTCGGTATTTTTTGACGCAAAGAATATGGATTTTTCAAAAGTAGAACTTGATGGGGAAAAGATAGACTTCACTGCCACAGAAAAGACAATTTCCATTACACAAAAATTCAAAGCGGGTGAATCACATAAACTGATGATCCAGTATATAGCCAAGCCTAAACAAACGGTTTATTTTATTGGTTGGGATGATGAATTAGAAGGTAATGAACAAATATGGACGCAAGGCCAAGGAAAGTATACCAGTCATTGGCTTCCTAGTTTTGATGACATGGAAGAAAAGGTAGAATTTGATCTTACCATTGAAGCCGATAAAAAATATCAAGTAATTGCAAATGGTAAACTACTTCTAAAAACTGATAATGATGAGGAAGATGCTATTTGGTTATTTGATATGAAAAAACCTATGAGCAGTTATTTGTTGGCATTCGCTATAGGTATATATCAAAAGCAGGTATTAACATCTGAAAGTGGAATAACTATCGAAAACTATTACTACCCAAATGATAGTCTAAAAGTGGAACCTACTTACAGGAACACTAAAGAGATATTTAATTTTTTAGAAAATGAAATTGGGGTTCCTTATCCGTGGCAAGATTATAAACAGGTTCCTGTTCATGATTTTTTATATGCAGGCATGGAAAATACGAGCGCTACTTTTTTCTCTGATGCATATGTTATTGATTCCACTTCGTTTATAGATAGAAATTATATAAACATCAATGCGCATGAATTAGCGCACCAATGGTTTGGTAATTTGGTAACGGAAAAGAATAGTGAACACCACTGGTTACATGAAGGTTTTGCTACCTATTATGCCTATTTGGCCGAAAAGGAAATTTTTGGTGACGATTATTTCTATTGGAAGCTATTTGATACAGCTAAAACGTTAAGTGATATTTCTGAAAAAGGAGAGGGGCAGAGTTTATTGAACCCTAAGGCTAGTAGTCTTACCTTTTATGAAAAAGGTGCTTGGGCTTTAGCTATTTTGAGAGAAGAAATTGGGGACTCCGCATTTAAAACAGGAATTAAAGCTTACTTAGAAAAATATAAGTTCAAAAATGTGACTGTTACTGATTTTATTAATGAAATGGAAGAAGTATGTAATCAAGATTTAGACAGTTTCCGGAGGAATTGGTTAGAAGGTAATTTATTTTTGATGGAAGAAGCAAAAGAGTACCTTATAAGAAATAGTGCTACCCATAAAAAATATTATGATTTAATTTCAGGTAATTCAAAAGAGTTTACGCCTTCTGAAATTTTAGCAAATCCTAAGTTTTCATTGCAATTAAAACTGGCCGTACTAAGCTTAAGAAATGACTTTTCTACATTGGAATTACCAGTTTTGATTACCAGTGACAATGTAAAAGTTAAGCAATTTGGTGCTGAGAAAATGGGAAAAATACATGAGTCTCTTAAAGAGGATGCAGAAGCGCTATTATTAGATGATAGTTACGTAACCAACGAAATAATGTTATATAATTTGTGGTCTAGTTTTGAGCAGGATAGGGTTATGTATTTAGAAGAAACAAAGGATGTTGTTGGTTTGCCCAATAAAAGCTTTCGGCAACTTTGGTTGACATTGGCATTGTTTACACCCGAATATAAACCTACGGAGAAGGTATACTTTCACCGAGAACTTGTGGGATATACAAGCGCTATATACAATCCGGAAGTACGACAAACGGCTTTTCAATATCTGTCCGAAATTAATGCTCTAAATGATGAAGCCTTGGTTAATTTAATTAAAGCTACCAATCATCATTCTTGGCAATTTAGAAATTATGCCAGGCTATTGTTAGATAAGTTATGGGAAAACGACGAACAGAAAAAGGAAATTGAAAAGGTTGCAAATCAACTAAATTCAGCAGATTTGCGTTATCTTAAAACGAAATTAAAATAATAATGAAAGCATTGGTTATTTCTGGTGGTGGTAGTAAAGGTGCCTTTGCAGGTGGTGTTGCCCAATACCTTATTCAAGAAGAGGGTAGAAAATATGATATTTTCGTAGGTACTTCTACTGGCAGTCTTCTAATCTCTCACCTGGCATTAGGTAAGCTAGATAAGATTAAGGAAATCTATTCTAATGTGAATCAAAAGAGTATTTTTAACAACTGCCCTTTTCTAGTGAAGAACATTCGTGGTAATGAAGAAATTTCAATTAACCATTGGAATGTTTTACGAAATTTTCTAACCGGTAAAAAGACCTTTGGCGAGAGTGAAAATCTTAGAAAGCTCATTGAAAATAGTTTAACCATTGAGGAATTTGAAACTTTAAAAAATGGAGATTCTGATGTAGTTATAACAGTTTCTAACCTCTCATTAAATCAAGTGGAGTATAAGTCAATTAAAGATTGCACTTATGAAGATTATTGTGACTGGGTATGGATTTCTGCAAACTACACTCCCTTTATGAGTTTGGTGCGCAAAAATTATTGTGAATATGCAGATGGTGGTCTAGGTAGTATTGTGCCTATTGAGGAAGCAATAAAAAGAGGTGCTACTGAAGTAGATGTTGTTGTTTTACATACAGAAGTAAATTATATGAACAGGGTAGCTTCTCGAAATCCGTTTGAGTTGATTACTACGATGATGAGTTTTATTCTTGACCGTATTGAAAATCAGAATATAAGAATTGGAAAATTGGTCGCCAATCAAAAGAATGCCATTATAAACCTGTTTTATACACCCACGATATTAACGACTAATTCTTTAATTTTTGATAAGGCAAAAATGACACTTTGGTGGAAAAGAGGATACTTGTATGCCAAAAATAAAAATGAAGAGACAAACCCAATAGAGCCAAACGAACACGAATAAAGATTGGTTATTTATCTATAGTTTTTGGGTTTTTTAATGCAAGAAATATTCCAACACAGCCAATACCCAAGCATAAAGGAGAAAAAAGCAAAGTGTCCATTTGAGCAAATTCAGTTGTGGTTACTTCTTTGAAAAAACCAACATATTTAAATTCTCCTATAGCTCTTATTAAAAAAATGATAGGAATTATCCATTGCCCAAATTTGAAGAAGTACTTGAAAACTTTAAAGTTTAAATTGCTTGGGTTTTGCGTATAAACAATTGCGAACAAGAGCAAAAATACTCCCACAAGAATACAATCTACTGTAGTTGGGGCAAGTAAAATATTTCCGTTTTCATCAGCTGGTAATGAGCTGTAATAGCCAATTGACCCACCTGCACTCCAATAAAAGTGAATTATGGATAAGGCGAGAAATGTTGTTATCAAACAATATTTTAAAACATTCCTCATTTTCAAAAGATTACCATAAGTCACCAATCTCCTTTTTAACAAAGGATAGGGCAGTGGCAGATGGGGAAGTTTTATCCATGGTTTCGTTTAAGATGTCTTCTCGTAATTTATCTGCTGTCTCAGTATTGCTCATCGCAGCTTTTCTGATCATTTGAATTGTTGCGCTCTTAGCCGCTTTGATGACATTCCAACATTCATCTGTCATATATATTTGCTGAGAAAGGTTGTGGTCAAATTCGGTTTCTATGCTTTTGATCAATAAGTTTTCATAAGCATTTTTATCATCGGATTGTGGAGAAACACGAACAACCAAACTTGGTATGGCAATACGTTCTAAAAATAAGGCCATTCTTTCATAAGCCTGTAAACGTACGGGTAATGTATCTTTTTGAGAGTCTTTGTGCAATAGAAAACGTCGTCTTCCTTCTTCATTATTGGTGTGCATTCTAAAGAAATAGAAAGCAATTGCACCAGTTACTACTGATGGTATTAAATAAGCGAAAAGTTGAAAAATTTGGTCGGAGTTCATTTTTTAATCAGTTATTATTTACGAAACAAGAACGTCCAAATTTTTCAATTAGTATAGTACTTCATCGATGAAATACAAGTATTTTAATTTTTAACGTCTCCCTTGGCCATATCATAAAAAGCTTTATAATCTGGTTGAAACTTAATTTGTAAAGATTCTCTTAGCCCTCCATCTTGGCCAACGGCAATAACTCGCTCTCCATTAACACCAAAATCTTTGATCAATATACTAGCGATAGCTGCTGCTTGTTGTAGCGCTATGTTCATTTCACCGGTAATATTTAAGCTTGCTACCGTTATGGTGCTTTTTGGGTTTGCATTGACAACCTTAGCTACATTTTCAAGCCAGCCTTTAGATTCGCTAGATGGATTTAAGCCTACACCATCGGCAAAGAAAAAATCTAATTTTTCTGAAATGATCACAGAGCCATCTGTAACACCAACTTTAGCGTTTTCCCCTAAGACTTGCTTTGCATTCGTCAATATAACAACAGCGGTAGAGTCATTACTTGCAACAGCATCGGTTATTCCTTTTAATTGTTTTTCCTTACGTTCTAATGTTGCTAAGGTTTTGTTGATATTCTCAGAATTTTGGCTAGATAATGCAGCAAAACTATTGAGGTTCTTCATTAAGGTGGCATTGGCATCTTGCAGTTCTGTAACTTGAGACTGGTATTCGTCTGAGCGTTGATTTGCCAATTTCTCATTGCGTTGAGAGGTACTTACCATTTTTGAAATGGAATCCAACTTAAATTTTAAATCTTGATTTTGTTCTATCAATTCACTTTTTTTCTGAGCTTGAATTGTACTTAATCCCAATAAGAATATAGCTGAACATATAAAAAATCGTTTCATAGTAATATGCATTGAATAGGTTAATCTAATTTTTGCCGCCAAGATACGAACAGTCTTTTAAATCTTGCACACAGGTAAAAGGTACTTTGGCTTTATTGTAACCATATGTAGAAGCCAAGCTTCTGTTAAGGTCGTTATCATCTACATTTACCTGTACATCATCCATAGTAAACTGACTTGGGTGTTCATAGCCGGCAGTATGGGTAATTTCTAAAAATTCTTTTCTGAAAGTGCTAAAATATTGTGCCAAACGATCAGATTTTAAAGGAATGTTTATTCCCTTCTGTAACCATTTACTTTGTGTTGCAATACCGGTTGGGCAAGTATTGTTATGGCAAGCTTGTGCTTGTATGCAGCCAATGCTCATCATAGCCTCTCTTGCTACATTAATACAGTCTACACCCATTGCAAATGCCATTGCCGCTTTTGCCGGAAATCCTAATTTTCCTGAACCTATAAATACGATTCTATCGGTTAGGTTTCTGTTCAAGAAAACACGGTATAAACTAGAAAAGCCGTACACCCATGGTAATGAAACATGGTCTGCAAATGATGGGGGAGCGGCACCTGTACCACCTTCACCACCGTCTACGGTAATAAAGTCAGGACCTTTTCCGGTCTCCAGCATTAAATCTGCCAACTCTTCCCATTGATCCAATTTTCCTATTGCTCCTTTGATACCTACAGGTAAACCAGTTTCATTTGCAATATCTTCAATTAGGGCCAGAAGCTCTGTTACATTGGAAAATGCCTTGTGTGTTGCGGGTGATAAGACATCTTTGCCCACTTCAACACCTCTGATTTCTGCGAGTTCAGGAGTAATTTTTGCACCAGGTAATACTCCACCTTTTCCTGGTTTTGCGCCTTGTGACAGTTTTATCTCTATGGCTTTAATACACGGATTGTCTTCAACCAGATTTTTCATTTTCTCCATAGAGAAATTACCATCTGGAGTTCTTACGCCAAAATATCCGGTACCAAAATGGAATACAATGTCCCCGCCATGTTTGTGGTATGGTGACAAACCACCTTCACCTGTGTTGTGATATGCTCCCGCCTTTTTTACGCCTTTATTCATGGCCTCGACCGCTGCGGCAGATAAAGAGCCAAAACTCATAGCCGATACGTTTACAATACTACTGGGCCTAAAGGGTTTTCTACGATTATTATGTTGTCCCATAACTTTTGCACATGGTAAAAAGTAAGGGTCAATGGCATTTGGATGTCCTTCAGGAACCACAAAGCCCATCATTCTATTTTTTACGAAAATGTGCTGATGAGCGTAAAGGTCACGGTCAGAACCAAAGCCCTCATAATTATTCTCTTTTTTTGCCGATGCATAGATCCATCCTCTTTCAATTCTATTAAAAGGAAGTTCTTCTCTATTGTTGGCCACAAAATATTGTCTCATTTCAGGACCTATACTTTCTAACCAATAGCGTAAATGCCCTACTATAGGAAAGTTATGTTTAATAGTGTGCTTTTTTTGAATAAAAATATCATAGATAGCAACTATTAGAAGAAACAAAAAAATCCAAGTCCACCATGGTGGACTTGGAATTGAATTAAAAAAATCGTTCATCAAAATTATCCTTTTGGTTTAATATCTAAACGAGGCGTTTGATCACTATTTAGGTAATCCAAACTCATTTCGGTTAGTGTTCTAACCCCTAAAAGTAAGCCACTATCATCAATTAGAAAGTCTGGCGTATGATGTGGGTAAGATTCTGTCGTACCCGGTGTCATTCCTCCTAAGAAAAAGAAAAAGCCTGGAGCCTCACGTTGAAAATAAGAAAAATCTTCTGCTCCGGTTACCGCTTTTTGAAAAAGAACATTGTTTTCACCTGCAACCCTTTTCATGGTCGGTAGCATTTGTTCTACTAATTCTGGGTTGTTATACGTAATATCGGTAGCATCTGTAATTACACAAGTAGCTTCACCACCGTAGGCTTTGGCAATATCGCTCACCATTTCTACCATACGCTTGTTAAGCTTGTCTTTCATGTCATAGTCCAACGTTCTAATAGTACCGATCATTTCTGCAGATTCTGGTATAATATTAAAACGTACGCCACTCTTTATTTTACCTACGGTAATAACAGCGGCTTCATTGGTTAGTTCTGTCTCTCTACTGATTATTGTCTGTAGACCATCAATAATTTTTGCACTAATTAAAATAGGGTCTATTCCTGACCATGGCTGCGATCCGTGGGATTGTTTACCTTTTACATTGATCACAAATTGCTGTGCCGCGGCCATAGTACCACCAGATTTGTAGCGTATGGTACCCACAGGTGTTTGAGAATTGATGTGAAGTCCAAAAATGGCATCAACTTTAGGACTGTCCATTACGCCTTCTTTAACCATTAAAAGTGCACCACCTTCTTCACCCTGTGGCGGACCTTCTTCTGCAGGTTGAAAAATGAACTTTACGGTTCCTTTGATCTTATCTTTGTTTTTGGACATAACTTCGGCAACACCCATTAGAATTGCCGTATGTGTATCATGACCACAAGCATGCATTACGCCTACTTTTTCACCCATAAATTCTGTAGTAACGTTCGATTTGTATGGCAAATCATTTCTTTCTGTAACAGGCAAGGCATCAATGTCAGCTCTTAGTGCCACTACTTTCCCTGGTAAATCTCCTTTCAGTAGACCTACAACACCGGTATGTGCTACTCCTGTTTGTACTTCTATGCCAAGTGATTTTAAATGTTTGGCTATTTTTTCGGCAGTCTTAAACTCACGGTTTCCCAATTCAGGATTTTGGTGAATTTCTCTTCTCCAATCAATTACTTTGCTTTCAATAGCTTTGTAATCCTTTTCAAGATTGGGACCTTGTGCTTGTACGGAAACCCCGAAAAGTACAATGGCCATTAACCATAATTTTCTCATAATGTATATTTAAAGTTAGTTAAAGTAGTCGTTCAACAAATATATTGATCAAACATACATAATACTAAGATTATGATAGTGATTTTGTATTTATTATCAATTTCAAAAAAATACCCGTATTTGTTTATAAAACTAGCGGACTTCACTTTTACTATCCCTCAATAATAGCTAAATTCACGGCTCTAAAAAAAAAGTAAATTTGAGCTCATTTATAGATGAATTGAACGATGCCCAAAAAGCTCCTGTTTTGCACAAAGACGGACCTTTAATGGTAATTGCCGGGGCAGGGTCTGGAAAAACACGAGTATTAACGTATAGAATTGCGTATCTAATGGCGCAAGGTGTAGATTCCTTTAACATTTTGGCGTTGACCTTTACCAATAAAGCGGCACGTGAGATGAAAGAACGTATTGCGCATATTGTTGGTGCCAGTGAAGCTAAAAACTTATGGATGGGTACCTTTCACTCGGTTTTTGCAAAGTTATTGCGTATAGATGGAGACAAGTTGGGTTACCCAGCCAACTTTACAATTTATGACACACAAGATTCCCAAAGGCTAATTGCCTCTATCATCAAGGAAATGGGACTTGATAAGGATATCTACAAGTATAAGCAGATTCAAAATAGAATTTCATCATTTAAAAATAGTTTGATCACGGTTAAGGCCTACCGAAATGACCCAGATCTTGTTGAACAAGATGCTATGGCCAAAAAGCCAAGAACTGGAGATATTTATGAGAATTATGTTGACCGTTGCTTTAAGGCCGGGGCAATGGATTTTGATGATCTCTTATTACGAACCAATGAACTCTTGACACGTTACCCAGATGTGTTGATGAAATATCAGAATAGATTTAGATATATTTTGGTAGATGAGTATCAGGATACCAACCATTCACAGTACTTGATCGTAAAAGCATTGGCAGATCGTTTTCAGAATATATGTGTGGTAGGAGATGATGCACAAAGTATATATTCTTTTAGAGGTGCGAACATCAGCAACATTCTGAACTTTCAAAAAGATTATGATAATGTAGGTATGTATCGCCTAGAGCAGAATTACCGTTCTACCAGAAATATCGTAAATGCGGCCAATTCCATCATCGGAAAAAACCAAAATCAAATTGAGAAAGTGGTTTGGACAGATAATGATGATGGACCTTCAATTAAAATTCATAGAAGTACCACCGATGCTGAAGAAGGTAGATTTGTAGCAAATTCTATTTGGGAACATAGAATGCAGCAACAAATGACAAATGGTCAATTTTGTGTATTATATAGAACAAACTCCCAATCTAGGGCAATTGAAGATGCCTTGCGTAAAAGAGATATTCCATATCGTATTTATGGCGGACTGTCATTCTACCAACGTAAAGAGATCAAGGATGTTTTGTCATATTTACGTTTGGTCATCAACCCAAAAGATGAAGAAGCTTTAAAAAGAGTAATCAATTTTCCAGCAAGGGGTATTGGTGGTACAACATTGGATAAATTGGTGGTAGCCGCCAATCATTACAATCGTTCCATTTTTGAGGTCATGGAGAATATTGATAGAATTGATTTAAAAATTAATTCTGGTACCAAACGAAAGCTACAGGACTTTGTAACCATGATCAAAAGTTTTCAGGCAATGAACGAAACTACCGATGCTTTTGCATTGTCTGAACATGTTGCCAAGAAAACAGGTATTCTTTTGGAGTTTAAAAAGGATGGAACTCCAGAGGGTATTGGTAAAATGGAGAACATTGAAGAACTTTTAAACGGTATTAAGGATTTTGTTGAAGGGCAACAGGAAATTGATGAAGCTACCGGTAGTATTAGTGAGTTTTTAGAGGATGTAGCTTTGGCTACTGATTTGGACAATGATACTGGTGATGACGATAGGGTTGCCTTAATGACCATTCACTTGGCAAAAGGATTGGAATTCCCTTACGTATACATTGTTGGTATGGAAGAAGATCTTTTTCCTTCAGGAATGAGTATGAATACCAGAAGCGAATTAGAAGAAGAAAGAAGATTGTTCTATGTTGCTTTGACCAGGGCAGAGAAACAGGCATATCTTACATATACGCAAAATAGATATCGTTGGGGTAAGTTGATCGATGCCGAACCTAGTAGGTTTTTGGAAGAAATAGATGAAAAATATGTTGAGAACCTTACTCCCGTAGATGGTGGCTATCGTTATAAATCATTGATTAATGCAGATATTTTCGGTGAAGTAGATAAAAGTAAGTTACGACAACAAAAACCGGTTAGGGGAACTCCGCCATCTATAAGTCAACCAAATTCTGGTCAACTTAAAAAGCTGCGTAAAATTAAACCGCAATTATCAGAACCGGTAGGTAATACCAATAAGATAGACCCTGATTTACAAGAAGGTTCTCTAATCAATCATACTCGTTTCGGGCGAGGTAAAGTGGTGAAGATTGAAGGTGCCGGAAACGATAGAAAGGCAGAGATAATGTTCGATAAAGGTGATATTAAGAAACTACTGCTTCGTTTCGCAAAGTTAGAAGTGATCGGATAGTTTTGGTATATTTAATATCAATATGGTTTAAAACCTAAAGCTATGGCAGAGTTCATCAGAATATACGAAGAGAATCCTAACCCCAAGGAGATAAAAAAGGTGGTGGATGTATTACGTAAAGGTGGTTTGGTCATTTACCCCACAGATACCGTATACGGTTTAGGTTGTGATATTACCAATACCAAAGCTTTGGAGAAGATAGCACGTATAAAGGGTATTAAACTGGCAAAAGCAAATTGGTCATTTATTTGTACAGATCTGAGTAACCTGTCAGATTACGTTAGACAAATAGATACCGCAACATTTAAAATTTTGAAAAGGGCATTGCCGGGTCCTTATACCTTTATTCTTCCTGGTAATAACAATCTACCTAAAGAATTTAAAAAAAAGAAAACCGTTGGTATTCGTGTTCCTGATAATAGTATTGTCAAAGCTTTGGTAGAAGAACTCGGCAATCCTATTGTTTCTACATCTATAAGAGATGATGATGATGTTTTGGAGTATACGACCGATCCTGAATTGATCTATGAAAAATGGGATAATCTTGTTGATGTCGTAATTGATGGTGGTTATGGGGGTAATGTAGGTTCTACTATAATAGATGTTTCTACCGGTTATCCAGAGGTAATAAGAGAAGGTAAGGGGAGTTTAGATATTATTTAAGTTAGATTCTTATTCCACTATTTCAAATATAAAAAAAGCGGCTCAATTGAGCCGCTTTAATTTTATATGTTACAATCAATTATTATTTGTTGATTGCAGGATCTTTCATACCTTCTTCGATCATGCTGTAGAACTGATCAATTTTTGGAAGAACTACGATACGGGTTCTTCTGTTTTTAGATTTTTCAGTTGTAGATACCGGTACATATTCTGATCTACCAGCGGCAGTCATACGCTTAGGGTCTACATTGAAATCGTTCTGTAAAATACGAACAACAGCTGTAGCACGTTTAACACTTAAATCCCAGTTATCCAATAGAGAACCGTTACCTCTGTAAGGAACGTTGTCTGTATGACCTTCTACCATAAATTCAAAATCAGGCTTGTTGTTTACAACTTTAGCTACTTTACCTAAAACTTCTTTAGCTCTACTTGTAACATTATAGCTACCGCTGCTAAATAAAAGCTTGTCTGATATAGATACGAAAACAACACCTTTTTCTACGCTGATTTCGATATCCTCGTCATCCATGTTTCCTAATACACCTTTTAAGCTCTGTACCAATGAAAGGTTTACAGAATCTCTACGGGTAATAGCGTCATTTAACTTACGAATAGTTAAATCTTTTTCTTGTAAGCTTTCTAAAGACTTCTCTAAGTTCTCAGCACCTTTGGTAGTCAAAGTTGTTAGGTTGCCCATATTGTTGATCAACTCTTGGTTGTTTGCCTTTAAAAACGCATTTTGATCTTCTAAAGTTTGAAGTCTAGATGAAGCTGTTGCTTTCTCTTCTAAACAGTCATTTAACTTTACAGTTGCAGAGTTTAATAAATCTTGCGCATTTTTGTGTTTTGCTTCAAGATCGGCATACTTCTTCGATGATACACAAGAAGAAAGTAAAAGCGTTACTCCAAGACATCCTAATAATACTTTTTTCATAATTTGATTCTATTATAATAATTTAGTTATTTACTCAATTTCGCATCTAAGCGACTCCAAAATTATATAATTACAAAGTCACTTATATGTGTTGTTAGTTAATCTTTTACTAAAATGTTAAAATTACTTATTCTATGTACGAAGTAAGACCATACAATGGACTTCGTAACATAGTATTTTCTCAGGAATTGAGTTTTTTCCCGTTTTTTATACATTTTTCTAAATTGTCTGTAAAAGCTTAAATGCGCCCTAAAAATAGCGAAAAAGTGTTTGAATCTTAACTGAAAAAGAAATCGTATTGCTGCAATACCATCTAACAGTAATCTTAAGAAGATAATAATAAAGGCTTTTCGTCTTGGCAAGTTCTTTGTAATGGAGAATAGTGTATTTCTGAAATTTAAATACGTCTTTTTCGGATTCATGTTACTTAAGGTAGAACCTCCTAAATGAAATATATGCGATGTACCTACATATAATATTTTATACCCATGGTTTTTTGCTCTCCAACAGAGATCTACTTCTTCCTGGTGGGCAAAGTAATCTTCATCAAAACCATTGAGTTCATGAAAAACAGATTTCTTAATGAACATGCAGGCTCCGGTTGCCCAAAAAATTTCTCTAACATCATTATACTGCCCCTTGTCTTTTTCTAAAGTTTGAAAAAGCCTACCCCTACAAAAAGGATATCCTAATTGGTCTATAAAACCACCGGCCGCACCTGCATATTCAAAGTGGTCTTTATTAAGAAGGTCCAGTATTTTTGGTTGTATAATGGCAGCGTCTGGCACATTATTGAAAGTTTCCTTAATAGGTATTAACCAGTTGGGCGATACTTCTACATCTGAGTTTAACAAGCAGAAAATATCGGCATCTACATGAACAAGTGCATCATTATACCCTTTTGTAAACCCTCCGTTAACGGCATTTTGAATGATTTTTACCGTTGGGTAATTTTCAGTGATAAATGCTACCGAACCATCTGTAGAAGCATTATCGGCAACATATATATCCGCTCCTTGAGAATATGAGATAACAGAAGGTAGGTACCTCTCTAAAAGCACTTCACCATTCCAGTTTAATATGACTACGGCTATCTTCAAAACGATCGCAAATTAACGGCTAAAATCAGGAATTTCCTGCATGAATTGATATTTTTCCGCAACAAAGTCCATTTGACAGTAATAATGTGCGAGTCCGTTAGTGACCATTAGGTAGTTGGCGTTGAGTTTAAAATTGTATTGTGCAATCTGATCAAATGTATTTTGGGAAATGGTAATTTCCGGTGCTTTACACTCTACTAGTATATCTAATTTTCCATCTGGCTTAAATACTACTATATCATATCTTTTTTTTAACCCGTTCAAGGTAATCTGCTTTTCAACGTTGATATGACTGATCGGATAATTTTTTTCTTGTATCAAGAATTTTACCACATGCTGCCTTACCCATTCTTCTGGAGTAAGTACTATAAATTTTTTACGTATTTCGTCAAATATTAAGGGTCTATTTTCGCTATTTTTGACCCTGAAAGTGTAGCTGGGAAAATTTAGTGGCTGCATTATACAAAGTTGATGAATTTTTCTGAATGGATGAAGCTGTACAAATAGTCAATGCGATCAAGAAAGGACAAATAAGTCCTATTTACTTCTTATATGGCGAAGAGGCGTATTTTATTGATAAAATATCAGATTTTATTGGCGCTAAAGTGTTGACGGAAGAAGAGAAAGGCTTTAACCAAATGGTACTTTATGGAAAAGATGTTTCTATAGACGATATTGTTGGTAACGCCAAGCGCTATCCAATGATGGCAGAAAGACAAGTGGTAATAGTAAAAGAAGCCCAACACCTTTCTAGAACTATAGAGGATCTATGTGCCTATGCGGAAAATCCGCAGCAAACAACCGTCCTTGTTATTTGCTATAAATATAAAAAGCTTGATAAGCGTAAAAAGTTACACAAGATCATTAAAAAGAACGGTGTAATCTTTGAGAGTAAAAAGTTATACGAAAATCAAGTGAGTGACTGGCTTAGAAAGCATCTTTTAGGGCATGGCTATACCATTTCCCATAAAGCTTCATTATTATTGATAGAATATCTGGGTACGGATTTAGGGAAGATCAGTAAAGAATTAGAAAAACTAAAACTGGTTCTTCCTAAGGAGACAGAAATTAATCCTCAGCATATTGAAGAACATATAGGCATAAGTAAGGATTATAATAATTTTGAATTAAAACGGGCTATTGGTGATAGGGATATAGTAAAAGCTACTAAAATCATTAATTACTTTGCTCAAAATCCTAAGGATAACCCGTTTATATTGACAATAACCTTATTGCATTCATTTTTCACCCAACTGTTACAATATCATGGACTAAGTGATCACTCTCCTAAGAATGTAGCCAGTACATTGCGTATTAATCCATATTTTGTAAAGGAAATACAGACGGCAGCTAGAAATTACCCTATGAAAAAAGTAAGTGCTATTATTTCCAGTCTACGGGAAATGGATCTTAAGGGTAAAGGTGTAGGGGCAAGCCCAATGAAAGAGGCTGATCTGCTAAAAGAACTTCTTTATAAAATAGTTTAGCATCTATCTTTTATCGATACCAAATTTTCCTGGTCCCAATAAAGAAATGGTAATAAACGCAACCAGATAGAAAACAGCCTTTTCTTTTGTACTGAAATCATCTGCACCGTGAGCAACAAAAGCTGCTACCGCCATAGTAATGGCTGGTGGAATTGCCGCTAATCGTGTTTTAAAACCGATAATGATCAAAATAGGACAAACAAATTCACCAATAACGGCTAAAAATAATGAAGGCGTAGCTCCTATACCAAATGGGTCTGCAAATTGAAAATCTCCTGAAATTAATTTTTGGAATTTAGGAAGTCCATGAGTTAGCATCATTGCAGAAACAGCAATTCTAAAAAAAGCTAAACCAATATCTTTTAATAAGGTGTTTTTCATTAGTCGGAATTATTTCCTTTAAAAGTATCATTTTTTTTTGTTTTTTGTTTATAGGCATGGTGTAAGTATGTATTTACAGAATGTGTTTTGCCCAGTAATAGGCAGGCTGACCTTTATTATCAATAGATTAGATAGTTATAAATTTTTGTTAAAATAGATGGGCTTAATCCCTAGGAAGTTTACGTCTAAGAATAATTCAATTTTTTTATAAGTTTTTTCGTACCTAATAATACAATTGTTCCATACTTTTTTAAAGATTATATTTACTTAAATCATTAAAAAAGTATTCATCATGAAAAAAACAATCTTATTTATTATGCTGTGTTTGTTTTGTTTAACAAAACAGCACGCACAAGATTTTGAATTTAAATCTGATCAAATTGATCTAAAATACGAAAGGTTCATATTACCTAATGGTTTAACCTTGTTGGTGCATGAAGACCATAAGGCACCAATTGCTGCAGTGAACGTATGGTATCATGTAGGTTCTAAGAACGAGAAACCAGGTAAAAGTGGTTTTGCACATTTATTTGAGCATTTAATGTTTAACGGTAGTGAGAATTATAACGATGATTATTTCCAAGCTTTGGAGAGAATAGGAGGTACCGATCTAAATGGAACAACAAATACTGACCGTACCAACTACTTTCAAAATGTACCGGTTGCGGCCTTAGATCAAGTACTGTTTTTAGAGTCTGATAGAATGGGTCACCTTTTAGGGGCAATTGACCAAGAAAGGTTAGATGAACAACGTGGTGTTGTTCAAAATGAAAAAAGACAAGGAGAAAATCAACCCTATGGTAAGCAATGGGATCTTTTAACCAAGGCGATGTACCCAAAAGGGCATCCGTATTCATGGACCGTTATTGGTGAAATGGAAGATTTAAATGCAGCTTCGCTTGAAGATGTACAAGAGTGGTTCAAGTCCTATTACGGTGCGGCTAATGCCGTAGTAGCTGTTGCAGGAGATATTAATCCTCAAGAGGTGTATAATAAAGTGTTGAATTATTTTGGCGATATACCTTCTGGACCAACAATAGCTAGACAAGAAGTGAATATACCTTTAAAAAGTTCAGACACCTTTCAAGTTTATGAAGACAGAGTGCCAGAAGCTAGAATTTTATTTAGTTGGAATACGCCTGAATTTGGCAATAAAGAAGACATTCATTTTGATCTAATCTCTTCTATATTAACAAGTGGTAAAAACTCTAGATTGTACAAAAGATTAGTATATGATGAGCAAGTTGCTAGTTCTGTGGTTTCTTTTCAAGCTTCAAATGAAATTGCAAGTGAATTTATCACTTGGGCAAATGTAAAACCAGAGGGGGATATTGATAGGGTTCAACAGATTATGGAAGAAGAGTTGGCCAAATTAATTGAAGAAGGACCTACCGAAAGTGAACTTAAAAGGGTAAAAGCGGCTTATTTTTCAAGTTTTATAAAAGGTTTGGAGCGTATTGGCGGCTTTGGTGGAGTATCAGATATTCTAGCATCTAACCAAACTTATTTTGATGATGCAGCTTATTATAAAACCGTGTTGCAATATGTTGAAAATGCTACCGTACTGGATATTCAGAAGACAGCGAAAAAATGGCTTACTAGGGGTAAACATATTCTACTTTGTAAACCATTTCCGGAATATACCATTACTAAAAGTACTGTAGATCGCAACAAATTGCCAGAAGTAGGAGAAGCTAAAAGTTCTCAATTTCCAGCCTTACAAAGAGATAAATTATCTAACGGTCTTAATATAGTACTTGCAAAAAGAACCGGTGTACCTACCGTTGTCATGAATTTAATGTTTAATGCAGGATATAAAACCGATTATCTTTCAAGTCCGGGTACTGCTGCTTTGGCTATGGATTTATTGGATGAAGGAACTAAAGATTTAAATTCTTTAGAAATAAACGAGAAACTTCAATTATTAGGGGCAAGTCTTTACACGTACTCCAGTCAAGATAATTCTAATATTTATCTCAATACTCTGAAACCAAGTTTAGATGCTAGTATTGATTTATTTGCCGATGTTGTTTTGAATCCTGCTTTCCCAGAAAAGGAATTTGAACGTTTAAAGGATGAACAATTAAACAGAATACAGCAAGAGAAATCTCAACCCATTTCCATGGCACTCAGGGTAATGAACAAGTATTTATATGGTGAAGGTCATCCTTATAGTAATCCATACACAGGAACAGGTTATACGGAGACTGTTTCTAAGCTCTCCAAAGATGATGTGCAAAAGTTTTATGCTACTTGGATAAGACCTAACAATGCAACTCTGGTAGTTACCGGTGATATAGAAATGAAAGATTTAATATCGAAGTTAGAAAAGTCTTTAGGAAAATGGAAAAAGGCAGATGTACCTAATATTACGTTTACCACACCAAAAGTAAATTCGAAAAATACACTTTATTTAATGGATAGGCCAGAGTCTGAGCAATC
Organism: Maribacter sp. 1_2014MBL_MicDiv; assembly: GCF_001865655.1. Taxonomy (NCBI): domain Bacteria; kingdom Pseudomonadati; phylum Bacteroidota; class Flavobacteriia; order Flavobacteriales; family Flavobacteriaceae; genus Maribacter; species Maribacter sp. 1_2014MBL_MicDiv. The sequence goes on from NZ_CP011318.1 coordinate 3,822,642, forward strand.
AGTGATTTTGGCAGGACATTTAACTGAAAAATACGGAGATGTCTCTCAAATTGCATTAGAGCAGATGGTCAGTATTCTGGGTGGTGATTTCACATCTAGAATTAATATGAATTTAAGGGAAGATAAACATTGGGCTTATGGAGCTAGTGGTTTTGTTATGGGTGCTAAAGCTGAAAGACCGTTTATAATGTACGCACCTGTGCAAACGGATAAATCTGCTGAATCCGTTACAGAATTGCGAAAAGAGATAGCTGAGTTTATTTCTACACGACCGGTAACAAAGGAAGAATTGGAAAAAGTGAAGACCAATCAAATTTTAAGTCTGCCCGGTCAATGGGAGACTAATAGCTCTGTAAACCAGTCTATAACAAATTTGGTCAATTATGGTTTGCCAGATGATTATTATCAAAAATATGATGCCAATGTACGTAACCTTTCATTGCAAGAAGTGAGAGATGTGAGTAAAAAAGTGGTTAAACCAGAAGCTGTAAATTGGTTTATGGTAGGCGATAGGGCAAAAATTGCGGACAAATTAGATGAATTGGGTTTTGATGCCATTATTGAAATAGATGCTGATGGTAACCCTAAAAAACCAGCTATAAAGGAGGTGAAGCCTGAGATTAAAAATTAAAGTTGAACACATAAAATATAAATAGTCCCATTTAAAATGGGACTATTTTATTTTATGATTGTATCAATTTTATCTCAATTTAGGATAATCGTCTGGGTGGACTTCATGCATAATGCTATACACCTTTTCGAAAATATCTTCTCTATTGGGTTTGGAGAAATAATCCCCATCTGAACCATATGCAGGTCTATGAGCTTTTGCACTTAAAGTTTGTGGTGCACTGTCCAAGTATTTAAATGCACCTTGTCTTTCTATAATTTCATTTAGCAAGTAAGCAGAGCATCCTCCAGGAACATCTTCATCTATGACCAAAAGTCTATTCGTCTTTTTAACACTTTCTAAAACCTCCATTTCAATATCAAAAGGTAATAAGGTCTGTGCATCTATAACTTCTGCATCAATACCAACCTCTATTAATTCTTTTGCTGCTTTTTCAACAATTCGTAATGTGGAGCCGTACGATACCAGTGTAATGTCTTTTCCTTCCTTTAAGGTTTCAACCTTACCGATCGGGGTACAGAATTCCCCTAAGTTCTTTGGTTTCTTTTCTTTTAGCCTATAGCCGTTAAGACTTTCAATGACTAAGGCAGGCTCATCACTTTTTAAAAGGGTATTGTAAAAACCGGCAGCTTGTGTCATGTTTCTAGGCGCTAAAATATACATGCCTCGTAACAAATGAATCAATCCGCCCATTTCTGATCCAGAATGCCATATCCCCTCTAATCGGTGACCTCTTGTTCTTATAATTAGCGGTGCTTTTTGTTTTCCGGCAGTTCTGTAAAGTAATGAAGCCAAATCATCTGTAAGCGTTGCCAGTGCATAAAATATATAATCTAAATACTGTATTTCTGCAATGGGTCTTAGTCCTCTAAGGGCCATTCCTATTCCTTGCCCAATAATGGTGGTTTCACGTATACCGGTATCTGCAACACGTATTTTGCCATACTTTTGCTGCATTCCTTCTAGCCCCTGGTTTACATCTCCAATTGCTCCAGTATCTTCACCAAAGATTAGTGTATTTGGGTATTTTTCAAATAATTTGTCAAAATTGTCACGTAAAATTACCCTGCCGTCAACTAACTCTGAATCATCATTGTAACTTGGGTTTATTGCGGTAATGTTACTTGCTTTACTATCATTTTCACTGTAAAGGTGAGAACTATACTTTTCTTGAGCTTCTGCCAAGAAATTGGTAGTCCAATTAATTAAATCCTGCTTTTCGGGTGTATTCTCACCAATTAAATAACGCAGGGATTTTCTTGCGGTAATGGCTAAGTCTTTACGAACAGGTTCTTCAGTGGCAATTAAATCGTTCTTTAATTTATTCAAGAAGTTTTTGTTCGGACTTGTAGCAGCAACTTTATCAATTAAATTGACCAATATTGTTTTATTGGAAAGCAGGGTTTTTAAATACTCGTCCCAAGCTTCTTTTTTTGCTTCACGAACAGTACGCTTAATTCTTTTTTCAATAGTTGCCAGTTCTTCTGTTGTGGCAATACCAGACTCTAAAATCCATTCTTTAAAGCGTTTGTTGCAATCATGGTCACGTTCCCATTCTAATCGCTCATTGTCTTTGTAACGTTCATGGGATCCAGAGGTAGAGTGTCCCTGAGGTTGTGTTAATTCTTTTACGTGAATTAAAACAGGTACGTGCTCTTGTCTGGCAATATCAGCAGCATTTTCATAAGCATGCATAAGGGCGGTATAGTCCCAGCCATTAACTTTTAAAATTTCATAACCGCTATTGTCCTCTGTTCTTTGAAATCCTGAGAGTATTTCAGATATATCTTCTTTAGTAGTATGAAACTTTGCAGGTACGGATATACCGTATTCATCATCCCATATACTTATGACCATTGGTACTTGTAATACACCTGCAGCATTTATAGTTTCAAAGAACATGCCTTCGCTGGTACTTGCATTACCTATGGTACCCCAAGCTATTTCATTTCCATTAACGGAGAATTTTGCACTATCTAGTCCCTTTTGATTTCTATAAACTTTTGATGCTTGTGCCAAACCTAATAGACGTGGCATTTGTCCAGCGGTACAAGAGATATCTGCACTACTGTTTTTTTGTTTGGTCAAATCTTTCCAACTACCATCGGCATTTAAGCTGTGGGTAAGAAAGTGTCCGCCCATCTGCCTTCCCGCGCTCATAGGTTCTTTTTCTATATCGGTAGTGGCATAAAGGGCGTGAAAAAACTCCTTGGGATGTAAAAGACCCAACGCCATCATAAACGTTTGATCTCTATAATAACCACTTCTAAAATCTCCGTTTTTAAAAGATCTGGCCATGGCAAGTTGTGGAAGTTCTTTACCGTCACCAAAAATCCCGAATTTGGCTTTACCGGTAAGCACTTCCTTTCTTCCCAATAAACTACAGGTTCTGCTTAGAAAAGCAATTTCATAGTCATTGATAATTTGTTCTTTGAAATCTTCGAAAGAAATATCATTACTGGTTTTAGAAGAAACATCCATGTATTAAACGTGTTTATACAAAATTACCGAATCAAGTACTTTCTAGCAACGCTCTTACCAGTTAATTTATTCCATATTTTTCAACAAATTTGATATTTTTTTAAAAATATCTTAATTTATTGTAAAAATTCTACGGACCGTATTAGAAATTCTTAGTTTAAAACCATTTTCTTGTGAAAAGCCCTGTTAAGGTTTTTGGACTTACGGTAATGATGAATCTTATTTTTTCACCATAATTTGGTTGAGACACTTCCCATCCGTTGTTGGAGTATACTGGTAGGTAAAGTTCAAAGTAGTCGGTAACCAAATTTAATCTGACACCAGAATCATAAACGAATTTACCGTCAAAATCCCTGTTTTTTACTAAACCGGCATCACCATAAAGCTCAATCCATTTCCAAAGATTAAAGCTTCCGTTCATGGTTGCCATCCAATCATTTGAAAAACGGTATCGTTGATCTAAGAAAGATTTAAACCCGCCTTCTGCGATAATAATTTGCTGACTATAAATACCTGAGTCCTCTGATCTTCCTAAATATCCGTAATCAAACAAATAATCTGTTGGGCGATCTAAGGCAAAACTGAAAAAGTCCGTTTGGGTTTTATTACTTAAAAATTTACCGGCAAAAAATCTAAGATTTAACTGTCTGTTATTCTCAAATAATTTTCGGTATTCATATTCAAATGAAAGTTTACTGAAATTTCCTGCTAGCTGAAAATCTAAAAACCATGATTTGTAATCCAGTATTCCATTGTCCCTATTGATGTATCTAGCATTAAATACACTATAATCTGGGTTTTCTGGATCGTTGGCCAAATTCTGTAAAGAAGGGTCAAAGTCCCTTAAAATATTTACATACCTAAATGAAAGAAACTCTCTTTTGTTCGATAAGAGATCAGCTGGTCTAAATCCAAAACTTAAAGACGGAGTTATAGATGTGTATCTGGAATTTTCATTGAAATGGGAGGTAGATGCACCAATACCGTAGTTTGCTACATATAATCCACTTTTACTTAAGTACTTTCTGTAGTTGAATTTTCCATAGCCTACAAAAGCTTTTTCCCTAAAGGAATAAGACGGGGCAAAGTCATAGACAAAGGGTCTCTCAAGCAAGGTTTTGTTATAAAGTCGCATACCCGGTACCCAGCCATCATACACGTTAAAATTTAATATGGGAACATAGAATACCTGGTTGTAATATGGATTCTCGGCATCTTTAAAAAAGGTAAACTTTAGCTTTTTGTTGCTTGATAAAAAGCCTTTAAGTGATTTCCAATTATCTCGCTGGTTAAACTCAGGAATCTTTTGGTCATAATTAAGAACAAGTCTATCTTCTTGATTATTGGGTATACTAAAGGTTTCTTCTAATTCTATATCTTTAAACCAATATTCTGATACTACGGAATCTTTCTTTAAACCAAAAACAGAAATAGGCACGTTGGTTCCTTCCTTGTTCTTAAGGGTAATATGTAGGGAGTCTGCTTCCTTTTTTACTTTCTTGATCTTGAAATCTATCTTACGATCTGTAGAAACATAGTCATTAAAAAACCAATTGATATCAACGTCGGTTGATCGTTTTAAAATAGATTCAAAATCATGAACTTTTACGTTATTTAACTTAAAATACTTGAAGAAGGTTTTTATACTTTCATCAACATGTTCTTTGCCTATATAATCCGCTAAATATGCTAATCCTAGACCTGCCTTGTATTTATTGGCAATTTTTTGATTGAATTTTATTAAAGAATCATTAGAGGTTTCTAATGCTTGATCTAAATTTTTACGAGCAGTTAAATTATAAAGAAAAGAATATTGGTCGTTAAAATCCATTTTGGCCAGTTCAAAACTTCTAAAGCCCCATATTTTAGAAAGTTTGCCCATGAGCTTTTGGTCTGGGTAATATTGCTCTACAAAGGCAATCATTAAATAGTTGGCTATGGCGCTGTTCAACCACTGTTCTTTACGTGGGTTTAAGAACATAGTCTCTTTTAAAATACTATTGATGGCCGTTTTCAAGAATTTCATTTCAAATTGAAATTGTTCTTCATACGGTCTAATGAAAGAGGGGAGTTGGTTTATACCGTAAAGCGGATTTTTGTTATAATCCAGCTCGCTAACCAATATCTTTTCATGAGGGTAGTCACCAAGATTGTTATGTATAAAATTGGCAACCTTGTTAATGGATAGCCCTTGACCTATTGGACTGTATCTTGGCGCTCTAAAATCTGTTAGGAACGTCATGTATGGCGTTCTGTGTGTTATAAAGTTTTTTTGTGGGTTTAGAATGATTTCACCACCACGTTGCAAATTACCTTTTAATTGGGCAAATTGACCATTTGGAAAAGAGGATTCTGATGTTATATCAAAGTTTGAAGCTAAAAAAAGACTGTCTGGATATTTAAAATTTATGACCGTATTGGTCACGTCCATATATAAATCCTCAATGTTCTTATTTGAGTAAAGGTGCCATTTGCCATCATAAACTGCAGGTGTTAGATACCAATCTTTTAGATAGTAATCTCCCTTATTATCATAACCATAAGGAGTGTATTTATTTGGCGGTAACTTCACTTTATAAGTGATGTGGATTTTAGTAGACTCGCCCGGTGGTAGAATATCTTTTAAGGTAACCTTTACTATATCTTTACCTTCCGTACGGCTCCATTCAAGTCCATTATAGGTTTCGTCGACTACACTTGTAATTGTAGTTTTACCGCGTTCATCTGCTTTTGCCAAATGAAGCGATTTTTTAAATTCTTGGGCAAACCTCTTTGCTAATGCTGTGTTTTTATCTGAATAGGCATTTGCCCAATCGTTGAAATAGATAACACCTAAATTATAGTTAGATTTATTGAAATAGGTGAATTCTTGCTTAATATCCAATTCTTTGGTATACTCGTTTAAACTAACTGTAAGGTTAGTGTTATACTGAGCATAACCAATAGTAATGTTGGTTACTAAGAGAATAATACAGTAAAGGAAAAAGGATTGAAAGTTACGTACCAAGGCTTAGATTAAAAATTAGGACTCATGCTGTGCCCTTTGTAAAAGGAATCGATTATTTCAACTACTTCTTCTTCTGTATCTACTATTTTGATAAGGTTTAAATCTTCCGGACTTATATTGCCCATCTTCAACATGGTGCCTTTTACCCAGTCCATAAGACCTGTCCAGAATTCACTGCCAACCAATATGATCGGGAACTTACCAATTTTATGCGTTTGAATTAACGTTATTGCTTCAAAAAGCTCATCTAAAGTTCCAAAGCCACCTGGCATTACCACAAAACCTTGAGAGTATTTTACGAACATTACTTTCCTTACGAAGAAGTAATCAAAATCCAAGCTTTTATCATTGTCAATATACGGATTGTCATGCTGTTCAAAAGGAAGGTCTATGTTCAGACCCACAGAAGTTCCACCGGCAAGATTTGCACCTCTGTTACCCGCTTCCATAATACCTGGGCCACCACCGGTAATTACACCATAGCCAGCTTGTGCTATACTTTTTGCGATAGAAACCGCCAATTTGTAGTAAGGGTCTTCTTCTTTGGTTCTGGCAGAACCAAAAATAGATACACATGGGCCAATCTTGCTCATACGCTCAAAACCATTTACAAACTCTCCCATTATCTTAAAAATGGCCCAAGAGTCATTGGTTTTTATTTCATTCCAGCCTTTGTGATGTTTTTCTGATCTCATTCGTTTATATATTCTTTTAGATAATTTTTTATCTATTTATTATTTTAATTCTCTCTTTAAAAATTTAGCCGTATAGCTTTTCTTGTTTTTAGCTACTTGCTCTGGAGTACCTTTGGCAACCAATTGCCCTCCTGAGCGACCACCTTCGTAACCAATATCAATAATGTGGTCTACCATTTTAATTACGTCCATATTATGTTCAATAACTAACACAGTATTTCCTTTATTGGCTAATTTATTCAAAACTTCCATCAAAACCCTTATATCTTCAAAATGAAGTCCGGTTGTTGGTTCATCTAAAATATAGAAGGTATTACCGGTATCTCTTTTAGAAAGTTCGGTAGCCAATTTTATACGTTGTGCTTCTCCACCGGATAGGGTGGTGGATTGTTGCCCTAACGATATATATCCCAATCCTACATCTTGGATGGTCTTTAACTTACGATGTATTTTTGGAATAAGTTCAAAAAATGATACGGCTTCATTAATGGTCATTTCCAGAACGTCTGATATAGATTTGCCTTTATAGCGTATTTCCAAGGTTTCCCTATTGAATCTTTTGCCGTTGCAGGTTTCACATTCCACATAAACATCGGGCAAGAAATTCATTTCTATGACCCTTAGACCTCCACCTTGACAGGTTTCACATCTACCGCCTTTTACATTGAAACTGAATCTGCCTGGTTTATAACCCCTTATAGATGCTTCGGTGGTTTTTGCGAACAAAGATCTTATTTCACTGAACACACCAGTGTATGTTGCAGGGTTTGATCTTGGTGTTCTACCAATGGGAGATTGGTTAATGTCAATTACTTTATCTATATGCTCTAGACCGGTTATCTTTTTATAGGGCATAGGTTTTTTAACGCCATTAAAGTAATGTGCGTTCATGATAGGATATAGCGTCTCATTGATCAAGGTAGATTTTCCACTACCTGAAACACCTGTTACCCCAATCATTTTCCCCAGTGGAAATTTTACCGTAATGTTCTTTAAGTTGTTACCTGTGCAGCCAGATAACACAATCTCATTACCGTTGCCTTCTCTTCTTTTTTTAGGAACTTCAATCTCCTTAACTCCTGTCATGTAATCCGCGGTCAAGGTATGTACGTGTTTTAACTCTTCCGGTGTTCCTTGAGAAATAATTTCACCACCGTTCTTACCCGCTTTTGGACCTATGTCAATGACATGGTCTGCACGCTCGATCATATCACGGTCATGTTCCACTACTATGACAGAATTTCCTATATCCCTTAAAGATTCCAGCGATTTTATCAATCTTTCGTTATCTCGTTGGTGTAGCCCAATACTAGGCTCATCAAGAATATAGAGTACGCCTACCAATTGTGAACCTATCTGTGTGGCCAATCTAATACGTTGTGCTTCACCACCTGAGAGCGATTTTGAACTTCTGTTCAATGAAAGGTAATCTAAACCTACATCTAATAAAAACTGTATTCTCGTGGTAATTTCCTTAATGATTTCCTCCGCTATTTTTAGCTGGTTACCACTAAGTTTTTTGTCTAACCCTTTAAAAAACGATGCAAGTTCAACAATGTCAAAATTTGCCAATTCCGCAATATTCTTCTCTTCAATTTTAAAATAAAGTGATTCCTTTTTTAGACGAAAACCTGTACATGTAGGACATGTAATTTTGTCCATATACTCTTTTGCCCATCTTTTAATTGAAGTAGAAGCAGCTTCCTCGAACTGATTTTTTATAAAGTTTGATATACCTTCATAATCTATCTTATAGGTGCGTTTAACACCTAAGGTTTTTGAATCTATATCAAAACTTTCTTTGCCTCCGTTCAATAGAATTTCAATAGCTTCAGCAGGGATAGTGTCTATTGGGTCCGTAATTTTAAAACTATAACGTTCGGCAATAGTTTCTATTTGTTTAAAGGCCCATGACTTTTTGTAATCTCCCAAAGGAGCAATACCACCACCTTTAATGGATAATTTTTTATTAGGGAATATTTTCTTTTCATTCACTTCATACACATGGCCTAATCCTTTACAATTGGGGCACATACCCTTAGGAGAGTTAAAAGAAAATGTATTGGGCTCAGGAGTAGGATAGGAGATACCTGTGGTGGGGCACATTAAATCCCTACTGAAATACCTAGGTATATCAGTGCCTTCTTCAAGCACCATTAAGACGTTGTCGCCACTATACATGGCCGTATTGATACTTTCTGATAATCGTTTATGAAAGTCCTCACTTTCTGCAACCTTTAACCTGTCTATAACGATCTCTATATCATGGGTTTTGTAACGGTCCACTTTCATGCCCTTTACAATATCCTTTATTTCACCGTCAACTCTTACCTTTAAAAAACCTTGTTTGGCTATCTGCTCAAAAAGTTCACGGTAATGTCCTTTTCTTGATTTAATTACCGGTGCAAGAATGTTGATTTTCTTGTCTAGATAAGATTCAATGATCAAGTTTTTAATTTGCTCATCGCTATAGCTTACCATCTTTTCACCAGTATTGTAACTATGTGCATCTGCAGCACGGGCGTAAAGTAGCCTTAAGAAATCATAAATTTCGGTAATAGTACCAACGGTAGATCTTGGAGATTTTGAAGTGGTTTTTTGTTCTATGGCAATTACGGGAGACAAGCCATCTATCTTATCAACATCTGGACGTTCTAAACCTCCCAAAAATTGTCTTGCATAGGCAGAAAACGTTTCAATATATCGTCTTTGTCCTTCTGCATAAATGGTATCGAATGCCAATGATGATTTGCCACTACCAGAAAGACCGGTAATAACGACCAATTTATCTCTAGGTATGGTAACATCTATATTTTTAAGGTTATGAACGCGTGCGCCCTTGACCTCTATGTTTTCTTCAAAATTAATCATGTATTCACAGCAAAGTTGCAAAAGTACGATTTTGAGTGCGAATTACATACGTTACCTTTTAGTTTGAAATGCTATAATCTCTTTAATTTTTAATGCAATACGTATATGATGTTATTTATTCATGAAGAACGAGCAAGGGTACTGATGATTGATGGTTTAATTGTGATTTGGAAGGATTGAAAAATAATTGCTGAAACAGATTTATATTTTTTGCTGCCATGGTAAGCATTTCAACACTATTGTCAGTCAGATAGGTGGTAATGGTTTCTTTAATGTTCAATCCTTGAATTTCTTTGAAGCAATGAAAACCTGTAAACATTTCCTTTAAATAATCATGCAAGTAAGCTTTGTTGGCAATTTGGGTGTTTGAGAAGTTTGTTTTTGTTTGGGTAACATGAACCACTTCTAAGGTCGCATTTGATATTTGTAAAACTTCGGTCAAAGATTTAAGAATGGGGTAGGTGTAGAAAATGTTATAATCTGTTGGAAACCCAATTTTGCTTGGTTTTTTGATAGAAACTTTGTCTGATACCACTAATACATTGCATGGTACTTTTGTAATTACATTTACTGTATTGCGGCCAAAAATAGTGTGTTCATAATTTGAAGTGCCTTTTGCACCCATAATAATAAGGTCTATTTTTTTTTCGTCCACGGTTTTTTTAATGATGTCGGTAAAGTTGCCATAATCTCTTAAAGTGATAAACTGATGTAAAAAGTTAGACTTTAATTGTGCTAATTGATCAAAAAAGAGATTCGGTTTTTTATTTATGGCTAATGATGTACCTATACTATTTTTATTGACAGATTTGTCACTTAATTCTTCAACATATAGTACATAAAAGGTGCATTGGTCATAGCCATACAGGCATGCGGCATATTTTAGCGCATTCCAAGAATTTGCCGAGAAATCAGTAGGAATTAATATGTGTTTCATTCATAAGGCTTACTCGTCAAAAGTAATCCCATATTAAATGCTGGTAAATGATATTTATCAGATTTGAATTAATTTACATATTGTAAGGCCTTTAACTCTATAATTTGAATGTTTCTACCTTCAATAACAATGAGTCCTTCTTTTTTAAAACCAGATAGTGTCCGTATTAAACTTTCTGTAGCTATACCGGCAACACTTGCCAAATCATTCCTGGAAATTCGTATGGGTTCATTGGGTTTGGTATTCATTAACTCGGCAAATTGGAGTAAGGTCTGCGCCGTTTTTCTTCGAACGGAGCTATAGGCCATTTGTAATAATTGGGCTTGGATCATCGAAATGTTTTCAGATAACAGCTCCATTAATTCCATAGAGATGTTCTTGTTCTCATTCAGTATTGTTTTGAGGTTATCTTTAGAAATCCCTGCAAGTTCTACCGTTTCTAAAGCCGTGGCAGTCTCCTGGTACGGTACGTTATTTAAAAAAGAGGTGAAACCTAAGAAGTCATCTGCCTTAGACAATGAGGTAATCAACTCTTTACCGTCAGTATCCATACTATGGCACTTTACAAGACCTTTTAAGATGAGATAAATCTTGTTTGATCTGGCACCCTCATCATAAATTGATTCCCCTGCTTTAAGACTGGAAACCTCACCATTGTCGTCAAAGAAGTTTTTGAGTTCATGAACCGTATGTATTTCATTTTCTGTGACACCATGTTCTTTGGTGCTTTCATCTTGCATACGTTTAATCAATTCTGCTTTTGCAAGTCTACTTTCAATGGCGCTGATAAGATCTTCTTCATCAAAAGGCTTGGTTAGGTAATCATCTGCACCTAGATCCATTCCTTTCCGTATTTCTTTATGCTCAGTTTTAGCCGATAAAAAGATAAACGGAATTTGTTTTGTTTTTTCGTTCTTAGATAATTGTTGTAGCACTCCATAGCCATCTAATTCTGGCATCATAATGTCGCAAATAATAATGTCCGGCACATCTTCAATGGCTGCATTAACACCTATTTTTCCGTTGGGTGCGGTTTTTACGCTATAACCAGCTAATTCTAAAAGTTCTTCCGTGTTTTCACGTAAGGCCTTGTCATCTTCGATCAATAGAATTTGTTTCATAATGCTAGCTGGTTTTTAAATTAGGTATACTAAGTGTAAACGTAGATCCTACACCTATTTCACTGGTGAATTCTAGACTTCCTCTCAAGTTTTCGATATGTTGTTTTGCGATATTCAGACCAATACCGGTACCCTGGGTTAGTAATGCGTTTTCTGCTCTAAAATAGCGATTGAAAATATGCTTCTGTTCTTCTTGGGGAATGCCAATGCCTTGGTCAATTACACTAATGATTATGTTAGTATCGTTAAAAGCCACTTTAATGGTAATGGTAGTATCTTCAGGAGAGTACTTTATGGCGTTATGTATTAAATTAGATAAGGCCAACTCCAGTGTTTTTTCATCAAAATTGATGTTTAGCTCGTCAATATTTTCTGGGTAATGAATTTGTTGACCAGATTTTAAAAGCATATTACTATTGTATACTACTTCGTTTACAATTTTGCTTAATGGAAATTCTTCTACTTTGTAATTGACTTTGCCGGACTCTAAACGCTCTACAGATAAAAAATCTGTTAGTATGGTGTCTAAATATTTTACTTTACTTTTAATGGTTGCCACATGTTTGTCCCTCTTTGGTTGCTGATCGGTCTGAGTATATTTTCCTAGCAAGGTGATAGAGGTGAGTATACTGCTTAAAGGCGTTTTAAATTCGTGCGATACCAATGATAAAAATCTGGTCTTTAATTCGTTGAGTTCTTTTTCTACGGCTAAAGCTTCCGTCAATTGCTGCGTGCGTTCCTCAACTTTTTTCTCTAGATTTTCGGTGTAATTTTTTCTTTCGGTTATGTCTAATATAAATGCTACAAAAACTTTCTTCTTTCCTAATTCGGACAACTGTAAATGAACTTCTACCGGGTAGGTAGAACCATCTTTTCTACCATGTACCGTTTCAAATTTTACTTTAGGAGTTTCATTAGTAAGTAATGGGGAAATCAACTTTTTAAAGTTTTTTTCATTTAGTTTCGGTTTAATATCTACCGGGGTCATTTCATACATTTCCGTTATGGAATAACCAATGTTTCTTTGTGCTTCTTTATTGACATTCAAAAACTTGAAGGTTTCTGCGTCAAACACAAAAATTTCGTTAAGGGATTCGTCAAAAATTCGTGCCCAATGACTTAGTTCTTCTTCTTTGTTCTTTCTTTCGGTAATATCGATCACCAATGCCATAACATAAGTAGATCCGTAAAATTCAAACGGATTTAAGCCGGCCTCTACCGGAAATTCTTTGCCACTTTTAGTAATGCCGTAGAGATTTCTACCGTGTCCCATTTGTCGTTTATCACTATTGGCAATAAACTTGTTTACATGTTTACTATGGTTGGCAAGATATCTTTTGGGTATTAAGATATCCAACGGTTTTCCTAATAATTCCCCCTTTAGATACCCAAACATTTGTTCTGTAGACGTATTGGTGGCCACTACATTTTGTTGGGCATCAACAACAATAATACCTTCTGAAACTCCTTCTGAAAGCAAATTGAAGATATCACTGTTCTTTTGAAAATCTTGCATAGTATCAAATATATAGATTACGACTGATTTTTATCATATATAAAGTGGGTTCTGAACTGTATTTTCATGGTAAATTCATAGAAAAATTATAAAATGGAAAATACTGCGAAAACAATGAACGGTCTTTATGAGAGCTTAGGAAAGCTTTTTTATGCCGTGGCTATGTGCGATGGTAGCGTACATAGTAATGAATGGGATAAAGTTAAGGGGCTGGTGAAAGAAGATTGGTTGTACGTAGATGATTTTACGGATCGGTATGGTACGGACGCCGCTAACCAAATTGAAATTGTATTTGATGTTCTTATGGAAACTTTAAAAGGGAGTAAGGAATGTTTTGGAGAATTTGTGGAATTTTACAAGGAGCATCCACATGCTTTTTCAGATGAGATAAAAGCCTTGACCCAAAAAACGGCCAAGGCTATTGCAAATTCATTTTCAGGTAACAATAAATCTGAGCTTATACTTTTGGCCAAGATCAAATTGTTACTCAACTAATGCTATTTCATTAATTTTTTTATATCTGGGTCTGTGTATATTTTCTGCACCATTTCACTGTACAAACTGGAGAATATCGTATTCTCTGCCAAATTGCCAAATAAAGATTCTTGTTTTATAAAGGCAAGTGGGTCTTCATTGGTTTTACTGGCGGCTTGGTGCAGTTGGTCTTGCATGGCATCTATAATTTCTATGGATTCACCATTTTTATTTACGCCCTTATCACTATAATAACACCATGCAGCTATCACTAAAGTTGCATATTTAATACTGCCACCCTTAGCCAGATTATCTTGAATGGTGGCGATTAAAAATTTAGGAAGTTTTGCCGAACTCTCTGAGCAAATTCTACTAACACTATCCTTTATGTTTGGGTTGGCAAAACGTTCTTGTAGACTGTCCTTATATGTTGTAAGATCAATACCTTCTAGCTTATCTAATACGGGTGTTGCTTCCTTATCCATAAAAGCTCTTAAATAGGTGACAAAAAGATCATCTTCCATACAGGCGTTAATGGTTGGGTGACCATGCAATGCGCCTAAAATGCCTAGCACGGAATGCCCAGCGTTTAAAAGGCGCAGTTTCATTTTTTCGTACGGTTTTACATCTGGTACAAATTGTACACCTACTTTTTCAAACGCAGGTCTTCCGTTAGAAAAGTTATCTTCAATGACCCATTGTATAAAAGGCTCACAAGTTACGGGCCACTCATCTTTTAGGTTATAAGTTTGTTCTAAATAGTCAATGTCGGCCTGTGTGGTTACCGGGGTAATGCGATCAACCATGCTGTTAGGAAAGCTTACCTCTTTTTCAATATATGAAGCTAACTCCTCATCTTGTTTGTTGGCAAAAGTTAGCAACATTTCTTTGGCAACGTCTCCGTTGTGTTGAATATTGTCACATGACATTACGGTAAAGGCCGGTAAACCGTTCTCCTTTCTTTTTCTAATGGCAGCGGTCAAAAATCCATAAATGGTTTTTGGCTCTTCTGGGTTCGCTAATTCATGTTGCACATCTTTATTCTCAAAATCGAATTCACCTGTAGCCGGATTAAAATTATACCCACCTTCCGTGATGGTCAATGATACTATTTTTGTGTCAGGATGCGCCATTTGGTCAATCACGACATTGGGAGTATCAAATCCCAATTTAAAATCTATGATAGCACCAATAACTTCAGAATCAATTTTTCCATCCGGATGTTTGATTATTAAGGTGTACATACCGTCTTGCTGTTGCAATACATCATGTATTTTTTGATCACCTTTTCGTAAGCCTATACCACAAATACCCCATTCAGAAGCATTTTCTTTTTCTTGTAATAGATGGTTGTAATATGCTTGGTGTGCTCTGTGGAACCCACCTACGCCAACATGTACAATTCCTGCTTTAACTGTATCGCTTTTATAAGATGGTGTGGGTAATTGTCTGCTTATTTCTGCTAAATTTTTCGAGTTCAACATCGTTTCTTTTGTCATTTTTTAGCTAATATTTTTAGATTTTCCGCGTAATAATGCCGCATAGGCAGTAACAAAGTAAACTACCGTGCATATAAACGCATAATAGTAAAAGGTTTCTCTATTTTCAATGTAAATATTTTCGTTTGTACTGCTAAACAATACAATGCCCGCCAAAATTAAGGTTATGATCAAAGCAATGAGCGATACCACCTTTAAGATTTTTGTGAGTAGCGTGGTGTCCTTCACGGGTTTAGTTTCGGTTAAACTTTTTTCTTCTTGGTAGGAAATGATTTTTTCATTTCTTAACCTCTCTTTTTCTTTTTCTTCCGGATATTTATTTTTTGCACCAAATTTACCGGCAAGAACGGTGTAAATGATTATAGTGAAAATCCATGTAGGTATAAATAAATAGAAGAAAGACATTACGTTAAACGCATTTAGCCCAAAACCAAAAACCAAACCTAACCCCCAAGATACAATGGCGGGTGTGCTAAAGGTTAAATTACGGTAGGCCGACCAATAACGGGTGTACCCTATTCTTGGGAAAATTTGGTGTTCGGCAAATACTATTGCTCCTACAGGTACAACCAATAGACCAGCATATGTAAGTAAGGGCAGAATTTGAGAAAACACAAAAGGAAAAAAAGCAATGGCAATGGTAATAAGACCAACGATAATGGTTGTTTTTTTACGAGAGTGTCTGTGGAATATGGCTTGTGCAGCCAACCCCGCTCTATATAAGTTGGTTATAGCCGTGGTCCACCCGGCAACGATAACAATGACAAATCCAGACCATCCCAAAGCATAGAAGGCTACATCTCCTGGATCTAATTCAACGATAGTTTTACCTATGATCACAGCTGCACCGGCACCCATAATACCAGCTGCGATCCATGCAACGAAATGACCGAACATCATACCCGTACTGGTTGCAAGCCCGTATGATTTCTTTTTAGCAAATCGTAATAACGCCATATCAATTAAACCAAAGTGGGTAATGGTATTGGCGGCCCATGCAAAGCCAATAACTTCCAATAATCCAATGCCAGGTTCCCCTGCACTGTTGATTCCGGTCCATATGGATTTATCGCCCAGTGATATCAATTCATTCCATCCACTTGGTAACGTAGTTCCTAAAACATCAAGGGACAATGCAGGTAGTAAAACCATAGCACCGCTGGTAAACATAACAAATAACCATGGTGCACATATTCCAGAAAATTCCGATACCGCGTTAAAACCATATAAAGCAATGGATACAACCACCAAACCAACACAAAAAACAATGACCACAAACCACATATTGGTGGGGTACCAATTAAGTTGTGCCGGAATGTCAAAAGCAAAACGTACCGCAGTGGCAGATACGGTAATCATTGCTGCGGATATAACGGAGAAAATAATGACATTGGCCCAATTGTAAAGCTTGGTCATAGAGTCCCCCGCAATCTTATTCAGGTAGGTATATAAGCTTAATCTTGTGTCTACGGCGATAGGAGAGGTTATGAACGTCCAGCTTAAGACCGCTAATATATTACCGATCAGAAGCCCTAAGATAATATCCATTGTTTTTGCCCCAAGGGCTACGAAAGTAGCTCCAATAACAAATTCAGTTGCGGCTACGTGCTCGGCGGCATATAGACCGGCAAAATGAGTCCAATCGTGTAATTTATGTTTTGCAACGGGTAATTGCTCTTCGTTTAATTTTTTTAATGCGGAATAATCTTGAGTAGTTGGCATTAGCTGAGTTGGTAGTTAAGTTTGTAATACAATTTATGTAGCATACTGTTCCAAGAGTTCGTATGCTTACATCTGTTTGAACAGGGGTGCAATGTATTTAAATTATATGCAAACCCCCATATTTTTTAACAGTTTTGTAATACAGTTATATAACAAATAGGTGCAAATATTTAATAAAATGCCAAAAACACAGTGCTATTTCTGAAAATCAATAGGTTTTAAACCATTGTCAAACTTAATATTACTCCAATTTACCTTGATCCAAGGAGCATCCGTAACATCTGCATTCCATGTAGATTTTTTATATTGACGTTTGGTCGGAATAAGCATGTCGTCTACTTTTTCATATTCCAATACCATTAAGTTAGGAGTTTCCATAGCTCCAAAATCCGCAACGGTAAATAAGAATTGGTCTGCTAGCATTGTATTCTTGTTGATATACAATTGATAGATGTCGGTCGGTTTGGAGTTACCAGAGTCGAACGATACCTTAACGATGTCATAGTTTTTATCATCCACAGCTTTCTCCCCTAAATATTCATAAGTTACCCCGGGATCTAATAATTTTTGAAACATGGTAAACCAATAGAAATTAGTAGGTCTATTGAAAGCGACTCTTTTTAGGGCTACAGAATCTTCTATGATATTTCCATTATGCTTTAGCCAATATTCCTGTCCGTTGTATCCTTGTTCAATGGGACCATCAAAATTACTTAAGGTTCTCTGGTGTTTTTCATATTTTCCATAAGATAATTCACCGTCAAAAATGTATTTTTCGGTTGTTATATCGGTTTTGCCATCGGGCGTTTGGTAGGTATATGTGTAAACTACATCCTTCTTATTTCTTAAAGTTTTGTAATTACCTACTTTTTCAATCATTTTAGAAACAAGTTCATGTCCTTTGTTTTTATAGGTAGACGTAACAGTTTCCTCATGCTGTACTTTTTTATCGTTTTTACAAGAGAAAGTTAGTATGCTAAGAAAAATTAGGCTTGAAATTTTATAATTCATGATGATAGGTATAGTTTCTTATAATTTGTTTTTGATTATTTAAATGTAACTAGATAAATGATTTAAGCTTATGGTAGGCTGATAAGTCTATCGGCAACCAGTTTCAAGTTTTGTTCATTTATTTCTGGGGTAGGGGAAAGTGGATACAGTTGCGCACCTGGTCTACTAATGAACGCTCCTCTCCAGCCAGCCCATAATGCTCCAGAAATATCCCAGCCATGGGCAGCTACCAATAAACACTCTTCTGGTTTGATGTTCATTTTTCTGGCAGCCCAATTATATGCATCTACATGTGGTTTAAACTTGCCCATACCCTCAATGCTTAAACGTTGATCAAAATACTTGGTGAGTCCTGCATTTTTAAATTGTGTTTCAACACCTTTATTGGATGAATTTGTGAATGAAACTAAAGTATAGCCGGCATCTTTTAAGCGCTGCAATGAAGAAGAAACTTCAGGGTGTGCGGGTAGCGAACGGATAGGATCCACAATTGATTTTTTTGCTTCTTCATGACTAAGTTTAATACCATTGTTTGCCGCAACCATTTGTAAGGCGGCGGCGCCAATAATGGCAAAATCATTGTATTGATTGGCAACCGTGGAAACCAAAGAGTACTGTAACATGGTTGTAAACCATAGCGGTAACAGGTCGTTTCTGCCGTTAAGGGCTTTGGCTACGCTATCTTTCATGGCAGTTAAATCCAACAAAGTTTCGTTGACATCAAAAAAAAGTACTTTTGGTCTATGGGTCTTTGGTTCTTTTTTATTAGCAAAGCCTATGGCAGGTATTGTTGCACCTGCCGCTCCTAAAATGGTCGATTTCTTAATAAAGTCTCTTCTGTTGTTTTTCATGATATATATAATTATAAAAACATTCTATGTGGTATGTTTTTAGGTAAAAAAATTATTGCTTTATTTGATTTAGGTACATAGATAGCCCATTTAGATATTCGTTGATTACTTCATCATCATCATAAAGTTTTCGAATTCCACGAATACCTTCAAAGGCGCTTATTAAATAAATAGCGGCCGCAGCACTTGAAATATCCTTTTTGATGGTATTTTCAGACTTTCCTCTATCAATTAATTCTACGAGTGCCCTTTTCCATTCCTCTATAATATTTTTTAGTGCTTTTTGATATACATTTTCATAATCCCCAATTTCATTGATGAGATTATTTGTGGGGCAACCATGTTTCTTCTCATACATGGAGAAAGACTTAAGGCTGTTTAAAAAAGTATCTTCTAAAATAGCATATGCATTACCGTTTTGGTATAGAGGATATACCATTCTTTTTTGAACTCTACGCTGTAATTTTTGGGTAATTACTTCAATGCCTAATTCTTTTTTATTTGCATAATGGTGATAGAAGGCTCCTTTGGTCATCGTAGTTGCCTTCATTATTTTATCAATGCTTGTCGTTTTAAAACCTTCTTCGTAAAACAACTTAAAGGCTTCGTTAAGAATCAGTTGTTTGGAAAGTTCAGATTTTAATGCCTGTTTCATTTTGTAAAGTTTGAATAAAAAGTACGGTATAGAATGTTTTTAAACCTGATTTAACTAATTGTTAACTGTAAATGCTGTTAATAATATAAAATGGGAGGTCTATTCATAGTTTTTCCACCAATCTGTATAATTGTTTACGGTATCTTTTACTATGATTTCTTGTCCAATTTCCGGTGAAATTATATTTAGGTTCAATTCTTTTGCCTTAGCCTTCACTCGTACAATGGGATCTGTCCATTCATGTAAGGCCAATTTAAAACCGGCCCAGTGTATGGGCATTACATTTTTAGCTTTAATATCTACGCCTGCCATAGCTGTTTCTTCAGGCATCATATGTATATCTGACCATTTTTCATTGTACTGGCCGCACTCCATTAAAGCCAGATCAAACGGACCATATGTATCTCCAATTTCTTTAAAATGGCTTGCATACCCACTGTCACCACTAAAAAATATATTATCTGTAGCTGTAGTAATCACCCAAGAGCTCCATAATGTACTTTGACCGTTATTCATTTTTCTGCCAGAAAAATGCTGTGCCGGTGTACATACTAATCTTATGTCTTCCAGTGCCGTTTCTTGCCACCAGTCCATTTCTGTAATTTTCTCTTTTGGTATGTTCCAAGCACTCAAATGAACACCAACTCCAAGTGGTGTATAGAAGTGTTTGGTTTTATCTTTGATCTTTAAAACCGATTCATAATCTAAATGATCATAATGATCATGCGAATATATTACGGCATCTATGAAAGGCAGCTGATCAATTTCTATGGGAAATTCTTTATTGAAACGGCTGCTGCCCAATAGCGGGTGAGGTGCAGGTACTTTGCCGAACATTGGGTCTATGAGGATGTTTTTCCCATTTATCTGTAATAAAAAGGAAGAATGACCAAACCAGATCAATCTGGTATCACCTTTGTAATTTGAAACATTTACCTTTTTTAGATGTTGGGGAATAATATCTTTTGTAGGTCTTCCATTAGGTACTTTTGTGGTAAAAAATGTGTATACCAGGCTTAAGGTTTCACTTAAACTCATTTCTTTTGGTACATCATTACTATTTCTGAATTTACCATCTTTATAGTTACTGGATAGTTGATAGGTTTTTTGTTGCTCTTTTGAAACATCTCCGCCAAAGCTTGGGTAATAATTGGTGAATAATAAATAGATCACCACTAAAACTCCTATAATAGATACTATTGCTATCATTATTTTTTTTAAAATTTTCTTGAACATTTACTATTATTTGATGCACTTGGTTTGTGTACCGCTTCAGTCACGTAAAGCGTTTAAAAAGTGAATATACGTATTCGCACTTTGTGATTTAGGGATGCTTATTATTTTAAATATGACCTTCGCTTAATTTTGGGTTCAAAATTAAGCAGATACAATACCATATCCGTACACTATTTACCAAATATTGAACACATTTTCCCAATTAGTCCAAAAACGAGCATTGAATATAAAAAATTAGGGTCTAAGCTTAATGCTTAGACCCTAATTAACGGATTATGTATTCTATTTATTTACGCCACAGAATAGCATATTAACCCATAACTCTATACCGTTTGAGATGTAGTTTTTGAAAAGTATTTTTTCTTCAACCAAAAGGAAACCTTTACTAAAAAAATCAATGCAGGTACCTCAACCAAAGGACCAATAACTCCAGCAAATGCTTGACCGGAATTTAGACCGAATACGGCAATAGCAACTGCAATGGCCAATTCAAAATTGTTTCCGGCTGCCGTGAAGGCCACTGAGGCTGTTTTATCATATTCCGCTCCGGTTGCCTTAGTGAAAAAGAAACCTATGATAAACATTAATGTAAAATAGATAAGTAACGGTACTGCAATTATCAGCACATCCATTGGTATTTCTACAATCAGTTCACCTTTTAAAGAGAACATGATAACAATGGTGAATAATAGCGCTATCAACGTCATAGGTGATATGGCGGGAATAAATTTGGTGGTGTACCATTCTTCGCCTTTTAATTTCACCAAAATCAATCTACTTAATATGCCCATTAAAAATGGTAACCCTAAATAAATGGCTACACTTTCTGCTATGGTGCCAATTGATATATCTACTATGGCACCCTCAAAACCGAAGTAGGGAGGAAGCACGGTGATAAATATCCAAGCATAAAAGCTATAGGCAAATACTTGGAATATACTGTTCAATGCTACTAAACCTGCGCCATATTCACTGCTACCATCGGCAAGATCGTTCCAAACCAATACCATGGCAATACAACGAGCCAAACCAATGAGTATAAGACCTACCATATATTCTGGATAATCTGATAAAAAGGTAATTGCCAAGATGAACATTAACACAGGACCAATGATCCAATTTAGGATTAAGGAAATAGACAGAATTTTAGTGTTTCTAAATACCTTTGGTAACAACGCATAGTTCACTTTCGCCAATGGCGGATACATCATTAATATGAGACCTATGGCAATAGGAATATTGGTTGTGCCACTGTTGAAGGTGTTTATGATATCTGGAAAGCTTGGAAAAAAATAACCGATCCCTACGCCTAAAGCCATTGCGGCAAATATCCACCAAGTTAAATTTTTATCTAGAAAACTTAATTTTTTAGATGCCATTTCTATTTATTGATTTGTGAGAATATGTAAAACAATTCCGTTGCAATTTGAATACTTCTTTCGGCGTATTTTTCAGCTTGTTGCGGTGCGTTGTCAAAAGCCTTTGGGTCTTCAAAAGTAATAGGAACCCTTTTTTCTGCACCAGCAATAAATGGGCAACCGCCATCTGCTTGGGAGCATGTCATCACCGCTGCAAATTCAGATGTGGGATTAAACGGATCTTCATATGATTTTGAAAATCCTATGACCGGATGCTCGTTCTCAGAAAATTTAATGGCATAAACCGGATTGCTGGTTTCTGAAAGTTTTTGAATCTGAAATCCTTGATTCTTTAAAGTCTCCGCAACCATTGGAAATAAAGCGGTAGCCTCTGTTCCGCCAGAATAGCAATTCACATTTTTGATATTGAAATATGTTGCCATCGTCTGTGCCCATACTTGAGAAAGGTGACTTCTTCTTGAATTGTGGGTGCAGATAAAGTTTATTCTAATAGCTGAATTAGCTGTTGTTTTCTGTTGAATAAAATCTATTAGCGGCTGTAAAACTTCTTTGCGTTCTTCTGTAATTGAATCAGTATTCAAAGAGCTGATCAATTGCGCTATTTCTGGTAACATAGTTGTTTCTTTAGTGATCATGTTATGGTGTATTTTTAATGGTTAACAGCAGTTTCCGTCTGGTGAACAACAAGGTTCGTTATTGATTTCTGAAAGATTTAATTTTGGTTTCTCTACCGGTATGCCACAGTTGTCTTTTGCCAAACAGTCCGTTTGCTTAGATGTTAGTATAAAATTGGTACCGTCAAAATCTAATCCGAATTTCTCAATGGTATTGCCTTGGTACTCAACTTCTATTTCCAAATCTTCTATTCCAAGTATCTTTTCAGACAGTTCAATAATGTGTATTAATTTCTCTGGGTGTAATCTGTGGTCATAATCATCTGCATTCCATAGTTGAAAGTTGACCACTTCTTCATTACGGACCGTGCCGCCACAATCAATAAAGTTTTTGGTTATTTTACCTACCTCGGTAACATGAAAGTGATTTGGTACCAATTCGCCATTCGGTAATTGAAAGGCAATAGTGTCAAGTGCTGCTAAGTGCTTTTTAACTTCTGATAGTTTCATAATGCTATGTTTTAAATTTTTGTATTTATATTAGTACATCGCAATAATGCGATAAAAGGATTGAAATTTTTTTAACAACAATTATTGTTAGAAATATCTTGATCTAGAAAGTGTGTCATAATATCTTTCATGCTCGCCCAATTTTCTTTGTCAATACAATAGCAAACACTGGTGCCTTCTACATTGCCTTTAATTAAACCTAAATTTTTAAGTTCTTTTAAATGCTGTGAAATAGTAGGTTGTGCCAAACCTATTTCATTGACCAAATCTCCACAGATACAAGTATCTATTTTAAATAGATGTTGTAAAATGGCTACGCGAGCAGGGTGACCAAATGCTTTAGCGAACAAGGATATCTTGTTCTGCTCATCAGTAAACATTTCAGTTTTTGCTAAACCCATTCTTTAAATAATTGTTTCATTGCAATATTACGATATAATGTAGAACAACAAAGATAATTGATCGTTAAATTTGTGTTATGTGAAGGCTATAAATATAAATTAGAGCCTATTTCGTAGGGAAAAATAATTCTTTTTGCTTCTTTCTAAAGGCTTTAGGGGTTTCGCCTACAGCTTTTTTAAATGTTTTTGTAAAGTATGAATTGTCATAAAAATTAAAGAAATGGGCAATTTCTTCGCTACTCATATCGGTATATACTAGATATCTTTTTATTTCTATAATCAACTTTTCATTGATTAGTTCACTTACGCTCTTGCCCATAGCCTTTTTGGTAATGCGGTTAAGGTTTTGCGGTGTCATATATAATTGAGCGGCATAATCTACCACACTTCTATTATTTTTAAACTGTTTGTTTATTAAAGACTCTAAAGCCATCATATGCTGGGTGTCAACAGTTACTTTGTTTTCTTTTGAAGCTCTGTAAAGTCTTGATAGTTTTACGAGGACTTGGGTGAGTTGGGCTTCAAGCATTTCGTATTTTAAAAAGTCATCATTCACATATTCTGTGTCCATTTCATTTATAAGCCGTTGAAACATCAGTAAATCTTCTTCTGATAATTCAATAAAGGGCTCACTTAAAAATCTGTTGAAAATGGGTAAGGATTGTAACCATTGTTGTGCCCCATGTCTTAATATAAAATCTGCCTGAAAGAGTACACCAATACCTTCTGTAAACTCACCGTTAATAGCGAAAACTTGCCCTGGGCTACCAAAATAGACCGTGTTTTTTTTGGGTTTATAACTATTGAAATCAATATTTAGCTCACTATTGCTTTCTACAAAAAATGAGATGCCGTAGTTAACGTTTCTAAACGGATTGCCACTTTTTATGTATTCGGGCATATTTTCAGGCTTCAATAAAATAAATTTCGGCTGCGTGCTGCTCTTTTGATTTCCGTAATCAGCGTACAGTTCCGGTATTCCAATTTGTGGTATATCTTCCATAAAAAATGGTATTTATTTTTTTAAAACTACCATTTTATGAGCTAAATAGTACTTTTTTATGGTGTAATGTTCTAATAATACCATAATTGGGTGTTTAATTACCATTTTTACGATTAGATGCTACGTTAACTTTGCGCCTCTAAATAGATAATTCTAATATGATGCGTAAATCTGAATTTGGTATGAAGAATAAATACCTGTGGTATCTACCAAAAAGTCTTTCAATTGTTTTTTTGGTGCTATTAACTATAAGCTGTGGTAACGAAGAAAAACCCAAGGTAAATAAAACCATTAAGGTAGAGGTTATGAACGTTGGTCTCAATGCCAATAATTCTCAAAGTAAAGTAGCTTATAATGGTACAATAGAAGCAGATGTAGCTATTAAATCTAGCTTTCAAGTATCTGGTAATGTATTGCATGTTCCTGTATCTATTGGCGACTTTGTAAAGAAGAACCAATTGATCGCGCAAATTGATGCTACTATTTACTCTAGCCAATATGAACAACAACTTGCCCAGGTGCGTTTGGCAAAAGAAAATTACGAGCGTATCAATAATGTTTTCCAAAAAGGAAGTATTGCAGAGATAAGAATGTTAGAAGCTAGATCACAATATGAGCAGGCACAGGCAGCAGCAAAAATGACCTATGAAAATGTGCGACATGCAAAACTATATGCTCCAATGGACGGGTATGTTAGTGACAAAATGATGGATGTTGGTGATTTGGCGCAACCTGGTCAACCGGTAGTGGAAATCGTGAATATCAACGCTGTAAAAGCTGTATTTCCAATACCTGATGGAGAAATCAATTCCATAACAAAAGGTGATTCTGCAAATGTAAATCTCCCAACATTGGACAAATCAGTTATAGGAATTGTTGATGAAGTTTCCATACGATCCAATCAAGGTTCACCAGTGTATACGGCGTATGTAAAATTGAACAATCCTGATAAGCAGATAAAACCTGGTATGACCTGTAATGTGCGTTTACAGGATAGGGTAGACCAGGATAAAAATGTGAAAGAGGTTATCGTAATTCCTTCAGAAAGTATTGCGGTTACAGAAGATGGAAAACAGTATTTATATATAGTAGATAATGGTATTGCAGAAAGAAAATATATAGAAACTGGCGAATTGTATGATAGTGGTATAGTGGTTAAAAAGGGACTAGCCAAAGGAGATCATCTTATTATATCTGGTTATCACAAACTAACACAGAGTACACCGGTAGAAATTGTTAATGACGCTAAGTAGTTTTTAAGATGAAGAAAAAAAGCGGAGCCATAGATTGGGCCTTTAAACATTCTACATTTCCTATAGTACTTGCGTTATGCTTGGTGCTCATGGGTGCTTATGGGCTATTTAACATGCCTAGAAACGAATTCCCCGACTTTACCATAAGACAAGGTCTTATCATTGGGTCGTATCCGGGTGCCTCTTCTGAAAAGGTAGAGCAAGAACTGACCTCAAAAGTAGAAGAGTTTTTATTTGGGTACAATGAGGTTGATAAGACTAAAACCTATTCGTATTCCAAAGATGGCCTAATGTACATCTATGTAGAGATATCGGACAAAATTGACCATAATGCTACTGAACAGTTTTGGAATAAATTAAAGTCAGAGGTATTGATTTTTCAACAGCTTGAGCTTCCAAGAGAAGTTCAGGGTGTTATGGTAAACAGTGATTTTGGTAGTACGGCTGCCTTAATTCTTGGTGTACAGTCAGATTCTAGACCGTACAAAGATCTGCAACGCCATGTTGAGGATATAGAAGATGAGTTACGACAGATAGATAACATGGCGAAAATTTCGCATTCGGGCGGACTTACAGAGCAAATTGCCGTGTATGTGGATCAAGATAAATTGGCTAGTTATGGTATAACGCCTAGCAGTATTTCCAACAGTTTACAAAATCAAGGTGCCGTGGTTAGTGCGGGTACCTTGGAAAATTCGGAAAGGGAAAGACCTATCTATCTTGAAACTTCATTGAAGACCGAAGCCGATATTGCCAATCAATCCATAAAAACGGAAGAAAACGGAAATATCATACGTGTACGAGATGTTGCCCGTGTTGTTCGTGAATATGATGACCCAGATTCTTATTTGACCATTAGCGGCTCTAAGGGTATGATCATTACTTTAGAAATGGCGAAGAAAGGCAACATTGTTCAATTCGGTGAAGAAATTGATGAGCGATTAGAAAAGGTGATCAGTGAATTGCCAAGTGATATTACCATTACAAAAATTGCGAATCAGCCAGAAGTGGTCGATCATTCTATAAGCCACTTTATGAAAGAGTTTGGTTATGCCTTGATCGGTGTAATCATCGTTACCCTAATATTGCTTCCGTTTAGGGTGGCATCGGTGGCGGCAGCAACCATACCTATTACCATTTCTGCAACACTTGCCATAATGTATTTTATGGGAATAGAACTGAATACGGTAACGTTAGCGGCGCTTATTGTGGTGCTGGGTATTGTGGTAGATGATCCTATTGTCATTATAGATAACTATGTAGAGAAACTTGATGAGGGTATGACAATACCTGAAGCTGCCGTTAGTAGCGCCAAAGAACTTTTTCCATCTGTATTTACCGCAACATTGGCTATCTCGGCAACATTTTATCCGTTGTTGTTCTTCATGGAAGGTGTGGCATCAGATTTTATTAGTGCATTTCCGTACGTTATAATTATTGCGCTTGCATTATCCTTAATCATATCTATTTTATTGGTGCCTTTCATTAATTCACTTTTCATAAAAAAGGGATTACATGATAACCCTCAAGAAAAAGGACAAGATGATAAAAAATCTATGTTGGACAGACTGCAATCCTTTTTTGACAATGCGGTCAATAAAGCCATGGAGCGTTATAAATTGACCATTGGTTTAGGTATTTCGGCAGTAGTGGTTGGTGTATTGCTTTTTGGAGGCATTAGCCAGCAGTTATTTCCAAAAGTGGAACGTAATCAATTCTCAATAGAGATCAATTTAAACCCAGGGAGTAGTCTAGATGAAACTACCAGGGTGGTAAACGGATTGGAGAAAGTATTAAAAGCCGATGAACGTGTAGCATTTTACACCAGTTTTATTGGTCAAAGTTCTCCTCGTTTCCATACGCTGTATGCACCAAACCTGCCAGCAAAAAACTATGCGCAAATTTTGGTAACCACCATATCTGACGATGCTACGGTTGAGGTTTTGAACGAGTATGATGAAAAATATGCGGATATGTATCCAAATGCATATTTAAGAATGAAGCAATTGGATATGGCAGGTACCAATGCGCCTATAGAGGTAAGGTTGTATGGTACTGATGTTGATCAGCTTAAAAAGTATGGCGATACCATAATCAATATTGCACGTAATACACCAAAAACACTTTGGAGCAGAACTGACTTTGGCAGTATGAAAGAAGCTGTTAAAATGGATGTTAAGCAGAATGAAGCTGCAAGGCTAGGTCTAAACAACAGGGATATTGCCAATGCCGTTGCAGTGACCACTACAGGTTTAAAAGCTACAGAGGTTTGGGATGAGGAGTATACTATTGATGTGAAGATTAAAAGTGAGAATCAGCATCGCCAAAATATATCGGATCTGCGTCAGCTATCCATAATTTCTGCACAAAAACAAGCAAAGGTTCCTTTACGACAAGTAGCTGAGATTACTCCGAAATGGTCTCAAGAACAAATTACCAATAGAAATGGAAACCGTTGCCTTACCGTTAGTGTAGACATTACCAAAGATGCGGTTGCCAATGAGGTACTCGCAGAAATGATACCTCATATTGATGAGATCACCTTTCCCGAGGACATCAGAATAGAGTATGGTGGTGAGTATGAGCTGCAAATAGAGAACAATAAACCAATGGGACTTTCCCTTATGCTTAGTGTGGTATTGATTTTCTTGATACTGCTATGGCACTTTAAAAACTTTATGCACGCACTTTTAAGTTTTATCACCATGCCATTGAGCATTTTTGGTGCGGCTTTAGGATTGATATTGATGCAGTATCCTTTTGGATTTACCTCATTCCTTGGTCTTTTAGCGCTTTGCGGTATTGTAGTAAGAAACGGAATTATATTAATTGATTATGCTGATGAGTTAAGGCATGAACATGGCTATAGAGTTAAAAAAGCGGCTATTCTAGCAGCGGAAAGACGTATGCGCCCTATTTTCTTGACATCTTCCGCAGCAGCTGTAGGGGTAATACCTATGATCGTTAGTCGCTCTAGCTTATGGGGACCGTTGGGTACCGTAATTGCATTCGGACTCATGTTCTCCATGGTACTTACTTTATTTGTTCTTCCTGTGTTGTACTGGTTGTTCTTTAGAAAAGAGGATAATGAGACTACCACGGAAGAAGTGGTCAACACTAATGTTTAATAGTAGAATTTAAGTAATGAAACATATAAATACCTATTTATTCAAGGTTGGTAAATCACGTAACTTTTTAACGATATTTTGTTCCGTAGCTATATTTGGGAATGTTTTTGCCCAACAAATTTCATTGGAAGAAAGTAAAGAAGCTGCTTTAAAGCATAGTAATGCCATTAAGAACGGTTTGCTGACCATAGAGAAGTCAGAAGCCTTTAAACGTGAAATGGTGGCAAACTATTTTCCTAATGTAGAGGCTAGTGCACTTGGGCTATATGCGCCCAATGATCTCATTGGTCCTATAGACGGTTTTCTTCCCAATGGTATAGATAACTTATATAATGCCAGTGCAACGGCAACCGAATTAATTTATGCCGGCGGAAAAATTAGAAACTCCAATGCATTGGCAGATATACAACTTGAGACTTCTCAAATTAGGGCGGAACAAGCGGTAGATAGCGTTTTGTTGGTAACCGAAAATAAGTTTTGGCAATTGGTACAAATACAAGAGCAACAAAAAGTGATAGAGACCAATGAAATTTATCTAGATGAACTCTTAAAACAACAGCAGGATCTATTGGAAGCGGGTCTTATTGCAAAAAACCAATTGTTACAGGTAAAGGTCAACCGTAGCGAATTGCTTTTAAATAAAAGTAGATTGGAGAATATGCGCAAACTGGCATTGCTGGATTTTTCTCTTTATGTAGGCGTGGCTTATTCACCCAACATGAAAGCTGCTGCAGATTTTGATCAAACGATGGTTCCTGATTTTATGTATACCGAGCCAGATATGGATCTTACTGGTAACAGTAATTATGAACTGCTTGAAAAATCTATAACGGCAAGTAGCCTGCAGACTAAAATGGCAAAAGCAGATATGTTACCTTCTTTAGCGGTAGGAGTGAGTGCCGTTGAATTTGGTGCTTTTGATGAAGATTTTGATAGTCAGTTTACCGGCTTTGCCTTTGGTTCTTTAAGTATCCCTATTTCAGATTGGTGGGGTGGCGGTAAACAAAGCCTTAAGCAAGAAAGAATACAAGAAGAAATAGCCCAGAACAACCGAATGGATAGTATAGACCAATTAAAAGTGGCTATTACCCAAAGTTGGTATGATTTGTTGAATGCACACGAGCAAATTCAATATGCATTGGAAAACAAGCAACTGGCAGAAGAAAATTTGAAAGTGCACAGAGATAATTATGATAACGGCTTAAGTAATTTAACCGATTTATTAGATGCACAGGCCATGGCGCAGAATGCCCAATCTACATTGATAGACGCCTATACAAATTATGAAAATAAAGAAATCACTTATCTGTACAGAACGGATCAATTGGTAGTTCCAAGTTTAGAGAGTTTAAAGCAATAACCGCAAGCTATAGCCTAAACTTTATATTTCAGTAATTTTTAGATTGCCAGCATCACTAAAGAATATCAGGTCCGTATGAAAATGAAACAGATATTTAGAATGTTGACCCTGGCGGTAATGTGGCTGATTGCTATAATGGTGTTTGACATAGTGCTGAATATAAAAATTTTTCAAAGTGAAGATTGGCTTGCTTATTTAGAATATACGTTTACCTCAATTTTACCATTTGTGCTGGTTTATTCTTTAGTAATTAGCGCAAGCGATGTTTTTTTGTTACGTAAAATACTTAGGGATTATCCGTTTGCTAAAGTGGTATTCATAAAAGCCATTTTACAATTTGTGGTGATGTATTTTATACATTTTGTAGGTACATATATAATTTTTGAATTGATGCCACCAAGTTCAAATGAAGCGGTCAATGCACATTATGCCTATTTAGGGTCTTCACTAAATTTATTCTATATCATATATTTTTTTGTAGTTAGTTTTCATTTCAGTTTATATGCACAGGTTTCTAGAAAATTTGGTTCTACAAATCTTTATGATATTATCATGGGTACTTATTTTAAACCGAAAGAAGCTCAGCGCATTTTTATGTTTTTAGACCTTAATCAATCTACGACAATAGCTGAAGAAATTGGGCACCTTAAATATAGCAGACTCATACAAGAATGCTTTAGCAAGTTAACCCATCATATTGAAAATTATGATGCTGAGGTGTACCAATATGTTGGGGATGAGGCGGTGCTTACTTGGCAAAAATCTAACAGTATTGCTGCACAACAATGCTTGGACCTATTTAAAGATTTTCAAGATAATTTAGATGCAACGGCACAAGAATTTGAAAATGAGTTTGGGTTGGTGTCTAAGTTTAAATTTGGTGTATGTTATGGTACGGTAGCCATTGCTGAAGTTGGAGACTATAAAAGGGATATTGCTTTTCATGGCACCGTTTTAAATACGGGGGCTAGATTGTGTCAATTATGCAAAGAAATCAATGAAGATATTCTTTTCTCGAATTCGTTCTTTTCACTTTTGAACAATGGCGTAGACCGGTTGGATTATATAGGAGACTATATGCTTACAGGAAGAACGTCTAATGAAAAAGTGTATCGCTTATTAAGCTAGAATTCTGTCATGCTTTTTACAAAAAAAATTTGTTGACATGAAGTGATGTTAAATTACAGAAGAAAAATCTGGAGTAAGAGATTTTATTAGTTTGACAATTTTAAGGTGTCTTTTTAACCGAATACATTAAATCAACAATTTCTTAACCTAAACTTTTGAAAATGAGTATTTTCTATGTTACTTTTATAATAGAATAAAATACTATAAAAAATGGCACTGAAAAAACAAGTAAAAGGAAAATATACATTAGTCACCTTTACCATAGCGGAAAATGAAGCACCAAGTACGTCTAACGTAATACTATTGGGCGATTTTAATAATTGGCAGACAAACGATAGTTCTTTTCAAATGGAGAAGAAAGGTAGTAGCTATGAGAAGAGTGTAAAACTAGAAAATGGTAAAAAATATGAATTTAGGTATTTGAGTGATGATAAGGGATGGTTCAATGACCATGCTGCAGATGCATATGTGCCTTCTCCATATTTTGGAATAGATAACAGTGTGGTTGATTTAAGTGCTTTACCGGAAAAAAAGAAAACTGTAAAGAAAGTTGCCGCTAAAAAGCCAGTAGCTAAAAAAACGGTTGCCAAAAAGCCTGTAGCAAAGAAAACAACGACCAAGGCCAAAAAAGATGATCTTAAGAAAATTGAAGGTATTGGCCCTAAAATTGCATCAATATTGACCGATAACGGTTATGGTACTTTCAGTGCGCTTAGTAAGGCATCAGTAAAATCTTTAGAGGAAATTTTAAAAGCTGCTGGACCTCGTTACACTATGCACAAACCAGGTACATGGCCAAAGCAAGCTAAATTGGCAGCTTCTGGTGACTGGGATAAATTAAAAACTCTGCAAGATAAATTAGACGGAGGAAAGTAAACTAGCTATACACTACAGTACAAAAGCCCCAACTTTAAAATTGGGGCTTTTGTATTTAACGTTTTTGGAGTGTTGTAATGAATTCAAAAAACAACAGGCTTTTTCATTTCTAAGAAATTAGGTGTCCGTTTTTTAAAATGCCTTTACCTTTTGTGTGCTTATGTAGCACAAAAAGTATAATGTTAGGTCTTACTGGGTAGCAGTGAAATCTTGCCCTTCATATTCGGCCCAAGAGCAGTCTGCAGGTTCTTCTAATACACTTTTTACCATTTTAATGAGTTTGGGGTCTTCATCTTTAAAAATAGATTCTCCGCCCATTATTAAAGCCCTGCTTAGTTCGTCGTTCATTTTGTCGGTATTTTTGGTCAGGTAGTTTAATTGACCTAATCTAAGATGTAAAAAGGGGTTGCCAATAGTATCCTTAAATTGCATTACAAAATTGAAATTTTCAAAAGCCTCGTCTATCATACTTGCCGCAAAATATACTTCTGCTATATGTGCAATAATATATCTACCCGCCCTGGTTTTTTTTTGATCATCGGTAAGAGATTCATATATGTTTAAAAGTTCATTGGTCTTAGTTTCAGCATCTTTTTCATTGTTAAGCACAATTGAATCTATTTCTAACATACGAGCTTCAATAGATTTAGGTACGTTTATGTATTTCTTGATTTTTTGTACATCTACCTTTTTATTCATTGCAAGTTGATTAAACTGTTGTTTACTATTATTCTTCTTAAATAAATTGAATAATCCCATATGTTATATTTTAAATATTGATCAAAGGTTTGTTGGGTCTCTAAAAATCAGGAAAATTTTCAGCTTTTGTTATATTCCAGTCCTCTTTTATAATGCTGTAATACACATCATTTCTACTGTTGCCATTGGGTGCTATGTAATTATTTCTAAATAGACCTTCTTTTTTTGCTCCTAACTTTTCAATGGCTCTTTGCGATCTTAGGTTGTCTTCATCAGCACTGAATTGTATTCTTCTAAATCCGATATTTTCAAATCCGAATTTTAGTAATTCATATTTGCAAGCATGGTTAAGTCCTGTGCCTTGAAATTGAGTACCATACCAAGTCCATCCAATTTCACATTTTTGACTTGTTGTATTAAGATAGCCATATCTGGTACTTCCGGCTACTTGATCTGTTCGTTTGTCTATAATAAGAAACGGGTAGCATACGCCCATATCTTGGTCGTTCAGAGTATTTTTTATATAATTTTCAAATTCGAGCTCGTTATTCATGGTCATACCCATATAAGTCCAAATATCTGTATCAAAAATTATGTTTTTTAATTCTTTGTTCCTCTTGTTTTTAAATGGGAGTAAAAGCACTCTATCATTTTCTAATTGAATAGTAGTGTTTAAAAGTTCTATGTTCATACTCAACGCATTTTTGTATGTAAGCTGACAATATAGCCTGTGTAAATGATATAAAGACTAATTGTAGGCACTAAAAAAATAGATACCCTCAAAGATTATTTTACAAATATCAAAAACCTAATTTATAAGAAAAGATCAACAACTTTTGAGTTCAATGTGATAGATAAAAGTCAATACTCTAAAGCTCCATAAAGTCATAGTTTGTACTGCTTTTATTTTATCATTTTCATCATGCACAACAAGTTTATCTTTAAATGATTTTATATGCTTGGTCCATAAACTACCAGTGGTATCTTCCAGTAAAAAATAAAATCCACTTTCTCCAATTCTTTTTCCCAGCGATTGTAAAACTAATTCACCGTTACTGCCTACACTGGGCTCTAGAATAACGGTTGCATTTCCGTTTGGTAATGGAAACATCGCCTTAATACAGCTTTTTCCATTTGGTATTATACAAGTTTCGTATACCCCGGAATATACTACTTGATTGCTTTTTGCAAATGTTCTTAGCCAAACTGTTCTTTTTAATTCTTTGCTTTTTTTGTCTACTAAGTGGATAATGTCACTTTTTAAATTTTTGGCATCTGTATTGTTTTTCATGGGAAGATTTAATTGTTCAATTCTATTGCTGAACAATATTTTTAGCAAGAAACCAAAAGCTTTGAAAAAAGGATTCCATTTTACGGTAAGGTCAAAATCGTAGTTACTCGTATTTTCATAAAAATCTATTACTTTTTTAGATAAACGCTCCTGTTCTTGTGATGTAAGCCCTAGTTGGTTAATAGATTGTATAAGTCCCTTGTTAATTTGGTTTGATTCTATTTCCAATTGCTCCCTAACAGCTAATTGCTGAATGAATTTTTGACCAATACCTTTTGTGTTTCCAAACGGACCAACTAACCATTCATAGTCTTTGCGAATTATTTTTTTACCAAAAAGTATAACCCATTGCTGCGTTATCCAATCTTGAAAATTTTGTTTTAATGATGCTATTTCCATCAAGTTGTATGCATTTCAAAGTATGGAATATAGGTGTCTTTTTCCTGCCATGAACCAAATTCTGAAATGGGCTTAAACCTTAAAGTTACAAACTCAAAATGAAAACTTTTTCTCTCTCTTTCTTTCATGGCATTTGCATGTCTTTTGGGTTGAGCCATTTTACTATGACCGTGGACCATATTGGTCATTTCTTTTTCTGTTTTCCAGATAGAGAAAGTTGAAATGGTATTGGGAAATTTAAATGATGCCATTGATAATAGGGTGCCGTTGTGATCACGGACCAATTTTTCAACTGGTCTGCCCCAACGTAAGAACCTAGGAATTGCCCATGGTTTCATTCGTGCTATGGTCACGGCAACTACTGGTGAGGAAGCTAATTCTAATGTTGCCTTATGTTCCGGTATTTTGAATTTGCTGGTTTTTCCCCATTGTCGCATAAATGCCAGTCGTACATGCCAACCATTGTTTAGTTGGGCACCAAATTTCTCTTTTTGTAAATAGTCATCAAGTGCTTTTTCATTTTCCCATTGTGCAAATACTGCCATCTGTCTTGTTAAAAATCTTGATGGGGAAAAGATAGGGGCACCTAATTTCATTGCTGTCATATACTCAGCATGTACAAGACCGGGTGTTTCTTTGTCTAGAGGGTTTACAAACAAACTTTTCACTGCATATGAAAATGATATTTCAACCAGGTGATAAGTAAATATATTCATAAACGTATTTGTGGAATTTGACCTTACTAAGAGTACTAAAATACAAAGAAGGTTTAATTATCTTTTATTGTATTAGATTATCCTTTTTCAGGTAACGGTAGGCACTTAATGTGATGCAATACTATTTTGAATTTGATGCTAAATAAGAATGTAGAGGTAGCTTTAGTTCTTTAGATATAATGTTTTGTATTTAATGAGTTGAAATATGAGGGTACTGAAAATGCTTAGTTGATTAAAAGTGTTTATTCCATAAAAATAACATAAGTTCCTGTTTCAGTATTCAATTCAAATTCGGAATTGAGGACCATGATTTCATTGTAATCCGTATAAGAACAACAGTCTTCTTTTTTTCTTTCGGTATCTACATAAAAGTCAAAAATGTGATTATTGGCTATATGAATTTCTAAATTCACTGTTTCTGTTTCCCACCCAATTGAACTAATATGAATAATGTTGATGTCATTTTCCGAAATAAAGGAAAAATCTATAGGTTCATCATTATTCAAGTTGTCGGTTATTGTAATTTCATTGGAGTTAAATGTCCCATTTGTGAATAAATTTTCTCCGCTTATTTTGTCAACAATTTCAAAACTGAAACTTTGAGGTGGAGTAAAACATTCTCCACAATTGTCGTTATTACAACTTTGGAAAATTATTGTAAAAAGTATTACTAATAAGTAGACTTTTCTCATTTGTAGTTTTCTATATAGATGTAATTTTTTTGAATAGTTGCGTACTGAAATTAGATAGCACTATCGGATTCGCACAGGCAAACAAGGTGATGCACCTCTCGGCGATCGCCTACAACCTCAAAACCTGCCTGCCGGCAGGCAGGAGTAGCTGAAATTCGAGAATAAACACCCGAAAAGTGGGTTGGGAAAGCTTGCCCTGCCATTATTCGTAAAAATAATGGTCCATTACTTGAAAAGCCTTTCTCCGGCGCACCCAAAATTTAGGTTTAGATTCTGACATGGCATTAAAAAAGCCCCTTAAAGAGGCTTGTATCGATAGTGATTATTTCTAATTATTGGCTTGAGCAACGGTTACCGTTGTTACCCACAGTATTTTTCTTTTTTAAATTCAGTAAACCACCAAGTATAACACAAGACATACCAATTAAGTATGCTATGTAAAATGGCTCGTTAAAAAAGATTATTAAAAAAATTGATGATAAAACAGGTGTTAAAAAAACAAATGGTGCAACAAAAGACGCTTCTCCAATTTTAAGAGCTTTAATCCAAAATATATATGAAAGACCATTTACTAAAAATCCATTAATTAGAATCGGTATTACTGTATTTAAATTGGGTATCTTGAATTCAGAGTAAAAGTTCATTGATATAAAAGAAGCGAAACTTGCTGTTAAAAAGTAAATTGTTAATAATAGCATATCATCCATTTTTATTTTTTTACTTAACACAGAAAACAATGCAAAAACAAATGCTCCAGTAAACACTATTAAGTCGATATTTATATTTTCAAATTTTAATTGTTCAAAATTTCCTTTTGTAAGAACTAAGAAAACACCGATAAATCCCAAGAGAATAGATGTTGTTTTAGATATTGTTAGTTTTTCTTTCAATAGAATGAGGGATAGTAAAACAATTAAAATTGGCCAAGAATATTGTACAATTAACACCTCCATTCCTGGTGCATTAGCATAGCCAAAATATAATAATACATAATATAAATAGGTGCCTAAAAAACCTAAACAAACAGCTTGGAACCATTTGATTTTTGAAATATCACGTAGTTTTTGAAGGTTTTTTTTAAAAAGGCCAATACCTAAAAAAAACAGTAAAGAAGATAGGCTTGACCAAAAAAGAAATTGATGGTTATCTAATCCATTTTGTCCTAACTTAGATACTACAGGAATCAATGCCCATAGAAATACGCAGGCTATAATATAGATGATAGATTTATTCATAGAAATTTACTTAACATTTATTAGAATGCACAAACTTCTATTTTCTCTTTGTAAACTAATAGGACTATTTAGGATTAGTATGGTATTATTTGGAATTTAAATTTAATCTAGAAAATTCTCTATACGTTATAGGTGTTTTTTCAAAATGTTTTTTAAAAGCTTTTATAAAATAAGAGCTTTCAGAGTAACCGAGTTCTCCGACAATTTCTTTAACACTCAAGTCACTGTAACGTAACATTCTTGCGGCTTCATTTAATATGTAGATTTCTAGAAATTTTGCTGATGTTAGCCCTGTGTTTTTTTTGAGTATTTGATTCAACTTTTTTTGAGAAGTAGCTAATTGTCTAATATAGTAAGCCATTTGTTTTTGTTCTTTGTATTGTGTTCTTACCAATTGTACAAATTGTTCTAATATTTTTACATCACTATCTAAATCTTCTATTTCTGTAAAGTTTTTAAATCCCTTTATTTTAATGAGTAGTATATGTAAATAATCCTGTAAGATAGTAACAGTACTATTTTGGTTCTTATTAAAATAATGATTTAAAAGATTAAATTCATTATTAAGTATTTTAATTTCTTCACTCGGTATTTTGATATAGGCTTGATCAATGTTGTGAAACAGTAGAGTAGATTTATTCTGAAAACGGTCTAAAAAACTATCGCAAAAACTAACAACAAAACCTTGAACATCTTTATTATATGTTATTTTGTG
Source organism: Maribacter sp. 1_2014MBL_MicDiv (assembly GCF_001865655.1). Classification (NCBI taxonomy): domain Bacteria; kingdom Pseudomonadati; phylum Bacteroidota; class Flavobacteriia; order Flavobacteriales; family Flavobacteriaceae; genus Maribacter; species Maribacter sp. 1_2014MBL_MicDiv. Next base: position 3,860,748 of record NZ_CP011318.1, read on the forward strand.
TAAGTAATAAGGTGCTAAAAGAAAAATAGTTCCGCTTGTAAAAGTGTACTTTCTATTCTCTATTATATGAACTCCAGAACCGTTTTCAATCCAGACAATCTGATAAAAAATATGTCGATGTAATGATGTTCCATCATTATTTAAGGTTTGGTACCTACCATCAATAATTTTGTCTACTACAATTTTTTTATCATACTTCTTAAGTAATTTTTCAAACTCTTTTTTTATCACTTAATGGTGTTTTTATATTGAGCACAACGTTTATTTATATGGAAAGTTACGGTTTTGTATGCGAGGATTTTCCGAAGGAAAATCAGACTTAACAGAACAAGCAACGACCTTTAAATTTGACCTAAACCAGCAATTTTTTATATACTGCTTAAGTTTGATTCTCAGTAAATTGTTAATATAACTAGAAAGAACAAAAGAGAGAATTAAGGTTACTATACACGGTGAAGCTTTAGACTTCGGCAACATTGATAATCCTCTCTCTTTTACTACTTAGATCACGTTCAGTTTCCTGCCTGCCGGCAGGCAGGTGTGAGACCTTAGATCTCGTTTTCAAGTTGTTGTGAGCAGAAGTAGCCGGTTCTTTCATAAAACATATCTTATGAATAAATATAAAGAAACTTTTGGAGTCGACATCAGTAAAGATGTCTTTGATGTACATGGTAGTAACAAAGGTCACGACCAGTATAAGAACGATGAAACCGGATTTAAGAAATTCCTTAAGGAACTGCCCAAATGTTCATTGGTCGTTATGGAAGCTACCGGTTATTATCATTATAGACTTGCCCAGTTTCTTTACAAAAATGAAGTAATAGTTTCAGTAGTAAACCCATTATCCGTAAAACGTTTCATTCAAATGAAACTGGCTAAAGTAAAAACGGACAAGAGCGATGCCAAGGCTATATGTGAATATGCACAGGTCAACGAGGTACCTATTTGCAATGCCTTGACGGACATCCAGAGCGAATGCTTACAGTTGTTCCGGTTATTGGATATCTATTTAAAACAACGTACCGCGACCAAGAACAAGATACACGGAGAAGCAGTTCTGGGCATACCTTCAAAGTTTGTTTATCGTTCCTTGATACGTAATAAGAAACTGCTCAATAAAGAGGTAGCCGCTATCGAATCAAAGATTCTGTCATTGGTAAAAGAGGACCAACAGGAGCAATTGACTTTATTGATGTCAATACCCGGTATAGGTCAAAAGACTGCATTGTTCTTAATTGTTGTCACTGACGGTTTCAACAAGTTCAAAAATGCCGCACAGCTTTGTAGCTATGTAGGTATAACCCCCACGATACGGGAATCGGGGAGCAGTGTAAGAGGTCGTGCGAGAATAAGTAAGGTCGGCAATAGAAAGCTTCGTAATCTACTGTTTCTATGTTCTTTCAATGCCTGTAAACATAACAAGCCATGCAAAGAAGTATATGAGCGGATCGTGAACAGGGGAAAGAGCAAGAAATTGGCATTGATAGCAGTTGCCAACAAACTATTAAAGCAGTCTTTTGCTATCGTAAAATCCGGTAGGCCGTATGATGAAACTTACGTTTCTACATTGCCTAGATAAATAGAAGATATATCTAATAAAAAAAGCTCAAAGAATCAAGTTATTGAATCTATGAGCCTGAAATAATATTGTCTCGGATTAAAGAAGAATTTGTTTGTTTTTTATGTCAGTTCTTTGTTAGCAACTGGCATTTATTCAAATTCCATAACTTGTCCGTCTTCAGGAATTAAGGTTTTTTCAATTAGTCCTTTACTTGTTAATTCTGAGGCTAATTCTTTTCTTGTAATAGGACAATGGTTCACTGCTTCTAAATGGTTTGCAATTACTTTATTAGGCGAATTTTTTATGAATTTCACGATGTCTTCCATTCTCATCAATAACGGTTGAAAAAGGTCTAATTGGGCACGTCCACTCGCTACCACACTAATATCTGGTTTGTATTCCGATAATACTCTGTTAACATCGTCTGTGTAAATCGTGTCAGCACTTAAATAGATAGATTTCTCATTTGGCAATTGTATATAAAATCCCATTACATTACCCATTGGTTTGGCTATAAATCCGTAACCGTGAACTGCCGGAATACCTTCGATTGTTCCTCCCAAAAAGTTGGAAGTTTCCCAATAGTTGATAACCTGTGTAACATTTAAACCACGTTTGCGAAGTATTTTTTCGTCTTTTACACTACAGGTTACCGGAATGTTATTTGATTTTAAAAACGTTTCTGCGTCTTTATCTAAATGGTCTGGATGCAAATGCGTGATTAAACAATGCGTGGTTTTATTTACAATATCCATTGCATTAGTAGGTAAATCGAGAATTGGATTTCGTCTTGGTTTATACCTAAATAATGTAAATGTTGGTCCTGCTGTTCCTTTAGCACCTAACATTGGGTCTACTAAAATGACCTTGTCGTTGGTTTCGATAACCATTGTGGCATTTCTAATGTGTGATATCTTCATAATTTTAGCTTTCTAAAAGACAAAATTAGAGTGACAATTATTCAATTACATTGATTTGAATCAAGAAATTCGTTTGCGAATTCTACTCAATGTTTCAGGTGTAATATTGAGAAAGGAAGCAATATGATATTGTGGAATAGTTAACAACCAATTTGGTTTATAAATAAGTAACTCGTTGTATAACTCTTCGGATGATTTGGTTACTCTATTGTATTCAAAAAGCTCTTTTTGTTTTAATAGTTTTTGAAATGATAAATCAATAAATGATTTTCCGCATTCATATTTATTTAAAATTTGTCTGAAAGAATTTTTATCAATACTCAACAATTCTACATCAGTTAAGGCTTCTTGGTGTTTTTTAGTGTTTAAATCGTAAATAAATGATGATAAATCTGTGATAAACTGTGGTTCGGTGTAAAAGTTTATGTTTGTTTCTTTGTCTTTAGATGAATAAAACTCTCTAACAATACCTTTATTTAGGAAGCGTAATTGCTTTTCTTCTTTATCTGCTGTCAGGATTTTTGTATTCCTTTTTATTTTCTTAATGCTAAATAAATCCAACAACTCTTTTAATCCGTTTTTATTTAATGGATATTCAGTTTCAAAAAATGATGATATTTTGTTTGTATCAGTGTTCATTCAGCTTGTTGCTAACGGTTTAGCTATGAACAGTACGGGAGCAAACTAGCGTTTGCTTACCGCCACGCACATAGCGAAATCTTATTGTTTTGATTTATTTTTTCTTGTCCAGAGCAAAATCCATAAGATTTTGCGGTCTTCATAAAAATACGCAAACCTTTCGATTAAGCCCGAAGCCCGTATTGTTTATAGGTGTTGTTGGCAAATCGTTATTATTCACAGGTCATATATCTTTTTGAAATCCAATTCATCAGACCAACAATTATTAAATTCTGATTGACAATTTAATTTAAATCCAAACTCAGTTAATTCTCCAGAGTAATATAACACACTCTTTGAAACTCCCGTTGCGAATTCTTTTTTTGGTTTCTCGTTTGCCTTATAAGTTTTATTTCTTGTTGTCTCAAACAATTCCCTTTTTTCGATTTCGAACTCTATTTTGGTGTCCGTTAGTTTAAAATTTGCGAGCGGATTTCCATAATGAGAAATCCCATGTACACCGCTATCTTCAGTCCCAAAATAAAACCCAACTATTTTGGTTTCCACAGTATCTATGAAAATGAAATGGTTTTCTTCTTCGTTTTCAGTTTTGAATTCATAAACACCAATTGCCTCATAATTAATAGGTTTTAAAACCTCTTTATGCTCTTTTTCATAATCCTTCCAAGCTTTATGAGAATCCCAAGCAGCTAAAGGAATTCCAATAAAGTTTGGTAGCACATATGATAGAAAAAAATATGCGAATATAAGGATTCCAATAATTTTTGCTAATCGTTTCATTAAATGTTTGCCAACGGTTTAGCTATGAACAGTACGGGAGCAAACTAGCGTTTACTTTGCGCCACGCACATAGCGCAATCTTTTGGTTTTGCTTTATTTTTTTCTTGTCCAAAGCGAAATCCCAAAGATTTCGCGACATTATAAATTTACACAGATCTTAGCATTTAAAACCTAAGCCCGTATTGTTTATAGGTTGTGTTAGCCACAGCTTTTTTTATTCCTGTTTATATGTTCAGTAACCCATCTTTTAGAACGTAAACCAGATTTGTATTTCCATTCCTTTAGTCGTTGTTGAAGTTCTAGTGTAATGAGTTCATCTTTCGCTTCCAAATCAAAATAGTGTTCCTGAATCATTTTCTTGCTACATATTTCTGATAAGTAGTCATTTAGCAACGCTATCATTTGTTTAGCATCTAATTCTTTAATTCTTGAGGGAATACTTATTCTACTCTTTACATCGATTTTAGATTTTTGCTTTTCAAGTCCCACGTATGTTGCTTGCTGTTTTTTTGATTCTAGTTTTTTATCTCGAACGAATTTTACAAATTTTGGAGAATAATCTAAATCCATTCTCCAACCAAAAAATGCCTTTTGTTTACGGGGATGAAAGTAAAGTAACTTTAGCCATTCCTGTTCAAATTCCTCATCTGGGAATCCATCATTAGTAATTGAAGACCAAAAATAATGTTCCACCCAATTAGATTTCGAAAACTCTTCAAGTGCCAGTACTGAGAGCTGAAATGCGGACGGAAATGATTCGTTATTGAATAATAATATAGAATCAAAGTGTAATCTCAATCCATTTTTAAATGCCTCAGTTGCTAATTTTTTAAACTTGTATTTTGATAATTTTTCGGACATTTATTAAGTTGTGGCTAACAATTGTATATGTACACAATTGCACATATATCTATCATATCGGTAATTTAGGAAAAATAAAAAAGAGAAAAAGATGATTACTTCATCAAGTTAATTTCTGCAATACTTTTTATTCTATTTCTCTCCAAGAAAGCATCAATGGTTTCAAAATGTTCAATTACACGTTGTTCTTTAAACTCAAATACTTTTTGAGATAATCCTTGTAAAAAATCCCTATCATGAGAAACCAGAATAAGTGTACCATCATAAGTAGAAAGAGCTTCTTTTAAAACATCTTTTGATTTTAGATCTAAATGATTGGTTGGCTCATCTAATATTAAAAGATTTACAGGCTCTAACAGTAACTTCACCATTGCCAACCTTGTTTTTTCCCCACCGGAAAGCATGCTTACTTTTTTGTCGATATCATCGCCACTGAACATAAATCTGCCTAAAATATTCTTGATTTGGTTACGAATATCACCAAAAGCGACTTCATCTACCGTTTGAAAAATAGTAAGGTCTGGATCTAATAATGAAGCTTGGTTTTGGGCAAAATATCCTACCTTAACATTATGCCCAAGTTGGCAAGTACCTTCTACAGGTATTTCATTAAGAATAGCTTTGATCATGGTAGATTTACCTTCACCGTTTCTACCTACAAAGGAAACTTTTTCTCCTCTGGAGATAGACATGTTTGCATTTTTAAATACGACATGATCATCATATGCTTTTGAAACATCTGTAACCGTAACAGGATAATCTCCCGAACGTGGGGTAGGAGGGAAACAAAGCTTTAACGAAGATGTATCTATTTCATCTATTTCAATGATCTCCAGTTTTTCTAGCATGCGCTCTCTTGAACTTACTTGATTGGTTTTTGAGAAAGTTCCTTTAAAGCGTTCTATGAACGCCATATTGTCCGCAATGAATTTTTGTTGTTCTTGGTATGCCTTGATCTGATGTGCCCTACGATCTTCACGTAATTGTAGGTAATGGGAGTAGTTTGCCTTATAATCATAAATACGCCCCATGGTAACCTCAATGGTACGATTGGTAATGTTATCTATAAATGCCCGGTCATGTGAAATGACCATTACGGCATTGGCCTTGTTCAATAAGAAATCTTCTAACCAAATCACAGATTCAATATCTATGTGGTTCGTAGGCTCATCAAGCAAAATTAAATCTGGTTTTTGCAATAGTATTTTTGCCAGTTCTATACGCATGCGCCATCCACCACTGAACTCATTGGTTTGTCTTGTGAAATCTTCTTGTCTGAAACCTAATCCTTTGAGTGCTTTTTCTACTTCGGCATCATAATTTACATCTTCAAGCGCATAATATTTTTCACCAATATCGGAGACTTTCTCAATGATACCCATATAGGCATCACTTTCATAATCTGTTCTTGTTTCCAATTCTTTATTAAGCCTCTCCATCTCATCCCGCATATCAAAAACATGCTTAAACGCCTTGGCAGCTTCTTCAAATACCGTGCAGTTGTCCTCGGTAAGCAGATGTTGCGGTAAATAAGCAATAACGGTATCTTTAGGTACGCGTACATTGCCTCTTGTGCCCTTTTGTTCACCGGCAACTATTTTCATCATTGTTGATTTTCCGGCTCCGTTTTTACCCATAAGGGCAATTTTATCGGTTGGGTTAATAACGAATGATACATCGCTAAATAGGGTAGTGCCACTGAATTCTACTGCTAAATTATCTACTGAAATCATGCTGCAATTTTAAAATGCAAAACTAATAATAAGAAGTGGTGCATTTACTAACCGCTTTAAAAACTTATAGATAATCTGTGCCGATCATTTTAAACTTAGGGAGATATTCTAAGTGCTTTTTTTATTGCTTAGCCAATTATAAATTAAAAGTACAATGGCAAGAACAAGTAGTAAGTGTATAAGTGCTCCTAGAATTTTAAATACTACAAAGCCTAAAACCCAACCTATGATCAAGGCTGCAATTATAAAGTATATGATATTCTTCATCTTTATTTTTTTGTTGGCCAGTTCATTATTTCAGCGTGGATATCTTCTGTGGATTTTTGTCTCCGTTTGGCAATTTTAGCTATTAGGGCTTCAAAACTATCTTGCTCGCCATTAGCATCTAAATCTTCTGTTTCAGGGAAATTTGCCAAATATTCATCTTTTACCGCCAACCATTGCTTTTCTATATGTAAATCATACTTTGCAGTAGCTACGCCGCCATTATTCACAGGTTTGCCAACCTTTTTATTTTCATTTTTATGGTCAGCAATATTTTGATGTTGTGGAACGTCATTCTGTAATCCGCCTGTAGAACGTGATTTATCTTTACTCTTATCTTCTGTTATCATCGCTATAATTTTATGTGTTCATTAATGTAAGAACAAGGTAATGACACCTGTCATTTATGTGTTGCTCTAATATTACTTTAATTGACGGGATAAAATTTGAAGATAAAATTAAGGGTGATGCTCACATGACATCTAATTAGATAGGCCCTTCTTTTTTATTTTGAACATTTTGGCCGCAGATGTATAACCGCCCTCTGTGCCATCTACAAAGTGAGAGTGTGTGGTTCTACGATCAAGTACATAACAAGACATAACCGATGCATGGGTAACGTGAATACCGTAAATCAATTTTTTATCCCTTTCCATTTCATCTAAAAAGGCAATGAAACGATTTATATTTTTCTGTTCTGCAGTAAAAACAGTATTGATCATGCCATCTAGCATAAAGGTGTGAGACAGTTGTTCTATTTGACTTAAATATTGTTTTCCACTACTTGTAAGATTTAGGTAAATTCTGCCAAAATTTGATTTTAACCAACTTTTAAAAAAATACATCCAGCTGGTGGAAGTCAATCTAATTTTCATTTCTTCCCACACCTTGGTAGGGTTTGGGTCTAATTTAAGATTGTTACTTTTTATAGGCTGCCTATTTTCAAATTTCCCAAATTCTTCATCCATTTGGGCAAGTACTTTTTTGTACACATTACGTTGATCTTTTTCTAAGGAGGCATCTAATAGTAAGCATACCACTTTAGTTTGTTGTTGGGCCGGTAGTATCTGGTCCCAACGGCATTCCATTCCTTCTAAATTTAAGAGTGTTTCATCAAATGCTGTGGTTTCTTCTTCCTTAAAAGAAGATTTTATCATGCTTTCCGCTACTTTTAATCCGTCCCCTAAAACGATAGGAATAGATAGCTTATCAGTTAACCGATGTTTGGCAATTTTTAATTGAACCTCTGATTCTATTAAATTACTAACAGGAATTTCACCAACCCGTAGAACTAGTTCAATTTTTCTTTTAATATGTATGCGGTAATTTTCAAGAACATGAATTATTTTGTTAAGCAATGATGAAGGTACTATGAATGTAGCGCCATCGCCACCAAAAAAATAGGGGATTTCATTGCTTCGTTTTACCATTCTTATGGCATTGAGTACAGAAATAATAGCTCCGGTAGCGGTTAAATTTACCTGATGGTGATTGCCCGCGTTCACTGCACTGGTAGAGTTTAAAATATCTACAACGACAACGTGCCATGATTTTGGCACATCTACAAAATAGGTGTCATCTCCCAAAAGTTCAATGAGTGTACCTTTAAAAAGACGAAGATTTTTATAGAATTGTTTGTCTGCCATTAACCTTGTGTAACCTACAATGAGAAATTTTTAATGTTGCGGTGGAGTGCCGGCACCAACCGTAGCGTCTTTAAACCAAACCTCTGTATAACAGCCGTTTTCGTATTGTTTTTTATTATCTCCGTTATAGGTCTCTGATCCGGTATGCCAAACAATATTTTCTTCAGGATCTTTACCGTTGGTCTGGTTGTAAGCTCCTTGCTTAAAATTTTGCAATTCGCCAGCATATGCATGTACTTTTTCTACACCATCACGCCCTATTGCCGCATATAAAGTCAATATTTGTTCTGGAATATCAGTTGATTCTGCAAAGTCTGTCTGTATTAGGCTTTTGGTAAACGTTTTGGTTTCATGTCCGTCGCTTTTAAACGTAAGGTACATTATGCCTTTGTAGACATTGATTTCATAACTAAATTCTTCGTTTAATTCAATGCCATCTTCCGGCTCTTGGGGGTAAGTGGTAGGGGTTTCTCCGACAACCGACATATCATAGCCCCAAACTGCGGTGGAATAATCCCAACGTTTACCGTTATCTCCTTCGGTATTTATTTCATAATTCCAAAAAACGGAACCTTTTTTATGACCCGGAAATTTTTTGTAGAAAATTTTTAAAGGTTCGTTTTCATGACCCTCCGTACCATGAATTTGGCCAACAACTACGGAATAAGAAGCAGCTACCCGGGCATCTCCAGAAGTAGAAACATGCTTTACTTTTAAAGTACCGGTTAGTTTGCCACCGGTATCTGGTTTCCATTCTTCTTTTTGACCCAGTTCTGTTCTAGTGTTGCTTGATGTTCTAGAGGTTACACCAGAATTAGGTGCCTTATATACTACCCAATTTGTATTGTTTTCGTTTTCTACATAAAAAAAATCTTTGTGCTCAACATTGGTTAAATCATCGAAACTTTTGCCGTCACCACATAGAATTTTCCATTCTTTCATAAAAGGGATCACATCATCTGGGTATAGTGTTTTTTCATTTTCAGCAACTACTGATTTTTTTGTTTCAGTTTTACAAGAAGTAAATGAAAACAATAGTGTAAAGGTTATCAATACTATATAGAAATAATGGGAAGATTTTAAACGCATTAATATGTTTATTTAGGTTTTACTTATTTTAAATATACGATAGATTCATTGTTATTTCTAATAATGTTCGCTAAATTCAAAAACGTAAAATAGCTAAACATTTCTTTAAAAGGAATAAGCTTTAATGTGATTCTAAGGTAACTTGCTGGTCACGTTTAGTACAAAAGAACAACTGTATGTTCTATGTGTTAATGGTTAGTGTAATTGACATACAGTTAAGAAAAGGTCTCTATAATTTAGAGACCTTTTCTATACATTTTTGGTTATTGGATTTTTTTGATAACAAATGAATTAATCTTGGAATAACGTATTTAAACGTTTATTTTAAATAAGGCTAATTTTACCGACGTATATTTACATAGGTAAGTTGAACAGGGATATTTAATAAAACAATAGCATGAGCTCAGTGTTTTTGGTAATTGATGATGATTTGGTTTCTCAGTTTACGGCGAGGTATGCTGTAGAGCAGTGTAGCACAGATACTCAAATCTATGTTTGTGAAAGTGCTATTGAAGCCCTGGAATTATTGACCAAATTAAAAAATGAAGACAAGCCTATACCAGATTATATTCTGTTGGATTTGGTAATGCCTGAAATGGACGGATGGGAATTCATTGATCAATTGCAAAATTACAATGCCAAAATAAATAAGATTAAGGTATTTATCATGTCTGCTTTTACGAACTCCAAGGATCGGGAGAAAGCCAAGCAACACCAATTTATTGAGGGGTATTATGAAAAGCCATTATCTAAGAACATGGTTCAAAATATGATCAAATAGCTTTTCCATCATTTTGTGGTTCAACTTATAATTCTTCGGTTTTACAATTTTTCAGTAATAAAATCAATTTCAATAAATTCTCTGCAAACAGTTCTGCGTAGTTGTCAAGATCAGATATTAGCTCTATTTGTTTTAATTGCTGATGCCTTTTTTCAAATTCCATGAATAGGAAGTAATTATCAAAATTAATTTTTGAAACAAACTGTTGTAAAAGAATATGGACCTTAAGCGCATTACCTTTCGTGTAATAGTCGGTCTGAAATTGTTGAAGTAACATTAAGAGTTCGGTTCGGTCGTTTGTAGCCATCATAATCAGTATTGAATCAACTTAATGGGAACTTAGTTAATTGATAACGAACAAATCTAATTGTAAGTATTTTACTACACAAATTTATTTTAAGATTTTATTTTTTTATACGAACGACACCGTTGGGTCGATAGACGTATTTAATTTTTTTTGAGTTACTATTCTATGGTATTAGTATTCTTTTTTAAAGGATTTCCTTATAATTTTGGAGGAGATATTGATATTAAGTTGAAAAATGACCGCATTGAATATTTATATAGCAGATGACGATTTAGAGGATCGCAGTTTTTTTATAGAGGCATTAGATGATTTACCATTGACTACAGCGGTAACTCAGTTTAATAACGGTGTTGATCTTATGGATAAGCTTTTCTCTGATGACAACTTACCGCACGTAATTTTTCTTGATTTGTATATGCCTATCATGGACGGATTTGAATGTCTGATGGATATAAGAAACTTTAAAAAGTTCAAGGATATTTATGTAATTGCCTATTCAGGAATTTATAGGGAACGTGAGGTAAATCAATTAAAAGAAGATGGGGCAAATCTATTTTTAAAAAAATCTTCGTCTTTTAAAGAATTGAAAAAATTGTTACTTAAATCTTTACAAAGGGTAAAAGGCTCAAATAAGAATGAAGTTGAGAATGGTGAATTTGTAATATTATCATAAGCAGCCCGGTACAACTGAAATATTTACATCTGTAGAATTGTAATTGAGATCTTCCTAAATAACCTTAGGATTTAGTTCTTTGTGATAAAGATCATCCATGGTTGTTTTAAGTTGAACAAGCATTTTTTTAAAGGAAATTTCTTTTGTTATAAAACGAACCGCACCCATTTCCAATATTTTTTTACGGTCTGTCTCAGATGATGATGTGGAGTATATAACTACAGGAATCTTACTTAAAAAAGTGTTGTTTTTTAATATAGAAAGGCACTCAAAGCCATTCATAATGGGCATGTTTAAATCTAGAAAGATAAGCTTTGGAACAATACCAGCAGTTATGGTAGATAGTATGTATGTAATTAAAACTTCACCATTATGAAAAAGTTTCATATTAATATCAGGGAAAATTTCTTGCATTGCCTCAGCAAAGAACATTCTGTCATCTTCATCATCGTCGGCATAGGCTAAAGGGCTAAAAACATTGTAATCTTTCATAGTATATTGTATTAAGAAGCTTAGAGCCCTATTTTGTTTAAAGTTATACTAACAAGTCAAGTTATAGTAACAATATCAATTAAACTTGTAACAGTATTGGGCTGAAATTCTTTTTGTAAAGATTTTTTCAGTGATTGACAGATAACCAGATATTGTAAGATAATTGTTGGTCCTGTTAAACTGTAAAAATTAGCATGTTCATTACAGTTTACTACTATATATATAATATGTTAGTCAGTTGTGTTGTAATCGGAACATTTGACTCTTTAAATTGTCTTAAATAGGTAGTCTCTATGCTTAAAATTACCGAAAAAACTTAAGAATTCTCTCAGTGTAGGTAAATAAACTGTTAAATTAGATCTATCAAAATGGAAATTTGGTGGTATCTAGATCATGAATACCAAATTATGAATGCTATATTATTACCAAAATGCCTTAAATCATTATTTATTTCTCAATAATGTCTATAAAACCTAAATTGATTGCTTAGAATAGAAAGGAATCGTTGATAATTCCATTAAATTCTTTTAATGATGCAAAAACATAATGAACATGGTATGGCTGTAAACTCAGATTTTGGGGTTAACGCAGCGTCAGAAAAAATACCGAAAATGAGCAATCAAAAAGTTTTTGTAGTTAAGAATACCGAAACGGTAATCTGGAAAAAATTAATTGATGGAGATGAATCTGCCCTAGGCGATTTATATAATATATATGTAGACTGTCTCTTTAGTTACGGTATAAATTGTACCAAAGACAGAACATACGTTATGGATTGTATTCATGACCTATTTGTAGATTTATTTAAATACAGGGAAAACTTAACAATGACAGATAATGTAAAGTATTATTTGTTTAAAAGTTTGAAGCGAAAAATAAATAGAAAATACGCTACTAAAACAATTTCGATATCAGAAGAATATCAATATTCTTTACATCAAGATACAAGAAACTATACAAATTCTTGTGAAGAGGATATTATACGAACGGAAAGGTTGACCGAAAAACGAATGATTTTGGCAAATGCGCTAGAATCGTTAACAAAGAAACAACGAAAAGGTTTGTTCTTAAGGTTCAATCAAGATAAGAGCTACGAAGAAATTTCTGAAATTATGGAAGTTTCCGTACAGACAGCCAGAACTATAGTCTATAGGGCCTTGAAAGCCTTAAGGTAAATTATTCTAATAATTTTCTTTAGAAAACTGTCTATATAAATACAATTTCTTACTTATTGTTTACGAGTACGTTGATAAGGTTTATTTAAACCTAAATCATAAAATCAATACCTAACTATGGAAAAAATAAATCCTAAAAATATCAATTTTTCATCTATGACTGAAGAAGAGACTTCAGCTTTGAAAAATAGGATTTTCAATACAATACATAAAAAGAAAACTAGAAAAAGAAATTTTTGGTTTTCTGGCTTGGCAGCTGCGTGTTTGGCAGGTTGCATAGGTCTTACATTTTATTTTTACAACACTTCTAATACATCAAGCTCCATTACCGATTTTGTAAACTCTACCTCTTCTGAAAATGAAAATCATAAAGAAGGTGAAGTGGTACTTACGTTGGGTGAAGGCAATAGTTTAAAAATTAAAGAGGATGTAGCATCAATCAACTATTCTGATTCTGGAGAGAATGTAACTATTGGTGCAAATGAGGTAGTGAATCAAAAAGCGACCAAAAACAAAAAATCTGTATTCAATACCCTTTGGGTGCCTTACGGTAAGCGTTCTAATCTAACACTTTCCGATGGAACTAAAGTATGGCTTAATTCAGGTTCTAAATTGGTGTATCCAATAGCTTTTAATGGTGGTAAAAGAGAAGTTTACATTGAGGGTGAAGCAATCTTTGAGGTAACCCATGATAAAAGCAAACCTTTTCATGTAATTTCTGACCACCAAGTAGTAGAGGTCTTAGGAACTGTATTTGGTGTCACCAATTATCCAGATGAAACCGAAACCAATACTATTCTTAAAAGTGGTAGTGTTCAAATAAGCTTTAAGAATATAAAGAATGATTCTTCACATTCAGATAAAATGAAGATTACTCCTGGTACAAAGGCAAGTTTTGATAAAGAGAATAAAAGTATTGTTTCTGAGAAGGTAAATGTTGATAATTATTTTTCTTGGAAGGAAGGTGTACTAATATTCAAGAATAATGACCTTCAATATATTATGAAACGTATTTCTCGATATTACAACATTGATATTGTCATAGAAAACGAAAACCTGGCCAAAGAGACTTTTTCTGGTTACCTAGATTTAAATGAAGACATCAATTCCGTAATACATAGTATTAAGGAAAGTACCAATATGGAATACGTTAAAACAGAAAATAAAATATTAATCAAGTAACACCTAACGCCAATGAACTGAAAACATATTATTTTTTTTGAAGTAGCAATTATTAAAAAAGCCAGAAGATGTTCCCGCATCTTCCGGCAATTAATTTCAATATTGCTGTTTTGCAGCAACATTAAATAACCAACACAAAAATATGAAAAATATCATACCAGTCGGAATTCTAACGATTATGAGAATATTTCTACTATTTATCGGAATAGGACTTTCATCAGTTTACGCTAACTCAGTATTTGCACAAAACAAAATACAGGTAGACGTTAACAATATATCTGTGGAAGCATTTTTCGAAAAAATACAGAATACTAGTGATTATGTCTTTTTTTACAAGGATAATGTAATCAAAACTGATAAGAAAATATCGGTAAAATTGAAAGATGCCCCCATGAAAATTGTTTTGGACAAAGCTTTTTCCAATACCGATTTAACTTATAAGATTATTGGCAATCAAGTTATTGTCAAAAAAATGCCCCCTAGCTCCCCAAAAAATTCTTTAGAATTTGATGCTGTCGTTCAAACTACAATAACAGGAAATGTTACGGATGCTACGGGCCAACCATTACCAGGTGTAAATGTATTAATTAAAGGTACTACGGTTGGAACTCAATCTGATTTTGATGGTAACTATGCCATTGATGTTACAGATGGTACTGCACTGGTTTTCTCCTATATAGGTATGCTGACCAAAGAAGTAGCTATCGATAACAGATCTGTAGTGAATGTGGTACTCCATGAAGATGTAGCTTCTTTAGATGAAGTAGTGGTTGTAGCATATGGTACGTCCACTAAAGAATCTATTACGGGTTCTGTAGGTGTTGTTAGAAGCGAAGAGTTAGAGCAAGTACCTGTTTCAACTTTTGAACAAACATTAAGAGGTAGTACAGCAGGTTTGCAAGCTAGTGCGGTAGATGGTGCTCCAGGAGGAAATACCCAAGTACGTATTAGAGGTATAGGTTCTATATCAGCATCAAGTGAACCGTTATATGTTATTGACGGAATCCCAGTGCAAAATGGTAGTATTGGTACTATTGATAACGGTGGTAGTAGTACCAACGTTATGGCATCGATCAATCCAAATGATATTGCATCCATTTCGGTTTTAAAGGATGCTGCCTCCACGGCAATATATGGTTCTAGAGGTGCCAATGGTGTTATTTTGATTACCACAAAATCCGGTAGTTCCGGTAAAGCAAAAATCACCTTAAAAACACTAACAGGTTTTAACTCACAGGCTTACAATAATATATTAAAGCCATTGAATGCTGCAGAGTACACGGAACTTTTTCTTGAAGGCTATGTAAATTTAGGTGACACACCTGAAGAAGCGCAAGCAAGATTTGATGCTACTTTTCAACAATTAATAGATCCTTCAACCGGTGAGCCTACAGATACCAATTGGTTAGATGCCATAACTAGAACAGGAATTACCCAAAGTTATGATCTTAGTGCTAGCGGGGGAACAGAAAATTTAAAATACTTTTTCTCTGGAGCTTACTATGATCAAGAAAACTATATTATTGGATCTGGCTTTAATAGATTAAGTGCCCGTAGTAATATAGAGTTTAAGGCAACCGATTACTTAACGGTTTCAAATAATATTTCTGTATCTAACAGTACTACGAATACTTTTTTTGATGGTGGTTCTTTTAATAACCCTTTTAAAAACTCGTTAGAGTTATCACCATTAATTCCAATCTATGATGAGGAAGGTAGATTTAATGGAGAGCATGCGGATTATTTTCCTTTAGGAGGTGCCAACCCGGTTGGTGCTCTAAGTGGAGATGATTTATGGGAAAATAAGCAATTTAGGGTAATAGATAATTTTGCGGTTTCTATTAAACCGGTTAAGAATTTGACGTTGCGTTCGCAGTTAAATTTCGATTTACTGACATTGACCGAATCTCAATACCAAAATCCAAGATATGGCGGCGGTAGAAACTCCGGTGGTATTGGTTATGAAGCAAATACTTCTCTTAGAACCTTTGTGGGTACACAGACTGCAGATTATAATTTTAACTTAGGCAATGACCATAACTTCAATGTTTTAGGTGGTTTTGAAGCGCAGGAAACTGTTAGTGAATCTTCTAGTGCATCTGGAACTCAATTTCCTAACCAAAGTTTAAGAACTTTAAATAGTGCATCGGCAGAATTTGCTATTAGTGGTTCAAAATCTGAATACACTTTTGTTTCTGCTTTTTCTAGAGCAAACTATAACTACGACGGTAAATATTTTCTTTCTGCGAGTTTAAGACGAGATGGTTCTTCTAGATTTGGTGCAGATAATAGATGGGGTACTTTTTATTCTTTTGGTGGTAGTTGGGTTGCTAGTAACGAAGCTTTTTTAGAAGATGTTTCTTTTCTTAATTTATTAAAAGTAAGAAGTTCTTGGGGTGTTACGGGTAATGCTGCTATTGGAGATTTTCCATCGCAAGGACTATATGTTTATGGTCAAGATTATGATGGTAATCCTGGTGGTAGTCCAAGTCAAATTGCAAATCCTGATCTTACTTGGGAAAGTCAACAGAATTTTAATGTTGGTGTAGATTTTGGACTATTTTCTAAAATTAGTGGTACGGTTGAGTATTTTGAGCGTACTTCTTCAGACCTTATTCTAAATGTACCGATCACTTTAACTTCTGGTTTTTCTTCATTGACCCAAAACTTTGGTGAAATGAAAAACACAGGTTTTGAAATTTCAATGAATGCAGATATCATTAGTAATGATGATTTTAATTGGAATGTTGGTTTTAATACCACCTTTTTAAAGAATGAAATTACCGAACTAACAGATGATTTTACAGATGGTGCTTATAGAAGACAAGAAGGTGAGGATTTTCAATCTTTCTATTTGTATAGTTGGGCAGGTGTAAATCAAGAAAATGGTGATCCGCAATGGTATACAGATGCATCAAAAACTACCATAACCAATGACATTAGTGAAGCAGAGCGTTTTTTGGATGACAAATCCGCTACTCCTGAGTTTTTCGGTGGATTCAATACCATGGTTTCCTATAAAGACTTTAGTCTTAGTGCCAACTTTATCTATTCTTACGGTAACTATATTTTTGATTCCAGGGCAAGAGGTACATTAGGTGACGGTAGGCTTACACCAAGAAGTACGGCAGATTTTATTTATGATAATAGATGGCAGCCTGGTTCAACAGATGCTTTAGTACCTCAGTTTGTTTGGGGTGGTCGTAACGGTAGTAATGAAGCTAACCAAACTAGATGGTTGTATGACGGTAGTTATATTCGTTTAAGGGATTTAACGGTTGCCTATAATTTTAACGAAGATATTACTTCGCTATTAGGCTTGAATTCAATGAGATTGTATGCTAGGGGAACAAATATCCTAACTTTTGTAAAAGAGGATATCCTTTACATTGATCCAGAACAAGGTATTAATGGTAGTTACACAGGTCAAACACCTGCAGTAAAAACTATTTCCATTGGTTTAGATATTCAACTTTAAATGATGACACACATGAAAACATATAAAATATTCATATTAACGATAATGACTGGACTAGTATTCTCATGTTCAGACTCATTTTTAGAATTGACTCCGCAACAATCTGTTTCGGATACTGAAGCCCTTTTGGACCTTGATGGTTATGAATCGTCTATTACAGGTATATATAATAAACTTTCCGGAGCGGAATACTACGGGCGCTACATGATTATGATACCGGATGTTTTGGCAGATGACGTTAAGCAAAATAGTCAGGCCAATAGAATTGTAGATTATGCCGAGCATATTCAAAGAGTATCAGATGGTCAGGCATTGGCCTTATGGGGTAGTGCCTATGAAGGTATTAATGCAGCAAATGCCATTATAAATTCTGAAACAATTTTGGCCGATGCTGTTTTAGATGAGCAAAATCACATTGTTGGAGAGGCTTATGCATTAAGAGGTTTAATATATTTTGATTTGGTACGCATGTTTGCCCAACAATATAATTATACGTCAGATGCTAGCCATTTAGGTGTACCCATCGTATTAAATTTTGATTTGGACAATGAACCAGCTAGAAGTACTGTAGCAGAAGTGTACGAACAAATTATTTCTGATATGACAACAGGAATCTCTTTAATGAGCGATAGTTCCCGAAGTGGCAATTCAAATACGTTATCCCCAAATGCAACAAGAGCTTTATTGGCAAAGGTTTATCTATTTAAAGAAGACTGGAACAATGCAGAAGCTATGGCTAGTAGTGTTATAGATTCTGGAGATTACAGTTTAATTTCTAACGATAACTATTATGATTTATGGACTACGGATAATAGTGCCGAGTCAATCTTTGAAATATCAATGACCGAAACGGATAATGTTGGTGGCAACGGTATTGCAGGTCTTTATCTACAGGCGGGTTTTGGAGATTATCTACCTTCTAATGATGTCGTTGATCTTTATCCGGAGAATGATGCACGTTTGAGCACGTTTGAGGTTGATCCTTTATTGACCGGGGAATTTGCGCCATATAGAATGATAAAGTATGCGGATATCAATGGGTTTGACAATGTGAAAGTTGTAAGACTTGCTGAAATGTATTTAATACGTGCCGAGGCTAGAGCTGAAATTGGTACGGATATAGCAGGAGCACAAGATGATTTAGATATGGTACGCCAACGTGCAATAGCGGATGAGCCAGATAATGCAGATACTGGTGATGCCCTTAAGGATGCAATATTTTTAGAAAGAAGATTAGAATTAGCCTTTGAAGGACAACGTTTGTGGGATCTAATGCGTAATCAAATGGATATTGTTAGAACCAACTGTACTGCTCAGACTTGTACTATTCCTTATGGTGCTGATACGGTTATTATGCCTATACCACAGGATGAAACAGATGTTAACCCTAATATAGAACAGAATCCTGGGTATTAATATTTAGGACTGATTTATTAGTTATTAAACACATTGAGAGGCTGCATTGGTTCTCTCAATGTGTACTCTATTATCTTAAAAATATAGGATTTCTTTTCTTTAAACCTCGAAAAACATATGAACACACAACGTAGAAATCTATCGAAATTACTTTCGTTAGGAGCATTCTTTCCTGGTCAAGCTGCTTATTCGTTAAATACTATTTTAGAATCTATAGATACCGATCCAAATTCAGAATTTAATAAGCAGTTATTATACAACATAGGGGAAAAGGGAGTTGAAAAATTATATAAAAAGGCTATTGTAAATGACGGATTGGTCATTGTCAGAAATTGGAATGAAGAGTCGTTTAAGGCTCTTGCAAAAACTGGTTATACGGGTTTTAATGCTTCTGTAGTATCCGGTGATTTTAACCGGGGAATGGAAAACCTGACCAAATGGCAAAATATTATAAAAAATAATTCTGATAAACTTATTTTGGCTACCAGTGTAGAGGATTATTATAAAGCCAAAAAGGAAGATAAGGTTGCCGTTATGTTGGGTTTTCAGAATGCAACAATGCTTGGCAGATCCATTAAAAATTTAGATACGTTGTATGATGCTGGTATGCGTTGGATGCAATTAACCTATAATCAGCGAAATTATTTAGGTGATGGTAGTACTGAACGTACCAATTGTGGCCTATCGGATTTTGGGGTAGAGGTCGTAGACCGCATGAACGAGTTGGGTATTATTGTAGATTTATCCCATTGTGGAGAACAGACTACCAATGAAGGTATAGCCCATAGTAAAGCACCGGTATCCATAAACCATTCCATGTGCGAGGCTTTGCACAAAAACCATCCAAGAGCCAAGAGAGATGAACAGATTAAGGCCATGGCAGACAAGGGAGGTGTAATGGGTATTATTTGTTTGGGGTACATGATTGGTCCAAACCTTGGTACGGATACTACCTTAGAAACATATGTTGACCATATTGACCACGCAGTTAAAATTGGTGGTATTGACCATGTTGGTTTGGCAATTGATTATCCTATAGAAGGTCTAGAAGCCAATGGCGCAACAAGAGAAAATTGGTATGTACCAAGATTAACCCGTTTTAAACCATCTTACAAAGTTCAATGGCCACCATGGATACCTGAACTTGACAAAACAAGTAGGTATTTGGAAGTAGCCAAAGTTTTAGATAAAAGAGGGTATAGCACAGGAGATATCGAAAAAATACTAGGGCTAAACTGGTTAAGACTCTACAAAGAGACCTTAAAACCATAATCAATAATTGTCCATAAAATTAGAGATAATAAATTCTAACCAAGAGTATGAAAAACCAATTATATTTTGCGCTATTATGTTTAGGTTTTGTGAGTTGTTCAGACGCTCCAAAATTAGAAAATGAAAGTGGTGAAAAAACGAATTACGATGTTGTGTTTCGTGAAAAACTTGCCGGTAAATATAAGAAATGGGAAACGGCAGATAATAGCTTTAAATATTTTTATACCTATACGGATAGAGGACGTGGACCAGAGGTTACTGAGGAGATAAAACTGAATAGCGACAACTACATCATTTCGGAATCTATTACCGGTGTTAACTATTTAAAAGATTCCATTTCTGAAAATTTTAGTGGTGTTGACGGTTCTGCTTCTTGGAAAAATCCTATGAGTGAAGATAAAGCCGATTTTAATGGTAAGGCACTTTACTTTAGACATGATGGGTCACCTGCGGTGTATGAAATTATTGCCCAGCTTTTAACTACATCTGAGAATAGTAAAGTTGCCCTTTATCCAGAAGGGGAAGTAGAGTTGGTAGATCAGTATTCAATAACGCTTTCAGATAGTACTTCATTAAACCTATTAATGATCAAAGGGCTAGAAATGATTCCTAGATATCTCTGGATGAAGGATAATGAAATGATCGCTAGTATTTCTGGTAATCTGCATATCGTTAGGGAAGATTTTAAAGCGTTTAGAAAAGAATTACAAAGCTTGCAGAGTACATATGAAGATGAATATCTTTTCAAAATTGCAAAAGAGCTTTCCAATAATATAGATAAGGTAATTATCAAAAATGTAAATGTCTTTACACCTGAAGGTACCATTGTAAACAATCAAGATGTATTTATTGAAGGCAAAAAAATTAAATCCATAAAGCCATCCAAAGGAAAAGTTTTGAATGGAACTGCGCAGGTAATAGATGGTACGGGTAAAACACTTTTACCTGGTATGTTTGATATGCATACCCATAATACCAAATTTAGGGGACTGCTACACTTGGCAGGTGGTATAACCTCTGTTAGGGATATGGCTAATAATAAGCAATTAAAGCAGTTAAGTGCCCAGTTTGATAACAATGAAATTATAGGTCCCAATATTGTCATCTTTTGTGGAATTATAGACGGTTCCGGACCCTTTGCAAATCAAAGAAACGTAGTTGATAACTTGGAGGAAGGTTTGGCAGAAATTCAATCGTATAAAGATTTAGATTATGATCAAATTAAGTTATATAGTTCTATTAGACCAGAATGGGTTAAACCTTTGGCAGCCAAAGCACATGAACTAAATATGCGTGTAAGTGGACATATACCGGCGTATATGACGGCAACTCAAGCAATAGAGCAAGGGTATAATGAAATTCAGCATATGAATATGTTGTTCTTAAATTTCATGTCAGATACTATTGATACTCGTACTCCTTTAAGGTTTACTATGGTAGCTAACCATGGGGCGGATGTGGATTTAAAATCTAAGGAGTATCTGGATTTTGTGTCCTTATTAAAATCCAAGGATATTGTTATTGATCCTACGATATCTCTTTTTGAAAATATGTTTATTTCCAATAAGGGAGTGCCTAGCCCAACGTATAGTAAAATCATGAAGAGATTACCACTGATTGAGCAACGGGCTTTTTATAGTGGAGGACTTCCAAAAGAAGGTGATAAAGCAGCTTTGTTTAAGGATAGTTACATGAATATGCTAAATGCATTAAATGATATGTACCAGAAAGGTATTTCAATAGTACCGGGTACGGATGGTTTACCAGGCTTCTTATACCATAGAGAATTAGAATTGTATGAATCAGCGGGTATACCTGCAGCAGAAGTATTAAAAATGGCGACCATTAATTCGGCAAAAATTACGGGTACGTCAGATTATTTGGGTTCCATAGAGGTTGGTAAAAATGCAGACCTAATTCTTATTGATGGTAATCCGGTGGAAAATATTAGTGATGTTAGAAGGGTAGAGTGGACCATAAAAGGAGGTACTATTTTTTATGCGGATGAGCTTTACAACAAAATGGGTATTAAACACTTTAAATAGATAACAATGAAAATTAAACTTATAATAATCTTTTCTTTTTTAATAACCACGGTCAATGCCCAATCAATTGAGTTTTTTACTAGTGGTAGACTAATATTGGGTACACATAAAGAAAGAACGGCCTCTGTAGGTGTTGGTGATATAGATAACGATGGCGATGCCGATATTTTGGTGGCTAACGGGCGTCACTGGCCAGGACAAAACAGGGTATTTGTAAATAACGGAAGAGGTGTATTTACAGTTTCAAAAGAACTTGGCTTTGAAAGTGAAACTACCTATTCTACTGAACTTGCCGATTTTGATGGCGATGGTGATTTAGATATTGCCGTTGGTAATGATATGGCACCTAACTACATCTTCATTAATGATGGAAAGGGAAACTTTGAAAGAGCATCTAGTTTTGGTGTAGCATATGCACCAACTAGAAATATAGTGGTAGCCGATATTGATCAAGACGGAGATAATGACATTTTAATTACCAATAGGGGAAAAGAAAATGAAATTTGCCTTAATAACGGTGATGGAACTTTTTCTAAATCTATCGGTTTTGGAAATAAGGAAGATTCTACCATAGATGTGGAAGTTGCTGATATGAACGGTGATGGTAATCTTGATTTGATTTTGGCGAATAGAGATGACCAACCAAATATGGTGTATTTAAATGAAGGTAATCTAAAGTTCACCAAGAAAGTTCCTTACGGAACAGGTAAGGATATTACACGTTCCGTAGCAATTTCAGATATTGATAAAGATGGGTTTTTAGATATTGTTACGGCAAATATTGGTGAGCCAAATGTTATTTATTTCGGGGATAAAAAACAAAGCTATCAGCGTAAAATGGAATTTGATTCCAGTCTTGATAAGTCCTACGCCATTTCTTTAGGTGATTTAGATAATGATGGCGATATGGATATTATCATAGCTAATGTTCAAAAGCCTAATGCTGTATTTATAAACTCTGGTGACGGTAACAATTGGGAGCGCGTACAATTGGCAAAAGAGAATTTTAATACCTATGATATTACGGTTTTTGACCTCAATGGAGATGGTAAACTGGACATCATTGAAAGTAACTCAGACGAAATCAACCGATATTACTTCAATAGGTTTACTCCAAAATTTCCTTAAATAACGATCTTGAACAAACATTAAATATAGTAACCAGCATAATGATATGAATTTGAAAAATCTTTTAAAGTGTACTTTTCTAGTACTCTTGTCCGCATGCTCTTCAGAAACTTCAGAATGGCAAAATTTTAATGATGAAGGTGTGTTTTTGGTATATCGAAGACAATCACAAATAGGGAAAGAGTCTTACTCCATAACATCTACTAAAGACACCATTACGGTTACCTCTATACAAGGGGAGAATGAAAGGGGGAGAATTAGTGGAGTAGAGTCTAAGCTATTTTTGACTACAGATTTAGAGCCTATATCGTATTTCAGTCGTCGTATTTCTAATAATGATACCACCAATATCATTAAAATGGAGATACAGGGAGACAAAGTATCGGTTTGGGAAAAACATTTTGATGTTGTTGTTAGTGATAAAAAAGATGCATTCTTTTTAGTGAACAGTAACATACCGGCAGGAATTGAAATGATGCTATATCATTATTATTTCAAACAGCATAATGCTTCCTCTATGCCAACCTTGCCTAGGGGAGAAGTATCACTTACCCATAAAGGAGAGGATATCGTGAAAATTAAAGGTGAAGATGTAGCCTTGGATCGCTATGTTGTTGAAGGTATCAACTGGGGCGGAAGAACTATTTGGTTAGATAAGTCTAAAAACTTGGTAGCGGTAGTAAAGGCTAATACCCAGATTAGAGAGTTGATTAAAGAAGGCTACGAAGAAGCCAAATCACTTTTTATTAAAGGCAATGTTGAAGAGCAAATGGCTCAACTTACAGATTACACTACAGCACTAAAAGGAGAGCAATCAGAAATTACGGCTTTAGTTGGGGGTAATGTAGTTGATGGTGTGCAAGATGATGTACAGAAAAACATGACTATAATCATTGAAAATGGAAAAATAAAGCAAATAGGTAGTTCCCCCGAAATTACTATTCCTGAAAATGCCAAGGTAATAGATGTGTCCGGTAAAACCCTAATACCTGGTATGTGGGATATGCATGCACATTCTAATCAAGTGCAATGGGCACCGGCATATTTAGCTGGTGGGGTTACTACCATACGCGACAATGGTAATGAGTTGGAGTTTGCCACTGCTTTTAGAGATGCTATTGCAAAAGATGGGGCTACAGGTCCAGATATACTTTTAGCCGGAATGACAGATGGACCTGGTATTAAAGGTAACGGAATAATTAGGGCACGCTCAGCTGAAGAGGCAAAAGAGGTGGTTAAGTTATACCATGATAATGGATATGAGCAAATTAAAATTTACACATCCATAGAGCCGGAAATTTTAAAAGTATTGGCAGAAGAGGCACATAAAGTTGGGATGACAGTAACGGGGCATGTACCTGCCTTGGTTGATGATGCTCGTGTAGCTGTTGAAAGTGGTATGGATATGCTTAGTCACTACAATAGAATTTTAGCAGCTTTATTCACAGATAAAAAAGTATCTGATTTAGGTCCATTTTTTATGGTGGATAATGAGGTGACAGATGAAATGGTTAATGAAGCTATTGCATTTTATTTAAAGCATGGGACCGTTCTAGATGTTACTCTTGGGCTAGGTGTGGTACGTACCTTACCAAAAGGACAGGTAATGGAAACTATAGAACCAGATGCGGGTAGAATGGCTTACGAACTTTTCGAGAGTAAAAGATTTAGAGCTGGGGCTGGTGAAGAGCGTGCTAAAAAACTAAAGCAGAATATCATTAAATCTGCAGAGGTGATTGGTAAATTCTACAAAGCCGGTATTCCTGTGGTTGCAGGAACAGACAATTTTGCTCCAGGATTCGGATTATTTCTTGAAATGGAATCTTATGTGAAGTATGGTAAGCTAACTCCTTTAGATGCAATAAAAATGGCAACGATTATTCCTGCAAAAGCAATGGGATATGATGATGTTACCGGAAGCATAGAAGTGGGTAAACAAGCAGATATAGCTATTCTTGATGAAAATCCTCTAGAGAATATAGATAATATTAGAACTGTTTCATCTGTACTAACCAATGGTAATTACTATGAAAGTGAACCGTTATGGATTGCGGCAGATTTTAAATCTACCAGAGATTAATAACAAGAACTTATAGAACCATATGAAGAATACTTCTAATTCACGAAAAGTAATAGTTTTATTGTTTTTCTGCTTGTGTTCAGGTGTACATTTTGTTTGTGGGCAAGAACTTAATTTAAAATATCTTGGCGTTGCAGGGTGGGAAATTTCAAATGATAGTCTCACTATTTTGGTAGACCCTTATATATCTAGGCTTAAACTAAAAGGTAATCCTCGTTTTTATGCAGAAGGTGATAATCGTAAAATTTATAGCGGTGGTGATGTTTACGAATCCGATACTGTAGCCATAAATAAAATTATTACCAAGGCAGATTATATTTTAGTGCATCATTCACATACGGATCACTTAGCAGATGTGCCTTATATCGCTAAAAAGACTGGTGCAGTGGTTATTGGTACCGAAACTACGGCTACTATTTTAAAGGCATATGGTATCCCAGAAAAACAATTGATTACGGTTAAAGGTGGTGAAGACTATCAATTCGATAATTTTTCAGTTAGGGTAATACCTTCTATTCATTCGGCATTAGGAGATAAGCGTTATTTTGATTCAAAAGTATATTCGGACCCAGAGGAACTAAAAATACCTTTAACGGTTGAGGAATTTATAGAAGGTGGTTCTCTTATGTTTTTGTTACGAATAGATGCTCACAAAATACTTACCTCGGGTTCAATGAATTTTATAGAGAGAGAAGTAGCAGGATTAAAGCCTGATGTATTGATACCTGGTATTAATCTGTCTCGATTGGAAATATATAAATATACAGAAAGGCTGTTAGAGCTAACCGGATATCCAAAAACCATAATTCCTGCACATTGGGATAATTTTAGGGTACCATACGGTTCTTCGCAAGAAGACCCAATTCAGAAAAAGGTAATGCCATTTATTGATGAAGTAAAAGCAGTTTCGCCAGCAACTAAAGTTATAGTGCCGGTTCATTTAGAGACCATTACTATTCAATAGAAATATATTTTAAAAATTAATAATCGATAAGCATTAATAAAACTATATAATGGCAGCAGCACAAACCAATCCGTTATGGAAAGAGGCTAAGATTAAAAATTACTTACCACATATGACGGTGCCAGAGGTAGAAAGCTTTTTGGAGCGATCAGATATGGTTATTATACCTATTGGTGCTTTAGAGCAACATTCTAGCCATTTGCCTATTGGTACAGATTTTATAAACGGTGTTGAACTTTGTAAGCTTATTGCCCAAGAGCGAGAGGTATTGGTTGCGCCTGTATTAATGGCTGGTCAGTCTCCATACCATATGGCTTTTCCGGGTACAATTTCTTTAAGTGCAGAGACCATTGTCAGAGTGCATATGGAAACGGTTGAAAGTTTGGTGCAAAACGGCTTTAAAAGATTTATATTTATGAACTCACATGGTGGTAATAGAGCCATCACCACTTTTCTCGTAGATCAAATTAATCAAAAAACGGCAGCTGTTGCGGTTGATTTTAGTGTAGCTGTATCTCCTTTTCTTAAACCAGATAATACTAAAAATACCACTTCTTTAGATAGGCATGCGGGTGTTAGTGAAACATGTGATAGTTTGTATTTAATGCCCAGTTTAGTAGAAATAGAAAGAGCGACCGATCCAGGAATGAAACTACCAAAACACTTAGAGAAAATGCTTCCAGAAGTGATAAAAGAGGAACCTACTGCAAAGTTGTTATTTCTATCCGAAGCATTGAAAGCAGAAGAAACAGGTAAAAAAACATCTACTATAGAAATGACCGAAACCGGAGTTTGGGGAGAATTAAACCCTAAGCAAGCTACGGTAGAAAGAGGGGGAGAGCGTATTTCGAGAATGGTGGCTGCATGTAGGGGTTTTATTGATAAATGGAATGAGTTAACACAATAAGTACTATATAAAAGCATACAATTATGATAAAAATCTTATTACCCGTTTTAACGCTATTATGTTTTGTGTATGCTAATGCTCAAGACAGTATTCTTTTTCCAAAGCCGCAAGTGGTTTTGAAAATTAAACCCTCTGAAACTGATAGTAGAATAACAAAAGCCGATACCCCTCATTTTATAGCTTATAATCCTTCTAATGAACAGGGTAAATTGTTACTTTTTATTCCAGGCACCAATGGTATTGCGTTAAAAGGACCTAAGAATTTATTCGCTACTGCTATTGAACAAGGGTATGCTGTAATTAATATGTCATATATAAATACCCCAGCCATTGCAAGGATTTGTAAAGGTGAGAATCTAGAAGCAAATGCAAACTGCGCAGCAGATTTTAGAAATTGGAGAGTGTACGGTAACACGGAATTTCCCCTCATTGAAGATGCATCTTACGATGCCATTGTCAATAGGCTGACCAAGCTTTTAATGTATTTGTCGGAAAATGATAAGCAGGGTAATTGGAACCGTTTTTTAGAAAATGGTTCGCCTAAATGGAGCGAAATAGCTTTGGCAGGTCAATCTCAAGGTGGAGGTATGTCTGTATTTATTGCAAAAACACATTTGGTAGCTAGAGTAATCGATTTTTCTGGTGGGTGGGATTATTCCGCTAAAAATGAAATTGCAAATTGGTATTCTACTGCCAGTGTTACTCCTGTAGACCGCTATTATGGAACGTTTCATAAAAAAGAACCTATGGCGGAGACTATAGAAAAAACCTATAAAGCCATGAATATACCAGAAGATCATATTTATGGTTTTGATCTGGATGTACCTAAGGGTAAGCGGGCACACTCTAACGGAGTGCGAAATTTGGGTTATAAAGACCAGTGGATAGCATTACTTGGAAAAGGTAATTAATTATAAAAGCATCAATTGGAGATAAAATTAAAATACATGAATAAAAGAATATATCAATATTGCTGCTTACTGCTATTACTATTTACGTCGTGTAAAGAGGCAAACAAAGAAGTTGTAATAAAAACGGATATGAAAGAAAAGGTAGCTACTAAGATGAATACATTAGGATTAATTGGTGGTACTTCTTGGCATTCTACAATAGAGTATTATAGCATGATCAATCAGTCGGTGAATGATCATTATGGCAATAATACCAATCCACCATTGTTTGTTTACACACTTAATCAGGCTGAGGTTCATCGTTTTCAAATAGAAAACAAATGGGACTCCATTGCTCATATGCTCGTTAATGCTGCTAATAGCTTACATAGAGGTGGAGCAACATCTGTACTTTTTTGTGCCAATACACCACATAAGGTATATGATTTGGTTCAGCAGAAACTTGATTTCCCAATTATTCATATAGCCGATGCTACCGCTAAAGAGATTCATAAAAGGGAGGTGAAAAAAGTACTGTTCTTAGGTACAAAATATAGTATGGAAGAAACCTTTATTACTAAAAGAATTGAAGATAATGGTATAGAGGTATTGGTGCCTGAAAATCAAAAGGTGATAGACGAGTTACATAGAATAATAATTGAAGAACTTACGTATGGCAACATTGTGCCATCTTCAAAGGATTACGTTATGGAAGTCATTAAAAATGCCAAAGAGCAAGGTGCCGACGGAGTGGTTTTAGGGTGTACTGAATTTCCTTTAATGATTTTTCCGGAAGATGTGGATATCGCTGTATTTAATACTACAAAGATTCATTCAGATGCAGGTGTGAACTATATTTTAAAAAATTAATATGCAATTTTCTAAGCAGAATATCGGTCGTGTTTTAGGACCATTAGTTTTCTTTTTAATTTTATTTTTATTTCATCCAGAGGATTTATCAAAAGAGGCAAATGCTGTTTTAGCCTCTGTGGCTTGGGTAGCTATATGGTGGGTAACTGAAGCAATCCCTATTTATGTAACTGCATTATTACCCTTAATACTTTTCCCGTTAACAGGTGGTTTAAGTTTAACCGAGACGGCAACTTCTTATGGTCATAAATATATCTTCTTGTATATGGGCGGATTTATTTTAGCCATAGCCATTGAAAAATGGAACCTTCATAGGAGAATTGCACTGACCATTATCAACCTTATTGGTACCAACGTTATCAATATCATACTTGGTTTTATGCTAGCAACGGCATTTCTGTCCATGTGGATTTCTAACACCGCGGCAGCGGTAATCATTTTACCAATTGCCATGGCAATTGTATATCAATTAAATGATAACCCAGATACTGAAAAAGATGAGAATAAAATCTTTGGTAAAGCACTGATGCTAGCTATTGCCTATAGTGCATCTATTGGTGGTATTGCTACATTGATCGGTACACCTACAAATTTGGTATTGGCGGGAGTTGTGCAAACTACCTTTGGTAAGGAAATTACATTTTCAGAATGGTTTGTGTTAGGTTTTCCTATCGCAATTATTCTACTTTTCTTATGCTGGTATTACTTAACCAGATTTGCTTTTACTTTTAAACAAAAAGATTTCCCTGGGGGGCGTTCTGAAATTTCAGCGCGATTAAAAGCTTTGGGAAAAATGGGTTATGAAGAGAAATCTGTATTAGTGGTATTTGCCGTGACCGCTTTTGCGTGGATTGCTCGTTCATTTTTGTTGCAACGCTTTATACCTAAGATGGACGATACGATAATAGCAATGATGACAGTGGTAATTCTATTTCTTTTACCCACTCGTGAGAAAGGTAAAAGACTAATGGATTGGCAAGATGCCGTTAAACTACCTTGGGGAATATTATTACTATTTGGCGGTGGATTAACATTGGCTTTGGGCTTTGATACGAGCGGATTGGCACTTTGGATTGGGAGTAAGTTATCTGCATTGCAAGTTTTACCATTCTTTTTGTTATTAATGATCTTGATTTCAATAGTAAATTTCATGACAGAGATAACTTCTAACATAGCAACCACCGCAATTCTTTTGCCCGTTCTGGTATCCTTAGCGCCGGTTTTAGGGGTGCATCCTTATTACTTAATGATAGCAGCAACCTTGGCAGCATCGTGTGCATTTATGTTACCTGTGGCTACACCGCCCAACGCTGTAGTTTTTGGTTCTGGTTATCTTGAAATGCAGGATATGGTTAAAAAAGGTTTTTGGTTAAATATTATATCCATACTTATACTAACTGTAGTGGTCTATATTGTTTTGCCAATGGTTTGGGATTTATCACTATAGTCGTTATATAAAGACGTTTAAAAAGGTTTTTAGATAACTGAATAATACATTTTACAATTAAATCAAGCATATGAAAATAGCCCTAATAGGTTTTGGAAACATAGGTAAATATCTGGCAGATTGGATCTGTGCAAATTCTAGTTTCGAATTAAAATATATAGTTGCACGTAAAGAGATTGCAAAAGAAACCTGCGGTTTTAAAGAGCATCCTGTTCAATTTAAAAAGGAAATTACAGCAGATTTAATTAACGATGTTGATATTATTATTGAATGTGCTACAAAAGATGTGGTTACTCAGTTATTGAAATTTCCAGAAATAGATGAGACGGGCAAGAAGTTAATTGTCATTAGTACAGGCGGACTTTATGAAAATAAAATGGCTTTGTCACAATTGAAAAAATGCGAGGTTATTTTACCTGTTGGTGCCATTGCTGGTCTTGATGCTATTAAAGCTGTAAATGATGAAATTACTTCAATAGCTTTAAGGACAACAAAACATCCTAAAAGTTTAGAAGGGGCACCATTTTTTGAAAACTCAAATATTGATTTAGCATCAATACAAACTAGCCAAACTATTTGGAAGGGTAAGGTAAGTGAGGCGGTAAAAGAATTTCCTAAAAATATTAATGTCGCGGCTAGTTTATATTTTGCATCTAAATGTGAAAACTTAATGATTGAGATTGTTGCCGATCCCAATGCTAGTAGTAATATGCATGAGATTACTTGTGAAGGTGGTTTTGGCAAAATTTATACGCGTACCGAGAATAAACCAAGCCCAAATAACCCAAAGACAAGTTTTTTAGCCATTAAAAGTGTGGTGAGTGTACTAAGCAATATGAACGCTACAGTTAAAATCAATTAATTCTTAAGTTTATATTTTATCGCTACCGAGTGTTGTTTTTAAAATTATGTTTGGTCCAGTATGGTCATTGATAATGTATTTCTCTATTACAAATAAATCGAATTTTCTGTTATTGGTATGTTGAAATATTTTCTTGAGATAACTGTTACGACTAAATATGCTAAGAAAAGGGGTTCCCCATGGGAATTAAATTACATCAGAATTTAGAATTAGTTTAACCCCAACAATTAACAATAAAACGGCGAATGCTTTTTTCAGTGTTGCCCCAGGTAATTTGTGCGCAAGTTTTGCGCCTATTCGTGCGGTGAAAAAGCTAGCAAAACTCACACATATAAACGCATACATGTGTACAAACCCTAATACGCCATTTGGTAAATCTTGTTTTACATTGGGGTCAATAAATTGACCAAAAACTAGAAATCCTATTGCTCCAGCACAAGCAATAGGTAAGCCACATGCGGCAGATGTACCAACCGCATGCTGAATTTTTAAACCATAATAGCTTAATATGGGAACGGTTAATGACCCACCGCCAATACCAAAAATAGCAGAAATAGCACCTATGAAACCACCTAAGCCGGTTTGCCCAATAGGTGAGGGCAATTTGCTAAAGTCGTTTTCTTGTAATGATTTATTTTTCATGAACAACATTTTTAACCCTACTAAAAAAGCACCTACACCAATAATTACCTGAAGGGAGTCGCCATGAATAACGGAGGCAACTGCAGCGCCGGTCAAGGAGCCAATTACCAATCCTGGCGCCATGCGTTTCCATACATTCCAATTTACGGCACCTTTACTATTGTGTGCGCGGAGTGAACTAATTGATGTAACAATTATAGTGGCAAGAGATGTACCTATACCTACATGCGTAAGTGCAGCACTAGGAACGCCTTGTGCTTTAAAAATGTATATTAAAGCGGGTACAATTATCATACCTCCGCCAATACCAAACAAGCCAGCTAAAAGCCCGGCAAAAGCACCAGCAGCTAAATAATAAAGAATGAATATATCCATAAGTAATTTGTAATGAGTCAATTAGTTTTTAGGTATCTATTTTGACTTTTAAAAGGTAAAATTAAGCGATAAATGAATACTATTTTCCAATTAAAAGCCAACTTCATTGCGTATAATTTCAGCTCCCGCACTTAAAGCACTTAACTTACCTAGTGCTACGTTTCTAGAAAGCGGTGCCATACCACAGTTTGTGCTAGGATAAAGGTTTTCTATAGCCACAAATTCAAGAGCTTTGCGCAGTGTATCAGCTACTTCCTCTGATGTTTCAATAGTATTGGTTGCCACATCAATGGCACCTACCATTATTTTTTTACCATGAATTAGTTCCATTAGATGAAAAGGTACGTGTGAGTTATGGCATTCCAAGGAAACCATATCAATATTGGACTTTTGAATTTTCGGGAAAATTTCTTCGTATTGTCGCCACTCTGAACCCAATGTCTTTTTCCAATCATTGTTCGCTTTTATTCCGTAACCGTAGCAAATATGTATTGCGGTTTCGCAATTTAAACCTTCAATAGCCCTTTCTAATGTTGCCATTCCCCAATCATTTACATCATCAAAGAAAACATTGAATGCTGGTTCATCAAACTGTATAATATCTACCCCTGTATCTTGAAGTTCTTTTGCTTCTTG
The DNA here is from genome assembly GCF_001865655.1 of Maribacter sp. 1_2014MBL_MicDiv. Lineage (NCBI taxonomy): Bacteria > Pseudomonadati > Bacteroidota > Flavobacteriia > Flavobacteriales > Flavobacteriaceae > Maribacter > Maribacter sp. 1_2014MBL_MicDiv. The sequence goes on from NZ_CP011318.1 coordinate 3,893,863, forward strand.
GTTGAGTGCTTTCGCAAATTCCCAAGCCAATTTTTCTCTACTTTTGTAATGGTCATCGTACAAGGTGTCTACCATTGTCATTGGTCCCGGTAAAGCCCATTTTATACGTTTATGGGTCTGTTTACGTAGAAATTTGGCATCATCAACAAAAACTGCTTTTTGACGTGTAACTTCATCTAAAACAACAGGAACACTTGCATCATAACGGTTACGAATTTTTACGGTTTTACGATTTTTAAAATCTACACCACTTAAATGCTCAATAAAAGTAGTTACAAAATGTTGACGAGTTTGCTCACCATCACTGATAATGTCAATCCCTGCCAGTTGTTGTTCATGTAGAGAAACGCGTAAAGCATCTTGTTTCCCTTCAATGAGTTCATCACCCTCTAGTTTCCATGGTGACCAAAGTTTTTCGGGTGGCGCAAGCCAAGCAGGTTTGGGTAAACTTCCAACAGTGGATGTCGGTAATACATTTTTCATAATAAAATAATTAAATAGTGAAGTTAGCAGACCATTGTTCTAGAAAGTTTTTATAAGGCTTTATAAAATGCTCTTCGGCAAATTTACCTTGCGCTATTCCTAACCTAGTTCGCTCTTCTCTGTCATATGCAATATTTGTTAAAGAATGGTCTTGATTATGTAAACTCGGATTATAGTAAAGTCCTGCAACAGCATTTGCGTTATAAATTTCAGGCCTATAGATCTTTTGAAAGGTTTCCATTGTACTTATAGTACTAATTAATTCAAGGTTCGTATAATCGGATAATAGGTCGCCAAAGAAGTAAAAAGCCAATGGAGCAACGCTGTTAGGTGGAATAAAATAACGAACCTTTAATCCCATTTTATCAAAATATTCTTCGGTTAAGGAAGACTTATTGCCTTCGTATTCAAAACCTAATATGGGGTGATGATTTCCAGTACGATGATATGTTTTGTTGCTTGATACACTTAAGCATATTACAGGAGGTTTTGAAAAGTGTTTTATATAGGTTTCAGAGTTTACAAAGCACTTAAATATATTGCCGTGTAATTCACCAAAATTATCTGGAATGCCATTGTTGTTTTTGCCCTTATTATGTTCAGAGAGTAAAATGCTAAAATCATAATCTCGCACATAAGAAGAAAAATTATTCCCAACAATACCTTCAATGCGTTTACCTGTTTTGTGGTCGTTAATATATGTTCTCAATACTTCTATTGATGGAAATGTTTTTCCACTTGCAACAATATCTATATCTACCGAGATAATTTCTAAATCAAGGGAATATCTATCATAATTGGGGTTATCCCATTTTGCTAAGCTATTGAAACGATTGTTGATCATTTGAATAGTGCTACGTAAGTTCTTTTGACGATTTTCTCCTCTTGCCAAGTTGGCAAAGTTGGTTGTTGTACGAGTACTATTGGACGGAATATAATTTTCGTTGAAATAAGTACGCTTTATTTGGAATACAACATCATTATTAATGGTTTTATGCGAGTGTTCAATTGCTTTCTTTTTGTTGACCTCAGAATTTTTTAATACGACCGATTTCATCTAAAGATAATTTTTAGTTTTTATGTCTTACAAAATTGAAATTAAAAGATGAATTAATTTAGTAAATGATAAAAGTTAGATGATTTATCTTTTTGTTGTATTATTGTAGCAATTTTATCTTTTGAAGATTGTGAAAATGAAAAAAACAGATAATTATTCTTTAGAAAATCTGGATATCATTGATTTGAAGTTGCTCAGAATACTTCAGAACAATGCTAAATTGACAACTAAGGAAATTGCAGCACGAGTAAATTTATCTCCTACACCTGTTTATGAAAGGATTAGAAGATTTGAAAAGGAAGGTCTAATTGAAAAGTATACAGCTATTGTAAATGCTGAAAAAGTTGGTAAGCAACTAACTGTATTCTGTAACATCACCTTAAAGGAGCACACTAAAGAAATAGGAAATAAGTTTGTAAAAGATATTGTTTCCCTTAAAGAAGTGGTAGAGTGTTACAATATCTCGGGCGACTATGATTTTTTATTAAAAATCATGGTAGAGGATATGAAACACTATCAATCTTTTGTGATTAACGAGTTAGGGTCGGTAAAGAATATTGGAAGTGCACATAGTACTTTTGTCATTGGTGTTATAAAACACAGTTATGCCGTACCTATATAATTAGTAGTTCTTTGTAGTGTAAGTATTCTATTCTCTAGGTTTAGAGTTTATTTGTATGCCTTGCTTTTCTACTATTATTTTCTTTATCAAAACAATTTGTCCAAGATGATAGTAACTATGTTCAATTAATCCATCAATATTTCTTTTATAGGTTCCGTATTTGACATCCACAAATTCTTGATTTAATTTTTCTTCAGGTAATTGCGCTATTAATTTTGCTAGATGTTCTGAATCTTCCCAGAATTTGCTTAAGAAGTACTTCCATTCACTTTGTGATCTTATTTCAGGAAAATCAAAACTATGTTTGTCTCTTATTTCAAGATTTCCACCGTTAAATACATTTTTGATTCCGTTAACGAAGTAATGTACGTGTTGAGCTAATAGTGCAATAGTATTGAGAGAATCAATTTTCGATACAGCAATTTTCCAATCCAAATTTTCTAATTGGTCTTTATAATTAGTATTTGCTACCCAAGTTCCATGGAGGATTATTTCTCTAAATCTATTAGCTAATGCTATTGTTGATTTCATTTATAAAGTATTATAATGTTTTAAAAATTAATCTGATTGTATCAATATCACGTGGTTAATTGGCGTAACTTATCCATAAATAGCCAAAAACCAACAATATTGATTACCAACTAAAGATGTCAAAATTTAAACTATTTCTTCGAGCTTTCGGACTTCTTGCCATCGTCCTAACCATTTTTCCTTATATTCCTCTAAACAGTTGGGTAATTAGAATATTCGATTTTCCACACCTACAACTAACAGTGCTTACTGTTTTAGCTTTTTTGACTTACTTTTTTAGGTTTGAATTAAAAAGTAGAGTTGATCAAATTTTTGTTCTAATTCTTTTGATCTGTATTGGGGTTCAACTTAGAAAGATTTACATATATACACCATTGGCTAAATATGAAATTGAAGAGGCAAGTGAAAATGCCAAGGTATTCCTCTCTATCTATGCTGCAAATGTGTTGCAAGAGAATGAGAGGAAAAATTTACTTCTTGAAGATGCCAAAAATAAAAAAGCGGATATTTTATTATTCACTGAAATAGATCATAAATGGTTAAATAAAATTCAAGAGAGTTTTCAAAACCAATATGAATACCAGGTAGAAGTGCCTTTAGACAATACGTATGGCATGGTATTGTTTTCTAAATATGAACTTTTTGAACCTAGTGTAAAATATATGGTTGAAGATACCATACCTTCCATTCATACAAAATTGGTATTACCATCAAAGGATACCATACAAATTTTTGCTATTCACCCGGCACCGCCAACTCCACAGCATAACCCATCATCTGTAGATCGAGATGCAGAAATGATGAAAATTGCCCTACTTAGTAAAAAATCCAAGTATCCTGTAATTGTAATGGGTGATTTTAATGATGTGGCATGGTCCGAGACCACGGAATTATTCCAGAAAGTAAGTGGTTTGCTGGATTCTAGAAAGGGTAGGGGGTTGTTCAATACCTTTAATGCCAAGAGTTATATTATGCGCTGGCCTTTAGATCATATATTTTCATCGGCAGATTTTAGAGTGAAAGACATTAGTTTAGGTACGGATATTGGCTCTGATCATTTTCCTTTTTACACCAAATTTAGTTTTGAGCCACAATTATCAGCTGAGCAAAAACTTCCTGAACCTTCTGAAGAAGAAATTAACACAGCTAAAAGTCAGATTACCACTGAAAACAAGACTTCATAAAATAGCTATAAATAAAAAAAAAGGCAATAGAACCGGATGATACCATTGCCCTTTTAGACATAAAGAAAAACCTAATTAATTAAATCTTCCATTGATTTTACTTTGTTTAAATCGGTTCTAATTTTTACCAATTGTTCTCTAATTACCAGTGCAACGTTAGCAGGTAATTGACTATCATTCAATACTTCTTCATATTCCTCTACAGCAGCTTTGTCTCCTCTGATTGCCTCTTCTAGCATAGATTCGTCATTATCTCCAGAAAAAAATGCTTTTACATCCATCCAAGCTCTATGCAAGGTACCGGTAAAGCTACCATCGTTGTCGATTTCATCATAACTAGCCACTAGCTCTTTATGTAAAATTTGATTAAATGTGCCTCGCTCTCCAGATTTGTTCTGAAAGTATGCCTTTAAATTATGATCCTTTGCATTTTCAGCTGCTTTAGCGTATCCTTTTTGGGCATCACGGTTCTTTTCTAAAATTTCTTCTAATCTATTTACTAAGGTTCTATTTTTCGTTTCCATATTTTTAAGTTTTAATTATACTTAAAATTATAGGCTTAGAACTATTTAGTTTGCTGTATTCGCTTATGATTTTGATGCAAAAAATACTATTACCAACTTTAACATATTATATGTTAATATGATTAACTATTTATTCCTGTACTGTGAACAAAGGCTTAATTTTCCATGGATTACGTTGCCTATAGCTAGAGATAATTTTGGCAGTATGGTAAGAATGCTTTTTAGAATCAAGCATATCTTTAAAATCCTCTATGCTAGAAAATGATTGTGAATTATCAATAAATCCGTAACCTTGGTAAACACCATGTAGAATTAAGATAAAACTACGCTCTGCTTTGGTGCGTCCTTTTTCAAAAATTATATAATTATCATTTTCATTATTTAGATAGTCCAGGGCATTTTCCACTTTATGATTGTAGCTGCCAATTTCTTCTTCACCGGTACAGACACCATCACATTCATTATATTCACCGTGCGTACATCTACCTAATTTTGTTTTCAACCCGGTTTGTAGCGGGCATAACTTAAATTTTTCTGTCAGTTGGATCAAGCGTTTAATGGCATCGCCTCTTCTTAAAAATATTTCGGTAGGCGAGTGCGCAAAAGGTCTTCGTTCAATTTTTAGTTGTAGTATGCCTTTTTTATTTTTTTGAGGTATGATGTGATAAGTGATATAATTTTTCTTTTGTATGTAATTATACGGTGGGTCTATTTTATCAATTAAATCTGCTTCTCGTAATAAGGCAATGAGCTCACTTCCGGTTGTTTCAAAATCTATATGAAAAGTAGCATCGCATAATGCAATTTCTTTCTCACTTGAATTATAGAAATGACTCAAGACTCTTTTCTTTATATCTTTTGCTTTACCAACATATAGGGTTTCTCCACTTTGATTTTGAAATCTATAAACGCCCGGTACATTTGGCAGCGTGTTCAATTTTTGATATTGAATATTCTTCGGAGCAAAATGCTCTTTTTCTACCTTAGGTGCTAAAAATTTGGAAATTACATCCTCATCATCAAGTTGTATCAATCTTTGCAATAAGATATCTACCGCATTGCTATATTCTTCCAAATCATTGAAAGGTGTAAATGGAATATTTAATACACTACTTAAATAAGGCAATTCATAACTGGTCATATTCGGCATTAATTTCTTAGCCAACCGAATGGTACATAGTTGCGGAATTTTAAAGGAGTACTCTAAATATTTGAATTCTGATTGTAACGCATAATGAAGAAACGATGCGTTATGACCAACCAAAATGTGATTTTCAAGTTCTTGTAAGATCGTATTGGCAACATCTGAAAAAGTAGGTGCTTTTAAAAGAATACTATCGGTCAACCCAGTTCTTTCTTGAATGTAATTAGGTATTCGCTCTTCGGGGTTAATATTAGTAGTGAAAATAGTCTCGTAATATTCACTTCTAAGTTTGCTTATAGATAGTTGAACTATTCTTAATGGGTTAGGCTTATAACCAAAAGTGGTCATGGTTACAATAGCAAATTTTCTGTCCTGCATTCTGATCACTAGCTAAAATCCATTCCTGAAGAAAGGTCAATATTATTAGGTTCGGGGGCATCTTTAACTGGTCTAAAATCATGACCAATAGTTTCTTGCTTTACCAAGGTATCTGGTACGGCCGTTAAGAAATAAGTTTCGGCAGCATTGGTCTGTTGCCCCATATTAGTGGGAATGGCTTTACCATGAATTGCTGAAATTGAGGCGGTATTTCTTGTGATTATCAACCTGTTTTTAGCTCTTGTCAAAGCAACATACAATACTCTACGGTCTTCTTCAATGGCATCAACATCATCTAACGACCATGAGGAAGGAAATGCCTTGGGCGATACATTCAACACTATACACACATCTGCCTCTAACCCTTTGGCAGAGTGAATTGTAGAGATGATTACATGGTCTTTTTCTTCTGCGGTTTCCAATTGAGATTCACTTAGCACCGGTGAGCCGTTCATTTTTTCTGCGTTATCCAACAGACCTTCACCTATAAATTCACCTAAGCTGGCATAGCTATCTGCCAAAAGTTTAAGCACAGGGAAATCACTTTTGCGCTTTTCTATCCAATCTTTACGATACCTAAATGCCAAGCCCAACGACATAGCTTCATAAGCGATATCTACCATCTTGCCAACCTTGCCCTTCTCTTTTTGTACTGCATTATAGAGGTCGGCAATTTTGATTCCGTCTTTACCGGGAATAGCACTTTGTAATAGAGTAGGGATATCAGTTTTACCTTCATCAGCCAATATGACCGCCATTATTCTTGAAGCTCTTACTTCACCAATTCCTTCCCAGAAAGTCAGGAATCTTACCCATGCAATTTCATCGTATGGGTTATTGACTATTCTTAATAGTGAAACCAAATCTTTAATGTGTGCAGCTTGTAAAAATTTACGCCCTCCGTACGTTACATATGGAATTTTTCTTCTTATAAAAACCGCTTGTAAGGTTTTGGTATAATACTGGGAACGTGATAAAATAAGATGATCGGAAAAACGACGGTCTTCATCGGTATAATTTTTTAATATTTCATCGGCTACCCAATTTGCCTCTTGCCACTCATCATTAACATTAAGCAGTATGGGTATTTCGCCGTTTCCTCTAACCGATTGCAGCTTCTTTTTATAGTCAATGGGCGATTTTTCTAACAGCCAATTTGAGATATCAAGTATCTCTTGCGTGGAGCGGTAATTTTTTTCAAGCTTATATACTTCAGAATCTTTTACCCGTTCTTTAAATTGATGCACATTTCTGAAATCTGCACCTCTAAATGAATAGATAGATTGTGCATCATCACCTACACAAAATAAACTGCAGATATCGATAAAGGGAGAAAGTAGCTCCCATTGCAATGGGTTGGTATCTTGCATTTCATCAATAAGTAGATAGTCAAGGTCTTGGGATAAAAACTTCCTAGCTTCGGGATTGGATTTTAGCTGTGTGGAGACAACGAGCAACAGATCATCATAATCTAAATAACGTTGATCCATTTTTTTCTTTTGATAAGCCCTGAGTAAAATTTCTACATTAGGTTTCATGGCCGTTATCTCGTAATCTGTATCCTTATCTTCTTTGCCTTTATATATTAATGTTCGTATAGATTCTGTTAGATTCTTTTTTGTGTTTCTAGCATAAGAATAGACATCCAGTAATTGCTGGGGTTTAATTCGCAGCTTGCTATAAACATCACTGTGGCTGCCAGAGACCATTTTCATTAACCCTAACTGGTCGTCTGGGTCTATGACCGTAAAATTGGCGGCACCAAATAAATTAGGGTATTTTATAATCAATTGGTTGCACCAACTGTGAAAAGTGGCACCGCTCAAAGACCGCCCGTTAGATTGTGGTAAACTAGCTTTAACACGCTCCACAATTTCATTGGCAGCTTTTTTTGTAAAAGTCAATATCTGAATTTTTGATGGATTAGCTCCATTCTCGATCAAATATGCTGCCCTGGCTATAATAGTTCGTGTTTTTCCTGTACCTGCACCTGCAAGTACTAGCAAATGTTTGCCCGTAAATTCAACGGCCTTTAATTGTTGTTTGTTTAATTCTTCTTTTAAATGCATTTAGTAGTGTACTACAAACTTTTGAATAGGACGAAAGAGTCTTATTACATTTTCTATTCCGCTTCTAAACCATTGGCTTTTACCATGGATAGTGGAATTTTAAATAAATGAAAGGGAGGTTGATTTATATTACAAAATTAATACAAATAGATTAATATTTACTAAGTTATAAAAGTTATCTATTGTGTCATGGGTAAATAAACGGTAAATGTAGCTCCCTTATTTAATTCGCCATTGGCTATGATGAATCCCTTATGGTTTTCAGTAATTCTTCTGGCAATTGTTAATCCAATTCCTGTAGAATGACTTTGCTTTTCTGAATCGAGACGATTAAACATACCAAATATTTTCTCATTGTATCTAGGATCGAAACCTATACCATTATCGGTAAATACTAATTTACAGTACTTGGTACCAATATCTAATTTTTTATATGCTAAATTACTACCATGTTCAATTTTACTGGTAATGGATAATTCTAAATTACAATCGTTAGATTTAAAGGTGATTGCATTGATCATCAAATTGTAAAAAAGCTGTTCAATTTGATCGGGCATTATGGGTACTTTAGGTAAATCACCGATTACGATTTCCCCATTACACTCAGAAAAATCTTTTGATAATCTTTTTTGAACATTTTCAACAATTACATTTAAATCAACAGGTACAAATTCCTGCGAAGATTTCTTGAATTCTGAAAACACCAATAGGTCATTCAGAATATTACGCATGCGCTGGGATTCGTTCTTTATACTGTTCAAATATTTTATAGTCTCCGAATTTAACGTCTCACAGTTTTTTTCGAGTATTACACTGGAAAACATCTGTATTTTCCTCAACGGCTCTTGAAGGTCATGGCTAGATACAAAATCAAAAGATTCCAATAGAAAATCTTTCTTTTGAATTTCTAAATCCTTTAGACGTAATTTTTCTATAGCATCTAAATGAAATGATATAAGTTCAGCGTAAGCGGTGAACATACCAATAACCTTAGAATTGTTAAGCTTGTTCGGTGCGGGGTCTAAAGCACAAAGTGTACCGAAAAACGTTCCATTCTGCAAAAGGATAGGTACTGAAATATAACTTTGAAATCCATACTGGATCGGTATTGGATTATTGCAGAATTTTTCATCTTCATTAACATGGTCTATGACCACCAACGTATTGGTATGTCTAACATCTCGGCAAAATGTTGTTTTAATATCAAGTTCATCACCGGGTACTAGACCAAATTCCAAATTGTCTTTAACTGCACACGTAACCCATTTTTTTGAAGTGACTTTGGCAACCACTGCAAAACCTAATCCTGTAGATTGTACTATGACATCTAGAATAGTAGGTAGTATTTTAATAGACTGTACATCTTTAATTGTTTGATTGAAATTTTCGATCATTATATTGGGTTGCTGGTAGTTTTACAAAAGCTATAAAGTATTGAAATATACACAGAAGTTTATTGAAGTTACATTAAATTATTTATCTATTTGCATAAGTGCGTTATTCATGTCAAAATTAACCTCTGAAATTTTTTTGAACAAGTCGCCTTGCTCTTTAATTCTTGTTATATAATCTTTCATTTTAAAATGTCTAGGGGTTAATTTATTATTTAATTCTTGCCAATGTAATGGGGCAGAAATTGGTGCTTCCACAATTGGTCTTACCGAGTGGACCGATGCAATGGTGTGACCTCTACGGTTCTGTAAATAGTCTAAATATATCCTACCTTTTCGTTTGTTTATACTACGTTCTAAAGTGGTCAATTCTGGTAGTCTTTCTTCCACCAATAGACATAAAAGTTTAATAAAATTTCGGACTTCCTCATAACTGTATTTGGTAGACATGGGTAGGTAAATATGAATGCCTTTAGATCCAGATAGCTTGCAAAAACTTTCAATATTTAGATTTCTTAATATTTTATGGAACTCTTTTGCTACTTCAACCACTTTTTTAAATGCCATATTCTTTGGTGGATCTAAATCAATAATGCCGTAATCGGGCTTGTCCAAGCTCAATTTTCTAGAACTCCACGGATTAATTTCAATGCACCCTAAATTGGCCATATAAATTAATGACGCGGTATTTTGGCACATTAGGTAATTTATTTCGCGTTCAGAAGATTTGGAGTATACTAATACCGTCTCAAACCAATCGGGCAAGTAATCATTATCCTTCTGATAAAAACTTTCTTGATGTATACCATTTGGATGACGATGTAAATTTTGGGGACGATCGATCAAATGGGGTAGTAGGTAATCAGATATATTCAAATAATAATCAATCAGGTTGAACTTGGTAATTTTTGATTCTGGCCAATATATTTTATCTAGATTACTAATGGGCACTTTTAATCCGTCAATAGTAATAAACTCTTTTGAGGATGTTGATTTTTTAATGCTCACCTCGGTATTTTTTGGTTCAATTGGTATTTTAGTAATTTCACTTTTAATACGTTTTAAAACAGGATTTCTTAACAATCCGTTCTTTGTGAGTTCAGAGAATATAATCTCACATTCCAATATAGGTTGTGTCCAGTGTGGTATTCTACCTTTTAATGTTATTTTATTTTCAAACACATTTTCGTTCACCTCATATTTAGAAAGAAGTAATTGTAATTCTTTACGGCTTTTATCGGTAAAGCCTGTACCACAATTGCCGATATATTTTAATTTGTCCTGTTGATATTGACCAAGAATTAAAGAGCCGATCAATTCTGGACTATTAGCGGATTCGGTAAAACCACAGATGATAGCATCTGTACTTTGAACGCCCTTGACTTTTAACCATTTTTCTGTTCTGGATCCAACAGCGTAATTGGAATTTTGCTCTTTGGCCATTACACCTTCCATACCCGCTTCAATAGCTTTTTCAAAAAGTGCGGTACCCATACCTTCAATATGGTCACAGTATTGCGTTATAGTCAAATCACCTATAACATCATTGATAAGACTTTTTCGCTCTATCAATTTTAGGTCCAGCATGCTATGACCGTTCAGGTAAAGCATGTCAAAAACATAATACCGTAATTCTCCCGTACTGTCAGGGTAATTTTGAAGTTCACCAAATTGCGATACGCCATTGCTATCCACCAGAACTACTTCACCATCTAAAATAACATCGTGTTCAATAGTGGCTAATTCATCATGAAGTTTGGAAAATTTGATGTTATAGTTGATACCATTCCTTGACTGTAAGAGTACCCTACCTTTTGTAATGTGTGCTATAACCCTATAGCCATCCCATTTAAGTTCAAAAATATAATTTGGGTCATTGAATATATCTTTAGTGGAAGATGCCAGCATGGGCTGTAATATGGATCCCGGTTTAAGTTGTGTGGTAAATTTCTTTTTTCGTGTTGTAGAAATAGGAACCAATGTTTCAGCATCATAAAAAGTGGTAATGGCATATTCATCTTTCTTTTTAAGCAGTAACCATTGTTCGGTATCGTTTTTTGAAGTGGTACGAACTAATGCAAAACGTCCTCTAATTTTACTCCCGTAAAAATTCAATTTGATATTGCCTATTGCCAGTTGTTCGGATAGTTCTTTATCCGTTTCCTTGGTATCCACCTCAAAAGTTCCCGTATCCCAAATAATCATATGGCCTGCACCGTAATTTCCCTTTGGTATTGTGCCGTGAAAAGTCAGGTATTCTAGTGGATGATCTTCAGTACGCACAGCCAAGCGTTTATCTGTCGGATTCATTGAAGGTCCTTTAGGTATTGCCCAACTTTTGAGTGTTCCGTTGATTTCTAACCTAAGGTCATAATGTAATCTACTTGCCGCATGGCGCTGAATTACAAATCTTTGGTTGTTGGAAACAGGCTGTAATTCCCCTTTAGGCTCGGGGGTTTTCTCAAAATTCCGCTTATCATAATACTGTTTTAAGCTCACGGTTTAAGATGCTTTTTTTTCTCGTTTTTCCAAACTCGCTTTCAGTTGTGCCATTAGGTCTTTTGCGGGAGTAGGTTTAGATTCGAATTTTTCGGGTTTTGAAATTTTACCGGAAGCTTTGGAGTTTATAATTTTTAAAAGTTGCTCGTTATAAATATCCTTGAACTTTTCAAAATCGAACTTTTCGGTATACTGCTCAATTAAAGACATTGCCATATCCATTTCTTTCTTAGCAATTTTAGTCTTTGGAAGTTCTAATTCTTCAGTGCTTCGAATCTCATCTTGAAATCGTATTACATGCAATACCAAAGCATCTTTATAAACACCTATTAATGATAAATGTTCTTTTTGGCGCATTACAAAAGTAGCTACACCTAATTTTTCGGTTTTCTTTAATGCATCTCGTAATAATGAATATGACTTTTCACCACCTTTTTGGGGTTTAATGAAATAGGGTTTTTTAAAAAGAACATCTGACACTTCATCTTCCATGATAAATTGCTCTATATCAATGGTCTTGCTCTTTTTAATGTTCGCGTTTTCAAAATCTTCCTTTTCTAGAACAATGTACTCGTCATCTTTTTTATAGCCTTTTACTATATCTTTCCATTCCACTTCTTTCCCAGTTTCTTCATTTACACGTTTGTAGCGTATTCTTGCACCGTCATGACTATCTAACATATCTAGATCCAACTTTCTATCTTCAGAGCCTGAAAATAATTTTATAGGGATAGATACTAGACCAAAGCTTATTGAACCGTTCCAAATTGATCTCATAATTTTTAATTAGGGTTAATTGGTGTTTGTCCGGTAATTTTCATTTACCAAAATTTAATTTAGGAAATAGCTAAAGTGCATGATAACTCTAACTATATTTTGTTTGACCTAAAAGGGATTGGAAGCTATATAAGTTTTATTGCGTTAATAATTTCTTCATATCCATTATTTACAATTTTTAATTTTACACACGTATTAAGTTTTTGATGCTCTTTATTTGTGTAAAGAGTTTAGAATTTGGATTTGGTTGACCACCTCGCCTCGAGGTGGTTTTTTTTGTTTTCAACTTTTTTGTTGATAATTTTTTCAAAGTTACAATATATTATTTGGAATATATCCTGAAATTTGGACAATGTCCATAACCGTATTCAGAAATTATAATATTAAGTGTATAAAAGCTCTTCTTAAGGAAATAGGAAAAGAGCGCTATGAGTGTGCATTAAGGGATTCTGGACTAATAGCGCAAAAACCTATTTCTATGCAGGGTTTCTACGTGGAATATGAAACGGATACCAATGATATTTATTTATACTACCGGTATCCATCGCAAGTAACATTTAAGATCATGCCGGTATTGGGTTTCTGGAACTTACCGTATGATGATTGGGTGAGGGAATTAAAAAATAAATGACGTAACAATTAGGGTATGAATAACTTGGGAAATATTTTAATCAAAAAATCTGAAAATAGCCATCGTGTTAAAAGACCAACACAAACAGGTTTCTCTAGTCCGGCAACACATTATGCAGAGCCTAGAATAGACCTGAACGAAGTTTTGGTAACCAATTCTTCGGCTACTTTTTTTATCAGGGTAGTGGATGATGAACATAATGAGGTAGGTATAAATACAAATGATGTTTTGATTGTAGATAAATCCATTACCCCAAAAAGAAATCAATTGGTATTAGCTACTGTAGAAGATAGTTTTAAAATTATAAAAATTGATGAAACTTCATTATCTGAATTAAATATATGGGGTACAATAACATATATAATTAAATCTACTTTATGATCGCATTGGTGGACTGTAACAGCTTTTATGCATCTTGCGAACAAGTCTTTAGACCAGATTTGACAAATAAACCAGTAGTGGTGCTGAGCAACAATGACGGATGTATTATTGCAGCTAATAAAGAGGCAAAGGCATTGACAGATATTCCAATGTTTCAACCTATTTTCAAGATCAGAAAATTATTGGATGAAAATAATGTAACTTATTTTTCATCGAATTACACATTGTATAGTGATATGTCTAGAAGGGTGATGGATACCTTAATGACATTTTCCCCAAGAGTAGAAGAATACAGCATTGATGAAAGTTTTGTAGACTTGGGCTGTCTAAAAATCGATGATTATAATGTAATAGCACACAACATTAAAAATACAGTACATAAAAATACTGGAATACCTGTGGGGGTAGGTATTGCTAAGACAAAGTCACTATCTAAATTGGCGAATAAATATGCCAAGAAAATACCATTGAACCATAATGTCTATGTAGTGGATAGTGAAAAAAAGAGGCAGCATCTTTTACGCAATCTTCAAGTAAAAGACATTTGGGGAATTGGTAAAAAACATACTATTCGTCTTCAAAACAATGGTATTCATACTGCTCTAGATTTTGCCAATATGCCCGTGGCTTGGGTAAGAAAGGAAATGACGGTTATAGGAGAGCGTTTATGGAGAGAATTGAACAATATACCCTGTTTGGAATTAGAAACAGAGGCCTCTGCTAAAAAAGGCATTGGCACAGCAAAATCCTTTGGTTATAAATTGACCGACTATTCGCTCATAGAAGAAGCCTGTAGCTATTATGTAGCCGAAGTGGCAGACTTGCTCAGACAACAAAAAAGTTTAGCATCTCAAATAGAAGTTTCCCTACAGACCAATCAACATAGTTCCATAGATAAACAGTACAGAAATAAAATCTATATGAATCTTGATACACCAACTGATAGTACGCTTAAACTGACAAAGGAAGCGTTAAAAGGTTTGCGTCAAATTTATAAAAATGGTTACCGGTATAAGAAAGTAGGTGTTAATTTGACCCAATTGGTACACCAAAATGAAGTACAGACCAACTTGTTTGCCAACCCTCATAAGAGTGAAAGTGAATGTATTACTAAGGTTATAGATAACCTTAATAGTAAGTTTGGGAAAAATAAAATTAAAGTCGCCACAGTTGGAAACCGAACTAAGGAATGGGCACTAATAAAAGAACATCGAAGCCCTAGATATACCACTCAATGGGGAGAGTTAATGACTGTGGGTAGTTCTTTGTGCAAGCCAAATAAGCTTGTATTTTAAGTATTATTTATGTTCATTGGGTAGTTGCGGCGTTCATAACCGATTCTTAATTGTATTCGGACTTGAATAAAAATTAGTCGATGTAATTCATAAACTTTAAAAATTAGTTGGGTCTTCAGCATTAAGAGTTACAAATAAGCGGAAACGTATTAACGTTAATATAAGTTATTACAGTTATTTGCTGAACAATATAAAATTATGAATGTTCTTATTTGTGTATTAATGGGTTTTTGCATTGCTTCATTGGGTAGTATTACTCCTAGTTTTTTAAACTTGACAGTGGTAAAATATAGTTTAAGAAATGGTACAAAAGCTACATTTTATATCATTGCAGGTTACGCAACCGTCTTGTTCTTTCAGGCAAATGTAGGTGCTTATTTAGCTAATGTTTTAATGAAAAATTCTGAATATATAAACTTAATTCAGCAAATTGGAACAGGAATTCTTTTTCTTTTATCCATAAATTTTTTTAGAATCTATTATACGTCAAAAGAAAAAGCAAAGGATAAAGTAATACAGAAATCAAAATCTTATTTCTACGGAATATTCATGTCCTTATTGAACATGATGGCAATTCCTTTTTATTTTACGTTTATATCGCTATTAATAGGGTTTGACTATTTTGAATACAGTTACCTAAATGCCTTTTATTTTTCAATTGGTTCAACCATTGGCTCTTTTACCCTGTATACCTTGTATGCTATAGTAGCAAAAAGAATTGAAAATAAATTAGATTTTATAGCATCTAAGATGGACTTTATTTTGGGGTGTTTAACAGGAGTGGTGGCAATAGGTAATTTAATTTATTTGTTGAGTAAATAGCTTTATGCTAGTTTCTCAAAGCTATATAACTGAATTTAAAGGACAACTTCATAATAACTTCAACTTTGCGAAAGCAATAATTTAGAAGTTTGATAGCATTATAACATAGAATTTGTCCAATAAAAAACGGTTTAGCATTTGCTAAACCGTTGATTTTGTTGGTCTTTACCTACTGTAGCGAGAGGGGGGCACGATCCCCCGACCTCCGGGTTATGAATCCGACGCTCTAACCAACTGAGCTACCTCGCCATATTATTTTTAAACGGCTGCAAATATAGTGGTAATTTATTTGTTCTTCAACAAAACTTCATGAAAAAAATTATACTGATCATTTATTTTTTTATCATTTAGAAATATATATATTGCTCGGCATAAAGTAGCATGACAATGAGCGATAAAATAAAATTTGAAATAGAGTTTGTAATTCAGTCTTCACCACAAATGTTATATCAGTACTTAGCAACGCCTTCAGGACTGTCTGAATGGTTTGCGGATAATGTTAATTCTAGAGGTGAAAAATTTACCTTCATTTGGGACGGGGCAGAAGAAGAGGCTAAACTGTTAAAAAGAAAAACAGATGAGTTTGTACGTTTTGCTTGGGAAGAAGCAGACGATGATAGCTTTTTTGAAATGAAGATAATAGTTGATGAAATAACAAAAGATGTTTCATTGTTTATAACCGACTTTGCCGAAGAAGATGAGATAGACGAGTCTAAAATGCTTTGGACCAATCAAGTATCTGATTTAAAACAGGTATTGGGTTCAGCTTAAAAATATTCTTATTTACAGTATCTTTGAGCCTTAATTTTTTAAGGCTTTTTTATGTTCAATTTTAATGGCGGACTACTAGAGGATAATTCATCTTTTCTAAATGAAAAGAACAGGGGAGTGCAGCTGGGTGATGCCGTTTTTGAAGAGTTAAGGGTGGTGAACGGTGAAATAATTTATCTAGAAGATCATTATTTACGCCTAATGTCGTCCATGAGAATATTGAGAATGGAAATTCCAATGAACTTTACTATGGAGTTCATGGAAGCTGAAATTCTTAAGATATTCTCTGAAAGTGACCTTAAAAAAGCAAAGCGGGTTAAATTCAACGTTTTTAGAAATAGTCAAGAAGATTATTTTGATTCTGATAATAGTATTTCTTATTTTATTAACAGCAGTACGTTAGAGAACCCTTTTTTTGTATTGAACAATAGCATTTATGAAGTAGAACTTTTTAAAGACTTTTATAAAAATTCTACGATGCTATCTAACTTAGATACCAACAATAAAATTTTAAGTGTTGTAGCTGCGATTTACGCACGCGAAAATGATTATCAGGATTGTCTGTTGCTTAATGAGAGAAAGCAGGTTATAGAGGCTATAAATGGCAATATTTTTGTTGTAAAAGGTAGTCAGGTTAAAACTCCGCCCATTACAGATGGTTGTACCAATGGTATTCTTAGAAAAAAATTGGTGGAAGTGATTTCTAATTTAAAAGAGTTTGAGTTTGTGGAAGACAGTGTTTCTCCTTTTGAGCTACAAAAAGCAGATGAACTTTTCATAGTCAATGCAATTGACGGAATTATTCCTATAACCAAATACAGAAAGAAGGATTTTGTTAATACCGTTTCTAAAAGTTTATTGGGTAAACTAAATGCTGCGGCAAGATTGTCTTTGAGTCCCGGGAGTTAATTTAAACTGGGGTTCTCTGGAGCATTTGACCATAAAAGATAATTACCACCTAATTGAATCATATTTTCTTTCCAAATGGCTTTTGCGGCCCTTTGAATGATTCTGCTTTCATGTTCATTTTCTACAACTATCCACGATTTTGAGGTAAGCTCTTCGTCTAGTTGTAAAGATGACCAGCCTGAGTATCCTAAAAAGAAACGAATATCATCTTCTGATATAATTTCCTTATTGATCAATTCTACAGTGGTTTCAAAATCTCCTCCCCAATATATACCATCAGAAATCTCAACACTGTTGTCAATTAAATGCGGAACCTTGTGTATAAAATAGAGGTTGTCTTGCTCTACGGGACCGCCATTATATACTTGAAAAGGTAATTCTATTTCAGTAACCAATTCATTGATTTGGTACTCTAATGGCTTATTTAAAATAAAGCCAACAGAGCCCTCAGTACTGTGTTCTGCTAATAAAACTACAGACCGGTTAAACGAAACATCTCCAGTTAACGATGGTTCGGCCACTAGTAATTTTCCCTTGGTTGGTTTTAAAGCTATCATAAATTTGATATGATTATATTTCTAAAGTAAGACAAATCCTCTTAAAAATCAAAAACATAGAAATAAAAAAAGCGCCCTTAAAGGCGCTTTTCATAAATTTATCAGTGTAAAATTAGTTTACAGCTTTACCTAAATCAGCACCTGCTTTAAACTTAACTACATTTTTAGCAGCGATTTGGATAGTTTTTCCAGTTGATGGATTTCTACCTTCTCTTGCATTTCTTTTAGATACGGACCAAGAACCGAAACCTACTAAAGAAACTCTATCTCCTTTTTTAAGAGAATTTTCAACATTTCCCAAGAAAGATTCCAATGACTTTTTTGCCGCAGCTTTTGTGATGCCAGCGTCAGCTGCCATTGCATCGATCAATTCTGTTTTGTTCATAATGTGATAATTAATTGTGATTAAATAATTTATACCTACTAACAAATTTATATGGATTTCTGGGCAACGCAAGTAAAACGGGCGGAAATCCCTTATTTTGTTGATAACTCAGCGTGTTTGTTGATAAAGTAGGTTTTTTTCTACGTTTCTTTCAGCCCAATAATAACGGGGCTTCAGCCCATTTTTGCATTTTCTTCCAAATTAAGGCCGTTCAACAGGTCTTTTACTTGCATTCTTTTCTTACCCTGTAACTGTATTTCTAGTAGATTTATATATCCCTCTTTAACGGCTACTTTTATCTCTTTCTTATTAAAAACTAGCGTTCCCACTGCAAGGTCATGTTTTTCGGTTTCGGTTTCTACTTTATATATTTTTGTGATGATATTTTGGTCACCATTGGTAAGTGTGGTCCAGGCAGCTGGGTATGGACTTAAACCTCTGATGAAATTATATATGGTAACGGCAGAATTGCTCCAGTTTATTTCACAAGTTTCCCTATGTATTTTATGTGCATCTTTTAAACTTGGTAAATTAGGCTGCGCATGGGTAGTAAAATTCCCAGATTCAATTTGTTCTACGGTTTTTAGTACGGTGTTTGCTCCTAAATGCATTAACCTATCATGTAAATCTTCGGCATTATCGGTTTCTTCAATCACTGCCTCGTCTTGCATAATTATTTCACCGGTGTCAATTTTTTCGTCAATAAAAAATGTGGTAACCCCTGTTTTTGTCTCTCCATTAATAATTGCCCAATTGATAGGGGCTGCACCACGGTATTGTGGCAATAGTGAAGCATGTAAGTTAAATGTGCCATATTCGGGCATACTCCAAACTACTTTGGGCAACATTCTAAAAGCAACAACAATTTGTAAATTGGCATTTAGCGATTTTAGAGTATTTAAAAAGTCTTCGTCTTTTAGATTAGTAGGTTGAAGTACTTTAAGATTATTTTCAACAGCATATTTTTTAACTGCAGATTGATTAAGTTTTCTTCCTCTGCCCGCAGGTCTGTCCGGTGCTGTAATGACGCCAACAATATTATATTCATTTTTAACCAGTTTATCTAAAATGCCTACGGCAAAGTCCGGTGTTCCCATAAATACAATTCTCAATGCTTCCATATTATAATAGTTGGTATTCGTTAATGTTGTTTAATGTAATATAATTATCCTCCAAGAGCTCCTGTATTGCAGCAATGGTTATCTCTTGAGAGGTATTGAGTTTATTTTGTAATTCTCGTGAACCTGCATTTTTCTCTTTTAATATTTGGATGATTTTTATTTTGGCGTGAACAATAGGTGTGTTTCCTGTTGACTGACTAACGCAAACATCACATATTCCGCAGGGTTGTTCTAGTTGTTCTCCAAAATAATGTAAGAGCTGTATGCTTCTACACATAGTATCATTTTCAATGTAAGTAAGCATTGCATCAACTTTTGCTATTTTAAGTTGGTTTTGTTCTTCAATATTTTTTGCAAATACATTTATAGTCCTGTCATCATCTCTTGGTACCAAGAAAAACAATTCTAAATCGCTAGATGCGCTTGTGTAATCTATAATCTCATCTTTTGCCAATTGTTCAAAATTTTGATGGATCATTTTTTCTGGTAGAGCTGTTTTTTTGGATAATACATAGGTGTTAATATGTGTGTCAAACTCAAATAACCCACCATAGGTTCGAAGTACAATTTTTATAAAATCACCCAGTTTGTTGTTCTTATCTATATATCGATAAAGGGTGTCCTTGTCCGTTATAAATTTAATGGTAATTTTTTTTGAAAAATTTTCAGAAAGTGAAATAACCGAATTTCTGTCCAATAACTGTAAGGTATTATAAGTAACAAAGGTATTGAGCTTATATATGCTACAGAATTTATTGAAATTAAGATGAAATTTTGCTTCGGTGAATTCGCCAAATCCAATTTGAAAGAAAGTATTTAGTTTTTTATAGATCAACTTCACCTGGGCAACACTAGGTAGAATTTCAATAAACTGCCTTTTTACCAGAACTTTATCGGTTGTATTGGTCAGAATTATTGCTTTTGAAAATTCCCCATTTCTACCGGCTCTACCAGCCTCTTGAAAGTAATTTTCTAAACTATCGGGAATTTGATAATGTATAACCAATTCTACGTCTGGTTTGTCTATGCCCATACCAAAGGCATTGGTGGCGACCATAATTTTGTACTTGTTCTTAAGCCAAAAATTCAATCGTTCTGTTTTTTTTACCTGATCTACACCGCCATGGTAAAAAGTAGCACTAAGGTTGTTGTTCACCAAGAACTTAGACAATTCTTCTGCCATTCTTCTACTTCTAACGTAAATTATGGCACTATGCCGTACTTTTTGGCAGTATTGTTTTAAAAACCCTCTTTTATCTTCGGTAAACTGAACTTCTAGCCCAATATTTTTTCTAAAAAATGAATCCTTTATGACTAAAGGGTAAGTAAGTTCTAATGAACTGATAATATCTTCACTTACTCTTTTTGTAGCCGTTGCGGTCAAAGCTACCATTGGAGGAGTAGGGTGTAATTCCCTTAAAATGGAGCAACTTAAATAGGCGGGTCTAAAATCATGTCCCCATTGTGATATACAGTGAGCTTCATCAATAACATACATAGAAACGTTCATGCTTTTTATACGCTCTTGTACTAATTCTTGTTGTAGGCGTTCCGGTGATAGATATAGGAATTTGTAATTACCATAAATGCAATTATCCAATAGCTTATCGATCTCGTTGAATTTAAGTCCGCCTTTTAGACCAATGGCTTTAATGCCTAATGATTGAAGATTGTTTACTTGGTTTTCAATTAAAGCGATAAGCGGCGATATTACAATGCAAATGCCTTCTTTTGATAACGCAGGAACCTGAAAACAAATAGATTTTCCACCACCAGTGGGCAGTAGACCTAGTACATCTTGACCATTGATTATGGCATTGATGATTTCTTCTTGAGAGCCCCTAAAACTATCAAAACCCCAGTATTTGGATAAGATTTCTTTTGGGGTATTATTCACTAGCGCCGTTTATGTGGTCTATTACAAATTGCAATCTATTTTCAATGGTTCCAAAAGGAACTTCAACAGGTTTGTACCCTAATTGTATATACGTGTTTTCCAATTGTTCATGAATACCACAAGCTTGCTCAAAATTTTCCATTCTTTCATTATCCTGTATATAGATTTCTTTCCATGGTGGTAGTATTAACACTTCGTCATACCTGTTTTTTGAACATAAATCGGCATAACGTGGCTCAGGAGATTGCCCAAAATAGTTCATATATGCAATAACGTCAGGTAATCCACGATCGTAGAATACGTGTTCCTTATTTATGTTGTTACCGTTCTCAAAATGCTTTAGTCGAGCATTGATCAACTCATCGTTAAAACTCTTGGCATCTTTAACAAAATCAATAGGGTTGACCAATTGATCTTCTAATGAAACATCGCCCAATGCATCTAAAGTCATGGTCCTTATAACTTCATGAAAACAATGGTATCCATTATTTTCCAGGGATGATATCAATACAGTTTTTCCAGTCCCCGGTCCTCCAGTGACAACAATTCTTTTGCTTTTCAAACTCTTATATTATAAACGCAAAAGTACATAAACCGCTAGTATTAAAAAACTGGTGTATTAGACTTATCTTTGCTTAAAATATGAGTTATGGACGAAAAGAATCCAGAGGAATTTTATAAAAAATTAAGAGAGCAGCTTACAGAAACTTCTAAATGGCCGTCTAATTATCTTTACAAGTTCATTGTTGAAACCGCTACAGGTAAAATAGACCAGATCGAAGCAATTTTTGATAATATGGGAGCTGTCATCAACTTAAAGAAATCCAAAAATGGAAAATATACCAGTGTTTCTATTACCGTTAATTTAAACGGACCTGATCAGGTTATAGAAAAATATAAAGAAGTTGGTAAAATAGGAGGGGTAATCTCCTTATAAAATAGCATTTCATCTATAATTTTATTAATTTGGCATCGTTATTAGAACACTTCTCAATCACATTAAGCTAAAATTTTCAATTTGCAATTAGTAGAAAACCTAGAATACAATACGGAGCGTCCTCATTTGATCATACCTGAATACGGTCGTCATTTTCAAAAAATGGTAGATCATGCAGTGTCCATTGAAGATCGCGAAGAAAGAAATAAAGTAGCCCAGGCAATTATAAGTGTAATGGGAAATCTGCAACCACATTTACGTGATGTGCCAGATTTTCAACATAAACTTTGGGATCAACTTTTTATCATGTCTGATTTTAAGTTGGATGTGGACTCACCTTTTCCAATTACTTCAAAAGAGGTGTTGAAACAAAGACCTGATGCATTAGAGTATCCACAGAATTTTCCAAAATACAGGTTTTATGGCAACAACATAAAACGAATGATAGATGTAGCTGTAGAGTGGGAGAAAGGTGATAAACGCTCTGGTTTAGAGTATGCAATTGCCAACCATATGAAAAAATGCTATTTAAATTGGAACAAAGACGTTGTTGACGATAAAGCTATATTTAAGCATTTATTTGAGTTGAGTGATGGTCGTATAGACTTGGCTTCAACAGGTGAAAGCTTAACCGATAGTGGTCAGTTTTTGAAGAATAGAGTAGCCAAAAACCCTAGGTCCAGTTCAAATAAAAAAAATCAAAGAAATAATAACCGCGGTAAAAAACGCTATTAATTTCCACTTCTCTAGATGGGGACATTCAAAATTGAAGGAGGGCATCAGTTATCTGGTGAAATAACACCTCAAGGTGCAAAGAACGAAGCACTTCAAATACTTTGCGCTGTACTACTTACAGATGAAAAAGTAACGATCAACAATATACCGGATATTGTAGATGTAAATAAACTCATTGCACTTTTAGAAGATCTAGGTGTAAAAATTCAGAAGAAAGGCAAAGGCTCCTATACATTTAAGGCAGACGATGTTAATTTAGAATATTTACAATCTGATCAGTTCAAGCAAGATGGTAGAGGTTTAAGAGGATCTATTATGTTGGTAGGTCCATTACTGGCACGTTTTGGAAAAGGATACATACCAAAACCAGGTGGTGATAAAATTGGACGTAGACGGTTAGATACCCATTTTGAAGGCTTTATTAAGCTTGGTGCAAAATTTCGCTACAACAAGGAGGAATACTTTTATGGTGTTGAAGCTGATAATCTGAAGGGTACCTATATGTTGTTAGATGAAGCTTCTGTAACTGGAACTGCGAATATTGTAATGGCAGCTGTCTTGGCAGAAGGTCAAACAACTATTTACAATGCAGCATGTGAGCCTTATTTACAGCAACTTTGTAAAATGCTAAATAGAATGGGCGCTAAAATTACAGGTGTTGGTTCTAATCTATTGGTTATTGATGGAGTTGAAAAATTAGGAGGTACAGATCACCGTATGTTGCCCGATATGATCGAAATTGGTAGTTGGATCGGTTTGGCGGCAATGACTAAAAGTGAATTGACCATTAAAGATGTAAGTTGGGACGATTTAGGACAAATTCCTACGGTATTTGGTAAATTAGGTATCACCTTAGAAAGAAAAGGAGATGATATTTACATTCCTGAGCATAAAGATGGCTACGAAATTCAAAATTATATAGATGGATCTATTTTAACCATTGCAGATGCGCCTTGGCCGGGATTAACTCCAGATTTATTGAGTATTATTTTGGTAGTTGCCACACAATCTAGGGGAGAGGTATTGATTCATCAAAAGATGTTTGAAAGCCGTTTGTTCTTTGTAGATAAGTTATTGGATATGGGAGCAAAGGTTATTCTTTGTGATCCACATAGAGCTACTGTTATTGGTCATGATTTTCAATCTACATTGAAGGCGACCACAATGACCTCGCCAGATATTAGAGCAGGTGTTTCTTTATTAATTGCAGCATTATCTGCTAAAGGAACGTCTACCATTCATAATATTGAACAGATAGATCGTGGTTATGAAAATATAGATGAAAGACTACGCGCTATTGGTGCTAAAATTGTTAGAGTGTAATACTTTAATTATAAAATAAATAAAACTCCATAGTAGATGCTTGTCTATTATGGAGTTTTTTAGTTTTTATACTATTTTTCTATAATTGTCCCATCAGGATATTGAGCGAATCTACCACGATTAACTTCATGGGTATGGTCAGGGTATCTCCATGGCCATCCTCCAAATTGTGTGGTTCTAAATTCATTCATCGCATTTTGTAATTCTTCATCGGTATTCATTACAAACGGACCGTATTTAGCAACAGGTTCTTCAATAGGTTTACCTTGTAGTATAAGTAAATGGGCATCTGCACCAATGGCTTCTATCTTAATTTCTTTAGTGGCATCAACATTTACGCCATGATTCGGCTCTATGGATTCTCCTGCAAGATTTATGGTGTTGCCATCATAAAAATAAATTGTCCTTTGTGTACCTATTTTTGCTTTTGGCAATGTAAGGGTCCCATTTAATTCAACTGTAATATTCCAAATGGCAACATCATTCTCTGGATCATTTGCCCAAGAGTCAGGTGCTGGATCTGGTGCATTGTTTGCTTTAAATTGCCCGGCAATAACTTTTACGCTGGCGTTTTCTAATTTAACAACAGGAATTTCTTCGTGCCATAACATTTTAAAGTGTGGGTCTACAAATTTACTTTTAGCAGGTAAGTTCAGCCAGATTTGAAATAACTCTAAAGGATTTTCTTTTTGAGTGTGTACCAAGGGAAACATTTCTGAATGCTGAACACCTCTGCCGGCCGTCATCCATTGTACATCACCTTCACCAAAACGCCCAGCGGCACCAAGTGAATCTGAATGATCACAAAATCCTTTATTAACAATGGTAATCGTTTCAAATCCACGATGTGGATGAGCAGGAAAACCTGGCACCGTTGAACCATGATACATTCTATACCCATCCTTTATCTCAAAATCATTCCCTAAAGTTCTTTCTTCTAATGAATCATCTGGTCCTAACTCTCCATTGCCTTTTGGATAATGGTCTAAATGATAAACACAAAATAAGAAGGGATCTTGTGTTTGCCATGGAAAGCCTAGTTTAAAAATGTTTTTAATTTCCATATTTGTTTTAGTTGTCAGTTAAACAATCAGTGAACCGCATTGTTGATTTCTACCCAATTGTTCTCTGGGTCTTTTAAATAAATCTGCCTAACACCATCCGCTCTTAAGGTTACTGAATTCTCTGCCCCTGGCCAGTCATAATACGTAATTTGTTTTTTTTCTAAAGAGGCTATTAATTCATCTAATTTTTGGGTGGCCAAACATAGGTGTACACTTTTGCTGTGCTGCATGGCAACACTATCTTTTCCTATTAAATGTAGCTGAGAGTTACCTTGTATAACAAACCACTTAAATCCGCTTGGTGCTGATGGATGTGGTATTTCTTTGAGGTTTAAAACGTTTTTGTAAAAATCTCCCACCTTGTCCAAATCCTTAACAATTACAGAATAATGGTCATAATCAAAATCAAACGATTGGGCAGACACAACTGTACTACATATAGTGAATAGTAGTATGGTTATTTTTTTCATTTTTTTGTTGTTTAAGTTTGGTTCAAGTTACTTAAAAATGAAAGAAGCTATCTGTTAAGATAGCTTCTTTTTCTTTAGAATTATTGACCGTTTAATGGTGGCGGACCATCTATCATAGGTTCATAAACTTCATCACCTTTACGTGTTTTGTATTCTTCTTTTACTTTATTCACCAATTTAGGATTTTGAAAGAGGTCTAGCATAGTCATTGCCATTGCTTTAGATGCATGTATCATTCCTTTATGACCAATAGACATGCCGCCGCAAGCCACTACGGCCCAGGAATGCCACGGTGTGCCGGTAGGAGCTACTGATACCCCTAAATTTATATTTGGTACGTTCCAACTTACATCACCAACATCTGTAGATCCACCACCTGGATTCTTTTCCGTTTCCTTTAATGGATGTACCGATCCGTCTATTCCTACCTCTGGTTTACCTGTTGCTTTTTGTATTGCCTTACCAAAGGCAGTTTCTTCTTCAGTGTAGGTAATAGGACCTAATAATTCCAAATTGGATTGCATAATTTCTCCCCCAGACCGGTTTACCAATGTTTCGTAAATACCCGATACCAAAGAAATCTTATAATCTACATTGGCCATTATCGCGGCGCCTTCCGCCATTTCTTTTACACGTTCATAAGTGGGTAGCATTTTTGATCTTTTAGGATCTCTAACACGTACCCAAAGCTTGGCATAGTCTGGGACTACGTTAACCACTTGACCTCCATCTTGTATATGATAATGTATTCTAGAAGTTGGTAAAATATGTTCTCTATAATAGTTTATCCCGGTGGTATAAAGCTCCAGGGCATCAGAGGCACTTCTTCCATTCCATGGATCGGCAGAAGCGTGAGCTGTTTGACCGTAAAATTCTACGATAAAATCTATTAACGAAAGTCCGCTCTGTACGTCTGCCTCTATTTGAGCAGATGGGTGCCAGCTTACATTGACATCTACATCATCCCAAAGTCCGGCCTTTACCATCCAAACTTTTGCAAAATACTTTTCTTCCGCAGGTGTGCCTAAAAATTTAACCGTTCCTTTTATTTTTCCGGCTTCCATTAATTCTTTGATAGCAATTGCCGAACCCAAACTTGCGGTACCAAACATGTTGTGACCACAACCATGCCCAGCCGCACCTTCTTCATAGGGTTCTTTTACGGGTGATGCCTTTTGAGAAATTCCCGGCAAGGCATCAAACTCTCCCAAGATACTGATTACGGGACTTCCTGATCCGTAAGTAGCTGTAAAAGCGGTTGGGATATCTGCAACGCCTCTTGTAACTTTTAGCCCATTTTTTTCAGCATAATCAGCTAAAATTCGTGAAGATTCACTTTCGTCAAAAGCAGTTTCTGCCAATGCCCAAATAGAATCGCTAATTTTAATTAATTCTTCTTTGTGTTTTTCAACAGAAGTGATGATTTGGTTTTTGTCTTTGCTCATTTTCTGGGCAAAAACTGTTGCACTCAAGCAAAAACAGAGTGCCATTAGAATTGTTTTTTTCATTTTTTCAATTAGATTAAGTAGTTGTTTTGATTAGTACTTTTAAATATACTCAACTTTAACCTAATTTCTTCTGATGATTTTTTGTATTCTGAATAATTATGAAAATCGTAATTATGATACTGCTTCTTTGTAAGTTTCTAAGCAGCGTTCCCTTGCCATTTTGTGATCTACCATTTTTTCTGGATAATCTTCAGTACCATATTCAGGAATCCATTCCTTTATGTATTTTTTGTCCTTATCAAATTTATCTACCTGTGTCATGGGGTTAAAGATTCTAAAGTAGGGTGCAGCATCTACACCACTGCCCGCTGCCCATTGCCAATTGCCAATGTTGGAGCTCATCTCATAGTCTAATAATTTTTCTGCAAAATAGGCTTCTCCCCAACGCCAATCGATCAATAAATGCTTACATAGAAAACTACCAACTAACATTCTTACCCTATTGTGCATGTAACCTGTTTCATTTAACTGCCTCATGCCGGCATCGACCAACAAATATCCTGTCTTGCCTTTTTTCCATTTGTCGAATTCTTTTTCATTATTGCGCCATTCTATTCGGTCATACTTGGCTCTAAAAGCATTGGTGACCGTTTTAGGATAATGGTATAAAATGGACATAAAAAACTCTCTCCAAATTAACTCGCTCCAAAATACTTTGTTTTGTTCGGCTATTGCCTTTTTCATCATTTTACGTACAGATACGGTACCAAAACGTAAATGAGGTCCTAATCTAGATGTTCCTTTATCCTTTGCGGGAAAATTACGAGTGTCTTCATAATTATCTATTAGGGTAGGGGTTACATCATAATCTGGGACTTCAATTTTAGATTTTTCAAAACCGATATCGCTTAATGATAAATTCGGTAATCTAGTGTTCTTTATCAAATTTGATAAATATTGGCTGGTGTAATGAATGTCTAAATCTGTATTGGCATTAAACTGTTCTTGCCACTTATTTTTATATGGTGTGTAAACAACGTAAGGGTCACCATCACTTTTTACAATTTCAGATTTTTCAAAAATCACCTGATCTTTGAAGGTCTTAAATTCAATGTCATTTTCCTTTAAGAAATCGGAGATTTTCTTATCTCTGTTCTTTGCGTAAGGTTCATAATCCCTATTGGTAAATACGGTTTTCACATTAAAATCTTCAATGATTGTTTTAAAGGCATCAATTGGAGAACTGTGATACATTGCAATAGAGCTTTCACATTCTTCTTGTAGGTGCTTACGCATGCACTGTAGAGTATCATGAATAAAGGATACCCGAGCATCGTTTTTTGGCAATTTGGATAGTATTTCTTTATCGAAAATGAAAATGGGCAATACCTGATGATTACTTTTCAAAGCTTCTAAAAAACCAACATTATCATCTAACCTTAAATCTCTTCTAAACCAAAATAATGATACTTCTTGTGACATTTAGTGTATGTTTAATGTTGAGAGTCCGCCATCAACTCCAATTATTTGTCCAGTCATCCAAGCGCTTTTATCACTTAATAAAAATATTGCGGTTTCTGCAATATCCTCTGCATTACCAATTCTGTTTAAAGGGTGACGCTCGTTCATTAATACTCTTTTCTTATCATTGTTCAATAGTCTTTTTGCCAAAGGTGTATCTACTAATGATGGGGCAATAACATTCACTCTTATCTTTGGCGCATATTCTGCAGCCAAGGACTTGGCAAATCCCTCAATTGCTCCTTTAGATGCTGCAACGCTTGTATGATATGGCATTCCTGTGCCAACAGCAATAGTACTGAAAAAAATGATACTAGATTGTTCGTTCATTCTAGCGACAATGTGTTTCATAACTTTTACTAAGGCAAAGAAATTAAGTTCCATATCATCTTTTATCGTCTCTAAAGACATCATTTTAAACGGCTTTAAATTGATGCTACCTGGGCAATACACAAAGCCATCTAATTTTTCAGGTAAAATATCAACATCAAGTTCATCTACCGTAACATCAAAAGGAATATGAGTAATATTTTTGTGATGTAGGTTTTCATTTGTTCTTGATGCCACAAATAAATGGTGTGTGTCCTTTAACGTTGTAATTATAGACTGCCCAATACCGTACGAACCGCCTATCAATAGTATATTTTTCATTTAAAAAGATTTAAATTCAAGTTGTGTTGGAATATCTGCTATGGAACCGAATAGTTCTTGTAATTTTTGCTCTCGAAAACTGAATATCTCTTGCAGTTGTTTTTTTACTAAAATAGGATGAGCGATCTGACCTAATATCCCTAATGGTAGTTTATAGTCAATGATATCTTCCATTTCTACACCTTCATCAATTTCTTTTATAAAGTGTTTATGATGCCAAAGTGCATAGGGTCCAAACCTTTGTTCATCAACAAAATAGCTTCCCTGCGCCACATGCGTAATCTCTGTTACCCATTTTGTGGTAAACCCAGGAAATGGAGAAACTTTATATTGAATTATCTGACCGGGAAACATTTCCCTGTCTGCCCCGGTAAGTATATTGAAACCCATATGTTTTGGGGTAATAACTTTTAAGTTTGCAGGGTCTGATAAAAATTGCCAAGCTTCGTGCCTTGTAATAGGTAAAGCCTGTTTAGAATGTAGCTGATATAATTTCATATCCTATATTGAAAATAAAACAAATGTTACTTTGTTTAATTAATTGTAAAAATAGTTAAACAATTTAATATTAACATTTTTATCGGTTCAAAAATTAACTTTATCGATTAAAATAAATTTAGGTTGCCTAAAAACAGCAGATTATCATTATTCTATCTTATTTTGCATCAATGAAAATCTTAAATCTTCTATTGTTTGTCACTTTCACTATCATTTGTAACGCTATTGGTAATGCACAGCAAAATGTTCAAACCGTGGGTGAACTGCCAAGTGATGTTTTTGAAACTTCTGGTCTAATTCATTACAACGGAAACCTAATTACCCATAATGATTCTGGTAATGAACCAATTTTGTATGAATTGGATACCTTGTCTTTAACCATTCAAAGAAGAGTAACCGTCAATAACGTAACCAATATAGATTGGGAGGCAATTTCTCAAGATGAGGATTATATCTATATAGGTGATTTTGGTAACAATGTTGGTACAAGAACAGATTTGGCAGTGTATAGAATTTCCAAAGATGAATATACTAGCTCAAATACTGTAACGGCCGAGATAATTAATTTCTCTTATGAGAACCAACAAAACTTTGAAAATAATGGCAACAGTGATTGGGATGCAGAAGCGTTTGTAGTGCTTGAAGATAATATACTAGTTTTTACAAAGCAGTGGCAAAGTCTAGGATCAGAGGCTTATCAATTTTCCAAATTACCTGGAAATCATGTAGCTATTAGCGTGGGAGCCATTGAGAATATTGGTTTGGTAACCGATGCTACCCATAATATTGAAGCTAATAGGTTGGTATTGATTGGTTATTCATCAATTTTAAGCCCTTTTGTTGGTGTGGTAGAAGATTTAAAAATTGATATGCCTTTTGAAGGATTTACCCAAGAATCTCTTGGACTTAATTTTGTGCAGACGGAAGGTATAACACAAACAACTTCTGGTAACTATTTTTTCTCTTCTGAATATTATTCTAGACAATCTCCCACTATTGAATCTCCGTCAAGGTTGTTCTCATTTCAAATACCATTAGTTAATTCTGAAGAACCTGAGGAACCGGAAACTCCCGATGAACCAGAGAATCCAAGTGAGCCGGATAATCCAGATCCGCCAGATGACAATGACGGAGATGTAGAGGATGAAAAATTGATTATTTACAAGGACCATTCTTCTGATCATTATTACTATTCTATTTCTACCGATAAAAATGTTTACGGGAAAGTAATTTATGATGTTACCGGTAAAGAGGTTTGGCAGAATTCTGAAAATGTAGAAAAAAAGGGTATCATTATCCAGCATTTGGAATCTTCAATATATTACATGGCTATTTTTTTAGAAGACAGTGTTGTTTCTACTCCCTTTGCTGTTTATTAAACTATAGGGTATACTATTTAAGTATTTGTTAACATTTCTACCCTTTCTTTATAGCTAGTTTTGTGATTATAACTAATCACACAAAAAATCATGAACAAAGTAGTACTTTTTTTATTGGCCATTGTTGCCTCTTTAACTGTTGAGGCTCAAATAAATACTCCTGCACCTAGTCCTGCAGCGAAATTAATTCAGACTGTTGGACTTACAGAAGTAAGCATTGATTATTCAAGACCATCTATGAGAGGTAGAAAGGTATATGGTAATTTGGTGCCTTTTGACAAATTATGGCGTACAGGTGCAAATGCATACACCAAAGTTTCTTTTGATACCGATGTTACTATTGGAGGTAAAGAGGTTAAAGCGGGCACATATTCAATTTTTACAAAACCAGGAGCTTCTAATTGGGAAGTTTATATTTATACTGATATTGTTGGTGGTGGAACACCTAGTAAATGGGAAGAGAGTAAAATTGCTGCACAATTAACAACACCTGTATATAATATTGAAATGCCGGTTGAAACTTTTACCATCACCGTTGATGATGTTACCAGTAACGGTGCTAGTATTGGAATAATCTGGGAGAATACCTATGTAGCCATACCTTTTACGGTTCCTACCGATGCTGCCGTTATGAGTAGTATTGATAAAGCCTTGAACGGACCAACTGCTGAGGATTACTATGCTGCCGCTGTTTACTATTCAAGCGAAGGAAAGGATGTTAAAAAAGCAAAAGAATGGATGGACAAAGCAATGTCCATGACAGAGAAACCTGCATTTTGGCAACTAAGACAACAGTCTTTAATTTTGGCTAAGGCAGGAGATAAGA
Organism: Maribacter sp. 1_2014MBL_MicDiv; assembly: GCF_001865655.1. Classification (NCBI taxonomy): domain Bacteria; kingdom Pseudomonadati; phylum Bacteroidota; class Flavobacteriia; order Flavobacteriales; family Flavobacteriaceae; genus Maribacter; species Maribacter sp. 1_2014MBL_MicDiv. Next base: position 3,926,143 of record NZ_CP011318.1, read on the forward strand.
AAGGGGCTATTGAGGCTGCAAAAAAATCTTTGGAGGGTGCAACTGCAGCCGGAAACAATGATTACATTAAAATGAACAATGATTCTATAAAAGAGTGGAGTTCTAAGTAATTACTACAATTTCTAAAATGTATAAAGTCCGTGTTTAGCACGGACTTTTTTTATGGAAATTATTGTCGTTCTAGTCAAATACCTTAACACCATCATCTATGGCCAAATGGTAATATTCAGCATCTATACCAGTTTTGTTTTTATAAGACCTAAGCAAATCCTTTATACTTTCATCTAAAGATTTTGTTTCTATAAGGTTTATGGTACAGCCACCAAAACCGCCACCCATCATTCTAGAGCCAAGTACCCCATCTAGTTCCTCACCGATTTTTACCAAGTGGTCTAATTCGCTGGTAGTAATTTCATATTCGGTTGACATGGCCCAATGACCATCTTTTAAAACATTACCGACAGCAATGGCATCACCAGCAGTTAATTCTTGCATCATTTGCAATACACGTTCATTTTCTTCTATGATATACTTTGCCCGTTGAATATCAATCTCATTTACCTTATTTTTTACCTTCACCAGATCATCCTTGCTTATATCCCTTAAAGATTTTACTTGGGGTCTATAGGCTTGAACTTGCTTAACAATGTTCTCACATGATACGCGTCTTTTATTGTATTCAGAATCAACAGCTAAATTATGTTTGATGTTAGAGTTGATCAAGACCCAACTATAACCATCTAAATTAATTGGAATATACTTATGGCTTAGATCATTGCAATCTAAAAAAAATGCATTTCCTTTTTTACCGAAAAGCACGGCATATTGATCCATTAGCCCACAATTTAATCCAATCTTATGTTCTGCTTCTTGTGCGATTAGTGCAATATCTTCCCTTGAAATTTCTTTGTCAGATACTTGCGTAATGGCGTAAATAAATCCACAGCATAGTGCAGCAGAGGAGGACAGACCTGATCCAATTGGTATATCTCCGCCAAAAACACAATTCATTCCTTTTAAAGGGTAGTTTTTGGCTATTAAAATTTCAATGATTGCTTTAAAGTAATTTCCCCAAAAAGATTCAAATACTTTGTGCTCACCATTTAATTGAAAAACTATTTTCTCCGGTTGGGTCAAAAACGATTCTATCTGAATATTGTTTTCTTCATTACCGGAAACTGCAAAATATATACCTTTTTCAATAGAGGCGGGTAGCACTAAGCCTTGGTTATAATCTGTATGCTCACCAATTAAATTGATGCGCCCAGGTGCCTTTATTAGAATGGGATTTTTAAGATAATTTTCTTCAAAATAGGACTTAACTTTATTATGTATCATTAAGCAGTTGTATTGTTCTTAAGTTAATGGCTTCTTTAACATTCGGTCAAAAGCTTCAAATATAAAAGATATTACAATAACCAATGCTGCTCCACAGAAGTTTAGCCATAAATAGCCTAATTTTTCTTGTCCGGACGGGTAAATATGAATTAGGTAATAATAAATAATACAGATAATAATTTGGGTTACCACAGCCGCAAAAAACACAGCGTTACCTTTAATGAATTTGAAGAAAAATGCAATTAGAAAAATTCCTAAAACATTTCCATAAAAGATACTACCAATAATATTTACCAACTGTATAAGATTATCGAAAAGATTGGCAATACATGCAATCAAAATAGCGACAATACCCCAAATTAGAGTGAAAAATTTAGAAGCTTTGACGTAGTGGGCATCGGTTAGTTGTTCCGAACTTCTATTTCTCTTATATAAATCTAAAGCCGTAATGGTCCCTAAAGCATTTAATTCCGATGCAGTGGACGACATTGCGGCAGACAGTATTACAGCTAGCAATAACCCCACAAGACCAGTGGGTAGGTTGTTAAGGATAAAGTGTATAAAAACATAATCTTTGTCATTGGTTTCTACAACATCATTAGCTTGACTTATAAGTGATTTTGCGGCTATTCTATTAGTACTGTCTTTTTGGTTTATGCGAATAATCTGCTTTTTAGCTTCTTCAACGGCGGAATATTCTTTTATTTCCAATGCAGCGGAAAACTTGTTTTGGGCTATTCTTTTTTCTGCTTCTAAAGCTATTTGTCCTTCTTGCAGTAGTTTGTAATCTTCAGCATATTCAGATTCCATAACCGCTTGGGTTGCAGAAGGGTTGAAATTTAAAGGAGACGGATTGTATTGGTAGAAGACAAAAACCATTACACCTACCAATAAAATAAAGAATTGCATGGGTATTTTGAAAATGGCATTGAACACAAGTCCTAACTGACTTTCTCTTATGGATTTACCTGAAAGATATCGTTGAACCTGACTTTGGTCCGTGCCAAAATATGCTAGAAAAAGAAAGAGTCCGCCTGTGATCCCGCTCCAAAAAGTATATCTACTAGAGGTATCCAGATCAAAATTCAAAATTTCAAGTTTGTTGCTGGCACCTGCAATTTTCATTGCTTTGCTAAATGTAATATCGGTAGGTAAGTAGCCCAATATAAAAAAGAAAGTGATGAACATACCGGTCATAATTATGAACATCTGCTGTTTTTGCGTAACACTAACGGCATTAGTGCCACCAGATACGGTGTAGATAATTACCAGGGTTCCAATAATAATGTTCAAGGTTCTTAGGTCCCAACCTAAAACAGCCGATAAAATAATTGAAGGTGCAAATATGGTAATACCTGCTGCTAAACCTCGTTGAATTAAGAATAAAACCGCGGCTAGTGACCTAGTCTTTAGATCGAACCGACCTTCTAAAAATTCATAGGCGGTATACACCTTCATCTTATGGTAAAGAGGCACAAAAACTAAGCAAATAATAATCATGGCAAAGGGCAATCCAAAATAGAATTGCACAAACCCCATTCCGTCGTGAAAGGCTTGACCTGGTGTTGAAAGAAATGTTATGGCACTTGCTTGCGTTGCCATAACAGATAAACCTATGGTCCACCATTTAGAGTCGTTTCCGCCACGTACGTAATCATTAACATTCTGGCTTCCTTTGGTTTTCCATACACCATATATCACGATGAATAGAAGGGTGCCGGCAAGAATTATCCAATCTAATCCTTCCATATTAATTGAATGACGTCATTACGTAATAGAAAACAAGTACATAAATAAGGTTTAACACTAAAACAATAGTGTATTCTTTTTTCCAGGTGGTATTTTCATTTCGATCTTTACTCATCCTTTAATTTTCACTTTCGTTTCTAATTTCTCTTTTCCTACGGATAGCATATTAGAAAATAATTTATACGCACCTGGTACACCTACGGGTAATTCTCTAAAAAAGCTAAGTCCAGTATAAATATAATATCCCTTTCCATATGATGAAATCAGTAGACTACCTTTTGAAGCTTCTTCGCCTTCATCGTGCATTTCAAGTATTGGTGTAAACTCTTTACTCCATTTATTGGGAAAATATAAACCTCTTTCTTGTACCCAGCCGTTAAAATCGTTTTCATCAATCTCATTTGGAAAGTGAACCAAAGAATGATCTTTAGCTATAATGTTGACCTCAGAATTTTCATTGGTTACCCTATCTCTTGAAATTTCAATATCATACGGTGCAATATTTTCAAATTGTGCGCCCCATCTACTTGCTGTGTTATACTGCACAATTACCGTACCACCGTTCTTGGCATAATCTAAAATAAACCGTTGTTTAAATTTAAGTTCATCTACAACATTATAGGCTCTGATACCAAGTACTATAGCGTCATATTTATTTAAAGATTCTTTTGTAATGGTTGATGGGTCAATAAGTTGAACATTGTAGCCAATTTGTTCTAAACTTGTAGGTACTTCATCGCCTGCACCCATAATGTAACCAATATTTTCACCGGCTTTTTGTATGTTCAGGCGTACCACTTTTGCCTCGGAAGGTAGAAGAACCGTTTGGGTAGGAACATGGTCGTATGCAATGGTGACCAATTCCTTTGTAATCTCTTTTCCGTTTACTTTAATGATAGGGGAGATACTACTTTCGTTTTCAGTAGAAGGCGGACTTAAAGTGAAATACACCGTTTGTTCATCACCTTTTTTGGCAATGGAAAAGGGTTGTGTGTCAGTATCAAGTTTCCATCCTCTACCGTATTCCAATGCTATAGTTCCTGAAATGCTGTCTTGGTGTGCTTTTATGGTAACCGGAACCTTTTTACTTGACGCATCCGCAAATATCAGTACTTTATCGGCAAAGCTTGCAGTGGCTTCCGGTACAATTTCAAAAGGTTGATAAATTTCACCTTTATCGGGTTTGGCATATTTATAAACAACAGGTCTTGTTATTGGTATTAAAGTGCCATTTATGTTCACTAGGAATTTTGCATAAAATGCTCTTGGCGTTTCTGGTTTGCCAATTAAATCGGTATTAGAAACCTTGTACGTACCTAAAGTACCTTTCTCAATTAACCAATAAGGGCTGGTGTAATCTGTTGCAGAAGGTATGTTCAGGTCCACTTTTTTGGTAACAAGGTTATTATTCTTTAAAGCTTCGTTATCAATAGCTACTTTTTGATCGCTTATAAAGACCGACTTTAATTTTATGTCAATATCACTTCTATTCAGTGCCTGCACATTAACTTCAACTTTTTGTCCAGGGTTGGTATAAGCGGTCTGGGTAAACGCCTCTAAATGCAATCCTAATATGGCGAAAATTATAGCGGTTAATTCTTTGGTTTTTAGTTCTTTCCAGTGTACATCAGAAATTCCTTGTAATAAATTGTATGCTTTAAGTAATTCCGGAATATGAACAGTGGGGTCTTTGAAATTGAAATTCTCTTGTACCTTATAAAGGATATCACCTATTTGTTCACCACCATCAACTCTTTTCCAAGTGGTATCAATGCCATCGAATAAATTGGATTTATCTTTGGGCAAATCACCTTTCAATAATTCAATGTATTCATCTTCTGAACCTCTTGTGCTTAATCTACCAAACCCTTGGCAAAGATGTTGACTACTTGCCAACGAAGCTATTTCATTATTAGATTTGCCTAACATTGGGTAGTAGGTGCCAACATCCATATGTAGTAAATTGGTTTTATCTGCAGCCTTAAATTTTTCTTGACTACCGTAGAACCACCATGATGTATTAAAAAATAATCTTTTTGGCTGCCAAGTATCGGTCATTTTTAACTGCTCTGGGTATGCGTTTGCATCATTTGCCAGATCAAAAGCTTCAAAACTTAACATGGCAGATGATGTATGGTGTCCATGTGTGGTTCCAGGTGTTCTATGATCAAACCTATTGATAATTACATCTGGCTTAAACGTTCTAATAGTTCTAACGACATCACCTAGTATAGCTTCTTTGTTCCAGATTTCTAATGTTTCACCGGGTTGTTTTGAATAGCCAAAATCATTTGCTCTACTAAAAAACTGTTCTCCGCCATCTACTCTTCTGGCCGCAAGTAGTTCTTGCGTTCTCAATACTCCCAAAAGTTCACGTAGTTCTGGTCCAATAAGATTTTGACCGCCATCTCCTCTGGTCAATGACAAATATGCTGTTCTAGCTTTTACGTTATTAGCTAAATAAGCTATTAAACGAGTGTTTTCATCATCGGGATGAGCAGCAATAAATAGGGCGGTACCAAGAAAATTGAGTTTTTCAATGGAGTGGTAAGTATCTGTTGCTGAACTGTTTTTAGGGGTTTGGGCTTTCAGGGTGCCGAGTACTAATAGACTGCAGGTAACGAACCCTAACAAATATCGCATTTTCAGTTGGTTTTGGTAGTAATTTCAAATATAATAAGATTAGTACCTAAGCTTATGATTTTACGACTTCTTTAACAAAATCATTTGATCTGCCTTCCTCTTCTTCCATATTCAAAAACTCTCCCTGTTGATAGGTAGAAATAAGAATTACACCTTTTTGAAGTACCAGGTTATTGGGGTAGGTCAGTATCTCACCGTTACTTCTTCTTAAATGTAAGTGAAAAGCCCTAATATCCTCTATTACAAATTTATCTAGATCAGCATTGTCAGGGTCTAGAAGTTCTTTGTCTAAAATGCGAATGGTGTTACCAATTTTAAATGGAAAGGAGAAGAAAATGATTACTCCAGCGGTTATATTGCTCAGTATAGACCATTGCGCGAATAATGCAACACCAATTACTGCAAATACTGAAGATAGCATTACACCTAGATCTTGATAGTTTACGCTCCAAACAAAAGTAAGTGCTACTATTGCAATGATGGTCAATGCAATATTTATGAATTTAATGATCAGGTTGGTTCTTACAGGATTAAAATCACTGATTTTACTCACTTTTCTTACCGCAGTAGTAAAAAGGAATTTTAAAATTAAGATGACTAAAAGTACAATGAGACTATAAATTAGTTCATTGTAATGCTCATTAATAAATTCTTTCATATGCTATAACCCTAAACTATCGCGCAAAGATAAATCCTTATTCGATTTTTGTTGCCAATAGGGTGTTGTAATCCTGTTAATTCTTGTTGCTTTAGAAGTCAGTACTTTTTTGTTGTCACCAAATCCGTCATGAAAGGTGTCTGTCCAACTTTCTATTAGATATGGAAATTCGTTTTCAAAGTTGATTTTTAAAGTGCGCTCAAGTTCTGGATAGTTAATAGTATATGTATTGGTATTACCTTTTGTGGCTAAAGAGGTAATTGCATTATACGCTTTTAATTCTTTGTGGGTTAACCTTATAAATTCAAGAGAAGGAACTATAGAAACTTCACCAATTGGTAAATTTTTTGGGTCTATTCTTACTTTGTTCCAAATTTCATTTTCAAGAATGGCTTTTTCTATACTATAATCTTGGTCGCCTTCAGATTCAAAATAAGAATGACTGGTAATTTCAAAATCGTCTCTATTGTTCAATTGTGCATAAACATGTCCGCACCATTCTTGTGATGAGAAAGATACTTTTATGGCATGTTGGTTATCATGTACAGGATAGAAACTACTGGTCATTATAGAGTAGGGGTAAATTCCGGTAATATAATTTTTTGTGGAATTTAACTTAAGAACCGGAATGTTGGTTTTATGGCTATTGTCAGCTTTAACTTGTTGTTCTGGTAGAAATGGTTCGGTTACATAGATCATTACTGCGCTACCTTCCCTGATCTCACCATATCTTGCCTGTTCTAGTTTATAAGATGTAATTTCAGCCGTACCATTATACCAGTATTTTTTAAATTCTTCGGATAACTGTTTTTTAGTTACTTCTACAGCGGGTGTAGTTGTTGCCATGGCTATAGTATCGCTATTCTTTTCCGATTTTTCTTTGCAGCTGGAAAAAATTAAAAGGACTCCGAAAATACTGTAAAAAAATGTGGTTGGTTTTAATTGCTTTATACTTTTCATGGTGATAGTTTTTTATGTTACCAATTTTGATAATGTGTCATAAACCAGTTGGGTGGGCAGGCCAACGACACTAGTGTATGAGCCTTTGATTTCCTCAATACCTATTAGCCCTATCCATTCTTGAATTCCGTACGCGCCTGCTTTATCAAATGGTTTATATTTTTCAATATAATGATGAATCTCGGATTTGGATAAATGCTTGAACTTGACTTCGGTAATCGAATTTTGTACAATTTGTCGTTCAACTGTGGTAAAACATACAGAAGAAATAACTTGATGCCAATCTCCGGAGAGCTTGCTTAGCATTTCTTTGGCTTCAGTATCATTTGCTGCTTTTGCCAAAGACTCATTCTTGTGCCAAACCACCGTATCAGACGTTATCAAAATATCTTCAGATTGAAGCTCATCTTTGAAAGCACTGGCTTTTAATTTAGCCAAATAATCCGAGATTTCTGCGCCCTGTAATTCTGATGGATACACTTCATCAATAGATTTTATCTGTACTTCAAAATCAAGCTCCATATCCTTGAAAAATTGATGTCTTCTTGGGGAGCCTGATGCTAATATTAAGCGATAATCTTTTAACTTTTGTTTCAGCATGATCTAATCGTTTGCTGCGCTAAAATGATTGGTCCAATCGCCACGTACTTTTAAAACTTGCTCAATAACATCTCTTACGCAACCATGTCCACCATTTTTGTGAGATATGTATTTGCTTACATTCTTTACTTCTGCTACGGCGTTTTGCGGGCAGGTGGGTAGTGCAACAGCTTTCATGGGTGGAATATCTGGTATGTCATCTCCCATATATAAAATATTTTCTGCTTCTATATGGTATATGTCCATATACTCATCTAAAGCATCCATTTTATAATGTGCGCCCATATAAATATCCGTAACTCCTAAACCTCTTAGTCTAGTACGTACACCTTCATTGGTGCCGCCAGTAATAATACAAACGTTATAGCCTTTGCTCAAGGCAACTTTAAGAGCATACCCGTCTTTTACACTCATATTGCGTAATAATTCTCCATTGCTGGTAATCATCAGGCTGCCGTCCGTGAATACACCATCGACATCGAAAATAAATGTTGTTATATCTTTTAAATACTCTTTATAGCTCTTTTCCATGTTTTTCTTTAATTGCATTGCTTAAAAGGGTGTACAATTCCCTTTGGTGTTTATCTTTTAATAGTTGTAAATGGTTGTGTAATGTTTTTTGATCACCTCTTTTGGCAGGTCCTGTCTGTGCTTGTAAAGGAGATAAATCCTTTAATTTAATGGCAGTTTCTGTGATTAATGGTTTTAGAAGGTTAAAATCAATTTGATGTTCTTCACAAATTTCAGCTCCTAAGGTATAGAGATAATTGGTGAAATTATTTACGAAAACGGCAGCAACGTGTAGTGTTTTTCGTTGTTCAGAATTTATTTCGACAACGGTATTGCTTAAAGTATTGCCAAGATCGGTCAATAATTCCATATCGGTTTTTATAGCTGCTTCTATGCAGATAGGTATAGAAGCGAATGGAACTATTTTGCCTTTTGTGAAGGTTTGTAAAGGATAAAATATGCCAGGTCTTTTTACCCCGTTCAAAACAGCAATGGAAGTGGCTCCAGAGGTATGGGCAACGAGTCCGTTTTTATCCTTGAAAAAGCTTGTTACTACACCAATAGCATCATCGGAAATTGCTAAAAGGTAAATATCCGCATTTGGTATATTGGTAAAGTCCGTATTCACCAATAGTTTATCTTTTACAAATTCTAAGTGAGTGCTGTTTCTACCTACTACTTGTTTAATATTAACACCATCGGTTTGTTGTAGGGCATAATAAAGATTTTGCGCTACATTACCGGTGCCAACTATTATTACGGATATCATGGCGCAAAAGTACAAAGTTTATAGATCTATTGTTGTATTAAAATTAACAGTTTCAAAGGCGTTATAAAGTGGTAAAAGTCATTCGTAAATGGTGAAAAGGCCTTATTTTTGCAACTTGAAAATCAACTCCTATCTTCCATGACGGAAATGTTCAAGAAAATATTCTTCTCTACGCGTTTAATGTCCATTTTGTTTATTGTTTTTGCCACGGCTATGGCGTTCGGTACCTTTATTGAAAGCTGGTATAGTACAGAAACTGCTAGAATTTGGATTTATAATACCTGGTGGTTTGAGCTTATAATGGTGTTCTTCGTTATCAATTTTATTGGTAATATTTCTAGATACCGTTTATTAAGATGGGAAAAGTGGCCAGTACTAATTTTGCACCTGTCATGGGTCTTGATCATTGTTGGTGCCTTTGTAACGCGTTACATTAGTTTTGAAGGCATGATGCCTATAAGAGAGGGGAATACAGAGAATGTGTTCTACTCAGATAAAACATACTTAACCGTTTATGTTGACGGTGAAATTGATGGTGAACCTCGAAGAAAAATTTTAGAGGACGATTTGATCGTTACTCCCGAAGCAATAAAATCTAACTTACCATGGAGTGCCGATTTCAATGGTGAAGATTTTGAAATTTCCTATGTTGAATTTATAAAGGGAGCTAAACAAGGCTTGTTACCGGACCCAAAAGGAACTAAGTTTTTAAAGATTGTTGAAGCTGGCGATGGTGAAAGACATGATCATTTTTTAGAAGATGGTAAAGTCTCTAGTATTCATAACGTGTTATTTGCCCTGAATAATAAGACAGATGGAGCAATCAATATAATGACGACCGATTCATTATATCAAATTTATGCTCCTTTTGATGGTAATTTTATGCGAATGGCAGACCAATTTCAAGGGGTTTTGGTTAAAGACAGTGTACAACCTTTACAGTTAAGGTCTTTGTATAATACGGCAGGTATGCAATTTGTAATACCTGATTCTATTACCCAAGGCTCATATGGTATTGTTGAAATTCCGGAAGATGAGAAAACAAAAATGGATCAAGATGCCATTGTTTTTGATGTATCGGCCAATGGGGAAACAAAACAAATAAAATTGCTAGGTAGCAAAGGGCCATCTGATTTTAGTGAGAAGGTTAATGTAGGCGGACTCAATTTTTCCATTAGATATGGATCTAAGGTACATGAGTTGCCATTCGGTATTAAATTGAACGATTTTATCGCCGAAAAATATCCTGGTACAGAAAAAGGTTATGCCTCTTTTATGAGTAGGGTGACTATTGAAGATGAAAGACCTTTTGATTACGATATTTTTATGAACCATGTATTGGACCATGAAGGTTATCGTTTTTTTCAATCTGGTTTTGATCCTGATGAAAAAGGGACTACATTATCTGTAAATCATGACTTTTGGGGAACTTGGATCACCTACATTGGTTATTTTCTTTTGTATATTGGATTAATGGGAATTATGTTCTTTGGTAAAACTCGTTTTCAAGATTTAGCAGATTCTTTGGATAAGCTTAAAATTAAAAAGAAAAAAATGTTTGGTGTTGTTACCCTTTTAATGGCATTCTCTTTTTCTTCTTTTGCCCAAGAACAACATACACCAGAAGAGGGTCACCAACAGGCGCCAAGCAAAATGCAGATCGATTCTTTGCTTGAAGCTAGTATGGTCAGTAAAGCCCATGCCGATAAGTTTGGTAAATTGGTAATACAAGATGAAGGTGGGCGTATGAAGCCTATCAATACATTTTCATCTGAACTTCTTCGTAAGCTAAGCTTAAAAGATTCTTACTTAGGGTATACTTCCGATCAAATTTTACTTTCAATGATGATGAATCCGGCGGTTTGGTACAATACCGAATTTATTGCCTTGGATAAGAAATCGCAAAACGATAGTATTAGAAAAATTATAGGTATTCCTTCTGGTCAGAAATACGTTAAGGCAACTGATTTCTTTGATAAAAAAGGACAGTACAAATTAGAACCTTTTTTAAGAGAAGCTACCGCTACCAACAATCCGAATAAATTTCAACAAGATTTTAAGGATGCCAATATCCGATTAAGTCTATTGAATCAGGCTTTAGGACAAGACATTGTTAAGATTTTTCCATTGTTGGACGATGAAAATAATAAATGGATTTCCGCTGTTGAATATAGGGGTGGGCAGTATGAGATCAGAGATTCTTTGTACGCGAATTTTGTAAAAAATGCAATGCCTTATTATTTAATGACGCTAGGCAAAGCGCAACAAAGTGGAGACTATGCTTCTGCTGATAAATTATTGGCTGCATTTCATCAAAATCAGCTAAACCATGGTAGTGAGGTGTTGCCATCTCAACAGAAGATAGATACAGAGGTAATTTACAACAAGCTTAATATTTTTAATAGGTTGTACCAATATTATGCCTTAGTAGGTCTTTTAATGTTCTTTGTTCTAATATTTCAAATTTTCAAAGATCGTTCCATTTGGAGAGTGGCAATTTATTTTTTCAAAGGAACTATCATGTTGTTGTTCCTTTGGCATACCGCTGGTCTAATATTACGTTGGTATATCTCTGGGCATGCACCTTGGAGTAACGCTTATGAAAGTATTCTATATGTAGCCTGGGCAACCATGGGTATTGGCTGGGCCTTGGGTCGTAAAAGTGACATGACTTTTGCAGCATCTGCATTTGTTACTTCAATGTTATTGTGGATAGCGCACCAAAGTTGGATCGATCCATCTATTGCCAACTTACAACCAGTTTTGGACAGTTATTGGTTAATGATCCATGTTGCGGTAATTGTGGGTAGTTATGGTCCTTTGACTGTAGGTATGATTTTAGGTCTGGTATCCTTGATCTTAATGATTTTGACTACCAAAAAGAATAAAGAACGTATGGCAATCAATATTAAAGAATTGACCATTATTAATGAACTTGCCTTAACCACAGGTCTTGTGATGCTTACCATAGGAAACTTTTTAGGTGGTCAATGGGCCAATGAAAGTTGGGGGCGTTATTGGGGTTGGGATCCAAAAGAAACTTGGGCATTGATTTCCATAATGATCTACGCCTTTGTAATACACACCAGATTAGTGCCGGGTCTTAGAGGTAAATGGACATTTAACTTTATGAGCGTTGTTGCCTTTGGTAGTATTATGATGACATATTTTGGTGTAAATTTTTACCTGGTAGGTCTACATAGTTATGCAAGTGGAGCACAGGTTATTACGCCAATATTTATATATTATTTAGTTGCTGGTGTTTTAGTACTGGGCGGAATTAGCTTTTGGAGATATAAAGTTAATTATAGTAAATAAAAATAAGTATAATATAGTATAAAAAGCCTCATGGAAATTTCCATGAGGCTTTTTGTTTTTAGTTACTCGTTAATTTTAATCTTTATTATCCAATAAATCCATTAATTCTTCGGCTGCTACCTTTCCTTTTTCCTTTAAAAAATCTCTAGGCGTATTATCGCCTAACTCAAAAACTATGGCCGGCATATGGTGGTTAACGTAAAAGTAATTTCTAGATACCATCGTTGGTTTTATTTCTGTTGATGGTTTTATATTGGTATGCTTCTGAGGTAGTCTATTGGTTATATTATTTATCCAGTCGAATACAATTTTGCCTTTATCACCGGTAATCGTAGAATCTATTGGATAGTAAATATCGTCCCAAGTGGAATGAAAATCTGCCCCAAAAACAAATTCATAACTCTCAGATTCCTTTTTTACAAGAAAGTCCCTTACGCTTTGTGTTTCGGGTTGATTGAAATCTTGCCAATCTCGGTTTAAATCAATTCCGCCCATATTGTGTCTCCAATGCCCATTGTCTACCCCATCAGGATTCATTAACGGAACTACGAACAAGTCATAGTTATCTCTAAATTTTTGAGCCTTTGGTGAATCTCCACTCAAAGTTTCAATAAATGATTTCATGGCAAGAAAACCGGTAACCTCTGGCGGATGTTGTCTAGAAATGACCATAACGGCTTTTTTGTGGTCCCCAGTGCTCACTTCCATTAAATTCATTGCTCTTTGTTCTTTACTTTTGCCAATTTCGTAGGTTGAAATAAAGTCTTTGGTAGCTAATGAATCAATCCAATTTTTTACCCTAGTGGATCCGTAAAGTTCTTGTGCTGTGATATAAGTAGGGGATTTGTCTATATTTACTTTTATCTCTACCATTTCCGGTACTGCCTTTATACCAAATGAGCCAGAACCTTGGTTGATACTGGTAAAATTGGTACTGTCCAATGGTGTAAAATGCAATCCATCTGTACTAATTTTAGGGTAGTATCTACTACGTGAATCTTGATAGGTCATTTTTATGGTTATTGTCTTTGGAGTGTTAGACCACACTTTAAATGCATACCACGGGCTCACATTAACAGGAGTATTCTCCGCAGTAATCAAAGTGGTGTAGTGATCGTTGCCATCAAAAACAACTCCGTTTAATCTTCCGCTTTCAAAGTCATTGCTAAAGAATACAGTTTCATTATCAAAGGTCCATACGCCTTTCCATTGCTTTTGTACTGGTTTGGATAGGGTAGATACCACTGCACTTTTACCTTGTCCTTGATATCCCCTAGCAATAGGTTCTTGATTTTTACAAGATAAAATCAACATACAGATCACTACGGTAATTATCGTTTTTTTCATAATTCTTTGGTATTCTTTAAACCTAGTCTATTTATTTTGAAGACTAACCTACATTATTCATTATAAATCTATCAACAAAAAAGAAAAATGAACTCATGAATTACAGTTTAATTACAACTTTTCAATAATTCTTAATACTAACATCACTCTATTAAATTTTAATGAATATAAGTTGTTGATGAATGATTGTAACGGGCGAATAATGTTGCTTGGTTTTTTGTTTTATCTAATCAGGTAGGGTATGAGTTAAGGGTGTCATTACGTTCAATTTCCTTACCTTTATTTTTTATAATTTTTGCATATGAATTCGAAGATAAAAGGATTAAATACTATTTGTACCCATGTGGGTGAATTAGAAGATAAGCAGCACAAAGGCGCAGTTTCTCCACTATATATGAGTACTTCTTACGCCTATGAAGATGTTGATGTAAAACGCTATCCAAGATATTTTAATACACCCAACCAAGAAGGTCTTTGTAAAAAGATCGCAGCGTTGGAGCATGCAGAATCTGCATTGATATTTGGTAGTGGAATGGCAGCTGTAAGCACCTCTTTATTAGCGTTTTTGGGTGCTGGTGATCATGTAGTGCTACAACAGACGCTTTATGGGGGAACGTATAATTTAATTAACGAGGAGTTTTCTAAATACGGTATTGAATACTCTTTTACATCAGGATGGAACGCCGATGCTTTTGAGGCAGAAATAAAAGCAAATACCAAAGTTATTTATATAGAAACGCCATCTAATCCTTTATTGACCATAACAGATTTAAAGGCAATAGGGGCCCTGGCTAAAAAACACGGTTTAATAACCATGATAGATAATACTTTTGCTAGTCCGGTAAATCAAAACCCTATTGATTTTGGAATTGATATCGTAATTCATAGTGCAACCAAATATATGGGTGGGCATTCGGATATTTGTGCAGGTGCAGTCGCCTCAACAACAGAAAATATGGACCGCATTTTTCAATTGGCGAAGAATTTTGGAGGAAGTTTAAGTGATTATACGGTATGGTTGCTAGAAAGAAGTATGAAAACCATGGGCATACGCGTTAAAGCGCAAAATGAAAATGCTTTGGCAATGGCAATTTTTTTAGACGGATTGGAAGAGGTTGAAAAAGTATATTATCCTGGTTTACCAACACATATAGATCACGATATTGCCAAAAAACAAATGAAAGGATATGGTGGTATGTTATCATTTGAATTGAATGAAAAATTAGATTCTTCAAAGTTCCAAAAAGCTTTGAGCCTAATAAAACCATCAATGAGTTTGGCAGGTGTAGAAAGTACTGTGTTATCCCCAACACAAACATCACACGCCTTAATGAGTGCAGAAGTAAGGGCTGAACAAGGTATTTCTGACGGATTAATTCGTTTTTCGTTAGGAATTGAGGAAATAGAAGACTTAAAGAACGACATTCAACAAGCATTGAATTCCATTAAATAAATTAATAATTAGTAGTACTAAGAAAGAATATAAAATGAAATTGGATATTTTGGTTTTTGGAGCACACCCTGATGATGCTGAACTTGGGGCAGGAGGTACCATTGCAAAAGAAATAGCACTTGGAAAGAAAGTAGGTATTGTAGATTTAACACGTGGTGAATTGGGCACAAGAGGTTCTGCTGAGATACGTGATAAGGAATCTGCCGCTGCTGCAAAAGTTTTAGGTGTAGCTGTGCGAGAAAATTTAAAGTTTAGAGATGGTTTTTTCGTTAATGATGAGGAGCATCAACTGGAGGTTATAAAAATGATACGTAAATACCAGCCTAATACCGTTTTATGCAATGCTATTGATGATAGACATATAGACCATGGTAAAGGAAGTAAGTTGGTCAGTGACGCCTGTTTTTTAAGTGGGTTAAGAAGAATAGAAACAACAGTAGAGGAGGAAAATCAAAAAGAATGGAGACCTAAACAAGTTTACCATTATATACAATGGAAGAATATTACACCAGATTTTGTGGTGGATATTAGTGGCTATATGGAAGAAAAAACCAATTCAATTCTGGCATATGCCTCTCAATTTCACGATCCTAATAGTAATGAGCCAGAAACGCCAATAAGTAGCAAAACTTTTATACAAAGCGTTAAGTATAGGTCAGAAGACTTAGGTAGATTGGTCGGTGTCGATTATGCAGAAGGATTTACAGTAGAAAGATTGGTAGCTGTAGATTCTCTTGATAACTTGATTTAAGCAGACTCTTTATATTGTTTTTGCGGTTGTTGAACCCTTGGGATGGTGAAGTAAAAGCTTGAGCCTTTACCCAAAGCACTGTGTACCCAAATTTTACCATTATTTTTTTCAACCATTTCTTTACAAAGGGAAAGTCCAAGTCCGGTGCCTTTTTCATCATTTGTACCATAAGTGGTGTGGTTGGAATCTTTTTCGAACAATTTACTGATGATATCTTCGCTCATGCCCATACCATTATCCTTTACATAAATTTCACAGGTCTTGATTTTTTGAATGGCGCCTATCACAATTTGCCCGTTGTTAGGAGTAAACTTAAGGGCATTGCTCAATAAGTTTCTAATAATAATGTCTATTTGGTTGGGATCACACCAAATTTGGCAATTAGGTTCAATTCTATTAACTATTGAAATAGATTTAGATTCGGCAATTTCGGATAACAAGGCTACATTTTCTTCTACTATGCTATCTAATTGTGTGGTAGCATGTTTGGTGACAGAACCGTTCATTTGCGTTTGGCCCCAAGAAAGTAAGTTGTTTAGAGTAAACGAAATAGTATCAATATCTACCTTTAGCTTGGGTACAAAATTCAAGAATTCTTCCTTGGTCATTTCCCCTTCTTTGAATAATTTCAAAAGACCTTGAAAAGCACCAATTGGTCCTCTAAGGTCGTGACCAATTATAGAGAATAATTTATTTTTGGTTTGGTTTAACTCATTTAAATAGGCTTGTTTCTCTTCTAAATCAGATTTTTTATTTCTTAATTCAAGATTTAATTTTTTCTGCTGTTGTTCATTTCTATGAATTATGAACATAATAATGGCAAAAATGATAAGTATTATAATGGCTACGTATACAAATATCTTCTGCTTTGCCAATGCTTTTTCATTATCATCGATCAACTGTTGTTTTTGTTGATCATATTCCATTTTTGTTTTAAGCATATTCAATGCTTTTTCATTTCCGGTTTGCGTTAATGATTCATAGGTTACCTGATAAATTTCATGATACCATAATGATTTTTCAAAATCTTTTTTCTTCTTATGTAATTGTGCTAATTTCTTAGCGCTGTTCTTTATTCCGATTCTAAGCCCAATTTTTTTTGATAGATCAAAAGCATTTAAGGCATAAGCCTCGGCAATACTATCTTTACTTTGGTTCATGTAAGCCTCGGTCATACCAATTAAGAGGTCTATTTTGGCACGGTCATCCTCTATTTCTTTATGTAATAATTCGCTTTGTTTATACCAATAAAGCGCCCAAGTATTCTTGTTCTTTTTTAAATAGATTTTGCCTTTAATTTCATAACAGAACGCAAGCCATTCTAGAATTTTTTCTTTTTCAAAAGTTGCAATACTTATGTTGATATTGTACATGGCATATTCAAGCTCATTCATATCAGCGTAAGTAGATGCGATATTACTTAAGGTCTCGGCCATAAAAACTGGGTTACCTACTTCTTCATGTATTGCTTTTGATTTTTGTAAAAAGACCATAGCTTGTTCATAATCTTTTTGTTCAAGGTATAAATGCGCAATGTTGTCATTTACAATGGAAATGGAATTTTTATCATTGTTTTTTTCGGCTATTTCAATGGTTGCCAAGTACCATTTTAAAGCTTTTGAATAATCTCCTTTGTAACCATATTCTTTGGCCAAATCATTTAACGTTCTAATGATTAAAATAGAATTGTTATTATTTTTTTTGGCAAGCTGATAGGCTTTTTCAAAATAGGTAATTGCTTGGTCTATTTTGCCTTTATCAGAATAGTAACCTCCAATGGCGTGAAGAGAACTTATCTCACCATTTACATATTTGGATTTTTTGCTTAAATCAAGACTTTGTTTACTTAAAATTAAAAGACTGTCAAGATTATGATAGCGATGTTCAGTGGCAAGATTTATTAAATTATGAATATATAGTGTATCTCTGGTATCGAAAACATTAGAATTTCTAAATTCCTTTATTTCTTGCAGTAGCGTATCTCTTTTAGTATTTTGAGCTAAGGCTTTAGGAGCTATAATGCAGGAAAATAAGAACACACCAAGCCAACCCTTTAGTAGGTTGTATTTTAAACTTGAGGTTATTCTGCTAAAATTCATGGTAATCCCTATAACTTGGTTTAAAATTAGGTTAGTAGGCTAGGGATATAGAATAAATGTTGTGAAATGCGCTTTATTGTGTGTTTTAACGTCTTAAACGTGTAGTTGGTCGATGATTTCTTAAATCAAGGATGAATTATTAGCCCAAAATATGGTTTTGTTAGTGATGTTCTTGTAAACAAATTATAATGAACTTAGAAGTTTCTTTCTAATTGATATCTATGGGAAGCTCAACAATAAACTGGCTGCCTTTGTTAGGTTCGCTTTTCACCATTATCTCTCCATTATTTTTAATAACCATAGCTTTTACAAGCCTTAGACCTAAGCCGGTACCTTTTTCTGAGTTTGTGCCATAACTAGAGAAATTTTCAGAAGAACTAAAAAGCTTTTGAACATCGGTCTCTGTCATGCCAACGCCTGTGTCAGACACTTCAATAACTAAGTTCTTATTTTTTATTTTGGTGGAAATCGTAATCATACCATTATTTGGGGTAAACTTAATGGCATTGTTAATTAGGTTTCTGAAAATGATATTAAATTGTTGTAAATCGGCAAAGACACTATGGTTAGCAGCTACTTGATTATTAACAACTATGGATTTCTTTTTAATTTCATTTCTGTATAGTTGTAGGATTATATCTAGTTCTTCTTTAACTAATATACTTTTAATATTTACGGTGCTACCTTGCATTTGTGTTTTCCCCCAGTGTAAAAGATTGTCCATGGTAAACTGCACTTGTTCAATATCTTCTTTTAACTGTGGAGCAAATTTTTCAAAGTATTCTTTTCCTTCCGGGTCTTCTAGGTAAAGACCCAATATTTCATTTAAGGATATAATTGGACTCCTTAAATCGTGTCCTACTATTGAGAATAATCGATCCTGATTGTGATTTATTTGTTTAAGCGCATTTTGATTCTCATTTAATACTTCTGCCTGTTTGGCCAGTTTTTTATTTAATATTTTTTCTCGTCTATTGGCATTTAAAATAATGAATACTATAATAATCAATGTAAGTAGTGCAGCTAATGCCCATTTAATGTATTTGCGTTGTTGACTTAGTGCCAGCTCACTTTGGGCTTTGAGTTCTTCAGTTTCCTTTTCATAATTTAATCGTGCATTAAGCATAGTTAAATTTCGTGTATTCTTTTTCTTGAAATTATCATATGATAATTTTTCGGTCATCTCTAAATACTTCAAAGATTCAGCAACATCATTTTGCTGTTTTTTAATTTGATATAGAATACGATATGCTTGTTCTAAGCCACTATCGTGATTAGATGCTTTATATAATGCTATACTTTCTAAGATGTTTTCTTCTGCCAAGGGTAGGTTGTCCTTGCTTAGATAGGTGCCAGCTATACCGTATATAATATCGGCTTTGCTTTTTACATCGTTAAAGTTTTCATGCAGCACCATTGCTTTTTTATAATAATCTAAAGCGATGTCAAAGTTATTTTTTGCTTGATTATAATACCCTAGGGTATATTGTGTCCAAGCCAGCCATGTTTTATTGGTTTGACTTTCAAATAACTCTAAACATTTATCTAGGTGAATTTTTGCTTCATCTAAATTGTTTAGTTTAATATTTAAATATGCTAGATTACTTAATAGCATTACATCTTTAGTAGGATCCTTTAAATTATGGGTCACTTCTAATGCCTTGTCGTAATATGCTAAAGCTTCGTTATAATTTTCCAATTTGCTGAAAATTGTGCCTAAATTCATGTTCATTCTAAACAGAAAAAACAAATCGTTTTGTTTTTCTGCAATTGAAAGTGCATGTAAAAAATTAGCATATGTGGCAGGGTAATCTTGCTTGAAAAAATTAGCCTGTCCTTGTACATTGTAGACCTTCATTTCAGTTTTTGGGTAAGTCGACAATAAGGGACTTTCAATGACCTGTAATGCATATTCTATTGATTTATTGGTATCCCCAGTATAAAGAAATAAAGTAGCTAAATTGGTCAAAGCTTCTAGCTCTCCTTGTTTGTAGTTGTTCTTTAAACTTAGTTCAAGTGCCTTTTCAGAATAAACGAGCATGGAGTCTTGCTCAATTAACCTTGAATAATAGGATAAGTAATTTAGGTTATCAATATATGCGGTATTGTCTTCAGTAAAGTCTGGTCCTCCTGTTAATTCAGAAATTTTTGATTTATAAAATTGAACACTATCAATTTGAGAAAAACAGGTAGTATAACTTAGGCATGTTAATGCAATGAGTAAAAAATTATATTTATAATTTGATTTAGAACGCATTAGGGGCTAAGTAGGTTGTTTTATTTAAAACTTCAAGTTATAAATAAATTAATTAAACGTTTATTAAAATTATTTATTTCTTCAAATTTCAATTTATTATTTGTTAGAACTAAAGAAAAAAATTATCTTTGCACTCGCTTACAAATGGTGGTTGTAGCTCAGCTGGTTAGAGCATCGGTTTGTGGTACCGAGGGTCGCCGGTTCGAACCCGGTCTTCCACCCTAAAGCAGATAGAAAGTCTTGGATTTATTCCAAGACTTTTTTGTTTTAAAGGTGTTGATTGTCAGTTTTTATGTAAAAAATAAGCCTGACACAAAGTGCCAGGCTTATTGGATTTAAATAGGCTGATGCTTAATCTACCTTTAATTTTTGCTCTCTATTGGCTATTTCCCAAGCAGTGTAAAATACTAACCTAGTTCTGTTCTCCAATAGATCATAATTGATTTTATCTGGTGTATCACTTGGTTTGTGATAGTCAGCATGCGTACCATTAAAATAAAATATGATCGGAATGTTATTTTTAGCAAAATTGTAGTGGTCACTTCTATAGTAAAAACGATTAGGGTCGTTTTCGTCATTATAGGTATAGTCCAATTCAATATTCATGAATTTCTTATTCACTTCTTCTGATAGGTTGTGTAATTCAATACTAAGCTTATCAGAACCTATTAAGTAAATATAATTTCTGTCTCCTTCACGTTTTGGGTCAATTCTACCGATCATGTCAATATTTAAATTGGCTACGGTTTGCTCTAGGGGCACAATAGGGTCAACATCAGTGTAATATTGAGATCCCAATAATCCTTTTTCTTCGCCGGTGACATGTAAAAATACTATAGACCTTTTTGGTCCCTTGCCTGCATCGACTGCATTTTTAAAGGCTTCTGCAATTTCCAATAGGGCAACAGTACCCGATCCGTCGTCATCTGCTCCATTATTTATTTGACCATCACCACTTACGCCAATATGGTCTAAATGAGAAGATATCACTAAAAATTCATTTGGTTTTTCTGAACCTTTTATGATGGCAACAACATTCTCTGAAGAGACCTTGTCATTAGAACTTTCAAATCTCAAAGTCAATTTTTCAGTTAAAACTTTAGAATCGTTTTCTTTTTCTATGGTCGGTAAAATACTTTCTGCAAGGGTTTGGTCTATAAATAAACTGTAAAACTCAGGGGCGTCATTATTTACAACTTCCATTCTACCACTGTTGTTTTGCTTCATAGATTCAAATCTGCGTTTAAATCTGCTGAAATTGTCCTTATCGTAATATAATACTCCCTTGGCACCTTTGTCAACTGCAATTTGTATACGCTTGGTCAATGACTCTGACATATTGCTCCAAATAGATTTTTCTGAAGTGCCTGAAATAACGTAAGTGCCATCTTCTTTTATGGGTTCACCAGATTTTAATAGTACAATTTTATCTGTAACATCTACATTGTCATAACTAGAGTATACCGTATCATCAATACCATAACCTATATAAACAATTTCATCATTTGAAGAATTTGCAGCAGCAAAAGTAAGTACGTGTTCACCTATGATAAAATCCGTATTGTTCAAGCTTAGTTTACCTATAGGTAGTTTACTTATCTCTAAAGGTACTTCTTGAAAATAGTTGCCATCTTCTTTTGCTGCAGGAATACCTAACTTTTCATATTCGGCCTTTAAGTAGGCTATTGCTTTTTTCTGACCTGGTTGTCCGGTTTCCCTACCTTCAAACTCATCCGATGCATAGATATATAAATGATCTTTTAGTTCAGCTTCGGTAATTGTTTCTGCGTAAGTAATTTCAGAGGAAATTTGTGGTTCTTCAGTAGCGTTTTCTTTAATGGTTTTTTGGGAAGAATTACAGGATAAGGCCGTTGCGACCAATAAGAATAGTGTTTTTTTCATTTTATAGTGATCAAAATTTATCAAAAATAATCAAATCTTAGGTGGTTTCAATTGTTGTAATCAACAATAAGATTACCTGCTTATTAAAAGCTTTAATTTTTTAAAGCTTCAGAGATAGCCGCTTCAACTAATGGCTCCATAACCATATAGCCTTCAGCTGTTGGGTGTACTTCATCTCTGGCATATTTTTTTGGAAGTCCATTACGCTCATCAACCATTTTTGAAAAATAATCTAAATAGATATGTCCATGCGTATTGGCATATTCTTTTATCATCTCATTAAGCTTTATAATTTTTCCAGCAGGTTCTAAACCTGGCTTCCAAGGATAATCGTAGGCCGGTAGGGTAGAGGAAAGAATTACCTTAATGTCATTTGCATGCGCCATTTCTGCCATGCCTTTAATATTGTCAATAATCATTTTTAGGGTAGATGGTCCTGTATTACCTGCTATATCATTGGTGCCTGCCAATATTGTTACCACTTTTGGTTTAAGATCAATGACATCTTGTCTAAATCGTATTAACATTTGTGGCGTAGTTTGACCACTGATACCTCGATTAATATAGGGCTTGCCCTTAAAAAACTCCGGACGCGTTTTTAGCCAACCTATTGTAATGGAATTGCCCATAAACACCACCCGATTTTCGTTTTCTTTGGCTTGTTCTATTGTATCATTAGCAACTTCAAAATGATTTAGATCAGGCCAATCTTGGGCATTTACAGAGGTTAATCCTAAAATAGATAACATACACGTAAACATTATTGTTTTTATTCTATTCATCTTTATTATGATTGTTGAATTTGTTCTTTTTCTTCTGCTTTTAATGGGATGTTGTTTATAATATTCGCCTTATTTGGTCTTTGCGCTGCCAAATATGCCAATAAGCACACAGAAATGACCAATGGAAGGGCATTGGCAGTATTGTAATATGCAAACAATCCTATGAAGGCAGGGATTTCAATAAGGGCATATTTGATATGTAAAGCAGATTGATACTTTTTTAGCTTTTCTTCTAAACGACTTTCTGATTTAATATTGGAAGTCATTTTTTTGAAGACCCATTGACTGCCAAAATACCCTAACATTGCAAATACGGGTACCATGTATAAAAAGACCCCTTGCCCTGTAGTACTCGTATTAAAAGAATTGATCTGTAAAAATACCCAAAGGGTAAAAATGCTTAAGCCTATTAATAGGAATAGGTGCATTATTGTAAGACTTTTGATAAAACTTTTTATTTCCATATTCTAATTTAAAATCCTAAGATAATATAAAATTGGCCTATGATGAATTTGACGGGTTATTACTTGTCATTATTTAACCTAAGGCATCTATTAGAATTTTTATCTTTGCGCAGTATGAAAAAGATACTAACTATTTCTCTTCTGCTATTTTTAGCTGTTAAAGCTTACGGTCAAATTGAGCAAGATAAGGTTCTTCACTACTTAGGAGGTAATTTATATGGTCTTGTGGGGGCAGGGGTTGCGAATGAAATTTCAGATGGAGACAGAACGTGGACTTTTGTTGGTGCAGTTGGTGGAAGTTTGCTTATTGGTTTGGCCAAAGAGGCTATTGATCAAAATCAATATGGAGGATGGAGCAATAAAGATTTGTTAGCTACCGTATTGGGTGGTGTAACAATTGGTGCTACAATTGATATTTTCAAAAAAAGAAAACAACGTAAAAGGGAGCAATTATTTAAAGATGCTACAAAAACTGTAGATTACCGTCATCAAATGAAATTCCCAATAAAAACAACAGAGATCAACTCGCTATTTGTATTGGGAATGTCCAGTACTGTTCTAGAAAGGTAGTTTTCTAATACTTTGCACTTTTTCCTGTTGCAATAGTACGATTTATGAAATCGCGAATATCATCATTTGCAGTTTTTAAATCTTCTCTTCGTAGGTACATCATATGACCTGAACGATATCCTTTAAAACTAAATCTATCTTTCATGCGTCCGCTTGGGTCTACTTGCCACATGGTATATTTTGCATTGAAGTAGGTGGTAGCTCCATCATAATAGCCAGATTGTACCAAAACATTTAAATATGGGTTTTGTGCCATTGCTTGTCTTAAATTATCCCTGGTGTTGTCATCGTCATTGTTCCAAGGGTGTACCGGACCGAACATATTATATTTTACATCGGTCTTAAAATTTAACTCTTCCTGTAAGTAATAGTTAATGGCAGGGGTAAAGCTATGTAGCCAAGATGTTAATTCAGAATTATAGTCTGGCTTTGTTCCAGATAGTTGTTTATCTATTCCCAAATATCTTGAATCTAAGCGTCCTACGGTATGCCCGCTTTTATCTTTTAAAAGATTTTTCCAAAAGAAAGAAGTAGGTACGGAAAGGTTGTGGTCAAGAATGTCTTTTTTGTTCAATCCTGAGTAATAAGCCATTTTATCTGCTACAGCCTCTTTTTCGGAAGCCTCTAAAAATCCTCCTTTAGCCAATGCCGGTATAAGCTTATCAATTGTATATGCTTCAGACTCCGGTAGAATTTCTAAAAGATCCTTACTCTGTAAGGCTGGTGGTAAAGCTTTGTGATGCCATGCCGCCGCAGTATAATAAGGTAGGTTTATTGCTTCGGCAACGGGTCCGGAATTGCGTATCACTTTATAATCAGCCGGTGAAACCATTATGACACCGTTTAAATACATCCATTGCTGATTTTGTAAAGCCAAAGAAAGACCCATTACACGTGTGCCCCCATAACTTTCCCCGATTATATATTTTGGCGAGCGCCATCTGTTGTTTCTGGTTACAAAGGTGTTCAGCCATTCTGCCAAATATTTAATATCGGCATTTATGCCAAAGAATTTGTCGCGGTCTACTTCTTTTCCGCTTGCAGGGATAGTTCTGCTATAACCTGTGTTTACAGGATTTACATAAACGATATCCGCAATATCTAAAACTGAATGTGGATTGTCATTTACACCATAAGGTTGAACAGGATATCCTTCATCATCAATTTTTAAAACCTTTGGTCCGGTATACGCTAAATGCATCCATACCGAACCTGATCCTGGACCTCCATTAAATGAAATCAATAGCGGTCTAGCAGCACGATCCTTGATGTTGTTTCTAGTATAATAGGTATAATGCAAAGAGGCTATGGGTTTTGCATTTTCATCCCACACAGGTTGGGTCCCGGTCTGTGCGGTGTACGAAAAACTAGCGCCATTAATGGTAGCGTTATGTTGTGTTGTGATAACGGTGTCTACGGGTAATTCCCTAGACTGGCCAAAGGCAAATGCAGTGACCAAACAAAAGGTAAATTGTACTATTTTTTTCATGGTTTGATAAGGTTCTATTGTAAAACGAAAATAAGCATTATTGTGCTATTTTATTCGTTGTTCGGACCGATTGAGTTTTAAATGTCAAATCCGTAATTATGATGGTTTTAAAAATTATATGTTTAAAATTTTTTAGCTGTTATTCATAATGTTAATACAACCTAATTAATTATGGAATTACCTGATAATTATTTACTTTTCTAATTCATACAACTAATACTCATGAAACAACTTACAAGACGATCATTTAATGGTTTGGCTACTAAAGGCCTGTTAGGATCCGCTTTTATCGCCAATATGCCGTTGGCAAATGCCTTTACAACTAATAAAAGTAGTAAAAAGTTGGGTGTAGCCTTGGTTGGTTTAGGGAGCTACAGTACTTATCAATTAGCACCATCTTTATTGGATACGGAGCATTGTTATTTGGCAGGAATTGTAACCGGTACCAAAGAAAAGGAATCTGTTTGGCAAGAGAAATACAATATACCCAAAGAGAATATTTATAATTATGAGAATTTTGATACCATTGCGGATAATGACAGTATAGATGTTATTTATGTAGTATTACCCAACAGTATGCATGCGGAATTTTGTATTCGTGCGGCAAAGGCAGGTAAACATGTGATCTGTGAAAAACCAATGGCCGTAAGTGTTGCGGAATGTGATGCAATTATGAATGCGTGCAGTGAACATAAGGTTAAGCTTTCTGTTGGTTATAGAATGCAAAGCGACCCTTATACCCATGAAGTCAAAAAATACGTTAGGGAAAAAATTTTTGGTGATGTATTGTTTGTTTCATCTGATGCAGGATATGTTTCTAACGGTAATCCAGATCAATGGCGATTAAATAAAAAATTATCTGGTGGCGGAGCGCTCATGAACATGGGTGTGTATGCTATACAAACCAGTATCTATGGTACAGGTCAAAACCCTATTTCAGTTTCTGCACAAGAATTTAGTACTAGACCAGATTATTTTAAGGATACCGATGAGACCATTACAGCTCAGTTTAAATTTGAGAATGGTGCTGTTGCACATATGATGACTTCGCATAATGCAAATGGTAATAGATTAAAATGTCATTGTAGTAAAGGTTGGTTTGAGTTAGATCCAGCCCATAGTTACGGACCAATAAGTGGTAGAACTTCTAATGGAGATGTCTTAAAGTTTCCACATAAAAGACAACAGGCTTTACAGATGGATGATTTTGCAAAGCATATTTTGTTGGACAGTAAAAACTTGGCTCCTGGTGAAATGGGAAAAAGAGATATGATAATTGTAGAGGCTATTTACAAATCGATAAGAGAAGGTGGACAAGAACAGTTATTGTCATTAGGTGATTTAGGTATTGTAGTGTAATTACTTGAAAAACAAGTAGTTAAATCTTAATTTAAAGTTAAGTTCAAGATTTGATCACTTCGATTTCAAGTTAAATTTACATGTTAACATTATCATAAGGTTTAGTTCATTTATTGCTAATTTTTAGAATACCTTACTTACAGGTTATCTATATAGTTTTGGAATTCATAACCTAAAAACTATATTGATAATGAAACAAACGAAAAATTTACTATTTAAAGCCCTTTTCCTTTCTTGCTTAGGATTAGCTGTAATGAGCTGTGATGGAGAAGACGGTGTAGATGGTACAAATGGTATTGACGGTGTAGACGGTGCTGATGGCGCAGACGGAGCTGATGGCGCAGACGGAGCTGATGGTGCCGATGGTGCTGACGGACAAGATTTGACTCTAGAAGAATCTATTCCATTAACTAGTTCCGTAACTCCAAACGAACTATTTGAACTAAAAGGTGCTTTTGCAGGTTCTGCCGACCTTAATATGATCATGTCTTCTGCAGATATCTTAGAATCTGATTCTACTTTTGTTTATGGTTCTTATATGGATGGTGCTGCACTATATCCTACCGAAGATGGCAACTATGCTTTGATCAATAATCTAGAAGCAGATTACTCCATTGCAAGAATTATGTTGAATTCTGAACTACAGCCTATACAAGGAGATTATATAGTAAATTCTACAGCTACTGCTTTTACGGCAATGTGTTCTGGATCTTCAATTACTGTTGAAGAGCACGGGTTTGGTCCTTTATACCTTTCTGGTGGAGAATGGGGCGGTAACGCTAAAGGTGTATTTAAAGTAAACCCTTTTAGAGCAAAAGAAGACAGGGTAGAAGTAGAAAGATTACCTGCACTGGGTGAGTGGTCAACTGAAAACGCTGTTGTTATTGGAAAAGATGCATATTTTTCTCAAACGGTAGTTTTTATGGGTGATGACCATAGCGATAATACCTATCCGCAAGCTCATTTTGGAATGTACGTTGGTCAAAGAGGTGACCTTTATGGAGGTAAACTTTATGTACTTAGAGGTACAAACCCAGTAGAATCAGCTCCTGGAGAAGGCGGTCAGTTATTTGAAATGGGTATGGCTCAAGACATTGAATACGATGTAGAATGGGTAGAAGTTACTGAAAGAACTATAGATGAGTTGAACCAAGAAGCTATTGATTTGGGTGCTATAGGATTTCAAAGAATTGAAGATATCGATTGGAGAAGAGGTTCTGCCGATGCTCAAAGAGAAGTATATTTTAATGCTACCGGTAGAATACGTGGTGATAATCCGGACCTTAACTTAAGAGGTACAGGTTTTGGTCGTGTTTACAAACTAGTTTTAGATTCTGAAGACCCAACGGCTCCTGCTAAATTAACTGTTGTGGTTGATGGTGACTTAGAAGGTGGAAAAGGTGATGGAATGCATTCTCCAGATAACATTTTGGTAACTGAGAACTATGCTTACATTCAAGAAGATCCAAATGGTTATGGAGATTTAAATGCAGATATCACAGGTTTTGCCAAGTTATGGCAATTAGACCTAAATACGGGCAACTTTGTTGAAGTTATGGAGTGTAACCAAACATATGCTGCAAGTGTTGGTATTGGTAATACCGATAGTATGTGGGAAATAACCGGCTTGATCGATGTTACCGATATCATAGGTGCATCTGAACCAACCTTTATTGGTGGGGCTCAAGTACATGGTTGGAATTTTAGTACCACTCCTGATACAGCTGTAAGGGCAGACGGACTAAAATTTGTTGACCCAACAGCAATTAGTGAAGGCAGTGCTGCATTAGAAGGTTCAGTTTTATTCAAATTGACTGGCTTACCTAGATAAGTGATGTAATTGTACCAAGTTTAAAGGTTCCCTTCACTGGGAACCTTTTTCTATTCATATTAATTTCAAAGTGAAACATGAGCGCATTTAATTATAAATGGATTTTGATAGTATTTGTTTGTTTTTTTCTTTCCTGCAAGAATGAAGAAACAAAACCTTTGTTAGCTATAAATGCTAATGATCAATCTATGTTCAACAATGCTATAAGGGAACATTATTTTTTGGCATTGGATAGTACTTCTTATTACATGCAGCAAATAGATACCGCACAATCGCTCTCAAAGAACAAAGAACTGTTTTTAAAAAGTAGGGAATGGTATAAAAGGGTAGAGCCTATGCTTATTGCGTATGATTATGAGAATTATATCTCAATGAATGCGCCTAATTTGCTTAAGGTAGAAATAGACGACCATACCGATATTAAAAAACAAAAACCAAAGAGTTTTCAAGTATTGGAAGAGCTCCTTTACAGTGAAGAAGGATATTCCAATGAAGATTTGAATACTGTATTAGAGTATTTAAAGATTAGAATTCCGTTTGTACGAAAAAATCATATTCTCATCACCCAAAGAGATAGGCATCATTTAAAAATGATAAGAGATGCCATTGTAAATGTGGCTACTAAAGGTATTACAGGTTTTGATTCTCCAATGTTGGCAAACTCAATGAACGAAGCTGTTTATAATTATGAAACGCTACAAACAGTTTTGGATATTTATAAAGAGGCTTTTAGGTATAATACCTTATATGTACATTGGAAAAAAGAAATTTCTTCCACCATTGATGATTTACAAAGTGCCAATTTTGATGAATTTGATCGATACTCGTTTATAAAATTGCATACCAATACGCAATTGGATCTAGTGGATAAGACTGCTAATGATTGGGGAATTGAATTAAGCCAATCAAGGGCTTTAGACCCTAAGGTGACCAATCTTTTTGACAAGAACTTTTTCAATATGAAGATGTTCTCCACACAAAGAGCACCAGATATAACTGAAGAAAGAATTGAGTTAGGAAGACAGTTGTTCAATGATACGGATTTATCCGGCTCCGGTACTATTAGTTGTGCGACTTGCCATATTGCGGAAAAAGCATTTACCGACGGGCATAAAATTGCTAAAGGTATAAATGGACAAGATTTGCAACGTAATTCTCCAACATTAACCTATGCCGTTTACCAACGTTCTTTGTTTTATGATGGTAGGGCAGATGGTCTTGAGGATCAAATTGTTGGAGTCACCAATAATGAAAATGAGTTCCACATCGATTTGGAAAAATTAGAAGAGAAAATTCAAGATAAATCAGTGTATAAAGTTCAATTTGATTCGCTTTACGATGGCAAAATTACCGATATGAACGTGCGTAATGCCATTGCAACATATATAAGAAGTTTAGCTCCGTTCGATTCTAAATTCGACCGGAACATGAATGGGCTAGAAGAAACCATGACTACCGAAGAGATTACCGGTTTTAATCTTTTTATGGGTAAAGCGGCGTGTGCCACTTGTCATTTTCCACCGGCATTTAACGGTACGGTGCCTCCTAAATATATGGAAAGCGAATTTGAAAATTTGGGCGTGCCCAAAAATGCAAGTTTTGAAAACCCTGTTTTAGATGATGATTGGGGGCAGTATTATCCTTATGAAGTAGAGGAGAAGAAGCATTTTTTTAAAACTTCAACAGTGCGTAATGTAGAATTAACCGGACCATATATGCACAACGGGGTGTATGAAACTTTAGAGGAAGTAGTGGAGTTTTATAATGTTGGTGGTGGTCAGGGCATGGGCCTAGATGTACCTTACCAAACATTACCACCTGACTCTTTACATCTAACGACTACAGAATCAAAGGCGATTATTGCTTTTATGAAAACACTGACCGATAAAAGATTTGAGAAAGAAGCCATAAACTAGAATTTTTCAAAAACACCTAAGCCAAAAAGGGCAAAATCATATTTAACTGGATCCAAAGGGTCCAGTTTTCTTAAGCTTTTATCTAGCTCGGCTAATGCTTTCGCATCGTTTTGTTTTCTTTTTAACAAACCTAATTTTCTAGCTACATTACCTGAATGTACATCTAATGGACAAGATAACTTTGAGGTAGGTATTCCTTTCCATATGCCAAAATCTACATTGGTGATTGCATCTCTAACCATCCAACGTAAAAACATATTTATCCTTTTGGCGGCAGAACCTTTTAAAGGGTCAGATACGTGCTTTGTTGTGCGTTGCTCATATGGTAACTCAAAAAATATTTTCTTGA
Organism: Maribacter sp. 1_2014MBL_MicDiv; assembly: GCF_001865655.1. NCBI lineage: Bacteria > Pseudomonadati > Bacteroidota > Flavobacteriia > Flavobacteriales > Flavobacteriaceae > Maribacter > Maribacter sp. 1_2014MBL_MicDiv. The sequence goes on from NZ_CP011318.1 coordinate 3,957,257, forward strand.
ATTTTGAAATGGTGGGCTGTAGAGAATTTTTGTCTTGAAGAGTTGTGAAAATACCTTCAAGACCTTGGTGTTGAAGGTAAATATTCTTTAAGCTCTTTATAAAATATCTTAAATCATTTTCATTGAAAGTTCTATGAACAAATCCTGATAAATTATCTAAATCATCATCGGTATGGTTAAGCACAAAGTCATACGGACTTTGTCCCATTTTTTCCATTAACTTATGAGCATTATTGATGATGCTCTTTCTGTTACCCCAAGCAATGGTTGCCGTTAGAAAAGCACTGATTTCAATATCTTCTTTTTGTGTGAAAAGATGCGGAATTTGTATAGGGTCGGTTTCTAAGAATTCAGGTTTATTGTATTCAAAAACCTTTTCGTCAAGAAATATTTTTAGCTCACTTTTTGTCATTCAATAGAAATATCTAACAATTGCATAATTAGCACAGGAACCACTAAAACCATATTGTAAATGGCGTGTAGCGCCATGGACCATAACAGACCAAATTTTACCCGTATGTAGCCTAAAAGAAAACCTACACTAATTTGTGGTGCAACCAACAATGGAGAAAAAAGTAAAACCTGAGTGCTCATTTCAAAATTACTGATATGCATAAAGCCGAACGCAATTGTAAACAAATAGAAAATTGGTTTAAAAAATTTTGAATTTTTAAAAAAGACAAGCGGACCTCTAAATAACAGTTCTTCAAAGAAAGGAGCTACAATTACTGCTAAAAAGAAAATAAGTGCCACTGAGTAGTTTTCGAATAAATCATCCATGGCATGTTTGCCCATCTCAAGCTTTAGAATACTTTCTAAAACTGCAGCTACCATTAATAATAGAATACTTGCCGTTAATGCAATAATTAAAAGCTTGAAGAGAACTCTCAATTTTTCTAATAAAGAACTTTCAATATCTTGTGTATAGACAGGTTTTATTATAAATGAAAGTAGCTCTTGAAGCATACGGATCTTGGTTATGCTATTATTATTTCCTTGTCTACAATTTTACCATCTACCATGGTTAATTTACGATCTGCCATTTCTGCCAATTCAGCATTGTGGGTCACAATTACAAAGGTCTGTCCAAACTTTTCACGAAGCTCAAAAAATAATTTATGCAGGTTGTCTGCACTTTCTGAATCTAAATTTCCACTAGGTTCATCAGCAAAAATTATTGAAGGGTTATTGATCAACGCACGGGCAACCGCTACCCGCTGTTGTTCTCCGCCCGATAATTCTGAAGGTTTATGGTCATATCTGTGACCCAGGCCCAAGAAGTTTAATAGTTCTTTGGCTCTATCTTCAGCTTCAGATTTTGGCGTCTTTTTTATAAATGCAGGTAGGCATACATTTTCAATGGCCGTAAATTCTGGTAATAATTGGTGAAATTGAAAAATGAATCCTATATGTTCATTTCTAAATTTTGCTAAATCTTTATCATTTAGTTCCGTAGTTTCAATACCATTGATCAGTAACGTACTGTCTTTTCTATTTGATTGAACGTCTAAAGTTCCTAAAATTTGTAATAAGGTAGTTTTACCGGCACCGGAAGCACCAACTATAGATACTATTTCTCCTTTTTTAATATGGAGGTCAACTCCTTTTAATACTTCTAATTCTCCGTAATATTTATGAATGTTAGAAGCTTTTATCATGAGTTAAGTTTAGTTTAGAGTTGTGATAGTTTGAAATTCAAAATTAATGAAAAAGGGGCACGTTAAAAACTGTAATTTTCATTTAGTGATCATTTAGCCCAATGTTCTGGAGCCATTATTTAAGACTATATAGCAATATGAACTATTTATGATATTTTTACGTTTGTTGATGAAAGAAATATTAAATTTGTTCAACCTAAATTTAATTAGGTTAAACATTAAATATAAAATATGTCCCCGTATAGAAATTTAGAAGAATATAATCTTGAAATTACCGATGAAGTTAAAAGTAGGTACTCATCTATTATTGATGAAATTGGTGAGGATGTAGCAAGAGAGGGTTTAGTTAAAACACCTGAACGTGCTGCAAAAGCAATGCTATTTTTAACTCAAGGTTATAAGCAAGATGCCGTTGAAATTTTGAAAGGGGCAATGTTCAAAGAAGATTATGATGACATGGTCATTATAAAAGATATTGAGCTGTATTCTCTATGTGAGCATCATATGTTGCCATTTTTTGGAAAGGCACATATTGCTTACATACCAAATGGTCATATCGTAGGATTAAGTAAAATTCCAAGAGTGGTAGATGTTTTTGCAAGAAGGTTACAAGTACAGGAAAGGTTAACGCATGATATTTTAGAGTGTATAAATAATACTTTAAAGCCTAAGGGAGTGGCCGTTGTTATAGAAGCTTCACATATGTGTATGATGATGAGAGGTGTACAAAAGCAAAATTCTGTAACTACAACATCTGGTTTTAGAGGTCAATTTGAAAAAATTGAGACTAGAAATGAATTCTTGAAGTTAATTAGTGCTAAACTTTCCTAATTACTATCTCTGCACGTTGAGAAGATTTTTTTGTAAAATTTGGCATCTTTGTTGTATTCTAAAGTTAGAATAACTAATTTTTAAGTATGTCAATTTTAAAAGAAAAAAAATACAAGCAACTTTTCATGGGGTTGCTATTTGATGGTATAGGTATGCTTTCTTTTGCTATACCTTTCGTCGGTGAATTTTCAGATGTGGTATGGGCTCCACTTTCTGCGTGGTTAATGACACGTATGTATAAAGGAAAAATAGGTCAAGCTGCAGGTGTTTTCACTTTTATAGAAGAAATTGTTCCTGGTTTTGATATCATACCTTCGTTTACGCTAATGTGGTTGTATACATATGTGTTCAAGCCTTCTAAAAAAGGGCGTACAATTGAAGTGTAAAATCCACCTTTATTTTTATAGAAACTCTTAACTTTAACTCAAATAACATGAGTTTTGAAGAGAAGAAATTTTGTTGCAAAATCTAGTCTAAGTGGTCTTGCCGCTTTACTAGGAGTGGATATTATTTATAAAGAATTTATGCCTTTGGGCTACACACCTGTGGCGTTACAAGAATCAGACCCGTTTAAGCTATTCAATAAGGATAAAGGCATGGTCGTACTAAACGATAAGCCTTGGAATATTGAGGCTCAAGCTCATCTTTTAGATGATAGGGTAACTCCAAATAAATCTATTTTTGTTCGAAATAACGGATTGATTCCGGAAGACATAGATGTTGATACTTGGACACTTACCATAGACGGAGAATCTGTTAAACAGGAGAAAACATATACGTTGTCTGAGCTAAAGTCAAAATTTAAGCATCATACCTATCAATTGACCTTAGAGTGTGGTGGTAATGGTAGAAGCGAATTTGATCCGCCTGCAAAAGGAAATCAGTGGACTGTGGGTGCGGTGTATTGTGCTAGTTGGACAGGTGTGAGATTACGTGATGTGTTAGAAGATGTCGGTATTAAAGATGATGCTGTCTACTTTGGTTATCATTCTGCAGATACACACCTTAGTAGAGATCCTACTAAAGAACCAATATCTAGAGGAGCGCCCATGTCAAAAGCTTTACAAGATGAAACATTGTTGGCTTTTAAAATGAACGGTGAAGAGATTCCCTTAGTACATGGTTATCCTTTACGGGTCATTGCGGGAGGATGGCCTGCCTCGGTTTCTGGAAAATGGTTACAACGTATTAGTATTAGAAATATAGTTCATGACGGTACCAAAATGACCGGAACGGCATATAGAGTGCCTTGTAAACCCGTTGCTCCTGGTGAAAAAGTCGCGGATGAAGATATGTGTATCATTGAATCTATGCCGGTAAAATCTTTAATTACCTATCCAAAATCTGGAGCTGTTTTATCAAAGAATAAAAAATTAAGTATTAGAGGTCATGCATGGGCAGGTGAACTAGAAGTTGCCAAAATGGAATACTCTATAGATTTTGGCGCTACTTGGCATCATTGTACAATTGAAAAACCTGCAAACCGATTAGCGTGGCAGCATTTCTCAGCAGATATTTCATTTCCGCAAGAGGGCTATTATGAAGTTTGGGCAAAAGCTACCGATTCCAATGGGGTTAATCAACCCATGTTATTGCCTGGGTGGAATCCAAAAGGGTATTTAAACAATGCTTGTCACAGGATAGCCGTAAAAATCGCATAAATGAAAAATCAGAATCATAATAAGCTAAAACGCGATTTTCAGGAATTATACAGAAAGATAATATTAGCTTGCGCTGTTATTGGCATTGGTGCAATAATTTTAGTGTATTTAATAATTGATCCAAGTTTTTCTACATTTAAAACGGATGCACCACAAACCGAGCTGGTAACTATTCCCGAAGAGGACGATTACGATAAGATAGAAAATGGAATTCATGTACGTACCGGTTTTATAGATGCCCCGGGAATGATGGTTACCGTTCAAAACTGTACCAACTGTCATTCCGCTAAGTTGGTAATGCAGAACCGAATGAACGAAGAACGCTGGAAATCAACTATAAAATGGATGCAGGAAACCCAAAATTTATGGGACTTGGGAGAGAATGAAGCTGTAATTATTAATTACTTGGTTACCAATTACCCACCTAAGAAATTAGGTAGGAGGGCTGTACTCACGGATATTGAATGGTATCAATTTGAAGAATAAAAAAACTAAAAGCCTTTGAATTAAACATCAAAGGCTTTTAGTTTTACATGTGGTTTATATTTTTACTACTCTACCGTAACAGAAAAAGTCTGAGCAATATCTGTTTCTCCGCCTGCATTTGCTAAAGTACCATCGTTAGGTTTCGTAGGCTCATGACGTAACGTAATTGTAATTGTTCCAGAACCGGCATCACCAGTTGTTAATTCAAATTCTAGACCCACAGGATTACCATCTTCATCGGTATCAGAATAAGTCACTTCAGATAAAGAACCAGATAGTCCAAAGAAAAACTGGTGCTCGTCTGCTTCTTCTTCTACTTCTTCGGTAATGTCCTCTGCAGGTGTTTCCGTTTCGTTCAATAATACAATACTCCCAGTATAGGTCGTATTTGCGGATAAATTATCAGCTGTTACCACAGGAGCATTAGGTCCATCTCCATCTAAATCTTGAGATTGCAATGTTGCAGAACCATTAGCGCTTGTTAACGTTACTGTCATGGTAGTAATGATTTCTTCTTCGTTTACTACTTCTGGGGTATCGTCATCACTTGAGCATGAAGTCATTACGGTTGCCATTAAACTTAGTGCTAGAACGGTTTTTAGTGTGCTGTTTCTTTTCATAGTTTTACTTGTTTTCATTTGTTAGTAATAATTATTATTAATAGTTAAAAATTAGGCGCATACTTATATTTCTGCCCATATCATCTACAAAATAACGTTGCCTATTTAGGTAGTCACGATAGTTTGTATTTAGTAAGTTGGTTGCACTTAGACCTACGGTTAAGTCATTTTTATTTTTAATTGTAAAAGATGCTTCCGTATTTATTGCCAATAGGTGATAAGCTTCGGGCGGTGTATTAATTTCCAATAATACGTTCTCTTGTTGTTGAGGAGAAAAAACCTCAATATTTTCTGGATATCTGGATTGTTCAAATACATATTGACTTTCAAGACTTATAAGGAAGTTGCTCCATTTGGTATTGGTGTACGTAATGCTATTTGTAAAATTTGCAGCAGGTATATTAATTAAGGGTGTGTCTGTTTCACTATCTGTACCTTTTACCCAAGCAAACTTATGATCTGTTCTAATATTTGATGTCCAATTATTATATAAAGAAGCATCAATACCAAACAAAACTGCATTAGTCTGACGATAAGACCATACGGGGAAAGCGCCACGTATAGTAAATTCTACACCCGTTGGTTCAAGAAGTATAAAGTCTTTAATGCTATTAACAAATGGCGCAACAGAATACCCAAATTTGTTACTATTTCTTTCTAGTGAAGCTGAAAATTTAGAAGAAGTTTCACTGTTCATTCTCAAATCGCCCAATTCTATTCGTGCCGCAGAATGGTGAAGACCATCGCTAAATAATTCAGATGGGTTAGGTGCTCTTTGAGATAGGGCATAGTTAAACCGTAAATGATCTTTTCCGTATATTTCGTAATGGAAACCTAATGTTCCTGAGACGTTATGATAGTCAAAGACTGGGTTTGTCAGTAGTTGCGTACCTAAATCTTCCAATACGATATCGGCAAAATCTATATCATAACCACGTTCTTCCCAGCGAGAAGTTATGTAGAATTTTTTAGAATCTATTCTGCTGAAATCATATCGTAGTCCGGCATCTAGCGTCCAATCGGTATCAAGTTCATAACTACCTATTGAATACAAACCAAAATCAAATTTATCGTAATCAGGTATTAATCTTCGGACACCGGTATCTGGATTGGCAAAATTGGTTTGGAACCTTCCTAAAGCTCCAACTTTGAGATCTAGACCTTGTTTTGCATCAAATTTTATATTGGTCAGTACGGAATGTGTGGTTAAATCTAGATCTAAAGATGCTTTATCTGCATCATCGCCTACACGTATATCATATTCGAATCTTCTGTTTTTTTGAAAATCGTATTGCAGGGTCCATTTTCCAAAACCTTCAAATCTTCTATAATAATTTAGCTTTCCTAAATGGTGGCTAACTTTTTGGTATGGTTGGGAAATATCATAAGTAAAATCGTTTACCACGCTTGGTACGTTACTATTAATGGCTGTTATTAAATCATCTATATTGCCAATATGTGATGCTCTCAATATGCCAATTTCCGAATTAAAATATGAGTAGTAACCTTCCCATCCTTGTATAAAGTCTCGTTTACCTATATTAAGTGAGACCCCACTTTCTTTAATACCTGTATTTGATAATATATAATCTGGTGCTTCAAGATCCCCAAGTCTTTTAAAAGACCCTTGTCCTTTAATGTAAAGGCCTGATTTATATGATTTGGTCAATGAAGATGTTATGTTACCACCACGGCCATTTGAGGCAAGATTAAGTTGGGTTTTGCCAAACAAGGAGTCAGTTCTTATTATTGGTAAAGGTTCAAGTACAATAACACCTGCGATAGCATCTCCTCCGTATTCTATAGCGGCAGCACCTTTTATAACGCTTATATTCTGATTTGCATTTACGTCTACATTAGGGGCATGCTCTTCTCCCCATTCCATATCTTGCATACGAACGTTATTGTTCAAAATTAAGATTCTACTACCGTTTAAACCTTGTATGACCGGTTTAACTATATTTCCTCCGGTATTTAAGGTTGATACTCCGGCAATCTTTTTTAATGCATCTCCTAAACTATTACCACTGCTTCGTTCGATATCTTTAACCGATAAAATATTTTCCTGAGCGGAATTTGTGTTTTTTGGTACATCACCAACAACTTTGACCTCCTTTAATTCTTCTAGGTGATGTTCTAGCCTAATTTCTGAATAGGTATCCCCATTAATGGTCAATGTTATAAACTTTGTTGTACATTCTGGATGCGATATTTCAAGTTCTATAACCCCGTCACATAGCTCCTCAAAGCTAAATTTTCCGTTTTGTTGGGAGACTGTAGAAAAACCTTTGCCAGTTATGTTAATAGTTGCTCCACTCAACGGACTGTTGTCATGGAAATCAACAATTTCTCCTAATAATATTGAATTGCAATCTTGAGCGTAAATAATTGTGCTACATAGGATTGCGAAAACATATAAATAATACTTCATTATATAAGTTTAGCGCTATAATAAATTGGTTGAAAAAGAAAACCAATTTTAAAATTCGGAAGGGGTATTAGGCTTGGAAGGGTGGGGGGCGACCAAAAGTAGTGTACCTGAAAAGCGTTTTAGGTACTGTAATTGAAAAAGGTATCAGTTTTTTTTCAGTGATAATAATTACTGAAGCAAATATGAATATAAATGTGGCAACTAAAGTGTATTCAGCGTTTTGATTCTGAACTGCCAATTCACAAATACTACAATTTTCTATAGTATCTACTTTATTGTCTTGATGGGAATAGACATGAAAAGAAGTTACCTTGATCAGCATAAGGCAGAACAAAATAAATACTGAGAAATATGTAAATATTGATCTCTTCACAGCGCTAAAGTACTAAAAGATGTAGAACTGTTTGTTAAAGAAAACCCAACAAAAGTGTGTTAGAATAAAAATCCAAGTCCAATTCTTTTCAGCATTTTTTTCTCAAAAGCCCAAAAAAATCTAAATTGACCAAATAACCATCCATAAATTACCAATAACACTTGATAGAAAGGGAAAATTAATAAAATTCGTAAAAACCAATACAGAGGGCTTCCCCACCAGGCAGTCGAAAAATTTTCTTGCTGAAGACCAATTAAATTTAGAAAAGGCTTTGCTACATATACAGATGATGATCCGGTGATAGCAAATACTATAAATATAATTACAAGTTGAAAATTACTGGAGATTCCCCAGCGTTCTTTTAATTTCTGCATGGCATGTATTGAAAACGCCAAATATACTTTTTATATACGTGGTATAAAAGGACCTAATCGCTGATTGTATTTTCTTTGGAAATAAATAAAATAACTATACAGCTTATAGTTTACTTCATAGCCATAATCAATTTGTCTGGAGTAATCTATTTGCATTTCATATAAATTTGGATTGTATCTAGCAGGCTGTAATACTCTTTGGTTCCATTCTAAAACCATTATTTGATTTCTATTTTCCAAGAAATTTTGCGAATAATAACCTTCAGGTTTTGCTATTGAGGCCAACCATATATTAAAACCAGGTTCTATGATAATAATTTCATATTCAGTTTCTTCACTTGAAATAGAAACGGTATCTCCTTCTACTTGGGTAAAGGCATTTTTTTCATCTTCGCTTATAGCTATTGATGCGCTCTTTGTACCACAATTAAATAGCAATGCACAAAAGGTCGCAGCTATTGTACCGTAAATAATTTTAAATATCTTCTTTTTCATAGAAATAAGATACAAAAAAAAGCCGCTTGTATTTACAAGCGGCTTAACTATATGATTTCTAGGTGTTATTTACCGAAAAGACCTCCTAAAAGACCTCCAAGACCACCTTGTTTTTTATTGCTGCCCATTACCATACCGGCAACATCATCTAGTATGCTTCCGTCACCATCAGCATCTAATAATGAAGTGATAAGGCTTTGGTTTTCTTGAGGTTGACCTCCAAGCATGCTACCTAAAAGAGCGTTCATTCCTGTGCCGTCACTTACATTGCTCTGCGCAGTTTGCTTACCTAAAAAGCCCATGACTATAGGGGCTGCAATTTTTAATATTTGAGCAACCGATCCGGAATCTAAACCAGATTTTGCACTTAATGCACTTTCTACTTGTGGTTGTTTACTTCCGAATACATGACCTAAAATACCCGCACCGTCATTCATTACACTTTCGTCTACACCGCCACTAAACAAACCTCCTAGGTTATCTAAGATTCCGCCACTATGATTACTTGATAATGCACTCATTAAACCCTGAGCACCTTCTGGTGTTGAAACGTTTTTTTTCATTGCACCAAGAATTAGTGGCATTGCCATACTTAGTACATTAGCGGTTTTGTCTTCAGGCTGATTTGTTTGCCCAGCTACACCGCTAATTAATTGTTGCCCCATTGGGCTATTTAATAAATCTAATAATCCTGCCATTGTAATGGTTAATTTAATGTTTATGCCGTAAAATACGAAAAAGAGTCAATAAAATATGCTATTGAGCTCTTAATTTAGTAAAGAAATAATTTGGTCGGCCAATTCTTGTCCAATTCTTTCTTGTGCCTCTAAAGTTGCTGCACCAATGTGTGGAGAAAGCGAAATGCTAGAGTGCATTAGAATTTTAATCTCTGGTTTTGGTTCAGATTCATAAACGTCTAAACCGGCAAAAGCAACAGTGCCGTTTTCCAAAGCATCGATCAATGCAACTTCATCTAAAACACCACCCCTTGCGGCATTGATGATACCAACACCCTGTTTCATTTTGGAGAATTCAGCTTTTCCCAGAACATAGTTCTCTTGACCGGGAATATGCAATGAAATATAGTCTGCATTCTTTAGGACATCATCTTTGTCAGTGTTCTTTAGTGTGAACGTAATATTTTGACCATTATAAAAAGTAAGCTCAATGTCTGTCTGCGCTACATCTGGATCACAGTATATAACCTTCATACCCGCGCCAATGGCAAGTTTAGCGGTAGCTTGACCAATGTTACCAAATCCGAATATACCTAAGGTTTTACCTCTAAGTTCCGTACCCTTTGAGTAGGATTTCTTTAATCCTTTAAAGTTACTATCACCTTCTAAAGGCATATTTCTATTTGCATCATATAAAAAACGTGCGCCACCATAAAGGTGTGCAAAAACCAATTCTGCCACAGATTCAGATGAAGCAGCTGGTGTATTTATGACATGAATATTTTTAGATTTAGCGTAATCTACATCTATATTATCCATACCAACACCACCTCTACCAATTAGTTTTAGAGTAGGACAGGCATCAATTAATTCTTTTCTGACTTTGGTAGCACTACGTACCAATAATGCGTCAATTTTATTTTTATTGATATAGTTGCTTAATTGTTCTTGAGCAACCGTCGTCGTTAAAACGTTAAATCCAGCTTTCTCCAAAGTGGTGATTCCATTTTGGGAAATTCCATCATTTGCTAATATCTTCATATGTTTTAATACAATTTTATTGTTGTGTTCGGTATCTATTACAACAATTATCCTCTTCTTTCCATTTCGCTCATGACGTCCACCAATACACCAACACTTTCTAATGATAATGCATTGTACATACTAGCTCTATACCCTCCCACAGAACGGTGACCGTTTAAACCATTAATTCCGGCTTCTTTTAGCAAACTTTCAAAAGTGGTTTTTAAGACATCATCCGTAAGGTTGAAAGTGGCGTTCATTAAAGAACGGTCCTCTACATTGGCGAAGCCTTCAAAAACAGGATTTAGATCAATCTCAGAATAAAGTAATCTTGCCTTCTTTTCGTTGATTTCTTCTATAGCTGCAATACCACCAAGATTTTTTAACCATTCTAACGTTAACATAGAAGTGTAAACTGCAAATACAGGTGGAGTATTGAACATGCTATCTTTTGAAATATGTATTTGATAATCTAACATTGAAGGAATTTTTCTAGATACTTGACCTAAAATTTCTTCTTTAACGACTACCAAAGTTGTCCCTGCAGGACCCATATTCTTTTGTGCACCGGCATATATTAAATCGAACTGAGAGAAGTCTAAACTTCTTGAGAATATATCTGAGCTCATATCACAAACAAGAGGACAGTCGGTTTTTGGAAACTTCTTGAATTGGGTACCAAAAATTGTATTGTTAGATGTAATATGTAGATAATCTAAACCGCTAGGAACTGAATATCCTTTAGGTATGTATTTAAAATTTTCATCTTTAGATGAGCCAACTTCAACCACATCGCCAAATAATTTAGCTTCTTTAATGGCTTTGTCGCTCCAAGTACCAGTATTTAAATAACCTGCTTTTTTCTCCAGTAAATTGTATGCCACCATTAAAAATTCCATACTTGCACCACCTTGAAGAAATAATGCTTTATAGCCTTTGTCTTTAAGATCTAGCAGTTCTAATGCCAATGATCTTGCATTTTTCATTACGGCAACAAAATCTTTACTTCTATGTGAAATTTCAATAAGTGAAAGTCCAGAACCATTAAAGTCCATAACAGATTCAGAAGCTTTTAAAAGTACTTCTTTTGGTAAGATACAGGGACCGGCACTAAAATTATGTTTTTTCATCTTGTGTGTAATTTAAGGTTGCAAAGGTCAGAATTTTTTGAAGATTTTTCTTTACTATCGCTATTTAATTCTTAGAAGTGTTCAATAAGAATGCTATGGTGTCTATACCGTCGGCATAGTCGTTTAGCATTGGTTTTTGGGTGTTTCCAAAAGAAACTTCATCTTCTACAAAACCAGATGAAACAATACATTGTAAGTTTTCTTTATTGTCCTTAAGCTTCTCTTTTAATGTTGACTCATCTTCGTAGTACTCGTAAAACAATGAAGCTATTGGCGAACCAAAACTTTCCTCTTCTTTTAAAATCAAAAAACCATTATCCAATATTTTAAACTCGCTCATTAAATAAACTGCTTTATTGTAATCGTAGTTATTGGCGTATTTATGGTGATTGATAATGTTATTGTACGGAAACATTGCTTTGAAAAAAGTGTCAATATTATATTCCCTTGGGAGGTATATTTTAGATACGCTTCTACACCCTAAACCAAAATATCTAAAAATATCCTCTCCTAATGCTGTTAGCTCTTCTTGGGATTCCTTTCCTGATAAAACGGCAACAGAATTTCTGTTTTTGCGAATAATATTTGGTTTTTTACCGAAATAATACTCAAAATAACGTGCCGTATTGTTACTTCCAGTCGCAATTACAGCATCGTAATGATCAAGTTTTTCTTTGGTAAATATTACTTTATCCTTTAAAGAAGGTTCAGTGTCAATTAAAAAATCAATGAGAAGTGGAATTAATTTTTGATCATTGCTTGATAGTTTTACTAAAGCTTTATTGCCGGTAATTAAAACGCATAAAAGATCGTGAAACCCTACTAAAGGAATATTGCCGGCCAAAATTAACGCTACAACCTTTTCATTGTTGATGCTAAGGTCGTAGTTACTCAGCCAGGTTTCAATATTTTCTTTAGAAAGTACTTTTCCCCATTCTTTGAAAGCATGAGTGCAGTTTTCTTCTGTAAACCAGCCATTATAATGATGTGCTCGTTCTATTTCTGATTTGAAGGAACTTACCCATTTGTCATTTAAATGATCAGAAATGGTGTTTTTGTCTATTAATTCACAAAATGTTCTTAGAAAATTTCCAAGTTTAACAAAAGCTGTTATCGTAAGGTTGCTATGGGCCATTATATTTGTATACTAAATAGGTAGGAATTACCTTTGTGCAAAAATAAGCATGCCCGTTCTTTTTTGGGCATTTTAATGTAGAAGAAATTATGGCAATTATAATAACTGATGAATGTATAAATTGTGGGGCTTGTGAACCAGAATGTCCAAACACTGCAATTTATGAAGGAGCAGATGAGTGGAGATATAGTGATGGTACATCTTTAGAGGGAAATGTTGTTTTACCTGATGGAAAAGAAGTTGACGCGGGTGAAGTACAGGAACCTATTAGTGATGAAGTATATTACATAGCTCCAGATAAATGTACCGAGTGTATGGGCTTTCATGAAGAGCCACAGTGTGCAGCTGTATGTCCGGTAGATTGTTGTGTGCCAGATGATGACCATGTTGAAACAGAGGAGGTATTATTGGCAAAGCAACGCTTTATGCACCCTGAATAAATGAGGGGGTAATTTTTAGAATATACCTATCATGAAAAATATATTCTGAATTGGATTTAATTATTACTTCTTGATGAAATAAAAAAAAAGCTACCTAAATCAATAGGTAGCTTTTTTATTAAATAAACTAAATCAAAATCAAAACTTGTAATTTAAAGATAAGTTGAACATGGTTCCTAATTGGCTAAAGTGGTAACCATCATACGTCATTTGAGAATAACGTTGGTTGAAAGTAATTAGGTTAGATTGGTTCTGAGTCTGAGCTGGATCTGCCAAGATAGCATCTCCTGCAGCATTTTGAGAAACAAAACTCCATTCTGGTAATACGTTGAACAAGTTGTTAATGTTTAAGGCTATAGTTAATTTATCTGTAGCGCTATAATTAACTCCTAAGTCCGTAACTACTTTTGGATCGAATTCTGTACCCAAATTAAAGTTACCATTTGCATCAGTACTTAAACCTTGTTGAAAGAAGCTGGTTTTACCGAATAATGTGTTATTCAATGAAAAACCGAATTTATTGATGTCATAATTAGCTCCTAAAATCCACTTTGTTCTAGGTCTTGATGTAAAGAACAAGGCTTCTTGCGTTTGGTTAACTACAGATTGACCAGAATTTGCTACTAAGGCGATATCCTTTACAGGACCGTCTAGTTCATTCTGAATTGTATAGTTACCAGATAAGTTCAAATCTAAGCTGCCTTCTCCAATTTCAATTCCTTTGTAGGCAAGTACCACATCTACACCAGAGGTTTTGGTGTCAATTGCGTTAGAAAAGAAACTTACATCGCTTAAGTTGTTGTTCGCCAATAAAACGTCTAATGCGTTAGTAGCGTCGCCACTAGGACCTATTTCATTACCTAATACAATTCTATCTTTTACTTTAATGTTGTAATAATCTAAAGTATAGCTGAATTTATTAGCGATTTTTCCTCCAAAACCTATAGTAAAGTTTGTAGATGTTTCAGCATCTAATTGAGGTATACCCAAAAGTTTTGCTTGTGTAGACACGTTGTTGATCAGACCACCAACTTGAATACCTTGACCCGGTACAAAGCTGTACTGTGCTTTTTGAGTATAAATTTGGTGTAGGGTAGGAGCTCTAAAACCAGAAGAAATAGAACCTCTCAATGTAAATGCATCGCTAAACTTGTAACGAGAACTAAACTTATAGATGAACGTATTTCCAAAATCAGAATAGTTTTCCGTTCTGATAGTACCACTTAGTAAAAATGCATCAGATACATCGTAGTCTAAACTTAAATATCCACCAATGTTGTAACGATTGAATTTTCCTGAGTTTTGAGGAGATGCACCTGCAAATGAATCTGCACCACCACCGTCATAAGAGGCAAGTTCACCTTCTATAATTTCAAAAGTTTCTGTTCTAAACTCAGCACCAACACCAATACTTACTTTGTCTGAAAGTAACCTTGAGATATCAATGTTACCAACATTATGGGAAAATCTAGTTCCTCCCGGATCAAAAGACTGCTGGCTATTTTCTCTATATAATTCTGAGCCTTCAGTAATTTCACCGTCATCAACAGAGCCATTGCCATTAGCATCTATAAATACAGATGGAGAATATACAACATTTCTATTGTGGGTATTGTTTACCTTATACGTTTGTAAGTTGCCACCAGTTGTGAAGCTTGCATCAACATTCCAATCATTAATAGTTGATTTAAATCCTATTGTTGCATTATAATCACTTAATAAACCTTCAAATGTTGGTAAGTAACCATCATATCCACCTGCAGTATTTGGGTTGTCACCTGGAAAGAAATCAGCTAGATAAGGAAAATCATCAACTGTTCTCCAATACGGTGTTCTGTAGTTGGCAAAACTATTTACAGCTTTGTAGACATATGCAGCGTTACCATATAAAGTGGTGTTTTCGCTTAAGTCATAACCTAAATTTACAGAGAACTTTGCAGCAGCGGTTTCTGGAGAACCATTGATGTTACCAGCATCTGGACGTCTTGATAAGAATTCTTGTACATCTGCAATATCGGCACCAAAATCAGCAGCTTCACCAGCAGCATTAACGGTACCTGGTCTATTTGCTTGATTTACTTTAGATAAATCCAATGTATAATTCACAAAACCTTTGTCTTCACCTATGGTAGAACCATTATTGATTGCTACACCGAACATTTCACCATCACCTTCAGAAGTAATACCTGTTCTCAACGTGGCAGAACCTTCATTTGGAGAATCTTTTAGAATAATGTTCATTACACCCGCAATAGCATCAGAACCATATTGAGCAGATGCTCCATCTCTAAGAATTTCCACTCTTTTAATCGCATCTGTAGGTATTGCCGAAATATCAGCACCGGTTTCACCACGACCTGGGGATGTTTGAGTGTATAATAATGCACTTAAGTTTTTACGCTTTCCGTTTATTAAGATTAACGTTCTACTTGGTCCCATATTTCTTATCTCATAAGGATCCAATAATGAAGTTGCATCATTTACAGGTGTCTGTACGGTATTAAAAGATGGTATTCTGTATTGTAAAGCTTTGTCAAAAGTAGCCTGACCGGTAGAGGTCAATTCTTTAACACCAACAACATCAACAGGTAAAGGTGTATCTGTATTACTTCTAGGAGCGGTTCTAGACCCAACTACAATAAATTCATCTAGGGCTACACCTTCAGATAATTGAACATTAATTACGCTTTTTCCAGCTGTAGACACCTCTTGGGAAGCAAAACCTATATAGCTAAAAACTAATTTGGTGTCATTTTCAATATTAATGGTATAATTACCATCAAAATCTGAAGTTGTTCCGTTTGTGGTTCCTTTTTCTACGATGTTCACACCTGCTAAAGGCATTCCTGAATCGTCGGTTACCTTACCTGTAATGCTATTTTGAACCTTAGTGTTCAATGTCATGGCAGATATACCGTTTGTACTAGAGTTTAGTCTTAAAACCTTAGCTCTTTGTGGTTTTTTATGATAAACTACATAGTATTTGTTTCCTAAATATTCAAAATCGAAACTAGTTTTACGTTCTAGTTTATTTATGATTTTATCTAAAACAGGGAACTTGTATTCCTCAGGGTTTAAACTGGTAGAAGATACCAGAGTGGGGTTGTAAGTAAAATACACTTCGTGCTTTTCACTTATCTCGTTTAAAAACTCACTTAAAGTGATTTTTTCTTTGAGTTTTTCAGACGCCATCATGCTAATGCTACTAGTACATAGTAGTGTTGCAAAAAGCAATCTCTTTATTTGTTTTGTTCTCATAAATAAATAGTTTAGTTAATAAATAGGGTTTTCTTGTACGCGTAAAATATTTCCTTTGTTAATAATTCTTGTTCCTGTAGCCTTCTCTATGGCAGCTATACATATATTTAAATTCTGATTGGGAATACCACCGGAAATGGGTATTTCTTTTAAATGATCAGCTGAATACTGTACTTCTAGACCATATGTCAGTTCTAAATTGGTCATAACATCTTTAAGTGGGATTTCATTAAAGGCGTATGTACCGCCTCTCCATAAAGCATATGGCGTTTCAATATTTACCCTTTTATGAAGTAATTTTTTACTCTCGTTTGAAAATGAAACCATTTCGCCCGGTATCATTTTTGCCACTTCACCATTTTTAAATTCTAAATGAATGGAACCCTCGTCAAGAACTACGTTTGTTTTTTGTTTTCTGGTATTCACATGAAACTGTGTGCCCAATACTTCAACCTTAAGGTCATTGGTAATTACCCAAAACTTGGCATTTGTACTTGGTATGGGTTTAACTTTAAAATATGCTTCACCCTTTAAGTTCAACAGGCGTGGATTATCATTGTCATATGAAATTTCAGAGTTGCCATTAAGTACCACAGATGTACCATCAGGTAGCTTTAGATCAATTATTTCTCCGTAATTGGTTTTGTGTACAGTGGTGGAATGTTCATTAAAATATGTAATGCTGCTGTAGCTTATAAGGATTAAAAGTACTGCGGCGGCTGTAGAGAATAATACCGTATTCAATGAGCGAACTTTCTTCATTTTTTTTGTTGAAGAATCGTCAATATCAATTTTATCTAAAACCTTTGATAGCGCATGATCAACATCGATGTTGCTAGGGTAGTCTTGATTGAAATTAATACCCGTAATTATAGATTTTGCATTATGAACTGTTTCTAGATGTTCTGGATTGTTTTGTATCCAAGAATTCCAATAGGAGACATCGTTATTGTTTAAGCCTTTTGCCCAGTTTTCAAAAGACGCATCGTTTAGAAAATAATGTAGATCGAATTTGTGCTTCTTGTTCATTTAGTAAGGTATTCCATTTATAAGAGATTTACTTCTTAAAAATATACCCTATTAAATTCAATTTTTTTTCAAAATATTTTTAATCTGTTGATTTTCAGATACTTTTCTTAGCTTTGTTAAAGCTTTTTGAAGTACGTTTAAAACACTTTGGTAGTTCATATCCATAACTTCAGCAATATCGGAACTTTTCATTTCGCTGTAGTATTTCAAATAGAGTACCTCTTTTTGTCTAGGGGATAAATTATTAATCAGTTGGGCTAAGGTAGACGTGCATTTAAAATGCATCTCTTGGTGAATTGAAATTTCTTCGGCAGAAAAAGTAAAATTAGATTTAAATAGCTGTGCTTCAGAAATTGGAACGTTCTTTTGATTTTTTTGTAATTGTTTGATCAACCTTCTTTTGAAAGATACAAATAGGTAGGCTTTAAGATTCTTAATCTCATTTTGTTTTTCGCGTTCTTCAAATAGTTGAATGAAGAAGTTTTGCAGACAATCTTCTGTTATTTCTCTGTTGTTACTAAGCTTTAAACCGTACACGTGTAACTGAGGATAGTATTTTTTAAAAAGGAGACTAAAGCCGTTTGCTTCGCCCTTTTTAAAGAAATACCATATTGTTTCATCTGAATGAAGTTCCATATATTTTCACATGTTCTGCTGACAAAGTAAGAAATATTTCTTAAATAATGTTAAATACGCTCAATTTAAGTATCGTTTAGCTAAATAATTTGAATTATATTTAATTTAATCGTATGTAATTTAACAGATGTGTTAGATTTAAAAATGAATGAAAATTGTGTTGGTAAAAACTATATTTGCACTCTTGAAATATTATAAATTATGAAAGCAGGTATTGTAGGGTTGCCAAATGTTGGTAAATCAACACTTTTTAATTGTTTGTCCAATGCTAAGGCACAAAGCGCAAACTTTCCGTTTTGTACAATTGAACCTAATATTGGTGTGGTTAATGTCCCAGACTCAAGGTTAGAGAAGTTAGAGGAATTGGTAAACCCAGAAAGAGTGTTACCTGCAACTGTAGAAATTGTGGATATTGCCGGCTTGGTTAAAGGTGCTAGTAAGGGAGAAGGTTTAGGGAATCAATTTTTAGGTAACATTCGTGAAACGGACGCAATTCTTCATGTATTACGTTGCTTTGATAATGACAATATAGTTCATGTTGATGGTAGTGTTGATCCTATTCGGGATAAGGAAACCATAGATATGGAGCTTCAGTTGAAAGATTTGGAGACTGTAGATAAGAAATTGGAAAAAGTAAAAAGAGCCGCGCGAACGGGAAATAAGGAAGCTCAAAAAGAAGAAGCTGTTCTATTGGCCATTAAGACAGGTCTAGAGGCTGGTATCTCTGTAAGGGCTATCGAAATTGAAGAGGAGTTAAGGCTAGAATTTGTGAAACCGTTACAGTTTATAACCGATAAGCCAGTGATGTATGTTTGTAATGTGGATGAAGAGGCAGCGGTTAATGGAAATGCATATGTAGAAAAGGTGAAGGAAGCAGTTGCGGCAGAAAATGCAGAGGTTATATTCTTGGCTGTAGGTACTGAGGCTGATATTACCGAATTGGAAACATATGAAGAGCGCCAAATGTTTTTAGAAGATTTGGGCTTGGAAGAACCTGGTTCGGCAAAATTAATTCGTGGAGCTTATAAGTTATTAGATTTGGAAACCTATTTTACCGCAGGGGTAAAGGAGGTACGTGCATGGACAATTCCTGTTGGTGCAACTGCGCCACAAGCAGCTGGAGTTATACATACCGATTTTGAAAAAGGTTTTATTCGTGCAGAAGTTATTGCTTATGATGACTATGTTACTTTTGGGAGTGAGTCAAAAGTGAAAGAAGCGGGTAAAATGAGAGTTGAAGGTAAAGAATACATTGTTAAAGATGGTGATGTAATGCATTTCCGTTTTAACGTTTAATGTTCATATATAGTCAGCCGATCTCGTAGCATTTTTAATTCTTGCTCCAGTCGGTTGACTTTTTTTAGCATATGATTTATGGTGTCTATTCCTTCCATGTTAATACCAAGGTCATTTCTCAATCTGTAAATGCGTTCTATTTCTAATATGTGATGTGGTAACACATAACTCTTGTTGTCAATTTCCTGAACTTCAATCATCTCAAACTCTAACAAGTCGTCAATGAACGCTAAGGGAGTTTGCGTTTGTTTGCAATATACTTCTATTTGTATATAGTTCTCTTGATCCATAATTATCTTAATTCTGATAGCTGTTTAAACAATTCTTTTTCTTTTTGAGATAGATTGGTTGGCATAGTGACCTTGTAGGTAATATATAAATCTCCATGCGCACCTTTCTTTTTATAAATAGGCATACCTTTTCCTTTTAGCTTTATTTTGGTATCGTTCTGTGTTTCTGGTTTTACTTTTAATTTTACCTTTCCGGTCAATGTTGTAATTTCAATTGAGCTACCTAAAATGGCATCATAAAGAGAAATAGATTCATTTTTATATAAATCGTTTCCTACTCGTTGAAAATCTGTGTTGTTGTAAATTTCAAATGTTAGATATAAATCCCCTTTGGGACCGCCATTTACACCCTCGCCACCATAACCTGAAATCTTTATTGTTTGTCCGTCTTCGACACCCGCAGGGATAGTGATTCTAATTTTTTTGTTTCCAAGATCTAAAGTCTGCTTTTGTTCATGTAGAATATCGGTCATATTTAAATTTAACGAAGCATTTAAATCTTGACCTTTAAATTGGGAGGTTCTTTGTCTTGTACTGCCTCCAAAGCCGCCACCACCGAACATGGATTCAAAGAAATCTGAAAAATCTTCTTGCTGCCCGCTATAATTGGTGTAAGTTCTATTTGTATTAGAATTGGAACGGCGCTGGTTTTTTTTGGCTTCTTCAAAAGCTTCGGCATGTTCCCAATCTTTACCATATTGGTCATACTTTTTTCTTTTTTCAGGATCGCTTAAAACCTCGTTCGCTTCATTAACGCGTTGAAACTTCTCTTGTGCGGATTTATCATTAGGGTTTAAATCCGGATGAAGTTTGCGGGCCAATTTGCGATACGCCTTTTTAATATCTGCTTGAGTAGCCGTTTTGTCTAATTCAAGAATTTTATAGTAATCAATAAATTCCATAAGTATTCAAATTCTTCATTAAAGATATTTAATTGACGAAAAAACTACAATGACATAGGTCAGTTATTATTAGTTCAATTATTATGAATTTTAATGCAATAGTTTTTGACTGAATTACCATATTTGTTGAGGCTATCAACAAAAGACATGAATTAATTGTTAATTACTTTAACAGTTAGCTATTTTATCTTTTGCCGAGTGGTGCTATCTTTAACGCAACTTTCATAAATTTTTTTATATGGCTCAAGAATCTCAATATACTGAAGATAACATACGCTCGCTCGATTGGAAAGAACATATCCGATTAAGACCTGGTATGTATATTGGTAAGTTAGGGGATGGGTCTTCTGCCGATGACGGAATCTATATTCTTTTAAAAGAGGTTATAGATAACTGTATAGATGAATTTGTAATGGGCGCTGGTAAGACCATTGAAATCTCCATAAAAGATAAAGTTGTAAAGGTAAGGGATTACGGTAGGGGTATACCGCTAGGTAAAGTGGTAGATGTAGTCTCTAAAATGAACACTGGTGGTAAATATGATAGTCGCGCCTTTAAAAAATCAGTGGGTCTAAACGGAGTTGGTACCAAGGCGGTTAATGCCTTATCCAGTTTTTTTGAGGTGCAATCTTCTAGGGATAATCAACTAAAGACCGCGCAGTTCAGTTCCGGGAATTTAGAAAGCGAAGTAGGTCCTGAGGAAACCAGTAAAAGGAAAGGTACCAAAGTTACCTTTATACCTGATGAGACCATTTTTAAAAATTACAAATACAGGAATGAGTATGTAGAACGTATGCTCAGAAACTATGTATACTTGAACCCAGGGTTGACAATAGTTTATAACGGTGAAAAGTTTCATTCTGAAAACGGATTAAAAGATCTTTTAGAGGATAATAACAATGTAGAAGATATGTTGTACCCTGTTATCCACTTAAGGGGTGAAGATATAGAAGTAGCCATTACCCATAGTAAAACACAGTATAGTGAGGAGTACCATTCTTTTGTAAATGGTCAGCATACTACCCATGGTGGTACACATCAAGCAGCATTTAGAGAGGCAATCGTAAAAACTATTCGTGACTTTTATGGAAAGTCTTATGATGCATCTGATATTAGGAAATCAATAATATCCGCTATTTCGATCAAAGTAATGGAGCCGGTTTTTGAAAGTCAGACAAAAACTAAATTGGGTTCTACGGATATGGGTGGAGACTTTCCTACCGTACGTACGTATATCAATGATTTTGTTGGCAAGTATTTAGATAACTATCTGCATAAGAATGCAGAGACGGCAGAGAAACTTCAACGTAAGATTATGATGGCGGAGAAGGAACGTAAGGAGTTGTCTGGTATTCGAAAATTAGCCCGTGATAGAGCAAAAAAGGCAAGTCTTCATAATAAGAAATTGCGGGATTGTAGGGTGCACTTAAGTGATATGAAGCATGGTCGTAGATTGGAAAGTGCCCTGTTTATTACCGAGGGTGATTCCGCATCTGGTTCCATAACAAAGTCAAGGGATGTGAATACTCAGGCCGTTTTTAGTTTAAAAGGAAAGCCTTTGAACTCTTACGGAATGTCAAAGAAGATTGTATATGAAAATGAAGAATTTAATCTTCTGCAGGCAGCATTGAATATTGAGGAATCTATTGAAGATTTACGATATAATAATATCATTATTGCCACAGATGCCGATGTAGATGGTATGCATATACGATTATTATTGATTACCTTCTTTTTGCAATTTTTCCCGGAATTGATAAAGGAAAATCATTTGTATATTCTACAGACTCCTTTATTCAGGGTTAGAAATAAAAAGGAGACTATTTATTGTTACAGTGATGAAGAGCGTCAAAATGCGATAAATAAGTTAAGTGGTAAACCAGAAATTACCCGATTTAAAGGGTTGGGTGAAATTTCACCCGATGAGTTTAGACATTTTATTGGTGACGATATTAGATTGGAGCCCATAATGTTAGATAAAGCAATGTCCATTGAAGAATTGCTAAGTTTTTATATGGGAAAAAACACACCCGACCGACAAAAATTTATTATCAACAATCTTAAAGTGGAAGTTGATTTAATAGAAGATAAAGTAGTATAAATTAAGTTAATACGATTGCTTCTGAATGGAAGAAAATGACGATTTGAACGAGGAAATTAACGACAACCTTTCCGAAGAAAATAACGAAACAACTGAACCTACCGAGGCCCTTACACGGGTAACCGGTATGTATAAAGATTGGTTCTTGGATTATGCTTCATACGTAATTTTAGAAAGAGCTGTACCTGCAATTGAAGATGGTTTTAAACCTGTACAGCGTAGAATCATGCATTCACTAAAGGAGTTGGATGACGGTAGGTATAATAAGGTGGCGAATGTAGTAGGTCACACTATGCAGTATCACCCACATGGTGATGCCAGTATTGCCGATGCCATGGTTCAAATAGGTCAAAAGGACCTTTTAATAGATACCCAAGGAAACTGGGGTAATATTTTGACCGGGGATAGAGCGGCTGCTTCAAGATATATTGAGGCAAGGTTATCTAAATTTGCCTTAGAGGTTATTTTTAGTCCTAAAATTACCGAGTGGCAGGCTTCTTATGATGGAAGAAAAAAAGAACCTGTAAACTTACCCGTAAAATTTCCTTTGTTATTAGCTCAGGGAGCGGAAGGTATTGCTGTGGGGCTTTCCACAAAAGTACTTTCGCATAATTTTGTGGAGCTGATTGATGCCTCCATTAAGCACTTAAAAGGACAACGATTTAAAATCTTTCCGGATTTTCAAACGGCTGGTATTATTGATGTTACCAATTACAATGATGGACTTAGGGGTGGTAAAATTCGTGTGCGTGCAAAAATTTCCCAGTTAGATAAAAATACACTGGTAATCAATGAGATACCTTATGGTACTAATACTGGTAGTTTAATAGATTCTATTTTAAAGGCCAATGAAAAGGGTAAGATAAAAATTAAAAAAATTGAGGATAACACTGCTGCGGAAGTTGAAATATTGGTGCATTTACCCAGTGGAATTTCACCTGATAAAACAATAGATGCCCTTTATGCGTTTACGGCTTGTGAATCTTCTATTTCACCATTGGGTTGTATTATTGAAGATAATAAACCCTTATTCATTGGTGTAACGGAGATGTTGAAAAGATCTACGGATTCTACGGTTGATCTTTTAAAACAAGAACTGGAAATTCAACTTGGTGAGCTAGAGGAGCAATGGCATTTTGCCTCTTTAGAGCGAATTTTTATTGAAAACCGTATTTATAGGGATATTGAGGAAGAGGAGACTTGGGAAGGGGTAATAAATGCTATAGATAAAGGGCTTGCTCCACATACAAAGCATTTAAAACGAGCCGTTACCGTAGAGGATATTACCAGGTTGACTGAAATTCGTATTAAAAGAATTTCAAAATTTGATTTAGATAAGGCCCAACAACATTTAGAGAGTCTGCAAGAGCGAATTGCGGAAGTTAAAAACCATTTGGCTAATTTGATAGAGTTTGCCATTGATTATTTTAAAAACCTAAAGGAAACTTATGGCAAGGATCGAGGTAGAAAAACCGAGATTCGTGTTTTTGACGATATAGAAGCTACCAAAGTGGTTATTAGGAATACCAAGCTCTATGTAAACAGGGAAGAAGGTTTTGTGGGTACTTCGTTAAAACGTGATGAATACGTGACGGATTGTAGTGATATAGATGATATTATTGTTATCACCAACGAGGGTAAGATGATGGTTTCAAAGGTAGATTCCAAAACTTTTGTTGGTAAGGGAATCATTCATGTCGCTGTATTTAAGAAGAAAGATAAGCGTACTACTTATAATTTAATTTATAAGGACGGTAAAGGTGGGGCTACCTATATAAAACGTTTTAATGTTACCAGTATAACACGTGATAGAATTTATGAGCTAGGTACAGGTAAACCTGGAACACAAGTGCTATATTTTTCCGCAAACCCTAACGGTGAAGCTGAAGTTATTACCGTGTTGTTACGTCAGGTTGGAAGCATTAAAAAATTAAAATGGGATATTGATTTTTCAGATGTTCTTATAAAAGGAAGAGCGTCTAAAGGAAATATTGTGACCAAATACTCCGTAAAACGCATAGAACTTAAAGAAAAAGGTGTTTCTACATTAAAGCCAAGAAAGATTTGGTTTGATGATGTTGTGCGTAGATTGAATGTTGATGGCAGGGGAGAATTGTTGGGGGAGTTTAAAGGTGATGATTTACTTTTGGTAATCAATCAAAAAGGTGTTGCTAAAACATTTTTGCCAGTGCTTACTTCGCATTTTGATGACGATATGATCGTACTTGAAAAATGGATACCTGAAAAGCCCATCTCAGCCATTTATTGGGAGGGTGAGAAAGAAAGATTCTACGTAAAAAGATTTTTAATAGAGAACGAAAATAAGGAGGAATTATTTATTTCAGAACATCCAAAATCATACTTGGAGCTTGTTTCTACAGATTGGAGACCAATGATTGAAATTGAATTTCCAAAGCCTAGAGGTAAAGAGGCTAAGGAAAATGAAAGTGTTGATATTGAGAATTTTATAGCTATCAAGGGAATTAAAGCTTTAGGTAATCAATTGATTACTGAAAAGGTGAAAAACATTAATAGCTTAGAGCCTTTGCCTTATGAGCCGGTTATCCCTGAAAAAACGGAAGATATTGAAGTAGTAGATGAGCAGGCAGTAGAATCTGGTACCGAAAATAAGAAATCAAAAGATGTAGATGGTGGTTCTGCAGATGAACCCACTTTATTTGATTAATTGAGATTATGAAGAATTTTTTTGAAGAATTCAAGAATTTTGCCATCAAGGGCAATATGATAGATTTGGCTGTCGGTATTATTATTGGTACCGCATTTAATAAAGTTGTCAGTACAATTGTTTCTGCTATTATTATGCCTCCTCTCTCTTTGTTGACAGATGATGTTAATCTTTCAAATAAAAAGTGGATACTTAGGCAGCCAACGGATAGTGTAGAAGAAGTTGCTATTGGTTATGGGGAGCTTATAGAGTCACTTATAGATTTTGGAATTATTGCTTTTACCATTTTCGTAATGGTGAAGTTTATTAACAGGTTCAAGCAAAAATCTGAAGATCCTACAAATAAAGAGGTGGAAACACCAAAGAATATTGCGCTATTGTCTAGTTTGGAAAAATTGTTACAGGAGCAAAATGAGATACTTAAAAACAAGAAATAATAGTTTTGTGTTGAACAATTGAATTGTCTTATCTTAAAATAGAAAGTTAAGATTAGACATTTTTTTAGAACGGTTGGTTTTATAACTACCTTTACAAAAATTTGAATTAATGGATTTCACTAACCCGCTGGTATACGGTGCACCAGCTTTTATTGCCTTTATCTTATTAGAATTGACCTATAGCAAAACTCATGGAGATGATGATCTTTATGATTGGAAAGATTTTGCAGCTAGTAGTGCAATGGGTATTGGTTCGGCCATTATTGGTCCTTTACTTAAGGTTATTTTGTTGGTAGTTCTTTTTGAATGGGCCTATGAATTGTTCAACCCAATGGTTGATGGGGTGAGAACTAATATAATGGGGTATGAGTCCTTTGGGTATGCTTGGTACGTGTGGCTCTTATGTCAGTTGGCTGATGATTTTACGTACTACTGGTTTCATAGGGCAAATCATGAAATACGAATTTTATGGGCTGCACATATTGTACATCATTCTTCAGATAATTTTAATCTTGGTACCGCTATAAGAAATGGGTGGTTTACCTTGTTGTATAAACCTTTCTTTTATGTTTGGATGCCTATTATTGGTTTTCCGGTAGAAATGGTTGTAGTTTGTTTGGCTATAGAATCTTTCTGGCAGTTTCAATTGCATTCCCAATATGTGCCTAAAATGGGCTTTATAGAAAAAATCTTCAACACTCATACCATGCACCAAGTTCACCATGCACAGAATGTAGAGTACTTAGATAAGAATCACGGTGGATTTCTTAATTGTTTTGATAAAATGTTCGGTACCTGGAAAGAGTATGATGAAGAAATTGATGTAAAATTCGGCGTTATACATGCGCCTAATTCTAATAACCCTATTGTAATTCTTACCCATGAATTTAAAGATATATGGGCAGATGTGAAGAAGGTGAAGAAATTTAAATACAAATTAATGTATATTTTTGGTCCTCCAGGATGGAGCCATGATGGTAGTACAATGACTGTTAAGCAGCAACAAAGGCTTTTTAAGCAGCAAAAAGAACAAAACCCTGAAATGGCTTTTGATAGACCAAATTAAACACCTCGGGCGGTTTAAAATACAGTTGCAAGAAAATATAAAACCCTAATTAAACACATGTTTAATTAGGGTTTTTTTGCGTTATTTAATTTTCCTATTGATCTTCAATTGGTGTAACGGGCTTCTTATTCTTTTTCATTCTTAGATCAAAGAATTCAACCATTAATGAAAATGCAATGGAGAAGTAAAGGTATCCTTTCGGGATGGTGCCCACTTCATTACCAAATACAATTAGATGACTTAAATGAGCTGCTTCTGCAATTAGCATAAAACCTATTAAGATTAAAAAAGAAAGCCCTAGAATTTGAATGGAAGGGTGTCTATTTACGAATTCACCAACAGGATTGGCAAATAACATCATTATGATTACTGAGATAACTACGGCTACAATCATAAGTATTAAAGCATCGTTAGGGTTAGGAGAGATGCCGTTGGTCATTCCTATGGCAGTTAAAATAGAGTCAAATGAAAATACTATGTTTATTACGGTTATTTGCAAAATGGCATTGGTCAGGGATGTGGATCTCGCTTTCTTTACTTCGCGTTCGTCATGCCCTTTATCTTCGACCTTTTCATGAATTTCCTTAGTACTTTTGTAGAGCAGAAATAAACCTCCTAGAAAGAGTATTATTCCCTGTCCGCTAATTCCTCCGGTAATCCATTCACTGTCAAACACCCAAAACGGTTTTTTCATTGAAGTAAGCAATGAGATGCCAAATAACAATACAATTCTCATAACCATGGCCAATACAAGTCCAATATTGGTAGCTTTTTTTCTTTGTGCAGGTTCTAGTTTTCCTGCGGCAATGGAGATAAAAATTATATTATCTATACCTAAAACTATTTCAAGAAATGTTAGTGTAAGTAGGGCAATCCAAGCATCTGGACTGGTGAAAATTTCAAACATGGTTAGTTGGTTTTAATTGCAGTTCCGGTTTTTACTACTAATTTTTTGTTAGGGTCTTTTACAGCGCTTTTGTATTGAAAGGTGTAAGAAGAATCCGTTGTACTAATAATTTTATAATGTATGGCTGTTTTGCTATTAATGTCTTGTAGCACAAATTCGCAGTCATTGAACCAGCGGACGGTGGCGCTGTCTATTTTATTTTCATAATAGTCAATGCTGTAATCTTTGGTTCTTATAAATTTTCCTTCCTTAACAGTGTCTCCAACTTCATAAGTGAATTTAAAAGTGCCTGTTTTATACTTATCGCAATCGCGCTCTGGTTGGTAACAAGAAAAAAGTAAAAGGCTTGTAATAGCAGTAAAAAATATCTTTTTCATCATACTGCAAAATAAACAAATTCCCGATGATGATTCTAGTAAAAGTTAGGAATGCTGAATTTAGAATTTTAAAACTATTTTTCTAGGTATGTTTTAAATGTTCCGTCATTATAGAAAATAACTATTCGGTCAATATTCTTTTCGCTAGGTGGTAAGGTGGTCTGTTTAGATTTATTGTAAGTTTTGGTTGGTTCTTTTTCGTTTAGTTTAGGAAAGCTGCCAATGCCGTAAAGCAACCATTGAATATCTACCTCCGCAAAGGCATCATTAATTTTCATGATAAACTCTAGGCTAGGTTTGTTTCTGCCATTCAACAAATGTGATATGCTAGATCTTTGCACCTCAATTAAATCTGCAAATGCAGAGGAGGAAAGTTCGTAATGGGTTAAAATTGACTTTAACCTTAATATGAATGAATTGCTGTTTAACATGTTTACAAAACTAATTAATCCTCCATTTAATAGTAGTTAAATTATGTGTAAAAATCTTAAATCCGCTGAGAAAATTATGAAGTTTATGTTTATTTAAATAATATTAAATTACTGATTTTCAATATAATGAAATATTATCTATTTTTTTGATTAGAATTGTAAATTTCAATACCATTTAATTTGGTTCTTTTATCACAAACTGATTTACAATTGTAAACTGTACCTGTAGTATTTTTGTTTTTTGAAAAGTAATACATGGAAGAAATAAATTATAAGGACTATGGTGTAACCAGTATATCGGGTAGATATATTACTTATGACCATATAGATGAATTTTTAAATTCATTACCGGTAACATTTAAAACTGAGGTAGTAGGTAGATCGGTACGCGGAGAAGCTATCAAAAGTGTTGTTTTTGGTAACGGACCTAAGCGAATTTTAATGTGGTCTCAAATGCATGGAAATGAATCAACGACAACGAAGGCTGTTTTAGATTTATTTAATTTTATGAGTCAAGAATCCATGGAAGCCTTCAAAATATGGAATGCCTGTACCATTAAGATTATTCCAATTTTAAATCCGGATGGAGCTAGAGACTTTACTAGAATAAATGCTAATGAAATCGATTTAAATAGAGACGCACAAAACTTATCGCAACCAGAGAGTAAAGTGCTAAAAAAGGTCTATGAAGATTTTACACCAGATTTCTGTTATAATCTACATGATCAGCGTACTATTTTTAATGTAGGTACTACTCATAAACCGGCTACGGTTTCTTTTTTGGCTCCAGCTTTTGATGAAGACCGTAATAACTCACCGTCTAGAAAACTGAGTATGCAATTAATAGCGGCAATGAACAGCAAATTGCAAGAAGAAATACCTGGACAGGTAGGTAGGTATGATGATGGCTTTAATGCAAATTGCGTAGGCGATGCTTTTCAAATGAAGGGAACACCTACTATATTATTTGAAGCTGGTCATTATTATAATGATTATGATAGAGATGTAACAAGGGTATACATTTTTAAAGCTTTAGTAAAGAGTTTGTTAACTATAAGGGATAATGAAATAACAGATTATACCGTTGACCAATATTTATCAATACCGGAGAATGGTAAACAGTTTGTTGATATTGAGGTGTATAATATAGATTTTGAAAATAATGGTCTTACTTCGGCTGAATTTACACCAATTCAGTATAAGGAGGTGCTAAAAAATGGTAAAGTGGATTTTGTTCCTATGGTTCATGTTTTTGATAAGGAACCTCCTGAAGTTTTTGCACATAAATCATTGAATTGCAATGATGAAAACGATGTGAAATGGTTGAGAGAAAATGATATTTTAAAACTACTTTCTTAGATTTCATTGTTTTATTTCTTTGAAATAGTAAAATTGTTTACATTTTCAATAAAAAAAATCGAGTTTCAATGAATTTAATGTGATTATTTTTTATTTTTGGCAGAAATTTTACAACTATGGGCAAAGTCAAATTAGACGAAATAGACCACCAAATTCTGGATATGTTAATTGATAACACCAGAACACCTTTTACTGATATTGCAAAAAAACTTCTTATTTCTGCAGGTACTGTTCATGTAAGGGTTAAGAAAATGGAAGAAGCCGGTATAATAAAAGGCTCTTCGCTAACTTTAGATTACGTAAAACTAGGTTATGCATTTATAGCGTATGTGGGTATTTTTCT
Organism: Maribacter sp. 1_2014MBL_MicDiv; assembly: GCF_001865655.1. Taxonomy (NCBI): domain Bacteria; kingdom Pseudomonadati; phylum Bacteroidota; class Flavobacteriia; order Flavobacteriales; family Flavobacteriaceae; genus Maribacter; species Maribacter sp. 1_2014MBL_MicDiv. The sequence continues at coordinate 3,987,709 of NZ_CP011318.1, forward strand.
TGAAAAAACGCACCAGACCAAATTTGTATTGGAACGTTTAAATCAAATACCTAATGTTACCATTGCACATATTACAACCGGGAAATTCAATATTTTCTGTAAGATTAGAGCAAAGGATACTACGCATGCTAAAAATATTATCTTTAAAATTGATGATATAGATGGTATCAGCAGAACCGAGACAATGATTTCGTTAGAAGAAAGCTTTAATGACAAAAAGCGTTTAATGCATACTATTTTTAACGAGTTATAAGAATAATATAGTCAACTAACTTGAAGAAAAGCCCGGTTAAATTTTTTAATTGGGCTTTTTTGGTTGTTTTTGTAAAACAAAAAATATTTTATGAAGGTAAAAGATTTAGAGAATAGCGAATTGCAATATTTTTACGGAACCTACTTAAATGCTTTAAATGAAGAAGAAGATTTAAAGTCTGCCTTAGAAAATGGCAAGAAGAACTTTCAACAGCTAATTGAAAATTTAACCAAAGATCAGTTGATGTATAGCTACGGTGAGGGTAAATGGACTATAGCAGAAGTCTTAGTTCACTTAATAGATTCTGAACGCGTTTTTCAGTACAGGGCTTTTCGAATTTCTAGAAACGATAAAACTCCTTTACCAGGTTTTGAGCAAGATGATTACGTTTTAGAGAGTTATGCAAATCAAAGAACTAAAGAGGATATTTTACAGGAATTCCTAATAGTTAGAGAAGCATCTATTAACTTTTTCAGTCTTTTATCTAATGATGTCTTTAAAAGAACCGGTACCGCAAGTGGATTACCTTGGTCTGTAGCAGCGCTAGGCCTTGTGATTAGTGGTCATCAAAGGCATCATTTTAATATTATAAAAGAGCGATATTTAGTTTAATCCAACTCTTGTTCGTGTTCGTTTTCAAAATTTAGGTGTAAGGCATTTGTCATATCTTCTGAAGAAATTATTTCTTCGGGAGTGCTTGATTCTAGCTCTTTTCCAACATTCTCCTCAAAATTTGCGATAAAATTAGAAAGGCTCTTACTAATTTTTACCAAGTATAAGGTGTCTGTTGTTTTCAGCTCAACTGCCTCAACATAATCACCATTAATATTCTTGAAGGTTATAATGTCTTCATCACCATAACCATAAGGATAAGTTTCAATTAAAAGAGCTGCTAAGTTGTGGTCTAATTTACGATAATCTATAAGTCGTCTGGTCATAACTAATTTATTTATAGCGGGTTATTATTTAACTATAACTAAACTAGTCATTAAAATTACACACATCTTTATAGAGTTGTGAAAGTAATGATTTGGGTATGTGAAGTTTTTAAAGTTTGTAGTAAGCGAAAGCTTCAGTAAATAATGTTACCGGAATTTCAACATCAAACTTAGGTTCGCCAATAGATTTTAAGAGTACAAAATTAATTTTTCCATGAGAATTTTTCTTGTCATACTTCATTAACTTTAGAATATTATCAATGTCGGTTTCAGAAAATTCTACTTTGTCATACCTGTCCAAAAAAGTTTCCTTTATATCCTCCATGGCTTCTTGGGGTAGGTCTAATAGTTTTAGTGATAAATAGCCTTCTAAGATCATACCAATTGCTATTGCTTCTCCATGTAGCAACATTTCTTTAGATTCGTTTTCAAGAAAGTACGATTCTATGGCGTGACCCAATGTATGTCCGTAATTTAATATTTTACGTATATGTTGTTCGGTAGGGTCTTGCAAGACCACTTCATTTTTAATTTGAATTGAAGTAAGAATATGATTTTTCATATCCTTAAGGTCTTTAGCTTCTTTAAGTGATTGCCAGTAATCTTTATCTTGAATAAGACCATGTTTTAGCATTTCTGCAAATCCGCTATTGACCTGTCTGTCTTCTAAGGTGTCAAGGAAATCTGGGACCACTAATACCATTACCGGTTGGTTAATAACACCAATTTGATTCTTTAACGCGCCAAGGTCAATACCTGTTTTACCGCCTACCGAAGCATCTACCATAGATAATAGGGTAGTGGGTACATTTATGAAATCTATACCTCTTTTAAATGTAGAGGCAATAAAACCGCCCATATCGGTCAATACTCCTCCTCCTAAATTTATTAGTAAACTTTTACGGTCCGCACCAAGTTCTGAAAGTGCCTCCCAAACACCAACGCAGGTTTCAATGTTTTTATTTATTTCCCCAGATTCAATTTCAATTATTTCAAATGCATAGTCTCCATTTAGCTCTGCCATGAAATTTGGTAGACAGTGTTCATGGGTATTTTCATCTACCATTATAAAAATAGTAGAATATTTTTTCTCTGCTAAATGAGTATTTAGGGCTGAAAAAGCTTGTTCATTGAAATGTACTGCGTAAGAATCTGAAATAATGGAATCCATTAAAAAATATAGCTTAATTTGTTTGAAACTTGTACGCAAAATAAAGGTAATTTTTAGTCTTAAGATTATAAATTCTGTGATTATATTTGATCGTTATAGAAATTATAAGGAATGGACCAAATTTTTGAAAATACTGCAACTGCATTTGCTCTTAAAACCGATTCAGAATTAGAAAGAGCTTATTTTCTCTTTAAAATGATTTCAAATGAACCTTTGGTGAAAATGGGTTCTGTTATTACCAATTTTGCTTTTAAAGCTCATTTACCCGTAGAAAGTTTAATACGTGCTACTGTTTTTGACCATTTTTGTGGTGGTGTTAATGAAAGGGATTGCCTGCCTGTGGTGGATCGTATGTGGGAAAAGGGTGTATGCTCTGTATTGGACTATTCTGTAGAAGGTAAAGAAGAGGAGGACCCTTTTGATACGGCTACTGAAATTATTTTGACCATTTTAGATTTTGTAAAGGAAAAGGAAGCCATACCTTATGCTGTTTTTAAGCCAACTGGTTTTGGGAGATTTGCCTTATACCAAAAAATTAGCGAGAAAAAAGAACTCACTGATAAAGAAAAAGCAGAATGGCTAAGGGTTGTCAATAGGTTTGACAAAGTCTGTAAAAAAGCGCATGACCTTGAAGTGTCTTTGCTGATCGATGGTGAGGAAAGCTGGATGCAAGATGCTGCTGATGATTTGGCTGAAGAAATGATGCGCAAGTATAATAAGAAAAAAAGGATAGTATTCAATACCCTGCAAACGTATAGATGGGATCGTTTACCTTATTTAAAAGCGTTGCATGAGCGCGCTATAAAAGATGGTTTCTTGGTTGGAATGAAAGTCGTTAGGGGTGCATACATGGAGAAAGAGAATGATCGAGCAAAGGAAATGGGCTACACTTCACCAATTTGCAAAACCAAACAAGAAACTGATGATAATTTCAATGCAACAATAGCATATATGATCGATAATATTGATGTGCTTTCCATTTTTGCAGGAACACACAATGAAGAGAGTTGTTATAAATTGATGGAGCTAATGGAAGAGAAGGGTATTGAAAAAAATAACACTCACATTTGGTTTGGTCAGTTGTATGGGATGAGCGATCATATTTCTTACAATTTGGCTGCTCATGGTTATAACGTTGCCAAATATTTGCCCTTTGGACCAGTACGCGATGTAATGCCCTATTTAATTAGAAGAGCGGATGAAAATACCTCTGTAGCAGGACAAACCAGTAGGGAGCTTACCCTTTTGAAAAAAGAAAGAAAGCGCAGAAAAATGTAAGTTTATTGTAGTTGCACGTTTTCTATCGTAGCTTTTTCTCTGCAATTCTTAACAGTGAAAATATAATCTTGTTCCTTGTAATCGGACTCAATAACATAAGTTTTACAGGGAACGGATTTTGTATCACTATTTCCGAAATCCACATCACCCTCGGTTAAAATATAGGTCACTGCAGTAGAATCCAGCTGTAACTCTTGGAGTTTTTGTTGGGCTTCCTCACTATAGTACATAGATTTTGAGCGAATGTCTTTTAAGGTTCTGCAATTAGGTAGGTAGCAAAAATATACACCGGTTTCTTCAGATTTCTTCTTAAGAAAAAAAGTTAGAAAAACGATTCCAATAGACATCCCCACCAAAAAATAACCTAACCTCTTAAGAAAATCCATTCTAGCTGCTTATTGTAATAATTAAGAACGCGAAATTATGTCTTTTTAAATGGATAGAGAAAATTTCGCTTTTTTGTTTTAGAATATTAGGAAATTAATATCGCTATACTGAAGGTCAAACCATTCTCCGACCGATTTATTGGTCAAAATACCATGGTACATATATAGCCCATTTCGTAGTCCCTTATCAAAACGAAGGGAGTTTTCTAGTCCGCCGTCTTCGCCGATTTTAAGTAAATAAGGCGTGAAAATATTACTGATACTTACTGAGGCTGTTTTTGGATATCTAGAGGGTATATTGGGGACTCCGTAGTGTATTACATCATATTTTTTTCTAGTAGGCTTATTGTGATCGGTAATTTCACTGGTTTCAAAACATCCGCCTGTATCTATACTTACATCAATGATTACGGCTCCCTTTTTCATATGCTCTACCATGGTGCTGGTAACTACTACTGGTGACCTATCTTTTCCTCTTGTGGCGCCAATAGCAACATCGCAGCGTTTTAAGGCTTTTAATAAATTTTTGGGTTGTATTGTAGATGTGTATACCGTTTGTTTAAGATTGGTCTGTATGTTTCTTAGCTTGGTAATAGAATTGTCAAAGACCTTTACATTTGCTCCTATACCTATTGCGGAGCGTGCTGCAAATTCACCAACGGTTCCTGCTCCAATGATGACCACTTCTACAGGTGGTACACCGCTTATGTTCCCGAACATTAATCCGTTACCATTATTATTTGCTGCCATTAATTCTGCGGCAATTAGTACTGAAGAAATACCGGCAATTTCACTTAGAGAACGCACGGCCGGGTATTTCCCTTCTTCATCACGGATATATTCAAAAGCTATAGCCGTAATTCGTTTTCTTGCCAATTCCTCAAAATATTCCTTGTACTGGGTCTTTATCTGAAGTGCGGATATTATTGTAGTCTGCGGATTTATATATTCTATTTCGGTAAGGGTAGGAGGTTCTACTTTTAAAATTAACGGGCACGCAAAAACCTTTTTAGTATCCCTGGTAATTTCCCCGCCAGCGGTTACATAATCCGCATCAGAAAAATGGGCTCCTTCACCTGCTCCAGATTCTATTAGAACACGATGACCGTTAGAAGTAATGGCATTGACCGCATCGGGCGTTAAACATATTCTTTTTTCTTGGTACTGATTTTCCTTTGGGATGCCTATAAACAATTCACCTTTTTGGCGTAAAACCTCTAAGGTTTCCTCTTGTGGAATTAATTGGTGTTTGCTAAACGGTGATGTGGGTTCATTCATAACTACAAAAATGCGTGGTTCAAATCACTGACTTGAAACTCAAATGTACAATTTTTAAAGAAATGAATGGGTTGTGCTTAATTAATGATATAGTGTAGTTAAAACTTAAGGTGTAACCAACCTTGAACACGTTCTTGTAAATTTTTTAAAAAGTTCTCAATACTGCCGGTAGATAGTTTGGAATTTAAATCATCAGACAAAGAAGGCACATCATTTAGGGAACTATCATCTTTTTTGTCACTGGTGTAGCCTTTAGCTTTTAAGTCTTCAAGTTCAGCTTCCATTGCTTCTAGATCTATGCCTAAAACATACTTATCATATAATTTAATTCTCAAAAAGTATACGAATGGTATAATTACAATACAAATTGGAAGTAACCAAAGTAAATTTTCAGTGTCTATATCGTTATCATAGTTGTATAAAACTTCAAATATTTGGAAAGCGTACATAGCAATTGGAATGAGTATAATATGATACCACCAATTTTTTACGGTTAAAAACCAAAAAATTAATAAGTACAATGGCACAAGTTTGCCCATCATAAACCAAATGAAAGTTGAAACATCAGCAAAACCATGGCTGGTAATGGTAATACCAATAAATGTTACAGAATCTTCTGTAGCGTCAGGTATGTACTCATATAATTTATATAAAAAAGGAGAAATGGCTATAAAAAAAACCATGATCGATTCCATTAGAATCTTTCTTTGGGCCTTCTTATTTTTTATTTTACGCGTCATTAAAAAAAATATATAAATATCTAACGACAGTAAAAAAGAAATAGTATAAAAAAAAGGTGTATTTGCATACACCCTTTTTTAAAAGAAAAAATTCAGTTAAATTTTTTCTTTTAGTTTTCTTTTATCGATACCTACTTGCTGGTTGTCAATATCTATTACTGGTGCTGCCATTGCTAAAAGGAATACGCCTAAAGCGATTGAAGCCAAGAATGTTCTTTTGTTTTTCATTTTCAAGGGGTTTTTGGTTATACAAATATTTAGTTCTCCTACAAACGTAAGAAAAAATATACAACCAAAATGTTGTTAAACGTTAAAATTGTGATTTTTAACCGATTATTTATACATTTTATCGAAATCCTTGTTTTTCATCGAAAAATTACAATAAATCTTTAGTTTAAACGATGCTAAATTCCACAATTCTTACACCAAATGAATATGAGGGTTAAAATCCTTATTTAGAGAGAATTAATTTTCTCGTTGTTTCGTCAATTATTTCAATAGTAATATTTTGAATATCCGTAGGAAGAAGGTTCGGTATTTTTTCTGGCCACTCCATAAATATCCAGCCATTTGAAGACAAATAATCATCAAGCCCAATATCCATTGCTTCAGATTCATCATTAAGACGATAAAAATCAAAATGAAAGCCCAACAGTTCACCAGTTTCAAGTGCATACTCATTAACAAGTCCAAAAGTTGGGCTACTTACAGTATCACTGCTACCCAATTCTTTGACCAATGATTTTATTAAAGTAGTTTTTCCGGCTCCCATTGGGGCATAAAATGCTAATATTTTACTTTTAGAATGTGTTACAATTTGCTTGGCAACATTAGGTAACTCACCTTCGTTATAAATGAATTCCATTTTAATAAACTATTTAGGTTCCAAAACTACAAAAGGTATAATCATTTCTTCCAAAGAAACTCCGCCATGTTGATACGTGTTTCTATAATAACTTACATAGTGATTGTAATTATTGGGGTAGGCAAAGAAATAATCATTTTTAGCAAATATGAAAGAACTGCTCATATTTATACTTGGCAAATTAATGGTTTTTGGGTCTTTGGCTGCTAAAACCTCACTTTTTTCATACGTAAGACTTCTGCCGGTTTTATAGCGTAAATTCAGGCTTGTGTCCCTATCGCCAACAACTTTGGAAGGAGTTTTTACATTGATGGTGCCATGATCCGTGGTAATAATCAATTTCATTCCCAAGGTCTGCGCTTGCTGTATAATTTCTAACATGGGAGAATTCTTAAACCAACTGGTTGTTAATGAACGGTAAGATTTATCATTGGAAGCCAATTCTTTTATAACTTCCATTTCTGTTTTAGAATGAGAAAGCATATCCACAAAGTTGTACACAATTACGGTCAAATCATTATCCTTCTGCCCCTTAAAATTCTGACTTAAATGTTTACCTTGTTTTAAACTACTAATCTTATGGTACTCCCATTTTAAATCAAGTCCAAGTCTCTTTAGTTGAGCATCTAAGAATTTGTCTTCAAAAAGGTTTTTTCCGCCTTCATCAGTATCGTTTTTCCACCATTCCGGATATTTCTTTTCCATATCTAACGGTGTTAACCCAGAAAATATCGCATTTCTAGCATACTGCGTTGCAGTAGGTAGAATGCTATAGTAGGAATCTTCTTTTTTCTTTTTGTAAAATGAGTTGACCGTATCTTCAAAAGCATACCATTGATCGTATCTTAAATTATCAACTACAATCAATAATGTTTTTTGATCTTTAATCTCGGGTGCGATCCATTTCTTAAATAAGGTGTGAGACATTACAGGTGCGTCCGTATTTATAAACCAATCCTCATAATTGCGGTCTACAAATTTACCAAACTGTTGATTGGCTTCGGTTTTTTGGGATTCTAAGATTTCGAACATACCACGGTCTTCAATTTCTTCTAATTGAAGTTCCCAGTAAATTAGCTTTTTATAAAGGTCGGCCCATTCTTGATAAGTGCTAACCATAGATAGATCCATGGCTATTTTTCTAAATTCCTGTTGATAGTTACTAGTGGTTTTTTCAGAAACCAATCTAGAGTGGTCTAAATTCTTTTTAAGGGATAATAAAATTTGATTGGGGTTTACAGGTTTAATAAGGTAATCTGCAATTTTAGAACCTATGGCTTCTTCCATTATAAACTCCTCTTCACTTTTGGTGATCATGACCACAGGTAAAGAGTTGTTTATTGTTTTAATTTCTGATAAGGTTTCCAAACCGGAGATGCCTGGCATGTTTTCATCAAGAAATACGATATCTACTCTAGTTTGCGCAAGTTCTTCTAAGGCCTCTTGTCCACTTTGACAGGTAATTACACTATAATTTTTAGATTCTAAAAAGATGATGTGTGGTTTAAGTAGATCTATTTCATCATCTACCCACAATATTTTTATTTTGTTCATTGAATTATTATTTGACGATAATCAAATTATATGCTAATGCTTTTGTATAACTTTGAAATGTTAATTTCAGAAAAGACAACGTTATCTTGAAGACATCAAACAAATTGAAAATCTTTAATGATCCAATTTACGGATTTATTAGAATTCCCAATGCCCTAATATTTGACCTTATTGCCGATCCCTATTTTCAAAGGTTGAGAAGAATTTCACAAATGGGGTTGTCCTATTTAGTTTATCCGGGGGCACACCATACTCGATTTCATCATGCATTGGGTTGTATGTATTTAATGCAGAAGTCTATACAAGTGCTTCGTTTTAAAGGAGTTGAGATTTCTACAAGTGAAGAAGACGGACTTTTGTGTGCCATTCTTTTACATGATATTGGTCACGGACCTTTTTCACATGCCATGGAACATAGCATTGTTGAAGGTGTTAGCCACGAGTTTATTTCACTTCAATTCATGCAAGAACTCAACGAACGATTTAACGGAAGTTTAACGGAGGCCATTTCTATCTTTACTGGAAATCATGAAAAAAAATTCTTGAACCAGCTAGTGTCTAGTCAATTAGATATGGACCGTTTAGATTATTTAAAAAGAGATAGCTTTTATACTGGTGTAGCGGAAGGTAATACCAATGCAGAACGTTTAATTACCATGTTAAATGTAGTGAACGGTAGCTTGGTCATTGAAGAAAAGGGTATCTATTCGGTTGAAAAATTCTTAATGGCACGTAGGTTCATGTACTGGCAAGTTTATCTTCATAAAACAGCAGTGGTAGCAGAACGATTACTTATCAGTATACTTAAAAGGGCACGTTTTCTAATTGAAAAAGGTGAAACATTGAATTCTAGTACTCCCTTACATTACTTTTTAACCCATCATATAGACATCAATAACTTTAATGGTGATACCTTATTAAAGTTTGCCAAGTTAGATGATATAGACATACTTGCAGCATTAAAAGATTGGCAATATTCTAATGATTTTGTTTTAAGTTCATTGTGTGCAATGATCATTAATAGAAAACTACTTCATATAAAGGTGAAAAAGGAACCTATTAGCGAAACTAAATTTTTAATGCAATTAAATAAAGTAAAAGCCGAGTATAATATTACGGATGAAGAGGCTTCGTATTTTGTGTTTAAGGGCGAGTTGAGAAATAAAGCTTACGATAGGCAACATCAGACTATCAACATTTTAAGGAAAAATGGAAAAATAACCGATGTCGCCAAATTGTCTGATCACCTAAATTTAAATGCACTTTCAAAAACGGTAACCAAATATTATATGTGTTATCCTAAAGAAGGGGTTTAACAATTTTTCTTACTTTTACGCTCATGAAATTTACAGCAGGTCAGATTGCAGGTATCTTAGAAGGAGAAGTACATGGAAATCCAGAAATAGCCGTACATAAACTTGCTAAAATAGAGGAAGGTGAAGAAGGTTCCCTTACTTTTTTAGCCAATCCTAAGTATACTTCATTCATTTATAAAACAAAAGCATCGGTAACGATAGTGAATAAAAGTTTTGTTCCAGAACAAGATTTGAACACTACATTGATTAAAGTAGAGGATGCTTACAAGTCATTTTCCAAGTTGTTGGAATACTACAATCAGGTTAAAAATAATAAGGTGGGTATTGAAGAACCTATTTTTAAATCTGATAATGTTACTTATGGATCAGATGTATATATAGGCGCATTTGCATATTTAGGAAATAATGTGGTGTTGGGTGATAATGTGAAAATTTATCCAAATGCTTATATAGGTGATAACGTAAAGATTGGGAACAACGTTATCATTTTCGCCGGAGTAAAGGTGTATTCAGAAACTATAATTGGAAACAATTGCGTAATAAATAGTGGCGTAGTTTTGGGTGCAGACGGATTTGGTTTTGCTCCAAACGAAAACGGCGAGTTTATTAAAGTGCCACAGACCGGAAATGTAATCTTGGAGGATAACGTTGATATTGGCGCAGGTACCACCATAGATAGAGCTACATTAGGCTCTACTATTTTAAGAAAAGGGGTTAAGCTAGATAATCAAATACAAATAGCGCATAACGTTGAAATTGGAGAGCATACCGTAATTGCCGCTCAAACAGGCATTGCCGGCTCTACAAAAATTGGCAAACATTGTATGATTGGCGGACAGGTAGGTATCGTTGGTCATATTGTCATTGGCGACAATGTGAAAATACAGGCACAATCTGGTATCGGTAGAAATGTGAAAGACAATGAAGTTTTGCAAGGTTCACCAGCACTAAATTATGGTGATTTCAACAAATCATATGTTCATTTTAAGAATTTATCAAAAATAATAAGTAGAATCGACACCTTAGAAAAGAAAGATTGACGATGAGCACAACAACTATTAAACAAACAACAATTGGTAAAGAGGTAAGTCTTACGGGAGTAGGTTTACATACCGGTAGTGATGTAACCATTAAATTTGTACCCGCAGATAAAAATCACGGATACGCTTTTAAAAGAGTCGATTTGGAAGGTACTCCTATAATACCTGCAGATGCTAATTTGGTGAACAATACACAAAGAGGTACTAATTTAGAAAAGAACGGTGTTAAAATTCAAACTTCTGAGCACGTTTTGGCTGCTTTGGTAGGTTTGGAAATTGACAATGTTCTTATAGAGCTTAATGCTGCAGAGCCTCCGATTATGGATGGTTCTTCCAAGTTTTTTGTAGAAGCATTGGAAAAAGCTGGTATTGTTGAGCAAGATGCCTATAGGGAAGAGTATGTAGTTAAGGAAGTTATTTCATATAGAGACGAAAAAACGGGTAGTGAAATTACCATAATTCCTAGTGAAACCTACCAAGTAACTACTATGGTGGATTTTGGTACTAAGGTTTTGGGTACCCAAAATGCAACATTAGAAAATATTTCCGATTTCAAAAAAGAAATTGCCGATGCTAGAACTTTTAGTTTTCTACATGAATTAGAGGCTTTACTTGAAAACGGACTTATAAAAGGTGGCGATCTTAACAACGCCATTGTTTATGTGGATAAGGAGATTTCCGATGAAACCATGAAAAAGCTTGAAAAAGCTTTTAATAAAAAGAAACTTTCCGTTAAGGCAAATGGTATTCTTGACAACTTGACCTTGCATCAGCCAAACGAGGCAGCTCGTCATAAATTACTGGATGTTATTGGTGATTTAGCCTTGGCAGGTACTAGAATTAGAGGTAAGGTTATTGCAAATAAGCCTGGGCACTATGTAAATACTCAATTTGCTAAAAAAATTGCTCAAATAATAAAATTGGAGAAACGTAACAACGTACCTAAGTACGATCTAAGTTTACCTCCATTGATGGATATTCATCAAATAATGGATATGTTACCGCATAGACCGCCATTCTTGTTGATCGATCGTATTTTAGAGCTTTCCGATCAACATGTTGTAGGTATGAAAAACGTTACCATGAACGAGCCGTTTTTTGTAGGTCATTTTCCTGGAGCTCCTGTAATGCCTGGTGTGTTGCAAGTAGAGGCAATGGCACAAACTGGTGGTATTTTGGTTCTTAGTACAGTTCCTGATCCAGAAAACTACTTAACACTTTTCATGAAAATTGACAAGGTTAAATTTAAAAGACAAGTGCTACCTGGAGATACATTAATATTCCATTGTAGTCTAATTACCCCGATAAGAAGGGGAATCTGCCATATGCAGGCTTATGCTTACGCTAATGATAAGTTGGTTAGTGAAGCGGAGATGATGGCTCAAATTGTAAAAAGAACATAGTATGAATCAACCTTTAGCCTATATTCATCCGGGAGCTAAAATAGCAAAGAATGTAGTTGTAGAGCCATTTACAACAATTCACAATAATGTTACTATTGGAGATGGTACCTGGATCGGGTCTAATGTAACTATCATGGAAGGTGCACGTATTGGGAAAAACTGTAATATTTTTCCTGGTGCGGTTATTTCCGCTTCTCCACAAGATTTAAAATACGAAGGGGAAGATACCACGGTAGTTATTGGTGATAATACTACCATTAGGGAGTGTGCCACTATACATAAGGGTACTTCGGATAGGATGAAAACGGTAATCGGCAAAAATTGTTTGATAATGGCGTATTGTCACGTTGCCCATGACTGTTTGGTTGGTGATAATTGTATTTTTTCTAATAATTCCACACTAGCGGGTCACGTTACAATTGGTGATAATGTAATTTTGGCTGGTTTGGTTGCCGTGCATCAATTTGTGTCGGTTGGTCAACATGCCTTTGTTACCGGAGGATCCTTGGTTAGAAAAGATGTGCCACCTTATGTGAAAGCCGCAAGAGAGCCTCTTTCATACGTAGGAATCAATTCTGTTGGTTTGAGAAGAAGAGGTTTCATCTCGGAAAAAATTAGGGAAATACAGAATATCTACCGTATACTTTATCAAAAAAACTACAACAATACCCAAGCGGTACAAATTATAGAAGCTGAAATGGAGGCCACTCCAGAAAGAGATGAGATATTGCAATTTATTCGTGATTCTCAGCGTGGTATCATGAAAGGTTATTTCAGCAATAATTAAATATATTTTAAACTTAAGTTAACTACATTAATATTAAATAGTAATGGCATCTACATCAGATATACGAAAAGGACTATGCATAAGATATAATAACGATATCTATAAAATAATAGAATTTTTACATGTAAAACCAGGTAAAGGTCCTGCTTTTGTACGTACTAAATTAAAAAGTGTTTCTACAGGCAAAGTATTGGATAATACATTTTCTGCGGGACATAAAATAGAAGATGTTCGTGTAGAAACACGTTCTTATCAATATTTATATCCAGAAGGTGAAACGTATCACTTCATGAATACTGATGATTACAATCAAATTACACTTCAAGAAAGCTCTTTAGATGCTCCTGGTCTTTTAAAAGAAGGAGAAATTGTAAAGATCATGTTCAATACAGAAGATAGCATGCCTTTATCTGTTGATATGCCGGCTAGTGTTGTTCTTGAGGTTACGTATACTGAACCTGGAGTAAAAGGTAATACAGCTACCAATGCTACAAAACCTGCAACGGTTGAAACTGGAGCGGAAGTGAATGTGCCACTTTTTATTAATGAAGGTGATAAGGTTAAAATAGATACTTCTACAGGTTCTTACATGGAACGTGTAAAGGAATAATTGCCAAAGGTAGATTCTTTATTTAGAGCTAAAAAAGTCATTTGAAATTTCCTACTACTTTTTCGTTAAAACAGATTGCAGAGATAATCTCTAGTGAATATGTTGGGCAAGATGATTTTCCTGTGTTGGGCATGAACGAGATTCATGTTGTGGAACCAGGGGATATTGTATTCGTAGACCACCCAAAGTATTATGATAAGGCTTTGGAGTCCAAGGCTACTATCATTTTGATCAATAAGCAAGTAGATTGTCCTAACGGAAAAGCATTATTGATTTCAGATGACCCATTTAGGGACTTCAATAAGCTTACCACGTTCTTTCAGCCATTTGTACCAAGCAGCCAATCAATTGCTGCAACTGCAAAAATTGGAAAGGATACTGTTATACAACCTAATACTTTTGTTGGTAACAATGTTGTAATAGGAGAGAATTGTATAATTCACTCAAACGTAACAATTTATGATAATTGCTTAATTGGTGATAATGTTACCATACATGCAGGCACTGTTTTAGGTGCTGATGCCTTTTATTATAAAAAGCGCCCAGAAGGTTTTGATAAATTAATTTCGGGCGGTAGGGTAGTACTTGAGGATAATGTTGATATTGGTGCGCTTTGTACCATTGATAGAGGCGTTTCGGGTGATACGACAATTGGTTACGGAACAAAGTTGGACAATCAAGTTCATGTTGGTCATGATACGGTTATTGGTAAAAAGTGCTTAATTGCCTCTCAAACGGGTATTGCCGGTTGTGTTATTATTGAAGATGAAGTGACTTTGTGGGGACAAGTTGGTACCAATAGTGGAATTACCATAGGTGCCAAAGCTGTAATTATGGGGCAAACAGGAGTAACAAAATCTGTAAAAGGAGGTAAGAGCTACTTTGGTACGCCAATAGAGGAATCTCGTGAAAAGCTAAAGCAATTGGCCTATTTAAAGCAGATTCCAGAAATAATTAAAAAAATAGATAAGAAATAGCTAAGTAATGCTATAAAATTCATTAACAACTTATATTTTTGTTCATAATTAAAAAAATAAATAAACTACAGTAGTATGAGCGTATTAGTAAATAAGGATTCCAAAATAATCGTACAAGGTTTCACCGGTAGTGAAGGTACTTTCCATGCAGGACAGATGATTGAGTACGGTACTAATATCGTAGGTGGTGTTACACCAGGTAAAGGTGGACAAGAGCATTTGGGAAAACCCGTTTTCAATACGGTTACCGAAGCTGTTGAAAAGGTAGGCGCAGACACTACTATAATTTTCGTTCCGCCAGCATTTGCTGCGGATGCTATAATGGAAGCTGCTGAAGCTGGAATTAAAGTTATCATTACAATTACAGAAGGTATACCCGTTGCCGATATGGTAAAGGTGGCCAACTATATTAAAAATAAAGAATGTCGCTTGATCGGACCTAACTGTCCGGGTGTAATAACACCAGGTGAGGCAAAAGTTGGTATTATGCCAGGTTTTGTATTTAAGGAAGGTAATGTTGGTATTGTTTCCAAATCAGGAACTTTAACTTACGAAGCTGCTGACCAGGTGGTTCGCCAAGGTTTAGGAATTACTACTGCTATTGGTATTGGTGGTGATCCAATTATTGGAACTACTACTAAAGAAGCAGTTGAGTTATTGATCAATGATCCTGCTACAGAGTGTGTGGTAATGATCGGTGAGATCGGTGGACAATTAGAGGCTGATGCTGCACAGTGGTATAAAGCTAGTGGAAGTAAAAAACCCGTTGTTGGATTTATTGCAGGTGAAACTGCTCCGGCCGGTAGAACAATGGGTCATGCTGGTGCTATTGTTGGTGGTAGCGATGATACTGCCCAAGCCAAGAAAAGAATTATGAGAGAATGTGGAATTCACGTTGTGGATTCTCCGGCTGAAATTGGCTTAAAAGTTAAAGAAGTAATGGGATAAGATTCCCTTTTTATAGTATAAAATCCCGTTTATAGCGGGATTTTTTTTAGCCTATAAATGAAACAAAAGGTATATTTGATAAACATCGGTTTAAAACAACGGACTTATGAAATTATTAGAAGATAAAAACGTAATTATAACAGGGGCTAGCAGAGGAATTGGTATGGGTATAGCCCAAGTTTTTGCAGACCATGGAGCAAATGTTGCATTTACATATAGTTCTAGTGAAGCTCCTGCATTAGCGTTAGAGAAGGAATTAACAGAGAAAGGCGTTAAGGCAAAAGCCTATAAAAGTAATGCTGCCAGTTTTCAAGAAGCTGAAGAGCTGGTTGCTAAAGTATTAGAAGATTTTGATGGAAGAATTGATGTATTGATCAACAACGCAGGTATCACTAAAGATAATCTTTTAATGCGTATGTCAGAAGCAGATTTTGATGCTGTCATAGATATCAACTTGAAATCTGTTTTTAATATGACCAAAGCCGTACAAAGAACTTTGTTGAAACAACGTAAAGGTTCTATCATTAATATGAGCAGTGTGGTTGGGGTAAAAGGTAATGCAGGTCAAACCAATTATGCTGCATCTAAGGCAGGTATGATCGGTTTTACTAAATCTGTAGCATTGGAATTAGGCTCTAGAAATATTAGATGTAACGCTATTGCACCAGGATTTATTGAAACAGAAATGACCGAAAAATTGGATGAAAAAACGGTTCAAGGATGGAGAGACGGTATTCCGTTAAAACGAGGAGGTTCTACCGAGGATATTGCAAATGCATGTTTGTATTTTGCATCTGACCTTTCTAGTTATGTAACAGGTCAAGTACTTAATGTTGATGGTGGTATGCTTACCTAACACAATATTTATTCTTAGGCTTACTTTTTAAGTTCCTTTGATTAATTGAAATTTAGAAGCATTCATGGAGAGCATAACGGTACTATATATAATTATTGCGGCAATAGCTGCACTGGGTATCGTTGTTTTTCAGTATTTGTATAAACAGAAGGCTAAAAGCAAAATTAACTTGCTTTTAGCCTTTTTACGATTTATAGGGGTTTTCGGATTGCTTCTATTGTTGATAAATCCGAAGTTTTCTAAAAAAACGTATTCCTTAGAAAAACCTAATCTGGTTATTCTTGCTGATAATTCTTCTTCCATTTCTGAAAATGGAGCAGAGTTAAATGAGCTAATGAGTTCAATTGGAGCTTCTGATAAAATCTCAGATCGTTTTAATGTGGCTAGTTATAAATTTGGGACAGGGTTAGAAGTTTTGGATAGTCTTTCATTTGATGAAAAATATAGCAATTTTCATAAACCCTTATCAGCCTTAAAAAATATCTATAGTCGCGAGCAAACAATTACACTGTTGCTGTCAGACGGTAACCAGACTATTGGTGAGGACTATAGCTTTTTCAAATCTAATGAAAGTAATGCCATAAACACAGTGGTATTAGGAGATACTACTTTGTATAAAGATATTTCGGTAGGACCTATATTGACCAATAAATATGCATTTCTAAAAAATAAATTCCCATTAGAGACTTATATTTCTTATCAGGGCAAAGTAGCTGTTTCTGCAACAGTTTTGGTTAGAATGGATAACAAAGTGGTGCATAGGGAAAAGGTTGAACTCAATGCAGATGTTAACTTAAAAACAATTTCTATTCAGGTTGATGCCAATTCAGTTGGTACAAAAAATATACGTGTAGAAGTTACTAAACTGCAAGATGAACGTAACGTCAATAATAACGTACGCAGTACTAGTATTGAAGTCATAGACGAGAAAACAAAAATAGCCTTGGTCAGTGATATTTTACATCCAGACTTAGGTGCGTTAAAAAAAACTATTGAAAGTAATGAGCAAAGAGAGGTATCTTTTTTAAAGCCAAATACGGCTAATAATTTAGATGATATTGATTTGTTTATTTTTTATCAGCCCAACGCCAAATTTAAAAAATTATTCGATTTTGTTAGGGATAGAAATTCTAATTCATTTGTGATTACAGGTATTCAAACGGATTATAACTTTTTGAACAGGAGTAATTTAGGTTTTGAAATTGAGAACGGATATCCTGAGCAAGAAGTATTTGGGTTATTAAACAATGGCTTCTCAAAATATGATATTGCAAATTTTGATTTAACGGATTTTTCTCCTTTGCTTAGTGATGCAGGACCAGTATTAATTACCACAGCTTTTGAACCGCTGTTAGGAACGCAGATTAAAGGAAAGGATATTCAACAGCCGTTACTTACGGTATTGGAACAAAACTCAAACAAAAAAGCACTTTTACTTGGAGAAAACCTTTGGAAATGGAGGGTTCAGACATATAGAAATACCGGAGCGTTTTCCAATTTTGATGAGTTTATAGCAAATCTAGTCCGTTATTTAACCAGTTCTAAAAACAAGACCAGGTTAAATGTAGATTATGAAAAAATTTATGAAGGCAGTAATAACACTATTATTACAGCAACTTATTTTGATGAAGCCTTTTTATTTGACCCAAATGCCAAAATCAGTATAAAGGTTACCGATACAAAAACCAAAAATACTCAAATGAGCCCCATGATTTTAAAAAACGGGTATTTTGAAGCGGACTTATCCAACTTAATTGCAGGTAGTTATAGTTTTGTGGTGTCGGTTGAAAACTACCAAAAATCAGAAACTGGTTCATTTGTTATCAATGAATTTAATTTGGAAAATCAATTTGTTTCAAGCGATTATTTAAAATTGGAAAAATTGGCAACTAACTCTGGCGGTAAATTGTATTATCCTTCCCAAATAGATGAGCTAATAAGTGATTTGGAAGAAAATGACACCTACGTTCCCACGGAGAAAAGCACTGAAAATATCGTATCTTTGATTGATTTCGAAATACTGCTGGCAATAATTGTATTTGCCTTTGCTTCAGAATGGTTTATAAGAAAATATAACGGATTAATTTAATTGAACACTAATGGATAAATTACCTAAAATTGCATTACCTGCAATATTTGTTTTAATAGTACTAGTAATAATGTTTTCTAAATCTACGGTCACCATTGGTTCTGGTGAAGCTGGCGTATTGTATAAAACATTTGGAGATGGTGTAGTTACAGATGAACCGCCTTTAGGTGAAGGATTTCATATTGTTGCTCCATGGAATAAAGTTTTTATATATGAAGTTAGACAGCAAGAAGTTTTAGAAAAAATGAATGTGCTTTCTAGTAACGGACTTGATATCAAATTAGAGGCTTCCGCTTGGTTTGAGCCTATTAGAAATGATTTGGGCAAGTTGCATCAAGAAAAAGGAGAAGACTATATTCAACGTGTTTTGTTGCCTACCATTAGATCGGCAGCACGATCTGTAGTTGGTCGTTATACGCCGGAGCAATTATATTCCAGCAAAAGAGATGCTATTCAACAAGAGATTTTTGATGAGACCAAAAAAATTGTTGAGGGAGAATATATTCAATTAAACGAAATATTGGTACGTGATGTAACCTTACCGCCAACAATTAAAGAGGCTATTGAAAGAAAGTTACGGCAAGAACAGGAGTCATTGGAATATGAGTTTCGTTTAGTGACCGCTAGAAAAGAAGCTGAAAAAGTAACGATTGAGGCACAAGGTAAAGCCGATGCCAATAAAATTTTAAGTGCATCCTTGACAGATAAAATTTTACAGGACAAAGGTATTGATGCAACGCTAAAGCTTTCTGAATCTCCCAATACCAAGGTGATTGTAGTTGGTGGCGGTGAATCTGGTCTTCCTTTAATTTTAGGTAATAACTAAAACACGTAGAACATTATTTTTGTTTCATTTTAAACTTTTGTTTTGCGAAATGAAAAATACCTTTTACTTTTACAACAGAATGAAAAATAGAACTACACATCATCATATTCATACACACGCTCAGGCGAGGTAGGAATGTATTGTAGTAGAACAACATATTTAAAAACCCGTTTGAGCAATCAAACGGGTTTTGTATTTAAATCTCTTTTGGTTGCCAAGCATTAAATTAAAACAATGACTAAAATTAGAATTGCTATTCAGAAATCGGGAAGACTTAATGAGGAATCCCTTCAAATTTTAAAAGACTGCGGAATTTCAATTGATAACGGCAAAGATCAATTAAAAGCATCTTCAAGAAATTTTCCAATTGAGGTTTTTTATCTAAGAAATGGTGACATCCCGCAGTACTTAAGAGATGGTGTAGTAGATATTGCTATTATCGGAGAAAATGTATTGATTGAAAAAGGAGAAGATATTTCCATTGCAGAAAAATTGGGCTTCTCTAAATGTAAAGTTTCGTTGGCCGTACCAAAATCCGTTAAATATAATTCGGTAAAGGATTTTGAGGGTAAACGTATTGCTACTTCTTACCCAAATACAGTACTTAACTATTTGAAGGATAAAGGGGTTAAGGCAGACCTGCACATTATTAACGGTTCTGTTGAAATAGCACCCAATATTGGACTTGCAGATGCCATTTGTGATATTGTATCTAGCGGTAGTACTTTATTCAAGAATAACTTGAAAGAAGTAGAAGTAATGCTTACTAGTGAGGCGGTGTTGGCGGTTTCTCCCAAAATATCTAACGAGCGAAGAGAATTGCTTGAGAAACTACAATTCAGGATTCAATCGGTTTTGCGCGCAAGAGCTTCAAAGTATGTCTTGTTGAATGCACCTAATGAAAAATTGGAAGGTATTTTAAAATTATTACCGGGAATGAGGAGTCCTACAGTTTTACCTTTAGCTGATGCAGGATGGAGTTCTGTGCATACCGTAATCAATAAAGATACTTTTTGGGAAGTGATCGATGAATTGAAAAAAGCCGGTGCAGAAGGTATCTTGGTTTGCCCAATTGAAAAGATGGTATTGTAAAATAGTATTAAGTAGTATTATTTGGAATTGATATTAGATGGAAATGTTCATTGTTCTATTTACATTTCGTAAACCAAAAACGAACAACTATCAACGAACAACCATCAACGAACAACCATCAACGAACAACTAAATAAATAATGAACAAAATATATAATCCAAAGAGAGTAGATTGGAACAACGTTTTAAAACGACCTACGCAAACCGTTGCTGATATTGAAGGTTTGGTGAATGGTATTTTTGAAGAAGTACGATCAAATGGTGACGATACCATTAAAAAGTATACCGAACAATTTGATAAGGTGGTCTTGGAAAGTATGCTTGTGTCAAAGACCGAAATTGAAGAGGCACAAAAATTGGTTTCAGATGATTTGAAAGAAGCTATAAAGCTCGCAAAAGCTAATATAGAGGTATTTCATAAGGCTCAAAAAACCGAGCGTGTTGAAGTAGAAACTGCTGCGGGAGTTTCTTGCTGGCAAGAGAAAAGACCTATACAGAAGGTAGGATTGTATATCCCTGGGGGTACGGCACCTTTGTTTTCAACAAATTTAATGTTGGCCGTGCCTGCAGCTATAGCTGGATGCAAAGAAATTGTATTGTGCTCTCCACCGGATAAGGAGGGTAAACTAAACCCAGCTATTCTTTACACGGCAAATTTATGCGGTGTCACCAAAATAGTAAAGGTAGGTGGTATACAGGCTATTGCAGGAATGACTTTTGGTACAGCCACTATTCCTAAGGTGTATAAAATATTTGGACCGGGTAACCAATATGTAACCGTCGCCAAACAGATTGCCACTAAGTATGGTGTAGCCATAGATATGCCGGCAGGTCCTTCAGAATTATTGGTGGTTGCAGATGATTCTGCAAATGCCGCCTTTGTTGCTTCAGATTTACTGAGTCAGGCTGAACATGGGGTAGATAGTCAGGTAATTTTGGTTTCTACTTCTAAAGAGATGATCAATGCTGTAGAGAAGGAAGTAGCCCTTCAAATAGAAGAATTGCCACGTAAGGAAATCGCAAAGCAGGCAATTGCAAATAGTAAATTAATATATGTTGATAATGATCAAGATGCTATTGATTTAATAAATGAATACGGACCGGAACATTACATTGTTTGTGTAGAAAATGAAGATTTCTACATTGACAACACCCAAAATGCAGGTTCAGTGTTCATAGGAAACTATACGCCTGAAAGTGCTGGAGATTATGCATCGGGTACCAATCATACCTTACCTACCAATGGTTACGCCAAGCAATACAGCGGTGTAAACTTAGATAGTTTTATGAAGAGTATGACCTTTCAAAAGATAAATGAAAAAGGTATTCAAACCATAGGCAAAGCGATTGAGCTTATGGCTGAAGCAGAAGGCTTGCAGGCTCACAAGAATGCTGTAACCTTAAGATTAAACAGTTTAAAATAATGTCATAATGGCTATGCTGAATGGCCAATTCAATGTTGAACTAATGAGTTTCAATTTAAACAATATTACAAGGGAAAATGTTAAGGGTTTAAGTCCGTATTCTTCTGCACGTGACGAATATGTGTCGGATGGTTCTACCATGGTTTTCTTAGATGCTAATGAAAATCCGTTTGAAAACGGTGTCAATAGATATCCTGATCCACAACAACGTAGTTTAAAGACAATTCTAGCTGCACAGAAAGGTATTAAGGAAGAAAACATACTTTTAGGAAATGGTAGTGATGAAGTATTGGATCTATTGTTCAGGGCTTTCTGTGAGCCTAAACAGGATAATATTATCACATTGCCGCCTACATACGGTATGTACAAGGTGCTTTCGGGTATCAATTTAGTCGAAAACAGAGAAGTATTACTGACTACTGCATTTCAGCCGAATATTGCAGAAATTACAAAGGCAATTGATGAGCATACAAAATTGTTGTTTATATGTTCTCCAAATAATCCTACAGGCAATAGTTTCTCTACTGCAATTATTGAAGAGCTTTTAAATTCTTTTAATGGGCTAGTGGTTATCGATGAAGCGTATATCGACTTTTCATCTGAAGAAAGCTGGACATCGAAATTAGCAGATTACCCTAATTTGATTGTTACTCAGACCTTATCAAAAGCTTACGGCATGGCAGGTATTCGTTTGGGTTTATGTTTGGCATCTGCAGAGGTTATCGCGGTAATCAATAAAATTAAACCGCCATATAATGTCAATCAGCTTACTCAAGATAGGGCTATTGAAAGAGTATCTGACCAAAAAGCCGTGCAAACAGAAGTTGCTTCAATTCTTGAAGAGCGTGAAAAACTGATCGAAACATTAAAAACCATATCTTTTGTTTCTATTATTTATCCTACCGATGCTAATTTTATTCTGGCCAAGGTTGATGATGCTACACGTCGTTATAATCAGTTATTAGAAAAAGGTATAGTTGTACGTAACCGAACTACCCAACCCTTATGTGAAAATACGCTTAGATTTACCGTGGGTACATCAGAAGAAAATAATATTGTAATTACCGCTTTAAGAGCACTATCAAACTAATATGAAAAAAAGAGTACTATTTATAGACCGTGACGGTACTATTATAAAAGAAACTGTAGATGAGCAGATCGATGCATTTGAGAAAATGATTTTCTATCCTAAAGTATTTACATATTTAGGTAAAATAGCGAAAGAATTGGATTATGAATTGGTCATGATTACCAACCAAGACGGCTTGGGTACAGATGTATTTCCAGAGGATACCTTTTGGCCGGTTCATGATTTCATTCTTAAGTCATTCGAGAATGAGGGCGTTGTTTTTGATAAGGTTTTTCTTGACCGTACTTTTCCCCATGAAAATGCAGACACAAGAAAACCTGGCACCGGATTATTGACCGAATATTTTTCCGAGGATTATGATCTGGAGAATTCCTTTGTGATCGGTGACCGATTAACGGATATGGAATTGGCTAAAAACTTAGGTTCTAAAGGAATTTTCATTAATGACGATACGAATCTTGGCACTGGTGAAATCACAGTAAAACGTGACGAATTAGATAGCCATATTGCTATTGAAAGTAATGATTGGGAAAAGATATATGAGTTTTTAAAGCTAAATGATAGAACGGCTGAAATTCATAGAAAGACCAATGAAACAGATATTGCCATACAATTGAACTTAGACGGTACCGGTAAAAGCGATATCAATACCGGATTAGCATTTTTTGACCATATGCTAGACCAATTGGCTCGTCATGGGCAAATGGATTTAACCATTAAGGTTGATGGTGATTTAGAAGTTGATGAACACCATACTATTGAAGATACCGGTATTGCCTTAGGTGAAGTTTTTCATAATGCCTTAGGGAATAAATTAGGTATAGAACGTTACGGATTCTGTTTACCAATGGACGATTGTTTGGCGCAATCCGCTATTGATTTTGGTGGCAGAAATTGGCTAGTATGGGATGCAGACTTTAAGCGTGAAATGGTAGGCGATATGCCAACGGAAATGTTTCACCATTTCTTTAAGTCGTTCACAGACGGAGCAAAAGCCAATTTGAACATTAAAGCCGAAGGTACTAACGAACATCATAAAATAGAAGCTATATTCAAAGCTTTTGCAAAAAGCATCAAAATGGCGGTAAAAAGAGATGTAGAAAAGATGGTGTTACCAAGTACTAAAGGAGTTCTATAATAGTACAAAGTATTAAGTATAAAGTATTAAATCGTTCTAAGATTTACTTTGTACTTCATACTGAGTACTTAATACTAGTTTTAATGAAAATTGTTATCATAAATTACGGCGCCGGAAATATACAGAGCATAAAATTTGCCATCAAAAGGTTAGGTTTTGATGCTGTTTTAAGTAGCGATGCCGAGGAAATAAAAAATGCCGATAAAGTAATTTTTCCGGGAGTAGGTGAGGCAAGTAGTGCCATGAAAATGCTGTTGAATAGTGGTCTGGATAGCATAATACCAACCTTAAAACAGCCTGTTTTAGGTATATGTTTAGGCATGCAATTAATGTGTAATTCATCCGAGGAGGGGAATACCAAAGGATTGGGCATTTTTGATGTTAATGTCATAAAATTTGATACTAGCGTAAAAGTTCCCCAAATTGGATGGAATCAAATATCGAACCTAAAATCAGATTTGTTTGGCTCCATTACCGAGGATGAGCATATTTACTTGGTTCATAGCTTTTATGCCCCATTGTGTAGCGAAACTATAGCTGAATGTTCATACGGACTCAACTATAGCGCAGCATTACAAAAGGGAAATTTTTACGGTACGCAGTTTCACCCAGAGAAATCTAGTGATGTTGGTGAGAAAATTTTAGAGAACTTTTTAAAAATGTAATGAAGCCGAATTACTTTATTTCCAAAGATAAAAGTCTATTAAACGTAGAAGCCATACAGGAGTTTATCGCAAATTCTTATTGGGGAAATAATAGGACTATTGAAGATGTAAAGATCACTATTGAACATTCGTACTGTTTTGGTATTTATACCGCTGAGAATGAACAAATTGGTTTTGCCAGGGTAGTAACCGACTATATCTATTTTGGTTATTTTATGGATGTCATTATCCTTGATAAATTCCAAGGTAAGGGTTACGGTAAAAAATTGGTAGCCTTTATGTTAGAAGACCCAATCATAAAAAACCTAAAAACACTTGCATTAAAAACTAAGGATGCCCATAAAATGTATGAGCGTTACGGATTTAATAAAATAGGAGATTCAGCATTGTGGATGTCTGTTGATAAACAAATTTTAGAATAGTTAGTGAAAAGTACAGAGTATTAAGTATTAAGTAAAGAGTGCAAAATGCAAAGTACATAGTATTACGTGGATGAATAATTATAGAGAACTCCATATTTGGAAAAAAGGGATGCTGCTTGTTGAGGAAATTTATTTCTTATCAAAAAAATTACCGGATGATGAAAAATTTGGATTGACTTCTCAAATTAAAAGATGTAGTGTTTCTATACCATCAAACATTGCAGAGGGAGCAGGTAGAAATTCGAATAAAGAATTCGCCCATTTTCTTAGTATTGCAAATGGCTCAACCACAGAACTTGAAACACAATTAATAGTAACTGTAAACTTGAAATTTTTACTAGAAACAGATATAAATAATGCCTTGGTGTTATGCCAAGAAATTAAGAACATGAATTATGCTTTACAAAAAAGCTTAAAATAATGATAGTTAACATAAGTAAGATGTATGAAATTTAGTAATAACTTATTCCTAAGGACTTAATACTTTGTACTTTTTACTTAATACTAAAGACTTAATACAACTATTAAAATGAGAATAATACCAGCCATAGATATCATAGACGGTAAGTGTGTACGCCTTTCCAAAGGGGATTATGATACCAAGAAGATATACAATGAAAACCCGTTAGAAGTTGCCAAAGAGTTTGAAGCACACGGAATAAAACACTTGCATTTAGTGGATTTAGATGGTGCAAAATCTAAGCATATTGTGAACCATAAAGTACTAGAGCAAATTGCAACCAAAACCGGACTAAAGATTGATTTTGGTGGCGGATTAAAAACGGATGAAGATTTACGTATCGCTTTTGAAAGTGGTGCCAAGCAAATTACGGGTGGTAGTATTGCAGTTAAGGATGCTGAAACATTTATGGGTTGGATAGAAAAGCATGGTTCCGATAAAATAATATTGGGAGCCGATGCCATG
This sequence comes from Maribacter sp. 1_2014MBL_MicDiv, assembly GCF_001865655.1. Classification (NCBI taxonomy): domain Bacteria; kingdom Pseudomonadati; phylum Bacteroidota; class Flavobacteriia; order Flavobacteriales; family Flavobacteriaceae; genus Maribacter; species Maribacter sp. 1_2014MBL_MicDiv. The sequence goes on from NZ_CP011318.1 coordinate 4,013,780, forward strand.
GATGAAAAAGTAGCTGTTTCGGGCTGGTTAGAAGAATCTAAAGAAGAGTTGATTCCTTTTATACAATCGTACCAAGAAAAGGGAATTCAATACGTAATTTGTACGGATATTAGTAAAGATGGTATGTTAGAAGGTCCGTCTTTTAATTTATACTCAAAAATTATTAGTTCAACGGAATCTAGAATTAAACTGATTGCAAGCGGCGGAATATCTACTTTTGATGAGTTGCCTAAACTAGCCGAAATGGGTTGTGAAGGGACAATTATAGGTAAGGCTATTTACGAGAACCGTATTAGTTTAAAACAGTTGGAATCTTATATTTTAAGCAATGGATAAGGAATTTCAAATCATTGAAGAGCTAAAGCAAAATGCTTTGTATCGTATGGATGAAAGTACACGTATGATCAAGAAAAGCCTTACTGATGTTTCTGAAGAAGAACTATGGCAAAAACCGAACGCTTCTTTAAATAGCATTGCAAATTTAATTCTTCATTTGTGTGGTAATATATCACAATACGCCATATCGTCTTTAGGAGAAAATGAAGACACAAGAAATCGTGATGTAGAATTTGCTGCTACCAATGGTTACACTAAAGAAGAGCTGCTAAAAAAGTTGGATGATGTGCTAGACTCGGCAAAAAGAATCATTTTTGATGCTTCAACAGCTCAATTGGTTCAAAAACGTTCGGTACAGGGATTTTCTTTTTCTGGAATAGGTATTATTCTCCATGTGGTAGAGCACTACTCATATCATACTGGGCAAATAGCCTTTTGGGTAAAACAGCTGAAGAATAAGGACCTTGGCTTTTATGACGGTGTAGATTTGAATATAAAAAATAAGTAACGAGATAAAAGTACAGAGTACAAAGAATGAAGTATCAAGTACAAAGTACAGAGTACAGAGTAACAAGTACAAAGTGCGTAGTACATAGTTATAAGTTTTGGATAGCTATAAAAAGTAACTTGATGTTAGAATAAAATATTTATTATAAAAAATTTAGTACTAATTACTTAGTGCTTAATACTTTAAAAAAAATGCTTGCAAAAAGAATAATTCCCTGTTTGGATATAAAGGACGGTAGAACGGTTAAAGGCGTGAATTTTGTTGATTTACGTGATGCTGGTGACCCTGTTGAACTTGCTGAAATTTACAGTAAAGAAGGGGCAGATGAATTGGTCTTTTTAGACATTTCTGCAACGGAACAAAAACGCAAAACATTGGCTGATTTGGTATACAGAGTTGCCGAAAAAGTGAATATTCCATTTACCGTTGGTGGCGGAATTTCCTCGGTAGCAGATGTAGATGTTCTATTGCAAAATGGTGCCGATAAAGTGTCTATAAACTCATCGGCAGTTAAGAATCCGGAATTGATTAACGAATTGGTGGCTAAATTTGGTTCACAGTGTATTGTGGTGGCTATTGATGCCAAACAGATAGATGGAGAATGGATCGTGCATTTAGTGGGTGGCAAAGTACCTACAGAGCGTAAGTTGTTTGAATGGGCCAAGGAAGTTGAAGAGCGCGGTGCTGGTGAAATTCTATTTACATCAATGGATAATGATGGTACTAAAGATGGTTTTGCTAATGAAGCTTTGGCTAGATTGTCCACAGAATTGAACATACCCATTATCGCTTCTGGTGGTGCAGGTAATATGCAGCATTTTTCAGATACTTTTATAGAAGGAAAAGCAGATGCAGCTTTGGCGGCAAGTGTTTTTCATTTTAAGGAAATAGGGATTCAGGAATTGAAACTTGAATTACAGGGGAACGGAATTCCAGTGAGGGTTTAGTTTCAATAAGTAGTCGATAATTGGTTAGTAGGTAGTTACAGTTTTCGGTAGTCAGAATGTCTCCTGAATTTACCTGCAAAGATAGAAGCTTTAGAGGGCTTTAGGATACCATTTTTCACTTCGGCTACGCTCAGTGACCTAGTCAGAACTAAAGACTTAGAAAAGAATTAAAATAAAATTAGAATACAATATATATGGAGTTTAAAACACCGGATTGGAATAAAACAAATGACGGATTAATACCTGCAATCATACAAGATGCACGTACTAAAAACGTATTAATGTTGGGCTACATGAATGCTGAAGCACTAAGTAAAACCACCGAAACGGGTAAGGTTACTTTCTTTAGTAGATCTAAAAACCGATTATGGACCAAAGGTGAGGAAAGTGGCAATTTTCTAAATTTGGTATCCATTAAAAATGATTGCGATCAAGATTCTTTATTGATAATGGTAAATCCTATAGGTCCTACATGCCACACAGGTACCGATACTTGTTGGAAAGAAAGCAATGATTCAAACTTCGGGTTCTTCTCTGAATTGGAATCAACAATTGAACAAAGACGCACGAATGCCGATGGAGAAAAATCTTATGTAGCTTCCTTATTTGCAAAAGGCATTAATAAGGTAGCCCAGAAAGTGGGAGAGGAGGCCGTTGAAACTGTAATTGAGGCTATGGATAATAATGATGAGCTTTTCTTGTACGAAAGTGCCGATCTATTGTTTCATTATCTAATGCTCTTACAAGCAAAAGGTTTTACACTAAAAGATATTGAGGCTGAATTGATGAAACGTAAAAAATAATCTTTACAACTCATATTTTTTTTACCGTATATGCGCTTAAAAATGTGTTTGCTTTTATTGTAGTATGGGTTGTATTCAACTTGGTTTCTAATTCTTGTTGTAGCTTTTCAAATAAATTTTCTGTTCCAAAAGTATTTGCCAATGTTATGTAGTCGTTTTTAGAGGACAACAATACATGTGCTAAATCGGCTACTGTGATATCAAAGCGAATTGACTGTTTATACTGGCTATTTAAATGTACGTTCGTGGTATGTAGTCCAGAAAAGTTGATTTCATGATCATAGCCAGAAGTCACATCTGTTTCTGTACCTACGCCAAGCAGTTTCAATATATCTGTCAAAAGAATTTCAAAATCATAAGCTATGATGAGGGAATTAACTTTTGATACCCTTATGCATTCATCTAGTAGTTCTTGAGATTTTGCATAAAATAATGACCCTGCAAACGTAGTGATATCAAACCTATCACTGTCAAAGTTCAGGGTTTTGGTTTCCATTAACTCATAGCTAACGCCAGTGTGTTTAATGGACTTTTTGATCATCTCCTTACTTGGGTCAACACCAACTACGGTATTGCAAAATTTGGATAGCGCTATGGCAGATTGCCCAGTACCGCAACCAATGTCTAATCCATAATTACTTTTAGGGGTAGTAGGAAGATACGTTTTTAGAATATCTTCATGTAAGGAAGGTCTATAAGCTGCGTAATGCAAGGCTGTTATTTGGTCATACTCTTTACTCATATTCAAAAATTCTTTCCATGATTACGAAATCTATTCCCCCTTTCACATAGGTTTTATTGGTTTTGTGCATTTGGAATTTGGTGTAAAAAGTGCTTTTGTTCTGTCTGGCATTACACCAAATCTTTGTCAATTTTTTTGTGTTGGCAACGTGCATTATTTCTTCTAATAACAAGCTTCCATAGCCTTTACCTTGGTAGTCTTCTAACGTAGCAAATTTTCGAAATTGACCTTCATCGCCATCGATAAATAAAGAAATTACCGATATAAGTTTGTGGTCTATAAATAGTCCGAAATGCAGACCTTCATTGTCTTTTGGAAGCTTTACGTAGTCCAATGGTTGATTTGGCCACATAACCAAATGTCTTATAGGTAGTGTGTCTGCGGCAGAAATCTCAATTATTTTTGTGGTCATTGACATGGTATATGCTTGACCTCAAATATAATTAGGTTCTAAATTATTCAAGTACTAAACAATCTTGAACTTTTTCAATTGACACCCATTTAAAAGTTATCGGTGACCATTCACTTTTTGGATTTGCCTTGTATGAAGCTTTGTTCTTTACGAAAACCTGATTGTTTTCAGTGAATACGTGTTGCGTGTCTATACCTTTTTTAGCGTAACGCTTTTTTGATTTTCTTCTGTTGATCATTGCACGTTTTTCTTATAACGGTTACGTCCCATATTAAATATGCCAACTTTAATGCCTATACCGGCTGAAAAGCCATTAATTCTAGAAATTCTGGTGGGTGGTAATTCTATTTTACTAGAAAAACGATATTTCACCCCTGCTTCTAGTTGTAAGTATCTAGAGATATTAAAAAGAGCATTTATTCCCGGTTCGGCAACAAATACTTCGTCAAAATCATCTTCGGTAAGTTCCTCTTCAAAATTGTCATCATGTCTATATTTTGCATCCACGTAACCTACGGCACCGGCTCCAAGCAACAACGGAAAACTTAAATTAATTCTTTTTTTACTGAACAATATGGGTTCTAAATGTAACCCGCCGTAAACAGCAATTAAATCTTCATATCTAGAGAGTGTATTGTTAAAGATATCTTGTTCGGAGTATAGAAAATTGGCTGCAAATCCAACTTCAAATTGTTGATTGGCAACATAGGCAATTTTTAATCCCCCCAAATAGGCCCTTTCATTTTCAACTTCTCCTAAGCCCATATGAATACCAACATAGACGCCATGTACTACATTGTTGCGATCGTTAAATTCAAGGTATTCATCAGTTTCCTCTTGTCCGTAGCTACACATGGCGGACAGGAATAAAAATAATAGAAGGCTAAATTGAAGTGGTTTCATTACTGTTCGATTTTTGATTGATTATCTAATAGACAACCTAAGCAACAAATAGTTGCACCAAAAACCATTATTTTTTAGATAAAACCCAAAATTCTACATTTTGTTGTGTAAACATACCTCTAATTACTTTTAAACGAGCTTATTAGAGGTGTCATTGGCTCCCCATGAGTCAAGACTAAGTAAAATAGTTTTAAGGGATTTTCCTCGTTCGGTCAAACCATATTCTACTTTTGGAGGAACAACGGGATACACTATACGTTCTACCAAGCCATCTTTTTCCAATTCGCGCACGGTTTGTGTAAACATTTTATTGGATATTCCCGGCACTTTTTTCTGTAATACTCCCGATCGTAATGCGCCATCCAATAAATGAAAAAGTACAATAGGTTTCCATTTGGTACCAATTAGATTCATCGTATGGTCTAACGGGCAATATTTTTTAGTATTCATTTAAATTTTAATTATTTGAAAATCAATATTTTACTCTTTTTGGTAACTATAGCACTTTTAAGTAAGTTATTGTCCATAAGGCAAATATAGATTTATTTTGTAGTAAAATTAGAACTATGGATAAGAATAAAGAATACCCAAAATCATTTTCGCATATTGGCATTACAGTACCGGACTTAAAGAAAGCGGTAGAATTTTACTCAGAAGTAATGGGTTGGTATGTTATTATGAAACCATCAAAAATTAAAAAAGAAAAAGAAACAGCGATCGGTTTAATGTGTATTGATGTGTTTGGTGATGACTGGGAAGAGTTTGAAATTGCACATATGTCTACCTCAGATGGTATAGGTGTAGAATTGTTCTCTTTTCCTCATGGGATTAAAGAAGCTCCTGAATTCAATCCGTTTAATACAGGATTATTTCATTTTTGTATTCAAGACCCAAATATAGAAGATTTGGTCGCTAAAATTGTGGCGCATGGAGGCAAACAGCGTATGCCTATACGTTCATACTACCCAAATGACAAACCCTATAAAATGTGTTATGTTGAAGACCCTTTTGGGATTGTTTTTGAAGTATACACGCACAGTTATGAACTAACCTATTCGTCTGGTGCGTATTCAGAATAGTAATTCTTAAATGTTGATAAATGCGATTGCAATCTATTGATTGTCAATCGCATTTTGTATATATTTACCTTTCCCTCAGACTGTTTCATTTTAAAATAACTCACAACCATGAAATTATCTGTTCAAATCTTCCGTTTATTTCTTATTAGTATTATCTGGCTTATATTTGTTTCTCTTTCCAGTAACGACTCCCAAAATTTTGATTCTGCAGCTCTTGACGAAGCTGAGCTGAAAACAGACGGACTCTATTTTGCTGAGTTTTATGACAATATTTATCGTGGTCATTTTGAGAATTTAGAGATCAAAAGAGATGACATGATGTTTTTAACCATTTTCGATCAATATTTAAGAGCTTATGGTGGTAATTGCGATCGTTATTTGCCAGCTGATAAAGTTGAAATTTTGAATGAAGTCTGTAAGACCGAGGAGGTTACAAAAAATGGCTGGGGAGATGTTGTTAGTAGGGTATGCGTAGAGTATACTTGGGTTGGTAGTGGTTTGTATGCCAAACCAGAATTATATGATGCTTATGCCGTAGTGGATCAAATACAACGTTCAAAAGGATTGAATACCATGATGGATATGATTACCAACCCAAATAGTATGGGGAATTCTGTAGATATGATTCATAAAACTAAAGGTTTAAATAATGATATGGTAAAACTGTTTCAGATGAACGCTTGTAATGGTGAAGCCTTAAAACGGTTCGATGAAAATTTAGAATTATTTGCAAGAAATAAGGCATCCATTAGAATGCAACAAGCCAGCAAGTATACTACCATGAAAAAAACTGGCGGACCAACTGGTGCACAAAATTTCAACAAATTAATAGATGACTTGGTATATGACCAAGCAAAGACTTGGGCATTTAATAAATACACTGCCGGTAGTATTACAAATGTGTATTCTTCCACTAAGGATAGTCAAGGCAGACCTGGAGAACTTAGCGCTAATTACAGCTATTCCGGTTTTGGTGGAAACAGTAGGGGATCTGTTCGTATTACATTTGATAACGGATTGCCAAAATGTATTTATTTTTCTGACTTTCCACAAAACTGTAAAACCCCTAACAGCAGTATTTTATCAGCTTATTCAGAAGGCAAATATGCAAATTAACGGTTTGTTATGGTACGGTTTTACCATTTCATCAGTCTCATGTAGTAACGGTACATGTATTAAATTTCTTTTATTAGAACAACCCCTTTTTTACCTGAAATAGAAATATGTCCTTGTCCTTTTTTACCATATTTCGCCTTTATTTCACGTAACTTTTTGCCCTTGTCCAACATTTTGGAATCTACGTCATGAAATGATTTTGGCAATCTGACCAAACCTTCTTCTAAAGTTGCAGAGAAGACATGTGGAAAGTTAATAACATTGATGTGTATTTCAGATGATTCTTGCTCCAAGCTTATTTTAGACGTTGCAGAAAGAATATTCTTTACCCATAAATCTGAAATTTTTAAGTTCAAATCAATATCCTTTTTAAGGCGATGTAAGCGTAGTTTACTAAATTTAAGATTGCCGTAAAGAGTACCTATCTCCCGTATATCAACTTCATCTTTATTAGAGTAAAATTCAAGGGATTCTACTTGGTGTATTTCTATGTTGCTACCGCTACTATTTAGTCTCATGGTATTCGCATGGTCCAAATCCAAACCGCCATTGGTAATATCTATATTGGCATAATCGATATTTTTTGCCCTAAGCTTTCCATATTTGATACTTACATCCGCTTTGTTCAAATTATCGCTTATCCACATATCTCCATGCTGTACATCTGCCATTAATATACCTACCCAATCTTCAATAAAAACATCGCCAAATTTATTGATGACCTCTAGTTCAACTTTTTGGGGCACGTAAACCTTATAATCAATTTGCACATTGCTTCGGTCAAAATCGAACGGATTGGCTTTTTCAAAAAGGTTAGAGAAAAATCCGGAGTTCTTATCCGCTATTTCATAGTTAACGGATATAAATTTATCGCTATGTCTTATTACAGGTTTTATTCTATTCAAGAGCTCTTGGGCGTTTTCCCTTTTCTTATCGGTCACCGTAATATTGACGGTGATGGAGACTTCATTCTTGACCCATCCGTAGATATTGATATTACCGTATTTATTTTCTAAATGAAGCTCTCCTGCATTGGTGAAAGGGTAGGTTTTGGAGATATCCTTAGATACCTTTTCTTGTGCCAAGGCTGTAAAACCAAGCAGCATCGCCAAGGCGAAAAGCTTAAGCTTTTTACAAAGTATATCCATAATCGTCTTCTTTAATTTTAGATTCGTTTAGCTGCTGCAATAGATTTTCAATGAGTTCTATGCGCTTTCTATAATTGGAAACAATGGCTGCCAAAACCTGTTCATTATCTAGATTGTTCTGCATTTCAAGTTTTAGTTGCTCATATTCGGCATCAAGCTCTACCATAAATGACAGAAACTCTTCTTTATCTGCCGCCGTTAATTGATTGTTGTTTTGCACTAATTGTACTTGGTAGGTTACCAAACCTTTGTAATGCATATCTATATCCTGTAATTCCTTAGTGACATAATGGGTTGGTGTAGTGGGGTTGCCAAAGAAGGTAAGCCCAACAATTCCGGTAATTCCCAGTAGAATTACTATACTGGCAGCAATACGTACCATGGGCGATTTCCAGAGTGGTACCACCTTTGGTGGATTTTCGTTTAATTGCGCTGCAATATTTGCCCACATTTTTGCACGGTCTGCCTTGTGATCATCAAAGACCGCTTTATTATCCCGTATATGCTTTTCAAATTGATCCATTACAATCCGTTTATAATTTCTACTAATTTCTTTTTTGCTCTGTGATACTGTGATTTAGAGGTAGATGTGGTTATGCCCAAGACATCACTAATCTCATTGTGATCATATCCTTCCAATAGGTATAGGTTTATTATTTGCTTATACCCTAATGGAAGTTTTTCAATACCTGATTTCACTTTTAAAATATCCATGGCATCCACTTTTTCAATTTCCACTTCATCGGTTAGGTGGAATTCATGCTCATCCATAGAGGTAAGCGGTAGCCGCTTTACCTTTAAATGGTTAATACTCTTATTAATGACAATACGTTTTAACCAAGCACCAAAAGAAGACTCATATTTAAACCTATCCAGGTTTTTGAAAGCATCTACAAAACTATCTTGCACAATATCTTCGGCATCTTCCTTAATTCCCAAAAACCGCATACTAACGTTATACATGGCATCAACATAGAGCTCGTACAGTTGATACTGCGAGGTTCTATCGCCAGTCTTGCTGCGCTCAACAAGGGATCGATGCGTAAAACGAATTTCGGTTTCCAATGAATTTAGGTGGTTATTTGTACTCTAAAATTGGTTTCTATGATAAAGACAACCAATTTTTTAGATAGTTGCATTTTGTTACAATTTATTTGAAACTAATAGACTTGTAAGTTAGTACGATCCAAAGGGGCGAATGTTACCATTGTGATAAAACTTTATCTACTGTGCAACCTTTTACAAATTATGTTGTCAATTAGTAATGTTCATCAATCAATTAAACAAATAGCATGATTAAAAAACAAAAACAACAAGTATGCATAAGGCAGCTAAAACGTATGGCAGTGCTTATGTTACTATTTGCGGGCATTCAATTACATGCCCAAGAAAATTATACCATTAGTGGTAAAATTACCGACATTGACAACGGAGAAACTCTTTTTGGGGCATCTGTCTTTTTAGAGGGTACCAGTATTGGGGTGGTTACCAATGAATACGGATTTTATTCGTTGACCGCACCAGAAGGATCTTATCGTTTGCTCATTACCTACATGGGATATGGTGATGTTAAGCAAGATGTAAACCTGAACAGAAACCAAAACTTCAATTTTGAAATTTCTGAAGTTTCTACCAAGTTAGATGAAGTAGAGGTAACGGCAGAGGAATCTGAAATTGCCGTATTACAGAAACCGGAAATGAGCGTCCTCAAAATGAACATTGAAACGGTTAAGCAAATGCCGGTGGTTCTGGGTGAAGTGGATATTTTAAAATCGCTACAAATGCTACCGGGGGTAACCAATAACGGTGAAGGTACCGGCGGTTTTCACGTACGTGGTGGTGCGGGCGACCAAAACCTGGTGTTGTTGGATGAAGCTATCATTTATAATACTTCTCACATGTTCGGTTTTTTCTCGGTCTTCAATGCGGATGCCATTAAAGATGTGAAACTGTACAAGGGCGGTATACCGGCAAGGTATGGTGGGCGTGTTTCCTCAGTGTTAGATGTTAGGCAGAAAGACGGTAACAGTAAACGGTTTGCTGCAACGGGCGGCATAGGTATCATATCTAGCCGTTTGGCACTGGAAGCGCCTTTGTTTAAAGAAAAAGGTTCTTTTTTAATTGCTGGTCGTCGTTCTTATGCCGATCTGTTATTAAAAGCTGCGGGGGAAGATAATAGCGTAAGTTTTTACGATCTAAATTTAAAAACGAATTATAAGATCAATACCAACAACCGACTTTTTCTTTCCGGTTATTTTGGGCGCGATGCTTTTGAACTGGGAGAAAACTTTAGCAGCTCTTATGGGAATTCAACAGCTAACCTGCGTTGGAACCACATTTTTAACGATAAACTTTTTTCTAACCTATCAGCTATTTATAGTAAGTATGACTACGAGCTGGGTATTACCTCTGCGGAGTTCGATTGGGTGTCGTCCATTACCAATTACAATCTAAAATATGACTTAAAGTATTACTTCAGTGATGCATTTAAACTAGATTTTGGAGCAAGCGGTATACACTATGAGTTTGATCCGGGGGAAATTATTCCAACGACCGAAACGTCATCTGTCAATCCTTTGGTATTGGATAAGAAAAGGGCGTTGGAAACTGGAGTGTATGTAAATGCGGAACATAAATTAACGAAGAAGCTGATTGCACAATACGGTTTGCGCTACAGTGCATTTTCTAGACTTGGTGGTCAACCCATGACGGAGTATGTCAATAATCAACCAGTAGTCTATAATGAGGACCTTGGTATTTATGAACGTGGTGAAGCCATTGGTGAAACGGTATACGAAAAGGGAGACGCTATTAAGACCTTTGGCAATTTGGAGCCTAGGGCGTCATTGGCATATACCATAAATGATAATTCTTCTTTAAAGGCTGGCTTTTCTAGGGTGGCACAATACATACATTTATTATCCAACACTTCTTCGGCTACGCCATTAGATGTTTGGACACCAAGCGGTCAGTACATAGATCCGCAATTATCCAATCAATATGCCTTGGGCTACTTCCGTAATTTTAAGAACAAGGCGTATTCCATGGAGGCTGAGATCTATTATAAGAATACCGATAATAGAATCGATTATATAGATGGTTCTGATCTTATTGGACAGAATACCATTGAAACCGAAATATTGAAAGGGGAGTCAAGGGCGTACGGACTAGAGCTTTTATTCCGTAAGAACGAGGGTAAATTTACGGGGTGGATCTCCTATACGCTATCCAAGTCAGAGCAGCGAACTCCCGGTGGTAATGCCGGTGGTTTGGGTATTAATGACGGTAATTGGTACAACACACCTTATGATAGAACGCATGATGTCTCTATATCCGGGTCATATCGATTAAACGATAAATGGAGCTTTGGCACCAATTTGGTCTTTCAAACGGGTAGGCCAGTTACGTATCCTAATGGTCAATATGAGTATGAGGGCGTTTCCATTGCTAGTTATTCCGATAGAAATTCCGATCGCCTACCTGCGTATCATCGTTTAGATCTGTCGGTCAATTATAAGCCCAACAGAAAGCCAAATGCCAAATTAAAAGGGGAGTGGGTACTAGGTATTTATAACGCCTATAACCGTAAAAATGCTGCTTCTGTATCCTTTGGGCAGAATATAGAAACGGGGGCAAATGAGGCTACCAGAACCGCTATTTTCGGAATTGTACCATCCATTACCTATAACTTTAAATTTTAATTCGATGAAAAATTATATAAAATCAATAATAGCCCTGTTCACCATTATTCTTACGGGTTGTACAGATGTTATAGATGTTGACGTACAAACAGATACCTTACGTTTGGTGGTAGAGGCTTCCTTAGATTGGGAAAAAGGAACTACGGGTAATGATCAAGAGATTACGCTACGTACGTCCACACCTTTTTTTGACACTCAAAATACCAATGTTACGGGTGCGGTAGTTAATGTGACCAATAACGCTACGGGAGAAGTTTTTCGTTTTACCGATCAGAATGATGGCACCTATACCACAAGTACCTTTCAGCCTCAATTGTTTGCCACCTATACTTTGGAAATTGTATATAATGGAGAACGGTATGTTGCCGAAGATACTATGAATCCTGTTCCCAATATTACCGAAATCTACCAAGATACGGAAGATGGGTTTGATGATGAGGCAATAGAACTGCATATTGTATTTACAGATTTTGAGGATGAAGGCGATAATTACCTTTTTAAGTTTGAACGACCACAAGACCTTTTACCTACTTTGGAAACAGGTGATGATGAGTTTATAAACGGGAACGAAGTGGACTGGTGGTATGAGATCGATGATGATGAGGATGAGGAAATACAACCGTTATTACCTGGTGATGTAGTAAATATCAGTATGCACGGTATTTCTAGATCGTATTTTAACTATATGGATATTGTTATAGACCAAATGGGCGGCGTAGGTATTTTTGAAGCTACACCGGTAGATGTTCGTGGCAATTGCATAAATACGACCAACCCAGATAATTATGCCCATGGCTATTTTAGGGTAACGGAAACCAACAAGGTAAGTTATACGGTAGAGTAGAAGTCTTTTTTAAGAATAGAAAAACCAAGTTCTACAGCAATTAGTGCTTGGTTTTTCATTTAGTTTGGTGAATGCAGACCCATTTTATTGCCTTCAGAGTCGAGGAATATAGCGTAATAACCGCTTTCGTCTGCATGAAGGGATTTTGGCACCATAATTTCGCCACCGTTGATTTCGACTTTGTCGAGTATGGATTGTAAGTTATCACCACCATTCAAATAAATGGTTATTCCGTTTGCAGAAGGGGTATAACCTTGCGCTTTCATGATAACTCCAGTGACCATTTGATTTTCATAGGGGAATATACCCATTTGCATTTCCGGAAATTCAATTTTTTCAATTTCTATGTCCAAAATAGCTTGGTAAAAATTTACCGCCCTAGTAATATCCGTAGCCGGAATTTCAAAAATGGAAATAAAACTTTTCATATTGCTTTTGCTTTCAGTGGTATGCGTATCCATTACTTTGTCTTGAGCAATACAGTCAATTCCCCAAAAAGTAAATAATACCGCACCTAATAGTATTGCCTTTTTCATTTGTAGTGTTTACAGGTAAAATACAAATATGAAATAGTATTCAACTAAAAAATTGTAAAAATGCGACACGCAGGCTATTTATAGAACAAGGTAGAGAGTACCATTTGTTCATTGCTTAAGAATGCTGTAGGGCTAATGCCGGTAAATTCCTTAAAATCCTTATTAAAATGGGCTTGGTCAAAATAGTCGCTTTTATAGGCAATTTTGGTAAGGCTGTCCGTTTCTTTGTTCAGTAGCATTTTTAATGCAGATTGTAATCGTATGACCTTGCCCAATTGTTTAGGACTAACGCCAATCTGCTTTTTAAAATTTCTTTCCAATTGTCTTCTTTTGGACAAATCTTCTTTGAGAATGGTGGTAATAGTCGCAGTACCGTTTGAAGTTAAAAGTGCATCTACGGTTTGCTTTACAATAGTATCAATGGTGGATTGTTCATGCAACCTCCCTAAAAGGAATTTTTCAATAACTGCAATGCGTTGTTTTGTGTCTTCCGCATTAATGATGTTGCGCTCCAGTTCATTGACAATTGAAGCTTCAAAAAGTGAGGTTAGCGGGGTTTCTTTATTTGCCAATTGCTCAATGGGTGTAGTAACAAAATTGGCAAAGCCATAAGGGTAAAAACGTATGGCAAAAGTGTTTACATAACCCGTAGGTTCAATAAAAAAGGGTGCTAGGGTTTGCCCCAGTACCATGGCACGTGGTTGTAGTATAAACTCATCTTGCGAAGTATAGCGTTTAATATCATCCCCAAGAATAAATGCCATTTCAATACAACCATCTGGTACTATACGCTGTCTTTCAGCACTATATTCAGCAGGAATTTCCAAAGTCCAATAACAACTGACCAAAGCTTCCAGGTCTTGATGTGGTTGAAATGTTTGGTAGTTCATTGTTTTAGGATGTTGTTGATGAGGGATGTAACGACTCGGGTATGAAACGTAGGGCATTTCGGAGCTTCTTACATGTCCACGGAGACAAAGCTTGCTAAGTACCGAAACTTACGGAAACCACTGTCCTCCCTATGTTTTATACCCATTGTTAGGGCTAGTTATTTTTCTCGAGTTTCCTTTAAATTCAATGATCTAACTAGCCCCTCATGTACCCTATATTCATCGGAAACAACAAAGCCTTGTGAGGGATAAAAACATTTGAACCTCCATTCTTTAGAGGCTCCTAGTTTAAATCCGACTATCGAATTGTCAAATAAAAATCTTAAATAGTCGTTGACTTGCTCTATTCTAATCGTGGGGTGTTGGCTTTTCATTTGTTCTTGTAATTCCTCGGCTGTGAAATTTGTGAATCCGTTATTTCTCAAAGAATTAAATAAATCTTTAATAATTGGATTTTGAACCTTCCATTCATCAAGAATTTCCTGACGCAACCAATCAGAATATGAAGGTTCTGCATCATAAATCGCACTTATTTCGAGGTTTTCAAATTCATTTATTTCGTCTGAAAAGGGATCATTCTGTTTATCTTTCATTACCCGAATAATTTTACCCATGTATGCGATAAAATCTCGGGGTCTCATCATCGTTCTTTTTAAAATATAATTTGTTGGTCTAGTTCTTTGCCTCATCTCTTTTTTGTCAAAGAGTCCATCTATATCTGTAATGGAATTAACATCTTTTGAGCTGGCGTAAAAATTAAGTCGTCTTAGAATGAGATTGTTCAATGAGGTTCTATTCCAATGAAGTAATTCACCGCAATCTTCCCTAAGTTTATTTGAGTCATTAATTTCTAGCACCTCAAAAATATCTTCACGTAAAAATACTACTGGTCTTATTTTATTTTTATACTGTGAAGAAATGGTATCACTTGCTGAAATTAACCCAGTGATTACAGGTTTAGAAGCCGTGTAGGATACTTCGTCCCAAGATTCATCTACTCTATCAAAGCAAAGGTATATAATAGGACAACTTGAATCCAAATTAAATAAAGAATCTTCAAGAATAGTAATTACATTTTCAATGTTGTTAGTAAGTATTCCTTGTAGATTGTCATCATTTTTGACGTCTTCGAAAGATACTTCTCCTCCTCCGAGTTCAGCCGAATCGAAATTTCCATTCTCAAGGTCAAGTCCAGCTTTTGGTAGAGAAAATTTGGAGAGAGAGAGTAGTTTTTTTCCGATGATTTTTCCAATGGACGGAATTGGTGAGTCGAATAGTTTCTCAAGTAATTTTTTTGTTGATGAAAGTTTTTTTGGTATGGTAATATTTGAATCTTCGTACCATTTGTGGTAAGCCTTAATACACTCGACTAAAATTACAAACTTCCATGACTGTTTAAAAGCTAAAGACTCAGCTTTTCCTGGATCTACCAAAAGGGAGTGAATATTCCAATTATAATCTTCAAATGAAAGCGAGATCAAAATGTCTTCATCCGGAATAAATTCGGCTTTATTTTCTGATAAATACTTAAATACAGCAGTTTTTCCAGCTCCTTTTCGTCCTAGAACAAGGAATGAATCAGAATTCTGAATTACACTGTTTAGAACCCCAGCATCATAAAAGTATTTTGACAATAGGTCATCCCTTTCTGCTGAAACTTTACCAATATCAATCCAATCTAGTATGTTCATTTTATATTTTTTTTATTTAGCCCTAACAATTCGATATATACACAATTGCACATATATCACCTATAAAAGTAATCTAATTCCCACTCACATTAAAAAAGACCTATCAACAATTATTAACAGGCATTTATCAAATTTAAACTTAGAACTATGTTTACCACCATACCACAAAGAACTTCTCAAACGTATTGTTTTTCTTCATCCAAACCATGGGTGCACTGTTGTTTTTTAAGCGTTCTATAATAGCTATAATAATTTCTTTGTGTGAGCGCCATGCTACGTTGTCCGTAGGCTGTAAAACCCATTCACTTTTGGTAGGGATATAGAATGTATGTGGTGTAAAGTCAGCCGTATGAAATGCTGCCAAGCGTAACCAATAGCCTATAATACAATTTTTGTTTAACGGTGCAATGAATAATGGCTCACTAGAATAGGGTTGAAATAACTGGGCTTTATAGCAAACTTGCTGCGTTATGTTTTCGGTATCAATTCCTTTTTTCAACAATGCGGAGCGCCCTATAGGCGTGTGAATCAATGAAAATTGGTTGTTCTTTATCTTTTCTAGCTTGGCATAAAAGGCATCGCGCCGGTTGGGACCTACCAGTTGGTGTATGGGTTCTTTAATATCGGTGTCTATCAGATAGAATTTATAGGTCAATTCTATGTGAATTAACTGCTTTGTAGCGGTTTCCTGAATTATGAAATCTATTTCACCAATAGTCCGTTTTTCTTCTCGTATGGGCATATTGTGCAGGAGAACATCATACGCATTATTTGCCTCTAACATCTGTTTGCACACAAATTCCATTTGATGTCCCAAGCGCAATTTTTCCGGTATTTCACTAACCACAAAACTGTCTACCGCCACCTCAGGAAACTGAAACTGGGAAACGCCAAACTGTACACCTTCCCAAAGCGGGGGAGTGCTTAAAAAGCCTTGTATCTGTTTGATGGTTGCAAGTTGGTCGATGGTTTATCTTTTTAGTTGTTGGTCGTTTGTAAATAGTGTTGCTAAATACCGGTAACTGAGCGTAGCCGAAGTTACTTTTTTAAACACTATGCGCAAAACGTTGCTTGCTAAACGCTATAAGCTTTGCGCCGGTCACTTTTCGCTACGCCATTGGTATTCGCAAAGCGCTAAGTATAAAACCAACAACGAACAACGAACAACCAACAACCAACAACCAACAACCAAATAAGTTAACATTTCCCAAAAGCCGTGGGCATCCAAGGTAAAAGTGTTAATTTTATAGTATGGCTATGAATGAAAGAAAAGGGTTTCGCTTTGAAACTTACGAAGCACCCGAACAATCGATTTTTGATAAGCTTTTTGATATTTTTCAGGAGCTGATCACACATACTTCTGGCGATTTTGACGAAGCGATAGACTGGTTACGTGAGCTGGACAAGGAATATGAACTGACTACCGAAGACTACACCATTGACGATTTTATTGAAGATTTAAAGGCGAAAGGGTACATACGCGAAGAGTTTAAAGATGGCGGTGGCGACGGTGAAGATGGTGAAGAAGGTTCTGGCGGCGGAGATATTTCCATAACCGCAAAAATGGAACGTATTATTCGTCAGCGTGCATTGGACCAAATTTTTGGTAAGTTAAAACGTAGTGGTGCGGGTAACCATAAAACAGGAAAATCCGGACAAGGTGATGAGCACACGGGCGACCTTAGGGTATACCGTTACGGCGATGGTCTAGAAAACATATCTATGACCGAGAGTCTTAAAAACGCCCAAATTAATCACGGTGTTGGTAGTTTTCAATTGAGCGAAAATGATCTGGTGGTAGAAGATACCCAGCATAAGGCACAAATGAGCACCATTCTTATGATCGATATTAGCCATAGTATGATCTTGTACGGCGAAGACCGTATTACGCCCGCAAAAAAAGTTGCTATGGCATTGGCAGAATTGATTACCACCAGATACCCAAAAGACACATTGGATATTTTGGTTTTTGGTAATGATGCCTGGCCCATACCTATTAAAGATTTACCATATTTAAAAGTAGGTCCGTATCACACCAATACCGTTGCCGGATTACAATTGGCCATGGATATGCTGCGCAGAAAGCGTAATACCAATAAACAGATTTTTATGATTACCGATGGTAAGCCTAGTTGTCTGCGCATGCCAGACGGTACATATTATAAGAATAGTGTTGGTTTGGATGATTTTATTGTGGAAAAATGCTACAATATGGCGCGCCAAGCAAGAAAATTGCATATACCCATTACCACGTTTATGATAGCCCAAGACCCATATCTCATGCAGTTTATTCGCCATTTTACGGAAGCCAACAAGGGCAAGGCATTTTTCACGGGATTAAAAGGGTTGGGTGAAATGATATTTGAAGATTACGAAGCAAACAGAAAAAAAAGATTGAAATAAGACCAAAGGAATACTATGAAATTAGATTATAAAAATATACATACGTTGGGCCCCTTAAAAGCTGCCGGATACCAAACCAAAAGTGTAAAAGATGAGTTGCGAGACAACCTCATTGATAAAATAAAAAAGGGAGAAGATGCCTTTACCGGTGTTTGGGGCTATGAAGATTCGGTTATTCCAGAATTGGAGCGCGCCATACTATCTAGACATAACATTAATTTATTGGGACTTCGTGGCCAGGCAAAAACACGTTTGGCGCATTTAATGGTAAATCTGTTAGATGAATATATTCCCGTTGTAGCAGGTTCTGAAATCAATGACGACCCCATGAAGCCCATGTCTAGATTTGCCATGGAACTGATCAAAGAAAAAGGTGATGATACCCCAATTTCGTGGTTGCATAAAAGTGAGCGTTTTGCAGAAAAATTGGCAACGCCAGATGTTACGGTGGCGGATTTAATTGGTGATGTAGATCCTATTAAAGCGGCAAATCTAAAATTATCTTATGCAGATGATAGGGTAATTCATTTTGGGATGATACCACGTGCCAATCGCTGTATATTCGTAATTAACGAGTTACCCGACTTACAGGCTCGTATTCAGGTATCTTTATTCAATATTCTGGAGGAAGGGGATATTCAGATCAGGGGATTCAAACTGAGATTGCCTTTGGATATTCAATTTGTATTCACGGCAAACCCTGAAGATTACACCAATAGAGGTAGTATTGTAACTCCGCTAAAAGATAGAATCGGGTCGCAAATATTAACGCATTATCCTGATGATATTGAAATAGCCAGAAAGATTACGGAGCAAGAAGCCAAGCTTGATGCCCGACAAACCGATGCTGTTTACGTTCCGGATCTTGCAAAAGACCTTTTGGAGCAAGTGATTTTTGAAGCACGGGACAGTGAGTATGTAGATGCCAAAAGTGGGGTGAGTGCCCGTACGAGCATAACGGCTTTTGAAAACTTATTGAGTACTGCAGAGCGCAGGTCTTTATTGAACGGTGGTGACCATACCATGGTACGTTTAAGCGATTTCTTAGGAATTGTACCTGCCATTACGGGAAAAATAGAATTGGTATATGAAGGAGAGCAGGAGGGAGCGGATGTTGTGGCTGGTATCCTGATAGATGATGCGGTAAAAACATTGTTTCCCAAGTATTTTCCAAAAATTAATAAACTGGAGCGTAAAGACGAAGAAACCGTTTATGATGAACTGTTGCACTGGTTTTTTCAAGGAGAAGGTTTTGAATTGATGGACGATTTTACCGATGAGGAATACAAACGTGCATTAGATAGTATTCCCGCATTAAACCAATTGATGAAAGATCATCAACCAGATTTTGATGAAAAAGATGCATATTTCTTAAAAGAGTTGTTATTATGGGGATTGGTTTCCTACAAAAAACTGAATAAACAACGCTTTACAGACGGGTATGAGTTTAAAGATCTGTACAGTAGTTTTTTAAAAGGAATTTAAAATTCCATATAAAATAGAAAAGCCCGTTCAAACTTGAACGGGCTTTTTTTATGCTAAAAATGAGTTTGTTATTCTATTACCCAAACATCATTTGAATGTGTTCTACTGTTAGTGCTTGCATTAAGGTCTAAACCGCCGCAAACAATAATCTTGTTTTCAAATAATGTGGTCGCGTGTCCTAAACGAGCGGCAAAAGTCTCATTGATTGCTATTTGTACCCAATCAATACCATTCTCAGAATACCAGGCATCTGCAAAAGTGGTAACATCTTGTTCAAAAGTGGTTTCGTTAACAACGGCTTGCCATCCGCCAATGACCCAAATTTTATTATCATATACTACAGATGTATGTTCTGCACGAACGCCAAATATGGTCGCTGGATCAACTTCTACCCAATTGATACCGTCTGTTGAAGAATAGATATCGTTTAAAAAGTTTGATGAAAAATCTTCTATGAACATACCACCTATAACATACATTTTATCTTCAAAGACAACAGTCGTGTGGTCTGCTCTTGGAGAAAATTGCGTGCTTTCTGCCACCTGTTCCCAAACAAGTCCGTCTTCAGAAGACCAAATGTCGTTCTTTTGATCAGATACACTAGTGCCTCCAATTACCCATAGTTTATCGTTGTATACGACCGTGGAGTGACCTTCGCGAGAATCAAACCCAGGCGAGGTTTCATTACGTGTCCAAGTTTCACCATCGCTCGTTGACCAAACATCACTAAAACCACCACCTATGACCCAAAGTTTATCTTTAAAAACAATAGCTGTATGGTTGCTTTTAGGAAAGAAACCAAAAGGTTCTTCGGCAACCAAGGTCCAGTCTTTTCCATCAACAGAAGACCATACATCTTTATAGCCGTTAGAATCATCTTGCCCACCAATAAGGTATAGTTTACCATTAAACTCCGTTATGGTATGATTTCTTCTTGCCGAAAAGGCTGCATTCTCTTGTAATGCAACTTCTGCCAAAGAAATTCCTTTGGTAGAAAAGCTAAATATAGAGGTGCTGTTGGTTTCTGCACCATTTGCATCTATAGCAACTACCATCCAATAATATGTAGTGTTTCTTTCCAAATTCGTGGTCAATACAAATGAAGTATCCTCAATATTTTCGCCTAAAACGGTTTCAGGAGTTGTATTTGTATCTAAAAGTATTTTGTAAGTAATACTGTCTCCGTCAGCATCAATAGCGGCATTCCAAGTTAGGGTAGGTGCCAATTCTATATTGCTGTCTTCATTTTCAACAGTAAGTAAGTCAAACGCTTCTGGAGCACTATTTTCAGTCTCTTCAGGTTCTTCTGTTGTAGGTTCTTCAGTAACAGGATCTTCAGGCTCATTGACCATGTCGTCATTAGAACATGATTGAATAAAGAAGGCTGACATTGAAATAAAAAGTAGGTTTCTTACTTTCATATATTAGAAAATTTAAGTTTTACCTATAACCTTATTTAAAATATTTTATTGTAGTCCCCAATGAAAAAGCCCTTTCATGTTTTGAAAGGGCTTTCTTCTTTATCATAGCAATTTAAACTCATTGCAATTGATAAGCGGGCAATTTAAAAATAAAGGAACTGCCTTCATATGGTTTACTGAGTACCACAATGGTGGTGTCATGTAAGTCCATAATCTTTTTAACAATGGCAAGGCCTAAACCTAACCCTTGTTTTTTGGTGGTTTTATCTACCTGTTTATATCGATCAAATATAAATGGTTGATCATTTATAGGTATGCCGTTACCGGTATCGGTAATATTGATTTCTATCTGTTTGCCCATTTTTACAAGGCTCAAAGTGACTTTCCCATGAGGCTCCGTGTACTTAATTGCATTCTCGATTAAATTCTGCAGTGCCCTTTCTACCAAACCAATATCCGCATAGACCATATAATTCTCCTCAGGATTGTCCAATTCTAAATGCAATTGCTTTTGTTCTGCCAATAACCTGAACTTTGCAATAAGATCGTGTGAAAGTTCTGTGATAGAGAAAGGTTCTTTTATTGGGGTCACTTGTTCTGCTTCTAATTTAGAATACTCGAACAGTTGATTAATCAAGTCAGATAACTTATCAATGTTAGCATGGGTTATTTGTAAGTACTCGTCTTTTTGATGCTCTGTCAATGAACCTTTCTTGATCTGTAACGTTTCTATATATCCTTTTAAAACAGCAAGCGGAGTACGTAAGTCATGTGATACATTGGCAATCAACTCTCTTCGTAAATTATCTACAGATTTTATTTTCTCCATATTCTCTACTATGGAGTCTGCCATTTTATTAAAGGAAAGAGCTACCACTTCAATATCGGATTCTTCAGGATTTTCTATTCTAATATCTAGATCGCCTTCTTGAAACTTACGAACGGTCTGTGTAATCAATCTTAAATTTTTGGTCAAGAACCAAATACTTAGAACTCCAATTAAAGCTGAAAAAAGCATGGTCAGCAGAATGGCACCAATGCTCAGTTTTGTAAAATACGAGCCAAAAAGGTTGTCACTTATAAGGGCCAATTGCTTTCCGGCAACAATAATATAGATATAGCCTTCATGACCATCTATTGAAAATGGAGCTGCAGAAAAAATGTTTTGCTCATTGGGGTTCAAAGGATCGTCGCCCAAAATAAATTCTTGTCCTTTTGATGCTATGTATTTATTAATCGGTTCTAAGGAAACCGATTTCATTGGTTCGTTATCGTTATGTTCCAATACTACGGAATACAGAATGTCACCGGCATTGTTCAAAAGATATATTTCTATACCCCGATTAACGGCCATCATGTCATGCATTAAATCACCAAAAAGCGCTTTGTTTACACTACCGTCTTCAAGAAAAGGGGCATCATTCTGAAATTTTTCCTGGATGACATGTTCTGCAACGTTGGCATTAATGCGCTGGGTAATGGCCTCATTGTAGTTAAGCGTAAGATACCCTGTGATAAAAATATAAGAGGCACCCATTAAAACAATTAGGAAAATAAAAGCGATCCATAATTTTTTGACCAGTTTAGGGGTCAAGGTCTTTTCGTTATTCATAATGCCATTATCTCTTCATTAAACTTGTAACCAACGCCCCATGTTGTTAAAATATAGGTTGGGTTTGCCATGTCAGATTCTATTTTGGCGCGTAATCTGTTGATATGGGAGTTTACCGTATGCTCGTATCCTTCAAAATTATAGCCCCAGATCATATTCAATAATTCTGTTCTGGTATAGTTTCTACCAGGGTTAGAGGCCATTAAGACCAATAGCTCAAATTCCTTAGGCGAAAGTTCGATCTTATAATCATCTACAACAACCTTTCGTTTGTCAATATCTATGGTTAAACCCTCCGCTGATATTATGGAAGTATCTTCTTGTTTTTTACCGGTGTCTTTAGTTCTTCTTAAAACAGCTTTTATCCGTGCCAATAATTCCCTTATACTAAAAGGTTTGGTCATATAATCATCTGCACCTATTTCCAAGCCCAGAACCCGATCAATTTCCTCTGACTTTGCGGTAAGCATGATTACGGGTGTATTTTTGGTAGCCCGTAGTCTTCTACAAACTTCAACACCATCTAAGCTTGGCAAGGTCAAATCTAAAAGTATGAGCTCATAATCATTTTGCAAAGCCAGTTGAAGTCCTTCATCGCCATCCATAGCCATGGTTGTTTCATAGCTGACATCAGACAAATGAAGTTCTAACAACTTAATGATTTCGGGGTCATCCTCTATAATTAGTATACGTTTCATATGGAGTAACGAATTAAGATAAAAAGTATCACAGAAAAATCACATTACGCAGAAAAGTACCGTTTCTACTGTAATGGTTTGGGTGTTGAGTCGTGTAATCCAATAATAATTACAAAGAAGTTGAATAAATCCGATTAACAGAATACATAAGGCGATGTAAGGTGACAGCAAAAAAAAAGCCTCGATAAAAATAATCGAGGCTAATATATCTAGAATTTAATATTATTTCCAGTGATCTACATGCTGGTTCATATCATCGAACAAATAGGTGCCCACAATTTCTTTTCTGTACACTACAGCTAAAAAGGTAACTAATAATAATACGGCGTATAGCAATAATATAACAAAGCCCAGGGGCAAAAACGTACTTGGAATAAGATGATTTTCAAAATCCGAATAACTGAATAATATGATAATGGTTTCTACCAATTTATAGAGATAGACCAAAGAAATAAGATATAACACGTATTCTAAAGTGCGCATTGGCGGGTCACTTAGTTCGTTTTCACTGATCTTAAACCATAGTACATACAAAAAGACCAAATGGATTATGGATAACAAAGGGAAAATGTAGTTGTCAATCTTAAAGAAATAAAACTTGTTGGTGTACAAGCCGTAAAAACTAAAAATGTTCAATAGAAACAATACGGCAACCGATACGATTAGAGTACGTTTCCAGGTCAATATTCCTTTAATAGAATTCATAAAACTAAGTTTAAATGGTCTTAGGGGAACCATAGTTTCGTTTCAAGAACGGGTATGTTTTTCGTTTATTTTAAACAATTCGATGAACGGTTAACTTTGTTGATTAAGTTACTGACCTTAAGCTAACCACCTCTTTATGATACTATATTTTATAAATAAAAGCAACATAAAACTGATTGCAAAAATTATCAAAGGCATTTGCATGCTAGTTGGCCCTATGACATTACTTATATTACTGTAGAAATAAAAATATAGTATTTGAATAGTCGTTGCAATAATGGATATCAAACCTAATTTAAAAGCCATAATTTTTCTAAGAAGAAGAAATAGTGATGCTGTAGTTCCAGCAAAAACATCAACACCAAATACGATCAGCAACCAAAAAGGACGGTTCTCATAGATATATCGTTCATCATCTGTCAACACGTTATAAATTTCATCTGTAACAAAACATTCGCTTAAAAAAGATAGAATTCCAATGATGCTATAAAAAAGGGCAATAACAGCAACTGCCCAGAAAACTTTTGGAGGATTTACTGTTGAATTGATCATAGAGGGAACCTAAGTGTTTGTTACTTAGACCAATTTAATAAAAACTCCATGATTAACAGCAAACCACTGTATAGTTCATGCTAAATTGTAATTACTTTTGTAGCTATGAAAAAACAGCAGTTTTGCTATTTGGTACGATTACAATATTTAGGTTTTCGATATAACGGTTGGCAAGAGCAACCAAAAATGCGGACTATTACAGGCATGTTGAACAAAACCTATGCTTTCTTATACCCAGATAAGCATTTTAAAATATTAGGTGCCGGTAGAACAGATGCAAAGGTCTCTTCATTAGATGGTGCTTTTGAATTGTTCGTGGATGATGAATTTAAAGACTTAAATAGTTTTGTTATTGATTTTAATAAAAATCTACCACCGGATATTAGATTACTTTCCATATCAGCAGTTGAACAAAATTTTAATATTATTAAGGATAGTAAAACAAAGGAATATTGTTATTTCTTTTCCTTTGGAACCAAAAATCACCCATTTAGTGCCCCGTTCATTACAAACTATATGCACGACCTTAATTTAGATGTAATGAAAGAAGGTTCCACATTATTCACTGGGACTCATGATTTCTCTGTATATACTGCAGAATTAAAAGCGAATGCCAAAACTATAAGAAAAATTGATTCTTGCCATATTGAACCCAACACTATGTTGACCGCTAATTTTTTTCCAGAGCAGAGTTATGTTTTAAGAATTAAGGGCAAGGGTTTTATGCGATATCAAATTAGAATGATCATGGGAGCATTGGTACAATTGGGCAAGGGGGAACTGTCACTTGATGATATTAGAGCTTCTTTGCTTGTAGATGCTGATATGGTCTTAAAAACTATTGCACCTGGTTCCGGTTTAATTCTTAATGAACTGACCTTTACGAATTAGTTGTTAGTTTAATATATTTATAAAAAATACTATATATGGCCACAAATAAAAAGCTCAACTTCCCAAAGCGAAAAAAGAAAAAATCGCGCCAGCAGAATAAGCTAGGGAAAGCTCCGGGGACTATAAGTTACATGGGAGATAAGGAGCGTGGAGATAGTATTATATATAGTACTACTTATAATGCCGATGGTTATGAGACCAAAGAGTTTACTGATTTAGAAGCATTTTTTGCGGAAAAAAGAACAGATCAAACTTCTTGGATCAATGTAGTTGGTATTTCTGATGAGCCCTTTATTGAAAAATTAGGTAAGCATTTTAACCTAAACCCTTTGGTATTAGAAGATATCGTAAATACCGAACAACGACCCAAGGTAGATGAATATGACGACTATATTTTTGGCATATTTAGAATGTTGTATATTTCTGAGGAAGAAGAAATTGTAGGGGAACATATTGCCTTGGTCTTATTGGAGAATACCGTATTGGTATTCCAAGAGGTTAAAGCTGATGTGTTTAACGGGCTAAGAGACCGTATAACCGGTAAGTTAGGGCGCATTAGGACCAGAGGTGCAGATTACCTGTTTTTTGCACTTTTAGATGCTATTGTGGATAATTATTTTTTAGCTATTGAAAACCTGAACAACAGAATTGAAATTCTAGAGGAAGAAGTATATTCTAATCCAGAACCGGTGGTGGCAAAGAATATTCAACTGCTTAAAAAGGAAGTGCTTAAGATCAGAAGATGGATTTTTCCAGTAAAGGAGCTAATAAGCCGACTTATAGATTCTGAAAATCCGTTGATTACGAAGGATACGAAATTGTTCTTACGAGACGTATTGGACCATGCCATTGAAATAAACGAAAGTTTACAGATTTATAGAGAAATGTCTATGAGTTTAATGGAAATGTACATGAGTAATATGAGTAATAAAATGAACGAGGTAATGAAAGTATTGACCATTATGGCCTCAATCTTTATACCATTGACTTTTATTGCCGGTATCTACGGAATGAACTTTGACCATATGCCAGAACTGCATTATAAGTACGGTTATTACGTTGTTTGGATCGTAATGATACTTCTATTTATAGGTATGATGTTCTATTTTAAAAAGAAGAAATGGTTATAAACCTACGTCTATTGCCTTTATAAAGTACTGAATTACCTATAGCATACGTATTCCATTAAAGAAATATGCTTATGGGTCATTGGTAACTTAGCGTTTCATATATCTTGCCCTTGTTCAATGTATTGGACAAATAAGGTTTTGACATTTTTTTTAAAGTGATCAAAATGCAGTAGTAACATTTAATATGTATATATGAAAACTAAGAATATTTATATGTCTTTAGCGGGAATCCTTTTAATGACAGGAACGCTAATGGCGCAAGAGAAGAATCAAGAAGTTTTAGATACTAAAATATCTAAATCTTATACTGTGAACAACGGAAAAAAGTTGGTTAAAAATTCTGTAGAAATTACCACAAAACGATTGAACACTGTTGAAAGCGCTAAAGAAGATGAGGGCAAAATTGATCAGGATAGGGTAGTGGACAGTGTAGCCACAATTATTAAAACAGTTCAAATAGATAACGACGAAGATGATGCTTTCGATGAAAAAATAGTGTTCAGTTATGAAGCTAAAACTCCTGAAGATTTTGTTTTGGTTTCAAAGAACAATGAATTGGTGGTAGCCATGAATGAGGGTGACAATTTAAAAATCGTAGAGAACATCAATTTGAAAAGTAAAAAAATGATGAACGATAAAACCACTTATATTTTTACCAACGAACACGGTGAAAACTTAGAATTTTTGGTGGAAGAATATAGTAGACCCAATGAAACTGCTATGTTAGAAAAGTAAATCACTATAACAACGAATAAAAAAGAGCCGCATTTGCGGCTCTTTTTTTATATCAATCTTTAATTGTTTAACTAATCAAAAAGGCTAGATGATAAATACCGATCACCACGATCACAAACGATAGATACAATAATACCTTCTTCTATTTCTTGAGCTAATCTTAGGGCAACGGTTGCTGCGCCACCACTACTCATCCCAGAAAAAATACCTTCTTCCTTGGCTAATTTTCTTGCCATTTCCTTAGCTTCTATCTCATTGACCTCCATAATACGATCTACTTTTTTAGCATCAAAAATCTTAGGTAAATATTCCGTAGGCCATTTTCTAATACCAGGTATACTGGCGTTATCACTTGGTTGTACTCCTACAATTTGTATATCCTTATTTTGTTCTTTTAAGTACGTAGAAGTTCCCATGATGGTACCCGTTGTACCCATGGCAGATACAAAGTGGGTGATTTTACCTTGAGTATCGTTCCATATTTCAGGTCCCGTTGTTTTATAATGTGCTTTCCAGTTATCAGGGTTGCCAAATTGGTTCATCATTTTATAACCTTCATTGGCTACTTTATTTTCAGCATAATCGCGAGCACCTTCAATTCCTACATCAGAAGAAGTTAGGGTCACTTTTGCGCCATAAGCTCTCATGGTCTGCACACGTTCTTTCGTAGAATTCTCGGGCATTACCAATTCTATATCCAATCCGTATACTCCGGCGATCATAGCCAAGGCAATACCGGTGTTACCGCTAGTAGCTTCAATCAGCTTATCATTTGCTGTAAAATCACCATTATCATAACCTGTTTTGATCATGTTATACGCGGCACGGTCCTTAACGCTTCCACCAGGGTTATGACCCTCCATCTTAAAATACACGGATACGTTAGGGTTGGTATTTAAAACCCTTGATTTTACCAAAGGCGTATTACCAATGAGCGATAATAAAGAATTAGACATGGGGTATTGTTTTTATTTTAATTTCTGGGGTGTGGAAAACAGTGGAATGTGCGGGTACAGACGCCGTTATCCATGCGTTACCACCAATAATACTGTTGGCACCTATTACGGTATCTCCGCCTAAAATAGTGGCATTGGCATATATTGTGACATTATTTTCTATTGTTGGATGCCGTTTGGTCTTCTGTAAATTTTTAGCCACGAAAAGACCGCCCAAGGTAACCCCTTGGTATATTTTAACATCGTTCTTAATTATTGCAGTTTCGCCTATGACCACACCTGTGCCGTGATCTATATGGAACGACTTTCCTATTTGTGCACCAGGGTTAATATCTACGCCCGTTTGTCTATGGGCATATTCCGTCATTAATCTTGGTACCAATGGAAATCCTGTTTTATACAGTTCGTGTGCCAACCTATATACGGATATGGCATAGAAGCCAGGATATGCCATGTACACCTCTTCAATGGATAATGAAGCAGGGTCACAATTAACGGTAGCCTCTGCGTCTAAATTTAAACTTTCTAACACTAAGGGTAATTTTTCTACATAGTTCTCCCAAACCTTTTTACAGGGTTTTTCGCTTTCCCAGCAAGCTAGATCAACTAGTTCATCAAATTGTTTCTCCAATTCATCCAAGCTGTCCGCTACTGGTGTTTCAATATCGAACAGGGTATAAAAAAGTAAGTCGGTAAACTTTTCAGTATTTCTTTTTAATCGAAATCTTAAGTTTGGTTGCTTCTTGTGGGTATTAATCTTTTCGATAATAGATCGATGGTCCATGAGTTTGCATTAGTTCATCAAAATTAACCAAATAACTAAAAGTACTTCTCATCTAATGGTTAACTTTAGCTTAAAATCACAAGAGTTAGGTCGTATGTTAGAAACGAATATTACAAAAAACACTTTACAATATTTAAATGCACTTAAAGAAAACAATAATAGAGAGTGGTTTACGGAACATAAACCCACCTTTAAAAAAGAACAAGAACAGGTAAAAAGCTTTTTTAATCATGTACTACAATTATTGAATGCCCACGATGAAATTGAAAAATTAAAAATATTTAGAATTTATAGGGATGTTCGTTTTTCCAAGAACAAGACTCCTTATAAAACGCATTTTTCTGCCTCATTTGCTAGAGCCGGTAAGCATAGGCGTGGTGGCTACTATGTACAAGTTGCGCCGGGCAATAGTTTTATAGCTACCGGATTTTGGGCACCAGAGAAGAATGACCTTTTACGCATAAGAAAGGAATGGGAGTTAGATATTTCTGAATTGGTCTCCATTATCGAAGACAATTCGTTTAAAAACATATGGGGTCCATTGGTAGGTGATGAGCTTAAGACAGCACCTAAGGGATTTGATAAAGAAGACCCTAACATTGCATTTATTCGTAAAAAACAATTCATTTTTACCAAAAGCTTTACCGATGCAGAGGTACTGTCAGACGATTTTGCCAAGCAAATAGACCAAGCGTTTGAAACTATAAGACCTTATTTTGACCTTATGAGCAGTATATTGACCACCAATTTAAATGGGGAATCACTATTGGACGAGCTCTAACTTTTCAAAATATTGAATTTGATCCTGTATTCTTTTAATCACCATATTCATCATTCGTTTGTTCAAGGCAGATGAGTTTTGAATATAAATTTCATATTCATCGACCGTAAATTGACCAATGATCATGCCTTTTAAAGAATTTCTAAACTTAATGTCTTTTTGAATGGCCTTGGTAACATAGTCCAAACGTTTTTCAAGTTTTAGCTCGTAAAACGTATTTTTCATTTTCTTGATATAATTCTGAAAAGAGGCTAGGAATAAATCATTCTGTAATTTTAATATGGGGCGTAATGTAAGATTTTGAAATCGTTCATCATCACTCATATTTGGTACTATTCTGGCAGATGGAATTAAAGGTCGAATTGACTGCAATTTCTGTGTCCTGTCCATTATGTATAGATTTTACTTAAAGGTACGTATAAGATAAAATCCATATACAAGGGGTATAATAAGTTTTTAACCTCTTATGAACAATAACCACAGTATTAAATATGTACCCCTAAAATTTTGTTTATCATAATTCTGTCAAGCAACAATTATTAATATGAAACTTATTAATTGCTCTCTATTTACAATTGATAAATCGTACCTCTAAAATGGGTCAAATTGTAGTTTTACTAAATTAACAACTAACTTTGCAGTGTAAATTTTGCTAAAAAATAGACTATGAGATTTCATACAAGAAAATTAGTTAAACCAGGCGATTTAAATTCTAACGGCACTTTATTTGGTGGTAGATTATTAGCTTGGATAGATGAAGAAGCAGCCCTTTACGCCATTATTCAATTGGAAAACGGTAAAGTGGTTACCAAGTATATGTCAGAAATCAATTTCATGAGCGCTGCCGTTAAAGGTGACGTTATTGAAATAGGTATAGAGGTGGTAAAGTTCGGTAAAACATCATTGACCTTAAACTGTGAGGTACGTAATAAGATGAATCATGAAACTATTGTTACCGTAGATAATATCATTATGGTCAACCTAGGTGAAAACGGAAAACCTACACCACATGGTAAGACCAAAATAGAGTTTGTAAAAGATCGCTTAGCGGCATTGGGTGAAGTTGATTAACTTTCACCCAATTCTTTTGCTATTCGCTGTACGTCATCAAGTACTCGCAATAGGTTTCCTCCCCATAATTTTTCTATTTCTTCTTGGGTATAGCCTCTATTTACAAGTTCTAGGGTTACGTTGAATGTTTCAGAAGCATCGTTCCAGCCTTCAATTCCACCGCCGCCATCAAAGTCAGAGCTAATACCCACATGGTCAATTCCTATTAATTTTACCATATAATCTATATGGTCTACAAAATCACTAACATTTACCGCTTCTGGCGCATCGCTTTTAGTTTCTGCTATTTCTTTGCCTATTTTTAAAACCTTAGGGTAGTTGTCCATGAATGCCGCCTTTTCAACATCGGATAAACTGGAAAATTGAGAACGCTCATACCAAGCTATATCCAAAGAATCTGCTACTTGCTGGTAAATTGATTTCATGAATGCTGCCCTTGCTTCATGCTTTTCCGTATTTAGATATGAACTAAAGGCAACCGTTTGTACTACACCACCATTTTCTTTCATCATAAGCAATTGCTCGTCATCCAAATTTCTGCTATGTCCACATAAGGCTCTTGCCGATGAATGCGAGGCTATTATAGGAGCTTTTGACAAGGAAATCATTTGCTTTATAGCTTCTTTTGATGGGTGAGATACATCTATCATTATACCTAACCTGTTCATTTCGGCAACGGCCTCTTTCCCCAAATCACTTAAACCATTATGCAACCATTCATCATCAGCTTCACCTGTATTGGAGTCAGAAAACTGACTATGACCATTATGTGCCAATGAAATATAACGTGCGCCCAAATCATGGTAAACTTTAAATTGGTCCATATCTAGTCCGATCGGGTATGCATTTTCAACACCGATCATGGCAACCTTTTTACCACTTTCTACAATTCTTTTTACATCTGCAGAATTTAATGCCAATTCAATTTGATCCGGTGCAATTTCTTCGCACAATTTATGGATAGCCTCAAATTTTGACATGGCATTTTCTTTGGCCTTGGCATAACCTTCATCTGTAAGCGTATCTTGACCTGTGTAAACAATAAGCCAAGTAACATCCAAACCGCCTTCTTCCATCTTGGGTAAATTGATTTGGGTATCTAGCCTCTGACTGTAATTTACACTGTCTGTGAAGTTTTTGATGTTGATGTCATTATGGGTATCAATAGTAATGACTTCTTCATGAATTCGTTGGGCTTTTTCAAGCGTGGTTTCTTCTTTTTTCTCCTTTTTTTCTGCGCAGGATACTATCGATAAAACGCACATTAAATAGATAAACTGTTTCATAGGGTTGGTTTATGACCTACAATTTAAGTGTATTCACAACAAATAACCAGCCTTAGAGAACATTTTATTGTCTGCATAATGGTTATAGCGCATTTTTAGGGAATTATAAGTTACAACCCAAACCAATTAAAGAAAACCTATTTATGGCAATTTCAAAAACTAAGGATTTACTTGGTCAATTAGCACAACTGGAAAAAACAGTAAGTGAATTTTCTTTTGAGGAGCTAAATGCCAATGAAGCTAAGGTGTTAAAAAACTCTTTTAACACGTTTAGATCTAGTTTAGAAAATCATATTTATTCTCCCAATACTACTTCCCCTATGGTTGAAGAAACCAAGGCTAGTGATATGAGAGAGCAAAAGATTGATCAAAAGCAATTTATTGCTCATATAAGCCATGAGATTAGAACACCTTTAAACAGCATCATCGGGTTTACAAATTTGCTGAACGAAGAAAAGTTGACCAAAAGCCAACACAAAAAAGTAGATGCTATACAATTTGCCTCCAATACACTTTTAAAGTTGATCAATGAGGTGCTGGATTATTCTAAAATATCTTCAGGTAATACCAATTTCGAGTCTGTAGATTTCAATCTGCATAGCTTGTTGAATGATGTTATGTTCTTGTGCGAAACCTTAATTGTTGATCGTGATATAGAGTTATTGGTAGAAATTGACGAAAACGTACCTAAGATAATTAAAGGAGACCCTTCTAAACTATCTCAGGTGCTTCTTAACCTTTTAGGGAACTCGGTAAAATTTGTACATAAAGGCTTTATTAAGCTTGAAGTTTTTGCATCTAAGACTTTCAATGGTGGTTGTGAACTTGAATTTTCCGTAGCAGATACCGGTATTGGTATTTCTCAGGAGAAAATAAAGACCATTTTCAATAGCTACACTCAAGCTGAAAATGACACCTCTAGTAAATATGGTGGTACGGGACTTGGTTTAACGATTACAAAAGAGATTATTGAAAAACTACAGGGCAATATTGAAATAGATAGTACTGTAGATAGCGGTACAACGGTAACTTTTAGGGTTCCTTATCCTTTAGGCAATAATGTCCATACCAGCAAAAACACCAATAATGACAGCACATTAGAAGGCAGAAAGGTGTTGGCAGGAACCAAAATTATGGTTTTTGAAGACAACCAAATGAATCAGCGCTTAATTGTAGAGCAGCTGACCAAATGGGGCTGTAAGGTATATTCCAATCTAAGCTTGCCAAAATCATTGAAAACTTTAGAATCCAAAGATATAGACCTCATTTTAATGGATCTTAAAATGCCCGGACAAAACGGCTTTGAAGTGTCTAAAATCATTAGAGAGCATAGCAATACCAAGGTGAATACTATTCCTATAGTTGCATTTAGTGCAGATTTCACTGAGCAGGACAGTAAAGACTGTAAAGCAATTGGCATAAATGATTTTTTGCTGAAACCGTACACATTAGAACAATTAATGAAGACCATACTAGACAATAAAAATAGTAAACTTGAACAAGCAGAGTATTCTGCATTACTTCAAAAGCCAATGATAGAACCTAAAGAAACAACTGTTGTAGACCTTAACCATCTTTTAAAAGAGTGTTTTGGAGAGATAGATATGCTAAATGAACTGGTGAAGTTGTTCAAATTAAACGCCATAGAATTTATAGGTAACGTAAAAATTCATTTAAAAACCGAAAATTTAAAAGAGATAGCGTTATCCGCACATAAATTAAAGGCTGGTTTTGCCATGGTTAAAGCTGATGGTATGAGAAAGCTTATTGTAGACCTAGAGGCAAGCTGTAAAGCACATCAACCTGAAAAGGTAAAAGAGTTATATGAACTATTCTTAACCGATTATCCTTTGTTAGAGGAGAATTTAGATATGGATTTAAAGGCCCTAAACAAAAAATAATATGGGTAAACGTGTACTCTTGGCAGATGATGATCAACTGTTGGCCTCGCTTTTAAATTTTAGGCTAAAAAAAGGCGGTTATGCGGTTCATCATTCCGTCAATGGAAAAGAGGTGAAGGAATATCTAAAAAATGATATGCCCGATATTATCGTGAGCGATATTATGATGCCTTATTTTTCAGGTATTGAGCTTATAGATTATGTCAGAAACGACCTTAAATCAAATACGCCTATCATCATTATTTCATCAGCAGGCAATGAACAGAACGTTCTTACTGCTTTTGAATTAGGAGCAAATGATTTTATTACAAAACCAGTTAGTCCAACAGAATTATTAGTACGCATAGCTAGAGAGATAAATAAATAATTTTAAATAATAACATTTGTTAATTCCCCCAAGACAAATAAAAATTTCGCTGATTACAGCCCCGGAATTCAATTTAGAATATCTCTGGTGGCTCACCATATTGTTTTTGGTGTTATCGGTAATTTACTTTGTTGGGGTATTTCTAATCAGAAATAACATTACTGCCAATAACAAGCGTACCAAAGAAAAGAAGGTAGAATTTTCCCCTATGATCAATGAATTTTTATTCTATGATGATTCTAATTCTAAAGAGGAAAAAATGAACTATCTAAATCTAAAAGTACAGATACGGGAATTGATCAAGAATAAATTCGATAGACATGTATTGACCGAAGTTTTACTTGATTTGCGCAAAGACTTATCTGGACAATCACAAGATGTTCTAATCCATTTATACAAAGATTTAGGACTGCATCATGATGCTTATGAAAAATTGGGCAGTAGCAAGTGGCAAGTGGTTTCAAGCGGAATTTTGGAACTGACGACCATGGAAGTGGATGAAGCCTATGGCTTGATCATTAAATTCATTAACCATAGACAAAGTACTGTACGTAAACAGGCAGAAATTGCCGTGGTCAACCTAAAAGAAGAAGGTATTAAATACTTTCTTGACAATACAAAATATAAAATTGCAGAATGGCAACAGTTAAAATTGTTAGATGTACTTAGGCACAAACCAAATTACACACCACCACAATTTGGGCTTTGGTTAACCTCTACCAATACACATGTAGTGTTGTTCTCTTTACGACTTATAAAATATTATAGTCAAAACGATGCTGAACAGTCAATCATAACACTGTTAAAACATAAAAAGAAAGAAATACAGGCAGAGGCAATAGAGTGCATTAAAGAGTTTCATTTTGTTAGCGCCTTACCCACATTAATTATGGTGTACCCTAAGGCAAGCCATGATATAAAAATTGCAATATTAGATGCCATAGGTGAATTGGGGTCTGCTTCAGAGGTGCCCTTTCTAGAAAAGTTAAAAGCTACAGAACGTCATTTCAATATTAAGGGCAAAGTTATCGGCACTTTGAACAAGATCAATCCTGAAAGTGTATTGCCTACAAAAAATATTGCTAAAGTAGATTTTTATGAGCCAGAGTTTGAAGCGGTAGAAGAAGTAATTGAAGATGAGACACTTGAATCACTAATAGAACCTTCCTCGTCCATAGAAACGGAAGAGGTTATTGAGAATACTGATTCAATTGAAGCTGAAATAGAAGGGAAAGATGATTTACTGGTTATAAAAAATGAATCTATAGAGAATATAGCGGTTGTGGCATCTACAGAGATTTCTACAGAACCTACAGTGAGCGTTACCGATCAACCAATGTCAAAACCAGAAGTTGAGGAGCAAATAGGTGAATTGGATCTTTCTTTCTTACCTCATGTTATGGGTGAAGATGAAACTAATGTAGGTATTATAAATCATGATGTAACTGAATTGGATGATGAAGAGACGAAGGACACGGTTTTAGAGATTGAAAACGAAGAACTTACGTTTAACTTTTTACCGTTGGTGATAGATGATGTTGTTGCACAAGAAGATGTTGTCCTTGAGGAGCCCGATGCTTTGGAACCTATGTTCGTTTTAGAAAATGAAGCGTTAAACCAAGTGGGTAAGGTCACTGAAACTTTAGACAGCGAAGAAGATTTCGATGAGGAAATGAGTATTGATTGGACATCAATCATATCAGAAAACGACAAAGACAACTTAGAAGACGCTGCAATTGAACCTATTTTAGAAATAAAGAACGGTACCGTTAATTTTTCGGCCAATTTTATGCCTGAGGAAGAATTGGAGACCATGGTGATTTTAGAAAACATTTCGGAACTCGGAGATTGCCGTGAACTAGGTTTATTGTATGATATTATTGAGGAAAATACTTCTGAATTGGTTATTGAAAGAGCTAATGAGCTTATTGAAAAATTCTCCTATCAATCCCCACGACCAAATGATCTGTTAAGCGAGGACAGTAATTTGGCTATGAGCGTGTTTACCGATATTTATCACCAAGCAGATCATGAAACCAAACTTATGTTGATTCATGAAATCAAAATTGTGGGCGATGAAAAAGAATTCCGATTACTGAACAGTATTATAGATTCTACGTCTAACGATTTGTCCAAAGAGGCAAATGATGCATTGAATGCGATTAAAATCCGCTTAGCATTGCCTAAAGAAGAGATACAATTAGAAGGTGCAAAAAACTCCATTTTCGATGTTAATTTTGAATTGGAAATAACAGAGAAAGCAAAAAACAACGTAGCACACAAAGAAAGCGGTTCTACCTTATTTGACCAATTATGTTCCATGTCCAACTCTTTATACAATAAGAAAAATGGATAGTGAATTATTTGGTGTTGTTTTGGAGTACATCAATTTTGTATTCTTTGTATTCACGTTAATACTCTTTATTCTATTTTCCTTAATGGCGTATTTCTCAACAAGAAATTCATTGCATTATAGAAATAAGAACAGCTTCACCGATATTTCAAAAATTATGGCATCTCCTTTGGCGCCAACAATTACCATTATAGCACCTGCTTATAATGAGGGTCTTACCATTGTAGAGAATATACGATCCTTGTTATCATTACAATATGTCAACTATGATGTAATGGTTGTTAATGATGGTAGTAAAGATGATACGTTACAGAAATTAATAGATTCTTACGACCTTGAAAAGATCGATGTAGAAATGGATCCCGACTGGAAATCAAAACCGGTTCGTGGAATATATAAATCTAAGAATAGGGCTTTTGAAAAGCTGACCGTTGTAGATAAAATGAACGGTGGCAAGTCTGATGCCCTTAATACCGGTGTAGCACTTTCTGCGAGCAAATACGTAGGTTGTATAGATGTTGATTGCCTTTTACAGCCAGATGCCTTATTGCACGTGGTAAAATCATTCTTTCAACGTTCCAAGAAAAGGGTCATAGCTGTTGGTGGTGTTATACGTGTGGCAAATTCATGTATTATTCAAGGCGGGCAGTTAGAGGAAATAAGATTACCCAGTAATTGGCTGGCAAGATTCCAATTATTGGAATATACACGATCTTTTATTTTAGGAAGAATGGCTTGGGGTAGAATTGATAGTTTACTTATTATTTCTGGTGCATTTGGTTTTTTTGAACGTGAAATTGCTTTGGCTGTTGGCGGTTATGATACGGATACCGTTGGTGAGGATATGGAAATCGTCTTTAAAATGCGCCGTTACATGCATGATAGAAGGGAACCGTATACAATAGAGTATATTCCCGACCCTCTGTGTTGGACAGAAGTTCCAGAAGATCTCAACATTCTTGTGAACCAAAGAGATCGTTGGGCTAGAGGCAATTTAGAAACGTTGTTCAAGCATAAGGATATGTTGTTCAATTCAAAGTATGGTAGATTGGGATTGTTAAGCTATCCGTACTGGTTTTTTTATGAGTGGCTTTCTCCATTATTGGAGTTTTTTGGTTTTTTCACCATTATCCTTTTTGCCTATTTGGGTATTTTAAATTGGGAATTCTTTTTCATGATTACGTTGGCCATTTTTCTGTTTTCGATCATGATTTCCTTTTACGCCATTCTTTGGGATGTGTATTCCTATAACCAATATAGAAAAACAAAAGATATTCTTATTCTCATGGGTCTGGCCATTTTAGAACCTTTCATTTTTCACCCAATTGTGGTATATGCTGCGGTTAGGGGCAATTATAAAAAATTATTTAAGATTAAATCTGGCTGGGGATCCCAAGTTAGAAAAGGTTTTGCAAAAGCAACATAATAGCAATGAACACAAGTAAAATAGATAGATATACCTTAAAGCAGTATACGCGGCTTATGATATCCTTTTTTGGATGTCTGCTGGTATTAACGCTTTTTCAATATGGTATGCTATACTATAAAGGTGTTATAGATGCTATTATTTCAGTTAGTTTTCTTAAAGCTGTTGTACATCAAATTGGCTTTACCGCTTTAATGGGTATTGTTATGGTTTTTCCTTTTAATTTTTGGGAAAATCTGCGCTCCAGATATGGGTTTAACCTAGTATTCGTTCTTTTGGGCTTAGTGCTGATATTTGAGGCAGTTCTTATTGCATACTATTGTTCTACTTTGGTGCCTTTAGGGTCAGATTTACTAGGATATAGCTATGCAGATGTAAAGATAACCCTTGCCAATTCTGGCGGATTCATTATTTCGGTATACCTACTTTTTGCCGTTGCTTTTTTAATTGGTCTTTTTTGGGTTTTATATAAGGTTACTTCTAAATTTTATCATAGGATCAGTAGAATGTACCCTTTTACCATTGTGTTGTTCAGCTTGTTCATGGCTTCTTTGTTTACAGATGGAAAGCCCATTAACCAGAACAAAGTTCAATATTTAGCGGTTAACATATACAATACCAGTACAGAAGATAATTCATATACCTCTAAAGAAGAATACCCGTTGGTTCAAGGTCCGATCATTGAAAATGTTCTTGGTGATTACTTTGAATTAAAAGAAGAGAAACCAAATATCGTATTTATTATGGTAGAAGGTCTGGGTAGGGATTTCGTTGGGGAAGGTGCCGAGTTTGGCGGATTTACCCCATTTCTAGATTCATTGACTACCAAATCCTTGTACTGGGAAAATTTCTTGAGCAATACCGGGAGAACATTTGGGGTTTTACCTTCTTTATTGGGTTCGTTGCCTTTTGGTAAAAGCGGATTTATGGAGCTAGAAGAATATCCTAATAAACTTACGATGTTCAGTGTTCTAAAAAATAATGGCTACCATACTTCTTTTTATCAAGGTACCAATAGTTCTTTTGATAAGGTAGACCGATTTCTAAATAGTGAGAATGTTGATTTTATACTGGATAAATCGGGATTTGGAATTCAATACCAGCAACAGGCTGAAGATGCCGCCGGTTCATCATGGGGATATCCGGACAAGGAATTGTTCAAAAAAAGTATCAGTTTAGAAAGAAACGAAGATCAACCAAGACTAGAAGTGTACATGACCATTAGTACGCATGAGCCATTTATACCGCCCAACCAAGATTTTTTTGAAACCAAAGTAGATCAGATTTTAAAGAATGGTGATTTTGGTTCCAGGGAGACAAAAATCATTGAAAAAAACAATAATGTTTTTGCCACACTGTTATATACAGACGATGCTATTCAATGGTTTATGGAATCCTATAAATCTCAGCCAAATTATGAGAATACCATTTTTGTGATTACCGGTGACCATAGGCTTATACCTATTCCGCAGAGAAACAGTATCAGTCGTTTTCATGTGCCATTGATCATGTATAGCCCAATGTTAAAAAAAACACGTAAAATGAGTTCTATCTCATCACATTTTGATGTCACTCCGTCTATTCTAGCGTTGTTGGATAATGCATACGAAATTAAAATGCCTAAGAAAGTAGCATGGATGGGTGGTGCGCTAGATATGGAAACAGCATTTAGGTCCACTAAGAACATACCCCTAATGCGTAACAAAAATGAGCTGAAGGAGTATATAAGTAAAGAGAAATTATATACGAACGGTGATATTATGGAGCTAGATGAAAATATGGATATCAGTTCTACCTTTGGCGGTAGTGGGGTAGAAAAATCATTGGAGCGCTTTAAGTCCGTGAACCATTATGTCACTACAGAAAATAAGATCATACCAGATAGTTTGACCATATTTTCTGTTCAAACGGAAAAATTTACACCGGCAGAAATTACGTGGATCAACAGTATTTATGATGGAAGCAATTTTGACCGTTCCTTTTTTAAGGCACGGGATTTAGCTTTTAACAAAAAGTGGGATGATGCACTTTTATTATGCCGTTACATTCTGTCTGAATCTCCCAGCCATATAGACACTAAGATTTTATCGGGACGGTTACACATTTGGAAAGGTAATTATGAGGAGTCGGTAAAGATTTTAAAGGAATGTATTGCCATGAACCCAAATTATATAGATTCCTACGCCGCACTTTTTGATGTGTATTTCTGGTATGATAAACACGCGGAAGGTTTGGCCTTGGTAGATATCGTTCAGGAAAACAGTGCTAGTGCCAATGAAGTTTCCAATAAAATAGCAAGGGCTAAAACAAGCGCAAGAAAGGCAGGAATTAAAAATTATCAAACTTCAAAAGATACTACCAATAGCACTTTGGCATCTATAGAATAATGAATAAGAGTTGGCTACATATTACATCTTTAATCATGCTACTGCTTGTTACTCAGGCAAAAGGGCAAGATACACCGTATAGTAACCCTTCTTTTGAAAGTGCTTATGCTTTGGCGTATGAGGGCAAAACAAATACTGCCCACAATATATTGTACACCTTGATCAATGAACCGGAAACAGAGGAGGAAACTTCTATTCTATGGGCAAGAACCTTAAGTTGGCGAGGCGATTATGATGGTGCCAGGTCTGCGTTCAATACCATATTGTCTAAGAACAAGAATAACAGAGTAGCGTGGTTAGGGGCTATAAAGAACGAACTTTATGCCAAAAACTATCATACTGCACATGGTCTTGCCAATAAGGCTTTACTGCATAAATCTAATGACCCTGAGCTGCAAAGATTACGAGCAATTGCCATAGATGGGATAAATGGCATTGTTTATAGTGATAAAGCTTGGTATAATGTAAACAGTAAAATAGCAAGGAGTTCATCAAAACCAAAAAAAGAAACTGCTAAGGTTGCCGAGAGGGATACCTTGCAAAATGTACATAAAACACCGGTTACCGAAGAACAGCTAAAAAACACGGTTTCGGTAAACAGTTCGGTTACTTTTTACGATAAGCGTTTTGATCCTATTACAACCTCTAGTATTTCTTACAATAGGCAAACACCTTACGGAGTGATCATTCCTAGAATAAACAACAGCAATAGGCTAGGCAAAAACGGAATTCAATTAGATGTAGACCTTTATCCAAAAATTACCAAGGGCGTTTATGCCTATTTAAATTATGGTTATTCGGAATCTGATTTGTATCCAAACCATAAAATGGGTGGGGATGTCTACTATAATCATAAAAGTGGTATTGAATTTTCTGCAGGTGGTAGATTCATAAATTTTGCGACCAAGGATGTAAAATCTATAACCAATTCATTGGGGTATTATACTGGTAACTACTATTTTTCATTGCGATCGTACATTACGCCAGAAGCCGATAATTTAACCAATGTATCGGGGAATCTATTAATCCGCAAGTATCTAAAGGATGCCGAAAACTTTATGGGTATAAATGTAGGTGTAGGGTTTTCACCAGAGCTACGTCAATTTACTTCTGGTGACCAATTACTGGCAGAAACATTGTTGTATATAGAATCTCAACGTTTAAGTTTTGAGTATCAGTTTACAAGTAAGAATAATTTGAGCGCTTATAGAACCAATGTTGGGGTTTTGAGACAAGAACAATCTTTTGACCCCGGTAGTTATTTTTATTCCATTTCAGCGGGGCTCACCTATGAGTTCAATTTTTAGAACCCATATCGGTAATCCACTTATCGGCATACATGCCATATACCAAGCCCAGTTCATTATCATATACATATTGTTCATCTTTACCGCTGTCAAAATTTACGTTGAAGACAAACACTTTAATTCCTGCATCTCTTAACGCTAACATTAATTTCTTCTGACTAGAGATTATTCTTCGTGATACCGCAGCATATTTTACATCGTTCACCTTTAAGAAATTAATTTTGTCTCCCTTTATTGCCAATAAGGGTTCTTGGGAGATCATGGTATGTATACCGTTTTCAGATGCTTTTTCTACGGCCATAACACTGAACAATTCCATAATTAGTCGGTCCTTATCAATAAAAGCATTGGCAAAGGCTAGTGGGTCGTTTACTTTATCAGTTATTAAAGTAGCATCTGGATGTTGCTTAAACCAAGTATTTATGCCTTCCATATCCAAGGTGGTATAATCCCCATAGATTTTCTGTTTCATAAATAGGGCATGGGTAGGGGGCAAGGTACCTGTATAATCCGTAAAACGTGCCCACATGTTCCAATCATGTGCCGCTACTAATTTGCCGTCAGAAGTTTCTATAATATCCAGCTCAAAAAACCTGAATCCTTTTTTATAGTTTTCATCTAGGGCGTGTTTAGAATTGGTAGACTTTACACCATTGATTTCACCACCTGCGTGGGCAATGTAACGATCAATATTGTCTTCAAATTCATAGACCTCTCTTGGAAAATATATGGTTGTGTCCAATATTAGTGAAGCAATACGTATTTGCTTGGTAATGGAATTATCATCTATTTGCTCAAAAATTTGCCCATCTATATGATGCATAATATATGCTTGTCTTCCTTTTAATGTACTTAACTGGGGTAGCCCTAAATTGTTAAGTTCCTTCTGGTATCCTTCTAATTTTGCGGCTGCGGAATCATGTGCCAATATGGCTATGCTAGCTTTGGCTTTCATCATTTCAGTAAGTACTTTAATAAAGTCTATTACGTCTTGATCACTACCATAGGTGTCAAAAGACTTAAATTCTATTTTATGATCGCCTTGCAAGTGCACTATGGTCAGACCTCGTTCAATGGTCTCGGTTTGTGAACCATAGGTGAAGGTACTACGTTGGTGTGTATTAAAACTGTGGCTGTTGAGTATAAGTTCTACATTGGTGAAATCATCTACGTAAGCAGTATACTCTTTTACTGCATGTGCATTTACTTGGTTAC
The DNA here is from genome assembly GCF_001865655.1 of Maribacter sp. 1_2014MBL_MicDiv. Lineage (NCBI taxonomy): Bacteria > Pseudomonadati > Bacteroidota > Flavobacteriia > Flavobacteriales > Flavobacteriaceae > Maribacter > Maribacter sp. 1_2014MBL_MicDiv. The sequence goes on from NZ_CP011318.1 coordinate 4,056,902, forward strand.
CTATTAAGAAAGTTACCAATATCGTATATAGTATACTTTTTGTTTTACTGCCGGGGAAACACATCATTATATGTATTGTTTTATGTTACTAAAGGTAAAAGATTATACCATATTTAAAGGATTACTATAAAAACGCAAATATCACCAAGGTATTGTTATCTGTTATGTGGTTGAAAATCAATCTTTTGTATTGATAAAAATTAAAAGATTTCTTAACAATAGCTTAAAGCATATATGAAAGTTAGTATTCCGGATGGGTATTAAAAAGCGTCAAATTTGAGGGAAAAACCGATTAAGTACCTAATAATAGGATGAACTACATTGGTCGCACCCCTAATAAAACACAGGGTTGAAGGGTATTTTTATGTTTAACAACATATTTAGGTAGTTTTTACAACATATTTAAATTGGTTCACCACAATTTATTGTGACAACCTTAACATCATTATATATTTACTATCAAGATATGAAAACCCAAATTAAGATTAACTTTTAAACCTACAATATGCTTTACGACACCTACGGTGAAGAATACCTTATTTTTCTTCAAGATTTAAATGAGATTTTAAGTATCAACGAATTAGCTGAGTTGGATTACATGTAAAATCTACCAAACCAAAACACCAATAAAATTTAAACCTATGGCACATCAAAACCAAGATTTCTCGTCCTATCAAAATTTCATCCAGGATCTAAATAGTATTCTGGTAAATTTTAATATCAATAAACTATCCTATTCTTAGGATGATAAAAAACAAAAAGAAAGCGCCCGTTTTATACGGGCGCTTTCTTTTTTAAAACAAAATTATATTTAGCCTAAATAGGTCTTAAGTAACTTGCTTCTAGAGGCATGTCTTAATTTACGAATTGCCTTTTCTCTAATTTGTCTAACACGTTCCCTGGTCAAATCAAAGGTTTGTCCGATCTCTGCCAAGGTCATGGACTGTTGGTCACCAATACCGTAATATAGCTTTACTACATCTGCTTCTCTTGGAGATAGGGTATCTAAAGCTCTATTGATTTCAGTGTTCAATGATTGCTGTAATAAAATGTTATCCGGTCTTGGAGATTCTCCTGAACGTAATACATCATACAGATTGGAATCTTCGCCTTCACGTAACGGAGCATCCATAGATACGTGTCTTCCAGAATTTTTCAATGATTGCTTTACTTCAGATACGGTCATTTCCAACTCTTTGGCAATCTCTTCTGGAGACGGTGGGCGCTCATGTGCCTGCTCTAAATAAGAAAATGTCTTTTTTATCTTGTTAATTGAACCAATTTTGTTCAACGGTAAACGAACAACTCTAGATTGTTCTGCCAAAGCTTGCAATATGGATTGTCTGATCCACCAAACGGCATAGGATATAAACTTAAATCCTCTTGTTTCATCAAATCTTTTTGCTGCTTTAACTAAGCCTAAGTTACCTTCGTTAATTAAATCCGGTAATTTTAGACCCTGATTTTGGTATTGTTTTGCTACGGAAACCACAAATCTTAAGTTGGCCGTGGTCAATTTTTCCAAAGCTGCTTGACTACCTTCTCGAATCTTCTGCGCTAGTTCTACCTCTTCATTCGCTGTAATCAAATCAATTTTACTGATATCTTGCAAGTATTTATCCAGTGATTTCGATTCACGATTCGTTACCTGCTTGATAATCTTTAGTTGCCTCATATGTGTGTATGGAATTTAGAAGTTGTACAAGTTTACAGTATAGCATTTTTTATCGTAATAACCTAATGAATAACATCATAGTTCTACACCATTTATTAGCTTTAACAAAGATTTAAGGATTTATGACGTTACATTGGTAAAGTGTATTTTTGATGTCTTACAGCACATATTTATGAGTAAAAGGGCATTAAAAACACACCTATCCAAATCACCGAAAAAAGCGCTGGAAGAGCAGATATTGGAGTTGTACGAGAAATTTCCGGCGGTGAAGACTTACTATGACTTTGCCTTTAACCCTAAAGAGGATAAATTGGTGCAAGATGCCAAGGCAAAAATCTCAAACGAGTACTTCCCTTTAAAAAGAAAGCGGCCACGGGCAAGACGTTCGGTAGCTCAAAAATTCATCAAACATTTTATTAAATTGGGGGTAGACTCTCACCTTATTGCTGATGTCATGTGCTATAATCTTGAAATTGCACAGACGTTTTCAATGGAGAAAAATGTGCCCGACTCCTTTTTCAAAAGCATGTTGAATTCATTTAACGAGGTAGTTCACTTTACAAGCGTTCAAGGAATCTTTACGGATTTTAAAGAGCGTATTCTTAAAATTTATACGGAAACCCAAAACCAAAAATGGCCTTATGAAGAAGAATTCTCTAAAGCCTTGGATATAATTGATTAGCATATGGCAATAGTTATCATAAGACAAGACAATAAGATAGATCTATGGAAGAATGCACTGCTTAAAGAGAATAGCTCACTTAAAGTGTACAGCTATTTAGAAGAGCACCCAAAGGAAGATATTACCATGGCCTGTATTTGGAAACATCCAAAAGGTGCTCTGGCAGATTACCCGAACTTAAAATGTATTGCCTCTGCAGGGGCAGGGGTAGACTATATTTTTGAAGATGATACCAGACCTAAGAATATTCCCATTACACGTATTGTAGATCCTTATTTGGCCAGTGACATGTCTGAACATGTTCTGAGTGTACTATTGGCGCATCTTAAAAATTTGAACGCATATAAATTAGATCAGATAGACCATATTTGGCAACCTAAGGATTACAAAAGAATTAAGGACGTTACCGTTGGCATTTTAGGTCTTGGCGAATTGGGTGCGCTTACTGCTAAAGACCTCACTTCCGTTGGGTTCAAGGTACAAGGGTGGAGTAGAAGCAAGAAAGACATACAGGGCGTAAAAACTTATGCAGGTCCGGAAGAAAAGGATGCGTTTTTAAAGACTAGTGATATTTTGGTGTGCCTGCTACCGCTAACTCCGGCAACCGAAGCTATTTTAAATAAAGAATTGTTATCCAAACTTCCACAAGATGCTTATCTTATTAATGTTGCCCGTGGGGGACACTTGGTAGATGAGGATCTTTTGGCACTTTTAGACGAGAATCATTTATCAGGGGCTTGTTTAGATGTGTACCACACTGAACCCTTACCTAAATACCATCCGTTTTGGAGCCATAAAAAAATACACATGACCCCTCATTACGCCAGTGTATCGGACACCGGTTCGGTTATTCCACAAATTGTAGAAAACTACAAAAGGTTAGATTCCGGCGAAAAATTGCAGAATCTGGTAGATATGAACAAGGGATATTAATATTGTGTTTTAAAGTTTTTTATTTCCTATACCCATAAAATTCTTATAATTTTATAAGGTTTTTGCATTATTAATCTAAATAAACGCCTACAAACCTTTTGAAGTTACATAAAGAGACCGCTGAGAAGACCCTGTACGATTATCAAGAGGAAGATCTACATACTATTTTTAAGTATCTAGAAGAGAACGGTGATAATTCTAACCTGCTTTACCAACTGCCTACCGGTGGTGGAAAGACCGTGGTGTTTTCTGAAATAGCCAAGCGCTACATAGCCAAGACCAATAAAAAAGTCATTGTACTTACCCATCGTATAGAACTTAGTCAACAAACCTCTAGAATGTTGAAAGGGTTTGGGGTAAAGAACAAAATAATTAATAGCGAGGTCAAGGAGTGGCAGGATCAAGATGAGTTCATGTGTTTTGTTGCCATGGTAGAAACGCTGAACAATAGACTTCAGGAAGAGAAAGTAGAGATCAATAACATTGGTTTGGTCATTATTGATGAGGCGCATTACAATTCTTTCCGCAAACTCTTTAAGTACTTCGAGAACTCTGTTATACTTGGGGTAACGGCAACGCCTTTAAGCTCCAATATTAAGCTACCCATGAAAGACAACTATAAAAAGTTGATCGTGGGCGAGTCTATAGAATCCTTGATTCAGAAAAAATTCTTGGCTAAGGCCAACATGTACAATTATGACGTTAGCCTACAGACCCTAAAATTGGGTATTAGTGGAGATTATACGGTAAAATCGTCCGATGAACTTTACGGAAACCACAGCATGTTGAACAAGCTTGTTTCCGCTTACAATGAAATAGCAAAAGGTACCAAGACCTTAATTTTCAACAATGGTATAAATACCTCTAGGTACGTTTGCGAAACCTTTAAAAAAGCTGGGTATAACATTCGTCATTTAGATAATAAGAATAATGCTGCGGAGCGAAAAGAGATTCTAAAATGGTTTAAAGAAACCCCTGATGCCATTTTGACTTCCGTAAGTATTTTGACCACCGGTTTTGATGAACCTAGTGTGGAGACCATTATTTTGAATCGTGCTACACGTTCATTGACCCTTTATTTTCAAATGATCGGTCGTGGTTCTAGATATCTGCCCAACAAACAGGAATTCAATGTTATTGATATGGGTAACAATGTTGCCCGTTTTGGACTTTGGAACGCTGGTATAGATTGGCAGGAAATTTTTCATTTTCCAGATTTCTATTTGGAGAATATTAAGAACGATGAGGAAATTGAGCGTGAATTCGTTTATGAAATGCCGCCGGACCTAAGGGCGGAATTTTCAAAATCGACCGACATTGATTTTGACATTAAGGCGGAATACAAAAAGAGTTTTGCCAACGGTGAAAAATCCAAACTTGTGCTGGAAAAGAGTATTGAGCAACATGCCAAAATATGTGTAGAAAACTCAGAAGACGTTTTTGATGCCCGTATTCTTGCGAAAAAATTAAAGGAAGAAATTCAATATCGTGTGCGCCAATATTCGTACTGTATTATGAACAATACCAAAAATTACAAAGAATGGTTAGAGGAAGATTATGAGCGTAAACTACGTTCTAAAATCTCTAAACTTTTTGCGGCTAAAATGTAGGGGTAAAGACTAGGTTAGGCATTATGATTTAGAATAAGCGTAGTTGCCAATTCTGTATTTAGGTGTGCCGTATTTTACGGGATGTTGAAAAATGTAGGGTTCGTTACCTATTTACACAGAAGTTGGTTAATTTCAAGAGCTAGAACCACCAGAACGCTCTCAACTAATGAAAAATCGCTTATTTTCACTCACCTTACTTCTAACCATTTTATTTTACGGCATTGCAGGCTATCACTTTTTAACCGGTTGGCATCCTATCGTCATGATGTTTATTGCCATTATTTTGGGGCTCGTGATCAACATTTTGGTATATGGCATCTTAAATGTTCTAGGTAAAAGTTTAAAGCAAATTTCTCTTCACTCTATAACCGCTGTTCTTAGCGCAGTTATTGTTTTTACCATTTTAAAATGTATTGGGTTTGGTTGGCCTACCTTATTTTATACTTGCATCATAGCGTTAGGCATACTTTTATGTATTGCGCTATATCAATTTCAATTGAAAAGGAACCTTCTAAATGGTGCCTTTTTATTGATACTTTTAGGCGGCACCGGTTATGCTTTGTTCGCCCTGGCAAATTCCGGGTCGGACCCTTATGAGAAAGAAGTTCCATTGGCTTTTGCACATGAAAATTCCTTTCCACCAGAACCGGTTCCCATACAGAACCCTGCTGCACCTGGTACGTTCAAGGTTAAAACGTTTACCTATGGTAGCGGTACGGATGTACAACGAGAGGAATTTTCAACCGGCGTAAAGTTTAGGACGAATACTGTTGATGGTTCCCTGTTAATTCCCGATTGGAAGGATAAAAAGAAAAAATGGCGCGAACGCTATTGGGGTTTTGGTGCAGAGAATTTTCCATTGAACGGTAGGGTGTATATGCCGGAAGGTGAGGGACCTTTCCCCATTACCTTAATTGTACATGGTAATCATAATATGTTAGATTACTCCGATGATGGTTATGGTTATTTGGGGAATTTATTAGCGAGTAGGGGGATTATAGCGGTATCCGTAGATGAAAATTTTTTAAACGGTCATTGGTCCGGCGATTTTAGGGGAAAAGAAATGCCTGCGCGCGCATGGTTGTTATTAAAGCACTTGGAGCAATGGAGAACTTGGAACAATCAAGAGGGTCATGAGCTATCTCAAAAGGTAGATTTGGACAATATTATGCTCGTTGGGCATTCCCGTGGTGGAGAGGCGGTTTCCATTGCCGCAGCGTATAATCCGTTACCCTATTTTCCTGATCAGGCATTGGAAAAATTCAATTTCAATTTCGGAATTAAAGGGGTAGTGGCACTTGCTCCAACGGATTATAGATATGACCGTAAGATAATACTGAACAATATAAATTTTTTAAGTATACAGGGCTCTTATGATGCGGATGAAGTGAGCTTTTGGGGTATGAGACCCTACCGTCGGTTACAGTACACGGATTCTATTTCCAGATTTAAGGCCGGGGTGTACATTCACCATGCCAATCACGGTCAATTTAATACCACTTGGGGCAATTCTGATTTTGGCGCACCTTCTAAATGGTTATTGAATTTAAATCCGCTTTTAAAGGAGGTTCAGCAACAAGAAGCTGCCAAGGTGTTTATCAGCTCCTTTGCAGAGGCTACGTTGAAGAATAGGGAAGAATACCACGCCATATTCAAAAATGTTTCCGTTGCCAAACAATGGCTTCCGGTAGAGCATTACCTTACTTCTTTTGAATCCTCTAGTTTTCATACTATTGCTGATTTTGAGGGCGATATTGATATAACTACGGCAAAGGATAGCGCAAAGATACTAGCTACGAATATGGCGCTTTGGAAAGAACAAAACCTACCTACACGTGATGAAGGTAGCCAAGAGAACAATGCCGTTATCCTGGGATGGGATTATGAGAATACCGATAATAGTTCCGATAAAGCAAGGTATGAAATTTTGCTTTCCGAAGCCGATTCCATCCCTTTAAGAAATACCACAAGTCTACAGTTTACCCTTGGTGCCGGCAATCACGAATGGTTGGATTTCAATTTGACCGATGAGCAGAAAGAAGCGAAAGAAGATGCCGAAGAACGGGAAGTGCCACAGTTGGATTTCTCCATACAGCTTACCGATAAAGCGGGACAAACAAGCATGGTAAAAGTGAGCGATATCAAAGGCATAACCAAACCTTTAAAAACCCGCTTTACCAAATTCGGATTCTTGGATAAGGAAATGATCGGTGAAGACTGGGAAGTGCAATTACAGACCTTTCATATTCCCTTGGAAGCTTTTTCAGCAGCAAATTCAATACTTAAAATCGATGAGATCACTACGATCAGTTTTATTTTTGACCAAACGGATTATGGGGTAGTGGTACTAGATGAAATAGGGGTTTCGGGGGATTAGTTGTTGGTTGTTGGTTGTTGGTTGTTGGTTGTTGGTTGTTGGTTGATGGAAATTAAGCTTTGCTAAATTTCATAGAACAAAAAGTCTATACTCTAATTTCTATTTTCTCAATTCTTACTTAACACATTGTAAAATCAAACTACTTAATACTTCGTACTTCTCACTTTACACCTTTCAGTCCGTTCGAGTGAATTTCGAGGCACGAGAAATTAGCTTGCCCGCCGAGTAGGAGGGTATCGAGAACCCTTTCGAGTACCAAAGGTTCTAGATACCTGCCCGCCGGCAGGCAGGCATCTTTCTAGTTTCCTCTATGCTTCAACTAAAAAGCCACTCGAAGTGACAGCGGTTTTAATCTGCAATACCAATCTATAAACGTATGGTCAATTCGAGTGAATTTTGAGGCACGAGAAATTAGCTTGCCCGCCGAGTAGGAGGGTATCGAGAACTCTTTCGTGTACCAAAGGTTCTCGATACACCTTTCTAGTTTCCACTATGCTTCAACTAAAAAGCCACTCGAACTGACAATAGTACTTTATTGATAATCCGTTACATTCATTCAACAAATTACCACGTAGCGAAAAGCTCCTCGCAATGACGTAATAAACTTGCCAACCAACAAGCATTTCCCGTACTTTGTACTTAATACTTCGGACTTTGTACTTAAAAAAACATCCCAAAACCCTTCTCGTAATCGCATTGGTATGGCCAGAACCTGCTTCTACTGCGGCCGGTGTTCGTATGATGCAACTGTTACAGGTTTTTAAAAACCAAGGGTACAGCATTACGATTGCTTCTGCGGCTTCAAAATCAGCGTATTCGGCGGATATGGTAGCGCTTGGATATGAAACTGCGGAAATCAAGATGAACGATGGTTCTTTTGATGTTTTTGTAAAAGAGTTAAATCCTGATGTGGTGTTGTTCGATCGGTTTTTGACCGAAGAACAATTTGGGTGGCGTGTAGCGGAAAACTGTCCACAAGCACTTAGAGTGTTAGATACGGAAGATTTACATTCCCTTCGTCATGTGCGCGAGCAGTGTTTTAAAAAAGAAATTCCATTTACTACTGAAGCTTGGTTAGCTGATGATAAGACCAAACGGGAAATTGCCAGTATATATCGCTGTGATCTGTCCCTGATCATTTCCAGCTATGAAATGGAACTATTGACCGAAGTACTCAAAATTGATAAAAGTCTATTGTTGTTACTCCCTTTTATGGTCAATGAAATTGGTAATGACACCAGTTGGAAAACATTTGAACAGCGACAAGATTTTATATTTATAGGCGGAGGCAAACATGCCCCTAATATAGATGCCGTAAAATGTTTGAAATCCATTATCTGGCCATTGGTGCACAAACAATTGCCCGAGGCAACTATGCATATTTACGGTGCTTATTTGCCTCAGCAGCTACTGGAAATGCACAACCCGAAAGAGAAGTTTCTGGTACACGGTAGAGCGGATAATGTAGATGCTATCATGCAAAACGCCAAAGTATGTTTGGCTCCGCTACGTTTTGGAGCGGGTATAAAAGGAAAATTACTCTCGGCAATGCAAAACGGTACACCCAGCGTAACTACCACCTTGGGCGCGGAAGGCATGCATGGTATTCTGGATTGGAACGGATATATAGAAAACGACCACAGCGCTTTTGTAGCAGCTGCTGTTCGCTTATACACTAAAAAAGAAGCATGGCAAACCGCACAAGAACAAGCCAAAACTCTAATCAATACTTTATACAATAAAACAAGTCTAGAAAGCATTCTTGCAAACAACATAGCACAGCTTCAACAGCATATAACTACACACCGCAAACAGAATTTTATAGGCACCTTGCTACAACACCAAACCATGACCGCTACCAAGTTTATGAGTAAATGGATTGAGGAGAAGAATAGGCGAAGTGATTAGGTAAAGTTTTATTATCAGTTAGTGTGTGAGAAAAGTAGGATAAAAAAAAACTTTTATGATATCAATTTTTTAAGAGGGCTATTACTTATTAGCTCTTTGTTTAAATATCCATAACTTTGTGGGGGAGAAAAACCAGGAAAATAATTCTTTAAATTTTTTAAATCAACAGAGTTCTCTGAGAAATTTATAACATCAGCAATTTCAATTCCAAAGGCTTTTTTATTTTCTTTATAGTAGTCATTAAATTCACTTTTCGTAATTCCAGTCTTTTGTCCGTGTTTTTCCCAAAGCCTATTTGGTGTTTCTTTTATTATACTTTCTATTCTACAAATTCCCCAAACTTTTTTTACAGGAGCTGTAACGTAAATTAACATATAGCTATTTTTGCCAGCTCTTGTCGGAGCTGACTTCCTTAATTCTATCGTCTTTTCTCCATTGAAAATACTTTCAGCGAATTTAGGCTTTATAGAGATAAGTAAAAGGTTGCCATCTATGCTATCCAATATCATAATTCATTACCTAATTTATAAAACGCAAGGTACGTTTCCGGTTTAATTTTTATAGGAGTAACAGCCATAAACTTTTTATTTTCGTAGCATTTAAAAACCTCAGCTATATTTTTTAATGATATATTTTTCTTAAATAGTTCAGTATCAGAAAATACGAAAGCCATCATTTTTTTCTTGTTTTTTGCAGTTTTGGATATATGTTCCCATTTATATACACCTAAATGTTCAAACTGTTTAAATAATTTTTTTGGATGGTCAATGAAAATTTCATCTATATATGAGGTTGCTCTGATAAATCCTCTATTTTTAGTAGATTTATTCTCACTAACATACCATAAAATTCGAGATGGAGATTCAAGTATTTTAGGTAATGCAGAGCGATAATATACATTTTCCCTATTTAATAACAATTCATAGTTAGATTCAAATAGTGGAAGTTCTTCGTTTGATTTATCATCAAAAAGATTCTCAGACCAAATAGGTTTTATTGGAATAATATAAGTTGGGATATTTAATCCTTTTAACTTTAAAGGATAAAAATGTCTTTCAATATTATAATTGACTAAAAATGGATTAGAATGGTTACTACTTATTGTAGAAATAATATTTTTAGCTTGTGGTAATTCTGTAATTAGAGAATCAATATTTTTTACATTTGTTATTCCTTTTAAGTTTATTTTAATCCAATTGTTCTCAACTTTTAAAAATTTAGTATCAATAATACTGTTTTCTATATCGGTATCTATTAATTGATCTGTTATTATAATTTTATTTCTATTTTCTTTTAATGATAATGATATAGCCTTGTAAAGTATATGTTTCGATAATGTACTTTTTAAATTATTATTTAGAAATCTAAAAATTGGAATATTAAGAGAATTATTAGCAGTTCTATCTAAAATAATGAATGCTAACTCTTTATTTTTTAAGGAAATTATTTGTAATTCAAAAAGATTAGGTGAAGAAAGACAATCTCTTATAGTTTTTTGAAATTTGCTTTTTCTTTCAGATGGTTTGCGAAATAGATTTGTGAAATAGTCAATGTTTTCACTAGCGATGCTAATTGAGATAATGCTCGTCCCAATTAATTTTTGAGGTTTATATTTCGAAACTTGAATATTTTCATCTAAGCGAGTAATAAATTCACTTGGTCTATAAATTCTTAAATCATATTTACTGAAGAATTCCTTGTTCTTTAGTAAGTTTTCATCTCTTGTAATAAAATACTGGGCCCCTCCAGATATAGAATAAGCTAAATGATTCAAATCTGATTTATCATTCTCACTTTTTCTTAAAAATTTGATTTTAAGTTCATTTAAAACTTGTGTGAATTTATCCTCATTAAAAGGAAGTTCTTTATAATAACTTAATAAATTTCTATTTTTAGTTTTTTCAGATTGAGTTCTACATCTATTTATTTCATTGTAAATTTCTCTTGTATAATATAAAACAGCTTCACTGAGTAACCAATCACTTTTTAAAGCAAGACTTTCTTCCTCTCTTTCGTCTTTTATATCCAGGAAGATATTCATATCAATTACAGCTACAATTTTATTACTTAATTCAAAATCAGATATTTGAGATAATAAATTATTTTGATAATGTGGATACCACCAAATAGTTAAGGGCAATCCTAATTTACTTCTACCCTTTTTCTCTTTGATTGGAACAAAATTGAAACGTTCCCAAACTTTATCAATGCCATAATCATTCCTACAGCTAAGTTTTATACCATCGTATTGTTTGGTAGTTTGTTTTAAATTATCAACTAATTTTTGGGCAATGTTTTTATTACGGTATTTGATATCAATACAGCAATGTACAATCGTAACTCTATTGTATGATATTCGATAAAGTAAATAACCTAAAAATTCATTGGATTTCGAGCTAAACGCCCCAATAAGCTGTCCTAATTTTGCATACTTCTCAAAAGCCGATTTAGGTAAAAAACCTAAGGTCTTTGAGTTTTTATCGCCGAGATTTACTGCTTTTATAAAATTGTCAGAAGTAATATCTTTTATTTTCTTTAATAGCAATTGGTTTATTCTAAGTGAGTTAATTTATTTTAAGTTTGTAACCAACTTAACGTTAAATGTGTTTTAATACTAGAGTAAGTTCGGCACAAAATCCTTTTAACTTTTACATTAATAATTTTTCGGGGAAGACAAAGCTAAGTTCTATATTTCAATAGTTGTACGCAAGTACTTACAAAATGAGTTATGCAGAGTTATCAACGAAAATATAGTGCTAAAACTGCCAACTGTAACTACATACTGATACTGCCCACTGAACACTGAAAACAACCAATAATTACGTAATTTCGAGCTTTCAATAAATTGCTAAAAAATGGAAGTAAATAAAATGCTAGCATATATTACAAAGGTCATTGAACATATGCCACAAGATTGGTTAAACTTAACCACGCATCGGTTGGATATTTACAATGAAGAACTGGCTAAAGTCCAGTTTTTAGACCAGTTTATACAACTAGCAAGAGAAGAGAACGCCAGTACTTTAGCATTGAGCAATTTACCTACGGCGTATGACTACATTCGTTTAGGGCACCCGTTGTCCTGCGTTCTAGAATGGGCAATTGGGAATATCAAAGGGTTACCGGCTGAGCAGGTGATCAGTTTTCAATCTAAGACGGCACCTATTTTAGCCATTTTAAGAAAAAATCTTTTAGACCAGAGAAATACGCTTATTACATATACCAAGGAACTCCCAAGTGCATTTGATATTGATGTACTAAAATCCATTTACGGTTTTTCTTTTGAGTTGAAAAAAGTAGCTAGTCCCGCTGATGTGGAATCGTTCAATGGCAGTACCATTTTTATCTCACAGCAACATGATAGTTCAGCAATAAGCGTATCATCACATATTGATTTTTACGTTACTATGCATGCAGAATTGGGAAGTGTTTTGCTTATCAACGGTGCAGAAAATATACATTACATTTCAGATATTCAGCATTTTAGACGTAGGGAAACCGTTGCCATGACACCTTATAATTGTTTGAACGCTTTACGGGCTTTGGTGCAACTACCGGCTGAAAATTCGGTAATCACCAACACAACGGAGCATAAAGCTGCCGTGTTGGATTTGATACGAGAGGTGAGTGGCAGCCAGACCACACCATTGGTAGCATCTAGCGGCTTATCCGTTCAATATGCGATTCTAATGGGCTTGGTGCATGACGCTTTGGAAAACCATAAGGGCAAAGCCATTAAAATTGTGGTTCCGCCAAATTGCTACGGTGGTACCAATGATCAAGCAAGGCGCGTTGCCGCTTGCAGCGATGCCATAGAAATTGTGGATTTACTGGTAGATGGTGACAATGATATGGTGCAAAGCATTGATCATGTTTTAGAACAAATAGCTGCCCAAGATGCCATACCTTATATTATTGCAGAAATACCAACGAACCCCAGAGTTGAAGTTCCCGACCTTCAAAAACTAAGGGCTGTATTAAGTGCCAAGCGAAAAACCGATACTGGGAGCAAGGCTATTGATCCCGTATTTATTTTGGACCAAACGTTTTGCCCAAATGTCCATTTTTTAGGGGATTCCGACGTTCTTTCATCTGTTAGAACCATTTCATTTGCCAGTGGTTCTAAATTTCCAAGTGGTGGTAAGTGTACCGCCGGATATTGCATTGCGAATAAGAAAGCGGAAGCTTTGATCGAAAAAATACAGTTGCACTTAGCCCTTTGTGATAATGAAGCTACGAATTTGCAATATGAAATTTTAGCAAAACAAATGCCGTCTATGATGCAGCGAATTCATGATGCCTATGTCAATACACGAGACTTTGTTTCCTTTCTAGAAAAAACATTGCCTACGGCGAAAATCAATTTTGTTTCCGAGGCATTGGCAAAGGAAGGTTTTACGCCATCGGTCTTTTCTTTGGACCTACCTACAAAAGGGAATACTCCAGAAGAAAAGGAGGCATACAAAAGAAAAATGAACGCCCTATTGATCGATTTAATGATTACCGAAATACCTGATGAAAGTAAGTATTGCGTCAGCTACGGACAATTAAAAGGGTGTTATTGGACCATACCGGCAACGTCAACACAAGGTACCACCAAAGAGGACGATAAAGATTATATCGCACGTGTGTCGCTTTCCCCTAATATGGACTTAGGACGCCATAAAGAGGTCTTCTTAAAGTTCGTGAAACAAATGTAAAAATGGCTAGGGTAGGACTATTCTATATAGCCCTGCTTGCGCATCCAATCATCATTGAACATTTTACCGACATACCTGCTTCCGTGGTCATGAAATAAAACCACCACAACATCATCTTTGGTAAAGTGTTCCTTTAACTGCAAAACGCCTTTAATGGCAGAACCGGCAGAATTGCCCAAGAACATACCTTCTTCCTTTGCCAAACGCTGGGTGTATACAGCACCGTCTTTATCGGTTACTTTGGTAAATCCGTCAATAATATCAAAGTTTACGTTTTTGGGTAGAATATCTTCGCCAATACCTTCGGTTACGTAAGGGTAGATTTCTTTCTCATCAAAAATTCCCGTTTCGTGGTATTTTTTAAATACGCTACCATAGGTATCTATACCCCAAACTTTTATGTTGGGATTCTGTTCTTTTAAGTACATGCCCACACCAGAAATTGTTCCGCCCGTACCCACACCAACTACAAAATGAGTGATTTTACCATCGGTCTGTTTCCAAATTTCCGGTCCGGTGCTTTCGTAGTGGGCTTTGGCATTACTTGGGTTGTCATACTGATTTACATACCAACTATTAGGCGTCTCTTTAGCCAATCTTTTAGAAACCGAATAATAGGAGCGTGGATCATCTGGCTCAACAGCAGTAGGGCACACGACCACTTCTGCACCTACGGCACGTAGAATGTCGCACTTTTCTTTGGACTGTTTATCCGCCAATACAAAAATACATTTGTAGCCTTTTACAATGGCAGCCAACGCCAAACCCATACCTGTATTGCCAGAGGTACCTTCAATAATGGTGCCGCCAGGTTGCAATCTTCCATCCGCTTCAGCATCCTCGATCATCTTTAAGGCCATACGATCCTTAACCGAATTACCAGGGTTAAACGTCTCATATTTAGCCAATACCAAACAAGGCAATTCTGCCGTAAGTGTATTGATCTTTACAAGGGGAGTATTACCAATTGTTCCCAATATATTTTCTGCGTATTCCATAGCTGCTATTAAAGTCAATCAAAAGTATAAAACGAGAATGACGAAAGCAATTTTGTTGCAGATACATCAAAAATTAAATGAAGCTTTTCTTTTGGTTTGATAACGATAACTACCGCACCACAGTGACCTCTAACTCAACTTTTAAGGTTTCAAATAGGCTTTTAACTTCCAAAACTGTACTGGTCTATTTGATCTCATGCTTTTTTATCCAGTCTTGAAAAATATCAAAAGAAGCAAAGAATTCATCTGATGACGTGGTGTAAATATTTAATCGCACAATATTCCTGCATGCATACCCAGCTTCATCAATGACCTTTTCTAAATTGATTATGGTGTCCGTAAGTTGGCTTCTCATATTGCCAGTACTGGATATACCTGCAGCGTCTATAGCTGTTTGACCGGAGATGTACAACGTAGCTTCGGGCTTTACGACTTCAACGGCTTGGACATAACTTCTTTCATTCTGCCATTCCCAGGGATTAATTATTCTTCGTTCCATGCTATTTTATATTTGTTGTTCATTTTTACACTACAAATATTTGAATTAAAGCATCGTTGAAGTGTGACATACATCACAATTATAAAACTAGGAAAGGCTAAGAGGATAATCTGCTAAGTGTTTCTCGTGATACACCCAAATATGAAGCTAACAAGGTTTTTGGTACGCGTTGAAATAGCGCCGGATATGTTTTTAGCAATTGTTCATACCTACCTTTGGAGTCTGATGTTAGAAAAGATACAATTCTATTTTGCGAGGCGATATGACCTAAATTTGATTTTATTAAAAAGAAACGCTCCATTTTTGGAAATGCCGATGACAAGGCATGATAATTTTCAAGGGGTAAAGCGTATACACTGGTGGGTTCAATTGTCTGTAATGACATGGAAGCATTGGTTTGCATGAAATAGGCGGCAA
The DNA here is from genome assembly GCF_001865655.1 of Maribacter sp. 1_2014MBL_MicDiv. Classification (NCBI taxonomy): domain Bacteria; kingdom Pseudomonadati; phylum Bacteroidota; class Flavobacteriia; order Flavobacteriales; family Flavobacteriaceae; genus Maribacter; species Maribacter sp. 1_2014MBL_MicDiv. The sequence continues at coordinate 4,072,701 of NZ_CP011318.1, forward strand.
AATCACTTTCCCACCAATTTTCCATGGCAAATGAAATAATATGTTCCTTACCATCTTGGTCTACCAACACCAATTTTAAGAGTCCGGAGACAATAAAATAACAGTGATTTATTTTTTCTCCCTGCCGGATAAGAAAATCCTTTTTACTATAATTTTCGAATGAGAAGTATAAAAGCACTTCTACAAATTCATCATCTGTAAGAGGCACTAATTTTTGAATATGTTGTTTTAACTTCTCTTCCATTAATTAAGAACTAAAGGTCGATATAATTAAAAAACAAAGCAATTACATGTTACCGTACTTATAATCAAGTTATTCACGGTGTTTTTGATGTTGGACTATTCCTCCGTCCAATAATCCATTACCAAAACATCGGCAATGATAGGTCCTACTTTGGCTACCAAATCTAAGTGGGCTTTATGAAAAAGGTAAATTTCCCTACCGTGTTCATCGTTAAATGTCAGCGTGAAGGTATGTGTAAAACCTTTGCTGGCGCCTTCTTCACTATCATTTATTCCCCATTCCAATGCAGTGATCTGTGGAATTTGGTCTTTAAGGGCTACAAAAGCTTGTTCCGCTTCTTTAATCTCATCATTGGTAGCATCAGATTTATATTTTAAATGGACCACGTGCCTCAGTTTTTTATGATCTCTATTTATTTTGGGCAGTACGTTGTAGGTCACCAATTTATGTAAATCGAACCGAAACGAACCTGCAATGAGAAAATCCTTTTCGCCAATGGAGTGCGACCTTAAACCGTAATAAATGGAATAACCCGTTTCTAAATAGTTCATAGGGCTAAGGACCCCTTCCTTATTCAACTTTAGCAATTGTATAGCCTCATCATCTCTAGTGCCTACCGCCAATACCGCTTCATCAGTATTGACCGAAATGACTTCTATTCTTGTTTGTCCGGATAGTTTGGTGCTCTCGTCATCCTTCAGAACAAAATGTGGTACTAATGCACCCTTCTTATCGACCTTGAAAACACTTACACCGTCACCATGGTACACAAAATCTTTTCTTTTTATAAAATTGCCCCTTTTGTAGTACTTATGATGTCTGTGACCTACAATTACATAATGCTGATCTTCCAAGGTAACTCCGGTAACTGGGTAAGTGCCCGTGAGGTAGCGATCTGTTTTGTTGTCACTTATATTATTTATATTCTTGAACGTTCCATCTTCATACACCCTAAAGCTGCTAACGCCATTATCTTGAAAACCACCGGTATATAAATAGGTTTTACCTTTTACTTGGTGCACATACATGCCAATAATACCGTCTGTATGTACCGTTTCATCATCTTTCATTGATTGTACGTGGGTAAGCGCTCCATTTTCCTGAATTTGAAAACAACTTAGACCGGGATTTTCCTCTAGTCCGCCAACAAATAAATAAGACCCATTTTTCATATGTACTACCTGTAAGGTAATGGCGGTGCCCAAATAAGTGTCTTCTGTATCTTCGGTCAATGCCGTACGTTCTAAAGATCCAGAACCTAATATTTTAAAGCTTTCAATTACATTACCATGTTTGTTGGCTACAAATAAAAAGTCATTGTTTTTAATACGGGTGGCTACCATACCCCGTGCCGGACCTTTTTTCATATGCAGTTCATGGTCGCTTATGGGAGAAAGAATTCCGTCTTCATTTAATCCATACACATCTATATTGCCCACACCGCCGGCAAATACATAATGTTTACCGCCTTTCTCATAGCTAGTAACAGAAACAGTGTTTTCACCAGAAATGGCTTTAAAATCCTTTCTGTACAGCATTAAATCATCCGTAGACTGTGCATTGCCTATCTGCGCTATCGCGAAAATTGCAGCAAGCACATATTTAAATGTATTCATGATTTTCTTGTTGTTCATCGTCATTATGTATGCTTAATTTAAAACGTATTTGGCACCTACAATGGCAATTTCCCTGTCTTGATCTATAGTACCGCCACTAACACCAATTGCCCCAATGATTTCTCCTTGCTTGTTTTTAATAGGATAGCCACCGGGAAAAGTCATGAGTCCGTCATTAGAATGTTCAATATTATAAATAATACCGCCAGGTTGTGTCAGTTCGCCCAGTTCACCGGTATCCATATTAAAATACCTTGCCGTTTTTGCTTTTTTGATCGCTACATCAATGCTTCCTAAAAAAGATTGGTCCATTCTTATAAACGCTTTTAGGTTAGCACCGGCATCTACCACAGCTATATTTACAAGTACGCCATCGGCTTCCGCTTTTGACTTTGCTTCAAGTAACACTTCCAAAGCTTCATTGTGGGTAATGTTGTAGGTCACTTGCGCATAAGCGCCATCCATTAGTATTAAAAATACCAATGTAAGTATCAGTCGGTTTACTTTTAGTAATTGTTTCATACCTCTCTATGCTGTTTTGCTTTACAAAAATTGAAAACAGTACCGAGAATAAAGTTGAACTTGTTCAACTATGGTTAATTTAATGAAATTTAAAGCTGCTTTTTTATTTTACTTAGAAATTCATGTGTGATGCCGAGATAGCTAGAAGTCTGCCGATCCGTTAATTTAGAAGCAATTTCCGGGTAGGTAGATATGAAGAGAAGATATCTTTCTTTTGCCGTTAAGCTATGGTTTTGCACCAACCTGCGCTGCCATGCCACGACGGACTTCTGAAACATGATGCGAAACAATTTTTCTGCAGACGGTATTGCCGCGTATAGTTGTTCCTTGTTCTTCCTGTTAATAATTAGCACTTGACTATCCTCTAAAGCCTGAATGTTCAATTCTGAAGGTTTGTTGTTCATAAAACTATCTATGTCCATAAGCCACCAATCTTTTGCGGCGAAGAACATGGTGTTTTCATTACCTTTTTTGTCCAGGGTAAACGTTCTAAAACAACCTTCTAGCACAAAACCTTCAAACTTGCAGATTTCACCTTGTTGTAATATGAAATCTTTTTTATCAATAGTCTTTAGATGAAAATAGCTGCAAAATTCTTGTTCTTCATCTTTTGATAAATGAATAATTTTATTGACATGCGCTATTAAAGGGTCGAAAATCATTGATGGTCTTATATTCTGAGTTACAATCCAAAATGATTAATAGGACCATTGCCATGACCCAAGATTTTATCTTTACCCGCGGCAATAGCTTGGTTTACGTAATTACACCCTTTTGTAATTGCTTCATCCATAGTAAATCCTAAACTTAAATAAGCTGCAATGCTTGAAGAAAGACTACAACCGGTACCATGTATATTAGTAGTGTTTACCCTTGGGTTGGTGATGATTTTTACTGTTTTGGTCTCATGAACATAAAAAACATCGGTCATAATAAAAGAATCATTATCCACATGACCACCTTTCAACAAAACGGAGACTTGAAACTGTTCACCAATTTTTTGTGCCATAGCTTTCATGTTGTCCACATTGATTTTTTCATTGATCAATAATTCCGCTTCGGGTATGTTAGGCGTAATCAAGCTCACCTTTGGTAGAAAATCCTTTAAACATTCAATAGCATCGTCCGCAATTAATTTATGACCGGATGTACTCACCATAACAGGGTCCAATACAATATTAGTTGCTTTATACTCGGTCAATTTAGTTTCTACCATATTGATTACCTCGCAAGAATGAAGCATGCCAATTTTAATGGCGCCAAAATAAATATCACTCAATACGGCATCCAGTTGTTTTTCCAAATGTGCAATGGGTATAGCGTGTATATCTGTTACACCTTGCGTATTCTGAGCTGTGGTGGCCGTTATTACCGTTGCCGCAAATGCTCCGCAGGCGCTAATACTTTTAATATCTGCCTGTATACCTGCACAACCGCCAGAATCGCTCCCAGCGATACTTAACACACTATTATAGGTTCTATTTAAATCTTCCATGCTTCTTTATTATAGGCGCTATCCCAAAACATCCATTCCAATTTAGATGCTTTTATAAAAGCTGTTTTCATTTTTTGTAAAACTTCTTCTGAAGCATTTTCCGCATACTTATTAGTAATGGCTACCGCATTATTAACCGAAGCTGCAAATTCTTCCCCGCCATAGGTATCTATCCATTCTTGATATGGATTATCTGCTTTATTGGTTTGGTTTTCTTGAATGTAATCCCCAATTTCTTTGTAAATGGTAAAGCAGGGGAGCACGGCTGCCAACGCTTCTTCTAAAGAATGGTTTGCTACCATACGCGTTAAATAACTAGTGTACAATTCACAAGTAGGCGAGGGCTCGTGTGTTAACCGATTATCTTTCAAGAAAATTTGATGTAGCGCATTTTCAACATGAATAATGCCGGTTGCCGAATCCAGAAAAAATTGTGTGTCGTTTTCATGCTGACACTTAACTCCCACCGTAGCAAGTACTTTTTTATACTCTGCCAAATACATGGCATCTTGATTGATATAAAATTGAAATACATCCGATGACAGCGTGCCGTTCATCAGTTCTTTGATAAAAGGCTGTTGTTTTATTGCTTCTAGAATAAAATCTGTTTCTTGTCTTACTAGTGTGTACCAGTCTTGCATACTATTTGTTTTAATTCTTTTGTTGCCGTTAGAGGTTCAACTGCTTTTGAAATTGCGGAAACTACGGCAATACCATCGGCACCGTTGCTTATAATCTCCGCTGTATTATTTTTGTTGATACCACCAATACAGACCATAGGTTTGTTATATACTTTCCGTATTGATCTAAGACCCGAAAGACCTAAGGGTTTTGCTAAATCTGTAGTCTTCGTATCCGTTGAAAAAATAGGGGAGATGCCAATATAATCTGCCGCTTGGGCATTATCCTTTATAGCTTGTTCCAAAGTACTTACCGATAGTCCGATAATGGAACTTTTTCCTAGTAGACGTCTGGCAACGTTAAATGGCATATCGGTTTGCCCAATGTGAACTCCGTCTGCATTCACTGCCAGTGCAATGTCTATACGGTCGTTAATGATCAATGGAATGTTATAAACAACACACAACTCTTTTGCATGAACGGCACGTTTGTAAAATGTAGCCGTGTCGCAGGTCTTCTCACGTAATTGTACCGAAGTTACACCGCCCTTTAAAGCAGCTTCTAGAATAGCAAAAAAGGAATTATCGTCCCTAATACTATCATCGGTAACATACATTAAAGTGTAATCTATTTTAGGCATTCGTCTTAACTTTTACCGCTAAAACTTCAGGGGAAAGCTCATATAGACTATCATAAAAATTCATTTGAAAACTACCCGGACCGGTACTCTTATCATTTGCCATATCACCTGCAACACCCATAATGGCCATTGCAGTAACTGCAGCTAAATGTGTATTTTCCTCAACCCCCAAACAAGCACCTACCATAGCGGTTGCCGTACAGCCCATACCAGTAATTTTTGCCATAAGCGGGCTTCCATTTTCTATTTTACTAATAGTATCTGCAGTGATGATGTAATCTATAGCACCACTGATCACTACGGTATTATTAAGTTGCTTGGCAAGTAGGGTAGCACCTTCAATGGCATCTTGGGTATCCATTGTACTATCCACACCCTTAGTGGAATTGGTCAATTTAGCCAAGACCATTATCTCCGAGGCATTTCCACGAATTACATTGGGTATTGCTGTCTCTATGATCTTCTGTGCCACTTCCGTTCTGTATGCAGATGCACCAACGCCAACCGGGTCGAAAACAAAAGGGGTATTGGTCGCCTTGGCTTGTGCTGCTGCCATTAGCATACTTTCTACCCATTTGTCGCTCAGTGTTCCCATATTGATGACCAGTGAAGAAGAAATAGTAACAATATCCTTGACCTCTTCTTTAGCATGTGCCATTACAGGAGATGCACCAATAGCCAATAAAGCATTGGCAGTATTGTTCATGACTACATAATTGGTAATGTTATGAACTAAAGGACTCTTACTTCTTATTTTTTGTAATATCTCGGAAATACTGCTCATTGAATAATTATAATCGATTATTTTGGTGAGCAACTAAGTTCGCTAAATTCAAAAAAATAGAAAACAATAATGTATTAGTATTGTGTAAAGTTATTAACGACATCTTTAAGTGCCTTGAAATAATTACAATTTTACTTCGTTAAAAAATAGTTATTGTTAACCGCGAACAATTTTTATCATTTATAAATGAAGTAACTATGAATAAGATTATTAAAAGTACCTTTTTGCTTTTGACATTTTTGATATTTTCCTGTTCTTCCGATACAGAAGACGATGCTCTAATTTTAGATGAAACTAAGGAAGAAAAAGATGTTGTTGAGGGGATTGATTTTGTAGGAGCAACATTGGTAGATGATACGTTTGGTAAAAGTATTGGTGATTGTTTTGTGCATGGGAACAAAATGTATACCACCGTGGAAGACGAAACGTATATGTTTGATTTTGCAACGAATTCATGGAGTTTAATTGCAACGGATGATGACACACCGGATCCTGATTATGAATTAGGAATTAATTTTATTCGTAATGATAAATGGTATAGGCTGGTTAGAAAAGGATTATATACTTACGATTTTGAGATGGCAAACTGGGATAGAGTACAAGTACTTACCAATACTTTAGGCATCTTTTCTAAGGAAGGTTTTTATGTTGAAGAGGATAATGCGGTTTATTTCGTAGATCAAACAAACGGTAAAGAAAATATCTTTGTTTATGATTTATTGACCAATGAGCTGAACATACATAGCACCTATTCTAATGATGGTGGTTGGTATCCTATTTCATCCAACGCTTTTACAAAGAACAATACCAATTATATAGTTAGTCTAAGTGGTTGGGAAAGTATGAAAATTTCTAATTTCAATGAAGATTTTACAACTTTTGAAACAATAAATAGTTTAGAAACCGAAAAATTTTTAGATGATGGTGTTGCTTGTCAATTTGGAGATTATTTCATTTTTGGATTAGGTGGTGTTCCTACGGTTGATAGTGAAGGAAATATCATCTCTGATCCGTCTACTTTAAATTTTTATTACTATAACGTTCTTACCGATACTTTTGGCACTATGGATACTCCTTTTTATGAAAGTCGTAGAAGTGCTAAATTAGTTACCTATAACAATGAACATTATCTAGTAGGTGGTTTTACCATAAAAAATGGTAGGTCAGAAATTTCCACAAAAGTTGAAAAACTTGAATTTAAAATTGTAACGAAATAAGTATTAAAGGTTTACTTTGATTTGTAATCATCGTTTTTAGAGAAATACCCTTCGTTTGATACTGCAGCATCGCTAACTTCTATACTAGCCGTTTTGAACCAAACTTCTGCATAATTGCCATCGGCATATTGCTTTTGAATATCGCCACCATGGGTTTCTGCACCAGAACACCAGTTCATGTTTTCATCTGGAGATTTTCCGTTGGTTTGATTATAAGCGCCCAATTTAAAAAAGCAGCCTTCACCAGCGTATGCTTCTTTTCGTTCTACACCATCTTGACCAATAGGGAAGAACAATTTCTTGGTTTGCTCAGGTATATCCGCCTGTGTTGGGTATTCCGATTCCAATAAATTTTTGGTATACGTTTTGGTATCATGTCCGTCACTCATAAACTTTAAGCTCATGATTCCGTCTTTTACAACAACCTCATAGCTGAATTCTTCACCTAGCGCTATGCCATCTTCAGGTTCTGTAGGATAGGTGTCCGCAGTTTCACCAACTACCGAAAAATCATTGCCCCAAACAGCAGTAGAGTAGTCCCACCTCTTAGAATTATCATCGCCAGCGGTATTGATTTCATAATGCCAAAATACAGAGCCTTTGGTATGACCTGGGTATTTTTTATAAAAGATTTTCAATGGCTCGTTTTCAAAGGCATCTGCGCTATGAATTTGACCCACAACTACCGCGTGGGTTGCTGCCACACGGGCATCTCCCGTAGATGACACGTTCATTACTTTAAGAGTTGCCGTCAATCTGTCATTTGCCGTTTTTGGGTACCATTTTTTAATTTGCGCCAGTTCGGTCCTGGTATTATTGGAAGAGCCATGCGTATTCCCTCCATTGGGTGCTTTAAAAACTACCCAATCATCTTTGCCATCATTGTCAACGTAGAAGAAATCTTTATTTTCAAAGTTATTGGCTACTCCCGCATTTGAACCATCGCCCAAAATTAATTTCCAATCATCAAAGAACGGAATTACTTCACTTGCGTAAACCATTTCTTCTGGATCATTCTCAATAGGAGCATCATTTGTTTTCTTGGTTGTGTTCTTACAATTAGTAAAACAAAAAATTGTTACTAACGATGCCAAGGCAATTATATGTTTTTTCATTTTCTTTCGATATAAAGCGATAAGATAGGAATAGTTTAAACAATTAATAAATTATAGGACATTTTCTATTGAGATAATGAAGAATAACCTTCTATTCATGAATATCTTGCCAAACCATTACCACTTTACCTCGTGTACGCATTTTTTCAATATGTGCTATTGCTTCTGGTATCTGGGTATACGGATATGACTTTTCTATGTGGACCTTGATGCGCTCTTCTTTAATAAGAGAAGCCAAAACTTTCAAATCTTTAGTATTCGCTTCAGCCGTAAATTGGGTCAATGGGAACTTACTGAAAGCTTTTTTCAATAAAACGGCAAACATATGTCCTATAGTAGTAAAACCGACCATAACACCTCTTTTGCCCATTCGTGTATAATCGGAATGCGTTAGGTTGCCATGAACATCAATGACTACATCATAATCTCCTTTATGCTGGTGAATATCTTCCTTATCATACCCAATGATATAATCTGCACCAATTGATTTTACAAAGTCCGAATTTCTGGAAGAACATACAGCCGTTACATGTGCTCCGTATGCCTTGGCAATTTGTACCGCAAAATGACCCACACCACCAGATGCCCCATTAATCAATACAGATTCTCCATTTTTTATGTTACCATGCGTAATTATGGCCTGATAAGCTGTTAGACCGGCAATGGGAACACCTGCCATGGTAGTGAATTTTACATGCTCTGGCATTTTAGCACAAACATTGGCCGGAACACAAGCAAATTCTGCAAAAGCACCACCACCTAACATTTCACCAAATACATGGGCTCCGATTTTAAAATGCTGCACGCCAGAACCAATTTCTTCTATAATTCCTGCAAAATCAGCACCTAATATAGCATCCTTGGGTTTAAAAAGTCCGAACGAAAATCTAGCAAAAAAGGGCTTTCCCCGTAGAATATGCCAATCCGCCGGGTTAGCGGAATTCGCCATTACCTTTACCAAAATATGATTGGTTTTAACTACCGGTTTAGCAACTTCTTCCATTTGAAGAATCTCCGGACCGCCATATTTATACTTGGTAAATGCCTTCATACCCCCTAAAATTGAAATTAGTTACTTTACCTCGTTCTCTAACTCGCTACCTGTCTCAAATGATTTAATATTGTTTAAGGTGATCGTAGTTATTTGATCCATTGCTTCTTTTGTAAAATATGCCTGATGCGATGTAATCAACACATTAGGGAAACTTAATAGTCTCAATATCATATCATCTTGAATGATATGTTCTGAATGATCCTCAAAAAACAGATTTTCTTCCTGCTCATAAACATCGATTCCCAAATATCCTATTTTTCTATCTTTTAGTCCGGCAATGGCATCTTCCGTTTTGATCAGGGCACCTCTACTGGTATTGACAATCATAACACCATCCTTCATTTTAGCAATAGATGCTTTATTGATGATATGCTTGGTATGTTTGTTTAAAGGACAGTGCAACGATATAATATCCGACTGTTTACATACCTCTTCTAATGGTAAAAATTCTACTCCTGCAGCTACCAATTCTTCATTTTCAGCAATGTCATATGCAATTAACTTACTACCAAAACCTTTTAATAATTTACAGAATGTTGCTCCAATTTTTCCCGTTCCAATAATACCTATGGTTTTATTGCTCAGGTTGAAACCAATAAGGTTCTTTAATGAAAAGTTGCCTTCCCTGACCCGGTTGTAAGCTTTGTGTGTTTTACGGTTAAGGGTCAATATCAAAGCCAAGGCATGCTCTGCAACCGCTTCTGGTGAGTAGGCAGGTACTCTTACTACCTTTATGCCTTCTTTCTCCGCAGCTTCTAAATCTACATTGTTGTAGCCAGCGCAGCGTAGTGCTATTAGTTCTATACCGTTGGCGGATAATATTTTAATAGTTTCTTCATTGACTACATCGTTTACAAAAACACATACCACATTGCAATCTGCCGAAAGTTTGGCAGTATCTGGATTTAAAGCGGTTTCATAAAATGAAAAATTATAGTCATAATCGGCATTATACTTTTCAAAATACTCTTGGTCATAAGATTTGGTACTGAATACAGCAATGTTCATTAAGATAGTTTTGATGATGAATAGTATCTTAAAGTTAACTATACTAGTTTAGTAATCCAATCCTATTTCACGAGTTTTTATAATGGTATTGTAACTATCTATTTTAATAGTTCGGCTATTTCATTATTGCCCTGCATTTTTGCATGTGATAAGGCCGTATTACCACGGTTATCCTTAATTGTTGCGTCAGCGCCATTTTTTAGCAAATAATTGACAATATCTTTATGACCAAAGGTGCTGGCATAAATTAACGCCGTTGCATCATTATAGTTTTGCTGATTGACCTTGGCTCCGCTGTCAATAAGCATTTTAGCTATTTCAAAATTACCTTTAAAGCAAACACCCATAAGTGCCGTATTGCCAGATGTATCTTTAGCATTTACATCGCAACCTTTCTCCAATAGAAATGAAACAACCTCTTTTTGGTTGTTATATGCTGATAATATTAAAGGGGTAAATCCCTTACTATCAACGGCATTTATTGACTCCTTATTTTGATTGTAAAGATTGCGTAATGTTTCTACATCTCCAGTTCTAGAAGCCTCAAAAATGTTTTGAGCGTTACCTGTAAGTGTACTTATCATAATAGTTAGTATTAGTAAATTCTTCATTATTTTCTGTATTGGAAAAGAGGATGCATAATAGCACCCTCTTTTTAGTATTAATATTTAATGCATGAAATCTTTCTGTGAAAAACCTAGTGCTTTTGCTAAAGCCATTCCAAAATCCCTATCTGCTTGATAGAAATGACCAATCATGGTTTTTTGAATGTTTTTATCTGTTACAGCACTTAAATCGCCACTTAAGTTTTTAATTAAATTTTCTTGCTGTTGTTTAGATAGCGTTCTATAAAAATCTCCAGCTTGGGCAAAATCATTGGTTTTAGAGATTTTCTTTTGTGTAATAGTAACATTGCTAAGTGTAGTTTCTGATTGCTTGTATTGTGGATCTTCTGCTAAAGCCGCTTTTGAACTTGGTTGGTAGTTCACATCCGGATTTTCAAATCTTTTATTTCCTGCACTGTTCCAACTATCAGAATTATAGTTGTTAGGTTCTTCTAAAGGCTTGTTGACTTCCAATTGTAAAAAATTAGGACCAAGACGATGTCTTTGTGTATCAAAATAAGAGAACAATCTACCTTGTAACAATTTATCCTCAGAAGGTTCTACACCTGGAATTAAAGCACCTGGAGAAAAAGCAATACTTTCTACCTGCTCAAAAAAGTTTACCGGGTTCTCATTTAAAGTCATGGTACCAATCTTAATTTTTTCAATTTTATCGGCTGGCCAGTCTTTAGTTGCATCTAAGGGCCAAAAATTGAAAGAATGCATATCTTCTGGCTTAATTAACTGCACATACAAGTCCCATTGAGGATAATTTTTATCGTCAATATCCTTTCTTAAGCTCATGGTAGCATGTTGCCAATCTTTGCCTTGTTGTTCAGCGGCTTCTTCAATAGTCAAGTTTTTTTCACCTTGTTTAGAAACCCACGAATACTTTACATAAGTAACATCTCCTTCGGCATTTATCCATTTATAACCGTGCACACTGCTACCGTTCATGTATTGGTATCCTTTTGGAATACCTAAATCCGTATATAATCTTGTAAGCATATGTGTAGATTCTGGCACATGCGAAAAGAAATCGAAAAACCTGTTAGGATCCTGTTTATTGGTTACCGGCGAAGGTTTTAAAGAGTGTACCATGTCCGGGAATTTAATGGCATCCCTGATAAAGAAAATAGGCAAATTGTTACCTACGATATCATAATTTCCCTGTTCCGTATAAAACTTAACGGCAAAACCTCTTGGGTCTCTTGCAGTTTCAGGAGAACCTTTTCCATGTATTACGGTAGAGAAACGAACGGCAAGGTCTGTCTTTTTGCCAACTTGTGAAAACAATACCGCTTTTGTGAACTCGGACATATCTTTAGTAGCTTCAAAATAACCCGACGCTCCTGCGCCTCTAGGGTGTACCACTCGTTCTGGAATTCTTTCCCTATCAAACGCTGCCAGTTTTTCTACCAAATAAATATCCTCCAATAAAACGGGTCCATATTCACCTACGGTTTTGGAATTCTGATTATCGCCAACTGGAACACCACCATTTGTAGTTATTGTGTTGTTAGACTGGGCCAAACCTACACCTACCAAGGCTAGGGTGATAAGCGTCACTAATCTTTTTTTCATTCTTTATAGATTTATGTTATAATGATGAAGCAAAATTCAATTAGAAGCGCTTATCAATCAAATTAATACTCTATATACTTGTATTGCTAAAATTAATATGCCACCTAAATGACCTTGCAACAATTAGAGTATGTGATTGCACTAGACGCTTATAGACACTTTGTTACGGCCGCAGAAAAGTGTTTTGTTACCCAACCTACCATAACCATACAGGTTAAAAAATTAGAGGATGAAATAGGATTTTTAATTTTTGACAAGAGTAAGTTTCCCTTAAAGCCTACCAGTTTAGGGGAAATGTTCATATTGAAGGCGAAGATGATATTGAAAGAAGCCCGTGAACTTAAAAATATGGTGAATATTGAGTTGAACAGTATTGAAGGAGAATTCCGTTTAGCTGTATTGCCCACAATTTCATCTTATTTGATCCCATTAATTTCCGGACCATTTTCAAAGAAATATCCCAACACAAGATTGATGATTGAAGAAATGGAAAGTGACCAAATTATAAGGTCTTTACACAATAAGGAAATAGATATAGGTCTATTGGTAACACCATTGAACGATGCCCACCTAAGGGAAATAAAACTATACAATGAGCCTTTTGTCTTTTATGGTCAGCCCGGTTTTATAGATAAGGATAAGAACAAAATATCTGTTGATGAAATGGAAGGGTTAACTAATTTATGGTTACTGGAGAAAGGACATTGTTTTAGAAACCAGGTTCTAAATATTTGTGGGCACACCAATACTAACGGAAATATTCAGTTTCAAAGCGGTTCTATTGAAGCTTTAAAGAAAATGGTAGATAATTATGGAGGATTTACCTTAGTGCCTGAAATGGCCATTAGCACTAATGATAATGGCCATGTACTTCATTTTCAAAAACCAAAACCGGTTAGGGAAGTAAGTCTAGTTGTTCAACAAACTTTTTCAAAAGAGGTGTTATTAGATGCACTTAGACATGAGATTTTAGATAAAACTCCTAAAGAATTTGAAAAGAACCAACGCTTTATAAAGATTAATTGGCGTTAGCCATCAGTTTCCTAAATTAAAATTCTTTATCATTTCTAAATTTGATATATGCTCTCTACCGGCAGCCTTTTCATAATCCGATTGTACATCATTGGCACCGTTTTTAATTCCCTCGTAAATGCCTGCAATTACCGTACCCATAAAATCACCTAATGCGGCTTTTCTATCTGCTGCATAACTATCAATTGTTACTGAATTATAGATTAAGTTAGTACCATACACCTTATTGATGTTTTCGGCCAACTCACTTTGTGTAACGGGTTCGCCAATTAGGTTATAAACATTGCCATTATGTTTGTTTTCTACGAGTAATTTTGCATAGGCAAAACCTAGTTCTTCTCGGCTGGTATAGGTACATTTTCCTTGACCGGCACAGTTTTCTATTCTTCCTTCTTTTACATAGGTATCTATATATTCCAAATCTGGTTCTATGTAAATTCCGTTTCTTCCTATAACCCAGTTGAGTCCGGAATTCTGTACATCTTTTTCTGTTTGACGGTTGCTTTGTACAATAGGGCTGAAGGCGTTATTAATTTCATCTCCCACAATACTGGTGTACACTATTTTTTGTACTCCATTTTGTTTGGCAGCTTCAATCACATTTCTGTGTTGCTGAATTCGTTTTTGAGGTTCATCCATGCCAGATACCAAAAGAACGGCATCTACACCTTGTAATGCTTCATTAAAATCCTCGCGACTATTGTAGTCTCCCTTTCTGATTTCTACATCTAAATATGTAGCTTTTTCAGTTGTTCTGGCAATGCCGATTACATTTTCTTTTCCTATTAAATTGATAAGATACTTTACAATGGATGCACCTAATTTTCCACTTGCCGATGTTACTGCTATTTTCATTTCATTCTATTTTTTACCCGTTAATAGAGATTATATTTTATTCCTTATCTCAGAATCAACTGTTTGTTATATAAAATACTACTTAATTTTCTTAAGCTGCTTGAGTTTTATTCTTTCTTCGGCTCATAATTTTTTCTTTTACTGACGGAATTCTGATTATGAAACCAATACCCACGATTACCGCATAAATAATCCATGTTTTTTCTAAAATGGCTACGTGTAAAAGGCTAAGTATAATAGCCAAATATGCCAAACTTTGAAGCTTTTTCCATGTACGTTTTAATTTTTTCATCCACTTTCTGCTTGAAGTGAACAACAACGGAATCAATATTAAAACGGCTATGAATCCGGCTATATAATTGAATTGGGTAAAGGTTTCCGAAAAACCTTCTGCCCAAATAAATATGACAAAATGCAACAGACTCCATACAGCCGTAGCTATACCCATAGCTTGTCTTACAAATAGATTATGGATACCAAACAGGATAAAAAACGGAGTACAGGTCAACACGGCGGTCATCCATCTTATTGAAAATTCACCTGTGATATGGTATAACATTTCTAAAGTTGACATGCCTTCTTTACCTCCATTTTCAACTAAAGTGAAAACAAATCCATTAGAAGTATCAATTTTCAACATAGTACTTAAAATGAACATTGGTATTATGGCAAGAATGGTTACTATAATCCAACCATAATTCTTTTTTATAAATGACATATTATAAAGAGGCTTTTAGTTCATTCAATTCTTTTTCCAAAGCTTCTGCTTTGTCCTTAAACTTTTGCATTGCCTTTTTCATTTGACCAATTTTTTTGAATGCCTCATCATCTTGTACTGCGGTGTACGTTTTTACACCATCTTTTTCTTTGAATTTCGACTTGCTGCCACATGTTGGGCAAATTTTTATATCACTCATACTATTTAGATTTAATTATTACCACTTTACCGTCATACTTTGGTGTTAAATGGTATTTGTTTGTTTGTTGTATCGCTTTTAAAAATCGTTTTGTATCGTGCATTTCCGCATTATCCACGTATACTATTGTTTTACTATGAAAATTAGGTTCTAGCATTAGAAAAAGGGATAGGTATAAATCTTTCCATCCATCAAGAAATAATAAATCTATAGGTTCCGCATATCCTTTAAGTGTTTCCATAGCATCGCCAATTCTCATTTCTATTAGGTGATCAACACCAGCATTTTTAAAATTCTCAATGGCTTTTTTTGCTTTAGAATCTATAAGTTCGGTTGTAACAATACTGCCATTTGTTTCTAGAATACCCTCGGCTAAATACAAAGTAGATATACCGAATGAAGAACCGAATTCAACCACATTTTTAATTCGATTTTCTTTAATAAGATGTACTATATCTTCTCCTTGTTTTTTTGAGATGGCCAGGTAGGTATCCTTAAAATGTATGGGTCGTATAGGTCCTAGAATGCTTTTCGTCAAAGCCCTCATTATTCTTATATCATCGTATTTGGCATCTTCATACAAATTTGCCAATGTAGCTGCTATTTTTTGCTGTGCTGCAATTATCATATTTTGAACCTTTTATAAGGAACAACCGTGTTAACGGCTATTCCTTTGCTAAGAATTTTATTGTCACCGCCAAAGGGTATAATACCCCTAAGCTTGTCTTGAATTTAAAAGTTTGATTCCTTTGAATGCCTCATGGGCTTGCCCTGAGGTGTTTTACTTTCTAGAGGGAATTAGAATTTTCCGTTCTCGTTTTTCCATTCAGATTTTGCAGGTATAGTAGCAATAACATCCCAGTGTTCTACAATTAAACCATTTTCCAATCTAAATAGATCATAATAAGCGGTATGGTCGCCTTTACCGAATTTACCTTCGCTAACGCTTAGCACATAGTTGCCCTGACCCAAAACCATATGTAGTTCATCATACTGCATTACCAGACCGTTATCCGCAAAATATTTCATTGCTGCCCCAAAACCATCCAAGCCATCTGCCACAGCGGGATTATGTTGAATGTACGTTGTTGTGTTGATGTAGTTGGTCACCTTATCCATTTCATGATTTAAAAGCACATTTTCTATAAAACCTTTGACTACAGCTTTATTTGCTTCTGTCTTATCTAGATCGGTCAGAGTAGTGGCACCGTCAAATTGAGTTCTGCCACTTGGATTCGGCTTTTGAACAGGTAATAGGTTGTCCCAATGCTCAACGATCATTCCATCTTCAAAACGGAAAATATCAAATCCTGCTTTTGGTCCAAAAAAGTCATATTCAGTATGCGCAAACACAAAATCCCCATCTTGAAAAGCACGAAGCACATTTGCTTTAAAGCCTCCTTCCGGGGCATGTTGCATTACTTCACTAAAACCTTGTAAGCCATCTGCCACTTCTAAATTGTGCTGAATGTACATATTAGAATTAATGTAGGAAATAGGTGTTTGGTCACCTGTATTAAAGCTGTTCAATAACGCAACAACTTTGTCTTTATTAGATAATTTTACATTCTTTAAAGAAGTAAGCGATTGAAATCTAATCATATCTATGGTGGACTGATCCATCATCCCCATGAATTCTTTAGCAACCGCGGCATTCATAAAATCATTGATTACTGCATCTGAATGCGCTTTTGTGTCCCAATACGCAACAGCAACTTGTTCTCCTTTTTTATTAAACCCAGTAATTCGTTGTAAAAATCCGGTTTGTTTTTCACTGAATTCTGGTCCAACCCGGTCGTTTACCGTATTAAAAGCTTCAACATTGGCACCTTCCTTTAATTTAAAGGTCATTACTTCTGTAAATGTGCTATTCGTAGCCGTAAATTCATCGGTTATTGTAAAACGGGACATCTTCATTGAAGAACCATCGATCATACCTGCATAACTGGCAACAGACTCATCTGACATAAATTTATTCATTGAAGCTTCTGCATCGGCAACTGATTTCCAATATACCAATACCACATATCTACCTTGTTCGTCAACACCGCTTTGACGTCTAATAAAACCAGGTTGCTTACTTGTAAAAGTTTCTTCTACTTCAGCATCTAATTTGTTAAATTCCAATTCACTTACGGTTGTCTTGATATTGAAACTAGTTACTTCTAAAACAGTCTCAACTTTTTTTTCTGGGCTATTACAGCTGGCTATTGCCATCGTAAACAGACTAATTGCGAATAATTTTGATTTCATAATTTTCATTTTAGTTGATTTTAAGTGTAATTCTACACTGCAAAACTAAAATGGCAATAGTGGTATTCTATTATCAAAATGAGGCTAAGAATGGTAAATGTGAGTAATTAAATTACACTGGTTCTGAATGTTTTAGGAGAAACACCAGTATTTTTTTTAAAGAATTTGGTGAAATTTGTAAGCTCATCAAAGCCAATTTCATATGCTATTTCTTTAAAGCCATTATCTGTACTGACAATTGATCTTTTTGCTTCAAGAATTACGTAACCGTCAATAAAGGTTTTAGCTGTGTCCAAGGTAAATTCCTTAACTATTTCATTTAGGTGTTTGGTAGTAATGGTAAGCATTTCGGCATAGTCTTTCACATTCCTTGTAGTAGCATAATTTTGTTCTACTAAGTTTTTAAATGCGATGAAAATGGTGTAATTCTTTGCATTATTATGGGGTAATTGCTGATCAAATTCTCGTTCAAGTCTCAATAAATAAAGATTGATCAAAGAGGCTACTATATTATTTCTAGCATAATCATTTGAATTCCTAAGCTCTTCATTTAATTCCTGTATAAAGGAATGATTTAACTCTTCATTTTCTGAAATAGGGGATGTGATGTGATAATTATACAGATGCGAAATCATATTGATCGAGGATTTTGAGAAGTGGTTCATCACGAAATTTTCTGTAAACAACACCAAAAACCCTTTGTAAGTGGCATTCTTTTGAAAAGCATGAACTTGACCTTTTGCCAATTTTAGTACCGAGCCTTTTTGTACGGTATAATCTTTTAAATCTACTTGATGTGTGCCATTGCCATCTGTAACGATCAATAACGCAAAAAAATGAATTCTGTGTGGTTGGGTAGGGTTATGGTCTGTTATTTCAGGGATTCTAGCAAAGAACTTGGTCAGATTTAAACACTCAAAACTGTGCTTATTATCGGCATCTTGAAATGATATGTCGGGTATGGTTTTCAAATCTAATACTATAGATTATTAATAACCAATAGGAATCTCAACCCTGTTCATATCCCAAGCAATATACATTAGAGCAACACCTTGTTCTGAGTCTTCAAATTGAATGGAAAATTCTTCTACGGGTTGATCGTTTTGTAAGACATGTGCATCAACTCTTAGAACATCATTTTTATCATCATAGCTATAGTGTCCCCATTGATCAACATCGCTGTTAAATATAATGGTCCATATCTCTTCGGTAGGTATAGCATACATAGTATACGTTCCTTCCCTAAGTAATTTACCATCTATTTTAACGTCTTGATAAACCTTTATCTCAGTTGCCTCATTAGCACCAAGTCGCCATATTTCATTGTATTTGACCATACCACCAAAAACTTGGCGACCTTTCTTTTGGGGTCTACTATAATCTATTTTTAGAATAGGGCTGTCAGGTAAATTTCGCTCTGGAGCAAATTTTATATCATGGGCAAAATGATCAGGTAAATACGCCCTGTCTAACGGACTTTTATCTAAGCCCCTAAAACTTTGGGCAAAACTAACTGTAGAAATTAAGCTAAGGCAGGCGATAAGTAGCGTAATTTTTTTCATCATAATTATATGTATATAAAAATAGATTAGCATTTAAATTTAATGATAATTAAAATGAAAACTAGACTATTCGCTAGGTATCTACCTAAGAATCAATATTTCTTATAACATCAATCCCCCGGTCGCTTCAATACGTTGACCGTTGATCCAAGCTGCATCTTCTGTACACAAAAAGGCTACAACACCTCCTATGTCTTCAGGTTCACCAACGCGACCTAAAGCCGTATTACTACTAATTTTCTGACGTCTTTCCTCATTATCTTTATTTGCGCCACCACCAAAGTCTGTACCAACGGCACCAGGAGCCACTACATTTGCCCTTATTTTTTTTGAACTCAACTCTTTTGCCAAAAACCTTGTAAATACATCAATACCACCTTTCATACTTGCATACGCAGAAGAACCCGGTATGGTAACACGTACCAACCCAGAGGATATATTTATAATACCGCCACCATCATTTAATTGGTCTACGGCATGTTGGGTTAGAAAATAAACGCCTTTTAAGTGAATGTTCATCATATCATCAAAATCGGCTTCGGTGGTTTCTAAAAAAGGCTTGTAAATTCCCGTTCCGGCATTATTTATCAAATAATCAAATTTAGCTACGCGATAATTTTCATTCAAATACATGCTAATTCTCTTAAAAAAACTAGAGAAACTAGCAATCTCACTGGTATCTAACTGAAATGCTACTGCTTTTTGACCCAGTTCTTCAATTTGTTTGACCACTTGTTCAGCAGCCTCTTTTTTGGAGTGGTAGGTCAAAATTATATCTAATCCTTTTTCGGCGATCTTTAATGCAATATTCTTACCGATTCCACGGCTACCACCTGTAACCAAGGCAATTTTTGAAGATGATTTCATGATGTTCAATATCTATAATTTGTGAAGTTTTTAGTGTAACTAAAATACAGATACCATTTTTTCAATAGTACTTCAGCTACGTTATTTTTTTATTAAAGTTGAACTTTACTTATGTTTTGGGGTCGCGTTTAAATAATTGAATTAGATCAAATACCAAAACACAGAAAACAACCCAGATAAAACCAGCGATGAATCCGCCCGCAATATCGGATGGAAAGTGCACCCCTAAATAAATTCGACTAATACCAATACTTAAAATTACCGTTAACAATACTATCACCAATAAGTATTTAAACACTTTTTGAATGTCGAATTTAATCACCAAAAAAATGAGAAAGCCATAGAAAGCCATTGCACTCATGGCATGTCCGCTAGGATAACTTAAGGTTTCCACAGAGACCAAATGTTCTATTCCCGGTCTAGCTCTATCAATAAATCGTTTTAACATCATATTTGAAACTGTTGCCAATGCTAACACCAAAGTTGCCTGTACAATATATTTCCAACGTTTAAAGACCAAAAGGGAGCCTAACAAAAAAATGGATAATACAATTAAATAACCATAAGTATCGCCAACATTAGTCATAAATTTAAAGTAGTTGGTTAAGCCAGGTGTACGTCTAGAAACAATATAATCCGTTATTGCAGTATCATAATTGGCAAGCATTTCGGTCTTTAATGTCTCTGTTAATTCTACAAATAGATTTATACCGCCTACGACTATAACCAGGGCAATAATTACAGTTATCACATAAGGTAACGTTGTATTGTACTGGTTGAGCTTATTTTCTAGAAATTCTCGTAGCGATTTTATAAATGTAAAAAGGGATTGTTTCATGAAACGATCTATTTAATTCGATGTAAACTTAGCCGATATGGGTCAATATCAGTGTTTCAAACAAATTGATAAATAACTCGTTTGAGTTAAACTCATTTTTTAAAGGGGTATGGGGCCATACAGATTTGGACGAGTATATCCTGAAACCTTATCTTTATGCGATAATAGAATTGTTAGAAATTATGAAATCACCCGATTGGAAAACTGCCATAGAATTTGATGATATTACTTATAAAAAATGTGACGGCGTAGCACGTATTGCTTTCAATAGGCCTAATGTGCGCAATGCATTTAGACCACATACCACAAGTGAACTTATAAAAGCATTTTATGATGCACAGGAAGATACTTCTATAGGAGTGGTTCTACTTTCTGCGGAAGGTCCTTCAATTAAAGACGGAATATGGTCTTTTTGTAGCGGTGGCGACCAAAAGGCTAGGGGAGAGAAAGGATATGTTGGGCAAGATGGACAGCACCGTTTGAATATTCTTGAAGTACAACGAATGATTCGTTTTATGCCCAAAGTGGTAATCTGTGTTGTACCTGGTTGGGCCGTAGGTGGCGGACATAGCCTTCACGTAGTTTGTGATATGACCTTGGCCAGTAAGGAACATGCTATTTTTAAACAAACCGATGCTGATGTTACCAGCTTTGATGGTGGATACGGTTCTGCATATTTGGCAAAAATGGTGGGACAGAAAAAAGCACGTGAAATTTTCTTTTTAGGTAGAAACTATTCCGCACAAGATGCGTTTGACATGGGTATGGTCAATGCCGTTATACCTCATGAGGAGTTAGAGGATACTGCTTTTCAATGGGCACAAGAAGTATTGGAGAAATCTCCAACTTCCATTAAAATGCTAAAGTTCTCCATGAATTTAACCGATGACGGTATGGTAGGCCAGCAAGTATTTGCCGGTGAAGCAACAAGATTGGCTTATATGACCGAAGAAGCAAAAGAAGGTAGAAATGCATTTCTAGAAAAGCGTAAACCTGATTTTGGCAAGGACAATTGGCTACCGTAGGTTGATTGTCCGTTGATGGTTGTCCGTTGATGGTTGTCCGTTGATGGTTGTCCGTTGATGGTTGTCCGTTGATGGTTGTCCGTTGATGGTTGTCCGTTGATGGTTGTCCGTTGATGGTTGTCCGTTGATGGTTGTCCGTTGCATGAAATTTTGCATAGCTAAATTTCATGCAACGAAAAAAGTCTATTCTCTATTCTCTATTTTCTAACTTCTTACTGCCAACTGAACTCTAAAAACAAAAACCACCCTAAACTAAAAAGAGTCCAACCCTTTGAAGATCAGACTCTTTTACGAGAACACTATATGAAAATGAAAAAATTTATTTCGTTTTTAACAACACTGTAAAGATATATATGTTCTTCAGTTCATAGAAACTATTGTTGTCATGTAAGAGCAATCTGTTGTGTGTTTCTTGAGAATTGTGGTGTTGCTTAAATTATTTAAAGCTAAAGTGTATTATTGAATAGACCTTATGATTTCCTTTAACAATGTATTGAACTGTTCGTCAGATTGCTCTTCCAGTCCGGTACGTACCACAACTAAATCTTTAGAGGGTATTATGAATATGCGCTGACCTTGAAATCCGTTTACGGAATATAGGTCTTTTGATATATCTGGATATTTTCCATTTGCATTTAACCAAAAATGTGCGCCGTAGACTCCATCAGAATTTACAGTAGGGGTAGAAACATAATCCACCCAAGATTCCGAGAAAATACGTTCTCCGTTCCAATCTCCTTTATTTAAATATAATAGCCCAAACTTAGCCCAATCTCTGGTAGTTGCCCAAGCATAGGATGATAGTATGTAATTACCCATTAAATCTGTCTCTAACAACATTGACTTCATACCAATTTTATCGATCAATTCTTGATAAGGAAAATCTAGATATTCTTGGTGGGTTTCAAATTGTTCGCGCAATATCCCTGACAAAAGATTGGTGGTACCGGAAGAGTAGTTCCAAATTTCGGTCGGGGCCGCGATTACGTTTTTATTACGCTGTGCCAAAGTCATATCCGCATCTAAAAAAAGCATACGGGTAACGTCTGATATTTTAAAATAATTTTCTTCCCAAGCCAAACCACTCTGCATGCGTAATAAATGATCTATAGTAATATTACTTTTCAGATTTTTCATACGTATCTCATTGCCAAATGGTTTATAATCCATCTTCATTTCCCCTTGATACTCTAAAATACCATAAAGTGTAGCTAATATACTTTTAGTCATAGACCACCCCAATATTTTGGTATCCTCTGTAAATCCTCTTATATAGCGTTCACCTATGATTTGGTTTTTATGAACCACCAATAGAGACCTTGTTCTCTGTTCAGGATCTTTAAAAGCATTTTCAAATGCGACCTCTAATTTATCATAATCAACATTCGCTAAAATGGTATCTTTTACACCGTTATTACCAAAAGGAAACGGTAGTGTATCTTTTACGAAAAACCTGTTGGGGATGATATCAAAATTATGCTTCTCATATTCGTCATTGGTCAAGACGGCACCTAAACCCTCCTTGAAAACCGCTTTTCTTGGCATAAGTCCATAAACACTTGCCGTAGCGGAATTATCCTCAGTGGAAACCTCACAATCAGATAACTTGATCAAAGGCATTTCGTGATCGTTTAATATTACATCCACGGGTTCTCTATCCGCAATAAATACACTGGATGCCATACTTTTTGATGCGTAACCGGAAATGAGGTTCAGCTTCGGGTAATTAAAATAAATAGCGGCAATAATGCCTACCAAGGCAATTCCTAAAAGTAATTTTAACTTTCTCATTATTGTTTGATGGTTTTTATCTGATTGAAAATCAGAATTCTTAAATGGCAACTTACAATTTTTGCCAAGTTTTATCTGCAGATAACCTAAAACTTCCTAAATAGTCAAAATTGCATTCTTGGGGCAAAATCAATGATAGAAAGGTACTTTGGTCTTTAGCACGGTACAAGTGATACTCCTTACCTACAATGGGCTCAAAACTAAACTTAGCATTGTAGACCAAATTGTTATATTCAAAATCGGTCATTAATTTATTATAAGCTTTCTGCAAAGCTTCATACTGTGCTTTAAACTGGTTATTAGCACCTACAATATGGGTGTTTTTCCATGAAGTAACATCGGGTGGTGTAATTCTTGGGGCCGCTACACCACTTGCAAATGGCAGTAGTTTTCCATGATATTCTTGAGCATCTTCATCAAAGACGACATTATCCGGTTTTTTTTCTTTTTTCATATCAACAAATTTAAAGAAAAGCATTCATGTATATTGCAAGGTTTTAAGGGTATAGGTATCTTCCATATTCTATTGAAGTCACTATACGAAATCATTATAATTGATGAATTTAAAATTATGTTTTTACTGTATTGTATTTATGGTCTTTATTTCATGCAATACAGAGAAACCTTCAAGGGAGGAAGCCCTTTTTACTGGTTACTGTGCTAGTTGTCATATTGCTCCAGATATACAATCTTTACCTAAAGATATCTGGAAAAATGAAGTGTTACCCGAAATGGGAGCCAGAATGGGCATATTTACCAAAGGAAAACACCCCTATTACAAGTTGCCTTTTCATGAACAAATTGCTGTAATCAAAACTGGCGTTTACCCTTCAAAACCTTTAATTCCGTTAGAAGACTGGAAACTACTAAAGGAATATATAATTGAATTGGCTCCAGATAGTCTTCTAAGTAATGTTCATAAAACTGAAAGTACACCACTAGATACATTCACGGCTTTCCCTATAAGTTTAGATAGCGTAAAGGGCAGTATGATTACATATTTGGATATCGATAGTGAAAAAAACAGAATAATTACAGGTAGCCGTCAAGGAGAATTAAATACATATGATTTAAATACCAAGACCTTTGAGCTTTTAGGAGATTTCGACTCCGCAATAATCAATGCCAGAATTTTAAACGATAGTGTGTATGTCACTAGTATGGGGAAAATGGACCCCAATGAAATACCACGTGGCGCAGCTGTTTTAAGAAAAGGAAATGAAACAGCGGTATTACAGGATTCTCTCCATAGACCGGTACACACGCTATTTTTAGACCTTGATAAAAATGGTAGTGAGGAAATTGTTATTAGCGAGTTTGGAGACTTAAAAGGAAAATTAACCTTATTAAAGAAAAATGATTTCGCATTTTACGAAGAAAAAGTGCTACTAGCATTGCCAGGTGCGTTAAGGGTAATACCTAAAGATATGAACCACGATGGCAAAGAGGATTTGGTAGTGTTGTTTGCACAAGGTGATGAATCGGTCTATATATTATACCAACAAGAAAATTTAAAATTCGCAGCTGAAAAGGTACTACGGTTTAGTCCGGTCTATGGATCTAGCTGGATTGAGCTTATTGATTATAATAAAGACGGATTTGAGGATATCATCACCGTAAATGGAGACAATGCAGACAAATCTTTTGTAAACAAACCATATCACGGTATGCGAATTCATATAAATGATGGGCAGAACAACTTTAAAGAATCATATTTTCATCCATTAAACGGTGCTACAAGGGTTATTGCCAATGATTTTGATCAAGACGGGGACATTGATTTCGCTTTGTTGGCTACTTTCCCCGATTTTGACGATCACCCTGATTATAATTTCATATATCTGGAAAATAAGGAAAGTACTTCCTATATGTTTTCCCAAGAGCATTTAACCAACACCAAATTAGGAAGGTGGTTTTTAATGGATGCCGAAGATATTGATGATGATGGAGATGTTGACATCGTACTTAGTGCCCTTAGTTTTTCATTTACACCAGCCCCGGAATACTTAGAAGAAGCATGGAAAGAAAGTTATACGGATCTACTAATTTTAAAAAATAAGCTACATTAGTAACTATGTTGAAAAGAGGGGTCGTTTTATTTTTTGCCATTTTGGTGCTAAGTTGTCAAGAAGAAGTGGTAATAGATAAATACGATTGGGTGCCTATGGAAGTTACGGCAACAGCCTATAATTCAATACCCAACCAAACATCATACGAACACCCTGCAATTACGGCATGGGGCGACTCCATAAAACCAGGAAAAAAATGGATAGCCGTCTCTAGAGATCTTTTAAAAAAAGGGCTTTCTTATAATACTCTGGTAAAGATAGATACCTTTGAAGGCATTTATATTGTAAAAGATAAAATGCATTCTAGATGGCGTAACCGTATAGATATTTATATGGGTGAAAATATTGAAAAAGCCAAGGAGTGGGGAAGAAGAAATATTACTATATCATACGCTGTTGAAAAGGACAGCACGGAAAGCATCATTAAATGAAAAAGTATCTTTTTTACATCGTTTTAATAGGTTTATTTTCATGTTCTTCATCTAAAACTATTGTAGAACGACCAATTACTTTTAATGAGGAAAGGAAGGTGTTAACCTTGGAATACTTGCAAAACAGATACGGATTAGAGCAAGATTCCCCTGAGATCGACCCTAAAATGATCGTATTGCATTGGACGGTTATTCCAACATTTGAAAAGTCTTTTGCTGCTTTTGATCCCGTATCATTACCTAATTGGAGACCTGATATTAAAAATGTGAGCGGTTTAAATGTATCGTCCCAGTTTATGATAGATAGAGATGGCACCATATATCAATTAATGCCAGAAACAACCATGGCACGCCATGTAATTGGGTTAAACCATTGTGCTATTGGAGTTGAGAACGTTGGTGGTACAGATGATTTGCCCTTGACCAAAGCACAACTAAAGTCTAACATTTGGCTTGTTAGATACTTAAAGGGTAAATATGACATTGACTATCTAATTGGTCATTATGAGTATACGCTCTTTGAAAATCATCCGCTATGGTTAGAAAAAGATGAAGGATATAGAACTAAAAAGACCGATCCTGGTACAGCTTTCATGAACGATGTTAGAAAAGCGGTCAAAGATCTGAACTTTAAAAAATTACCTACTAATCATAATTAATATAATTATAGAATGAAACACCTATTATTAGCCGCATTGTTTTTATGCTCTTGTTCGGTCATTTGCCAAACCGACAACATTACCTCCCAATTGTATGATACCTATGAGAATTACAAAGAAGGTTCTATTGGAAAGAGACGCATTAAACGAGCAGATATTCAACCATTGATAGACAATTTTACGGTAAACGATAAATTTAAGGTTCAAACCGTAGGAAAGTCGATCGGCGGAAAAAAGTTAAGTTTAATTAGTATTGGCTCTGGGGAAACCAATGTATTTCTTTGGTCTCAAATGCATGGTGACGAACCTACAGCGACACAGGCTATATTTGATATTCTGAATTTTTTTAACAGCGCAAATTTTAAAAAAGAAAAAGAGGAGATCCTAGCTAATTTAACCATTCATTTTTTACCCATGCTGAACCCAGATGGGGCAGAACTTTTTCAAAGACGTAATCTCTTGGGTATAGATATCAATAGAGATGCCCTACGATTGCAATCGCCCGAATCTAAAACCTTAAAAAGGGTGAGGGACAGTTTAAATGCCGATTTCGGATTCAACCTACATGATCAAAGCACGTACTATAATGCGGAACGAACAGAAAAGCCTGCTACCATTTCTTATTTAGCACCGGCTTATAATTATGAAAAGGATATTAATGAAACCCGTGGCAATGCCATGAAAATTATTGTATTCATGAATAATATTCTTCAAAAGTATGCCCCGGGACAAGTAGGCAGATATAATGATGATTTTGAGCCACGTGCTTTTGGAGATAATATTCAAAAATGGGGGACAAGTACCATTTTAATAGAGTCTGGCGGTTACCCCAATGATATTGAAAAACAGGAAATTAGGAAGCTAAATTACACTTCAATTTTATCGGCCATATATACGATCGCAAAAAAATCTTACGAAACCATTGCTATTGAGAAATATGAAGAAATTCCCGAAAATGACAGAAAGTTGTTTGATCTTAAAATAACAGGAGCAAGTTATAACCTAATGGGTAATACCTATGTTTTGGACCTAGGTATCAATCAAATTGAAGTAGATTACCCGGATCACAATTCATTTTGGTATAGTAGCAGAATATTAGACCAAGGTGATCTTTTTACATATTATGGTTATGAAACCTTAGATGCCACTGGGTATACCATAAAACAAGCAAAAGTATATCCAAGGACTTTAAATTCTTTTGAAGAGGTAAAAGCTTTGAATTTCAATGATATTTTAAAGCAGGGATTTGGGTATGTGCGTTTATCAACGTTTCCTGCAAAGCGCATTAATTCGCCGTTTCCAGTGCACTTGATTGGTGCAAAATACAATGTTCCTGAATTGAACTTATCACCCGGAATAAATCCTACGTTCTTTTTGGAAAAAAATGGAGTTAAGGAATATGCGGTCATAAACGGATTTTTGGTCAACTTAAAAAAGACCGATATCAATGTACCCAATAGTATGATTTTTAGATAAAGGTCATACCATTAATGGAATAAAAAAAGGGAAGCAAATGCTTCCCTTTTTTACATATATAGATTTTGTGCTTTACATAGCATCTTCTGCATCTAAAAGTGCAAAAAACTTATCTAAGTTTGGCAAAATAACAATCTTAGTTCTTCTGTTCATTGCCATGTGCTCTTTAGTATCGTTCTCTACCAATGGTAAGTAGCTACTTCTACCAGAAGCAATTAATTGAGAAGGATCTACGTCATATTCTTTCTGTAATTTACGTACAATTGAAGTAGCACGCTTTACACTTAAATCCCAGTTATCTGTAACCATAGGAGTGTTAATGGTTCTAGAATCTGTATGACCTTCTACCATAACTTCCATACTTGGCTCTGACTTAATAACATCCGCCAATTTTTTAAGAATATTGTCAGCTTTGTTACTTACTCTATAACTAGCTGTATTGAACAATAACTCATCAGAAATATTGATCATAACCACAGTTTTATCAATACTAACATCAATATCTTCTCCCTCTTCAGAGATAGACTGCTTTAATTTGTAAGAAACAGCTAAGTTCATTGAATCTTGTAATGTTTTAGCACCAGCTAATTTTGCAGGGTCAACATTTTTCAATGTATTTCTCATTTTAGCCTTTGTGTTGTTGCTCATTACAGCTACATCGTCCACACTTGTGAACTGGCTATCGTTCATTTCCTTTAAAGAGTTTATTTTATTATTGTACTCTTCAACACGTGCTTCAATACGTGTCATTTGAGCTTGCAACTCTTCTTTTTCTACTTGTGTTTTCTGTAGGGTACTTTGGGTTTGAGATAAGTTATCTTCTAATGCAACATATTTCTTTTTTGAAACACATGAAGTTAAAAGCGCTACAGATACTATAGTAACTAAGGATAATCTTTTCATTTTGTTCTTTTTAATTAATATTAGTTTAATCGTTTTTATATACGGCTTAAACAGAATTACGGATGTTTAAATTTTTAACTCAATCCGTTTTTCCCTGTAAAACACGTCTACAACAAAATGATTATCAATATGTTGTTCATTTCGGTTATGAGCAAAAAAAAGAAGCATTTACATGCTTCTTTTTACTTTTTGTAGGTGATATATCTATTCGCAACCTCCGGTAAATCCGTTTGCACTAAACTTGGTTTGTACCGCTCCTTGTCTAGATCCTGTATTGATCTGTATAGCTAAGTTATTTTCACCGCTACCATCTCTTTTAGGGCTACAATATTCGAATAAATAGAAACTATTGGCTCTTTCAGAAACCTTTTCGGAGATATCTCTAAATGTTGTTTCCAGCTCATCTTTATTGGTAGCAAAGACACTAGCCGTTTTACCAACAGCTGTTAGAACTTCAGTGTCAATTTCAGCACCAAGCCCAATACTAAAGAATGAAATATTGGCATTTGCCTCATTTACTTTTTTCAGGGCCGCACTTTCTGTATAACGTGATGCTTGATCGGTACCATCAGTAAATATCACAACTGATGCAGCTCCAATTTTACCATCAGCCGTAGAAACCTTTACCAAATCTGATGCAATATCGGTCGATTTGATAACGGCTCCATATAAGTCTGTTGAAGGGTCATTACTGATATCATCTGTTATACCCTCAATAGCATCTTTCAATTCAGTTTTTGACGGAGTAAGCTCATTTAATAAATGTAATTCATCCTCACCATCAAACCAGTAGATAGCCATTTTTACAGATTCTTGTGTAGTAGCAGGCATTACAGCGTCAACAAAACTAGTTGAAGCTAATTTTAGCTCTTCTAGACTACTGCTCAATACACTATTACTTAAATCAAGTACCAATAAGGTATTGTTCGAGAAAATTTGTGAATTTGGAGAAATACGTGCCGATGATTCTGACGTTGAAATGGTATTAAAACAATCATCATTTCTACCTTGCTCATAAATAGTGAACTGGTCAGCCGTTAACCCGGGTACTGGGTTTCCATTGGTATCGGATACTTTAAAAAATACTGAAACTTTACCTGGCAATGTGGTATATTGATCTTGTATGGATAATACGAGCTCACCTTCTTCCAAACCTAAGCATTCATCAACTTCCGTTCCTTCTCCCAGTCCGTCTCCAGTGTTCAAAATCATGCTTACATCATCATCTGCGTTACCACAAGAAACAAGTAGGGTAACCATAAAAAACACACTAAAGGTTTTTAAAAAATTTTTCATATTCAATTATTACGGGTTCAACTAGCAGAACGCACAAAGTTTATTTAAATTATAGCGAATAATAAAATTAATGTTAAAGATTGTTAAAGCTTACCCACTTAAAGCCTTTTAATTCTACAAGACCTATATTTTGTTAGGCTTAAGCACATAACGCTTCATAATATAAATTATAATTTCACTACATTAGAAGATGTAAAATGCAATGAATGACCCACGAGTTCAAAAGGATATTTAACGAGTATAGACAAGCCAAAGCTTCTGGTTTAAAATGTGTTTTGGCCACAGTAGTAGATTTAGACGGTTCTTCTTATCGTAGACCCGGTGTTCGCATGCTTATATGCGAAGACCATGTTATGATCGGTGCGGTCAGTGGTGGTTGTGTTGAGAAAGAAGTGTTGTTTCAGGCACAATCGGTATTTAAAAACAATTGTGCAAAACTAATGACGTATGATGGCAGGTATAGATTAGGCTGTGAAGGAATACTTTATTTGTTATTGGAACCATTTGAGCCAAACGAAACTTGTTTGCATGCATTTGACCAGGTAATCAAGGATAGAAAATCATTTCAATTAGTTACATCTTACAAAAGAACTTATGGGGAACTTAAAGCATACGGTACTTTTATCACCATAAATGCTACTAATTATGCATTTAACATGATAACCGAAAGGCAAACAAAAGCGCTGCATTTTTCTCAGGTTATGGCTCCATGCCAACGACTTTTGTTAATTGGTGGTGAACATGACGCCGTTCAGCTTTCCCAATTTGGTTTAGGCATGGGCTGGGAGGTAAGTGTTGCCGTTACCCCTAAAGAAGATAAAACCATAGAGGATTTTCCAGGTATTGATTCCATATTAATCTATGAACCAGAAGATTTTCCAGTAGATATCATAGATAGCAATACTGCCGTATTACTAATGACCCATAGCTATGTAAAAGATTTGAAATACCTAATATCTTTAAAAAACTGTAATCCTGCGTATTTGGGAGTATTGGGTCCGGCAAGACGAAGAGAAAATCTATTATCGGAATTATTGGAACATGACGTGGATATAGACATTAGTTTTGTTGAACGTATTCATGGTCCTGCAGGGTTGAATATAGGTGCCGAAACACCACAGGAAATAGCAATATCGATTTTAGCAGAAATTTTAACGGTAATCAGAAAAACCGAACCTATGATGCTAAAAGATAAGTTGAAAGAAATTCATCATTAACATGGCTATGAAGATTGCTGTATTGATTATGGCCGCAGGTGCCTCAAGAAGAATGGAAGGCATTAAACAACTTATGCCCTGGAAAGACTCTAATTTTCTAGTTGAAACTATAAAAACTGTTCAAAAATCTGATGCCACAAGTGTTAACGTTGTTCTAGGTTCCAATGCGGATCTTATCGCATCTACCTGTCAATTAACTAAAATGAATATAAATGTATTCACCAACACCCATTGGGATAAGGGTTTAGGTAATAGTATAGCACACGGTGTTCAATCATTACTAAAGCAGCATGAACCATATAATGGTATTTTAATTTGTTTGGCAGATCAGCCCTTACTTGAACACCAACATTTAAATAATTTAATTGACCAATTTGAAAAAAACACCTCTAAAATTATAGCTACGAATTATAATGCAAAAGCAGGTGTTCCTGTATTGTTCCCTACATTGCACTTTAAGGCATTGTCTCAACTAGATGGAGATTTTGGAGCAAAAGACTATTTGAATAAACATACCAACAACATCATCTCTTTAAATGCAGCAAGGCAAATAAAAGATATTGATACCACCAGAGAATACGAACAGTTAATGGCAAAAGCCAAAAAAACACATATTTAGCAAATGACCCAACTTAAGAGCACCATTTTAATTACTATTTTGGCCGTAGTTACATCACCTAGTTTTGCCCAAGAAATGGGCTTTGAAGAATACAATCCAACATCTACATTAGTTGTACCGGGAACAGAGATTACAAAAGCAAAATTTCCATTCATTGATGTTCATAGCCATCAAAGAGATATGTCCGTAGAAGCCTTAAATGGTTTAATTACCCACATGGATGCCATGAACGAAGCCATTATGGTAAACTTAAGTGGTAGATCGGGCAAAAGCTTAAAAGAAAAAATCGATAATATCAATAAAAGTTATCCCAATAGATTTGTAGTATTTGCCAATGTTGATTTTGAAGGAGCAAAAGATATGGCATGGGGCGAACAAGCTGCAGCTCAATTAGAACAAGATATAAAGAATGGCGCTAAAGGACTAAAAATATTTAAAAGCTTAGGACTGAGAAATAAAGATGCCAATGGCAACCGATTGGCCATTGACGACCCTCGCTTAGATCCCATTTGGGCCAAATGTGCCCAAATGGGCGTTCCAGTATTAATACACGCGGCTGATCCCAAATCTTTTTGGGATGATATGGATGCAGATAATGAACGTTGGCTAGAGCTAAAAACCCATCCTAGAAGAAAACGTACGGCAACAGATCCCGCCCCATTTGAACAGATTATTCAAGAACAGCACAATGTATTTAAGAAACACCCTAACACTAAATTTATTAATGCCCACATGGGTTGGCACGCAAATAACTTAGAAAAACTAGGTGAATTATTAGATGAAATGCCAAACATGAATGTTGGGATATCTGCTGTAATTGCCGAGTTAGGAAGACAGCCACAACATGCAAGAGCTTTTTTTATCAAATATCAAGACAGGGTATTATTTGGAAAAGACAGTTGGAAGCCCGAAGAATTTCCGACGTATTTTAGGGTGCTTGAAAGCAATGACGAGTATTTTCCCTACTACAAGAAATACCATGCTTTTTGGGCAATGTACGGATTAAATTTACCCGATGAAGTGTTAAGGAAATTGTACTACCAAAACGCTCTAAACCTTATTCCTGGTTTAGATACTTCTTTGTTCGAAGAGTAAAACCTACACCTTTTTGAGTTCAACGGTTTCTTCTACCACAGGAATATCATCTACATTTTGAAAAATGCCACATGAAACTTGTTTCTTGACCAAGCTTTGTGTGCTTTTTCTTTTTGTCAATGCTTCTATCTCAGGATTTAAAAACTGCATATCTTGTTTTTTTTAATAAAACGTACATATGTACCTCATGTTGTATGAGTTAGAATTAATTTACCCTAATTTAAAAAAGAATTTACCTGAAAGTGTGACAAATGGGAAAATCAACATACTAATGGGGAAATAAGTTTTAAGAGATGCAGAAAGAAGCGGTCTTCACAAATTTAATACGAGAACATCAAGGACTTTTGTATAAGGTGACTTCAATTTATACTGATAATAAGGAAGACCAAGAAGATCTTTTTCAAGAAGTGGTATTTCAACTTTGGAAATATTTTGATTCGTTTCGTAATGATGCCAAAATAACAACTTGGATGTATCGCGTGGCAATGAATACATCTATCACATTTATAAAAAAGAAAAAGAGACGACCAGATTCCGTTTCAGTTGCTGAAGTCTTTATTAACGAATCTGATACCCATAATGAAGTTTTTGAAGAACGATTACGGTTACTTTATCAGCATCTAAAACACCTGAATACATTAGAAAAGGGACTCATTTTTCTATTGCTAGAAGGCAAAAGTTATAATGAAATAGCACAGATTACGGGCTTGAGTGCAAGTAATGTGGGTACAAAAATATCTCGAGTAAAGAAAAAATTAAAAACGAACATGACAAATAAATAAATCATGGAATTAGAAGAACTACAATCCGCTTGGACAAAAATGAGCGATGAATTAGATCAACAAAAAAAATTAACGAACAAAATCATATTGGACATGACAAAACAGAAATATCAGAACAAATTCACTACTATTACCAAATATGAATCTTTAGGCGCATTGGTATGTTTCGCAATCGCATTATTTGTAATCTTTAACTTTAATAAATTAGATACTTGGTATTTGCAGGCATGTGGGGCATTTACGCTCTTGTTTTTAATTGTATTGCCGGTTTCGGTGTTATCAACCCTTAAAAAAATTAAGAATATCGATATTCTAAATGAATCTTACAAAGAGAATCTTAAAGTTTACGTGCATACAAAAAATAGATTGCTTAGGTTGCAACAGATTGGAATTGTGGTTGGTTTTATTGGCTTGTTTTTCATTGTGCCGGTAACCTCAAAAATAATTTCTAACAAGAACATTTTTCTAAATAGTTTAAAAACGGAACAAATTATTACTTTGACTATAACATTAGTTGCTATGGCTTTTTTCTGTAATTGGGCATACAAAGGGTATAAAAAGATTACCAGATCTGCACAAGAGCTTTTACAGGATTTGGAGTAAGCCAATTATTCGGTAAGCTTCTTTTGAATATAATTTAAAATCAGCATCCAATTCATTTTTAGTAGGAGAGAGGCGGTTGGCACATTATCATCGGCAATGGCAGAAATAATGGCTTCATGCTGATTGTCAGATTTATTATAAAAAAAATCGTCATTGGTGAAAGCATGCTCATAGAAAAAAAGACGAGTTTTGAGGTCATTTAGTATTTTGAGCGCTAACTCGTTTTTGTATCCTTTGGTAAGTAATCTATGAAATTCCAAATCGGCTTGAATTCTATCAAGGGCATTGGTGGCATTTTCAAAAACTTCTTGTTGCGCTTTCAATTTAACAATATGCTCTTCATTAAACTCTGAGTTTTCAATAGCCATAACCTCTAAATTGGCTACCAATTCATAGAGATCTTCAGCTTCCTCTACATCTAGTTCAGCTATAATAAACCCTCTATTTGGCACAGCTTTAATTATCCTTGACTGCTGTAATTGTGTAAGTGCTTCACGTATTGGGGTTACACTCACTTTTAAATGTCTTGACAAGGCTGCTAAATTGATTGTTTTTTCCGGTCTTAAGATTACCTGTAATCATTTCGGAAAGTAAATAATCTCGTACTTGGTCCCTTAAATTCATTCTAACAATCATGTATCAAATATAATATATCGTATACGATTAAAACTAATGTTTAGTTTCATTATTGCCATTCATTATACTTACTAGCTGCTAATGTGTAACATAGCTATACTATACAGACTGTTTTTTCGTTTTATCCACACAACCCTACAAATAAACAAACATGAAAAATCTAACATCTTATTTAAAAAAAGGAATTCTACTTACGGGAGTATTGTGCATGGCATATAGTTGTAGTGATGACGACACT
This sequence comes from Maribacter sp. 1_2014MBL_MicDiv, assembly GCF_001865655.1. Classification (NCBI taxonomy): domain Bacteria; kingdom Pseudomonadati; phylum Bacteroidota; class Flavobacteriia; order Flavobacteriales; family Flavobacteriaceae; genus Maribacter; species Maribacter sp. 1_2014MBL_MicDiv. The sequence goes on from NZ_CP011318.1 coordinate 4,108,370, forward strand.
ACCGCCCAGGAGGTAACACTATCCCAAACAGAACTTAAAGCAGTTCTAGAAACCGATGAAATTATTGGTGATATTGATCTTGCTTTATTTGAGCTATCTTCTAACGACAGCAGTACCGGCAAAACTTCAAATAATGATTGCTACAGTGCAGTATATTCAGACACGGGTTATGTTGCAACATTCAATAATTGTGTATTGAACGGAACTGATAATGTTAATGGTACTTTAAGCGTCACTTATGACCAACAAGGAGAAACGGGTTCTTTTACAGCTAGTTATGTTGACTTTTATGTAGGAGAAATTAAAATAAATGGAACCAGATCATTAACGTTCAGCACAAATTCAGATGATAGCGCTATAACTTTTGAGGTTACTAGCGATATGACGGTAGAAATGGAAGATGGTTCTATAATTGCTGACAGCGGAACCAAATCTACCACTATTGCATTCAACGATAGTAGTACGTATAGTATTGAAGGTAATTGGACCGTAGTTTTTGAAGGTAATACCTATAATGTAAACGTAAACAGTGCATTAACAAGTGAATTATCTTGTGCTTATGTTTCTAGCGGAGATATGGATGTTTCTAAAAACGGACTCTCAGTAAATGTACATTTTGGTGATGGCACTTGTGATGATATTGCAACACTTACATACCCTAATGGAGTAGAGGAAGAAATTACATTAGAGGATTAAATAAAATAATGAAAATGAAAAGGGATAAGACTTTTAGGTCTTATCCCTTTTTTTTTAGCTAACTCAAAAAATTCTTAATGTGTAAACTGTCTACTTGCTACCCATTGCACTCTTTTACTGGTTTTAAAGCTTGAAAAGAATGTGTTTCTCCTTGTTTCCGTTGGTGTATTTCTGATAAAAGTTCTCATGATATTCGTTTTTAGATCTGGTGATTAGTCAGATTGATTTATGATCGATTGTTTTTTGATGTGATGTGTGATGAACGTTAATGTGTAAACTGTCTACTTGCTACCCATTGCACTCTTTTACTGGCTTTAAAGCTTGAAAAGAATGTGTTTCTCCTTGTTTCCGTTGGTGTATTTCTGATAAAAGTTCTCATGATGTTCGTTTTTAGATCTGGTGATTAGTCAGATTGATTTATGATCGATTGTTTTTTGATGTGATGTGTTATGAATATTAATGTGTAAACTGTCTACTTGCTACCCATTGCACTCTTTTACTGGCTTTAAAGCTTGAAAAGAATGTGTTTCTCCTTGTTTCCGTTGGTGTATTTCTGATAAAAGTTCTCATGATATTCGTTTTTAGATCTGGTGATTAGTCAGATTGATTAATGATCGATTGTTTTTTGATGTGATGTGTTATGAATATTAATGAGTAAACTGTCAACTTGCTACCCATTGCACTCTTTTACTGGCTTTAAAGGTTGAAAAGAATGTGTTTCTCCTTATTTCCGTTGGTGTATTTCTGATAAAAGTTCTCATGATGTTCGTTTTTAGATCTGGTGATTAGTCAGATTGATTAATGATCGATTGTTTTTTTGATTTGATGTGTGATAAATATTAATGAGTAAACTGTCTACTTGCTACCCATTGTACGCGCTTACTATTTCTAAAAGCGGTTAAAAAAACATTTCGTCTAGATTCGGTTGGTGTATTTTTAATAAAAGTTCTCATGATATATTGTTTTTAATTGATGAATAATAATTCTGTTATACTTACAAGACGACCATGAATATATTTTGTTACAGTACTATGCATAAAAAGGTACTATTTTTAACAAATTAAATCTTTCCAAATTATTTAATATCCTGATTTATAACATTTTATATTATTTGCTAAAAATTAAATTTTAACAAAAAATTGAATAAAATAAAATATCGGTGTATTAGAATTAAGAATTATAAGGTTCTAAAATGGAAAAAGACTAGGCGTAATGTATCTTAATATTGAAATTAATCTTAAGTCTTTCAAAACTTTGATAGTTTGAGAGCTACGAATGCTAAATAATTGAAATACAAATCATATCTTTGTAGAACTTTAGAGGGATGCAACTAATATCTGCAATGACCTTACAACAAATGACATCGTAGTTAACCCATAAGCTTTCCTTCGGTTATCAACGTCACTACGTATTTCAACCCCTTTACAGTAAAATCTATTATTATCATTAAAATTACGAATGGCAAAATCGCAACAAACATTTAATAAAACTGAAAAAGAAAAAAAACGCTTAAAGAAGCGTGAAGAGAAGAAGAAAAAAATGCTAGCCCGTAAAGCGGCAGCAAAAGAAAATGGTACTTCGGGTATTCCTCTTGCTTATGTAGATTTCAATGGAAATTTGGTAGACACTCCGCCAGATCCAGCAATGAAGGTTGAAATAGAAGCAGAAGACATTGTATTAGGTATACCAAAGAAAGAAGAAGGTGATGTTGAAGAATTTGATCCGGTAAGAAACGGTAAAGTTTCTTTCTTTGATACCACTAAAGGGTTTGGTTTCATTATCGATGCTGAAAACAACGAGAAATATTTTGTTCACGTTAGCGGATTGATTGATGAAATCATGGAAAACGACAAGGTTTCTTACGAGTTAGAAAAAGGCATGAAAGGCATGAACGCCGTTCGTGTTAAAAAAATCTAACATTCTCAATAACATTCAATGGCAAAAATGCAGCGTAATACCTTATTGGTGATTCTGTCATTTTTTGCCATTTATTTTATTTGGGGCTCTACCTATTTATGGAATAAAATTGCCGTAACTGAACTACCTGCATTTATGCTTGCAGGAATTAGATTTGTTACTGCCGGTAGTTTAATTTTTATCATCTCAAAATTTTTGGGTTTACCCTTAAAAATATCCAAACAAGAATTCAAAAATACTTTTATAGCAGGTTTTCTATTTCTAACTTTTGGAAATGGGGTAGTAGTATGGGCATTAAAGTTTGTAGATAGCGGGTTTGCGGCGTTAGAAGTTTCTGCCCAACCCTTGGTGGTATTATTAATGATGCGGATAATACAGGGTAAAAAAATACAACCTATGTCTATTATTGGTGTTATTTTGGGCATTATAGGTATATTCTTATTGGTAGGTCAAAAAGAGATCATAGCTCAAGAAGGTGCCGTATTAGGAATGATACTAATTTTTATCTGTATGCTAAGCTGGTCTTACGGTAGTTTGTTTGTTGGTAAGGCCGTACTACCTAAAAATTTCTTTGTAAATACCGGGTATCAAATGCTAACTAGTGGTCTTTCATTAATGATTATAAGTACATTCCTGGGTGAAAAATGGTCTTCACCACTTACCTGGAGTACCCCGGTAATCTGGTCCATGCTACTTTTAATAATCTTTGGTAGTATTATTACATTTACTGCATTTAATTACTTGTTAAGAATTGTTTCCCCAGACAAGGTGGCTACATCAACTTATGTTAACCCCATTGTTGCAATGATACTTGGTTGGTATTTCTTGAACGAGAATATCACCTTACAATCAGCCATAGCCTCTGTAGTTTTATTAACGGGAGTATACTTTATAAACACCAAAAAAAGTTTGACCATTCTATCTCGCTTTTCAGGTAAGCGAATTCCTAAGAAGATAATAGAGTAGGGGTAATCTTTATAACTTGGGACGGTTTCATTTGACCTAAAGAGATATTACCTATTCTTATGCGCACCAAACGTACCGTAGGGAAACCTACCGCAGCAGTCATTTTTCGTATTTGTCTGTATTTACCTTCCTTGATCACCATACTGATCCATGATGTTGGTCTATGTCTACCAATGCGCAAAGCAGCACTTGCTTCTGGTAATATTGGTTCTTCTTTTAAATAATCCACATCACACGGTAAAGTTTCATACTTTTTACCGAACAACCCTATGACCAAACCTTTAGATAATTTATCTATAGCGTCAGTTGTTACTAAACCATCCAATTGCACCAAATACTGTTTTTCTATTCCTGATCTATTGATGTCGTCACTCCATTTTCCATCTGTGGTCATCAGTAACAAACCTTCAGACTTCTCATCAAGCCTACCCACAGGCATTATACCTTCAGGAAAATCGGAAAGTTCACTTAAAAAGCGTTTTTTTCGAAGTTGACGGTCTTCTCCAGAAGTTAATTGACTTAACATGCCAAAAGGTTTATAAACCTTAAAATGGAAATGGTCCATTAAATTTCTGCCTTACAATTAATATTAGTTACAAATGGTCGCAAAAGATACCCTTTTTAACCCATGAATTAGTAATAAACTATCGAGATTGTTACCTTTGCACACTCCAGAGAAGATTTTATGCAAGAGACAGTTTTTGAACTACAGGACAGAAAGACAGATAAAGAACTTTACAGCTACCAACAAGGAGCAATTCAACAAATATTTGACAAGTTCGATTCAGAACGAGATGATTACCACCTTCTATACCAATTACCAACGGGTGGTGGTAAAACCGTAATTTTCTCGGAAATTGTTCGCCAGTACCTTAAGAACCATAACAAGAAGGTTTTGGTTATGACACACCGTATAGAGTTATGTAACCAAACTTCTACCATGCTTACAAGTTTTGGTGTTGTAAACAAGGTTGTGAACAGTAAGGCAAACCTTGATGACCAAGAGCGTTATAGCTGTTATGTTGCCATGGTTGAAACACTTAACAATAGGTTGAACGATGATCAGTTGGATATTTCTGATGTTGGTTTGGTCATTATTGATGAGGCTCACTATAATTCTTTTACCAAACTATTTAAGTTCTTTGAAAATTCGTTCGTACTTGGAGTAACGGCAACTCCGTTAAGTTCTAACAAGGATTTGCCAATGAACAAGAACTATGATGAACTTATACCTGGTGAAACCATAGAAAATCTTATTGCCAATGACTTTTTGGCAAGAGCAGAGGTGTTTCATTATGACATGGGACTAACTTCATTGGAAATTGGTTCTAACGGTGATTATACCGTTAAATCATCTGCAGATCTTTATACAAGCCCGGCAATGTTGAGCAAGCTTTTAGAAGCTTACACCAAACATTCAAAAGGTAAAAAGACCTTAATTTTCAATAACGGTATTGAAACCTCTATACAAGTTCACCATACCTTTCAAGCTGCAGGTTTAAATATTATGCACCTTGATAATACTGCAACAAAAAAGCAGCGAAAACAAATTTTAAAATGGTTTAAAGAAACACCGGATGCCATATTAACTTCGGTTAGTATTTTAACAACTGGTTTTGATGAACCTACAATTGATACTATTATATTGAACAGGGCTACAAAATCTCTTACGCTTTACTATCAAATGATCGGTAGGGGATCTAGGGTCTTGAACAATAAATCCAAATTCACCGTAATCGACTTAGGTAACAACCTATATCGTTTTGGACCTTGGGGCGCAGATTTAGATTGGGGTGCAATTTTTAAATCGCCCAATTTCTACATGGATCGCATACGTGATGATGAAGATATTGAGAGTGATTTTAAACTTGAACTTTCAGATGAAGTCAAAGCTGAGTTCAAAAACTCCAAAGAAACCTATTTTGATATTAAGGAGACTTACGAAACTGCAACATTTGCAGGGGAATCTTCTAAAGTAGTTCTTGAACGATCTATAGCTCAACACGCATACATTTGTATTGAAAATAGTGAAGATGTCTATGATGCCATAGCATTGGCAAAGCTATTAAAAGAAGATATTGATAATAGAATTCACGTTTACGGAAAATGTATTAGCAAAAGCACCTATAACTTTTTAAGTTGGCTAAAAGATGATTATCAAAAGAAACTAAATGCTTATTTACGTGAGAATTTTGATTCTGTTTTTGAAGATATACATGGTCACCCGCCAGAAGATTAAAATAATAACTTATAAAAAAAAGGGCTATTCGTAAGAATAGCCCTTTTTCATTGCAAAACTTAACCTTATTCTACGATAAGACTATATTTTGGTGTTGGATTTAAAGGGCAGAAATATACGTATTCCCCTTTTTCTAATTTAGTTTCTTTAGAATGACCAACCGTGTTGTTCTTAACCGCTGCAGTTACGTATGCAGTTTGAATGTGGTTCTCTGGTTTTGAAGCATCTTTTCCTTTTTTTACTAAAACCAAACCTACATCTTTACCCACATTATTGTTGGCAACGTCAAAAATATAAGTGCCTTCGCTAACAGTGATAGATTTTTGAGTGAATTCCCCTGTAGTTTGCTCTAAGGCAATTTTCTTAACTGGCTGCTTCATCATTTTGTCCTGTGCATTTGCGTTGAATGAAAATGCCAATACGATAACTAAAATTGATAATACTCTTTTCATGTTTTTAAAATTTAGTGTGGGTTTCCCCGTTTTAATGATTAATAATTATTATTTGTAATTGTTTATAAAGATGGTGCTACAGGAAAATCAACCGGAACCTGTGTAGTACTGTGTATGTAGTTGGAAATTGTTTTATCACCAACCAATGATATGGTATCTATTAAATTGGCTTTTGTATAACCTGCAGCAAAATAATCGTTCAATACGTCCTCATCAGTGCGACCTCTATTTTCAGTAATATTCTTCGCTAATTTTGCAAGTGCATTTAATTTAGTGTCAAAAATGGCTTTTCCTGCTCTAAGCTCTAAAATTTGTTCATCTGTAAAACCGTTCATTTTACCAATGGCTGTATGTGCCGATAAACAGTAAATACAATTGTTAACTTGGCTTACCGCTAAATTGACAACTTCTTTCTCCTTAGCTGATAATGAAGTTTTGGCATTTGCAAAATTCAAGTAGTTTTCTAATGCGGTATCACTATTGGCATATGTGGCATATAAATTAGGAACAAAGCCCAATGCTTTTTCCAAATTATCGAAAATACCTTGATTTTTCTCGCTTACTTCTTCTCTTGTTGGTACATTAAATGTGCTCATATAATATTTTTTTTTAAAAATTGAATTTATTATGTTATTAATCTTGTACAAAGGTAAATTGGTGAAGTAGTTATGGTCATGCTTGAAATTCCCATTGACATGTCAATTTTTCCCTCAAAGCAATGAATTGAATACTCGGGCCAGTTTTGAGGAATTATCAGAATCACAATAATAGTCCGATAAATGATTGTGCTTACAATGCTCTTTCACATTGATTGCATTAGATTCGTCTATCCTTTTAGATGTAAATATTTCTATTAAATTAAAAATTGATTTGTGTTTTAAGTTCATGTCTTTACTGTTTTAATTCTACAGTACAAAGATCATCCTTAAGTGAAACTTAAAACGGGGTATTCTACCCTAGTAGTTGTCAATTTTTCCCTAAACGGCTTTTGCTAGTTGTTTCTTAAATTGAGAAGGAGAGAGGCTTGTCAATTTTTTAAATAGCCTACTTAGATGAGATGCATCTTCAAAACCAATTTCATAAGCAATTTCCTTTGCTGCTTTATCGGTATAAATAAGTAGTCTTTTAGCCTCAAGAACTATGCGTTCATGTATTATTTGTAAAGGAGTAGTATTGAATTTTGCAAAGGTATTTGAAAGGGTCTTAGGGGATTTAAATAACTTATCCGCGTAAAAAGAGACTGAATGCTCCTCTTTAAAATGGGCTTCTACCAACAAATTAAATGACCTTAGCAAATCTAGCTTTACATCATTGGCAGCACTTCCAAATCCTTCTTTTGCCTTAAGCAGCCTTGTGCTCATTATCATAAAACGAGCCATTAGCATGCGTAGCATTTCGGCTTGTATCGTATCTTCCGTATTTAATTCGTCCACAAAAACCTCATGAAGGGTATTAAACTTTCGTTGTTCATTTTCTCCTAAATCTATTAATGGAAAATGTGCATTGCTAAAAAATAACAACCCAGCACAACTTACTTCTTGGTCATGGTCTTTAATGCAATAAAACTCTCTATTGAACTGATAAACAATTAAATCTTTACCCTCAACAAAATGAATAAATTGAATTGGTGTCAACGCAAGCAGACTATGTTCTGAAATGATATATGGTATGCCATCTACCTCAATAGTGGCTTTATTACTTGTAGTTCTAATAAAAATATAGAGTCCGGCTTGTTTTGGTTTTACGTAATTCTCCAACAAAGCTTCGTTACCAATTATTAGTAATCCGCCAGTACTAAAATCCTTAAAAACTTCTTGCATGAAGTCTTGGTCTTAAAAAAGGTTGATACATTACAATCCTCTATATTATTCCGCTTGTAGAAATTCAAATAAGACGACCGATTTTATAAAATCCTCATGAGGGAATAATATTACAATTAATCGAATAATTCTTTCAAAACTAACTTATAGTATTAGATTTAACCAATCAACTATAACAACCAAATACATGCGAACTTTACTCAGTTGCATTCTTTTTTTATGCATTACAAATACTTATTCACAAAACGAATTCATAACTACCTGGAAAACAGACAATCCTGGTGTTTCTGAGGATAACCAAATAACTATACCAACATATAAAGCGCCAGATTTTTTACCTCAGGTTATTTATGATTATAATGTAGATTGGGGAGATGGCAATGTTTCGGAAAACGTTACTGGCGATATCACCCACACCTATGCTACCAGTGGGGTTTACCAAGTTTCCATTAACGGTCTTTTCCCGAGGATACTTTTTGAAAATTCAACAAACAGCAAAGATAATAGAAAGATAATTGAGATTAATCAATGGGGTTCAAATCAATGGACATCAATGTCGGGAGCATTTTCTGGATGCGTAAATATTGATGTAAAGGCCACCGATGTTCCCAACTTTTCAAACCTTAACGATATTTCGGCAATGTTTAAAAACTGTAGTTCGCTAATTGGTAATGATACCATGGCAAATTGGGATTTAAGCACGGTTACTCAAATGTCTTTGCTTTATTTTGGGGCAACCAAATTCAATCAACCTATAGGCAACTGGGATGTGTCGAATGTGGAAAGTATGTTTTCTCTTTTTCAATGGGCTACATCATTCAATCAGAATATCTCTGATTGGGATGTTTCTGGCGTAAGTAATATGGGACATATGTTTTTTGGGACCTCTTTCAATAAAAATATTGGAAGTTGGAATGTAAGTAATGTACTTTATATGAACGCAATGTTTTCCAACAATCAGGTTTTTAATCAAGATATTTCTGGTTGGGACGTTAGTAACGTTAAATGGATGACAAATATGTTTACCGAAGCTTCTGCTTTTAATCAAGATCTAAGCTCATGGAACGTTGAATCTGTTGAAGAAATGGGCTCAATGTTCTTTTCTGCTTTATCCTTTAATCAAAATTTGGGAGTATGGAATGTTGGTAACGTCAATAACATGAGCTTCATGCTTTCAAATACAGGCATGTCCATTAATAATTATGATTCTACCTTGATCGGATGGAGCAATCTTCCATCTCTTAAAAATGACGTTAAGCTCGACTCAAACATCCAATTTTGCAAAAGTGGAATAAATAGACAAGCTATAATTGAAGTATATAATTGGACTATAAACGATGATGGGCTCTTCCCAGAGTGCACCGCTAATCAAAAACGTCCATTTATTACTACTTGGCAAATAGAGGCATCTACAAACAACAGTATTACTATTCCAACATTTCCTGGAGAGACTTATGACTATAGTATCGATTGGGGAGACGGAAATTCTCAACCAAATATCACTAATGATATTACTCATCAATATGATAACCCGGGCAATTACACGGTTACAATAACTGGTGATTTCCCAAGAATATATTTTGAATTAGCGGGACCAAATTCAGCTTTAATTGTAAGTGTAGATCAATGGGGTGATATTAATTGGAGCTCAATGGAAGGAGCATTCTCTAACTGCGTTAATCTTGACGTCAATGCTCATGATGTGCCAGATTTGTCTTTAGTAACATCAGCAAAACAAATGTTCAATAATTGTCAGACTTTGAAAGGCAATTCAAGTTTTAATAACTGGGATGTTTCAAATTTGCAAGACGTTGCTCAGATGTTTTCGGGAACCCCCCTGTTCAATACTATACTTTCTTCATGGGACACGTTGAACATGACTACTATGTTTCAGATGTTCTACGAAAGTGGCTTTAATAATAGTCTTGGGGATTGGAATATTTCTAACGTAAATTCTTTATCAGGAATTTTCGAAGGTTCAGCGCTGAGCACCGTGAATTATGATAATACTTTAATTGGTTGGAGTCATCTAAATACACTTCAACCAAATATTACATTTGATGCCGGTACTAGCCAATTTTGTAATGCAACATCTGCAAGACAGTCAATCATTGAAGGCTATAATTGGATCATTAATGATTCAGGAGAAAACTGTCCAACCTTTCGACCCTTTGTAACGACTTGGAAAACCGATAACCCAGGTACATCAGACAATAATACCATTGCTCTTAGAACATTTGGAGGACCTTTTAATATCGACTGGGGAGACGGTGTTGTTGACATGGACGTAGTGGGTGCAACTCAACATACTTACTCTAATCCAGGTATATACACCGTAAGCATTTCAGGTAGTTTGTTCTCAATGCGTTTACAAACTTTTGATGGCAACGATGTAGGTGGAGATGCCCCTAAACTTATTGAAATTAATCAATGGGGTGATATTAGTTGGAACTCAATGGAATCAGCATTCAAAGGTTGTACCAATCTTGACGTAGTTGCAGGGGATACTCCTGACCTTTCTAACCTTAATTCACTATTTTATATGTTCGAAGGGTGTAGTTCTTTAACTGATAATCCTAGTTTTAATAATTGGGATATTAGTACAATTGAAAATTTAAGTCAAGCTTTTACTAATTGTACTGCTTTTAATGCAGATATTTCAGATTGGGATGTTGGCAATGTCACCACAATGGGGAATTTATTCAGTAACTGTTCAGAATTTAATCAAGATATTTCTGGGTGGAATGTTAGCAATGTTATCAATATGGGTTCCATGTTTAGTCATGCAACTAAATTTAACCAGCCTATAGGTAGTTGGGATGTTTCTAATGTAACCTATATGGGAATTATGTTTCAATCCTCCGGGTTTAATCAAGATATTTCAAGTTGGGACGTTAGTAATGTCGCGAGCATGAGTTCCATGTTTAACTTCGCTCCAAACTTTAATCAAAATATTGGGGATTGGAATGTTTCTAACGTTACCGACATGTCAGGTATGTTTTCAAGTACAGGTTCCTTTAATCAAAACATTGGTAATTGGAATGTTTCCAAAGTGACCAACATGAGTAGGGTTTTTGCAGGGGCTATGGCATTTAATCATGACATTAGCAATTGGGATGTCTCTAGTGTCATCGATATGAGCTGGTTGTTTTCAAGAGCATATAATTTTAACCAAAATTTGACTACTTGGGATGTTTCTCAAGTAACCAATATGTCTGGTATTTTCAATTATAGTGGTCTCTCAAATGCTAATTATGACAGCATATTAGAAGGCTGGAGTCAATTGCCTTCATTACAGCGAGGAGTAACTTTTGATGCCCTTCAAAATCAATTTTGCGAATCTGAAGATGCACGCCAAAACATAGTAGAAAATTATAATTGGCTTATCACCGATGGCGGAAAAGCTTCTTTTTGCAACGAAGACAATGATTTTGACGGAATTTTAGATCATAAAGATTCTTGTTTAGATACAAGACCAAATGTTATAGTGAACGATAATGGTTGCGAAATAATAGCAGCAGATGCCATTTTGGTTTATGGCGCTACACCAACTTGTCCGGGAGAAGCAAATGGAAGTATTTCTATTTCGAGTGAGTTAACTGATTATATTTTTAATATAGCTGTTGAAGGTCCAGTTTCAACAGACTATAATGAGGTATCGTTAAATGAGAATATAGAAGTAGCTAATCTTACCACTGGTTTGTATATGGTCACTATTTCTATTCCAGATATTTTGTATTCTCAAACCTATGGCATTCAAATCAACGAAGTCGGCTCAATCTCAGGAAAGCGAGAAAGTTTAAATACCTCTGCTAAAACGGCAACTTACAATGTGGAGGGCAGCTATACTTATATTGTTGATATAAACGGAGAACTAAAAAACTTCAGCTTTACATCTAACGGAAAAAATGAAATTCAATTATCGGATTTATCTGAATTCAATGCTATTTCTATTACAGGAGAAAGTGACTGCCAAGGGATGGTTACCGATTCATTTGGCTTTTCAGATGGTATAATAATGTTTCCAACAATTACTTCGGGAGAAGTGTTTATCCAAGGGTACGAAGAATCAAGTACCGTGTTGGTTTATGATTTATCGGGTAAGCTCGTATTAAGTAAAGCATTTTCAGGGCAAGGCTTAAATTCAATCGACTTACAAACTATGGAAACCGGAATTTACCCTACGGTAATCAAATCAAAACAACATTCAAAAACCTTTAAGATTATAAAGAAATGATATATAAAACCTTAAAATATTTTACTAGTCTTTTATTACTTTTTGTATGCTTAAATTCCTGCGATAAAAGCACTCCTGAAGAGACGGAAAAACAGATAGACAATGAGGTTCCTACTAAAGTTACAGGCACTTTACCTGTTAATGGGGAGCCTTGTTCAGAATTTGAGCTTATACCTAATAATGATACCAAAGTCTCTATTTTATTTAAGTGGAACGCTGCGCAAAATACTGTAAATTATACCTTAGAAGTTTTATTAAACAACCAGCAAGCGGTAAGCTCCACTGTTGGTGGACTGGAAACTACGGTTAGCTTAGATAGAGGCAAAACCTATACTTGGACAGTGACTTCTAAAAATGAATTTGGCACTACGGAAAGTGATACGTATTCTTTTACTACCCCTGGTTTAGCCGAAGTTAATTATGCACCTTATGCCGCAGAAATCCGTACTGATTTTAATACTCTAACGCAGTTGTTAACCATTAGTTGGATTGGAACAGATGAGGATAATGACCTTTTAACCTACGATGTAACTATAACCGAAAATGAATCAGAAATAATTGAAGAGACTGACATAGCGGATAATAGCATATCTGGAATTGAATATAATTCTGGCACCGAATATTATATTAAAGTTATTTCTAAAGATAGTACAGGTAGTTTTTCGGTTTCTGAAATAACCGTAAATTCTCCTGAATAGTTTTCGAATTAACAAAAGAGCTCTGATAATAAAATCAGAGCTCTTTTAAGCTTGCTACTAAAACTTCTTTAAAACCTCACAGATACCTTTCCTCTTAGGTAAAACGGAGTACCAGGAGTAAAATGAATTTCCTCTACAGATGCAGTTTCATTAAACAATCTACTTTCTGTAGCAAATTGGGTCTCGTTCCATTCTGTATCAAATAAATTCTCTATTATCAGACCCAATGTCCAGTTTTTTATATGATAGTTAAGGTTCATATCGGTTACAAAGTAACCTTCAGCTACAATGCTATTGTCTTCATTTGCTGCTCTATCTCCTAAATAACGATAGTTTAAAGCACCAGAGAATTTTCCTAAATCTGTTACCGATATACCACCTACTGAAGTAAAATCCGGAGCAAGAGGTATATAATCTTCCCCATCAAGTTCTTCAGTGCTTCTAGCGTAGGTATAATTGATATCATTATAAAGATACAGCCAATTTAACACCTGGTAACGAGCACCTAGTTCAACACCTAACCTACGAGTCTTGCCACTTGGCTCAACAATACCAGCGTCACCTACATAAACAAATTCCTGATCTAATAAAAGCCCCCATAAGGTAGCGTTCAGCACAAGTTTATCCGTAGGTTTAATAATAGTACCTAAATCTGCACCGTAAGCGGTTGGCAATATATCCCTACCTTCATTTGCAGTGACTACTCGAGTATCGTTAGAATGAAATCCAAGACCCGTTTTCAAAAAAACTTGCCAATTTCTATTTACGGTATACAATGTATTTAGTTTTGGACTCACTTTTGCCTTACTTTCACTTTTATTGTCATAAAGCTCGCTTAGTTTGTTTTCATAACCGAAGTTGAAATAATCTAAGCGTACAGAAGGATTAAAAGTCCAATTACCTGTTTTATATTCCCCGTCAACAAATCCGTAAAAATTGGTTTCATCTACATCGCCAAAAGCAAACTGCTCAAGGGTGGTTTTTCTGTTTAATGTATGTGACAGAGTTACATCATCTACATTGTCATACCTAAACCCACCACCTGCAGAATACTTAAAAGTATCATCTTTACCTACAGCAATGTTAATCTGTTCAAAAATAGTTTCGGCACCCATAATGGTTCTATCTTCAAACTGACGAATTTGATCTCCGTTGACCGGATCATCCAAAAAGAATGTAAAATTCGAAAACAACTCAAAATCATATTTACTTACAAAAGCCCTTGTTTTCAAAAACTGATCTTCACCTAAGAATTTAACATGGTTCAACATTAAGTTAGTTCTACTGGTTTGACCACCTTCAGTATCATCAATTGCACCAAATCTACCTATTAGGTTTTGATCTACAGCTCTTTGAGGTATTTGACCAGAAGCATCCCATTTACTTTGAAAATGCGAAGCGGTCAAAGTCAATTCTTCATTTCCTATATCTTTATAATTATAGCGCCCAAGAATATTTATTCTATTAAAATTTTGAGGAGAATCAAAAGGTCCGTCCGTAAGATAGACTTCAGAAGCTAAATAAGCATTACTTTTACTACTTTCCAAAACTTTAAAAAGTCCAACAAATCTATTGGTATTGAACTGTCCGGATTCATAAGAAACCATACTTTGATCTATACTTTTCTTCAGACTTAAATCAACATACCCGGCAGTATTAAAATTTCCTTTATCGGCATAATACAAGCCTTTTCCAAAATTTATATTATTAATGGTTTCAGGAATAACGAAGTGTAGATCGGCATAACCTTGCCCATGCGCATGCGAAACCATGTTTACCGGCATACCATCAACGCTGATGGCTACATCCGTACCATGATCTATGTCAAATCCTCTTAAAAATATTTGCTCGGCCTTACCACCACCTGCATGCTGTCCTATTAATAATCCAGGAACTTTACGTAAAATCTCTTGTGAAGATTTAACCGGATCGTTCTGTACATCAATGTTCACTATTCTGCTCATAGCATCAACTTTTGATACTACTACCACCTGATCTAAGTTAATGCTAGACTCCTCTAAAGCAATTTGCACTCCTTCATTAACATGTTGGGGCTGTATGACCAATATATAAGTTTTATATCCTAGGTTAGAAAAGTAAACCGAATCATTCACTGTTGTTAAAGGAAGTGAGAATGATCCTGATAAATTGGTATGGCTATGTTGCCCGGTCGTCTGATTAAAAATACCAACATTTTCTAATGCAAGTCCATCTTTATCCGTTACTTTTCCCTTTAGATTTTGTGCTGTCGCACTGGATGTTACACCAAATATCATAATTAGGCTCAACAGTTTTAAAGCCCTTTTACTGCTAGAATTCATAAAATTGTTTTTAGAAAGATTGTTTTCAATGATACTTACGACAAAAAACAAGGAAGGTTTTAGTTAATTATAGAAAGGCAAAAATAATGGTTATATAAAGCTCTGTAACCTAATTACGCTTAATGACATTTTTTTTACGATAAGAGTCAACTTTTTCTATGAATAAAACAAAACTTTGAGGAGGATTTAAACACTACTAGAAATTAGTTTTATGAAAAAACAAGCATTGTTAACACCATACAATAAGAATATAGCATTAGAAAATAGAATTGTTATGGCTCCTATGACCAGAAGCAGGGCCACAAATGAAGAAAACAAACCAACAGAGGATTTACATGTGCCGTATTATAAACAAAGGGCATCTGCCGGATTGATTATTACAGAAGGCTCACAAGTTTCTAAACAGGCGGTTGGCTATGTGAATACGCCTGGCATCTACTCTCAAGAGCAGGTAGAGGCATGGGGCAAAGTCACTAAAGAAGTTCATGATAATGGAGGAAAGATTTTTATTCAGTTATGGCATGTAGGGCGTATGTCTCACCCAGATTTTCACGATGGCGATTTACCTTTAGCACCTTCTGCAATTAACCCCAATGCAAAAAGCTACACCCCTAATGGTTTTAAAGATACCGTAACCCCTAAAGCAATGAGCATTGATGAAATAAAACAAACGGTCAGTGACTTTAAAAATGCTGCTAAAAATGCAATAGTTGCAGGTTTTGATGGTGTAGAAATACATTCATCTAATGGATACTTGTTTCATCAATTTTTTAACGGCACATCTAATCATAGAACAGATGAATATGGAGGAAGCATGGAAAATAGAACTCGGTTCTTTTTTGAAGTTTTGGATGCCATAAAAGAAGTGGTGCCCCAACAAAAGATAGGAGCAAGATTTAATCCTTCTTTAGATGGCCTGTTTGGTATTACAATGGACGAGGAAACCATACCAACTTTTGAATACATCATAAAAAGGTTAAATGATTATGATCTAACCTACATTCATTTGTCCGAGCCCTTTACAGATGTTTCTAGCATACCCTATGCAGTACAGCAAATTGCCGCGCATTTTAGACCATTGTACACCGGTACATTAATGATAAACTCTAATTTTGACAGGGAATCTGGCAATAAAATAATTGAGGACGGTAATGCCGATTTGGTTGCCTTTGGCAAACTATTTATATCTAACCCAGATTTGGTAGAGCGATTCAAGAATAATTATGAATTAGCCGAATGGAATGAAGATACATTTTACACACCGGGTAAAGAAGGATATCTTGATTACCCAACATACAAGGAAAGTAACATCACTGTTTAGAAAACATATTAGCCCCATAACAAAAAAAGCAGCCGTATAGGCTGCTTTTCTTTTTTAAACTATATGGTCCGTATTTTGTTCTAAATCTTCATTTTCCGCACCTCCCTGGCTGTACAATTGGTTCTCTTCATCTTTTAAAGAATTTTCAGATTTGCTTTGCGGCAGTTTCCTGCCTGGCACATCTAAATCCTTACCTGCAAAATCGACTTTTCGGTCTCTATCCGTGAGTTGACTATCATCGCCATTATCCGTTCTTGTGTTTTTAGTTTTTTCTCCCAAAGCCTGTAAATCATCCGTGGTAACATCTGAATTATAGGTTGACTTTTTATCTTCAGTTTTCATATATAACATTTTAATAATTGAAATGGTAAGCTACTACTTACATCCACTATTTATTAGCACAAATGCCTTTTATCCTTGCTTTATTATTTAACAGGTATTTTAATATTGACTGTGGGTATTGCATCAATATTTTTGGTTAACGAATTAATACAAATAGGGCATTTTAATCACCTTGCAAGAAAACAAATTGAAATGGAAAATGTATTAGTTGCCGGTGCTAACGGTACTACTGGAAAGAAAATAGTTACACTTTTAAAAAACTCTCAATATTTTGAACCTATTGCAATGGTCAGAAAAAAAGAACAGCAGGAGCAATTTGAGAAAGAGAATATTAAAACGGTTTTGGGTGATTTGGAAAAAGATGTATCACACACCGTAAAAGATATGGACAAAGTCATTTTTGCTGCAGGTTCAGGAGGAAAAAAAGTAGTTGAAGTTGACCAAGAAGGTGCTAAAAATTTAATTGACGCCTCTAAAAACGCGAACATTAAGAAATTTGTAATGCTAAGTTCTATGGGAGCAGATAATCCTGAACAGGCCGAAGATCTAAAGGATTATTTAAAAGCGAAACACAATGCTGATGAATATCTTAAATCTGCCAATATAATGCATACCATAGTAAGACCAGGTTCATTAACCAATGATGCTGGTACAGGTAAAATTGAATTGCAGGATAAATTGAACAAAAAAGGATCGATAACAAGAGATGATGTTGCACAAACTCTAGTAAGATCATTACATGACGATGCGGCCATTAACAGAACTTTTGAAA
This sequence comes from Maribacter sp. 1_2014MBL_MicDiv, assembly GCF_001865655.1. Lineage (NCBI taxonomy): Bacteria > Pseudomonadati > Bacteroidota > Flavobacteriia > Flavobacteriales > Flavobacteriaceae > Maribacter > Maribacter sp. 1_2014MBL_MicDiv. The sequence continues at coordinate 4,126,151 of NZ_CP011318.1, forward strand.
TTATAGAGGGCGATACGCTAATTTCTAAAGCAATGGATGCCAATTCATAAAAAAAATAAGTAGGTGGTTGTAAAGGTCAATCTTAATTCTTTTAAGGTTGGCTTTTTTATTTGCACCGCCAAAGGATATAATACCCCGAAGCTTGCCTCGAAATTAAAAGTTTGATTCCTTTAAGTGCCTCATGGGCTTGCCCTGAGGTGTTTTACTCTAAATAACCTTTATACAAACCATGCAAACATTATATAACTTGAACAGGTTATGTATCTTCGTATAAAAACCAAATATTCTGAACATGAAAAAAACGTTTTTAAAAAGTTTAGCAGTACTGGCTATATTGCTTTCCATACAATCTTGTAAAGAAAATAAAAAAGAAAACACCACCACTACCAATAATGAGGTGGAACTTGACAGTACAGATCTAGCCTTGTTAGAACTTAATTTGCCAGAAGGGTTTCAAATTGAAGTTTATGCTAGGGGAGTAGATGGTGCAAGGTCAATGGCTATGGGTGATAATGGCACTTTGTTTGTTGGTACCAGAACAGAAAATACCGTCTACGCCATACAAGATACCAACGGTGATTTTAAAGCTGACAATATTATGGTTTTAGATACCATGGAAGTACCAAATGGTATAGCCATGAGAAATGGAGACTTATATGTAGCACAGGTAGGTAGTTTGTGGAAATATCCCAATATAGAAAATCAACTAGGAAATACGCTTGAAAAAGAGTTGATCTATGATGACTACCCAACGGAATTTCATCACGGATGGAAGTATATTGCTTTTGGTCCAGATGACAAATTATATGTGCCAGTTGGTGCTCCTTGTAATATTTGTAATCGTACCGAAGAAGATGAGCGTTTTGCGACAATAACCAGAATGGACCCTGATGGAAGCAATCGTGAAATTTATGCCAGAGGAGTAAGGAATTCAGTTGGTTTTACTTGGCACCCCGATACAAAACAAATGTGGTTTACAGATAACGGACGTGATATGCTAGGTGATGATATACCGCCATGCGAATTAAATACCGTTACCGAAGCCGGGCAACATTTTGGATACCCTTTTTGCCACGGGGGCATTGTTAAAGATCCTGAATTCGGAGATTTACACCCTTGTTCAGATTTTGTTGATCCCGCCTTACAACTAGATGCACATGTGGCTCCATTAGGAATCAAATTTTACACAGGCAATATGTTTCCTGCTGACTACAAAGGAAAAGCATTTATTGCAGAACATGGTTCTTGGAACAGAAGCAAAAAAGTTGGATATAGAATCATGATGGTCGATATTGAAGATGGCGAAGCAGTAAACAGTGAGCCGTTTATAGATGGTTGGTTAGATGAAGCTGAACAAAAAGCAACAGGCAGACCGGTAGACTTATTACTATTAAAAGATGGTTCAATGTTGATTTCAGACGATTACGGAGATGCTATTTATCGTGTTTCATATAATGAGACCGCATTGGCCAATAACTAAATACTATAGAGGTTTTCATATAAAAAGCAGTCGTTTTCGGCTGCTTTTTAATTTTACTCACACCTTATTTCGCTACCTATGTATTATATTTATATTATAGGTCCATACCAATAAAACATCATACAATGAATAGTTTAAGTTCGCGTAGAACATTTTTAAAGCAAACAGGGGTTTTATCCGTTAGCTCCATACTTCCGTTATCCGTTCTTCCGGTACATTTTAAGTATAAAATGGGACTACAATTATTCACTATTAGAGATGCCATGGCCAAAGATCCGTTAGGAAGCATAAAATATGCTAGGTCCTTAGGTTATGAAGATGGAGAAATTTATGGGTACAACGGTGATAATGACACGTATTATGGCATAAAATCAAAAGAGTTTAAAAAGCAGCTAGATAGTTTGGATTTTACTATTTCTAGTGGTCATTATGATTTTTCCAGTCGCTTTAATGAACCTATTGATGTTTTAAAAAAATATGTGGACCAGTGCATTATTGGTTCTAAAAATTTAAACAGCAAATACATTACCTGGCCTTGGCTTGCCCCGGAATATAGAACTATCGAGAATTTTAAAGTACTGACAGATAAGTTAAACATCATAGGTGAACAAGTAACCAATGCAGGTTTACAATTTGCGTATCATAACCACGATTTTGAATTTACGGACCATAATGGTGAACAGGGCTATGATATTATCCTATCCGGTACAGACCCAAATTTAGTAAAATTACAAATGGATATGTATTGGGTAGAACATTCATCAAATAAAAGCATTCATGAATTGATCAAAGAAAATCAAGGTAGATATGTCATGTGGCATATTAAGGATATGGACAAAGTAACGCGCGACTATTCTGAAATGGGTAACGGTTCTATTGATTACAAGAATATATTATCATCCATAGAACAGAAAGATTTACAATACTATTATATTGAGCAAGGTGGTAATTTTGCAAAAAATTCAATGCAAAGTATTACAGACAGTGCCATATATTTTAAAAAACATCTGCAACGCTACCTTTAATCAATGGCATATCCAAACAAGGTTTATTTAAACGGAAATATTGTAGATGCAGAGGAAGCAAAAATATCTGTATTCGACCGCGGATTTATTTTTGGTGACGGATTGTACGAAGTTATGGTACAGATCAATGGCTCTTTCTTCTACGAGAAAGAACATTTAGAACGGCTACAATACGGTTTACAAGCAATCAACATAGATTTTGATACAGCCATTCTTAAAAAAGAAATACCCAAATTATTACATGCTGCTCAGTTGTCAGCTATTGACTGTATGTTGTATATACAGATTACTAGGGGAGTAGCTCCAAGGCAACACTCTTTTCCGCAACAATGTCAACCTACGGTAATAATGTATGCTATACCAAAAGTATTACCTGTTATCAATGAAATTAATGCCAAGGTAATAACCAGAAAAGATTTTAGATGGTCTCGTTGCGATATTAAAATGACCTCCCTTTTAGGCAATGTTATGCTTAATGAAGAAGCTATGCAGCATGAATGCTACGAAACTATTTTACATAGAAACGGAGTTTATACAGAAGCCTCGCATAGCAATGTATTCTTTGTTAAAGAAGGCGTGGTTTATACACATAAGGCAAATGAACATATTCTTAACGGAATTACTAGGATAGTGGTCATTGAACTTTGTAATTCGCTAGGCATACCTTTAAAAGAAGAAGCTATTGCAGTTGAAGAAATTGAACATATTAATGAAGCCTTCTTAACAGGAACCAGCACCCAAATAGCCTCAATTCAACAGATTGATGATAAATTACTATACTCGGAAAATAAAAAAGGCCCCATTACAAAAAAACTGCAGGAGGCCTTTTTAAAACTTAAGTAGCTAATTATTTTACTTGAAAATAATCGAAGAACTGATCGGTATCCTTTATTTCCATTAAACCAAGTATATAACATACCTCACTTAAATCCGAAAAATCAAGACCACCCTCATCTACGCTTTCATTTAAATATCTGCCATCTTTTCCATTATACTGATTGCCAAGTCGAATTGCCGTATTCCAAATGTTGGTTAATTTTTCATCATTGATTTTAGTCTCCCAAGCTACTTTACCATCAGATTTTAAACCAGGTGTACCATTACCAACAGCATTGCCATCAGCAATTTTGTGAAAATCCGTAACCGTTTGTGTGTATTTAAGCTTTGTAGGTTCTGTTACGGATTCGTTCCAATCACTATGCTGTACCACATGAATATGTTCTTTTATTTTAATTGACGGATTTTGATTTGATATTTGCTTTACCCAATCTGCCGTAAAATCTGACTGACCTGCTTCGGCTACCCAAACATCGCCACCATTTTTAATAGTCTTTACCACTAATTTTGCAACTCTAGCTACAGATGCTTCCCATTCTTTATCAGCATCTGTCCAATTATTTTTAAATGCCATTTTCATTAATTCGTTTGGCGGAACGTAAAGTCCTTCTTGAATACCATAAGAACCAGCAACAGCATAGTAATTTAAATGCTTATAATCCGGGTGATTTAAAAGCGTAGCTAATCCCGCAGCTGTATGTAAATCATCAATATCCGTCTTGCAATCTAACTGTACCAATAATAAATCTTTAGAGATATCATAATTTGGTTTTTGTGCTGTCAAACAAAAGCTAAATAGTAAAATGCAAGTAATACCTGATATGGCTTTCTTAAAGTCAAATGTGTTTTTCATGTTGTTGAATGCTATGAGTTGATTTTTTTTGTTGTTTCTACTAATGTATCAATATTTATAATAGCGTAATTGATGATTTTCTCATAAATCATGAAATAAACAGCATCAGACATAAACAAAAAAGATGCTCAATTTAGTTTTCCAGAGAGTAAATGATTCATTTTGAGCACAAAACTCATAAAGTATTCACAAAAAAAGAATATAAGTGATCAATAACCGCTCATTGTCAACTATTGGCGTCATCTTTGTTCACTAATAAGTATTATAAATTAAATTACATTACAATGAGTAAAGGAACAGTAAAATTTTTCAACGACACAAAAGGTTTCGGTTTTATCACTGAAGAAGGAGTTGAGAAAGATCACTTTGTACACATTTCTGGGTTGATCGACGAAATTCGCGAAGGCGATGAAGTTGAATTTGAACTTAAAGAAGGTAACAAAGGTTTAAACGCAGTGAACGTTAAAGTTATCTAAGACATATATACATTCAAGTTTAAGAAAAAGCCCTCTACTATTAGAGGGCATTTTTTATTATCGCTCATTTTTAAGTCTATCAAAATCTTTCTCTAATTGAAATAACTTTTCTTCTATGTTAAAATTGGTCTCTGGCAGTCTATGATAGAAAACGTATCGTACACGCCACATTTCCTTAATCTCCTTTAATTGGAGTACTACATCATCCACATTTTTATGATCCGCCCGTAACACAAAACTATCATTGGTAATAAACAATCTCCTTAAAATGATTTCATTTTCTGTTACCGTAAAAACCAAGGTGCCATTATTAAGTTTTGAATATACCGTTGGCGGCACCCATTCCCCAATAGCAATATCCTTAGGGAACATTCCTAGTTCATTTCTACTCATTTCTAAATTTTGAACGGTGTATGCCCTAAATTTTTTATCTGGATTTATAGGTAATGATAAAAAAGGGAGGTCTTGTATGTAAGAATCCTTGCTGAGATACTTTATATAATCGGTCTGATTCACAGCTGTAATACAAGGTACTTTAATAAAGAATTCTTGCTCACCAAGGTCTTGCTCAACAGTTAAATTACCTTTGAACTTTAATAAATTATTTACCGTTAATTCGGTTGTTAGCAAGTCATCTATAGGAATGCTAAAATAATTAGCAATTTTTATCAATGTTTCTAGTTTTGGCTCACTTCTCCCTTCTTCATAAGCACCCAAAGTACCTCTTTTTAAGTCGAATAGCTCTGCAAATGCTTGTTGACTAAGACTTTTTAAACTTCTTATTTTCCTAATATTTTTACCGAAATACGACATTTTTTTGCTAATTAAATTTGCAAATGATAAATATTTATTTATATTTGTCTAACAAAATTAGCAATAAATATTTGAATTGCTATTATTTTGAGCTATTAATTTTTGTTTAACCAATTTTAAAAACTCAATATCATGTTCGTCGCAGTTATTTACATTTTAGCGCTCCTATTATCAATTTAGGATTACGCACCAATATTATTTTGTATTATTGAATTTAAGAATCCACTTACAAAAACCAACACAAATGAAAAACCACTTTAATATAACCAGAGATTACCTGCTTGAACTGAATTTTAATATTGTAAAGGAGAATAGGGCAGACGGAATTATGGTTGTTGAGAAAGAAGATTCTGGAATAAAAAATTTGATTTTGGGAGTATCGCCTCCAATTTTGATTATGGAACAGTTTATATTCTCCGTTCACAATCAATCTGAAAAAATCTTTAAAAGCTTACTTCAGAAGAATAGAGATATCATTCACGGCGCTTTTGTTTTAGATGAAACTGCAAACCGCGTCATATTCAGGGACACCTTACAAATTGAGAATATGGATTTGAACGAGTTTGAAGCCAGTCTTAATTCATTAAGCTTACTTATGAGTGAATACTCGGACAAAATCATTGAATTTTCTAAATATTAAAAACAATAAAATCATGAATATATTTAAAAGACTATTTAAAATAGGAGAGGCTGAAACCAATTCGGCTATTGACAAAATGGAAGATCCCATTAAGATGACGGAGCAAGGCATTAGGGACATGAAATTAGACTTAGAAAAAAGTTTAGAGGCCCTGGCACAAGTAAAAGCACTTGCTATACGTTCTAAGAACGATCAAGACGTTTATAAGAACAAAGCCAAGGAATATCAAGATAAAGCTATTATCATTCTAAAGAAGGCCAACAGCAAAGAATTGGATGCTGCCGAAGCGGACAGACTGGCAAAAGAAGCTCTAATGCAGAAAGAGAGCAATGAGAAACAATTAGAGGCTACCAAGGTAGAAACTGAAAAGTTTGAGGCTAATGTAAGTCAAATGCAAGGCAACGTTGAAGCGCTAAAGGCGAATATAAATAATTGGGAAAACGAACTTAAAACGTTAAAAGCACGTGTTAAAGTGAGTAATGCTACCAAAAATTTAAATAAGCAAATGGCAGAGTTAGACAGTAGTGGCACGGTTTCTATGCTTGAGCGTATGAAAGAAAAAATAGCGCAAGAAGAGGCCTTGGCCGAAGCGTATGGTGATATTGCCAATGCTAGTAAATCTATTGATGAAGAACTAGATAAAGCTGCAGATACCACTGAAGCCGCTGCAGATGACGAACTTCAAAAATTAAAAGAACAATTAGGGTTCACAAAAACCAAAAAATAAGAATTTGAATCAACTAACCGACATATTATTTTCTGAAGTAAACATTACGCTGACCGTACTGTTGATACTTCTAATTGTCTACTGGATCATTACCATGATCGGTGGTCTTGATTATGACCTTGATGTAGATATAGAGGTAGATGCAGATATAGATTTTGATGCCGGTATTGAAGGCGGAAATCTAGATTTTGAGGACATTTCAAATGCAGAGGTCAATAAAGACGATGTAATAGGTAAGAAGCGCAAACCCTTAAAAAAGTGGCAAATTTTTCTCATTTATTTCAACTTTGTTGGTTTACCGTTCATGTTCACCTTTACCTTCTGGATTTTCGTTTGGTGGTTTGCTACTACCATACTTACAACACTTACAGGTACTTATGAAAACTACATTGGTTTTATCATAATGATTGCGGTTCTTATTCCTGCTTTGTTTATCAATAAAATTCTTACTATACCGTTTAAAGGATTTTTTAAGCAATTGAATAAGGATGGTGACGCCCCAGTGGATTTTTTGGGGAGACAAGCAATTATGTTATCCAGTATTAGTGAAGATAAACTGGGTAATGCAGAAGTAAAAGCTGATGGTAACAGTCATTCTATTTACGTAAAATCGTTAGACCGTAAACCTTTGCCCTATGGCAGTTCTGTACTTATTATTAAAAGATCTGCGGATCACACACACTTTTTAGTTCAATCTTATAATCAATAAATCTTAAATCATTTATGGAATCCATCTTTTCAATTATTGGTATAGGTCTAGGAGTTCTCCTTTTCCTTATCATCGTTTATTTTGCAATTATTGCCATGTTCTACAAAAAGGTTCATCAAGGTCAAGCCTTGGTAAGAACTGGTTTTGGTGGCACAAAGGTAGCCACCGATAAAGGTCTTTATGTGGTTCCTGTTTTTCACCGTGTAGAGGTAATGGATATCTCGGTAAAGAAAATTCAAATAGAAAGACTGGCTACAGAAGGTCTTATCTGTAAGGATAATATGCGTGCAGATATTAAAGTGGCGTTCTTTGTTAGGGTAAACAATGAGGTTGACCTTATTAAAAAGGTAGCACAGACTATTGGTGTACAAAGAGCCTCTAGACAAGAGACGCTTGAAGAACTTTTTGAAGCCAAATTCTCTGAAGCTTTAAAGACCGTGGGTAAAAAATTCGATTTTATTCAACTGTATGAAGCCCGTAGGGAGTTTAGAGATGAAATTGTAGATATTATTGGTATTGACCTAAACGGCTATACTTTAGAGGATTGTGCCATTGATTACTTGGAACAAACTGCTGTTGCCCATTTAAAGGCCGATAATATTTTAGATGCTGAAGGTATCAAAAAAATTACCGATCTAACCGCTGCACAAAACATTAAAGCGAATCTTATTAAGCGCGATGAGGAGAAAATAATCCGTAAACAAGATGTTGAAGCTCGTGAGGCTATTCTTGAGCTGGACAAGCAATTAGCGGAAAAAGAGGAGCAACAAAAAAGAGAAATCTCTAACATAAAGTCTCGCGAAGAAGCAGAAACTTTAAAAGTAGCCGAAGAAGAGCGTTTAAAGTCTGAAACCGCACGTATTGCAACACAAGAAAAGGTAAAGGTTGCCGAAGAGAATATGGAGCGACAAATTATTGTAGCGTTGAAAAATAAACAACGTACAGATGCTGTTGAAACCGAAAGAGTTGAAAAAGACCGTTTATTAGAGGCTACGGAAAGAGAGCGAGTTGTTACCCTGGCTCAAATAGAGAAAGAGAAAGTAGTAGAAGTTGAGAAAAAGAATATTCAAGATGTTATTCGTGATCGTGTTACCCTAGAAAAAGGAGTAGTGGAAGAGCAGGAGAACATGAAAGACATTGAAGCTTTCAAGACTGCAGATCGTGAAAAACAAGTTAAGATCACCATTGCTGAAGCTAATGCACAAGAAGATTTGATCAAAACGATCAAAGCGGCCGAGGCTCAAAAAGAAGCAGCTAAGCAAAAAGCGGAGGAAATCAATATTGAAGCCCTAGCACATAAAGAAGCTAGTGAGAAAGAAGCAGAAGCACGTAAGATTTTGGCTGAAGCACAAGCTAAAGAAGAAGCTACCGTTGGTATGTCAGAAGCACAAGTAATGCATGCCAAGGCAGATGCCTATGAGCGTGAAGGTGTTGTTCAGGCGCTTATCATTGAGAAAAAGGCAAAAGCAGAGGCTGCAGGTATTGAGGCTAAAGCGGAAGCAAAACGTAAAGATGGTTTAGCGGAAGCAGATGTAATTAAAGAGAAAGCCTTAGCAGATGCTGCCGGTATAGAAGAAAAAGCGAATGCCATGAAGAAATTAGATGGTGTTGGTAAAGAGCATGAAGAGTTCAAGCTGCGTTTAGACAAAGAATTACAAATTGACCTGGCTCAAATTAATATCCAGAAAGATATTGCCGATGCTCAAGCACAAGTTATTGGAGATGCATTAAAAGCTGCCAAAATTGATATTGTTGGTGGTGAAACAATGTTCTTTGACCAGATTATCGGGCAAATTACCAAAGGTAAAGGTTATGACAGGCTCGTAGCTAACAGTACCAACATTCAAGATGTAAAAGATGCTATTTTAGGTAGTGATGACGTAAAGGGCAACCTTTTGGAAAAGGTGAAAGAATTTGCTGATAAATATGGTATTTCTTCAGATGATCTTAAGAATTTAACCATTGCAAATTTATTGATGGACCTAAAATCCAAGTCCAGCGATAATGATGAGCAAACCTTGTTCAGCAATTTATTCAACCTTGCCAAAGGTTTAGGAATGAGTGATAAGAAATTGCGTTAACACCAAAGCTTATTACTTCAACTAAATTAATAATGTAATTTAAAAGCCTAAGAATTTTTATGGCAGAGCATACCCAAACAGACACTACGGAAGAGCATGTATTGGACGGTGGCACATATGATGTTATCAAAAATAGATTACAGAAGCAAAAAGAGCTGTTACAGAACAAGTTAATTGACCTTAACAATGACAGAAAAACAGTTTTTGGTTCATTGGAGACCAAGCTTATTGCTAATGACCGGATCAATACGGAGAACAACTGTATTGCACGGGATATTGTTTCTTTTGGCAATACGTGTCTGTTTGGTTATAATGTTCATTTTGGGCTAAGGACGGACATCAACATTAAAGATGTTTTTAGTTGTTATCACTTTGAGGACAATAGCTTTAAGGCAATAGACCTTGGTCTTTTAGAGGATGATACTTTTAAAACAGATTTCACCAATCTGTACAAATATTACAGGAATACGATATTCTCCAATTTTGCCATCATTGGTAATTATCTACATATGGTCTTTCGTTTAAGCGATAGCCCTACAGATATAAAAACCTTTAAATGGTTATTGGTCAACAACACCTTAAAATATGTTGACAACAGAAGTGAACATGAATATAAATTTCCTGTTCAGCAAGAATTTAAGTGGCAAGAGGCAAGTAGGGACATGCACCGCTATGGTGTGCACTCACATGTTTCTATTAAAGATCGTGTATTTGTTGAAACCATTGGTGGTGACCTAACCATTAAAATTGAAGATAATACCGAAGAAGGCAAAGGTATTTTTGATGAACCTGTTGAGTATGTAGACCAGACTTTAGATGATGGTCAGTATCGTTTTGGAGATTTAGGAAACTTGTTGGTTTTAGAAATAAAACCATTTCAGGAGTTGCCTCGTTATTTTGTCTTTAACGATAAAATGAAAGAGGTACAGAAAATAGAATCTGTAAAAGATGCCTGTATTCTTCTTCCCGATGATCAAGGAATCATTTTCCCAACCGGATATTATTTACAAACCGGAGAATATCACATTTTTGACAATGCTATACCGAATGTAAAATTTCAGCAACGCATTGTATCGCCTAACGGTGAAGATTTTCTTTACGTATTTTATGCAGCCAATGAAGGACTTTATAATCTGATGTCCTTCAACATCATTAGTCAAGTTATAAAAACACCAATAATTTGTAACGGATTTACCATTTTAGAAAATGGTGAACTATGCTATTTTAAGACGGAGCAGGAGCAGACGAAACACCACGTGGTACAAATTTGGCAAACTCCTTATTTGAAAGGTGATTATATGCCATCGCAACATGAAGATACTTTGTTGTACAAAATTGGCAATAAGGACATTGTGCGGGCAATGGCTGAAGTAAACAGCTTAATTACCTTGCTGAACAAAAATGACAACTATGCGGGTCTCTACAGTGATATCGCCAAGTTTTCAAAAGATATTATAGATGCATATTACTGGTTGCCAGAACCGGAAACGCATCAACTTAATATTCCTATAGAGGAAATCAACAAAGCTTCCAATGCCGCTATAGATGAATTTGAGAAGGTTGTACAGCTTCGTAAAAACGCTCAAAATCAATCTAAGGAAATTCAAAAAAACTCATCGGAACTATTCAATAAAATTAAAAGCACATCTTTTAAAAGTATTGATGAATTCGTAGCACTTTTAACGCGTTTACGATCCACTAGGGGTGAGGTCATTTCGCTAAAAGAGGTTAGATATATTGACCTGGAATTTCTTAAATCATTAGAAGAAGAAATTGAAGCTCAAACTAAAAAAATATCTGAGCGCTGCGTACAGTTTTTATTGAATCCGAATGCCTTACAACCTTACCATAAAGCTCTAGAAGAAAAAAAGAGTTTTATAGATACCGTTGAAAAGGTAATAGAAGCCAAGAAAAAGGAAGAGGAAATCAATGAAATCAGTACCGATCTTGAAATGTTGATTGATATTGTTTCAAATTTAGAGATAGAGGATACTGCACATTCCACTAAAATAATAGATGATATATCGTTGATTTTTTCCACGATAAATGAGCTAAAGGCGGCTTTAAAGAACAAAAGAAATTCTTTGGGCATATCTGAAGCAAAGGCAGAATTTGCCGCTCAATTAAAGTTGATTGATCAAAGTATCATCAATTATATTGACATGGCAACCACTCCTGAGAAGTGCGATGAATATCAAACCAAAACATCTATTCAACTCGAGGAGCTTGAGGGCAAATTCACGGATTTTGAAGAATTTATTGAAATCATCATTGAAAAAAGAGAAGAGGTGTACGCCGCTTTTGATGCCCGAAAAAATTCCTTAATTGAAAAACGAAATAAGAAGTCAAGCGCATTGACCAATGCTTCTAAACGTATTTTAAAAGGAGTTCAAAAGAAGGCACAGAGTTTTAATACTGCGGTTGAAATCAACGGGTATTTTGCATCGGACCTAATGATCAATAAGCTTCGCGACATCATTACCCAACTGCAGGAGTTAGATGATAGTGGCAAGGCTGAAGAGATAGAGACCCAACTTAAAACTGCCCGAGAGGATGCACTTAGAAAGTTAAAGGATAAACTTGACCTTTATGAAGATGGCGACAGTGTCATAAGGTTAGGAAAGCACAAATTTGGTGTTAACAAGCAGCAATTGGATTTAACCATTGTTTTTCATGACAATGAACTAAATTATCATTTAACGGGGACCGATTTCTACAAACAATTGGATAATGAGGAGTTTGTAAACAATAGGCATTTATGGAACCAAGAGTACGTATCTGAAACCGATGAAATCTATAGAGGTGCCTACTTAGCCTATAAACTGTTTTCTAATTTTAGCGAAGATGAATTACTATCGCTAAATGATGAAGAATTATTGAAGGTTGTTCAAGAACAGAGTAGAAATGACTATTCTGAAGGTTATGTAAAAGGTGTTCATGATGTAGATGCATCAAGATTATTAAAGTTATTGGTTCATAAGCATCATGAATTAGGTTTGCTTACTTACCGACCAGAAATAAGAGGATATGCCCAATTTTTCTGGAACAGTTTAAATGAAGAGGTGAAAAACGAGTTGGATAAAAGTCTAAAAACAGCAGGTGAGGTTCTACAGTACTTTCCAACATCTAACGAATATTCTTCTGTCGTTGAAAAAATACAGGGTTTAGTAGCTCAATTTGGAGAAAATACTGCCCTCTATGACCCATTGCTGAGTGAAGATATTGCTTCCTATATATTTGAAGAACTTAAATCTGATTCTGAGTTTGTTTACAGCAGTGTGGCAATACAATTGAAAGAAGACTTTATAAAATTCCTAAAATCACAACAGGCAGATTTAAAATTTAAAAAGAGCATTGAAGATACGGTTAGTTTAGAGGACAAAGTTCGTTTAGCTAAACAATGGGTGGCCGCATTCTTAAAAACCAAAGAAAAAGAAAGCCAAGGAATAGATCTTAAAAGATATACGCTTGAAATTGTTGGGGCTTTATTGTTCAGAGATGAATCCACCTCAAAAATTAAATCTGTTTCACCTAACGAAACCATTAAAGAATTAAGAGGCTCCCATACCACCATAAACAATGGTACGTATATCTTTAATTACCATGATTTTATTTCTAGAATGAGATTGTTCGTAACCAGTGAGGTACCGGCATTTCAAAAATTTAAAAAGACCAAATTAGAAATAACGGAGCAACTTAAAAATGATTTAAAACTAGAAGAGTTTAAACCTAGGGTGCTTACTTCTTTTGTGCGTAATAAGTTGATCGACCAAGTGTATTTCCCCATTTTCGGTAATAACCTGGCAAAACAGCTAGGTACGGTTGGCGTCAATAAACGTACCGATAGAATGGGTATGTTGCTTTTAATATCTCCGCCTGGTTACGGAAAAACCACGTTAATGGAATATATAGCCAACAGATTGGGCTTAATATTCGTAAAAATTAACGGTCCGGCAATTGGTCATGAAGTCACCAACGTAGACCCCGCATCTGCAAATAATAGTGCGGCAAGGGAAGAACTAAAAAAGCTGAACTTGGCTTTTGAAATGGGAAACAATGTTATGTTATATTTAGATGACATTCAACACTGTAACCCAGAATTTCTTCAGAAATTTATTTCTTTATCAGATGGTACCCGTAAAATAGAAGGGGTTTATGACAATGAACCTAAAACCTATGATTTAAGGGGCAAAAAGTTCTGTGTGATTATGGCGGGTAACCCTTATACGGAAAGTGGAGAGAAATTTAAGATTCCAGATATGTTGGCAAATCGTGCAGATATCTATAACCTTGGTGATATCATCGGAGAAACCGAACATCTTTTCAGATTGAGTTTAATTGAAAACTCGCTCACTGCAAACCCCATTTTACAACAATTGGCAAGCAAGGAGTTTGAAGATGTCTATACCTTGGTCAACCAAATAGAATCTAAAACGGATGAAGGTCAACTAAAAGGAAACCATTCCAGTCAAGAGGTTGAGGAATATAAAAAAGTATTGGAAAAGGTTCTTAAGGTTAGAGATGTGCTCTTAAAGGTTAATGCCACCTATATTAAAAGTGCAGCTATGCAAGATGAATACCGAACCGAACCTGCTTTTAAACTACAAGGTTCCTATAGGGATATGAACAAACTTGTTGCCCAAATTGTTCCAATAATGAACGATAAGGAATTAAACACCTTATTACGATCTCATTATGAAAATGAAGCACAGACACTTACCGGGTCAGCAGAGGCTAATTTATTGAAATACAACGAATTAATCGGACAGCTTTCTATAGATGAAAATGAAAGATGGTCTGACATAAAAGAGCAGTTTGTAAAGAATAATAAAATCAAAGGTTTTGGCAATGCCAACGAAATGGCTCAGGTTTTATCGCAAATGATGGAGTTTTCAGAAAATCTTGCCGGTATTAAGTCGGTCTTACAAAACGGACTTAAAAAAGACTAGCTGAATTAAAACCCTTCTATTTTTCGTTATTTCAAGATCTTATAGGTGTTCACATAAAAATAAGACGTAGTTTCGCAGCCGCAAAAAAGCTGTGTTATGAAACGTATCAACGAATACAAAAAACTTTTTGGGGTAGAGAAGGAAATTGAACTTAAAGTCTTAAAAACCAAGTACAGAAACTTGGTTAAAGAATGGCATCCAGATAAATTTCAAGAGGGTGATGAAAAGAGGGAAGAGGCAGAAGTGCAAAGTCGTAGAATTATTGACGGCTACCACTTTCTAGTAAGTATTGCTCCCGAAACTAAAGAAGCCAATAAAGAAGCTTACGAAGAAAGCATTACTTCTGGCATTGCAGATTTTCAACATAACGGTCTTGTTTTAGAAGTTACTTTTGTTGATGGTGCTACGTACGAATATTTTGGAGTTACAAAACCTATCTTCCAAAAGATGATCAATGCCAACAAATTAAACAGATTTGCTAAAAGAAGTATTTTTCCAAATTACTTATACAGAAAATCTAAACGAGATCTTCAAGAAGCATAATATCATATTTTTAAAGGGTTATAACGCATGAAAAATCAAAAGGATATTTTATCAAAATTGAATATCAATGCGCTAAACCCTATGCAAGAATTGGCGTTGGAAACCATTTCTTCGTCAGACAACACCATATTACTTTCACCCACGGGTACTGGTAAAACCTTGGCGTTTCTATTACCGGTCCTAGACCTTTTAGACCCAAACAATCCTGAAGTGCAAGTGCTCATTTTAGTGCCATCTCGTGAGCTGGCCATTCAAATAGAGCAAGTGCTGCGTGATATGGGTACCGGTTTTAAGGTAAATGCCATTTATGGCGGTAGGGCAATGTCCAAGGACAAGATTGAACTAAAACATACACCTGCCATTTTAATTGGTACACCTGGTAGAATTTTAGATCATTTTATGGCAGATCGTTTCACCAAAGACCATATTAATACGCTTGTACTTGATGAGTTTGATAAATCGCTCGAAGTTGGTTTTGAAGAGCAAATGACAGAAATTTTGCTAGAATTGCCAAACCTTAAAAAGCGCATTCTTACCTCTGCGACCGAGGGCGTTAAAATCCCAAAATTTGTGGGTATGGAAAATCCAAGAAGAATTAATTTTCTAAAAAAAGAAATTCCATCACAGTTAACCATTAGCACTGTTGTTTCCAAAGAAAAAGACAAACTGAACACTTTGGTTCAGTTACTTGAATTTATTGGTGAAGAACCTGGCATTATTTTCTGTAATTACAAGGATAGTATTGAAAGTGTAAGCGTTTTTTTAAGCGAACAAGGTATTTTGCACGAATGCTTTTCTGGTGGTATGGAACAACGTGATCGCGAACGTGCGCTTATTAAATTCAGAAATGGCAGTAGCAGAATTTTGGTGGCAACTGATCTTGCTGCTAGGGGCATTGACATTACCGAAATAAAATTCATTGTTCATTACGAATTACCACATCGTATAGAAGAGTTTACCCACCGTAATGGTAGAACTGCGCGTGTAAATGAATTGGGAACAGCCTATGTTTTAAAATGGGATAAGGAAAAATTACCCGAGTTTATGGAAGCATCGACCCCAATTAAAATAAATACCTCAAAAAGATTAGGTGATCCGTTTTGGGAAACCTTATTTATTTCTGGCGGAAGAAAAGATAAAATATCCAAAGGTGATATTGCGGGACTTTTCTTTAAACTAGGCGACTTAAATAGAGACCAATTGGGAGATATAGAACTAAAGCAAGATTGCGCTTTTGTTGCGGTACCTAAAAGTCTATCAAAAGAACTTGCGAATAAATTGAACAACACCCGATTAAAAAAGAAGAAAGTACGCATTACCGTACTTTAAGCATTGTTAGTATTTTTGTCCTTATTAAGGTAGTATCATGAAGGAAGAACAGCAGTATAAAGAAACAGAAATCGACTTAAACGAGATTGAAAGTTGTATTGACATTTTAAATCGTTTGGTAAACGACACCAACCAGATTTTTGAAATTCCCGAAGATAGACGTATTGCCTTAATTAAAGCTGCCGGTCAATTATCTCGCCCTAGCAAACAAGAATTTGCTAAACGGGTAAAGGACGCCAAACGAAATGAAAAAAGAAAGCAGGCTGTTCGTGACAAACATGCCCGTAAAGAAACCGGAATTCGTAGTGCGCGTGAAGCCCATGTCTTTGTTGCGCCAAAATTACTACCTGCAGCCGAATTGGCCAGTAAAGATTTGCCGGAGCTTACTACCCCTCGCAATTGTTATGTTTGTAAGACCGAGTTTACAAAGCTTCACCATTTTTATGATACCATGTGTACAGATTGTGGCGATTTCAACTATGCCAAAAGATTTCAGACTGCAAATGTTAAAGGTCAGGTAGCGGTGATTACCGGTTCACGTTTAAAAATTGGTTATCATATTACCTTAATGTTACTTCGTGGAGGCGCAACGGTCATTGCTACCACACGTTTTCCTGTAGATTCTGCATTACGTTTTTCCAAAGAGGAAGATTTTATGGAGTGGGGGCACCGACTTAAAATTCATGGTCTAGACTTGCGCCATATACCCAGTGTAGAAATCTTCTGCAATTTTGTGGAACAGCAATATGACAAACTTGATATCTTGATCAACAATGCTGCGCAAACAGTGCGTAGACCAGCAGGATTCTACCATCACTTAATGGAGAACGAGGAGCGTGAATTCTCATCGTTACCAAAATTTGCCCAAATGGTTTTAAGCGACCATGAAAGTTGTTTGGAAGAGCTTAAAACATTCAGCTCAAAAGCATCACCAAATCAAAACATGCCGGTTACATGGCACGGACCAGAACCTGGTATTGGTTTAAGAGCTTCCGCTCAACTATCACAAATACCGTATAGTTTTGACAATGCATTGGTTACCCAGGAGGTTTTCCCAACTGGCGAATTAGATGCCGATCTTCAACAAGTAGATTTACGTAAAACCAACAGTTGGCGACTAAAATTAGGAGAGATAGAAACTACTGAAATGATCGAGGTTCAATTGGTCAACTCCGTTGCACCTTTTGTACTGTGCAATCGTTTGGCTGAAATGATGAAAAAAGAAAATACCGGTCAAAAACATATTATCAACGTTACGGCCATGGAAGGTAAATTCCACCGTTTCTTTAAGGAATCGCGCCATCCGCATACCAATATGGCGAAGGCCGCATTGAATATGTTAACGCATACCGCAGCTGGCGAACTTGCAAAAGATGGTATTTTCATGAACGCTGTGGATACTGGCTGGGTTACCGATGAGGATCCAGCGGAATTAGCGAAAAAGAAACAAGAAGTACACGATTTTCAGCCTCCGCTAGATATTGTTGATGGTGCAGCCAGAGTTATGGATCCATTATTTGACGGTATAAATACCGGTAAGCATTGGTGTGGCAAATTTTTAAAGGATTACTTCCCAATTGATTGGTAGACAACTACTTTTATCTTTTTGAAAAAAATGTCATTAAATGAGTAAAAGAAATAATAGCTACCTTTATTTAGTTATTATTTTATATTCCATTATGGGTAACAGTCAAGACAACTTGTCAAAGATCAAAAATGAAATACTAAACTCAGATTTTAATGTTCCTTATAGCTGTAAAATAGAACTTAGTGAATTGATTCAACCTACTGTGGGTGTAAAAACAATAGCTAAAGATGATAAGGATATCAATATAGGTTCATCAAAAATTGGAGGTAAACCAGATTTACCCATTAACTTCAATTGGCCCAAAATGGACAATGAGTTTCTTACTTTTTGTGCTCAATACAACTTAGAGGAAATCAATATTTATGATGTCTCTAACAAATTACCAGCTACCGGAATAATTTATGTTTTTATTTATATTGATAAAGAATGGCCAGGTTTCCTAAACAAGAAAAATTCTTATAAAGTTATTTTTCAAGAAAGCACAGACGAATTAATTAGAACAGAATTTCCCTTGAATTACTTCAGTGAAGGAATTTTTGAACCCTCCAAGATTGAATATTTTGAATCGTATACCATGCCTGATGATGAGAGTATTATCTTGAAAAATTTTCAAGATAGTTATGAATATTTTCATGATTTCTATGATTCTACCTACGAATATATACAACATTTAACTGAGTTAGATATAGATAGTTTTCATCAAGTATTAGGTTATGATCGTTCAATTCAATCTAGTGTAACATATAGTTTTGCGGAAATTGAATTAGAAATTACTTCACAAGATGAATGGAATACTAAAAAGTCTGAAATTTTAGAGTTATCTAAAAAATACCAATTACTTCTACAACTTGAAACTGATGGCAATAACTTAGATAAGTTTGGTGGCAGTTCTACTATTTACTTCGGAATTGGCCCTAAAGATCTAAAAATGAAAAATTTCGATAACGTTATTATGGCTTTTCAGGGTACTTAATATCCAAATTTGGATAAAACAGTACATTAGCATTGATAGGAATTAATGGTACAGGTCTTTTTTTGCATACTTTTTCATAATATTATTGAGACTTCCGTAATTTTTATAGCTTTTATTGCTTCATTCTGAATAGATCAAAAACTTTTAATAAAAAGTTAAAAATCATACGGTTCTAATTTACTAGTCTGAATCTATTTTCGTTTTTTTGCGGCATGATTAGGCTAACTATCAACCCATTACTATTATTTATTGTATGCTGTTGTTTCAGTATTACAAATTTGTTGAATGCCCAAGAGGTCAAAAATTACAACGGACCGTTACAAATTGGCAAATACAACGGTAAGGCAACCTACACGTATAAAATTGTTGATAACGACACAGTACTGGAAGGCGACTTTTTAGTGTTACGCTCCAATCTTCAAGAGCTTTTACAAAAACAAGATTACTCTTTTCAATTTAAAGGTAGCTTTGTGGATGGTACGGCCAATGGTCCATGGAAATTTCAATTTGGGGAATTCAACTCCAAAAGCCAATCTGAAGTTATTGATTATCAATACCGTGTATTGGTTAGTGGTGTTCAAAAAACTTCTACGGGAAAAATAAAGATGGGCAAACCAAATGGTGAGTGGACCATTTTAGAAGAGCAGATCGAAGATTCCGAAATTTCAGAAACCTTATTTAAAAGTGTCATTACTTTTGATGACGGGGTGCCCCAGCAAAATTTCAGTATCAATAATGAAGATTACACCTTAGTTGGTAGGTTTTTAAGGGATGGTGTGGCACATGATGAGTGGTCTTTATTTCCAACTAACGGAATTGACCAATCTGAAAGCTGGTTTTTTAAAGATGGTCTATTACAGTCTATACGTGTAGATGATGATAATGAACATAAGACCATAACCGCATTTAAAGATTATTCCGGCGAAACGAAAATTATAAATTTAGATGCCTCTTATATTGCTGCACTTGATATTCAGTTTTCTCAAGAAGATGTCAATACACTTCATCAAAACAATCTACCTAAGTTATTAAAACAAAATGCTTTGCGCTATCAAGAAATAGACGATATTTTATCAGCGTTGGGTAAATCTGATTTTCTTCCGGAGTTTAAGGTAAAGGTGCCTTATTACCCATTAGATTCATTAGAAAGAGATGAAATTGATAGTACGGTAGCATATTATAAAAAAGCGAGGGAATTAAGTGAATCCATCCTACATAACTCACAATTGAATATTTTAAAGCTGTCAGATGAAACTACAGCATATCAATACAACACGGTACTTCAAATAAAGAAGGATTTTTTAACGCCTATTCAAGAAATGGTACGCTATGATTCTTTATCCATTTTAGAATATACTTCACGTAAACAATTATTGGATCACGTATTTGCAGAGGATTTACCTAAACCTAAAATGACCATTGCTATTGAGATGGATAGTATCACCTCTACAAGAGAGTATACAATACCTACTTCAACTGTACCTTCTTCTGATGCTACTAGTACTTCTTATATTAAAACCATTACCAAAATGGGATATGATGGTATACAGGCCATTGCAAACGAAGTAAAAGAAACCCTTGCTCAGGAAAAAAGACAGAATGAACTGGCTAATCTTGAAGAGGAAATTATTGTTCAAAACGATTCTTTAGTGATGTTCATTGATTCTATGGGAACCAGCCTTCCTGTAAACTATTTATCCGCCTTACGTCAATTAAAGTCTTTTGCGAGCGCTACGCTGAACGATTATTCTAAAGTAAAATCTGCCCAAAACAGATTAACCGCGGCTAGAAGTACGCTTACCTGTTTAAAGAATTTAAATGAATTATCCGTTACAGTATCCAACATGCCCACATTTAAAAGTACCATACAAGATTCATATACCGATCGTATTTGGAATCCGTTTATGGCAACCTTAATGGATGAAGACATTAAAAAGAGAATAACATCTGCTTACACTAAAATTCTGGAACCCTATTTCTTAAAGCAAATAGAACAATCGCTCACATGTGAAAACACCTTCAATTTAAATGAGCATATTAACGCCACTTACCATACGGTAATAATGCTAAAGGATAAGGATACCAAAAAGCTGGAACGTAAACTGAAAAAAGAAAAGGACCCTTCAGTAATTTTAGAAATGTTGAATGTACAAAACACAAAGCAATAGTCTATGAAATCGTTTGGTGCATACATAATAAAAGGATTGTTTTTGTTTTGCTTTCTAACAGCATTCCATGGTATTTCACAAGAAGAGGAGCCAGAGGTGTTACCCGAGTATTCTAAGTATAAGGACCTCACTACTAAAACCTGGATCAATACATACGGAAACATACGTATTGGCAAACGCTTGTTTTGGGATGCCCAAACACACTTAAGACTTGAAGAAACAGAAGCTACACCTTTTGTAGGTCAGGTAGCCCAAGTCTATAACAGACATGCTATAGGGTATATACATTCTAAATATTTCAATGTACGTTTAGGTGGTGTGCTCCGATTGAATTTTAATACTGATGAATCTTCAACTGATCGTAATTTAGTGCCCGAATGGCGTATTTGGCATCAGTATCAATTTGCACAGGCTTTGGAAAGTATGATGATTTATCACCGTATTCGTATAGAGCATAGATGGACCCAAGGTTTTGCCGAGAATAGCGAGTATATTTTTAGAAATAGATGGCGTTACATGTTCAGAATGAAAATTCCATTGAACAATCACAAGTTAAAACCAAAAACATTGTACGTAGCTCCAGAGGCAGAATTGATCATGCAAAGTGGAAAAGCGGTAGTAGCCAGCCCTATGGAAGATTTACGACTTACAACTACCTTAGGATATATACTAACACCTAGGTTGACCGTGGCTGCGGGTGCCATGTATTCCCAAGGCCAAGATTTAGCCAATGGTGGATTTTTTAAACATAGTTGGGCCATGCGCTTTCATGTATACTTCTCTCCAGATTTTAGAAAGGTTAAGAACAAACTTCCAGAAATTCATTTAACGGACTAGATAGGTACCGCAATTAAAAGAGTATGAAGAAAAAGGATATTACACTTTACGGCTTACTTGCCATACTTACTGTATTGGTAATTTATTTTGGCATAAAATCTAATTCGCTTCAAAATGAAATCGGTGAGAGTAGTAAGGCAAAAGAAGAACTAGATGTATTGGTTACTGGCAATAAAGAGTTAATGGCCATTGATTCCGTACTTATTGAAGGTGATTATAACAAGGCTATTGCTTCATACAATTCTACCCTAGAAAATCATGAAGAACTGAATTCTGTTATTCCTTTAAGAATTGCACTTGCAGAAAAACTTATGCAGAATGATAGCAGAGCAAAACTTGAAATAAACCAAACTGACCTTTTAAAAGATTCCGTTGCCGTCAACCCAATTAGTCAAACGGAAATTAGGAGTATTGACTCCTTAAGTTTTGCCCTGGAGAAAGCACGTGTACAATTGAACAATATGCGTAAGCAATTGAACAATAAATCCTTTGGTGAATATCTTAGTTTTAGCACAAAGAAGGGAACTGCATTGCATTATGTAGGTCAAGTAAAAAACAACAAGGCCAACGGCTCAGGTATTGCGCTTTTGGAAACCGGCAGTAGGTATGAAGGGCAATGGAAAGACAATGCTCGTGAAGGATACGGTACATTTTACTGGCCAGATGGCGAATATTACATTGGCAGCTATGAAAATGATATGCGTAGTGGAGAAGGTACCTATTTTTGGCCCAATGGAGATAAATACAAAGGTCAATGGAAAGATGACAAACGAAACGGAAAAGGAATTTTTCATTCAAAAGAAGGCTCCGTTATCAGTGGTATCTGGGAAAACGATAAACTTAAAGATTCAGGCAAAAAAGAAAAGAAACAATAAGTTTCTGATTTTACCCGCTTAATAGTTTTAGGTAAAATAGCCATTGCTTACCATATGAATCTCAATTTATCCGTTGGATACTATCAAAATCATAAAAATTACATTAGCGGTATGTTTTGCGTTTAGGTTTAAGTAACTTTAGGTTTTAACCAACCTATCTGTACACTACAATGAAAACGCTATTTCGTTACCTTACTTCCGTATCGTTTATTTTACTTACCACAACACTTTTATCCCAAGACTTTTCTGCACTGGAATATAGAACTATTGGTCCACAAAGAGGTGGTCGTGTAACTACTGTTACAGGTACACCCATGTTACCAGGTACCTTCTATTTAGGTGCATCCGGTGCTGGTGTATGGAAAACCGATGATTACGGTACAACTTGGAACAATATATCCGATGGATTTTTCGATACTCCCTCCATAGGTGCCATTGAAGTTGCGCTAAACGACCCTAATATTATATATGTTGGTACAGGTTCTGATGGATTACGAAGTAATATCATTAGTGGAAAAGGCATGTACAAATCTATAGACGGTGGTAAAACCTGGAGTCATATAGGACTTGAAAATGCAGGACAGATCGGAGCGGTAGAAATTGACCCTACCAATAGTAATGTGGTTTGGGTGGCCGCTATTGGTAATGCATTCAAGGCAAATGAAGAACGTGGTATTTACAAAACAGTGGATGGTGGAACTACTTGGACAAAAATGTTGCATATATCCAATACTACAGGATTTGCCGATCTAGAATTGTTACCGGGCAATCCTAATGTGGTTTACGCTGCCGCATGGAAAGCACAACGAACTCCGTGGACCATCATCTCTGGTGGTGAAAATAAAGAAGGTGGTATTTATAAATCGGTCAATGGAGGTAAGGACTGGATAAAACTGGAAGAGGGACTACCACAGGGTTTGATCGGAAAAATAGATTTAGCCGTATCCCCCGTGGATTCAAGTATTCTCTATGCAGTAATTGAAGCTCCTGGTGATGAGGGCGGAGTATACAAATCTATTGATCAGGGTAAAAGTTTTGTACAGACATCAAGCAATAAAGGTCTTGTAAATAGACCTTTTTATTACACTAATATTGAACTAGACCCTACAAACCCTGATATTGTCTATTCCAATGCCAATCCGCTTTTAAAATCTACAGATGGTGGAAAATCATGGACAATGATGTCCGTACCACATGGTGACAATCATGATATCTGGTTGAACCCAAACAATCCAGATTTGTTGATTCAATGTAATGACGGCGGTGCCAATGTTTCTCATAACGGAGGTAAAACCTGGTCTTCTCAATTCAATCAACCTACCGCAGAAATCTATCAAGTTGCTGTGGATGATCAATATCCATATTGGATCTATGGCGCGCAACAAGATAATACAACGATAGCCATACCTAGTTCTGCTCCAAGTGCCACAGCTGTACAAGGAAGCTCACAGACCATGATAGATGTAGGTGGTTGTGAAACCGGACCCACTATTCCTAAACCTGGTAATCACAATATTGTTTACAATAACTGTAAAGGTCGTTTTAGTGTTTATAACAAGATTACGGGAGTTGGCAGGGAATACTCCATTGGAGCATCCAACATCTATGGGCATAATCCTAAAGACCTAAAATATAGATTTCAAAGGGTAGCACCAATTCATGTCTCACCACATGATCCAGATGTTGTTTATATGGGCTCACAGTTTGTACATAAGACCAGAAATGACGGGGTTATTTGGGAAACAATCTCGCCAGATTTAACCGCTTTTGAGGCCGACAAACAAGTAAACTCGGGGAGCCCGATCACTAGGGATATCACAGGTGAAGAATATTACAGCACCTTATATTCTATTAGGGAATCTAAAATAAAAGAAGGATTGATTTGGACAGGCTCCAACGACGGCGTAGTTTCTTTAACGCAAGATGGCGGACAAACTTGGACGAACGTAACGCCTAAGAAAATGCTAATAGGGGGTAGAGTGGAATCTATTGAGCCATCTCAATTTAATCCCGCGAAAGCGTATATCTCCGTTGACAGACATTTGTTGGGGGATACTACTCCATATTTCTATAAAACGGAAGATTATGGTAAAACTTGGGAGTTGTTGACCAACGGAATTCCGTCTGACTATACCAGCAAAGTATTACGCGAAGACCCTGTTCAAGAAGGGCTATTGTTTGCAGGTACTGAATATGGAATGTTCGTATCCATGAACGATGGTAAAAATTGGAAGCCGTTTCAACAGAACTTGCCCGTAACACCAATTACCGATATTACAATTTATAGAGGTGATTTAGTTTTAAGCACCATGGGCCGCGGCTTTTGGGTATTGGACAACATCACCAGTTTAAGAAATAATGCAATATCATCGTTAAAAGATACCCCTGTATTATTTCAACCGGATAATACAATCAGATACCGTACACCTAGAAGATCAAAAGGATTTCCTGATTATTCTTCAACTGGGGTACTTATAGATTACTACTTACCAAAAGATGGTAAAAACAATGTACAATTAGAAATATTGGATGCCAGCAAACAAACTATCGCCACTATTAGCAGTGATTCCACTAAAACAAAATCCACAAAAGAAGAAGTGGACAATATGAGTTTAAGCATGTCTTTCAGTTATTTTGATAATACGTTGAATACTAAAAAAGGCATTAACAGATTTCAATGGGATATGCGCCAAAAAGGAGCATGGAGTGATAAGGCTTCCAGAAGTTACAAAAATGGACCTATGGTACCACCAGGTAATTATACTGTAAAATTAACGGTTGATAATGAATCATTTGAGCAGCCATTTGAAATTTTAGTGGACCCACGATTAGCCGATGAAGGTATTGACGAAAAAATTATTGCTGAGCATTTAGCATTTGAATATAAAGTACTGGATTTATTGACCGACGCCAGAAAATTTCAATCGAAATTAGAGGCTGAAATCAAAAAAAGTAAAGGGGACAGAAAAGAGTCTTTAGAAAGCGTATTAAAAGCCATTAAGAATGATGAAGGAGCGTATCCACAGCAGATGTTAGTACCACAAATAGCATATTTATCATATATCGTTGGGGGTGCAGATAAAATACCCGGTAACGAAGAGGTTGAACGCTTAAAAGATTTAGAACAACAATTACAGGCGGTTAAACAAAAGGCTCAACTTAACTAATTACATATTGGCAATTGTTGAAATATTCGGCAATTGCCAAAAAAATTCGTCGATAAAATTTTACTTTCCGTATAAACAAAAAAGGTAGACTTCTATTCCTTTTTAGTAAAGAAGTGTAAAGTTTCACTTTTGAGGTGTTAATTAAAAACACACCTTAAATGAAACAATTTATAATCATAGCTAGCATTTTATTTGCTCACTTTGGTTTTGCTCAAGATGTTAAAACAAATTCCTCATCAAAAATATGGTCTTTAGAAGACTGTATTGAATATGCCATTGAAAACAATATTACCGTAAAAGATGCTGATTTGAACACAAGCATTTCAGAGGTAGATTATAGCGCGGCAAAATCAGCAAAACTTCCTAATCTTTTTGGTAGTGCTTCTCAAAATTTTTCTAGCGGTACATCTATAGACCCTATTACCAGCGACTATGTTTCTGATCAGATCCATAGTACCAATTTAGGTATCAATAGTTCTGTAACACTTTTTCAAGGAAATCAGTTAACCAATCAAGTAAAACAGAATAAGCTTTTAATAGAACAGAATAGCTTATTGGCGCAAGAAGCAAAAAACAACATTGTTATCAGTATTCTTGAATCATACTTACAAACCTTATTCAGTAAGGAAGGTATTACCATTGCCGAGAATAATTTAGATGCATCTGAAAAAGAAGTGCTAAGGGCTAAATCTAGATTAGATGCAGGTACTATTGCCTTAAGTGATTATACTGAAGCGCAAAGTCAGGCAGCAACCAACAAATACAATGTTATTGCCGCAAAAAATGATTACGAGCTTAATATCATTGATTTAAAGCAATTACTGGAGCTATCTCCTTTAGAGGACTTAGAAATTGAAACAGTTGATGAAAATCAAGATTTACTTCACCTTGAATTAAATAGAGAAGCTATTTATACCAATGCGCTTTCGTACCTGCCGGAAGTAGAAGCCAGTAACACCAATATTCTGATCAACGAAAAAGAGTTGGAAATCGCCAAAGGTGGTTACTTACCTACATTATCGTTAACAGGGAGTCTTGGTTCCGGATATACCAGTATTAGCGACAATACTTTTTATGATCAATTGGATGTCAACTTTAACCAAAGATTGGGCTTAAGCTTAAATATTCCAATTTTTAATAGAAACCAGACAAAGTCTGCTGTACAGACGGCAATTTTTAATATTGAAAAAGCTGAAATACAAAAGCAAACGGTAGAAAAAGAGGTCATTAAAAAGGTGGAAACCGCTTACCAGAACGCACTTTCTTCACAAGAACAATTGGTAGCTGCAGAGGCGTCACAAGAAGCCGCTGAACAATCTTATAATCTTGCACAAAAGAAATACGAGTTGGGAGATTTAAGTACTACGGATCTTGTAATTAGCCAAAACACTTACACCAATGCCCAACAGAATTACCTACAATCAAAATATCTAAACATACTATACCATCAATTATTACAATTCTATCAAGGAAACGAAATTAAACTTTAATCAAAATGAAAAATAAAAACAAAATCATAATAGGCGGTATTGCATTAGTGATCGTAGCCCTTGTAGCTTACAGTTTTATGAAAGGCGACGACAGTACTGCTATTGAGGCAAAAACAGTTTTGGCCAAAAAAGGAGATGTAACCACTATGGTAACGGCTACAGGTACCATAGAACCCATTAACCAGGTTGATGTAGGTACACAAGTATCCGGTGTGGTAGAGAAAATATATGTGGATTACAATAGCGAAGTCAAAGAAGGGCAACTTATTGCCGAATTAGATAAGACCAACCTTAAAGCGGCTACCGTGCAAGCTCAAGCATCATATGACAACGCAGTTAGTAACCGTAATTATTTACAGACCATTTATGAAAGACAAAAAACATTATATGACAATCAGGTCATCAGTAAGTCTGATTTTGACGATGCCGTTTACAATTATGAAACTGCAAAAGGTACGGTTACACAGCGTTTATCCGACTTACAACAGGCGAGAACAAATTTAGGTTATGCCAATATTTACTCACCAATAGATGGAGTTATACTTTCAAGAGATATTGAAGAAGGACAAACGGTAGCGGCAAGTTATAGTACTCCTACATTATTTACCATAGCACAAGATTTAAAGGAGATGCAAGTTGAAGCAGATGTTGATGAGGCTGATATAGGAGTGGTAGAAGAGGGGCAGCGTGTAAGCTTTACTGTTGATGCATACCAAGGCCAAGAATTTGAAGGCACGGTTACACAAGTAAGATTAGACCCAACCATTACTTCAAATGTAGTTACATATACCGTGGTGATAAAAGCGGATAACCCTGACTTAAGATTAAAACCCGGACTTACGGCTACGATTTCCATTTACACTTTAGAGTTAAAAGATGTGCTATCGGTAGAAGCTAAGGCCATCAATTTTAAACCCACGCCACCTGAAATGATGGTTTATAATGAACAGGAAAACTTAGCTATGGAAAGACCTCAAGGTGGACCTAATAATTCTGATGAAGGCTCTACAAAGGTATGGGTTATGGAATCTAATGGCGCTATTTCGCCTAAGGAAGTGACCTTAGGGGCAAGTGATGGGGTAAACGTACAAGTTTTAAGTGGTATTAATGAGGGTGATAAATTGGTGTACAACTTAAAATCTGAATCCACAATAACTGGTCCGCTGACCGGAAACTCAGAAGAAAGTCCGTTTATGCCAAAACCACCGGGAGGTAAAAGATAAAGATCATGAGCAAGGAAATTATAAAAATTCAAGATTTAAAGCGCGAGTTTACCATGGGTAATGAAACTGTTCATGCCTTAAGAGGTATTTCATTTACCATAAAAGAAGGTGAGTTCGTTACCATAATGGGATCTAGTGGCTCCGGTAAAAGTACTATGTTGAACATTTTAGGTTGTTTGGATCAACCCACCTCAGGAACATATGAGATTGATGGTGTGAGCATGAAAGATTTAAGCAGAAACCAATTAGCGACCATCAGAAACGAAAAAATAGGATTCATTTTTCAATCCTATAATTTATTGGCAAGAACATCTGCCATAGAAAATGTTGAGTTACCGCTACTCTATAATAGCGCCGTAAGTAATGAAGAGCGTAGAGAACGTGCCATACATGCACTGCAAATGGTTGGTCTGGGCGAAAGGCTATATCACACACCATCTCAACTCTCCGGGGGGCAGCAACAACGTGTTGCCATTGCCAGATCTCTGGTAAACAATCCCGTTATGATATTGGCAGATGAAGCTACCGGTAATCTAGATACTAGAACGTCTTACGAAATCATGTCTTTATTCCAAGACCTGAACAGCCAAGGCATTACAATAACCTTTGTTACCCATGAGCCCGATATTGCGACTTTTAGCAATAGAACCATTGTTTTGAAAGATGGAAATATCATTCAGGATTACAAGAATAACAACATTCAATCAGCTGCTGCCGAACTGGCTAAACTACCACAACAAGATCATTGATTATGAGAATATTAAATCTACTTAAAATCGCATATAAAGCTATTGTTCTAAACAAAGTTAGAACTTTACTTACTATGTTGGGTATTATTATAGGTGTAGCATCTGTAATTGCCATGCTCGCCATTGGTGAGGGCTCAAAAGAAAGTATTAGAAGCACTATTTCTAGTATGGGATCCAACATGATAACTATACGCCCCGGAACCGATGATAGGGGACCTGCAAGGGGTAGTGGAGGAGATGTACAGACCTTAACACTTAAAAATTATGATGTCATAAAAGAGAAATCTACATTATTAAGTTACATTACTCCCGTAGTGAACGGTGGCGGACAAGTTATTAGCGGTGCTAACAACTGGCCAAGTACCATTTATGGTGTAAACCCAGAATATTTGGACATTAAAGTGGTGGGGTTACAAAGCGGAAGCATGTTTACGGATGCGGAAGTGAAATCAGCTTCAAAGGTTGTGGTGTTGGGGCAAACCGTAGTTGACAATGTTTTTCCAGATGGTCAAGATCCCGTTGGGCAAATGATACGTTTTGATAATATACCGTTCAAAGTTATTGGTGTTTTAGAGGAAAAAGGTGAAAATACTTTTGGGCAAGACCAAGATGATGTTGTTATAGCCCCATACACCACGGTACAAAAAAGAATTTTGGCAATAGATTATCTGAATCAGATTATGGCATCTGCGGTTAGTGAAGATGATGCACCCGATGCGGTGATAAAGGTAACGGATATTCTTCGTAACGAACACAAATTAATGGATAATGAAGATGATGATTTTTCCGTACGTTCCATGGAAGAATTGATATCTACTTTTAGCTCCACCAGTGAAATGCTTACCGTATTATTAGTAGCAGTAGCAAGTATATCCTTATTGATCGGTGGTATTGGTATCATGAATATCATGTATGTTTCCGTGAAAGAAAGAACCAAGGAAATTGGACTTCGTATGGCAGTAGGTGGCAAAGGATCGGATATTCTTATGCAATTTTTAATAGAAGCTGTATTAATTAGCATTACTGGAGGAATCATTGGTGTAATCTTAGGCCTTGGAGCTACTGTTTTTATAGAAAAGTTCTTACATTGGCCCACGAGTGTTGCTATGTATTCCATAATAATATCATTTGCAGTTTGTGCAGTTACCGGTATTTTCTTTGGTTGGTACCCAGCAAGAAAGGCTTCTGCTTTAGACCCGATTACAGCATTACGCTACGAATAATAAGTTATGTATAAGAATAAAAATATTATAATTGCCCAGCACCTTCTCATTTGGTTGGTGCTGTTCAGTATACCCTTTGCGTTATCGTACGGGCAAAATTTAGAAACCGGCAGACTTATTGCCCATTTTCTAATACCTGTATTGTTCTATGCAATCATATTTTATCTCAATTTTTTTATTCTGATCGATAAGTTTCTATTTGCAAAAAAAACACTGATTTTCGTAGTTCTTAATATTATTATCATTGGATTTTTTATGTTGGCGAAAGAGTTTATTGAAGATAACTTTTTCAGTATGCTTATAAAGAATCGTCCGCCGGAAAATGAAAGAGTAGGTCCACCATTTAAATTGTTCATTTATATACAAATGTTGACTTATGCGGCACCGCTACTTTTTTCTATTGCCATTAAGACCACTAAAAGATGGGTAAGAACAGAGGCGGAACGTAAAGAAGCGGATAATTTTAAGTTACAGACAGAGTTACAGCACTTGCGATACCAATTACAGCCGCATTTTTTCTTTAATTCATTGAACAACATCTATTCATTAGTAGATATTTCTCCTGATAAAGCCAAGTCTACCATTCATAGTTTAGGTAAGCTTATGCGCTACCTACTTTATGAAACCAATACCGAGATGGTACCACTTTCTAAAGAAATAGAATTCATGAGAAAGTATATTGAATTAATGAAATTACGGTTGACCGATAAGACAACAGTGGAATCTAGTTTCCCTATAAGTGAACCACAAATAAATATAGCTCCTTTGTTATTTATTTCTCTAATAGAGAACGCTTTTAAACATGGGGTTTCTGCAAATAAAGAAAGTGTCATTTCAATAGATATGATTACGCAAGATAGCAGTGTAATTTTTCAAATAGAAAATTATAACTTTCCAAAAGAGGAAACTGATAAAAGTGGTTCCGGTATTGGGCTACCTAACTTGGAAAAGAGGTTACATTTGCTATACCCAAATAAACATGAGTTTGTTCAGGAAATCAAAGATGGTATTTATTCGGTGTACCTAAAAATTATAACGTAAAATGGAAGCAATTGAAATTACTTGCATGATTGTTGACGATGAACCTATGGCGGTTAATCTTGTGGAAAGTTATGTTGATAAAACACCTTATTTAACCCTTAAAAAGAAATGCAATAGCGCAATTGAGGCCATGCAATTTTTGAATACGGAAAAGGTAGATTTACTTTTTTTAGATATTCAAATGCCCGATTTAACGGGACTGGAATTCTCCAAAATGCTTTCAAAAGAAACTAGGGTCATTTTCACAACAGCTTTTGATCAATATGCCTTGGAAGGGTTTAAAGTTGAGGCCTTGGATTATTTATTGAAACCTTTTGACTATGCCGAGTTTTTGACCGCTGCGAACAAAGCTTTAGATTGGTTTACTTTGGTCAAAGGAAAGACAACTACTACTAAAGTTTCTGAAGCAAAGGAATTTCTATTTGTAAAATCAGAATATAAACAACTGCGTATTAAACTAGCAGACGTACTTTATTTTGAAGGGTTAAAAGATTATATTAAAATATGGCTAAAAGATAATCCTAAGCCTATACTTACTTTAATGAGTCTTAAAAGTCTAGAAGAAGATTTACCATCTTCCCAATTTATGCGGGTTCATAGATCTTTTATAGTTGCCCTTAAATATGTTGAAGTAATAGAGCGTAGCCAAATTATCATTAACAAACAACGTATTACAGTATCGGAACAGTACAAACCTAAGTTTTTAGAATATATCAACAATAACTCCTTGAATTCTTAAAGCAATAGATTTTTGCTTTTGATTGCATTGAGTTTATCAAAATCATAAACTCCACAATACGTTCCCTTTTCTCTTCCTTCTAATTGGGGGTATGTTTTCGCTTGCCTACTCTTAAATGAACAGTGATTAAAAGTGCCATTTGATAATTGATTGTTACTACATCCATATTATTCGGTGATATGGTATGTTTTGGTTTGAGCCCATTTTAAATTTTTCACAGCTAATAATTACAATAGGTTAGCAATAATTTTAGCGCTCTTAACAAAACACACTATCCCATGGAAAAAGATAATAAGGAGACTTCTAAAATTAAGGACTTAGAAAATTTCAAAAAAGATATGACAGGTAAGCCCCTTACTACAAATCAAGGGCTTAAAGTAAACGACACCAATAACAGTCTAAAGTCAGGCGAACGAGGATCAACCTTGTTAGAAGATTTTCTTTTACGAGAGAAAATTACAAGTTTTGACCATGAGCGTATACCGGAGCGAATTGTACATGCCCGCGGTAGTGCTGCACATGGTTATTTTGAATTATATGAAAGTATAGAAGAGTATAGTAAAGCGGGTATTTTTACGGATACTAAACGCAAAACACCCGTATTCGTTCGTTTTTCTACAGTTGCTGGATCAAAGGGATCACCTGATTTAGCCAGAGATGTAAGAGGGTTTGCCGTAAAATTCTATACACAAGAGGGCACGTGGGACCTTGTTGGAAACAACATGCCCATATTCTTTATTCAAGATGCCATGAAGTTTCCCGATCTAATACATTCGGTTAAACCAGAGCCTAATAAAGAGATTCCACAAGCTGCATCTGCTCATGATACATTCTACGATTTTGTCTCACTGACTACAGAAACGTTGCACAATCATATTTGGGCAATGAGCGATAGAGCTATTCCAAGAAGCTTGCGAATGATGGAAGGGTTCGGTATTCATACCTTTAGATTGATCAATGACAAAGGGGAGGCGCATTTTGTGAAATTTCATTGGAAACCAACTTTAGGGGTACATTCTGTAACATGGGAAGAAGCCGTAAAAATTAACGGTGCCGATCCAGATTTTCATAGAAGGGATTTATGGGATGCCATTGAAGCAGGGCAGTACCCTGAATGGGAATTAGGTCTACAGATTATTCCAGAAGCAGATGAACATAAATATGACTTTGACCTTTTAGACCCCACTAAATTGATACCAGAGGAAATGGTACCGGTAAAAATTATTGGTAAAATGACCTTGAACAGAAATCCTGATAACTTTTTCGCAGAAACGGAGCAAGTAGCATTTTTACCCGGACACATAGTACCGGGAATCGATTTTACAAACGATCCATTATTACAGGGGCGATTATTCTCATATAGAGACACACAATTATCCCGATTAGGCAGCCCAAATTTTCATCAAATTCCCATTAATAGACCTGTAGCGGACACACATAACAATCAACGTGATGCCCACATGCAAATGGAAATTCCAAAAGGACAAACAGCTTATTTTCCAAATAGTTTAAGTGGTGGTTGTCCTCATTTATCCAAAATGGTAGAGGGAGCATTTCATTCATATGAAGAACGTATAGATGCCAAAAAAATAAGAACACGTAGCGAAAGCTTTAGCGATCATTTTTCTCAACCAGCGCTATTTTATAGAAGTTTGGCAGATTGGGAAAAAGAACATGTTGCAGCTGCATATACTTTTGAGTTGGGCAAATGTAACCATGAACATATTAAAGAACGTATGTTATGGTTGATAGCACAAATAGATACGGATCTTGCCAATAAGGTAGGGGAAGGACTGGGAATGGATATTCCAAAAGAAATAGAGCAACCAATAAATCAAGCAATTGGTGCTGATGCCGATGTGAAAAAGCACCAACCAGGAAAAAAGAAAATCTATTTAGAAAAATCTAAAGCCCTTAGCATGGCGCACACCAAATTCGATAGCATTGCCACAAGACAAATTGCAATTTTAGCCGCAGATGGTTTTAGCATGAGCGATTATTCTCCAATTAAAGAAGCATTGGAAAAAGAAGGTGCTATGTTAAAAATTGTTGCTCCACATGGTGGCACCATTAAATGTGATAAAGGAAAGGAACATAAAGTAGATGCAGCAATTGCAACAACAGAAAGTGTTCTTTTCGATGCCATTTACATTCCTGGTGGTGAAAAGTCCGTTAGCACCATTATTGAAAATGGAAAATATATAAAATTCATTAATGAAACTTTCAAATACTGCAAGGCAATTGCAGCAGATAAGGAAGGTGAAAATGTATTAGATTATACGTTCGTAGCTAACTTTAAAGAAGATGGCGCCGTACATATCAACGATTCAACAGATAAATTCATTAAAAGTATCGCCAAACATAGAAACTGGGATAGAAGGGAACATACTGACAAAGTTCCGGTATAAGTAAAAAATGCTCGGGGCAATTTGCGCCGAGCTTTTAATTTTAATAGATAAAAACAAAAATTATGAAAACTAGAAATATCAAAAATTTTGCACTAATGACATTTGCGGTATTGGCATTTGCATCTTGTAACGATCAAAAGAAAAAAGATGCCGATAAAAAAGCTATGGAAGAAAAAGTAGCCATGGAGGAGGCTGAAATGAAAGCTGAAGAAACAAGGATGCAGGAAGAAGCCAAAAAGAAAGAAATGATGGCAACAAGTATTGCAGCGGTTGCCAGTAAAAATGAAGAGCTAAGCACATTGGTATCTGCGCTTAAAGCGGCAGATTTAGACCAAATGTTATCAGAACCTGGTAGCTATACCGTATTTGCCCCATCTAATAATGCATTTGAAAAGCTTCCTAAAAAAATGTCAATTGCAGAATTGGGTAAACCAGAGAACAAAGAGATGTTGACTCAAGTATTACAATACCACGTTGTATCTGGTGTAATTACTAGCGACAAGCTTGTAGAGGCTATTAACGGAGCCAACGGAAAATATACCTTTACAACCGTTGGAGGTAAAGATTTGACCGCAAGCTTAAAGGGTGATAAAATCAACTTAAAGGATGAAAAAGGTAATAGAACAGAAATTGTTTTAGGTAATGTAGATGCTTCCAATGGGGTAGTACACGTTATTAATGATGTGCTAATAATGAAGTAATCAGTATACACTTTCTATAAACAAAAAGGAGGACTTCATTAGTCCTCCTTTTTATATTTTAAATAGAAATTTCTATTCTTCACTTGATATCGCATCGCTAAGTTCTAACTCCTCATCCATAGTATTATCTACGGGTATAGAGTCTTTTACCGTATTAAATTTTGCAACACGTTCCATATCATCCTCTTCGCCAGAAAAGTAAGGGAACACGTCCATAATAGGTGATTCTGATATGGAAGGAACAGAATATTCACCCATAGTATCTTTCATAACACTAATGGTATTGTCATATGCTTCTTTTACGTCATTGGCCTGAACTAAAAGGTACATATTGGTCTTGCGTTCTTTACCACTTTCTTCGTCAAAAGCAATTAATGATACTTTTGATTTGAACCATCTGTCCGAATTTTCAAAGGGATGAATTTCTGCAAAATTTGCAACCTTTATATTCGTAATCTTTATTTCTTCCGTATCGCTTAGGTAAGCGGACATTTCTTCCGTAATTCTACTTTCTGCTTCGGTATAAGAAATTGCATCTACCAAAAATGGCTCGGTTTTCACCTTTAACATTCCAGATGCATCATCTAATTTTCTATATTTTATTTTACACTCGTACCACGTTGCACTCATATCTTATATTTTTTTTTGGGGTGCTAAATATACTTCTTAGTCATAGTTTGCAACCTTAAAAAAAGCAATAGATATTCACAATTTCAAAATGAAGGGTATAGATAATTAGTACTTAAGTACTTATGAAAAAAATGATGTAAAAAGAAAATTAATTGAGTTGTGCGCTAAAATAATTCTTGTTTTACATGGTCATAATAAGAATCGCTCACCGGAATAATCACATCGGATAATTGCAAGTCTCTACCTTTTAATCCGGTTACATAATTTCTATTGACAATGTACGATCTATGCACTCTCATAAATAGACTGCTAGGCAACTCTTGTTCTAATGCCTTTAAACGCTGATTGCTAATTATTTTTTTGGTTTTCAGAT
Source organism: Maribacter sp. 1_2014MBL_MicDiv (assembly GCF_001865655.1). Taxonomy (NCBI): domain Bacteria; kingdom Pseudomonadati; phylum Bacteroidota; class Flavobacteriia; order Flavobacteriales; family Flavobacteriaceae; genus Maribacter; species Maribacter sp. 1_2014MBL_MicDiv. Next base: position 4,162,798 of record NZ_CP011318.1, read on the forward strand.
GAAAAGTTACATACTCACTATCACTTACTACAAAAAGAATATCGTCATACTTAACTTTATGAAGATCATATCCAGATTTAATGGTTATGGTATCCAATTTATCAATAGTGGTATTGGATTGTACCTTGTTTACCGCAGTAACAAAGCGTTCAAAGGTTATTGGTTTCAACAAGTAATCTACAGCATTTAATTCGTATCCTTCTAAAGCATAGTGAGAATAAGCCGTCGTAAAAATAACTTTGGTTTTAGACCCGAGCATTTTGGCAAAGTCCGTTCCTTTTATTTCTGGCATTTGAATGTCCAAAAACAATAGGTCAACTTGTTTTTCCTTCATTATGCCCAAAGCTTCTAATGGATTCTCAGCTTCACCTACTAAATTTAAAAACTCTAATTTATCAATATAAGTTATTAATAAAGACCTAGCCAACTCTTCATCATCTACAACTATACAGTTTATACTATTCATGTAATCTGAGTTTTAAATTCACCTTAAACGCCTTAGAAGTTTCATTGATCACTAATTTATGTCGATCAGGATATAAGATAGCCAAACGCTTTTTTACATTTTCTATGCCAATACCGCCAACATCATCTTTTACAACAACATGCTCTGGTTTTGAATTTTCTAGTTCAAAATCAATACCATCAGTATATGAAGTAATTTTTAAGTTGATAAATGTGCCTTCAATCTTTTCAATATTACTATGTTTTAAGGCGTTTTCCAAAAAAGGAATCAGCAACATGGGTACAATGGGTACGTTTTGATCTTCAATAGAAAATGTAGTGGAAATAGGGTAGGTTTTACTACTCTTTAGGGAGAACAGTTTTATGTAATTCTCAATATAATCTATCTCCTTGTATAACGGTACAATTTCTTGTTCACATTCATATAGCACATAACGCAACATGTCTGATAAATAGCTAATACTCTTTTGGGTTCTACCGGCATCAATTGCAGATAGTGCATAAATATTATTCAAGGCATTAAATAGAAAATGAGGATTGATCTGTGATTTTAATAGCTTAAGCTCTGTTTGTAATGCTTCATTATTATTGATGATGATTTCCTCTTCTTTACGTTGTGCAAACAAGAATATTTCTACAAGTGTTGCAATGATATAGGCAATTGTAATTAAAAGTAAGTTAATGAAAAACCGTGAAGGTGGTCTACGTAATTCTTGCAAAGGTCTGCCGCCGTCAAACCTTGGTCCAGGTCTTGGTCCGGGCAAAGTACCCATATTCGGTTCGTTAACCATTCCTCCAGACCAAGGTATTACATTGGTCAAAATTAAGGTCAAGCCAACTACAACTGCAATGGATGCTATTGCAAATAAAATGTACTTTCTCCTTAACAAAAAGTATGGCACCGTTAAATAAATCAGTACAGCAATGACTATTATTTGAAAAATAAGTACCATACCGTTTTCCAGTACGAACTGAAAATCACTACCACTAAAGATCCATGCGGTAGACCAAACCAAAAGCCATAAGGCTACATGAAATACTATATTCTTATGTCTGTTCATGGTACAAATAAAAGGAATAAATTTTCAACCCAACCTTAAAAACAGTGCTATAAACCGCTGCTAATTAAACGTTCATTGTATATAGAATACCTTTCGCTTAAAACTAAACGGCAAACACTTAAAACGACCATTCCGCATTAAAGATTCTTACATCTTTGCTAACGAATATTAGTTATAAAATTAAATATATATGAAACGTATTACATTAAAAACAGGATTGTTATTTACCCTATTAGTAGCTTTTGGAACAGTAGCAGTTAACGCACAATCTAAAGGTGAAAGAAGAGAGCCCCCAACATATGCCAAACTTTTAGAAGAAATGGATGCAGATGAGGATGGCCAGCTTTCTAAAGAAGAAGTAAAAGGTCCATTAAAGGATAACTTTTCTGAAATAGATACCAATGAAGATGGTTTTATTTCTAAAGAGGAATTTGATGAGGCTCCAAAACCTAAAGGAAGACCTAGAAATTAATTTCTACACAGTTTATTTTAAATATTGATTCAGTAAAACACCCCAGGGCAAGCCCACGAGGCATTCACAGGAATCACACTATTAAATTCGAGACAAGCCTCGGGGTATTATACCCTTTGGCGGTGCCAATAAAATTTGTTGAAGTTAGCCCAAAGCTTCATGGTCCGCCATGAAGCTTTATTTACCATCAATAAGATAAGCATATAAACAAATGGTCTTATTCAGAAAGGTTAGAAGTAGATTGATAAAATTAGAGAAATTCAAGACCTATTTAATCTACGCATTAGGCGAAATTCTACTTATAGTCATAGGTCTTCTAATTGCATGGAAGATCAATGATATCAACGAATCCAGAAAAAATAGAATTGTAGAAGTTAAAATCTACAAAAGTCTAAGTCAAGAACTGAATACAAATTTAGGTGTATTGGATAGTGCCATTGCAGACTATACCAAGAATATACAAACCTTGCAAAACACCATAAATTATTTGGGAATGGAACCTGCGGAATTAACTGCCGATGCCAAGTCAATGATCGTAAATCTAAATTACCATAAGACCATTGTTAGGGATGAAGCCATAAACTCAATTAATGCAACCAATAAATTTGAATTTATTGAAAGTGATTCGCTCAAAAAACTGATTGCCGCTTATCCCAATGAACTTGACAACTTTAACAATCAACAAATCAAGATTGAAAATATTATAAACGAGCGCCTAAAACCTATCATAGAAAAGCATATTTCATTAATTGAAATTTTACCAGAAGACAGCTATAATTATCAGCGTATGAAAAACTACGGCAACCGATCAAATTATCCGGATTTGCTAGTAAGCAGAGAATATCAAAACAGTGTCATTGACAGGTTGTTACAAACCAAAGGACAACTTTCTATTGCCAAAAATTTAAGAAATAAGACAAAAATTATTGCTACAAAACTAAATCAAGAACTGAACAGGTCTTAGAGCCAAGCGAAACTAAAACCATATAATATGATATATAAAACTGAACATTTATGCCTATCGGCCCTTCTTATTTCATTTGTTGTAATTGGTTTTACCAGTTGCAGCAATACTACTGATGATACAGACATTTCTGAGAATGGCATTGCAACTGATACCACGGGGGACAGCACGATTATTGCAAACGTAGAAGCTTCTTTCTTTTATACTGAAGATGGTTCTGTAAGTATAACCACAGTTCCTTGTACGTTATCTGATGGTACCGAAACAGATTGTTATCAAATTGTAACTACCAGTTTACCGGGAGATCATGAAATGGGACCTTGGTGCCCTGACAATATTAGTGATAGCGCGGAAGCAGGAGGAATTTGGTTAGAAAGTGGAGAAGTATACGATGTTGATGGTGCCTTTGTTGAGAATTTAGCTGAATTCTACAATGATGATAATTGGATGATGTATGATGAAAACGGAGATATTTATATCACCGATACCGAAGACGATTGTATAAATGCGGCAAACCCAAATGTTGGTGCCGAATATGAAAATTTTTGTGTGGAATGTCTGCCTTCCTATATTACCAACCTAAACCAAACTTGGACAATACCCATAACCCCAGTTGTACAAGATACTCCCGTTCTTTTTAACTCTGGAGGTCAAGGACCACAAACCACTCAGGCTCCATCTACACGTGGTATTGCACTTAATGGCATTGAGTTTTCTGCACCGGCTCCGGTAGATAATATTCTTGGCGCCTATACTTTGGCGCCTTTTGATGATGCTGGTGGTCATATTAATGTACACCAAGGGTATCACTATCACGCTGCTACAGGCTACGGTACAAAGGTTGTACAGGATGATGGACATGCCGCTTTAATTGGATATGCTTTAGACGGGTTTGGAATCTACGAATTGGAAGATAGCGAAGGCGTTAAAGTTACCGATTTAGATGAGTTAAGAGGTCATGAAGATGACACCAGAGGCTATCACTACCACGTTGATGCCGCCGGTAACAACAATTTTATTAACGGGCTTAAAGGGGCCTACGTAAACTAAGGTTATATGAAAACGTATTTATTAATTTTGGCAAACCTTCTATTCACAGTTATTGGACATGCCCACAGCCCAAATGCTTCAACAACCATTTTGGTCGAAAAAAGCAATGGCTCTTGGATATTACAGATCAGCTCTTCTTTGACCGCTTTTCAGCAGGAAGTAAGAACCCATTTTACCGAAACTCCGTATAAATCCCCCGAGGAGTTTCAACACATGGTTCTTGAACATTTAAAAAACAATATTGATGTTCAATATAACAATGGTTCTTCAGTAAAAATTGGTAACGGTAGTGTAAAACTAGGGCATGAAACCAAAGTAATTTTTGAAGTTTTAGGAATAGATGAAAATTTGAAAACACTTAACATAAGAAATACTGCGTTCAATGATATTATGCAAAGTCAAAGTGCACTGTTTATATTTAAAAATGGGTTTAAAAAAGACCAATTTATTTTAAACAATGAAAATGAACATGCTATTGCATTAAAAGTTGATGATAACAAATTTGTGGAAATAGATAAACAAAAAGCCGGTATTGACCCATGGATAGTTATTTTTCTCTTAACAGGTTTATTGCTCATTGGGCTATTGACCAAAAGGTTAATTGAAACGAACACATTATATCTACCAAGAAAATATTAGATAAAATACAATTCCACTTAAAATTAGGGGCTGTTCACTGATTTCCAAAAATTCGCAGTAATTAAGACATTAATTTTATACAGCTTTAATAACATTAATCAATGTAAAAATTACATTATGAGAAAAAATAATATCAAAAGAATACCCTCTATTTCCTTTGCTCTTGCATTAGCATTTATAACCTTTGTTGCCTGTAGTAGCGACAGTGTAGATGATGGAGTGATAGATGATAGTACAACAGACGATAGTGATGTAGATGATGAAGTAGTCACTGAGCTTCATGCTGCGTATAGTGCGTTTAATTCAGATGCCGTGACTATTTATTTAGATGGTTCCGAAGTTGTTATAGAGACTACCGGACTTCCAAATCATGAAACGGTTTATTGGGGAGAGGGTAATTCCCTATATAAAGAAGAGCCAGATGTTGCCCTTACTCCAAGTATCATGTCCAGTAATAACAATGCTTATACCATACGTGTAGATGCTACTCCTGATTTAACGGGTAGTACTGTACAAACAGAATTAGGAACTGTTGGTATTGCGGTAAGCGGCTCTTCAATATTCAATGACCAAGAAGGTGGGGGTGCCTTAGATCAAGCTGCTGCTAGTTTAGATTGGACAGGTGCCCATATTGGTCCTGGTGTGTATCATTATCACCTAGAGCCAAAGGCTTTTACCAATGACGACGATAACCTAGTAGGTATATTATTGGACGGAGTATTTCTTTACGGACGTAAATGCAGTGCAACGGGAGATTACCCAACGGATTTAGATGCTTCTGGCGGACATACTTCTACCACACAGTATACTGATGGTGAAGAAGAATACCATTATCACATTATCAATGAAGTGTATTCTACTACAGGTTCCTATTTAGCATTTGCAGGTCCATATCAAGGCTACTAAAAATGAATAGTAAACACTTCCATATCCTCTGCCTTGCACTGATGTTGCAAACCGGCTGTAAACAAAGTTCCGGTTCAAAACCTCAGGTAGCAACCCCTGTTGAAGTCAGTCAAGATACTAAATTCAAGGAAGAGTTGACCCTTAATCAATTAGAAGGTACCTGGTACTACAAAAACTCACCTTATGATGGTTATGCATTAACCTTACATGAGAACGGCACATTGGCAGAAAAGGTGGGTTTTGTTAAAGGAAAAAGAGAAGGAGTCGCCAAAAGATGGTCTGTCAATGAAGTTCTTAGGGTTGAGTTTCATTATAAAAATAACCGACTTGAAGGTTCTTACAAAACCTGGTGGGAGAATGGGCAGTTAGCTCAAGAAGCTAATTACGTAAATGGTAAAATGGATGGTGTGGAGAGAAAATGGTATCCTGATGGGCAATTGGCAAAAGAAAGACAATTGGTAAACGGTAGGGAAGAAGGGCTACAAAAGGCTTGGTTGCAAAACGGAACCTTATATGTAAACTATGAAGCCAAAAACGGACGCATATTTGGTCTAAGAAGAGCAAATTCTTGCTACCAATTAGAAGATGAAGTTGTAGTTAGATCAGAAAATGAACCTTTATGAAAAAGACTTTATTTCACGTTGCAGCTATACTTGTTTTGATTTCCTGTAAACAAACAGTAAAAAAAGAGCATATTCAGATAACTGAAACTAGCCGGGTAGCGTATTTGCCTTATTATAATGACGAATCTTTTACACCACATTGGTTGACACCAAACTCTGAAGAGGAGAAACGATTTCATAAAATACCCGACTTTAAACTGGTTGATCAATTAGGTGATACATTGACACAGAAGTCATTTGAAAATCAAGTATATATTACCGACTTCTTTTTTACTACATGCCCCGGCATTTGTTTGAAGATGACGAACAATATGACCAAAGTACAAGAGGCTTTTCTAGATAATCCTGAAGTTGCCATCCTTTCCCATTCCGTAACACCATCCATAGATTCTGTGGCTGTGCTTAAAACGTATGCGGATAAAAACGGGGTTATAGATTCTAAATGGCACTTGGTTACTGGTGACAAAACTGAAATTTACAACTTAGGTAGAAACGAATATTTTGTGGAGAACGATTTAGGTATACCAAAGGACATCAATGACTTTTTACATACAGAAAACTTCTTGCTCATAGATAAAAATAAACACATACGGGGTATCTACAACGGACTCAACCGTGCTTCAATAGCACAATTGATTACTGATGTAAATGCCTTGCTAGAAGAAAGTTGATTGCAATTGTTTGATTATTTATCGACAAAAAGCCCGTAAACATTAGCTTACGGGCTTTTTAATATCATTTAATCTATGTGCTATTTCAGAGCATCCAATAATTTTTCAGCTACTAATTCTGATGAAGCAGGGTTTTGACCTGTAATTAAATTACCATCTTGTACCGCATATGCTGCCCAATCCTCTTTCTTAGAGTAGATTCCGCCGTTTTCTTGTAGCATATCCTCTACCAAAAATGGTACAATCTCAGTTAGCTGTACAGCTTCCTCTTCACTATTAGTAAATCCTGTTACTTTTTTACCTTTTACCAAAGGATTACCATCTGTACCTGAAACTCTTTTTAAAGCAGCAGGTGCATGACATACAAATGCAATTGGCTTTTCTTGCTCATTGAATGTTTCAATCAATTTTACAGAAGTAAGGTCGTTTGCCAAATCCCATAACGGACCGTGACCACCAGGGTAGAAAACGGCATCAAAATCATTGGCATTTACATCTGCCAATACTTTTGTGTTGGCAATTATCTCTTGCGCTTCTTTATCCTCTTTAAAGCGTTTGGTGTCCTTTGTCTGTGCATCTTCAGTATCACTACTAGGGTCAATTGGTGCTTGACCTCCTTTTGGTGTTGCTACCGTAATTTCTGCTCCTTTATCTAAAAGAGCATAATATGGAGCTGCAAACTCTTCAACCCAAAATCCTGTTTTCTTTCCCGTGTCTCCTAATTGATCGTGAGACGTTAATACAAATAATATTTTCATTTTATCTTCTTTTTAGTTATGCAATTATTTTGAAGTCTTATTATTAGACTTTTACTATCATTTTTCCTTTGTTCTTACCATCCATCATATCCAAGAATGCTTGTGGTGTATTATCAAAACCTTCTACTATTGTTTCTTTATAGGTCAGTTTTTCTTCGCCCAACCATGTAGACAATTGTTTCATTGCCTGTGGAAATTTGTCGGCATAGTTAGATACAATGAACCCTTGCATTAATGCACTGTTTTTTACCAAGAAAGGCTGTACGGCAACCGCCATGGGCAATTCTGTTTTATTGTAGACCGATATAGCCCCACAGATAATAATACGGGCAAACTGATTTATATTGAATAATACCGCATCAGATATTGGTCCGCCAACATTATCAAAGTAGACATCCACTCCGTTTGGCGCTGCTTCTTTAATAGCAGCTTTCATATCTTTGGTTGTTTTGTAATTGATACCGTGGTCAAAACCGAATTCTGATTTCAGCATATCAATTTTTTCGTCTGTACCAGCGATACCGATAACATTTAAACCAAGAATTTTACCGATCTGTCCTACGACACTACCCACAGCACCCGCAGCACTAGAAACTACCAAGGTTTCACCTTTTTTAGGCTTCCCAATTTCATGAAGCCCCAAATAAGCGGTCAATCCGGTCATACCCACAATGCCTAAAAAGGCACTTAATGGTGCTTTGCTTTTATCTATTTTCTGCAAGCCTTCGCCTGTAGAAATTTGCTTTTCTTTCCATTGTAATAGACCTGAAACAAAATCTCCTTTTTGGAAATTACCATTTTTAGATTCCAACACTTCTGCTACAATACCGGAACTTATAGGTTCTCCCACTTTAAATGGAGGAACGTAAGATTTTGCATCGCTCATTCTACCACGTAAGTAGGGGTCTACGGATATATATTTCGCCTCTAATAAAAGCTCACCGTCAGAGACCTTTAGTTCATTGTCCAATTCTTTAAATTCAAAATCGGAAAGGGTAGGGGTTCCTACCGGACGTTGTTTTAAATTAATTGACTTATTCATAAGTTATCTTTTAAATTATATAATAATTCTACAACTGAAACGCTGGTCTATACCGTTTTAAAAAGTGCATTTACCCACTTAGAGTTCCAGTGTATTTTTCGCTATTTCTAACTACAGTTCAAAGGTATTCATAAAAAGAATGAACATTCATTTATTAACAAAGCTTTAAAAGATTGAACTTTAAAGTAGGTTTAAAAAAAGCACCATTTAGGTGCTTTTAAAACTTAATTATTATTCCATGATCATTATAGATTTTACATTTACGAATTCCTTCATTCCAAATCCGCCATGTTCTCTACCATATCCTGAATCTTTTACTCCACCAAATGGCATACTTGGTTCTGCCAACCCAAAAGAGTTTATAAATACCATACCGGTGTCAAAATGTTTTTCAGCAAGTTCTGTCGCCTTCTTAATATCTTTTGAAAATATACCACCACCTAAGCCAAATCTACTGTCATTGGCTATACGCATGGCATCTTCATTATCTTTCGCTTTAATTAATGAAGCCACAGGTCCGAACAACTCATCATCATACGCTGGTTGCCCCGGCGTAACGTTGGCAAGTACTGTTGCAGGGTAGAAGTAACCCTCACCATCTGGTATTTTTCCTCCACATAATACATTGGCTCCTTTCTCTACGCTTTCTTGTACTTGTTCGTGAATTTTCTCTCTAAGATCCTCACGAGCCATTGGTCCCAACTCGGTATCCTCATTCTTTGGGTTTCCTACTTTTAAGGCATCCATGGCTTTTACGAATTTTTCCTTGAATTCCTCATATACCTTCTCGGTAGCTATGAATCGTTTGGCAGCAATACAGGTTTCCCCATTGTTATAAATCCGTCCCATAACACTCTTTTCTACGGCTAAATCTATATCCGCATCATCCAGTACCAAATAAGCATCATTACTACCTAATTCCAATACCGTTTTCTTTAGTTGTGCACCTGCTTTTTCTCCAATTTTCTCACCTGCCACTGGGCTTCCGGTAAGGGTAACGCCTCTAACCAAATCATGTTCTATTATGGCATTAGATTGATCGTGTTCTATTATAAGTACATTGAACAAGTCTGCTGGCAAACCAGCCGTATCAAAAATGGTCTTCAATAATTTAGCAGTACCGGTTACGTTAGATGCATGTTTCAGTAAAATACTATTACCTGCCATTAGGTTTACAATAGTATATCGCAATACTTGATAACTAGGGTAATTCCAAGGCTGTATACCGTAAATAATTCCCATAGGGGAATAGGTAATAATTCCTTTTCCTCCATTTGATAGCTCACGTTCTTCATTCTTTAAAAACTCTGGCGCGTGTTCCGCAGAATATTCACATATTGCAGTACATAAGTCGACCTCTTGATTACTTTGCTTAAGTAATTTTCCCATTTCATCGGTCATTAACTCCGCAAGTTCTTTCTTATAATTTTGAAGTTCCTTACCAATTGCCCTTATGATCTCACCACGTTCTTCAACGCTTTTCATCTTCCATTTTAGAAAAGCCTTATGAGATTGTTGAATGCTTTCTTCAACTTGGTCATCGGTCATGTATGCATGAGATGCTATTTCTTTTCCCGTTGTGGGGTTTATTGTTTTAAATGTATCTTGTTTTGTTGTCGTAGACATAATATTATTTTTAAGTTACTCGATAATCGAGGTTTTAATACTTCATAGATTAAGCCGAAATATTAATTTGTTTTCAATTCATAGCTTCGGGTATTACCCCCGGAGATTGTTTACTGTTGCTCGCTTGGCACTAAATAAACATCGTTGATATTTACTCTAGCTGGCTGAGTTAACACGTAATAAATGGAATTTGCAATATCCTCCGCCTCAAGCGTTTCCATTTTTTGCATTTCCTTCATCTTATCCTTAATATCCTCATCGGTGATCGTACTGGTCAAATTTGTAGCCACCGCACCAGGTTCTATAGAGGTAATGTTGATACCATATTTTGGTGCCAATTCTTGGCGCAAACCTTCCGAAAACATTTTCACTGCAGATTTCGTTGCACAATACACCGCTCCACCAGGAAAATACCTGTTGGCGGCCATAGATGATATATTTATTATGTTACCGCCTTTATTTTCTTTCAATGCAGGTAGCACTGCCGCAACACCATTTAATACACCTTTAATGTTAACATCCACCATTTTATTCCATTCGTCTGTCTTCAATTTTTCAACAAACGATAACGGCATTAAACCTGCATTGTTGACCAATCCTGTAATTTTACCGTATTCTCTCTTTGTTTTGGAAACGACCTTTTCAAAATCTTCTTTTTTAGTTACATCTCCTGTAACCACAAGAGCTTCTCCACCTTTTTTGGTGATGTCTGATTTTAAATCGTTCAATTCATCTTCACTACGTGCCATTAAAACTACTTTAGCTCCATTATCCGCTAATTTCATTGCTGTAGCTCTACCAATACCACTAGATGCTCCTGTTATAATAATTACTTTATCTTCTATTTTCATTGCGTTTTAATTTGATTTAAGCGCAAGATAGGAGCAGTTTTTGAGTTCTATTGACCAGATGAATTCAACTATTGACGTATATAGTTTTACGATACTACTTTATTGATTTAAGTCAAAAAAAAAGACTACTATTTAGGGTGTTAAAAAGGATACTGAAGAAATTATAGATTTATTAAGACCATTACTTATTTAAATGCCATTATTTTGATGCCTTATTTCTTTTTCTAAATAAAGGTGGAGTTATGATGACAAACAAAATGATAGGCATTGTGGGTGGTGTTGGTAGTTATGCGGGCATAGATTTAATTAAAAAAGTCTACGACCTTACGGAAGCTACATCTGATCAAGAACATTTACCGGTATCTATGCTATCTGTACCGCATAAAATTATTGACCGTACCAAATTTTTATTGGGTGAGACCGATGTGAATCCCGGTATTGCCATTTCTGAAATCATAGCTTCGTTGATTGCAAGTGGAGCCGGTATTATTGGTATTCCCTGCAATACCGCCCATGCCAAGCCCATTTTAAGTTTCATTGAAAAGAGCATTCCTGAATCCTGTATTTTGGTAAACCTAATTGAGGAAGTAGGCAAATATATATCTGAAAAACATCCAGAAATTACTAGGGTAGGTGTATTGGGAACTACTGGTACAATTTTGGCGAAAGTATATCCTGAAGTGCTATCAAAATACGGTATTGAGGTAATACAACCTTCTGAAGATATTCAAGATTTATTTGTGCATCCGTCAATTTACGATACTAGTTATGGTATAAAGGCATTCTCTAATCCTGTTCATCAAAAGGCAAAAGAAAATTTGAGTATGGCAGCCACATATTTATCTAGAAAAGGTGTCCAAGCGGTAATATTAGGTTGTACCGAAATTCCATTAGCCATTCAATATGAAAAAATAGAAAACAGTTTAATTATTGATGCCACTACGGTATTGGCAAGTGCCCTTATCAGAGAATCTAAAAAAATAGAACAATTAGTTTAAGTATGCATAGCAGGCATACAAGTTGCTCTTTTCAATAACATATATTCTCCCTTTGTTTTAAAATCACGAATAGATGAACCTGTATAACGTTTAAAAGTTTTTGAAAGATGACTTACATCGGTAAAACCTAAATCATCTGCAATTTGTGTTAATGTGTAATCTGAATTTAAAAGCCGAATCTCTACTAACTTTAGCTTTGCCTTAATGATATATTCTCGCAAAGACATGCTTACTTGCTTTTTAAAATATTCGCTTACATAAGTAGGTGACATCATAAAAACATCGGCTAAATTTTCAACTTTCAATAATTCAGTCTTGTCAATATTGGTATTTATATAAGTCAGCATTTTAGTAATTCTTTCATCAGAATTGTTCTTTGGTAATTCAAAGTAGTTGCTCTTTTTAATATTGCGAATTAAGATTTCTAAAATACTAGTCATTAAACTGGTGACTAGGTTTATAGATTCTTCTCCATAATTTCTAGATTCTTGAAGAATCATACCAATTAGGTTTTCTAAATAGCTTCTATCTAATTCATTTTTGATGATATCTCCAGGTAATTGGTTATAATTAGATAAGACATATGAAGCTTCTTTAAACCACTCGTTTCTATCAATACTTAATCTATTAGCACTTTTAAAAAAAGAATCGGTAAATTTTAGAATTACAAATTTGGTAGGTTTTTCTATAATAAACGAATGACATTTTAAGGGTGGTAACAAAAACATGCTATTCTTGCTATAGACATAATCGTTATAGTTTATGCACTGCGTACCTTCGCCATCTTTTATCAATACAAACTCGAAAAAATTGTTCTTAACCGGGCGTTGTTTCCACTCAGACAATTCAATTTCTTGTATTTCAAAAGGTTTATACACTTCTAATACTTGCATTTGAGTCAATTTTGATAAGAATTTCAGTATAAATTTAAGCAATTCAAATAAAATCAGGTAAATAACAACATATTAACCTTTTAATATACATGAATATCCTTTAGGTATACAAGTTAAAAGAGGTGGTCTGCCAATAACTTTGTCTTGCACTTAAATATTAACTTTTAAATATAGAGATATGAAAAGAATACTATTGCTTACAGCATTATCATCTGTGATGGTAATGTGTAAATCTGCAAACGAGAAAAAAGAGGTGACCGTTCAAGAATCAGCGCCAACGGAAAATGTTTCACAAGAAGTAAAAACTGTAGAAACTATTTTTGCTAGTGATACCATAAGACCTGGTAATCTAGCTTTAACTGGTAATGGCAGATTATTTGTTACCATGAACCCTATGATGTCACCTGACACTAAAGTTTTTGAAGTGTACAAAAATGGTAAAAGTAAGGCTTATCCAAACGCCGAATATGCAACTGGAGAAAACTCGGTTTTTAAGGCAGTTATTGGCATAAGAGCTGACAGCAATGACAATCTTTGGTTATTGGATATGGGAAACAAGCAATTTGTGATTTGGGATACTAAGTCAGAAAAATTAGTTAAGACTATAAAAATTCCGGCAAACGTAGTAAAACCGGCTAGTTTTTTACAGGATTTTGTGATTGATGAAAAACACAACCGCGTGATAATTGCAGATATGACCCAGGGTGATTTAAAAAGTGCGGCTGAGCCTGCATTTATTGTAATCAATACCGAGAATGGGGAAGCTAAGAGAATGGCACAGAGTCATCCATCATTGATGCCAGAAATGGAAGGTGGTTTCGCGCTAAATCCAATAGCTATTGATCCACTATATAACTGGGTATATTTTGGAGCCTTACACGGCAACACCATGTATAGTGTACCTGCAGCTAACTTTGGTAGCGATGAAGAACTAGTAAATTCTATAGAAACATATGGTAAAAAATCATACTCAGACGGCATGGCAGTAGATGCTGTCGGAAATGTGTATGTAACTAATGTAACAGATGGGGAAATAGGGCTATCTACTAAAGAAGCTTATGTCCCTTTAGCAAAAATTCCTGAAGGGCAATCTTGGCCAGATGGTCTTTATGTAGCTAACGATGGATTTTTATACGCTACAATTGATCAATTAAATAGAATACCACCTATGAACAATGGAAAAGATGATAGTGAAGGCCCTTATTTAGTAGTTAAAACAGAATTAGTAAAGTAATTTATAAAACAAAACATCATGAGAAAATCATATTTGACAATAATAGCAAGAATTTTAGTAAAAGAAGAGCATAGAGAGTTTGTAAAAGCAGAATTACTTAAACTGTTAGATGTTACTAGAGCTGAGGAAGGTAATATTAGTTATGACCTTCACCAAGACAATGAAAATCCTAATTTTTTCTTATTTCATGAAAAGTGGGTTAATCGTGAGTTATGGCAAAAACATATGGATAATAAATATTTGGCCCATTATATGAAAGTAACTGATGGCAAAGTGGAAGAGTTTATATTAAATGAAATGACGGAAATAGGGAACTAATAAATTTTTAAACACACGCAAGTATTACTGCGTGTGTTTTTATTTAAAACTAAAAATTTTTTCAGTAACCATATGTAATTGTACAGATTTAGGTAAGTAAATTGTCTTTCTTTTATAAGCTACTTCTATCTAGATTAAAGGTGCAATTTCATGTTTCATTTTTAAAATTATAACAGATGTCGAAAACAATAAATTTAGGCGTAACCGATTTGTCTTTTCATCGTATAGCGGCCTCTTTGGTAGCCAACACATTGGAAGAAATAGGTTTTACCGTAAAACGCACATATTCACCTCACGAAGAGAATTTTGAGCGATTAAAAGCAGGCGATGTAGATATGTTGGCTTCGGCATGGTTGCCTTCCAGTCACGGTATTTATAAAAATGAGGTCGAAAAAGCAGTTCCTTTAGTAGAATTAGGACTTCACTATAAACCGTATGCTCTTTGGGGAGTGCCAGATTATGTGCCAGAAAAAGAGGTTTCAAAGATTGCAGATTTGCTGAAACCAACTGTAGTATCAAAAATTAAAAAGGATATCCAAGGGATAAACCCAGGTGCAGGCATTACGCGTTTTTCTATTCAGATGATGAATGTTTACGGACTTAATGACGCAGAATATTCATTTCATACAGGTACTGAAGAAGATTGTTTCAGTGCTTTTGAAAATGCGGTTGAAAAGAAAGAATGGATAATTATCCCTCTTTGGAAACCTCAATTTTTACACTATAAATACAATATAAGAGAACTAAAAGAACCTAAAGGTCTATTAGGTAGTGTTGACAAAGCTGTCTTATTGCTACGCAAAGACAAAGAAAATATGTTCACCAAAACTCATCTGCAAAAATTAGATGGTTTACAATTCACTAATGACATTATTGCAGAATTAGACTATAAGGTTTCAAGAGAAGGTAAAAATATAGATGAAGTAACAAAACGGTGGTTGAAAAATCACCATTAAAAAAGAACACACAATGAAAAAACATATATTTATTTTGACTACAATTTTATCAGGCATGACGGCAAATGCACAAACAGAAGCTGAAGTTTTTACCACAACAGATGAAGCCGTGGGGAACATAACATTTACTAATAATGGCGATTTGGTATACAGCCAACATCCTTTTTTTGAACCTGTAATCAGAGTTAAGATTATGGATGCCAAAACTAAGGAGAGTAAACCATTCCCCAATGAAGCATGGAACACACCTAGAGATACAGACGATAATTATTTAAGCAATGTATTAGGCATTAGAAATGATGAAAACGGTATTATTTGGATGCTAGATATGGCACAGCGTAATAATGTTACTCCAAAAATTGTCGGTTGGAACATGATTACCAATCAATTGGAACGTATCTACTATTTACCTGAATCATCTGCGCCAAAAGAATCACAACCAAATGATATGGTTGTAGATACTAAAAACGGACATTTTATTATAGCGGATGAAGGTATTGGTAATGGGGGAAATGGTAGTAAAGGGGCTTTTATTGTAGTTGATATGAAAACCGGTAAAACACGACGTGTTTTAGAAGGTACACGTACAACTTCACCAGAAAATACTCCTACTGTTATTAATGGTGAACATTTAGCTGTTGACGGTAAAGATTTGCTGATTGGTAATGACGGTATAACCGCCGATGCCAATTTTGAGTATATCTATTACGGCCCATTGAACGGAACTAAAATTTATAGAGTTAAAACGGTTGATTTGGTAAACGAAAATTTATCCGAAGATGAGCTCGACAGTAGAATTGAAACGTATTCTGAAAAGCCTAATAATGGCGGTATGAGTATCGATAAAGACGGTAACCTATATCTAACTGCTATAGAAACAAATAGAGTCGCTGTGGTACTAGCAAAAGATAGAAGTGTAAAAACTATGGCGCAAGACGAAAATATGGTTTGGCCGGATGGTGTAAGCTATAATCATGTAGATGGTTACATGTATGTATCTGCAGCTCAGGTAAACAGAGGTTCTGCCTTCAATGAAGGTAAAAGAGTTGCCACCAAACCCTTTTATATCTTTAGATTTCAACCTTTTGTAGAGGGCGTTTCATTTAGATAATTAGAAAAGAGATGGATTTATTTAGTCAAACAGACCTATTTTTCACAAATGAAGTCCGTAAAATAGAATTTGATCTACCAGGAGCCGATGTTACTTTATTTGAGAATTTTTTCAGTTTAGAAGAAAGCAATAAGTTGTATGCTAGCTTACTTCAAAATACACCTTGGCAGCAAGAGCAAATTACCATTCACGGTAAAGAGGTTGATTATCCTAGGTTAACTGCTTGGTTTGGAGATGTTACCAAGGAGGTTAAATATACGAATACAAAGAGTAAAATGCACTTATGGAATGCAGATTTACTTTTTATTAAAGAACGAATAGAGCAGGAGGTAGAGGTGAAATTTATACGCTGTCTACTAAATTATTACAGAGATGGTAAAGACAGTGTAGATTGGCATCAAGATTATAAAGGAGATCAACGAAAAAACACAGTTATTGCTTCGGTAACTTTTGGAGAAACCAGACCTTTTCAATTAAAACATACTACCCGTAAAGATTTAAAACGTGTAGATATACCCTTGGCCCACGGAAGCCTACTTCTTATGAAAGGTGCTACACAAGATAATTGGAAGCATAAAATACCAAAAACGGCAAAACAAATTCAACCTAGAATCAATTTGACTTTTAGATGGATTAATTAAATTAAAATAGGTATTAATAAAGGATTAAAACGTCTTTATGTGCTTATTGTTTGTGTTGTAAACAGGTATAAACCTGATTTTGATACTATTTCTTAAAAAATCCTCTAAAAAACCCTGATTTATACAAGCATCACCTTTTTTTATACTTTAAGAAGGTAAATGGACACTTTATATTTGTATCGAATTAATAAAACAACATTTTAAAATATACTAATGAGTACTCCAAACATTGCAAAAGAAGAGATTATTAATGCCTTTAATTTTAGACACGCAACAAAGGAATTTGATGCTTCTAAAACTATCTCTGATGATGATATGAAATTCATTTTAGAAGCAGCGCATTTATCGCCAAGTTCATTTGGTTTTGAACCTTGGCATTTTGTAGTTGTTCAAGATAAGGAATTGCGTGAGCTATTAAAGCCGGTAGCATGGGGTGCTCCTTTAAAGTTGGATACTGCCAGCCATTTTGTATTAGGTTTAAGTATGAAGGCGCCAATGGTAAAGCACAACGCGCCTTATATTGAACATATGATGAAAGAGGTAAAACAAATGCCTGCCGAAGTTATAGAAATGTACTCTAAATTTTATAGGGAATTTCAGGAGCGCGATTTTAACCTGGATACGGATAAGAAGTTGTTCGACTGGTCTTCTAAGCAAACCTATATAGCATTGGGTAATATGATGACATCAGCGGCATTAACAGGCATAGATTCTTGCCCAATTGAAGGATTTCATCAAGAAAAAGCAGAGGCTTTATTACAAGAGAAATTTGGAATTGATACCAATAAATACGGACTAGCTTTTATGGCTGCCTTTGGATATAGAAAAGCGGACCCAGAGTTTCCTAAATCTAGAAGAAATTTTGATGATATCGTAACTTGGAAATAAGGACAAGTTCACTTAAAAATCACATTTATGAAAGCAATAGGATATAAAGAAAATCTTCCGGCAACAGATGTTAATTCGCTTCAAGACATAGAAGTAGAAACGCCTAAAGCAACAGGAAAAGATATTTTAGTTGAAGTAAAAGCCATTTCGGTAAACCCTGTAGATTATAAAATTAGAGCCAATAGACCAGCTCCAGATGGAGAATGGAGTATTATTGGTTGGGATGCTACAGGTGTTGTTAATGAAGTGGGAGAAGATGTATCTCTTTTTAAAGTAGGTGATGAAGTTTGGTATGCCGGTGATTTAAACCGACAAGGTAGTAATGCCCAATATCAGTTGGTTGATGAAAGTATTGTAGGTAAAAAACCTGCAAGTTTATCGTTTGCAGAAGCTGCTGCCTTACCATTAACTACGCTAACGGCTTACGAAATGTTATTTCATAGACTAGAGGTTTCTAAAGATGATGCCAACAAATCTATTTTGGTTATTGGTGCTGCTGGTGGCGTGGGTTCTATTTTGGTGCAACTGGCTAAAAAGCTTACCAAATTGAATATTATTGGTACCGCTTCTAGAGAAGAAACAACTTCGTGGTTAAAAGAATTGGGTGCAGATACGGTAATTAATCACAGAAATAAGCTTAGTGATGAATTTGAAAAACACCAATTATCAGCACCTGAATATGTGGTGAGTTTAAATGCTACTGAACATCACGTAGATGAAATTGCTAAACTGATTAAACCACAAGGGAAATTCGGATTTATAGATGACCCAAAATCATTAAACGTAATGCCTTTTAAAGGCAAAGCGGTATCTACACACATTGAGTTAATGTTTACACGCTCTATGTTCCAAACCGATGATATTATAGAGCAACATAATATCTTAAACGAAGTTTCTGAGCTTATAGACAACGGAACAGTAAGAACCACTTTGGGAGAAAACTTCGGGACTATAAATGCTGAAAATCTTAGAAAAGCACACACTTTTTTAGAGACCGGAAAAGCAAAAGGCAAAATTATTTTAGAAGGATTTTAGACTCTATGAGTCAAATAAATTAAGCAAAATGAAAAATATATTATCAATTTTAGCTGTAACGGCGATAATTGCAAGTAATACAGTTACAGCACAAGTAGCAACAATAGATTCTGTAGCCACATCAAAAGTGCAACATTTCAATTTTGATGATATGGAATCGGAAACCATCGGGAAAGGTATAAAACGTAAGTGGTTTCATGGTGAAAAAGGACAAATGACCATTTTCAATTTAGAAAAAGATGCTCACATTCCTTGGCACAAACACCCTAATGAGCAGATAACATACATTATGTCTGGTAAGGTAAAAATCAAGACTATAATTGATGGCAAAGAGGAATTTGTAATTGTTTCTGGCGGAGAAGTAATTGTTTTTCCAGAAAATGTACCACACGAATTTTGGGCATTGGAAAAAACAGTGGATTTAGATGTTCACGTTCCTGTTCGCCATGATTGGTTAAGCAAAGAATTACCAGATTATTTAAAAAAGACAGAAAAATAAAATTAGTAAGTCACTTTGAATGAATTTTGATGCACCACAATTGTGCTCACAAACAGGAAGGAATCTAGAAACCCTTTGAATTATAGGTTCTCGATACAAAATTCTGAAATTAGAATTTCACTCGAACTGACATTTTAGCTATTAATCAATATACGAGATTGTCACTTCGAGTGTTTTTATTGAAATAGCATGGAAATAAAAATGTATCGAGAATTTGGGAACACGGTTGCCATTAGATACTAAACAATTTAAAAAAACATTATAAAACATATCAAAATGAAAAAAACAATATTACTTGCATTAGCAATAGCAACAACGGCATATACAAGTGCACAAACACCAACAACGGATCCTGCCAAATCTACAAATGAAGTAGTAACTGCAGACAATGTAGAATGGGGTTGGTTAAACCCTTTGCGAGGCGATAAAAGTCCGGCTGCAGGAAAACTTTGGGGAGACAGAACCAAAAACGAACCAGCGGGATTTTTAGTTAAATTCAAAAAAGGATTTTCGTCACCACCACATATTCACAATATAACTTATAGAGGTGTAGTAATTAAGGGATTGTTACATAATGATGATGAAAATGCAGAAAAACAATGGCTACCAGCAGGTTCTTATTGGCAACAGCCAGCGGGAGAAGCGCATATTACCGCTGCTGACGGTGAAGAAAATTTAGCTTTTTTAGACATTCAAGAAGGTCCGTATTTGGTAAAACCAACATCAGAAGCTTTTGATAATGGCGAAAGACCTGTAAATGTTGATAAAACAAACTTGGTTTGGTTAAATGCTAACGACATCCAATGGGTTTCTGAAAAGAGCAATGTAGAAACTGCATTTTTATGGGGAAGTCACGAAAAAAATCAGCTACGTGCCGCACTTTTAAAATTGCCAGCTGGTTTTAATGGAAAGATTAAAAACTTAAGTCCTAATTTTAGAGCAGTGGTCATTTCTGGTGAAGTAACACATCAGTTTTCTAAAAAAGATACTAAAAATTATTTACAACCCGGTTCTTATTTTGGAGCTGAAGAAAATGCAACTTCAATCATTTCTACCGCTAAGGAAACAATTCTTTACATAAGAAGTAATGGAGATTATGAGGTAAAATAGATTACAAACATTATCTTATGTTCAAGGTTATTACAATCTAAACAATCAAACCAATTATGATCGACCTAAAATTTCCTGAATTAACTAATGTTCAGGTAGAAAAACTTAAGAAGTACGGTGAAATAGAGTTCTATAAGGAGCCAACGGTCGTTTTAGATTTTGGAGACCGGCATTATGATTTTTTTGTGGTGCTTACTGGCGGAATCAGAATTATAGACCCTGATAAAAAAGATGAAAATATTGCCATTCATACCAGGCATCAATTCTCAGGTTCAAGTAGTATTCTTTCGCACAGAGCCGTTGGGGTTTGCGGTGAAACCTTGGCAAATACCCAGCTCATAAGAATTAGCCCTGAAAATCTAAAAAGTGCCATTGCCAAATTCAGTGATATTAGCGATGTACTTCTGAATGCATTTTTATTGCGTGAAGATGCACTGAAAAACAATGTTCAGGGTATTAAGCTCATTGGTTCGGAACACTCCAATGAAACCTACGCTATCCGTGATTTCATGGATAAGAATGATATTTGGTACAATTTTATTGATTCTGATAAGGAAGACGGATTGGTGCAGCTATTGGAAACTTTCAATTTAAAAGAATCTGACCTACCTGTTTTGATTAATAGTCAGAATGAGATTTCCGTTCGCCCATCCATAGATGAAATTGGTACGTGTACCGGTGTTCGGTTGCAATTGGATGATGATGTTTATGATGTTCTAGTGGTAGGTGCAGGTCCAGCTGGCTTGGCTGCTAGTGTTTATGCCGCTTCAGAAGGCTTAAAAGTGTTGACCATAGATAGTAATTCCCCTGGCGGACAAGCCGGTAAAAGTTCTAAAATTGAGAACTATCTAGGGTTTCCTACAGGAATTTCAGGACGTGACCTTGCCAATAATGGCTACATACAGGCACAAAAGTTTGGTTGTACCATATCCGTGCCGCATAGGGTAGAGGGCATAGTGCGCAAAGAAGGTTATTACGAAGTTAATTCCAACAACACATCTATATTAAGGGCTAAAACGGTCATTGCCGCAACAGGTGCCGCGTATAGAAGACTGCCTTTAGAAGGTATTGAAAAATTTGAAGGTTCCGGAGTGTACTACAGCGCCACTTCAATGCATGCCAATATGTGTAAAAACAGCGAAATAGGTATTGTGGGCGGTGGCAACTCCGCAGGTCAGGCGGCATTGTTTTTAGCAAACCATGCGCATAAAGTATATGTAATCATAAGAAACGAGGATATTGGTGCAAAAATGAGCGACTATCTAGTACAGCGAATTTTCGCATGTGATAATATTGAAGTTTTAACAGGTAGTAATGTCGTTAAAGTTGAAGGCGATACGTATTTGGAAAAGGTAGAAATCAAACAAAACGAAGCTTTAGTCCAAAACAACATTAATTACCTGTTTACATTTGTTGGCGCAAAACCGTGTACGGAGTGGTTAGACAATATCATAGATACGGATGCTAAAGGCTTTGTACATACAGGGCTCACTATTTGCGACAATGCTTTAAATGGCGAATCGGTATTCAAACATAGAAAGCCTTACACTTTTGAAACCAGTTTACCCGGACTTTTTGCTGTTGGCGATGTGCGTTCCGGGTCGGTTAAACGTGTAGCTTCGGCAGTAGGTGAAGGGTCTATTGTAGTTAGTGACATCCATAAATTTTTAGCGCTTGAAACTGAAGCAAAAATTATATAGTACTTTTAAGCCCTATGCCACGTACCATAATCGAAAATATTGTAATTCAAGAATACAAAGACCAAACCTTTTTTGAGTTTTGTAAGTATACTACCATCAGGTTTTTTGAGATTGTGTATTTTGAAAAGGGTAACGGCACCATAAAAATTAATGGAAAAACGGTAAACTATTCGGCTAATAGTATTTTTGTTTTTGTGCCAGATGATATTTATATCGTAAATCCGGAATCGGCAACTACCACCATTGCCATTAAATTCTTGAAAAGCTTTTTTAGGGGAGATGCACCACAAAATGCAAATCTTCCGGTGAACGATTGGTTTCGTAAAATTGAAGGGATTCTAAACAGTGAAAGTCATCAATTGCGTGAAATGCGTTTTGAAACCGAATCGGACAAAATACATTTACTTTCATTGATAAAAATGGTGGCGGCAGAAAATGATAAGAAGAAATCATACGACCTGTTTATCATTCAAAATTCACTTTCTGTAATTCTTCACCTTATTGCCCGTAACATTCAGTTTTTAAATGCTGATATGAGTACCAAAATAGTGGAGTCTTCTAAAATTCAGCAAATCATCAACTTTATTCACGCCAATATTTACAATCCGGAATTGCTGACCACCAAAAACTTGGCAGAAGAGTTTCATATGGCGGACAATTACATCAGTGAATATTTTAAAAAACATACTGATGTATCGCTAAAAAAGTACATTCTTAACTACAAATTAAAACTAGTAGAAACCCGATTAAAATATACGGATCTGCAGTTCTCAGAGATTGCAATGGAATTAGGCTTTACAGATTCTAGTCACCTTAACAAAACCTTCCAAAGTTATAAGGGAATGACTATTGGTGCTTATAAGGCAAGTATTTCGATCTAATTTATGGCATTTAAATATTTAGATACCGTCAAAAATACCTGAGATAAATTCCCCAATCCCTTCAAGTAATCCATCAAATACATCTCCAAAGTCCAACCAAGAAGCATCTATATCCAAGTCTGGAATTTCGGTCCAATCAGATACAGATGTTAAGGACAGTCCACTTAGCATTTCTGTTTTCATTTCCGCATAATCACATACCTCACCAGTCTTCGCATGATATGCATCAAAATCGGAATGTGATGAATAAATGCTCATTCCCCAGCATGAAAAATCAATATAATGATACCATTTACTTTTTTTATGAGCTTCCTTTATTTCTTCTGGCTTATAAAATTTTTTCTTACCGTTATCTTTTATTAAAATTTCTCCAAGGTCGGTAATATACTCTCGCTTATTGCTTGGTGAAGAAGTGCAAGTTTTACTCATTATTACAGGTTAAATAGTTAGAACAAACATAATAAAATACTTTTTACCTCTTTTTTTACTAAAAGCCCTTTGTTTTTTACTTATCCAAAGCTTGAGTGCCTAGGTAACTTTGTACTGTAATACTAACAGAACAATAATTAACCAAAAACTCAATACTATGGAATACAAGAATTTTCAAACATTTACGACAGAACAAAAAGGAGGAATTTTAACAGTGACTATCAACTTTGGTCCTGTAAACGTACAAGGGCAAGAAATGCTTGCAGATTTAAGTAGTCTTTGTTTACGATTAGAGCGCGATAGAAGCGTAAAAGTAGTGGTTTTTGAATCTTCAAATCCAGATTATTGGGTATGTCACTATGATACCAACTTACTTAGAGATATGTCTATGGAAGCGGTACCAAGAAACGAAGTACAGTTGTTAGACTTACAAGCTGTATTAGAAAGATTAAGCAACGTACCACAAGCAACTATTGCAAAAATTGAAGGTTTTGCACGTGGTGGCGGACACGAAATGGCGTTGGCACTAGATATGCGTTTTGCAGCAAGAGGTAAAGCCAAATTTATGCAAATGGAAGTAGGTATGGGCATTTTACCTTGTGGTGGCGGAGCTTCACGTATGGCAAGACAAACAGGATTAGGTAAGGCTTTGGAAATTATCTTAGGAGCCAGAGATTGGGACGCAGACGAAGCAGAAAAATTTGGCACCATAAACAAAGCTTTAGACGCAGATGAAATAGGACTTTATGTAGATGCTTTGGCAGAGCGCATTTCTAAATTTCCGGCAGATTCTATTGCAGCTAGCAAACGTGCGGTATATGCGTCTATAGACCTACCAATTAAAGAGGCTTTAAAAGAAGAAGCTTACCAATTATTTCAGGCTACGAGCAGAACACCTGCGATAAAAAGATTCACCTACGCAGATAAAAATGGCGTTCAGTTTGACCATAACAACCAAAAGAATTGGGAGCAAATGGTGATGGATATTCAAGAAGTAAATTAATAACGCTGAGCACTTTGCGCAACACGCTTTACGCCAATCGCATATCGCCTTTCAGTTTTTGCGTATAACGCGAAGTGTGTAGCATACAACGAAAAACAAACAACGATTAACGATTAACGAAAAATAAAAGAAGATTAGATATGAAAGCAATGCTTATAAACAACTACGGAGAAAACGGAAATTTCGAAGTATCAGAAATAGAAAAACCAGCGGTAAAGGCAAATCACGTATTGGTAAAAATAGCTGCATCTAGTGTAAATACAATCGACACTATGATTAGGAATATGGGAACCGACTTACCATTATCACCAGCTACACCAGCCTTATTAGGTATGGATTTCTCAGGAACTGTAGAGTCGGTTGGCAATGGCGTAGAAGGTTTTAAAGTAGGCGATGAAGTATACGGTTGCGCTGGCGGATTAGCCGATTTACCAGGAACCTTAACGGAGTATATTGTAGCGGATAGCAACCTTGTAGCGCACAAACCAAAAGGCTTAACAATGCGCGAAACTGCAGCTTTACCTTTGGTAGCTATTACAGCTTATGAAGGTTTAACAAGAGCAGGCGTAAAAGAAGGTCAGAAAGTATTGGTGCACGGTGGTTCTGGTGGTGTTGGTCACTTAGCGGTGCAGTTGGCAAAGTATTTTGGAGCAGAAGTTTTTGCTACCGGTAATGGTGATAATCAAAAAGCTATTGTAGAAAAATTTGGTGCAACCTTCATCGATTTTAAAACTGAAAAAGTAGCCGATTATACTGCAAAATATACCGATGGTGGTTTTGATGTGGTTTTTGATACCGTTGGTGGTGCAAACCTGAACAATTCTATTGAAGCAGTTGCCTTGAACGGACATATTTCTACTACGGTGTCGTTGTGTGAGTTAGACCTAACGCCATTGCATTTTAAAGGAGCATCATTACACGTAGTATTTATGCTAATACCAATGTTGCACAATTTTAAAAGAGATGCACACGGAAATATTTTAGAGCGTTTAGCTGAAATTTCCAATGAAGGACATTTAACGCCAATAGTAGATGAAAACAAATTTTCGTTAGAAGAAGTTGGTGATGCTTACGCACATTTACAAAGCGGAAAAGCTATTGGTAAAATAGTAGTTGAGAACTAAAAACAATGAGGATTTGCAATGTATCCTTATGGTTGATTAATAGTGTTAAATGCCTCTTTTTAGAGGCATTTTTCATTTATAAAATAGCAAAACCTTTTTTTTTACTAAAACCACCATTTTTACTACCAAAGCAGAACAGCCGGTTGTGCGTAATTTTGTTATAGATAAAAAATACAATAGCAGTAGCTATACTTAAAACATATAATTATGAAAACAATAGAACATACCAATGCACTTGCGGAGGCTCGTGCTTTAGAAGTACCATCAAGAGAATTATCATTAAGACGCGATCCATCTGTTTCTCAATTTTGGAATGAAAACCGTAAATTGTTAGAAGCTGCTTGGGCAGAATGGGAAATAGAAAACAAAGACGATTTATTAGTTCCTGACGAAACTTTACTAGACCCGCGATTACGTAAAGCAATTAAAGACGCTTGGGAAAATCCTGAAAAAGAATCTGCTGTTGCCGATTTATGGGAGGAAGTTATACCTGGTGTTTATGTAGCACAGTTTTTTGATGTAGATCGTTTAGCGGATTTTCGCAACTATTTAGAAGCTGTTGCAAACTCAAGAGTACCAAAACGTGCGCCTTATGGCATACAGCTAAACCGATATGGAATGATGCTAGACCCTCGTTCTGAAGGGCATTTGGTAGCACCTAATTTTCAGGATTTTTATAACGATATGATGGACCGTTTTATGCGTCCGATAGCACGTTTATTATTAGGAACTTACGGTTATGACAATCAGACTTTTGGATTTTCAATCCAGTACAACCCAGATAAGGACAAAGATTTACACGCACATACCGATGCTTCAGCCGCTACCTTGAATATCAACATTAACTTACCGGATGAAAAGTTTACAGGATCTGAGGTCGATTTTTATGATAAAGCTTCAGGAAAAACGGTACAAGCTATTTTTGAGCCAGGAAAAGCCATCATCCATAGAGGTAATGTGCCACACGCAACACATCCAATTACAAGCGGACAACGTAGTAATTTAGTAGTTTGGTTGTATGGTGACCGTATGCAAATACCACGTGGTAGTACCAGTAGTTACGGGAATAGTAACAGTGACTCTATTAAAGATGTTGCCTTGGAAAGCGTTACCGCTCGCCAACGTTGGAGTTTACCTGATGGTCCTAAAGATACCGTTGCACCATTCTAATTACAGCAAGCGTAGTTTATTACATTAGACAGAAATAAAATTATAAAACTGGCAATAGTTATATTGCCAGTTTTCATCAACATAAAAGAATAAAATGAAACATTTATTAATAACAGGAAGTACAGACGGTATAGGAAAATTACTTGCCTTGCGTTTGGCTAAAGAAGGGCACTTTGTAGCCATTCACGGTAGAAGTGATGCTAAATTAGCAGCTACTTTAAAAGAAATTAAACAACAATCTAATAATGAAAATGTAATAGGCTTTTTAGCGGATTTTTCAGACTTAAATGCAGTTAAAAAAATGGCTGAAGAGGTTGCAGAAAAAATGCCGGTAATTGATGTTTTGGTCAACAATGCAGGCGTTTTAATGACCAATAGCAATAGTGGCGCTACAGATATTCGGTTTGTGGTAAATTATTTTGCACCTTATGTATTAACTAATGGCATAGTAGCAAATTTAAAAGCATCGGACGCACCAAGAATTGTGAATCTAAGTTCTGCCGCGCAATCTACTATAAATGTACAAGCATTAGAAGGCAAAACAGGCTTGGGCGCCAACGAAGCATACGCACAAAGCAAACTGGCATTGACAATGTGGAGTTTTTATTTAGCGGAACAAGAACCATCAATCACGGTAGTGGCTGTAAATCCAGGTTCCTTATTAAATACCAAAATGGCTAAAGAAGCGTATGGGCAGCATTGGTCTCCTGCAGAAAAAGGGGTTGACATTCTGTACAATTTAAGTATGACAGATTTAGCAAAATCTGGTGAGTATTTTGATAATGATAAAGGTTCATATGCCACAGCACACGCAGATGCATACAACACTCAGAAAATTGAAAATTTACTTTCTATAACAGCAACAATGGTTTAGGACTTTTTTGTTCTTTTAATTTGATACAACCTTTTTATTATGAATAATTTTGCAAGAGTAAAACACCTCAAGGTAAGCCCATGAGGCATTCAACAGAAATAAACTTTTAAATTTGCGGCAAGCCTCGGGGTATTATACCCTTTGGCGGTGCCAATAAAATTTCGCTATTAACACCAATAAAATGAGGATTGTAGTAACATTGCTATTTGCATGCACAGCTTTAATAATAACGTCTTGCGGTGGTAAAAAGGATAGCAAGGAAGCCGAAAACACTATAAACTTACGTTTTGTAGATGAGTATGTTCTGCCGGCAGAGTCAGCTCTTAACAACACTAAAGTTGGTGGTTTATCCAGTATTGATTATGCAAATGGCAGTTATTATTTAATCAGTGATGATACTGAATCTCCAAGGTTTTATGAAGCTGAGATTTCGTTTGACTTAAATGGTTTTGATTCCATCTTCATGAAATCGGTTATACTCCTTAAAGATAAAAATGGTCTAGGTTTTTCTAAAGGAAGTATTGATCCAGAATCTTTAAGATATGATAAGGGCTCGTTCATTTGGACAAGTGAAGGTAATATCAATAATGGAGTAAACCCATTTGTACGTATTTCAGATTCAAACGGAAAATTCGTTAAAGAAATTGAAATCAGAGACCGCTTTTTAATTCACGCTGACCCAAAGTTTGGCCCTCGTCATAATGGTGTTTTTGAAAGTATAACCTTAAGCCATCAACAAAATGGGTATTGGGCGGCAATGGAATTACCACTAAAACAAGATGGCGATGAACCAACGTTAGACGAGACTGACTCGCCAGTAAGAATTGCTTTTATCAATAAGGAAACCGGTAGTTTTGAAAAAGAAATAGTATACGAATTAGATAATGTAACCAGGCAAGCTATTAATGGGCATTCTTTTGAATTGAACGGTGTTGTAGAAATTTTGGAATATGATACTAATAAGTTTTTAGTTTTGGAACGTTCTTACGCTATGGGGTACAAAGATGGTGGTAACACGGTTAAAATTTATGATGTAGATGCCAGTAATGCAACAGACGTAAGCAATTTTAAAAGTTTAAAAGTCAGAAACTACTCAAAGGCAACCAAAAAGCTTTTGTATAATTTTGATACTATCCGAAATGATTTAACAAACGGTGTTGTAGACAATATTGAAGGTATTACGTTTGGCCCAAATTTTGAAAATGGCAATAGGTCTTTAATTGTGGTTGCCGATAACAACTTCAATCTTTACGGCAGTCAACTCAATCAGTTTATTTTGTTTGAAATTGGCAAGTAATTTAAAACCTGTACCCTTAAAGTATTCCAGTTTAAAAATGAGATTAATTTTAAAATGGTCTCAGCTTTTCTTATTTTTCAATAATTCCCAAAAGTTTCAAAATTATTTAGGAATTTAAAATGGAATTGAAGTTCTTGCACGATTAATTTTTGCTCATAATAATGGATGACTTAATTACATTTTCAATTGCCGTTTTTACTGGTTTCTTTGCCATTACAAACCCAATTTCTAACATGACCGTTTTTTTATCGTTAACCCAAGGTGCCGATAATAAAACTAAGGAGGATATCAATAAAAGAGCAAACCTGATTGCCTTTATTATTGTATTGGTCTTTGTGCTTTTAGGCAAGTATATTTTTGAACTTTTCAATATCAGTATTCCTGCGTTTAAGATCACGGGCGGAATTCTAATTTTCTATATCGGTTTTGAGATGCTACAATCAAAACAATCTAACGTAAAAAATATAAAACACGTTAATATTGATGAGAATATTGCCGTGTCTCCACTTGCCATTCCAATTTTGGCCGGT
The DNA here is from genome assembly GCF_001865655.1 of Maribacter sp. 1_2014MBL_MicDiv. NCBI lineage: Bacteria > Pseudomonadati > Bacteroidota > Flavobacteriia > Flavobacteriales > Flavobacteriaceae > Maribacter > Maribacter sp. 1_2014MBL_MicDiv. The sequence goes on from NZ_CP011318.1 coordinate 4,192,617, forward strand.
CCGGGTACTATTGTTACCGCAATGAACTTTGTGTCTAGTGCACAACCGGTACATATTGCTATAGTTATTGCCGTATTCGGTTTTATGAGCCTTCTCACTTATTTCACGTTCAGACTTAGTAATTTAATAGTAAAATTAGTTGGCTTTAACGTTATTTCGGTAATTGGAAAAATAATGGGTCTTATCATAGCCATTATTGGTACGGGTATGATTATAGAGGGCATTAAAATTTCCTTTAATCTAATTACGAAGTAATTGGCTTACTAAACCATAGGTCATTATTCTTAATTGATATAACATGAAAAAAGTACTTGTTTTATTTGCTCACCCAAAGTTTGAGAAATCTAGGGCAAATACCATTTTGGTCAATTATATCAGAAATAAAGAGGGTGTAACCTTTCACGATTTGTATGAAGAGTATCCAGATTTTCATATTGATGTTTCCTATGAAAAAAAATTATTGGAAGAACATGATGTAATCGTTTGGCATCATCCAATGTACTGGTACAGTTGTCCGCCTTTATTAAAGCAATGGATAGATATGGTGTTGGAATTTAATTGGGCATACGGACCAAAGGGCAAGGCCCTAACTTCAAAAATATGTTTAAATGCCATTACTACCGGTGGAAGTATAGAATTGTATTGCTCACAAGGTAGCAATAGCTATACCATTACCGAGTTTTTAAGACCTTTTGAACAGACCGCCAACCTTTGTCTAATGAATTATAGACAACCATTTACCGTAATGGGTACCTATAGATTGACTGATGAACAGCTTAGCGAATACGGTTCGCAATACAGTTCTTTGATAAATAGCCTACAAAATGAAAAGACGGTGCTTAGTACGTAAAGTTCTGTTGTATTAAAAGCACTAAATAAACCAAACCAATTATGACCGGAAGCCTTCTTTTTGATGCCATTGTATTTTTATTGGGAGCAATCATCTGTGTTTCTATAGCTAAAAGATTAGGCTTGAGCTCTGTTTTGGGCTATCTGATCGCCGGAGTTTTAATAGGTCCGTATGTTTTGGGATTTATAGGTGAAGAGGGAGAGGACATCCTTCATTTTGCTGAATTTGGGGTAGTGGTCATGCTTTTCTTGATAGGGCTTGAAATTGAACCCAAGAACTTCTGGAATATGCGTAAATCCATTGCTGGTATGGGTGGTTTACAAGTTGCCGGGACCATGTTGCTCTCTTATCTCTTTTTTATACTAATTGATTTTGATTGGAAGGTTGCCTTGGTGATATCTATGGCGGTAGCCTTATCATCAACGGCTATAGCCATGCAAACTATTGATGAAAAAGGCCTTATGGAAACTACCTTTGGGAATTCGGCATTTTCCATATTATTATTTCAAGATATCATCGTAATCTTTATGTTGGGAGCAATTCCTTTGCTTTCCAATACCGAGGTTGAAGCAGCTGCAGATAGCCATGAATCTACCGGTAATCTTTTAGATGGTTTGCCCATGGGCTACCAAACATTGGCCATTATTCTATCTGTTGTGTTGATCATAGGTGCCGGTCAATATTTAATTGTTCCCATGTTAAGAAGAGTTGCTAAAACGGGAGTAAGGGAACTGCTGTTTGCCTCTGCTTTGTTAATCGTATTCAGTATTTCATTCTTAATGGAGTATGTTGGTCTATCACCTGCTTTAGGTGCCTTTTTAGGCGGAGTGGTACTTTCTAGTAGTGAGTACAAACATGAACTTGAAAGTAACCTTGAACCTTTTAAAAACCTTCTTTTAGGTTTGTTCTTTATAGCCGTAGGTGCGTCCATCAATTTTGTGGTCATTGCCAAAATTCCGTTGACCATTGGAGGTATATTATTGGCAATAGTATTGATAAAGGCATTGATACTTTTTATTACGGGAAAGGTATTTAACCTAAAACTGGACCAAAACTTGTTGTTAACTTTTAGCTTGGCCCAAATTGGGGAATTTGCTTTTGTATTGCTATCCTTCGCATTTCAATTAAATATTCTAGATCAGGAACAGATGGATATAATGTTGGTAATCACGGCACTGACCATGTCCATTACTCCCATTATCAGTATCATAAACGAACGTTTCATCTTACCAAAAATAGGAACTAAAGAGTCCATCAAAAGACCTATGGATCATATTGCGAAATCACAAAATGTTATTTTGGTAGGTTTTGGTCATTTTGGTAGTACGGTCGGTAGATTTTTACGCTCTCATGGTATTGAAGCTACTATATTAGATCAAGACTCCAATAGGGTAGATGTACTCCGCAAAATGGGTTTTGAAGTATATTATGGTGATGCCACTAGAATAGATCTTCTTGAAGCTGCTGGTATTGCAAAGGCTAAAATATTAATATGCGCCATAGATAATCCTCCTATAACACAAGAAATTACCAAACTTGTGAAAGAAAAATATCCTCATGTAGAATTAATGATACGTGCCCAGAATAGAAATGATGCATATGAATTGCTGAATTTGGGCTTTGAGAATATTTACCGAGAATCATTGGATACCTCTTTAGCATTGGCAAAAGATGTTTTAAGTAAACTAGGTTTTAGAAAATACACCTTAATTAGACAGGTCCAGAATTTCATTAAATATGATGAATCTAGTTTAAGAAGGCTGGCAATGGAACCTAAAGGCGATGATGATTACCTTTTTAAGGTTAGAAAAGAACTTGAAGAGCAAGAGCGATTATTGGAGGAGGATTTTAAAAGAGGCATTGTTGAATATGATATTCATTGGGATAGTGAGTCTATTAGAAAAGTATTGAAAAACCAACAGAACAATGCCAAATCTTAAACGCTAAACCAATAGCGTAAAGTACCACCAAAACTCAATCTTAAAACTTCTATACAATTTACTCATTCGTAGATCAAATTCCCTAAATCATCTATTAGTACAGTTTTTTCATCTGTTTCATTTAAACCACTTGCCATATTACTTGTCAAAGTATGGAACGATAAAGTAAAGTTTAACTTTTAAAACTAAAACAGATGAAAACAAATACTAAAACATATGCAATACTTGGTTTGTTATTAATTGCTTTTGCTTTACCTAGCAATGCCCAAACACGTAAAAGAACAACAACAAAAACTACCACTACCAGGACTGGAACTAAAACACCTGGAAGGGTTTCCAGTAAGAAAGTAGTATACAGAACACCAACGAAAAAGGTGGTTTCGGTGAGATCGGTTCCTAATAAAACCGTGGTTAGACACAATGGTCAAAATTATTACTATGCCAATAATAAATATTATACGGCTTCTAGAGGTAGATATATTGCTATTGCACCAAAAGTAGGATTTAGAATTAACACTTTACCTGCTAATTCAGCAAGAGTAAGATTTAATAATCGACTTTATTTTAATGTAGGGGGCACTTTTTATATTGAAGCAAATTCTGGATATGAGGTGGTTGAACCAGAAATTGGCACCGTAGTTTATGAATTGCCAGATGGGTATGAAAAAGTTACTATTGACGGTTTAACATACTATGAATATGCTAACATACTTTATGAAAAAATACAACTGGACGGTTCTAGAGCCTATGAAGTGGTAGGTATTATTGATATGGAATAATTAAATTAAAATTGAATTTGTAAAGGGCTTACCCATAACGGGTAGGCCTTTTCTGTTTATGAATAGTAGTGAAATATGACAACGGTTAGTTTTTACAAGAACACGTTTTGTTAGATTTACTACTTCATTACATTATTCATCCTCAAAACAATAATTAGCTAATGTCGTCAACAAATCAACTACTTGGTATTTTCATTTTTGCTATGACTCTGCTAAGTGCTACCTCAAATACTGTTAATACCAGTAAGAATACCCTAAGCTTTACCATTATCAATAAAGACAAAGCCATTGGCACCCTAAAAGCTACCAAAGTTGTTAATGGTACAAAAATTCATTATCAAAGTATTACGGCAATTAAAACAAGGGTGATCAAGGAAATTGAAGTAGATTATAAATATGATGTTGTATTTGAGGATAACCTATTAAAAAAGGCTAGCGTAATCATTGGGGTAGATGATAAACCCTATGCCGATATCATCACCAACCGTGCAGATCAAACCTATCTAATTACCAAAAACAAAAAGAAAGAATCGGTTATAGAAAATGCTATACATTATGCGACCATAGTTTTATATTTTAAAGAACCTATAGGTATTGATAGTTGCTATTCTGAACAAGATGGTAGCTTTAACACCATTGTACCTTTAGGCAATCATGTCTATAAAAAGATTAACGCCAAAAAACATGAAAATGTGTACTACTATGAACGTGGATATTTACAGAAGGCTGAAATTGATGGCGGATTGATAAAATTTGAAATAGTGGCAGAAAATTGAATTTTAACCTAATTAAATAAATGGTCATGAATACAGGATTAGTGTTATCTGGAGGTGGTATTAGAGGTGTAGCCCATATTGGAACCATAAAAGCCTTGGAAGAATATAATATTTTTCCGACCCATATTTCAGGTACCAGTGCAGGTGCCATAGTTGGTGCCCTATACGCAGGTGGTATTCAATGGCAAGAAATTTTAGGCTTTTTCAAGGCAATTCCAATTTTTCACACCAATAGGTTCGCAAGAAGAAAACCCGGATTTTTAGATACCGAAAAGTTTTATGACGAGTTTAAAAAGTTTTTTCCAAATGATGATTTTGGCGCCTTACCAAAACCATTGTTTATTACTGCTACCGACATTATAAAGGGCGAATTGGTCATATTTGAAAAAGGAGAATTGATCAAACCCATTCTAGCCTCGGCAACTTTTCCCGGTGTTTTCTCTCCAATTGATATAGAAGGATCTTATTATATAGATGGCGGTGTACTGAACAATTTCCCTGTAGAACCTCTCTTAGGCTCTTGTGAAACTATAATTGGCAGCTATGTAAACGCCCTTAAACCTGTAGCCATTAACGACCTAAAACATTCTTACAATGTTCTTGATAGGGCATACAAAATAAAATCAGCCGCAGAATCTCTTGCAAAATTCCCTACTTGTAAATTTGTAATATCACCAAATGAACTTTGTGAGTTCGCAACTTTTGATATGCGCAATATAGATACGATCTTCAAAATTGGTTACGAAAGCACCATTAAGGTTTTAAAGGATTTAGAATATAAAAAGTAAAACGTATTTACTCAGAGACATACTGTGCGCGTTCCATGAAGAAATCTTCAAATCGCTCTAATTTTGGAGATAATTTTTCAGCATATAGTACATACTGGCATTTTCTAATACTTTGTGAAACCGTAACCATTGCGGTATAATCGGATTTCTGAATTAAAAAATCACCGTCATCAATACTGCAAATTTTTAATTGCGAAGTACTTACACCATTTAACAAAAACAATTTATGTAGGGTAGTAGGGGTGGTAATCAATACATCGATCCCCTCAAAAATTTCCGACTTCTGAATGTCTATATGCAGTTCTTTATAACTGGCATAGAGCCTCATATCCGTATACTTGGTATACTCAAAAAACTTATCATAAAGCTCCAGCACTTTTTCTTTGTTTTCAACAACGACCACTGCTCTAGGCGCATTTCCTTCTGCCTTGCATTGTAATTTTTGTAATGTTGTCAAAATTAAAGCGGTGGTTTTTCCACTCTCCTTAGGACCATAACAATATACATTTGCTCCACTTTTAATAACCGGTATACTCTTCTTCTGAAGTGAAGTAGGCTTTTCAATTGCCAATGCTGTCAACCTTTCAAGTAAATGCGGATTCAGTTTTTTAAATGCCATAGATGATGATACAAATTAAACGAGCTGTTCATGTGCAAAGATACTACCTACAAGGGGGCAATACCAATTAGAAGGAATATTTAAGTATTAGCTATACAGTATTAGAAAAACGCCCAGCATAATACCTGCCAATGGAACTAGTTTTTTACGTTTATTTTGCTCTTTGAAGATAAAGCCACCTACGACCACGGCAATAAGAATTTGACTTCGTTTAATGGCCGATAAAAGCATGATCAATGCATCTGGATCCTGTAATGCCTTAAAGTAAAAATAATCTGCAATTTGAAGTAAAATACCCACCAATGGTATGGTCCATCTCCAAGTAAATGCCTTTCTTTTTTCGGCATAAGGAAACCAAGTTACCGTAAGTATGATCAATAAAAATAAAACGGTATAAAAGCAAAACCAAAATTGCAATGTCTGCGGATTCAAGGCTAAGCTTTGAATTAAAAATTTATCGTACAAACCGCTTGAAGCTCCTAAAAAAGTTGCCCCAACAATAGCAAAAATCCATTTATTTCGCTTAAAATGTATCCCTTCTTTTTTACCGATTCTTGAGTAGAGAATCACAGAAAATATGATGAGAAAAAAACCGATCCACTGCCATGAATTCGGTTTTTCCTGATAAATGGTAATGGCACCTATAAAAGTAAAAAATGGCCCCGCAGATCTTATGGGCGTAACAATGGTTATGGGCAAATGCTTTAATGCTTGGTAGGCCAGCACCCATGATGCCGCCATGATCGCTGATTTAATTGCAATAAATCCGTGAGTTTCAAGAGGAATATTGGTGATATAAAAATCTATGGACACCATATATTCCTTGAAGAACAAGGAGCCAAAATAAAAGGGCAGGAGCAATAAAAACCCAGACGAGATCGTACCCAACAATACAGGAAAAACCTCATTGCCCTGTACAGCATGTTTTTTGCATAAGTTGTGTAATCCTAAAAATAACGCCGCTAAAAGTCCAAGGTACATCCACATAATGCGCGCGAAGATATTGGTTTTATCTTATTTGTTCATAACCTAAAAACCTTGTATTGCACCTTTAAAACAAAAAGGGGATGCCTTTTGTAAAGACACCCGCTTTTTCAACACTCAAACTTAATGTTAATATGCCATTTTTACGATTTTTTCAGCGTCTTCTGGCATTAGAGCTTGTCGCTCACCTAATTTCCATCCTCGGTCCGTAAAACGTTTAGCAATCTCTTCAGCAGTACCTTCGTATTCTTTGGTATAATCTGACAATTTGGTATCTATTCCCAATTCTTGAAAGAAAGCTTCGGTTTTCTCAATAGCCGCATAAGCCTTATCATCAATATCTCCCTCGGTTATATTCCATATACGTTCGCCATATTGAGCCAATTTTTCCTTTTTGGCCTCAAAATTATACTTGTAATGACTTGGTGCCACAATTGCCAATGTACGTGCATGATCAATACCGAACAACGCGGTTAATTCATGCCCCATCATGTGTACGGCCCAATCTCCAGGTACTCCTTTTTGAATTAATCCGTTCAAGGCCATGGTACAGCTCCACATAAAATCGGCCGCAGGATTATAATCGGTAGGGTCTTTAATGACCTTTGGCGCTACTTCAATCAACGTTTGCATAATACTTTCTGCAAATCTATCTTGTAACGATGCTTCTATAGGATACGTCATGTACTGTTCCAAAACATGTGTAAACGCATCGGTAATACCGTTTACCAATTGACGTACAGGAATAGATGTAATCACTTGTGGGTCAAGTACGGAAAACTCTGGGAACAATCCTGGTCCGCCCATGGCTAATTTTTCCTTTGTTTCCGCTCTTGTGATGACCGCTCCTGAATTCATTTCAGAACCTGTTGCCGGTAACGTCAACACCGTACCAAATGGCATTCCTTTTTGGGTTCTTACATTTTTAGTAAGTATATCCCATGGGGTGTCACCTTCATAAACAGCTGCCGCAGAAAGGAATTTTGTCCCGTCAATTACAGAACCGCCGCCTACTGCCAATAAGTAAGATACATTTTCATCCTTAATAACCTTCAGCGCCTTCATCAATGTATCATATTCTGGATTGGCAGGAATTCCGCCAAACTCAATAACATCAAAATTGGACAGTGCCTTGGTTACCTGATCGTAAATGCCGTTTTTCTTAATACTTCCGCCACCGTAAAGCATAAGTACTTTAGCATTGGCGGGTATTTCACTTTCTATTTTTTTAATCGTATCCTTTCCAAAAATTATTTTGGTGGGATTCTTAAATTCAAAATTGTTCATTTTCTTTCTCTTTTATTTTTTATTTGTTCATTGGCTTTACTATTCTATAACAGTAACCAAATCTTTCATTGGTTTTCTCACCTTTACAAGGTTCACCAACCAATCTTCACTTTCATTCCTATAGCCTAACGGCAATAATACCGCACTTCTTAATCCTTTTTCACGAAGACCCAATATTTTATCTACAGCTGCAGGATCAAAACCCTCAATAGGCGTTGCATCTACTTTTTCAAAGGCTGCCGCAGCAATGGCTTGTGAAAAAGCGATATAAGCTTGCTTTGCCGCATGGTTAAAATTCTCCTCTTCATCTTTTTGTGGGTATGAATCCAACAACATCTTTCTATAATTTTCCCAACCTTCATTTTTAAAACCACGAATTTCATTGGTAAGGTCGAACATATAGTTAATGCGTTCTTCCGTATACGTGTCCCAAGCGGCAAATACCAAAAGGTGAGAACAATCTGTAATCATAGATTGGTTCCATGCTACCGGTCTAATCTGTTCTTTTATTTCTTGATTTTTAACCACTATAATTTCAAAAGGCTGTAAGCCACTAGAAGTAGGAGCCAAGCGTGCCGCCTCTAATATGCGTTCCACTTTATCTTCAGCAACTTTTTCACCATTCATGGCTTTAGCTGCGTATCTCCAATTCAATTTATCCAATAATTCCATTATCTAATTTTAATTAAGTTGTTTTTGCTAATTGTTCTATATCATTCGATGTAATTATAACATCGGTATTACTCGTGGTATTTGCCAAATTGAGCATTGCTTGTGCAATACTGTCGGCATTAATTATTCTATATTTCTTTAAGGGACCAATGAATAGGGGCTGAATTACTTTTAAGACTACGAGACCTATCTTTTCTAGTAATCGTTGTTCGTTTCTTTCCCCACCTATTAAAGAAGGCCTTAAAATGGAAGTTTTCGGTATTGCCTGATTTAATACTTCTTGCTCCATTTCTCCTTTAGTACGGTTATAGAAAACACTACTTTTCTTGTTTGCGCCCATTGCGGAAATAACTAAAAAAGTGCTGATTCCATTAGCATTTGCCAATTTTGCCGCAGCTACAGGTATACCATAATCAATGTCTCTGTACAAAGATTTATCCGGAGTCTTTTTTGCGGTGGTACCTATACAACAATAGACTTCATCACCGGTAAAATCATTTTTAAACTGTTCCAATTCTAAAAGGTCACCTATAAACTGCTTCACTTTATTGGGCAAACCCTTTATGCTAGACCTTGAAAACAACTTTATGCTTTCATATCTATCATCAACAATAAGTTTCTTTAAAAGCAAGCCGCCCGTTAAACCAGAAGCTCCCAAAATAATAGCTGTCTTTTTCATCCTATTCGCATACTTTTATACTGCTCCAAGCTGCCTCAAAAGCTTGTTCCAACTGTTTGTCGTCCAAAACTAAGGCACCACGATTTTGAGCAATAGTTAGAAAGGAAAGCGGATTAATAGCATAGGCATACAACATATAATCTGACATGGGTTTTATAACCCCTGCTTTAATTCCTCTTTTCCATAAATCTAACAAGGGTTGTAAATGCCTTATCCCTTCTTGTCTGCTTTCTTCATCTATCATGGGCGTATTATCACATTGGGCCAAGAACATGGCGTATGCATCTTCTTTCAGTTTAAATTCAGCAATACGTTTCCAGATTACTTCAAAACCTTCTTTGACCGACATGGTTTCATCATAAGTAGCAAAAGCGTAAGTAGTATAACTTGATTTCACCTCTAAATATGTCTTGTTTACCAAATCTTGTTTGTTTTCAAAATAGAGGTAAATAGTTGCAGGAGAAACACAGGCCATTTTAGCAATTTTGCTCATAGGCGTTGCATGAAAGCCGTCGTTATTAACAAGCTCTATGGTTGCATTTAACAATGCGTTGCGTTTGTCTATACTTTTTTGAAGTGCTGCCATAATTTTATTTTCCTACAAAGATATCGAATAAAAGAATGAACGTTCATTTTTTAATATAAGTTTATGAAACTTAAATCATCAACATGGTTAAAAGTAAATTACCTCAAATTGTGTAATTTTTTCAAAGAAATTACGTTTTGCTGATAATATTTAATTAACCTATACAAAATCTATGAGACTACATTCTTTCTTATTTGCTATTTTATCCTTTGGTTCCATATTAGCACAAGATAAATATGTAACTATTGACGAACAGCATCACAAACCTACCAAAGAATTAAAAGAGAAAATTATTAATGCTAAATACGAACCGAGTTCCATTTTTGTTAATGATTATCTTACCATAAAAAGAAATGACCAAAGCACATTTACCGATAGTTCGGGAAATATTTTAGATAAACTATACGATTTTAAAACAGAAATGTCTACCAGCCATATTTTCTTCACAGGAGATATAGTAACTGGAATTAACGATTACGGAAAAAAAGAAAATGACAAATATATAAATATACATGCAGTTGATGCCTCGGGCAATAAAATTGATAGTGAAATCAATTCAAAATCAGATTATTATTTTTCATCCAATATGTCTAGGGTCTATAAGCACTATTTCAGCAAGGACCAAGATTATTTTACTATACACTATAATAAACCAGATCCTAGTAAGGGCTGGGGATATGATTTACAGGAAGGTTTAATGAATGGCAAAGGAGAAATTATTATAGAACCTAAATACAAAAGCGTAAAACAAATTGAAAACGATTTTTTTATTGTTACCGATGGAGATAACTCCAAAAAAGTAATTAATCTAAAGGATATGAGTTCAATACCAGCTAATTTTAGTGATATTTTCTCATTTAACGACGTACCAAATGCACAAAGATTGGATCCATACCTATCCTTTAATGAAAAAATAATTGCGGAAGATGCAAATTCAAAAGCTTGGGGCATTTATAATTTAAATACCAAAAGCTGGGAAGTACCCGCCATTTACCAGCAACTAATTCCTGTTAATACATTTAGACAAGTTGATGATAAAATGAGACACATACTATTTACAGATACCTTTATTGCCGTTAAAGATAACCAATGGGGTCTCATAAATAACACCAACAATACGATTATACCATTTGAATATGAAAAGGTAGAATACAATAACAAATATTTTAAAGTTTTCAATAAAGAAGGTAAAATGAATTACTTTGATACAGCATCTAAAACCTTGCTTTTCAATACATTCTATGATGACATTCACTACAACGTAGACGAACCTAGCTTAGCGGTATTAAATTTAAACCAAAATGTTGGTCTTTTTGATTTTGACAACAAGGTATTTTTTGTCGATCCATCTGAAGGGTTCAAAGGTTATGAATATGTGAACAAGTATAAACTTATATTATTGAAACGTAAAAATGCAGAAGGTAGAAGTGATAGGGCATTATTTTCTATTGAGAACAAAAAAATAATTTATAAAGATTTTAATGATTTTTACTATGCAGACAGAAATGGTAAATTTTCTAAAATCCTACATTTTGATGGTACCAGTTCAATAATAGACAATAATGGCAAAGTTATAGTACCTCCAGGCAATTATTACGGTAGACCACAATATCAACAAGGTGTATTCTTCTATTATAATAGTTCAAGTAAACGCGCAAAAGCAGTTCATTGCTATAAAAATAATGGTGAACCTATAGATGCCGCTACTTGTGCAGAAAAGTTCAGTAAGAAGAAAAAGAAATAACAAAATCCTTAAAATATCAAAAGCAACTATTCTTTAATAGTTGCTTTTTTTATTCGCATAACTTTCAACTTAATTAAAAACAACAAAACCTCATAAATTCTAAGAACATCCTATAACGGCTCTATCTTATAATTCACTAACTTTAAGATGTCTAATAAAGGTAGTTCCCACGTCCTTTTCATTTACTTCATCATTTAACCTTACTAGGTATTCCATAACACATGTATAAAATTCTATCATTAGACGGCGGCGGTAGTTGGGCAATTATGCAATTACTTACGCTAAAGGACAGATATGGTAATATAAATGGTCATCAGATTTTGAACAAATTTGACTTGGTCATTGCCAATTCAGGTGGTAGTATCGTATTGGCTGCTTTAGCTGAAGACTATACTATTGACAAGGCCATTTCTTTATTTAAAGAAGAGAAGAACAGGACAGCTATTTTTCATAAAAACAGATTTAAGGATCGATACTTTCCCGTGGATTATCTGGGACTTTTCAATGCCGGTTTTGGACCTAAATATAGTGCCAAAAGAAAAAAGGAAGCGTTTGAGAACTTATTTCCCGAAATCGATAAAATACAAATGGATGAACTTCCAAAACTCATTGGAAAGGTTTCCCTTAAAATTGTTGTTGCAACGTACGATGCACTGAACAATCGTGCAAAATTCTTCAAATCGTTCTCATCGAATTCCGAAGGAGATGATTCCGTTAGACTTACACAGGCCATAAACGCATCTTCAAATGCACCTGTACAATATTTTGATTTTCCAGCAAGGTTTAAAGCACAAGGAAGTGATATTTTCTATGAGCTTTGGGACGGTGCTCTCGGCGGATTCAACAATCCTATTTTAGCGGGAATCATTGAAGCGTATAAATTGGGAGTAGACCTAAATACCATTCGCGTTGTTTCTTTAGGTACCAGCAATTCCTTAATGTCAGCAAATTCTAAAAGGGACTTTTGGAAATGGAAACAAATTGCGCTTCAATTCAGAAGAAAGAAATTACATTTTTCAAAATGGAAACCTCAATTTAATTTTTTTAAAGAAACGGTACTGCACCAAGCTAAAACCATATTATATCAACCGCCAGACACCGCCAATTACATTGCTATGATGTTCTTAAAAGCCGCAACGGGCAATAAACCCAATGAGCAGATTATTAGATTATCTCCTTTAATACATTATGATAGCCATAGTTCTGAAGAAATTATTCCATTGATCCAACAGCTCTATAAAATGGATATGGACTTAACTACAGATGAAGAAATCGATAAATTAATAATGTGTTTTATTGGTTGGAAAAACGGACTGATCTATAACCAACCTATTGAATTTAGAGTAGAACGCAGTAATGACCTCTTGTTTTTAAAAGGTGACAAATGGTATAAAGATGGTATGGAGAGGTGGATAAAATGGGAACAGGATTTAAATATTGCACATTTATAATGATTATGTTAAATTTAACATAATTTTATTACAAAATTCGATAATAAAATACACTTGAAACAATAAACACTATATATTTTATGAAAAATGCTCTTAAAACCGGTAAATTTTTAGCGATGACATGTGCCTTTAGCACATTGATGTTCACATCCTGTTCAGACGAAAAATTAGATACTGAAATCGAAACTGTACAAGAAGTTAAGACGCTTGAAATTGCTTTGAAATCCCCCACTGACAATCCTATTATTATTGATGATTTGGGGATTACCAATGTGCAATCCGCAAAATCAAGTAATGCCACCAAAGGCCGTTATAATATAACTTTAAAGTATTTGTTACCACCAACCGAAAGGCAGGTAGAAGTTTTTGAAGCTGCGGCAGCAAGATGGGAAAGAATCATTATTAAAGATGTACCAGATGTAGCAGGACCAATACCTTCTGCTTTCACAGGTTTTCCTAATATTGATACCATAGATGATTTGGTAATTGAAGTTGCCTTGGCGCCAATTGACGGACCAGGAGGAATTTTAGGTCAAGCGGGTCCGCAATTTGTTAGAACTGAAGATTTCTTACTGCTTTAGGTCATTGGAGAGAATCTACATTAAACAATGAGTTAATGACCGGTTTCTTAAATCTTGGTGAAAACCCATTAAGTCGTATTACGGCCGGGTCAATGCAAGATTTAGGTTATGGATCTGCATCTGTTGGGGAGTCTTATGATTTACCTCGTGGAACTGAAGGTGTTGACATTAATGATCTTGGTGATTTTGGCACTGCTGAAAATCAAGGTTTAAACATAGCCAAAATGGAAGAGTTAGTGCCTTTGAGAGGTTTTGTAAATGTTAAAAAATAACACAAATCCTCTAACAAGGATATCATAACCCTTAAACCGTTTAAATTATTAAGCTTGCACCATTTCTCAAATGGTGCAAGCTTTTTATTTTCCATCACATCTACATATACCCTGTGGTTATTATACATTTTATATACAACCTTTAGGCGTAATTAGTCTTAGCTACTAAAAGTGTACCTATCTTTGTTTAAAATCATTTTATGCCAAGCCAATTTTCAGATTTAGGAATTTCTAAGGATTTACAAAAAAGTCTAGATGAATTACAGATAACCGAACCCACCACTATTCAAAAGAAATGCATTCCTATAATTTTGGACAAAAGGGATGACCTTGTTGCCTTAGCAAAAACAGGAACTGGAAAAACCGCTGCTTTTGGTCTACCATTATTGCAATTGATAAACAGCAAAAGTACAGCTGTACAAGCTGTTATTTTAGCACCAACAAGAGAATTGGCACAACAGATTCATGCCAACTTAATATCGTATACCTCAAATAACCCTGATATTTCCATTGTTGCTTTATGTGGTGGTATTCCCATTAAACCTCAAATAGAGGTACTTAAAACTCCTACCCAAATGATTGTCGCTACACCTGGTAGATTGGTTGATTTAGTAAAACGCGAAGCTTTAGATATTACAAAACTAAAGTATTTGGTTTTAGATGAGGCCGATGAAATGGTTACTGCTTTAAAAGAAGACTTAGATACTATTATTGCCGGCATACCTAAAACTAGGCGTACATTTCTATTTACCGCTACCATGTCTGGTGCAATCAAACAACTGGTTCAAAACTACATGTCTAAACATGTTGTTCATAAAGAAGCAGATATGGCTACCCTTGGTCATAAAGGTATTGACCACAAATACGTGGTTGTAGAACCTATTGAAAAATTAGATGTGCTTATGTATTTTTTAAATTCGAAAGAGGGACAGCAGGGTATTATCTTTTGTAAAACGAAAGCTGCAGTAAATAAGCTAGCCAAGAAACTGGCCATAAATAAATTTTCATCTGGGGCATTGCACGGTAGTTTATCTCAAGGAATTAGAGACCGCATTATGGGTCAGTTCAGAGAAGGGCATATTAATATTCTTGTGGCGACAGATTTAGCTTCTCGTGGTCTTGATGTAAAGGAATTGAGTTATGTAGTCAATTATCATTTACCGGACACTTATGATGCTTATGTTCATAGAAGTGGACGTACTGCCAGAGCAGGGGCAAAAGGACTTTCATTGACCATTCTTCAAAAAGAAGAGGTTGCCGAAGTTTTTGATTTTGAAAAGGAATTGGGAATATCTTTCTCCAAATTCCAAAAGGCAGATGCACAGAGTATAGAAGAAAACAACACCTTGCTTTGGGCAAAGAAAATATTTAAGACCAAACCTAATCGAGAAATATCAGACGAGTTCAAAACCAAGGTTAAAACAGTGTTTCATCATTTAACCAAAGAAGAACTAGTAGAGAAAATCTTAGCTAATTACCTTTCGAAGCACAGTAAGGCAGATGATCCTGGTAAATAAATCGGTAATTTTAACTATACAAGGTGTTATCATGAGAAATTACATGCTCTTTCACCTTGTTCTGAAACTCCTGTGGCGTCTGTTCCGCATGCTGCTTAAAGAACCTACTAAAATAGGAGTGATCTTTAAAATCTAGGTTATAGGCAATTTCTTTAATGGTATTCTCACTATGAATAATTTGGCGTTTTGCCTCAAGAATTAAACGGTCATGAATTAATTGTACTCCGGTTTTATCCAGCTTTTCTTTCAATATTTGATTTAATCGCTTGGCACTTATACCTAATTGCTCTGCGTAGAATTTTGCATTTCGTTCTTCTTTATAGTTATTTTCCAATAATAACATAAACTCGTAAACCCTTTTTTCATTAATATCCTGTAGGGTAAAATGCTGCTCTTTTAAATGTATCAGCTTTAATAGAAAGACTTTTAACAGGGCTTTAATCATAACCAGGTTTACAGTTTCCTTATTATAATCATCTTTCAATAACTGTAATACGGTCGTTAAGCCTTTACTGGTTTCTTCATTTACCTGAAGACACGAAAACTCACCTTGTATATTGAACATTCTAAAAACGTCTAACAAAAATTCCTTTAGATCGCCTTCCAACAATTCTTGTTTAAAAGAAATCAACACTCCATTCTTACCTGCCTTGTTCAATTGATGAACCCGGTATGGCGGTATTAGATAAATCCAATCTCCTCTTAATGTTTGAAAATCGTGCTGTGGTTCATGAAGTGCATCTTCATTGACCAACCATACGATCTCAAAAAAATCTCTTCTAGCTGGGTCGTTTAAATAAGCTGGTGGACAGTTACCTAAATCTTTAATGTATAATACTTTATCACTCAGCATAGCTTTTATTTATAAATGATCTAATTAATTATCAGTTATCATTTTAATCCATCAAAATGACCTTGTTTCCAAAATGTACCACAAAAATAGCGAATTCTACCATCAAAAAATTAGGTATTGGCAAATTGTACCAGACATCTACCAAATAGTGTCATTTTCCTTACTAAACTCACAATAACTTTGTACCCAGTTAGTAAAAGAAGAACATACAAAGTCAATTTAGTTATGGAGGGTACACTTAAAAATAAGGAAACACAATTAGTGGAAAGTGCAATGAACATTATTATAAATGAGCATATAAAGTTGACACACTCCATTAATTATAATGAAATAGCAAGTTTGATTCCGACAATAAACAATGCCAAAAACATTTTTGTAATGGGAGCAGGCAGAACAGGATTGATGATGAAAGCATCGGCAATGCGACTAATGCACTTAGGGTATCAAGTACATGTTGTAGGTGAAACTACCGCACCGGCGATTAAAGAAGGTGATTTATTGATTGCTGGATCAGGATCGGGCACAACGAGTGGTATCGTTAGGGCTGCTGAAACTGCTAAAAAAGTAGGGGCAGGGTTAATTTGTTTTTCCACTAACAACACATCTCCTTTGGCAATTATGTCTGACCAAACAGTTGTTATACCCGCAGCACAAAAACAGGCAAGAGATGAAAATGTTTCTAAACAGTATGCCGGTAGCCTTTTTGAACAATCATTGCTTTTGACATTCGATGCATTGATACAAACCCTTTGGGATCTAGACGGCAGCACAGCATCTGAATTATGGAAACGTCACGCAAATATGGAATAAGAACAAGTTTAAATAAATAATAATTAGAACATTAAAATAGCATATTATGGCAAAATTACAAGTAGCGATCGATTTATTGAATATAGATGACGCAATAGCACTAGCAACAAAAGTTGCTCCTTACATCGACATTATCGAACTAGGAACTCCGCTTATAAAAAGTGAAGGTTTAGCTGGTATCAGAAAAATGAAAGATGCTTTCCCAGATAAATTGGTATTGGCTGATTTTAAAACTGCCGATGCAGGTGAACTAGAAGCAAATATGGCTTTTGGGGCTGGTGCAGATTACATTACGGTATTAGGTGCAACAGGCGATTCTACCATTGCAGGTGCTGTTAAAGCGGCAAAAGAGCATGGTAAAGGTGTTGTTGTCGATACTATCGGTGTAAAAGATAGAGTTAAACGTGCGCAAGAAGTTATTGCATTAGGTGCAGAGTTTGTTGAGTTACATGCCGGTTTAGATGAGCAGGCAGAAGATGGTTACTCTATACAGGTACTTATTGATGAAGCAACTAGAGCAGGAGTGGCAGTTTCTATTGCCGGTGGTGTTAATTTAAGCAGTATTACCGCGGTTAAAAACTCTGGTGTTACAGTTGCAGTAGCCGGTGCCGCTATATATGGTGCAGAAGATCCTGCCAATGCAGCCAAAGAATTACAAGAATTGGCAATGGCATAAGCAGGTAGAAGACGAAAGTGGTACTTTTACAGCAACTTAGATCCCCATTTTTAATGGGGATTTGTTGTTTCTAGCTATTTCTGTTTTGGTCGTAAACTAATAAATAATATCGTAGAAATCAGTAACAATAACAGATACCAGGTATTACTTACCAAATCAATATAGCTAATACTGCCGTTTGCAAAGCTCAAAATCATAAGCACCTGAGCTCCATAAGGGAGTAATCCTTGCGTTATACACGCAAAAACATCTAAAATTGATGCAGTTTGTTTGTTTTCCAATGCATATTCATCGTTTATGGATTTTGCAATTGGTCCAGATATAATTATTGAGACCGTATTGTTCGCAATTGCCATATTAATGGTAGATACTAAGGCGGCAATACCAAATTGGGCGGACTTCTTACTTTTTACAAAGGTTTTGATTTTAAGTAGAATAAATTCTATTCCGCCATTGTATGTTACCAAAGCAGCCAATCCTCCAGTTAATAAAGACAACAAGAATATCTCCGTCATATTGGTAAATCCGGTATACGATATTCGTGTAAATTCTAAAATGGTGAAGTCTCCATAGGCAACTCCCAAAATTCCAGCAGAAATTGCCCCTAATACAAGCGTTACAAATACGTTTACACCTATTACAGAAAGTGTAATCACAATTAAATAAGGTACGATCTTAAGTATGGAATAACTGTATGCTTCCATTTCCAACCCTTGTGTATTCATGACCAACCCTTGATAGATTAAAATTATCATGCTTATAACGGCCGCTGGGACAGCTATTTTGATATTGGCTTTAAATTTATCGCTCATTCTAACATTTAACGATTGTGTTGCCGCAATTGTAGTATCTGAAATTACAGAAAGGTTATCACCGAACATAGCCCCTCCTAATAATGCGCCACACAAAATTGCCAATGAAAAATTACCGGTATCTGCAAAACCCATAACGATTGGAGCCAATGCTACAATTGCACCTACAGAAGTTCCTGTTGAAATCGACAAAAATGCGGCGATCACAAATACACCTACATAAATAAAATGCCCACTAATTACATCTAGACCTAAATGCACTATAGCGTCTACACTACCCATTGCCTTGGTTGTAGCTGCAAAAGCCCCTGCAAGTAAATATATTAGGCACATTGTAAGTATTTTATCATTACCACAACCTTTTAACAGAACAGCTATTTTCTCGTCCATTGCTTGTTTAAACATGAGAAATGCCACTAAAATTCCTGCGATAACGGCAATAGGAGCGGGGAGTGCATAAAAATCTTGCTGAAAAATACCCACACCTAAAAACACGATAATGAAAACTAAAAATGGAAATAATGCCTTATAATTGGCAACTACAGCTTTAACTTGGCTCATAAAATACTTTTTATAGAACCTCAACTAACGCCATAGCAAATACAAAAGGAAGTGGTTAACGTTTTTTCCAAAGGTATTGGCTTATCACTTTTAGCACCTTGCTCGTTATTGCAGGTTGCTATCTCTATTTGAGATTCTTGATAAATTAAGGGCGCAAATGTAATCAACTGTTAACTCATAAAATCAGATTTTATATTAATTATAACATTAATTGTTTCGCTTGCGTCTTGATGCTATTACTTAGGTTACATTCAAATATTTTAACCTAGCCAAATTACCCATTCACTGAATAACGAATCTCATTCACTGAGAAGCCCCATTCTCATTTAAACTTCTATCTACCTTTATCATCTAAACAGAGACTCGCAACTATAAACTTAGATGCTTAAACAATTTAACAACCTTTAAAAATTTGAATGATGAGTAAAATGAAATTTAAATTAGGTACTGTCTCTTTATTCTTGATCTTATTATCCATAGCCTCTTGTAGTGATGATTCTGATGATGTTTCTATTACTGAAGAAGATATAACCGATGATAGTAGCGATACTACAGAAGCAAGCAGTACCGTTGATAGTGATTCTTATATTCTTGCCATTGCGCCAGACACCGGGGTATATTTAATTGACCATGACGGTAATACCTTGTTCGATTGGGACTTTAACGGTGATCAATTAGGTAATGATGCCATGCTTCAATCTGATGGTAGTTTGGTATCTACGATAAAAGTGGATAATCCCCGAATATCATTTGGAGGTTATGGTGGGGCATTTAGAAAGATCAATGCTGATCAATCTATTGAATGGGAAGTTAAATATTCTTCTAATACCTATATAGCTCACCATGACATAAATTATTTGTCCAACGGTAACATCATATTTCCAGTATGGGAAGAAGTAAGTGCTGCAGATGCTGCTGAAATGGGCTTTTCTGGCAATTTTGATATATACCCCGAAGCCATTATAGAAATGAACCCTTTAACCCAAGAAATAGTATGGGAGTGGCATGCTACAGATCATTTGGTACAAGATTACGATGAAAGTAAGTCAAATTTTGGTGTTGTTGGCGATGTACCCAACTTAATCGATGTTAATTATAATAATGATCAAACAGATGGCGATATCATGCACGTTAATGGTATTACGCTAGATGAAACTAATGATCTGTTATATATGACAGTAAACTTTTATAGTGAGGTTTGGGTCATTGATCACAGCACCACTACAGAAGAAGCTGCCACAAGTACTGGAGGAAACTACAATTTGGGTGGCGATTTGGTATACCGTTTTGGAAATCCTCTTGCTTATGATAACGTTGGTGAAGTGACCATGAACAGAGTTCATTACCCAAACCTTTTTGACGACAATAAAATGCTGGTTTTTGTAAACAACAAATACGATAACCAGTCTGCGGTAGCGGAATATCAACTGAGTCCGCCATACGAATTGGTGGCCGGTCAAGACAATGAACCGGAATTAATATGGGAATTTACAGATAGCGACCTATATAGTAATGGCTTAGGTAGCGGTGTTAGAATGAGCAATGGTAACACTCTTATCAGTGAAGGAACAGGAGCGATCTGGGAAGTGAACAGTGACGGGGACGTTCTATGGAGATATACAAATTACACTAGACCTTGGCGAGCTTATGCGTTCACCAAAGATGATGATGCCATAACTGCATTGGGTCTATAATACGATAGTTTTTTTGATTGATTGATTAATGATGAAGAGCTCCAATAGCAATGTTGGAGCTTTTATACTTTTAATCCATCTATATTATGAAATCAAAACAACTAGTTTTGTTCAAACATGTTACCATTAAAGATTCAGGTATTCACTTTAAATCTTATGGCATCCACTTAAAATTCTTCTTTAGTCCTTGTTTAATCAATAGGTTTACGATTCCAAAAAATTACTAAGATCAAAAAAAATGAAAATATATACTACGCTAATATTAATTCTTGTTTTGGCTATTGGCCAAGCTCAAAATACAGAGGATAACATTACATATCACAGCATTTTAGACGAAGAGCATATTATTGTCGAGTTAAGTACAGTTGACCAAGCTACTATGATGTCTATGTTGCACCGTGGCTTTTATGTGTATTTTGATGCTAAAGGAAAAAAGAAGAAAAATGTTTCTATTCAATATCCAATCAATATTACTGCGCCAAAACGTCCAGAAAGAAATGAAAGAGATAATAATACTCGTGAAAAAACGGATGAACAAGAGCGGAAAAGACCAGACATGAACGAGCTATTGGAAGAAATGCCCAGAACGGCACGCTTTATTAATTTTGATTATGAAGAAGAATTTCATTTGGATCTAAACAATTTGGGCATTACGATAAACTATAACTATGACGAAGCTTCAAAAGAACTTCGTTATCAATTAAAAATACCAAAAAATAGTATTGCTGATAATGACACCAAATTATCCAAATTATCTATTGGAATTGTGACTCCAAAAATAACATCCGAAACAAAAACTGAAAGCTCAAATGTAAGCTTTGGTGGTGGAGGACAAGGTGGCGGACCGGGAGGTGGCAGAGGTGGTCAAGGTGGTGGTCCTGGTGGTGGCGGTCGAGGAGGTTCTCAAGGTGTACCACCACAAGATGAACGACCTGAAGAAGTCTCAATCAATATTTGGTTTAAGGCTGATTCCTTCAATTAAGTAATACATCACTTTTCATCTATTGATTCTATAGATACGTAGTAATAATTACACTATTGGTATATAATGTTTTCACTTACTAAGAGGTAAAGATACTTTTGTAATACATTAATATTAAAAACACATAACCATGAAAAAAGTAATTGCAACGTTTATCATTATTGCTTTAATAACCAGTTGTAACAGTGTAAAGAACATGAACACCTCATCTATGTCCGATGCTGCTACATTATTAAGCTCACTAAGTTCTAATTCTACGGTACAGCAGGTGGCGAGCTTATTTAGCCTATTGGATACCAACAATGATCAAGCTATTAGCTCAACTGAAGCTATTGGCGAAGTTTCTGAAAATTTTGATGTATTGGACACTGATAATAACGCTAGCCTTAATTTAACCGAATTGGAAGGTATACTTGGTTTGTTAAAATAAACCTTCCATTTAAACGTATTCCCCCCGAATACGTTTATTTTCATTTTGAGTTATTTGCTAAGAACCCCCTGTTTATCTTAAACAGGGGGTTCTTTTTTTTGTAAAAAATAAGTGAAGATAACTTAATTTGTGGCTTTATTAAATTTGTAAGTAATACCAATATTTAATCCAAAAGAAGAGTATGGTACTTTCTGAGACAGTTCTTTAGATGTATCAGTATTGATATTCGATAGGTTATCTACGTACGTAGTAGTTCTATTTACACCTTCTGGCAAATTATCAATGGTATATAGCCCACTAACCGCAACAGTACCATCAGGTAGTTTTACATCTGTATTAAATTCCGATATTTCAGAATCTTTACGCTTTAAACTAATACCGTAATATTCAGCTTCTACAAACAGACTAAAATTATCATCAAGATCATATTTATACCCAAGAGCTCCCACAAAGCCTAAAGGAAAATGTCCATGAAAATCCTCTTTATAGTTCGTTTCGGAATAAGAGCCTTCCGGTACACCAAAAGCCTCGGCTTCGGCTTCAGAAAAAACAGATTTTTGATAAATGACACCTTCCGTTTTACCTCCCAATTTTAATAATGCTCCAAAACGTCCATATATATTATTGGTAAATTTATATACCACAGATGCGGAAGCACCAAATGCCCTTGCCCTTGCAACAGCATTCACTTCTGTATCTGGTAAACTAACAACAGAAATATCCTGGTCAGCACCATGCAAATAACCTACTCCAAGATCAAAACCGAAAGAGTCGTCAAAAAAATAGGTGCCTCTAAGTTGAAAGTTTGTGCCTTCTCCATAACTGCCATATGAGTTTTCTGTTTCCGTTGTCGTAATTCGTTCTCCCAATTTCATACCTGCACTTCCAACGGCATAGCCAGAACTTGCCGAGACTTGCCATTGCCCATATGCCGTTGTGCTAAAAATTGCCAAAACAGCTATTAACATTTTATACTTCATAATTCATTTTTTATGTATTAGACTAAGTAAATTTCATTCTATTCATTAAACCCAATTTTTCTTATAAATACCTAATAAATATCACGTTTAACACTTGCTAGAGTGCGTATAAAAGAGGTAGAATAAGAGTTTTAGTATTGAGCTTTTTTTAAATTGAACGCCAAATTTACATCAAACCAATAATACAGCTTAGCTTAAAAGATTTTTTAACTAATTATATTAATTTGAATTATAAACCTATTGCAATAAATGAATGGTTAATCCTCTATAAACGGATCGGCATATTTCTCATCAGTGATAAACTCTGTATCGGTCAAGGTATGTAGAAAATCAACTAGTGCTTGTTTGTCATTATCGGATAAGTTTAGTCTGCGAACGTTATTACCTTGCGTAAGTCTATTATCCAAATTTAGGTTGTTCTGTACACCGCTATTGTAATGCTCAATAACCTCCTAAAGAGTTTCAAATCTACCATCGTGCATGTAAGATCCTATTAAAGCAATGTTTCTTAAAGATGGTACTTTAAATTCATCCAAATCTTCCATATTATTGGTGACCTGAAAGTAATAGTGATCTTGAAATTTATAATACTATAAAAATAAAAGCCTATAGATTACTATAGGCTTTGATCTATTCATGGTTGACTAATTTGACAATGTTTTAGGAGCGTATTTAATTACTTACTACAGTTTTGATTATAATACAGGACAATAGCTGCTAATTCTGCTCCCTTACCATATTCATCATCTTTAAAGTCACCTTTGATCATTTTATCAATAAGTTTTTTGCAGTCTCCTAATTGCTTCTTCACCTTTTTCTTGTATCCGATCCAGTCTACATCGCCGACAACTAGCCTATATACCTGTTCAAGATCCGAACCTGGCTTTTTAATGAAGTATTTAATAATAGTACCTCTGGTACTTGGTCCTCTTACAACTCTTCTTGATACTTGTTTTGTTTGACTAGCGGTTAAGTTTCCACTTTGTACAGAATAGGTATCGTAATCAGTTTGTATACTACCATAATTGGTTTGAATATTTTTGGCCAAAAGCATAGTACTGCCATAAACCATAACTTGATATTCCTCTAATTTTTTAGATTTTGCGGAGGTTCTAAAATATTCAATGTCACCTGTCTTTATATGCTCAATTTCTTCATGTGCAATTTTAGCGGTTTCTGAACCTTCTGCTGTAAATAGAATCTTACTACCCTTATTTTCTACTATACCCTCTTTAACATCTCCATTTTTAAAGGTTACTGTACCTTTGTGTTGTGCTGATAAATTTGATAATATTAAAAGTAATGCTACTAATGATAAAGTTTTGAATTTCATTTGTTAATGGTTTAAGAATTTTAGAAATTCTATAACGCACTACAAATAAATTAATTACATACAACTCAATCTTTGAAAAATCTTTGTCAAGTTCAAATACAATTGTTACAAACAAGTACTTGTATAGAATCTTCTGCAAAAAGCAGGTATAACCAGACATTTATAGTTACACGGCAACCTACTTATAATTACTTACTTTTTCGCCAAACATGTGGCTATAAACCTCATCAATTGCATTATGAATATCTGATTTTGAAAAAGGTTTTGCTACAAAATCTATACAACCAAGCTCTTTTGCAACTACTTCAAATTCTTGTTTGGTTGAGGTTGATATAAATGGTAACCTATCACTGAACATTTCTAAAAATGAGAGTCCGTTCATACCAGGCATTTCTATATCTGAAATTATAAACTGAGGTTTGTTGATTTGTATATGTACCCATGCATCATAAGAATCTTCAAAAGTGGTTATTTTACCAACTAAAGGGTGGCTTGCAGCCAACTTTTCAGCCAAGGACAACCAAAGATGAGAGTCATCTACAATAACTAGTTCGAGTTTCATAATTTTCGAGTTTAAAAAGGGAAAAGTATCCTATTGTCTCAAAATGAAAAATTAATTCGGTTGAACGGTTTAAAAAGGTCTTCAAATGTTGAAAAAAGACATTGAAACCTCTCTTATTCAATACATTTTATTTGTAAAACAGGTGCTTAAAATATCCTGTTAACCAGTGTTTATTATAAAATTAAAAGGCTAGAATTTCTTCTAGCCTTTTGTTCCTAATAACCTTCTTAGGTTTATACCTGTCAAGACTGTACTAATTATTGACAAACGGCTCACCATATCCGTAACCGCAAGTTAATTTAAACAAAACATGCTTCGCACTTACCTTGTATCAATAATTGTGATATCTCTATTTTTCTATTTGGAATTTCGGGAAGTGATACATGTACGGGCAAACAATCTACCTTACCACATTGTAAACATTGAAAATGTGGATGAACATCTTTATGTTCTTTAAAGGTACAGCCATTGCATTTTGCATACCATTTTAATCCATCTTTCCCTAAAAAGGAGTGTAGAACTCCGTCATCTTCCAACTTATCCAACACACGATAAATAGTGGTTTTATTGAACGTATCTCCTAACTGCTCAATTAAAGCTTTAGCAGAAATGGCTACTGAGCCTGTACTAAACTCATTAAGTAAAACCTCAACAGCCTTTGTTTTTCTAATTACTCCCATAAAACAAATATAACGCAACTTTGTTGCATTAACAAATATTATGACTACATTTGCAACTCAGTTGTATTAACAATAACATCAATGCTATTAATTAAACAAAAATCTGACATTTTAGGAACTTTTGCCAGTTCCTTATGTCTTGTTCATTGTATTGCCACTCCATTTCTATTTCTGGCT
Source organism: Maribacter sp. 1_2014MBL_MicDiv (assembly GCF_001865655.1). Classification (NCBI taxonomy): domain Bacteria; kingdom Pseudomonadati; phylum Bacteroidota; class Flavobacteriia; order Flavobacteriales; family Flavobacteriaceae; genus Maribacter; species Maribacter sp. 1_2014MBL_MicDiv. The sequence goes on from NZ_CP011318.1 coordinate 4,218,692, forward strand.
CAAGCTAGTGCAGCAACCTTTTACAGTGGTCCGCCTGTATGGTGGAAATCTTTAGATTACGTGTTCTTGGCTATTTCATTTCTTGCCATTTTTTGGTCAACAAAAAACACAACACTAAAATGGATAAAACCAATGCTTTGGTTAAGTTGGTCTGTACTGGCGGCAATAATTCTAAATGAAAAATTAGAACTTTTCCCAATACCAGAATTTGCTATATATATACCCGCCCTTGCTTTGGTAATACTGCATTTATTTAATAGAAATCACTGTAAATGTGCTACGGATAATTGTTGTATACATGAAGGATAAAGAACAAATAGAGATAGTAGGGGATAACCACTTTTCCTCAAGCATAGAAACTCCATTGAGACCTAATGCCTTTGATAAAAGTGATGATGAGAAAATAGAAAGTATTCAGCATCATTTTGCCAAAATCATGGAAGAGCTAGGTTTAGATTTAACCGATGATAGTTTATCTGGTACGCCATACCGTTTCGCAAAAATGTATGTAAAGGAATTATTTTACGGTTTAAACCCAAAAAACAAACCTAAGCTTTCGGTTTTTGAAAATAAGTATGGGTATAAGAAAATGTTGGTAGAGCAACATATCACTATTGATTCTGCATGTGAGCATCATTTCTTACCCATAGTGGGGTATGCCCATGTGGCATATATTCCCCAAAAAAAGGTTATCGGATTGTCAAAAATCAATCGCTTAGTAGATTATTATGCTCGTCGTCCTCAGGTTCAAGAAAGACTGGTTCTTCAAATCTTAAACGACCTGCAAGAAGCATTGGGTACTGAAGACGTTATTGTTTCAGTAACCGCCAAGCACCTTTGTGTATCTTCTAGAGGAATTAAAGACCAGAGCAGTTTTACCACAACCTTAGAGTATGGCGGTCGTTTTTCAGAGACCGATATACGTAATGAGTTTTTAAAAATTATTGGACAGGAAAAGATATAGATCATTAAAGCTTATTACAATCATAAATTTTCAATGAAGGGTAGTCGTATAAAACATAGTATAACTAGAATACTTCTAGTACTTTATCTTTTCACGAATGTGTCTGGACTACATGTTTTATCCCATTCAAATGATGAACAAGAGCATGATACTTGCATTATTTGCGATTATGCCATAATAAATAACTTTACCCCAACTATTTCCCCCAGTTCAAGCGATTTCGGAAAAGAGAATCCTGAATTTATAATACCACTTGAAATTGTCACCAATTACCATTTTACAATAGATAGTACTATTGTTACCAAGGCACTATTCTCTAGACCTCCACCTGTATTGCTATAAGTTTCACTACAATTTATGCTAAAAGTTGTCCGATCTATATGCCTTATACTATTTGGCTATATAGACTCAATTGATACACTTTTAAGCTAAGCGCACCTCTATCATTTTGCTTTTTTAAAGAGCAACTATTCAACTCTTATAGTTTATTATTATGTTTTATAAAATACTAGGTATATGGCTATTCTTTGGTCTATACTCAATGGCACTTGCACAAAATGCTTATCAAATTAAGGGTCTTGTGTTACATGCTAAAGACTTATCACCGGCACAAGGCGCCACTATTATTAGTAAAAACTTGTATGCCGTTTCTATGGAAGATGGAGCTTTTACGATAAACAATGTAGCTGAAGGTACTTACACCTTTACCGTATCACATATTGGCTGCCAGCCTGCAACCATGAATGTTGAAGTACAGCAAAACATTCAGGAAATAAAAGTTTTTTTACTTGAAGCAGCCACTGAACTAGAGGAGGTAAAAGTCAACGGAAAGACTAAAAATAGGGAAGCCAAAGAAGTACCGATCGTTACACAAACCGTATCAAAGGAGTTTCTAGAACAAAATAGGGAAAACACCTTAATGCAAACTTTGAGCAAAATTGCTGGTGTAAGTACTATTAACATAGGTTCCGGGCAATCTAAACCTGTAATTCGCGGATTAGGGTTTAATAGGGTTGCTGTGGTACAAAACGGCATAAAACATGAAGCACAACAATGGGGCAATGACCACGGACTGGAAATTGACCAGCACGGCATTGAAAACATACGTATTATTAAAGGACCGGCTTCTTTATTGTATGGTTCAGACGCTATAGCGGGTGTTGTAGATATTCAACCGAATAAAACTCCGTTACCCAACTCTTTTAATGGTGAAGTGAATATTCTAGGTGAAAGCAATAATGATTTACTGGGTGTTTCTACAGGTATTACGGCTAGAAAAGATAAATGGTTTTATCGCGGAAGATTAACTTATAGAGATTACGGAGATTACAAAGTACCTGCAAATAGAATCAATTATGAAAATTACATATTTGAATTGCATGAAAATAATTTAAGAAATACAGCCGGATATGAGGCTGATGCAAGTTTAGGTATAGGTTTTGTCTCTGAGGGTATTAAATCTGAAACCGTCTTTAGCAATGTTAATGCGAAAAACGGATTCTTTGCGAACGCACATGGCTTGGAGGTAAGAACTTCCAGTATAGATTATGACAGCTCTAACAGAGATGTTGATCTTCCATATCATAAAGTAAACCACTTTAAAATTACCAACAATACTGTTTTAAGCGCGGGTGCACATATTTTAAACATTGACCTTGGCTACCAAAATAACAATAGGGAAGAGCATTCAGAACCAGTACCACATGGGTATATGCCAACACCGCCCGATACCAAGGAAAGATTGTTTATTAAAAATACCTATTCCCTAAATTTTCGTGATACGTTCAAACCCACTGACCAACATAACCTGGTCTTGGGCTTAAATACGGAATACCAAAATAATAATATAGGAGGATGGGGCTTTTTAATCCCGGAATACAATCGGTTTACTGCTAGTGTTTTTGGCTATGATCAGTTTAAGGTAAATTTCAATCTTCATGTGCTAGCAGGTTTACGCTATGATATTGGTAGGGTAGACACCAAAGCGCATTATGATTGGTACCCGTCCACAGTAAATAACGATGATGGTTCCACATCATTTATACACCTACAAAGGTCTAAAAACAAAACTCTTGATTTTGGCAGTCTTAGTGCTTCTCTTGGGCTTAGCTACATTCAAAAAAAGACCAGCTATAAAATTAACATTGGTAGAAGTTTTAGAATGCCTTTGGCAAATGAATTAGCATCTGACGGTGTCAACTATCACATGTACCGTTTTGAGCAAGGTAATATTGATCTAGACCCAGAAATATCTTATCAGTTAGATTTAAGTGTAGACCATGCTGAAGAAACTTTTAGTGTAGGAGTTAGCCCGTTCGTGAATTTTTTTCAAAATTATATTTACCTAAATCCAACATCAAGCTATTTTGAAACCATACAAATTTATGAATATACACAAGCTAAGGTTTTTAGAATGGGAGGAGAGTTCAACGCAAGTGCCTCTATTTTTAAAAATCTGCAATTAGATGCATCTGTAGAGTATGTGTATTCTAGACAGCAGAGCGGTCCAAAAGAAGGATTTACGTTGCCATTTTCACCGCCTTTATCTGCCTTACTTTCCGCAAAATATCAATTTAACAAGCTGCTATTCTTTGAGAAACCTCAATTGATCGCAGATTTTAGAATTACAGCCGATCAGGAAGACATTGTTCCTCCCGAAGAAAAAACAGATGGCTATCAAGTTTTAAACATGTCTTTCTTATCAAAATTAAATGCGTTTAGAAATAACGCCCCACTTGAAATGCGCATAAAACTGAATAACGTATTCAATACCAAATACTTTAATCATACCAGCTTTTACAGACTTATAGATGTTCCGGAGGCTGGCAGAAACATCTCATTGTCCCTAACAGTACCTTTTTAAAATCAATAATCAGTAATCAGTAATCAGTAATCAGTAATCAGTAATCAGTAATCAGTAATCAAATTAAAAATGAAAACAATGAAAACAACTATTATGAAACCAAATTTGAAATTTTTAGCAATCGTTGCGTCTGTCGGACTCTTTTTACAATCATGTAGTAGTGATGATGATGAAGGAGCTATTGAATTGAATGCTCCAGTAATTACCAATTTTGAATTTGGTGAAGGTCATCATGACGAAGATGGGGATGATGATCATGATCATGATTCAGAAGAAGCATACGCTTTTAAAGGTTCAGATATTCATTTAGCAGCAGAAATTGCTGCAGAAGCTACCGTAAGTAGTATTACACTTTCTATTCATTCCGATGAAATAACTGCCGGAGAAGGAGAAGTAGATTGGGATTTTGAGCAAGTATTTACAGATGCCAAATACTTGGTGCTTAATCCTGAATTTCATGAGCATGTAGATGTACCAACAGACATTCCTTCTGGCGAATACCATATTGAACTTTTGGTTACCGATGAATTGGGGAACAGCACAGAAGTAGATGGTCACCTTATAATACTAGATGCCATAGCTATTAGTGGTTTTGAAATGGATGAAACAGTAGCTAGAGGAGATGATTTCCATATTGAATTCATGATACTAGCTGCGCATGGCATACATAGTATAACCGTAGATATTCATGCAGACGGAGTTACACCTGGAGAAGGAGAAGTAGCATGGGATTTTGAAGAAGAATTTTTAGAAGGTTACCATGAAGAAATGGAAGCGGAATTCCATGAGCATATAGATGTACCTGCTACTGCTCCTGCAGGGGAATATCATATCATCTTTACTGTTGAAGATGAAGATGGTAATACCGTAGCATACGAAACACATATTGATGTAACTGCTTAAATTATAAACAAAACCGCACGGCGTACCAACATGCTGTGCGGTCTTAAATCTAATCTTATGAAATCTACTTTTAAATATTTTTATATTTTATCCATTATACTACTAACTGCGGCATGTACTAGTGACGACAGCGTTGAAATTGATGAAGAAAAGCCTACAATTACAGTTAACTATACGGCAGGGTTTCCTCAAGGTTGCGCGTTACTTACTAGAGGAGAAACCTATAATTTTAGGGCAATGGTTACGGATAACAATGAACTTGCCGCTTACAGTATTGATATCCATCATAATTTTGATCACCATACCCATGATGACCAGGTAACAGAATGTGATTTAGGTGAAATTAAATCAGCTGTAAATCCTTTGATCTATGTGGAAAACTTTACCATTGAAGGCGCATTGACCAGTTATGAAATCAATATCCCGGTAACCATACCAAATGACATAGATACGGGCGATTACCACTGTGCATATTCGGTTACAGATGCAACCGGTTGGCAAAGCAGAACATCTATAGATATTAAAATTGTGGAGTAATAACGTTTATAGTTGTTATAAGAATAATTTTACAAGAAATTATAGTGAAAGGCAGGAGATTTCTAATCTTGGTAAAGACAAATCTTTTATTAATATTTTCTGATTTGCCTATGCTTCTATAAAATCTACATTTAGTGAGCCATTCACCAACCTGTTCTCATTATCTATACCACTAAAAACCCCTTCTTGGTTTCTACTGTTATTTTTCAAATAGTAGCTTTTGAAATAAATATTAACTCTTTCAAGAGCTATTATTCCTGAAAAATTAAACCTGAAATTAATTACAGAGCCTTTATTTAAAAGCTCTATTCGATCTTTTTCTATATAGACATTATCCGTGAGTGTTACAATTGCGAAATTTGATTTTAATATTTTAAATTTCAATTTTTCCTGAAATCCGTCCACAAATTCAAAAGTTACATTATAAATACCCGGTAATTTGCCATAAAGTGATGCGTACGGACTGTTACTTGATAATTCTAGTGCGTGTTTTGGAACTACACTAGGATTTACAATTCGCTTGTTTCTTATTTCCATAGCAATATAGGGTGGTATACTAGAATCTTTAGATTTTTGTTCCATTTCTTGCTTACTATCACACTTTTCTAAAATGGAACGTCCGGCAACGGTATTCGTAAATAGATCAAATGTGCAATAGGTACCGATCAAGTATTTTATATTAGATGGTGCTCGGTGTCCTAAATAATAGATTTCACTAGCCCCATCAATATATCTGTCTCCAGAAAGAGTATTTGTTTTAATAGTCAAAGTATCTCCTTGGCGTTTTATATTGCCGTGGCTATAATATTCACGCATGGTGCCATCTTCTAATGGATACATAAAAATATGCTGAATCTTCTTCCAATTTTTAGAAATGATACTTTGCCCTTTTAAGATTGTATTGTCTTCTCCAAAATAGTAGTTGATATAGTAATACGTAATGTCTTCATCATTACTTCTAAGGATGGTTAGTTGTTTTTCGAACTCATCCTCAGAAGGCTTGTGTTCTGCTAGAAACACCTCATAATCCTGATATCCTAAAAAAAGCAAGATGATAGTTTTATAATAATGATTCAGTTTTATTAGTGGTTTCCCTTTTTCAAATTCACGGAACTTATCATATAAGTACTTACCGTTAATGAATTCGGAACCCAAAGCTTCAAAATCAGTTTTTAAACTAGGCTTGCTTTCATCATAAGCACCATAACCATACAATTGAAAGGTTTTAGGTAATTGCTTAAGATTATGTTTTCTTATAAACTCATCATGTAACTTATCTATTAGTAATTTAAAGTATTCTGAAGTAAAAACTAATGACCCTGAGCTTGTTATCATAAATTCCTATTTTATGAATAAAATTATTAAAAATATTTTTAGTATTTAGAATTAATAAGAATTAATAGGTGTGTTTCTACATTTAGCAAACAAACCAATTTAAACAGATCATGAAAAAATTATTCTTACTTATTAGTTTTCTGGTTTCTACCTTAGGTTTTTCACAAACTTTGGTGACCGGTAAAATTACAGACCAAAATGGCGAACCGTTACCTGGAGCCAGTGTTAGCGAAAAAGGTACATCCAATGGTGTAATTTCAGATTTCAACGGAAATTTTGATATTACGATAGCATCTGAAGAAGCTGTTTTATCTGTTTCTTTTATTGGATTTGAAACTAAAGAAATAATAATTTCAGGACAATCTCAAATTGATATAGAACTGCTAGAAACCGCTGTATCACTGACTGGGGTTACCGTACAAGGTTTCTCTGGTGTTATGGGTAAATCCCGTAAACGAACAGAATCTATACAAACTACACCAGAATCTGTTACCGCTTTGAATGCGGAAGGAATTGAAAGTGCCGGTATAACAGACGTTAGTTCATTTTCAACCCTTGTCCCAAATTTAAAATTTAACTCTGCGCAATCCATTGGTTTAAACTTTATTACGGTTCGTGGTATTCCTCAAGTAAGGGGAGGCGATGCCCCTTTGGCTTTCGTTATTGACGGTGTTACCATTCCAGATCCAAGTTTATTAAGTCAAGATTTGTATGACTTGGCATTGGTTGAAGTGGTCAAAGGTCCGCAAGGTGCTTTATATGGCAAAAATGCAATTGGTGGCGCCGTAAATATCTACACAAAAGACCCTACCAATAAAATGAACAACCAAATCAAAATAGGTGTTGGTAATGGTGGTTTTAAACAAGCACAGTTCGTATCATCCGGGGCTATAGCGAAAGACAAGTTGTTCTACCGTTTTTCAACACAGTATAAAGATTTTGATGGATTGTTGACCAACGAGTTCTTAGATGAAAAAGTTGATTTTAGAGAAGATATTAATGTAAGAGGTCAATTGAAAGCGAAGTTATCTTCTAACTTCTCAATGACGGGTTCTTACCAGTATTTTAATATAGAAGGTGGCGCAACTTATTACTCGGTCAACCCAACAGGAACAGATGGTGAATTTACAGGTGGTATTTTAAATCCTAATCCGTCAGATGGTAATAATGTAATATTTTCTGATGTGCTTGGAAGATCTGATATGAACAACAGCTATGGTACCTTAAACATGGACTATAACCTTACTGGTATTAAATTACAAAGTATCACTTCTATTAATAAAGTAGAGCGTTCTACCAATGGAGATTTAGATTTTCTTGAGTTGGACGGATTAACACAAGGCGAAGAAATTACTACCAAAACTTTTAACCAAGAAATTAGAATTAACAATACCAAAACAGATACTAAGTTTGATTGGAGTTTAGGCGGATTCTACCAAAAAATAGAAAAAGATTTCTACCAAAACGGAACTACGGGGGTAGATTTTGGAGGACCTGATGCCTATGATACCGCAGATTATATTAATGAAACCCAAACCATAGCTTTATTCGGATTTGGAGATTACAAACTAACCGATAAATTAACATTATCTGCAGGTTTCCGTTTAGATATGGACAAGTTTACGCAAGATGATGCGTTATTTGTTACCAATTCAGAAAGAGACAACAATGAATTTCAACCTAAAGTCTCTTTTTCATACCAAGCAAACAAAAATATATTAGTGTATGCAAACTACGGACGTGGATATAGAAATGGCGGATTCAATGCTCAGCCAACTGATTTGTTCAATAGAGAGTTTGACGATGAAACTTCAGACAATTATGAATTAGGATTTAAAACTACTTCATGGAACGATCGCTTACTACTTAACGGTTCTGTATTCTATTCTTCTTTAAATAACCAACAACAATACATTTTAGATTTGACCACTTTTATTGCAGGAGTTTACAATTATGATAAGAGTGATGTTTTCGGTTTTGAGTTGGAATCTCGTGCTAGACTTTCCAACTTCTTAGATATTTTTGCCAATATAGGTGTAACAGATGCTAAAATTGTTGAAGGTGGTACTACAGGTGGAGACGATGGTACTTTTACAAACAATTCCGCTTACGATGGTCAAAAAACACCGTTTGTACCTGTAAGTACTTTCGCTGTCGGATTAGAATCTTCATTCAATATTACCGATTATTTAAAATTCAACGGTTTCTTAAACATGGACACTACAGGGAAAACCTATTGGCATGAAAGTAATCGAGATGCCTTTACTACTGATACTTATTCTTTGTTAGATGCTCGTTTTGGAATATCCTATAAAAACTGGAAGCTTGAATTTTGGGGTAAAAACCTAACTGATAAAGAGTACTACCAAGAATTTTCACCAGGAGAATTTGTTGGCAGTCCTGATGATGTTGCCTGGAGAGGTCAACCTTTAACCGTTGGTACTGCAATATCTGTAAAGTTCTAAAATTCTACAACCATTAACTGATAATTATGGGCATCGTCTTAGGATGCCGTTATCATACTTTTTTTAAATACATATGGAAGCCAAAAGAGAACGTTTTTCAAGAATATTAATGGAAGATATGTTTCAGGTACAACCTGGAGAAACCATTGCCATTACAGCGGATTTAGGTACAGATAGAGCTACTATTGATGCTATGGCCCAAGCTGCACAAAATGCTGGTGGACTGCCATTGGTCATGTATATTCCCCAAGCTGAAAAAGACAGTCAAGCCGGAATGAAGGATTGGCCTTCTGAAGCATTAACCGCAGCCTTATTAAAAGCTGATGTATGGATTGAAGCCAATGAAGTAGTGCTTTTATACTCAGAAATCTGGGAAAAAGCTATGAGAGATAATAAAAAGCTACGCTACTTAATAATTGCAGAAAGCTCTATAGATTCGCTAGACCGAGTATTTACAGGTTTTGAAATTCCCGTTTTAAAGAAACTTCTGTCTAAAGTAACCAGCATGGTCAAAACTGCAAATACCGTACGTATCACCAGTGATAACGGAACAGATGTATCTTACGATATTGATACTAATTACACCTTCGATTATGATGATGGCGATTTTTCCATGCCTAAGTTTGGTACAGCACCCGGTTTTGTAAATGTGGTCCCCAAATTAGATAGCATGAACGGTCGTATTATATTCGATTATTTACAGCATGCAAAACTTACTGATAAAGTAGCATTTGTATTGAAAGATGGTAAAATTGTTGAAATAGAAGGGGAGGGCGCTGCTAAGTTCAAAGAATACCTCACTTCTTTTGAAGACGAGAACATGTATAAGATTTCTCATAATATGATAGGGCTTAATCCGAAAGTTCATGCCATTACAGGTGAACTTGTTGAAGACGAACGTATTTGGGGCGGTGTAGATTTCGGATTTGGACACACAAGCGCTATGGATATGCCTCCATTCGGACAAATGGCTAAATCGCATTTTGACGGCGTAGTAGCCAAAACCAGTATTTATTTTGATGAAATACAAATTACCGATAATGGCGAAGTATGTCATGAAGAATTAAGACCTTTAGCAGAGAGCTTATTAAGCGCTACAAATGTCTAACCAAGCAAATCAATACGCAACTACCAAAGTTCAACCCAAAGACTTCGTTTCTGGTTGGGTGGTAGCGCTGATAATTGCAAGTACGGGATTATCGGTATCCACCTTGTTTTTAGGTTCTGAAATTGCCCTTGGTCTTGGTTTTAAAGATGCACTTATTGCCTTTGGTATCTCTACCTTGGTATTGACAATTATGTGTATGGCGACTACCTTAATCGGTAATCGCTCAAGATTATCTACTTACATGATTCTTCATTTTAGTTTTGGGGAACATGGTGCAAAGATTGTCAATTTCATTTTTGGCATAACCTTAATCGGGTGGTTTGCCGTAGCGTTAGAATTATTAGCCATTGCTATTTTTGATACCACTTCGAGTACGTTTAGCTTTACCATTTCAAAAGAACTGATCATTATCGTGACCAGTATTTTTATTACGATTACTACGGTTTATGGAATTAGAAGCATTGAGAAAGTCGCTAATATTTCCATCCCAATTTTAACTGCTTTTCTAAGTTATGTTTTTTACCTATCTCTTGAGAAATTAGAAACTCCAGCAGCACTGTTCGATTATATTCCCGAAGAAAATTCAATGACACTCTTTAAGGCAACTTCAATTCTAGTAGGCGCGGCAGTTTTATTCCCAGTATTAATGGCGGATTTTTCTAGATTCGTAAAAAACGACCAACAAAGTCTTGCCTCTGTTTTAGGATTAACTATTGGTACTCCGCTTGCATATATTTTAAGCGCCGTACCTTCCATACAAACCGGTGAAGTTGATATCATCAAAATAATGGAAGCATATAATATGGTAATTCCTGCTTTTTTACTTCTATTCATATCCACATGGAGCACCAACGCGACCAACCTTTATTCTGCGAGCTTAACGTTTACAACCATCAATAAAAAATGGACATTTAAAAGCGTCGTAATCATCTCAAGTATTATTGGTACAATCTTAGCCCTTTTGGGTTTTGCTAGTTACCTTTTTGAATTTTTAGAGTTTTTGGGCATTTTAGCTCCGTCCATTTCTTCTATCTATTTTATTCATTTCTTTTGGATTGAAAGACAACAGTACAACCTTGAAGATATTATTAAATGGGAACCAGCAGCTCTAATCAGTTGGGTGTTGAGTTCACTGATCAGTATGCTAACTTACTTTGAAGTATTTCAGATAACAGGTGCATATTTTCTAGATTCGTTTCTTTTGGGAGCAATCATCTATTTGGCTTTTAAATGGAGAGCTATATTTAAAACTGCCGATTAATTATCTTTTTCTACAGCTTGAGATTTATTCTTTTTTGTAGTTATAGCAAAAGTTTACTTTACGTAACTTCAAATTACAATTAGAATTGGATAAATTTATAGCTATGAAAACGATTATACGTTTTAATAACAAAATAGCAGTATAATACTGTAGCCAAAACAATTATCATTAGCCGACCGACCACCATACAAGAAGTCCTATTTCAATTGGACGAAATCATAGATAGTGCAATAGCCAACAACGATCGGATAGGGTTCTTTGCTTTTTTATACAGAAGAGTAACCGCTGAAATTCAAAAGGAGATAATACTAGGCAATTTTGAAGACAATGCCCGTATGGAAATCTTTGATGTTGCCTTTGCCAATTACTACTTAGATGCATACCGCGGTTATAGTGAAAACCAACCTATTAGTAAATCATGGCAATTTGCATTTGATACTAAAAATGACCCTTTAACCATTCTACAACATATCATGTTAGGTATCAATACCCACATTAATCTTGATTTGGGTTTAGCAGCAAGCGCAGTAATGCAAAGCAAGCAAATTATCAATATTGAAAATGATTTCAATACAGTAAATTCTATTTTAGGTAATATTGTGAACGAAATGCAAGACCGCCTAAGCCGTGTTTCCCCTTTACTGTTTTTACTTGATCTTGCCGGAAAAAATACCGATGAAGAAATTATAAATTTTAGTTTGGCTAAAGCCCGCGAAGTTTCATGGTTAAATGCAAATTTACTTTGGGGTTTAGGGAATGAGCACCAAGATGCGGCAATTCAGCAAATGGACAACACGGTTTTAAAACTTGGGAAACTTATAAAAGCTCCAAAATCAAAAATAGTTACCTACGCGCTAAAATTTTTAGGCAAGTTTGAAGAAAAAAATGTAGGTACGGTAATTTCTAGGTTGAGAGCGGATTAACTGCCCAAGCAACTTCTTATAACACCAATCATCCAAGGCTATACAACATTCTAATTAATAAGTTTTACTTAAAACTTAAAATGTTAAAATAATTCTGGTTCTACCAATATTTATTTTACAGTAATGCCTATTACTTACACCACTGTAAGAAAACCAAATATGCTATTTTATTATTTTGTTTAATTTTAATATAAAATGATTAAACAATGCGTATCTTTATATAATATCAATATAATTGCAGTATACATTGCTTAAATCTAAATAAATATGTTCGGAATATTTAAAAAAAAGTCGGAAAAAGAAAAGTTACAATCTCAATATGAAAAATTGTTGAGTGAAACTCATAAACTTTCTACCACTAATAGAAAAATGAGCGATCAAAAAGCTTTTGAAGCCGATGAAATAATGAAAAAAATTGAAATGCTTTCTTAATTAAACTTATTCAATTAGAAATAGTAATAAAGTGAAGTAGGTAAACATGGATAAGCAGGATTATAAAATACATATTATAGGTGCCGGAGTTAGTGGATTGATAGCTGCGACTGTTTTAGAACAAAACGGATTTTCTCCTATAATTTTTGAAGCTTCGGATAGAGTTGGAGGTAGGGTAAAGACAGATAAGATAAATGGTTATCAATTAGATCAAGGTTTTCAAGTATTGTTAACTGCATATCCAGCTGCTCAAAAATATCTCGATTATAAATCTTTGGAGCTACAACATTATTTACCTGGCGCGTCAATTTTCAAGAATAAAAAACAAGAGGTGATAGGTGATCCGCTAAGGGTTACATCGCTGCTGTTTTCAACTCTTTTTTCTAGTATTGGTTCATTTTCAGACAAATTAAAAATTTTAAAATTAAACACCAGACTTAAGAATAAAACTATTGATGAAATTTTCTCAGACAAAGAACAATCTACTCTTTCTTATTTAAAGTCACTAGATTTCTCTGAAAGTATGATCAATGATTTTTTCAAACCATTCTTCAGCGGCATTTTTTTAGAAGACCAACTAGAAACCTCTAGCAGAATGTTTGAGTTTGTTTATAAAATGTTTGGTGAAGGCAGTGCGGCATTACCTAAAGGTGGTATTGAAGAAATTCCCAAACAATTATTGCAGAAATTAGAAAATACTAAGGTTACATATAACTCAGCCGTATCCTCAGTCGTAGATGGTAAAATTATTCTTAGCAATGGACAAGAAATAGCAAGTGATTTTATTATTGTTGCAACTGAAGCTAGTAGCTTAATTCAAAACTTAAAGAATCAGAAAATTGATTGGAAGCGTTGTGATACTTTGTATTTTGAAACGGAAGACAGAGCAATTCAAAAACCGTTGATCGGATTAATTCCTGATCAAAACACGTTGATTAACAATATTGTTTACCATACCGGTCTTAAAACATCCGTAAATGGCGGTAAGGAATTACTATCGGTTACCGTGGTGAATAATCAGGGCTTATCCGGGAATACTCTTGTTGACCAAGTACAAAAGGAGCTGAAAGAATTTTGTGGTATAACCACTAGTTCATTGATAAAACACTACAGCATTCCTAGGTCGCTACCAAAATTAAATGATTTACAATACGAAATATCACCTTCTGAAACTCGCTTGACGGAAACTATATATTTGGCAGGTGACGTACAGTTAAATGGTTCATTAAATGCCGCTATGATTGCTGGTGAAAAAGCGGCGCTTGGTGTTATAGAGAATTTGCAGGGTTTATTTAAATAATATTTACTTTAGGTTTTACTCCCAATTGTTAGACCAGTCTTTCCAAACCACATCTAAGCCTTGTGCTTTCAGCATTTCCGTAATTTCCTCCGTTGGTCTTTCATCAGATATTTCAAATTGTTCCAATGATTCTGGCGCTACGGCATACCCACCTGGGTTGGTTTTGGATTCTGCGCTTATGGAGGTAATGCCTAAATTGACAATGTTATTTCTAAATATTTCACTTTCTCGCGTAGATATGGAAAGTTCTACATCTTCATCCAATAACCGAAAAGCACAAATTAGCTGCACCAAATCTGGATCCGTCATTTCAACTTTAGGTTCCAGCCCGCCGGAATGTGGTCTTAACCGTGGGAAAGAAATGGAGTATTTTGTCTTCCAATAGGTTTTCTGTAAATATTTTAAATGCAGTGCTGTAAAAAAACTATCGGCACGCCAATCTTCCAACCCGAATAAAGCACCTAATCCAATTTTATGAATACCCGCCTTGCCCAAACGATCGGGCGTGTCCAACCTAAAATCGAAATTCGATTTCTTACCTTTTGGGTGGTGTTTTTTGTATTCGTCCCTATGATAGGTCTCTTGATAAACCAACACAGCATACAATCCGCTTTCGATCAATAGCTCATATTCATCTTGCAATAAAGGTTGAACTTCAATAGTAATGTTCGCAAATTGAGAACGAATCAATTGTAAGGCATTATTGATATAGTCTACACCAACTATTTTGTTTGCCTCACCGGTTACCAAAAGAATATGGTCATAGCCTTTAGATTTTATATAGGCAACTTCTTTTAATATTTCAGCATCGGTCAAGGTTCTACGCGGTATTTTATTGGTCATGCTAAATCCGCAATAGGTACAAATATTTTGGCATTCGTTACTTAAATACATGGGCGAATACATTTGTATGGTATTGCCAAAGCGCTTTTTGGTCAACTGCCGACTCAACTGCGCCATTTGCTCCAAATAAGGTTTTGCAGCGGGAGAAATCAATGCTTTGAAATCTTCTAAATCGCGTTTAGAATTGCCCAGTGCACGTAACACATCATGCTCCGTTTTTGCAAAAATACTCTCTAAGGTTTTATCCCAATTATAGGTATCCAAGACTGACTTAAAATTGCTCATGTTGTTTAGTTCAAGAAACTGGTTAACGGACTGCTTGCTTCGGCTTTTTTATGCACTACCGGAGCCAATTTTGCTTCATAGGCCATTCTGCCCGCTGTTACGGCCATTTTAAATGCTTTTGCCATTTCAACAGGATGTTGGGAAACCGCTATTGCCGTATTTACCAGCACTGCATCTGCACCTAATTCCATCGCATAGGCAGCATGTGATGGTGCCCCAATACCGGCATCAACAATAACCGGAACATTGCTCTGGTCTATTATAATCTCTAGAAAATCTTGCGTTTTCAGGCCTTTGTTACTGCCTATTGGAGCGCCTAACGGCATTACACATTGCACTCCAACTTCTTCCAATCGTTTGCACAGAACGGGATCGGCATGTATGTAGGGCATCACCACAAACCCTAATTTTACAAGCTCTTCTGCCGCTTTTAAGGTTTCTATTGGGTCTGGCAGCAAGTATTTTGGATCAGGATGTATTTCCAATTTCACCCAGTTGGTCTCTAGAGCCTCACGAGATAATTGGGCGGCAAATACCGCTTCTTTTGCCGTACGCACCCCAGATGTATTGGGCAATAAATTTATACGTTCATGTTGTAAATGCCGTAATATATCGTCTTGTGTATCTTCCACATCTACACGTTTAAGGGCAACGGTGACCAACTCACTTTCAGAAGCCAATAAAGCTTCTTTCATTAATGATGACGAGCTAAATTTCCCTGTCCCTGTGAACAATCGTGAACTAAACTTTTTATCTGCGATCTGTAACATATTATTTTATTTTTTCATCTGAGATCCAACGCTGCTCATCAAGAGGACCTCCATTAATCAATTTTTTAAATTCTGATATGGAATTGAAGTTTCGGGTTATTTCGCCAGATACCGCAATACCATGAACACCGGTTTTCACTAGTTCCGTAACATCTTCCAAAACAATACCACCTATGGCAATAACCGGTACCTGGGATTTCAATTCTTCAAGGATGGCCAAATACCCGTTTAAGCCTAAAATCGGACTCAAATTTTCTTTGGTCTTCGTAAAACGAAAAGGACCTAGACCTATATAATCCACTTTCTTATCCAATAAAGCTTCACAATCTTCTAAGGTATTGGCCGTACCGCCAATAATTTGCCATGATGCCAGTTCTTTTCTAGCAACGGTAGGGCAGGTATCGGTCTTTCCTAAATGTACTCCGTCCGCTTTTACCGAAGCTGCAATCTTATAAAAGTCATTGATTATTAATCTCGTCTGGTATTTTTCCGTGATCTCCCTTGCTTTTTTTGCGGTTTCCCAAACCGTTTTTCCCGGTAACTTCTTTAGGCGTAGCTGCACCAGTTCCGCTCCTGCGGTACATGCTTTTTGAATGTGCTCTAAATGCTCTTCGGGTGTTTGTCCCTGTGATATATAGTGTAATTTCGGAATCATATATTTTACTGCTTAATTGCCTTTTGTATTGTTCTTTAATTGTGCTTTCCGCTTTTTCATCCATGCCTGTTCATATGCCGTTTTTAAGTTTATAAAGCTTTGTATAGGGTTGTCCATATTCCATACACCGCCTAAGACCCCAATTCCCCCAAATCCTAAACTTAAGGTTTCTGCTATGTTGGTATTGGTAATACCACCCATACCTATAACCAATTTAGTACTATGGTTGACATTAAAACCTTTGCCTTCATATCCTTTTTTAGAGATGGATGTAAAAACGGGACTCAGCAAATGGTAATCGAACTCAAATTCACAATCTTCCAATACCTGTGGGTCATGAAAAGAGGAACTTATGGTTTTACCATACATATTCAATTTTTTAAAGTACTGACCGGGGTTATCAATATGATCTATTCGCATTTGTTCTTGAAAATGCAACCCTTTAAGAGGATAATCATTGATCAGCTCATGATGTAAGTGTACTACGATCCTATTATGATATTTTGAATCTATCGCATTCAAATAATCACAATGTTCTTGATAGTCCTTAAAAGGTTTTCTTAGATGATAATATTCCAAACCTTCCTGAAACAATTGATGTAGCAGTTCAATTTCGTTAGGAATATCTTTTTCCGGTGCTATTAGTACGATCATTTTTTTGAGTTAAGGATTGCAATGAAAATCTTTTTGCCTTTTTGCAAAAGATTGAAATGGAAAGCCTGCCCGCGCTTTTTAGCGTGGGAACTTCCTTAAACACTTAAAGATAGACTTCTGAACCTTTCTCTTTAAATTCTTTTGACTTTTCATCCATTCCCTTTTGAATGACCTCATTATTTACAATTTCATTGCTTGCAGCAAAATCACGTACTTCTTGAGATATTTTCATGGAACAGAATTTGGGTCCGCACATGGAGCAGAAGTGGGCAATTTTAGCCCCTGCCGCAGGTAAGGTTTCATCATGATACTCGCAGGCACGCTCTGGATCTAAACCTAAGTTGAATTGATCTTCCCATCTAAACTCAAATCGTGCTTTGCTTAAAGCGTTATCACGGTGTTGAGAACCTGGGTGACCTTTGGCGAGATCTGCGGCATGGGCCGCCAATTTGTAGGTTACCACACCTACACGAACATCTTCTTTATTGGGTAGGCCCAAATGTTCTTTTGGGGTTACATAGCATAACATGGCGCAACCGTACCAGCCGATCATTGCCGCACCTATTCCTGAGGTTATATGGTCATAGCCCGGCGCAATATCGGTAGTCAAGGGTCCTAAAGTGTAAAAAGGTGCTTCATCACAGACTTGGATCTGCTTTTCCATATTTTCCTTGATCATATGCATGGGAACATGACCAGGACCTTCAATAAAACATTGCACCTCATGCTTGCGCGCAATTTGTGTTAATTCCCCTAAGGTTTCCAGTTCTGCAAACTGAGCTTCGTCATTGGCATCTGCTACCGAGCCCGGGCGTAGACCGTCACCTAATGAGAATGCCACATCATACTGTTTTAAAATCTCGCAGATCTCTTCAAAATGTGTATATAAAAAGCTCTCTTTATGATGCGCCAAGCACCATTTTGCCATAATAGACCCTCCACGAGATACAATACCCGTTACGCGCTTTGCGGTCATTGGTATATAACGCAGCAATACCCCGGCGTGAATGGTAAAATAATCTACGCCTTGTTCCGCTTGTTCTATTAAGGTATCCTTAAAAATCTCCCATGTAAGATCTTCTGCAACTCCGTTCACCTTTTCCAATGCCTGGTAAATGGGTACCGTACCTACCGGAACAGGAGAGTTGCGGATGATCCATTCACGGGTTTCGTGAATGTTTTCACCTGTTGACAGGTCCATAATGTTATCCGCTCCCCAACGGCATGCCCAGACCGCCTTTTCCACTTCTTCTTCAATAGAGGAGGTCACTGCGGAATTACCTATGTTCGCATTTATTTTTACCAGAAAATTACGCCCCAAGATCATAGGCTCTGCCTCTGGGTGGTTAATATTAGAAGGTATTACGGCACGGCCACGTGCCACTTCGTCCCTTACAAATTCGGGCGTAATCTTTTGTGGAATAGACGCTCCAAAATGTTCGCCCTTATGTTGTTCCCTAATCTGGGTCATTTCATCTATACGCTGATTTTCGCGTATGGCTATATACTCCATTTCTGGAGTAATGATTCCTTTCTTAGCATAATGTAGCTGCGTAACATTCTCGCCTTTTTTTGCCCGCAACGGTTTTTTCAACAGCTTAAAACGCATGTGATCTAAACTTTTATCGTTCAATCTCTCGTTGCAATATTTTGATGAGTACGTATCCAATTCTTCTACATTACCTCTTTCCTTGATCCAATTTTCACGAATCCGCTCAATACCGGCGTGCACATCTATTTTTATGTTAGGATCCGTATACGGACCAGATGTATCATAAACGGTTACCGGTTCATTAGGAGTTTTCTTTTTGGTCAAGGAATCTATGGTATCCGTCAACGTTATTTCGCGCATTGCAACCTTTATTTCAGGATACAATTTTCCCGATACGTAAATTTTTTGGGAATTGGGAAATGGTTTACGGGTTATACCGCCTTGTTTGGGTGCTGTATCTTTATTCTTCATATTCTTGTACGGTGATTATTGTGGTCGTTATCTATTGTACCTAGTGTTATTACTAATTTGAAGTAAAATTTTATCCTCCTTGTGTAGCCCTGATCACTAAAACTTTATCATTTTCGTTCAGCGTTTTGGTGTTCCAAGCACTCTTGGTAATAATATTCTCATTGACCGCTACGGCGATGCCATTTTCGGAAATCTTCAATTCTTTGATAATAAGGTCTAAAGTGGCATCAGACCTAAATAGGTGAGGGGTGTCGTTTACGATTATGTTTATCATCTGCTTAAAAATTTAATCAAGAGCACATGGCTACATTGATTTGATTACAGTGTAAACTAGGGGAAATTGAAATGATAGTTGGAAAGTACAGGTAGTTGTTCCCGATAACTTTTCCCTACGTTGATATTAATCAAATCAGGTTCTAAGGATATTTCTCAAACTATGAAATAGCTACTCCTAAAGTCTACATTGCTAAGTTAGGAATTAGATATGAGATATGATGGTGAAAGTTGGTATGATTACCAGTTTATTTCAAATTCATCAATATCTGTTAAGTCCTACACCATGACTTTTATTGTATACCTATATCACTGATGTAGTTTGAGCTACTAAAAGGAACACTTTATATTCTATAATCTTTCATATATTAGCGTAAAATATACGCATAATATGCAACAATCTATCAAGCTTTCTGTAGACGCCGTAGTATTTGGGTATGAATCTGAAACCATATCCGTGTTACTCATCAAGAGAAAATATGAACCTTTTAAAGGAAAATGGGCAATACCCGGCGGATTCGTTTTAGACTCAGAGTCGCTGGAAGAAGCGGTAGAGCGGGAGCTAAAGGAAGAAACAGGTATTAAAATCAATTATCTGGAACAACTTTACACTTTTGGCAAACCGGATAGAGATCCCAGAAATAGGGTAGTATCCGTTGCGTATTTTGGACTTATAAAACCCAGTGCCTTTAAATTATTGGCATCCACTGATGCCGAAGAGGCACAATGGTTTACCATTCACAATCTCCCAGAACTTTCCTTTGATCATGCCGAGATTCTAAAACTTGCCATAACTAGGTTACAGGCTAAAATAACGTATGAACCTATTGGTTTTGAGCTATTAGACACAAAATTCCCGTTTTCAGATTTAGAGAAACTGTATGCTACCGTACTGGGTAGAGCTATTGACAGGCGAAATTTTAGAAAAAAAATGCTAGGTCTTAATGTTTTAGATGAACTAGATGAAAAAGTTTCTAAAGGTTCCGGTAGGCCCGCAAACTTGTTCATGTTCAATAAGGACAGGTATTTCAAGCTTAAAAAGGAAGGAATCATCTTCGAGATATAATCGATTTTTTTTAATTTGCGTAAAATAAACACAAATAATTCTTTGTAAACTTAAATTATGTTATATATTTGCGTCATAATTACGCAAATATAATTTTATGTTATTCACTTCCAAAAACACATTACCAATAAATAAGGACAACTTACGTTCTATTTTCCTAGCAGGTAGTATGGACCATAGACAGGAGCATAGTTGGAGAGATGAAATCATTGGCGAATTTGGTTCGCACCATATTTTTGACCCTACACATACACGGCATGATGATTTAAGCAATGCGGAATTAAAGCATCACATTATGTGGGAGTTAGAGGCCATGCAGCAATCAGATTTTATTTTGCTCAATTTTCTGAAAGATTCCAAATCTCCTATATCACTTGTGGAACTAGGACTATATGTACAGTCTGGCAAGCTGATCGTGGTTTGTCCGCAAGAATTTTATAAACACAATTATGTACATATACTTTGCGAAAAATACAGCACTCCAATTTTCAATACCCTCAAAGAAGCAAAAACACTATTAAAAAACAGCATTTAAAATAATGATTATGAACGGACTATTATTAACCGACGGATACAAAACAGGACACCACCAACAATACCCTAAAGGTACAGAAGAAGTATATTCTAACTGGACACCAAGAAGCAACAAATACGCTCCCAAAGGGTGCGACAAAGTAGTTTCTTTTGGGCAACAATATGTTTTTCGATGGTTACATGATTATTTTCAAGATAACTTCTTTTCCAAACCAAAAGCTCAGGTTTGTAATGAATTGAAAGAAGAGCTGTCGTTGTATTTGGGTACCGATTATGATGTTACGCATTATGAGGAACTACACGATCTTCAATACTTGCCCATTAAAGTAAAATCTATCATAGAAGGGATAGAGGTACCTGTAAGGGTTCCCATGGTTACCGTTGTGAACACGGATAAAAAATTCTACTGGATCACCAATTTCCTAGAGACCATTTTATCTACCATGCTTTGGCAGCCAATGACATCTGCATCTATTGCTTTGTGTTACAAACGAATTTTTAAAAAATGGACCTTAAAGACCGATAAGGACAACTTGGCTTTCATCGATTTTCAAGGACACGATTTTTCCATGAGAGGTATGGGCGGTCTGCAAAGTGCTATATCATCTGGTATGGGGCATGCATCTGTATTTTTGGGGTCAGATACCTTACCGGTCATTAGTAGCCTACGTAACTATTACAAAGCTGAAGGTTTTGTGGTAGGCTCTGTAAATGCTACCGAACACTCCGTTATGTGTGCTGGTACCAAAGATGATGAAATTGGAACGTTCAGAACCCTAATGCAAACCTACCCAACGGGCATTTTATCCGTGGTTAGTGATACCTGGGATCTATGGAAGGTATTGACCGAATACCTACCAAAACTTAAAGAAGAGGTGCTTTCTAGAGATGGCAAATTAGTGATCAGACCAGATAGCGGCGATCCTGTAGATATCATTTGTGGCGAGTCTCGTGAGCTTGGCAGCAACACTCCTAAGGATAAAGGGGTAGTGGAGCTACTTTGGGATATTTTTGGAGGTACCGTAAACGAACAGGGTTATAAAGTGCTAGATGCACATATTGGCGCTATTTACGGTGATAGTATTACCACAGAAAGAGCAGAGGCTATTTGTCAACGCTTAAGCGATAAAGGCTTTGCCACAACTAACGTGGTATTGGGTATTGGATCGTTTACTTACCAATTTAATACAAGAGATACGTTTGGTTTTGCCATGAAAGCAACTTCTGTGGTGGTCAATGGTGAGCGTAGGGAAATTTTCAAAGATCCTATTACCGATGACGGTGTTAAAAAATCTGCAAAGGGATTGGTAAAAGTAGAATTACAAAATGGTGAATATGTATTGGTAGACCAGGTGACTCCTCAAGAAGAGAATACGGGCGAGTTACAAGTAATCTATGAAAATGGAAAATTTGTAAACCAGGTGAATATACAGGAAATAAGAGACCGTATCAATAGCAACCTTTAAAAATATCTTATCATGTGGTTTGAAGAATTGACAGGATTTGTAGAGTTATCACCTAGTAATGTACGTGATCATATCAGTATTGATGGAAAGCATTTAATTTCTAAAATCAATAATCGATCCTTTCAATTCGGAAAACTAGATGTTTCCTCTTTAGAAGAACTAAGAAAACAAGATTTACAGGTAGACACTTCTAACCAAATAAAGGTCTCAGAATTGGTGGCTGATATTCAAAAAGTACATTGCGATCCAAATAATGCAAATGCACTATTTCAAGCAGCCTCTCAATTTAATCTATTGGAAATGGTTGGTCCTGAGGTTTCGCCTAAAGCGGGAGTTGGTATTTACGAAAATGACTTTACCCAAGGACCGGCTTGCGCCATAGCTTGTGGTGCAGGCACCATTTATAGAAACTATTTTGTGCCTATTGAAAACCAAATTGGGCAAACGGGTACCTATCAAATTGATTGTTTAGATGAAATCGGTAAAGAGCTTCATAATCAAGAGCTCCAATTATGGAAAATGACGAACGGTTATGCTGTTTTAAGTCAAGAAGGCTTGCTCAGTATTAATAAGCAGTTAGGGTGCTTTACAGATGCCCAAAGAGAGAAATTAAAAGGTAAACTAAAGGTAGGAATACAATGGAATACAGAAGTTACCCGAACGGATGAAAAACAGATAGTATCTCAAATATATTGTGCTGCACTACCTGTAGCATATTCGCATATCGAATCTTATTATTGGGAAAATTTTGCCAGAATAATTTTAGAGGCTACTTATGAAGCCACATTATACACGGCATTATTAAATCTAAAAAACAACAAGTCAAACAAGGTCTTTTTAACCTTGGTAGGCGGTGGTGCTTTTGGTAATGATCTAGATTGGATATTAGAATCAATGTTCATAGCGCTAGAGAAATTTAGAAAAACGCCTTTAGATGTGAGCATTGTAAGCTACGGAAACTCAAATCATATTTTGAAACAGGAAATTGATAATTTCAACAACAAGAATTAACACATGAAATACGAAAGCAAAAGATTTAAAGACGGACAAGTAACTGCCAAAATCATTGAAGGCGGAGATATTGATATAAAAATTAGAGGTAACAGTTACGAAGATTTGTTTAAAGCTGCAGCCATTAAAGAAGCCTGGGATGCAGAAAATACCACCAACAAAACTGCCGTTGCCAAACTAACTATCTTTTGTCTGATAGGGCAGCGTTCGGATAGGCGATTCAATAAAGGAGAATCGTTCGATTTAAAGGTAATTTGTAAGTTTATCAATGACATGAAATTCGACTCCGTGGCTATTTTACATCCGCACAGTCCTATTTCATTGGCGCTAATTGATAATTCCGAAAAAATATCTCATGTAGCTTACGTTGAAAAGGCTTTTAAACACATTGGTAACCCTGTATTGGTAAGTCCCGATGCTGGTGCGTATAAAACCACCCATGAGATTGCCGAAAAGCTGAATGCCGATTTGGTACCGTCCAATAAAGTGCGGGTAGATGGTGCTCCGGTAATTAGTATTCAAGGTGATGTAAAGGACAAACAATGCTTAATTGTTGATGATCTAGCCGATGGAGGAAGAACATTCAAATTCTTGGCGGAAGCGTTGAAACAACAGGGTGCCGCGGAAGTGTATTTATATGTTACCCACGCCCAATTCAACTATGGTTTTGATGAACTCAAAGAAACCATTGACCATGTATATTGCACCAATAGCTACAAAGATATTGACGATGATTTTGTTACGCAGTTCAAGTTAGCGGGGTTGTAGACTTCTTTATGATAGTAAAATAAAAAATAGCGCAGAAATGCGCTATTTTTTTTGTTCAAAATTTTTAAAACGTACTTACTCCGCTATATACTAACTGCCATCCTTTTAAATTTGGTTTACTTATATTGAACCAATAGTATTCAATTCATCCTCAATAATATACATTTCAGTAATTCGTAATTTATTTCTTTACTGATACGCTATAAGTTTGTATCATCAATCAAACCAAAGCAATGCATCATGGAAAATGCCCAACCTAAAGTCAGTAAGAACAAACAGATTTTCAGAATAATTTTATTTGTTAGCACGTTCATTTCTTTATGGTTTGTCCCTTGGATTTTAGTAAAAGCATGGATTTTACCATTGCCCAATACTGTTCAAGAGCAAGTAGACCAAACGTTAAGCCATGGTTTTGACGGAGTAATCGTGTATGTTGATGAAGCGGGCAAACCACCGGCATTCTATACCGCTGGGTACCACAATAAAGAACAGCAAATACCTGCCAAACCTAATGCTTTGTTCAAAATAGCTAGTATCAGCAAGTTATACGTTGCGGTTGCAATCACTAGATTAGCATATGAGAACCAAATAGATTTGGACCAACCGCTTTCCGATTATTTTCCCGAGCTTATAGGTAGTATTGAAAATGCCGATAAAATCACATTGCGAATGATGGTTCAGCACCGTAGCGGCATCCCCAATTTTACCGATAATCCAGACTATTGGAAAAATCAACCGAACACCAATATAGATGTACTTACTTATGCTCTCCATTTACCAGCGGAATTTGAACCCAATAAGGATTATGGCTACTCCAATACCAATTACCTATTACTTTCTAGAGTTATAGAGCAGGTAACAGGCGATAGTCGTCAAGATTATTTTAAACAGGAAATACTGATTCCGCTAGGGCTTAACCATACCTACGGATCGCTTAGCGAAGTAAACATAGATGATGTAATGAGCGGTTATTATGTGGGTATCGATGAAGATTTTAAATATGAGGACAATGACATGATGCTGGCTACCGCAGCAGATGTTGGCACCTTCTTAAGGGCATTGAACAACGGAACCTTACTCAATGAACAAGAAATGGAAATCTACATGTCACTGTATGAATTTAATCACGGTGGCTTGGCTGCAGGATACCAATGTCTGGCAGAATAC
Organism: Maribacter sp. 1_2014MBL_MicDiv; assembly: GCF_001865655.1. Taxonomy (NCBI): domain Bacteria; kingdom Pseudomonadati; phylum Bacteroidota; class Flavobacteriia; order Flavobacteriales; family Flavobacteriaceae; genus Maribacter; species Maribacter sp. 1_2014MBL_MicDiv. The sequence goes on from NZ_CP011318.1 coordinate 4,244,238, forward strand.
CATAAAGATATTGATGCCGTGGTTGTTCAATTCATGAATACGACCGATTTTGAAGGCTATCAATGGAATTTGCTACAAATAACACATAGCAGAGTAGTTAAAATACTACGTAAAGAAAAATAACCCCAAAACCTTATAACTCTCTTAAAATTAAATACTTAAATATGTAACACTTATAATTTTTCATCGTCCTACAGACAAATCATCAATCATCAATCAATATGAAAGTTTTAGTGGTCGGCGCCAGTGGTGCCACAGGTAGTCGATTGGTAGCGCAACTTCTTTTGCAACAGCACTTCGTAAAAGTTGTTGTTCGTTCTCCCTATAAGCTCCCTGAATCATGGAAAAACAATAAGCATCTTCAAATGATTACAGCTAGTATATTAGACCTTACCGATACCGAAATGCAAGATTTGGTAAGCGATTGCCATGCAGTGGCATCGTGCCTAGGACACAATTTAACTTGGAAAGGTATCTACGGTCAACCTAGAAGATTGGTTACCGATGCTACCAAACGTTTATGCAATGCCATAGAATCCAATAATTTGGAACGCACTACAAAGTTTGTTCTAATGAATACGACCGGTAATCGAAATCGTGATTTGGACGAACGGATTTCTTTCGCCCAAAAATGCGTAATCGGTTTGCTTCGCGTACTACTTCCTCCTCATATAGATAATGAAAAGGCGGCAGACTATTTAAGAACACAAATTGGACAAAACAATACAGCCATTGAATGGGTAGCTGTAAGACCGGACGCATTAATTAACGAAGAAAAAGTAAGTGATTATGAAATTTTTCCTTCACCCACGCGTAGCGCTATATTTAATGCCGGTAAAGTTAGCCGTATCAATGTCGCTCACTTTATGGCTAGCCTTATCAATGACAATAACTTATGGAGTACATGGAAGGGGAAAATGCCGGTTATCTATAGTTCATCGCAAGAAAATTAATTAAAGATTAGAAAAATGGGAAGAATCATTAAACAGTTAGAAAAACAACGATCAGGGAAAAAGGTTCTGGTGCTTTTCTTGTTAACCAATATCGTTTATGCGTATATGCTTTTAGTTACCATACCGGCAACAATGACTTTCTCTAACGGATTACAATTATTAGATATGATGCCCGCTGGATATGATTTAAATTATGTAAACACCCTTTTGCAAACACTAGGAAATACCGGTCGCCAAATGTATCTTACCAAACAAATTCCTGTTGATATGATTTACCCATTACTCTTTGGTATTTCTTATGCAGCAGTTCTAGCATATTTCCTAAAGAAACTACCTAGACTAAACCAAAACTACCTATATCTGTGTCTTTTACCTGTAATTGCCGGTATAGCAGATTATTTTGAAAACATTGGTATTATTACTATGCTGAATGCCTACCCAACGGTTACGGAAACTTCTATACATCTCACCAGTATATTTTCAATTATTAAAAGTAGTGCTACCAGTATTTATTTTTTAGTTTTAATAGTCGTCTTGATCGTACTCGGTTTTCGTACATTGAAACTTAAAGGCAAAAATTTGTAATACTAACAAAATTCTAAGAACTGTCAATAGGAGGGAAGCACTATTTCATACAACGCACTGTACCGCCAAAAACACGTAAAAACAAAACAGTGCTTTAATTTTATACTACACCATCCCAAAACAAATACACTTTATCTATAAAATTAAAAATATATAGTTACCACTACATGTAAGCAAATACCCTAAAGGCAGACTCATACTCGTATAACCAACAACACTATTTATGAAAACGATTTTCTCCTTTGTCTTAAGCTTAAGCTCCATTTGTATGTTCGCTCAGAAAACTATAGACTTTCCTTCTAAAGACGGTTTACTGATTACTGCAGATTATTATAAAGACAAAGGGAGCGAAACCTTTATACTCCTTTTTCATCAAGCAGGGTGGAGCCGTGGAGAATATAAAGAAATAGCACCCAAACTAAACACTTTGGGTTATAATTGCTTGGCAATTGACCAACGTTCTGGCGGAGCGGTAAATTCCGTGACCAACCAGACCAATCAAAGAGCGGTCGCGGCAGGGAAGGAGACCACATACCTAGATGCTTATCAAGATATTGAAGCAACCGTAGCTTATGTTAAAAAAGCATATTCACCAAAGAAAATCATTATTTGGGGCAGTTCCTATTCTTCTTCTTTGGTACTTAAATATGCAGGTGACCATCCTGATCAGATAGACGCTGCCATGGCATTTTCTCCCGGAGAATATTTTGGCAAAGACGATTTCATAAAAAATAGTGCCGCACACATTAAAGTACCTACGTTTATTACTTCCGCACAAAACGAACAGGATAATTGGGCCGCCATAAACCAAGCGATACCAACTACAACAAAAGTAACCTATGTACCGGCAACAGCAGGAAATCATGGTTCGCGAGCGTTATGGGAAAAGTTTGAGGACAATAATGGCTATTGGAATGCCGTAAAAAACTTTTTAAAACAATTATAGTTTATCCCAAAAACGCTAAAAAGAATACAACAGTTGCTGTAATTTTGTATTTCATACACCCCAGATAATACAAAAGCTTGCTAGAAAAAAGACGACAATTACCCCAAACCCAATTAACAGATGAAGACCATTTCATTTACTGTTTAGAAGGTGTCGAAGATATAGAAAACGAATTGCTGACCGAAGCGCAACAAAGCTTGGAACAACTGGCCATGAAATATGGTATTGCAAGTATTTATAAAACATGCGATACTATTGAAGGTCTAGAGGACAGTCTAAACGCACTGGTCTTAGATGATCATAATTTTAAGGATTATGAAATAATCTATTTGGTCATGCATGGTGAAGCCAATAGTATTTGCCTAAACGATTACTATTACACCTTACAGGAAATTGCAGAGATTTTTGAAGGCCGATTAAAAGGCAAGATCCTGCATTTCTCCAACGCCAAAATATTAGATTTGGACGAGGATGAAGCCCAGTACTTTTTAGACATCACTAACGCAAAAGCCGTCTCTGGTTATGGTAATGCTTTTAACGGCGTTAGCAGTGCCAACCTGGATAAAGCCTTTTTTAATCTTTTTAAAGAAGATGATAATATGTTCGATGTGGTAGAGGAGCTACACCAAAGACATTACAATGTCTGTAAGTTGTTAGATTTTAGATTGTATTATTAGAATAGAACTGCCTTACAGCATCTCCAGAAAAAAGGGTAAAGCCAAATTTGTGTTTTTTTGGGGCCAAACGGCAAACAGCTCGGTTTCCTGAGGTACATTATTCAGTTCAATGAATTTAATTTTAGTATTGTGGTCATCCCTAAGGGAGTTGGGTACTATAGAAATACCCAATCCGCCTTCCACTAGCTTAAAAATCATAGGGGCATGAATTGATCGATGAGATATTTTAGGAGCAAATCCATAATCGTTACAAAGCGCTACAATTTGGTCATAGTACATTTGACTATTCTCGTTTGGCAATAAGATGAAAGACTCGTCTGACAATTGCGATACATCCTTAAAATTAGATGTAGAAATTGCATGATCTCTTGGCAATACCAAAGCGAATTTTTCTTTAAAGACCGACTTAATTTTCAGTGTAGTGGGAACAATATTAGAGCGTATAAACCCAATATCAATTCTGCCTGCCTCCAAAGCGGAAAGTTGATCGGTGTTACTAAGGTCGTTCAGGTAAAATTCAATATTTGGGTGCGTTTCGGTAAATTTCTTGATAATAGTGGGCAAGTATGTTTGCATTGCAGAAGCTACAAATCCAATTTTAAGCAATCCTTGTTTGCCAGATACTGCAGATTTCCAACGTTCCATGGACACGGTAGCCTGATTTTGTATCAGCATTGCCTCTTGTTTAAAAAGAATTCCCTCAGCACTTAAACGCACCTTTCTATTGTTGCGTATAAACAGACTTTTTCCCAAAATAAACTCTAAACGCTGTATTTGTTGGCTCAGAGCAGATTGTGAAATATACAATTTCTCTGCTGCCTCACGGTAGTGTAACCTATCTGCCAACACCAAAAAATAGTGGAGATGTCTAAATTCTAATTGATTAGTCATACTTATCAATAAACGTACAATATTAATTGTTAATTGTCAAATTAGGTAAGAACTTTGTAAAATAATTATATCTAATATTTAGTTTTAATACCTAGTTGCTATGAATTTTCAACAAAATACTTCTTTAGCTAAAGTGTTGACCGCTTTGTTTCTTCCCTATAAAAAAAGCGTTACCGATGTAGAAAAAATCTCCAAGGTAATGATCGATGCCGATATGATTTCTAACGAAGATGAAATCGTTAATGATCATATTGCTTTTAGAACGTTAGGTGTTCCTAATTTAGGAATTTCTTCTTTTGAAAAGATATTTTTGCATTACGGATATACCAAAATGGACTCCTATTATTTTCCAGGTAAAAAACTAGATGCCTATTGGTATGCACCACCAAGCCCGGAGTATCCTAGAATTTTTATTAGTGAGCTAAGAGTACAAGATCTATCTAGTAAAGCGCAACGTATCATTTCTGAATATACCAACGCCATCAACACAGACCCTATAGATACCATTGATTTGGACGATACAAAAGCAGTTGGTGATTTTTTCTATCAGCCGTTATGGAAGTTGCCAACCTTAGCCCATTTTCAACAATTATCGGAAGAAAGCGAATATGCCGCTTGGGTCATCTACAATCGTTACTATTTAAATCACTACACCATTAGTGTTCATGACTTACCTTCCCCATATAATTCTTTGGAAGTATTTAATGAGTTTTTAGAAGGATTGGGGATTGTGCTTAATACCTCTGGTGGAAAAATAAAAACCAGTAAGGACGGTTTATTACGCCAAAGTAGTTCGGTAGCCGAAATGGTAGATGCCACTTTTGCCCATAACGAAACCATGAAAATTTCAGGTAGTTATGTGGAATTTGCGGAGCGATCCATATTGCCAGAATTTGCATCTTTAGATAAGAATAAAATACAAAGAGAGCATAGAAGGGAAGGCTTTGAAGCTGCAAATGCAGATAAAATCTTTGAGAGCACTTATTTGGAGCAGACTTCAAAGAAGTAAGCATGTTTACTGTTGATATATTGCTAGCTTGAAAGATCCGCTTAAAGAATATAATTACTTATTACTATTGTATTTAACGTCTGATTATACTGCTTTTCTATTTTGTTATTAGGCGTTTTGGCATTTTCTAGGGTAAAGAAGTATTAGATATTATTCTTCTATAAATTTTTTCTAATAGACTCTTATAAAATGTAATAAAACCGAGGTACAAGGTTCATGAACTTCTTTAAAAAACAATAAATATTTTGTAAGTAAACACTTATTAATGCCTGACGGTAGGAGGGCGGTGTAATGTATTTATGAGTATATGTAAGTGTGTGTATGGACTGACTATAGAAGTAATATTTAAATATGTATTTAAGTATTTGCTTAAATACGTTAATAATATTAAATTTGAACTATGGAAAAAGCCATTTGCATTAGATTAGAAGCCGACGCTAAACAAATAATGAACTGTAGGCAAGTTGTTCAAAAAATGGAAAATTCTTTTGATGAACTTTCTAACATTTTAAGTTTAACTGGCAACCCTGTTCGTTTAAAGATATTGTATTTGCTGAATCAAGAGGAACGACTTTGTGTTTGTGATTTAAGTGATATTTTAGAAATGAATGTTTCTGCCATTTCACAGCATTTAAGAAAATTAAAAGACAGAAATATTATTTTCTCCTGTAAGGAAGCACAAACTATATTCTATTCAATTAAGAAAGAAAAAATATCATTATTGGTTCCGTTTTTTAAAATATTAGACAATAATAAAGTTCTAGAAGATAAATTATGATTTCAGAAAAGAAGTTAGTTGGGACAACGATTATAACTGCAATAGCAGCTTCATTATGCTGTATTACGCCAATTTTAGCTTTATTAGCAGGAACAAGTGGAATAGCATCAACATTCTCTTGGATTGAACCGTTTAGACCTTTCTTAATTGCGCTTACACTTTTAATATTAGCAATAGCTTGGTATCAAATCTTGAAGCCAAAAAAACAAAAAATTGATTGTGAATGTGAAGACGAAAAGTCAAAATTTATTAACTCAAAAAAATTTCTGCTTTTAGTTACGTTGTTTGCGGGATTAATGCTTGCATTTCCATATTACACTCAAATATTTTATCCAAATATAAATAAGGAAGTAGTTTACGTATCAGAAACTAATGTGAGTAAAGTTGAATACAAGATTAAAGGAATGACTTGTACCGGATGCGAAGTACATATTGAAAGTGAAGTAAATGAACTCAATGGAATAATTGAAGTTAACGCAAATCACGAAAAAGCGAATACAATTGTCAAATACGACAAAACAAAAGTGACTACTAAAGAAATTAAAGATGCCATAGGAAAAACCGGTTATAAGATTATAGAATGATGGAGGAAATACAATTAAAATCAACAATTACGTGTCCAAAATGTGGGCATAAGAAAGAAGAAGAAATGCCAACAAATAATTGTCAGTTCTTTTATGAATGTGAAAATTGTAAAGAAACATTAAAACCTAAAGAAGGTGATTGTTGCGTTTATTGTTCGTATGGATTAGTTGCTTGTCCGCCAATTCAGAAAAACAACAGTTGTTGTTAATTATTATGTAAAATAGAGTCTTGAATGTAAACTTAGCCTCAAAAAATTTTCATCAAAAATTTTATGCTGTTGTGGCAATCCACTTTTGGAATACGTGATTTTTAATAAGTGCAAAAAGGTTAGCTTTTATTTTGGTGTTGGCAAGCGTTGGACAATTGTGTGTAAAATAAATTGCCAGAGCAATTTGATTTTAAAAAGCAATGAGCTCATAGGCAGCGGCTATTTTACATAACCCGTGACAAATAAAATTAGCCAGTGGCTGATATTATTTTGCGGCGAGATGAAGCGGCTGCCTCAATTAGAATATAGTGGAACTTACCGTAGTTTCGTTTTTACATAATTACTTTGTTATAATTCTCCTGCGGGCCTTATAACGTAACTATGTAAAATAGTGCGGAAATGCGCTATCCACAAAGCTACCATATTTGTACTATAATGTTCCGCGTTATGTAACTTTGCTTGGATAAAGCAAAGTATTTGGCAATTTACTCTCCTTAAATTTTTCTTCTAAATAGTTCTTCTGAAAGGGTAATGGAACACTTATTAACTGACCGACGAGAGGAGGGAGGGCAATGTGTGTGGAATTGGAATCTCAGATTGTATATAAGCCTAATACTTTGCTTATTAGTTTTACGTTAAAGTTTAGTAATTTACAATTCTAAGTCTCGTACATCATGAAAAAAATACTATATATTCTTTTGTTGTCCGTTTTTATAATTTCATGTTCTTCAGACGATGGACCAACGTTAGTAGATGAACCGAATATAGCATTAAATGGTAAACAAATATTTCGAATCGAGGATAAGGATTTAACTGCAAAAAACCAATCCGTTGGAAACCAAAAAAAACTAGACCCCGCATTTGTTCTTATGAGTATAAATGATGCTAGTGGAAATTCTATTCTTACGAGAGAAAAAGTTGTTTTGGTAAAAGATGGTGACAGTTATATAACTAATGAAATTACTTTAGAGGCTGGCACTTATACAGTAACAGAATTCATTGTTACCGATGCAAATGATGTTGTAATATTAATTGCCCCAAAAGAAGGTTCCGTCTTAGCCCAATTCACGACTAAACCATTACCCTTTGATTTTGTAGTAACTTCCGATGAAACGAGGGAAACTGTTACTGAAAACATCAATACGGCGGGTTATACGTCCATTGATTTTGGGTATACAGGATTAAGTTTAACATTCCCTAAAAATTCTGATTTCTTTAGTATGGTTGTCGATGATTCTGAGTTACTTACAACAAAGACATTAAAATTAGAATCAATCACTGGGTCCATCTATTTAGTAGATTGGGGGGATGGTACTGTAGAAGAATACGTATCCACTATTAACGGGTCTGGAATCGAAAACGAGATATCGCATACATATGCTCAAAACGGTGAATTTACAATAAACATAAGTGGACCTGTTGCTGCTATTGAAACCTTAAGTTTCATTGGGGAAATTCCAAACGAAACCTATCAATATCAAACCAACGTATTAAGTATTGATGTGAGCAAATTAATCTTATTGAAGGACTTGAGCATTAATACGGGTAAATTGACCGATATCAATATCTCAAAGAATACGATTTTAGAAAACTTGTCTTTACGCAGAAATGCATTGTCGAGTATTGATCTTACTAACAACCCAAATTTGAAAGAAGTCTTTGTGGATGATAATGCTTTAACTAGTATTGATGTATCTTCAAATTTAAATTTAGAAAACCTAAATGTCACAGCAAATCAACTATCGAACCTCGATGTATCCAATAATAGCAAGCTGCTCGTATTGAATGCGTGGGAAAATCAATTGAATTCGATAGACCTTTCCAATAACATAGACCTACACCTTGTTAATTTAAACTATAATGCCCTAACAGCTATAAATATTTCCCAAAACCCGAATCTCCTTGAGATTATTGCTGGTGGTAATCAAATTACGAGTGTGGATGTTTCCAATAACCCAGAATTAAGACGTATCGATTTGTTTCTAAACCAAATCACAAGTATCGATTTATCAACTAATTTGAATTTGAATGGTTTATATATTGATGACAACCAACTAAGTACTCTAAACCTGTCTAGCAATACAAAACTTGAATACCTGACGGTTGAAAATAATATGCTAAGCGAGCTGAATTTGATATCTAATTCTAAAGTTTTTGTTGCTCATATAGGGGCGAATCAATTTAGTGCTGCAGAGCTAGATATTATACTTTCACAAATCTATGACCATGCGATTTTAAATTCGACCATGAATGGATATATTGATTATCAAAATACTCCTGGGTTCGCAGATATTGACCCTACAACGATAATAAAGCTCAATGAACTAGTTGCGGATTACAGCTGGACTTTTAATAACAACTAGTGCGTTGTTAGTAATGTAGTTGATCGTTATACGCATTCTCACTGTCCTATCTAATTATACCGTGTTGGTCGGAAATCCAATAATTGTGGAAACAAAGGATAGTGGTAGCAAATGTACAGAAATTTCACAAATTAATGCCAGCGCTGCATCTCGCTCAAAATTTAAAAGATTCTCAATCTTCTAAATTTATGCCGTGGCAAGCTACCGAGAATTCTCTGAAAAATTTATTGGCACATAGTTTCTCATAAATCTCATATTCTAAAAGAATCTAAAAGTTTTGCTTTTTTTGGCGCTGGCCAAGCGTTGGCAAATTGTGTTTTAAAATGAACGCCATTTAGCGTTTATTTTAAAAAAGCAATCGAGCGTTTGGCTGTGCGGCAATTTTACATAACCCGTGACAAATAAAATTAGCCAGTGGCTGATATTATTTTGCGGCGAGATGAAGCGGCTGCCTCAATTAGAATATAGTGGAACTTACCGTAGTTTCGTTTTTACATAATTACTTTGTTATAATTCTTCTGCGGGCCTTATAACGTAACTATGTAAAATAGCGCGGAAATGCGCTATCCACTAAACTACTATATTTGTACTATAATTTATATTATGTAAAATAGAATATTTAATAACCCCACTATTAGTTACTTATTTTAGCCCTATTATAAACATTGTAAAATCTAACTTATAAGTCCACCAACATCATCTCACCGACTTTTAAATCATCCATAGGATAATTCTAAAGCTCGTGTATGTAAAATAGAATTTCTAACACCTACTATTAGTTACATAATTCATCCCTATTAGAAAAATTCAAAATCCAACTTATAAGTCCACCAACATCATCTCACCAACTTTTCATCCATTGGATAATTATAAGTTCACGTTAGCAAATTTCAAACTAAGAAACCTTTTTAGGTTCTGAGTGAATATGAAGCGGCATAAAATACATAAACACCAACATGATCAGAAAATATAATACGGCAAATATGGTATACGTATAATCACCGGCATCTGGAGAAATTGGTAATAATACCAAAGACATGTTCAACATAGATTGTATCACCAAAACACAAATACCGCTTTTAGTTTTTGAATATACTATGGCACACATACCTGCTGCGCCCATCATATTCAAGAATAAGGGCCACACCGGTAGATCTTCTATAACCCCCACATTAATATAAACAGACGGCAACCACCATAAAGACCATACAAAACCAATAATCTGAGTTGCCAAAAACGGATTTATTTTCTTAGACAGTACACGCACGGCATACCCGATCCAGACCACCTCTCCCAAAAATGCCCATGATAACAAGAACAACGTAAATTTTAAAGTGGGTATATACAATTGGAACTGAAGAAAAGATATTTCATTATGGTATATGGCTTTGATCGATAAGGTGATGAGACCTATGGTAAATGCAAAGAGCAAACTAAACAAATACCATTTAGGGTGTATCTTCCACACTGCCATTGGTCTGAACAAATTCTTGATACCTTCATTACCCTTGGTAATTTTCACTATAAATACTAACAAGAAAAACAGTGCATAAAACCTACCATTGGTATATGGAAAAAACTCAATAATCCCCTTACTTTTTGCAAAGGTGATCACAAAGTTCAACAATGGCGCCAGGGTTAAAAATACCCAGATTTCATACTTTTTTAAAAAGTTGATCATTTTTGTGGTCATCGGTATTCTCTTAGTTGTGGTTTGGTTATTCGGATCAAATATAATCTAAAATGTAAAGAAACTCCCTAAAGGTTTATGGCGCCGAACACTCCAAAATCAGCTTCTTTTTGCACCCCTTCTATCACGGATTGGTACCATAAGCTAAATCCTGTATCTTCAAAAAGCTGTGTGTAGTTATGGGAAAATGACCGCTCTATTCCATAAGGCTGCGAATTTGGGTTTTTAGTGAAATCAACATCTACCCCAATGGGTTCTATGGCAATGAAGATAGTGTTTTTCAAAAGGTTTAAATATTTAAACAAATGCTTTAATTGTTGTTGTGTAAAATACTCTAAAACACCACCTGAAGTAATAATAATTATATTATCCGTTCCGTTTTCTCTGATCCATTCAGCACCATCTGCAGCTACGAAGTCAATATTTGGATATTGCTGGTATTTTTTTGTGTTAAATTCAATTTGATCAGTACTTAAATCTATACCAATGAATTTTTCTATTTGCGGAAACTGTCTACTCAAATACTCTAGAACCTCACCGTTACCCGTACCTATTTCTATAATGGTATGGTATTTTTCTGGACTGGCTTTAAGAAGCTTTTTAAGCATTTCAAATACAGGTAAGCAATGTGGCAAAAAGAAATTGTTTAATACACTCTCTTTCTCAGAAAAATATTTTCTGCCGGTTTGCTCCCAAAAGTTTTTATGATAGTTGGCCAGTAGATTGAAATCTTTATTTTTCTCAGCTTGTTTTAAAAGGGCTGCACGCATTAGCCGCTCATTTAAATTAAGTTCATTACCCACATTAAAACTGATTCCCTTTTTTATGAGGGATTCAGCTTTTTTAGGTTGCAACTGTACTAAAATTGCACCTGTAAATTCTTTAATTTGCTTTTTCATTACAATTTTAAGTTCTAAGATCTATTGAATCACCTGTACTACGCTACCACAGGTTAACATACCACTATCAAAATATGGGTTCCTTATTTCATCATCAAGACTTAGCCATACCGCACCTTGGTTACTATTGGCCATAGGGCAACGTTGTACGTATAAATTTTCTGAAGGTGATTTCAAATTCATGGCCATAGCTACCATATGTTCATTTAAGACTACTAAATGTTCCCTTTGTTGTTCTAGATGGCCACTATTACCAATTGCCGAGAACATGGCTATACTTTTTTCCAAATGTTCTTTTTCAAGTGTACCCAAATCCTTTTTGGGTAATGATTCAAAAGCAGCTACAGCTTTTTTGGCCAAAGAAGTAATTTGCTGGGGTTCACCAGAAACAAATGCATCTTTCATTTCCAAATAGGTATGCAAGGCCTTAGAAAAATCATCTTGAAAAGACTTTGAAAATTCCATCTCTATATGAGATGATGTTTCAGCTTTATTACTAGTAGCTTCCATCCCAGTATGATGTTCATGTCCGGTCATTACCCTACCTCCCATTTTGTTCATCATAGATTTCTTACCCTGTAACTGTGCAGCAGCATCAATGGTAAACGTACCATTGGTAACAATTTCCTCTCCATGCTGTAAACCGCTTGCAATACTTATGTTCTCACCGTTTCTTCCGTTGATCTTTACTTCCCGCATTTCATAAATGGGTTGATCCACACTAGTTTTTACGTATACCAAAGACCGCTCCCCCGTCCACATTACAGCACTTGCAGGTACGGTTATAATTTCCTCATTATGGTTGTTGTCACCAGAGATTTTACCGGTAACGAACATACCCGGTTTAAATAAATCATTTGTATTTTTAAGAATGGCCCTAACAATGACCGTACGGGTAGCATTGCTTAAAATTGGGTCTACAAAAGATACCGTTGCCTCAAATTCTTTTGCAGCATAAGCATTTGATACTACTTTTATTTTCTGCCCAACTTTTAAACTTGATATTTGATTTTCATAAGCATCGAATTCTGCCCAAACCGTTGTAAGGTTACTCACTTTTAATATAGGCTGACCTTGTTTTACGTAGTCCCCTTCCCTAGCCGTAACCTCTGTAACGGTACCGGTTACCGTAGCATAGATCGGAAAATTGTCCTTAACCTTACCTGTAGTTTCAATTGCGGCAATTTGAGCATCGGATAATTTCCACAATTTCAATTTATTCCTCACCGCTTCATATAAATCCGGTTGAGATTCTTTTAGGGTTGCCGTGGTCAAAAGCTCTTGTTGTGCCGCAACCAAATTAGGGGAGTAAATGGTTGCCAATAGCTGGCCTTTCTGTATCTTTTGCCCCTCATAATTCACATGTAAACGTTCTAAACGACCATCAAAATAACTGGCCTGTACCGCATTATTCTCATCATTGGGTACAATTTTACCGGAAAGTAAAATACTGTTATCCCCAGATGCACCAGCAACCGATCCTACTATCGTTGTTTGAATATTTGCCAAGGCAATGGCATTTTCGGTCATTTTAATTTCGTTGGCCGAAAGTCCGTCCGCACCTGTCTCCGCAGGTATTAAATCCATACCACATATGGGGCAATCGCCTGGTTCTGGCTGCATGATCTGTGGATGCATAGAACAGGTCCACATTTCACTGGATCCAACCTCTTCATGGTCATGATCATTGTGCACTTTTTCACCCGGGGCAGTAGAATTAGTGCCAAATATAAAATAGCCACAAAGCAACCCTACGAACACGGCGGCAACTAGGTAAAGAACATTTTTCTTCATACTTATTTTTCGTTTTCAAGGCGCTTGACCATTGCCTTCATTTCTTCAATTTCCTTTTTTTGTGCTTTGATAATATCATTGGCCAACTTTTTGACCTCTGGATCCTGAATATCTGCACGTTCACTGGTTAAAATTGCAATAGAATGATGCGGTATCATTGCCTTCATCCACAACACATCGCCTACAATGGGCGCTTGTACCCTAACCAAGCCCAAAGCACCTAAAAACAGAGCTATACTGCCAAAGATGATAACCATATTCTTCTTTCTGTTCTTATACATATTACGCATGGCAAAAAACATGATCAATGCCATGGTAGAAATACCCAAACAACTCATATAGAACCTTGTGAGACTAAAATAAACATGGTCTATAGCATAGGTATTTAAGTACATGGTGATGTACATGGCCACAAACGATGCCCCTAGCATCAGTGCAAATTTTGTATAGTTATTGGTATCCATTTTATGATTTTTATGTTCTTCTGTTTTCATGATTTTTTAGTTTTAATTCAACTTCTTTTTAATTTTCCTAATAGTAGGCGAACTTGTATACCACAGTAAAAATCCGCTACCAACGGTAATCAATCCTAAAAGGGAAAAGGCTCTAAGTATTATATTGTTGAAATTGTCCCTGCCTTGATAATCCATAGTGTGGGTCATCCAAAGAAAATCAAACCAGCGCCAATCTCTATATCTAACTGTTTGAAACCTGCCATTGTTGACAGCTACATAAGCCTTTAAGTTTTTATCTGTCTTATAAGAAATTTCATAAGCAGGTAAAGGTCTTCCGCGATATTCATGATGCTTGCCCACAGCATCAATTCTCTGTATTTGCCCAAGTTCTAAGTCAGAAAGCATAAAGCGGTCAGCAACATTTAATGCCTCTTGTTCTGTGAGCCCTTCTTTTATTGCCCCTGTACGTGCGTTAAAGAGCTTTGTATTGTTGATCCAATAATACGGTTGCCCAGCAATTTCAAGCAATTCTAAAGTTTTGATAGGTTCTTGAACATCTATTTGGGAGCTTCCTATCAAATTTGAAAAAGATGCCTGTTCAGGAACTACTTTCTTATAATGATCCCCGTGTATTTCATCTATATCCGTCCAACTAAAATACATTCCACTAATAGTCCACATCAAAAACTGAATACCTAAAAAGATACCCAAATACCTATGTGCTTTTCTTATTCTTAATGCCGTTTTACGCTTTACCATTTTATCTATCAATCTAAATCCGAACCTCTTAACCTTAATGAATTTGCAATTACCGATACAGAACTAAAACTCATTGCCAAAGCCGCAATCATTGGCGACAACAGTAGGCCAAAAAATGGGAATAACACTCCCGCAGCTATAGGCACACCAAGGGTATTATAAATCAAAGCAAAAAAGAGATTCTGTTTTATGTTCTGCATAACTTTATGACTAAGGTTTCTAGCTTTTACAATACCATGTAAATCTCCTTTTACCAATGTGATCATGGCACTTTCAATAGCAACATCCGTTCCTGTGCCCATGGCAATACCCACATCACTTTTAGCCAAGGCAGGAGCATCATTAATGCCATCACCGGCCATAGCCACAACCCTACCCTGTTCTTGCAATTTTTCAACTTCATTGAGCTTATTCTCGGGTAACATTTCAGCTTTAAAATCGGTAAGGTTCAATTCACCGGCAACAGCTTGTGCCGTATTGTGGTTATCACCGGTTAACATTATCACCTCTATGCCTTTATCCTGTAGTTCTTTTATGGCCTTTGCACTAGTGGGTTTAATTTTATCACCAATAACAACATACCCTGCTACTTCTTCGTTTACCGCTAAATATGAAACTGTTTTACCTTGCTTTTGATGGTCTAGAGCTTCTGATTGCATTTGTGACGATACCGATGCATTTGCATATTCCATCATTTTGGCATTGCCTAAATAGAGAGACTTACCGTCTACACTACCCTCTACCCCTTTACCTGTTACGGCATTGAACTGTTCTGTTTTAGATATCTCTACCTGTTTCTCTTTTCCATACTTTACCGTGGCTTGGGCCAGTGGATGCTCACTGGAGTTGTTCAGAGATGCAATTAGATGTAAAATCTCATGCTCCGTATAATCTTTAGAGAAAACCCCTATTTTATCAACAGTTGGTTTTCCTTCTGTAATGGTACCTGTTTTATCAACAATAAGGGTATTTACCTTATCCATTTTCTCAAGTGCTTCAGCATTTTTAATGAGTACCCCGTTTTGAGCTCCTTTACCAACACCGACCATTACTGACATGGGCGTGGCCAACCCTAAAGCACAGGGACAAGCAATTATTAAAACTGCTATTGCATTGACCAAGGCATAAACATAAGCAGGATCAGGACCCCAGATCGCCCATACTACAAATGTTATTAGGGAAACAAGGACAACTACCGGCACAAAATACCCGGAAACGGTATCGGCCAACTTTTGTATAGGCGCACGACTACGGCTAGCATCGTTCACCATATGGATAATTTGAGATAAAAGGGTATCACTGCCTACCTTTTCCGCCTGCATTAAGAAAGATTGGTTTCCGTTTATGGTTCCACTATTGACATGATCACCAACGGTTTTATTTACCGGTATGGGTTCACCAGAGATCATGGACTCGTCCACAGTAGTGTCTCCTTCAGTAATCTTACCATCTACAGGAATTTTATCACCTGGCTTAACTCGTAAAACATCTCCTTTTTCAATGGTATCTATAGCTACTTCTTCCTCTTTGCCATCCACAACTTTTATGGCTTTATTTGGGGCAAGTTTCAATAGTTCCTTTACCGCAGAGTTTGTTTTGCTATGTGCCCTGGCCTCTAATACCTGACCCATTAATACCAACGTCAATATCACCGTTGCGGCTTCAAAGTACACATGCACTGCACCGGATTCCGTTTTAAATTGTGCTGGAAAAAAACCTGGAAACAACATACCAAAGACACTAAAAAGCCATGCGACACCGGCACCGATACCAATTAAGGTAAACATATTAAGATTCCATGTCCTTATACTTCTATACGCTCTTTCAAAGAACATGCGCGTAGCATAGAACACCACCGGAATTGATAAGGCAAACTGAATCCAGTTCCATAGTTTCTGGGGCATAACCTTATATAACGGGTTATCCGGAATCATTTCGCTCATAGCAATAATGAATATGGGCAAGGTAAACGCTAATGCAATCCAGAATTTTTTAAGCAATTTCTTATAGGTTTTCTCTTCTGCAGAACTATCAGCCTCCATAGGAACCAAATCCATACCACATATAGGACATGAGCCCGCTTCATCTTTAACTATTTCTGGGTGCATAGGACAAGTCCACTGTTCTGATGATGTAGAAGAGAGGTTCTGTTCTTCAACCAGATCCATACCACAAACCGGGCAATCACCCGGCTTATCATATGTTTTATTACCTTCACAATGCATGGGACAATAAAAGGTGCCGTTGCCCTTCTTTGATTTCTTTACATGGTTATCTTTCTTAGATACATCCTTATTAAAGTCTTCACTAGAACCATGAATAGAATATGTACCGCCTTCTTTCTTCAGCACGTTCTGAAAAGTCTCTATTGGAATATGCGATTGCATTTCAATAGTTGCCTCCGCTTTTTCTAAATCTACAGATGCATTGGTAACACCATCAACTTTTGAAAGTGTTTGCTCAACATGACTTCGGCATCCGTTACATGTCATTCCGTGTATGTGATAAACGTGTTTCATAATGCACTTTAGTTTAATTTCTTAATCATAAGGTGTAGCATAGAAAACCGATTCTATAACGCCTTACTTGGACTACCATAAATTCAACAATTAATAGGGAACAGCTTAACCTGAACCGAAAAATAATTGCTATTAAACCTTAAAAAATGCCTGATACGGAAGCGATTAAACACTAACCATTAACATAAGAAATACACTTCCTGTATCAGGACTTTATTCTTTACTATCTTTTAACCTACTCATAAAATCAATTACCATTAATTTCTCTTGTTCAGAAAAAATTGCATCTCTATGCATTAGTGTATAGCTATAAAGTGGCATTTCTGAATTTTTAATTTGTTTTATGATTGATTGCAGCTTACTAACCTTTCTTCGATTAGAATATGCTCCCCATTCACTAAAATTCAACTCTACTTTACCTTCATTGATATGATCTTCTAAGAACCATGCCGCTGGTTGCAGATTACTATACCAAGGATATACCGTGTTATTACTATGGCAATCATAACAAGACACCTTAATCTGTTTCTCAACCTCTAACGGCACTTTGTTCACTTTCATAAAATCAGTATCAAGAATCAAGTTGCTTTCATTCTTATCCGTAGGAAAAAATTGAATAATCCCTAATACAACGAGACCTATGTAGGCTATGAATTTTATCTTTTTCACTTAGTTGATTTCTCTCTGTACTTTACCACATTTTAACATTGAGCTACCATAATATGGGTTAAGTACAGCCTCATTTTTGCTTAACCAAGCTGTACCGCCATCATACATTGGACAAAACTGCTCATACAATGTATTTTCACTACCTGTAATAGCGATCATATCGGTTATATCCTTACTCAGTATTTTAAAGTGTTCGCGTTGATGGGCTATATCACTTTCCGAAATATGCTCCGAGTGTTCTATAGCATCTTCAATAATATCCGTTAAGGTTACCTGTTGACTTTCTGTATATGCCGATCTATTAAGGTTACCCAATGATTTCGCAAGTGCACCGCCTAGCTTTTGGGCTTTATTATTATCATCTTGGACCAAAGCATTCTTTAAGTTGAAGTAATCTTCTAGAATAATTTCTGAGCTTGCCTTTTGTTCACTGCCCATAGTCCCTGATTTCCCCATATCCTCTTGCTTTTCTACATTTTCTTTAGCCGAAGGTGTTGCCTTTTTATCTGCGTCTTTACATGACACCGTTAACATTATAGTAGCAAGCAATGCTACTGAAACTATACTTCTTTTCTTTGTTTTCATTTTTATTTATTTAATATTCATTATTTGATTAAAACCTTACCGATAATCCTGCTCCCGCTCCAAAACGATTGTCATAACTACCCATTAGTGAAAAATTTCTGGAAAGCATATATTCCGCTCCCGCACTCCACACAGTTTCTGAAACGTAGTCTTTGTTCATTGGAAGGTCATTGACCAACCCTAAATCAATTTGGTATTCATAATATCCGAAAATAGATAGCTTAGGAAATATCATTACACTACGACCAACACCAATACGGGGTCTTAGTTTATTATCTGTACGAACGTCTAAATTAAACAGGTACGGAGTCAAATACCTTACACCTATAACAGCTGTTGTACTTAATTCATCTAAACTATCCTGAATTTCATTTTCCATGTTTACCCCTCCGAATACACGCAAATAGTCATGTAAATAATATTCATACGTAACTTCAGCTTCCAAGTTTTGGTTCCAACCATACTCAAGTGTAACATTGAATTGGTTTCTAATATTTGATGTAACCAAATTAAATCCGCTAGTATGGGAAGCCAGATCCGCCATACCCCAAGAATACCATTCATTTGTTTCATCTATAATTTTGGAGACCGGAAAATCCTTCATTCTAGGATCTCTAGGTGTATCATAAGAAACTACCCTAGCCATACCCCCCATCATATGGTAAAGTATATGACAGTGAAAAAACCAATCACCGTATTCATCGCCATCATTACCATAAAACTCTATAGTAACCTGTTGCATGGGCGGTACATTTACAGTATGCTTTAAAGGTGAATACTCACCATTATCATTGAGTACCCTAAAAAAGTGCCCGTGCAAATGCATAGGATGGTGCATCATGGTAAGATTATTGAAAGTAATACGAGTAACCTCTTTATTGTTTATCTTAATATTGTCGGCTTCAGATAATGGTACTCCATTCATACTCCAGATATACCTGTTCATATTACCCGTAAGATTTAATAATATTTCTTTGACGGGAACATTTTTGTCGTAGCTAGTTTTTTCAGGCGACTTTAAGTAATCATAATTATATTCGGCAAACATATCCATACCCTCCATTTGCATTGCTGGCATAGTCTGCTCTTTTTTCATATTCATTCCTGACATATTAGAATGATCCATAGACATTGACATTGAGTCTTTGGTCATATTCATACCAGACATTGGTTTATCTTTCTTCATATCCATTTCTGCCGTTTTTGAATGCTCCATTTTATCCATTTGCATTCCATATTCGGCCTTGATCTCAAAACGCTCATCTTTTTTAGGACGAAACTTCAAGGCATGAGCCCCCATTTTCATATCCATTTTTGCCATTTTCTGCATCATCCCAATCTTATCGGGTCTAGGAATTGTAGGAGCTGGTAAAATTCTGCCAGTACCAAGAAACGCGGATGCCGTTCCCGATCCATCTTGCGCCATAATCTTGAATTCTATTTTGCCCTCTGCAGGAATAGTCACAATAAAATCATATGTTTCTGCTATCCCTATAAATGTTTTATTCTTTTTAACTGGTACTACGTCAAGACCGTCGGCCGACACTAACAACGGATCACTGCCCCCAAAGGTCATCCAGAATGATGTAGATGCTGCCCCGTCTATAATTCTTAAACGCACTTTTTCGCCAGGATTAAACTGGGAATATTCAATACTTTCTTCCCCATTAATTAAAAAAGCTGGGTAATATACATCTGCAATATCCGCACCTTCCATACGTTGTCGCCAAAAATCTAATTGTGCCCCAAAAGCCCCACGAGAAATAACTTGATTCAAGGGTGTAGCCGTTCCCTTTTTAATGCCATACCATTCATTTCCACGTTTAAGGTTTCTAAGTACGTTCATAGGTTTTTCATTAGTCCAGTCAGAAAGCACCAAAACCAACTCCTTGTCATACTCTAAAGTTTTTTCCTTTGGCTTTATAACAATAGAACCATAAACACCACTTTGCTCTTGTAACATAGTATGGGAATGGTACCAATAGGTTCCACTTTGCCTTATCGGAAACTCATATTTTTGAGTATGTCCCGGTTCTATAGGCGGCGTGTTCAAATATGGTACTCCATCATAAAAGTTTGGTAGCAATAGACCATGCCAATGCACAGAAGTCTCTACACTCATTTCATTTTTTACATATATAACCGCGTAATCCCCTTCTGTAAATTCTAAAGTTGGACCAGGAATTGTACCGTCAACGGTCATACCCATAACATCTTTTCCCGCCTTATTAACAGTAGCCTCACGTAATGTAATCGTGTGCTCTCTTACTGGAAGATTATTAACGTTACCTTGTTCTTCTTGACCATAAACTCCATAAGTCAAGGCTATTAAAAACATTAGTATTTTATTGATTTTCATATGCTAGTTTTTCCAAATAAAATTATGCACTAATTAAAATTTATTGTGTCATAATTATGGTTCTTATCTACGTAATTCCGTCTAAGGTGTTTCTTCTATTCAACTGATTGTTTTTATATTCCGTTAAACTCATACCTGTTTCTTTCTTAAAAAGCCTACTTAAATGATTTACATTGCTATAATCAAGTAATTGTGAAATTTCGGTAAAGTTGTATTCTTGCAATTGCACCAATTCTTTCACCTTTTCCAGCTTAAGTTTTATAAAGTATTTTTCAATAGTAACATTTTCATTCACGGAAAATATCTTACTGATTTTTGAATACTCCAAGCCCATTAAACCCTCTAAATACTTAGACAGTGTATGTTCTAAATGAAACGGTAATGTTTGTAACAACTTAATGAGTTCAATTTTTATTTGTTCTACCAATCGTTGCTCTTGACCAAGTAATATTTCAAAACCATTTTGCTCTAATGCCGATTGTATATTTACAAAGTCATCATTAGAACTTTCTGTATAAGTAATTGAACCTAACTCAATGTTTTTCAATGTAATACCTAACTTTTTAATTTCACTTCTAATGACTTTAATACAGCGACTACACACCATATTCTTTACAAATAATTTCTTGTCCATAGCCTAGTCTATTAAGTAATTAATAATTGCCGATTGCAGGTAGTATTGCTGAATAGATGCTATTTGATTCAACTCAAATTTGAGCTGTAGTTCCTGTATGTCCAAAACATCATTAAAGTCAATTGTGCCGGTCTCGTAATTGGCAATTAGAATTTGCTCGGCATCTTTGGCCTGTGCTACATTTTTACTTTGAATGTTGTAGGCTATCCTAGCTTGGTTACGTTCTGATATCGCTTTTGCAAAAGCAGACTCCAATACATTAAGGCGACTATTCTTTTGAAATTCTATTTCTTGTTTTCGTAATTCATTTTGCTTGGAAATAGATTTATACCTATGATTAAAAATGGGTACTGAAACTGAAACCATGGGCATTAAAATATCTTTACCATTGTCATCCAAGTCCATATCGGTACGTTCGCTAACCGGTAAATAGTCTATACCAAACCCAATTGCAGGTGCACTTTCACGCTGGTTAAGCAATTCTGATTTTACAACAGACTCATAAAGTTTATCATATTTTAATAGCTCTGGGTTAAGGGCAAGTTTTTCTGTATCTATATCAAAATCTTCATTGGGAATTTCCAATAAGGCAACTATTTCCACAGCTGAATTTTCTTCTCTATTGCGTAAAATGTTGAAGGCTGCCCGTTCAGAAATAAAAGCTTCTTCTAGTATTTTTATTTGCTGTTGTAGCTCATTCTGGCGAATCTGTAATCGTAAAACATCTACCGCAGAAGCCTTTCCCACTTGTACCGAGGTCAATGCCAGGCGCTCATAGGTTTGTAGTAGTTGAATATTTTGTTCAAGTATTCCTTGCTTTGAACGAATTAGAAATAACTCATAATATGATCGGGATACCGATAGCGCCAATTTTCTTTTTGCGATAACGATTTCCACATACTCCGAATCTGCCATTGAGGTAGCGTAATTTTCACGGGCGGTAATTGTACCAAACCATGGCAACATTTGTTTTACCCCTATCCTTGCACGTTGTGCGCCAACCCTAGTTTCCGGTTCACTTACAAAATAGCCGGCACTTATTTCCGTATTAGGAATCCAAGCCGCCTCATTTACTTTTTCATCCGCAATTTGATATCTTAATTCCAGAGATTGAATCTCAGGATTATTTTCAACCGCTTCTTCTATATACTTTTGAACATGTTGTGCTTTTACGGAAAGAACAACAAACCAAAAACAGATATTTAGTATACTATTTTTCATCTGTTTAATTTTTTAAGTTGATATTCTTTTTTCCAGCTAAACAATACCGGAACTAAAAAGTATGAAGTGATATCTATAATCATTCCTCCAAATATTGGAATTGCCATAGGTATCATAATATCACTACCTTTTCCTGTGGATGTCAATACCGGTAGCAATGCCAATATTGTGGTTACGGTAGTCATTAAACAAGGACGAATACGTTTACCTGCAGCTTCTAAAGTTGCTTTTCTAATTCCGGTCTTATCCGTAGGTTTCTCACTATCAAATGTCTGGGTCAAATAGGTTGCCATGACCACGCCGTCATCTGTAGCAATACCGAACAAGGCAATAAAACCAACCCAAACGGCCACACTTAAGTTAATGGTCTTCATATTAAAAAGTGTGCGCAGATTTTCACCGAACAAGCTAAAATTGAAAAACCAATCTTGTCCGTAAAGCCAGATCATTACAAACCCGCCGGCAAAAGCAACCGCTATACCCGTAAACACCATTAAGGATGTGGTTACCGACCTGAATTGAAAATATAAGATCAAGAAAATGATCAATAATGCCATGGGCACCACAATAGAAAGGGTTTTCTCTGCTCTTAATTGGTTTTCGTAAGTTCCCGTAAAGCGATAACTTATACCTTGAGGTACCGTTAAGCTGCCTTCTTCAATTTTCTTATCAATTAAAGCTTGGGCACTCTCAACAACATTTACTTCGGCAAAACCATCTAATTTATCAAACAATACATAGCCTATTAAAAAAGTATCTTCACTTTTAATTACTTGCGGACCCTGTTC
This sequence comes from Maribacter sp. 1_2014MBL_MicDiv, assembly GCF_001865655.1. Lineage (NCBI taxonomy): Bacteria > Pseudomonadati > Bacteroidota > Flavobacteriia > Flavobacteriales > Flavobacteriaceae > Maribacter > Maribacter sp. 1_2014MBL_MicDiv. The sequence goes on from NZ_CP011318.1 coordinate 4,267,605, forward strand.
ATACCTAATTGTAACTAGATCACCCAAGGGTACTTGAGACCCATTTTTTATAGGAACATATATGTTCTTTAAATCATCGGGATTGGACCTTAATTCCCTAGGGTAACGAACCCTTACCCCGTAACGCTCCCTTCCTTCAACGGTCTGTGTTAATGGCATACCCCCAACGGCAACCTGCAACACCTCTTGCACATCCATAATAGAAAGTCCATAACGCGCTAGCTGATCACGTTTAATATCAATTAGCAGGTATGGTTTACCAACAATACGATCTGCAAATACAGCTTGCTTTTTGACCCCATCTACTTCTTTTAAAATAGATTCCAATTGCAGCCCAAAATTCTCTATGGTTTTAAGATCAGGACCTTTCACCTTAATACCCATTGGAGCACGCATACCGGTCTGTAGCATTACAAGCCTGGTCTCTATAGGTTGTAATTTTGGGGCAGAAGTCACACCTGGAAATTTGGTCACTTTAACGATCTCGTTCCAAATATCATCTGGACTGTTAATTTCGGGGCGCCAATTTCTATAATATAATCCGTCTTCATCCGCTATCAGATCTTTATTTGTAGCAGTTGTCTTAAGCTGTGAAGCTTTGTAACTGGCGTCTTCATTAATCTTGTTATTCGGGTTAATGACAAACTGACCATTTTTGAGAACGAACAAGCCATCATTATTTACTTTGTAACGTTGTCTATCACCATTACTATTCCGCATATATTCAGACTTATACTGAATCATATTTTCATACATGGATAGCGGAGCTGGATCAAGTGCAGATTCCGTTCTACCGGACTTACCTACCACCGTCTCTATCTCAGGAATACCGGCAACGGCCATATCTAACTGCTGCAATACACGCTTATTCTCTTCTACACCGGCATGTGGCAAAGAAGTAGGCATTAAGAGGAAAGAACCTTCATTAAGTGCCGGCATAAATTCCTTACCCGTATTTCTCATGATCAAGAACCCCAATAGCAAAACGGTAGTGGGAATCGTTAAAAAGAGCAAACGATTTTTTAGTGCCCAACGTAGAATTTGATCATAATATCTTCTAAAAACTGCAAAAACTCCCAAAAGACCAAAGCAAATAATGGAGACAAAAATCAAGTTCAAAATAATACTTCGATCAAAACCAAGTGGTCTCCAATACGTTGCCAATAACATTACGATTGCTAAAGTAGAAACACCTATATTGATAAGATTTTCTTGGCTTGTAGAGATAAATGATTTCAACTTTAAAAAAGCAATTATCCCAAAGGCAACTAACAGTAAACCTAACCAAAAACCAAATATAACCGCAGTGATACCAAGTAAAACGAAAAGACCGTTTACAACATAGGCCGTACCTGTTTTTATACTTCTTTTTCTGAAAAGAAATGCGGCAATGGGCGGTATTAAGAAAAGTGCAATAACCAGTGATGCCGTTAATGCCATGGTTTTTGTAAATGCCAATGGCCTAAAAAGTTTTCCCTCTGCCCCTATCATTGTAAATACAGGCAAAAAGCTAATGATAGTGGTTAAAACTGCCGTTAGTATGGCTCCAGAAACTTCTGAAGTGGCATTATAAATAATTTCATTGGTAGTGTATTCCTCCCCATTGGCATTAAGGCGTAGTTTATCGTCCTCTTGATGTCTTATCATATTCTCCGCCAGGATTACACCTACATCTACCATGGTGCCAATAGCGATAGCTATACCCGATAAGGCCACAATGTTAGCGTCTACATTAAATAGTTTCATTGCTATGAAAACCATTAATACGGCAACGGGCAATAATCCCGATATTAGGATGGATGCACGCAGATTATATACCATTACGATAATTACAAGAATGGTTATAAGAATCTCTAGGGTAAGCGCCTCATCCAAAGTATGCAAGGTTTCTTGAATAAGTTCCGTACGGTCATAAAACGGTACTATGGTCAATTGAGATGTACGACCGTCCTTTAATATTTTTGAAGGCAAACCAGAAGATATCTCTACAATTTGTTCCTTTACATTGTTTATTACCTCTAACGGATTGGCGCCATACCTAGCCACTACAACCCCACCAACAACTTCTGCACCTTCCTTATCTAAAATACCTCTTCTAGTTTGTGGCCCCAAGTGAACGTTAGCTACATCCTTAACACGTATTGAAACAAAATCCTTTGAGGTAACTACGGCATTCTCTATATCTGCAATTGATTTTACATAGCCTAAACCTCTAACCAGATATTCCGCCTGGTTCATCTCCAAGGTTTGCACTCCAATATCCTGATTGGACTCCTTCACCGCCTTAACTACATCTCCCAATCCAATACCGTACTGCCTCATTTTTTCAGGCTCCACATCAATTTGATACTCCTGTACATACCCACCAATAGACGCTACTTCAGATACTCCGCCAGCCGATGCAAGACCGTACTTTACATAATAATCTTGTATGCTACGTAATTCTTGTAAATCCCATCCACCAGTTACATTGCCATCTTTATCACGCCCTTCTAAAGTGTACCAATAAATTTGTCCTAACCCTGTGGCATCTGGACCTAGAGTGGGGTTTACTCCGTCCGGTAGCAGACCACTAGGTAGTGAATTTAGTTTTTCAAGAATTCTACTCCGTGTCCAGTAAAATTCAACATTTTCCTCAAAAATGATATATATACTGGAAAATCCGAACATAGATGAGCTACGGATAGTCTTAACCCCCGGTATACCCAATAGGGTTGTCGTTAATGGATAGGTAATTTGGTCCTCAATATCTTGAGGAGATCTACCTTCCCATTTACTAAAAACAATCTGTTGGTTTTCGCCAATATCGGGAATGGCATCTACTGCCACCGGATTAGAAGGTAAAATACCCGTATTCCAATTAAAAGGAGTGCTTACAATACCCCAACATACAAACAAGACCAGTAACAATATAGCAACCAACTTGTTCTCTATGAGAAATTTAATGCTGTTATTTAGCATATATCATTGATATTAAATAGTTGAATTAAAAGTTTAGATGTTAAAACAATAACAAACAAAACATGCCCAAAACAGGTATCCTGTAGGGCTCAATTTCCGATCAAAAACCGGAACTATTTAATAAATCAAATTAAAAACGTCTGGTGCAGCACTTGCACATTCTGTTTGACAAACGGAGGGGGATAATCTTTAAAAGAAAATTCCTTAGAATCAATTCCTTGAAAAAGATTGATATAAGAATACGTGAATGTAGCCACAAAAACCTGTTGATCAAATGATAATTGATCAAATGAAACTTTAATACTTTCAGCACCTTCAATTACTAATTGAGTATCTGTACAGCAAGATTTTTCAGTTATAGTGGTGTTCTCACAATCAGTTTTTACTTTCTCCATACCGCAAGTCTTCACTTGCTCCATGATAGAAAAATCAACCAACATATCTCCACAATAGTGCATATCTACACTAAATGACATTGTAGATAAAAGCACTACAACTGCCATTGCAACAGAAATAAATTTGTGAGCTAACTTCTTCATTACACGCAAAATTACTAATTAAAATAATACAAGAGATGGAATTTTAACAATTCCATAAACTTAAACCTTATTTAAAACATAGTAACCCAAACGTTTCCTCTTCTAAAGCAAAATGAACACATATAGTTCAATTACCAATAATAAAGAGATGTATCACAACGATCTCAAGACTGTTCAACAAGGAAAAAAGAAAAAATTAGGATCAATAAAATAAAAACTTTATTTTAGTACCATAATTTAATAAGCGTGACAACGAAACCAAATTTTGTTCTTCTTTCTGAAAACAACACCTACTACGTAGAATACCTAATTGGGCATCTTGTTTTAGCCAACAGTATTACAGAAGCTGTTATTTTTGAGTCGCAATCCCAAGCACTTAAATTTCAAAAATACTTATATAAGCATTGTAGTGTAAGGTTCTCTGTGAACACCTTTATTGCCTAAAAGTTTAAGTTTATCATTTTTAAAATGGGTTAAATACTTCTTAAAGAGTAAAAGTATAATCAACCTAGAACGTATCTTACCTCAAAAAACATATGAAATATATTACCTGCTTATTTCTTTTTACCGCATTGGTTTCTTGCAAGTTATCGGATGACACCAATCCTATAGTTGTTGAACCAATTGATTATTCTGAAATCAACGAAGAGCAAATTAATACGTATTTAGAAGAGAATTTTCTTCAATCTCAAAAAACGGATTCTGGCCTACATTACATTATTGAAAACCAAGGAGAAGGCGCAAAACCTTCAGCAACATCGAATGTAACCGTTGCTTACAAAGGATACTTACTTGATGGACGTGTTTTTGACCAAGATACGGATGGACTTTCCATAGGATTAGACCAAGTGATTTCCGGGTGGACCGAGGGTATACCCTTATTTAATGAGGGAGGAAATGGCATATTACTTATACCGGCACACCTAGGTTATGGTAGTTTTGATGTCAATGGAATACCAGGCGGTTCAGTATTAATATTTGAAGTTGAATTGATTTCGGTTAATTAAACGATAACGCTTCTACCTGCATTTTCGCGGTTTTTACTTGAGTGATGGCTGCTTCCTGTTCCGTCCAAGCAAAGTACAAGGTCTCTTCCATAATTTCCATTTGAGGAAAACCGGATTTTCTAGAATCTACCATTTCGGTAATTACTTGTTGCTGAGACGTTTTACCGCTCAAAGTAATTACCATTGCTTTGAACAATGCGGTCTTATCATTTGCTTCCATCCAACTCACAACAGCGGTTTCCTCATCAGCCCAAAGCACATCTACCCTACCCATTACCCTTCCCTCAACTATGGTAATTGGAGTTGAAAACTGAGCACCACCATCAGAGGAAAATACCAGTTGCACTTTTTGTTTGTTGCCAGCACCGGTAAACCAAGCTACAACCAAATTATTACCTAAAACATCAACTTTAGGACCGTTCACGGGGCATCCTTTAATCTGCCAATCATCTTCATGTATTACTTTAGGTGCCGTCCACTCTCCGTTAACCTGACGAACTATACTTATATCACGAACTTCTTTATTTGATCGGTCCCTATAAATTACAATAGGACCGTTATCGGTAATCGCGGAAGTTGTTTGGCAGCAATCGCAAGTCCTGTCATCTAATTCATATTCTTCAATAAGTTTACCCGTTGCAGAAACTACACCACCACGCAGTGTCATTGCCCCGCGCTCACCTACTTCATTTACTTCGGTATTTCTTCCATCTAGCCAATTCACAAAAAAATTGTTCTGATAAGGAACTATACTTACAAATCCATGTTCAGTGGGCGTGCCATCCGTATGCAAACGCAAATCTGTATTCCAATGTGTTTCTCCTTTTGGTTTCACGTTCATTTTAATATCATAAGAATACGTGCCAAGGCTAGATTTTTTTAAAACGTGAGACCAAAGGCTACCATTATTTTCAGAGATCATAGGATAATCTGCCCAATTCACGAACCAGTTTGTACCACTCAGTATATTTTCTGACTCTTGCCATTCACCATCCACTAATTCTGAATATTTTAAAGTGGTCAAAGTATCATCAACAGTTTCTACCCAAGACATTAAGGCAACATCTTTATTTACCATGATATGAGGTAAAGAGCTAGCCATGGCAGCAGGTGAAGTCATTTTTTGCACCAATGGCAGCTGCTTATTGGGTTCCGGTTTAGTGGTTGAATTTTTGCACCCAAAACTGACACCTAAAACCAAGAATACAACAGCAGTACATATTAATTTACGCATTATTGAACAGCTCTAAGTTTTTCAATCATTTCTGGACTGTCCCATTTCAAGCCTCCATCAAAACGTAACACCTGTTCACCTAATTCATTATAGATGAAGGTAGCCGGTAAGGCACTTACCCCTTTGTTGGCATAGACACCATTAAATTTTATAAAATTCAGATTAAAACCTCGTGCCTCTTTAAATTTTTCAATTTTTGCCACGGACTGGTCCGAAGCAAATAAGAATACATAATTTTCATTCTCTAATATAGCCTGTGCCTTTTCCATATCCGGCATTTCCACAATACATGGCCTACACCACGTAGCCCAATAGTTTAAGAGTACCCGTTTGCCTTTATAATCGCTTAAGGAAATTGCGTTGCCCTCCAAATCTTCATAGGTAGCAGTCGATTTCTTTTCAACTACATTATCTTCATTAACCGTTGCCTTTTGAGTGTTGGTGTTAACATCTTTACAACTTGTCATGGCAGTAACCAAAACTATGATTAACAGTGTTTTTAAATACATACCCAAATATAATATTTCAATGGTTTAAAACATTAGAATTTAAACCAAAAAAAACCGCCCTATTAGGCGGTTCTTAATTTATTACCGAGTTTATTTATTTGACCTCAACAAGCTCTAGCTCAAAGGTCAAATCTTCACCAGCCAATGGATGATTTGCATCAACCACTATGTCATTTTCATTTACTTCTGCTACGCGCAATTGTCTTTCACTACCATCTGCATTAGTGGCCATTAAAGCCATATTTACTTTTGGCTCAATTTCAGCTGGTAATTCAGATTTTGGTACAGTTTGAAAAAGCTCTTTTTGCTTTTCCCCGTATGCATCTTCCTTAGCTATGACGATAGTCTTTTTCTCGTTAGGTTCCATATCCAACAAACCTTTTTCAAAACCGGGAATCAAACTACCTTGTCCTAATTTTACTTCTAGAGGTTCTCTGTCTACCGAACTATCAAATACTTGACCATCACTTAATTTTCCTGTGTAATGTACACGTACTTGACTATCTGCTTTTACTTTGCTCATACTATTAATTTCTACTATTTCACTTAATTAAGATACAAAGGTATTGTTCTTAGTAGGGAATAACGAAGATTATAGAAAAACCTTCCCTTTTTAGCCTCATCTTAACAAAAACAGCATATAAAATCTTTAAACAGTAGGGAGATCGAATAAAAATCAACAAAAATTCAGCGAATATTAATAGGCTTTTTATACCTACTAAGCAGACAATTAAATTATTAGGTATATTTAGAAGACAATCAACCAACAATCAACTTATAATCATGAAATCTCCAACATATCTATTTGCTTTCGTATTCACCTTTTACTGTTCAATTCTACAAGCTCAAGAAACAATAGGACTTTTTGACAACCAAATAGGTATAGGCAATCCTAATTTAACCGGTTCTGCCAGGTATAATAAAAATGAACAGACTTATACCATAAATGGTGCTGGCAAAAATATGTGGTTTAACAACGATGAATTTCAATACCTCTGGACCACCATTCAAGGCGATTTTATTTTAAGAGCCACCATCAACTTTAAGGGAAAGGGCAAAGACCCGCACAGAAAAGCAGGATGGATCATAAAAAACGACCTAAAATCTAACACACCCCATGTTAATGCAAGTATTCATGGGGACGGATTAACTTCTTTACAATATCGAAGAATTATTGACGGACCTACCGAAGAAATTAAATCTAACGATGAATCACCAACTATAATTCAGTTAGAAAGACGTGGCACTACGTACATAATGTCCACTGCTAAATTTGGAGAGGAATTTACACATGTTGAACTTAATGATGTAGCTTTGGACGAAGAAGTATACATAGGATTGTTCGTTTGTTCACACAACCCTAAAGTATTGGAAACCGCAACTTTTAGTAATGTTAGGATTATTAAACCTATGAATAATGATTTTCAACAATATCAAGACTATATTGGTAGTAACTTAGAGATTATGGATGTTTCTACGGGACATCGGACCATAATTTACAAATCGGCTCACTCCATACAAGCGCCTAACTGGACTGTAGACGGTAAAAGGTTAATATATAATTCAAAAGGTCTATTATATAATTATGACCTAGACACCAAGGCAATAAGTATTCTCAACACAGGTTTTGCCACTAAAAATAATAATGACCATGTACTTAGTTTTGATGGTAAACTTTTAGGAATTAGCCATCATAATCCAGAGGACAATAATACTTCGTCTATTTACTATTTGTCAAGCGAAGGAAGCAATGAACCAAAAAAAGTAACTAAACCTGGTGTTGGTGCTTCTTATCTACATGGGTGGTCACCAAACCAAAAAGAAATGCTGTTTACAGGAGAAAGAAATGGAGCATATAATATTTATTCAATTAACGTTAAATCTAGCAAAGAAGAGCAATTAACAGATTTTAAAACATTGGACGACGGTGCGGAATATGGCAAAAACGGCAAGTTTATATTTTTCAACTCAGCTCGTTCAGGCACAATGCAATTGTACAGAATGAAAGCAAATGGCAAAAAACAAACTCACTTAACTTTTGATGAATATAACGATTGGTTTCCTCATATAAGTCCGGATCAAAAGTGGATTGTTTTTATTTCCTTTCCTAAAGATATTGATCCAGGGGAACATCCTTTTTACAAACATTGTATGCTAAGAATCATGCCAATAAATGGTGGAAAACCTAAGGTTTTAGCTCATATCTATGGAGGTCAAGGAAGTATTAACGTACCTAGTTGGTCACCAGACAGTAAAAGTATTGCCTTCATAACCAATACGGACAACTACTAAACTATTACTTTAAACATTTAAATATAAATTATTCATTTTTAGTATTTAGTGCTTTAACATTGCCATTATATGGAATAGTATTCTTATTGGTAGTATTCACATTTACCAAACAAGATTTATTTGGAAATATATGCATGGTTATAGTATATCGATCCGTTTTGTTGCTTATTTGAAAGTTGATGATATACTTTTGTTTGTCCTCACTGAAAATTTGTTCATAATCGATGGGAACACCATTAAACTCAACCCCATCCGCAATACCGTAAGTACCTCCAAATTGTCTTTCACCATAGTAAGGCAAATTTGCGGAAACACTATCATTGAATACTTTTAAAAAATATCCATTACCATTTAAGTCTATTCTTGAAACACTATTTCCAGGTGGTAAAAGCCCGCTGTTGGCAATAGCAGTTAAACTCTGCGTTGCCATGGGACTAGCAGATTTAGCTGAAAACTCAAAATTCTTTGACGACATTAAGGCATGTATAGGATGCGCATCATCAATTAAGGTTTTAGATGATTTACAACTAAACATGATACAACAGATAAGTACAAATAAAAATGGTGCTTTCATAAGGTTTAACTTTACACACCCTAATCGCTACCAATTTTATGCCAAAGAGTGTAAATTAATCTTCAAATTCTTCTTCCTCGAACTCAGTATTCGCTAAAACCGATTTCTTAAAATTGACACTGTGAGACTCTTTGTACAATGCCTTTATCAATCGTTGACGTTTTCTATCTGAAATATCCAATGTATCAAGTGCCTTTATTTTTTGCTTTAAAGCTGCCCTTTGCAACATAACGGCAGTTTCATAATTAGGCTCAAACTGAAACATTATTGGTCCTTCATCTTCTTCATTAGGTTTTACAGAAGGCGTAGTGTTCTGTTGTGAGTACAACAAACTAGTACAAAAAAATGTGCAGCAAATAGCTAGCCGCATAAATAGTTTCATATCAATTTCATAAGTGTTCTACCTCTAAATTAAGAACAATTATTTTAAAATGTAAAGAAACCCAATAGTTAAAGAAAAATAATAATAAAATTTACCAATCACCTAAGAAATAAGCTTTTAAACGGTTTGTCTTGAATCAATACGCTTTCTAAATTTTAACGTGTACTCCATAAAATCGAATTCAAGTTCAGAAGTTTCCCTGATATGAAAATTGACCATGTTGTATTGTTCCGGCAATAGATCATTAGTAGACTTTAAATACTCAAGCAAACTTTTATTAACCTCTGAAAGCTTCTTAATCGTATTTTTTAAATGCACCTTGGTTTCAAACAATGCCATCGTTGTAGGTTCATACAAATAGGAATCTACCCTAATTTTAAAATGTTGGATAGTGTTTTTACAACGTTCCAACTTACCTAAGCACTGAGATTTATCCTGTACATTTTCCATGGCGGTTGATTTAAAAGTAAAAATGTGGGAATTTTACTTCAATTTAAGATAAACACTTCATATTTGTACTATGTTTGTGTAAGTTTAACTTAATTTTAAAATGGAACCGAAACTGCTAACCTTATAAAAACAAAACAGTTAGCAAAACTTAATATTGACCTACCATATTATTAAGATATTTTTAATTGTGAAGCATTACCAAAATGAGTATCTTAAACTAAACTTATAGCCTATGAATATCAATTTTGAATACGACGATGTAAAAGCCAGTAATCGTTTAGAGATTATGGCAGCGCAAAAATTAGAGAAATTATTGGATAAGTATGATTTTATTGTAAGATCCGATGTTTTTTTCAAAAAAGAGAATACCTCTTCCCCCGACACAGGTATGGTTTGCAACATACGCTTAAGTGCACCGGGACCGCGATTATTTGCACAATCCTCTTCAGCTAGTTTTGAAGCTTCCATAGCTTCTTCGATTGAGGATTTACACCGACAATTAGAAAAAAGAAAAGCAAAAATGCAGTCTCATTAGACTGCATTTTTTTTATACCACTTACTATTCTTCAATCAACGTATATTCCGCGACCGCTTCCTTAATTTTTTCAGAGAAAGGATTTCGCTTTAATTCTAAAAGCAACCGTTTTCTTTTACGATCCGATATTTCAACAGAATCTAAGATTTCCTTTACACGATATTGATATGCGATACGACTTTGTTTCAATGCAATTCGTTCCGAAGCAGTTAAAACGTAATCGGATTCAAATTGATTCAACAAAGGGCGTTTGTTTACTTTTGCACTAACGCTATCTGAATTTTGTGCAACAGCAGTGTTCATCCCCAAAAAAAGGCACATGAAAACACCACCCCAAAGAGCTAGTTTTTTCATTTCATATAGTTGTTCTACCCTTAAAGTAGCAATTTTATTACTACTGGTCAGAAAACTAGAAACTTACTTGCACTTCATCGAAAGTATTGCTCGCTTTAACTGCAAAAGGTAATCTGCCAAGCTTTTTAGATACTTATGGCAAATAGGCTAAAAATATAGTCAAAAGATGTAATGCTTTTTAAACACAAATATCACCTTTGCAAAAACGATAAGGTATTTAAATAAATGATAATCAAGCATTAACGTTTTAAACAAATCACAGTGCTACTTTCCATTTTTTAATACCTTTGCAACTTCAAAAATTTTATATGATAGTCTGGATAGTCTTTATCGCATTTGTACTTGTATTTCTTGCCCTTGACCTAGGGGTATTCCACAAGAACGAACATGTAATCAAATCTAAGGAGGCAGGCATCTGGACCGCTATATGGGTAACCGTTGCCCTAGCATTCAGTGGTGTTATTTATTGGCTCTTCAATGCGGAAATTATTGACAACCCAACTGCACTTACGCCAAATGACGCCGTTTTAAAATATATAACGGGTTATCTCATTGAGCTTTCACTTAGTGTGGACAATGTATTTGTAATCGCCGTTATTTTTTCATCCTTTAAAATTCCGCCTTTATACCAACACCGTGTGCTATTTTGGGGAATTCTAGGGGCAATCGTATTTAGAGCATTAATGATTTTATTTGGTGTTGCATTAATAACCAAATTCGAATGGATCATTTACGTTTTTGGAGTATTCTTATTGTATACCGCATTTAAAATGCTAAAGGGCGATGACGATAATTTTGACCCAAAAAATTCATTTGTCTTTAAACAAATAAAGAAGATTTACCCCGTAACGACGACTATGCATGGTCACGATTTCTTTGTTAAACGAATGGGGCTCAATGCTGCTACACCGCTTTTTGTTGCATTAATAGTAATCGAATTGACAGATATTCTTTTTGCACTTGATAGTATACCTGCCATATTAGCGATAACAGCTGACCCGTTTATTGTATTCAGCTCTAACATACTTGCTATTTTAGGTTTACGTTCTATGTATTTTCTAATATCCAGAATGCTAGAAAAATTCAGGTACATCAATTATAGCTTAGTGATTATTTTAGCTTTCGTAGGTCTAAAAATGCTTTTCTCTCATTATGTTCATTTACCTGAATGGGTCTCGCTGACCGTAATTTCAGTAGCACTGATTTCCGGTATTCTTGCATCTACTCTAATTAAGGATAAGAACAAGGAACACGGTACCGAGAGCTAACATTATTTTGTATTTAATTTTGCATCTATAATAGCAACAGCATCATTAACGGTCTGCATGTTTTCCATATCCTCGTTCTCTAACCGGATATCAAAAGCATCCTCTACATCCAACACGATATCTACCAAGTTAGCTGAGTTGATATTTAAGTCGTTCATCAGATGGCTATCTTCTGAAATATCAGAAAACGCTACGTCTTCGGGAAGGTATACTTTGATAATATTTTTTAATTTTTGATACTTTTCTTCTTTTTGCATACTACTATTCAATTTTTAATACTATTCGGTATAAACTTATAGGGTCATTTAGTAAACGCTTTAAAAATTACACAGGCATTGACATCTCCAAATCCAAAACTGGCTTTGGCTATAATACTAGGTGCATGTTCTAACGTCTTTCTTGGGATACATGAATCCGCAATCAGTTCGGTTATTTGAGGGTGAATATCTTCACAATTGATATTTTTAAAAACAACTTGTTCTTTAAATTGAAGAATAGCCGCCACACATTCTATACTACCTGAAGCAGCCAAACAATGACCTACTGCACCTTTAAAAGAATTGATTAAAGGAAAATCCGCCCCTTTTCTATTTAAGGCCACGCTCCAATTCTTAATTTCCAAGCCGTCTTTTGAGGTAGCCGTCAAATGTCCGTTAACAACATCTATATCCGATGCTTCTATACCGGCATTGACTACAGCATTCTTAATACAGCGTTGTACCGCCAAGCTGTTGGGAGCTGTCATAGAACCTTCGCCTACTTGCCCTCCACTATTGATTTCCCCACCTAAAACTTCGGCATATATGTGTACACCACGTTCTTGCGCACTTTCTAAAGATTCTAATACCAAAGCTCCTGCCCCACTACCCGGTATAAATCCGCTTGCAGTTGCACTCATTGGCCGGCTCGCCTTTGCCGGGTCATAATTATATCCCCTAGGCAATATACGCATGGCATCAAAACCTCCCCACACATACGGTCCGCTGTCACTACAACTACCTGTGAGCATAATTTCCGCCTTTCCTTGACTTATTCTATCATAAGCCATAATTATACCTTCTGTTCCCGTGGTACAAGCTGCAGAATTGGTGGTCACTTGATTTCCACACCTTAACATACCCCCTAAATAAGCACTAATTCCACTTGCCATGGTTTGAATAACCGAAGTACTACCCAATCTTCTCACATTGCCATCATCTATTAAATGAATGGCTTCCCTAAATTTATCTACCCCTAGTATACCTGTTCCAAAAACAATTCCACGATCCCAACTAGGCTCATTTGTCGTATTCTTAACAAGTCCCGCATCATTCCAAGCATCAACACCTGCAATTACACCATACACAATTCCCGAAGCATTTAGACCCCTTCTTTCTAAGGGAGTAAAATAAGAATTGATCAAATTATCTTTCACCAAGGGCTCTCCCGCTACTTGACAACCAAAGCCAAGTTTCTCTAAATTTGGTTGATGCCTAATGCCACTTTTACCATCCAATAATGCCTGGGTAAAATCAGTAAGACCTACACCATTTGGCGCACAAACTCCTAAACCTGTAATGACAACACGTTTACCCATTAGCTATCTCATCATGCCTGCCAATATACCTTTACAGACCAGTTTATCTTGTTCATTATACATTTTTACATGGCACTTTAATTTCTGGAATCTAAAATACTTCAGTTCTGAAATTACTTTTACCCGTTCTCCAGGAAAAACAGGCAATAAAAAATCCATTTCCGAACTGCTCATACTTATACCAACCGTTTTCTCTGCCGCATCTTTTCCCATTAAATATATGCCCAAACACACCAAACCTATTTGGGCACAACACTCCGTCAATATGACTCCAGGCGTTACAGGGCTGTTCTTAAAATGACCACTATAAAAATCAGCATCAGCCTTAAACGTATATGAGCCATCAACACCAGTATCATGCGCATTTAAAATTTCATCTACAAATAAAAAAGGATGCGCATAAGGCAATTGGTCCAATATATAAGAATATGATTTTTTCATAGGTTTTACATTTACAATAAACTTTCACCACCATCTACCTTGATTACGGTACCCGTTATCCATTTTGCCTCATCAGTGGTAAGTAAATACACTGCATTGGCAATGTCTTCTGGAGTGGTTAAACGATTATTAGGGTTTCTACTCAGGGCATTTTCTTTAATTTGTTCAAAACCGGGAATCATTGATAATGATTTGGTCATTGTAATACCCGCTTGTATACAATTTGCCTTTATACCTACGGAAGCGAACTCCAGTGCAATACTTCTTGTCAATGCCTCTAACGCCACTTTAGCCACTGAAACAGCGCTATAATTAGGTAAGGCCTTGGTATTACCTTCACTGGTAAACGATATTACCCTGGTATCATCAGCAAACAACGCTGCTGTTTCCAAGGCTTTTGTCCAATCGAACAAGCTTAATGCCATTGCGTCAAAAGTTATTCTGAAATCTGTATCTGTTAAGGTGGGTGCTGTTTTGGAGTACATAGGCTTTAATGTGCCTTTTGCCATGCTATGTACCATTACCTTAATCTTATGCCCAAAAGGCAACTTTTGCCTTATATCATCAATAATTCCTTTTCTTTTCTCAGCATTTAAGGCATCTACATTCATTACCAGTAATTGATTGCCTAATGCTTCAATTTCATTGAAATGTTCTTCGATGATATCCATATCTACCCGTCTATCCCGATGAATTATAATGATGTGGTAGCCATGTGAAGCCAATTTCTTTGCCGTTGCCAACCCTAACCCACTACTACCGCCTAAAATTAATGCCCAATACCTATTTTCCATACCTAAAATATACTACCATTCAATTAATACCCGTTGTGCCGAAAATCCTGGTCCAAAACTTAGAATGAGTCCTTGCTCTCCTTCCGGAATTTTCTTATCCATGAAGCGCTCTAAAACGTAAAGCACCGTAGCACTGCTCATATTTCCATAAAGACGCAATACCTCTCTAGTGTCATCAATGTTTTTCCCTAAAGCGCCAAATAAAGCTTCTACGGTCTGCACAATTTTTCTTCCACCAGGATGAAATACCAAGTGGTCTACTTTCTGAATGGAACTACCGTACTTTTCTAAAAAAGGATGTACTATTTCTGCAAAATGATCAGCAATGGTTTCGGGTACTGCGGGATCAAGTATCATTTTCAATCCGTGGTTGGTAAGGTCAAACCCCATCATTTGGGTAGCATTATGAAAATGGTACATTTCCTCTCCAATTATTTTAGGTCCAATTGCATTTTCTTCGGATGATAATAACACACATGCCGCCCCATCACCAAAAATTGCCGCACTG
This sequence comes from Maribacter sp. 1_2014MBL_MicDiv, assembly GCF_001865655.1. Classification (NCBI taxonomy): domain Bacteria; kingdom Pseudomonadati; phylum Bacteroidota; class Flavobacteriia; order Flavobacteriales; family Flavobacteriaceae; genus Maribacter; species Maribacter sp. 1_2014MBL_MicDiv. The sequence goes on from NZ_CP011318.1 coordinate 4,283,029, forward strand.
ACCATATTTGCCATGGAATAGTCTTGAAGCTGAAAGGTTGCGGTGGGACTTTCTACCGATACCAAGGCAATGCGCTTACCCGGATTGGATTTCAAAAAATTGTGTGCATATATGAGCCCAGAAACGCCAGCTGCACAACCCATTTCTGTTACGGGAAGTCTAACTACATCTTGTCGCATACCCAATTCATTGATCAAATATGCATCTAATGACGGAATCATTATACCTGTACAACTAACCGTAATAATGTAATCTATTGATGAAGCCGCCCAATTACTTTTTACCAAGGCTTTCTTTAAAACATTGCCCCCCATAAGTTTGGCCTCTCTGCTATAAATCTTGTTCTTATCTTCAAAAGAAGTTGTTTGAAACACATCTTCCGGTGGCATAATTGAATAACGTTTATCTACCGCAGCGCCTTCAAATATTTTAACCACTTTTCTGGTAAACCGTTGCTCTTGCCCACTTAACCAATATTCAACAAGGGGAATAATATCCTCGGTATTTCTATAATACGGTGGTAATTCTTTGGTGACAGTTACAATTCTTGTGTAATTCATAGCTTTCTCAATCTTCAATCTACTACTTCTTTTTTAAAACCCATACATATCTAAATGCCCATTTCCATTGTATGTGATGCGTTACATTAGAAACCCTATGAGCTATTTGTCGCAATTCATTTATTTTAATTGCTCTTCGAATAGATAATAAGCCATCTTTTTTGCCAATTTCAGTTTTTATAAAAAACCAACTAAATATTTTAAACAAGTAATAGGCAACCGGACTACGCTCCAAATCATTGATGACCACCCCAATTGAAGCTAATTGTACAAACCGATTTACAAACTTTAAAACACCATCATCCGTAAAGTGGTGAAGGGTCAATGTAGACATCACAATATCTATTTTTAAATTGGAGAAATCGTGCAAAAGAATATCAGCCTGTATATAGCTAATTTCTGGATAATCTACTGTATTCCGCTTTGCCAACTCCAGTGCTTTTGCATTTAAGTCTATTCCTATCAATTTAAGGTCCATATTCTTCTTTCTGGCTGCAGACGCAAGCTTTTTCAGCATGGTTCCATCGGAACAACCCATATCTAAAATCGTATACGATTCATTATTTTTAAAACTAAGTAATTCAAAAACAGCATTTAAAGTAATACGGTAACCACCTAGCAAATTATTGACCCTATTAATATCATTTAATATTAACTCAAGCTCGGAGATGGTACCTTTGAAGGTATCCATAATCTCCACTTCTTCACTTCTATGCTTAAAATCTATCATCAAACAATAGGCTTACCATGTGTTTTTGAAATAATATATCTTAATACTGTTTTTGATCTTCCAATGGTTTTTAAGCCTATTGAAACCCATTTTTCATTTAATAATATGCCTTGTAATATTCTGCCAAACCATAATCTTCTAGCAAAATTTTTAGACCAAGCTTTCCGGTAATCTTGTTCTAAAGCAACACGACTATATTTACCTTGACCGTAAAATTGAACAATCAGTTCTGAAGCAATTTTAGCACTGTGTATTGCCATAGCCATACCATTGCCACAGAGTGGATGTATAAGTCCCGCAGTATCTCCACACATTAGCATATGGTCTACTACACTGTCTTTTTTATCAAAGGATATTTGTGCTATGGTCATGGGATTATCAAAAACAGGTTCGGAATTTTCTAGAAATTTTCTCAAAGACGGATTTTTTCCAACAATTTCTTGTGTGTAGCTATCCACATCTTTACAAGCTTTAAAACTGTTGTAGTGTGCTAAATAACAGAAATTTATTGCTCCTGATTCCGTTTGGGACAAGCCACCATAACCTCCTTTAAAATTGTGTAATGCTACTATACCCTTTGGAAAATCAGAAACCTTATAATGTGCCTTTACCGCCAACCAAGAATGCTTCTTTCTACTGAAGTTTCTATCGAGTTTCTTATCTAGTACAGAACGCTTACCATATGCGCCAATGACTATTTTTGCCGTATAGTTCTTTACATTTGTTACCACGGTAAATTGATCATCTTTAAACGCCGTAGAAATTACTTTTTCAAAACAAAAAATGACCCCAAGTTCTTTTGCCCGTAGATATAGGTAATTATCAAATGCATATCTACTAATACCAAATCCGCCCAAGGGTAGTTCGGTTTCTATACTATAACCATCAATGGCACTCATACTAAACCGGGTAATTTCTATAGCCCCTTTAGCTCTTAAGTTTATACCCAAACGTTGTAAATATGGCTCAACTTCTTTAGACACATATTCACCGCATACTTTATGATGTGGATAAGTCTGTTTCTCCAATATGGCAACATCCAATCCTTCCATAGCCAAATGAACCGCGGCGCAAAGTCCCGCTAGACCACCTCCAATTATCAGTATGCTATGCTCCTTCATTGCATGGAAGTTACACCAAAAACAAAAAAGCCCTGCAAATGCAGGGCTTTTATTTTTAACTCAATACCAAACTTGAAAATCTTAGTTCGTCTGGGTTTTAGCTTCTTGTTTTAGAGACTCACTGGCAACAATTGCCAACTCCACACGTCTATTCTTTGCTTTTCCCGCAGCGGTACTGTTATCACCAACTGGCTGTGTTTCTCCATACCATTTGGTATCGAATCGACTAGCGTCTATCCCTTGGCTTATTAAATAATTGGTTACCGACTCCGCTCTTTGCTTAGAAAGATTAAGGTTATACTCTTCTGCACCTGCACTATCAGTGTGTCCCTCTACCAAAATATTTGATTTTGGGTATTCTTTGAAAATACCAACCAATTTGTTCAATGTAGTTGCAGATGTACCTTGTACATTTGATTTATTGGTGTCAAAATAAACTCCGGCATCTTCGTTAAACGTAACATTGATACCTTCACCTACTCTTTTCACTTCTGCTCCTGGAATTTCCTCTTCTATACGTTCAGCTTGGCGGTCCATTCTATTTCCTATGTATCCACCGGCAGCGCCACCTATAGCAGCACCTAAAATTGCACCCAGAGCGGTATTATTTCCACTACCTACGTTATTTCCTAAAACACCACCGATTACGGCACCACCCGTTGCGCCTATTACCGCACCTTTTTGGGTTTTATTTGCATTTTTTACTGTACTACAGCTCATTACCATGGCAAGAGCGATTATGTAACTAGTTTTGCGTAATATCATTGTTTTCATATACTTTATTTAATTTATAAGTAGGTAATTATTTTTTACTGAATTCATAAACTACGTTCACGGGTGATCCTTCTACCATAACGTTAGACTTTAGGGTCATTGCATACTCCGTAAGGTTTTCAATATTTAAACGGTAACCCGCACCTCCGGAAATATCTTGGTTTTTCTCGTTAATGAATTTGAACTGTAGTTGGCTTGTATAATTTTCTTCACGTTCTACAACAGACCATCTAATATAACGATCGCCCCCTGTACAAAAAGTGGATTGGTCAATGGTATATCTACCAGTGCTGTTATTATCTCTAAAGAACCATTCGCTGCCCTCTAAACAAATATCTTCAACATCATTGAACAAAACAGCCTTAACATTGCCCGTATTACCCTCAAAAGAAACATTGTTCAAGGTCCAAGTACCGCTTAGTAGGTTGCGCTTGCCCCTAGCATCCTTCGAAATTGAGCATGAGGATATTAAGAGTACCACACTAAAAAGCAAAATCATTTTTTTCATAAGTAAATTATTTAGGTTTGATCTATATACGTCGTTTGTCATTATTTGGACGGAAACTTTTTATATTTTCGACCAATTTACACTGCAAAGATGCTCTTAAACAATCATACTTATTACCTCTTTTAACATTTTTGTTGACCTGTTTCCTTTAATAAGCTATGAGCTCTAGCAAATCTTTTTCAAACCTAGATTTTGCAAGATACTGTGCTTCCAGTTCGGCATTAAAAGGTATTGGCGTTTCTAAGCTACCAACTCTTTTTATTGGACCATCCAGGTACTCAAAACAATTCTCCATGACCATTGCAGAAATATCACTTGCAATTCCGCCGAAAAGACTATCTTCCTGTAGTATTATAACTTTTCCTGTTCTTATAACCGAATCATAAATAGCTTTTGTATCCAAGGGTTGCAAGGTTCTTAAATCCAATACATCTGCCCTAATTTCCGTATGCTTATCTAAAGTGTCCAATGCCCAGTGCACTCCCGCACCATAGGTAATAACAGTTATTTGATCTCCCTGCCTTAAAAGACTGGCTTCCCCCAAGGGCAGGGTATAGTAATCAACAGGTACTTCTTGGTATACACTTCTGTACAACCCTTTATGTTCAAAAAACAATACCGGATTTGGATCTTCAATTGACGTAGCAAGCAACCCTTTTGCATCATATGGAAACGCGGGGTACACAACTTTTAAACCAGGTGTTTTGGTAAACCATGCTTCATTGGTCTGGGAGTGAAAAGGACCTGCCGCTACCCCACCACCACAGGGCATTCGTATAACTACATCTGCGTTTTCTCCCCATCTGTAATAGCTCTTTGCCAAATAATTTACAATAGGATTAAATCCGCTACTGGCAAAATCCGCAAATTGCATTTCCATAACTGCCTTCATACCGTTTATGGACAAACCCATGGAAGCCGAAACAATTGCCGATTCGCAAATAGGTGTATTACGTACTCTCTCTTTACCAAAATCGTTAACGAACCCGTCGGTAATTTTAAATACCCCACCGTATTCAGCGACATCTTGTCCCATTATCACCAGGTTATCAAACTTCTTCATAGCCTGTCTCAAACCTTCAGACATGGCATCTACCAAACGGATTTTTGTGATAAATTTACTAGGTCTAACTTCTTTATAATCATATTTTTGATACACATCACCTAACTCTATAGTTTCATTAGGTTTAATAGTATCCTCAGCAAAAGCAATTCTCAAATGCTCATCAATCTCTACCTGTATTTCAGTTTTGTAAGCCGCTATACTTTCTGGGGTCAACAAATTTTCGCCGATCAAATAAGTCGTAAAATTTTCTAGCGGATCTTTAGCCGCCCAGGTATCTAGAAGCTCTTGAGGTACATATTTTGTTCCGCTGGCCTCTTCATGTCCGCGCATGCGAAACGTCTTAAATTCCAACAAAATTGGTCTTGGATTTATACGCATATCCCTTACCAAATGAGCAACTTTAAAATAAACTTCTAAAATATTGTTCCCATCAATAATATGCGATTCCATACCATAACCCACACCTTTATCGGCGATATTATCACACTTAAATTGCTCGTTTGTGGGAGTAGACAATCCATACCCATTGTTTTCAACACAAAAAAGTACAGGAAGCTCCCAAACAGCGGCGACATTTAACGCTTCATGAAAATCTCCTTCGCTTGTTGCTCCTTCCCCTGTGAATACAGCAGTTACTTTTTTCTCCTTTTTTAGTTTATGAGCCAAAGCGATACCATCCGCAACACCTAACTGCGGACCCAAATGAGAAATCATACCGATAATCTTGAAATCTTGTGTGCCAAAATGAAAGCTACGGTCCCTACCCTTTGTAAATCCGCTAGCTTTACCTTGCCATTGCGCAAATAATCTATATAATGGAATTTCCCTGGTTGTAAAAACACCCAAGTTTCTATGCATGGGCAATATATATTCTTCTTCCTTTAAAGCTGTAGTTACCCCAACAGAAATAGCCTCTTGACCAATACCGCTAAACCATTTGGAAATTTTGCCCTGTCTCAGTAATATCAACATTTTCTCCTCAACCATACGAGGTTTAAGCATTGATTTATAAAGTTTTAACTTAACGTCTTCCGTTACTTTAAAATCGGTGTAATTCATTAATACGGTCAATTTAGACTATTAAACTATAAATGTAACAAAAATGGATATAGCAAGTATCGATTATAACAACGCTATTAAATCAGCAATAATTATTAATTTTACGTAAAATCTTTAATATATGAGTTTGGTACCTAGTGTAGACTTGACTGACTTTCTTTCGGAAGATCCAAAAAGAAAACAGAAATTTATAAATGAAATTGGAAAAGCCTTTGAAGAGATTGGCTTTGTTGCGTTGGGCGGACATTTCCTGTCCGATGAGCTGGTAGATTCGCTTTATGCAGAAATAAAAGCTTTTTTTGATTTACCTGATGATGTAAAAGACAGGTACCAAATTGAAGGCATAGGCGGGCAACGTGGTTATACTTCTTTTGGTAAAGAACATGCCAAAGGTAGAAAAGAAGGTGATTTAAAAGAGTTTTGGCATTTTGGACAGTATGTTGAGGATAATGATAAGTTAGAAAAGGAATATCCTGCAAATGTCATTGTAAAAGAATTACCTGAGTTTAACATAGTAGGTAAGGAGACGTATAAAATGTTGGAAAAAACGGCAAAATACGTTTTACGCGCATTGGCCCTTCACTTAAACTTAGATGAGTTTTATTTTGATAACTTCATCAAAAACGGAAATTCAATTTTACGTCCAATCCACTACCCACCTATAAAGACAGAACCAAAGAATGCCGTTAGAGCTGCTGCACATGGTGATATAAATTTGATTACCCTTTTAATGGGTGCACATGGTAAAGGTTTACAAGTGCAAAACCACGAAGGCGAATGGGTAGATGCCATTGCAAAGCCAGATGAGTTAATGATCAACGTTGGCGATATGCTGTCACGATTAACAAATAATAAATTGCTTTCCACAATCCATCAGGTGGTTAACCCTCCTAAGGAACTTTGGGGCACTTCTAGATATTCTGTTCCGTTCTTTATGCATCCTGTTAGCGAAATGCCGTTAAACTGTTTGGAGAACTGTATTGATAATGAGCATCCTAAACTATATCAAGATATTACCGCTGGAGAATTTTTACATGAAAGATTAATTGAGTTAGGGTTAATTAAAAAATAATAACCATGGATTTAAAAGACCAGTTAAAAAATCTTTTTCCAGACCACGAACCCGAAGAAAACGAGGTAGAAAATAAGGCGGACAACCCTATTTGGCTTCAAGACGACCCAATAATCTGTAAGTACGAAAAACGCAAAGGTAAACCCATAACAATATTGGAAGGTTATACCGGTGCAGACGAAGATTTTAAGAAATTAGCCAAAGAACTAAAGACGAAATTGAGTGTTGGTGGCAGTTTTAAAGACGATAAAATTATAATTCAAGGAGATTATCGCGATAAAATCATGTCAATACTTAAAGATAAAGGCTTTGTAGTGAAGCGTGTAGGCGGTTAATTTAACATTATTTCAGTCTTTAAAACTATCATTTGTTTTCTGTTAAATAATTTTATAACGTTGTTATAAGTATTATTTTTAATCATTCTAACTAAATCAAACCTGGTATGAGTTCTCTCTTACACATTACCAATGGAGATGTTTTTACCGAACGCCTTCAGAAATTAAATTTAGACGGTGACGTCATTACATGGCGCGAAATGCTTTGTGAAGGCCAAACACTGCCTAACGTAGGTACCGAAACATTTTGGAAAGCACGTTTTGAGTTTCTCCATAAAAATTATAAAGTTTCAAAATCGTGGTTTATAGAAAAGACACTTAAAGAATATAGATCGCTCTGTAGTCATAAACAACAAGATCATATCGTACTTTGGTTCGAATATGATCTTTTTTGTCAAGTGAATATGCTAGCGGTCATTAGCTGGCTTCTCACCCATAGAAAATATGCCCAAATATCTTTGGTATGTAGTGGTAAAGAAGATGAATCTGATAAGATGTATAGCCTTAATGAGCTATCTGACGAACAATTATTGGGTCTTTACAAAAACAAAAAGGTATTAACACAAGATGATACCGAATATGCCGATTATGTTTGGCAGCTTTACTGTAGCAATAACCCTATACGGTTAGAGAACCTGACCGACTTTAAGGATTATCAGTTTGATTATTTAGGTGATGCCGTAAAATCCCACTTAAAACGTTTTCCAAGCATTAATAACGGACTTAATGATATGGAGAATACCATTTTAAAATTGGCCATTGACAAAAAACCAAAGTCCAAAACAGAATACATGGATATGCTGCTTAAAAATCAGGGAAATCTTGGTTTTTCCAATACTCAATATGATCGTGCCATAACACGATTAAAACCTTTGATCACCAGCTTAAACCCTGTCCGTATTTCCAAAAAAGGAAAGGAAATCCTAGAAGGCAAAACAAGCTATTATTCTTGTATTCAAGACAACGATGTGTATTTAGGAGGTGCTTTAAAGTACAATTTCCTTTATAACACCACTACGAACCGAATCTTAAAATTATAGCATGCAACTAAAGCCTGCTGAGCTTGTCATCAATGAAGATGGCAGTATTTATCATCTGAATTTATTACCAGAAGATATTGCAACCACAGTTATCACCGTTGGCGACCCAGATAGGGTTGGTCAGGTTTCCCGTTTTTTTGATACTATTGAGGTCAGAAAAGGAAAGCGTGAATTCCATACCCATACCGGGCATTTGAACGGCAAACGAATTTCTGTTATTTCTACCGGCATAGGTACGGATAATATTGATATTGTCTTAAACGAGTTGGATGCATTAGTAAACATTGATTTTAAGACAAGAACATTAAAAAAAGAGCACACTTCTTTAAATATTATTAGAATAGGGACCAGTGGGGCCATACAACCCAACATACCCATTGATTCGTTTTTAATAAGTGAATATGTTATAGGATTTGATGGGCTTTTGTATTTCTATGAGCACAATAACATCAATTATCCAGAAATAGAAGAATCATTCATAGCACACACCTCTTGGCATAAGACCAAAGCAAGGCCATACGTACTATCCTACTCAAAAAAACTAGGAGAACTGTTTACGGATAATCGTATACGATTAGGATTCACAGCAACAAATACAGGGTTCTACGGTCCTCAACAGCGACAATTAAGAATTAAGCCAAGTCAAATGGAATTAATGGAGAAATTATCCTCTTTTTCCTATAATGATCTTCAATTGACCAACCTTGAGATGGAAACTTCGGGTATTTATGCCCTTTCACAGCTACTAGGTCACGAGGCCGTATCACTAAATTGTATTTTAGCGAACAGGTCAACCGGGGAGTTCTCTACTACCCCAACCGCTTCGGTAGATAAACTTATTGAGTTCTGTTTGGAAAGATTGGCTTAACATAGATTTACAATAATCTTAAAATTGTACTACTTATTTTTACGCAAATCTTACAATGAAAAAAGACAATTTAAAGCATAGGGATATTAATTGGCTCTATTTTAACGAGCGTGTTCTACTTGAAGCTAAAAGTGATGACACACCGTTGTTAGAACGATTAAAGTTTTTGGCGATATTCTCATCTAATCTAGATGAGTATTTTAAGGTTCGTGTCTCTCAGCTTCGTCAAATTAAAAATCTTGATAAAAAGTTTCGTAAAAAATTAATGTTCAAGGCAAATTCTACCTTACAGCATATTTTACAAACCGTAAACGAACAACAAGTACAATTTGGCAAAGTCATAGCTTCTACCCTAGCTCAATTGGAAGAACATGACATATTCATTAAGAATTCCAAAAACATTAGTGAAAACCAGAAGCAATTTTTAGAAGAGTTGTTTTTGAATGACATAAAAGATGCATGTGAGATTCATGAGGAAAATGCATTTTTAACCGATGGTGCGCTTTATTTAGTAGTAGCACACCCTGGTGATGAATATAGCCTTGTTAAAATACCAACAGATGGACAAGAACGTTTTATTCCTATTCCAGGAGATAGTCATCAGTTTTGCTATATAGATGATGCCATAAGGCTCAACATTGAAAAATTACTTCCGTCAAAAGAGGTCCTTGGTTGTTATTCTATTAAACTATCTAGAGATGCGGAATTATATTTGGATGACGATTACTCTGATGTAGAACTTGTTGAGAAAATTTACAATTCTTTGGACAAACGCCTATCAGGTCAGGCAACCAGACTACTTTATGATGAGTCGATGCCAAATTGGCTCATAGATTCATTGAAACGTGATTTTAAACTAGGAGACGTTGATCTTTCACCAGGCGGCACTTACCATAATTTATCCGATTTTTTCTCTTTTCCCGCTCCAGAAGGAACAGCACATTTACAATACCAAGAGAAACCGGCATTGCCTCACCCAGAATTATCATTTACAACGAATATATTTAATAGTATTGCCACAAAAGACCGATTAGTACATTTTCCGTACCAAGATTTTAAGGTGGTTGAAGATTTTTTGACAGCAGCAGCCACAGACCCACAGGTAAAAGCTATAAAAATGACCATTTACCGTATTGCCAAGTCATCATCTCTAGCAGATGCCATATTGACCGCATTGGATAATAATAAAGAGGTCACTTTATTCGTAGAGGCACAAGCAAGGTTCGATGAAGCCAATAACATTAAATGGGGACGTATTTTTGAGGAGAAAGGCGCTAAAGTAATTTTCAGCATACCACAAGTAAAGGTGCATTCAAAAATTGCCATGGTATATAGAACGGAGGGCGAAATTGAAAAGCGCTATGCCTATATTGGCACTGGTAATTTTAATGCCAAAACATCTAAAATTTATTGTGATCACGGTTTATTTACTGCTCATAAGAAAATAACCAAAGATTTAAGCCAGGTGTTTCAGGTGCTGGAACGTAAATTGATCGTACCTAAATTGAAGCGTTTAATGGTTTCGCCGTTTACAACCAGAATTACGTTTATGAACCTTATTCAAAATGAGATTACGGCGGCATTGAACGGAAAGAAAGCTGGTATTACTGCGAAAATGAACAGCCTTGAAGATTCTAACATGATCAAGGCATTGTACAGAGCTGCTAATGCAGGTGTTCATGTTAGATTAATCGTAAGAGGGTTCTGTTGCTATTTAACATCTAACGAAAACCCTAGTGACGGCATGAAAGATAACGTTTACATTACTAGTATTGTAGATCGGTATTTGGAACATGGGCGTATCTATTTATTTGAAAATGGCGGAGACGAACTAATGTACATTGGGTCGGCTGATTGGATGACCCGTAACCTTGATAGAAGAATTGAGGTATTAACACCCATTTTGGACGAGGACATCTTTAACGAATTGAAGCATATTCTGTCATTGCAGCTAAACGACAATCAAAAAGCACGTATACTTGATGTAAACAACACCAACAAAAAAGTTGATATGGCAGATGGTGACGCCCCAATACGATCACAATACGCCATCTATGAATATCTAAAAAGTAAATTGAATGAAAACGGTTAAGATAATTGGAGTTCCAGAACATTTTAACCTTCCTTGGCATCTAGCCATTGAAGAAGGTGCTTTTGAGGAGCGTGGTATTCAACTTGAATGGACAGATATACCTGAAGGAACAGGTAAAATGAGCCAGATGCTCAAGGATGGCGAAACAGATCTGGCAATCATTTTGACAGAAGGTATTGTTAAGAGCATCACCGAAGGTAACCCCGTAAAAATTATTCAAGAATATATTGCATCTCCCCTGCTTTGGGGTATACACGTAGATGCCAAAAGTTCGTTCCAATCATTAAATGAGTTAGAAAATACCACTGCGGCCATTAGTCGCTTTGGTAGTGGCAGCCATTTAATGGCTTTCGTTCAAGCTAAGCAAATGGGATGGGACACCCATAATTTAAAATTCAACATTATAAACAATCTTGAAGGTGCAATTAATGGTTTAGCTTCTGGTGATGCTGATTATTTTATGTGGGAGCGTTTTACCACAAAGCCATTGGTAGATAAAGGTACTTTTAGACATTTAGGAAATTGCCCTACACCATGGCCTTGTTTTGTTCTTGTAGGTACCAACACCTTTCTTGAAGAAAATAACGGAATTCTAGATCATATACTTGAGATAATCAATACCTATACTAGAGAATTTAAACAAATACCTAAAATAGATACTACGCTAGCAAATAGGTATCATCAACAATTGGAAGATATTCAAGAGTGGTTGCAAATAACCGATTGGAGTCAAAAACAGCTACCCGCAGAGACTTTGACCCATGTACAGAATACATTACGGGAACTAAATCTTATAGAAGATTCAATTCCCGTAACAGATATTTTAAAATAGTTTTAGATTGTCGCTAAACTAAAATGCTTTTGAATCAATGCTTTAAAGGTATCATCTGACAAAGGCTTTTGCGCATAATCGGCAACATATTTGTTTGTATTAGCTCTCTCTTTATCGTCTTTATTATCACTAATTGTAACTAGAACAATGGTTATTTGATCTTTAAGCTTTTTAGGAACCATATCCTCATAAGCTTTCATAAACTGCCAACCGTCCATCACCGGCATTCTAAGGTCTAACATGACCATACAAGGTAATTCTAACTGCTCTTGACCTTTACCTAGAATAAAATCTAAAGCTTCTTGACCGTTTAATGCAGAATTAATATTGACGTCCATATCCAGCTTATTGATAAAAATTGAATGCAAGAAGTTGCTTGCATCATCATCATCGACCAGTAAAATGGTATTCAGCCTGTCTAAGTTATTCATTTAAGTAGTTTTAGTTTGTTTGATTGAGTGGTGTACCTTTTGATACCTACTAAATTTAAAGCATTTATTTATTATCTAACTTACCACGTTATCATTTTATTGCCTAAATCATTCAAAATTTTATTACTGGCAGAAAAATGTCCATTACCAAACCAGTACCCACGATTAGCACTTAATGGCGATGGATGACCCGATGTTAAAATCGAATGCTTCTTTGCATTGATCAGTTTCGCTTTTTTTTTGGCAAAGCCACCCCATAATAGAAAAATCAATTGCTCTCTGTTTTCTGAAAGCGATCTTATAACAGCATCGGTAAATGTTTCCCAACCCTTTTTCTGATGACTTCCGGCTTCATGTTCCCGTACGGTAAGCGTAGCATTTAATAATAAAACACCCTGTTTAGCCCAATCTTCAAGATTTCCACTCTGTGGGTATGTTTTACCTATATCATTTTCCAGTTCCTTAAATATATTCACTAAAGATGGCGGATGTTTTACACCATCCTTTACCGAAAAACATAATCCATTAGCTTGATTAGGACCATGGTAGGGATCCTGCCCTATAATTACAACTTTTACATCATTAAAATCACAATAATCAAATGCCGCAAAGATGTCATTTTTACCGGGGTAGCAAGTGTGCTCACTATACTCATTGTCCATAAATTGTATAAGGTCTTTAAAATAAGGCTTTTCAAATTCACCCTTGAGTTGATGTCGCCAACTTGGAACTAGTTTATTTTGTAAGGTATTCAATAGATCATTCATCTTTTCAAATGTAATATTATGATTATCACAAGTCAACTCATGTCATAACAATTAATTACTAAACATAATTTATTAATTAGACCCAGAACACATTTCATCGGACCAACCGATAATTGCTCCATCTATTAGATTTCATTGTCAATGTGTACCTTTGCCACTTATTATTAAGATAACGTGGCCAACATACATTCCAAAACATTACAAGACCTAGAATTTCCATCGGTATTACAACAAGTATCCCTTAGGTGCCATACTGAACTAGGTAAAGAAACCGCTTTACAAATTGCCCCTTTCATCACGGAAGAGGTTATCAAAATTGAACTGGGCAAAACTGCTGAATACCTATCTTCATTAGTAAGTGAAAATCGTATTCCAAATCATGGTTTTGATAGTATCAATACCGATCTAAAGCTATTGAAAATTGAAAACACCACTTTAGAACTCCAAGGTTTTAAACGTATAGCCAGTATTTGCTTAACGGTTGCACAACATCAAAAATTTTTAAAAAAATTCAAGGATTACTATCCATTATTAAATGATTTTGCCGTTAAACTTGAACCCAATACTGAAATACCCAATCTAATCAATGGCGTAATTGATCGATTTGGAGAGGTTAAAGACAATGCCTCCGATCAGTTATTTGCCATAAGACGGCAAATTAATGCCGTAAGGGGAAAAATCAGCCAAAGTTTTGGTGCTGCCCTTAACACCTACCAAGCCTCGGATTACCTTGATGAAATAAGGGAATCGGTCGTAGAAAATAGACGCGTGTTGGCGGTCAAGGCCATGTACCGTAAAAAAATCAAAGGTGCCGTCATGGGTACATCAAAGACAGGAAGTATAGTTTACATAGAACCGGAAGCTGCCTTAAAGTACAGCAGAGAGCTAAACAACCTAGAATTTGAAGAGAAGGAAGAAGTACAGCGTATCCTTAAGCTGTTAACTTCCCAAATTAGACCATTTAGAGCTCTTTTAAGCGCATATCAAGAATTTCTAACACAAATAGACGTCATAGCAGCAAAAGCTAAGTACGCGGAAGATATCAACGCTTTAATGCCTGAAATCAATACAGACAATAGGTTGTATCTGAGGGAAGCATATCATCCGTTGTTATTTTTAAATAATAAGCGCAAAGGGGAAAAGACTTTTCCACAGACTATAGAACTTCATCAAGAAAACAGGATCATTGTTATTTCCGGTCCCAATGCTGGTGGTAAGAGTATTACATTAAAAACCATTGGCTTGCTTCAAGTAATGCTTCAAAGCGGAATGTTGATACCTGTTCACGAGAGAAGTGAAGTTTGCTTCTTTAAAAAGATTTTAACTGATATAGGAGACAACCAAAGTATTGAAAACCATTTAAGTACATATAGTTATCGTTTAAAGAACATGAACCAGTTTTTAAAGCGATGCGATGATAACACCCTGTTTTTAATAGATGAATTTGGAACAGGTAGTGACCCTGAATTGGGCGGTGCGCTTGCCGAAGCGTTTTTAGAAGTGTTTTATGAACGCGGGTCTTACGGAGTCATAACTACACACTATGCCAATTTAAAGGCTCTTGCCAATGAATTACCGCACGTAACCAATGCCAATATGCTTTTTGACGGCAAAACATTGGAACCTACCTTTCAATTAATTTTAGGACAAGCCGGTAGTTCATTTACTTTTGAAGTAGCCCAAAAAAACGGTATCCCCTATTCATTGATCAACAAGGCGAAAAAGAAAATTGAACGAGGTAAAGTAAGGTTTGATGCCACCATTGCAAAATTGCAGAAAGAACGCAATAAAATGGCACAAACAGGGTCTAGATTAAAAGAGGAAGAAGACAAGGCCAGAGAAGAAAGTCAGCGTTTGGAAAAACTAAATGCAAAAATAAAATCTAAACTTGAAAACTATCAAGAGCTCTACGATCATGATCAGCGAATGATCCAATTGGGGAACAAGGTAAACGTTGCTGCGGACAAATATTTTCAAGATAATAAGAAACGACCTTTGGTTTCTGAACTTTTGCGAATTGTAGAAACAGAAAACAGTAAAAGAAAAAAGAAAACGGCGCATCAGGCCAAATTGGAAAGAGCCAAAAAAGCTCAAGTTGCACAGGAAGTACAAAAAGAAGTAAAGGTAATTCGCGAGAAAAAGAAGGTAGAGAAGAAAAAGGCGATTATTAAGGAAAGGAATAAACCAAGACCAGTTTTTAAGGTTGGTGATCGGGTACGTATGCAAGATGGTAAAGCTGTTGGGAGCATAGATTCTCTAGAAAAAGGGAAAGCAATTGTTAATTATGGCATTTTCACCACCAATGTCAGTGTTGACCAATTAGAAATGGTTGAAAAGAAAAAATAGCTTATTCGGTACTCATAAGAATTCAATGATATATACGTTCTATTAAAACAATATAATCCCCCAAAAGTTAAGTAAAGGATATGAAAAAACATTTTTGTAGTCTATTATCATTAGGCATTGTTCTTAATGTATTATCATGTTCTTCATCTGACAATACGGTTATTGAACAAGAAGAAACGACCGAAGTTTTAGTAGAAGAGACCGAGATTAATGAAGAGGAAGAACCAGAAGAAGAACCAGAAATTGAAAATGAAGAAAGTCTCATTGTTTGGGAAAATTGGTACTTATCTGTTCCTATTGACAATGGCGATGGCAAGGCCACCTCTATTTTTTACGAGGATATTGTAAATGAGCAATTAACTGATGAAGAGTCCGAGTATTTTTATAAAAATGATGATGGCACGTATACCATGTTCACGAGATTTACAGGATTCACCACTTCTGGTACTTCTGAATTGGGCGATAAATATTGCAGAACGGAATTAAGAGAATTCTGGCAAGGCAATCAAAGCACGGATGATAACTGGTATATGGATGAAGGAACGCATATATTGGAAACTACCTTAAACGTTGATTTTGTTGAAGGTAACGGTAGAACAATAATTGCACAGATTCACGGAAAAGAAACCGAAGGTTTAGAGGGGTCACCAGCAACCGTTAAGATAAGATGGAACAGCGGAACCATTCAATTAGATTACTACACCGTACCTAATGATAACGAGCCATGGACCAGTACTTACGACAACAAGATAGATGTGGCCGACGTTGATAACGAAATATTTACTTTTAAATTAAAAATAGAAGATGGTAAGTGTTACTACGCATTAGAATGTGAAGCAAAAGATATTTCTATTGATTACACCCTAATGTATGATTATGTTGGTAATGGATATGCTTATCAAAATTATTTTAAAACCGGAAACTACTTTGGCTGGCATGATGACTACGAGCAAACCGCACAAGTTACCCTAAGAAAAGTTGTAACTGATCATTACTAAAAAAGATGAATTCAAATTAGACCATAATGGTTTGATTAGAATTTATCTCAATTGACAATCAAACACTTACAAAAAATCGTATATGATTTTTTGTAAGTGTTTTTTTATTTAAACCATACCCCTATTCTCGCTCCAACTTGAATTTCTTTATAATCGAACTTAAATTTTTTGCTTTATCCTCTTAGCGGACTTATTTAAACTTACTTTCATTTCCTTAAATAGATCATAAAATTCAATTAGGTACACTTTCTCTAATGTATCTTTACAATGTGGAACAATCTAAAAAAATAATTCTCTTTGATGGCGTTTGCAACTTATGCAACAATAGTGTGCAATTTGTAATTAAGCGAGATGTTAACGATGTATTCCAATTTGCCGCGTTACAAAGTGAAACAGGAAAAAAGCTATTAACAGAACGAAATATTGACACCCAAGAAGTTGACTCTATAATTCTTATAGAACCCAATATTGCCTATTACACAAAATCCACAGCAGCTCTTGAAATTGGAAAACATTTAAAAGGACTTAAGGCAATATCTTCCATTTTACTGTGGCTACCCGAGGCTTTAAGAAATATCGTATACGATTTTATTGCCAGAAATAGATACAAATGGTATGGTAAAAAAGATAATTGTATGATTCCGAGTGAAGAATTAAAAAGCAAATTCATCTAATCTCCTGAATTCCCCTCCTAAATTTTAAATTTTAATTCTAATAAGTATAGTTTTACTCCATTTAACATTTAAGCTCATACATTTATTATCAATGACTTATATTATCAACATTGATATAAACATTGAATTTAATGAGCGATTTAAATAGGAAACGGTATAAGAAAAAAAGATATGTAATACCTATTACACTAATAGTTTTTCTAATTGCTATACGGCTCTCCCTACCCTACATCGTAAAAAATTACGTAAATAACGTTCTTGCGGACATTCCTGGTTATTATGGTCAAATTGAAGACATTGACCTTTCTATTATTCGGGGTGCCTACACCATACACGGCATGTACCTCAATACAGTTAACGGCAATACGGAAGTGCCGTTTTTAGATTTTAAAGAAACGGATATTTCCATTGAGTGGAATGCCCTATTTCACGGAAGGATCGTTAGTGAAATCGAAATGAGAGAACCTACGGTCATTTATATTTTTGAAGACCAACAAGACTCCACTGCTCAGGCTGATGCTGAAGATTGGACCAAAGCGTTAACCGATCTAGTTCCTATTGATATTAACCGATTTACAGTTAAAAACGGAAAACTTGCATTTTTACAGCTGCAAGCTGACCCCAACATAGATTTGCACTTGTCTCATGTAGAACTCTCCGCAACCAACTTAAGAAATGTAGTTGAAAAAACAAGAACGTTACCATCTAACATTAAGGCTACTGCCACTTCTATCGGTAATGGAAATGTAGTATTAGAAGGTGATATGAATTTGGTAAAGGAAATACCGGATATGGATATTACATTTAGCTTGGAAAATGCCAATGCAACGGCTCTTAACGACTTTACTAACCACTACGCTGGAATTGATTTTGACGAAGGTTCATTTGATTTGTTCGGAGAACTTGCCATTGCCGATGGATATTTAAAGGGTTCGTTTAAACCTATTTTAAAAAATGCCAAACTAATTGGCAAAGATGACGGCTTCTTGAAAACCTTATGGGAAGGCTTTGTTGGCTTTTTTAAATTCATTCTTAAAAATCATAAGCAAGATACACTCGCCACTAAAATTCCGGTTGAAGGAGACCTTAACAGCGTCAAAACAAAAATCTGGCCCACAGTTACGCGAATTTTCAGAAATGCATGGATACAAGCTTATAAGGACATTACAGATGATGATTTAAACTTTAAGGATGCCGCCGATGGAGCCGATAAGTTAAATGAGAAATCAAAAAAGAATTAAATCAAAATATCCAATTGCTACACATACTTAGGAAAACTTATTCATCCAAACAATAATGAACGATACTATAAAAAAAATTGCCCTTAGCGGTTACATTTCCAAAGGCATCGTATTTTCCATTACAGGAATTCTAGCTTTCTTATCCGCATTTAATATGGGAGGAAGAAAAGCTGGAAAAATTTCAATTATTAGTTATTTGGAACAACAAACCCTAGGCTCTGTAATTGTAGTTTTACTAGGTGTAGGGCTTATTTGCTATGGCATTTGGAGATTGATACAAGGGGTAAACGACCCTGAAGGCATTGGAACCGATTTTAAAGGTTTGGTAAAACGAATTAGTTTTTCCATAAGCGGAATCATTTACTTCTCACTAGGCTTAATTGCCATTGCAGAAGCGTTCGGTTTATTTTCCATTTATAGCACTGGCAACAATAGCAAAGAACCTCTATTAAATACATCCACCCGCTCCCTGATTTTTATTATCATTGGAGGTGCCCTTGGCATAAAAGCGGTATATCAATTTGTTAAAATCTATAAAGGTAATTTCATTAACAACTTTGACATACAATCCGTCACATCATTGAACACACGAAAATATATTAAAAGAATGGGTTATGCCGGTTTACTATCCAGAGGCATTGTCACCAGTATTATTTCCTATTTTTTTCTGTCAACAGGAATTGATTTAAATGCCTCTTCTAAACAAGTCAAAGGTACTGCCGAAGCTTTTTCATTTATACAAGATCAAGCTTATGGCAAATATTTATTAGGTTTTGTTGCTGCCGGTTTGGTTTGCTATGGGTTGTTCATGTTCAGTACCGCAGCCTACCGCAAGTACAATGATTGAGAAAGTTATTTTTTATAATTATCGTCCCAATTCTTAACCTTTGGTTCGTGCAACTTACCAACTGACTTCGCTACCATCATAGAAACGGAAGCGTCACCAGAGACATTAATTACCGTTCTACACATATCCAATGGTCTATCAACAGCAAATATGAGCGCTAATCCAGCTTCAGGTATTCCTGCTTGCGCAAGAACAATAACCAGCATTACCATACCAGCTCCCGGTACCGCAGCGCTTCCTATTGATGCAAGGGTAGCCGTTACAATAATACCCAATTGCGCGGAAAGACTAAGCTCCATACCAAAAGCTTGAGCAATAAAAACCGCAGCAATAGCTTGGTATAAACTTGTCCCATCCATATTTATAGTTGCACCAATTGGCAATACAAAACTTGTTACTTCTTCATCTACCCCCAAATGCTCCTCTACCCTTTCCATGGTGACCGGCAGCGTAGCAGCACTAGAACTTGTTGAAAAAGCTAGAAGTTGTGCCGGTGACATACCTTTCATGAACTTACTTGGAGAAGTTTTAGTAAAAATCCAAACCAAAAGTAGATATACACCTAACATTAGCGTAAGCCCAAGAACAACACAGAAAGCATACCACGCCAAGGCTTTAAAGAGGTCCATACTTGGAGATTCCACGATTAAGGCCGCCAATAAAGCAAATACACCATATGGTGCCGCCAGCATAATTAAATCTATAAGCTTTAGAATTACTTCATTAAAACCATCAAAGAACTTTTTTACAGGTGTTGCTTGTTCTTCAGGTATGAGTATCAATCCTATACCAAAGAAAATGGCAAAAAATATCACTTGCAGCATGTTTCCATTATCAGAAGCTGCATTAAATATATTACTAGGCACCAAATCTTCTAGCGCTTGTAACGGGCCCGCCTCTTTTTGCTTTTCCGCTTTAGACTTTATGGCATCGGCATCACCTTTGTAGTTTTCAACCAGTTCAGTTCTTGTCTGTTCGGTAATTGAGCCCCCAGGTTTCACAATATTTACCACTCCTAAACCTATGGTAACGGCAATAACGGTAGTGGCAATGTATATAGCTATTGTGCGCCCTCCCATCTGTGAAAGCTTAGAAATATCCTTTAAATCTGATACTCCTTTTATTAACGAGCCCAAAATAAGTGGTACCGCAATTAATTTTAATGAGTTGATAAAAATGTTACCAAATGGTTTGATCCAATCTGAAATAAATTTTGGACCCCATTCCAATTGAACCATTGCTAAAGCAAATAAAACCCCTGCCAACATTCCCAATAGAATTTGCCAATGCAACTCAAGCTTCCTCATATATAATTTAGTTTAGGGAAGTAAGATAGTATTTTGCAAGGAAAAGTGCTAAAAACGAACCTATAATTTAATAGTTCTATTCATAAGTGTATAGTCCGCTAACACCAATGCCGTCATAGCTTCTACAATGGGTACCGCTCTTGGTACTACACATGGATCGTGTCTTCCCTTACCCTGTGTTTTCACCATATTACCCTCTTTATCAATAGTTTCATAGCCTTGTATTACTGTAGCCACTGGTTTAAATGCAACATTGAAGTAAATATCCATTCCGTTACTTATCCCCCCTTGAATACCACCACTGAAATTGGTCTTTGTAGATCCGTCACTATTAAATTGATCGTTATGTGCACTACCTTTCATCTTTACACCTTCAAAACCACTACCATATTCAAAGCCTTTAACAGCATTGATCGATAGCATTGCCTTGCCTAATTCAGCGTGTAACTTATCAAATACAGGTTCACCCAAACCAATCGGTACATTTTTGGCGACGCAGGTAATTATTCCACCTATGGTATCACCTTCCTTTTTAATGGATTTTATATACTCTTCCATCCTAGCGGCCATTTCCGGATCAGGACATCTCACCACATTGGATTCCGTTAGAGAAAGATCTAATTCCGTATAGTGCTTACCTAAGCCCAAATCACCCACTTGTGAAACAAAGGCTTGTATCTCAATTCCTTTTAAAAACTGTTTTGCAATGGCACCTGCCACTACCCTGCTAGCCGTTTCCCTTGCTGAACTTCTTCCTCCACCACGATAATCCCTAAATCCATACTTTTGATCATAAACATAATCTGCATGAGACGGTCTGTAAGAATCTTTAATATGACCATAATCCTTAGACTTCTGGTTGGTATTATGTATAGCAAAACCAATTGGAGTACCTGTGGTCCTACCTTCAAAAATACCGGAATAGAATTCTACTTCATCCGGCTCTTTACGCTGGGTAACTATAGCAGACTGCCCGGGTTTACGACGATCTAAATCTCTTTGTATGGCTTCAAAATCCAATTCAATTTCAGAAGGACAACCATCTATCACTCCACCAATTGCCCTACCATGAGATTCTCCAAATGTGCTTACTCTAAATATATTTCCAAAGCTATTACCTGCCATAATTAAGTACGTTCTTTTTATGTACGTAAGTTATCACTACTTACCATTTCACAAGCTTCAAAGGTAAATGTTAAATGCATGAAAGAAAAATTTATAAAGTGCTTAATATTACCTTAACCTAACTGTTTTGTGATAATGATTAATTAACCTAATCATTATAGATTGTTGACCCTCCAAATGACTGGCATGTATACCATTAGGTTTAATTTTGTCCTAAAAATTACCCTCATTGAAAAAACGTCGTCTTGAAATAGCGGTTCTATCTGATATTCACTTAGGCTCATACGCTTGTCACGCGGAAGAATTATTAACATACCTATCTAGTATTGATCCTAAAATACTAATTCTTAACGGTGACATTATTGACGCAAAAAGAATGCGCAATAATTACTTTCCTCCAGCACATTTAAAGGTGGTCAAGAAAATATTCTCCTTAGCATCAAAGGGTACTGTGGTACACTACATAACAGGCAACAAGGACGAACCTTTTAGAAAAATAGATGACATCTATATGGGTACCATTCAGGTGTCAAATAGACTTTCTCTAAAGCTAAATGGCAAAAACACGCTTTTTTTTCATGGCGATATTTTTGACTTTTCATTTAGACATTCCCATTGGTTATTGAATTTTGGTGAAGCGGGTTTTGATACCTTGTTAAAACTAGCAAAATTAAAGACCAAGGTTTTAGGACTGTTCGGTAAGAAAAACAAGCCGTTCTCCAATCCTGAATTAGATTATGGTGAAAGAGACCCAAGCCAAATCTCCCTATTTGAAAATAACGTTGTAAAAATGGCGGTAAACCATCATTATGACCATGTGGTCTGTGGCCATAGCCATTCTCCCAACAAACAGCTTTTTGAAACCAAAAAGGGCGAATGTCTATACTTAAATTCTGGCGATTGGGTAAAACATATGACTGCCCTGGAATATTCTTTTAAACGCTGGAAACTGTACCGATATGAAAATGACAAACTAGCATCGTTCTATATGGATGAAGAACTCAAATCCATGAACATGAACGAGCTAATTGCTACCATTACCCAAAGAAAAGAACGGGAGTCTAAAAAAGCAAAAGACGGTTTTACCGATAACTAAGCAATTAAAGCTTCTTTTAAAACACTCACCGGATGTTTCGCGATTCTCTTGGTCCCGTCAAAAATTTGGTGCCTACAACTTGTTCCATTTGCAGCTATAATGGTTTCTACCGAAGATTTATTTACTGCAGGAAAAAGTTTTAAACTACCAATTTTCATACTAGTCTCGTAATGTTCTTCCTCATAACCAAAAGAACCTGCCATACCACAACACCCAGAAGGTATAATAGTCACTTTATAATTGCTGGGGAGATTCAAAATATCAAAGGTAACTTTCTGGTTACTCAGCGCTTTTTGATGACAATGATTATGAATCTTAATGTCTTTGGCATTAGTTGTAAAACTGGTCGCATCTAAATTGCCATCGCTTACCTCCTTAGCTAAAAACTCCTCAATTAAAAATGAATTATCAGCAATTTTCTGAGCAACTTCTCTATCACCGGTCATTCGCTTATACTCATCCCTAAATGACAAAATTGCCGAAGGCTCCAAACCTAAAACCGGCAACCCGGCATCTGCGAATTTCTGTAATTGTTCAGAATTCTTGATAGCTAATTTTTGAGCCTGTTTCAAAAAACCTTTTGAAAGGAATGTTCTTCCGCTTTCAGCATAGTACAATGAAACATCATAACCAAGTTTTGTCATCAATTCAATAGCATCTTTACCAACTTCAATATCCAAATAGCGAGTAAATTCATCTATAAACAGTACAACCTTCTTACTTTTTATAACTTTCTTATTATCAAATTTTTGAAGATGTTTATCAAAATTAAATCTATAAACCTTTGGCAAGCTTCTTTCTTTTGCCACACCGCTGGTTTTCTTCAATAATCCTCCAAGAAATTTAGAATCGTATACCGCATTGGTCAAGCCAAAAACCTTACTGCCCAAACCATTCAATTTAGTATTATAGGCAAACAATTTACCGCGTAAAGAATATCCGTTCGCTTCTTGATATTGATACAAAAACTCTGCTTTTAAAGTAGACACATCTACATTGCTGGGACACTCACTTGCACACGCCTTACAACTTAAACAGAGATCAAAAGCCTCTTTAATTTCAGGGCTGTCAAATCTATTTTTGGCAGAACTATTTGGGTTGGTCAAAAATTCCCGTAAGGTATTGGCTCTACCCCTTGTGGTATCTTTTTCATTTTTTGTAGCATGGTAGCTCGGGCACATTCCGCCTTTTGCCTTGTCTGTTTTTCTACAGTCGCCGCTTCCATTACATTTTTCAGCAGCTTTCAAAATACCTTGACTATCAGAGAAATCCATCAACGTATCAACCTCTGGCTCTTTACGGTCAACGTCGTACCTAAAAGACTGGTCCATTGGGTAGGCATCAACAATTTTACCGGGATTGAAAATTCCTTTAGGATCAAAATATGATTTTATCCTTCTTAATAATTCATAGTTCTTTTGCCCAATCATTAAGGGTATGAACTCGGCACGCACAATACCGTCTCCGTGCTCCCCACTAAAAGAACCTTTATATTTCTTGGTCAACTTGGCAACATCGGTTGTTATTGCCCTGAACAAGCCCACATCGGCAGATTTTTTCAGGTTGAGAATTGGTCTTAAATGGAGCTCACCCGCCCCTGCATGGGCATAATAAACCGCACTTTGACCATAACCCTTCATAATCAAGGAAAACTCAGCAATAAAATCTTTTAAATCTGGCAATGCCACAGCCGTATCTTCTATACATGCTACCGCCTTCATATCTCCCACAATATTACCTAAGAGCCCTAAACCTGCTTTGCGCAGCTCAATAGCCTTGGCAATTTGATCACCGTACAATACAGGATTGGCATAACTTAAACCTGAATTTGCAATTGTTTTTTGCAATGCCGCAACCGCATCTTCCAATTCCTTCTTTGTATGCGCAGATACTTGCAGCATCAACAAGGCCGCTGGATCACCTTCAACAAAAAACCTATTCGCCAATTGAGCGCGGTTATTCTTAGTACAATCCAGAATAACCTTATCCATCATTTCACATAGTTGTAATGGATGCTCCATCACCGGAACAACATCCATCAAACAATCTTCCAAGGTGGTGTAATGGGTGATTACCATGGCAGAAAGTGCAGGCGGCAAAGGATCTAATTGCACGGTTATTTCTGTTGTAAAAGCTAATGTACCTTCGCTTCCACATAGTAGTTCCGCCATATTAAAATAAGACAAATCACCCCCAAAAATATCTGTTTTCAATAGCTCATCAACAGCGTACCCAGTACTTCTCCTATGAATTTCTGGTTTTGGAAAATTCTCCTTAATTTCCGAAGCTATTTCCTTATTTGATAGCTCATTATACACCTTTTTATAAAGTGAAGCTTCAAATGTGTTTTCCTGTATTTTTTGGTTAAACTCTTCTGTAGAAATCCTTCCGAACTCTGCTTCGCTACCATCGGACAATACAGTTTTCATCGAGATAACTTTATCTCTGGTAACTCCATACTGAATAGATGTGGTACCAGAAGAATTATTACCTACCATACCACCGATCATACACCTATTAGATGTTGATGTATTAGGACCAAAAAACAATCCGTATGGCTTTAGATATTCATTCAATTCATCTCTAATGACTCCCGGTTGAACAGTAACCTGTTTTTTAGCCTCATCCACACGAATAATGTCGGTAAAATGTTTTGACACATCTACAACCAAACCATCGCCAACACATTGGCCCGCTAATGAAGTACCTGCAGTTCTAGGTATAAGACTAATGTTTTCATCATTGGCAAAACACACTATTTTCTTAATATCCTTAACAGATTTTGGAAAAGCC
Source organism: Maribacter sp. 1_2014MBL_MicDiv (assembly GCF_001865655.1). NCBI lineage: Bacteria > Pseudomonadati > Bacteroidota > Flavobacteriia > Flavobacteriales > Flavobacteriaceae > Maribacter > Maribacter sp. 1_2014MBL_MicDiv. The sequence continues at coordinate 4,308,711 of NZ_CP011318.1, forward strand.
GCACCTAATGGTATTTTACGATACACCGATGCATCGGTAGCATAAAGTGTTTTGGTAAGATTATCAAATTGTACATCTCCCTCTAAATCTTCTCGTAACTTTGAAAGCAAATTATTATCCAACGTAACACAATTTTGATTGCTAAATTAAGTTTTATTGTGTGAGCCACATTATAAATTGGCTCATTTTTCATCACAAAAACCTATAACTATATGAAGATTTTAAAAAGTATTATAGCGTTGTCTTTACTGGCAACATGTACAATTTCCGCTCAAGATATTGCCGATCACGCACTTGGATTAAGATTAGGAGATAGCGATGGCTTTGGCGCAGAGATCAGTTATCAAAAATCACTAACTAGATACACTAGAGCAGAATTTGACCTAGGATGGAGAGATAGTAGAAACTTTGACGCTTTTAAGTTAGCCGGTCTTTACCAATGGGTAAGACCTATTGAAGGAGATTTCAATTGGTATTACGGTGTTGGTGGCGGTTTAGGAAGCGTAGACTTCCCAAACAACCCCAATAACGACAATGATGGCGGTCTTTTTATATTCGCGGCCGGAGATATAGGTATTGAATACAATTTTGACATACCCCTAATTCTATCTCTAGACTTTAGACCAGAACTTGGCGTCATAGGATACAATGGGTTCTCTGACAATTTTGATTTTGATATAGGACTAGGAATTAGATACCAGTTCTAACTACAAAAATAGTATTAGAAAAAAGACCTTTAACCTTGCGTTAAGGGTCTTTTTTTATATCTCATATATAAGTACATTTGTAGCTTAACCTAAGTGAGATATATGAAAAATAGTATTGTAATACTGCTTGCCGGAATTTTATTGTTCAGTTGTAATTCTAAACCGGAAAGCTTTACCCTTAACGGCAAACTAAGAGGGGAATTGACGGATGGAACCCGTGTTTTTCTCAAAACCATTGGCAAGAACAACCAACCAATGGATATAGATACCGCAACCACTACCAATGGTGAGTTTACATTTACCGGTAAAGCCGATATACCAGAACTGCACTATATTTTTGTAGAACAACTTCCAGGATATACCGCGGTAATACTAGAAAATGGAGAAATTGATTTTAGCGCCCAAAGGGACAGTATGGGGTTTGCTGAAATAAGCGGAACATTTCAAAATGATGCTTTTGCCGATTACATGAAGCAGTCAAGAGAAATCTCCCTTCAAGCCCAATCTATACAGCAAGATATGAAATCAGCTTCTGGTGAGGCCGCTATTGCCCTGCAGGATGAAATGAAAGAACTTCAAGAAGAGTACAAAACCTTTGAATTGGACTACGTTAAAAGCCACCCAAAGGCACTTATCTCCGCATTAGTGTTAGATAGAGCCATTGCAACAAAAGCGGTAGGATTAGAAGAAGTCGAGGAAATTTACAAAACGTTGTCCGAAGAAATTAAAAACAGCAAGACAGGAAAACAAATTCAAGAAGGCATAGAAAAATTAAAAGCTTCTGAAGAGACCGGAAAAAATTCAAGTATTGGCGCTAAGGCTCCAGAATTTTCAGGACCTAGTTTAGATGGTAGCGTTCTTGCATTAAAAGATGTAATGGGAAAAGTTACATTAATAGATTTTTGGGCAGGATGGTGCAGACCATGTAGAGCTGAAAACCCCAATATTGTTGCTGTTTACAAAAAGTACCACGATAAAGGGCTAAATATCTTGGGCGTCTCTTTAGACCGTACCGAAGAAGCCTGGAAAAAAGCGATAGCCGAAGATGGTTTGGAATGGAATCATATCTCCAACATCGCTTACTTTGATGATAAGATTGCAAAATTATATAATGTTGACGCTATACCAGCTGCTTTTCTTTTAGATGAAAACGGTGTTATCGTTGCTAAAAATTTAAGAGGACCTGCTTTAGAAGCCAAGGTTGCAGAATTATTGAATTAACCATTAAAATTCAATTCAAAAAAAATCCCCTAGGTAAAACCTAGGGGATTTTTTTTATATTATAATATGCGAATTAGAACTTATTATAGTAATCATTAAAATTACCAGAAACCGTCACATCTCCGTTCTTTATAACCCTACCTGTTACAGCAACAACAGAATCGTCACCTAAAAACTCAATAGACGCACCATCATTAAGAACCAAATCACCGTAGATGGTTAAATTACCCTCAACTATTAAGGTTGCACTAGAATTGATGGTAATATTTCTTTGACGGTTATTTCTACCAACAACTAAGGTACCGTTCATTTCAAACAAACCGTTTTCATTAATGGCCACACCTTCTCTAACAGTCCATGATCCGCACAGCAATAAAGCCCCACTAACATTTACGTTGTTGAACCTTTTTGAACCACTGTACGCTAATTCATCACCATTATTGACGTTTAGATTGGCACTACCGGAATATCTTGACAATTCTGAACATCTCTCTTCCAAACTAACACTTGGTCTATTCAGTTTAATAATTTGAAAGCCCGATTTACCAGAGGCAGCAAAAATATAATCATCTTTTGATGCCACATAATTAATAGAGCCTGAGAGCTCAATTACACCGACACCAACTGTATTATCAGCTTTAGTTTCTGAAAGACTTAATCCGCCAGCTCCATTTGCCATTAAAAGAACATCATCATTTACTGCAACACCATTGGTTACAATTTCTCCTGGCTCTGCATTATCAGGATTAGTTAAAATAGGTAAATATTCAACAAAGCTTCCAGATGCACTATTGTACACTCCAGCTCCTTTTGTCCCTTCAGAAACAATAATATTATTGCCTAAAAAATCCAATGTTCGCTTAGCATCTATTCCAAAATCTGATTGTATACCTATGCTTCTAACGGTATTTAAATTGGTATCTAAAAAACTAACGCCTTCCGCAGCATCCAATACCGCCAACTCGCTACCATTATACGCCACAGAGCGCAAATCTGAAAAAGCAGCTTCATTTTTTACGCTTAAATCGTTTTTATCATAAACAACCACAAAGCCGTCTTGTCCACTGGTTACCACAACATCGTTATTTACAATACGAACATCTGTTGCATTAAAACCTTCTTGGAAGCCATAGCTTATGTTAGATGTATTTATTCTACCACCACTAACAGCTATTTTAGCAACCAATGAGTTTGCCGTGGCGGTTACAGATTGTTCTGAATCTACACCACCGGCTACATATATATATCCATTATCATAAGCAATGGAATTCAAATCCGCATTGGTGTAATACACCCTAGATGTAACTCTAGGATTGTTAGGGTCACTAATGTTTACAACATCAATTGCACCAACATAGTCTTGCCCTACAGTGTTATAAGAGACATAACCATAATCACCGTCTAAAGCGACATGTGTTGCTGCTAAATTTTCACCATTTGTAAATGTTGGAGGATCAATTTGAGCTACCAGGGTCAACGGATAGTCACCAGCAGGTTCTGCCTTGCCGGTAGTATTATACCTTTTAGCGCTAGCAGATGGGTCTTCATAAATATCAAGGACACCTGCTTCATCAAAACTTACACTATTTAAAAGCTTTGACTGATCTGTTTCATTTATTAAATTATCTTCGGGGTTTTCAAAAACCGTGGTTTCATCACTACAACTTGTAATAAAAACTACTGCCGAAATAGCTAGTAGCCATGATTTTCTGATAGATAGGTTTAATTTCATTTTAAATTCGGGTTTTTGCATTAACGACCCGAATTGCCGTATTGTTGTCTATTCACAGAGAAATCCGATGAAATGCACTATATATTAGACCATCTTACAGAATAATATTACAAAACTTAAGAAAAACTTAAATTTTTCCCATTTTACCTAAAACAAAAAGCAAAATAATTGGCAATGCCAATAACCCCACCATTAAAGTATCGGTCTGTAATAGGCTAGGCATAAACAACAATGTACAGGCATAACCACCAATAGCGCCACCAAAATGGGCCGTATGACCTATATTACCCAATCGTTTTTTCATACCATATATAGAATATAATAAATAACCAATACCAACAACATATGCAGGAACAGGAATTGGTATGAACATAATACCCAATTGCATATTTGGTTGTAATAATATTGCAGCATATAAAATACCGGTTACCGCACCACTAGCACCGACCGCAGAATAATACAGCTCATCTTTATGAAAATTTAATGCCAAAAGACTACCCGCCAAAAGACTAACAGCATAAATTATTAAAAACTGGGTCTTACCAAACCAATTGATCACAACACCAGCAAAAAAGTACAACGTCAACATATTAAACAACAGATGCGAAATATCCACATGTAAAAAGCCAGAAGTTGCCATACGATCTTTCTGTCCCGCTTTAATAGCTCCTATACTAAATTTATATCTTTCAAAAAAGGTGGTATCATTAAACCCTTTCATTGAAACCAATACATTTGCCGCAATTATTGCTATTGTCGCTAAATCTAGGTTGTACATTATCTACTGTTTATTTGGCTTCAAATATAGTTATATTTGCCCATAATTTTTTCAGCATGCAACTATTGGCCTTTGTTTTGATTTATCCTTTTTTATGGGTTGTTTCCATTTTGCCACATCGTTTATTTTACGGGTTATCAGATTTTGCCTGCTTTTTCATTTACCGCGTTTTTGGTTACAGAAGAAAGGTTGTTCAAGAGAATTTAAATTTGGTCTTTCCCGAGAAATCCAAGAATGAAATAAATCGTATTGAAAAAGACTTCTACAAACATTTGTGCGACACCTTTCTTGAAATGGTCAAAACCATGAACCTCAGTAAAGAGTCCGTTGCTAAAAAATATCAAATAGTTAATCCGGAAGTTTTGCTTGAAATTGAAAAAGAGCGTAGCATCATTATATTATGCGCACATTACGCCAATTGGGAGTGGAACGTAAGCATAAATAATTATGTACATTCCAAAGGCTATGCCGTTTACCAAAAAGTAAACAATTCTTATTTTGACAATTTTATTAGAAAAGTAAGAGCCAGATGGAACACCACATTAATTACCCAAGCACAAACCGCTAAAACGGTAATTAAAAATTTCAGAAATAACGTAAGGGCAACTTACGGTATGGTAAGCGACCAATCTCCACAAGCTCATAGAGCTCATTATTGGACCGATTTTATGGGAATTACCGTACCCATATTCAACGGAGGTGAAATTTTAGCGCGCAAAACAGGATTGGCCACGGTCTTTTTAAAAGTAAGCAAGGTGAAACGAGGTCATTACAAAGCCGAGTTCATACCTATTGCCCTAAACAGTAAGGAAACCAAGGAACACGAGATAACCAACACTTTTCTTAGACTAACAGAAGAACAGATAAGAGAAAAACCGGAATATTATCTATGGACCCATAAACGTTGGAAACATAGAGATAAAAAAGCGGCGGCTTTTGCAGAAGTAAATTAACATGCAACAAAAAATAAACCCGAAAGTAGATTGTTTACTTTCGGGTTTTTAAATAGGTATAACTAAAGCTATAAACCTGCAATAGATTTTATTTCACCAATTATTCTATCTGCCAAATCATTGGCTTCGGTTTGGCTTTTAGCTTCCGTATAAATTCTTATAATAGGTTCTGTATTGGATTTTCTAAGGTGTACCCAGTTCTCTGCAAAATCAATTTTAACACCATCGATAGTAGATAATTCTTCATCGGCATATTTTTCCGCCATTGACTTCAAAATTCCGTCTACATCTAAACCTGGTGTAAGCTCAATCTTCTTTTTGCTCATAAAATAGCTAGGATAGCTTGCCCTTAATTCTGCAACAGTACCACCTTTTTCAGCCATTAACATTAAAAACAATGCGGTACCCACCAAAGAATCTCGACCATAGTGACTCTCTGGGTAGATAATACCTCCGTTACCCTCACCACCAATTATAGCATTATTGCTCTTCATTTTCGTTACCACGTTCACTTCACCAACTGCCGCAGCCTCATAGGTACCTCCGTGTTTTTGAGTGATATCACGTAATGCTCTTGAAGATGATAAATTAGAAACCGTATTCCCCTTGGTCTTACCAAGCACGTAATCTGCACAAGCAACCAAAGTATATTCTTCGCCAAACATTTCACCATCATTGCTAATAAAGGCCAAACGATCAACATCTGGATCTACAACAATACCAAAATCCGCATTTTCCTTCACGACTAGGTCACAAATATCTTTTAAGTGCTTCTTTAACGGTTCTGGGTTATGTGGAAAATGACCCGTTGGCTTGCAATATAGCTCAACTACTTCTACTCCAAATTCCTTTAATAATTTTGGAATGGCAATACCTCCTGTAGAATTCACACCATCCACAACAACTTTAAACTTTGCTTTTTTAACGACTTCTGCATCAATCAAAGAAAGATTCAACACTTCATCGATATGGATATCTATATAACTATCATTCTTGTTTATCTGCCCTAAATCATCAACATCAGAGAAATCAAAATCTTCTTTTTCCGCAATTTCTAAAATTTTAGCACCTTGGGCGGCATCCAAAAACTCCCCTCTTTCATTGAGTAATTTCAAAGCATTCCATTGCTTAGGGTTATGACTAGCGGTTAGAATAATTCCGCCGTCCGCCTTTTCCATAGGTACCGCTATTTCTACTGTTGGCGTTGTTGACAAATCAAGATCAACCACATCTATACCTAAACCTACCAAAGTAGATACAACAAGATTTTGAATCATTTCACCAGACAAACGAGCATCACGACCAATTACCACTTTTAACTTTTCTTTTTTAGAGTATTCTTTTAACCAGACCCCATAAGAAGCAGCAAATTTTACTGCATCGATCGGTGTAAGGTTGTCTCCTGGCTTACCTCCTATTGTTCCTCGTATTCCTGATATGGATTTTATAAGTGTCATATTTCTTAATAAGTTTTTGCAAATATAAACGGTTAGTTTTTACCACTATTGCGCTTCTTTGTAAATTCGACTTTATAAGCATAAAAATAACAGCGTGAATTTTTTAGCACATATCTTTCTATCATTCGGAGACAAAGAAATCACCATTGGCAACTTTATTGCCGATAGTATTCGCGCCAATAAATTTCAACACTTACCTACAAAAGTTCAAAAGGGCATAAAACTACACAGACATATTGACACCTATACAGATGCCCATAGTATCCCAAAGATTAGCAGTAGAAGATTGCATGCCAATTATAGTCACTATAGCAGAGTTATCGTAGACATCTATTACGACCATTTTTTAGCTAAAAATTGGTCCAAATATTCTGACACACCTTTAGACATATTTGTAGAAGATTTTTACGACCTCTTGGAAGATAATTATAAAATTTTACCTGAAGGTGTAAAACGCATGATGCCGTATATGATTTCTGACAATTGGCTTTACAACTATTCTAAAATGGAAGGCATTGGCAATGTACTGAATGGTATGAACCGAAGAACGAAAAACAAATCTAAAATGAATTTTGCCATTATAGACCTAGAAGAACATTATGATTCTTTTGAAAAAGAATTCACCGAATTTTTTGAAGAGTTAATTACATTTTCAAAACATAAGTACATATCGCTATTAAATAAATAATTTACTAAAATTCTATTTATCAAAATATTAAATACATTTAATTAACCTAAATATTTAACTAACTATGAACCATCTAAAATTAGCCATTACACTGATAGCTTTCGTGATTTTTGGCAGCTGCAAAGAGAATCCACCCGCACCAACCGGAACAGTTACCAGCAAGGCAATGGTTGTTTCAGCACGTGAAGAAGCTTCAAAAATAGGAAGCGACATTATGCAAAAAGGAGGTAATGCTTTTGATGCCATGGTTGCTACGGAAATGGCTTTGGTAGTTGCTTATCCTTTTGCCGGAAATCTAGGTGGCGGTGGCTTTATGGTCTATAGAAAAGCAAACGGAGAAACAGGAGCTCTAGATTACCGTGAAAAAGCTCCCCTATCTGCCCATAGAGACATGTATTTGGATTCCCTGGGCAACGTAATACCAAACAAAAGTACTTTAGGAGCAACCGCAGTTGGGGTACCCGGCACAGTTGCCGGTATTATAGAAGTACACAAAAAATTTGGTTCATTACCTCTTGAAGAGATTATGGCCCCGGTAATTGCCCTGGCCGAACGTGGTGTAGTGGTTACTGCAAATCAAGAAAAAAGACTTGCCAGTCAACGAGATAAGTTTATAGAAGTAAATAGTGATAGCACCAAATTTGCTACTGAATTCAAAGAAAACGATACTATTAAATATCCTGCATTGGCAAAAACGTTTAGAAGTATCGCCAAAAATGGCAGAGATGGTTTTTACAAAGGTGAAGTCGCTCTAAAATTAGCAGCGTTCATTCAAGAAAAAGGTGGATATATTACAGAACAAGACCTAGAAAAATACCAAGCAGTATGGAGAGATCCAATTACGTTTGACTATAAGGATTTACATATTATTTCAATGAGTCCGCCTAGTAGCGGTGGGGTTACCATAAATCAAATTTTTAAGATGATGGAGAAATATGATGTTGCGGAATTTGGACATAATAGCCCTAAAATGGTACAACTATTTACCGAGGCATCTAGAAGAGCTTATGCGGATAGAAATTACTTTTTGGGTGACCCCGATTTTGTAGATATACCTTTTGACCGATTATTAAGCGAGGATTACCTAAACGAAAGAATGGCTAATTTTTCTTTTGATCAAGCCACAAAATCTTCCGAGGTACAACATGGCAATATTGAAATTGTTGAGAGCATGGAAACCACGCACTACTCCATCATAGACCAAGAAGGTAATGCGGTATCCGTTACAACGACTCTCAATGGTGCTTACGGCTCTAAACTTTATTCAGATGAGCTAGGCTTCTTTTTAAATAATGAAATGGATGATTTTAGCGCAAAAGCAGGCGTACCAAATATGTTTGGACTGGTAGGTGCGGAAGCAAACAGTATTGCTGCTGAAAAGAGGATGTTGAGCAGTATGACCCCAACCATTGTTGAACGTAATGGTAAGCTTTGGATGGTTGTTGGCACCCCTGGAGGTTCAACCATTATAACCGCCGTAGCCCAGACTATTTTAAATAGTTATGAATTTAAAATGAGCATGCAAGATGCTGTCAACGCACCAAGATTTCACCATCAATGGCTTCCTGATATGGTAATTTTTGAACCAGACGGTTTTTCTACCACTCTTACAGATGAGCTTAAAACAAAAGGGTATATTATTAACGAGGAAAGAACACCCATTATAGGCAAAGTAGATGCTATACGTGTTTTAGACAACGGCAAGCTTGAAGGAGGTGCAGATAAACGCGGTGATGACGCTGCAGTTGGGTTTTAGATGTATCTAAAAATTATAATTTTAGCAATTAAATATTATTATAATAAATTTTAAATCAATATCTTATAATACATATGATAAAGAAACTATTTAAGTTTATTGGAATACTTGCACTAGTGCTTGCCATTGGTTATGGTGTATTATATTATTTATATAATGAACCCCTACCTACAGGAGAATCTGGTCCGGAAGCAGATGCTTTAGCCTATAGAATGTTAGATGCCCTTAATTACAAAAATTATAATAATACCAATGTCTTGGATTGGTCTTTTCGTGGTGACCATCATTATAAATGGGATCGAAGAAAAGAAATTGTCTCCGTTTCATGGGATGATATCACGGTACATTTAGACCTGATCACCCCTTCTTCCAGTAAGGCTACAATCAACAATTCAAGTGCCTCTTATGAGAAAACTAAGGATTTAATAGAAAAAGCCCAAAGCTATTTCAACAATGATTCTTTTTGGTTAGTAGCCCCTTTTAAAGTTTTTGACCATGGAACAGAACGTTATTTAGTAGACCTAGAAGATGGTTCTGAAGCATTATTGGTAACCTATACCCAAGGCGGAGATACACCTGGTGATTCTTATATGTGGATCATAGAACCTAGCGGAAAACCAAAAAGCTTTAAACTTTGGACCAAGATCATTCCCATAGGCGGAGTTGAAGCTACGTGGCAAGATTGGACAAAAACAGAAAGCGGAGTATTTTTACCTACCCTCCATAAACTTGGTCCTTTATCTATATCTATGGGAGAGGTTGTGGGTAAATAATTATATTTTAAACTATGGATCTAATCATTAAACTAATCACATTTAACGAAGTAACAGCAGATTTACAATCTCAACTTACGGAATTATATAAAGAGCTCAATGCCGCAATAACTCAATTGGACCTAGCATCCGCTCTATCGGATTACAACACCACAGATGTTGTCGTTTGTTTGGACAAGGAAAAACTGGTTGGCATAGCCATGATGGCAAAATATAAAGTAGTCTCTGGCCATAAAGGCATGATTGAAGATGTTGTAGTTTCTTCGCAATATAGAGGACAGGGTATAGGGAGAAAACTAATGAAAAAATTGCTTGAACACGCAAAACAAGAAAAGCTTAGTACGGTACTATTGTTTAGCGGACACCATAGAACAGCCGCCATTTCACTCTACAAAAGCTTAGGATTTAAACTAAAAGAAAGCGGATTATATGTTAAACCAATTCTTTAGTTAACTTTCTTAACATGCTGTAATTGATCTTTTAACTCTTTCATAGACTCTTGTAATTGTCGTAACAATCCACTATCGGTAGTTGCATCAACATTAAAAGTTATCTTACTACTAACTTCCCAAATTTCTTGTATTTGAAAAGGCTTAATATCATAAGGAGGATAAGTTTCATTTAAAGAAACCAGCGTGATGTTATTTGAGTTAGGTCGTTTCTCTATCTTCTTTACCATAATGGAATCTTGCAAAACAACGACATACATTTTATTTGCACTTACATAATCTATGTGTTCAATAGCTCTAGCCAACACCCATTCACCCGGATGTAAATTAGGCAACATACTATCTCCTTCTACCTGAAACCCTCTATAGGTTGCATTTCTAAATTCTGGAATAGGCAAATCAAATGCTGGCAATTGTTTATACCAACTGGTATCTGAAATATTTTGCGGATACCCTGCTGCTGCCTTGGCGTTTACCAAAACCATATTGTCCCGGTTGGCAGAATCAACCGTAACTACTTTTGGTATGACACTGGTTTTTGATGTTTCCAAATACTGCTCTTCACTTTCCCCAAACAACCAAAGAGGATTGATTTTAAATTGTTTTAACAACTCTAATACTACTTTACCTGAAAGTTTTGTTCTTCCACGTTCTATATCTGCTGTGGTGTTCGATACGCCGATTAGTGAGGCAAATTCCGCTTGGGTATAACCCAATTCCCTACGTAAATCTGTAAATCGTTTTAACGTCAATTCATTTTCCATAGTAAGTCATTTTCTATCAAGACATTAACTTTCCTGACACCTCAAATATACTAATTATGGATTATATCCAATTAATTATTTGGATTATTTCCATAATTAGGAATATTTCCATAATTTTGGATTAATTACAAATAGAAATATGGATTTTAACCGAATAAAAGAAAAACTGAACATATTAGCAGATGCCGCTAAATACGACGTTTCTTGTTCTAGCAGTGGAAGTAACAGAAAAAACAAGAATAATGGTCTAGGCGATACCGGTAATGGTATTTGCCATACTTATACTGAAGATGGGCGATGCGTTTCATTGTTAAAAATCTTATTGACCAATCATTGCATTTTTGACTGCGCTTATTGCGTTACGCGAAAAAGTAATGATATTAAAAGAGCTGCTTTTAAAATTCAAGAGGTAGTAGACCTTACCATCAACTTCTATAGAAGAAACTACATTGAAGGTTTATTTTTAAGCTCCGGTATTTTCAAAAGCGCAGACCATACCATGGAGCGTTTAATTGCAGTAGCTAAAAAACTACGTGAAGAAGAAAATTTTAATGGATACATTCATTTAAAATCCATACCAGGTGCAAGCGATGAATTAATGTATGAGGCCGGTTTATATGCTGATCGTTTATCGGTCAACATTGAAATCCCCACTATTTCCGGCCTTAAACTTTTGGCGCCAGACAAAAAACATGAAGATTTCATTAAACCTATGCAAAAGGTAAAAGATGAAATTATACGCTACAAAGAGGAGAAGAAAATTATTAAAAGCACCTCTAAATATGCACCCGCCGGTCAAAGTACTCAAATGATTATTGGTGCTACAGGCGAAAGCGATAAGGACATCATGTATTCTGCCACCCACTTTTACAAAAATTTTAAAATGAAGCGTGTGTATTATTCTGGCTACGTACCTATATCCAGTGATAGCAGATTGCCCTCTTTGGGTTCTGAAGTACCAATGTTAAGAGAAAATAGATTGTACCAAACAGATTGGTTACTTCGATTTTATGGATTCAGCGTAAATGAAATTTTAGATGTCAACAACCCCAATCTTGATATGGATATTGATCCTAAATTAATGTGGGCGCTACGTAATCTTAATCATTTTCCTATTGATATCAATAAAGCAGAAGCCCGAATGTTAGCACGTATACCAGGCATAGGAATGGGTTCTGTACATAAAATAATAAGTGGCAGGAAATATAGAAATCTCAACTGGGAACATCTTAAAAAAATGGGAGTAGCCCTAAATCGTGCTCAGTATTTTATCATATGCAATTCTAGTGATTGGGAACGTAGAGATCTTGATGCCAATAAAATAAAAGGTATGATTTTACAATCACAAAATAGCAAGTATAAAAATATACATAGCAATCAACTATCCTTATTTAATTAAAGTAACCATTTAATAAATTAACACATTTTGGAAACCCTTGACAACACCTTAACCACTTCTCATATTTCGATTCTGAATACCATAATTGCTCGTGTTCAAAGTAAAATATTATGCATTGGATACCATTTGGTATTTATAAAAAGTAAAATTAAAAAAAGACTTAAAATAATTTCTAGAATCTTTTTCTTCAACTTTTAAAACTATAGGTATGAACGCTTCTAAAACCTTAATTTACGATGGCAGTTTCAACGGATTTTTAACTGCTGTATTCACCGGATTTGAGCAGAAATTAACGCATGCAGATATTCAGAAGAACAATCAGCTACAAAGCGGACTTTTTGCAGAAAATGAAACCATTTTCACCAATGTTAAAAAAGCACAACGAGTATGGAACGGTGTTCAAAAAAAGAGTTATACAGCAATAAAGAACATCTATTTTTCCTTTCTAAGCGAGCACAATAATATTGAAGCCCTACTCTATCATTATATTCTAAAACTTATGGGCAGTAAATATTACGGTTCTGCAGATTTTAGCGATGACGGAGTTTTAAAAATCAATCAACTTGCACATAAAGTAGGGAGAGAAAAACACCGTATGGAAGCTTTTGTACGTTTTCAACTAACAAAAGACGATGTCTATTTTGCAAACATAGAACCAGATTTTGATGTTATACCTTTAATCTCCAAACATTTTAGAAATAGATACGCAGACCAACAGTGGATCATTTATGATGTAAAACGTAAATACGGAATCTTCTTTGATTTACACACTGTTGAAATCATTTCGCTTGATTTAACCAATATACATTCAAATACACTTAAAAAAAGTTCTGTGTTCACCGATGAAGAATTTGAATATCAGGACCTTTGGAACAATTATTTTAAAAGTACCACCATTAAATCTCGTATTAATACAAAACTACATGTGAAACATGTACCTAAGCGTTATTGGAAATACTTATCGGAAAAGAAAGAAGCTGTTTAGTATTATTTATCTAATTCATATATTGTAAGTTATAGTCTTTAAATGTATTCTAAACAAATATTATGTTAGACAAAAAATACCAGTTAGCACAAATCAATATTTCACGTATGATAGGAGTGAATATTAATGATCCTATTATGAAAGAGTTTGTTGATAACTTAGACAAGGTTAATAATTTAGCAGAACATAGCGAAGGGTTTGTATGGCGACTTAAAGATGAAAATAACGACGCAACAAGTTTCAATCCTTATAATGACGAGCAGGTAATCATTAATATCTCGGTATGGGAATCTATAGCATCTTTAGAAACCTTTGTTTTCAAAACCTTACATACAGATTTTCTAAAAAGAAGAAAAGAATGGTTTCAAAAATTTGGAAAAGTCTCTACTGCTATGTGGTGGATTGCTGAAGGAGATTTTCCAAGCGTGGAAAATGCAGTTGAACTATTAGATTATTTGCAGAAAAACGGACCTTCTCAGAAGGTTTTTAATTTTAGAAACAAATACGCACCACCTACTCTATAATTATGTTTAAAAAAAACATTTTCTAAAGACGAACCTGATTAGTATGATATAAATCAGCTGTTAATTCTATAATTCAATATAATTTTGAAATAGCTAACTGAATGTCACATAAAGTACATTTTTTATTATTTCAAGATGAATTATAGCATACTTGCCACTTCCCAATCAAAGAACGATGCCACCATCCATGTAAAAGAATCCGTTATTGATTTTGGGACAACCGCTAAAACGACAAATACACTCCCTAATCCAGCGGAACTATTTTTGAGTTCGTTTGCTGCCTGTATGCTCAAAAATGTGGAACGTTTTTCTATGATGATGAAATTTGATTACCAGAAAACATCTTTAGAAGTATCTGCGGTAAGACTAGAAAACCCCTCAAGAATGAATGAGATTGAGTACTCTTTAACCATTTATAGTGATGATGAAACAATAAATATATCGCTTTTAAAAAAGAATATTGAGAAGTATGGTACCATTTATAATACCATAAAACAATCATGTACTATAACCGGCAGCATTAAAATAACCGCGACTAACTAACGTGTAAACGATAGTATTTTATTTGATAGAACCGCTTTAATTAATCTTGGAAAAATAGCATTTACCGAACCAACCTACCTGTTAGATTTCCAGCAATAATATTATTCACCTCGCTCACCGTCGCAAAATTAACATCCCCTTCATACGTATGTTTTAAAGCACATGCTGCGCTTGCAAATTCCATAGCCTTATAATCATCATATTGCTGAAGTCCGTAAATTAACCCTGCAGCAAATGCATCTCCAGTCCCAATACGATCTACAACATGTGTAATATCAATATCTTCAGTTTCCCTAAATTCTTGACCGTTCCACATTCTAGCTCTTATTTTGTGCCATGATGAATTTAATGAAGTTCTAATTTTATCAAAAACCTTTTCAATACTCGGAAATTCAAGAATCAACTGTTTACTTGCTTCAATGAAATCTTTATTATCATAGCCAAAGTTTGTTCCTAAAACTTCATTAATTTCATTTACTCCGCCTATAAAAATGGTTGAGTAATTTAAAAGATCAATCAATGCTTCTTTAGGATCTTGTCCATATTTCCACAGTCCACTACGGTAAGTTGGATCTGCAGAAACCGCCATCCCTTTTTCTCTTGCCAGTTTTAAACCGTCTTTTAGCAAGTCATAAGCACCTTTTGATAGCGCAGGTGTTATACCGGTCCAATGCATCCATTCACCATTCTCTAAAGCCGTTTCCCAATTTACCTTAGATGGTTCAATTTCTGAGAATGCCGAATGTGAACGGTTATAAGAGATCATACTAGGTCTAATTACCGCACCTACCTCTAAAAAGTAAACGCCAAGAGGTCTTTTTGATTTTACGATAGCGGAAGTATCTACACCAAATTTTTGAATATAGGTCATTGCTGTATCACCAATAAAATCATCTGAAACGGCACTAATATGCTTTACTTTTCCTCCAAAATTAGAAATGGATATACCAACGTTCAGTTCTGTTCCTCCAAAATAAAATTCCACAATATTAGATTGCACAAATTTCTTATTGCCGCGTGGTGATATTCGCATTAAAACTTCGCCAAATGTTATTACCTGTCCCATAAAATAATTTTAATCCTAAAATAACCAATGATTATCAAAAAACTATAGTTCCAAAAAAATATATCAAAACTAGGCTGAAATGAGACATAACTTTCTGTTTAATAATCACTGCGGTTACTTTTATAATTCATTTAGATATTTTTAAATGCAACCTTAATACATATTTATTTACTTTGTTTATATGGCGCACTCCCTTAAACACGAATGGCGAAAAAAAGAAAAGAATATTTACCTTCCTAAAAAGGAATCTGTACTTATAACCATTCCGCAATTTCAATATATCACGATTAAGGGTTCTGGTTACCCTAACAGCAAACTTTTTCAAGAACACATACAAGCTTTAATAAGTACGGCTTACACAATTAAAATGAACCTAAAACAAATGGAACTATTACCAAACAATTATATGGATTGGACAGTTTACCCTTTAGAAGGTTTTTGGGACATCTCTGAAAAAGCAAAATTAAATTTCACCGGAGAAATCAATAAAGATGAATTGGTTTTTGAGTTAATGATACGGCAACCCGCTTTCATTACAAGTGATTTCTTTAAATGAAATGCTTGAACTTGTAAAGAATAAAAAGCCTCAAAAAGTGCTTGACAAGGTAAAATTCAAGACAATTGATGAAGGTGATTGTATTCAAATGTTGCACATGGGCAGTTTTGACAAGGAAGACGAAACATTTAAAATAATGGATACATTTGCCAAGAATAAAGGGCTTAAGAGAAAGTCTAAAGTCCACAAAGAAATCTACTTGTCCGATTTCAGGAAAATGCCTGAAAGTAAGTTAAAAACAGTATTACGGTTTACAACCGAACCTTAAATCTTAATAGAAAATAGTAAATATCGAATTTTTATTAAACTTAAAAATGCACACAACATAATTAAAAAATTGCTCACATCTTTGTATCTTAAAGTATTCATCATCATTCCATCCTTAAAATGCTTTTAAAACCATTACCACTTAGTGTTATACTTTTATTATTTAATATGGTTGCTGGTCAAACCAAAATATCAGAAGAACAATTTATAACCATTGGTGGTATTGAACAATGGATAACAATTAACGGCAACGATATCACCAATCCAATTATTTTATTTGTACACGGTGGACCGGGTAGTACAATGAGCCATTACAAAGACGAGCCATTTACCAATTGGGAAAAAGAGTTCACCCTTGTACATTGGGACCAACGCGGGGCCGGCAAAACATTTGGAAAAAATGCTCCTGAAGAAGTCAATGAAACATTTTATCAGAATAACCCGCTTTCCATTGCAGAAATGACCGATGATGGTATTGCGCTCTCAACATACTTACTTGAGCGCTTTAACAAAAACAAAATCATACTAATAGGTACCTCTTGGGGATCAATTCTTGGTACCTTAATGGCTCAAAAGAATCCAAATTTATTTCATGTGTATATTGGCCATGCACAATTTGTCCACTTTTCAGAAAACATTAAAAATGCCTATTCAGAAGTGCACCAAATAGCACAAGCAAAAAAAGATGAATCCATAATTTTAAAACTTAAAGATTTAGGACCACCTCCTTATTCAAAAGCCAAAACCTATGGTCAACTATTACGTATAACCAAACAGTATGAAAAAGAAAACGCTGCCCCTGCTCCAAATTCATGGTTCAAAATAGATCCTGCATATGAAAACAACCAAGACAGTAAAGACCGCTACAACGGAGATGATTATTCATTTTTAAACCTTGTTGGCGATGTGGATCTTGGCATAAAATCAATGGTGCAGAACATTAATTTCAACAAAACGGCACAATCTTTTCACCTACCTGTCATCTTAATACAAGGTGAAGGTGATATTCTTTGTTCAAAAAAATTAAATCAATCTTATTTTGAAAAAATCAGGGCTCCAAAAAAAGAATATGTTTTAGTCTCCAATGCAGCCCATGGTTTAAACGAAGCTATTGTTAAAAAACAATATGAAATCTTAAAATCACTTTATATCCAGAAATAACATTTCCATTGAGCAGCTTATTTGCTCCCCTTATCACCCACAAAATGATCACTTTTAGCTTTAAACAATACATTAAAGGTTGTTAGACTACCATAGATACGGGTAATGTATTGTTGAAGATCTATCTTCTCTTGATCATCTAAATTTTTACTGGAATTTATTTTTTGCTCCATAACCCGTATTCGATCACGAACCATCACTATTTTATGAAAAAAAGTATTTATAGGTATCTCTTTATTACTTAAACCAGCCTCACCTGGTTCTAATATTAAATTACCACCTTTCCATTTATCGGCTATGGCAACACGCTGGGTAGCGTCGCTCCATTTTTGTAAAATGGAGACCAATGAACTTTCCACGTCAAAAAAACTAACCGTATCCACTTCATTTTCAATTGCCTCTATTACCTCGTAGTCAGAATCTATATCAATAGTTTCTAAACCACTATCCATAAATGTCACCCAATACATATTACTGGATACGTTTGTAATTACACCATTACCAAATTCCGTATGTGATATTCTAGAGCCTATTCCTAATATTTTCATTGTTTTCAACTTTTATGCATCGCTAATTTAAGATCAGTTTTGATGATCAGCAAATAAGAACTTACTTTTTACAATCAATGAAGTCAATATTGATTTTTGTTATCTAGTCTACTTCATGTACATTTAGTGACAATATTTGTACACAACCTTAATCCATCAACATGAAAAATATAATGGCAATTGCCTTTTTTAGTTTTCTATTTATTTCTTGCGGAGAAAAAAAGAAAGAAATAGCCGAACATATACAGTCACCTAAAAAAATAAAAGCCCTTGTTATTGACGGACAGAACAACCATTACGTGTGGCCAAAAACAACGATGATGATAAAGGACTATTTAGAACAGACCAATTTATTTACAGTAGATATTGAAAGAATGGACTCTATATGGTTAGGAATAAAATATAATAAAACACGCCCCGAAGCTTATGAATCTTTTATTGAGACCTATCCTTTGAAAGATAAAACATATCAAATTTCTCACAGCCCTATTAAAACATCGGACTTTTCATTCAATTTTGATAATTATGACGTTATCATTTCCAACCTTGGTGCCGATTCTCCTTTATGGCCCGTTAAAACTAGGGAAGCTTTTGAAAGTTATATGAAAAATGGCGGAGGACTTGTGGTTATACATGCTGCAGATAATGCATGGGGAGAATGGGGAGAATACAATAAAATGATTGGATTAGGTGCATGGGGTGGCCGTGATGAAAAATCAGGACCTTACGTATACTATAATGAACAAGGAGAAATTATAAAAGATACCGTAGTTGGTGTTTGCGGTTCTCATGGACCAGAATACGAATTTCAAATTACTACAAGGGCAGCGGAACATCCTATCATGAAAGGTTTACCTGAAAAATGGTTGCACACACCAGATGAAATGTACGAACGTATGAGAGGACCATTTGAAAATGCGACTATACTAGCCACGGCATATGCCGATGTTGAAAAGAATGCTCCACCATGGGACCCCAATGTTACCGGCTTAGGACAACACGTACCACAATTAATGGCTATTAATTATGGTAAGGGTCGTGTTTTTCACTCCACACTAGGACACTTTGATTATTCTATGGAATGTACAGGTTTTATAACTACCCTTCAACGAGGATCTGAATGGGCGGCAACGGGAAAAGTAACACAGGAAATTCCTAAAGATTTCCCTTCAGCCGATGCCTCAAATTCTAGACCTTGGAAATAGTATATGATCATTTACTCAGAAACCGGATCACAGTCCTCTCTTCTTCTAGAATCTATTAGGTAGATTATTTTCCAGGCATCTTTCTCTTTAAACAACTGAAATGAATTAACACCACAATGACTGAATTCACCTTTGTACCAAAATTCGTACGGCGCCCAAACATGGGCCATGCCGCCATCTATTTGAATTTTGTAGTCTAGTACTTTTTCGTGAAAGGTAATGGAATCAGGCGTGGTAATCATAAAATTAATTATGTCATTAAAGTTATTATCCCGAATACTCATTTTACCCAGCACATTTAAATTTACAGTTTGCATTTTAACATCGGGGTTAACAACGCCTTTCATGGCAAATTCATTTTTGCCATTAAAAGCATAAAAAAAAGTCTCAACGGCATACTTAACCTTTACCTCTTCGTCTATTTGCGCATTTACTGCATTTATCATAAAAAGCATCAATAGCAAAGAGAAATATTTCATTGGGATTCTTTTGAAAAGTTATTTACGGTAAAAATAGGTAAAATATGAATGATGACTTTTCAAATGGATTCTAATTAGGGAGTGCTTAGTCTCATTAAAACTCCTTACTTTTATGGCGCAAAACCAAAATTAAGTTATGTCAACAGCTAAAAAAGAATACAAAAGAGTTACGGTCAAATCTTTAGTGGATATGAAGAAGAACGGAGAAAAAATCTCCATGCTTACAGCATATGACTATTCAATGGCCAAAATTGTAGATGCTGCCAAAGTCGATGTTATTTTGGTTGGTGATTCTGCCAGTAATGTCATGGCGGGTCATGAAACTACTTTACCTATCACTTTAGATCAAATGATTTATCATGCTTCTTCTGTTATTAGAGCTATTGACCGTGCGTTAGTGGTTGTAGATTTACCTTTTGGAAGCTACCAAAGCGACCCTAAAGAAGCTTTACGATCGGCAATTAGAATTATGAAAGAAAGTGGTGCACATGCTGTAAAGCTTGAGGGTGGTGCAGAAATTAAGGAATCCGTTAAAAGAATACTTGCAGCCGGTATTCCGGTAATGGGCCATTTGGGCCTTACACCACAATCCATCTATAAGTTTGGAACATATACCGTTCGTGCCAAGGAAGAGGAAGAAGCAGAGAAATTAATGGAAGATGCCAAACTACTTCAAAAACTGGGTTGCTTTGGTATAGTTCTAGAAAAAATACCTGCAATGCTCACAAAGCAAGTCTCTGAAAATTTGACCATACCTACCATAGGTATCGGTGGTGGTAAATATGCAGATGGTCAGGTATTGGTTGTTCATGATCTTTTAGGAATGACACATGAATTCAACCCACGTTTTTTACGTAGATATATGAATCTTTATGAAGAAATGGGGAATGCCATCTCCAATTACGTCAGCGATGTAAAAAGTCAAGATTTCCCTAATGATGACGAGCAATACTAATTATTATCATCATATTCTTTGTCAAAAAAAACACATTCTACCGTAGACAATCTTCAAGTACTTTTTGAAGACAATCACCTTATCATCATTAATAAGCGACCTGGTGATATTGTACAGGGCGACAAAACCGGAGACCAACCTCTTAGCGATACCGTTAAGGCATATTTAAAAATTAAATACAATAAACCTGGTAATGTATATTTAGGTATAGTTCATCGTTTAGATAGACCTACATCTGGTATTGTGGTGTTTGCAAAGACATCAAAAGCGCTACCAAGATTGAATAAGATGTTTGCTGAAAAAGATGCAAAGAAAACATATTGGGCAATTGTTAAAAATAACCCTAAAGAACCGGAAAAAAGACTGGTTCACTGGATGAAAAGAAATACAAAGCAAAATAAATCTTACGCAAACATTAAAGAGGTTCCCGATAGTAAAAAAGCGATGCTTACCTACAGAACCGTAAAAAAGCTTAACCATTACTTTCTTTTGCAGATTGATTTGGAAACAGGTAGACACCACCAAATTAGATCACAATTAAGCGCTATTGGCTCGCCAATTAAGGGCGATTTAAAATATGGTTTCAATAGAAGTAATGATGATGGCAGCATACATTTACACGCCAGAAAATTACGTTTAATACATCCTGTAAAAAAAGAACCTTTAGAGATCATTGCCCCACCGCCAAATGACCCTATTTGGAATGCATGTCTTTAATTTCACTATTTTTAGGGAAAACACTACTACCATGTTAAAGAAATTTTCGATTTTAAGCGTTTTCTTACTAATTACGTCTTGCAGCAGCTATAATTCCATTGATTCATTCTACAACGCTCACAAAAACGATAATCAGGTTACAGCGATTCGAGTACCACAATTTATGCTTACCATGAACAGTGAAATTTCACCAGAAATGAAAGCTGTGGTAGGTAACACCAAAGATTTAAGATATATGCAATTCCCTAGTACAACTACTAGTCGCACTCAATTTTTAAATCAGCAGATGAATGGTATTACCGGAAATTCATTCATAGAGATATTTCGTAAGAACGATGAACTTAAACGAAATGTAGTATCTGTTCGTGAAAGAAAAAATTTAGTCAAGGAAATACTGATTTACAATAACAACAACCAAACCGGGTCCTTTTTATATTTCAATGGAAATTTTGATCCTGCAAAGGTTAGGGAAATGGCAAAAAACGAGCAATTCACTAAATTCGGAGATAATATCATTAATCAATTTGGAGCAAGTACACCTGGCATCAACTCCCAGAACAAATAAGTTACTTAGGCAGCTTTTTTTGAACGTATACTTTCTATAACTACAGAACTTAATATTAGTATACCTCCAATAATAGTTGTGCCCCTTGGTATTTCAGAAAGAAAAATTGCTCCTATTATAATCCCGTAAACAGGTTGAATACTACTCAAAATACTTACCGTAGTAATATTAAAATGTTTAAATGTCATTAAAAATAAGGTATGCCCAATAGCTGTAGTCAATATAGCTAAGGCCACAAGCACGTGCCACTGAGCCACAATGGCCCATGAAGTAACCGTAAATAAAAATGGAAATAATAGCACCCCAACTATTGCTGTTTGGTAGGTCATTAACATTGACCCATTATACTTTGAAACTTTCTTTTTTAAAAGAATGTTTCTTAACGCATAGGCCAAAGCAGAAAACACACCAAAGCCTATAGCTATTGTATATGAATCTTCAAAATTTAAAGTTGGACTAAGAAAATACATTCCGGTTAACACCAGAACAGCCAGTAAAATATGTACCAGCTGAAATTTGGTTTTTAAGAGAACTGGTTCTAGCAAAGCCGTAATTACAGGATAAGTGAAGATAGATAGCATGCCAATGGCTACGTTGGATAATTTTAAAGCATAGAAATAGGCGATCCAATGAGTGCCCATTAATAACCCACTTAATAAGATAACCCTTGTATCTTTTTTATCTATTTTTAAACCAAACCCCTTCCATTTACAATACAAAAACAATGCAATAAATGCCAAAATAGCCCGCGCACCTATTGCCACTGGCACCGGCAACTGTACATATCTACCCAATGCCCCAGATGTGGATATAAATAGCATGGCCAAATTGATTTCCAATAAATGTTGAAAATGGTTATTTTTCATTTTCTCATCACTTTCTTATCGTGTTCTTGCCAAGGCTTTTTCACGTATAATTTCTGAAACTGATTTATTCTGTAGGTGACTTTCTAACCAAGACAGGATATCTAAATATAAAAATGCTCTTTTCTCATATGGATGATGCTCATATTTTTTAAGCTCCGTATACAATTTCTGAAACTCCGACTTCAATTGGTTTGGATAAATACCACCAAGACTTCTTAAGAACTTTATCATCTCCTTTTGTACGGCATGCATATCGTTCATTTTTAAGAGAAACTTATATGTACTCTTTAATTGAATTTCCAAATGATAGTCCATCCCTGCCTCATAATGAGCAACTAAACTTAAAACCCTAGCAAAGCACATTAAATCTTCACGCATTTTTAAATTCTTGTTATCAATGATTTTTTTCAAGTATTGAATACACATTTTATTGTCACCAATTCCAAAATACAGACATGCTATTTTATAATACAGAACCATTACATGATGCACATCTATCCTATCTCTGTGCTTGTTAATTCCGTATTCAATAATTTTTACCAAATACAATCCTTTTTCAAAGTTGCCTTCCAAAAAATGCAAATTCAATTTGTTGGCATTTAAATACATAAACGCTAATGAATTGATATTGTCGTTATCTGGAAAGTTCTTTTCCTTAATGGTAGTTTCTAAACGCTCAAGCACTTCTTTGAATTGAGAACTATATTGCACATAAAAAAGAGATTCTAGCAAATAATGATTGCCTTTTAAGAAGAATACCGGGTTTAAATAGATCATATCTTTATGATCATAAAAAAGATCTACCCATTTGCTAGCATATTTAAAACAAGACAAGAAGTCTTGCGTTAAAAAACTGTACCATAAGTGGGCCTTGTACAACCATAATTTTTCCCTAAAACCTAAGTCTTCTATGTTGTATAACGGTAAATGGTCATTAAAATAGGTTTTTACCTTTTGAAAATCTTCATTACTTCTAACGTAGCCAACCTTTAACATCATCCCATAAAGTTGTAATGAAAGGTTAGATAGCTTACTGGTCATAACATTATGCCCAGACAATTCTTTTGCCTGTATTGCAAGTTCATCTGCACGATCAGGAATACTACGGGTTATATATTGCGTTTCAATGATTTTTTCCAACTCAACTATCTCATAGGCAATATTCTTCTCTTCATTTTCAATTGCTATTGCTTTTACCTTATCCAATATTTTCAGGCTTTGTTTATAAAGGCCTTTCTGATATAGAATTGTAGCAAAATCCAATTGCTCCCTTATTTGAACCCTTATATTCTGGTTAACCGGATTTAATCTAAGGCTCACCAAAATCTGTTTATATAGATGAGCTTTTAGGTTAGAAAGCTGAGCTTTTTTAACAATCCCACTTTCTAGTATTGTTTTCTCATCATATTGTTTAATTTTATCCAATAAATTGAACAGAGCTAAAAATTTGGCATCGGTATTCACACCTAATCTACCCACGTAAAGCTTGAATTGACGCTTCTCAGATTTAGAAAGTGATTTAACCAGAACGAACAAAGCATCTTTATGCGCATTTGTCATCGTAAAAATAATAGTTTAAAGAATTGTAATTCAATGTTTTATATACCTAAAAAACTGACTTAACGTTGTAAACATGTTCACAAAATTAGTATGTTTTGTGTTTTAGGTTATATATTCGTTTGACGAGTAAAACTACGTAAATTATATGAGTAAAGATATCGTACAAATATTTGACACTACTTTAAGAGATGGAGAACAAGTACCTGGCTGCAAACTAGACAGGGAACAAAAATTGGTCATCGCTGAACGCCTAGATATTTTGGGTGTAAATGTGATTGAGGCCGGTTTTCCCGTATCTAGTCCAGGAGATTTCCAATCTGTGGAAGCTATATCCAAACTTGTAAAAAATGCAACTGTTTGTGGCTTAACAAGAGCGGTAAAAAATGACATTGAAGTAGCCGCGGAAGCACTTAAGTATGCCAAAATACCCAGAATACATACAGGTATAGGCACATCTGATTCTCATATAAAATTCAAGTTCAACTCAAATAGGGACGCTATAATAGAACGTGCAGTGGCTGCGGTCAGTTATGCCAAAACTTTTGTAGAAGATGTTGAATTCTATGCTGAAGATGCCGGTAGAACGGACAATGAGTTTTTAGCTCGTGTATGTGAAGCCGTAATAAAGGCAGGAGCCACTGTATTGAATATACCTGATACCACTGGTTATTGTTTGCCCGATGAATACGGAGCAAAAATGAAATACCTTCGTGAAAACGTAAAAGGAATTGAGAAAGCAACACTTTCTTGCCATTGCCACAACGATTTAGGTTTAGCGACCGCCAATTCAATTGCAGGTGTCATCAATGGTGCCAGACAAATAGAATGCACCATAAACGGAATTGGAGAAAGAGCTGGTAATACTTCTTTAGAAGAAGTGGTCATGATTATGCGTCAGCACCCGGATTTAAATTTAGACACCAGTATAAACAGCAAATTGTTATACGACACTAGCTTAATGGTTTCCAATAAAATGGGAATGATGGTTCAACCGAACAAAGCGATTGTTGGAGCCAATGCCTTTGCCCACAGTTCTGGAATTCACCAAGATGGAGTAATTAAAAATAGGGAGACCTATGAAATTATAGACCCTGCAGATGTAGGTGTCACAGAATCTTCAATTGTGTTGACCGCCAGAAGTGGTAGAGCAGCCTTGGCTTATAGAGCAAAAATTGTGGGTTACGAATTAACCAAAACACAACTAGACCAAGTATACCAAGAGTTCTTGAAATATGCCGACGTTAAAAAAGAGGTTAAAGACGATGACATTCATCAAATAATTGAGACCTCAAAAATAGATATACAAAGTATAAGCTAATTATGCATTTAGACATTGCTGTTTTAGAGGGAGATGGTATTGGACCAGAGGTTGTTGCACAATCTATAAAGTGCCTGCGTTCTGTTGAAGAAACTTTTGGGCATAGTTTTACATTTAAGAACGGTCTAATTGGTGCATCAGCCATTAAGCAGACAGGCAGCCCTTTACCTAAAGAAACTTTAAAACTTTGCAAAAGTACAGATGCTACTCTTTTTGGTGCTTTGGGCCTTCCTGAATTTGATGACAATCCTAAAGCCAAAGTATGGCCAGAACAAGGTCTTTTGAAATTACGGAAAAAATTAGGGCTGTTTGCAAATATTAGACCCGTAAAGGTGTTCCCTTCATTGGTTAGGCAATCACCACTTTCAAAGACACAAGTTCAAAATACAGACCTAATTATTTTCAGGGAATTATCAGGCGGAATCTATTATGGTAACAAATCCAATGATGAAGACAAAAATTCAGCAACGGACACTTGTACTTACACTGAGTCTGAAATCAGTAGGATAGCCCACCTAGCCTTCAAATCTGCCAGGTCAAGAAAGAAGAAGGTAACATTGGTTGACAAGGCTAATGTTCTTGAAACATCTCGTTTATGGAGACGCGTAGTTCGTGCTATTTCTGAAAGTTATCCAGATGTGGAATTGAATTGCCTGTTTATTGATAATGCTGCGGTTCAGATGATTTTAAACCCATCACAGTTCGATGTTATATTGACCGACAATATGTTTGGTGATATACTATCTGACCAAGGAAGCGTTATTGCCGGATCTATTGGGTTACTGCCTTCTGCTTCAGTTGGGCTAGAGCATGCCATGTTTGAACCTATTCATGGATCCTACCCTGATGCAGCCGGTAAAAACATTGCAAATCCAGTAGCCTCTATTTTAAGTGTCGCAATGCTATTGCAACATTTTAAAATGAACGAGGAATCTGATGCAGTAGTAGCAGCGGTCTTAAAATCTTTTTCTAAAAAAATAGTAACACCAGATATATTAGGAAGCTCTAAATATGGAACCAATTATGTTGGTGACTTTATTGCCGATAATATTATGGAATTAGATGGTAGTTTTAATATTAACGATGAAAACATAGGCTTAGGTAAATCTACCATTATCTAAGCTACTCATTATTTAGTTGGGTCACCAATTCATTGAACTCCTTTTTAAACTCAATATACTTCTCCCCTGTTGCCGGCCCGTTGAATCCGGTATGAATTTTCCTAACATTACCTTTTTTATCGATAAAAATGGTTGTGGGATACGACAGCACATGATTAAGCATAGGTAGTTTTTCTTGAGCTTTTAATTTATCGTAAGTACCATATTGCGCAAGTAAAATTGGGTAACCCACCCCTATTCTATCTTTTAGACGCTGAATGCCTTTAAAGGCTTTATTTTCTGTTTTTGCCGACTCAAAAGCTAGCCCTATGACTTCTATATCTTTATTTTCAGCCATATATTCCACTAGAAACTTTGTTTCATCTAGACAATTTGGGCACCAGGTTCCCATTAATTGCACAATAACGACCTTGTTATGAAATCTATCATCTGACAATGAAACCTTATCGCCATTACTATCCGGAAAGGTAAATGCCAATTTATCATAACCTTCGTTCAAAAATGTAAGTGAATCTGGATCCGGAAGTTCAAAATCATCATTTCTAGTTGCCACAAATGACTCTTTAAAATGATTTCCAGAATAGAAAACACCATTCATACTAGAGTCCGTAACTTTTGCGGTAAACAGAAAAGCATGGGCACCATCAAATGCAGATAATTTAAGAGAATCGCCATCCATTACACCATCTAAAAACCTATAGTCTCCCGTAGTGGTTCTAAACGTTCCGGTTACCTTATGTCCTTCCTGTAAAAAAATACCTTTACCTACGTATTCTTCTTCCAAATTAGGACTAAAATAAGTTTCCCATATGCCGGTAACGTTCTCCTTGTCTTTCTTATTTGCAACCTTAAACCTTTCCTTAACACCATGAATTGCCTTAAAGGGAACTATCCTATCTAGACTTTCCTTAATAAATTGTCCCTCAATGGTACTATCTGTAAAAGTGCCCGCCAAATATCCTTCAAAAACCGGTGTATACATAAAAATAGAATCTCCCTTAATTTCCACTTCATCTATTCGTATAACTTCATCGGCATTCAAAATATTCATTTCATAATCACCGTTTATGTTCTTTTTAACTTTTAAGTTAAAAGGTAACACTTGGTTATCCATTACTTCTAGCTCAACCAACCAATTGCCCTCAGCTAAGTTTTTAACCGCCTTTTCTTCTTTACAACCTACTAATACCATGAACATAAAAAGTACTGCAATACTTATTCTCATATTTTATTATTTAAAGAACTTCTAATAAACAATTAAAAAGGCAGAATTAAAAATTAAAATAAAGACTTCATAGCTTATTGAATGTATTAGGGCATTGTTTTATCTTTGCGGCCTATAAATGTTTTGAATGAAAATATCATACAACTGGCTTAAACAGTTCATACAAATAGATTGGGAATCACAAAAAACCGGTGAACTTTTAACGGATTTGGGTTTAGAGGTCGAAGGAATTGAAAAATTTGAATCTGTAAAAGGCGGATTAAAAGGTATTGTTGTAGGACACGTTTTAAGTTGTGAAAAGCATACAAACGCCGATAAACTTAAGGTGACCAAGGTTGACATAGGTCTAGATGCCCCTGTACAAATTGTTTGCGGAGCTAAAAACGTAGCTGCCGGGCAAAAAGTACCTGTAGCTACTATAGGCACTACACTTTATACTTCGGAGGGTGAAGCATGGACCATTAAAAAAGGTAAAATAAGGGGCGAAGAAAGTTTTGGTATGATCTGCGCCGAAGACGAACTAGGTCTTGGTGATAGCCATGATGGAATTATGGTTTTAGAAAAGGACCTAAAACCTGGTACACCTTGTGCCGATATCTTTGCTATTGAAGAAGACGAAGTATTCGAAATTGGCTTAACACCTAACCGTGCAGACGCCATGAGCCATTTTGGTGTTGCAAGAGACCTTAAAGCAGGCTTAAAACAAAAAGAAATTACTAAAGAACTGATCACCCCTTCTACTAGTCACTTTAATATTAATGACCGATCATTAAAAATTGATGTAGATGTAGTTAAAACCGAATTAGCACCTCGTTATTGCGGAATTACGATTAGCAATCTAATCATACAGCCCTCTCCTACTTGGTTACAGAATAGATTAAAAGCCATAGGATTAACTCCTAAAAACAATGTAGTAGATGCTACCAATTACGTACTACATGAGCTTGGGCAACCTTTACACGCTTTTGATGCAGCTAAAATAAAAGGCAATAAGATTATTGTTCAAACCTTAGCTAAAGGCACTAAGTTTACCACTTTGGACGGAGTTGAAAGAACACTACATGAAGACGATTTAATGATTTGTGACACCGAAAAGCCATTGTGCTTGGCAGGCGTTTTTGGCGGTTTGGGTTCTGGTGTAACTGAAGAAACAACATCTATTTTCTTAGAGAGCGCCTATTTTAATCCCGTATCTATTAGAAAATCAGCAAAAAGACACGGTCTTAACACTGATGCTTCGTTTAGGTTTGAGCGTGGTATTGACATTGAAAATGTGGAGTACAGCTTAAAACGTGCAGCACTTTTAATCAAAGAAATTGCAGGAGGAGAAATTACCTCTGACATTTATGACCTCTACCCTAAGAAACAGCCTAATTTTGAAGTATTTCTTGCTTTTGAAAAAATCAATAAGTTAATTGGACAAGAAATTCCTCAAGATACCATTAAATCTATATTGGCTTCTTTGGACATTAAGGTAAAGAACGTAACTGAAGCCGGCATGGGTCTTGAAGTACCTTCTTACAGAGTAGACGTACAAAGACAAGTTGATGTTATAGAAGAAATTTTAAGGGTATATGGTTACAACAACGTTGCATTTAGCCAAAAACTAAACGCCTCTATTGCAACCACTACCGCTGCTGCAGACCATAAAATACAAAGCACTATTGGTAATTCACTGGCATCTAAAGGTTATAATGAAATTTTAACCAATAGCTTGACCAACCCTGAATATACTACATTAATTGAATCTGATGAAGATGAACATAGGTCAATTGAAATCATTAACCCT
Source organism: Maribacter sp. 1_2014MBL_MicDiv (assembly GCF_001865655.1). Taxonomy (NCBI): domain Bacteria; kingdom Pseudomonadati; phylum Bacteroidota; class Flavobacteriia; order Flavobacteriales; family Flavobacteriaceae; genus Maribacter; species Maribacter sp. 1_2014MBL_MicDiv. The sequence goes on from NZ_CP011318.1 coordinate 4,338,838, forward strand.
TTAAGCGGTGACCTATCAATTTTAAGAAGAACATCTCTATTTTCAGCATTGGAAGCTGCTAGCTACAACATAAACCGTAGGCGATCCAGTCTTAAATTATTCGAGTTCGGAAAAACATATTATGCAAAAGGTGATAAAAGAATTGAGCCTAAATACCTTAGCATCTTATTAACCGGCAACACTGCACCGGATAGCTGGACAAGTAAAGCAATGGCAACTAATTTTTTCGAATTAAAATCAATTGTCCAATCAGTACTATTAAGATTGGGGTTAGACAATTTAAAAAGTGAACCTACATCTTCCCCTATCTTTTCAGAGGGGCTAACATTTACCTATAAGAAGAACTCGCTGGTATCATTTGGATTGGTTAAAAAGTCCATATTAAAACATTTTGACATTAAGCAAGATGTATTATTTGCGGACTTTGACTGGGGCTCTATTTTAAAGCAAATTAATCCCACGCCCGTAAAGTATAAGGAAATCCCTAAACATCCTGAAGTAAAAAGGGATTTTGCCCTTCTACTTGATCAAAAAGCTACATATCGTGAACTGCATGAACTTGCTTTCAGTGCAGAAAGAAAATATTTAAAGGATATGACCTTGTTTGATGTGTACGAAGGAAAAAATTTACCGGAAGGGAAAAAATCGTATGCCGTAAGCTTTACCTTGCAAGATGACAAGAGTACTTTGACCGAAAAGCAAATAGAAAAAATTATGTCAAAGCTACAAAATAGCTACGAACGTAATTTAGGAGCCAGCCTAAGGTAACTATAACATTTTTTCAGGAACAAAAACGGTATCAATCTCATGAATGATGCCGTTTGATTGATTTGAGTCTGCCGTAGTAATCATAGCATGATTACCAAATTTATCGGTTAAGACAATATCAATACCTTGCATTGAAGCCGTAATTTCATCGCCTTGTATGGTCGTAAATTTAGCTATGCCATTTCCTCTACACATTGCTTTAAGTATACTAGATGCCGATAATTTATCTGCAATGATGTGATAGGAAAGCATCGCCTTTAAGGTCCTTTTATTTTCCGGATCAAACAATTTATCCAATGTTGATTTTGAAAGTTTTTCAAATGCGAGATTAGAGGGCGCAAAGACAGTAAACTCCCCATTATAATTTAAGACTTTATCCAAATTAACCGCTCTTAATGCATTTAACAAACTAGAATGGTTTTCAAAGCTTTCCGTTCGTTCTAAAATTGACTTTTCCGAAGGTAATTTTGAAATTAAATTATCGAACTTAAATTCAATTGCATTGTCCTGCGCATGCAAACTAAACCCAAAAAATAGGGCACACAGGGACACGAGGGATGTCCATTTTTTCATAATAGTTGGTTCTTAAGGGGCAAATGTTCTAAAAATCGACGAACGGGTCAATTTCATCGTCAATATACAATTTGAACCCATTTACACCTAGTTCAAATTATCGAAAAAATAAATTTTAACATTTTATTAACTTTTAATTAAGTTGAACAGAATTAACATGAAAACACTAATTACTTAACTTTGAGTGTATTGCTTAAAAAAGAACATATGTTACTGCCTAAAACAAATATTGAACAGAAGCTATCTTCTATTAAAAAGAAACGAATTTTAGCTGAAGACATAGACCTTAAACAAGTGTATTCCATATTATCCAATCTTGATAATGAATTAGATAGAATAGAGAACAATGTAATTATTGGTAATGGCGTTGCGAACAATAAATTCAATATTGATTTATTGAACAGTGACAAGATTTATCACACCAAAGAAATTAAACAGATATGTATAGATTATCGATTACGTTTTCTTGATACCAAGTATTTTAAAGGCACTATACCAGCTGAAGGGCTTTCAAAAATTAAAGCCCTTGAAAAAGAACACGATACGGAAATCAAGGGTTTTAAAATTATTGCTCCTTCTAAGCTATTTAAGTTAGAGGATAAAGATGACCCACTATTGTTTGCCCCTATTGGAAATGGCTATTACTATTTAATACACCAATGGGGCAATGACCTTCATCCTTTTAGAAAATTATTAATGTGGCCTTTTAAAAACATGGCGAACCTTATTATACTAGTATTACTAATTAGTTTCCTAGTTACTTTAATGATCCCAAACGGTCTATTTTCCAAATCAAGTACAAACGCTCAATTTTGGATTCTATATTTCTTCATGTTTAAATGTATAGCCTCTGTAGTTATTTTTTATGGCTTTGCATTAGGTAAAAACTTTAGCCCTGCTATATGGAACAGCAAATATTATAACAGTTAAACCAGTTAAATTTTAATTGATAAATATGGTTTGAGGTATACCGGAGACGTCTATATTATCTATCAATTTAAAATCGGGCGAAGGTGTTATTCTTAGTATACCTCCTTCATTGTTCGCTCCCCTTTTTTGATAACCAATTAGTATGTAATTGTTCTTATCATCATATGCAATAGCCGTAGTACCAGCTATATTATATTTTACATTTAATTCAGAATCCGATAAAAAGTTCTCAAACAAATAAACTACAGTTCCGTTCCTATTAAAATCATAGGTAGCAGGTACTTCTTTAATAGCTGCATCTGGCATGTATTTTTGAAAATAAAATTTGCCATCATTACCAATATGATAATCCTGAGTAGAAATAAATCCCGGTGCTGTATCTTGCCCATAAGTAGTATAGACCTTATCTAAGGTCATTGGATCAATTGTCGTATGCAATTCAGGATAACTCACTATTATTTCACCAGAATCATTCTTAAACAACCTTAACGCGTCATAACCCAAATCTACATTGACCATTACATCTAGGGTGTTTAAGTCTATTACCGATAAATGATATTCATTGAACACAAATTCATTTAAAGTTAAAACAAAAAGATTGCCCGAGGATTCCACAATATCTACAGGTTTATTATCACTGGTAACCTCTGAGTAAGCTGAAGGATTGTCCAAAGAACTTACCCTTACTACATAATGTTTGTCCTTACCCGCCAAATCTACTTCATATGCAGCAAAAACATTATCTTCATTATAAGTTACAGAGGCTACGCTAACATTACAGGCATTTAAATCATTGAACAGCTGAACTGTACCAGAAGTCTGATTTTCTGAATTATACCATTGCAAAGCAGCTTCGCAATTGACTGTATAAAAATACCCTAAGCCATTTACAGATTTTATTTTTATAGCACTTGTAGGTATATTGCCTAAAGAGACTACTTCACTTTCCGTAGCCAAATTACCCTCATTATCGCGCACAATAACGGCATTTACGTTATCGTTCGTTTTTAAAAAGACCGTATAGTCTACAGCTATATTAGTAGATGTTTCTTCTTGTTGCTCATTGGTAGATTTATCGCAGGCAACGAAACTTAAGGCCAACACAAAGCAGGCCACAAAATTGTAGGTTTTCATAAAACATTGATTTGGGTTAATCTATTATTCTATGCTTAAACAGCGTACATTTTATTACGCTGGTCTTTTAATGCCTTGTCAGACATATATTCATCAAACGTAGAATATCTATCAATGTTGCCTTTTGGAGTCAATTCTATAATTCTATTTGCCACAGTTTGAGCAAATTCGTGATCATGTGTTGTAAAAAGCACCGTTCCTTTAAAGTTCTTCAAAGAGTTGTTAAAAGCTGTAATACTTTCAAGATCCAAGTGGTTTGTTGGCTCATCCAGCATTAATACATTAGCACGCATTAACATCATTCTACTTAACATACAACGAACTTTTTCACCTCCTGATAGTACCGTACATTTTTTAAGTGCCTCTTCTCCACTAAACAACATTTTACCTAAAAAACCTCTAATATAAACCTCTTCTCTTTCCTCCTCGGTTTTGGCATACTGGCGCAACCAATCTACAAGGTTAATGTTATCTGTAAAGAAATCAGAATTATCTGCTGGCAAGTAAGACTGAGTGGTAGTAACACCCCACTGGTAAGATCCTTTATCAGCCTTTTTATTACCGTTTATAATTTCATAGAATGCAGATGTTGCTCTAGAATCTCTAGATATAATAGCAACTTTATCTCCCTTAGCCAGGTTTATATTAATATTATTGAACAACACCTCTCCTTCTTCCGTAGAAGCGGAAAGACCTTCAACGTTCAAAATTTGATCCCCTGCTTCTCTTTCCCTATCAAATATAATTGCCGGATATCTACGGCTAGACGGTTTAATATCATCAACCTTTAACTTGGAAAGCATTTTTTTACGTGAAGTTGCTTGTTTACTTTTTGCAACGTTTGCACTAAATCGAGAAATAAACTCCTGTAATTCTTTTGCTTTTTCTTCAGCCTTCTTATTTTGTTGTGCACGTTGGCGAGCAGCTAATTGACTACTTTCATACCAAAAAGTATAATTCCCTGAGTATAGGTTTAGTTTACCAAAATCTATATCTCCTATATCTGTACATACCGTATCTAAAAAGTGACGGTCATGACTCACTACTATTACCGTATTCTCATAGTCTGCCAAGAAATTCTCTAACCAACTAATTGTTTCATAATCCAAGTCGTTGGTAGGCTCATCCATAATCAATACATCTGGATTACCAAATAACGCCTGTGCCAGCAACACTCGAACTTTTAGTTTAGAATCTAACTCTGACATTAGGGTATAATGCATATCGGCATTAATACCAAGGTTAGAGAGTAGGGCGGCCGCATTACTATCTGCATTCCAACCGTTCATTTCCTCAAACTTCACTTGTAACTCCCCTATTCTATCTGCATTCTTATCATCATAATCAGCATAAAGAGCGTCTATTTCTTTTTTGATTTCATACAGTGGTTTATTACCCATAACCACAGCTTCTAAAACCGTATATTCATCTGCAGAGTTGTGATTTTGCTCCAGTATGGACATTCTTTTACCAGGCTCCAAATGTACATGACCAGAAGTTGGATCGATCTGTCCTGCCAATATCTTTAAAAAAGTAGACTTACCAGCTCCGTTAGCACCAATAATACCATAACAATTACCTTGCGTAAAGGCAACGTTTACTTCATCAAATAAAACTCTTTTCCCAAATTGTACAGAAAGATTAGAAACAGATAACATAGAAACTAAATTTTAAAAATCCGTGCAAAAATACAGAATTTATAGGCTTACACGGCTTAGATTTTAATCTAATTCTTTAAAAGATTCTTAAGTTAGCACTTCATAACATTTAACTAGCTATTAACAACATCTGGTGATCTTGTTTATTATTTTTGACTATCACCAGTCCCATATACTATATGATAAGAATTTTACTCTCTACTTGCGTAGCCTTATTAGTGGGTTGTTCCTCCACAAAAAAAGATTCTGACACCGTACTTTTTGCTGGTGAAATTGTAAACCCAACAAGTGATCAAGTAATTTTACTTAAAGGTGGATCAAAAATAGATTCAGCAAAACTTGATGAAAATAACAGGTTCAAGTTTAAATTATCTTCAGTTGAAAATGGTCTTTACCATTTTAATATAGCTCCAGAACACCAATATGTGTATTTAGAAAAAGGTGATAGCCTTATGGTTAGGCTCAACACTATATATTTTGATGAATCTTTAGTTTTTTCTGGCAGTAATGAAGAAACAAATAATTTTCTCTTAGATCTTTTCTTGGCAACAGAAGTAGAAGATTCTGACATGTATTCTGAATACTACGAATTGGAACCCTTGGAATTTTTAGAGAAAATCAAATCTCTAAAGCAACAAAAAGTCAATAAACTAAATGAACTGAATGCTGAAAATTTAATTTCCAATCAAGCTATTAAATTACTAACGGGGAGCATTGACTATACCTACAACAGATATAAAGAAATATATCCTTTTAGACATAAAAGAAAAACAGCAGAGGAAAATTTTCATGACTTACCAAAAGACTTCTATGCCTATAGAAGCGACATAAATTACGATGACCATACGCTAACTTACCTAAGACCCTATTATGACTTCATGAAAGCTCATTTAGGAAATTTATCTTACATGACCTGTATGGATAACTGTGGCGATATTCATGAAAACGTAAGCAAACAATTACATTACAAAAAACACAAGCTCCATTTAATAGATAGCCTTGTAGTTGAAAAGGAATTAAGGGACAACTTATTTAGAAATGTTGCATTTGACTACCTATTAAAGAAAAAAGATGCTCCGGAAAACACAGAAATTTTCATCAAAGAATTTAAGAAGGTCTCAAAGAACAATATGCACTTAGCGGAAATTGAGAATCTTTATCAGGGAATTGCAAATCTTCAACCCACCAAAATGATTCCCAATCTTTCTGTTCTTACTTTTGAAAACGAATCAAAAACGCTAACGGAGATTGCCGCAAACAAAAAGGTATTATTCTATTTTTGGTCTGGCACCAATAGAAAACAGTATTTAGATATCTTCAAGAGAATTGCTGTACTGAAAGAAAACAAGCCTGATCACGAACTTATAGGTATTAATATTAAAACCGACTATGACCAGTGGAAGAACATACTAACCACACTTGGTGTAGACCCAACTTTACAATATCATAGTAACGATTTTAAGGAACTTACCGAAAAATTGGTGTTATATCCCATCAATAAAGCTATCATAACGGACAACTCTGTAATTGTTGACGGTTTTTCAAATATTTACAAAAATTAATGAGAGCTATGGCTTTCCAACAATTTCTCAAACCAAAGTCCTGGTAATATATTTTTAAGTGTCAATGAAAATTTTTGAATGAAGGAACCAACTTTATAATGAGGTTTTGGATTTTTTGTTTCAATAATTTTTGCAATTTTTCTACCTACATCAGCCGGGTCCCCTCCACTATCAACATCAGCATCAATAGCCTCAAGAGTATTCTGGTAATCACGTTTATACGGAGAATTATCATACACAGGAGTATGGTACCTACCAGACGCAATATTTGTTGCAAAATCTCCCGGAGCCAATGTGGTAAGCTTAACACCAAATTGTTTGGTTTCCATTCTATAGCTTTCGGTAACAATTTCTAAAGCACCTTTAGATGCCGAGTAAATACCTCTATAGGGCAGCCCCATATAACCGGCAATTGAAGTAATATTAATAATAAGACCATTTTTTTGACCGCGCATGATGGGCAAAATGTTGTTCATTACGTTCAATGGGCCATTAAAATTTGTTGCAAAAGCATTAAGTACTTCTTCATGCGGTGTTTCTTCCATAGGACCGGTAATACCTATACCTGCATTATTGATCAATACATCAATCTTATTTTCTTTCCCTAAAAGTGTATTGATACATTGTTTAATGGTTTCTACATTTCTGACATTCATTTCCAAAAGAGGAAAATCTGTAAATGAAGGATATCTACTTACATCACGAGTTGTACCGTATACGATGTACCCTTTACTTTTTAAATGTATGCCTATTGCTTTTCCAATTCCTGAAGACCCACCTGTTATTAGTACTACTTTTGTTTTCATTTTAAAGAAAATAAGTGATGCTAAATTTTATATAGATTTGATTTTGAATATATTACCCAAGGTTAAGTTCTTTCACTTTTGGGTACAAAAAAAGGCAAGCTACCTACATCGCACCGCTACGACCGTATACCCTTGCTGCGTTCCCACCCTGGGGGATTCTACAGGAGCTGGTCGTGTAGGACTTGCCGGGTGCAAATATACAATCTTTTAAAACTTTGACAATCCTTTTAGTTTCTAATTTTTATGAATTAAATTGCCTTTTATTAACAATCACTCATGCTTTTAGTGGATTACCACTAATTCTAAAACACCGATTTACTTAATGAATATCTTCAAAATAATCTGTATTATTCTTATTACCAGCATTTTCACTTCTTGCGGTAGTGGCAACCAAAAAGCCTCTTCATTATTTGAAATTAAATTAGAGAATAATTTAAAACAAATAAATCAAAATCAAGAAATAGGTGTTTCCATCAACAACAAGAAAGAAAAACAGATAGAAAGTGTGGAATATAGTATGGACAACACTACTTTATCTGTGAATAATGGTAAAATTAAAGTCAATCTGCCTACACTAGGGCATAAAGTTTTAACTGCTAAAATTACTTTTGATGGTGAAACTGTTGAAATAAACAAGAATCTCAAATTACTATCAGAAAAGGCTCCGGAGATATATACATATAATATCGTAAATGAATTTCCCCACGATACCAAAGCCTACACCCAAGGTTTAGAATTTTACAACGACACTCTTTACGAATCAACAGGTAAAAAGGGTCAATCTTTTTTAAGAAAATTAAACTTTAAAACAGGAGAAGTATACAAGCAAATAGACTTAGACGCCGCGTATTTTGGTGAAGGCATTACAATTCTCAATGACAAAATCTACCAACTTACTTGGCAAAGTGGCTTGGGCTTTATTTACGACCTAAATACTTTTAAAAAACTTGATAATTTTCAATATGGAAAAAGTCGAGAAGGTTGGGGATTAACCAATGATGGTACAAAAATTTTTAAAAGTGATGGTACGGAAAAAATTTGGTTCATAAACCCCAACACCATGACAGAAGAAGGTCATATAGAAACAGTGACCAATTCCTCTATTTTTAATTCTGCCAATGAACTGGAATATGTAGATGGCAAGATATATGCCAACGTATATCAAAAACCAAGTGTTATGATCATTGACAGCAAAACCGGTGCAATTGAAGGGGTTATTAATTTTAGTGGCTTAAGCAATAAAATAACCAAAACAGATAATTGGGACAAAGTAAATTATGTTCTCAACGGTATTGCCTACCATCCAGAACGAAAGACATTTTTTGTTACCGGCAAATTTTGGGATAAAATGTTTGAAGTTCAAATACAGAAAAAATAGAATGAATTCATTTCATAAAGAAATTACAGTTACTGTAGATGACTTAGATGATTTAAACCATGTTAATAATGTAAGATACGTTCAATGGATTCAAGACATTTCCAAAGAGCATTGGCAAACAAAAGCATCTCCCATAATGCAAGATGAAGTTATCTGGGTAGTATTAAGTCATCATATTGAATATAAACGTGCGGCGGTTTTGAACGACCGAATTAAAATAACTACCTATATAGACTCCAGTTCAGGTGCAAAGTCAATTAGAGTGGTTGAAATGAAACACGCTGTTACCAACAAGCTACTTGTAAAATCAAGCACAGAGTGGTGTCTTCTAGAAAGCAAATCTTACAAACCCATAAGAATTCCAGACGATATAAAGGAAATTTTCATATAACTTAGGTGTTGTAAAATTAGAATCACGTGCGTACCAAAATATTTATCATCTTACCGCTGCTATTTGCCATTTTATGGTCCGCATCATGTAGAAAAGATTTTGAATATGCACCCAGTAATGGTCATCTTTCTTTTTCCAAGGATACTGTCTATCTAGATACGGTATTTTCAAATATTGGTAGTAGCACGTACACGTTAAAGGTTTTTAATGACACGAAGGACGATGTGGTAATACCTAATATAGCTCTTGAAAATGGCACTGCGAGTTTCTACAGACTTAATGTTGATGGTGTCGCCGGTAAAGAATTTAATAATATACCTATTTATGCAAAGGACAGCCTTTTTATTCTAATTGAAACAACCATTGATATTGTAGAACCCACGGCTAATGAATTACTTTATACAGACGCTATTCAGTTCGATAGTGGGCCGTATCAACAATCTGTACAATTAGTAACCTTAGCAAAAGATGCCATATTCCTTTACCCAAAGGACAAATTAAAGAGTCAATCTGAAATAATAGATGTTCAAGTTGACGAATCAACGGAACCTATAGAATTAGAAGGATTTGTGCTAACAGACGACTATTTAACCTTTAAAAACGATAAACCCTACGTAGTTTATGGCTACGCTATAGTTGAGGAGAACAAAAAATTAAATATTGAGGCTGGATCTAGAATACATTTCCATCAAAATTCTGGTATTTTGGTAAAAAATGGAGGTTCCATTTCAATAAATGGAGAGCTCAGTGACAACCAAGAACTCTTAGAAGGGGAAGTACTATTTGAAGGTGATAGGCTTGAACCGGATTTTGATAACGTTACAGGACAATGGGGCGCCATCTGGATAAGCTCTGGAAGTCAGAACAATACCATTAATTATTTAACCATTAAGAATGCACAAATTGGTTTGTTTGTTGAAGGAAAGGAAAACAATCCGGAATCTACCCTAACCATAACAAATACCAAAATTTTCAACAGTTCTACCACTAATCTTTGGGCAAGAAATGCAAATATTACAGGGGAAAATTTGGTAATAGGCAGTGCTGGCAATTCGTCTTTACTTATAGAAAATGGTGGATATTACAGCTTTACACATTCAACTATATCCAATTATTGGAACAAAGGTTTTAGGTTCAATGCTGCTTTGGAAATTAGAAACGATACTAGAACCAATCCTGAAGTAGCATACGACTTGCAAAAAGCAGAATTTAAAAACTCAATTATTGATGGCAATAGTCAAATTGAAATTTCATTGAACCCTAACGGGCAACATACATTTAATTATTCCTTTGAAAATTGCTTTATAAAAATCAATGAAAGTAATGCTTCAAATTACCCCGATAACACGGCATTTTTTAGCAATATCATTAAGTCCGGAGAACTAGATTATTTTTCACCCATTGATAATGATTTTAGAATAGGATTTGAAAGTGAAGCCCTTAACAAAGGGGATTTAAATACAGCAAACGCCGTACCTTATGATATTTTAGGAGTTTCAAGAATATCTTCTCCAGATTTAGGAGCTTATCAAGCAATTGAAAAGGAATTTTAGTTATAATTCTTATTTATCTGCAAGATTTTTCGCTCACAAACCCCATAAACATTGATTTTATAAATATATCCTCTGTTTTTATAAGGACATTCTAGGTCAACTTTTTATAACCTATGTTTAATTTCGTGGTATACGCTATATCATTTGAATTATACTTACACCATAATAGACTCTGATGCTGTTTCAAATTTACAGCTACATGCTTTCTTAGATGAGTATGGCGATTTTGAGTGTATAAATACCACGAACAACCCTTCTGATGGTTTAAACGATATTCTTAAATATTCCCCAGATATTGTTTTCATAAACCTAAATAATGACTATGCCTCTGTTTTTTTAATGATTACCGAGATTCATCAATATATGAATCAGCTTCCTATTTTGATCGGTATTGCGGCAACCAAAAATTACGCATATGATGCAATCAAAAACGGTTTTTTTGATTACTGGTTGCAACCATTCAATGAATTTGATATTCGTAAATCATTGATGAAGCTTCAAAAGCGCATGCCAAAGGAAAAAGCACCGGCTACCCTATGCTTAAAATCATATAACGATTTTCAATATTTAGACACCAATGATATTTTATATCTAAAGGCAGATAATAATACAACGGAGTTTTTCATGAAAGACGGCACAATTATTAATGCCTATAAGACGTTAAAGACTTTTGAGAATACCCTGCCCAAGAACTTTATGCGTATTCACCAAAGCTATATTGTAAACACCAATTATGTCTCTCGTATAAATTTTGGTAAATCTATATGCGCCATAAAAAAGGTAAACGAAAATATCCCATTCTCTAAATCTTACCGTGAGAATATGGACAATTTAAAAAGCATACTCAACAAAAACACACTTTCTGCCTTAAATTAATGAATTCTCTCAAAATTAGGTCATATACTCACAGAACCTAATCATCCACTCATAGCTGTGATTTTATCATTTGTTACCGGCTTTATCATATTACTTTGGTAGTATAATAAACCAAAAACCCCTTAAAACACACAGTATGAAAAAAGTAACAAGTATTTTAGCAGTAGCAGTAATGGCAGTTGGTATGGCTTCTATGTCATCTCAAAATATATCAAATGAAATTGAAAATGTGAACGATATCTCAAAATATTTATCCTGTGACGATTGCTCATTGCCACCAGATGATAGAAAACCACCAAAAAAGATTGCATAGATTTAAAAAATATAAATACAAAAAAAGCCTTTAACGCGAACGTTAAAGGCTTTTTTTATACCTTGGTTTTAATATACCGATAAAATCTATTTTTGAACAAGCTTTATAATTATATATCCGCACTTTTTCTACTTTGTTTAAGCTGCACAAAAACTGAACCCAAAGAAGAGATACCGTCAGCATTTGTAACAAAAGATAGTATTTCTATATGGTCTGCCGAAAGTTATGAGGCAGAATCTAAAAGAAAATTAGAACTACAATATAAAGCTTACCAATTCGCAATAAATTCACCAACAGATTCTTTAAAAAGCTTACATTTTTCTAACCTCTCTTACAATCAACAATTTATTTCCGACAGTTCATTATACCGACAAATAAATAAAGAAGCAATTTTAGCGAACCAAAAAATTAAAGATACCGCTGCTATAGGTGCGATTTATTGGGATTTAGCTTATTTTATGGAAAATAGAATTGCCTATGATAGTGCATTTTATTATTACTCAGAAGCTCTTAACCTTTACAACCAAATAAATTATAAAGAAGACGTTGGCCGGTTGTATTTAAATATGGCCAGTATTCAAATGAAGATTAAAGACTATATTGGCAGTGAAGCCAATACCATAAAAGCGATTGAATATTTTAAAACATTAGAAAATAACAACCATCATCTATATAGAAGTTATAATCTTTTAGGAATAATTTTAACAGATTTAAAAGAATATGAAAAATCTTTAGCCTATTATAATGAAGCCCTTTTCTATTTAGAAAAAATTCCAGAGAATTACATGGATGAGGCTAGTGTAATAAACAATATTGGCGTAAGTTATAGAAACAACAAACAATATGACAAAGCCATTGAAAATTTTGAAAAAGTATTAAGTATTGACAGTATATTAACAAAAAGGACGAGTTTATTTGCATTGGCTCTAAGTAATTTAGCGACTTCAAAACTCTACAAAAAGGATACCTCTAATGTTCGTGACTTATTTAATCAAGCCATAAAAATTAAAAAAGAGGTAAATGATCTTGGAAGTATTGCTACCAGTTATTATAATTACGCAGAATTTGAAGCTTTTGCCCATGACACTACCGCAGCTATCCATAAAGCAAAAGTAGCAGAAAGCTTAGCTATAGAAGGAGAGTCCAATGAACGTCTTTTAAAAACTTGGCAGTACTTAGCCATTTTAGATAAAAATAACGCTTCAGATTATTTCAAAAAATTTACTAAACTAAATGATAGTCTACTATCTGAAGAACGCAAACAACAAAATAAATTTGCCCGTATACGTTTTGAAACTGACGAATTTATTGCAGAAAATATTGAGTTAGAAAGTGAAAAACAGGTTCTTTCCAAGCAAAAGCAAATTTGGATAGGTATTGCTACTGGTTTCTTTTTACTGGGGCTATCTGTCTACATCATTATCAACCAACGTGCAAAAAATCAAAAATTAAGGTTTGACCAGCAACAGCAAGCCAACAATCAAGAGATTTTTAATTTGATGTTAATGCAAAAGCAAAAAGTAGATGAAGTAAAAAGGCTAGAGCAAAAACGAATTTCAGAAGAACTACATGATGGTGTTTTAGGCAAAATGTTGGGTGCAAGAATGATACTAACAGGTTTAAATAAACGTGCCACGGATGAAGCTATTCAAGAAAAATCAAAAGCCCTGGGATCATTACAAGAAATTGAGAATGAGATTAGAGCAATTTCACACGAATTGAGCCATAGCGCTTATCAAAAAATTAGCAACTTTACAGATTCAGTAGAAACACTGCTTGCCAATAATCGCAACACCAAAATCAAAACTATTTTCCACTTCAATGAAGATGAAAACTGGGATAGCCTAGCTGGTGAAATTAAAATTAACGTATACCGAATTATACAAGAAACTTTTCAAAATGCAATTAAGCATTCAAAATGCTCATTCTTTGAAGTTACGTTTTACAGAGATGATGAACAGTTTAATGTCATTATGAGCGATAATGGTATTGGCTACAATGTAAATAAGGGTAAAAAAGGAATTGGAATTAGAAATATTACTTCTAGAATTGAAAAATTAAATGGTTCATTTCATATAGACTCAACCGAAGGCCAGGGCACTACCATATCTTTAAATATCCCCATTTAAAATAGAAAGTAATAATTTTACAAATAATAATAGTTTATATTAATACGTTTAGTAAATTAGATTAGAATCACAACTTATGAACACTGTACGAATTTTAGCGGTAGATGATCATGAAATGACTGCTCTTGGATATAAATATATCTTAGAAGATTCTGAATTTGACAACTTTAATGTTAAAGTTGAAATAGCCACGAACTTCGAAAAAGGAAAGAGCAAAATCGAAATGTCAAAAAGAGCAGTACCTTATGACATTATTTTATTGGATATTCAGTTGTTCTCTCCAGAATCCAAAGACCCAAGAACTGGTATAGATTTAGGTATAGTTGCAAGAAATGAAGTCCCTAAATCAAAAGTTGTTTTCATGTCATCTTACAGTGATAACTACAGAATTAATAACATTTTTAAAACGGTTAATCCTGATGGTTATATGGTTAAATCCGAGATTGATGAAATGTCTCTTAAAACCATGGTTGAAACAATAGCAAACGATTCACCTTACTATACCGCTAGTGCATTATCTGCAATTAGACGAAGAATGTCGACAGACATTGTTATTGATGAGCAAGATCAGAAAATATTATATCATTTATCTCAAGGAATACACACTAGAGACATAGCCCCTTTAATTGGATCTGCAAATACAACTGTTGAAGCTAGAAAAAGGCAACTAAAAGCACTTTTTGACGTTAAGAACGGAAATGACCTTGCCTTAATTAACGAGGCTAAAACAAGAGGATTTCTATAGAATTAACATGTTTTTAAATTATTGATTTACAGGGTTTTATAAAAATTTAATTCATTTTATAATAATATCCTCTGAAATTCTAAGGTTTTTCTATATCAGATTTTGAAGTTAGAAAAGTATCTTTATGATAAAGAATGCTATAAATTTCTACTCGTATGCCATTTAATTACGAAAATTTTATTAATAATTCTAAATCCGAATATACCAAGGAAATCATTGGTATAGATGAGTTTTTAAAATCGTTAGACTTCCATTATTTCTCTAGTGTTAAGCTAAATAACAAGCATATTACATTTAACTCAATTAGCTTAGTTTTGGAAATTTCCTGCAATTTGGATTTATTAGAACTACTAGCCCATTTTAATACGGATAGATGGGGGCATAACGGCAAAGAAAAATCTCCACTACAACAAGAATTAGAAATTCTTGACTTAAAAAACAAGTACCATATTGATATTGAAGAACTAACATTCTTTTTAAACGACACAAGTGTTGTTATAAAACGTATTTATGACAAAAGCATACCCACCCAGCTGAATGACATATTAAAACAGATTGCGTTTAATTATGTGTTTCTAACAAGAGGATTAACACAAAAACCATATGAAATTTTTGTCCCCATTTTTGAAGACACTCTTGAAAACCCGGACAATAACGAAGAGGAAATGAATATTGCTCCTAAATCGTACTCTGAATTTTGGGGCATATATCTAGATAAAGATGATGAGGCCTCTATCTATGATGTAAATAAAAATACATATGTAAATGGTGATTTGGAGTTTTTATCTGAATAAAAACCCCAAATCATTACTAAACTTACTTAGGCATTAAAAATTGGTCTTGTTTTCATCATTTCGTTGACCTTACCTCTAACCTCTTTTATTATTGATTCATTATCAGGATTCATAATTACCTGATCAATAAATTCAACAACCTTTTCCATATCAGATTCCACTAGGCCTCTAGTAGTAATTGCTGCTGTCCCAAATCTAATACCAGATGTTACAAACGGAGATTTGTCATCAAATGGCACCATATTCTTATTTGCTGTAATATCAGCCAACACTAAGGCTTTCTCCGCATCTTTACCAGAAATATCTTTGTTTCTTAAATCAATAAGCATCATATGGTTATCGGTACCATCAGAAATAATATTGTAATCTAGTTTTACAAAGGCCTTAGCCATGGCATCGGCATTTTTCTTTACTTGAGAAATATACGTAGCATATGAATCTGTCAAAGCCTCACCAAAGGCAATTGCTTTACCAGCAATAACATGCTCTAAAGGTCCTCCTTGATTTCCTGGAAAAACCGCTAAATCCAATAATGCCGACATTTTTCTTAAGTTTCCATTCTTAAGTTTTATACCAAACGGATTTTCAAAATCCTTGCCCATCAATATTAAACCTCCCCTTGGTCCTCTTAACGTTTTGTGAGTTGTTGTCGTAACAATGTGACAATGCGGAATTGGGTCACTTAAAAGCCCTTTAGCAATTAAACCTGCAGGGTGAGAAATATCTGCAAGTAAAATAGCATTTACACTATCGGCAATTTTACGAAAACGTTCAAAGTCCATATCCCTTGAATATGCAGATGCACCTGCAATTATCAATTTTGGTTGTTCTTTTGTTGCTATTTCCTGAATTTTATCATAATCCAACCTTCCGGTTGCCTTATCTACTCCATAAAAAACAGGGGTATACAATCTTCCAGAAAAATTTACGGGAGAACCATGTGTTAAATGACCTCCATGTGATAAATCAAAACCTAAAATTTTATCTCCTGGCTTTAAACATGCATGATATACAGCTGCATTTGCTTGCGACCCAGAGTGTGGTTGTACATTCGCATATGCTGCACCAAATAACTCTTTTGCCCTATCTATGGCCAATTGCTCTACTTTATCTACTACTTCACAACCACCATAATACCTTTTACCAGGGTATCCTTCGGCATATTTATTGGTAAGTACAGAACCTTGAGCCTCCATTACTTGAGGACTTGTAAAATTTTCAGAGGCAATTAACTCAATGCCGTTGATTTGGCGTTGTTTCTCTTCTTCAATAAGATTAAAAATTGTGGTATCGCGTTGCATGTGCTATATCTTTTAAATAAGTGGCAAAAATACAAATAGCACACTTAAAGAAATATAAAAAATGACACAATCACATAACTTATTTATTAAAATAAGTTAATAACTACACCTCTATCAAAGGCTTATATAATGACAACTATATGTCGTTTATCTAAAATATACTATTAAGCGTCTTAAAACGTTAACTATAAAATGAATTATGGCACGGCTGTTGAATAACATCTATAAATTTTAAAAATATTAGATATGAAAAAATTTCTACTATTTAGTTTTATTGGACTACTACTAGCTTGTAGTGGAGTAAAAAAAACGCAGGAGGCTCTAAATTCGGGAAATTATGAGACTGCTATTAACAAAGCAGTAATCAATATTGCCGAAAACAAGACCAAAAAAAGTAATCAACAATATATTGTTCTTCTAGAGGAAGGGTTTAAGAAGAATACCGAAAGGGAACTACAGCACATTAAGTTCTTAAAAAAGGATGGTAATGCCGCAAACTATGAGGAGATATTCAATACATACAATAGATTAAAATCTATACAAGAGAGAATTCGTCCTTTACTACCATTGCATATTCAAGATGAAGGTAGAAAAGCTCAGTTCAATTTTAAAAATTATGATGACGATATCATAGCCTCAAAAACAGCTTTATCTGAATTTCTATATAACAAAGCAACTACCCTATTTTCAAATGCTAATTATAAATCCGATTATAGAAATGCTTATAGCGACCTTAATTATTTAAATGAAATAAACCCTAACTATAAAGATGTGGTCTCTAAAATTGATGAAGCATACCTAAAAGGGCTAGATTATGTTATTGTGAACATGACCAATAATACTGACCAGATAATTCCAAAAAGATTGGAAGATGAACTTTTAAATTTAAATACGTACGGATTAAATACAAACTGGACAGAATATCATACCAACAGAATTCAAAACCAGTTGTATGATTACCAAATGGAGGTGTCTTTTCAAGACATAAATATTTCTCCTGAACAGATCAGGGAAAAACAAATAAGTAAAGAAAAACAAATTAAGGATGGTTATACTTTTGTTGAAGATCAAAATGGCAATGTTGTTGCTGACAGTCTTGGCAATAGTATTAAAGTGGATAAGTTTAAAACTGTTAGATGTGATTTTTACCAATTTACGCAATTTAAAAGCGCACAAGTTACAGGTGTCGTAAGCTTTATCGACTTAAAAAAACAACAAAAAATTAATCAATATCCTTTATCTAGTCAATTTGTATTTGAGCATGTTTATGCCAATTACGATGGGGATAAAAGGGCTTTAGATAATGACTTGGTTTCTTTATTACAATTGGCCAGAGTACCATTTCCCAGTAATGAACAAATGGTTTATGATGCCGGTGAAGATTTAAAGAACAATCTTAAAAACATACTGAACAATCAACGCTTTAATTAAAAAAAAGCCCCGTAATTACGGGGCTTTTTTTATACATATTGATGTATATTTATTTCTGAAATTGACCCATGTGAATCATGTACCACTACTTCCCCATTTTTTATGATCAAAAGTTGTGGAGATTGATGGGTTACCCCAAATTCTGACGCAACACCATTAGAGACATCCCTATGAGCTAGTAGATCCAGAAAATACAAATCCATTTGTCCTTCTTCCAAACTATAACTGCCTTTAAACATATTTAAAACCATTCTGCTTATTCCACACGTGGTAGAATGCTTAAATATGAGTTGGGGCTTACTATTTGAAGCTTCCTTAATATCCTTTAACTGATCTATAGATGTTAAGGATATCCAAGGTATATTAGATGAATTATCACCTTCCCCACTCTTTGAACCTCCAAATAATCCACCAAATAATCCCATAAAATCCTTAATTTAATATTGTTTTCAAATACAGTAAAACTGACTAAATGTCGTTTGTTTAAGCAAAAAATACGCCATTTTGTCTTGCAATCTTAAATGGTAAGATTGTTGAAATACCCTGTTCAAAAGTATTACAATAAACTAAAATTAAAGATAATGAACATAAATAATTTCACAATAAAATCACAAGAGGCTATTCAACAAGCCCAGCTGATTGCCCAAAATTTCGGACATCAGCAAATTGAAAACGAACATCTATTCAAAGCCCTTTTAGGCGTAGAGGAAAATGTAATGCCTTTTTTAATTAAAAAATTAGGTATCAACTTTTCTTTGGTTCAACAAATTCTTGATAAGGAGTTATCCAGTTTTCCTAAAGTACAAGGTGGTGAGTTGCAATTTTCTAGAGAAGGTGGTAAAACTTTAAATGAAGCCAGTATTATTGCCAAAAATATGGATGATGAATACGTATCCATTGAACATCTCTTTTTAGCTATTTTAAAATCAAAAAGTAAAATAGCACAGATTTTAAAAGATCAAGGTGCCACCGAAAAGCATTTGGCTTCTGCAATTAATGAATTGCGAAATGGCGAAAAGGTTACTTCCCAAAGCGCTGAAGACAGTTATAACTCTTTAAAGAAATATGCCAAAAACTTAAATGAGTTAGCTGATAGCGGTAAATTAGATCCGGTGATCGGGCGTGATGAAGAAATTCGCAGAATCCTACAAATCCTATCTAGACGCACCAAAAACAACCCTATTTTGGTGGGTGAACCAGGTGTAGGTAAAACAGCAATTGTAGAAGGTTTGGCCCATAGAATTATTCAAGGAGATATTCCAGAAAACTTAAAAGATAAGGTAATTTATTCTCTAGACATGGGTGCCTTAATTGCAGGTGCAAAATATAAAGGTGAGTTTGAAGAGCGCCTTAAGGCCGTTATTAAAGAAGTTGTTAGTGCAGATGGCAATATCATCCTTTTCATTGATGAAATCCATACACTAATTGGAGCTGGTGGTGGCCAAGGAGCTATGGATGCGGCAAATATTCTTAAACCTGCTCTTGCCAGAGGAGAGCTTCGCTCTATTGGTGCAACAACTTTAGATGAATACCAAAAGTATTTTGAAAAGGATAAAGCCCTAGAACGAAGATTTCAAAAAGTCATGGTAGATCAACCAGATACAGAGAGTGCCATATCAATTCTTAGAGGTATTAAAGAAAAATATGAAGCACATCATAAGGTACGTATTAAGGATGAGGCCGTAATTTCTGCCGTTGAGCTTTCTCAACGTTATATTACCAATAGGTTTTTGCCAGATAAAGCAATTGACCTAATGGATGAAGCTGCCTCTAAATTAAGAATGGAAATCAATTCTAAACCAGAGGAATTAGATGTGCTTGATCGCAAGATCATGCAGATTGAAATTGAGATCGAAGCCATAAAAAGAGAAAATGATAAACAAAAGCTACAGGTTTTAAACCTAGAGCTTGCAAACATTAAGGAAGAACGAAATGAAATTTTTGCACAATGGGAAAGTGAAAAATCTGTAGTTGATAATATACAACAGACAAAACAGGATATTGAAAATTTCAAAGCTGAAGCAGAACGTGCGGAACGTAATGGTGATTATGGTCAAGTTGCGGAAATCAGATACGGTAAAATAAAGGAAGCGCAAGAGAAACTTACACAATTACAAGACGACCTTAGCAATCAACAACACTCGGGAACATTAATCAAAGAGGAAGTTACCAGTGATGATATTGCCGAAGTTGTAGCTAAATGGACAGGTATACCTGTGACCAAAATGCTGCAAAGTGAGCGTGAAAAACTATTGAAGCTAGAAAGTGTACTTCATAAAAGGGTTGTAGGACAAGAAGAAGCCATTGAAGCCGTATCCGATGCAATTAGAAGAAGTAGAGCTGGTTTACAAGATGCAAAGAAACCAATTGGATCATTCCTTTTCTTAGGTACTACTGGCGTCGGTAAAACCGAGCTTGCCAAAACGCTTGCCTCATATTTATTTGATGATGAAAATGCCATGACTAGAATTGATATGAGCGAATATCAAGAAAGACACTCGGTTAGTAGATTAGTTGGTGCACCTCCAGGATATGTGGGGTATGACGAAGGCGGACAATTGACGGAAGCCGTGCGAAGAAGACCTTATTCCGTTGTATTATTGGATGAAATTGAAAAAGCACACCCAGATACTTTCAATATTCTATTGCAAGTATTGGATGAAGGCAGGTTAACGGATAATAAAGGTCGTGTTGCAGATTTCAAGAATACTATTATTATCATGACCAGTAACATGGGGAGCGATATTATACAGGAAACCTTTGAAAATACTGATGATGTTTATAGCGCATCTGAAACCGCAAGAATTGAAGTTCTTGGACTTTTAAAGAAAATGGTTAGGCCCGAGTTCATTAACAGAATTGATGACATTGTAATGTTCACGCCTTTAACCAAGGATAACATTAAAGAAATTGTTAGACTTCAATTAGAGCATTTAAAGAAAATGCTTGATAAGCAGCAGATAACTCTTGACGCTACTGAAGAAGCTATCGATTATTTGGCCGACAAAGGTTTTGACCCACAATTTGGTGCAAGACCGGTTAAAAGAACCATTCAGAAAGAGGTACTTAACAATATGTCCAAATCCCTTTTAAGTGGAGAAATCAAATCTGACAGTATTGTGTTGTTAGATGCTTTTGATAACAGTTTAGTATTTATAAATCAAGAGGATATTACCGTTTAATTTAAACAATTAGGATAAATGGCGTTCATATTTTTATATGGACGCTTTTTTTATGAACATTATATACCATACAGTATAGATTTTTTTATATTCGCATAAAACAGTCTTATATGTCCACAAAAGCCGAAAGAACCACCGCTTATATTATTGAGACTGTCGCACCTGTTTTTAACAAACATGGTTACGTAGGTACCAGTATGAGCGACTTAACAGAGGCCACCAATCTTACTAAAGGTGCTTTGTATGGGAATTTTGAAAATAAAGAAGCTTTGGCCTTAGCTGCATTTGAGTTTAATAGAAATCTACTTCTCACGGCTATAGATGAACATCTGTCAATTGATGGAAATGCTATGGGAAAGATCAAGAATTTAATAGAATTCTATAAAAAATATGACGTATTCACTTTAAATATGGGAGGTTGTCCTATTTTAAATGTTGGTATAGACGCTCAACATAACAACAGATTACTTGCCGCTGCCGCTAAAGAAACCATTAAGGAAATTGAAGGTAAAATTGCCTTGGTTTTTGAAAATGGAATAAATGGTGGTGAATTCAAATTACCGGTTACACCATTACAGTTTTCAAAGCAATTGTTCACTATAATACAAGGATCTATTGCAATGGCGACTTTAACCAAAGACCGTAAATATCTATTAAATACGGTTAGCTATTTAGAAGTACTTATAAAAAGAGAACTGAAATAAGCAAAAGCTTATTTCAGTTCTAACCAAGGGTGTATTTTGTAAAAGATAAAGTTCTTTACTCACCTGTAACCCTGAATATCCAGATTTTATCGGTGTACTTACCATTCAATTTAGAGTCTCTTGCCTGTCTCGCATCTTTGATAAAATCAAACTTAGCTAAGTATACATAATTATATTTATTCTTTTCCCTAAAGAAAGATTTGGCATTTATCCCTCTTTTTTTCATGTCTGCCAAGAAAGCATCCAAGTATTTTTTAGTTCCGAAAACGTTGGCAATCAAATAATACCCCGGTTCCAAAGCACCCTCTTTGGTAACTTCTTCATATTTTTCGCCAGCTTTTACTTCCACGACCTCATTTCTCATTGCCAAAGCCTTACTTTCAGCTATAGAATCTTGTCTTCTTTGCTGTGCCAATGCAACCGCTTCTGCCTCTCTCTTCATTACTGCCGCTATGGAGTCTTTTTGCCTTTGTTGCTGCAAAGCCTTTGCTTCTGCCAAAGCTTGCTCTGCTTTGGCATTCTCTAGCGAGTCACGCTTTCTTTTAATATCCCTTTTAGATTGTTTAACTGCCAAATCTGATTGTCTAGATGCATTTTGAATAGAATCTTTTAACCTTTTACTTTCTATAAGCGCTAAACGTTCTTGTTTTTTAGACTCACGTTTTAGAGCCAATTTTTCCGCTTTGGTCAATTCAGTAGAAGCCACTTCAATTTCCTCTTGCTGAACAAGTGATTCTTCCTTATTTTTCTCCTCAGCAATTAATTGCTCTTCAAGCTCTTCTGCCGATGTCTGTTGTTTTCCTAATTTATAAGAAGTGACCAACTCAAATGTAGGATCTTGACCTTTTAAATCTGAACTTGTACCCACTTCAACCAATGCACCAAAAGACAATCTCTTAAAGAAACGACCACCAATACCACCTGAAAATCCATAAAAACTATTATACCCAGCTTGCGCCCAATATTTATTAGTTGTCAACAAGGTGATTAACCCGATTTGATTATCCAATCCTGGAATTGTTTTATAATACAGCATTGGTCTAAATACTGAACTATCGTCACTACTTAACACACTTACAGGAAAATCGTAACTTACCAATGCCTGAAACATCCTATCATCAGGACTAGTGTTACGTTCGTTAGTGGTAAAATTATAATCGAACAAATTTTCAGAAGTCAACCCAATATTAAATCTATCGATACTTAAATTTATACCAGGTGCCATTTGTAGTATAAAATCATTTTCAGCGGAGGTCTGTATAGGATTAGGAACAAAAAAACGATCGTCGGCTAATTTTTGTTGAAAGGCAAAAACATTTAACCCAACCCCTAAAAAGATATCTTCACCAAGTGCAATATTATACGCATAATTTAAGTTTGCCCCTGTATTTAGAAAAATACCCGTATTGTGTTGAAAAAAGCCAATACCAGCAGCCGAAACATCATTTAATCTAGCTGTATAATTTAAAAAGAGAGAAGTTGGATCACCGTCATAAGTTTGCCACTGCCATCTAGACCAAAATACTATAGAAGATGGATTATTACGGTCTAAACTATATGCAGGGTTTACTATACTCCCGTTGTATTCAGTTAAGTTTTGTTGCCTAAAATCGGTAGGAAGTACTACTTCCTGAGCCTTAAGACCAAGAACTACAAAACCAATAAGAAGTGTCCCACAAAATTTTTTCATATGCAAAAAAACAAAAATTAGACTATTTATAGTACTATTTTGAAGTAATTTTAGTTATTAAATTAATACACCAAACATATTTTCATGAAAGCATTCAAATATATCCTTTTTATTTTGCTGGCTATCAATCTTTCTTGCAAAGATGAACCCACCATTGATAAATCTCAAGAAGAAACTTCCATTTCTACTTTTTACTTGATAAGGCATGCGGAAAAAGATAGAAGCAATCCTGATGATGCAGACCCAGAATTAACGCAGCAAGGTTTGGGAAGAGCCATGCACTGGGCAGAAATATTGGCAGACGTAGAATTAGATGCCATATATTCCACTGATTATAATAGAACTTCTATGACCGCTGCTCCAACTTCGGTAAAACAGAATATAGATGTCCAATATTACGACCCAACCTTAATTGATATTGCCCAATTTAAAAGCGAAAATTTAAATAAGAACGTTTTAATTGTAGGACATAGTAATACAACACCTGAGTTTGTAAACAAGTTAATTGACGAACAAAAATTCTATAGTATTGACGACAGTGAAAACGGCACTTTATTTATAGTTAAAATCACTAATGGCACACCTTCTGTGGATAAACTCATATTTAACTGTAACTGTCCAAAATAATACTATTTTATCCGATTAATACGTGTAATTAGTTACAAAAGATCAAATCATTAAATGAATAGTTCTTACTTTTGTAGGTAATGCAGAATACAATAAACATTAAGAACAAAAGAGCTCGTTTTGAATATGAGCTACAAGACAAGTTCACGGCAGGTATCGTTTTGGCCGGTACCGAGATCAAAGCCATTAGAGAAGGTCGTGCATCAATTTCTGAAAGTTTTTGTGAATTTAACGACAATGAAGAACTATTTGTAATTAATATGCAAATAGACGAGTATTCACATGCATCGCATTTTAATCATAAACCTAAAGCGGAACGTAAATTACTTCTTCAGAAAAGAGAACTTAAAAAGCTTAGCAAAGAAGTAAAAACATCTGGTCTTACCATAGTTCCACTTAGAGTATTTATAAATGACCGCGGACTAGCAAAAATGCAGATAGCACTAGCAAAGGGTAAAAAACTCTACGACAAAAGAGAAACCATTAAGGATCGAGATAACAAAAGAGATCTTGACCGTATTAAAAAGAACTTTAATAATTAGTTCTTATTTTCCAATAAGGGTACAAATCTAAAAGACCCGTACTCTGTCTTTGAAAATTCTTTTTCCGTAGTTCTGACGAAAAGAGTCATTATTTGTTCTTCAAAACCAATAGGGATTACTAACCTACCCCCCACTTTTAATTGTGACAACAATGCCTTGGGTACCTCTGGGGCACCTGCCGTAACAATGATACGATCAAACGGAGCTTCTTTTGGCAAGCCTTTATAACCATCACCAAAAATCACCTGCTTTGGTCTATATCCCATTTTCTTGAAAAAAATATTCGTTTTTTTAAAAAGTTCCAATTGTCGTTCAATGGTATACACCTTCACTTTAAGTTTTAATAGAACCGCTGTTTGGTAACCACTACCTGTACCGATCTCCAATATTTTTTGACCAGGCTCTACTTGTAATAACTCTGTTTGGAAAGCTACGGTATAAGGGTGTGAAATAGTTTGGTTTGCAGCAATGGGAAATGCCTTGTTTTGATAGGCATGACCTTCAAAACTACTATCCATAAACAAATGTCTTGGTATTTGCCTTACGGCGTCCAAGACCTTTTTATCTGCTATTCCTTTGTCAATCAATACTTGCGCTAGGTGGTTGCGCATTCCCCTGTGTTTTAAGGTATCTTTCAATGGTAGTCGGTTTGTTCTTCAAAGTTAACAAAGTTCTTTTAACGATGGAAGAACCTATTAAAACTAATATCCATTTTTTGATAAAATTGAAATAAGCGATAACCTAAAAGTACCTAACTATACGTATTTTTGGGGAAAACGATACAAATGTTAAAAGTTGGTGTTTTAGGAGCGGGGCATCTAGGTAAGATTCACCTGAGACTCCTAAATGATTCTAAAAAATATGAACTTATCGGTTTCTACGATGCCGATAGTACAAATGGCGAAAAAGTTAGCAAGGAATTCGGATATACCTATTTTGAAAAGCTTGAAGATTTAATGAATGCCGTAGACGTGGTGGACATTGTTACCCCTACCCTTTCTCATTATGAATGTGCCAAACAGGCCATAGAAAAGGGCAAGCATATTTTTATAGAAAAACCCATTACACATACATTAGAAGAAGCAAACTCTCTATTGGCCTTAGAACAAGAATATAACGTTAAAGGTCAAGTTGGCCATGTTGAGCGTTTTAACCCTGCATTTACAGCTGTAAAACACGCTATAAAGGACCCAATGTTCATTGAGTCCCATAGATTGGCAGAATTTAACCCAAGAGGTACAGATGTACCAGTTGTTTTAGATTTAATGATACACGATATAGATGCTATTTTAAGTGTCGTTAATTCTGAAGTTGTGCAGGTTAATGCGAGCGGGGTATCTGTAATAAGCCAGTCCCCAGATATTGCAAACGCTAGATTGGAATTCGAAAATGGTTGTGTAGCCAATTTAACGGCAAGTAGAATTTCATTAAAAAATATGCGTAAGTCGCGTTTCTTTCAAAAGGATGCCTATATCTCAGTAGATTTTTTGGAAAAGAAAGTTGAAGTGGTCAAAATGAAAGACGCTCCAAAAGAACCTGGTGATTTTGATATGATCCTTCAAAATGCTGAAGGAATAAAGAAGCAGATATATTTTGAAAATCCGTCCATTGAAACCAACAACGCCATTTTAGACGAATTAGAATCTTTTGCCGAAGCCATTGAAAATAATTCAACACCAGTTGTTAGTTTAAAACAGGGCACACAAGCATTAAAAGTAGCTTTACAAATTATCGCAGCATTCAATCCAAAAAAAATATGAATAAAATAGCAGTTATAGGTGCTGGTACTATGGGTAACGGAATAGCTCATGTATTTGCGCAAAGCGGATTTCAAGTTCACCTAATAGATGTTTCGCAAGAAGCACTTGACAAAGGCTTAAGTACTATTGCCTACAATTTAGATCGTATGGTGGCAAAAGAAAAAATAACCAATGACGACAAGACAAATACATTGGCCAACATTACACTGTTTACTGAATTAAAAACAGGGGTAAAAAATGTAGACCTTGCCATAGAGGCAGCCACAGAAAATGTAACTATAAAACTGAACATTTTTAAGGAGCTAGACGCTGTTTGTAACAACAATACAATTTTAGCCTCAAATACATCATCAATCTCCATTACGCAAATAGCAGCTGAAACCAATAGAGCTGACAAGGTAATAGGTATGCACTTCATGAATCCTGTTCCAATTATGAAGCTAGTTGAAATCATTCGTGGTTATAGTACTTCTAACGAGACAACTAACATTATTATGGAACTTTCTAAAAAATTAGGAAAAATACCTACCGAGGTCAATGACTATCCTGGTTTTGTAGCAAACAGAATTTTAATGCCAATGATCAATGAGGCCATAGAAACATTACATCACGGTGTTGCAGGCGTAGAAGAAATTGACACAGTAATGAAACTTGGAATGGCACACCCCATGGGGCCTCTTCAATTAGCAGATTTTATTGGTTTAGATGTATGCCTTTCTATTTTGAACGTTATGTACGATGGATTCAAAAACCAAAAATATGCTCCTTCCCCATTATTGATAAATATGGTTATGGCCGGAAAGAAAGGTATAAAATCCGGTGAAGGATTTTATGATTATTCCGAAAGCAAAAAAGCCGAGGTGGTGTCAAGTCAATTTAAAAACTAAGTAGTAGTTGAAATCAAGTGTATGTCTATAAAAGAAAATCTTTTAGCTGTTAAACGAACCATACCCAATTCCGTAACATTGGTTGCCGTATCTAAAACAAAACCGATTTCTGATATTCAAGAAGCGTATAACCAAGGCCAACGTATTTTTGGAGAGAACAGGGTGCAAGAAATGACCGAAAAATGGGAGAAAATGCCAAAAGATATTGAATGGCATATGATTGGTCACCTTCAACGAAATAAGGTAAAGTACATGGCTGAATATGTTAGCTTGGTTCATGGTGTAGATAGTCCAAGACTTTTAGCCGAAATCAATAAGCAAGCTGAAAAACATAATAGAACCATACCCTGTCTTTTACAAGTTCACATTGCTGAGGAAGACACCAAATTCGGATTTAACGAAGAAGAATTGCTAGACTTAGTACTTAACGAAAATTTCAAATCGCATAAAAATGTAAAAATAGTGGGATTAATGGGTATGGCTACTTTTACCGAAAATATGGATCAAGTAAGGCGTGAGTTCAAAAGCTTACATTCGCTATACTTAAAACTTAAGAGTGAATACGCAGATTTTACAACGCTTTCAATGGGCATGAGCGGCGACTACCAAATTGCAATTGAAGAAGGTAGTACTATGGTACGTATAGGAAGTAGTATCTTTGGCTCCAGAAATTAACGCTAAAAACTACCGCCGTCCAAAACAGATAATTATACATGTACGCAATTTTAGATATTGAAACCACGGGAGGAAAATTTAATGAGGAAGGAATTACTGAAATTGCTATTCACAAATTTGATGGTCAAAAAGTAGTAGACAAGTTCATAAGCCTAGTAAACCCCGAGAAAGAGATTCAGCCTTTTGTAGTAAAACTTACTGGGATTAACAGTAAAATGCTGAGAACTGCACCTAAGTTTTACGAAGTAGCCAAACGAATTATAGAAATTACGGAAGATACCGTTATTGTAGCCCATAATGCACAGTTCGACTACAGAATCTTAAGGACAGAGTTTAGGCGCCTAGGGTACAATTTTGAACGCAAAACGCTTTGTACCGTAGATCTTTCAAAATTATTACTGCCAGATGCAGAGTCCTATAGTTTAGGAAAATTGGTAAGATCCTTGGGCATACCTGTTAGCGACAGGCACCGGGCAAATGGCGATGCTTTGGCTACGGTCAAACTTTTTAAGCTCTTATTGGCTAAAGATTCTGAAAAGATTATCATCAAAGACGCTATTAGAAAAGAAACCCAAGGGGAACTGTCTGAAAAGCAATTGGATATCGTAAGAGACCTACCCAATGAAACCGGAGTATTCTATATGCACAATAAGGACGGGGACATTATTCACCTAAGTAAAACCAGTGATCTAAAGAAAAAGGTGAATCAAATCTTTACCAAGTCCAACCAAAAATTTAAAAAGCTCGCCAAAGAAACCAAGAAAGTAACTTATGAACTTACTGGGAATGACTTGGTAGCTATTTTAAAAGAACATCAAGAACTGCTTAAAATAAGACCTAAATACAGTACTATTCCTAAAAAACGAATGTACAGTCATGCAATATGCACAACTATTGATGAACATGGGTATTATAAGTTAAAAATAGAGCCTTATAGAGAATGTAAAGAACCTCTAGGTCTTTTTAACGGTGTATTTAGTGCAAAAAATTATCGTTATAAGATTACTAAGGAGTTTGGGCTGTGCGAGAAACTAAATGGCATTAGCGAAGCTAGAAATAATTGCTCAGGTTATGATGAAGGCACGTGCCAAGGAGCATGTATCAACAAAGAAGATGTAGCCGAGTATAACAAAAGGGTAACTGCGGCAATAACCAAAAACAGTATTAAGGGCAACAAGGTTTTGGTAATAGACAAAGGCAGGGAAATAGGCGAACAAAGTGCTATTTTACTTAAAAACGGATCTTTGGTAGGTTTAGGTTTCTATGATTTGAACCATCAAATAAATAATATTCATATCTTAGAAAGTATAATTACCCCTATGAATGGTACACGAGATGCAAATTACCTAATTGAATCTTACTTAAGAAAAAAACGAGTACTTAAAATATTGGAATTAAACGATTAGTTTGAAAGAAGACCAAAAATTATCCCCATGGAAACAAAAACTTCATGAAATCATTTATGAAGCAGATACCCCTATGGGTAAATTGTTCGATATTATTTTGTTCATCATCATTATTTTCAGTGTTATACTTATAATGCTGGAAAGCGTAAAAGCTATAGATGCAGAATATCATGAAATACTATTTATATTAGAATGGCTGGTAACTATTTTCTTTACTATTGAATATATCGCAAGAATTATATGCATTAAAAAACCAAGTAATTATATATTCAGTTTTTATGGTATTATTGATTTTCTATCCACTATACCATTATATATCTCCTATATTTTTGCGGGTTCTCAGGTGCTTTTAGCGGTTAGAGCATTTAGGTTACTACGTGTTTTCAGAATATTAAAATTAGCACGTTTTCTTGGTGAAGCATCGCAACTGAAAAGAGCATTAAAAGCAAGTAGGGCAAAAATCACGGTATTTCTATTTGCCGTTCTTATCGCATCTGTTATGATGGGTACTTTAATGTACCTGGTTGAAGGTGACGAAGCTGGGTTTACAAGCATACCTACTAGCATATATTGGACTATTGTTACACTTACTACTGTTGGTTATGGAGACATTGCCCCTATAACACCACAAGGCCAAGCTATTGCTACCATTATTATGTTATTGGGTTATGGCATTATTGCCGTACCTACAGGTATGGTAACCGCTGAGTTTGCAAAACAAGGTAAAGACACCTCTACTTTAAAGAATTCTGGCAGCTATGTACATGTTAACACACAGTGTTGCCCAACATGCACCAAAGAGGGTCATAGAGATGATGCTACCCATTGTTATAATTGTGGATCTTTACTGAATGAATAATATTTTAATTTCTGTAGTGGGGCCAACTGCCATTGGCAAAACCAAATTAGGTATTCTATTAGCAAATCATTTCAGGACCGAAATTATATCTGCGGATTCTAGACAGTTCTTTAAAGAAATGAATATTGGCACCGCTGTTCCTGACAAAGAAGAACTATCACAAGCCAAACACCATTTTATACAACATAAAAGTGTTTTAGAAGCATATACGGTAGGCGATTTTGAACGAGAGGCTTTACAAAAGCTATCTCACCTCTTTGCAAAACACAAAGTAGTTATTATGGTTGGCGGCAGTGGTCTTTATGTAAATGCAATAACAGAAGGATTAAATAATTTCCCCACAGTAGACCCAATCATTCGTAAACAATTGAATGCCGAATTAGAAAATTCCGGGATAGCCGCTTTACAGACAAAACTCAAGGAATTGGACCCAACCTATTACGGCAAAGTGGATATCAACAATCCGCAACGTGTCATTAGGGCGCTTGAAGTTACTATTGGCAGCGGTACACCCTACTCTTCTTTTGTAAATCAACCTAAGGAAAAAAGAAATTTCAATGTTTTAACTATTGGGCTAAAGGCGGAAAGACCAATGATTTACGACCGTATCAATAAACGAGTTGATTTAATGATTGATAACGGGTTATTGGAAGAGGCAAAGAATATGCTATCTTTTAAAAACTTGAACGCCCTACAAACCGTTGGATATAAAGAATTATTCAAGTATTTTGAAGGAGATTGGACTTTAGACTTTGCCGTTTCAGAAATTAAAAAAAATACCAGAAGATTTGCAAAGAGGCAACTTACTTGGTTCTTGCGCAATAAAAATACCATTTGGGTCAATTACGATTATGAGCCTAAAAAGCTTTTAAATGAAATTGACGATGAAATTAAAAAACTAACGCATGGTTAAAAAACAGATTCTATATGTAATGGGTGTTTCGGGCAGCGGAAAGTCTACTATAGGGAAATTATTGGCCAATAAATTACAGTTTCGGTTTTTTGATGGTGATGATTTTCATCCAGAAGCGAACGTAAAGAAAATGAAAGCAGGTCACCCCTTAAATGATGATGACCGCCAGGGCTGGTTAGAAAAATTAAATGAGGTAGCAATAGAAAATTTAGCTACTGGTGCCGTAATTGTATGTTCTTCCCTTAAAAAAAAATATAGAACTATTCTTAGTAAGAATTTAGAGGACAAGCATAAGTTCGTTTATTTAGAAGGAAGTTTTGACCTTATAGAGAAAAGGTTGAGTGCAAGAAAAAATCATTATATGCCCGCGGGACTGCTACAATCTCAATTTGATATTCTTGAAGCACCTTTAGAGGCAATAACCGTATCAATTGACCAAGAACCCAATGATATTGTCAACGACATTATGAGAAAGCTCTAAAACAAAAAAGCATCCAATAAATTGGATGCTTTTTTAGTATCTGGAATAGTGAATTATTCACCTTCTGTCTTTACGACCAAACGGAATCCTTCACCGTGAATATTCAAAATCTCAACAGTATCATCCACTTTTAAATACTTACGTAATTTGGCTATGTAAACATCCATACTACGAGAAGTAAAGTAGTTATCATCTCTCCAAATCTTTGTTAACGCCAATTCTCTTGGCATAAGATCGTTTTCATGTAAGGCCAACAAACGTAACAATTCATTCTCTTTTGGAGATAATTTTATTGATTCTTCATCTTTGTACTTCAAGAATCTTAATTTAGAATTCAAATGGAAACCACCAATAGTAAATTCAAATTTCTTACTGTCCGCCAATCCGTTAGATGCCTTTCTTTGAAGAATAGCTTTTAGCTTCATTAACAATACCTCAGAATCAAATGGCTTGTTCAAATAATCATCTGCACCTGCCTTATAACCTTTAAGAACATCTTCTTTCATTGTTTTCGCCGTCAAGAAAACAATTGGCACGTTCTCATTCTTTTCACGAATCTCCTTCGCCAAAGTAAAACCATCTTTATAAGGCATCATAACATCCAATATACAGATGTCATAATTATCTTTTTTAAACTTCTCAAAACCTTCCATTCCATTCTTAGCCAAGGTGACATCGAAATCGTTCATTGACAAATAATCTTTCAACACAATTCCAAAATTTGGATCGTCCTCAACTAAAAGTATCTTCTTGTTTATTGTTTCCATATTTTTTATATTAACGGCAATTTGATGTAAAATGTACTTCCTTTTCCTTTTTCACTTTCAGCATAAACTTCGCCTTGGTGGTCTTCAACTATTTTCTTTACGTAAGCCAGTCCTAATCCGTGACCTTTAACGTTATGTATATCTCCAGTGTGTTCCCGATAGAATTTTTCAAATACTTTCTTGACTACACCTTTACTCATACCAGCTCCTTGATCTTGAACTTTAATTATGATATAGTTTTTAGCTCGTTCCGTGAACACATCTATTTTTGGTGCATCTTCAGAATACTTAATGGCATTATCCAACATATTCACAATTACATTCGTAAAATGCATTTCATTCGCCAATACTTCTGAACGTTCCGCATCTAAATGAGTGTGAATATAACCGCCCCGATCATCTACGATTAATTCTACGTGGGTAATTGCATCTTCTATAATGTCGTGCACATTAACCCTATCCTTACTAATATCCAGCTGATTTTTTTCCAACTTAGATATTCTAAGAACATTTTCTACTTGGGCATGCATACGTTTGTTCTCATCACGTATCATCTGCAAGTACCTTAAAACCTTTTCTTGATCAACAATTATCTTAGGATTCCTTATTGCTTCAACAGCTAAATTAATGGTCGCAATGGGAGTTTTGAACTCATGCGTCATATTATTAATAAAGTCAGTTTTAATTTCAGATATTTGTTTCTGACGGATCAACTGGTATATTGCCCCTGCATAAGCTACCACAATAATAATGGTAAACAATAATGAAAGCATTGCCAGACCTAAAATAGACTGCACCAAGAAACGTTTTTTCTTAGGAAACGAAACTAACAAATCGAAATTTGAAACCCCTTCAAAATCTACGAACATAGGAGATTTGTAGATATTTGCTTCGGCATATTTAAACTTAGATGACTTTACTTTGGTAGGTAAGCCATTGCTATACACACCATATTCAAAAGCGATATCTACACCTCTATTCTCAAGTTCACGCTGCAATAACAATTCTATTTCTTGTTTTGATACACGTTTATGAATTGGAACGCGTTTGGCATGAACCATAAACATTTCTTCCATTGCGGCCTTTTCCATTTTATTAAGACCTCCAATTTTCTCAATTCGTTGAATAGGATTTAAACGTGGTGTATTTCCTTCTAAATCAAAATCTTTTTTAAAAATAGAAGTAGTTCGTTTACTGGTATAATTTTTAATGATGGTGGTATCCGCACCATCACTACTATCAAAGAACGTAGACGAGATTCCGTAATCCTCTTCTAAAATACCGTGCTCATACAGTAAGATTTCGTTAGAATTGATATCTCGATCAATAAAGAAAAAATTTGTAAGCTGTGCCCCTTTTAGTTCACCACCTGCACTATCCTTCGCATGTAAATATCTATCGAAGTAATTTTTTGATTCTCTTTCCGTAATCTTATTGGTAACACTGTTCAACGCTTCTGAAACACTGCTTGAAAACTGTTCTTCACTACTATCAATGGATTTGCTGATCCAAAAACTTTGAACGAAAATCAGACCAATAAGTGAAAGGCTCATTAAAACTACTAAGAGCACAAATAACTTTTTGTTCATTGGGGGATAAAATTAAAGATTTAACAGTTAGACGATAGTACGTTTAACCTAACCTTAACAAAAATGTTAAAATTGCTAAATTACTAGCAATCAGTTATGATTGCAGCGTGTACTTGAAGGACAATTGACCTAGTTCTTTCTATGTCAATATTTTCTATAACAAAATCACTTAAGTTCAATTTCTCTTCATCGTCCATTTGATTGTTCATTCTGGCAATTACTTGTTCCCTTGTGCCATTATCCCTACGTACTACCCGTGAGATACGTTCTTCTTTTGGCGCGGTTACCAAAATAATACTATCGTATAAATGCTGCGCATTATTTTCGAACAACAAGGCCGTTTCTTGAATTACATAACAATACTCTTGCTCACCTGTCCATTTAAGAAAATCTTCTCTAACTACCGGATGCACAATAGCATTAAGCTGCGCCAACAATGTGGTATCATTGAACACCTTTTTTGCGATATATGCTCTGTTTAACTTTTCTTCATGGTAAGACTCTTCACCCAAAAAAGCAATAATTTGATTTTTTATCTCCGCAGATGTATTCATTAATTTTTTTGCTCGCTCGTCTGAATTGTACACGGGAACACCCAACTCTAAAAACATTTTGGACACAGTAGATTTACCACTGCCTATACCACCGGTTAGACCTACCACTTTCATTCTCTTCGCAAAATAAATTCTACCTCATTAACACTTAGAACAACATTATGCAATGTTTTAGGATATTGCACCAGTTGAATTGACAATCTATTACCTGTTTCTTTATTTGTTTTAGCGTAATCTGCCTCAACAACAAAATCCTCTTCTTCCAATTCTTTTAAATGATCTAGAGTACCTTGACAACGCACTTCCACTACCTCTGGAAACGTACGTACTTGAACATTATCAGGTAGATTAATTACTTGTACAGGAACCGCTAACACCTTTTCAGAAAACTTCACCACTTTACCTGAGATTTGTACTTTGTGGTCAGAAAACGAAGTACCATTCAAATTTTTTGGCAAGTTTAGATCCACCTCTTCAACAAAGGAATTATTTAAATTGTCTTTTATAACTTTCATTGACCTTACAACTCTTATGGAATCAATCTGGCTTTTTGGACCAGAAACTTGTATGGAATCTGGATCTACTTGAATGTCTCCTTCAAGTATATGGTTTGCAGAAAAATCTAGTTGCAATACAGCCTCAACCGGTATTTTCTTAGTCTCCAAAGAAGTAAAATCAAAATAAATGGCATCACTTTCAAAATCTACCAAAGCACTTGAATTACTCAATTGAGCTTCTAATTGTATTCTTATTTGATCAGAGGTGAGGTAATATCTATCATTGTCATACATTACCTTACTTACATCTAATTGAATGTGTTTAGGCTTTAATTCATAGCCTAAAAATTGAAATCCGACAGCTTTTAATCTTACAGCTATTTCTTCTTTAGGGCTAGTTGCCAGTAAAAAATCATCTGGTATATTAATATATTCCACTTTAAAACTGGTGTTACTTGTATATGTTAAAGACAGTTTATTGATCAACCAAGCAAGTGAAGCACATAACAAGAATATTAGAAAGATTTTCACCTTTCTTTTTTTTAATCCTGTTTTGATCCATTCTAGCAAACGCTCCATTACTTCACTCTAAAAAATAATTTAGGAAAAATCTCCTCTGGTTCTTTATTAGAAAAATTAATATACAGGGTTGATTTTAAAAATCCGTATCCATATCCAAAAAATTGTATCGCAGTTGCCAATAATGCCAAAAACGAAACTTTTATATTTCGTGTTTTCAAAAGCGCATCAATAAACAAAACCAAAAAGTATGTGCAATACATAAACCATAACACCTTAAAACCTAAAAACACCAAAATCAATGCTATAATAAATCCTAAACAAAAAACGGTTGGAAACCAATATGTAACCTTTTTTGTTTCTGGGTGCCATTTATATAAAATGGGCCTAACCATTCCAAATTTGTTGACTTGAATATAAAACTTGTTCCAGTCTATTCTTCTTTTATGAAACACAAAAGCTTCTGAAATCAATTTTGTTCTATAGCCTTTGTTCCAAATGCGAATAGTAAGATCCGGATCTTCACCTGGGTGTATATTACCGTAACCACCAACATTTTCAAAGGCTTCTTTAGATATACCCATATTAAAACTTCTGGGCTGAAATTGGTCTACAGCCCTCTTACCTCCACGTATGCCGCCAGTAGTTAAAAATGAAGTCATGGCATAATTAATTGCCTTTTGTACCTTAGAAAATGATTCATGCGCAGCATCTGGACCTCCATAACAATGCACAAAATCATCCTTTAGACTTTTTTCCGCTTCTTTTAAATATTGTGGAGGTAATATACAATCAGAGTCCAACACAATAAAATAATTGCCCTTTGCCTTAGCCATACCGTAATTACGGGAATCACCTGGACCAGAATTTGCTTTTTTATAATATGAAATGGACAAATAGTCTACGTACTCACCTATAACTTCTTCTGATGAAATAGTTGAACCATCTTCAACGATTACTACTTCAAAAGGTTGATCATAGGTCTGTAAACGTAGACTATCCAATAACTCTTTAATTTCATTGGGTCTATTGTATACAGGAATAATAAAAGAAAACGATAAGTTCATTATAACTCTCCTTTAATGAATAGGCTCCAATGAAATTGGAAAACTAAAATATTGATTAAAATTTCTCTATAACCTCTTGACTAACTCCTGTGTTAGAGAAACCACCATCATGAAACAAGTTCTGCATGGTCACTTTTCTTGTAAGATCTGAAAATAAGGTTATGGTATAATCAGCACAATCTTGAGCCGATGCATTACCTAACGGAGACATTTTTTCCGCATAACTAATGAATCCGTCAAAACCTTTTACCCCTTGTCCAGCAGTAGTGGCCGTAGGTGACTGTGAAATAGTATTTACACGAACTTTTTTCTCTTTACCAAAGAAGTATCCAAAACTACGAGCAACAGATTCTAAATACGCCTTATTATCTGCCATGTCATTGTAATCCGGAAAAGTTCTTTGAGCCGCCATATAAGTCAAAGCCACAATACTACCCCACTCATTCATTGCATCTGCTTTATATAACGATTGCATTACCTTATGAAATGATAATGCCGAAACATCCCAACCTTTTTGGGTAAAATCATATTTCTCATCTGTATACGCTCTACCCTTACGTACATTTACAGACATACCAATAGAGTGTAATACAAAGTCAATTTTTCCTCCTAAAATCTCAACAGATTTAGCAACTAAATTATCTAAATCTTCAACACTAGTAGCATCTGCAGGAATAATTTCTGAACCGGTTTTCTTTGCCAACTCGTCTATTTGACCCATTCTCATGGCAATTGGGGCATTTGTCAAAACAAAGGTACCACCTTCATCATGTACAGTTTGTGCTGTTTTCCACGCAATAGAATTTTCATCCAATGCTCCAAAAATAATTCCCCTTTTTCCTTTTAATAAGTTATATCCCATGATGGTAAATTGTATAGTTTGATTTAATATTCAAAGATATCTAAAATATGTTAAAACAAAATTGAAGTGACCTGTAAAAACCCTTAATTTAAAAGTTGCTTTGCATGTGCCAATGCCGAATCTGACAAATCTTTACCACCTAGCATATGTGCTAGTTCCACAACTCTTTCCTCATTGGTAAGCTCTTTTAAATTTGTCATGGTACGTTCAGCAACTTCAGTTTTAAAAACCTTAAAGTGATGATTTCCTTTAGATGCCACTTGAGGTAAATGGGTAATGGAAAATACCTGAAGGTCCGCACTCATATCTTTCATAATATCTGCCATTCTATTAGATATTTCGCCAGACACCCCAGTATCTATTTCATCGAACATAATGGTAGGCAACTTTTCATATTTGGCAAGCAATGCTTTTATAACCAGCATAATTCTTGATAGCTCACCGCCTGATGCTACTTTTTTTAATTCGCCATAATTACCACCTCTATTCGCGGTAAATAGAAACGATAGTTCGTCCATACCAGTTGCTAAGAAAGTGCTGGTATCGGTAAGACCTATTTGAAATGATGCGCTAGGCATACCCAGTAAATTTAAATCTGATTCCAGCTTTTTCTTTAATTGTGGAATAACAGATTTTCGTTTTTCACGAATAAGCAAAGCTTGCTTACCCAAAACAGATTCCATTTCTTGAATCTCCTTGGTCTTCAATGTAATTTTCTCGTCTAAATTAGCTGTTTCAAATACCTTATCCGCAAGTGCATTTTTAATCTCGATCAATTCTAATACATCACTTGCGTTGTGTTTTTTAAGAAGATCATATAGCAGCTGAAGCTTGCCGTTAACCTGTTCCAATTGATCTGGGTTTGCCTCTACACCGTCTTGCAAGTGTTGCAATTCAGAATTTACATCATCCAATTCTATCAAAACCGATTGAACACGCTCGTACAAATCTTTATAATTAGCTCCAAAATCCACCAATTTAGAAAGTGATTGACGCATTTCCGTAACCAAAGGTAATACCCCTATTTGCTCATCATTAAACAATTGATCTCCTTTAGAAAGCTGTTCCATGATCAATTCAACATTATTCAATTGCTCATACTCCTCTTCTAACAACTCAATAATACCTTCTTTCAACGGAGCTTTTTCAAGCTCCTCTAACATAAAGGTATTATAGTCTTGCTCCTTAATAGCCGTACTTTGCACTTCAATAAGATTTTGAAGTTCTTTTTGAGCCTTACGATAGATCTTTAAATCTTTTCTGTAATCGGTTAACCGTTTTTGATTATTAGCCAGAGCATCCACCAATTTTAACTGAAAATCATTTTCAGTAAGTTGCATGGTTTGATGTTGAGAATGAATATCTATTAAGTTTTCTCCCAATGTAGACAACACCCCCAAAGTGACCGGAGTATCGTTCACAAACGCCCTAGACTTTCCACTTGGTAAAATCTCACGTCTAATGACGGTACTATCCTCATAATCCAAATCATTTTCCTCAAAGAAACTTTGAAGACCGTAGGTATCAATTTTAAAAGTCCCTTCAATGATACATTTTTGATCTTTGACCCTTAAAGAACTTAAATCTGCACGTTTGCCCAATACCAAGGACAAACCACCCAATAAAATTGATTTACCGGCACCTGTTTCACCTGTAATAACAGTAAAACCTTTATTAAAGTCCACTTCTAGACTGTCTATTAATGCGTAATTGGAAATGGTAAGGGTTGAAAGCACGCGTTAGAATTTTAGATACACAAAGGTAATCTATAATTCGGTTTTGTAAAACGGTTCAATATTTAATATCGTTCCAAGTAGTTGCGTACAAAGGGGCTATTTTATTCAAGGTTTCCTTAAGCTTTACAATATCTACCTTTGGTCCGTCAGAAAAAATATTCTTTATCTCTTCAGATTTAGCATCAAAAAATGTAGAAATCAGAAATGCATTTGGTCGCCTATTGATCATCGTTTGGAACAAATTCATGGTCCCTGCAATGACCTGCTTGCCCGTACTATTATTATCGGGCAAAATATCCAATCCTTTTCTATGATAATTATACATGGCGATGCGATACTCCCTGTAGGTATTGGACAATAAATTATCTATCAACTCAAATCTACTTCGATTAGAATCGGCAGACTGACTCCATCCGGCAGAATTACTACCTTGAGCCTGAGTTACAATATTCTGCGCCCTTCTGTAGAAATCAGTACCCCCTTCCAAAGAAAAAGTATCGGCATCCAAGCCCAAAATCACATATGCGTAATATGCCATTACGCTGACCAAATTGGACTCGAACTGATTTTCGTTGAATATCAACGGTTGAAATTCTATATATTGAAAATTAAAATCGTTATCCTTATAATTGAATACTGGTGTTGAATAGGAAGTATTATAAACTGGTCTTGACGATTGTATTTGAATATTACCGCTAAATACGTTAGACTCATAAGAAGTAATGGTAATGAACATTTGAGCATTTACACGCTCATTTTCTTTGTAGACACGGTTAGTCCATTTTGATTTATTGATAAAATCGTTCAACGAGCGCTCCAACGTTTTAAAAACCTGAAGATCTCCTTGAGTCAATTGATCTGAATTAACCGTAACAACACAGTTTAATTCTTGTGCAATGGAAACAAAACAAAAAAGGTTGAAAAAAAATAAAAATACCGCTTTACGCATACCGTCTTTTAATAATTTCATTGAAGATATCCACGGCAACTTCTGCCTTGGTCTTTAGTTCAAACGTAGTAATGTTCGAATTGGTATCTATAAATGAAATTTTATTGGTTTTACCCCCAAAGCCCGCACCTTTGTCCCTCATTGAGTTAAGCACAATGGCATCTAGATTTTTACGTTTTAATTTCCCCTTGGCATTTTCTACCTCATTCTCGGTTTCCAAGGCAAAGCCTACTAAAAATTGATGCGTTTTATGATCACCGAAAGTTTTTAAGATATCCTTATTCTTCACTAGTTCAATAGTGAGGTTTTCTTCGGATTTTTTAATTTTTTGTTCCGCAACGGTTTTAGGTCTATAATCTGCAACAGCTGCTGCACATATAACAATATCCGCAGTATCATAATACATTTGAGCACTGTGATACATGTCATCTGCAGAAACTACATCAACAACATGTATATTATCATGAGAAACGGACAACTTTGTAGGCCCCGTAACCAAATACACTTCGGCACCCAAATTAGCCGCTGTTTTAGCAAGCTCAAAACCCATTAGACCAGAAGAGTGATTTCCAATAAAACGAACGGGATCTATAGCCTCATAGGTTGGTCCTGCCGTTATTAAAACTTTCTTACCAGTTAAGGGTAAACCTTTGGACAATTGATTTTTTATAAAATCAACGATTTCTTCTGGTTCCGCCATTCTTCCTTCACCATGCAAACCACTGGCCAATTCACCACTTGTTGCCGGTATCACCAAATTGCCGAAGGATGTAAGTTGCTGTAAAGATTTTTTTGTACTTGGATGCTTGTACATATCCAGATCCATGGCAGGTGCAATATAAACCGGACATTTAGCTGACAAGTATGTAGCCATTAACACATTGTCGCAATTTCCATTTGCCATTTTAGACATGGTATTGGCAGTTGCAGGTGCAATGACCATTAAGTCTGCCCACAAACCCAATGCTACATGATTGTTCCAGTCGACCGTATTTTCATCGGTCTTTACAAAATCTAGAACAACTGGGTTTTTAGCCAAAGTGGCCAAGGTAAGTGGAGAAACAAAAGAACTGGCACTATCAGTAAGGATAACCTTAACGTTAGCACCAGCTTTTATAAATAAACGAACTAAGAATGTTGTCTTATAAGCAGCAATGCCTCCAGTGATTCCTAAAAGAACATTTTTGCCGTTCAACATATTTCTTAAGCGTCTTTTTCTGTATTTCTGTGGTAAATTTTATCCATTAACCACTCTTCTACCGCCATAGCGTGTGGCTTAGGTAATTTCTCGTAAAATTTAGAAACCTCTATTTGCTCTTTATTCTCAAAAACCTCTTCTAGACTATCGCTGTAAGTAGCAAACTCTTCTAACTTTTCTAAAAGCTCTTTTTTAATTTCAGAGTTAATCTGAATAGCACGTTTTGCAGTAATTGAAATAGCCTCATAGATATTTTCCGTAGGCTGATCAAACTCATTACGATTAATAGTTACCGTAGATACTGATGCTTTAGAGTTTTTTAAATCGTTCATATTCATAATTACATTATTTATTTTGACCCAACTACCTGCGCTTGTTGCATGCGTTGTAATTCTTTATCAATCTTTTCAATTAAATCTGTAGCCTCTTTATCAAATTTTGATTCAGGAAACTGTTTCATTAAAGCTGCATGTGCCGCTTTTGCGTTCTTTAGTCGTTCTTCCTTCAACTGTTCAAAACTATTGACCGCCATATGCGTTAAAGCCTCTACCTTTACGAACATGGCCTCTTCCCT
Source organism: Maribacter sp. 1_2014MBL_MicDiv (assembly GCF_001865655.1). NCBI lineage: Bacteria > Pseudomonadati > Bacteroidota > Flavobacteriia > Flavobacteriales > Flavobacteriaceae > Maribacter > Maribacter sp. 1_2014MBL_MicDiv. The sequence continues at coordinate 4,381,218 of NZ_CP011318.1, forward strand.
AAAAGGAGAACCCGGATTGTCCGCTACAAAGTTATCGCTTGCCGCAACTGCAGATTTCAGCATATCGTAATTGAACTCGCCTAGTTTATTATATTGCTTTAAAATTTCAAAAGCCTTTTGCTCTTTCTTCGTAGTCAATTCTTGCGCCATCGCATTTGCTTCTGCAAAATATTCCGACTCAGCATAGGTATTGATGAAGTTTTGCAATTTCAACAAGGCTTTATCGGTATCTGTTTGATCCAACGAATATTCCGGAGATAGTTTGTAATAACTTTTGGCGCCTAAAAAAGTAGCCTCTACCGCCTTATCACTTTTTGGATATGACTTTACAAAACGCTCAAACTGGTAGCCAGCCATATTATAATCTCCACGCTGAAAATAGCTATTGGACAAAAAGAACATAACACGTTCCCCTTGTGGCTTACCTACGTATTTAGGGGCAATTTGTTCAAGCAATCTATTTGCTCTTCTAAAATCTCCTTCTTCGTAGAATGTTTCTGCCATATCATATTTGGCTTTTACATCATCATGCTTAAGTACCTTTTGGTACTCGCTACAAGATTGTAAAGCAATGGCAATCAATACTATTGGAAAAACTCTCCTCATTTTAAAAAACATTTTGCAAAATTAGTGATTATCAATGGATTTAAAAAACAAAATAATCCAATAAAAATACAGGCTTTAAACCACAAGAATGCCCTACTCAATGAAGATTTAACGAATATTTATGCAGGTATACGTATCATAGATTCCATAAATGAAACAATTCTATGCTTTAAAGCATCCGATGCAACAATTAAAGGCAGTCTTACAAAGGGGTTAGCCAAACCTAAATATTCAAAAATTACCTTAATGCCTGCTGGATTGCCTTCTTCAAAGATCAATTTCATACCTTCTTGCATTTTATAATGGTAGCTATAAGCCACTTCGGTATTTCCATTTAAGCCCTCATGAACCATTTTAGAAAATTCTTCTGGCAGCCCCTGACCAATAACCGAAATTACACCATCGCCTCCAGCAACAATTGTAGGCAATGCAGTAATATCATCACCTGAAAGTACTAAAAAGCCTTCTGGTCTTTTTGAAATCAATTCTTGTACTTGGGTCATATCTCCACAAGCTTCTTTAACCGCAACAATGTTATCAAATTTCTTTGCTAAACGAACAACGGTTTCCGGCAACATATTACTTCCGGTTCTACCTGGTACGTTGTATAAAATTATAGGTAAGGGAGATGCTTGTGAAAGTGCAGCAAAGTGTTGATAAATTCCCTCTTGGGTTGGGCGGTTATAATATGGAGAAACAGAAAGTATGGCATCATATGCGGACAAATCCGCAGATTGTAATTCTTCTACCAAGGCAGCGGTATTATTACCACCAATACCTATCACCAATGGTAATGCACCAGCATTTGCCTCTTCTACCGTACGCATTACCAATAGTTTTTCCGCTTTTGATAACGTTACTGACTCGGCCGTTGTACCTAACACTACTAAATAATCTATGTTACCTTCAATATTGAAGGCTACAACTTTTCTAAGAGCCTCAACATCTACAGATCCATCTTCCTTAAATGGCGTTATTAACGCTACCCCTGCTCCTCTTAATTCTTTCATAACTAAATCTCCTTAAAAATGCCCAAGTACTTTTTCAATTCTTTTTTAAATATCTGAAAGTCCTTTAACGGCGTATCTAACATTAAATCATTATAAGTAGGCCCAACTTCTTTAAAACCTACCTTTAAACGAGCCTTGGTCTTTACTGACATTAAATTTAACAGTAAGCTGTCCTCATTATAATAATTCACCAATAAGTCATATTCACGTCCTAAAAATTCAAGGGCATAACTGTTCTCTATATCGCCGTTCCACCCAAGATCTTTATCTGAAAAAACTGGAGTGGCATATGGCGAGTTTTTATCATAAAAACGTTTATAACCAATAATTTTCACCGCATTTGGATGTAATGATAACTCTTCTTGAAACTGAAAAAACACCTCAGATTTCTCAAACTTATCTAGATCCACAATACAACCTACAGAACGTATTCCTTTACTCTCACGCGTTACAGCAATTGGTGTTGCCACCAACTGTTTTAATATTTTACGGCCAGATTTCCGTTTAAACTTGTCCTTAATTCCTTTTAAAAACATGTATTTTTACATTTAGACAAATGTAAATAATATCCCTGCAACTATATGGCGAAGTTAAAACACTTTGATATTTTAAATATAAAACATTATGTTATATTTATAACATTTATGGTTTTAGCGTCTTGCAAAAATGCTCCGGAACACCTTACCGAACTGACTGGCAAGCAAATAGCAATTGATAGCAGTTTTACCACTGTTGACAGTATTCAAAAATTTATTCAACCTTTTCATGATCGTGTAGAAAGTATTTTAGATAGTACGTTGGCCTATGCTCCGTTCGTTATATCTAAAACCGATGGAAAATTCAACACTACAGCGGGTAATTTAATGGCGGATATTGTTCTAAGTGAAACCAATCCTATATTCAAGAAACGAACTGGCCACAATATAGATATGGTTTTATTGAACCATGGCGGTATACGCTCTATTATCTCCAAAGGCAACGTTACTTCCAGAACCGCTTATGAGGTAATGCCTTTTGAAAATTCCGTTGTCGTAGTAGAATTAAAAGGTGAATCGTTAATGAAAATGGTAGACTACCTTATACACTCTAAACGAGCGCACCCCATTGCAGGCGCACAGCTTATATTGAATAAAAATAACACAGTCAAAGCCTTTACTGTGGACGGTAAACCTATTGACAAAAATAAATCCTACTATGTGGCTACATCAGATTATTTGGTAACTGGTGGCGACAATATGGGATTTTTCAAAGATGCCATTTCAAAAACGGAAACCGATTACAAAATAAGAAATACCATGATAGATTTCTTTTCCAAAGTGGATACCCTAGCCCCAAAAGTAGATTTAAGATATTATCAATTACAGTAAAATGGAAAGAAGAAAATTTATAAAAAATACGGCTGCAACCTCTGGTTTATTGACTTTGGGCGGACTTAGCTTAAACTCTTGCAACGTTGCCACAAAAAAACACATTACCATTTTACACACCAATGACGTACACAGTCACGTAGACGCTTTCCCTAACAATCATGCAGATTTTCCAGGCTTAGGCGGTTTGGCGCGTAGAGCTGGTTTGGTAGATAGTATCAGAAAAGAGAATCCGAATACTTTTCTTTTTGATGCCGGTGATATTTTTCAAGGTACTCCATACTTCAACTTTTATGGCGGTGAGTTAGAATTTAAACTAATGAGCATGCTCAATTATGACGCTACTACCATTGGAAACCATGATTTTGATAATGGTATTGACGGTCTATTGGCTCAAATGCCATATGCCAAGTTTAATTTTATCAGTGCTAATTATGATTTTTCCAATACCGTTTTAGACGGATTAACACAGCCTTATAAAATTTATGAAAAAGACGGAATTAAGGTAGGTGTTTACGGATTAGGAATTAAATTGGACGGATTGGTAACCAAACAACTTTACAAAGAGACCGTATTTCTTGACCCTTATGAACTTGCGATAGATATGGAAACTAAACTTAAAGAAGAAGAAAAGTGCGATTTGGTCATATGTCTTTCTCATTTAGGGTATGAGTATAAAAGTCAAAAACCAGATGATTTAAAGCTCGCTAAAAAAACGAAATATACAGATTTGATTATTGGTGGGCACACTCACACCTTTCTAGATCAACCTACTGTAGTTAGTAATGCCGTAGAGCGTGATATTCTTGTAAATCAAGTTGGGTGTTTTGGAGTAAATCTAGGTAGAATTGATTTTTATTTTGACAATAGCACGGTTAATGCGGATGGATATTCCATTAAAGTCTAAAAAAGAGACCTCTTATGCTTTACTATAAACGTTGTTCTAGTGATAATAAAAACTTTAAAGAATTAGTTGCTTTGCTCGATGCTGATTTGGCATTACGTGATGGTGATGAAAATGCTTTCTACGCACAATTCAACGGTATTGATGCATTGAAAAACTGTGTTGTTTTTTATTCGGACAAAACACTTGTGGCCTGTGGCGCATTCAAAGAATTTAATGAAGACTCGGTCGAGATTAAGCGAATGTTTGTTCAACCAGATTTTCGAGGAAAAGGCATTGCCTCAAAAGCACTAAGGGTACTAGAAGAGTGGGCAAAAGAATTAAATTACTCCTACGCTGTTTTGGAAACCGGATTGCGCCAACCGGAAGCTATTGCACTGTATAAGAAGAACAACTACAAAATTATTGAAAACTATCCGCCCTACGAGGAAATGGAGAATAGTGTTTGTTTTAAGAAATATTTGAAACCTTCCTAAATCCAATCCAAATCAATTATTAAGGCATATACCTATTTTACGAATACATTAAAAAAACACCTCTAAAAAAAGAGTTCAGTAATTAAGAACCCTATATAAAATCAAATTCATATTTCTCACCTAATTACATTCAATTTCCATTTAAATAAATGATTATCAGTCAATTAATTTTTACCTTAGAATATATCTAAATTTTAAAATTATGCAATTAAACATCCATTCTGAAGGGCTTGAGGATCATCTTGGTGTTTTACAAGAGAAATATATGAAGCTTAAATTCTCCATTAAAAACAATCTTAAGTTGACAGCTTTAGCAAAGCAAAATCAATTGAAAAATAGTAAAGAAGAATATCTTGAAAAGAAAATAGATGCAATGGGTAGTCTTTACTAACCACATTCTTATTTACTTCAATAGATTTTAAATCATTTGGCGACAATGTTCATTCACTGTCGCTTTTTTATTGCTTTACATTTAATTCAAAAGTATTTTCCGTAAATGATTAAACACCGATTGATTATATTTAAATCATCGTTATTCTATCCAAGCATTTACCTCATGAAATTACATTTACTCTTATTTTTATTCATCTGTTTTACCTCTTGTAAACAACAAAAGAAGACTGAAGAAGAGGCAACCGTTGAGAGGAATATAAACAAAATTAAAAAGTCTGAAATTCAAACTATCATTGATAAGGAAGATACTAACGGTTCTATTGTAATTTATAACCTTACTAAAGACACCTACTATTCCAATAATTTTGATTGGGCATTACAAGGTAAACTGCCAGCATCAACCTTTAAAATCATAAATACTATTATTGGATTGGAAACGGGAGTTATTGAAAGCGATTCAACAATATTTAAATGGGATGGAGAACAAAAATGGTTAGATCTCTGGGAGCAAGATTTAGTTTTACGTGATGCATTTCAGTTTTCTTGCGTTCCTTGTTATCAGTCAGTGGCGTCAAAAATTGGACCTCAACAAATGAACCAGTATGTAAATAAATTGCAATATGGCAATTTAAAAATTGATGATTCCAACATTACCGATTTTTGGTTAGAAGGCGAATCTAGAATAAACCAAATGCAACAAATAGATTTCTTAAAACGATTTTATACCAATAAGCTTCCCATATCCAAAAGAACTACAAAAATCGTAAAGACCATTTTGCTCATTGATGAAAATAGCGCTTTTACACTTAGCGGAAAAACCGGATTATCTATTGCCAACAACCAATATAATGGCTGGTTCGTTGGGTATATAGAAGTAGGCAACGATGTTTATTTCTTTGCTACTAATCTTGAACCAAAGAGTGACACAATCAATATTCAAAAATTTAATGCCATTAGAAAAGAAGCTACCATATCGGCGCTTAAAACAATCCATACTATATCATAACATATATACCTCATCTTTAAACAAAAAATGATGTTAATGTGATTTCAATTAAAACAATAAATAATACTCGCCAGATTGTTTAATTTCACTTCAAAATTAATAATACTCTAACACCTCAGCAATGAAAATTATAGGCATTGGCAAAAACTATGTTTTAGATAAATCTGAAATTGATGATTTAAAAAATGATGTACAACTAATATTCACCAAACCAGATTCATCATTGGTAACGGAAAGCAAGGATGTTGAATTCCCTGCGATTACCAATCAATTGATCTATGAGGTAGAATTGGTCGTGAAAATTGGTAAAACTGCTAAAAACGTTTCTGTAGAGCAAGCAAACTCATACATTTCCGAAATAGGTATTGGAATAGATTATACAGCAAAGGATGTACTTACTGCCAGCAGAGAAAAGAAAGGTCCTTGGGCTTTGGCCAAAGGTTTTGACGGCGCCTCACCTATTTCTGGTTTTAAACCTATTTCCGATTTTCCCGAATTGGATAATATTAACTTTGATTTAGTCATCAATGGTGAAAAGAAGCAAGTTGGCAACACCGGTTACATCATTTATAACTTTGCCGAAATCATCAGTTTTGTTTCTACTTTTATGACCTTAAATCCGGGCGACATGATTTTTACCGGAACGCCAGCTGTTGGTGCAGGTGAAACTTTTAAAGGAGACCATTTACAGGCTTCCATAGAAGGAGAAATTCTTCTGGATTTTAAAATGATCTAGTTGCTTTTATAGCATTGCAAGAATCGGAATTACTAAGTAATTCCGATTTTTTTTGCTCCAAATTTAAATTTTAAGATTTTTGCTGAGCCTTGAAAGCGGTTGGACTAACACCCACATTCTTTTTAAAAAAGCGGGAAAAACTGCTTATAGACTCAAACCCTAGGTCAAAAGCCAATTTCTTTGTAGTGATCTCGCTTCTTATAAGTTTGCGTTTTGCCTCTGTTATTTGTCTTTGCTGTATCACTTGTTTTGCGGTAAGGTTCAACTTTTCTTGAAGCACCTGATTTAATCGCTTTGTACTTATCCCTAATTGATCTGCATAATATTCTGCATTGGTTTCATTCAAAAAATTAATTTCCATCAATTCTAAAAACTGAAACACTCTTTTTTGATGAATGTCTTGTGGCAACAATTCATTGTTCTGAAACCGGATTAAATGTAACAAGAGTACTTTCAATAATGTTTTAAGCATTATGTAAGATACGTTCTCTCCAAAATACTCACCTTTCAACATCTCAATCAACTTCTTTACTTGAGTTACTTCTTTTTCAGATCTGATATTTAATTGAGGGTATTTATTGAAAAGCGACATAACATCTAATGCGTACTCTACATCATCTTCATCTATTAAATCGCGCTCAAAATTTAAAAGCACACCGCTATTACCGGTGTAAACACTATTTTTAAATAATTCATTTAAAGGCTTAAAATGTACAATAATGTTATTTACCGAATAAAACTCAAAGTAAATACCCATAGAATTACCTGATAACAACTCCGTCTTTGTATCGAAATTTAAATCAATCTTAATTTTAGTTTTCCAGGTATTCAAATTCATAAACTTTCATAGAAGTCTATAAAAATAACTAGAATTCAAGTAACCCTAATCTTTTCTCAATTTTCTAAAACTAAAAAATATAACAACACCTATAAACAAGGCAAATACCGCTGAAACCCCGTAAATTGCCATGTTGTTGTTAGAAATATATTCCACAAACGTAGATAGAAATTGACCTCCAAAAACGCCCATTGAAAACAACCCTAAGTTTTTACCTTGATTTTGAGCATTGCTCACCTCTATCATCATGTGATTTAATAATGGGATCGTAAACCCAAAACCAATTCCTATAAATAGTGCTATCAACCCTAAAAACGGTATACTCATGGTAGTTGCCAGAACCAAATAACCAAGCATAAAGAATAAGAAACCAAGCGCTACCGTTCTTCCGTCTCCAAACCATTTTACCATTTTAGGCATTTGGCTCGCAGTAATAATGGCAATCAGCGATATAAAGGACATTAAATAGCCGGTTTCCGACTCACTAAAATTAAAAGCAGATGGCAAATATAATGGTAGGGTCACAAATCCTATAAAAAACAACATCATTGCTAAAAGAGCCGCAATAAATATTACTTTGACTCCTTGCTTATATTTTTTGGTTACTATCGTTTTCAATGATTCATCAACTACACGTTTATTTACCTTGGGCAATGCCTTTAAGACTAATATCAAACAGATCAATGCAACCAGATAGATATAGAAAGGATACTGCCAATTTAGTTCACCCAGAATACCCCCAATTGCCAAGAAAACGACACCACCTAACTCAATTGCCATTCCTTGCCAAGCAATCATTTTCATTCGATGTTCACCGCTAAATTTTTCTGCAATGTAAGCTGTTACGGAAACCTGAACTGCAACCGTTGCCCCACCCAATAAAAACCGATCAACAATTAAAACATAATCGTTATCTATAAACGCACCAATAACTCCTAAAAACGCATAAGGCACTAAACCAAAACACAACAGTTTTAATGCTCCCAGTTTATTCAAGGTGCGTCCTATAATCGGGGCAAAAACCACAACACCCAATGATGGTAAGGTAATTAACCAACTTGGTGAAAAGCTTAGATCTTTATGCTGCATTATTCCTGATAATGAAGGTGCTATCACCGTACCTACCATTATCGTTAAACTACTGACGAACAGCAGTGTAAATATTCCGAAGTTTGATATTTTTTTCATACTACAAAGTTCTTGCATCTTCGTTCAAGGAACTTTGCCGATTTTCTAAAATGATAGACCAAAATGGAAACTTTCAACTACAAAGGGATAATAAGATATAAAAAATGTTGAACAGATAATTCTATGTACTATTTTTCCTATTTTAGAGTTATTATTTCCTACTATAACCAATTTAAAGCTGCACCAATGAAAAAGTCGATTAAACTATTATTTCTAATCGTCATAACTACATTTCAATTTTCATGTTCAAATGATGACAATGATGATGCAAGTTTAAACCCAAAAAGTGTTACCACATGTAATTTAGGAGACTTTTCACCTACAGGAGTTAAGGTTTGTTTGAATGGTGCAGACTATGCTTTGCCAAACGAAACCATAACGTTCGCCGCAGAATATAACGCTCGAGTTGCTCTTTTCACATGGACTATTGAGTCTGGGAGTATGGAAATTATTAATATCGAAGAAAGTGCTACCGGTTCTACTTCTAAATCTATTGCTACTATAAGATTTAATTCAGACTTTAATGGCAATGCCGTTTTTAAAGTAAAAGCTAAAGACTCTAGAGGAAGCGGTGAGGTAACACATGCAATAGAACTGGAGGAAACAAATTAGTACTTAACTCATAATAATAGATTCCACAATCATCTTTAACTCCTCGTCTAAGGTAATTGTGGGATATTCTTTATTCGCTAATCTATACCAATATCCGGCATTAAACCGATCACCTTCTTTTCTGTGCAAATAGGCATGCAACCAACTACCAAGTTCATTGTGCATGTCTTGGGCAATATTATGAGAAGCTTCCCAATCGCCTTTGGCATCGTACCATGCAGCTTTTAGTCCGTTTGACCAATCTTTTGGCACATTGGTGAATTCCAAACTCTTTTCAAATTCAAGATAGGTCTTAGGTATCATTTCACTACGCTTTTAATCAATTTTTCAACGGTTAAGCCTTGCCCTATTATCGAGAACACCACAACTATGTAGGTTATCACTAAAAAAGCGTCTCTATGCATGTCATCTGAAAGACCTAATGCCAATGCTATAGATATACCACCGCGTAATCCTCCCCATGTCATGACCAAATTGGTTCTTGGCACAAAATCCAACTTCTTTTCAAAGAATTTAATAGGAAGCATTAATGAAAGATAGCGACAAAGCAATACTAGCGGAATTGCCAATAAACCTGCAAGAATATATTCTGTTTTAAATGTCAGTACCAGCATTTCCATCCCTATCAATACAAATAACAAGGTATTCAACAGAATATCTAAAAGCTCCCAAAATTTATCTACGTAAGTCTCCGTGGTCTCTGACATGGCAGAATTACGAACGGTGTCGTTACCAACCACCAAACCTGCAGCTACCATTGCCAAAGGTGCCGATAAATGGAATTTCTGTGCTATCAATGTACCTACCATTACCGTTGCCAATGTAATGATCACCTCTATATCATAATCGTCAATAGATCGCATTAACTTATACGTTCCCCAACCTAGGGCCAGACCTAATGCCAACCCGCCAATTACCTCAACTCCAAATAGTTCTATAATATCTAATGGAGATACAGCTACCTCGGTTGCAGATGCCAGTTGAAATATCGTTAAGAATACAACGACCCCTACTCCGTCATTGAACAATGATTCTCCCACAATTTTGGTTTCCAACTTTTTTGGCGCACCAGCCTTTTTTAAAATTCCCAAAACGGCAATAGGATCTGTTGGTGATATAAGAGATCCAAATAACAAACAGTAAATGAAATTGATCTGCATACCCAACAACTGCAACAAATAATACATACTGGTCCCCACTAAAAAGGTAGACACCAAAACACCTAGTGTAGAGAACACCAATATAGGCCAACGTTGTACTTTCAGCTGTTCAAAATTGGTATGCAGCGCCCCTGCAAATAACAAGAAACTCAACATTATATCTAGCAGAACAGACTTGAAATCTATCTGTGTAATGATGTAGCGTTCTGCGTTTATTAACGTATCGTCTATATAGCCTATGGCAAATACAGCTAAAGTAAACACAATTGTAATCAACATTAAGCCAATACTATTGGGTAGTTTTAAAAAGCGGGCATTTATATATCCAAAAATTGCCGAAAGAAAAACAAGTACTGAAATTATTGTAAAAATATCCATAATGATCTATGCTAACATGTTTATAAAATCTTGCTCACTGATAATGGGTATACCCAGTTTTTCTGCCTTTGCAAGCTTACTAGGTCCCATTTTATCTCCCGCAACCAAATAACTAGTTTTAGAAGATATAGAAGAGCCTACTTTACCACCATTATCCTCTATTTTCTTTTTGAGCTCATCTCTACTTAAAATCTCAAATACTCCGGAAACCACAAAGGTATTACCCGCCAAGGTATCGGTCTGATTTTGTAACTTTTCTTCAGATATTGATAATTGTACGCCAAAGCTTCGTAATCTCTCTATGGCATCTATATTCTTCTCGTTCGCAAAAAAGTCGATGACACTTTGCGCTATGCGCTCCCCAATCTCATCTACAGAAGTTAAATGCTCTAGCGTCGCTTCTTTTAAAGCATCTATGTTTTTATATGCTTTTGCCAATTTCTTAGCCACGGTCTCGCCTACAAAGCGAATACCTAAAGCAAACAACACACGTTCAAAAGGTACTTTTACAGATTCCGCTACTCCGTTTACTAAATTTTCGGCAGACTTCTCTGCCATTCGTTCTAAGGGTAAAACATCTTCTTTGGTGAGTTTATATAAATCGGCATAATCGTCTATCAACCCTACTTTAAACAGTAATTCTACCGTCTCGCCACCCAAACCTTCAATATCCATCGCCTTTCTAGAAATGAAATGCTGAATTCTACCGGTTATTTGTGGCGGACAACCGTATTCATTTGGGCAATAATGTTTTGCATCACCCGCTGTACGAGTAAGCTCGGTACCACATTCTGGACATTCATGAATATATTCCGTTGGTTGGGAATCTGCTGGTCTTTTCGAAAGATCTACCGCTATAATCTTAGGGATAATTTCTCCGCCTTTTTCTACAAATACGGTATCGCCTACCCTAATATCCAATTTTTCTATTTGGTCGGCATTATGTAACGATGCTCTTTTTACCGTTGTACCTGCCAATAATACCGGTTCTAGATTGGCTACCGGTGTTATTGCGCCTGTACGCCCTACTTGATAGGTAATTTCATTTAAAGTGGTAAAAACCTGTTCTGCCTTAAATTTATACGCCATTGCCCATCGTGGGGCTTTTGAGGTAAAACCAAGTTCTTCTTGGTTTTGAAGGCTATTTACTTTAATGACCACACCATCGGTTTCATAAGGCAACTCATGGCGTTTTACATCCCACTCCTCAACAAATGCCATTACCTCATCTGTAGTTTTACAAAGTTTGGCAACAGTTGGTACTTTAAAGCCCCATTCTCGTGCTTTCTCCAACATATGAAATTGAGAGTCAATATTCAGGTTTCTACCTACAATACTGTACAGCAAACAATCTAAAGGTCTCTGTGCAACAACACTGCTATCTTGAAGTTTTAAACTACCCGATGCCGTATTTCGCGGATTCATATACGGCTCTTCTCCATTGGCAATGCGTTCTTCGTTCATTTTCTGAAATCCGTCGAACGGTAATACTATTTCTCCTCGTATATCAAACTTATCTGGATAATCTCCTTTTAACTGGAGCGGAACCGATTTAATGGTTTTTATATTATTGGTAACATCATCCCCTTGAATTCCGTCACCACGGGTAACCGCTCTTACCAGTTTACCTTGTTCATAAGTTATACTGATAGATGCGCCATCATATTTTAACTCACAAGTAAATTCAACAGGTACGTCTCCCAAATTACGCTGAATACGTTTCTCCCAATCTTCTAAATCTTCTTTAGAGTATGAATTATCTAAAGAGTACATTCTATGCTCATGAACTACGGTTGCAAAATTCTTGGTGATCATACCACCTACACGTAATGATGGCGAACTGGCATCATAAAATTCAGGATGTTTAGCTTCCAAATCCTGTAATTCTTTCAATTTCATATCGAATTCATAATCTGAAATGGTCGGGTTATCCAACACATAATAATTGTGATTATGCTCTCGCAACTCTTTTCTTAGTTCTTCAATCTTTGCCTTCATAATTATTAAAGCTGTTCTTTATTGATCCATTTTGGTATAGGCAATGGTGTATAGTTTTCCATTTTATGCAATAGGGTTTCTATAGTATCATCTACCAAAATAGTATTTAAATGTTCTTTTTTAACAAATCCGTTCTGGACCATGTCATGCATCATTTGCAATAGGGAATCGTAAAAACCATTGGTATTCAAAATTCCTATGGGGTATTGATGCAACCCAAGCTGCGACCAAGTCAACATTTCAAAAAACTCTTCTAAAGTACCAAATCCTCCAGGGAGCATTATTATTCCGTCAGATAGTTCATGCATTTTTAATTTGCGCTCATGCATATTTTGGGTGACAATCAATTCTGTCAACCCCTCATGAACTACTTCTTTTTTCTTTAAAAATACAGGAATTACCCCTATTACCTTTCCTTTATTATTTAAAACACCTTCGGCAACTTTACCCATAATGCCAATTTTGGCTCCACCATATACAAGCTTTATATCTTTCTTTGCAAAAGTCTCTCCCAGTTCATATGCTTTTACTCCATAATCAGAAACAATACCTTCACTACTACCGCAAAACACTACAATACTTTTCATTTTCTTATTCCTTTTATCATACGGTCATTACCAAACATATCTAGTCTTAAATCAATAGTCTTAAAGTTAGATTGTTGTAATATTTGCTTGGTTTCTTCTCCTAAATACTGATTGATTTCCAAATACAGACAACCATTTTTATTCAAGTGTTCAGATGCAAAATTTACTACTGCCTTGTAAAACTTTAACGGGTCTTCATCTGGAACAAAAAGTGCCAAACTTGGCTCATGGTCTATTACATTATTTTGCATTTCTGCTTTTTCCAATTCTCGCACATAAGGCGGATTGGAAATAATAATATCAAATTTTTGATCTAATTCTTTTGCTGAGGTTTTAGAATGTAAGGACAACATATCCGCCTTAACAAACGTAACATTTGCACCAAGCGTTCTATTGTTTTCTTCAGCAACCACTAAGGCTTGAGGCGAAACATCTAAAGCATACACTTTAGCATCCACCAGATTTTTATCTAACGAAATAGGAATACAACCACTGCCTGTACCCATATCTAAAATACTTAAGGAATGTTTTACTTCTTTGACATCATCCAACACCCAACGAACCAATTCTTCGGTTTCTGGTCTAGGTATTAATACGTGTTCATTTACGGTAAAGTCCAAATCCATAAAATATGCCGTACCTGTAATATGTTGAATAGGTTTATGTAACTTCAATTCGGATAACGCCTTAAACAATATAGTCTCTTGTTCTTTTTCTATATTAAGATTAGGTTGTAACGCCAATACAAAACGTTCTAATTCAAAATAGTGCTCAATAAGTAGATAGAAAAAGCTGTTTACTTCATCTTTTCCATAGATAGCATCTAATTCTGCATGAAAAATATTCTTAACCTCTTTTAACTGCACAATTAAAATGTTTTAAGCATAAATATAGGACAGGAATAATGACCGGTATCTCCCATACGGGCATCTATATATTCAAAGCCTATCTTCTTATACAATTTTTGGGCAGCTTCCATATAGGGCATTGTCTCCAAATAACAGGCATCAAAACCATATTCCTTGGCTTTATCCAAACATACATTGATCATCTTATGACCTGCCCCTTTGCCTCTGGCTTCTTGCAAAAAGTACATTTTCTGAAGCTCACAAACATTACCGTTGTAATTATCTAGTTGTGCAACACCGGCACAGCCTAAAATTGAACCATTTTCTTCGATCACAAAATAAGTGGCCTTGGGTTTATTATAATGCTCATACATGTTATCCAATGAAGGGTCTTCATAGGCCGTGCCCACTTTTGGCACTCCCAAATCTTCCAATACCTGCCGTATTACCCTAGCAACTTGCGGATTATCTTCCTTTTTAATTTCACGTATCACGACATTTTCCATATGAACTATGCAATAGGTTTTAAAGTACTATTTTTGAGGTGTGAAGATACGTGATATGCGTATAAAGGTAAAGTTTGATGTCCATTAATAATCTTGATTCTACAAATTCAATACCATCTCAATCAAACGCACTTTCTGCAGATGAGAAATATATGCAACGGTGTATTGAAATTGCAAAAAACGGATTGGGTACTACAGCGCCCAACCCCATGGTAGGTGCAGTAATTGTGTATAATGACACTATTATTGGTGAAGGGTTTACCAGTGCTTATGGTGGTTCACATGCCGAGGTGAATGCTATAAACTCGGTAAAAGACAGTACGCTACTCAAAAATGCTACTATTTATGTAACCTTAGAACCTTGCTCTCATTATGGCAAAACTCCACCTTGTGCGGATTTAATCGTAAAAATGGGAATACCTAAGGTTGTCATTGGGTTAAAAGACCCTCATGAAAAAGTAGCCGGTAATGGTATAAAAAAATTGAAAGCGGCGGGTTGCGAAGTAAATGTTGGTGTTTTAGAACAAGAATGCGCGGAACACCATAAACGATTCTTAACTTTTTTTACCAAAAAGAGGCCCTACATTATTTTAAAATGGGCGGAAACATCTGACGGATTTATTGCTCCAGAGTCTTTAAAACGAGAAGAAGAAAAGAAGCCTTATTGGATTACAAACACCAAATCTCGGCAATTGGTACACAAATGGCGTAGTGAAGAACCAAGTATACTAGTAGGTACCAACACTGTGTTAGCTGACAACCCACAATTGAATATTAGACAGTGGACGGGAAAAGCACCTACACGAATTGTTCTTGATAGAAATCTAAGGATTTCTAAAGATTTTCATGTTTTAGATGGAAAGCAAAAAACGATAGTATGTACACAAATAGCAGATACCACAAAGTACGTTAAAGGTGTTAGCTATAAAATTTTGAATTTTGAATCTCAATTACCACTGCAATTATGTAATCTGATGTTTGAAGAGCAGCTACAAAGTGTCATTATTGAAGGCGGATCACAAACATTGCAAAGTTTTATTGATGCTGACTTATGGGACGAAGCTCGAATCTTCAAAGGAGCAACCGAATTTCAAAAAGGAATAAAAGCTCCAAAACCCACAGGACGAATAATAAAACAAATAAAAATTTTGACCGACCAACTAACCATACTTAGAAATGATTAAAAATATAATTTTCGATTTTGGTGATATATTTATCAATCTTGACAAACAAGCGCCATTAATAGAAATGGCAAAATTTGGATTTACCGAATTGACTCCGGATTTAGATGCCATTTTCAAGTCATATGAAATGGGCTTAATAACGTCTGACGTGTTTGTTGAAAAACTACAAGGCATTTTCACCAACGCTTCTAAAACTCAGATTATAGATGCCTGGAACTCCATTATACTGGACTTTCCGGAAGAACGCCTAAAGTTTATTGAAAAGTTGAAAGCCGACAATCAATACCGACTGTTCTTGTTGAGCAATACTAACGATCTTCACATTGACAAGGTTAAGGAGTCTATGGGAATGGAGCGGTTTTTAAGGTTTAAAAATTGTTTTGAGGTGTTCTACCTATCACAAGAAATGAAAATGCGAAAACCTAATGCCAATATATATGAAAAGGTGCTTAGCGATAATAATTTGAACGCATCAGAAACTTTTTTCATTGATGATACCAAAGAAAACACAGATAGCGCGTCTAAACTAGGAATACAGTGTTGGAATCTTCAAGTAGGTAAAGAAGATGTTTTAGAAACTTTAAGCCGCATAGTATAAATGTATTTAGCGCTCAGTATTCTTTTCTCCAGCTTAATCTTTGTGGTTTTTAAATTATATGCCAAGTATCGGGTACAAACAATTTATGCCATTATCACTAACTACTTCATTGCTTGCATTGTCGGCTTACTATATTATAAAGAACCGATCAATGTATATGACATACCACAAAAGAGCTGGTTTTGGGGAAGTCTACTTCTTGGTCTATTTTTCATACTAATATTTAATTTAATGGCAGCCACTTCACAAAAGCTAGGTGTATCCGTAGCTTCTGTTGCCACTAAAATGTCACTCACCATTCCGGTATTGTTTGGAGTATTCTTCTACAGGGAAGTTTTAAGCATATTAGAAATTTTAGGAATAATTCTCGCATTGTTGGCCGTTTACTTCACTTCTTTAAAGGAAAACAAAATAAAAGCTGAAAAATGGGCATTTGCCCTACCGGTCTTAGTTTTTCTAGGATCAGGCATAATAGACACAAGCATAAAATACTTTCAAGATGCACATATGCCCGAAGAAGAATACGCACTGTTCTCCGCAACGGTATTTGCATCTGCAGGGATATTCGGCTTATTTTTTATCGCATATAAATCCACCCAACAACGATTAAAAATAAATTTCAAAAATATTATTGGTGGAATTTGTTTAGGTGTCCCCAATTACTTCTCCATATATTTCTTATTAAAAGCCTTACAGCACCCAACTTGGAACAGTGCATCTGTGTTTACTATTAACAATGTGGCCATTGTAATGTTCTCCACGCTTTTAGGCATACTATTGTTTAAAGAAAGATTAAGCATTAAAAACTGGTTTGGTATAGGTTTGGCAATTTTCAGTATTATTCTGGTGGCTTTTGGTCCTAAAATAATGATGTACCTTTAAATTCTGCTTGGCACTACGTATATGGACACCTATAAAACCATTTCAAAACCTTCTGAACCCATATTGTTCAAAGAGCGAAAAAGTAAATTTTACGGGTATTGCTTTCCGGTTTACGACGAAGACAGTATTAAAGAACACATAGAGGCATTAAGAAAAGAATACCCAACCGCCAACCATGTGTGCTACGCATGGCAAATGGGTGTTGAATCCAAGTCTTATCGTGCCAATGACGATGGAGAACCCAACAATTCTGCCGGTATGCCAATTTATGGGCAAATACAATCTTTTGATGTAACCAACATTCTAGTTGCAGTGGTACGAATATTTGGCGGCACCAAACTAGGTGTTGGTGGATTGATCAGTGCTTACAAGGAAACTGCAAAGCTAGCATTGGAAAATGCGGCAATAATCACCAAAGTATTACAAGAAGAACTAACCGTTACTTTTGAATATTCAGAAATGGACATCGTAATGCGTTTGGTCAAAAAACACCAACTAACCATTGTATCACAAGATTTGCATTTGAAATGCAAAATGATTTTAGCTGTAAATAAAAGTGATTTTAAAAAAACAATGAAACTTTTTAAAGCACATCACAAATTAGAAATCAAGGCAAACGTCTAATCTTTAATATTCCAATTTGTCCAATAATATCTGCGGACATTTAGTGGGTCTATTTCTTTTCATATCCATAAATACCAAAACCGTATTTGCGGTCGCCAATAATTCTCCCGCTTCATTTGTCATTTCATAATCAAATTCAATTCTAACCGCAGGTTTTTTCGTCAAAATTACCTTTACGGTTACCAAATCATCATACTTCGCAGATTTCAAATATTTAATGGACAAACTAATCACCGGAAGCATAATTCCGCCCTCCTCCATACTTTTGTAAGAAATTCCTAACGACCTTAACCATTCAACTCTTGCTAATTCTAAATACTGAGCATAGTTTCCATGATAGACAACTCCCATTTGATCCGTCTCACTGTATCTTATTCTAAAAGAAATTTCGTTTGTTCGCATTTATTTCAAGTAAAAAGTATATATTTAAAAGCTCCCCTAAGCGGTAAACGAACATGAGAAAAAAAAAGGTCAAAATCAATGACAATCAATT